>JBCCTU010000003.1:0-525136 GCA_039198065.1 Pseudomonadota bacterium
CCCGTCGCGCGGCGCCGCCGGCATTGGGATTCCTGGGAAGCGATGCGCGATCAGCTCCGCGAAAAGGGCTACTACGGACTCTGGGCACCTGCGGTGCTTGACGACTATTGTCGCTATGGCAGTAAACCGCACGCAAAAGGCGTGGAACTGAGCTGCTTACCGGAAGTGGAAGCTGCCGTGTATCTCGGGAGCTCAGAAACCGACATCCATACCATGGTGAGCTCCATCACGGCCCCGACGACAGTACTGCGCGCACCTCCGCGGCGGCCAGAAGACGACGGCGTGCTCGATTTTTCAAAGTCGCCGACCTGGCCAGATCTCGCTCGCTTGATACCTCAGGGCACGGATGTGCTGCTCGAGCACTTGACCCACTTCATTCCCATGCAGGCACCGGAGCTGGTGGCGGCCTACGTCGACGCGGCGGTACGGGACCTGCGCATCGACGGCGATTCGTAGCGCCACAGCCCACTCAACCGGGTGCCCAGCAGAAAGATGACCAGCGAAATCCCAATGCCGGGTAGCAGCGCGGTGAGGGCGCCGGCGACGCTGACGAGTTCCCCGAGCAGCAGCGCACTGATCGGGGACGACACCATAAAACTTAAGAGCAGCAGCGACAGGATCTGGGAGCGACTGGTTGCCGGCGCCGCTTCCTGGATCATGCTTCTCACCATGGTGGTGGTGACGCCCATATTGAGACCCCAGCACAGCAGCAGGGCATAGAACACTTCGTAAGGCGGTTGGAGCCAGAGGCCGATCAGGATGACCGTTCGCGTCAACTGCATTAAGAGAAATAGGCGTCCGGGGCGAGCCAAGGGCATGAAGCGAAACAGCACAAGGTTGGATCCGATGCCGCCGAGGGTAAACACAATCATTGCTGTGCCGATGGCCCCCGTGGACCCGTCGTAGACCTCATTGATGAGGTAGGGCAGGGCAACGACGTAGGCGCCGGCGTTGAACAAGCTCGAAAGCATGTTCAAGCCAAGCGCGGTGCGTATGAGGTTGTTATCGAGAACGGCTCGGAAGCCCGCTCCGAGGCCGCTGATCAGCGACTCCCTTGCACGTTCTGGAGCGAGCCCCGGCAATGCGGGCAGTCGGTAAACAAGCACCGCACCCGTTGCGAACAGCAGCGCTTGTGCGCTGACGACGCGGGCGAGACCCCAGTCGTCGAGCTGGCTGCCAATCACAAAACCCGCCAAACCGACGCTCGAGGTGACAATGGTGGTGAGGGTTACCGCGCGTTGGATATCAAGCGATGCCACCCGCGACAGCACCGACTGCCGCGCCGGATCGGAAAGAGCCTGCAGAGAAGCCATGCTGGCAGAAAACGCCACCACCCAGCCGTAGCTGAGCACGCCGAATTGGCTAACGGTGAGGAGCACCAGGGGAGGCAGGGCGACCAGCAGATGCAGTACCAGCAGGGTCGTTCGCTGATCCCAGCGATCTCCGATCCAGCTACCAAGAACAAGAATCAGCAACGGTGGTAACTCTGCAATCAGGCGTGCGCGTCCCGTGACGTCTGCGCCTTGATCGAGCACTACGACCATCAGTGCAGTAAACAGCAGCCCCTGCAGGCTCATACCGGCGAGCCACAGGCTCGATGCACCGAGGTAGGCGCCGAAATTCGCCGGGGTGTTGCTGGCCAAACGGGTTGCTCCAACGATCGAGGGTTGCTACGGCGGGCGCAACGCTCACATTACTTTACATGAGCGTTACAGACCTCGGCCGGAGTGAAACGGAGACTGGCGCCGAGTGTTTGAGGGTGCCGGGCTATGCTGGCAGCGCGATCTAATGAACGGCAACGAACCTGGTTTCGTTCGGAACGTGTGTTCCTGAGTGAAAACGAGTGGTTCTTTCATACCCGTGAGGGTGTGGACGTCGGGCCCTACCCGTCGCAGTTTGAAGCGGAAATCGAAGCCGGCATGCTCAAGGAACTGCTGCGCGGATCAGCCTCCGGCGACGCCTCCCTCGCCGTAATTCGTGAGTTCGTCCTAGATTCCTACGCGATGGGCCGTCCGCTTACGCCAAACTTCAGCCGCGCCGTGATTGGCGAGCAGTCCTGACGGCACCGGGCAGTGCTTGGGAAACCCTAGTGTCGTCACGCCACGCCACGGCGCGCTTACCCAGCCTCATCCCACCTGATCTAAGGCGCGCGTTCGCCTAACCCGGTGTCGCGCACCACCGCAAAGTACTCTTCAACGCGACGTAAATGATCGTCGACGCTTGCCGGCCCGGCATTGTGGGTTGCGATTGCCAGGTTGGTGCAGCCCATGGCTGCCCAGCGGCTCGCATGGCTCGCCCAACGCTCTGGTGTGCCGCCGCGGTACTGCGCCTGGGCCTGTATGCCGAACGGTTCGGCACTGCGACCGCAGGCTTCGCGGTGTTCGTGGATCAGATCGATGCACGCCCGCGCCTTGTCGTTCGCGCCCATGAGCGGGATCCAGCCGTTGCCAAGCTCCGCGCAGCGTTTCAGTGCTGCCGGCGCTGAACCGCCAAACCATACCGGTATGGGTGCGGTTGGACGGGGATTGATGCTGGCCTTGTCGACGCGGTGGAACGTGCCATTGAACTCCAGACTGTCTTCCGCCCACAGCGCCTGCATGAGCTGGACCTGCTCGGCTTGGCGCGCGCCGCGTTGGCGGAAGGGCTCGTTTAGCGCTTCGTATTCGACCGCGTTCCAGCCGATGCCCACGCCAAGGCGAAACCGGTTACCGGACAGAATCGCAACCTGCGCGGCCTGTTTCGCAACCAGCGCCGCCTGTCGTTGAGGCAACACCAGCACGGCGCTCATCAGCTGGATTCGCTCCGTCACCGCCGCGATGAATGCGAAGGTTGTTAACGGCTCATGGAACGCGACGTCTTTGTCGTAGCTTCCCTCGGGCCAGCCACCGGGACGATCCGGATCGGCGCCGAGCACGTGGTCGTAGATCAACAGGTCGCTCGCCCCGAGGGCTTCTACCCCCTGGGCGAAGGCGCGCATCGCGCCAGGATCCGTACCGATTTCGTTGTGTGGCAGGACTGCTCCGAATCGCATACGTTTCCCCTCATGAGCCGCAGCACGATCTAGCCTCAAAGTGTACGGCGTCCGCGGACGGAGTTCGCGCATGGAGTTCGCGTAAGGGGTTCGCCCACCGAAGGCGATCCTAAACCGAGGTTCTAGCCGGCGGACGGCTGACGTACACTTCCGGCTTTACAGCCGCTGATCGTCATGGCCCAAGCTTCTTCCGGCGAGTTGCCTCCCGCCCCATCCAAGCCGTCCGGTGAGCCCGTTGAGGCTGCGGAACGCGCGTTTTCCTTCGTTGCGATGGAACACGAGGTGCTCGCGTTCTGGGAACGCGAGGACGTGTTTCAGCAAACCCTTGCCAACACGGCCAGTAAGAAGCCGTACATCTTCTACGACGGACCGCCGTTCGCGACGGGCTTGCCGCACCACGGGCATATCGTGGCAAGTACGATCAAGGACGTCATTCCGCGGTACTGGACCATGAAAGGCCGGCACGTGGCGCGGCGCTTCGGGTGGGACTGCCACGGGCTGCCGATTGAGCACGAGATCGACAAGCAGCTCGGCATGTCTGCCCAGGACGCCGTCGCCAAGTTAGGCGTTGCCGGCTACAACAACGAATGCCGCGCGATCGTCCAGCGTTACGTCAAAGAATGGCGCCACACGATCACGCGGCTCGGCCGTTGGGTTGACTTCGACCGCGACTACAAAACCATGGATCCCTGGTACATGGAGTCCGTCTGGTGGGTGGTCAAGCGGCTCTTTGATGACGGGCTGATCTATGAAGGCTTCAAGGTCATGCCGCTGTCGACAGCGCTGGGAACGCCGCTGTCTAACTTCGAGGCGAATTCCAACTACCAGCAGGTTCAGGATCCGGCGATCACCGTCCTGATGAAACTTGCGGACGAAGACGCCTACCTGGCGATCTGGACCACGACGCCGTGGACCTTGCCGTCGAACCTCGCCGTCTGTGTCAATCCAGCGGTTGAGTACGTAAAGGTTCGCGATAAGGGGTCGAACCGCACGCTCTATCTGGCCGCAGAGCGGGTCTCTGCCTACGGTGAGTTCGAGGAGCTGGCCCGGGTTCCGGGGCACGAACTGCTGGGGCGACGCTACGAACCGCTGTTCCCTTACTTTGCTGACCAGGCTGCGAAAGGCGCCTTTGTGGTGATTGGCGGGGACTACGTGACGACGGACAGCGGCACTGGCCTCGTGCACCAGGCACCGGCGTTCGGTGAGGACGACTACAACGCCTTCCAGGCTGCAGGCATCGACGCGTTTGCCTGCCCGGTAGACATGAACGGCCGGTTTACCGACGACGTCGTCGAATACGCGGGTCAGCACGTCAAAGAAGCGGACAAGGCCATCATTCGCCGCCTCAAGGACGACGGCAATCTGTTTCGTCAGGAGACTATTGATCACGCCTACCCCTACTGTTACCGGTCCGACACTCCGCTGATCTACCGGGCAATCCCGTCCTGGTACGTGGCAGTGACGCGGATCCGGGACCGCTTGCTTGCTGCCAACGACCAGGTGCGCTGGGTTCCTGAGCACATCAAACACGGACGCTTCGGTAACTGGCTCGAGGGCGCCATCGATTGGGCCATTTCACGCAATCGGGTGTGGGGCACGCCGCTACCGCTGTGGCGCAATGACGAAACCGGTTCGATCCATTGTGTCGGCTCGATCGACGAGCTCGAAGCGCTGACGGGCATGCGGGTGAACGACCTGCATCGAGAGTTCGTCGACCCCCTGACCTTTAGTCTCGACGGCGAGCCAGGCGTCTACCGGCGGGTTCCGGAAGTACTCGACTGCTGGTTCGAGTCCGGCTCCATGCCCTATGCCCAGCTGCATTATCCGTTTGAAAACGAGCGCGTGTTCGAGCTGGGATTCCCGGCCGAATTCATTGCCGAAGGCCTCGACCAGACTCGCGGTTGGTTCTACACCCTCACGGTGCTCGGTGCGGCGCTCTACGATCGCCCGGCGTTCCGCAATGTGATCGTCAACGGCATGGTCATGGCCGAGGACGGCAAGAAGATGTCCAAGCGGCTGCGCAACTACACCCCGCCGGACGAGCTGATGGAAGCCTATGGCGCGGACGCGCTGCGCCTGTACCTGATCAACTCGGGGCTCGTAAAAGCCGAAGAGCAGCGATTTTCCGACGCTGGTGTTCGGGATATGACCCGGCGCGCGTTGTTGCCCTGGTACAACGCGTTCAGCTTTCTGCGCACCTACGCCGAGATCGACGCCTGGTCGCCGGACAAAGGCACGCATCGGGGATCGAACGTGCTCGATCGTTGGATTCTGTCGCGGCTGCAGACGCTCAAGTCCCGCATCGCGACGGAGATGGAAGCGTACCGTCTGTACACGGTGGTGCCGGCGCTGTTTGAGTTCATTGAAGACCTGACCAACACGTACATCCGCTTCAATCGGTCGCGCTTCTGGGGCGAGGCCATTGATGCCGATAAGATCTCCGCCTATAGCACGTTGTTCGATGCGTTGATGGAGCTGTCGACAGTCATGGCGCCGTTCGCACCGTTCCTCTCCGATCACCTGTACCAGAAGCTGGCGAGCCTCGGTGGCCATTCGCCGAGTCCGGTGTCGGTACACCTGTGTGATTATCCGCTGGCGGACCCGGCCCTGGTTGATGAACCGCTGGAAGCCGCCGTAGATCTGATGGCGCAGGTCATTCTGCTCGCTCGCCAACAGCGCGAAGACGCACGCGTTGGTCTGCGGACGCCGCTGCGGTCGCTGACGGTGATTCACCGCGACCAGGCGCTCCTCGACGAGCTCCGGCTGCTTGAGGACTACCTCAAAATCGAGCTCAACGTACTGGCCGTGCACTACGACTCGAACGAGAGCGATCACCTCAAGGTGTCCATCAAGCCGAATTTCAAACGGCTGGGCAAACGACTCGGCAAGCAAATGAAAGCGTTTCAAACGGCGTTTGCGGCGCTTGATGCGGCGGCCGTGGAGGCGTTCTTGACCTCCGGCGTGCTCGAGCTGAACGGCGAGCGCTTTGATGCGGAGGATCTGCAGGTTATCCAGGAAACATTGCCCGGCAGCACGGCGGTTTCTAATCGCCGCGTGGCGATCGTTCTCGATACCGCCCTCGACGATGAACTGATTCTCGATGGGCTGGCGCGGGAAATTCGCAAGCGCGTACAGGACGCCCGCAAAGACTCGGGGCTCAAGGTAAGCGACCGTATCGAGCTGTGGTTGGACGGCAATGAGCAGTTGCTCGCCGCGGCCGAGGCGCATCGCGAACGACTGCGGGTCGATCTACTGGCGGAATCTCTGCACCTGGGGTTCGACGGGGCACCGGCCGACGGGTTGACCCACGCGGCAGACATCGACGGCCGTTCGCTGCTGTTTCGGCTGCGGCGGATAGCGCAACCGTGAGCCTAACCTTTGATCGCAACTGGCACCTCGCCTGCGGGCCCGAGCGCCTGCTCGAAGGCGTACTGGCGTTTGATCGGCTCGGTCCGCTCCTCAGTCGGATTGTGGCGCGGGAGCACTGTGCCGGTGTTGTTGACCTCGAGGTCGTGCAGGCCGGGGCTCACGGCTGGGAAGTTGCGCTCCAAGGGCTACCTGCGCCTGTGCTGATTCGGTGCGCGGTCAACCGCCAACGGCAGCGCGCGGAGTTCGAGGGGCGCGGCAGCCGTGTACGTCTTAGGGTGACGACCTGCTGGACTCGGGTACCCGGCGGCAGCCACTTGTCGGCGGAAGTCTTCGTTGTGGGGGACGCTGAGGACTCAGTGGTGCGTCCTGCACTTGGCCGCAGCACCGCTGCGGCGACGGTACGGGTCCTGCGTCGTGCGCTCGCCATTTGTGTAGTGCGCGACCGCTGGCTCAGGACCCGGGTTGAGCGCCTGCCCCGGGGGCGCTGTACGCGGTGTCTGGGTCCGATGACCGATGGGCGGTGCGGCTGGGCCGATCATGCCGTCTCGGATAGGTACTACTCGTTCCAAGGGAAAGGGTTGAGGAGTGCCCGAGGGAAGGGAGGGGAGGGGAGTTCGGGCACTCCTCTAGGAAAAGACTGGGAGCCGGTGGGTCCAGCTCCTCAGCTTCGAAGGCAATGTTACCTTAAGTAACAGTGATTGCAACCCACGGTAACCAATCAAGTAACGCTTTTTGACAATTGTTTATAATATTTGGTTCTAACTTGGCGCAGGACGCATCCACCGAGGGTTTCTTTGCAAGCTCTCAGGGCCGGCATGAGGACAGGCCTAAGGAAGGACCTCAGCCGACGAGTAGTGAGGGGCGGTATAGGCGCAACGCCACGCCGGTGCGGATCGGCTCGACGGGGCGGCCCGTTTCAGGTCTAAGCGTGAGGTGCCCGTGCAAAGCCGGCTAGCGCTCCCCGCCGCGCCTGGTCAGCTGCGCTGCGAATGGCTTGACGATCCCCTCGGTGTGGGCACACCGGCGCCGGCCTTCAGCTGGCAGAGCCAAGATGCCCGGGATGCAGAAATCGAGTCGGCCTGGCAGGTGCTTGTCGCATCGCGGCGAGAGGATCTGACCTCTGCAGCCGGCGCCTCGGTTACAGCAGATCTCTGGGACAGCGGCGTGGTTCCCGGGAGTTCCCGCGGACAGGTGGTTCGCTATGCCGGGGTGCCGCTCATCTCGCGCCAGGTCGCGTGGTGGACGGTGCGTTGCTTTGACAGCGATGGCATCAGCTCCGGTTTTGCCGAGCCGGCGCGGCTCGAGCTTGGCCTGCTGTCCCGCGACGACTGGCGCGCGCAGTGGCTGGGGGCGGCGCAGCAGGGCAGCGCGACCGATGGCGCAGCAGCCAGCGTGCTGCTGAAGGAGTTTGTGCTTGAGGCGTTGCCGAGCCGTGCGCGCCTCTACCTCTCGGTGTTGGGAAGCGCGCGAGTGGAACTCAACGGCCGACCGGTCGGGCCCTGGTCAGGGTTGACCGAAGCGATCGATTCACGACAACGCGTCCGCAGCTACGCGCTTGATGTGACCCAACATCTTCTTCCCGGTCCCAATCGTCTCGGCATGTTGCTCGGTGACGGTTGGTACGCGGGCAACAGCGAGCGCGTTGGTGAGCGTGAAGCCTTTGGGCGCTCGCCACAGCTCTGCGCACAGCTTGAATGGCGCACGCCCGGCGGTGAGATCGGGGTTTTGCTCAGCGAGCCTGGCTGGCAGACGTTCGAGAGCCCCATACTCTGTGCCGACCCGTTGCTTGGGGAGGCGATCGACTGCCGTGATTGGAACCCCAACTGGTGCTGTCCCGGGGTCGATATCGCCTGGCACCCGCGAGCGACGCGGCCTGCAGCATCCCCGCAGGGGGCCCTCGTTCCGTATCCACTGCCGCGCGACGTCGAGCCCCCGGCGCTGGTTAGCCTGCCGCAACAGACACACGAGTGGGTGCTGGCAGAAGCCAGATCCCCCGGTCGTTCCACGACCGGCAGCCGCGTCGAGGGACTTGTTCTCGATCTTGGCAAGCCCTGTCGCGGACGATTGAACGTTCGGGCAACGGTGCCCGGGGGCGGGCGGCTGAACATTCAGTATGCGCGCGAGCGTACGGCTCTGGGGAAGAGCCGCGATGCGGATCGGTTTACCGGGAGCACCGGTATCGAACAGTTCGAGGGTGAGCTGAGCCTGCGCGCTTTCCGCTATGCGCTGGTGACCGGCGACGTTGATTGGGAGGAGCCGGTGGTCGTTACCCATCGCGACGTTGCAGCCAGTCCGACGCCACGCCCCGCGATCGACCTAGACTGCCAGGGTCATCTCTGGGCCGATCTGGTTGAGCCGGCCCTGCAGTCGCTGCATGCGGCGTGGGGGCAGCGCGTGCTTGCGCCACCACCGCAGGACAGCGCCTGGGCGCCTTGGGTCGTGTACCCCGATCGACTGTGCGGATGCGAAACCGCGATTGCTCTCCTGGCGGAGGGGGCGGCGGTCAGCGACGTGTTCGAACTTGCGCGAGACGCACTGCGCCAGGATGGCCGCCTGCCTGAACAGCTCCCGAGTCGAAGCCGGGAAGCACGCGTTCCATCGGATCGCTATCGCGAAGGTCGCTCCGACTGGTTTGTCGACCTGGTCTGGATTCTGTACAGCGGGTTCGGTGATCAACGGGCGCTCGAACTCGGGCTCGGGGAAATCGACATGCTCGCCGCGCGCTGGCAGGCGCAGAGCCGCCAGGGACACTGGTGCGATCCGAGCTGGTCACCAAGTGCGGAGCTGCCGCCGGAGTACGTTGGAAACGCGCGGCTGTGCCGGGCACTCGCGCTCGCTGCTGAGCTCGCTGACAGCGCCGACGATCTCCGCCGCGCTGGCCGCTACCGTCGCTTTGGCGCTGAACTTCGCGAGAGCTTTCGTCGCCGGTTCCTGACCCGTGAGGGGCGACTGACTGAGCGCGATGCATCGGCAGCGCTGCTGGCCCTTGCGGGGCAGCTTCTGACGCCCGAGGAACAGGGAGCGGCAGTCGACGATCTCCGCGCGCTGCTGATCCGTGGTGCGTTACCGCTGCCGGAACTCTGGCCGACACTCATGACCGAATTGCACGAACGGGGCGCTGGCGATCTTGCCTTCGAGGTCCTCGATCAAATTCTTCGCGAGCAGGCGACGGTGGAAGAGGGCGTGCTGGGAAATGACGGTCCGAACGCGGGTTGGGCGGGGCCGACGGTCGCAGCGCTGCTGGCCGGACTGCTCGGGGTCAGCTTGGCCAGACCCTCGGCTGGCCAACGACCGGCCTGGCGTGATGTCCAGTTTACTCCCCGTGTCTACGGGTTTGGCGCAACGGCGACCCAACCGGTTAGCGTTCGCTGTTCGCTGAGAACCCCGTCCGGGGTTTGGCAATTTGGCTGGCAGGATGAAGGTCAGGGGTCGGTACTTGTCGACACACAGGTAGCGGCCGACATGGTCTTGACGCTCCAACTTCCGGACGGCAGTCGCGTTGTTCAGGTTGCAGGACAACATCGCGTTCAGTGTGCGACGGCCGGGGACGGCATTCCCGTGTTGCGCTCACCGCTTGGTGCACCCCCAGATCCACAAGTTGATTCACTGGTTAATCCACGGGTTGGTTCGCTGCTTGGTCCGGGGCGGGGGCGTGCCCAATGACCCATCGGACGACCCTGGGCACTGTTCTCTTCGTCCGTGTTTGCGTAGGCGACGTGCATCTAACCTATCTAACCCATCTAACCCATGGGTATCCGAATTAGCCGATTGCTGACGGTCGGTTCACCGTTTGCCACCGATCATCTCTGGGTCGAGGCTCGGTAACCACTCCCCTCGTCTCCCCGGTTACCGAGCCTCGTGCACATCACAACGCGGTAGGTTTCGTACCGCACATTTCTAGCAGCCACTTACCCTTCTTCGAAAGCACTCGGCCCCGAAAGACGCATCTGTCCGGCGTAGGCAATAACCTCTCGCGCGTTGCCGGTAAAGACAATGCGCTCCTGCTTGTGGGCTAACTGATAGTCGTAGCTTGGGTCGTAATACTGCGCCAACAGGCTTGTGATCCACCGGTCGTGGTCTCCCGATTGGAACCCGTCGTGCAGCTCGGTGAGCAACTTGCGATGACGCAGCCCACCAAGCCGACGTTCGATCCGATGCAGCGCATCCGTAAACCGTCGTTCCAGCTCATGTGCAGACTGGCCCGCTTGGCTGGGTCGATCGATGTACTCTTTGCGAATACGTGTTACCCGCTCTTCGAGACTCGCTTCGAGCAACACAATAGGCGCTCGTTGCATGGCTGCGAACCAGTCCACGGGTAAGCCCAGCCGCCCAATGGTGCGGCCCTCGTCTTCGAGGAACACGTGCGTTGCATGCTGCTGCTCGAGCCAGGCGGCAGCAAGTGCGTTTTCGAAGCTCGGTGGGGTCGGCTGCGTCGCAACGACTTGACCGAAGGCCGATCCACGATGCTGGGCGATGCCTTCGAGGTCGATTGCCGCGGACAGCTGTGTGAGTACCTCGGTCTTGCCCGTGCCCGTGCGACCACCGATCAGCACGATCGGCGCCTTGCGGGCAAAGGACTCAAGCAGTGCCAGGCAGTGCTGGCGTACAGCCTTGTACCCACCGGCGAGCACGGGAGCTGACCAGCCCGCGTCCATCAGCCAGCGCGCCACGGTGCTGGAACGGAGCCCACCACGCCAGCACATGAGCACCGGGTTGGGGAGTGAAGCGACAAGCTGCAGCCAACCGTCGACGCGGCTGCGTCGTACCTCGCCGGCAACGAGTTGCTTGCCAACGCGGATGG
The DNA here is from genome assembly GCA_039198065.1 of Pseudomonadota bacterium. Classification (GTDB taxonomy): domain Bacteria; phylum Pseudomonadota; class Gammaproteobacteria; order Pseudomonadales; family Azotimanducaceae; genus CALHVX01. Next base: position 11,202 of record JBCCTU010000003.1, read on the forward strand.
CGGCCTGCGGGCCCTGTTGTTTAAACGTAACGCCAACCCGCGCGCGCTCGGCATCCGTAAGCAACGGCAGATTTATGCTGTGGGGCGCGCGGGAGCGCTGGAATTCGCCCGGTGATCGCAGATCAATAGCGGTAGCGTTACCGAGCAGCAGCTCGCTAATCGTAGGCGGAGCGCTACGTCCGTCGATCACCACATCGTTCAGGGCGCCGGTTCCGTGAGCTGCCGGCCCGCCTTGAACGCCTCCAGATGCCCTTCAAGTTCTTCGATCAGAGCAGCGTCGAGCAGCGGCCGTGCACGCTCGAGCGCCTGTTCCTGCACTTTGATGGCTTGCTCGAAGTTGCCGTTCGCCGCCAGCGCTGCAGCCCAGGTGTCGAGAAACGCGGGCGTAGTCGCCGCGGCCTCGTTCGACGCCATGAGTTCGTCCATTAGTTTTAGCGCCAGTTGCGGACGCTTGAGTCCCGGCTGATCGGTAACGCTTAGAACCCAAGCGACTTCGTTGATGATGTTGGCATCTCCTGCGGCCTCTTCGAGCGCTCGTTCGAACCACTGGAGCGCTCGACGTGGGCTCTGGCGGGTTGCCACCCCGCGGCCGTGCAGGTTTCCGATCAGCACCATCGCCTCGGGGCTGTCGCGATCGGCGAGTTCTTCGAGCCAGGCCAGGACCCGCGGATCGAATTCAACGGTGTGGGTACGGTCCAGCAGGAATCGTGCGTAGGCGACCCGGGCAGCGGCATTGTTCGCGGCGGAAGCCTTTACGTAGTAGCTGGCCGCGTTCTGGAAGTCCTGCTCGACTTCCCGACCTTGGTAATGGAGGTGTCCGAGGAACAGAGACGCACCTGGGTGTCCACCGGCTTCTGCCTGCCGCAGCAGCGGTAGGCCTGAGGTGACGTTTTCCGCGCCATACTTTTCGCTCAAGTACAGCACGCCCAGGGCGTACGCGGAATCGAGGGAGCCAAGCGCAATGGCGTGAACGTAATTGTCCAGCACCTGCTCCATGGCCGCGTCGCGTGCGCTGTCATCTTCGGCAGCCTCAGCTTGCTCGAAGTACACGCGCGCGAGCAGGTTGTTCGCGAGTACGTTGCCGCTGCGGGACGCTGCTTCGAGCCAGTCAATGGCGTCCGCCTGGCGATCGTGGGTTGCCAGGTACGCGCCAATGCTCGCCTGGGCTGCCGTGTCGCCTTGCCGTGCGAGGTAGGCCATGAGAGCAAACGGAGACAAAGGCTCCGGAGTCTGACCGGCGTCTCGTGCAGGTTGCTGTAACTCGTTAGCGATCGCGCGGTAGAGCCCGTTCAGATCGAAGTGCAGGCTGCGCAGGGGACTGCTGTCGTCTTCCCGGGTCTGCAGCAGCAGTATGAAATCGTCGGCATCCGAACTGCGGTAAATGCTGCCTACGGGCACGCTGTCGCCGCTGCGCGCATAGGCGGTCGGCTCGACGGGAGTAACCGCCGGGTAAGGACGGCTGATGGACCCGTCGCCGGACGCTTCAATGGATGCTCGGATCGCGTCGAGCCACTCCGCATGACGGGCCCGCGCGGTTGGGTTTTCAACGAACTCGTAGAACTTCATTGACACGTAGTGTCCGGCGAGGCTGCCGTAGTAAAGGTCGAGAATCGCGCTGCCGAGCGATCCGAGTTTCAGCGGTTCGTCTTCAACGAGCTGGAGCGCCTGGTTCTCAAGCTCGGTGAGACGCGTCAGCTGGTCAGGAAACTCGTCCGTGGCAAGGAACGCCGATCGCAGCCGGGTGACCGAGCGCGGGTCGGGTTGTTCATTGACCTTCGCCAGGACGTCCCCATAGTCCAACTCCGGCGCGGGGGTTGTCTGGCAACCGGCGCTGAGTAGCGCTACCGCGAGCAGTAGACCGTTGAGCCAATGGCGAGGCGTGGCGGTGTTTGGTGTCTGGCACACAGATGTGATTCGCATTGGTGTAGTTTATCGTAGCTCGCTTCTGTTCCGGGTCATGAGTCCAGCGCCAGCGGCGAGCGTATGAAGTACGAGCCCCAATCATTGATTACAGCACAGGTTCAGACATGGGATATCAGCAAAAGTTACAGCTGCCAAACGCCGCAGAGGCACTGCCGGGGCGCGCGCAGGAAATGCGGGTTGCGAATCAACATTTTGTGAACGCAACAGCGCTGAAAGGCCCGTTTCCCTCAAATCTCGAGCAAGCCGTGTTTGCGCTGGGCTGCTTCTGGGGGGCGGAACGCCGGTTCTGGCAAACCCCCGGGGTTGTGACGACCGCTGTTGGCTATGCTGGCGGTATAACTCCGAACCCGACCTACGAGGAAGTCTGCAGCGGTCTGACCGGTCATACGGAGGTCGTGCTTGTGGTCTTCGATCCGAACGCAGTGACCTTCGCTGAACTGTTGCGGGTCTTCTGGGAGGCGCACAATCCAACCCAGGGTATGCGTCAGGGTAACGACGTCGGCACGCAGTATCGCAGCGCGATCTATACGAACAGCGAGCTGCAGCTGACAACCGCGTTGGCATCAAAGACGGCGTACCAGCGTGCCCTGAGCGATGCAGGTTTCGGTGCCATCACAACGGATATCGAACCCCTTAGCGCCTTTTATTACGCTGAAGACTTTCACCAGCAATACCTGGCAAAGGTTCCGAATGGCTACTGCGGGCTCGGCGGTACCGGGGTGTCCTGCGGCGATTTCGAAGCGTTGGTCAGCGCCGGTTAGTTCGGCGTTGGTTCCCTCGTGAATCACCTCCCATATAACTTGGCGCGGGCCGCGGGAGCGCACCGTGGCTGATAAACGTGTGGGAGTAGGAATCGACTTTGGCACGACAAACTCGGCGGCGGCCATTTACGACGGCGAAACGCTGAAGCTGGTGCCCCTCGAAGGCTCGTCACCCATCATGCCTTCAGCCACCTATGTCGATCAGGACCTTACGACCAGCACCGGCCAGGAAGCGATCGACCGTTACATTGCGGACAACACCGGACGCACCGTCGAGCTGGTCCCGGAAGTGATTGCCGAAACGAGTTCGTTCGTTGAACACGGCGACAGCGAAAACCCCGCGCCGGTAGAGACCCAAACGCAAAAGATCTACGGCGCGCCGCTGACCGATTCGGGGCTCCAGGGACGACTCTTTCGTGGCACCAAACGATTGCTTGGCGATCCTTCCGTGCGTCGCCTGATGGTGTTTGAGCACCCGTTCCGACTGGTTGCGCTCATCACCCCGATTCTGTTGCGCATCCGCAAAGCGCTGAACACCGCGGGATACACCGGCGTCGCCGCGCACCTGGGGCGACCGGTAAATTTCGAAGGCCGCGACCAGTATCGGAACCAAACCGCGCAAGCGCGCTTAGCCGAGGCATTCAAGCATGCGGGAGTGACAACTCAGGCGTTTTATGCCGAACCGATCGCTGCGGGTGTGAGCTACCTCACCGCCCACCCAGAGCTTCGCGGCGAGTACGTGCTAACCGTAGATTTTGGGGGCGGCACGCTCGACTTCTGCGTGCTCCGTCGCCAGGGTTCGGATTTTTCCGTTGTATCGACCTACGGCGTCGGGCTCGGCGGTGATCACATTGACCAGCGGTTGTTCCGACAGCTGCTCTTTCCGCTGCTCGGCAAAGGCGAGAGCTGGCAACGTCGCGGCATGGATCGAACGATCGAGACACCGTTTCCCTTCGAAGAGTATGAGGACCTGCTTGTTAACTGGGCAGTGACCTACACCCTCAATCAAAACAAATACACGGCGCCTGTGTTCGACCGAATCGCGGCCGGCGGACCGGGAGCGCACAAGTTTGCCCGCCTGCGCGACATGATCCTGCAGAATCTGAGCTATCTCGTATTCCAGCGACTGAAGACCCTGAAAGCTGAGCTGTCTACGGAGCAAAGCGCGCGCCTGGACATACCGGAACTGGATATCGACCTTACACTCACACGCAGCGAGTTCGAGGACCTGATTGCGGATCTGCTCGAACAGTTTGGCGCAGCCCTCGACATGACGCTGGAACGCGCTGGGCTGACCGCAAACCACATCGATCTGGTTCTACGCACCGGGGGCTCGAGTTTGATTCCCGCCGTTCGACGGATGCTCGATGAACGCTTTCCAGAGCGGGTCGTTGAGCACGACCCCTTCACCAGCGTAGCGGCGGGGCTAGCAATCGCGAGTTACCGGGGCCTGACGGCTTAAGGGTTACGCGCGGCCCGTTAGCGGCGAAACTCGTCGAATTCCTCGGCATCGCATGACTCCCAGGTCGGGTCGAGCACCCGAAAGAACTGCTTCAGCATGCGATAGGTTAATCCCCAAATGAAGCACCGTTCGTTCACCTCAAAGCCGTTGTATTCATCTTCGTGGCCTCGGATCTCGATCCGTTTCAGGCGATGCAGGCGATTGCTCATGAGCTGCGGCAAGGGAACCCAGAGCGCTTCGGCCACTTCGTAGTTGGGCGTCAGCGGCGGGTCGACACCGTTCAAGGCGAAGGCAATCGGTCCGATCACCAGACCCTGGATCCGGCTCGAGCTCTGACCGGTTGCCGGGCGCCGCGGCTGAGCGCGGGTTTGATCGAGCTCACCGAGCAGCTGCCCGTGCGCGTCCAGATCAAGCCCGATTTCTTCGGCCGTTTCCCGCGCCGCCGTCGCGCTAAGGTTGAGATCGCTGGGCTCCCGGTGGCCACCGGGAAACGCCATATGGCCGGACCATGGATCGCCTGAACGCTCCGCTCGGCGGATGAACAGGACCTCCACGGACCCCTCAGCGCGTTCCTGCAGCACCACCGCAACGCCCGCTTGGCGGCCCTCGGTGCCTTCCACCCAGTGGTGGGCCCGGTGCGCGTGTATCCGCGCGGTGATCGCAGCTAGGGTAAGGGGCACGGCAGAGGGCATCGGGGTCGTGACTGGTCTCGGCAAAGACGCGGACGGTACCATAGCGACCCGCCCAACGAGGGCAGCCGACGACAGCGCCCATGGCCAGTACGACCAGCGACCCAAACGACAGTCTGCAAACCGCGGTGCCGGTCGACGACCGCGCCAACGGCTGTTTTGTCTGCGGCGAAGCGAATCCGTTCGGGCTCCGGGTGCGATTTCGTCTCGACGGTGACGTTTGCCGAGCAGACTTTACGCCCGACGAACGTCATCAGGGATATAGCGGCGTGATGCACGGCGGTCTGCTCTTTTCCTTGCTCGACGACGTCATGGCTAACTGGCTCTGGTTGCAGGGGCACGCCTGCTTTACCGCCCGCGCGGACGTTCGTTACCGGGAGCCCGTAGCTCTGCACGAACCGCTGCTTCTCGAGGGGCGTCTCCTGCGCAGCCGCGGAGGCCGGCTCTTCGATCTGCAGGGTCAGGTCCTCGATGCGGCTGACGGGCGCTGTCTCGTCGAGGCCGAGGGCCGCTTTATGCGCTTGCCACCGAAACCCGAACAACCGGCCAGCGAACCTCAAGCCTAAGGAGCGGCGTATGGAATTCAGCATCATTGCCGCGATGACGGCATTGCTCCAGTACCTGTACTTTGGCGTTGAGGTCGGGCGAGCGCGGGGTCGAACGGGGGTTCCTGCCCCGGCAGTGACGGGCAACGAAGAGTTCGAGCGCACCTATCGCGCGCACCTCAACACGGCCGAGCAGCTGGTCATGTTCCTGCCCGCGCTGTTTGCCAGTGCCTGGCTCATCGGCGATGTCTATGGCGCCGTGTTCGGGGTCGTATTTGTCGTCGGTCGGGCGATTTACTTTCGCCGCTACGTTCGTGAGCCGGGCAGCCGTGGTCCCGGCATGCTGTTGACGGCCATCGCCAACCTGGCGCTGATGCTGGGTGGCTTGGTAGGTGCCATTGTCAGCCTGCTCGGCTGACCCTCAGATTCGGTCGCGACTACAAGCGGCTGAGCCAATCGAGCAGCAGTTGGTTGGTCTCTTCTGGGCATTCCTGCTGAATCCAGTGGCCGCAGGGCAGGGTATGTACTTCAACGGCCGGGACGTGATCCTTGAGCGTCGCCGACGGTGGGACGATGTCGTAGCTTCCGTGAATCATAAGCGCCGGGTGCGGCACGGTCTGGGGGACGTCGGCGAGCAGCGCCCAGTTGTTCGGCAGGTTCCGGTACCAGTTGATCCCGCCTCGAAACCCGCTGTGGGCAAAGGCGTTGGCGAATACCGCCAGTTCGTCGTCGCTCATCAGGGGAATTCCGGGCATCGGTTCCGTGCGTTCCGCCAAACGAATGAGCGGCATACCCTCGCCAAGCTCCGGTGCCGGCTCTTCCCACTGCCGGGTGCGGTACATGTTGCGCAAAAATTGTTCGCGATGCGTATCGAAGACGGCGTCGGCAACGCCCGGCTGGCGATTGAAATGCACGATGTAAAAGTCCGGTCCGAGCATCTGCTCCCAAAGCGTTACCCACTCCGTGTCGAACCGCTGCATGAACGGCACAGACAGGTTCGCAAGCGCCTTAAGCCGCTGGGGCTGTAACAGGGCAAAGTTCCACACGACGATTGCGCCCCAGTCGTGGCCGACCAACACCGCCTGCTCGTATTCGAAGTGATCGAGAAGCGCCGCGAGATCGTTAGTGAGGTGGCGGATGCTGTAGTCCGCGACGGCCTCCGGGGCCGATGAACGCCCATAACCGCGTTGGTTCGGCACGATCACGTGATAACCCGCGGCGACCAGCGGCTCGATCTGGTGCCGCCAAGAGAAGGCGTGCTCCGGCCAGCCGTGACAGAGCATGACGGCTCGATCGGGCGATGTTCGCTCGCCGAAGGTAAAGACTTCCAGCTCTACCTCACCCAGGTCGATCATCTGCGGACGGTCGAAGCTCATAGCGGTGCTGTTCCCGGTCGATTGGACGGTGCGAGACGGCGGCGCTTGCTGACAAGTCCGCAGTTCTCCCAGGCGTAGACTTTCGTCTCCGCAACAATCTAGGCGAAGGAGACTGCAGATGCGACCGTTGAATGATTCGGAACTCGACCAAATCGTGGGTGGTACCGGCGAACCGACCTGGCTGAGTCCACCGACCTCCCGGGGTACACAACCACTGCCCATTAACGTCGGCTCCCCAATGGCTCCGAACGTGCAGATTCCGTCGCTGTTCGTGACGCCGGGTTCCGCCCTAGACCTGTCCTGAGCGATCGCGTCGCGCCCTCGGTGTGATTCCGGGTGGCGCGACCGGCTGCCGCCATGCATGCTTTCGCGCATGGACGGGAGCAGTGACGTGACGCGAGGATGCAGCAGGACCATCGGCACCAGGTCGAGGCCTTTCCGATGAGCGTTACACCGCTGGTGTTTGCCGCGTTGCTGCTGTTTTTTACCCATCTGGGTCCGAGCGTGTTCGGCATCCGTGACCCGCTGGTGCGCCAGTACGGTGTGCGGACGTACCGGGCGGCGTTCGTGATGCTCGCACTGCTGTCGCTGCTGCTGCTGATTCTGCTGTACGGCGACGTACAGCGAAGTCAGTACCTCTGGTACCCGTCGCCGCAGCTGTATCGGGTTCCTGAGTTCGTCATGCCCGTGGCCTGTGTTCTGGTTGCCGGCGGGTTGCTCAAGCGTCGGGGGCTGGCGGAGCCAGAGCTCGTCGGGATTCACCAGATCAGTCGCCATCCGGTGCTGTGGGGCGTCGTGCTGTTTGCTCTCAGCCACCTGGCCGCCAACGGTGATCACGCGTCCGTCGTGTTGTTCGCGAGCATCGCCCTGCTGGCAGGAATCGGTACGCTAACCCTCGATGCCAAGAGTCGTCGGTCCGCCCCGGGGGCGCACCAACAGATGTTGGCGACGACGTCGAACCTGCCGTTCGTGGCCCTGCTCTTCGGCCGCACAGGGTTTCGCCCCAGGGGCTTGCTCGGCCCTCTGCTCGCCGGTGCGGTGCTGTGCGCGGTGCTGTGGATCAGCCATCGGTGGCTCGCCGGCGTCTCGCTCGCCTGACGGTCTGCGCTTGGGGTCACCCGAAGGAAACCGAGATGGGCCCTAGCCCTTGAAAAGCGTTCAGCCGGCCCCATCTGCGCGGGGGTAGCGGTAGCGAAACAAGGTTACAGGTGTGATTGAAGCGAAAGCGCTGAGCCGAGCCTACGGGGAGTTCCAGGCGGTTCGGTCCGTGAGTTTCGACATCGGCCCGGGTGAGATCGTTGGACTGCTTGGCCACAACGGCGCAGGCAAGACGACTATCATGAAGATGTTGACGGGCTATCTCGAACCCAGCGCCGGGTCCGCTTGGGTCGATGGCCTCGAGGTAGAAGCGGATCGTGAGGCGGCCCAGGCGGCCATCGGTTATCTTCCGGAGAGCTTACCCGTGTACCCGGAAATGCTGGTGGCCGACTACCTCGCGTACGTTGCGACCCTGCGCTCCGTCGATCCCCGCACGGCGGTGCCAAAGGCCATCGCATCGACGGAGCTCGGCGAGAAAGCCCTGGCGCCGATCCAAACGCTGTCGCGAGGCTTCAAACAGCGCGTCGGTGTCGCTCAGGCGATATTGCATGAGCCACGGTGCGTGATCCTCGATGAGCCGACCAATGGCCTGGACCCGGACCAGACTCAACAGATGCGCGACCTGATCCGCTCCCTGGCCGAACGATCAACGGTCATCCTTTCCACCCACATCATGCAGGAGGTCGACGCGCTCTGTGATCGTGCCCTGATTCTGAGTCGCGGCGAACTGGTGCTCGATAAAACGCTGGCGGAGCTTCGCCAGAGCGCCGCGCTGAAGCTACGAACCCGACCGGTCGATGACCTCGTCGAGCGGCTCAGGGCCGTTCCCGGAGTGGCGACGGTCACTCCCGAAGGGGATAGCTATCGGCTCGATTGCGGCACCGAGCTCGACGCGGTTGCGTCGGCCGTCGCCACGGCGCTGGCCGACGCCCAGCTGCCGCTGTACGAGCTGTTCCCGATCCGTCGGGACTTGGAGACCGTGTTCCGAGAAGCGAACGAGAGGGCGAACTGATGCGTTTCGACATGGTGCTTCGGAGTGCCCGCAAGGAACTGACGCTGTTTTTTGGTTCCGCTGTGGCTTACCTGTTCGTTGCCGTCTTTCTGGCGTTCTGCCTGGCCGTTGTGTTCTGGGTAGAAGCGTTCTTTGCGCGTAACATTGCCGATGTTCGGCCGCTGTTTGAGTGGATGCCGCTGCTGCTGCTGTTTCTCAGCGCCGCCATCACTATGCGTATGTGGAGTGAGGAACGGCGCAGCGGGACGCTCGAGTTCGTCAGCACCTTGCCGGTGACGGCCTGGGAATTCGTGCTCGGTAAGTTCCTCGCCTGCTGGACGCTACTTGGCTACGCGCTGCTGTTGACGCTGCCGCTACCGATTACGGTATCGCTGGTCGGAAACCTCGATTGGGGTCCGGTCTGGGCCGGGTATATCGCTGCCATGCTCTTGGGTGCGGCCTACCTTGCCATGGGGCTGTTTGTCAGCGCCTGGAGCGACAGCCAGATCGTGAGTCTGCTCGTTGCGTTGGTGCTGGGTGGACTGTTTTACATCGTCGGCTCGCCGCTGCTGCTGAATCTACTCGGTAACACCGCAAGCGGTTGGCTGGCAACGGTGCTGCAGGCGATCGGTACCGGCGCTCGCTTTGAGTCGATCACGCGCGGTGTGATTGATCTTCGCGATCTCTACTATTACCTGTCGCTCACCGGTGTGTTTCTCGCACTGAACGTATTCGCTTTGGAAGCTGGTCGGTGGGCCGCGGACGGTGATCGCGGTCGGCACAGCGCCTGGCGCTGGGGCACGGGGTTGCTGGTTGCCAATCTGCTCATCGGCAACCTGCTTCTTGCCGTGGTGCAGCCCGGGCGGCTCGATGTGACCGCAGGCCAGATTTACTCGATCTCCGCACCCACCCGCGCGTATCTGGCGCAGCTCAAAGAGCCGTTGCTGATTCGCGGTTACTTCAGTGAACAGACGCATCCGCTGCTCGCGCCGCTGGTGCCCCAGATGCAGGACCTGCTGCGGGAGTATGAGGCGGTAGGCAACGGCCAGGTGCGGGTGGAAATCGTTGATCCAATGACCAACCCTGAGCTCGAAGACGAAGCGAACACCAAGTACGGCATCACGTCCGTGCCCTTTCAGATCGCCGACCGTTATCAGGCCAGTCTGGTCAACGCCTACTTTGACGTCTTGATTCGTTACGGCGATGAGTACGAAGTGCTCAACTTTCAGGATTTGATCGACGTCAAGGCAGCGGCGGAAGATGACCTGCAGGTTGAGCTGCGTAATCCTGAATACGACGTCACGCGCAGCATCAAGAAAGTCTTGTTCGGTTTCCAGGGCAGCGGTGAGCTGTTTGCGAACATTCCGGATCCCGTCGAGTTTGTTGGCTACCTATCGGCACCCGATCGACTTCCGGAACCGCTCGTCCAGTTCACTGAGGCGCTGTCGCCGGTGCTTGACCGCCTGGCAGCGGACTCCGCCGGTAAGCTCTCGGTTCGGTTCGTTGATCCGCAGGCCGGCGACGGCGCGCTGGCGACGGAGCTGGCGGAACAGTACGGCTTTCGTCCGATGGCGACGAGCTTGCTCGATGCCAATACCTTCTATTTTTATCTGACGCTGCGGTCTGGGGACACGCTGGTGCAGGTCCCGTTGCCGGAAGCCTTCGACGAGGCGTCGGCCGAGCGCGTGCTTCGTGACGCACTGAAACGCTTTGCGTCCGGCGTCCTGAAAACCATTGCGCTCGTCGCACCCGCTCCCCCAGCCCCGCAGTTTCCCGGTATGCCGCCACAGCCAGGGAATCAGTACCAACAGTTAACCCAGTTCCTTGAGGCAGACTTCACGGTTGATACAACCGATCTTGCCACCGGTCGAGTGCCGGATACGGCAGACCTATTGATGCTGGTCGAACCGAGCGAACTGTCGGAGACCCAGCTCTTCGCAGTCGATCAGTTCCTGATGCGCGGTGGCACCGTAGTGGTCAATACGGCGCCGTTTTCCGCGGCGCTAGGGCAGAGCAGTCTTATGGTTACGCCGCGGACATCGGGCCTGGAACCCTGGCTTGAGCATCACGGCATCAGCCTCGATGACAGTCTCGTGCTCGACCCCCAAAGCACGGCTTTCCCGGTGCCGGTAACGCGTCAGGTAGGAGGCTTCAGCTTTCAGGAGCTGGTACTGATTGACTATCCGTACTTTGTCGATGTGCGCGGCAGCGAGGGCTTCTCGGACGCGTCACCGATCACGGCCGAGCTGCCGCAGCTGACCCTGAGCTGGGCCTCACCGGTTCGGGTCGACGCGGACCGAAATGCAGACCGAACAGTCACGACGCTGTTGCGTTCCAGCGACGGCAGTTGGCTGTCGAGTGACACCAACGTGTTGCCGCAGATCGATGCCGAAGGACGAAGCACCTTTCAACCGGGCTCAGATCCGGAGGCCTTCGATCTGGCCGTTGCTGTTGGCGGGCGGTTCGAATCGTACTTTGCGGGCCGGCGTTCACCGTTGCTGACGGCGAGCGAGGATCCCTCGGTTGCCGAGGCTGATGAGACAGAGGCAGACGGAGTCACCACCGAGTCGACTGATGCCCTGACCGTTGAAACGGTCATCGAACGGTCACCTGAGAGTGCGCGCCTGTATGTGATCGGCTCGAACGACTTTCTGGCGGACCAAATCACGCAAATGGTTGGCTCGGCGGATGGCACCTATTACACCAACTCCGCTCAGTTCATGGCCAACATCGCCGACTATTCCCTTGAGGATCAGAGTCTGCTCTCCATCGGATCGCGCGGGCGCTTCAACCGCACCTTACCGCCACTGACGCGTGCGGAGCAGGCAAGCATTGAGACCGCGAACTATGGCTTGGCGCTGTTTGGCATCCTGCTGCTGTGGCTTTGGCAGCGCCGACGCCTGCGCTCAGCCCGATCCGGCTACGCGCGGTGGTTGACGGAGGCAGCGGCATGAGTGGGCATCGAGGTTGGTTGATGGTTTTGCTGGCAGGCCAGCTGCTGCTGATCGGCACGCTGCTGTTGCTGCGCGGTGCAGCGCCCGCGGAGCCGGAGACGCTGTTCGCCGGTACGGTCGAGGCAATCGTCGAAGTCCGGATCAGCAGCCGCAGTGACACCGACGACCGGACGGAAGACATCAGTCTTCGCCGCAGCGATCGCGGCTGGGTGATCGGCGATCGGCCGGCGAACGCGACAAAGGTAGACGAGTTGCTCGAAAAACTGCTGGGTCTCGGACAAGGCTGGCCGGTTGCAACAACCGATGCGGCGGCGGAACGGTTTGCCGTTACCGCCGATGGCGCTCGCAAGCGTGTAGAACTCATTGCAGAAGATGGACAGGCCCAAACCCTGTTCCTTGGAACCTCGCCCGGATTCAAACGATTGCACGCCCGGCGTTCCGACGGTTCGGCGATCTACAGTATTGCGCTTGCCGATTTCGATGTACCTACAACCCCCGCGGACTGGCTCGACAAAGCCCTGCTCGCCATTGGGCCGGGCAGCACAGCGGCGGAGCGCGTTGGTGCCTGGTCGCTCCGCTCCACCGTTGATGGATGGGAGATTCAAGGCAATGACGACACGCCGGCGCTGGCTGAGCAAGCGAGCGTTGATCAGTGGTTGGGTCGCTTTGAGAGTCTTCGCGTTGTGAGCGAAGTCGATGGGAGCCGTTCTGACGAGCAGGCTGACACGCAGGCGGCAGTACAGGCCGTGGATGAGTTCGTGCTTCGTGCCGGGGACGACGAACTGCGGTATCGGCTGTATCACGATACCGGCGCCGATCGCTACGCGCTGGAGCGAGACGACGTCGCCGGGAGGTACGAGATCGCAAGCTATACCGCAGAGCAAATGCGCAGTAGTCTGGCGTCGTTTCTACCTGAGGCGGCACCGACCGCCGATCCCGGCGAGGAGGCCGGACCCGCTGCTGCAGATCCCAACGACGGCGCTACGCCTTAGCGGCTTTGTGCCCCGACATGGGGGCATCAGGCTGATCGCTGTACTGACGACACTTGGGCTGAGCGGTTGTAGCGCGCTGGATGCCCGACCCGGGCTCGGCGCCGCCCTTCGTGACAGCGTCCGGGCACCGTCGTTCTGGATTCCTCTTGCCGGTGCAGCCCTCGTTGCCGCAGCTGACGTCGATTCGGATTGGTCGGACCATGCGATCGATGAGCAGCCGCTGTTCGGAGAGGATGCGCAGGATCTGAGCGACAAGCTGCGCGACCTATCAACGGTCACGGCACTCACGACCGCGCTCTTCGCACCGGCCGACGACGCGCGCGCCCGCGGTGAGCGGCTGGCGGTAAACCTGGGTGTGATGCTGACCGAAGGTGCGATCACGACCGGGCTTAAGGAAATCAGCGGCCGGGAACGGCCAGATCAACTCGGCGATCGGAGCTTTCCGTCGGGGCACGCGGCTCAGGCTGCCTCGCGCTACTCGCTAACCGCGCACAACCTGCGTGTGAGTGACTGGCAGGGTAATCGGCGGTGGTTGTTGCAGGGTGGGGCGATCGGGCTCTCGGCCGCGACGGGATGGGCTCGAGTCGAGGCATCTAAGCACTTCCCAAGCGATGTGCTCGTCGGCCTTGCGTTGGGAAACCTTCTCGCGAACACCGCCAATAGCTGGTGGTTGCAGCGCGGTTCGGGGCCGGCAGTCAGCTTCCGACCGGTCGCCGATGGGGTCGTTGCTGAGATCCGCTTTCCGCTGCCCTGAGGGCTACCTCGCGCCTTAGGTATCCGCGACGCTGACGCGATTGCGGCCGTGGTGTTTGGCGTCGTACAGAGCAACATCCGCACATTTCAACACCTGTTCCAGGCCCTTGGACTGGCGGCCCACGGTGGCGACCCCAATGCTTGCCGTGACTTGGAGAGCGGGGCCCGCGTCCTGCGGCGTGCGGGCCGTTTCGATGGCTTCCCGCAGACGATTCGCGAGCTGCAACGCGCCCGTGGCTTTGGTCTCTGGCAACAGCAGGGCGAACTCTTCTCCGCCGATACGCGCTGCAACGTCGGTGACCCGAGTGTGGCTCGCGGCGACGCGCGCCACGGTCCGTAGGACGCGGTCGCCCATGTCGTGTCCGTAGCGGTCGTTGATCGATTTGAAGTGATCGAGATCGAACAGCAGGACGCTGAGCGCGCTGCCGTGGCGTCGGACTCGCTCCACTTCTTCGTCCAGCCGCCGCATAAACACCCGCCGATTGAATAGCTTAGTCAGCGCGTCGGTGTGGGCGATTTCTTCGAGCTCCTGCTGCATCGCTCGCAAACGCCGCTCCTGCTCCCGGCGCTGGGTGACGTCCCGAAACACGAGTACGGAGTCGAGCTCCGGTTCTTCCGGATTCAACGGTGACGTCGCGATTTCATAGGCCCGTTGCCCCAGGGTCAACTCGACCCGGCTGCGCTGCCGTTCGTTGCGCTGATCGAAGGGCAGGGTGGTGATGAGTTCCGTGATCTTTCGCCGATTGAGCTCAGCTTCACTCATGCCCACGATTGTGAGTCCAGAGGCGTTTGCATCGACCACAGTGCCGTCCGCATCCAGTACCAGGACGCCATCGGTGAAGGCATCGACGATCTGATCGCGGGCGACGCGGCGCCGGTTGAGAAGTCCGGTAGTTAGCATTCCGGCCTTGATGCAGACCGCGGCGAACGCCATGCCCAGCGTGTCCAGTTGCGCCCAGGGGTAGGGATTCCAGGGCATATGCGCAAGGATCGTAGCAGTGGCCGTGCCAAACATGGCGGTTAACACAAGGACCGCCGGTCGTACCGAAGTCGATGCGCGGCATAAGTCGTATGCAAGTATCACCGTGGCGGCGACGATTAGGATCGCGTTGTAGCCGAGCTGGACGGTGTGCAATGGCCCGGTTTCGGCGATGAGAAACTGAGCGTCTGGCCGCGCTGCGACGCCGAAATCGGCCCAATAAAGCCTGTGCCAGGGATTGGTAAACGCCGCCAGAACCAGAAGCAGCGCGGGTGCTGCCAACGCGTTAATCAGCGGACGCACCCGTTGCAGGCCCTGCATGCCGTAGGCGAGGGCAAAGGTGAGCCACGCCAACGCGGTAATCGATCCACAGCAGGCGGAAATCATCAGCATCAGCTGACTGGCGGCAGCGCTGGTAAAGGCGAGGGCGAGCGCTTCGGCCACGGCCCAAACCATCGCTGTGGTGAGCATCAGCCGCAGCGCGTCGGTCCCCGGGACGGAACGGTCACTGCGCAGCTGCGCATAAACGCTGCCAAGGACGAGGCTGGCCAGCAGCGGCGGGGCCATCCAAACGGAGAGTTGCAGCATGGAGCGCAGACGATCCTGTTCGGGCGCAAGAGAGCAATGCGCAGTACCCTAGAGCACGGTGCGCGTTCGCAGAAGGGACGCGGCGCCACCGAGTGACGCGCGTCACAGTCGCCTTGCTCACCGTTTCGAGTTGGCTCTGTGAGCCCGGGCTCCGCGGCCTGGAACTTCGCGGCACATCTGGCCAGAGAGGAGATCCAATGAAGGCCCAGGGAGACTCAGACTCGGCGTCGTTGGCGGCGTCGCCGTCCACCGGTCAGGGAACGCGAGCGTTGGTACGGGCGCTCAAACGGCTGCTAAAACGCAGCGGTGTGACCTATGCGGATGCGGCGCAGGCCTTGGAGCTGTCCGAGGCCAGCGTCAAACGGTTGTTTAGTGATGAGAGCTTTACGCTCAAACGTATGGAAACACTCTGTGCCCTCGCCGGCGCCGAACTGGTTGATCTTGTCCGTTCTGTTGACGACGAGCGGGAGCGGGTTCGCGAGCTCACAGACGATCAGGAGCGCGAGCTTGCCGCTGACCTCGATTGCCTGGTGGTGGCGATCAGTGTGCTTAACCGGTACCGCTTTGAGGACGTGCTGGCTGAGTACGATTTCTCGCCACCGGAGCTGCAGCGACTGTTTGTTCGTCTTGACCGGTTGGGGATCATCGAGCTGCTGCCGGAAAACCGCTATCGCATGCGCGTAGCTAGAGACTTTCGCTGGCGTCGAAACGGTCCGATTGAGCAACTTCTCGTGCGCAGCGTGCTGTCGAGTTTCCTGGACCGCAAGCTGTTGCAGGAAGAGTCGGCGTTCCGCTTCTGCTGGGGCACGCTGACGCCAGCGAGCGTCGGTATTTTTCGCAGCCGGCTTGCGGCTCTCGCCGATGAGTTCAACGCTGTTGCGGATCAGGACGCACGACAGCCACTCGATGACCGCTCCGGTGCGGGCTTGCTACTCGCGCTACGTACCGACTGGTTTCCCGATGATCTCCGCGGCCGCCGGCGCCCAGCCACCGCCGCTCGCTGAGCGCCGGTGTACACTTCGAGCCGTTGACACTTTCAGGAAGGAGGAGCCCCACCATGTCAGAAGCGCGCGAAGCTTGGATCATCGACGCAGCCCGTTCACCCCGAGGGCGGGGTAAACCGGAGGTCGGCAGTCTCAGCCACATGCATCCGCAGCGCTGTATGGCCCAGGTCCTCAATGGCCTCAAGGAAAAGGTCGGTTTTGAAGCTGAGCTGATCGAAGACGTGGTCCTCGGTTGCGGAACCGGCAGCGGCGACCATGCCCACGATATCGCTCGCATGTCGGTCCTCGATGCGGGTTGGCCGATCGACGTTACCGGCGTCACCCTCCATCGGTTCTGTGGCAGCGGCCAACAGGCGGTCAACTTCGCTGCTATGGGAGTCATGAGTGGTCAGCAGGAAGCGGTAATTGGCGGCGGGGTGGAATTCATGTCGCGCTACGCTCCGCTGCACGCAGACGGTTTCCACGCCAACAACGAGCACCTGCTCGCGCTGCACCCTCAGGTACCGCAGGGAATCTCAGCTGATCTGATTGCGACGGTAGAAGGGTTCTCGCGCAAGGACTGCGACGCGTACGCCGTGGAGAGTCAAACGCGAGCGCTTCGGTCGGTGGAGGCCGGATACTTCGAGGACTCGATCGTACCGATGTTCAACGACGACGGCTCGTTGGCTCTCGATCGCGACGAGCATCTGCGACCGGGCACGACGCTTGAAAGTCTTGCTGGTCTGAAGCCGTCCTTTCTCGGTATGGCCGAAGCGCACGCCCCGGGGTTTCCCGCACCGTTCAAGACCATGGTCGCCGAGCGCTACCCCGATGCGGGCCCGCTCAGCCATGTGCACCACGCAGGCAACAGCTCAGGGGTCGTCGACGGCGCCAGTGCCGTGCTCGTAACCAGTCCGGAGTTTGCCCGGGCGCACGGTCTCAAACCTAAGGCGCGTATTCGCGCCATGGCGACCGCCGGGACAGAACCACTCATCATGTTGACGGCCCCTGCGCCAGCAGCCGAGCGATGCCTTAAGAAAGCCAAGATGAGCATTAACGACATCGATCTGTTCGAGATCAACGAGGCGTTTGCCTCGGTCGTTCTCAAGTTCATGAAGGACCTCGACGTGTCCCACGACAAGCTCAACATCGACGGTGGTGCTATTGCCCTCGGTCACCCCATCGGGGCAACGGGTGGCATGCTCATCGGCACGGCCGTTGAACAGCTGCAGCGGGAGGACCGCAGTACCGCGCTGGTCGCCATGTGCACGGGCGGTGGTATGGGAACCGCGACGATAATCGAACGGCTCAACTAACGATGGGTTTAGTCGGTCGTTTGCGGCCCCGGCGCGACGCTGCTTGCAGCGTCGCGCAGCGGCTCAGGCGTGCGCCGATCTGCGGCCTGCGGCAACCGGCGTGGGGTGCTGCTGTCGCCAAGGGGCGCTAGGGGTTGCTCGTCCGCTTCGCGGAGCTCTGCATCGATTACCGCTAGCCCGTCGTTGAGCTCTCGTTGGAGCAGGCTGAGTTTCTCGGTTCGTCGTTCGATGCCGTCCTGCAGGCAGAGTAAACGCTGCTTCCATTCCGTAATCGCGCGTTCTTGAGCCTCAATTTTCTGATCAAGCTGTGCCTGCTCGCGTTTGAGCGTAAGTGCTTCGTCCCACCGTTGATTGAGTTCGTTGTTCATGTCCGTGTAGGTCGTGCGACGAACTTTCACTTCGCTACGCAGGAGAGCGTTTTGTTGACGCGTAGAGGCGATTCGAACCTGCAGATCCGCGATTCCGAACCCTAAGTGGTTTGAGCGGTTGTTGAGTTCGGTGCGGTCGAGTCTGCTGCGGGTCAGTTCGTCGCTGCGCTGCGCACGTCGTAGGTCGTTCCAAAACGCACCGACCAGCGTGCCCAGAGCGAGGCACGCGCTGCACCAAGCCAACAACACAAGTGTGTCGGGATCCCCCATGGTGTTCTCAAGTCCGGCAATCTGCGTATGTCAAGAACGGTACCAGCTCGAACCCGGGGAAATTCCCCGCGTTGTCCTGAGAATTGTAAGCGGGATGCCGAGGCTGGACGTGCTCTGCGGGTTAGCGCGGTACGGATCCGGCCGTGGTCGTTCGGTGCATGACGCGCTCGTAGCCATCATAGCCGGCGGTGGCGCAGTGCTGGACGCTGCGGTTGTCCCAGATCACCAACATGTTGGCTTCCCAGCGGTGCTGGTACACATACTCAGGCTGAGTTGCATGGCGGCATAGCCGCTCAATGAGAGCGTCGCCCCGAGGTCCGGGTAACTCGCGAATGCCAACGGTGTACACACCATTGATCCAAAGGGCCTTGCGACCCGATTCGGGGTGGGTACGAACGACCGGGTGGGTTTGGGTAGCGTACGCGCTCGGGTCGGTTTTGATCGCCATCGCGCGCGGAGCCTGGTCCGTTGCGAAGTATCCGGTGGGGCTATAGGAGCGGCGGGCGCTGTGAATCGCTGTGAGTCCTTCGAGGGTGCACTGTTCCTCGGCAGGTAGCGCGTCGTAGGCTCGAAAGCCGTCAGCGAACCAGGTGTCGCCACCGCGGGGTGGTACGACCTTGCTGAGCAACAGGGTGGCCGCCGGCGGCTGCGCTTTGAACGACCAGTCGGAGTGCCAGGAGACGCCGAATGGACTGGCTGCTTCGTTGCGGGCGCGACGAATCTCCACGACCCGCGGATGACGCTGGCTTGGAGTCAGGTAGGGCTCCGAGCCGCAGGGGCCGAATGCCTGGGTGACGCGGACCAGGCCGTCCTCGTCGAGGTTCTGATCCGGGAACACGAGCACCTGGTAGCGCAGCCAGAGGTCCCGCAAGCGCTCGAAGAGGGCGCCGCTATCCTGCCCGCTGTGCGTGCTCACCGCCGTCGCGGTGTTTAAATCAACGCCGTCGATGCGCGCGCCGAACGAGTTTGGTTGCGGGTCAACGCGTAATGCCATGCGTCGCTCAGGTTTCCAGATACTGGTAAAACAGAAACCCCAGCACGGTGGCGACCAGGGCTCCGCCAATGAACAGCAGCAGAAAGACGGTGCGATCCCGCTCCCCTTCGCTCACATCGCCTCGCGACCGAAGTCGGCTCCCGAGAACGACGACTAGGGCGAAAATGAGGAGCGGTACGCCGTATTGCAGAAAGTAGCGGGTCATGACGCGGTGTCTCTTGCTCTCCAGGACGTGCTCTCGTGGGCACTCGATCAAGTGCCGCTTTGGGTTTCGCGATGGATGCGCTGAGTATGCCTGATCTGCAGCAGCACTGGCTTGCTTTCGCAGTACTCGGCGTCTACGGGGTATGGTTGGTCCGCAATGCCCGCGTCGGCGCCGATCGCGTCAGTGGTCTCGAGGAGTACACGGTCGGCGGGCGCTCGTTCGGCGGTTTTGCAATCGGCATGTCGTATTTCGCAACCTACGCCAGCACCAACAGCTACATTGGTAACGCCGGTAAGGGCTACGACTACGGTGTACCTTGGCTTGTCCTGCCGACTGCGATCCTGCTGTTTACCTGGCTATCCTGGCGCGTGGTTGCGCCACGCATGCGCGCTCTCTCTAGGGTTGATGGCTCGCTGACGTTGCCGGAGTTTTTCGGTCACCGCTTTCCCAGTGACTCGCTCGTGCTCCGGCGCTTGACGGCGATCGTCATTCTCGTGTCCTCGATGCTTTACCTGCTGGCCGTGTTCAAGGGAACGGGGCACTTGTTCCAGCTGTTTCTCGGATTATCGTATACAGCGGCCATTGCCCTGGCGCTGCTGCTCGTGGTGGCCTACACGGCACTTGGTGGGTTCCATTCGGTGGTCCGCACGGACGTGCTCCAGGGGGCGCTAATGCTTGTCGGCTCGGTTGTGATCGGCGCCGGAGTGCTCCGTGCCGCCGGCGGACCCGTCGCATTCGATGCCTTGCGTACGGAGCCGGCAACGCAGCATCTGTTCCGCTGGGATGCGGGGGCACCGTTTGCCGTGGTGCTCGGCATTGGTATCGCCGGCGCGATGAAGCTGCTCGTCGACCCCCGGCAGACGTCGCGTTTTTTTGCCCTGAAGGACGATCACAGCACCCGGCTCGGGATGCTCATCGCCGCCGCTGGTCTCGGGGTCATTTTGTTTTCGCTGGTACCCGTGGGCTTGCTCGCTCATCGTCTGCTGCCCCCGGTAACGGACACGGACCTGATTGTGCCAACGCTGCTGGCAACCGATACCTACTTTGCCTGGTGGGTCCGAGAGCTGTTGATGGTCGCTATCCTGTCAGCGGCGCTGTCGTCGCTCGACAGCGTGTTGCTGGTGGCCGCATCGGTTGCGTATCGAGACGTGCTCGAGCCGCTGCTGACGACCCGCGATGAGCGCCTCGCCCTGCGTGCAACCCGGCTGTGCGTGCTGGCTTTCGCGCTGCTTGCTGCAGCGCTGGCGTTACGGCCACCCGCGGGTATCGTCGAGCTGACGACGTTTTCCGGCAGCCTTTACGCCGCCTGTTTTCTGGCGCCGACCCTGTTCGGGTTGTATTGGTCCCGGGGTAACGCCAACGCCGCTGTCGCTGCCATGGTAAGCGGTATTGCCACGCTGTTGATCTGGCGTGGAGCCGGTTTGTCCGCCGTGCTACACGAAGTGTTTCCGGCGCTCGGGGTGAGCTTGTTCAGCTACTGTTTGTGGGCGCTGCGTACCTCACCGGCACGTTCTTCACTGAGCCGATCCGGTTCGAAATAGGTTCTGGTGAGCTTATCGTGCAGCTGTGCCAGCTGTTCCTGCCAGTCGTCGACGAGGGCACTGGCTTCTTCGTTGGTCAGCGCGTCGATATCGAGGGACTTAACGGCGCGTCGAATCGGTGCCAGGGTGCGGGTGGAGGCCGTTGGGCGTGGCAGCGAGCGCAGGCTTTGCTGCAGTGAGGTCACGCAGTACTGGAGCGAGCTCGGCAGCGCCGGGTTACGCAACAGGAAATCGAGTACCGTCGCCTGGCTGATCGGCTCCTGGTAGCAGCGTCGATAGTTCTGCTCTGCGCCTCTACTGCGCAGCACCATGCGCCAGCGAAGCTCTGCGAAGGCATCAAGTTCCTCAAGCGGGCCGTAGCCCGTGCTGGCACCCAGGTCGATGACCCGCGTGGTCATATCGGCGCGTTCGACGAAGACACCGAGGCGGTAGAAGCGCCAGACATCGTCGTGGAGCATGTTGCCGGACAAAAAACCATCGGTTCGCAACGCGACTTCGATGGCCGCCGCCAGTCCGTCGGTTCGCCGGCTGCGGGACAGAGGTTCGGTCAGACTCTCGCGGCATTCCAACAGCAGTTCGTTGACGTACTCGTAGGCCACGCGGGGGATCACGCCCTGCAGCGTCCGGGCGTTTTCTCGTGCGTTAGAGGCGCTTTGGAGCAGCGAGCCGGCATTCCGCTGGTCGTTGATCAGCCAACGGCACACGGCGCGTTCGCTGGATTCGTCGTAGTGTTCGCTGAAGTGTTCGCGCGTACCCGTGATGTCAATAAGCGTCGACCACAGCGCCGGCGTACGGAGCGGTAGATCGATAATCAATCGCGAAAATGACAGCAGCAGATTGGCGGAGTTTTCAACTCGCTCTAGATAACGGCCCAGCCAGTAGGCGCGTTCTGCGGTTTTCGACAGAGTCTGGCCAACGATCGCTTCAGTCATCGTCGATAATCCATGTGTCTTTGCTGCCGCCACCTTGGGAGGAATTGACCACGGTGGAGCCTTTGCGCATCGCGACCCGCGTCAAGCCTCCGGTGGTTACGTACTGTTCTTTACCCGAAAGAATGAACGGCCGCAGATCCATGTGACGTGCTTCGGCCTGATTGCCGATGAGCGTCGGCGCGGTCGACAACTTCAGCATCGGTTGCGCCATATAGTTTCTCGGATTGGCGAGAATCTGGCGACGGAACTGATCGCGCTCTTTCTGCGTCGCCTTGGGTCCGATGAGCATCCCGTAGCCACCGGACTCGTTCGCGGGCTTTACCACCAGCTTGTCCAGATTGTCGATCACGTAGTCGCGTTCCTCTTTATACACGCAACGGTATGACGGCACGTTTGGTAGAAGCGGTTCTTCGCTCAGGTAGTAGCGAATCAGGTCAGGTACATAGGTGTAGACCAGCTTATCGTCTGCGACGCCACAGCCCGGAGCATTGGCGAGGGCGACGTTGCCGTCTCGCCAGGCGCGCATAAGGCCGGGCACCCCGAGCATAGAGTCGGGGTTGAAGACCTCCGGGTCGAGGAACATGTCGTCGATTCGCCGGTAAATCACGTCTACCGGGACCAGGCCGTCGACGGTCCGCATGTACACCCGGTTGTCGCGTCCGACGGTGAGATCCGACCCTTCAACGAGCTGTGCTGCCGTCGCGTTCGCGAGAAATGCGTGTTCGAAATACGCCGAGTTGTAAATCCCCGGCGTCAGCACCGCCAGCTGCGGGTTGCGTGTGCTGGAGAGTGACCGAAGGCAGCTCGCGAGCGCGTCGGGATAGTCGTCAACCGGATAGATCACATAGTCTTCGAAGGCTTCGGGAAACGCGCGCTTCATGACTTCCCGGTTTTCAATCATGTAGCTGACGCCGGAGGGTACGCGGAGATTGTCCTCCAGCACGTACAGGACGCCATTGGCATCGCGTACCAGGTCCGAGCCGCAGATGTGCGACCAGACGCCGTGCGGCGGTTCGATCCCCCGGCACTCGGGTCGGTAGTCCTTCGAGCGCAAAATCAGCGTTTCCGGCACGACTCCGTCGCGGAAACACTGCTGTTTGCCGTACACATCGGAAATGAACCGGTTCAGGGCCGTCACGCGCTGCTTCAGGCCTTCCGTGACCTGTTCCCACTCGGCTTTGCGGATCAAACGGGGAATCAGGTCAAAGGGCCACTCCCGATCGATTCCAGCGCCATCGTTTGAGTAGACCGTAAAGGTGATGCCCATCGTACGAATGGCGATTTCCGCTGCGGCGCGGCGTTGGCGGATCTCTTCTTCGTCGAGGGAAGAAAACAGGCGTTTCAACGCAGCCGCCCCAGGCCGGGCACGGCCACCAGGGGAGATCATCTCGTCCCAGAAATCAGCGCTGTCGTAGGCAGACCAGTCAATCGTCATAGCGTGTCGTCGTCGCTTTTCGTCGCTCTTCGCCAATAGTGCTGCAGGCGGACCTTTTGGTGAGTCTACACAGTCGGCGTTGGGCACGTCCCGCTGTTAGCGTTCACGGTACGACACCTATGCTAGCGCGATGCAGAGACCAGGCGAAAACGATTTGAGTGCGGTATCCGGGCCGGCAGATTCGATCGACCCTAGGGTTCTCGACCGAGCGGTTGCTGCGCTCACCGAACGCTTCGCCGATTACCAGCGATTGCTGGTGCTCAGTGGGGCGGGACTCAGTACGGCGTCCGGTATCGGCGACTATCGCGACCACGACGGTAACTACAAGCGGCCACCGCCGGTCACCATACAGCGGTTCCTTGAATCAACGGCGGCTCGGCAGCGCTACTGGGCCCGCAGCCTGTTCGGCTGGCCAGCTTTCGCGGCAGCGCGGCCGAACCCGGCACACCTGGCCCTTGCGCGCTGGGAGGCAGCGCTGCGGGCACGTGGTGGCTGGCTGAAGGTGATTACTCAGAACGTTGATGGCCTGCATCAGGCAGCAGGCCACAATGAGGTGATCGAGCTCCACGGCAGCCTGCACGACGTCGGCTGTCTCGACTGTGGAGCCGTCGAACCCCGGGCGCAGCTACAGCATCGGCTACTCGCAGAGAACCCGCAGCTTATGGGTACGCGCGCAACGTTGGCTCCCGATGGTGATGCCGATCTGGAGGACGTGGTTCTGGACTCGGTCTCCGTACCCCAGTGCCTCGCCTGTGGCGGTCGGCTCAAGCCAACGGTCGTGTTCTTCGGCGATTCTGTACCTCGCGCTGCGGTTGAGTCCGCCTATCGGTGGGTCGAGGCCGCCGATGCGCTGCTGATCGTCGGCTCCTCGGTAATGATTCACTCGAGTTTTCGGTTCTGTCGACGGGCCCGGGACCAGTCCATCCCGTTGGTTGCGATCAACCGCGGGAAAACACGCGCCGATTCCTGGCTTGAACAAAAGTTCGAAGTGCCGTGTGAAGCGCTGTTACCGAGAGCGGTAAACCAGCTTTACGGGTCGTGAACTTGCGCGCGGTACGATGGTCGGAAGAGTAGACTCCCTCAAAACCGGTTGCGCTCGGAGGTTGCTATGAACGAGAACGGCATACGGCGGCGATTGGCAGCTGCGATCATCGGAACGTTGCTTGGCAGCGTCGCCAGCACGGCAGCGCTGGCAGAAGCCGTAGACCGCGCAGAGCCCGAGCCGGAGGCAGATCCAGCAATTGTGCAAAAGAGCGGTGATCGGGAGGACTTGCCGTCCCTAGCGGACGTGCTGGACGCCGAGGCCGACGAGACTGCAACCGCAAAGCCCGTTCGCTGCCTCCGCACCTTTCAGATCCGGTCCCATCGGATTATCGATCCGCAGCACATTGTGTTCCGCATGCGCAACGGCGATATGTACCTGTCCAAGTTTCCCAACCGCTGTATCGGTCTTCGTCGCGGCGACGGTATTGCCCTCGAAACCCGAAGTGGCCGCTTGTGCCGCATGGACGCCCTGCGACCGATCAACCGTCTCGGCTTTGCGAATCAGCCCGGTGCGCCCTGTTTCATCCGCGACTTCGAACCCGTCACCGCCGAGCAGATCGATTACCTGGTCGAATCGCTCAAGCGTCCGAGTCCCATCCGCGATAAAGCGGCTAAGAAAAGCTGAGCATTGGGTCTGCGTCGATTAACGGTCGAGAACCAGGTCAGCAATCGCACCGAGCTGATCTGGCGAGCGTGCCGACACGAGTAGTGACGTCACGGGTGTTTCGTCCCACGCCTTAAGGCGATCGCGGATGCGTTCCGCTGAGCCGACGAGAGATACCTCATCCGCCAGCGCGTCGGGCACGGCAGCAACGGCCTGGTCTTTGCGCCCGGCGAGATAATGGTCCTGAATGACTTCGGCCTCAGCGCCAAAGCCCATGCGAGTCACCAGTTCCTTGTGAAAGTTTCGGTCCTTGGCTCCCATACCGCCGACGTAAAGCGCGAGCATCTGTTTGACGGGCATGAGTCCCTGTTCGCGATCGTCGGTGATGTTCACGAGCAGACCTTGGGAAATCTCAAAACCTGGTTTGGCGTTCGAGAGCGACGGGGAATACACCTCTTGTCGAAACGGTGAGTAATACAACGGGAGCCAGCCATCAGCGACCTCGGCCGTGAGCGCTACGTTCTTTGGCCCTTCGGCGCCGAGAAAGATCGGCAGATCCTTCCGAAGCGGGTGAACGATGGACTTCAAAGGTTTGCCAAGGCCCCAGGATCCTGTGCCGGTATACGGTAGGGGATAGTGGGGACCATCGTTCGCGACCGGTGTCTCCCGGGCCAGGACCTGACGGATGATGTCGATGTATTCGCGGCTGCGCGATACCGGCTTCGAGAAGGGGGCGCCGTACCAGCCCTCGACCACCTGCGGACCCGATACTCCGAGCCCGAGGATCATGCGGCCGTTGGACAGGTGATCCAGGGTCATGGCGGCCATCGCCATGGCGGTCGGCGTTCGGGCCGACATCTGGCATACGCCCGTGCCCAGGCGGATGCGCTCCGTGTGTGCGCCGATCCAGGCGAGTGGTGTGAGCGCGTCTGAACCGTAAGTTTCCGCGGTCCAAACGGAGTCGAAGCCTAAACGCTCGGCCTGTTGCACCAGTTCGATGACGTTAGGCGGTGGCGAGGCACTCCAGTAGCCGAGCTGCAGGCCGAGTTTGAGTGTGCTCATAGTCTCCCCTGGTGTGTCTTGGTCAGCTTCTTCCCCCGGGCTCTTCGTCGAGCCGGTGAGGCTTGGTGGTCCGCAATGCGAATAAAGGGGGGATGTTAAGCAGCGGCGAGCGTAGCAAAAGCGTCGTGCAAGGCACGATGAATGTCGATGACCGTTTCGGAACGTATGCCATTGCGACGTTGACGGTTACTTGCGTGCGATTTCTCGGCGCCGTCTAAGGGAAGTACAAGAAGCCGGGGCTGCTCGGCAGCCAGCGCCTCGATGCGCTCGAGCGGTTCGCTCCCCCGTGCAGTGCTGCCGAGGACGAGCAGTCGCCAATGATTCGGTTGGCGATCCAACAGGGTCAGGGCTTCCGATGCACTCCGGGTTCCCTGGACGTTGTACCCCATGGCGATAAGCACATCCCGCAGGTAGGCCAGCACGACGGGTTGTTCTTCTACGACCAACACGGACTCGGGGACTTCGCTTTCGTGTTGCTGCCGCGGTAGGGCTGGTAGAAACAAATCGAATCGCGCCCCCTCCCCGGGCGAACTCGTGCAGCGCAACTCGCCGTGATTTTGCCGAACGATGTCGCGAGCAATCGAGAGACCTAAGCCGCTGCCGTCGCCATCGTCTTTGGTCGTGAAGAACGGCTCGAAAATGTGCTGCTGCAGTTGTTCGCTCATCCCCGGCCCGGTGTCGCTTACGCTGATCAGCGCACAGGGAATCGAGCGCAGAACCGTCGGCAGGCGGGCGTTCCCTGGCTCGAGCGCATCGACTTCGATCGACACCGTTCCCGACGTAGTTCCAAGGGCCTGCACGGCGTTTGTGGCGAGGTTGAGCAGCACTTGATTAAGCTCACCGGCGTCCATGAGAACAGCCGCTGGGCGTAGAACCCGACGGCGCAGCGTTAACTGCTTGGGAACCGTTGCAGCGATAAATGCCTCGATCTCCTCGGCGGCTGTCGCGAGTTCGATCCGTTCCCGTTGCGCCGCCAGGCGCTGGCGACCGCTGAATGCCAACATTTGCTTTGACACCCGGCGTGCCTTGAAAGCCGCGTCGGCGATGGCCTGCAGTTTGTCGCGGTGCGCAGCGATCGCGTCACTGTCCAAGAGCAGCGACGAGTAGCCGAGAATGGGCGTGAGGAGATTGTTGAAATCGTGCGCCAGACCACTGGCCAGCGTGCCCAGGCTCTCCAGCCGCTGACTGAACTGCAGCTGCAGCTGCAGTCTGTGCGGCTCGGTGATGTCGTAGGCAATCACTAGCTCAAGGGGATCCGCTAAAGTATCGAGGGGCTGGTTCACCAGACGGAAGCGTCGAGCTTCGCCGTCCACTTCCGAGATCCAGTCGCCATCGTCGGCCAGGCTTTCTGGCGTGAACAGTTCCCGATCCCGCAGCCGACGAACGCGCCCGTCGGCGGTAACGACGTCCACGAGCTGCTGGGGGGTGGATTGATACAGGGCCGCCAAGGCGTCGTTTACAAACACGACATCGCCTTGCCGGTTGCGCAGATACAGCGGTAGCGGCAGAGCGCTGAGTATGGTCTCGAAATCTGGGGCAATAGCCTTGGGCGTAGGTACGCGGGCGGTGTGGGGGAGCTGAGCGCTGGTGCGCAGCGCCGTTGGGGCCAGGGTAAGCCCGACGATTGCTGTCGCTGCAGCTAGAATCAGGTTGAAAAACAATAAGTTCGAGGGGGTTTTGGCAGTCAGCATGAACATGCCGACGACTGCGGCTACCGCCAGGAGACTCAGTCCGCTCAGCAGGACCAATAGTAGTGGTACCAGGGTTTGGCGGTGTTGGCGCAGCTGTGCCCAGAGTGCCTGCGGCCGTGCGGTCGGCGGCATGAGCCGGTCGTTCGACTGATCGCCAGGATGAGCCATATCCTTCGTTTTGCCCCTTCTGTGCTCTTGCAGCGTAGCTCTTGCTGCGCGGCGTTTGATGCGGAGGAGCGCCGTAGTTCACGCGCCCACGGGGATTGTTCGCTGTTCCGGCGGCGCTGTCGATACTGCTTTGGTTGGCTGACCTCGGGTAGAAGGACCTCGGGTAGAAGACCTCGGGTAGAAGACCTCGGGTAGAAGACCTCGGGTTGAATTATCGTGCTGCCAGCCTCAGGCGCGATGCACCGACGACTTGAACCTGTCCCATCCGCTGAGTTTTTGCAGGGTTGTGGGTCCGGGGTAACCGGCCCGCAATTGAGCGGGCCGGTGCACTCCGTTAAGCTACCGGTCCATCCAGGGCAGTGCTCGTACACCGCCCCTTTGATCGACCGCGCGACGGTACTTGTCAGGGGTCCGATCACGCGAATCACCGAGCGCACCAAGTGAAGGCGCGAAAACGCGAAGCCGCCAAAAAGAAGCCGCCGAAAAAAGGATGGACGTTTTGAACCAGGCTCAGCACCCAGATGTGCAATCGCACGCGCCGGAGCGGGATGGTTTCAGCACCCGTCAAGTTGCGGAGTCGTTGCGCATGAGTCCGGATGCCGTCCGTCATTATGTCCGTCGCGCGCTCGTAACCCCGGACCGAAACAGCCGAGGACACTATCGGTTTTCCTTTCAGGATGTCGTCCTGCTACGCACAGCGAAAACCCTTGTGGACAGCGAGATTCCCGTCCGCCGGGCCAATCGTCTGTTGCTCAGCCTGCACCGCCGCATGCCACCGACCCGGTCGCTGGCGTCCCTCAAACTGATGGCCGCGGATGGCGCCGTTCTGGCTCGGGAACAGGATCGGATCTGGGATGTCGAGTCAGGCCAGGGGCACTTCAACTTTCAATCGGCAGACGCCGCCGGGGCACAGGTCGAAACGCTGTCCCAGCCCGAACTCGTGGTCGTCGCCGAGCCGGACGCGCTCGACACCGACGCCTGGTATAACCTTGG
Source organism: Pseudomonadota bacterium (assembly GCA_039198065.1). Taxonomy (GTDB): domain Bacteria; phylum Pseudomonadota; class Gammaproteobacteria; order Pseudomonadales; family Azotimanducaceae; genus CALHVX01. The sequence continues at coordinate 39,919 of JBCCTU010000003.1, forward strand.
GTTGGATCTGGAAGAAGTAGAGCCGCAGCGCGCACCGGAGGCCTATCGCAAAGCCATTCAACTTGATCCAAACAACGCCGATGCGCACGTAAATCTTGGCCGGCTGTACCAGCTCGGTGGGGATCTTCGAAACGCCAAGCGTCACTATAGCCAGGCACTGCGCATCGTCCCCAGCCATCAGCTTGCCGCCTATAACCTAGGAACGGTGTTTGATGAGCTGGACGAACTCGAGCGGGCGCGCGAGTACTACCAGATGGCGGTTGAAGTGCCGGACGCGCACTACAACCTGGCGCGAATCTGCGAGTTGCAGGGCGATGAACTGGCTGCCCGGAGACACATGCGGTACTACCGCGATTTACTCGACCAGTCCTGAGCGCGCCGGAGGCGCACCTTGAGCGTCAGCTTGCTGAGGTTTTCTTCACGTACAGCACCAGCTGGTGATCGACCAGCTTGTAGCCGTGTGCCGCAGCAATTTCTTCCTGCAGTCGCTCAATTTTTTGATCGACAAACTCGATAACGGCGCCGGTATCGACGTCTACCATGTGGTCGTGATGTTCCTCACCGGCGAGCTCATACACTGAGTGGCCGTCATCGAAGTTGTGGCGCTCGACAATGCCGGCCTCAGCAAACTGCGTGAGTACGCGGTAAACGGTGGCGAGCCCCACGGATTCATCCGCGTCGAGCAAGTGTTTGTAGACGTCTTCTGCTGAGAGGTGGTGTGGATTGGCCTTCTCAAGCACTTCCAGCACTTTCAAACGGGGAAGCGTCACTTTGAGTCCGGCGCGTTTGAGCTCGTGGCTGACCAAGGGGCACCTGCTGGTTCGTCGAAGCAAGGGTCGGTACCCTAGCGCAGGGGTAGGAGCACAACAACCGCCGAACATCGCTTATGGCCGCAGGACCTGCGGTTTTAGGCGTGCCGTGTGAAAACGGCGGTGCGCGGAAAACTGCGGAGGGAGAAATAGGATGGGAAGCTTGACGGGAAAGGTTGCCGTGGTCACCGGCGCCAGCCGTGGTGTTGGCAAGGGAGTGGCCGAAGGGCTCGGTGAAGCTGGGGCCACTGTGTACATCACAGGCCGGAGCGAAAGTCATGAGTCACCACCCGCGGACCGCACCATTCAAGCAACGGCAGCGCGTGTGGATGAACTGGGCGGCAAGGGCATTGCCGTCAAACTTGATCATAACGATGACGCGGCGGTAGAGGCCCTGTTTGCGCGGGTGCGGGAAGAGCAGGGTCGTCTCGACGTGCTGGTCAACAACGTCTACAAGATCCCTAATCCACCGGCCTGGGGCGGTGGGTTTTGGGAACACCCGCTTTCCGTCTGGGATGACCAGTGCGGCGTGGGTCTGCGGGGCTACTACGTTGCTAGCGTGTTCGGTGCGCCGCTGATGGTGGAACAGCGTGCAGGGTTGATCGTCAACATCTCATCGTCCGGTGCCGGTGGTTACACGTTCAGCGCGTCCTACGGTGTGTGCAAATCCGGCGTCGACCGCATGGCCCGAGACTTCGCTGTCGAGCTGAAGGACTACAACGTTGCCGCGCTGTCGCTGTGGCCAGCTGCGGTAAAGACCGAGTTCATCAAAGACTCCGTGGCTGCCGGGGCCGTCGAATTCGACCTGGACGCCGCTGAGTCGCCACACTTTGTCGGTCGTTGTGTCGCGGCGCTGGCGACGGATCCGAACATCATGGATCGGACCGGTGGCGTGTATCAGGTCGCCGAGCTGTCAGAAGCTTACGGCTTTACCGACCCCGATAAAGACTAGGCGCCACACGCCCGGTGGTTGAGCGCGAACTGCTGCTGGACCGGAGCGTCGGCCAGCAGCGGTTGTACTGCACACGCCCTGACCTTGCTGGCGAGTACCCGCTGGTGCTGCTGCTGATGGACGCGCCGGGCTACCGGCCCGAGCTCCAATCTATGGCCCGGCGGCTCGCCGGAAGTGGCTTCGCCGTGGCGGTGCCTGATCTGTACTTTCGAACCATTCGCGGTTTTGGCCGTGCGGCGGTCTGGCCCGACCCGGTAACGCTGCCGGAGCCCGCCGACCGGGATGAGCGAGCGCGCCGTGAATGGATTTATCGGCACATGCACGCCACGTCGCTTGAACAGGTCGCCAGCGACTTGCCGCTGGTGCTGGCGGCATTGGCCGATGATCCGTCCGTTCGGGCTGACCGAATGGGCGTGGTCGGTTACTGCATGAGCGGTCCGCTGGCCCTCGGGCTCGCCGCACGGGCGCCCGAACGTATCGCTGCGGCGGCCTCGATTCATGGTGTGAAACTGATCTCCGCACGGCGGGATTCGCCCCATCGACTGCTGTCTTCAATCCGAGCCGAGCTCTACTTTGGCTGCGCAGAGTTCGACGACTGGGCACCGCGGGAACTCATCGATTCTTTGAGCACGGCGTTGTATCGTGCCGGCAGTCGCTATCGTATCGACTGGTATCCGGGCACCGAGCATGGGTTTGTCTTTCCGACGCGGGACCGCTATTGCGAGGCGGCCGCCGATCGCCACTGGGCCGTGCTCGTTGATCTGTTTCGGCGGGCGCTCACACCCGCCTCTGCTCGGGCGCCGGATTAGGGATAAAGCACGACGTCGATCCGTCGGTTGCGGCGTCGCCCTTCGGCGGTCTCGTTGTTAGCGAGCGGTTGTGATTCGCCGTAACCGAGCGCCGTGAGTCGCTCAGTGGGTGCGGCACCCTGCGCAATGAGTTCGTCGGCGACGGCGTTGGCGCGTTGCTGGGACAGCTCGAGGTTATCGGCATCGGAGCCAAAGGAATCCGTGTGACCTTCAATGATGACCTTCGCGCCGGGAAACAGGGCGATGGCTTGGCTGAGCTCTTCGAGCAACGCGGTGTGCTCGGGCTTGAGCGTGGCGGAACCGGAATCGAAGGTCAGGCCGATTAGGCGCACGATGACCGTGCTGCCCTTCCGCAGTACCGTTGCTTTGTCGACCCGGAAGCGACTTTCCAGTTCGGCGAAGCGATTGCGCAGGGCCTGCTGTTCTGCAAGGACCGCGTTCAGCCGTTCGGTGGCTTGCGACTTTTCCCCCAGCTCCTGAGACAGACCGTCGAGTTGACTGCGCAGGGCCACCAGTTCGTCGTTTGCCTCAGCGAGCTGTGTGTCCTGAGCACGCAGCTTCGACTGCAGTGTAACGACGGCATCCTGGAGCGTGGCGAGCGGCTGTTCGGGACCGGTGTCGAAGTACACGGGCTGGTCCAACTGGTCTGCGAGCCGGTTGATCGCCGTTTCCCATTCGGCGAGAACGGATTCCAGCGTAACCCGTCGACGGCGCAGCGCATCGGCAGCGTCCGCGATGTAGATGGCGTGCTGCGCGGCGTGGCGCGCCTGCTGCGCCAGGTTGCGCGCTTCGTCCGTGTCGTAGCGATTGTTGGTCAGCTGTTCTTCTGCGGCAGCTAAGGCCGTCGTTGCCTGGGCCAGCGACTGTGGCGCGTAGCGTTCTGCACGCTTGTCTTCAGCGGTTTCGAGCAGCGAGCGGGTTTCGCTCAGATAGTTGGCCTTAATGGCGTCGAGCTCGGCGGCGCGAAATTCCGCAACCGCTTTTGCTGCCGCCCGCTCGGCGCTCGATGCCCGGTTTTTCTCCAGTGCCATCGCGGCGTCGTATAGCGCCAGGTCGCCGGCCCGCCAGCGATCTTCAGCCACCGTCGGGGCTTCGGCGTTTTCGGCGTCGTCTCGGGCCTGCAGGGCGTCGGCCAGCGGTTTTGCCGCCTGTGCTGCCTGTGCCGCCGCTTTATCGAATGCTTCTTGAGCGCGTTCCAGTTCCCGGCGGATGCTGTTCAAGTTGCCATTGTTGGTGAGCGTGGTCTCGGCCTCGCGGTAGGCGTCTGCTCCAAGCCGATACTGGGTTGGGGCAAGCAGCGCGGCGCGGGCACGGTTCGCGGTCCGCAGCGCAGCCGTTGCCTCTTTGAAGAGCGGTGTGCGCAGCGCAGACTCTTCGGCATCGCTTGCGTGAAGCGGAGCACCGAGCAGCAGCATCAGCACTGCAAGCACTGGCGTCGTGAGCCACCGCGATGGTCGGGTTCGAGCGGAATTCATGGGTGTCTCCAATCAGTGCTGAGGTTTCGCTCGGCGAGGTAGTCGGCGTTAAACAGCCGGGACTGGTAACGGCTGCCCCCGTCGCAGAGGATCGTTACGATTCTATGCCCTGGCCCGAGGCGCCGGGCGACCTCCACGGCGGCACACACGTTGATGCCGCTACTTGAGCCGAAGAACCAGCCTTCTTCCTGCACCAATCGGTACACCATTTTAACCATGGCGGTGTCCGCGATTTGAACTGCATCGTCGATCGGTGTGTCGGCAAGGTTCGCGGTCACGCGACTGTTGCCAATGCCCTCGGTGATCGATGGCCCGGGGGTCATGCGGGCCTCTCCCTGTGTTACCCAGTTGTAGAGCGCGCTGCCGTGGGGATCGGCGAGTACGATCCGGACGTCGTCGTCCTGATCCTTGAGATAGCGGGCAACGCCCGCGAGCGTACCGCCGGTTCCGGTCGCGCAGGTGAAGGCATCGATCCGACCTTCCGTTTGCGCCCAGATCTCCGGTCCTGTCCCGTCGATGTGTGCTTGACGGTTGGCGGTGTTGTCGAACTGATTAGCCCACACGGCGCCTTCCGTCGCTGCCGCGTAGCGGCCGGCCTGTTTCTGATAGTTGGCTTCGTTTGCGTACGGAACCGTAGGCACGACCCGGACGTCTGCACCGAGGGTACGCAGGGTGTCGACCTTCTCTTGCGATTGGTTATCCGGCATGAAAATTACGCTGCGATAGCCGCGCTCGTTGGCAACGTGGACCAGGCCAATACCCGTGTTGCCGGCGGTTCCCTCTACGACCGTGCCGCCGGTCGTCAGGGCGCCGCTGGCTTCGTGCTGCCGAATCATCCACAACGCAGCCCGGTCCTTTACCGATCCGCCGGGATTTAAAAACTCAGCCTTCCCGAGAATCTCGCAACCGGTCTCCTCCGATAGCCGATTCAAGCGGATGAGTGGGGTATTGCCGACACAGTCTGAGAAGCCGGATCGTATGGTCATATCGGTACACTATGGGCCGCGGGCGTGCGGCTGCGATTGTACCGCTGCAGACCCGTTGCTCTACCGATGGATTGAGCCGGCGCAGCCGGATGTCAGGAATTTACTTATGCCTTTCGAGCACTACAGCGCTACCCGTCCGTTCATCGCCCAGCGCGAGGACTACTGTCACCCGGAGCCGGAGTCGCTTGCGGTTGATCGCGCCCGCCTGTCGAGCCTGATCGCTCGTGCCGGCCGCGAAGTGGCTGAGGGGTTGCTACCGGCGGCCCAGCTAGCGCTGGCAAGCCGCGGTGAGTTGGTCTGCCTGATCAGCTACGGCGCGTGTACGGGTGAGTCACTCTTCAGTGTCTTTTCCGCGACCAAAGCGTTGACCTCCGCGCTGGTGTGGCGCGAGCTTGGTCGCGGACGGCTGCGACTCGACACCCGGGTTGCCGATCTCATTCCCGAGTTCGCAAGCCACGATAAAGGGGCCGTTACGGTGCTGCATCTGCTGACCCACACGGCTGGTTTTCCCTACGCTCCGTTTCGCCCGGCCGATTGGCTGGATCCGGAACGGCGTCAGGCGCGCTTTGCCCAGTGGCGCCTCGATTGGCCGCCGGGCACGCGCTACGAGTATCACCCGACCGCGACCATGTGGGTCCTGGCAGAACTCATTGAGCGGGTGAGTGGTGAAGATTTTCGGCTGCTGTTGCGGCGCGAGGTGCTCGATCCTCTGGGTCTTAAACATCTGTACGTTGGGTCAGTACCTGATGCGGTCCACGCCAAGGTCGTCGATTGCTGCAGCGTCGGTGAGCCACTCAGCAGCGCGGAACTCGCGCGCCTGGGTCTGCCAGATCCCGCCGACTCTGAGGTGTCCGAGGATGTGATTTTGAACTTCAACCGGCCGGAAACTCGGGCCATTGGTGTACCGGGCGGAGGCGCTGTCGGCGGCGCTGGAGAATTCGCTCTGTTCTACCAGGCGCTGCTGCCAGCAGGTGGCGAGTCTTCTCTCTGGTCAACGGACACTCTGGCCAGCGCGCAGTCGGTCCACAGCGGGGAGCTCAAAGACCCGGTGTTCAAGAAGCACGCGAACCGTGGCCTTGGCCTGGTTGTCGCCGGCGATGGTGATCGCATTTATCGCGGGTTCGGGCAGTCTTGCTCAGCATCCGCCTTCGGCCACAACGGTGCGGGAGGACAGCTGGCCTGGGCCGATCCACAGTCGGGTCTTTCGTTAGCCTGGCTGACCAGTGGCCACGATCGCAACCCTGTGCGCCAGGCGTCCCGCGGCGTAACCCTGTCGTCGCTTGCGGCGGACTGCGCGCTGGGCTGAGCCAGAGGGGCCCGCCGCGGGTCCTTGATCGGGACCCGGTTCCGGGTCGCGTGTGAACCAGTCGTCGGAAACTGTGCGGGCGGTCGCCGTTTTGGTCTGAGTGCGTCCCTAAGCTCTGAGCAATCGATTTTCGACGGGACGAACGCTCATGGATCGACCTTGTTCCCCTCTCGCTCAACTCATGCTGCTACTGCTCGGGTTGCTGATCGCCCACGCCGCGTGCGCAGCCTGGGAGCAACAGGCGGCGGACATCATGGGTACCCGGGTGCGGGTCGAGGTCTGGCATCCCGACGCCGCACGGCGTGAGCGGGCGCTGACTGAGGTCCTCGACGAGATGCGCCGCATCGACGAGACCTACAGCCCCTACAAACAAACGAGCGAGCTGAGTCGTTTGAATCGAGAAGCTCCCACGGGCTGGGTACCGGTACGGCTCGAACTCATGAAACTCCTTGCGCAAAGCGCCCGCGTATCCAAATTGACCGCCGGGGCCTTTGATGTCACCTATGCGTCGGCCGGACGCTACTACGACTATCGCGAAGCTTCGGCTCCGAACGACGCGACGCTGCGCGCGGCGGTGGCGGCGATCGATTACCGCCACGTAGAGCTTGATTGGGAAGCGCGCCGCGTTCGCTACCGCCACCCGGCGACCTACGTCGACCTCGGAGGCATTGCCAAGGGATACGCCGTCGACCGCGCAATTGCCATTCTTGAGCGGTTGGGCATTGAGCAGGGGGCGGTTAGCGCCGGTGGCGACAGCCGCATTATCGGCGATCGCCGCGGCGAGCCCTGGGTTGTGGGCGTCCGGCACCCGCGTCGGGACGGTGAATACGCGGTACGTCTGCCGCTTGCCGATACAGCGGTTTCCACCTCCGGTGACTATGAGCGGTTCTTCGAGCGCGACGGCGTACGCTATCACCACATTCTCGATCCAATGACAGGGCGCTCCGCGACGGGTTCGTTGTCCGTCACCATCCTTGGCAACGAGGCGATGCTGACCGACGCGCTGTCAACCAGTGTGTTCGTTCTTGGCGCAACGAAGGGCATCGAGCTGATCAATCGGTTGCCCGGTATCGATGCCATCATCATCGACCCCAAGGGCAAGCTCCACTATTCCGATGGGCTTCTTGACCCGAGTGGCCGGGCTGCGGCGAACGACGTCCCGGCGGAGTAGGCGACGGCTTCGGGCTGCGGTTCTCAATTCCGGCGCGGCGACGGCTGCCGCGCTTTCACGCCCGAGCGAATCGTGATTTCCCGCACATAAGCGCTGGAGTTGCGCCCTTAGGCTGACGATGTGCCAGCACTGCCAGCGAGCGCTGTCGATTCTCTCAGGGCTGCTTGAGGTTTTGTGCTGTCGGCGCTCGCCGGTGCCGTTGCCTTAGCTGCACAGGTTGGCACACAACGCCCGCAGAGGATTCGCGGGGGACTACGAAGCCCAAAGGAAGGGACTTCGGACAGCATCAGGATGCTGCACAGGTAGCGGTCGGCAGTTCGAAAGACGCGCTGAAAGGAGTAGGACTGGCGGGATGCCAGCCAGCGGAGGTCGCAGGTGTGGAAACACCAAGACCAGAAGTTCCGCTCGCACCTTTCGACGGCCAGCTGCTTTTATCGAGCGGAGAAAACGCATGCTGAAGCGAATCGCAGTCCTGCTGGTGCTAGGCCTCCACGCGCACGGTGCGCAGGCCATTGGCGTCGAAACCGAGGCGCCGGACTTCACCCTGAAGACGCTGGGCGGTGAAAACCTCCGGCTCGAGGAATACCGGGGTCAGGTCGTACTCATTAATTTCTGGGCAAGCTGGTGCGGACCCTGCCGCCAGGAAATGCCCATCCTCGACAAGATTCACAGCCGTTACGAAGACGCCGGTTTTGCCGTTTGGGGCGTCAACGTGGAAGGCAAAGAAGGTCCGGCAAAGAAGATCGTCGACAAGACCAACGTACGCTTTCCGGTGTTGATCGATGCCGAACAGGACGTGTCCGAAACCTACGACCTCAAGGCGATGCCGACGACGGTCGTTGTCGACCGGGACGGCGTCGTACGGTACATCCACCGGGGCTACAAGCCGGGTGACGAGTCCAAGTACATCCAGGTCGTCAAAGATCTGATCCGCGAGTAAGTCGAAGCAAAGGTGAACGGGATGTCGCACGACGATAGATTTTCGCGTTGGATCGCGGGTGCCGGCGCAGCAGCTCTGCTCGCGCTCTCCCTAGGTTCGATGAAGGCCATGGCCGCGGAGGCATCCGCGTCACCGTTTGAGGACGAGATGCCCCGGGTTCAGATGCCTGATGCCGCGGGGGACCTAGGGTCGGACCATGAGGCGTCCCCTGACGCAAGGTCCAGCGACCGGTTAGCGGTGGATGTCGAGACGATCGACGGAGCAGACTCTTCGCCGGCTACGGACGACGACGCGTCATTCGCTGCAGCGGATGCTGCTGGCGCCACGCAGCCGCTAGATGAAGACCTTGAAGCGTTAAAGAAATCGCTTCTTCGGTTGAAGCGCGATCTGGTGATACTCGAAGAAGATCTGTTGTTTCCCGCCTCCAGTCAGGTGGCGGTCTTTCTCAGTGTGGACGTGGGTGAGTTCTTTGACCTCGACGCGGTGACCCTCAAGTTAAATGGCCGCGAGGTTCATCACCATCTGTACACGCGCAAGCAGGTGGATGCGCTGTATCGCGGCGCGGTTCAAAAGCTGTTCGTCGGTAACGTAAAGCAGGGTCAGAACCGGGTCACCGCGTTCTTTACCGGCCGGGGCCCGTCCGGTCGCGATTACAAGCGCGCGACGACGGTTGAGTTTGAGAAGACCTTCGAACCCACCTACATCGAGCTTGCGGTGACCGACTCGGAAGCGAACTACCAGCCCGAGTTTTCCGCGACGGTTAGCGACTGAGCGGGAGCCCGATACGGATGAAGGCGCTGCTTTGTAAGCTGCTGTTCAGCTGTGCGCTGGCAGGTCCCGGGGCCAAGCCCATCGACGACCTGACCTACGGCACGCTGCTGTACGACTATTTTCAGGACGACTACAGTGCTGCCCTGGTCACCGCCATGGTTGCCGAAGCCGACGGCCTGCGCGGTGATGATGCCGTGCGCTTCGAGCTCGCCACCGGCAGCTTCGCCTTTCAGGAGGGTCTCTACGACCTGGCGGCAGACACCTTTGGTGCAATCGATCCAGCAGAGCTCAACGACGTTGATCGCCTGCGCCTCGCGTTCCACCTTGCCCGGGAGTACCACCGACGCAGCGACTGGGTGCGACTTGGCGAACAGCTCGAGCGCATTGATCTTGGCAAACGTTGGTGGGGTTCGGCGAAGACGCACCCAGAGGTCGAGTTCATGCGGGCGGAGCTGGCGTTGTCGGAGCAGCGCTTTGGCGAAGCCTTTGCTCTGCTCGATGCCCTCGATGACCGCGAGGGGCTTAAGGCCTACGGACTGTATAACCTCGGCGTCGCGTTGAAGGGGCAGCTGCAAACGCGCGAAGACGGATCCTTGCTCACGGCCAGCGCGGCGTTTGCTCAGCTCGCCGAGCTTCCGGCGACGACAGAAGAGACCTACGATCTGGTGCAACGGGGCAAGTTGGCGCTCGCCTACCTTGCGGAAGCCGGCAGTGAACAGGCGGAAGCCGCAGCGATTCTTGAGCAGCTGCCAACTAACGGCCGTTATCGAAACGCGGCGCTTGCTGCCTACGGGAACTTGGCCATGGGCGCGGGCGAGTACGAACTTGCGGCGCGGGTCTGGTTGACGCTCAAACAGGAACCCTACTGGACGCCGAGCACCGCCGCTGCGCGCCTGGGTTTCCCCTTAAGTCTAGAAAACCTGGCCTCCCAGGAACGCGCGCTGGCGCAGTACCAGCGGGCGGAGAGCGTATTCACCAACCGGTTGGCGTCACTGACAAGCCTTGAACAACGCCTGGCAGAACCCGGCTACGTGCGGTCTCTCATTGCGACCTTCGCGAGCGGTGATCTCAGCAGTGAGGCGGGACGTGAGGCGTTGGAGCAGTGGCGCACGGAGCTCGGTCATACCGACTGGTTGGAGTGGCTCGCGACCGACCGGGTCAATGAGCTGCTGGTCGACTGGCGGGCGCTGCGCGAAGAAGAGCAGTGGTTGAGCGCCTTACCGCAGCGGCTCAGCGCCCTCGAGCAGGTTGCCGGTGAACGGCAACGTCGAGGCGCTGAAGCCCGTCGGCTGCTCGTGGATGAGAACCGGCTGGGCGCGCGCGTCGACAGCGAAGCAGCCCTCGATCGCCTCGACCAGCGCCTGGCTGCGTTGGCCGCTGAGGAGCCGCGGCTCGATTGGACGTGGATGGCGGAGCTAGGCAACGCCGATGAGCGTGAGCTGCTTGAGGATCTTGAGCAGAAGGCGCAGCTCGTTGCCCAACATTTCACAGGCGATGAGGCAGCGCGCTATCAACGGCGCATCGACCGGCTGCGCGGCGTGGTGCTCTGGGATCAGACCCTTACCCATGCGACTCGGTTGCAGGCGCGGCGCGGGCAGGTTCGGGCCAACCGTGAGCTGCTGGCAACCTTGGATGAGAGTTTGGGGCGACTGCAGTCAGCAGAACAGAGCTTTGTGGATACGGTCGGCATCGACTTCGCCCGATTCAGCGCCGAGACCGATCGACTGCGGGATTCTGTCGCATTGGCGATTCAGTCTCGTGAGGAGCAGCTTGCCCTTGAGCTTCGCGGCGGCATGCGTCGGGAGATGGCACAGGTCGGTCAGTACCTGCTCGTCACTCGTGTTGCGATCGCTCGTACAACCGATCAACTTGCCGGGCGGGGCGTACCGCTTGACGAAGTTGCGCCTCCGGCAGAAAACGAGGAGGCCGAATGATTATGGCCCGCACACGTCTGTCGGTATTGCTGCTGGCGTTTGCCGTTACCGCCAGCGGCTGCTCCTGGATTGGGCTCGGTAAGTCCAAAGAATTTGATCGGAAGGCGCCCAAGCTGTCCGAACTTCTCGCGGAGCTGCCGCCGCTCGAGTTGCCGGAGGAGCAGGTCGAGCCGCCGAGCGCGGAGGACGCGCTTGCAGCCTACGAACAGGTTTACGGCGTCCTGCCCCAAGCGGATGAAAACTTCGCGATCGGTCGGCGTCTGGCGGACCTGAAGATGGCACGCGGCGAGGCGCGCGACATCGACGGCGAAGCGGCGCCCTACGATGATGCCGTGGCTCTCTATGAAGAGCTGTTACTGGCATCGGAGCGAACAGCGAGCAACCGAGATCAAATCCTTTACCAGCTCGCCCGGGCGCACGATGTGCAGGGGCACAGTGACGACACCCGCCAGTACCTCGATCAGCTTATCGAGGAGCACCCGGACAGTCGCTATGCCACGGAAGCCCACTTCCGTCGCGCGGAGCTCGCCTTCTCTGCGCGCGACTACGACCGGGCCGCCGCGGATTTCGGCGTGGTTGTGGCAGAGGGCCAGGCTTCGCCATTGTGGCTGAACGCTAACTACATGCGCGGCTGGTCGCTGTTCAAACTGTCGGAACTCGAGGCCGGGCTGCTGAGCTTCTATGCCGTTGTGGATGCCCTTGTTGGTGCCGGTGCTGCGACCAAGGTCAGTGATGTCACGGAGCTGCCGGCAACGGATCGAGAGCTGCTTGCCGATAGCCTGCGGGTAACGACGCTGGCGCTTGGTTATCTCGACGGCGCAGCAACGCTTGCGGCACAGATGGCAGAGCTGGGTCGACCAAGTTGGCAGTTCCTTGCCTACGAGCGCCTGGCGCAGGAACTGGAGTCCGACGAGCGCTTCCTCGACAGCGTTGCGACCTGGCAGGTGTTTGTGGATGAGAACCCGCTCGATGTGCGGGCGCCCAACGCCCACAAGGGCATGATCGACACGCTCCTTGCGGCGGATTTCCCCAGTGAAGTGTTGCCGAGAAAGCGTGCATTCATTGATCGCTATGGTGTGCGCAGCGAGTTCTGGCAGGTCCACAATCCACCGGCCAACCTGGCGACGACGGCGGACAGCTACCTGCCGACCTTGCGTAGCTACCTCGACGAACTCACGGCTCTCGCGCATGCACAAGCCCAGGCGGTGCCGCGCAGCTCGGCGAAACGCGCCGATGCCTTCCTTGCGGTCGCGGACGGCTACGAGCAGATCATCGAGACGTTCCCGGAAGATCCGGAGCTCGCCGAGCAGCTGTTCCTGCTGGGTGAGGTGTACACCGAGGCGGAGCGGCAGGAGTCAGCCGTGGACACCTATCAGCGTCTGCTGGCGGACTTCCCGGATCATCCGCGGGCTACGGAAGCGGGCTACGCGGCGGTCCTCGGGCTAACGCAGCTGCTGGCGAGTGCCGAGGACGATGCCGCGGCGAAACGCTGGGCGCAGCGCAAGATCGACGCTCAGGTCGAGTTTGCCCTGCTGTTCCCGGAGGATCCGCGGGCACCCGCGGTGCAGGTCGATGCTGCGAATGCGTTGTTTGAAGCGAAACGGTACACCCAGGCCATTCAGCTGGCGGAGGCTGCGGAAGAGACCTGGCCAGCCTTGGGAGCCGAGCTCGCCGCGACGAACTTGCTGGTTCTGGGTCACGGTCACTTCGAGCTGGCCGACTTTGCGGTATCGGAGGCGGCCTTTGAACGCTTCCTTGCGCTTCCAGCGGACGTCACACGAGATCGAGACGCCGTCGCCGAGAAGCGCCTGGCAGCGGTATTCAAACAGGGTGAGGCGGCCGAAGCCGCCGGTGAGGTCGAGCTCGCCGTCGGCCACTACCTGAGGATCAAAGCCATCGATCCATCCGCCAGTCTTGCCGCGCAAGGTCACTTCGACGCCGTTGCAGTCCTCGAATCCAGCGGTGACCTGGTTGCCGCAGCTGATCTGCTTACCGCATTTCGCAACGAGTTTCCGACCAGCGAACTGAACCAGGATCTGGAGCTTCGGCTTGCCGGTATGCACGAACAGAGTGAGCGCCTGGACCTTGCCGCGGAGGAATACGTGCGAGTGTCGCGGGCGAATCCGGATCCTGAGGTTGCGCGTCAGGCGCTGTTTCGGGCGGGTGAAATCTACGACGAACTCGGAGACGGTCCTGCGCTCGAGCGCACCTGGCTTGAGTACGTGGAGCGATACCCAACGCCTTACGAGCCAGCGCTCGAGGTCATCGAACAACTCGATCAGCTTGCGGTGGCGCGCCGAGACGAAAGTGCGCATCGCCGGTGGTTGCAGGACAAAATTCGCGTGTTCGATCGCATGGGTGCTGACGCGACGGAACGGGCCGCGGACCTGGCGGTGCGAGCAGAGTTCGAGCTAGCCGAGGAACCGCGTGACGCGTTCCGTTCTATCCGCCTCACCCGACCGTTGCCGAAGAGTCTGAAGCGCAAGCAACAGGCGCTGGCGCAGGCCGTCGCGGCCTATGAGCGTGTTGCGGCCTACAAGGTGCCGGAGTTTGCGTCGGCGTCGGCCTTCGAGATTGCTGAACTCTACCGCGTGCTCGCCCGATCGATCATGGAGTCTGAGCGGCCCGCGGGCCTCAGTGCACTGGAGCTCGAGCAGTACGATTTGCTGCTTGAAGAGCAAGCGTATCCCTTCGAGGAGCAGGCGATTGAGCTCCACGAAATCAACATGCGACGCAGCTGGCAGGGGCTCTACGATCCTTGGGTTCAGAGAAGCTTTGAAGCGCTCGGGGCGCTGATGCCGGCGCGTTTTGACAAACAGGAACTGGTGGCCGGGTATGTCGAGTCGATTTACTGAGCTGACGCTCGCGGTTGCGGTGTTGGCGATGCTGGGTGGCTGCGCAACGCGCGACGGTGCAAGCCAGTCGACGGCACCGCAAGCTGGCGGACCGGCCGCGGCAGCCCGCACTGAGCCAACGCCGAAGTCACCGGCTGAAGCTTCCGATGCCGATGCCGATGCTGGGCAGCGGGAATCAGCGCGCCGCGGCTGGCTACCGGATCCGCGGGGATTGTTTGGCGGTGCGGGGGCAGATGAGCCGGTGGCGCTGAAAGAATCGAACCGGCCCAAGGTCAAAGGTCGCAACGCGGCCGACTTCGAGGCCGCGGTGGCGGCCATGAAGGCGGAAGACTGGGCATCGGCCGAGCGGCTTCTTCGCCGAATTACGGCCGATCAGCCTGAGCTCGCCGGACCTTGGGTCAACCTTGGGCAGGTCGCGCTGCAGCTTGGCGACGTCGAAGGCGCACGGCGGGCCTTTCGCCAGGCCATTGCGGCCAATCCGGAAAACTGCGCGGCCTACAACCAGCTTGGCGTGCTGTTTCGAACCCAGGGCGACTTCGAATCTGCAGAAGACCTGTACCTCAAGTGCCTCAACGGCTCGCCGGATTTCGCTAAGGCCTATCTGAATCTCGGCATTCTCTATGAGCTCTACCTCGGCCGGCTGGAGGAGGCGTTGAAGGCCTATCGGCAGTACCAGAACCTCGTTCCGGAACCGGACCGCAAGGTTGCCGGCTGGGTAATGGATCTCGAACGACGTACGGGAGGTTAACGCGGTGAGCCGTTCAACAGGTGGCATGCGAAACAACACCCTTGCGACCGGTGCGACCGGTGCGACTGGAGCGCTTTGGGCGTCTTTTGCGCTACTACTTCAGCTTCTGAGTGCGACCGGTTTCGCGGCCGATGCGGCGGCTCCGAGTCAGACGATCAGGCTTGATGAAACCGTGATCTCCGGCAATCAAGAGCTCCCGAAAGTTCTGTATATCTTACCTTGGCAGGCACCGGACGGTTTGCCTGAAATCGAAGTCAAGGCTGACATGGCGGAGGCGGAACTCTTTCGTCGCCTGTATCCGCCGGCGTATCGCCGTGAACTCAAATACTTTGAAACGCTAGATCGTATCCAGTCTGAGGAGTAGGAACGAATGGACTTCTATAGCACCGTGGTTAGCTTCTTTCAGGAAGGCGGGCCCTTCATGTATCCGATCGCGGTTGTGCTGGCGATTGGTGTTTCCATTGCAGCAGAACGCTGGCTGTACCTGGCGAACCAGGTCCGCGTAAACCGGCGCGACTTCAAGCAAATGCTGCCACTGCTTAAACAGCGGCGGCTGCGCGAGCTGTCCGATCTCACCCGTAAGTCCAAGTCGGCGATGAGCCGAATCATGGCGGATGGGGTCGCGCGTCGAGCCACGTCAAAGCGCCGCAGTGACATCGAGTACGCCATGGAAGAAGGGCTCTTGGAAGTCCTGCCAAGCATTGAGCGGCGAACGCCGTACCTTGCGACCTTCGCAAACATTGCGACGCTTCTTGGTCTGCTCGGTACGATCATCGGTCTGATCGCTGCGTTTACGGCGGTCGCAAACGCCGATCCGGCGGAGAAAGCGACGCTACTCTCGCAGAGTATTTCGATCGCCATGAACACGACCGCGTTTGGATTGATGGCGGCGATTCCGCTGCTGCTCATTCATTCACTGTTGCAGAGCAAGACCAGCGCCATTGTTGAGAGCCTTGAGATCGCGGTGGTCAAAGCACTGAACCTAATGGAAGGCGACGAGCGCTCTGCCGCACCGGCAGCCGCAGCAAAAGCGAGCGCCTAATGAGACGCCTCAAACGTCGAGCGGCGGCCCACGCTGAGGCAGCCGACCTGGACGTCACGCCGTTCATGAACCTCATGATCGTGCTGGTTCCGGTCCTGCTGCTCAGCATGGTGTTTACGCACACCACGGTTATTGATTTGAATTTCCCGAGCGGCGCAGCGGCAGACGGTGAGTTCGATCCAGAGCAGGTTCATCTTGAGGTCGTCGTTGCGGCGAGCGAACTTCGCATCGCCGATGGCCGCGGCGGCGTTATAAAACGACTCCCGCTGGTGGACGGTGACTACGATTTCAATCAGCTCACCCAGGTCATGCAGGAGCTAAAGCGCCGCATGCCGGAAAAAGAAGACATCACGGTGCTGCTGGAAGAGTCGACCGACTACCAGACATTGGTCACGGTCATGGATCGAGTCCGCTCCTATCCGACGGTGCAAGGCGTAGACGTGGTGCAAGCGGAACTTTTCCCGATCATCTCCCTCGGCGATACGCCAGAAGAAGCCGGCGCCGATGTAGCGGAGCTTGAGACGGCTACGAATCAAGGACAGGGCACCGCGGCGGCTACGCCAGTGAGCCCAGTGAGAAAGGGACGACAGGAGCAGTCGTGAGCAGCAGACACCAGCGCAACCGGCGGGACAAGCAGCGGCAGAAGCCAGCCGCTCTGAATCTCGTTTCGTTGATGGACATCTTCACCATCCTGGTGTTCTTCCTGATGGTGAACTCGTCGGAAGTTGAGGTACTGCAGACCAGCAGCGACATCAAACTCCCCGATTCAACGTCGGAGCAACGACCGGAGAACCGGCTAACGGTTTCTGTATCCGCCGACGACATCGTCGTACAGGGTCGTGCGGTTGCGCGCGTCGATGAACTGCGAGATAGCGAAGAGCCCATGATCGATGGGCTGCGCGAGGAGCTCATCTACCAGGCCGAGCGCAAGGGCGAGGTGCCCGAGGGTGGGTTTCAGGTAACCATCATGGGTGATCAGGCGTTACCGTACTGGCTGTTGAAGAAGATTATGCTGACCTGCCAGGATGTGGACTTTGCGCGCATTTCCCTCGCAGTCAACAAGGTTGAACCGGTCGTTGCCGGTGCAGCAGCCGTTGTCGGGGGTGCTTCATGAGCGCTGCCGCCGCCCACCTCAACGCCTTCGGGTTGCCTTGGGAGACCGGCCGCTTAGACAGCCGCAATTTCCAACGCTGGCTCGGTATTTTTTTGCTCTTTGTGACCGCCGTTGGCGTCGCCATACCGCTGCTGCCCCTGCCCGAAGTTGAGCGGGAGGAGCTCGAGGAGCTACCGCCACAGCTCGCACGCATCCTGCAGCGCAAAGAGCCACCGCCACCGCCACCTCCGCCGCCACCGAAACCAAAGGAAGCGGTGAAGCCGGAACCGAAGCCGGACGTCAAGGAGCAGCCGAAGCCGGTCGTTAAACCAGATCCTGTAACAAAGCCGCAACCCAAGGTTGCCGATGCGCGGGAGAAGGCAGCCGTGTCGGGACTGCTGGCTTTCAAGGATGCGTTTGCGGACATGCGCGAGGCCGTTGATACCAGCAAGCTGACTGATACCGCCGCTATCCAGCGAGGCGCCGGTGCAGCGCCAACTGTTGACCGGTCCTTGCTTACGTCCAAGCGGGCCAGTCGAAGTGCCGGTGTGAATGTTGCTGAGCTGTCGACCGCAACCGGTGGCGTTGCTCTAGCTGGCCGTGAAACGACAAAGGTGGAGGCGCCGAAGTCGGTCGAACGAAAGGGAGCGGTGCGTAAGCAGAAGGCGATCAACGCCCGCGAACGCAGCATTGAAGATGTTCGCCGGACCTTCGACGCGAACAAGGGCGCGATCTTCGCGATTTACAATCGCGCGCTACGGTCCGATCCGACGCTGCAGGGCAAGGTTGTGCTTGAGCTGGTAATCGACCCCTCTGGCCGAGTCGTTGATTGCCAGGTTGTGGACTCCGAGCTGCAGGACGACTCATTGATGGCCAAAATCATCAACCGCGTCAAACTGTTTGACTTCGGAACCCGTGAGGTTAGCCGGACGCGAATCAATTACCCGGTCCACTTCCTGCCGACCTGAGGCAGCCCCTGCTTACGCTCGGCCTTTAGAGGCGGTAAATGGACTGGATGCGGCACGCCTGCCCATCCGCTTCGATCGAGTCGAAGCCGGCGTAGACGCTTCCTTGCGCCACCGACATCTCAATGCGCTCGGCGTAGGTAAGCGCTGGGCACGCCGGTTCAAGGCGCAGCAAATAGTCCCCGGCTTTGTTGACCCTGAGCGCTACGCGGTCAGTGCCAAGTACTCTGATAGCACTGACGGCCTCGATGCCCGTAATTCTCGGTACAGGCATGGCAGTCTCCATGAGTTGCTCGGTGGCGTCTGCGGCTGACGCGGGGGACACCGTCTTGGGCGACGCAAGCACTGCCGGAGTTAGGGTGACGAGCACTGCCCCGAGCGCCAGCGACCGAGCAAGCGTTCCTGCCAGCGATTGGTTTGTAGACGATTCAGTCATGGTTATCTCCAGCCCAAATAGAGCGCTATCGCCGTAACACGCGATCAGTTTTCGTCCTACGCCAGCGAAGCGCCCGTGAAACGCTCCCGCCGCCTTGGCAACGCGTGTCAGATTGAGCTGTTAGCTGAAGCGTCACAGACCCTATCCCGCAACATCAAGGGTCTCAGCATGCCCTGAACCTGAACTGAATGGCCCGGGATCGCTACACTGGCGATCCGGATTGGGAGGTCTTCATGCAGCAGCCGCGGTCTGGATCGGCGATGCAAGGGTTTGGTTTGAACGCGTATTGCTGGTGCCGCGCAGCTGCGCTGGCGCTGCTTGCCGTCGGTGCGTCAGGGCCGGCGACTTCGCAGACGGCCGCGGAACCGTTGGGCCTTGCTGAGCGGGTCACGGCACAAGGCGCGCCCGCCATCGACCTCGCGGACCGCCTGTGGTCCCTAGCTGAGGTGGGCTACCAGGAGCGCGGTAGCGTAGCAGCGCTGACCCAGTACCTGACGCGCGCGGGGTTTGAAACGAAGACCGGAGTGGGCGGGATTCCAACGGCGTTCGTCGCAAGCTTTGGCCGCGGTGAACCCGTGATCGGACTGTTGGCGGAATTTGATGCGCTCCCTGGACTGTCGCAGGTCGCGGCACCGGAACGGAGCCCGGTGGTAGAGGGTGCTCCCGGACACGCGTGCGGCCACCATCTGTTCGGAGCAGCAAGTGCGCATGCAGGTCGGGTCCTGGCGCAATGGCTTGTTGAGTCCGGTAGACCGGGAACGATCCGGGTGTTCGGTACACCGGCGGAAGAGGGCGGGTCGGGTAAGGTCTATCTGGCGCGGGAGGGCGTGTTCGATGGCGTCGATGTCATGCTTCACTGGCATCCGGCCGACGGCAACAGCGCAGCACCCTACAGCACTACGGCCAACAAGTCCGGCAGGTTTACCTTTACCGGTGTCGCGGCGCATGCGGCGGCCGCCCCGGAGCGCGGTCGCTCGGCGCTGGACGCGGTGGAGGCCATGAACTTCATGGTGAATCTACTCCGCGAGCATGTGCCCCAGGAGAGCCGGATCCACTACGTCATAACCGACGGTGGGGCAGCACCGAACATCGTTCCAGAACGGGCGCAGGTGTACTACTACGTGCGGCACCCCGATCGCGATGTGACTGCGGCGCTGTTTGATCGCGTCACCCGGATCGCGAATGCTGCAGCGCAAGGAACCGAGACCCGGGTGGCTGTTGAGGTCATGCACGGTAACTATCCGATCCTGCCGAACGAAACACTGTCCCGTCGCGTGCACGATATTTTCATGAGTGTCGGTGGGATCCGCTACACGCCGGACGAACGGGCCTTTGCGCTCAAGCTGCGCCGTACCCTGCCGGGTGCAAGCGCGCGTCCCATCGGTTCGACGCAGCGGATCGGTCCCTTTGCGTTTAACCAGCGTGCTGGGTCGACGGATGTCGGCGATGTCAGCTGGCAGGTGCCAACGGTGGGATTTGCCGCAGCTACCTGGGTACCCGGCACACCGGCCCACAGCTGGCAGGCCGTGGCGGCCGGCGGCATGAGCATTGGCCACAAGGGCATGCTGAAAGCCGCCCAGGTCCTAGCGTTGACCGGCGAGGCGCTGTTCACCGATAGCACCCTTCGCCAGGCCGCCCAGCAGGAGTTCCTACGCCGCCGTGGAGACGATTTCCGCTATCAGGCACTGCTCGGTGAGCGAGCGCCACCGCTCGACTATCGGCGCTGAGGGGCGGTTTGTGAAACGCGAACTTCGATTGGCGGTGGTGATCTATGGCGGCGCGTCGCTAGCGGTCTATATGCATGGGGTGACGAAGGAGCTGCTGCGCCTGGTCCGCGCATCGAAGGCCCTGCACGACCCCGGTGCCTATGCACAAAGCAGTCAATCCCGGGGTACGGAAGGTGTGTACGCCGACCTCCTGCGGCGGTTGAACGAGCGCGGTCATACGCGGGTGGTCATCGATGTGGTTGCCGGTGCCTCTGCCGGAGCGATCAACGGAATTCTGCTATCGCAGGCCTTGGTTGACGACAGCGATCTCGACGCACACACGGAGCTGTGGCTCACCACCGCCGATGCAGACGAGCTACGGAGCGAACGCGTCTCGCGTTTGCGGAAGTGGTACCTCTATCCGTTGCTGCGCGGCCTGTCGTACTGGCTACCCGCGTCGATCACGCGCGATGACGAAATCCGCGGCAAACTGACCCGCTTGGTTCGCACGTCCTGGTTCCGGCCGCCGTTCAGCGGCGCCAAGCTGTGCCGTCGATTGCTCGATGCGCTGGCCAACATGCGCCGCAATCGGTTATCCGAGACCTCGCTGCTGCCGCCGGGACAACGCCTCGATGTCTACGCCAGCCTCACCGATCTGTTTGGCTACCCGCGACTGATCCAAGTGCACGATCGATTGGTCGCGCGGGAGCGCGAACACGCCGTTTACTGCCGGCTGACCCACGCGCCGCGAGGTCCCCGCGGCTTCACTGATTTTTCTGCGGACAACGCACCGGCATTGGTCTGGGCCGCTCGCGCGAGTTCTTCCTACGCCGGCGCCTTCGACCCGTACCAACACCGGGAACTGATGGCCGTGCTCAAGGAGCGGCGGCAGCCCTGGCCCGGCGAACGGCGGTTTCTACAGCGCAATCTCTTTGATGCCTCGGGGCAGCCCTTGAGTTCGAGTTTGGTCCCCGAGGAACGGACCTTCGTCGATGGCGGCATCGTCAACAATAAACCCTTTGGTGCGGCGCTCGACGCGCTGCAGCATCGCCCGGCGGATCGTCAGGTCGAGCGCATCATGCTGTACGTCGAACCGGACCCCAACGTCGACGACGCCGGTTCCAGTGATCAGGCGCTTGGTTTCCTGGGAACGATCCGCGCTGCCGCGTCAACGATTCCGCGGAACCAGCCGATCCTGTCTGATCTAGAAGCGATCATGGCTCAATCGCAGACGGCGCGAACAAATCGCCGGATCATTGAGGCGCGGCGGCCGCTCATACACGCAGCGCTGGACGACGTGCTGCCAGCGCAGCTCGCGAGGTGTCAGAGCGCCGATGAGGTTCAGCGCATGGGCGCCGAGGCGGAGCGACGCGCTGAGGACCGCCTGGGGTTTGCCTACGGCGCCTATCTCGACCGCCGCCGGTTGAGGCTCGTCGACGCACTCGCCGAAGAGTGGTCCGTGTTGACGCAGACGATGGCCGAGCCGCAGCGACGGCAGGCGATGCTCAGTAGCATCGAAGATGCCTGCATTGGCTACGGACGTGACCCCCTCGAGCGGGCGCAGGCATTTTTGGAGCGCTTTGATCTCGGTTTTCGCGTCCGTCGTGTTCAGTTCATGATTCGCCGGCTTAATCGGGTCTACGGCGAGGGTCCTGTCAGTGACAGCACCCGCGACGCGTTTGCGCGCTACAAACAGCAAGCCTATGGCATCCTCGAAGATCTACAGACACTGCGATCGGCGCGCGCGCTGCAGGCGGCGCTCGCCCGGTCCCTGATTCGTGCGGCTACCCGCCTGCCGCTCTCGCAGCAAGAAGCGCAATCACTGCTCGACGGTCTCGCAGCCGCCCTCGATCTCGCCCGTTTCGACCGCCGGATCAACGCGTTGCTTGCTGATCTGTGCCAAACCGGATCAGACCTCAGCCTCGTTCGACAGCAACTCCTGGAAAACCTCGGCTTTTTCTTTTACGACGTGCTGCTCACAACCCCGGGGGGAGAGAACGCCGGGCCGGACCCGCTGACCGATCTTCGAGTCGAACGAATCAGTCCAGCGGATGCCGATACGCTGGCACCGGTGTTTGAGGGTCTGCGCTGCCGCAACTTCATGGGCTTTCTTGGCTTTTTCAATCGCAGCTATCGGGAGCACGACTATCTCTGGGGACGTCTCAATGCAGCGGAGCGAATCGTGGATTTGCTGCTGGAGCTGGACGGTGACGCGCCGACCGCTACGGCAGCCGAGGCGAAGCGTGCGTTGGCGTGCCGGATCGTCGATGAAGAGCGAGGCCGACTGCGCACCGTGGTGCCGACGCTGAATGCTGTGGAAGGGTTGGTTCGACGCTAGCGCGGGCGTTAGGTCGCGGGGAGCCCGCGACCTGGGGCAAGGGCCTTAGGCTCGGGTACCCTCAAAGCTGGCGTTGCCAAAGGCGCCCAGCTTGACGCTGCCGGTGATTTTGTCGCCTTCGAGTTTGGCATCAAACTCGAGGGTCATCGGCATCGGAGTGGTGATGTCTGCTTTCCACGTCGCACCGTCGCCGCTGACCGCACCATCTTTGAGTTCAAGTTCGCCCTGCGCGCCGACCATCTTGCCGCTGAGCGCGCCGCCGTCTTCCGTTAAGGTCAGCGTGCCTTGCTGAGCGCCCATGGGCGTATTCATCGTAGTGTTCCAGGTACCTGCGAAGCTCATCGACCGTCTCCTTGATCTATGGAAACGCCAGTATGTCATACTGAAATCAGTGTCAGCTAGCGTTCGCGCTTGTAATGGATCATGTCCGTGACAGACCAAGCCTCGGCGATTGGAACGCTCAATGAGAGCGATCTCCATCGAGACCTGAAACACCTCTACGGCCAGGAACTGAGCCGCGCGGGTCACTGCGTCGACTACGAAGTGCCGTGCGAGGGCTACCTCATCGATCTGGTCGCCAATGGCCGCCTCATCGAATTTCAGACCGGCTCCTTTGCACAGCTAAAAACCAAGCTGCGACGACTGGTTAAGGCGCACTCGGTGACTCTTGTGGTTCCCGTGGCCGAAGAAACGCGCTTGATCGGTTACCGGGGTGACAAGGAAACGCGGCGCCGCTCGCCGCTCCGTGGCTCACCGCATGACGTGCTGGATGCCCTGGTCAGCTTTCCCGACTTGCTGGCGTTGCCGCAGTTCAGCCTCGAACTGGTGATGACTGTGGAAGAAACGGAGCGGTACTGGAATCCTCGGCTTCGCCGTCGACGGGGGGGTTGGCAGGTGATGGCCCGGCGCTTGGTCGAAACGCGTGACCGATTGCGGTTCTGCGGCGCCGAGAGTCTGTGGCAGCTGTGCAGCGCCGTGCCCGCCGACGACTTCGATACTCAGACGCTTGCAACGGCCATGAATGCACCGCGTTCGACGGGGCAAAAGCTCGCCTACTGTTTGCGCGCCCTCGATGCGATTGAGCTTGTGGGTAAACGCGGTAACGCCATGCGCTACCGGGTGCGTCGGTCCTGACGCGGGCGCTTAGCGGCGAAACCGGTAGCTGAGGCTTAGAGCCAGCTGATGATCGTCGAGCTCGGTGGTCAGGCGGCCTGTGTCGGACGCCGTTGCGGCGACCTCGAGATCGCCGGAACGCAGGAACCGGTAAGAGACCCCCGCGGTCCAGCGCTCCGCCAGCCGGTGTTTCAGACCAAACTCCAGGCCCCAGGCCAGGTCGGTGTCTGAGTCCTCGCGCTGCTCCCGCCGCTCACGACGTAAACCGGGCACGGCGCGATCGATGTACTCGGTGTCGTAACGCAGCTCCACCGGCCCGACGCTCGCCGTCACATGCCAGCTCAGATTTGGTCGCAGCTGGCCATGCCTGCCGATGCGGACCAGGAGCATCCGCCGTTCGACATTGGTGAACGTGTTGAACACCGTTTGCTGACTAGGTAGAGGTACTTCGATGTCCCAATCGACGGGGAACATCCAGTAGGTCGCCAGGCCAAGGTGCCAGCGCAGCAGTCGCCGCTCGACGCTCAGGCCAACGGCGGCGGACGTGTCGGCTTCTGCCGGCGCATCGAACGCGCCGTCTATGCGTGTACCGATTGTTTCACCGGTCCCATATTGGCCCCGGTCGGCGGTGCGTCCAAGTTCGCTCCGAGCGCCGAGCAACTCAACGCTCGCTGCCCACTCGGAAACCGGTGCGGGCTGCGCGGTGGCGGCTGCGCCCGCGCTGGCAAGGACGATCCAGAGGATCGATCTGAGCAAGTCGATTCTCAACGCCGTTGTCAGCGAAAGGCCTGTTCGAGCACCTGGTCGAGATTTGAGACTAACGTGATGTCGAGCTCGTCGCGTACCCGCTCGGGCAGCTTGATGAGCTCTGCGGCGTTATCTTCCGGCAGCAGGATGCGTTTCATACCCGCTCGGTGCGCGGCGAGCAGCTTTTCTTTGATTCCTCCGACCGGTAGAACCATACCGGTAAGCGTCACTTCACCGGTCATGGCCAGATCGTCGTGCACCGGGCGCTGGCAATACGCAGAGGCGATGGCCGTCGCCATGGTGACGCCGGCTGAAGGGCCGTCTTTCGGAACTGCGCCGGCGGGCACGTGGATGTGGAGTCCGTTGTCGGTAATGGTTTCCTGGTCAATGCCGAACCGCTCCGCCGCGCTGAATACGTAGCTGCGGGCTGCGCGGGCAGACTCCTGCATGACGCTGCCCAGTTGTCCGGTCAGCGTAATTTTTTCTTCCTTTGGCGTCAGCGTTGCCTCGACGTAAAGCACGTCGCCACCGACGGCGGTCCAGGCGAGACCGGCGGCAACACCGGCGCTGAGGTCCTGGCGTCGCAGCTCATCTTTAAACTTCCGAGGTCCAAGCAGGGCTTCAACGGCCGCTGGGTCGAGCTCAGGGCTACTGAGTGGTGCTGCTTCCCCCGCTGGCTCTCGGCCGTCGCGCTGTTCGATGATCTGCTTGGCGCGTTTGCGAGCCAGGCGCCCGATGACCCGTTCGAACTCGCGCACACCGGCTTCCCGGGTATAAGCCCGCAGGGCAAAGGCGAGCCCGGTGCGGCTGAAGGCGAGCTGCTCGACATCGAGCCCGGCTTCATCCCGTTGTCTCGGGATGAGGTATTGATCCGCGATTGCGAGCTTTTCGCGATCGCTGTAGCCCGACAGTTCCAGGACTTCCATGCGATCCAGCAGCGGTGCCGGAATCTCGTCGAGACTGTTGGCGGTCGTTACGAACATGACCCCAGAAAGGTCGTAGGGCAGGTTCAGGTAGTTGTCGCGAAACTCTCGATTCTGGGCCGGATCCAGAATCTCCATAAGCGCCGCGGCGGGGTCGCCGCGGAAGTCTCGCCCAAGCTTGTCGATCTCATCGAGCATGATGATCGGGTTGGTAACGCTGGCCCGGCGCAGCGCCTGCAGGATGCGCCCGGGCATGGCGCCGACGTAGGTGCGGCGATGGCCACGCAGCTCGGCTTCGTCGTGCAGCCCCCCGAGACTCAACCGTTCGAACTTGCGCCCCATAGCGCGCGCAATCGATTGACCGAGACTCGTTTTTCCAACCCCGGGTGGTCCAACAAGAC
Source organism: Pseudomonadota bacterium (assembly GCA_039198065.1). Classification (GTDB taxonomy): domain Bacteria; phylum Pseudomonadota; class Gammaproteobacteria; order Pseudomonadales; family Azotimanducaceae; genus CALHVX01. The sequence goes on from JBCCTU010000003.1 coordinate 65,439, forward strand.
AGAGAATAGGCGCCTTAGCGTCCGGATTGAGCTGCATGACGGCCAGCGTCTCGAGGATCCGGTCTTTGATTTCTTCGAGCCCGTAGTGATCGGCGTCGAGCACTTCCCGGGCGTTGGTCAGTTCGAGGTGGTCTTCGGTGCGCGCGTGCCAGGGCAGCTCAGCGACCAGCTCGAGATAACCGCGGGCAACCTGATAGTCGGCGGCGTTCACAGACATACGCGCCAGGCGCTTCAGCTCGCGCTCGACTTCTTCTGCGACGGCAGCCGGCAGTTCGGCGGCATCCAGCTGGGCGCGAAGTTCGACGATGTCTTCGTCGTCTTCCGTTTCACCGAGCGCGTGCTCGATGGCCCGCTTCTGCTGGCGCAGCACGTGTTCCCGCTGCTGTTGATCGATTTCCTCCCGGGCCTGTTCGGCAATCTCCCGGCGCAGCTCAGTGACCTGAAACTCGTGCTGCAGCAGATTGTGGAGCGTATCCATCAGCTGATGGGTGTCGTCGCACGCCAGCACCCGTTGCTGCTGCGAAACGGACAGGTTGGCCAGGGAAGCGATTCGGTACATTTGCGTGATCGGATCGCTTATGGAGCCGATCAACTGCTGGTAGATGTCGTCGCCGTTTTCTGAATCGAAGAGCTTGGCGATCCGTTGGGCAAGGTCGAGGTTTTCCCGCAACAACGCATGAACCGCGGCCTCTTCATCACCGCCCGGGTCGAGGTCGATCTGCGGCAATAGATCGTAATGCGCTTCGAGAAACTCGCCCTCGACCAGGTCCCCGAGCTGCACCCGGTCGTGGCCCTGGACGATGACCTGGAGACCGCTGTCGCGCTTTTCGATGCGCGTTACCTGGACCAGCGTGCCCACGTCGTGCAGCCCGTCGCGATCTGGTTCGTCTTCGTTTTCGTCTCGCTGCGCCACGGTGATGAGCTGTTGGCCCCGGTCTGCGGCGGCCTTTATGGCGGCGAGCGACCGGGAGCGTCCCACGGCAAGAGGAACGACGATCTGCGGGTAAACGACGGTGTTCTTCAGGGCGAGCACCGGCAGGGTATCGGACATGAATTCAGTAGCTCAGGCTGTAGCGGAATTTTGCGCGGTATTATCTATGAATCCTTGGGCAATCGCGGCCTCCCGCCGCAGCTGCGCCGGCGTGCCGAGCGTCTGACGATTAAAGCCAATGCGCTTGAACCAGTAGTGCAAGCCCAAAAGATCCGTAAATCCCATGCCACCATGCACTTCGGTCGCGGTTTTGGCCAGGCGTTTCCCGACGTCGGCGATGTGCGCCTTGGTATGGCAGGCCATCATGACGGCGTCCGCTTCCCGCTCGTCGAGTTTGTGCGCCGCGTACCACACCATCGCGCGACAGGGTTCAAGGGCTGCGGCCATCTCGGCGCACATGTGCTTCACCGCCTGGAAGGAAGCGATGGGTCGATTGAATTGCTCACGCTGTTTGGCGTACTCGACGGCGGCCGACAGCATCGTGCTGGCGGCGCCGAGGGAGTCCGCGGCCAGGGCGATGCGTGCCAGGGCGAGGGTGCGCGCGCAGAGGTCCGGGTCGGTGGTCAATAGTCGTGCCGGCGTATCGGAAAAACTCAGCTCGCCGGTGGCTCGGGTGCGATCGATGGTTGTCAGTGAACGCCCGCTCAAGCCGGCGGCCTGAGGGTCGACGAGATACAGCTGACGTTTGCCATCGGCGACCAGATAGGCGCTTTGCTCGTCAAAGTCGAGCACGTGCAGCGACCGTCCGTTGAGCTTGCCGTTATGCGCAACCACACCGCTGTCCTCGCGAGCTCCGGCAAGCTCCGACAGCGCAAGCCCCACGCGCAGCTCACCGGCGGCAAGCGCTGCGAGCGCATCGCCGGCGTCTGGAACTTCCGCGAGCAGGTACGGTGCAACGATTCCGCTTCCCAGTACCGGCGCGGGTGCCACGGCGCTACCCAGCGATTCGGCGACGAGCGCGGCATCAAGCACCGTCAGGCCAAGGCCGTCGGCGGCCTCCGGAATCAGCAGCAGGCCGATTCCGAGGTCGCAGAGCTGATGCCAGAGCATGTGTGCGATCCCGGGTTCACTGCCGTCGGCGTAGCTGCGGATGCGTTCGAGTGGCGCTTGCTCGGCGAGCAGCCGGTCGACGTTGTCTTTGAGCAGGACCTGTTCTTCGGAAAGTGCGAATTCCATCGTGCGGCTTAGCTCCTCGCGGTCGGGAACTTTGGCTCTTTCGGCATGCCAAGACCCCGCTCGCTGATGATGTTCTTTTGAATCTGCGACGTACCGCCACCGATGATCAGTCCCAAAAAGTACATGTATTGAGCCTGCCAGGAGCCACCGTCCCGCAGCAGTGGGTTATCGCCATAGGCGAGCCCCAGTTCTCCCAGCACGTCAATGGCCAGGCCTTCGAGCTCGTGGCGAAGTTCCGTGCCTTCAAGCTTGATGATCATGCGCGCCAGCCGGGTGTCGTTGGCACCACCACCGCTGGTCTTGTTTACTTTGGCCGACAGCACACGCAGGTCGTTGGCGCTCATAGCGAGCACCTTGCCCTGGACCGCCATGAGCCGGTCGAGGAGGACCGGGTCGTCGATGAGTCGTTGCCCGTCGACCGTTTCCCGTTCCATCAGCGCTTTGAGGGCGTGAAAGCGCGTCAGCGTTGCGTTCGGGTTGCCGAGCGAATCGCGCTCGTTGCCGAGGATGGAGTTGGCCACGCGCCAACCCTCACCGCGGCGCCCGACGATCTGGTCCTTAGGCACCCGCACGTCGGTGAAAAATACTTCGTTGAAATTCGCGCTGCCGGTCATATCGACGAGCGGTCGTACCTCGAGTCCGGGTGTCGCCATCTCAAGCAGCAGAAAAGAAATGCCTTCGTGCTTAGGCGCCTCGGGTTCTGTGCGCACCAGACAGAACATCCAGTCGGCGATGTGCGCGGTGCTGGTCCAGATTTTCTGACCGTTGATCACCCACTCGTCGCCGTCGAGTTCGGCGCGGGTCTTCAGCGCCGCGAGATCGCTGCCGGCACCGGGCTCCGAGTAGCCCTGGCACCAGATCATCTCGCCGCGAATCGTAGGCTCGATGAAGCGGACGCGTTGTTCCTCCGTCCCCATTTCCAGGAGTGTCGGTACGAGCATCGATATGCCTTGACCGCCGAGCCCGGCGGCGACCCGAGCCCGAGCGAATTCCTCGGCAATAATCCGCGCTTTAAGAATGTCTGGCTCGCGGCCCGCGCCGCCATAGGCGCTGGGTATGGTTCGGGCCGTGTAGCCGTGCTCGATGAGTTTGCGCTGCCAGGCTAAGCTCGCCGGCGCCTTGGGGTTGTTGTTACCTTTTGGTGCCTCATGGCCGTGGGTGTCGAGGAAGCTGCGGAGCTCCGCGCGGAAGGCGTCATATTCGGGGCCGTAGTTGAGATCCATCGATTGGTCCTGAGCCGGGCGAACGGGTGTGCGAGCGCACGGAATCTAACCGCTTGGCCGAAGGCCAGCAACTTGCGCACAATGGCCCTAGCGGCTGCGGAATCCGGGACCTATCGGTCCGGTGTTTTGCGGGGCACAGGTACGAGCATTCAAACGACGCAGACCGGTGCAGCCGCCCGGGGCGTAAAGCGGGAGAGGACGATCCATGCGCGATGAAACGCTGGCCATACATGCAGGCTACGAAACGGATACCACAACTAAGTCGGTTGCCGTACCGATCTATCAAACCGTTGCCTATGAGTTCGACGACGCGCAGCACGGTGCGGATCTGTTCAACCTCGCGGTGCCGGGGAACATTTACTCGCGGATCATGAATCCAACCTGTGACGTGCTGGAACAGCGCCTCGCAGCGCTCGAAGGTGGCGTCGGAGCGTTGGCGGTCTCGGCGGGCAGTGCGGCGATCAACTACGCCATCCTTAACCTTGCCGGTGCCGGCGACAACATCGTCTCGGTCCCGCAACTCTATGGCGGTACCTATACGCTGTTTGCGCACATGCTGCCGAAGCTCGGTATCGACGTGCGGTTTGCCGCGGACGATACACCGGCCGCAATCGCCGCGCTGATCGACGATCGCACCAAGGCGGTGTTTCTGGAAACCATTGGTAACCCGGCAGGAAACATCGTCGATATCGCGGGCATCGCTGCGGTGGCTCATGACCAGGGCGTTGCCGTCATTGCGGACAACACCGTCGCGACGCCGGCACTGCTGAAGCCGATTGATCACGGCGTGGACGTCGTTGTGCATTCGCTCACGAAATACATTGGCGGGCACGGCACGACCCTGGGCGGCATCATCGTCGACAGCGGTAAGTTTCCTTGGGCTGAGCGTGCCGATCGTTACCCTGAATTCAGCACGCCGGAACCGTCTTATCACGGCGTTGTGTACGCTGAGGCCTTCGGTCCGGCGGCGTACATTGGCCGCGCGCGGACGGTTCCGTTGCGCAATACAGGCTCCGCACTGTCTGCCCAGAGTGCATTTTTGCTGCTTCAGGGGCTCGAGACGCTGTCGCTGCGCATGGAGCGGCACTGCAGCAACGCGCAGGCCGTAGCCGAGCACTTAGCCAAGCACCCCAAGGTTGCCTGGGTTCGATTTGCTGGTCTTCCGAGCGATCCGTACCACGCGCTCGCGCAACGCTACCTGAATGGCAAGCCCTCGAGTCTGCTCACGTTCGGTGTCGAGGGCGGTTTTGATGCCGGGGTCCGTTTTTATGACGCGCTCAAACTGTTCAAGCGGCTGGTGAACATTGGCGACGCCAAATCGCTCGCCTGTCATCCGGCCTCAACGACTCACCGTCAGCTCAGCGAAGACGAGCTCACGCGCTCCGGGGTTACACCGGAGATGATCCGATTGTGTGTTGGCATCGAACACATCGACGACATTCTTGCGGATCTCGATCAGGCCCTTGCAACCTGAGCGGCGGGCTCAGGCCATGCGCGCGAGCTGATCGCGACGCACCAGGTGCTTGAGGCCGGCACCGCGCGCGTAGCGCTCGAGTTCGTCGAGAATCACGTCGCCAAAGCGGTGGATTTCAGCGCCGAGGCTGCCGGACAGCTGCGGTGTAAGGAACACGTTGGGTAGTTCAAAGAGCGGTGATGTCTGCACCAGCGGCTGAGGCTCCGTCACGTCCAGTATCGCATTGAGTCGACCGCTCAGGAGTTCCGCTTCGAGTGCGTCCGGATCGATCAAGGCCCCTTGAGCCGTGTTGATGAGCGTCGCGCCGTCGCGTAGCTGTGCGAGTTCGGACGCACCAATTAAGTGGTGCGTGTCCTCGAGCAACGGTGCGTGTAGGGAGACGACATCGGATTTCGCGAGGACCTCGTTGAGTCCCATCTTGACTGCCCCGAGCGCGCGCGCATCGGATGGAGCGATGTACGGATCGTAAAGCACAACCTTGAGATCCCTGGGCGCTAGCAGCCCCAACAACTTGCGGCCAACGTGAGATGCGCCGATGACGCCGACGGTGCGTTGATAGTTGCCGACGCTGGCGCGGTGCGTCGGGTCGCCATGCAGCGTGCTCGGATCGAAATCGCGGTGGCTGGCGTAGCGGCGCTCCAGCACAAACGCACCTTTGTTCGCCAGGAGAATGGCGGCTAGCGCGTACTCGGCAACGGGAATGGCGGCGGCGGCGGCAGCGTGGCTGACAAGAATGCCCCGGCGCCAGGCCAGATCATCGATGAATCCCTTGACCGTATCGCCCATGTGCGCGATCAAACGCAGCCGGGGCAGCGACTCGATCGTTTCGCGATCGAGCTTCGGGCAACCCCAGCTGGTCACCAGTACCTCAATTTCCAGGGCCTGGGGGAGCAGTTCGGCGATGTCCTGCACAATCGGCAACCGGCCAACGCCGTCGTCGTCTTCGGTGATCATTGCCGGCGCGGGGCCGGGGCTTGGTACGAAGCGGCAAATACGCCGCAGCCGGTCGCCGTGCTCCCGGGTCAGCACGTCCCGCGCGACGGCCGGGTGCATAACGAGTGAGGTGCCCGGGACCTTAGCCATGCCCGGCAGAATACCCCATAATCCGCGCCCCATGAGGTCCGTTGCGGAACAGCTCGAAACCATGGCTCGGATGCAGGAGGCGCACAATCTGGAAGTGCATCCTGAGTGGCGCCAGCAAGACTATGCCTACTATCGGGCGATCTGGGTCGAGTGTGCCGAACTGCTCGATCACTTCGGCTGGAAGTGGTGGAAGCAGCAGTCGAGGGATCTCGCTCAGGTGCAGCTCGAACTCGTGGACATCTGGCATTTCGGGCTGAGTGATCTGCTGCGGGCCGATGCGGCGCTCGCGGACGTCGCCGATGCCCTTGAGCGGCTGGGTAGTCCGGTGTCGGTTTCGGACGACGCAGCGGAAGCCTTTCGCGTCGCCGTTGAGCGGCTTGCTGAGAACTCGTTAGCACAAAAACGGTTCGATCTGGCCGCGTTTCTCGACGCCATGACGGCGCTTCCCATGACTGCGACGGAGCTGTTCGAGCTGTACGTTGGCAAGAACGTGCTCAACAGTTTTCGGCAGCGCAACGGCTATAAGAGCGGCAGTTACCGTAAAACCTGGGCCGATGGCCGCGAGGACAATGAACATCTCATTGAGCGGCTGCGGGCCCTCGACTGTCAGCCAGCCGAGGTGCCGACCGCTCTGATGGCGGCGCTCGAGGTGGCGTATCAGCGCTAACGAATAACAGAACTGTCACACCACCCGCAGATTCATCTGCCACAATATTAAAAACCTCAAGCCTTCCTAAGCCTTCGGTTCCCGATTCCCGTTAACGAGCTTTTCACAAGCTTTTGCGAGGTCTCCCATGAGTGACGATACGACATCTTCTATTGATCAAGTCATGCAGGGCGTTCGCGCCAGTGTTCTGGAGGACGGCGATTCGCGCGAGTTTGATGGCCCCGGAAAAACGCACTACCCCACGATCTTCTTAAGTGACATTCACCTCGGCACGAAAGACTGTCAGTCGGAGCTGCTGTTGGAGTTTCTCAAGCAGCACACGTGTGACCGGCTGTATCTGGTCGGCGACATCATCGATGGCTGGCGCATGAAGTCTTCCATCTACTGGCCTCAGTCGCACAACGACGTATTGCGACGGTTCTTGACCCTGTCGAAACGCGGTACGCAGGTCATCTACGTCACCGGCAACCACGACGAGTTTCTGCGTAGGTATTCCGACATGGTGTTCGGCAATCTACACCTCGTAGATGAATGGGAGCATCGCGGGGCAGACGGAAAGAAATACCTGATCATCCACGGCGACCAGTACGACGTCGTCACGCTGCACCACCGCTGGCTCGCCTTCCTCGGCGACAAGAGCTATGCGTTGCTGCTGCGTCTGAACCGCGTCGTTAACTGGGCACGTAAGCGTCTTGGCTACGGCCACTGGTCCCTTGCGAAGTACCTCAAGCACAAGGTTAAGCGCGCTGTGAACTTCATCAGCGAGTTTGAAGACGGGCTGGCGAGCCACTGTCGCATCCGCGGCTACGATGGCGTGGTGTGCGGACACATTCACCACGCGGAAATTACGGACTTCGACGGCGTGGCGTACATGAACTGTGGCGATTGGGTGGAGAGCTGCACCGCACTGGTAGAGCGCGACGATGGCCAGTACCAGATCCTGCGCTGGGGAGCCCTGGATGCGGACGTGGAGTCTGTGCCCGAGCCTGTGCCCGAGTCTGGGCCCGCTGTGAGCGCGGCCGATGCAGCGGTCGCAGCGACGGTTCTCAATCCCCGACCGCTTACCGCGTTGAATGCTGCAGCCAACGAGACGGATACACGGCGCAGCGCTTGATTCGATCAATCGCCCTGGTGACCGATGCCTGGGCCCCGCAGACCAACGGCGTTGTCACCACGCTGTCGACGGTGTTTGGAGAGCTCGAACGCGCTGGCGTTCGCGTGCGGGTTGTTTCTCCTGAGCAGTTCAAAACCGCGCCGCTCCCGAGTTACCCCGAGATTCGTTTCGCCCGCAATCCCTGGCGGTTGTGGCGCAAGCTCAGCGACTTTCAGCCCGACGCCATTCATGTCGCGACCGAGGGGCCGCTCGGCATCGCCGCACGCATTTGGCTGCGGCGGCATCGCATCCCATTCACGACTTCGGTCCACACCAAGTTTCCCGAGTACATCCGAGATCGGATCGGTCTGCCGGTGCGTTTCGTGTACCCCTTGTTGCGCTGGTTTCATAACGGCGCCGAAGCCTCGTTATGCACGACACCCTCGCACCGAACGGAGCTCGAGGCCTGGGGATTAAAGAAACTCGTCGTGTGGGGCCGCGGGGTCGACACGGAGCGGTTCAAACCAGCCGAGCATCGGGTCTGCTCTCACACGCCGACGCTGCTCTACGTGGGTCGGATCGCCGTTGAGAAAAGTGTCGAGGACTTCCTGCGGTTAGATCTGCCTGGCCGTAAAGTCGTTGTTGGCGATGGACCGGCGCGTGCAGCGCTGGAACGACGCTTCCCTGACGCTGAGTGGCTCGGCTATCGAAAAGGTCAGGCGCTGGTTAATGTGTACGCCAGCGCAGACGTGTTTGTGTTCCCCTCCCGTACCGACACCTTCGGCCTGGTAATGCTCGAGGCCATGGCCTGTGGTACCCCGGTCGCGGCCTACCCGGTGACCGGTCCAATCGATGTCATCGAGGAAGGTCTGACCGGCGCCTTGGACGAGTCATTGTTCAACGCTGTTCGCCGCGCCCTTGTGCTGCCTCGTGCGGCGGTGCGGCAGCGCGCCTGTGACTTCAGCTGGGCTCGGATCGCGGAACGTCTCCGGCAGGAACTGCGTCCCATTGACTGGAGCTCGTACCGATAAGGCGCACCCGGTGAGCGAGCAACGCGCCGTCATTGAATAGAAAGTCGCCTTCGAGGTGCTCGCCGGCGAGGATCATCGGTAACCAGACCCGGTCGTCGGGCCACATCCGGTCGAGTGGCAGGTCTGTGATCGGCGTCCACAGTGGCCGGGCTTCGGGCGTTTCCCGGGGTAGCCCATCGATACCGAAGGCGACGAACGCGTAGCCAAGCCATTGGTCGCCGCGTTGCTCAACGAAGCGCAGCACGGCGCGTTGCTCGAGATGGCTCACGCGGATCCCAAGCTCCTCATGAAGTTCCCGGTGTGCGCACTCGATTGAAGTTTCACCGGGCTGAACCTTGCCGCCGGGGCCGTTAATCAGGCCCGCGCCGTGGCCGGTTTTCTTATGGATCAGCAACACCTGGTCGCCTTGGCGGACGAACACCAGAGTGCCAACGAGGTCCGGTGTCCAACCGTTCAAGGAGGCAGTCAGTTCAGCGAGCTGAGTTCCGGCCTCGATGAGCGTCGACGGGTCCGTTGATGAGTCCGGCACAGTCATGAGGTGCACCCCAAGGGGTCATCCACTATCGTTTCATCCTCTAGCGTCTTGAGTTGGAGCCTGTGTGACCCCGGATGATACGGATTGGATCGAATGGACTGAACGGCTGCGAGCGATTGCTGAGACCGGCCGTGCTTACAGCCCGAATCCTTACGATCAGGAGCGTTACGCCGAACTGCACTCCCTTGCGCAACGTATGCAAGCGGAATTGCTGCACCGTTCGCCGCCGGACCTTAGCGACCGGTTCGAACTGGATGGGGGCTACCCAACCCCAAAGGTTGAGTGTCGAGCGGGGGTGTTTCGAGATGGGAGAATCCTCATGGTGCGCGAAGAGAGTGATGGGCACTGGTCCTTGCCCGGCGGTTGGATGGATCAGTGGTGTTCACCGGCGAAGAACGCGGAAAAGGAGGTGTTCGAAGAGACCGGACTGCGCGCGCGCGTAAAGAAACTCGTAGCCGTTCGAGATCATCGAGTCCACACCTACCGACCGGCGCGACTGGAGTCGGTGTACAAGCTGCTGTTTCTTTGCGAGCTCGAAGGCGGTTCCCTGAGCACGAGTATTGAAACGACGGCAGTGGATTTCTTTGACCCAGATGACCTGCCTCCGTTGAGTATCGGTCGAATCCTGCCCGAGGATATCGCCCTAGTGGTGGCACATGCCCAGGACCCCCACCTACCTACCAGCTTTGACTGATAAACTTGCAACCGAGAGGAGAGTTGCGAGCGTCCCATTGGCCGTTAATCGTCCAAAACTGACTTACGCGGATCCGGACGATTCGTGGTTTAAGGTGCGCCTGATTCGGGCGGTTGAAGTGGCTACGGGCCGCCTGAAGCTCGAGCGGATTTATCGAAAGCTCAAGGAAGATCCGGCCAAGATCAACGCGTTCTTTGGGGATGCGTTGCAGCTCGGTCGGATCAACATCGATCGGGATGGCCTTGCGGATTCATCGATTCCGCGCAGTGGGCCGCTCGTGTTCATTGCCAATCATCCCTTTGGTCTGGTGGATGGCTTGATGCTGTGTGATCTGGCGATGCGCTGTCGCGGTCGCTTCCAGATCCTGCTCAACGCGAGGCTGTGTAAAGACGACGATCTCGACCCGTTCTTTCTTCCCGTCGACTTTTCCGAGACGCGAGAGGCACTGCAAAGAAACATCGAGACCAAACGCCAGGCCATGGCGACGCTTATGAATAACGGCACGCTGCTAATCTTTCCTGGCGGCGGTGTTGCGACGGCACCCCCGCGCGGTGGGCGAGCGCAAGAGTTTCCCTGGTCTACCTTCACCGCAAAACTCGTGCAGCAGTCGAAAGCAACGGTAGTTCCCGTTTACTTTCACGGTCAGAACAGTCGTCTGTTTCACGTTGCCAGTGCGATGGGAGAAACGGCGCGCACGGCGGTGCTGCTCTTCGAAGCGCGCAACAAGCTCGGTAAGACCTTTCGGATGACCGTTGGCGCGCCGTTGCCCTATGAACGACTCGAAGCGTACGGCGGACGAGCGGAGCTTACGGAGTTCCTCCATCAGAAGACGCTGGAGCTTGAACACACCCCACCGTCTTCGGTTTTCAATTCGGCTTAAGTCCGTCGCGGCCGTCGCGTCTCGTGCCTTAGTCTGAACCGACGGATGCGGCCGCTGCGGCCTGCCGCGCGCCCATGCGGCGCAGGTTGATGAACTCATCCACGTCGAGCCCACCGTCGCCGTTAGTGTCGACCTGTTTGAAGCCCTGAACTAAGCGGCGTTTGAGCTGTTTTGGCATCTCTGTCCAGACCAAACGTCCGTCAAGGTTACGATCCATAAAGCCGAACCATTGCCGGGTGTCGGCGGCGAGTTTGTCGTAAATCGGCGCGTCGCTCGATTCATCGACGTAGCTGAAGCTGAACGCTCCGTAGAGCATCTCATCCCAGGACTGCAGGCCCCAGGGAACGGTGCGCTCTGGGGCCGGGTTGCCCGGATTCGCAGCCGAGTTGTCGTACTCCGTCCGATGCACTAAGCGAGCGCCGGCGGGAACGGCCTTCGGCTCCGCGAACTCGTAGGTTCGTTGCCAATTGAAATCGTAGTTTGGAACCGACAGCAATACCTCGCTGCGGCCATCGGGATACTGCAGCTCGAAGCGTGAGCTGCGACCTCGGTAATGCGCGTGAGGGACGAGCAAATGTAGCCGTGCAGCTCGCTCAAAGGGGTAGTAGGCCACTTCCTCGTGGCGCCCCGCGTTCGGTGGAATCCGTATCGTCGGATCGAGAACGACCTGATGGCGGAGGAAGTTCCCCGGCGCTTGATCGGCGAAGTAGAGACCGATGCGCGTTCGGTCAACGGCCTCCTTGCCATAGGGTGTGTAGTGCATCTGCAGCAAAAAGTCGGCTCCTGCAGGAACGAATACGCCGGTACCCTCGGGCATGCGGGCCGACTCGTTGCCGGGTGCGTAGCCGATGATGTAGTTGTCGAAAACGCTTTCTTCGTTTCTCGGTGCAGTGCTCGGACCATTCGATGCGCCGACGAGCACGTGGTGCACTACGTTGCGGTCGCCGGGAATTACGGTGGCCGCACTGACCCAGACACCGTCGGTGAGGGGGTTCTTAATCACCGGAAACTGGTAGTCGACAACGCCGCTGGCGGGCACCGTGAAGGGCGGTACCTCGAGCACCAGATCCGGCTCTCCCAGCGGCCAGACGTCGCTCGCCGCACCGACGGTGGCGAGCGGATCGGGGCCGTCCCCGCGGGGTGCACCGGCTTCAATCCAATGGACGAGCGTACGCGTTTGCTCGTCACTCATGCTCCGATCGCCAACCCAGATACCGATGTGAGGATCGGCGTGCCAGGGCGGCATGCGTTTAGTTCGAATGACTTCGCGCATCATGGGTGCGAAGCCGCGAACCATGGTGTAGCTGGTCATCGCCCAGGGCCCAATGCCGCCCGGGTGATGGCAGACCGCACACTTTTCTTTGAGCAGCGGGGCGATGGTGTCGCTATAGCTGATTTGTGCGTGGTCGGCTTTACGTTCGGGAAAGTTGATGAGGCAACCTACGGCATCGCGCTGTGCAACGGCGATGGGTTCACCGGCCAGCTGTGCCGTGAGCGCATCTCGAAGGTAGTGGTCGTTGGCGGCTGCTTTCTGGCGTTCGTAGGTTAGGCGGTCATCGATCGGTCCGCGGTACACCAGTTGCCGCGAGGCCGGGTCGATAACGAGGACTTCGCCCGTTCGAATGAGCCCGAGGGACTCGCCGATCAGCTGCGTGCTGTCGTCGAGGACCGGCATGTCGATGGCCCACTCCGCCGCCTCGTTGCGGATGCTACGGCGGTCGTCCTGAAGGTTGGCGTTAAGCATCAGGAACCGCACGTTCTGCGGTTCGAATTCATCGCGCAGAGCTTTGAAGGTAGGCAGTGCGGCGCGCACGATCGGACAGCCATTGCCCTGCACGAGCACGACGATAGCAGCCGGGTCGCCGTAGTACAGCTCGTGCGCGTCCCCGGCGTGGTCGAGCAAGACAAAGTTGTCGACCGTTGTTGCCGCTGCCGGTACGGCGAGCGCGAGCAGCAACAGCCCAAGGATCCGCAGGGCACGCATGCACGGCTGTGGATCGGAGGGGCGATGGTCCGTGCGGGAAACCCTTCGTCGCATGGCAGCAGTCTCGTCTTGCGTGATTTTGATAGTAGCGAACCTATGCGCCTCTGGCAGCCGCTTTCGTCGGCCGAGCTCAGGGTGCGAAACGACGGCTCAGGCTCAGCAGATGGGAGTCGACGCCCGCGTTCTCGTCGGCCGCGTCCAGGTTCGAGTGGTGCATGATTCGGTAGGCGAGTTCCCAGGCACCGTCGCGGCCAAAGCGAATACCGATGGCGGCCCGATCTTCAAACTGCCAGCGGGTTCCGAGGCGCAACGCTCGATTGTTGCCGGAGCGCAGTTCCCGGTCACTAAGTAGGGACAGACCAACGCCGAGTTCCAGAAACGGCTCGATCGGTGCCGCGAACAGCCGTTGGAACTGCCAGCGCAGTACCGGGCTCGCGCCGAGAACCCACAGTCGCTCGGCCCCTCGGTCGGCGTTACCCGGTGTAATGTTGCTGGCGTCCCAAAGGGTTACGCCAACGTCCCAGAAGCCGCTGAAGTAGAAGTGCTCACGTTCCCAGACGCGTCGTGCCCAATGGCGCTGTACCGATACTCGATAAGTATCGTGGGACTGACCGGCGCGACCTTCGCCAAGGGCGAGGGTAGCGCCCCAGCGGGCATCGTTCGGAATTCCGGACTCGGCTCTCGCGAACGCAGCTAGCAAGACCAACACGGCTAGCGCGGCGCGTCGCAGCCCGCCCGGGCGCGTGGTGGCAGGTTTAGCGTGCGACATAACGGCTTCCGATTGGCGTGCGGCGAGTGTACCCGCTAGCCGCAGGCACGGGGTCGTCATCGAGTACACTGAAGGCCTTGAAGTCTGGGGTACGAGCATGGCGACGGCGGGAATCAATGCGGACGCAATCGAGCGCTGGCTCCGTGCTGCGGGGATCGATCTCCAACCGCCGGTGCGGTTCGAACTGCTCGCCGGCGGGCACTCGAACCTGACATTTCGTCTCGACGACGCCTCGGGATCGCGGGTGCTGCGACGACCGCCGTTGGGACAGGTGCTTGAGAGTGCGCACGACATGGCGCGCGAGTACCGAATCATTCATGCCGTAGCCCAGTCGACGGTGCCGGTGCCGCAGGCGCTCGCGTTGTGTGAGGACCGAAGCGTCAACGACGCACCGTTCTACGTTATGGCCCACGTGGACGGAGCCGTTTTGCACGACGCAGCGGCCGCGGCGTCGCTGAGCGCTGAGCAGCGCCGATCGCTTTCGGAGGAAGTGATCGATGTGCTCGTCAATCTGCACCGTGTGGATCCCGACCGCATCGGGCTAGGGGACCTTGGGCGCAAAGAAGCGTACATCGAACGGCAGCTCAGACGCTGGAAGAAACAGTGGCTCGCCGCCAAGACCCATGAGATTCCGGAGATGGACGCGACGCTTACGCTGCTCGAGGAGCGTCTGCCGGAGCAGATTGGTGCGTCGATCGTACATGGCGACTACCGCCTCGGGAACATGATCGTTCGAGACGGCTCGATCAAGGCCGTGCTCGATTGGGAGCTGTGCACCTTAGGCGATCCGCTGGCAGACCTTGGCTACACGCTGAACTGGTGGGCGCAGCCGGAAGACGACAATGCTGAAACCGCACCTACGGGGGCCGGCGGTTTCCTGACCCGCGAGGCCATGGCCGAATGCTATGCCAATGGCAGTGGCCGGGATCTCTCGCAGCTCAATTACTACCGGGCGTTTTCGCACTGGCGTCTCGCCGCCATTGGGCAGGGCGTTTACAAGCGCTACCTGACCGGCGCAATGGGTGAGGATCACGGCCAGGATCTCGATGAGCGCAAGGACGGCGTCGCTCGCGGTGCCCGCAATGCGCTTGAACTGCTGGAGTCGCTGCGTTGATCGTGCCCACCGTTGATCTTGGGTGTGGCGCCGGTGAACCTGAGGGTTTGAGCACGCTTGCGCAGACCCTCGATGCAGCGCTGACCTCGACGGGCTTCATTGCCCTGCGCAACGCCCGGGTTCCTGCTGCAGTCGAAGCTGCGGCCTTCGCCGCGGCGCGGGCGTTCTTCGCCGAGCCGCTCTCGACGAAAGCCCGCTTTGGTTACAGCTCCGCAGCGGCAAACTTCGGTTACCAGGCACCGCTGACGGAAGCCCTGGACCCGGCTGTTGCTCCGGATCTCAAAGAATCGTTCACGATGCGTGACCTGCGTCATCGGACCCGTGATGCCGGCTGGCCGAGCGCTGGGTTTCAGCGCGCAGCCGAAGCCATGTACGACGCCTGTTTCGACGCCTCGATGTTGCTGTTGCGGGTATTCGCCGTGGCGCTCGGGGAAGCCCCCGATTTCTTTACCCGGCTGCACAGTGGAGAGAACGCAACGCTGCGCTTTCTTCACTATCCCGCGGCTGGGCTGGAACGATCAGACGCAGAGCAGATGGGGGCCGGTGCGCATACGGACTACGGCGCGCTGACGCTGCTGTTTCAGCGCGGGGTCGGCGGACTGCAGTTGAAACCCGAAGGCAGCTCGTCTTGGATCGATGTGCCGCCGGTTGCCGGTGCGGTCAACGTAAACACCGGCGATCTGATGACGCATTGGAGCAACGGACGCTATCCCAGCACGCTACACCGGGTTCAGCCTAAGCTCGGCACGGAAGACCGCTTCTCCATCGCCTTTTTCTGCGATCCGGACGCCGATGCACCCGTGATCTGCTTACCCCAGTGTGTCAGTGCAGATCGGCCAGCGCGCTTCGCCGATACAACGGCCGGAGCACACATACAGCAGCGCATCGAGGCGTCCCAGGCCCACCTTCAACTCGATGCCGAACCGGCGGCGCGGCGGGAGCCTGTGGCGTGAGCGAAAAACCGAGTTCGACGCCGTACCCGCGCGACCTCCTCGGCTATGGGGCCGAGCCGCCCCATCCCCGATGGCCCGGGGAGGCTCGAGTCGCGCTTCAGGTTGTCCTCAACTATGAAGAAGGTGCAGAGAACAGCGTTCTTCATGGCGACGCCGGGTCGGAAACCTTTCTGTCGGAGATCATCGGCGCGCAGGCCTACCCGGCGCGCCACCAGTCGATGGAGACGATGTACGAGTACGGCTCACGCGCCGGCTTCTGGCGCCTCCATCGGTTGCTGACGGACTATGAGGTGCCGGTCACCGTGTACGGCGTTGCCATGGCCTTGGCGCGCAACCCGGCCGCCGTGGCGGCGATGCAGTCTGCTGGGTGGGAAATCGCTAGCCACGGCTACCGTTGGATCGACCATCAGTTCATGCCCGAAGCCGAGGAGCGGGAGCAGATTCGGCGCGCTATTGATGTACACGAGTCGGTGACCGGCGAGCGTCCCTTAGGTTGGTATACCGGTCGCGACAGCCCGAACACGCGTCGGCTGGTGCTGGAAGCCGGTGGCTTCCTCTACGATTCGGACTCGTACGCCGACGATCTTCCGTACTGGGTCGCGGGACCCGCAGGACCGCACCTCGTTATTCCCTATACCCTGGACGTAAACGACATGCGCTTTGCAGCCCCCCAGGGCTTCAACTCTGGCGACCAGTTTTTTTCCTACCTTAAGGACACCTTCGATTGTCTCTATCGCGAGGGTGAGACGGCGCCGAAGATGATGAACCTCGGACTCCACTGTCGTATCGTTGGGCGTCCGGGGCGCACGGAATCGCTGCGTCGGTTTCTCGACTACGTGCGGAGTCACGATCGTGTATGGATCTGCCGCCGGGTCGATATAGCTCGGCATTGGCACGAGTTCCATAAACCTGTGGGCGCAGCTTAAGCTAAAAGACTTTCTGTGCCCCCATGTATCGGATGAGCCCGAACGACTTTAGGTAGCGATCCGACGACCGAATGGAGTTTGTAGTCTCAAACCGCCGATGCGGGCCGAGTATCAAACCCTTCGCTTGGGTTACCAGTCAGTTTCGTTGCCTCTGATTGCTTCGGCCGCGCAGAACCTTGCAAATTACAAACGTTCAGCCATCGACGTTGTCCATTGGTCAAGCGGGCCATGCGAGAAACGTTGTGCTGCAATCTCTCAGGCCCACCTTCCGATCCATCGATCCATCGATCTATTGACGTGCGCCGGTAGTAGGGGAAAGGAATCTCGAGCTATCGTGTGCTTGTCAGGATTCGTGTTTTGAGGAGGCATGCTGCGGAACCGGATTGCTTTGCACTACTGCATGTTCATTTAAATAAAAGACTATGGCTAGCAACGCCCGATGTACCGGTCACGAGTTGAGTTCGTGCATGGGTGTCCACATCAAACGCTTGGCCGGAATTTGCAACGCACCCGATTTGTTTGTTTCCTGGTCAACTGCGCAGACCTCAAGAGTCCTAGCTGGTCGGCGTAAGGGATAGATAAATGGATCGATCGTTGCAAACTCGCTAGCCAGCGGTTTGTGCAGCGAACGAACTGGTGAGTGACAGATTCGCGGCGATCAAGCCAAGTATCGACGATATTTCTTGCCTACGCAAAAGGCAGTATCTTCCCAGGCCAGGTACGGGCGTTTGCAACACCGATCCACCAGCAAACGGCTGGTTAGGCTGTTCAGTGGCCCTCGAGCCGGCCGCTACACACGCCCTGTGCCCGACCTCTGCCAGGACCTGCCTTATCCGCCTCGCCCCGCAAACCCCAGATAGGTCTCGCAAATCTTGGGGATACGCAAGGTTATGGTCCTCGAATAGCGTTCTGGTTAACGCACAAAACGCAGATCATCCAATGCGCTCAATGTCAGATGCACGATCTATGAGAGGGCTGTACCTGCTGTTCCTTGTAGCACTACTTCCTGCTTCAGCGATAAGCTCGGCGACGGAACGGTTAAAGACACCGAAGATGGTCTTACCGCCAAAAATTACGAGAGTCCTTCCCGCTAAGTCGCTCAGCATACGACCTGGAGATCAGCGCACGATTCGGATTGAAGGCTTCAACCTGAAGGGTACAGCAATCCAAGTATTGCGCGGCGGTAGAACGAGCAGTGGGCTTATGGTGAAGGGGCTACGTAGCGAGAACAACCAAATTGAATTCACATTGGAAGCAAGACGTACTGCATCAACAGGCAAAGACTACGGCTTACGACTTGATAGCTCAGTGGCAAGTGTCAGTGTCCCCATTCGCCTTGAGGTCTTGGGAAAACCCGCGGTAACTCGCCGAACGCGGCCGTTATTGCCCAGTAGAGTCAACACTGGCGTGCTGCCTCCGGAGTTCACCTACGAACCAAGAACGGGTGCCTCGTCGGGAAGCGTCATCACTTTTACTTCGGCCGCGGATCTCAGTGGCGACCGACTGCCGAGCGCGGATCAACTTCGAATTAAGCTTGGCGGTGTCTTACTCACCATCGAGGCCATTACTGGGCGCGAAGTGCGCGCGCGTATTCCTTACGCACCGTTGCCAGAGAGCCCCGCGCGACTCCCGCTGACCGTGAGCTATGTTGGAACATCCCAGCAGCGGGTCGTGGATGAGTTTTTTCGGTTCGACCCCGCACGGTTTCAATCTGATCAAGCAAGCATCAGCTCAATCAGGCACGTTGGAGACGAGCCGCTTTCAGCGTTGCCCTGGTCTACAAATGTAGAGCTGGAAGTTGTTGTCGACAATTTCCCGTTCAAGCGTGTTCGAATGAGCGATGTTTCCTTGCGGCTCCTTCCTCGGCGCGTCACGTTGTGTCTCGGCTTAAACAAGCCCCGTGTCGGAAATCCAACAGAACAGCGCGGAGCGGATGGCCGCGTTCACCTAAAGGTAGCTGTGACGGCGTTTGAAGACTGTCCCGCCTTTGAGCCCGGTAATTTTGCTTTGGAATTCAGGAATCAGCCGGAACGAAATCAGGCGCGCCTCTCATCACCGGCGCCAGGTAGGGGCTATGTCTTAGTTCCTACTAGGGCGCGGTATGACATCAGGGCGCGGGAACCGCGCCGAATTACAATTCAAGACACTGCGCGCCTTGAAGACAAGTTGCAGTGGTTGGATTCCCGAAAGTTCGGTAGGTGTGATGGCATCGTTGCCCGGAAACCTGTTGGTCATCACTTCACGAACCGGGACACTGCCTTCAGAGTTCGTAGCGGACCCGTCGGTACCGTGTGTCGATACCTTAGTCATCGACTGAGGGCGAAGGAGGGAGTTCGCTTTGGGTTCGGACGCGCGCCCCTGATCGACGCTCCCATGTGGTCGTCGGATTACGTATTCACTCTGCGTGGATCCACTATCGGAAACAGCTGTGAACATCTGACCAGCCAAATTAGTCAATTCGACCGGGTTGCTCCCGATGCCAGGTACGCGCGTCAGCCGCTACGAAGACCGCGCTTGGATGAGTACCCGGCGCGTGTAATGGAACTGCGCTGTAAGGGACCGGTGGAAGGTGGCGCGGTCGGAACCGAACACGAAGCGTTTGTGCGTATTAACGAGCTAAGGCTTCAATATGATCCCGATCTTGACGTCCGGCAGTCCAACTATGAGGACTTTATTCACAGGATCTGTTTTGCGAAACGCGGTTCCCCATTGAGCTGTGTTTCCAGTCAAATCCCGGCGGTTAACTAAGTCCGGGTGTACAGACTTATATGACTCAACATCTTATGGGTCAGTACCGCCAGTCTCCTGCTGGGAAGTCTCGTAAAGCGGATGGATGCCTCTAGTCTCGCGTGAACAACGGACAGCACAAATCTCTCAGCTTTAAGACTAAGGCTGCCCTGTCCTGACGTCGCAACTGAGGCCGATTTCCCTCTTTGTCTCCGTGGAACACTAGTCTTTTACGTTCGTTTGGTGCTCATGCACGCTTTCTCTACTCGGCGAAACAGACCCACGGTGGCGAAACAGCATTGAACCATGACGGTCGCGTGCGCGGAGGCGTGAGCGGTCCAATCTGAGTTGTGGACTTTGTCTTTCGGTTCGAATGACTGAGTAGAACCTTCCTAATTGGGCGCCGCGGAAACGTTTACGTACGGGTTCACATACCTCCTGGACCGGTGTGTCTTTGATTTAGGTACGCTTTTTTTGGGCCAACAACCGCCGCAACCAGCTCGTAGCGTCGATCCCTTCCGGGAGAATCACAGCTTCTCACGCATCGGCCTCCGATCAGACTCGGTTCGAAGTTGTTGCGACTATAACAACCGATCCGGTCTTTAGCCGTTACACTAGGGGTATGCCTTCCGCGGGTATAGTTCAATGGGTGAGCCGGGAATTCGAGCTACCACAGGTAGCGAGCCGGCGAACGCCGCGATGAGCAGCGCGCAGCGCGGATCACGGCCGGGAGAACCTCAGCTTCCCAAGCTGATGATGCGGGTTCGATTCCCGCTACCCGCTCCATCCGAGGCCGCAACGGGCTCGGCGCCGCATCGTTCCGTTCCGTGATCGACTACGACTGGGTCGCCATTGGCTCCGGAGAGGTCGTCTGGCTTGCCGTCGCCTTTGGCTTTGGCCTGCTGGCAAGGACTGTTGGGCTGCCACCGCTCGTCGGTTACCTCGCAGCCGGGTTTGTCTTGGGCGCTGCCTATCCCGGTGCAGCCGAGGGGCCCTTACTCGACAAACTGTCGGACCTTGGCATCACCCTGCTGTTATTCACCGTGGGCCTGAAGTTGAACCTTGGCACCTTAGCGCGCCCGCAGGTCTGGTCGGTGGCGATGCTCCACATGCTCATCACCGTCGCGGTTCTTTTCGCCTTTCTGGGCGGCCTCGGTACCCTCGGCTTACCTCTCCTCGCGCAGCAGGAGCCCGAGACGCAGCTGCTGTTAGCCTTTGCACTGTCGTTCTCGAGCACGGTCTTCGTTGTGAAACTCTTGGAAGAACGGGCGGCGGTGACTGCACTCTACGGCCGGCTGGCCATTGGCGTGTTGCTGATGCAGGACGTTGCGGCCGTTGTCTTTCTTGCCGCAGCTTCAGGCAAGGTGCCGACGGTTTGGTCGCTGCTGTTGCTGTTGCTCTTTCCGGCTCGGCATATTCTTGGGCGGGTGCTTGCGTTCCTGGGCCATGGTGAGCTGCTGATTCTCTACGGCTTTGTGCTTGCCCTCGGCGGCGCTGAGCTGTTCGAGAGCGTCGGTGTCAAAGGCGACATTGGTGCGCTTGTCGTCGGCGTCTGTCTTGCGGGTCACAGCCGCGCGGAAGAACTGTCGAAAGCTATGCTGTCCTTCAAAGACCTCTTCCTGCTAAGTTTCTTTTTGTCGATTGGATTGGCAGGCGTGCCGTCGCTGATGGCCGTCGGTGTTGCGGCATTGCTTGCGCCGCTCGCGGTCGCCAAGGCGGCGCTGTTCTTCGGGCTGTTTTCCCTCCACCGTCTACGTTTGCGGACGGCTTTTCAGGGCGCGCTGAGTTTGGCGAACTATAGCGAGTTCGGTCTCATCGTTGCCGCTGTAGGAGTCGCCAATGGCTGGCTTGATGCGGCTTGGCTCGTGCTGCTGGCCCTTTCATTGGCGTTCTCGTTTCTGCTCTCTGCACTGGGTGCGCGTTATTCTGAGCCCGTGTATCGGACGCTGAAGCCCGCGCTGCGTCGCTTTGAGCGCCAAACCTTGACGACGGAGGACCAGTTGCTGACGCTTGACGGTGCCAAAGTTGCCGTCGTCGGCATGGGGGGCGTGGGCAGTGGGGCCTATGACGCCTTAGCCGCCGAAGGAAAACTGGGGTTGGTGGGGGTTGATCTCGACCCGGTAACGGTTGCGAGCCATACAGCGGCGCAGCGTCGGGTGCTACGCGGTGATCCTACGGACCCGGACTTCTGGGATCGAATCGTTGATTCTCACACCCTTGATCTGGTGTTGATCGCGCTGCCAAAGCTCTCAACGACGCTGGACGTGATCGAGCGACTCAGCGAGCTCGGCTACGACGGCGAAATCGCCGCGACCTGTCGCTTCGAAGACGAGGCCGAGGCGCTACGCCAGGCCGGAGCCAGTACGGTCTTTAATCTGTACGACGATGCCGGCGTCGCGTTCGTCGCCCGGGCAGAGGGACAACTTGCAGCACTACTACCGACACCTTAACCGAGGACGATCATGGGAGCTGTACTCGCACACATCGCAATTGAAGCGGATGACACCGCCCGGGCCCGGGCGTTCTATGAGGCTGCGTTTGAGTGGGACTTTGAGCCCTGGGGTCCGCCGGATTTCTTTCACATCAGGGGTGCTGGAGTCCACGGCGCGCTGCAGCTCCGGCGCGAACCCGTACCTCTGGGACGCAAAGGGATCGAGTGTACGTTCGCCGTGCGCTCCCTGGATGATACGGAAGCGCGAGTGGCAGCTGCCGGGGGAACGGTTGATGGGGAGCGTTTTACGATTCCCGCCGTGGGCACGCTGCGTGCCATTACCGATACGGAGGGTAACGCCCTAATGATCATGGCCTACGAGCCGGCCGCTCTTGCTGAGTTGGGCATCGATGTGTCGCTGTTGCGATGCTAACCGCCCGTGCGGGCGCGACAGGAGCCGCGCATGACTCGCCTGTTTCTCGCAGTCTACGCGGTGCTTTACCTAGCCTTCGGTGTGTATGCGTTGCTCCAGCCCGAAGCCCTCGCGACGCTACTGGGTTCGCCCGCGATGGGTGGCAGCGGACTCTACGAGCTGCGTAGCAACTACGGAGGCGTGAGTCTCGGCGCAGGCACGATCTGCCTCTTTGGCGCGTTGCGCAGCACCTTGCAAGCACCGGGGCTCTGGTTCGTACTGGCCTACATGGGCGGTTATGCATCGGGTCGGATCTTCGCGTTGTTCAGCGGCGAACGACCCGCCGAGCTGTTGCTTGCCTTTGGCGGTTTCGAAGCGGTGACGGCTCTGGTGGCTGCATGGTTACTGTGGCGGCGGCCGGCCGTCCTGCCCGATCATTCCCGGACCTGAGCCAGATAGTCGGCGAGCCGTCGGCCTGCTTCATCTGGAAACCGCGTTTTCAGCTGGCGCACGCCCTGAATCCGATCGATACGGAAGTTGCGGAACGCCTGCCGCATTTCGCACCAGGCGCCCACGGACCAGGTCGTACCCCAGTACAGGAGCGCGAGCGGACGAATGATTCGTTCCGTGGGTGCGCCTTCCGCGTCTGAATATTCAAGGTACAGCCGGTAGCGATGATTGATGGCCTGGCGAACCTGGCCGAGCATCTCTGCCACGGCATCGTCCATCTGGAAACCGGGCACGAGCAGCAGTTCTGAGCGCAGTTCCGGTCGCAGCTTTTCCGGTAACACGGCTTCCACCTTACTGAGGATGCGTTCCGCGGCTTCGGCCATGGGTGGGTCGCCCCAGGCTCGGGCTACCGATGCGCCAAACAGCAGTGCTTGCAGTTCCTCTTGATCGAACATGAGCGGTGGAACGGTGTAGCCCCGATTCATTCGGTAGCCGACGCCGGCCTCGCCCTCGATCGGCACACCGGAAGCAACGAGATCCTGAACGTCCCGATAGATGGTCCGCTCGGAGACATCGAAGCGCTCTGCGAGCGTGCGAGCCGTTACGACACGGCCTCGGCCGAGCTGCAGCACGATCTGAAAGAGGCGGTCCGCCGGTCTCATGACAGCATGGTAGCAGCCCACCTCGGGCCAACCGCCGCTCGAGCTGCAGCCTCCTGACACGGCGGTGTCAGTAAAGAACGCGTTTTTCCAGGCCGTCGAAGGCCTCCTGACAGCCCCTGTCAGGAGCGGCTCCCTACACTGGCGTCGCAACCACACACCGCTCGGAGTTCATTATGGAAACGCCCCCCAGATCTTGCCGACGGCTTCTGGATCGCTGGCCGACGCTGCGCAGCGAGCTGCTGCACTTCCTCGTCCGGCGTCAGCGGGCACGGACGTGCTGGACCCGGTCGCTTGCGTTGCGCACCGTTAATCCGCAAACAGAGGAACGCACATGAATGCTTTGGAGTTGGGTACGGCCGTTGTTGCGCTGTGTCGCGCCGGTCAGGATGAACAGGTATTGGAACGCTATTACGCCGATGACATCGTCAGCGTCGAAGGGCAGGGGACGGATGCCATGCCCGCACGCATCGAGGGAGTGGAGGCCGTTAAACAGAAATGGGCCGGGTGGTACGCGAACACGACGGTACACGGGACCGAGGCCCACGGACCGTTTATCGGCTATCGCGAAGATCAGTTCATGATTCGTTTCGTGATGGACACCACGCCAAAGGGTGGCGAGCGCTCGACGATGGACGAGGTCGCGCTATACACGGTGGCGAACGGAAAGATCGTCGAGGAAGTGTTCTTTTACAATTACGCCGATGACGCTGGTTTGTCAGCAGTCGATGCATCGGGGAATCGCACGTAGTGCATCCACAGATGAAGGAGCTGATCGGCCAGTTCGTTCAGCTCGTTCACGCTCGCGGGCTTGCGTATGAACGAGCTCGCTTGGGCTTCGTAGGCTCGACTGACGTCGTCGGGCTGGTCTGAGTTGGAGTACATGATGACGGGAATTCGGCAGGTTGCCGGATCCGCTTTGAGCCAGCTGAGCACCTCAAAGCCGTCCATACCAGGCATCTGGATGTCCAGCAGGCAGACGTCCGGGGTGGATTCGTTAGCGTAGGGTGCCTGTTTGCTGAAGTAGCGCAGCGCATCGGTACCGCCGCTGCAGAAACTGAGGTGAATCTGATCCTCGAAGCGTCGAAACGCGTGCCGTAGAAGCGCCTGGTCCTCGACACTGTCATCTACGACCAGCACACGCATGGACTCGCGGATGGGAGCGGCGAAGCTCATGATCCGCCGAGCGTCACGACGAAGCGGCAGCCGCCAGAGTAGTCCGAATCGAGAACGACGTTGCCGTTGTGAAGCTCGGCGATCCGGCGGCAGGCCGCGAGTCCGATGCCAAGGCCATCGGCCTCGGCTTCCGGTTGCAAGCGGTGAAACAATCGGAACACCCGTTCGGCGTAGCGGGAATCAATTCCGACGCCGTTGTCTTCCACCACGACGGCCACACCATCGTCTGTGCTTTGGGCGGCGATCCGGATCTCCGGTGGCTGGTCCGGTTTGGCGTACTTGAGCGCGTTGCTTATGAGGTTTTGGAACAGCTCTTCCAAGAGTGCCTTGTCGCCCGCGACGTCCGGCAGATCGGTGTCAATGACAAGCACAGCGTCGGCTTTGCCGATGTCCGACTCCAGGCGCTTCCGAACGGCTTCGAGCGTTTCACTTAGTGCGATCGGTGTGAACGGTGCGACCGATTGGCCGATCTTGGCGTACTGCAACAAGCCGTCGACCATACCAAACATGGCTTCGATACTGCCCTGAATCACCGCGGCGTGTTCGTTCGCCTCGTGGCTGTTCCCGGCTTCCAACGCCTCCTCAAGCAGCGACGTAAACTGATTGATGTGCCGCAGCGGTGCTCGAAGATCGTGGGCAATGATCGAGGCAAAGGTTTCCAGATCCCGGTTCGAGATCGCGAGTTCGCGGGAACGTTCCTGCAGATCTTTGAGCATAAGGACCCGTTCAGCATCGTCATGAACCCGCACCTTGGCCTTCTTTGCTCCGGCATCTGCGACGACAGTGACCGATACGTCGGCCGTCTGGGGTTGACCGGAGGAGGAGAAGATCAGCATGTCCCGGCGAAGGTCGTAACCGCCGATCGGCAGCTTATCGAGCCAATCGACCCAGCGATTGTTTCCCCAGTCTGGGGACAGCCGGGAAATCAAAAAGTTACTGCGGACGGCGGGAGTGTCGCCGAGCAGCATCTGTGCTTTGCTGTTGGCGTACTCGACGATGCCGCTGGCGGTGTCGACGAGCAGCGTCGGCGTTTGAGAAAACTTCGCGGCTCGTGCCAGTAGTCGATCCTGGACCGACAGTTCTTTTGCCGCCGTTAGGTACTCGGAGATGTCCAAACTGTCAGCAACGAACCCGTCCACCTGGGAGCCGTCGCCAAGCACCGGCTCGTAGACGTTGGACACGGTCTGCTGTGAGCCATCATCGAGATCGTGGGTGCTGAGGTACTCCTGGCGATTGCCTTGGAGAGCCGCACGAATGTACGCACCGGCGTCCTTATAGGCGTCGCTTGGGAGGACTTCGCTGACTTTCTTGCCAAGGATCTGATCGATTGAGCGTCCCGCCTGGCGTTCGAAGGCGGGGTTGGCGTAGCGATAGCGTTCGTCAGCATCGACAAAGCTGAGCTGGGATTTCGATGCCCGCATCATGGCCTCGAGAATAGCCTGCTGTTCGCGATTTCGGCTCTGGGTGCGGACGTATTCGTCGACATCCACGCCGGTAACGCGCCAGCTTCCCTGCTCCGTTGGCTTGGCTTTGAAACTGACAAAGCGGAGTTCGTCTCCGGTTGGGTTTCGAAGCGGTGCGACGGCGGTGACCTCCGTACCCGGATCGGCAGCCCGGATTGCATCGACGAGTAAGTTTTGATCGGTCAGGAACAGCGCATCGAGGCTCAGCGGTTGTGCGCTCGTATCCTCGTTCGAGTCGAAGTAGTCTTCGAGGCCGAGGGTAGAGGTTGCGTAGCGACATTCGGCATCGAGTTCGAAATACATCGCGTTGGCCATGGACTGAATCGCCGTCAGCATGTCGCCGGTGCGTCGCGCTGCAAGTTCTGCGTTTCGCAGTCGTCCGATGTTGATGATCGTGAGTACAGAAACTCGCCGATGGTCGTGGGCGACGGCTCGGATCAGCCAGGTGTCGCCGGCAGCGTCCCGGGCTTCCCGCTCCACGATCTGCGCATCCACCTCCGATGCCTGCAGCAGGGCTTCGGGTTCCAGGTCTTCGAAGGGCGAGCGGAAGTTGCCGATCGGTCGCCCGATGTCGGCGTCCTGGAGTGCGAACAGCGTACCGGCAAGGCTCGTGTAGCGCGTAATGCAGAGCTCCCGATCGAGAAAGATCACACCGATTTCCGTGGACTGGAGCAGCAGATCGAAGTCCGCGTTCAGGCGCGTCAGCTCATCGTTTTGACGGTGGTATTCGGAGTTAACCGAGTACAGCTCTTCGTTGACGGAGCTCAGTTCTTCGTTCGTCGACTGCAGCTCCTCGTTCGAAGACATGAGCTCTTCGTTCGATGCCTGCAGTTCCTCGTTGGTGGTCTCGATTTCCTGAATCGTTGACTGCAGGGCCTCACGGGTTCGATCGAGCTCCGCTTCGAGTTCGTCGATGCGCTCGGCGGTCAGACCGTCCGGATCGAGGATCAGACCGCTCTCACCGGTTTCGCGCTGCGTCGCCGAGTAGCGGCTGTCATCGATGATGATCAGTGCGTGGTGAGGGTCCTGCTGCCCGGAAATCGTAATCGGTCGAATCGTGACGTCGACGATCGTCCCGGCTGCCGGGAACTCGGCAAGCTCGATTCGATTGAAGGTTACCGGCTGCTTCTGGCGCAGGGCCCGCTCGAGACCCGCAAGAATCGGCGTGCGAATCGCGCTGTCGACCATTTCCGTGGAGTCGAGGTGCGCCACACCGGCCGGTGGCCGAAGAAAGCGGCGCGCATCACCGAAGCTGTGCAGCAACTCGCGTTGTTCGGAAATCAGTAGCCCCGGTGGGGCGTAGTCTGCAAGTAACGACGCATAGGCAGGAATCAGCGCTGCCTCGCGCGTGCGAACCGAAAGCCGCGCGATGGCCGTGTTCTGGTCAATGGTTTCCCGCGCTTCGCGGCCGCGATCGCGCATAGTGCTGGGCAGGGTGCGCTTGCTCGTTGTGCGCCGGAAAATCCGGTTCCGAGCGTCGATGAAGTCGAACGCTTCGCGGTGGGCGCCGACCGTTTCACTGGATCCGAGGAACAGGATGCCCCGCTCTTTCAAGCCAAAGGCGAAGCTGTTCAGCACCTTCTGCTGGCCTTCGACAGAGAAATAGATGAGCAGGTTGCGACAGGAAATCAGATCCAAGCGGGTAAACGGTGGATCGCTGAGGACGTCGTGCGGAGCGAAGACGATCGATTTCCGGACCGCCGGATCAATCGCATAGCGGTCCGTTTGATGAATCGGCTTGAAATACTTGTTGCGCAGCCGCTCGGGTACGCTTTCGAGAGATTCGGCGCCGAACTCGCCGCGCCCAGCAAAATTCAGGTACTCGCGCTTGATGTCCGTAGCGAAGATCTGGACTTCGATGCGGTTTGGCATGCCCGCCATGGCATCGGTTATGGCAATCGACAGCGAGTAGGCCTCTTCTCCGGTCGCGCACCCGGCGACCCAGATACGAATGGGCTCGCCGGTTTTTTCCGCCTGTGCGATGAGCTCGGGAACTACCGTGTTGCTGAGGCTGTTGAAGGCTTCGGCATCGCGGAAGAACTGCGTTACGCCGATCAGTAGCGCATCGCCAAGCGCGCGTGCTTCCGTTTCGTCTCCCTCAACCAGCGTTGCGTAGGTGCTCAACGAGTTCGTGTTGAGATCCATCATCCGCCGGCGCACGCGGCGTTCGAAGGTCGAGTGCTTATAGCGCGCGACCTCGACCTTGCTCACGCCCATGACCGCTTTGAGGATGCGTGCGAGCGCGGACTCGTGCTCGGTCACCGTTTTGACACCCAGGTTCAGGTTGGTGACCTGGATGCCTTCGATTACCGTCGTGGCGAGCTCTTCTGGCGGTTCAACGGCCTGGATCGCGTTGGTGGTGATCGCTGCCAGCGGCATGGAATCGAACTTGGCGGTTTCCGGCGCCTGGGCGCAGGTGAACCCGCCGTACTGGCGGATCGAGAGCACACCGACGGCACCGTCGGAACCGCTCCCGCTCAGCACCACCGCGCCGCATTTGTTCTTCCACTGGCCGGCAAGAGATTGGAAAAAGGTATCGATCGTGGTTGCTGCACCACCCTGATCCAAAATCGGGCGGTTCGTCACGTGAAAGCGATCGCCGCGGAGCTCAAGTACGTTTGCCGGTTGGATCACGTACACGGTATTGGCCCGCAGCACCTCGTTGTCGAGGGCCGGCAGCACGGGCATGTCCGTGTGCCGTGCCAACAGTTCGCCGAGCATGCTGACGAAATCTTTCGACAGGTGCATGACGACAATGAACGCACCCCCGGAGTCTTTAGGCGCGCTATCAAAAAAGCGCTCAAGTGCCTCGAGTCCGCCAGCTGAAGCCCCTAAGCCAACGACGAATTCGGGTCGATTTTCGTTCACTGCGATGTGCATCCTTTCCGCGCTGAAAGCAGGTCTGCCCTGCTTGCCGCCGTGGTCTCGCGGCTGACCGAGTGTCCTTCGGCACCCCCCCCCGGACCCGAGTCGTGCGGGGACGTCTCACGAGCGCCCGCGCCGCTATTCTGGACCCACCCGCGGTACTGGCACAAATCCTGACGAAACCTCGCCGCGCTGGCCGGCACCGACCCGTCGATGCCTTACTCCTGGGCAGTGAAAGCCAGCAGCAGTGCCCGTTCTTTGTCCGTTATGCCGGTGAGATTCCCGAGCGGCATGTAGCCTGATTGGAGCGATGAGAGGACGCGCCCTCGGTGCGCAAGCAGATCGGCCGGCTTAAGAAAGATCAGCCCCCCCGGGGGAGCAACGTAGCCGGCGAAGCTTGGTTCCGGAGCATGGCAACCGGCGCAGCGTGCCGCCAGCACCTGGGTTACCGCGGCGGCCGTTATCGGCTCACCGCTCGAGTCCGGTGTTGGTACGAACGCGCGGGCCGGCAGGATGCTCGTTGCGACCGCGAACAGCGCAACGGCTCCCACGGCGGCGCCGGCGAGTACCCGAGGACGATGCTCACCGCGGTGTTTCAGGTTGAAGTAATGGCGCCCGTAGGCGGCGCACGCACCCAACAGCGGCACGAGAGCCCAGGCGTACGGATGGCCAAACACGAAGCTGGCGTGATTGGCGAGCATGCAGAAGAGGACCGGTAGGGTGAAGTAGTTGTTGTGGGTGGATCGCTGCTTGGCTAAGTCCGCCAGGTGCACGGGTGGCTCCGTGCCAGTCTCGATTGCGTCTATCAGCGCACGCTGCGAGGGCATGATGCCTAGAAAGACATTGCCGGCCATGATCGTGCCCAGTAAGGCGCCGAGATGGAGCATGGCCGCGCGGGGCGAGAACAGCTGAAACGCGAGCCAGGAAAGGCCCAAAAGAAGAAGGAAGAAACCGACCGCGAAGCCGGCTCCTGCGGCGGCCCAACCCAATCGCACACAGCTCTCGTAGGCGACAATACCCGCTGCCAGAAACGCCAGGCTGCCGACCACGGCAACGCCTGGGCTCTGAAGCCAGCTGTCGGCATCCACCAAATAGCTTTGGGCCTGGACGTAGTACAGCAGAATCAGCAGCAACGTACCGGTCATCCAGGTGCTGTAGGCCTCCCATTTGAACCAGTGCAGGGTTTCTGGCATGACCGGCGGTGCGAGTCGGTACTTGCCGACCTCATAGATCCCGCCCCCGTGAATGGACCACAGCTCCCCCTTCAGACCGCGTTCTGCCTTTTCGCCGCTGACCGGTTCCAGGCTTAGGTCCAGCCAGATGAAGTAGAACGACGCGCCGATCCAGGCGATGCCGGTAATGACGTGCAGCCAGCGCACCAGCAGGCCGAGCCAGTCGAGGAGTTGACCGTCAAGCATTGTGTGTCTCAGTTCGTTCGACGCGTTCCACCCTGTCGCCTCTTTCATAAAGAGGCGTGCCCAGGATGAGCGTTTTGCTGACTGCCCGCTCGTCGCCCAGCATCTGGTAGGCGAACAGTTCTTCTTCGAGGGTCTCAGCGCGCGCCAGGCGTTCACCGAGCACGGGCTGGCTACGGCCGTCGAGCAGCACCCAATCAGCCTCATAGCCCGGTGCGATGCGGCCGATGCGATCGGCGAGACCGAGGGCCTGAGCGTTTCCCAGCGTCAACGCGTAGAACGCACTGAACGGGTGCCAGCTGTACCCGCGCAGCTGAGCAACCTTATAGCCGTCGGCCAGGGTGCGCAGCTGGCTGAAGCTGGTACCGCCGCCGACGTCGGTGGCGACGCTCATGGGGATGCCCCGCCTCATGAGCGCTTCGATATCGAGGAGCCCGCTACCGAGAAACAGATTCGACGTCGGGCAGAACGCGATCGTGCCCTGGCGCGCGTGCATCAGTTCCAACTCAGGCTCGCTCAGATGAATGCCATGAGCGTAGTGGCTGCGATCGTTCACCAAGCCGAACTGGTCGTACACAGCCAGATAGTTCGGCGCATCGGGGTACAGCGCCAGCGTCTGTTGGATTTCTCCGGGGTTCTCGGACAGGTGCGAGTGTAGGTAGGTTCCCGGATAGTCCTCGAGCAGCCGCTTTGCCGCTCCCAGCTGAGCGTCCGTCGAGGTGATCGCGAACCGCGGTGTCACCGCATAGGCCAATCGGTCCCGGCCGTGCCAGCGCTCGATCAGCGCTGCACTCGCCGCGTAGCCGTCGTCGGTATCCCGCAGTCCGTCCGGTGCGTTCCGATCCATGAGAACCTTGCCGGCGATCATACGCAGCCGACGCCGGGCAGCGGCCTGGAACAGCGCCTCGGCGGACGTTTCGTGGACGGTAGCGAACACCATGGCGGTCGTGGTGCCGTTGGCCAGCATCCGATCGAGGAATCGTTCGGCGGCGTCCGCGCTGAACGCCGGATCGGCGTACGCCATCTCTGCCGGGAAGGCGTACCGTTCAAGCCAGTCCATCAGCTGGGCGCCGTAGCTGCCAATCATGTCCTGCTGCGGAAAGTGGATATGGCTGTCGATAAAGCCCGGAAGGAGCAGTCCCGGTCGCAGGTCGACGACGTCGCTTGTTGCGGGCAGGGCGCTCGCATCATCGACTGATGCAATGCGACCGTCGACGACGGTAATCAGGACATCGTCGAGCAGCTCGACGATGGGCGCTGCGGCTGTCGACTGAGCGCCGAAACTCAGGCAGCGCGCGCGGTAGCGCCGCGGTGATCGAGCGTCGCTCATCGGCTAGCTTCCGCGATACGTGCTGTACCCGAAACGATTGAGCAGCAGCGGAACGTGATAGTGAGGCTGGTCTCCGGCGAGGTCGGCGAGCACGTGAACCCTTGGGTAAAAGCACGTCTGTCCCTGAGCCGCGTACCAGCTGCCGGTTTCGAAGCACACTTCGTAGACGCCGGCACGCAAAGAATCCAGGCCTGGCCAGGTTGTAACCCGCCCGTCGTCGTTCGTGACGGCTTCGCTGAGCACGGTCCCGGCCGGATCTTTCAGGGTTACGCGAAGACCGCTTGCCGGCCGACCGGCGTCAAGATCGAGCACATGACTGCTCAGGCTTACTGCGTTGTGTATCGATTCGTTCATGCGCTTGATGTCCCGGCGCTGCTGGTCAACGCCTGTTTCAGGCGCAGCCGCATGATCTGTTCCTGTTCTGCCGCGGCGGTTTCACGCTCCGTGACGCTGTCGTTGGGCAGACGACGTTGGAGCTGCTGCAGCAGTTCAGACGGTGCGATACCGCTGGCGCAGATGATGAAAATGAAACCATGTTTTTCCCGATAGGCTCGGTTTCCTGCCGCGAGCTGCTCGAGGGTGTGGTCGTCGGCGCCGAGAATCTGGCCCTGCTCGGCCTGGGCCCGTTGCGCCCGTGCGCCAAACTTTGCTCGGAGGGCGTCGACATCTCCGATCAGCGGGTGTGCGGCAAATGCCTCGAGCTGTTGCGTTGGTGTGGTTTGGCGCCAGAACTCAACGGCGGCGGCTTCGACGGCGCTTAAGTCGTCGTAGGGCCGTCCGGCGACGATCTGTTCTACCCACCAGCCGCAGTCCAACCAGCTGCGCACGCGCGCGGCGGCAGCCTCTGCATCCAGGGCGTTAAAGGAGTCAAGGGGTAGGGCTTCGGTCATCGCAGGGTCTTGGTCATCTTCACTATCGGTATCGGATCAGTCACCACCACCTGGCGGCTGAGGGCCGGCGACCAAAGAGAGTTTGATCTGCGACCAGGACAGACCTCGCTGCGGTTGGGGATCCGGCAGCAGTTCGAGCAACTCGGCGACGATTGCGACGGCGATGGCCATAGGTTCTTTGTGTCGTTGCCTCGAAGTCTGGGCCTGCTCGATGTGCGGCGCTCGGTTGCCAATGGGACAGCGAACGCTGGCGAGTGCCGCATCGCCGATACCCTGTCGTTTCAGCCGTGCTTTGAAACGGTTCCATTTCGTCGCCGATCCGATCAAGGCAAGGCTAACCTCGGAGTGATTTTCGAGGCATCGCGCGACCAGTCGATAGTCGAGCTCGTGATCGTGCGTCAGCACTAGCACCTGATCACCCGCCGCTGCGTCGGCCAACGCCTCGACCGGGTCTGACCAGTGTTCCAAAGGGTGCTCGGGGAGGGCGACGACGGCTCGAAGATCGGCACGGGCTCGATTATCGAGCCATCGAATCCGCACGGGAAGTTCGGCCGCAAGTGCGACCACCCGCGCTGCTACGTGGCCCGCGCCGAAGACCCACAGCGTCGTCTGGCGACAGAGCCGGGGTTCGAGCAGTGCCGTGACGCTGCCGCCGCAGCACTGGTCGGCTGCCACAGCAAGGGGCAGATGCTCGATAACCGGTGCACCCTGCTGCGCGTTCAGGAGCGTTCGTGCCTTCTCCTGCAGCCGGTACTCCAACTGCCCACCGCCAATGGTGTCCGTGCTGCCGGTCGCTGTGACGACCATTTTCGTGCCGGCGAGCCGGGGCGTCGAGCCGCTTGTTGCCAGCAGGGTCACGAGGACGTACGGGGTGCCGTCGCTCTCGTACTTGTGGATGGCGTGGTGCCAACGCCGCATCTCAGCGCCCCTCGTCACGTGCCAGCTGCGCGCAGCGGTAAACGGCTTCCGGTGTCGCCGGAGCCGCGAGCGGGGCAAGCGTCGCACGGTTCGGATTCACACTGGCGCAGGCGCGGCGCAAGGCGCACCAGGCAGAGATTGCCAACATCAGCGGCGGCTCGCCAACGGCCTTTGATCGGTGAATGGTTGCTTCGCTGTTCGGTCGTTCGAAGAAGCGTACGTTAAACACTTCCGGGACGTCGTGGGCGGTCGGTATTTTGTAGTTTGCCGGGCTGTTGGAGAGCACGCGGCCATCGTCGCCCCAAAGAAGCTCCTCGCAGGTGAGCCAGCCGAGCCCCTGCACAAACCCACCTTCAATCTGGCCGAGGTCAATGGCTGGATTCAGCGAACGACCGGCGTCGTGAAGGATGTCTACGCGCAGCGTGCGGTACTCGCCGGTACGCAGGTCAACGGCAACTTCGCTGGCTGCGGCGCCGTGAGCGAAGTAGTAGAACGGTCGGCCGAACCCGCGCGCCTTGTCGAAGTGAATTTCCGGCGTGGCGTAGAACCCGGTTGCCGACAGCGGCGTACGTGCCAGGTAGGCCTGTGTAATGAACTCATGGAACGTGAGCGAATGGTCGCCACTCGTTACCTGCCCGTGGCGGTAGGTCAACGGGTCGGTCCAACCCAGTTCGGTTTGTGCGAACTGCGCCAGTCCTGCCTGGATGCGCTCGCAGGCGTTGGCGGCGGCCATGCCGTTGAGGTCGGAGCCGGACGAGGCCGCTGTCGGAGAGCCGTTGGGCACCTTGTCCGTACGGGTGGCGTTGTTGCGAACCTGCCGTAGCGGTACGCCAAAGGCATCTGCCACGACCTGCGCGACCTTGGTATACAGACCTTGGCCCATTTCCGTGCCGGCGTGAGTTAACTCGATGCTGCCATCGGTGTAGATGCTGACCAGCGCCCCGGCCTGATTCAGATGCTTGGCCGTAAACGAGATCCCGAACTGAACCGGTGTGAGACTTAGGCCTCGGCGAAGGGCTGACCCTTCGCCGTTGGCATCGGCATTGAAGCGATCAATTTCTGCACAGCGTGTGCGGTAGTCGCAGTGCGCTTCCAGATCGTCGATCAATGCCGGCAGAACGAAATCGGTCACCGTCTGACCGTAGGGCGTATCGCTTGCACCGGGACGCAGCAGATTCCGCTTACGTAGGTCCAGCGGGTCCATCCCGAGGCGCCAGGCGGCATCGTCGAACGCGGCTTCGATCGCGATCATGCCCTGCGGTCCACCGAACCCACGAAAGGCCGTGTTGGAGACCGTATGGGTTTTCAACCGCCGGCCGATGATGGTCGTCGCCGGTGTGTAGTAGGCGTTGTGGGCATGAAACATCGCCCGATCGACGATGCCTTCGGAAAGATCGGGCGAATAGCCGCAGAGACCGGCCAGGTCGATGCTCGACGCCAGCAGGTCGCCCTGCGGATCGAAACCGAAGCGGTAGCGGCAGGCGAAGTCGTGACGCTTACCGGTCTGTACCATGTCGTCGTGCCGAGGCATGCGGTACTTCACTGCGCACCCGCTGCGGACTGCTGCCAGTGCGGCAAGGCAGGCCAGCGGCGCGGCCTGACTTTCTTTGCCGCCGAAGGCTCCCCCCATGCGGCGGCAGACGACTTCGACCTTGTGCAGCGGAATGGCCAGCACGGAGGCGACAAGCTTCTGTACTTCCCCGGGATACTGGGTCGACGAGTGAACGACCAACGTGTCGTCTTCCCCGGGCAACGCCAGCGCGACCTGGCCTTCGAGATAAAAGTGCTCCTGACCGCGGACGTAGAGTTCACCTTCGAGCACCAGTGGTGCCGTGGCGAGCGCGGCTTCGGCATCACCGACGGTCCAGGTGCGGGTCGGCAGCACGGTGCTGTCGGCTACCCTTGCTTGCTCGATCGTGAGCAGCGCGGGGGCCTGGTTGTACTCAACGGCCGCCCGGGCGAGGGCCTGATGGGCTGCCCGTTGACTGGTCGCGACTACGGCGAAGAGCGGTTGACCGATGAACTCAACAATGCCGTTGGCCAGCAGCGGATCGCCGGGATAAACCGCACCCACGTCGAGGTCACCGGGAACGTCTTGAGCGGTAATGACGTCGACCACCCCGGGTGCCGAACGCACCGCTTCGAGGTCGAGGCGAGTAACGCGGCCGTGGGCAACCGTCGATTGGCCCGTTGCCAGGTAGCGAAGGTTGGCCGGAGTCGGCAGGTCATCGATGTACCGGGCCGTTCCCGTCGTGTGACCGAGACCCGACTCGTGGGCCTGTGGGGAACCGATCAGGGAGCTCGGCTGTGGGCGTTCGGGCGACAGATTCATGCGCGCGCACCCTGAACCGGGGCGAGTTCGTAGAGATCGTCGGCGAAACCGGGTGCGCTAAGCATCGCGGCCCACGCGCGACGAAACAGACTTAGCGTCATGGCTTGGCGGTACGCGCGGCTCGCGCGCACGTCGTCGAGCGGTTGCACTTCCGCTTCAAGAGAGCGCAGTGCGAGCGCAAGCGTTGCCTCGGTCGTTGGCGCACCGAGCAGTTCCTTGGCGAGCTTCGAAGGCTGCCAGGGTGTGGCGGCAACGCCGCCGTAGGCGAGCCGACAATGCGTGACCTGACCCCTTTCGGCGCGCAGGTAGAACGCGCCGAACACCGATGAAATGTCGTCGTCGGTTCGCTTCGATACCTTGAAGGCAAGCGGGGCGCGCCAGTCGTGCGGCTCGCGGAGTTCAATCCGCTTTAGATATTCGCCCGGTTGCCGCACGGTTTGCCGGTACCCGGTGTAGTACGCGTCGAGAGGGACTCGACGTTCGCCCGCGACGCTGCCGAGAATCAGCTCGGCGTCGAGACACAGCAACAACGGTGGCCAGTCGGCTATCGGCGACGCCGTGCCCAGATTGCCGCCGAGCGTGCCGCGGTTGCGAACCTGGGGTGATCCGAAGCGTTCCAGCAGATGGAGCACCGCGGGTGCGAACAGGTCCGCGCCCAATTCGTGCTGCCCGCTGAACAACCGTGCCAGGCGACGATGGCTGACAGCGGCACCAATCGACAGCCAACCGTCGGCGCGCTCGATGTCGTTGAGTTCATCGACCTGAGAGAGGTCGATCAACTGTTCAAAGTCTTGATAGCGCTGGTTGCATTCGAGCCACAGGTCCGTAGCGCCGGCGACGAAGGTTGGGTCGCTACCGGCGCTGCGAATCGCCGAGTGCAGTTCGACCAAGGTCGTCGGCACCAGATAATTGGGATCGGTGCTGCGGCTGCGGCCGGGCGATTCCGTGCGTGGCGGCAGCGCAGCCTCCGCATTTCCTTCGAAGCTGCGTGCAATGGTTTCGTTGGCAACTTCGAGGGCCGCGAGTATGGGTCGATAGCCGGTGCAGCGGCACAGATTGCCGCTGATACTGCGAACCGCTGCTTCGTGTGCTGCGGCGTCGTCCTCGGGAAAGGGAGAGGTATCAAGCTGCTGAGCCGCGAGCGCCATGACGAAGCCCGGGGTGCAGTAGCCGCATTGGCTGGCATGCTCCGTCGCCATCGCTGCCTGGACCGGGTGCGGGGCTTTCGGGTCCCCAAGCCCCTCCACGGTGATGACCTCTCGGCCGGCGAGCGCTGCAAGCGGCGTGATGCAGCTGTTGATCACGAAGTATCGTTGGCCGTGGTCAAGATCCGCACCTTCCGTTGCATGCACCAGCACCGTACAGGCGCCGCAGTCGCCACTGGCGCAGCCCTCTTTCGTGCCGGTCAAACCCTGCGTTTCCCGAAGCCAGTTGAGGAGGTTACGGTCGGCGGCACCGGGCGGAATCGGATGGGCGGTGCCGTTGACGATGATACGACTCATGAATCTCCGTTGATCTACTGTACGGGCTACACGCCAGTCCACGCTGAAGTGTACCGTGCGCGGGTTCGGCGTCTGCTGGGCGTTATGCCCGGCGGCATACTAGGTGCTATGCAAAGAACGGCCCATTATGCGTGAATGGCGCCGCTACCGCCGCGATCACTCGAACCTAGACCAGTCGAACCACTCTGTGATTCACCCATGACCCAATCCGCGACAGCTTCCAAAGCGCCCGAGCATCAGGATCGCAGGTCAGACGGGCACCGCTGCTGGCTTCGATCACCGCGTTTGGTGTACAGCGATGGCCTGGACCCGCGGGATGCTGCCGGTGGTCTCGTGGTTGCCGATGGACGGATTGTCGAACTGTTGCGTGCCGAGCAGCAACCGGATCAGCCCGTCGATGAGGTGCGGTCGATGGAAGGTCTGGTACTGGTGCCGGGCCTTATCAACACGCACCACCACTGCTACCAGACCTTAACCCGCGCGTTTCGAAGTGCCCTCGACAAGCCGCTGTTCCCCTGGCTCCAGGCGCTGTACCCGCTCTGGGCCGGACTCACGGACGACATGGTCGAGTCGGCTACGGAGCTTGCGCTCCTCGAGCTGCTTCAGTCTGGGGCGACCACAGTCGTCGATCACCACTATGTGGTTGGCAGTCGAGTTCGTGAGCCCATCGATCGACAGATCGAGGTGGCTCGACGCCTTGGCGTGCGCGTGGTGCTCACGCGCGGCTCCATGAGCCTGGGCGAGCGCGACGGCGGTTTGCCACCGGATTGGATCGTGCAGAGTGCTGAGGAGATCCTCGACGACAGCGCGCGGCTGCTGCGCGCGTACCACGACCCGGCGGACGCCGCCATGGTGCAAATTGCGCTGGCGCCGTGTTCGCCGTTTTCGGTTACTCGGGAGCTGCTCGAAGCAACGGCAACGCTCGCAGCACAGCACCGGGTGCTGCTGCATACCCATCTTGCGGAAACGCTCGACGAGGAGGCCTTCTGCCTCGAGCACCACGGCGTGCGGCCGCTTGCCTTCCTGGAGCAGTGTGGCTGGCTCAACGAGCGGGCCTGGTTCGCCCACGGTATTCACTTCACCGATGACGAGATTGCAGCGCTCGGTGCCGCCGGTGCGGCCGTAAGTCACTGTCCGACGTCGAACATGATGCTGAGTTCGGGCCTCTGTCGGGTGGCGGACCTGGAAGCCGCTGGTGCGCCGGTATCCCTCGGGGTCGACGGCTCCGCCTCGAACGACGGTTCGAACCTGATGCAGGAAGTCCGCCAGGCGTTTCTGTTGCAGCGCCTGCGGCTCGCGGAAGTAAACAGACTGCGGCTTGCAGAGGTAAACAGACTGCGGTTTGCAGAGGTAAGCAGCCCGGCGGTGTCAGAGACCGCCACCCTGCCGTCGCATCTCGACGCCCTGCGCTGGGCAACGCGCGGTGGCGCAGAGACGTTGCGACGACCGGCGCTTGGACATCTTGGCGTCGGCGCGTGCGCCGACATTGCCTGCTTTGACCTCGACGAGCTGCGCTTTTCTGGCGCCGACGATCCCCTCGCGGCGCTCGTGCTGTGTGGGGCTCATCGAGCGCGGCACGTCATGATCAACGGTCAGTGGCGCCTCTGGCAGGGCGAGGTTGCTGGTGTCGATATCGCGCAAGTCCAGGCAAAGCACGAGGCACTGGCGGCAGAGTTACGGCGCACGCTCGGCTAAGGCGCGCCGAATGCCGCCAAGCGAGATTCCTGTCGTGCCCGATTAGAGCAGGGCGAACTTAAGCGCGAAGGTCAGCGCTATGACGTACACAGCCGGCGGACACTCGGTGGCTCGACCCGCGAGCACTTTGATCGCTGCGTAGCAGATGAACCCGATGCCGATCCCATCGGCAATGGAAAAGCTGAGCGGCATGGCGATCGCTGTCACCACCGCGGGGGCGGCGTCCGTCAGATCGTCCCAGTCCAGATCTGCCAGGCTTCGTGCCATGAGGGTCGCAACGAACAGCAACGCCGCGGCCGACGCGAACGGTGGGATGCTCTGCGCGAGCGGTGCAAAGACCAGACACAGCAGGAAGAGAGCGCTCACCGTGGCCGCGGTCAGTCCCGTGCGCCCGCCGGCTTCGACACCGGCGGCACTCTCGATGAAGCTCGTTGTTGATGATGTTCCGAATACCGCACCCAAGCCCGTGGCAGCGGAGTCGGCCAACAACGCACCGCGCATGCGCGGCAACCTGCCGGAGGTGTCGAGTAGGTCGCCGCGGGATGCAATGGCGACCAGGGTACCGGCGGTGTCGAAGACATCGACGAGCAGCAGCGCCAGGATGACGCTGATCAATGCGGGGTCTAGAGCTGCTGCTAAGTCGAGCTGGCCGAAGACGGGAGCAGGCGACGGTGGCACCGAGAGCAGCCCGTTGAAGTCTGCAAGCCCGGTGAGCCAGGCGCCGAGGGACACAATCAGCATGCCGACCAGAATTGCGCCACGCAATCCCCGGGCTGCGAGTGCTGCAATGAGCGCAAAGCCAAGCAGCGCCGCCATAGGTCCCGGCTCGGTCAGCTCACCGAGGCTCACCAGGGTTGCCGGGTTATCCTGCACGACGCCGGCGTTCTTTAATGCAATGAATGCGAGAAATAACCCGATCCCGGTTGCCATACCGTGTTTGAGCGATCGAGGAATGGCGTTTATTAACCACTCGCGCACCGGCAGGATGGATAACGCGATAAAAATCAGACCAGACAGGAACACCGCGCCGAGTGCCGTTTGCCACGGATAGCCGAGCCCGAGGCAGACGGTATAGGTAAAGAACGCGTTCTGCCCCATTCCCGGCGCCAGGCCAATGGGATAGTTCGCGAGCACGCCCATGAGCAGCGTTCCAGCGGCAGCGGCAAGACAGGTCGCGACGAACACGGCTCCGAAGTCCATGCCCGTTTCTGACAGGATGGCCGGGTTTACAATGGTGATGTACGCCATGGCGAGAAACGTCGTGAGCCCGGCCCCGACTTCGCGCTGCCAGGTGGTGCCGTGGGCGTGTAGCTGGAAGCGGCGTTCTAACCACAGTGGCGCAGTGGAAATATCGGGCCCTTCGCTTGGGGCGGCATTGCGGTTGGCGTTGGGGCGGCTGGCGTTGGGGGCGTGCTTGGGGGTCGAAGGCATCCGCTTGATTGCTCGATCCGAATCAACGGCCAGCTTAGCAACCTTTCGGCGAAGGAACGCGCCCGGCCATGAAATTGCATAGTCTTTCCAAGGACCTTTTCGCCGTGATCTTTTTGCCATGACCTTTTTCCAGCGGCTTGTTCCTGGACTTGCGGAACCGCACCGCGCATCGATTGCGTAGACTCTGACCCATGTC
The DNA here is from genome assembly GCA_039198065.1 of Pseudomonadota bacterium. GTDB lineage: Bacteria > Pseudomonadota > Gammaproteobacteria > Pseudomonadales > Azotimanducaceae > CALHVX01. The sequence goes on from JBCCTU010000003.1 coordinate 105,924, forward strand.
CACCGACACCCTGCCCGAAACTGCGCCGAGCGCGGCGATCTCAGACGGCGACCCCGGCAGCCCTGTGCTTGTTTTCGGGCTTGAGGAGCGTCCGCCGGTGTTGGCTGCGCTGCTGGCGGCGGTCGCGCACCTGTTGGCCATCGTGGCGAGCATCATGACCGCGCCGCTGCTCATTGCGCGCGGTCTTGGGCTCAACGACGCCATGACGACCTACGCGATTGCCAGCGCGCTGGCGGTGTCCGGGTTGGCCACGGCGGTGCAGATCTTGCGACCGTTCGGTCTGGGCTCGGGGATGCTGTCCATTCAGGGCACCAGCTTTACCTTCATCGGACCGTTCGTGCTGGCGGCCGGCTGGCTCGCTGCGGATGCCCAATCGATGACTGCCGCCGGGGCAACGTCTGCCGCAGCCAATGGCAGTGCCGCATTGCTCGGAACGCTCCTTGGCACCGCGGTCGTCGGTGCCGGACTGACGATGATTGGTGGCTATTACATCGAAGCGCTGCAGCGTGTGTTAACCCGCCGCGTGACCGCGGTGGTCATCGTGCTGCTAGGCCTCACCCTCGTTGGTACGGCCTGGTCCAACCTGGAGCAAGCCGCGGGTGCTGAGGGAGCGGGGTCCTGGGTCTGGCTGCAGGCCGCCTCCGTTGCGCTGACGATTGCGATCACGAGTCGCCTTCCGGGGCTTTGGCTGCGGCTAAGCAGCATTGTTCTTGGACTCGTCGTCGGGGTGCTCGTCGCGCTTGCAACCACGGGACTGAATTCCGCCCCGGCCGCCACCGAAGGGCCTGCGCTGACACTCTGGCCCTACCCGCTGCGCATCGAGTGGATGATTCTGCCGCTGCTGCTGCCTATCTTTCTTGTGTCCATGACCGAGTCGGTCGGTGATCTGACCGCCACCAGCCTGTTGTCGCGGCAACCGTTGAGCGGGCCCGCGTACTGGTCGCGCATTCGCGGCGGTGTTATGGCCGATGGTGCAAACACGATCCTCGCCGCGGGGTTTGGGACCTTTCCGAACACAACGTTTTCGCAGAACAACGGCGTCATTCAGCTGACCGGTGTGGCGTCGCGCTGGGTTGGGTTGCTGGTTGCCGGCGGCCTGCTTGCAGCGGCCTTTGTGCCCGGTGTTGCGGCGGGCTTTCAGCGACTGCCAGATGGGGTGCTGTACGGCGCGACAGCGGTTATGTTCGCGCTCATCGCCGTGGCCGGCTTACGCTTGCTGTTGCTCGAGGCGAACCGAGGCGCCGCACTAGGGATGCTTGCGGTGTGTGCGGTGCTCGCCTATGGCGCCGCGTTTGTTACTGGACAGGCGTCGTTGCCACCGGCATTGGCGCTGATTACCGGTTATCCGGTTGCGACCGGCGCTGTGTTTGCGCTGCTCTACGAACTGCTTGCCGGTCTCCTGCACCGGCGCTCCGGACACGGCCCCCCACACGACCAATGACGCGCCCCCCCACACGACCAACGACCCGACCCCTTTTACGACCCCTTTTGCGACAATGACACAAGAACAAGACTGGCTAAGGATGATGATGAGACGAACGATCGAAACCGTGCTGGGTGTCGTGTTGCTGGGGCTGCTCTCGGGGTGTGACGGCTCGGTATCCGTTGAGCTCGACTCCGATGAGACCGAAGCGGAAGCCATTCGGGTCGTCGTTGTCACCATGTTTGAAAATGGGGACCTCAGCGGCGACCGACCGGGAGAGTTCCAGTACTGGGTGGAACGCTGGCCGCTGGCGCGGCAGGTCGATTTCCCCATGGGCGAGTACCCGCTGCGGCTCGACGATCAGGGTGTGCTCGGGATTTGCGTCGGTGGTGGTATTGCCAATGCGGCGGCGTCGATCATGGCGCTCGCTCAAGACGAGCGCTTTGACTTACGCCGCGCCTACTGGATCGTCGCCGGTATCGCCGGCGGTGATCCAGAAGACGTCTCGCTGGGGTCAGCGGTCTGGGCGCGGCATGTGGTCGACGGCGACTTACTCTACGAGATCGACGCGCGCGAGATCCCCGCCGACTGGCCCTACGGGCTGATTCCTCTGGGCGCGAAAGCACCCGCGGAAACCCCGGAAGACATCTCCACGGGCTGGACGCTCGATACGATCCACTTTCCCCTAAACGCGGCGCTTGCCGAATGGGCGTTCGAGCAGACCCGTAGTCTTGAGCTGAAAGACACCGAAGCGATGGCGGCCTTTCGAGCTCAGTACGCACAGCGGCCAAACGCACAGCGGCCGCCGTTCGTCACCCTCGGCGACACGTTGGCGTCCAGTACCTACTGGCACGGCGCTCGCCTCAACAGCTGGGCCAACGATTGGGTTCCGCTGTACGCCGGCGCGGACGCTGAATTCATGACCACGAACATGGAAGACACGGGGACGCTGACGGCGCTCGGTCGGTTGGCGCGGACCGCGCGCGTCGATCCAGAACGCGTGATGGTTCTCCGTACGGTGAGCAACTTTTCCGCCCCACCGACGGGTAAGACCGCTGCTTGGAGTACCACTGCCCCCTACCCGGATCAGGGCGAACCGGCGATTGACTCCGCCTACCGGGTCGCCTCAACCGTGGTAACGGCACTCCTAGACGGGTGGTCGACGTACGAAGAGACGCCGCCGGGAACGCAGGCAACGCCCGCGGCGGCGGGTGATTGAGCAGCCTTAGCCGGTAGCTCCGGTGAGGTAGCGATCCAGCTCGGCGGTCATGGTCTGCTTGAGGCTGTTTGGCGCCCAGCAGACTTCAATCGCGTTCCGGCTCAGCTGACCGAGCTCCGCTTCCGTAAATCCATGCTCGTCGGCCAGGGCCTGAAAATTCTCGTTCATGTAGCCGCGGAAGTAAGCGGGATCGTCGGAGTTGATGGTCGCCTTCATGCCGTGCTCAAGCATCTGCCGAATCTGGTTACCGGTCAGGTCCTGAACGCAGAATCGATTTGAAATCGGGCAGACCGTGAGGCCCAGACCGCGATCGCGGATGTCGTTCATGAGGTCGTCGACCTCGAGCGAGTTGACGCCGTGGTCGATGCGATCGACCTTGATCAGGTCCAGGCACTCGCGGATGTTGGCGTGCGTGTCCTGTTGGTTAACGTCGCAGTGCATCGTGAGCTTGAAGCCCTCGCGCCGCGCGCGCTCGAACACCGCGGCGAACTTGCGCGGTGGGTTGCCGGCCTCATCTGAATCCAGGCCGATCCCGACGATCTTGTCCTTATGCTGGAGCGCGAAGTCCAAATGCGCTTCGGCGGACTCGGCGCTCAGATCCCGGAGAAAACAAAGGATCAGCTGAGAGTGCACCCCGAGCTTTGATGCACCATCCTGGAGCGCGCGATGAATGCCGTTGATCACCGTGTCGAAGGCTACGCCCCGGTTGGTATGAGGCTGTGGATCGAAGAACGGTTCGACGTAGCGCACGTTGTGCGCCGCAGCTTTTTCGAGGTACGCCATGGTCAGGTCGTAGAAGTCCTGCTCGCTGTGCAGCACCTCCATGCCTTTATAGTAAATCGTGAGAAAAGACGGCAGGTCGTGAAAGTCGTAGGCCGCAACAACCGCTTCCGGGGTCTCAAAGGGCAGCGTTACGCCGTTGCGGCGCGCGAACTCGAACAGCTGTTCGGGTTCGAGCGTGCCTTCCAAATGAACGTGGAGCTCGACCTTTGGGAGTCCGGCGACGAACGCGTGCATAACTTCTGTACTCCTAGCTTCTTTCTGACAACCCTGAGCTGGGTTTGGTACACCGGCGGCCTTGCGACCCGTGCACCGCGGGTTGGCGAAGTATGCGGTCTTGCCGGCGTTAGGGAAAATGGGCCGCTGCGCTGGCACGACCCTTGCGCATCACCGATGATGGAGGCGGCGCCGGACGATTGGATACCCACGGAATGAGCAGTACACGACCTCACAGTAAGCAGCAGGCTCGCAGGCTTTTGACGGCGATCGCTGTGCTGATCCTCGGCCTCACGGGACAGGCACGAGCCGAAGGCGCAGGAGACTGGTTCGAGCGAGTCAAGAGCGAGGCGACGCCGGATCAGCTCTATCGGTTTCTCTACGCCATGCCCAAGGGCGGTGACTTGCACAACCACATTACCGGCTCGGTCCACTCCGAGTGGTATCTCGAAGAAGCGCTAGCGGCCGCGCAGTACGGTTACCGGTACTTCACCAAGGTCCGCATCAACAATTGCCGGTACACGCGGGGTGAGGGCCCGGTGTCCTATTTCCTGCTCTACCGAAACATCACCGCAGCGCAGCACGCTGCGCTCGACGCCTGTGAGCAGGCGGAATACAAACCTCTGACCGAGCTCGCCGGAGACGAGCGTGTGCGTTGGCTAAACAGCATTCGCCTCGATAAAGCCTATGAAGGCAGGAACGAGTTCTTCGAAACCCATTGGCAGCGGATTGATGCGCTCGGCGCCAACCCCTACCTAGTGGCAGAGATTCTGGTTCGAAACATGAAGGCCTTTGGTGCCGAGGGATTGAGCTATCTCGAGGCCCAGGTCCCGGTGTTCGGTTTTCAAACGCCGAGCGGCGAATCGATCGAGCCGCAGGCAGTCATCGATCTCTACACGGAACGACTTGAGGAGGCAGACGCCCTCGAGTCCGGCGTGACCGTTCGCCTGCAGGTGTCGCTGCTGCGCTTTCTGCCAAACGCAGAGCAACAGCTCGAGGTGCTATACCGACTTGCTGCGGCCAATGATCTGCTCGTGGCCGTAAATATGGTCGGTCGCGAAGACAACGACAAGGGCTATCCCCTGCGCTTTCTCAAGACCCTGCGCAGCCTTCGACAACGGCTCCACGGGGTGCGTCTGTCTATTCACGCCGGCGAGGTCGACGAACCGAATGAGCACGTGCGCGACACGTTGTTGCTGGGTGCTGACCGAATCGGTCACGGAGTCAATCTGATCACCGATCCAGATACGCTGCTGCTGTTTCGGCACGGTCCGTACCTGGTTGAGATAAATCTCATATCTAACTTGTTGCTCGAGTACGTTCAGCAGTACAGCCAGCATCCTTTCCCCGAGTATCTGCGCATTGGCGTTCCCGTTGCCCTGTCGACGGACGATCGCGGCATGTGGGATTCCACCATGACCGATGAATTCTACGTGGCCGTCACGGAATTCAATCTGAGCTGGGAGGAGGTCAAGCAACTCAGCCGGAACTCGCTCAGCTACAGTTTTCTCGAAGAACCGGTAAAAGCTGCCGTGCTGGACAGCTGGACCAAGCGCATCGAACGGTTCGAGACGCTCGCAGCGAGCCAGGGTGTCGATGCGTTTGCAGGGGTTGAGCCTCAGTATCGTGGCTTCATCTGCCGTCGTTACAAGATCTGCGCGCCACCGGACGACACAGCGGCAAGCCGCACAGCGGTTGAATCTGCAGTCTCCGCGGAGACCGAAGCACCGGCGGAAACATCGGGGGCAAAGGCCTCGTGAGTGTGCGGAGCCGAGCGGGTTCGATGCCGCTGCTGCGGTCGGCGCTCCCGTTGGCCGTATTCTTTGCGGTGCTGGGCGGTTGCGCCGCGACCCAGTCCGACACTGGTACCAGCACCGGTAGGACGAGCGGGGACTGTCAGCCTGGCGGACCGTGCTCGACACCGATTCCGATCAAGGTCGTGATCGTCACGATGTTCGAGATCGGTGAGGACGAAGGCGACCGTGCCGGAGAATTTCAGCTTTGGAAAGCGCGGCGCGGGCTCACCCAGCGGATCCCCGTACCGCATGGTCATCACGACCTGTTCCTAAATCCAGAAACCGGTGTGCTGGGCTTCGTCACCGGCGTCGGAACCATGAACTCTGCGGCGACGACGATGGCGCTTGGTCTGGATCAGCGCTTCGACCTGAGCGAGGCCTACTGGCTCGTCGCCGGCATCGCGGGCATTGACCCGGAAGATGCGAGCGTCGGTTCGGCGGCCTGGTCAGCCTATCTGGTCGATGGTGATCTGGGTCACGAGATCGATGCGCGCGAGATGCCCGCCGATTGGCCCCATGGGTTCTTTGCCCGCCGCACCCAGGGCCCGCTTGATCCGACACCGCCCGATAACCGCGGCGAGATGTTTCTGACCAACGTCGCCCTGCGGGACTGGGCCTACGAGCTCACGAAAGACGTGCCGTTACCCGATGCGCCGGCGTTGGCCGCGCTGCGCGAAGAGTATGTCGGCTATCCAAACGCGCAACGCCCGCCGTTCGTACTCAAGGGCGGCCACATTGCGGCAATGACCTTCTGGCACGGCAAACTCATGAACGACTGGGCCAATGATTACGTGCGGTTCTGGAGCGGAGGCGCGACGGACTACGTCACCTCGGCCATGGAAGAAACGGGAACCTTTCAGTCGATGACCTACCTGCACGAAATTGGACGGGTCAACAAACACCGCTTCCTGGTGCTGCGTGCCGGTTCCAACTACGCCATGCCGCCGCCGGGTCGTTCGGCGGCAGACAACCTGTTGGCCGAGAGCAAGCAGGGGTATTCGGGGCTGGAGGTATCGGTCGAGTCGCTCTATCGGGTCGGTTCGGTCGTGATAGATACGTTGCTCAGGGACTGGGAGCGCTATCGCCGCGAGACCCCGGGGGCCGACCCGGTTCAGGCTCAGCGCTGATTGCCCGTGGTTACTCTGTGCGTTCTACCATGACTGCTTCAGATCGAAGCGCGCCGCTCTGGGAGCCCTACACGCCGGAGGCCGTGAAACAGTGCCTGCCTGCAGCGCAGGCCGCGATCGCCCGGTGCCTGGAGCTTTCGACAATCAGCAGCCTGGCGGATGGAATTTGCCGAACGTATCTGAGCGACGAGCATCGTCGAGCCAACACCCGAGTCGGCGATTGGCTGACCGATGCTGGTCTTAAGCCTCGCATTGATGCGGTCGGTAACCTCTGCGCCCGGTGGCCAGCGGACGCTGAGGACGCACCGGTACTCTTGCTCGGGTCGCATCTGGACACCATACCCAACGCGGGCCCTTACGATGGCGTGCTTGGCGTCATGCTCGGACTGGCGGCGGTCGAAACCTTTCGCGCCCGGGGCGAGCGGTTGCCGTTTCATGTCGATCTTTACGGGTTTGCCGAAGAAGAAGGTGTTCGCTTTGGTACGACGCTCATCACCAGTCTTGCGGTGGCCGGTCGCTTCGATCCCGATTGGTGGCAGCTGACCGATAGCGACGGCGTTTCCCTTGCGACGGCGTTTCGAACCTTCGGCCTCGATCCGGCCGCGGTCGCTGAGGCATCGCGCGCGGAGGACAAGCTGCTGGGATTCTATGAAGTGCACATCGAGCAGGGGCCGGTACTCGAAGCCGAGTCGCTGCCCCTCGGAACGGTCAGCGGCATCGCCGGCAATCGGCGACTGCGGGCGCGGGTTATCGGTCAGGCGGGCCACGCCGGCACCACGCCCATGGCGTTGCGTCGTGACGCCGGGGTGGCTGCAGCCTGGGGGATTCAAACGCTAGAGGCGTTGGCGTTGGAACAGGGCATCATGGCGACGGTGGGCCAGCTCGAGCTGTTGCCCGGTGGGGTGAACGTCATTCCCGGAGAAGCGTCGTTCTCCGTTGACGTGCGCGATCTCGACGATGGCCGCCGCGATCGGGTGCTTGAGACGTTCGTAACACGCATGAGCGACCACTGTGCGGCCCGCGGGCTGCGTTTTGAAATCGACGAGTTCCACAGCGCCGTTGCCGTGCCCTGTTCGGTCCGGCTGCAGCAGGCCACAGATGCCGCGCTTGCCGCCCTAGGACATCCGCCGAAGACGCTGCCGAGTGGTGCAGGGCATGACGCCATGGCCTTCGCCGGAGTGTGCGACAGCGGCATGCTGTTCCTGCGCTGCACCGGTGGTATCAGCCATCACCCGGACGAGCACGTTACTGCGACGGACGTCGCCTGGAGTCTGGCTGCACTCATCGAAACGCTGCGTCAGCTGGCGCGCTCGCTTGCGGACTGAGCCTTGGGACTGGTTACTTACTATTGGCTTTGGAGGCCACCATGCACACGGGACTGACCCGCACCGCCATTCACGCCGACCATGCGGTCGTGACCCCGGAGTCCTACGTTCCGCTCCAGGTGCCCGGTTTCGACAACGCGTTAACGGTCGTGCTCATCAGCGCCGAGCTTGGCGCCGACTTCGCCCAGTACCGGGTTACCGGTGAAGGGCATAGCCGGCTCAACCCACTGGGTCCGACGCGCGAATACTTCTGGCTGCTGCGATCGGGCTCCGCAACGCTCACCGTCAACGGCGCACAGCAAACGCTGGGCGTCGACGACTACGCGTTCTTGCCGGCGAGCACGGCCTGGACCATCGAGGGTCGAGAAGCCTTCGAGCTGATCGGATTTGAGCGGGAGTACGAGCCGCTCCCTGGCGTTTCTTTGCCGGCGCCCGTCGTCCAGCCGCTGGCCGCTGTGCCCGCGGAACCCTTTCTTGGTGACGAAGGCGCGCTGCTGCAAACGCTCTTGCCCGAGGGCCCCGCCTTCGATTGGGGCGTCAACCTGTTCGAGTTTGCACCGGGCGGTACGCTGCCGCAGGTCGAGTCGCACTTTATGGCCCACGGGTTGTTCGTGTTGGGCGGACAGGGCGTCTATCGGCTCGGAGACCGTTGGTACCCGGTTGTAGCGGGGGATGCGATCTGGATGGCACCGTATCTGCTGCAGTGGTACGTGGCGGCGGGGAAAACGCCGACCCGCTATCTCTACTTTAAGGTCATGAACCGGGTACCGCGGTGCAGCAACCGCTGACCACAACGGTTTGGCGGCCGCTGCTGTTGATACTTGCGGCTCAGGTGGCTGTGTTCTTTGTTCTCTTCAGCGGTTCGTCCAGCGATCGTGTCTTTGCCTATCTTGGTTTTGGTCAGTTAGACGGTGTGGCGTCGCTCGCCTGGTTCTTTGCTGCGCTCATCACCATTGGCTACGTCTGCTGGGCCGCCACGTTGGCGCCCGTGCGCGAACACTTGCTTCGTCCGAACCTGCTGAAGGCCGTTGCCGTGATTGCTGCGGTGTTCGACGGTGGGCCGCGGCGCTCAACGCCATGTGGTCCACGACCCTGCTGGGGGCGGCGTTGGCCGGGGTCTACATCGTTGCTGAGCGAAACCTTGCACCCTGCGTCATTGCTCATCTCCTTGTATCCGCCTTGATCGAGCCCGGTCTGCTCATTGCCGCCGCAGAGGACCGCCTCGGGATCCTGGGTGAACGATACCCGGATTCTGCGGATGAGGGTCAATCCACTAGTTGAGCATCAGCTCGGCAAAGGCGCCGTCCTGATCGGTCGCGATCAGCCGCGTGGCGCGCGTGACCGGTACGGCCAGGACCATGCAGGGGTGGGTCATTACCTGAGGCTGAACGCTGTCCGCAGCCGGTGATTCCCAGGTAAATCGCAGTGCCAGCGACTGCCCGGCGAGCTCCGCACCCTCGAAGCGGAACGCGTAACCTGGCGTCGGCTGAGGGCCTTTCGAGACAGCGAACACCCGTGTGCTGTCGAGCTCGGGTACCTGCTGCGTTGGGGTTATGGGCGCGTCGTCCGGCGCCGGTAGCAAGCGGCTGGTTCGCAGCGACGGCAACGCTTCGAGCGTCGTCTCCTTGATGCCCGCGGTCAGGTTCTGACACTGCCGATGGTTCAGCAGCGTAACGGTCTCTACGGGGGTGACGTTTGAGCATGCACTGCAGAGCGCGAGGGTAGCCATCGCGATCGCGCTCAGCGGCGTGGTTTGCCCGGCCATTATTGCGTCTCACCGGTGCTGGTGGTGTCGGTTTCCGGCAGTGGCGGTTTCTTGAACGCGATGCCGCCCCCGCTACTGGCGCTCGCACCGACCCTCTGAGCCCCGCTCAGACTTTGCAGGCTCAGGCGGTACTCGGACACAAAGTCCACGGCGGTGACGTCATCGTTTACGACCAGTGTTTCTGGATCGTCCAGCGTGCGGAACGAACCACAGGCTTCGCCGTCATCGCAGAGGAAGTTGTCGTCGTCCGAATCGGTGCCGGCAAACACCCGATACTGGCCCGGAGGTACGTTTAGAATCGTGAAGCGGTACTCGCCGTTTTGGGCTTGCACGACGGCCGCGGGCAGGTTCGACATACCGTCGTTGTCTACCAGAATGACAAAGTGCAGCCCCGCGTCCGCAGCTGTGTTAGCGCTCTGCACCTGCAGAGCCACACCGAGTGTCGCATCGCCGGCGGGAGAGGTGGCGGTGACCGTCGCGCTGTAGTTGCCGTCTGCGAGACCGGTTCGATCTACGATGACGCGGTAGCTGCCGGTCCCGTCGGCGTTGCTGTCGGTTGCCTGCACTGTCAGCCAGGGTTCATCGGCGCTCACGCCTGTCACGGTAAGTGTGCCGGTCCCGACGTTGGTCAGCGTAAAGGTCAGCTCGGTGCCAAAGGTGCCAAAGTTCAGCGTGCTTGGTGTGGCTGCAAGGATAGGACCGGGGTCGACGCCCTGGCCGTTGGCGAGGTCAATGGCTGCAAGGACCGCCTTTCGGGCATCGACGAGACCCCAGCCGAAGCTGTCGTCTCGTCCGTCTTCACCGAGGTCGACGGTCAGTTCTCCGGCGGCAAGCGCGGCGTCGAATTCCGCCGGGGTGAGGGCCGGATAGACGGCCTTCATGAGTGCCATGACCCCGGCGACGTGGGGAGCCGCCATAGACGTGCCGTTGAGGGCCGCGTACCCGAAAACGGTCGCTCCCGGCGAGCCGTCGTCACCGATGGTGCTGATGACTCCATCACCGATGCCGTCGCCGTTGATGTCCGTACCGTTGTTGCCCCCGGGAGCTGCGATGTCGACGGTGCCGCCGAAGTTCGAGTAGGGCGCGCGGGTGTTGCTGATGGTCGTGGCCGCGACGGAAACAACGCCGTCGTAGGCGGCCGGAAAGCTCGGCAGATCGGTTGCTTCGTTGCCGGAGCTGGCGACGATGAGAATGCCGAGATCGCGAATCTGGTTGACGGTGTTCTGCTCCGCGCTGGACGAGAACTCGCTGCCAAGGCTCAGATTGATGATGTCGGCGCGCTCACTCGGGACGGTATTCGAGTCGTTACTTAGGCCGGCTGCGAAGCGCATTGCCTGAATGACGTCGAAGGTTGTCCCGCCATCGACGCCCAGCGCCCGCAGCGGCATGATCCGCGCATTCCAATCAACGCCCGCGACGCCGGTGCCGTTGTCCGTTTCCGCGCCGATCGTTCCCGCGACGTGGGTGCCGTGGAAGCTCGATGAACCGCCGAACTGCAGGTCGCCCGGGTCATCGGGGTTGGCGTCGATGCCGTCGCCGTCATTTGCGCGCGCTGCATTCGATATGAAGTCAAAGCCGGGCACCAGCCGGTCGTTAAGGTCCGGATGATTGAGCAACACACCGGTGTCGATCACCGCGACGATGACGTCGCTGCTGCCGGTAGTGAGGTCCCAGGCGCGGGGCAGGTTAGCGGATTCGTAGTGCCACTGGCGGGTATAGAACGGATCGTTCGGCGTGAGCAATGGTCGCCGGATGGCATTGGGTTCTGCGGCCAGACCGATCGATCGCGCCGCCTGCTTCGCCGTGAGCAGCGTGGCCATGCGCAGCCGTTGCTCGGCGTTCAGGCGCGCGTTGGCCGGCAGCTGGCGTGCCTCCAATGCGGCTTCCCGTGCCGCGCGCAACGCATTTGCGCGGGCATCGCGACCGCCACCGGCGACCGGTGCGAGCGCGTCCAGTCGGGCAAGGGAGATGGTCGGCTGATGGGTGCTCGGGTCGGTCAGGATCAGTTCGCCTGGAACGAACGCATCGCTCAGGCGGTGAACGGTACCGTCCGCGCTCTGGGTGCCTGTCGATCCAACGTTCAGAACGTAGTTCGAGGCCCCGGCGAAGGCGTTAACTTCAATGAAGTAGATGCCCGCTTGAGGAACACTAATGGACTCCGTGGTCGTGACGCCCACGGAAGAATCGACCATGGCTCGGTTTTCGTCCCACAGCGTGAGATCGAGATCGGCGTCTGGCTCGGCGATGGTGAGCAGGATCTGCTCACCGCCGGACAGTTCGACCTGATAGAAATCATTTACGTCACCGCTTGCGAACAAATTGCCCGTGCTAGCGCCGGTGCCCGGCAGATTTGCGAATCCACCGAGGGTCACGGGGTTGGTGATCGGCTGGGCGTTGTCAAAGGTGTTGTTGCTGGTCGTTCCGGAAAAGCGATCGTTGACGTCGGAGTCAACGGCGCTCGACGGGAGAATGTTGATCGTACCGCTGACGGATACAGTGACGGACGTATCGCTGACGTTGAGCGTGCGTGCGGCGACGGCGGTCGCACCCTCGTTGTCCGTCACGGTCAACTGGATCGTGAAGGCGCCTGCCGCCGTGTACACGTGCTGGGTGACTTCACCCACCTGGACTGCCGTGCCATCACCGAAGTCCCATTCGTAGCCGGTGATCGTCCCGTCCGGATCGTTGGCCGCAGCTGCATCGACAGTCACAACCAGCGGTGCGGACCCGCCGGCACCGGGGTTGAGCGCGAAGCTGGCCACGGGGCTGCTGTTCGTCGGTGGTGGATTCTGGTTGGTGGGAGGCGTTTGCGTGCCACCGCCACCGCCACCGCCACCGCCACCACAGGCGGTGAGCAACAGAGCAGCGACCGCGGCGCAGGCAAAGCGTCGCATTGGGCGGGTTGCGAAGGGGCTCAGTCTCACGTTGTCGTTCCTTACCGATACGTTTACCGGTGCGCCTGCGGCGGAGCCGCCCGAACGAAGCCCGGCGGGTCTACCGATTTGGGCAGCGTCAGAAGCCACGGGTTCCAAGCAGTCTGGCAGATGCATAGGTCGAAACTGAGGCACGCCCTGCAAATGTGACGGGATCGAGCCGAAGGTTTCCGCCCGGCGATGGCAAACGAGCTCAAGCGGGTGCGGATGGTGCGGGAAAGGAAAAAAGGCGTGCCGGTCTGGGACCGAAGCGGCTTCGTCTTCTTGGGGGAAGGACACTTGAAAGGGAGGACTGCTGAAGCCGCAACACGCCGAAAACCAATCAAGTGACGCTAGTTTGTACAGGACAAAGGGTTGAGTCAAGCGTTTATGTCCACTTGTCCTGTACAAAAGTCCGAATAAGACTGTGTTGAAGACCACCTAGCGAAAGGAACGGCAGGCTGTACCGTTCAGCCCAAACGGTTAGCCCGCCATCTAATCCAGACGGTAGCCGTCCACGACCGCTCCCAAAGCGGTCTCCAGTTGTGCCCGGGCCTGGCTCACATCGGTCGTCATTTGATCGTGGGCCGCAGCCGGAAGCGGCGGACGCCGGCTGTCGATGACCGCGCTGCGTCGGGTCCGGTCGGCGAAATCGAGGAAGCCGTTGAGTTCGGTAATCAGCCTTGCCAGATGCGCCGGAAATGCGCTCAGCTCGGGATCGGTTCCTGCGGCGCCGGTTTCGCTCGCCAGGGCCAGGAGCTCGTCGTCGTCAAACCGCCGGGGCGCCCGTTGCCGGGCGCGAAGCGGGCGGCCGAGGAGTGTAGCGCCCTGCTCAACCAAAGTGGTCCAGCTGATCGGCCATTGACGGTACTCGAAGCCGTCGCTTTCGAGATCGGCGAGCTGATTGGCGGTTGCGAATTCGTACAGCACCAACAGCGGCGTTGAGCCGAGTGCATCTCGTAGCTGCAGCAACACCGGGTGGTCCAGCGTTGGCGTCTGTACGATGACAAGATCCACGGCAATGGCCGCTGGCTGCTGATCGCGACGGGCAAGCCACTGGTCGGCGTCCGTTGCCCGGCTGGCCACCGCGAGTACCGGAGTTGCGCCAGGACTGCCGCCGCGGCCCCGGCCCTGCTGCGCTTCGAGTAACAGCAATCCGGTGCCCACCAGATCGACGGCGATGGACTCATCCCCGGAAGCCGATTGCGCCTGCGGACCAGGCCTTGGCTGCTGACCCAGGCGCTGTTCGAGCTGCGCCTGGCTGAGATCGATGAGTGAAGAAATGGTCTGACCCTGGTCGATCAGGGCTTTGACCGATTGCAGCCAACGAACCTGCTCAGTACTGTAAAACCTTGTTTTGCCGGTTTTTTGCGAGGGAGCAAGGCCATAGCGACGTTCCCAGGCGCGGAGTCGTTCGACAGCGATGCCGGTCAGCTGCGCAACCGCACCGATGCGGTACAGTTCGACCGGGTCCGAGTGTTGATCCAGTGCAGCCATAGCGCGTAGCCCGATGCGGTTGGACCCTAAACAGAGCCCGGACAAAACCTGAACAAAAAGTGTACGGAGGAGCGGTTGGCGTCGCAAGGTCCGGCCCTGGTGGCGGATTGCGCTCGGTAGACCTCATTTCCGCGTCCGCACGCGAAGACGATGACCTTTGAGCAACCGTGCTGGGGAGGAGCACTACGACCATGGACAACAATATTGGCGATCTGTTGACCCGCCGGGCGCGATTGAGCCCGGATGTCGAGGCGTACGTTGAAGACTGCTCGGACCTCCGCCTGGACTTCGCCGCGCTGAACGCGCGCAGCAACCAACTCGCTCATGCGTTGCTGGAGGATGGCCTCGCGAAAGGGGATCGGGTGGGGCTGCTGTTAATGAACAGCGTTGAGTTCGTCGAGGCGTTTTTTGCGATCGCGAAGATCGGCGCTGTGGTCGTGCCGCTGAACTGGCGCTTGGTGGCCGACGAACTCGAGTTCATTCTCAAGGACTCAGGCGTTAAGCGCCTGGTGTTCGGTAGCGAGTTTTCGGAAGTCGTTGCGGAGATCGAAAGCCGCGGTGACAAAACCGACGTCCAGCAATGGCTGCAGGTCACCGGGGAACATGCGCCCGAGCGCTTTGCCACGGTGTACGAGCAATTCCGCGACACCGGCGCGGCGGCCGAGCCGGCACTCGGGGCAGCAGACGACGACCTGCTCTACATCATGTACACCTCCGGAACCACGGGCCTGCCGAAAGGGGTCGTGCACACGCACACGACCGCGGTGTGGGCCGTGCTGACGATCTGTGCGAACCCGAACTACCGGCCCGGCGATCGCTACCTTGCGGCATTGCCCATGTTCCACGTCGGCGCCCTGACACCGCTGGTCGTTAACATTTACCAGGGCGCGACTACGGTCGTCATGCGCAGCTTTGATCCGGTGCGCGCCTGGAAGCTGATCGAAGAGGAAAAGATCACCACCGGTTTGGCCGTGCCCGCAATGCTGAACTTCATGGTGCAGGTCCCCGACTACCAGAAGTTCGACTTCTCAACCTTGCGTTGGATGATGACCGGCGCCGCTCCGGTGCCACCGGAACTGACGCAGCTCTACGCAACCCTCGACATCGAAATCCTGCAGGTCTACGGGCTTACGGAAACCTGTGGACCTGCGTGCCTCATGGACTCTCGCAACGCGCTGCGTAAGCCCGCTTCCGCCGGCCGGGCGTTTTTTCATACGGACGTAAAAATCGTCGACAGCGAGGGCAACGAGTGTCCACCGGGGGAGGCGGGCGAGGTGCTTGTTCGTGGCCGCCACATCATGCGCGAGTACTGGAACCGACCGGACGCAACGGCGGAAACGCTGATCGATGGATGGCTCCATACCGGCGATGTCGCGATTATGGACGACGAGGGCTTCGTGACCATTCAGGACCGGATCAAAGACATGATCATCTCTGGTGGTGAGAACATTTACCCGGCAGAGGTAGAGGCGGCGCTTATGTCTCATCCCGGGGTTCGCGAAGCGGCGGTTATCGGCCAGACCTCAGAGAAATGGGGTGAAAGTCCGCTTGCGATTGTGGTCAAAGCAGATGGTGCGGTAACCGACGCCGACATCATGAAGCACTGCCAGAACAAGCTGGCCCGTTACAAGCAGCCCTACGGGGTTACCTTCATTGACGAGATTCCGCGCAATCCAAGCGGCAAGATTCTCAAGCGGCTGCTGCGCGAACAGTTCCCCGGTCCGGCACCGGTCTAGGCGTAGCGAGTCAGCGGTTAAGCAAAGAGAAGCGAACGCATGGAACTGAGTGAACTCGAAGTCCGTCTGCGCGCCTTCGTCGCGGACTGTTATGTACGCGACGATCTGCGTATCGAGGAGGTCGTAAAGATGCCGGGCCACGCCGGTTTCGCCTACGGCTATCGCGTACGCGGCTCAGGGGTCGAAGACGACTGGTTTCTGCGCTTACCGCCGCCCAATGTTCGGTGGGTCGGAACGGCCGATGTACTGCGTCAGGTGTGTGTGCTTAATGCGCTCGATGACACGGACGTGCCGCATTGCTCCGTGCGCTGGTCGGGGGACGATCCCCAGTGGTTCGGATCGCCGTACTTCGTTGTGCCTTGGCTTGAGGGTGATGTGCTCAGGCTGCAGGAGGGTGAGTGGGGCGCAAGTCTGGACGACGCGATCAAGCAGCAACTCGGCAACGAAATCATGACCGCCCTGGCAAAGA
The DNA here is from genome assembly GCA_039198065.1 of Pseudomonadota bacterium. GTDB lineage: Bacteria > Pseudomonadota > Gammaproteobacteria > Pseudomonadales > Azotimanducaceae > CALHVX01. The sequence goes on from JBCCTU010000003.1 coordinate 122,189, forward strand.
TTCATCGGGTGCCCGTGTCTCGGCTTGGTTACCTCGGGGAACCGGTGCCGTTTCGCGAGGACGTCGAGCGCTGGGATCGGTTCTACGAGAAGGCGGCCGATCCGGAGCGCTTGGCGCGCGTTCCCGAAGTGCGCCAGCTGCTTCTGGATACCTTGCCTGATGATGCACCGATCGGTCTGTTTCATGGCGATTTTCAAACCGCCAACCTGTTCTGCTCGCTCGACGGGCATCTCAAGGCGGTCATTGACTTTGAACTCTGCGGTATCGGCGCAACGCTGAATGACGTGGGTTGGATCTGTACTTTCAGCGACGCGGCAGCCTGGCCCACCACGCCGGGGGAGGGCGCGCGCCCGTTGTTCCTCGATCCAGAGACCCTCAGTGCGCAATATGCGGCTGCATACGGTGACCCACTTCCCGATTTGCGCTGGTTCCGGGCGCTTGCGGCCTACAAATTCGCGATCATCACCGGGTTGAACCTGAGCCTTCACCGGCGCGGCAAGCGTGTTGACCCGCTGTGGGAGGAGACGAAGTTCGCCATGACGACGCTGACCGATCGCGCCGCGTCGCTGTTGATGGACGTAAAGGCGGCGTCGTAGTGACGCCCCGGCAGATGCATGTGGAGGTAGTTATGCATCGACGAGTTGTACGCACTCAGCCCCGAGCGCCGTCTGCGCGCTCGACTTCGCAACGATTGGCAGCGCGAGCGCGACGGTTCGCCTGCGCGTTCTTGTGCACGCTGCTTCTCAGCACGGCCAACGCCGATGTGTCCAAGGCTTCGGACTGGTTGGGGCGCGCTGTCGTGACTGCGGCGGGGGAACCGCTGGGACGAATCGAGGACTTTGCCATCGACATCGAACAGTCGCGGATTGACTTCATCGTCGTGTCAGTGGGCAGTTTCTTGATCGACGATGCACTGATCGCCGTGGACCCGGATGCGCTTGGACCGTCTGCCGATGGCGAGTACCTGGTACTCAACAGCGATGACCTGACCCGCGCCCGCCGCTTCAATGCCGACAGCTGGCCCGGAAAGGCAGACGTGTTGCCGGTGGATGAGCCGGCCGATGCACCGTTCATTGAGAGTGAGAGCGCGCCGGCCGCTCGAGCGGATAGCAGCAGTGGTCGCGCAGTCATTAGCGACGGTCGTCGACAGGCGACGTTCGCCGACGGGGAACGGCGGATCGAGCCGGTGCGCCGATCGCAGCCGCCACGGAGCGCAACGGGGTCGCCGGCGACTGAGGCAGGCCCCGCTCTGACCACCGTTGGTACCGAGGGGGTCGTCGATGCCAGCGAGCTACCCTTACCGTCCTTCGAAACCCTCGACGCCGACGACAACGGCGTGTTGGATCGGAACGAATTCGGGCCCTACCTCGGGCTCTCGGAGGATTACAGCGAGATCGATATCGATGCGAGCGGCCGTATTGATCGCTTCGAGTTCCAAGTTCTCGAAGAGGCGCGCCGCCGACGCTGAGTGTGTACCGACGGGCGTTCGCGTCGACGGCGCCTGAACGCCAGGGCTGGGATCCTTTCAGCAACCACGGGCGAAGACCGCGTCGCAGCCCGGGTTGCCCGCGAGTGATCGAAGGAACCTAACGCGCCCATGGCCGAACCGTCGGACCCGGTTATAGATACGTCCATGGCTGATGCCTGGTTTGCTCGCCAGGGGTGGCAACCCGCACCCTTTCAGCGGGCGCTCTGGGCAGCGTACGAAGCAGGAGAGTCCGGGCTCCTGCATTCCTCCACTGGGACAGGAAAAACACTGGCGGCCTGGTTCGCCGTACTTCTTGCGCATGCTGAGCACGAGTCCGCGGCACCGCCAATTCAGGTGCTCTGGATTACCCCGCTGCGCGCGCTGGCCGTGGACCTGGAGGTTAACCTTCAACGCCCGCTCACCGATCTTGAGATCAACTGGACGCTGGCCAAACGCACGGGTGATACGCCAACGAGTGAGCGTAACCGGCAACGGCGACGCTTGCCCACGGTGCTCATCACGACGCCAGAGTCGTTGTCGCTGTTGTTGAGCTACGAGGCAACCGCCCGACAGTTCAGCTCCCTTAAAGCCGTGGTCGTCGATGAGTGGCACGAACTCCTCGGCACCAAGCGCGGGGTGCAGCTTGAACTCTGTCTCGCCTGGCTGCGCGACTGCGCGCCTCGCCTGCGTACCTGGGGGTTGTCGGCTACGATCGGGAATCTCGATCACGCCGCGGAGGTCTTGGTCGGTCCGGACTTACCGGGTCGGCTCATTGCTGGCAGTCATCAGAAAACAACGCGCATTTGTACCGCACTGCCTGCGGACATCGATGCCTTCCCCTGGTCCGGTTACACCGGACTGGCATTGCTCGAACCGGTCATTGAAGCCATCGAAGCGGCTCAGTCGACGCTGTTGTTCACCAACACACGATCGCAGGCGGAACGCTGGTTCGAAGCGCTGACCCAGGCCCGGCTCGATTGGGTCGGGCGCCTGGCGCTGCACCACGGATCGCTCGAGCCGAAGCTCCGCCAGGGCGTTGAGGCGCTGCTGCGAGCCGGGGAACTGAAGTGTGTGGTGGCAACGTCGAGCCTCGATCTCGGGGTGGATTTTTCACCGGTTGAGCAAGTCATTCAGATCGGCAGCCCGAAAGGCGTCGCGCGGTTGTTGCAGCGCGCTGGCCGCAGTGGTCACCGGCCCGGTGGCGTCAGCGAGGTGTTGTGTGTACCGACCCACGCCTTTGAGCTCATTGAAATCGCCGCAGCCAGAGCCGCCGCCGAGGCCCGGCGCATCGAGCAGCGCCAGGGGTTGCGAGATTGCCTGGACGTGCTCAGTCAGCACCTGGTCACGCTGGCGCTGGCGGGCGGCGTGGATCCCGCCGTCGTGCTTGCCAGTGCCCGCCGTACCTGGGCGTTTGCCGAGCTTTCGAACGACGACTGGCGCTGGGTGCTGCTGTTCGTCACGCAGGGGGGCGAGGCGCTCGCGACCTACCCTCAGTTCCAACGCTTGAACTGGAGCGGTGCTCAGTTGGTCCCTGCGAACCGACGCATCGCACAACAGCATCGCATGACCGTCGGGACCATTACTGCCGATGCCAGCATGCAGGTGCGGTTTCAGAGCGGTGGCAGTCTCGGTGCGGTAGAGGAATCGTTCATTGCGCGGCTCAAACCCGGCGACGCGTTTCAGTTTGCCGGGCGAACGCTCGAGCTGGTGCGCATTCGCGACATGGCGGCGGAAGTGAAGCGGGTATCGCGGAAACGGGTCGCCGTACCTCGCTGGACCGGTGGCAGGCTGCCGCTCTCGACGGAGCTTGCCGATGCGGTGCAGCAGCAGCTGAGCGTCTTTAACAACGACGCGGAGTTGGTCCCGGAAATGCAGGCCGTGGCGCCGGTGTTGGCACGGCAAGGCGCAGCGTCAGCGGTGCCGGGCGTCGGCGAGCTGTTGATTGAACGCATACACTCCCGAGACGGCGTTAGCCTCTTCTTTTACCCCTTCGCGGGTCGACTCGTACATGAAGGACTGGCACCGCTGTTTGCCTATCGGTTGAGCCAACGCGAACCGAGCACATTCAGCTTTTCCGTAAACGACTATGGTCTGGAACTGCTGTCGGCATCCGAGCCCCCGTTTGATGAGCAGACCTTCCGGGCGCTGTTTTCTGAGGCCGCGTTGCTTGATGACGTGTTGGCTTCGGTAAACGCTGCGGAGCTTGCTAAACGCCAGTTTCGCGACATTGCTCGGATCGCCGGGTTGGTGTTTGAGGGTTTTCCCGGAGCGCCGAAGACGATGAAGCAGGTGCAGTCGTCGAGCGGCTTGTTATACGACGTTCTTGTTCGTCACGATGCCAGTCACCGTCTTCCTCGGCAGGCGCAGGAGGAGCTGCTGCGTGCCCAGTTTGAGTTTCAGCGCCTGCGCGATGCCCTCGCGCGCCTGCGCGAGGCTCGGCTTCTGTTGCACTGTCCCCAGCGCCTCACACCCTTTGCCTTTCCCCTATGGGCGGATCGCCAGGCGACGCGACTGTCGAGCGAGGACTGGCAGACACGGGTGCACCGCATGCAGGCGCAGATCCAGGAAGCGCTTGGCGATCGGCACAGTGCACGGCAGTCGTCTGCTAACGAGCCCGCGAACGATGGCTGAACACGTGGCGATCGACTTTGCCGGCCAGCGGCTTGCGCTGCTTGCCGATCGCGCGATCTGGTGGTGCAGCGAACGGGCCCTGCTGGTCGCCGACGTTCACCTCGGTAAGGGCACGAGTTTCCGCAGCCGCGGCATGGCGATTCCAACGGGAGCGACCGATGAAACCCTGGCGCGCTTGAGTCGATTGATCGAGCGCTGGGCCCCGGAGCGGCTGATCGTCCTTGGCGACTTCCTTCACGCGCGGCTGGACCGGGCGTTGGCGACAACGATCGAAGACTGGCTTGCGACGCACGAGGGTTTGCAGGTCGACGTCGTGCTCGGTAATCACGATCGTGCTCTGCGCACCCGGCTCCTTCCCGGGCTCAGACGCCACGAGCAGCTCGAGCTCGGGGGGATTCAACTGCTTCACGACGCACCGTCGAAACCTTCGTCACGGGCGAGGCCGGCGCTGCTTGGACACTGGCATCCGGTCGTTGCGCTCGGTGTGCGGCGCAGCGACCGGCTTCGCGTGCCGGTCTTTTGGCACCGAGCTCAGAGCCTCGTGCTGCCCGCGTTCGGCAGCTTCACTGGGGGCCATCCGATCGAACCTGCTGCTGCAGACCGGGTATTCGCTGTCGGCGATCAAGCCGTGCTTGACGTTACGGATGTCGTACTTGGGCGCCAGCGTGCGAGGTGATCGTTTAAAAACGTGCCCCTTGGGTCGAACCGCTCGCGTGCCGCCCACCAGTCGTTCCAGCGCGGGTGGATCGCAGCGAGTTCGTTCCCGCTCAGATAGTGCACCTTGCCCCAGTGTGGGCGGCCGCCGACGCCTCGGAAGAGCGACTCGCTGGCGCGGAAATACGCGGTCTCATCGGTGTCGATGCCTTCGTGAACGGAGAGTGTAACCACATCTTGTTCGTAGGCCTGGGATAACCAGACGTCGTCTTGCGCCACCGTGCGGAACTCCAGTGGCCAGCGGACCTGGGGGAAATCACGTTGCACCAGCGCAGCCAGCTCGCGCATGCAGGCGATGGCCTCCCGCCGTGGGACTGCGTACTCCATTTCCGTGTGCCGCTTCGGGCGATGATTCGGCAGCACCTCGTGGCTGTAGGCGCGCCGTTGGCCTTCTGCGGCCAGGGGATAGCGTGCGTGCTCGTCGGTTTCATCGATGGTTTTGACGATGGCGCGGTCGTTCTGTGGATACCAGAAAAACTCGAAGTGCCGATGTCGCTCGGCCAGCTCGTCTGCCTGGGAGAGTACTTCTTCCAGGGTCGCCTCGTAGGCGTGTTCGGCGAGCCGATAGCGCGGTCGCAGCGCCAGCTCGAGCTGCGTAACAACGCCGAAGGCACCGAGCGAGATCCGGGCTGCGCCAGCGTTAGGCAAGGTCTCCAGCTGGCCGTCGCCATTGATCAGCCGCAGGCCTGTGACTGCCGTTGCCAGGTTGCCAAGGGCCAGCCCCGTACCGTGCGTACCGGTGGCCACGGCACCGGCGATGGCCTGGCGATCGATGTCACCCTGATTGTGCAGCGCTAACCCCTCGCGATGGAGCGCATTGCCGAGCGCATAGATCGGGGTTCCAGCCCAGACCCAGGCCCGCTGCCGCTCCGCGTCCACGCTGACCACGCCGCTGAGCCCGGACAGGTCCAACACCCTGCCATCGGTGGGTACCAGTGGGTAGTGGCTGTGGCCGGCGCCGGCGACCCGGAGCCTTTGGCCGGCATCGCGCGCAGCCTGCACCTGGGCGCAGGCGTCTTCTTCGCTGCGCACAAACGCGAGCGATGCGGTGTTTGTGTGGTGGCGGCCGGACCAGTTAGACCAGCTCATGGGTTTGCATCCTGAGCAATTCGAGAGCGTCGATCGTACCGCGCTTGGCCTGGATTCCCAGCTCAGGCAGTCTGCAGCTATGACGACGAAAACGACAGAACGGACGGGATCCTCGCAGCCGGCCGGACACGCCCTGGCGCTGGCCCGCCGCCGACTTCGACCCCTGGCGTCGCAGCAACCGGACGAGTACCTCAACGGTGGCCTACTGGACCAACCGGCCGCAGCGCTGGCAACCCCGGCGCTGGTACTCGACCTGGACCGCTTTGAGCACAACCTGAAACACATGGCGGACCACTGCCAACGCGTGGGCATCGGACTTCGACCGCACAGTAAAACGCATAAGTGCGTAGAGATCGCCAAGCGCCAGCTCGCGTTAGGCGCCGTTGGCGTCTGCTGTGCCAAGCTCGGCGAAGCGGAGGCCATGATTGCCGGTGGCGTTGGCCGGGTGTTGATTACGGCGCCGCTCGCGTCCACCCAGGCGATGACGCGTGCCGTGCGGGCCGCCGCGGCAGCGGACGATCTCATTCTTGTGGTCGATCGGGCCGATGTGGCGCAGCGCTTGAACGCCATCGCAGCCACCGAGAATGTCGCGGTGAGCGTGCTGCTGGATCTTGATCCGGGACTGCATCGAACGGGCATTGAACCGGGGCCTGCGGCGCTGGCCCTGGCGCAGCAGCTCGTCGCCGCGTCGCATCTTCGCTTCCGGGGTCTACAGATGTACGCCGGTCATCTGATGCACATTGCAAGCTTCGCCGAGCGTCGCTCGCGCTGCGAGCGCGTGTTGGCGTCGCTTCGCGCCTTCACGCGTGAGCTCGCCGCCGTCGGTATCGACTGTGAGATCGTCAGCGGTGGCGGAACGGGATCGTTCGATATTGATCCGGACGGTGGGGTGTTCACGGAGCTGCAGGCCGGGTCGTACGCGTTTATGGACCGTCAGTACAACAGCATCGAGCCCTGTCGCGGTTCGACTCCACCGTTCTTTACGGCGCTGTTCGTGCAAACGCAGGTGGTGTCGAGTAACCGGCCGGGGCTCGCGACGACGGACGCCGGCTTAAAAGCCTTTGCGACCGACGACGAAGCGCCGCCGATTCACGAAGGCGGTCCTCAGGGCGCGGCGTACTTTTTCTTCGGCGACGAACAGGGGGGCTTGCGCTGGGACCACGACGATCGGATCGAACCCGGGGCCTGGCTGCGGGCCGTCACGCCCCACTGCGACCCGACGGTGAACCTGTACGACGAACTGCACGTAGTGCGCGGCGAGCGGCTGGTCGATATCTGGCCGATCGACGCCCGCGGTCGTGGCGCCTGAGCCCACTGCGGGTCGCCGTGAGGGGTATACTGGCGTTCCACTGAATTGAGGGGTCAGCCATGGCGGAATCAATCGCAGCGTCCGAATCAGTCGGCGCGAATTACGAGCGCATCAGTCTCTCGATCGACGGCGAAGGGGTAGCAACGCTCGCCTTCAATCATCCGGAAGTCATGAACGCCGTAGGCGCGCAGATGCTCAGTGAGCTCACCGACGCGCTGCTCACCCTGCGCGATCCCGAAGCCGGCGTGCGCTGCGTGCTGCTCACGGGTACCGGGCGAGGCTTTTGCGCCGGTGCCAACCTCCAGGACGGCGCCCGTCGGGAGCGCAAAGGCGGTGCCGGCGACGGCCTGCGAAGCATGTATCACCCGCTGCTGCTGGGACTGCGCGACCTGGAAGTGCCCATCGTGACCGCAGTAAACGGTGCCGCGGCCGGCGTCGGCATGAGCTTCGCCGTCCTCGGCGACATCGTCTGCGCATCCGAGCAGGGGTACTTTCTGCAGGCGTTTGCCCGCATCGGTCTGGTACCCGACGGTGGTTCGACCTACATGCTGCCACGCCTGGTGGGGTGGGGACGGGCGATGGAGCTGTCACTGCTTGCCGAGAAACTGCCGGCCGCAGAAGCGCACTCCTGGGGGCTGGTCAACCGGCTGTACCCGGACAACGACGCGCTGCTGGCCGGCGCGCGACAGATCTCGACGCAGCTCGCTAACGGTCCGCGGTCTCTTGGCTTAATTCGTCGCTTGTACTGGGAAACCTGGAACAACAGCTTCGAACAGCAACTCGACCTGGAAGCGAAGTTGCAGAACGTAGCCGGTGCAACCAGCGATCACAAAGAGGGCGTTAAGGCGTTTCTCGAAAAGCGCGACGCGCGTTTCAGCGGCAGCTGAGGCACGTCACCGCGGCGCTCAGTGCGTCGCGACCGCGTGGGCTTCGAGCGCAGCCAAGGGTACCGTGTCGAGCGTTTTCTTATGCGTTGCTGCTAGCACTACGGCCGGTGCAACGCCGGCCTCGTAGGCTTCCAACCAGCGCCCGGCACACAAACACCATTGGTCACCGGCTTTGAGACCCGGGAACTCGTAGGCCGGCATGGGTGTCGTTAAGTCGTTGCCTTGTGCTTTGCTGAAGGCAAGAAACGCATCGGTCACGATGGCGCAGACCGTGTGGCAGCCCACATCGGCGGCTGAGGTGTTGCAGCATCCGTCCCGGTACGCGCCGGTCAGCGGGTTGCGGCTGCACTCGATGAGGGTTTCACCGAGCACGTTGATCGCGGGGTCAGGCTTCATGGCGTCGGTTCCGTTGCGAGCAGGGTGTCGACATGTGCGGCGGCGCATGCACCGAGCGCATCCAGATCGTAGCCGCCTTCGAGCGTCGACACGATACGACCCGCACTGTGCTCAGCAGCCCGATCCGCGATCAACTCGCTGATCCAGCGAAAGTCGTAAACGGTAAGGTTGAGCTGAGCGAGCGGGTCGGCTTCATGTGCATCAAACCCCGCGGAGACCAGGATCAGGTCCGGTTGATGGCCATTGATTGCCGGTAACCAGCTCGCTTCGATGGCCTGCCGGAACGCGGCACCGTCGGTTCCAGCGACAAGCGGCGTGTGTACGAGGTGCGGCGCTTCGACGTCGTAGTGGCGGTTCGGGTAGTAGGGGTGCTGGTAACTCGAGCACACGAGTACCCGCGAATCGTCGCGAAAGATGTCTACCGTGCCGTTACCGTGGTGAACGTCGAAATCGAGGATGGCAACCCGTTCCACGGCCGGGTCTGACAAGGCAGCGAACGCGGCAACGGCGACGCTGTTGAACAGACAAAACCCCATCGCGTCGCCGCGCTCGGCGTGATGCCCGGGCGGGCGTACGGCGCAGAAGGCCCGGTTTGCCTCGCCGGCAAGCACGCGTTCCACGGCATCGACCAGGGCGCCGGCGGCATGCACAGCGGCGTCGAGGGAGTGCGGCCCCAACGTCGTGTCCGGGTCGAGGAGAACGAGTCCTTGATCAGGCAGCAGCGCGGCGAGGCGCTGGATGTGTTCTTTGCTGTGCGCAGCCTCGAGCCAACGCGGATCGACTCTGGGTGCTGCGCGACGCGTGAGCCGGTCCGTCAGCCCGGCGTGTTTCAACGCTCGCTCCACGGCCGTCAGCCGATCGCTGCGCTCCGGATGCCCAGCGGGGGTTTCGTGGGCATGGAAGCGGTCGTCGGTGTAGAGCAGCATGCAGGTCTCGATCGGCGGCGTCAGGCCGTCAGTGGAGCGACTCGATGGTGAAGCTCCGGTGATCGGAGGTCACATGCAGCCGTCCCCGCAGCCGCTCGAGCCAGGCACTCTTGCTCGGATGTTCGCCGTTGATGCTGACGAGTTCGGCGCGCTTCAGGAAACGGAACAGGTCCACAAGCTGATCCACACAGGCGTCTTCCTGACCTGCCGCCGCCTGCCAGAAGCACAGCCGTTTGCCGAACGCCTCTACGGTGGCGACCGGTTGCCCGGCGGCGATGATGAGGTAATTGCCCGGCCGCCGCTGGGGCAGCGGTGTTTCGGCGCCGAGCAGGTCTGTTCCTTGAAGACCCGCGGGCGCGGCGGGATCGAGAACGCTGATCCAGCCGTCGGTCGATCGGCCAGAGCGCGCCGATTCCGGGCGGAGGTAGGGCAGCACCTGCGGATCTGCGAACTGCGGTCCAGAGAGCGTTTCGATGAACAGGCCCGTGGCCACTTCGCCAGCGAGCTCCATGAGCCGCAGCGCTGGAAAGATTTCACGCCAGCGCAAGGCCGGGTGGTCGCGATTGGCGATCTCGCGGCAGACGACGCCGTAGCGTTCCAGCAGCAGGCGAGCCTGATCCCGGCTGCGGTCCAGCACCGCCAGTTCATCTTGCGGCTGTGTGTCTTCAGGCCAAAGCTTCCAGCTTCCGGGCCAGCCTTTGAGCAGCCCCATCGGTGCGCGTCGATTCAAACGTGGTGAGCGCCGCGGCGTTGTGAGTTGAAAGCTGCTGGTCGCGCCACGGTCAAGCGTCACGACCGTGTCCGTCGACACGTGCCCGTCCCATACGGCGTCCCAGAGTGCAGCGTTGCACTCAGTAGCGCTGCCACCGGTCGCGTCGCGGTAGCGGTCGGCAAGGGTCAGGAAGTCGTAGCGCGCTGTGGGGTCATGGAACATCGGTGCCAGCGCGTCCCGGGAATTTGGACCCGAGGGTTCGGGCTCCGGCCCACGGGTCGTGGTGTTGATTGTAAGCAGGGTGGCTTCCTGCGGCTCTAGCACCGTGACCTGCTCACGCCCGCAGCCGCGCCAGCCGAGACCGGTTTGTTCGAGCGCCGCCTGTACGGCAGCGGCGCCGTCGACGCTGGCGCGGCTGGCCGGCAAATCACCGAACCACCAGCTCACCGGGGCCGGGTAACCGTGCAGCAGGTCGAGGGTGCGCGCCAAGTGATCGATGGCGTCGCTGCCATCCTGAAGCTGCGTGCGGTGTTGCCAGCGCAGCACCAGTCCGGTCCAGGCCTGGATCGGCAGCGGCTCGATGCTGACCCGGCGGGCCGCGCGCTGCCGGCGCAGGAGCGTTTCATAGACGTCGGCGAGAACCCAGCTTTCCGCCTTGGTGTCGGAGCGCAGCGTTCCACGGAGCACCCGAGGATCGTCGCGTAGGCGGGCTTCGAGGCCCGCGTCGAGCCGTGGTACGCGCGAACGCACTGCATCGATGGATTGCGGTCCGTAGAACGCCAGCACCTCGTGGAGCACGTCGACAGCGCTCCGCTCGTCGTCGATCTGCCGCGTACTGCTGCCGTCGAGATCCGCGGCAGCCGAGCCCGGTGCAAAGCGCTCAGATTCCGACCCGGACCCCGACCTCGACAAAACGGTGTGGTAGCACTGTTCGGCCTTGGCCAGTTCAAGCCGAATCAAAGCCTGCGCTTGGCGCCGGGTTGCAAGCCATCGGTGTGCGCCGACGATCAGAATCAACTCATCGGCGATAGGGCCGACATCGTCGAGGAGTGGCCAGTCCCTTTCCGGCAGCAACACCCGTTCCTCCACGAACCTGAGAGCGTCCGTCGCGTCCTGGGGCGCATAGCCCGCTGCGCGCCGTTGACGCTTGCACTCAAAGTCTTCGATGACAGTTACGTCGATGGCCGGTCGCTCGGATTGGTGCGTCAAGGCCAACTCGAGTGCCGCCTCCGAGAGCGATGTCGTGCTTCCACCGAGCGGCGTATCGTCGTCGTACATGTACGGCATAATCTGCTGGAACGCGGCGTGACCGGCGAAGGGACTGACCGTTTGCGTGTGCACCTGGGTGACCCTCAAGGCGCCACTCTCCAGCGCCACCAGCACGGCTTCGAGGCGTGGTAGATCGAATTGGTCCTTCAGACAGGTTCGCCAGGTTTCCTGCAGCACGGGAAAGTCTTCGAAGCGCCTTACCTCGGCCAGGAGTTTCTTTGCCTGCTGGCGGATCAGCCAGAGGGGAATACGCTTTTGGAAGCTCGTCCGCCCGAGCAGTAACGAGCGGCCGGCGGCTTGGCGGAAGTGCGCGCCGAAGAAGCCCGAGCCTTCCAGTCGCTTCCGCAGTAACGGCGTCAGCGAATCGGCCGTGACTTCGCGCAGCAGGGCTTCGATGTCGAGGCTGCCGTCGTGCTGGACGATGATGCAGTTGTTGTCGACGTGCAGCTGCACCGGCACCGCGGCCGTGCGGTGCTGATCGAGCACCGCCTCGAGGGCCGTTGCCCAGGGCCGGTTGATGCTGCCGCCCCAAAGGCTGTGAATCACCGACTGAGTCATCTCACCGGCGCCGGTATAGCCTCCGGGTGCGGTGCGCGTGTGCTCGATCAGCAGGTGATCGCGGTGCGGCAGTGCAGCGTTCGTGTGCTGCCGTTGTCGCACCAGGTACTCCACGAGTTCCTCGGCCGCTACCGCATCGAACCTCAGGCCGTTCATCAGGTCGTCGCGCAGGTGCTCGCTGCCGTTTTCATCGGTCAGCAGCCGTTCGGCGTTAGCGAGAAAATCGTTGATACGCTCGGAAAAGGCGGCGTTGCGATTGAGATCGTCGGCGCGCCAGAATGGCGGCAAGCTCGCGGCCTGATCGGTTTGGCGCACCAGCACTTCGTTTTTGTCGATGCGCGTGATCTGCCAACTCTGCGTACCGAGGTTAAAGCGCTGACCGACGCTGGCTTCCCAGACGAATTCTTCGTCGAGCTCGCCGATGAGTGTGCCGGCGTCGGCGTGGCGAAGTTGGTAAAGCCCGCGTTCGGGGATGGAGCCCCCGCTCAGATACAGCGCCATGATGGCGCCGCGGGTCGCGGTCAGCGTATCGGTTTCCTCATTCCAATCGATGCGCGGCCGCAGCGCCGCCAGGCGCACGCCGCGATACCGCCCGGCGAGCATTTGAACCACGTCATCGAAGGCCCGGCGGGGCAGGTCGTGGTAGGGGCCGGCCCGGCACACGAGGGCGTAGAGCGCATCGCGATGCCAGGGTTCGAAGGCGCAGGCAGACAAGATGACCTGCGCCAGCACGTCCAGCGGGTTGTGCAACAGTTGAACCGGCTCAAGGGATCGTTGATCGACTCCGGCAGCCAGCACCGCAGCTTCCAGGCAGTCGTGGGCGTGGGTGGGGTAGAGACTGCCCACGGTTGTCGCGCCGACCTGATGTCCGGCGCGACCGAGGCGCTGCAGCCCGGACGCTACCGACGGCGGCGCCTGGACCATCACGACTTCGTCGAGGCTGCCGATGTCGATGCCCATTTCGAGGGAGCTGGTGGCGACGATGGCGCGGATCTCGCCGGCTTTCATGCGCTGCTCGACGTCGTGGCGAATTCCGCGAGCCAGCGAACCGTGATGCGCGAAGGCGATGGGTTCGGCCTCGTCTTCGTTAAGCTTGTAGGCTACCTTTTCTGCCAGTCGGCGCGAGTTGGTGAAGAACAGGGTCGACCGGTTCCGTTCGATGTGCTCGCGAAAGGAGTCCGCCAGCGGGTCCCAGATTGCTCCACCGCTGGCACCGATGTCGCGAGCCGCCGCCGGAAACCGCACCGACAGCTCGATGGCTTTGTCTGAGGCTGGGGCGATGATTTCCATGGTTCGCGCTGCGCCGTCGGCATCACGACCGCCAACGTAGCGCGCGACCGCGTCGAGCGGATGGACCGTGGCGGACAATGCGATCCGCTGCACCGGGCCGCACAGGTGCTCGAGATGCTCAAGCGCGGTCAACAGCTGTACCCCGCGGCGGCTGTCGAGCACGGCGTGGATCTCGTCGAGGATCACGGTCTCGACGCCGTTGAGGGCCAGCTGACCCTTGGCTGTGGTCAGCAGAATGTTGAGGCTTTCCGGTGTGGTGATCAGGATTTCCGGGGGTTTACGAAGCAGGCGCTGGCGCTCACTGCTGTCCGTATCACCCGATCGCACCCCGACCCGAATGGCCTGCGGGCCTGCATCTGCACCCAGCTCCTCAAGGGGTGTGAGCAGGTTGCGGCGGATGTCGTTGTTGAGCGCTTTCAAGGGCGAGATGTAGAGCACGCGGGTGGCACCCCGTTCGAGTCGCCCGGCGAGGAATCCGTCGATCGACCAGAGAAAGGCGGTGAGCGTTTTGCCGCTGCCGGTCGGTGCGGTGATGAGCGCGTGGCGCCCGGCGGCGATTACGGGCCAGCTGGCGAGCTGGACCGCCGTTGGACTGGCGTAGCTATTGAGAAACCACTGCCGAATCGCACCGGTGAACGGCGCCATAGCAGCTACCGCCGCCGCGCCCTGGGTGACCGGCGGCTCCGGTTCCGCACTGGGTGATTGTGGAGATGAGTGCCCGGACATAGGGGTCGAGCGTACTTCCGTTGACTGGTGCGTTGCCTTTGCGACTATAGCGCGCGAAACGCGGGACCCGTACGTATGGCGTCGATCTCTACTGACAATCCTGGCAGCTGGCTGCGCCCCGGAGAGCGGGTGTTCGTCGGCGCAGCCAGTAACGAGCCCCTGGGTCTGCTCGATGCACTGCGGCCCGGGGTGCCGACGGGGGTCGAGTTCATTCAGTTCCCGCTTCGTGGCTTGAATGGTACGGACTTCACAGCCTGGGGACCGTCGGTTCGGCAAACCACGGTGTTCATGACACCGGCCCTCGGTAAAGCAGACCCCCAGCGTCTCGCGTTTTTACCGCTCGGCATGCGAGCGTTTTACGACTACCTGCGAACCGACATCGATGTGGCGCTGATCCAGGTCGCCATGGACGCGCAGGGCAACCTGCGCAGCGGGCCGAACGTCGACTTCCTAACGGCGCTGCTCAACAGCCGCGCGCGGATCTACGCCGAGCGTGTCACCGGAGCCACGGCGCCCGTTGGTGCACCGCTGGTATCTCCCAATCGACTAGCCGGCGTGTTCGAGTCACCGCGCGAGTTCCTGCCGTTAGACTTGCCGCTCATCGACGACACGGCGGCGGCGATCGCCGCGCAGGTCGCCGAGGTCATTCAGGATGGCGACTGCCTGCAGACCGGGGTCGGTGCCATTCCTGCGGCGATTCTCCAAGCGCTTGATCAACACAACGACCTCGGTTGGCACGGAGGACTGGTGGACGATGCCGTGCTGCGATTGATTGAGCGGGGTAACGTCAACGGGCTGCAGAAGTCGATCGACCCAGGGGTTCACGTTGCTGGCATGGCGCTCTGCAGCACCGCGGGTTACGACCGATTGGCGGAACTTGCGTCGCTCAGCTTTCGCAGTGCTGATTACACCCACAGCTACGAGGTGCTTCGTACCATCGATCGCTTTGTGTCGATCAACGGTGCGCTGGAGGTTGACCTCAGTGGTCAGATCAATGCCGAGGTTGCCGGTGGCCGACAGCTTGCGGGCACCGGCGGGGCGGTGGATTTCATGCGCGGCGCCCGTGCCAGCGCTGGCGGACGTTCGATCGTGGCCCTGCCGGCGACGGCGCGCGGCGGCTCGGTCTCGCGGATCGTGCCCCAGGTCGAGCACGTGACGGCCCTGCGCACTGACGTCGATCTGGTCGCGACGGAATACGGCGTCGCTGACCTTCGTCACGCGAGTCTTGCCGAGCGTCGCGAACGGTTGCGCGCCATTGCCGCGCCGGTGTTTCGCGACCAGCTGTGACGTCTCGTACCCCCTAGGCGGAACTGCTTCACAACTTCACCGAGCGTTTCTGCGCCTCGATCGGCCCCCTGCCTAGAATGCTCGTCATCACTGAGATGACCGCCTGAGCACAGCGATTGGCGCCAGGCCTTAAGGAGAGCAGCCGACATGGACTACATTGGCATCGATCCCGCCGTTGGACTCGAGTGCGCAGACTGCAAGCAAATCTCTCGCATTGCCTACAGCCAGCTGCTGGCCAATGTGTCGTCCGGGGACGACGTCGCATGTCATCACTGCGGTCGTTCCATGAAGCACGACTGGACCACGGTCAACGTCGTGCAGAACATCATCAAAAAGCGCATGGAAGATGCGAACGCCGCCAAGGCGCGCCGCTTCCGCGCTCAGGTTGGGTGACGATCGACCGATCGCGGGGGCCCAACCGGGCATCCATCGCCCGACAGGAAAGTTGATACCATAACGGTCCGCGTGCCATTCGCTGACCGCTATGACCCATCTGCCGACCGCTGCTAGCGACCTGCTCGCCGAGCTTGCGCCTCTGTTTTCTATGACTGAGCAAGCCATGGGGTTCGTGCCGAACAGCATGAAAACTATGGCGCACCTGCCGCAGCTGCCCGTGGCCCTGGCATTACTGGTACAAGCCGCAAATGGGGCCGATCTGCGGCCGCTGCTGGCTCGCTTTGCCGAGCAGGCACCGGCGAGCGTGCCCGCCGATGACCTGTTGCCTGCAACCCACACGCAGCTTGCCGCCTTCGCCACCAGCGTCGCTGCCGGCTGTCGCTATTGCCAGGCCCACACGGCGCACACGGGGCACCGACGCGGTGCGCAGGAAGCTCAGTACGCGGCACTGCTCGACTACGAAACCAGTGCGTTGTTTACGGCCGCGGAACGGGCGATCGTGGGGTTTGCGCTGGCCGCGGGTCAGCAGCCCAATGCGGTGACTGCCGAGCACTACGACGTGCTGAAGGAACACTTCACAACGGTCCAGATCGTGCAGCTTGCAGCAACGGTATCGACGTTCGGCTTTCTGAATCGCTGGAACGACACCCTCGCAACCACCCTCGAAACCATGCCGCGATCCTTTGCCGGCGATGCCCTGCGAACCCTGGGCTGGGAGGCGGGCAAGCACGCCGAGGCGTAGCCGACCATGTGCGGACGATTCAACGTCACCTCGGATCCGTTGACCCAGCTCCTGCAGGAACTGGTGGGGCTGAGCCATCTCGGGCCGGATCGGTTCAACGTCGCGCCGACGACTGACGTCCCGGTGCTGCGGCAAAGCCTCGACGGAGGCTACGAGCTGACGCCGATGAAGTGGTGGCTGACACCGTTCTGGGCTAAGTCAGCGGCGACGAAGTACAGCACCTTCAACGCTAAGGTAGAGACGGCGGGCAAGAGTCCGAGCTTTCGCGAACCGTTCAAAAAACGCCGCTGCGTCGTGCCGATCACGGGCTTCTACGAATGGGCGAAGGGCCAGCTCGACGGACAGCCGGCGAAGCTGCCGTACTACATCAAAGCTCAGGATCATGCCGGCCTGCTCCTGGCGGGACTCTGGGACCGTTGGCGTGATCCGGAAACGGGATCGGAGCTCGAATCGTTTACGATACTTACAACCGAGGCCAATGAGGCGCTTCGGTTCGTGCATGCGCGGCAACCCGTAATGCTGAGCATCGAGGCTGCGCGGCAATGGCTGGATCCGGGCAACGCAACGGACGCCTTCGCGGACCGGTTTCTGTCGCTGCTGCCGATGGCGCTTGAGGCCATTCCCGTATCAACCTACGTAAACAACGCGCGCAACGAAGGGCCCCGCTGTATCACGCCCATCGGTGACGCGGTGCTGATCGGAGAACGTCCGTCATGATGCTCTATTCCGGGGAATGGTTCGGCAAAGGTACGTTGCTGGCGATCGACAGC
The DNA here is from genome assembly GCA_039198065.1 of Pseudomonadota bacterium. Taxonomy (GTDB): domain Bacteria; phylum Pseudomonadota; class Gammaproteobacteria; order Pseudomonadales; family Azotimanducaceae; genus CALHVX01. The sequence continues at coordinate 139,359 of JBCCTU010000003.1, forward strand.
ACGCGCAGTCAGCCATTGCGGCTGGAAGCGACGGTGACCACTGACGACAGTGGGGTCATCGTCCAGGGGCGGCTCGACATGCCCGGCTTTGGCGAGCAGCGGCTGACGCTTCGCGCGGCGGCCGACGAGACCGGCCGCTATCAGATCGATTGTCAGCTCGGGAGCGGGACTTTTCTCGGTAATGCCAAGCTTGAGAGTGAACCGAACATGGGGATGATCTGGACCGAGCCCGGTATCGAGCCAGCGGTCACGGCGAGCTTCGTGCTGTTCGAGATTCACGACAAGCTCGGTTGTCGTGGGTTTCTGCGATCCGGCAGCAGCACCCTGACCTGGGAGCTGGCGCTGACGACGGATGCTGAACCGGTGCGAGCCGATGACGATGAGGCACCGGCATCCCAGGAACCGGACCGCAGTAACGTGGTTCCGCTTCGACGCCGCTGAGCGACCGGAGTCTCGGTCGAGATTCGGGGCCAGCCCGGGTCTAGTTCGGGTCAGTCCGGGTCGATCAGCTGAGCGTCGCCGGAGGTTGGTCGCTTTCAAGATCCAGCCAGGCGCGTTCCTCCGCACTGAGGTCTATCGCAAGCGCTGCTGCAGAACTGCGCGTTTCCGCCAGGCGACGCGGACCAATGAGCGGAAAGCATGGCCAGGGCAGGGCCGCCACGAAGGCAAGGGCAATGGCGATGGCGCTGGTTCCCCGTGCCGCGGCGAGCTGTTGGGCTCGCTGTCGCCGCTGCACGTTTGCGTCAGAAAACCAGCAGCGGCGCATCTCCTCAAGGTCCGGTTCCATCGCCGCGAGGGACAAGGTGCGCTGGGCGTCACCGCTGAGCACGGCATCGAAGCGCGGCGTGAAAAAGCCGCGCGCCTGCGCGGACCAGGGAAACAGGGCCAGCTGTTCCCGTTCCAGGTAGTCGCGGAACCTATGTGTGTTCGCCGTTACTGTGCCCGGCCAGATCGGGTTGATCATTTGTGCCAGGCTGAAGTTGTTTGAAAGTGCGACGAAGGGCGTCAGGCCCCGCTGCTTTGCCCAGCCGTTGGCTTCTTCGAGACGCGATAGCGACCAGTTCGATGCGCCGAGTGCCCGCAGTTTGCCGGCCGCCATGAGATCGTTGAGGACGCTCATGAATTCTCCGACCGGTACCTCAGGGTTGTCGCGATGCAGAAAATACACGTCGATGTGATCGCTCTGTAGCCGATCGAGCGATTGCTCTAGCTGCCGCTCAACGGCTGCCGGCGTGCAGTGCGGCGTGTGAGCGCCTTTGCCGATTAACACGATCTCGTCGCGAAGGGCGCGCGTGTGGTGCCAATGCCCGAACAGCGACTCCATGCTGCCGCCGCCGTAGATCCAGGCGGTATCGAAGACGTTACCGCCGAGTTCGACGAAGTGATCCCAGAGCGCGCTGGCGTGGCTGAGGTTCGGCTGGTTGTCGCACCCCATCACGAGCTTTGACAGCGATCGATCCAACGGTGCCCAGGGCACCCGTGGAAGCGCTTGGGCCGGTGGTGCTGGGCGCAGATAGCCGCGGATCGGGCCGCGATGACCGGCCGGGGTCTCGGATCGGTAGGTCAAGCCCACAGCATCGCGCCAGCGGTCCAGAGCGATGGCGTTGTTAAGACTGTCCTGCCACAACATGCGTTCGGACTCGAGCTGGCCCGCGGCAATGCACCGCCCGACTTCTTCGGCTTCGATCCGATACAGGTTCGACGCCGTGCCTTCAATGCGTTCCGGTTGCTGACCCTCACGGGTGAGGGTGATCGACCAGTGGCCCGTGCTATCGGCCCCATGCCAGGGGTTAGACACCCGCAGCTGGCCTGCGCTGCCATAGGCTTCGATTCGGTTGTCGAGGGTCAGCTCGATGCCTGATGCAATCTGCGCCGTGCGCCCACGGGAGAAGGCCAGTTGCGCGCTCGCGAACCGATCCACACCCGTGGGTCCGAGCTGTGCTGAGCCCGTAAGCGATTCCGGCTCTTCGGCGAACAGTAACCGCGCCAGCGACAGCGGGTAACAGCCAACGTCGAGCAGACTGCCGCCGCCGAGCGCCTCGTTGAGCAACCGGTGGTCCGGGGGAACGGAGGCGTTGAACCCGAAACTGGCGCGCAGGTGTCGGAGTTCGCCGATGGCACCGTCGTCGATGAGCGCTTTCAGAGCCAGCGTCTTCGGATGACAGCGGTACATGAAGGCTTCCATGAAGAAGCGCTGCGCCTGCTCCGCTGCGTCGACCATAACCATGACGTCGGCGTGGTTCAGGCCGGCGGGTTTTTCGCAGAGCACGTGTTTGCCGGCTTCGAGGGCGCGGACGGTCCAGCGGGCGTGGTCCGGGTGGGGCGTCGACACGTAGACGATGTCGACGTCGGGATCGTCGATCAGCGTGTCATAGCCTGCAGATCCACCGTAGGCTTTGAGTGCTGGAAAGTCATTGCGAAACTTGTCCGCAAAGGTCTCGGCCCGCGCGCTGTCACGCGATGCGACCGCGGCCAGGGTCGCCCCCGGCGTCGTGCGTAGCGCTTCCCCAAAGGCGTGGGCAATGGAGCCTGCGGCAAGCAGGCCCCATCGGAGGGGAGCTGTCACGACCGGACTCAGCCGGCGGACGCTTCCTTCTCACCCCAGACACCGGTAAACACCGTGTCCGGCTCCGGGTACTTGCCGATCTCCATGCGCGCGACGGTTCGGCGATGGACCTCGTCCGGACCGTCAGCCAGTCGCAGGGTACGCATGCCGGCGTACATCTTCGCCAGCGGGAACACCTGGCTGACACCGGCACCACCGTGCATTTGGATGGCATCGTCGATCACCTGCAGGGCGATGCTCGGAATCGCCACCTTGATCTGGGCGATTTCGCTGCGGGCGACTTTATTGCCGACCGTGTCCATCATCCACGCCGCTTTCAGCGTCAGCAGGCGCGCCATTTCAATGTTGATTCGAGCGTCGGCGATCTTATCGTAGTTGCCGCCGAGGTCCGCGAGCTTTTTGCCGAACGCTTCCTTCGAGATGCTGCGGCGGCACATCAGTTCGAGGGCGCGTTCTGCCACACCGATGGAGCGCATGCAGTGGTGGATACGGCCCGGTCCAAGGCGGCCCTGGGCGATCTCGAAGCCGCGGCCGGAGCCGAGGATCATGTTGTCCTTCGGCACCCGAACGTTGGTAAAGCGAACGTGGCCATGGCCGTGGGGCGCGTCGTCGTAGCCGAACACGTGCATCATCTTGAGGATCTCGACGCCCTCGGCATCGACGGGAACGAGGATCTGCGACTGGCGCGAGTGCCGCGGCGCGTCGGGCTCGGTCACGCACATGACGATCATGATCTTGCAGCGGGGATCGCCGATCCCGGACGTCCACCACTTCTCGCCGTTCAGCACCCACTCGTCGCCGTCGAGACGTGCTTCGAGGGCGATGTTGGTGGCGTCGGACGACGCGACTTGCGGTTCGGTCATGGCGAAGGCGGAACGGATCTCGCCGTTCAAAAGCGGCGTGAGCCACTGTGCCTTCTGTTCTTCGGTGCCGTAGCGCTCAAGGACTTCCATGTTGCCGGTGTCCGGCGCAGAGCAGTTCATGGCTTCGGAAGACAGCGGGTACTTACCGAGAATTTCAGCAATGTGCGCGTAGTCGACGTTGGTCAGTCCGGCACCAAGTTCGCTTTCCGGGAGGAAGAAATTCCACAGACCCTGCCGTTTGGCCGCGTCTTTCATCACCTCCATGGCGTCCGCTTCGGTCCAGCGGCCGCCGGCCTCTACCTGTGCGGCGTAGTCAGCTTCGTTCGGAACGACGTGATCCTCAATGAACGCGTTGATGCGCTCTATGAGGGGCTTTACGCGGTCTGAAATACCCAGATCCATGCTGTGCTCCCCTGCGGTGTTGGGCGAAAAATCGACGAAATCAATCCAGGCCAAGTGTACAACACCCGGGCGGTAGGGTGGGCCCAAAAAGAGCGGTAGGGTGGGCCCAAAAAGAGCGGCAGGGTGGGCCCAAAAAGAGCGGGGGAGACGGCGTGGGAACCGGGGCTTCCTGGACCAGCAGCGACCGGCAGACGCAGTTGGTCGTCCGTGACCGCAATGCGTCCTGCACCCTAACCGTAGTTCAGTTCCGGCCGCTTTCCAGTGGTTTCCGGACACCCTGTTTGAAGGCCCGGAGAGCGCCGCAGCCTGGGATCGTTGCGGGCAGTTCGATGCGCTCAGCACCGAGGCTCTCGCCGTAGCGGGCCAGGGCTTGCGCTACCGCCGCTTCATCCGTTCGATTGGCTGCGGGCTCGAAGCTCAGGCGTTTGCAGTTCAGAGATCGGGTCTTTCGATCCAGCTTGGCGTCGAGCCGGGCGACGAAGCGTTCGCCGTTGAGAATCGGCAGCACGTAGTACCCGTGCTGTCGCCTGGCTGCAGGGACGTAGCATTCGAGCTGATAGTCGAAGTCGAACAGATCGCTCAACCGGCGGCGTTGAATCACCAGATTGTCGAACGGCGACAGCACGTGCGCTTCGGCGTGGAGCGTCGAACGACGCCCTTCGTAGCCTTCGGCGTCGACCCACAGCGCCCGACCGTCGGCGAAGCGCAACGGGATCAGGGCGCCGAGCTCTGACCGCTCGCACAGCTCCCGTTCGACGGCCCGGCGCAGTGGCGCGCTGCGTCGCAGGTAGCTGGCTTCCGCCACGGTTGCATAGCCCATCGTTCGCAGCGCCTGATCGATCAGATGGGCGGCTTCTTCGGCAGGGCTCGGAGGTCGCGTATCGAGACCGGCGGGTAGAACCCGCTCCGGCAGATCAAAGCGCTTCTGGAAGCCCGCGCGGCCCGCAACCATCAGCTCGCCTTCATAAAACATTCGTTCGAGTGCAACTTTTGTCGGCTTCCAGTCCCACCAGCCGCCACCTCCGCCGGAGCCGTCGAAGTCGCGGGCTGCGAGTGGCCCCTCTGCTGCGATGCGGGCGCGAACGTCTCGCTCCGTACGCTGTTCCGATCGACTGCGCTTCGGATGCCGGGTGGCCCGGGCTCGCAACATCCGTGGCAGCGCAAAGCGGTAGTGCGCCATCGGCAGGTAAGCGGCGGCGTGGAACCAGTATTCGAACAGGTCGCGAGCGGCCATCGCCGCATCCAGATAGGCCTCGCGATGATCGCTGTTGCGGCTCGTTAGAACGTGGTGGTGCGCGCGCTGGACGACGCTGATGGTGTCGATCTGCACGTAACCGAGATGATTGATGGCCCGCGTTGTGGCCCGTTTGCCACGGCCGAAGGGTGCAGTCACCGTGAGCCCCTGGCGCTTTAGCGCAAGCCGTCGCAGGCGCGGAATGTCGACGGTAGCTGGAGCGGACTTCATCGGTCCGTCAGAATGACAGCTCCTCAATTTGCTGACCAGCGAGTCCCCATGCGCTATTGCTCCCACGCCAGTACCCGGGTATTGGCACCGCTTCACCGCTGTCGTTTTCTTGTTCTTTGCTGGGTGCTTCTGGCTCCCGCTACGCTGCTGGCCGCCAGCGGCCCGGAGACCTACGGCGCTGGGGGCGTCGTCGCATCTCGCTCGGCCCTCGCATCGGCGGTCGGTGCCCGCATTCTCGAGGCGGGGGGCAACGCCATCGATGCCACCGTGGCCACGGGCTTTGCCCTTGCGGTGACCCACCCCTCGGCTGGCAACCTCGGCGGCGGAGGATTCCTCGTCATTCGCCTCGCCGATGGCACCACGATCACCAACGACCACCGCGAGCGTGCGCCGCGGGGTGCCTCTCGGGATATGTTTCTCGGTGAAGACGGCCAGGCGCTGCCGGAACTGTCGCGCGAGAGCCACCTCGCCTCCGGCGTGCCCGGGACCGTCGACGGATTGCTGGCGGCGCTCGATCGGTTTGGCACGATGTCGCTGGCCGAGGTCATTCAACCGGCCATTGAGCTTGCCGAGCAGGGCTTTGAGCTGCCGCGTGATCTCGCCAAGGCGCTCGAGCGCCGCTTACCTCAGTTCGCCGCCTACCCGGCAAGCAAGGCCCAGTTCAGCCGGGACGGCGAACCCTATGCAGAAGGGGACCGGTTTACGCAGCCCGACCTCGCCGCCAGCCTGAAACGGATCCGTGATCAAGGTCGAGCCGGGTTCTATGCGGGCAAGACTGCCGAGCTGATCGAAGCGGAAATGACGCGCGGTGGGGGACTTATCACGCGCCAGGATCTTGCTGAGTATCGCAGCGTGTGGCGTGAGCCGATCATCGGCACCTATCGTGACCACCAGATCATCAGCATGCCGCCGCCCTCGTCCGGTGGTGTGCTGCTGGTGCAGATGCTGAATATGCTCGAGGCCGAACCGCTTGCGGACCTCGGCTTTGGCAGTGCGGCTACGGTGCATCGCATGATCGAAGCGGAACGTCGGGCCTACGCCGATCGCGCCGAGCATCTCGGCGATCCCGATTATTTCCCCGTTCCCATCGAGTGGCTCACCAGTAAGGACTACGCGCGGGAGCGCTTCAGCACCTTTGATCCCGACAAGGCAACGCCTTCGGAAATGATTGAAGCCGGGAGCTGGCCCGAGGAGAGCCCGGAAACCACCCACGCTTCGGTAATGGATGCTGCGGGCAACGCCGTGTCGTACACCACGACCTTGAACCGGTCCTACGGTTCGAAAATCGTCGTCGCTGGGGCCGGCTTCTTGCTGAACAACGAAATGGACGACTTCTCATCCAAACCGAACACGCCGAACACCTATGGACTGCTCGGGCGAGAAGCCAACGCTATTGCCCCGGGGAAGCGCATGTTGAGTTCGATGACGCCGACGATCGTCGTCAAAGACGGCGAACCCTTGCTGGTCACCGGCTCGCCCGGCGGCAGCACGATCATTACGACGACCCTGCAGGTGGTGTTGAACGTCATTGACCACGGCATGGATCTGTCCGATGCGGTGGGTAAACCGCGATTCCATCATCAGTGGTTTCCAGACCGGGTGATCTACGAACCCTACGGCCTGTCGCCGGACTCGCTGAATCAGCTTCAGGCCATGGGACATAGAGATCTCACGGTTACTCCCTGGGGTATTTGGGACAGCAGTATCGGTGACGCCAACTCCGTTATGCAGCGCGATGGCGAAATCATGGGCATGTCTGATCCACGCAATGCCGGTGGTGCCGTGGGCGTGCGGACCGCGCCGGAGCCGGCCTCGGAGGACACCGAAGCGAAGGGGAAAAAATAGTTCGGCGCTGGGGACGGATGGGTTTCTTTCAAGGCCTTTGAAACGCGGAATGCAACCCTATCTCTTAGGTGTCGCAACGAACACGACAGCTGAGAAGGAGACACGCGATGAGTTCAGTTACCCGATGGAATCCGTTCCGTGAGTTCGACGACCTGTTCGTTAACCTCGCCGGACTACCCACCAACGACACGCGTGCTGCTGCACGCAGCGAATGGCTACCACCCGTCGACATCAGTGAATCGGCAGAGGCGTACCTGATCGAGATGGAACTGCCAGCCATCGACATGAAAGACATCAATGTGCAGGTCAAGGACGGCGTGCTCACCGTCAATGGTGAGCGAAACCGTACGGTTCAAGGCGAGGGCGTCACCCGACACCGCCTCGAGCGCCGCTACGGCAGCTTCAGCCGCAGCTTCCGGCTGCCGGAAGACGTTCAGGTGGAAGGGATTAGTGCCAAGGCCAAGAACGGTGTGCTGGCGCTGACCCTCGCCAAGCGCGAAGAAGTCACGCCGCAACGCATCGAAGTTGAGGTTCACTGATCGCGGGCGGGGATACGCGCCGACGGCTTGCGTTTCCCCACCGGGCCTCTAATCTCACGGCGTCCGCCTGCCGAGACGCCGTGAGTTAGTGACGCCCTCCTCTGATCCTAAATCCGATCTGCCCGCGCACGACGACGAGGCCGTGCCGATCCAGAAAACGGATCCGGCCACCCGGCTCGGCCTTCGTGATCGCATCCGTATCGTTATTTTCGAGGCGGAGACGCCGGCGGGAAAGACGTTCGATGTCGCGCTGATTGTCGCGATTCTCGTCAGTGTGCTGGCCGTCATGCTCGATACGGTGCCGACGGTTCACGCCCGCTACGGCGCCGTGCTCTACATCGTTGAGTGGACCTTCACGGTTGTGTTCCTGATCGAGTATCTGGTCCGGCTGTGGTGCATCAACGAACCCCTGCGCTACGCGCGCAGTTTTTTCGGGCTCATTGATCTCCTTTGTTTGTTGCCTTCGTTCATCGGCCTGCTGCTGCCCGGCTCGCAGAACCTGCTTGTGATTCGGATCCTGCGTGTGCTGCGCGTGTTTCGCGTGCTGCGGATGGTACGGTACGTTGATGAGGCGCAGTTTCTGCTCGATGCGCTGCGCAACAGCCGTCGCAAGATCACGGTGTTCATCAGCACGGTCGTCGCCCTGGTCGTTATCTTTGGATCGCTCATGTACCTCATCGAAGGCGAGGCGAACGGCTTCACGAGCATTCCCAAGAGCGTGTACTGGGCCGTGATCACCTTAACGACCGTTGGCTACGGGGATCTCACACCGGTCACGCCCCTCGGCCAGACTGTAGCGACCCTGGTAATGATCATGGGCTACGGCATCATCGCGGTGCCTACAGGGATCATCACCATGGAGATGACCCAGGCCGGGCAGCGCCGGAGCAACGGCCGCAACAACACCCGGGTCTGTCCGCACTGCAGCTGTGAAGGGCACACGCTCGATGCCCGTTTCTGCTATCGCTGCGGGGGTTCGCTGAACCAGGAAAGCGCTCCCGGTGAACCGGGTCTCGCCGAGCTGCCGGAGTCCCTGAAGTCGTCTGACGGCTGAGACCGGCGGGGCTGACGAGCGGCGCTGTCGAGTTACTCACGCAGCGGTCGCGGGCGACGATGGCCACGGCCGGTCCGCAGCGGTAGGACCACGAGCGCTGCCAGCGCGTAGAGTACGAAACTGGCACCAAAGGCGAGATCGTAGCTGCCGGTGGCGTCAAACACGGCACCCGCGGCGGGCACACCAATCACCTGAACGGGCAGCATGCCGGGTCGCATGAGACCCATGACTCGGCCGAAGCGCGCTCGTCCGAAGAGTTGCCCGATGAGCGCACCCTGCATGGGTACGACACCGCCGAAGCCGAAGCCGAAGAAAACGGCCCCTACCGCAAAGACCAGCGGTTGCTCGGGGTAGAACATGCCGATCTGGCCGAGAGCCTGACTCAACGCCGCCAGCCAGAACGTATGGCGCCCGGTCCAGCGGTCCGCGAGCCAACCGACGACGAGTTTGCCGACGATGCCGAACCCTGCCGCCAGCGACAGCATGAGCGACGCCTCGCTTAAGCGGTAACCGGTGTCCACGAGCCGCGGCACCATGTGTGTGAGCGTTGCGCTCATGCAGCAGAACAGCAGTCCCACACCAATCGTCAGGCTCCAGAACTGGGGGTCACGCAGGGCGCTGCCTCGATTCGCGTCGTGGGCTGGCGTGGCCGTGGGGCTTCCAGCGCCAGGCTCGACCGATGCTGTTGCACCAGCCGAGCCGCGCCGCGCCAGTGGATTGGCTTTGCCATCCACGCGTTGCCCAACGTCCTCAGGCCGGCTGATGACCAGGCGCAGCACGAGAGGCACGACGACAAGGATGGTGAAGGCGCCATAGAGGAGAAAACCTTCGCGCCAGCCGAAGCGTTCAACGATGAGCGCGGTAATGGCGGGCATGACGACACCGGACGCAGAGATGCCGGTAGCGGCGATCCCGAGTGCGGTACCGCGCTTGGACTCGAACCAGTTGCTGACCAGTTTCGCAGTAGCGAGCCCGCCCATGGCCCCTGCGCCGAACCCGATAAACGCGCCAAGAACGAGGTAGAACTGCGCATAGCTTGCAACCTGAGACAAGAGCAGGAAGCCGAGGCCCATAGCGACCGCACCGGTTGCGATTACGCGTTTCAACGGGTACCGGTCGAGCGCCTGGCCGATAAAGGGGGCGAGCAGGCCGCCGCTTACCTGCACCGCCGTCAACCCGAGCCCGACCCCGAGCCGAGAGTCGCCGAACTCGCCGGCGAGTTCACCGTAGAACACGCCGTAAGAGTAGAAGAAGAAGCCGACGGCCACGAAGTCGACGAAAAAGGCGACCAGCACCATACGCCAGCCGAAGAAAACGGGTGCGGCCGATGGCGCTGCGCTGGTCATGGGGACGCTCGAGATCTACAAACTACGGGAAGCGCTGCGAGTTAGGCTAGCGCTATACACGAGTATAACCCCGCAGCTGCTGTGACGAAGGAGAGCGCATCGGTGAAGCTGATCGTTTTGAATTTCAGGCACACTTAACGCAACCGCTTGCCTGGATGTTGCAGGGCAGGGGTTCACCGAAAGGGGCCGATAGCCGATGAGTCTCGATAGCTTCAAATGCCGCCGCACGCTCACCGTTGCGGGTCAGGAATACGACTACTTCAGCCTACCCGAAGCGGAAGCGAACGGGGCGGGAGCGGTAGCAACGCTACCGATGTCGACGAAAGTGTTGCTGGAAAACCTGCTCCGATTCGAAGACGGGTCGACTGTGACCGCCGATGACATCCGCGCCGTTGCCGACAGCGCCGCCGTGACCGAAGCAGCGGGAGAAATCGCTTTTCGTCCGGCGCGGGTACTGATGCAGGACTTCACCGGCGTCCCGGCGGTTGCTGACTTAGCCGCCATGCGCAGCGCCGTTGTCCGCGCCGGCCACGATCCGCAGCTGATCAACCCGCTGTCGCCCGTTGATCTGGTCATTGATCATTCGGTGATGGTGGATCGGTTCGGCACCGAGACCGCGTTCGAGGAAAACGTCGATCTTGAAATGGAGCGCAATCGAGAACGCTATCGGTTTCTTCGCTGGGGTCAGACAGCGTTTGATAACTTCCGCGTCGTACCGCCGGGAACCGGAATCTGTCATCAGGTCAACCTCGAGTACCTAGCGCGTACGGTCTGGACCAAGACCGTCGACGGCCGCACGCTGGCGTTTCCAGATACGCTCGTTGGCACGGACAGTCACACGACGATGATCAACGGCCTCGGCGTACTTGGTTGGGGCGTGGGCGGCATTGAGGCTGAGGCCGCGATGCTTGGCCAACCGATCTCGATGCTGACGCCGGAGGTAGTCGGTTTTGCGTTGACGGGCGCCTTGAGCGAGGGCGTTACGGCGACGGACCTGGTGTTGCGGGTCGTGGAGATGCTGCGCGACAAGGGCGTAGTCGGTAAGTTTGTCGAGTTCTTCGGAGCCGGTCTCAGTGCGCTGCCCCTTGCGGACCGAGCGACGATTGCCAACATGGCGCCGGAGTATGGTGCGACCTGCGGTTTCTTTCCGATCGATCAGGAAACGATTAACTATCTTCGGTTGACCGATCGGCCCGCGGCGACCCTCGAACTTGTTGAGCACTACGCCCGAGCCCAGGGGCTCTGGTGTGACGACAGCACTCGACCAGGGCGCTACAGCGATACCCTAGCGTTGGATATGAGCACCGTCGTTCCGGCGCTCGCGGGCCCGAAACGACCGCAGGATCGAGTCGCGATGGTCGACCTTCGCCGCGCCTTCGATGAGGCCATGGAACTGTCCGGTCGGGCTGCAACAAAGGATCACCGGGTGCCGGTGCCGGGCACTGACTTCGACCTCGGTCACGGCGACGTGGTGATTGCTGCGATCACGTCCTGCACCAATACCTCGAACCCGGCGGTTATGTTGGGTGCAGGACTCGTCGCGCGCAAAGCGCTTGAGCGCGGTTTGATGGTCAAGCCTTGGGTTAAGACGTCGCTTGCTCCGGGTTCAAAGGTAGTAACCGACTACCTTGAGAAAACCGGGCTCCAGGACGACCTGGATCAGCTTGGTTTCCATCTGGTGGGCTACGGCTGCACGACCTGCATCGGTAACTCTGGTCCGCTTCCACAAGCCATTTCCAGCGCCATTGCCGAAGGCGATCTGGTGGTGTCCTCGGTGCTGTCCGGAAATCGAAACTTTGAAGGGCGTGTGCACCAGGAAGTGCGATCGAACTGGCTCGCGTCGCCGCCGCTTGTGGTCGCCTACGCGCTTGCGGGCACGACGCGCATCAATCTCGCCACTGACCCCATTGCCGTCGACCCCGCCGGTGCGACCGTGTACCTCAAAGACTTGTGGCCATCAAATGCTGAGATCGCAACGGCGAACGCACAGGTGAATGCAGACATGTTTGACCGGCAGTATGCCGATGTCTTCAGCGGCACACAGGAATGGCAAGCGATTGCCGTAGATGCAGGCGGAACCTATGAGTGGGAGCCGTCGACGTATATCCAGGAACCGCCGTTTTTCGCCGTTGGGGAGAGCCATGAGCAGAACGCGACGATCCGAGGTGCCCGGATACTGGCGTTGCTCGGGGATTCGGTGACGACGGATCACATCTCACCGGCAGGAGCGATCCAGGCCGACAGTCCCGCCGGGCAGTACCTTACGCAGGCCGGGGTCGATGTTGGGGACTTCAACAGCTATGGATCGCGACGCGGGAATCACGAAGTCATGATGCGCGGGACCTTCGCCAACATTCGGATCCGCAACGAAATGACTCCCGACTTAGAAGGTGGATACACGCGGCACGTGCTGAGTGGTGAGCGCGTCAGTATTTTTGATGCTGCCACCCGCTATCAGGGCGAAGGCACACCGCTGGTGATTTTCGCAGGCAAGGAGTACGGCACCGGTTCGAGCCGCGATTGGGCTGCCAAGGGCACACGGCTGCTCGGCGTCAGGGCCGTTGTGGTCGAGAGCTTCGAGCGCATCCACCGCTCTAACCTGATCGGTATGGGCGTGTTGCCGCTGCAGTTTGTGGACGGCGACAGCCGCCACACGCTCGCGCTGACCGGCGATGAAACCGTCGACATCGATCTTGCCGATGGTGCGACGGAGCTGCTCCCGCGACAGCCGCTTGTCGTGCGCGTGAGAACCGCCGAAGGCGCGGAGCGCACGGCGCGCCTGATCAGCCGTTTGGACACAGACAACGAAGTCGCCTACTTCAAGAGCGGCGGCATACTCCAATACGTTCTGGACAACCTCATTGCTGACGCTTGATCGTCTAGAGTCAGCGCTTAGCCGTCCATAACGGAGCTGTCGCTTTCGGTACTACCCTTTGCGTCGGCCTGCTGAGTGGGAACATAACGCGGCAGGCTGGAAAGCAGCGCTTCATCGTAGGCTGGAGCTTCGAACAGCAGCGGGTAATAGTAGTTGCGCAGGTTGGCGTGGAAGCGGCGAACGTCCGCTTCGTAGTCGAGCGCCGCTGCCAAGTCGGTCTCGCCCAAGCGCTGCAGGACCCGCTCAATCAGCGCCGGCGGTGCGACGACGGCAAGCCATCCGGCGAGCGCATCGCGCCGCTGTAATCCGTCGCGGTAGGCAAGCGCCAGGGGTTCTGCGGTCTGATCACCCACCTGTTGGAACGCGTAGTACCACTTCCACTCGAACTGGCTGTCAAACGCTGTGTAGTCCCGCCACTCAGGATGCCGTTCAATGAACGGATCGAAGGTTGCGGTCTTTGGCAAATCCCAGGCGTCGTTCACCGCTTCGCGTTGCGTCAGCGCGATTTCACCGAGCGATGGCACCGGGACGGCTCGCTCAACGATCGTCCGGCCGGCCGCCGGCACAACAATCGCGAGCAGCAGCCAGACGCCAAGCAGTGCACAGAAAATCACCGGCCCGGACTGCTGCAGCCGTGCCAAGCGTTGGCACACGAGGGTCCAGAACGCGGCGTAGGCAAGCACGGCAAGCGTCGCTAGCGAGAGCGTGCCGAGGGCTACATGGTTTATCACGCCGGCCAGCAGAAGCGGCAGCAGTACCGCAACCGTTAGCGCGCCGCTACGAAGCCAGGCCCGCGTCCGGAACAGCGCCACACTGCTGCCCGCGGTCGCCTCCAACAACTCGAACCGACCGGCGTCGCGTTCCGACGCGCGAAGGTCGTGCAGGATTAGAATCAAGAAGAGGGGCAACAGCAGGCTTACGACGAAGGCATAGTCAAAGCGCCCGAGCAGTGCAAACGTCGGGTTCGCGACGTCGCGTTCATGGATCTGTCCTTCCAGCGCAAGCATTCGAATCCGATGCTTCCACGGCAACGCGTCGCGATGCCCGAGAGCGGCAAAGCTCAACGGGGCCGGCGGGTCCCAGGTCAGGTGAAAGGTGTAGTAGGCCGAACTGCCCCAGTCACCGTGGGCTTCGATGGCACGGGCACGCTCGATCTGATCTGCCGTTTGCAGGTTCGCCAGCTCCGCGCGCTGAGCGGCGACCTCACCTAGACCGGTCGCCACCGCGTAACTTGCCAGAACGAGCGCAACCACGATCCAGAGCAGTGAACTGCGCTCGCGAAGGAAAAAGCCAACCTCCCGGCGCCAGGCGTTCGGGGCACTCATGGCGTCAAGCGCCGTGAGCTGATGGCCAAGGCGACGACACCGAGCACGAGCCACAGTCCAAGCATCAACAGTGCCGGGAGCGCCTCGACTAACCGCTCGGTGGGCTTCGCCGGCTCGAAATGAAAGTCCGTCAGCACGGCCCAGTTATCGGCGCTGACCCGACTGCGTCGCGAGGCTTCGTCGCTCGTGTTGCGGTTGATGTCGTCAAGGTAGGACAGCTCGCTCGCGTGAACTCGATTCAATCCCTGGACGAACGCGAAGCGCTCCGCTTCTGCTTCGCGCAGAAACCGGTGGTGAGTGGCGAGGTCCGTACCCGCCAGCGCGCGCGAGGCGAATCCAACGGCGAGATAGGGGGACAGCCAGCCGTAGCGTGCGGCGTGGGCCGCCTGGTGCTCCGTTGCTGCAAACCGATCTTCGGCGTAGCGGTTCATGAGCGCGGTCAGGTCCGCCTCCGACTGTTCGGCGACTACGCCCCGCAGGTTGACCGGTAGCGCCTCGACCTCCGTGACGCCGTACTGCGCCAGCAGTTCGTCGCGAAGTTTGGTGAACGCAGGGTCTGCGGCGTTGTGCCCGTCGCCGAGCTCCGCCAGCTCCTGCTGCATTTCGAAGTCCGTGGCAATCTTTCCTGGGGTGGGTGACTGGAGCGCCGCCTGGTTCACGGCGATCGCTGGGAGCAGTAGCGTGACAACAAGCCAGCCGGCCAGCAGGCTCGCGAGCGCCGTGCTGCGCCGGGTGAACACTGCGGAGGCCAGCAACACGGCACAGGCCCAGATCGACAGATAGAGCGCGTAGCTTCCGAGCACAACCGCGGCGACCGGTGCCGATGCGCCGCCGAAGACCGCGCCTCCGAGGACCAGGGCCGCAGGTAACAGTAGTGCGGCCACGATGGCAGCCAGGGCCAGGCCCTTACCGAGCAACAGTTGCCCCGAACCCAGCCCCAGAGCCAGCAGCGGTGCGAGCGTTTGCGATTCCCGCTCCCGCACGAGGCTGTGGTGGCCCACAAGAATGAGCAAGAGCGGTGCGAAAAACTGGTAGAAGAACGCGGGCGACAGACTTGGCATGGCGCCGAGGCCCTCGCGCTGGGCGGCGTTGCCCCCCATCGCAGTGTTTTGGCGGTGCCCCTCGAGGAAGATGGTCTGACCTGTGACCGGGTCCAGTCCCGGGTCGAAGACCGCGAGCGGAGCCGGCGTGCGGAACACGTAGTGCCCGTAGTGAACCATTCGATGGGGGTGTCGATCGGGCTGCGCCAGGAACGTGGCCTCGGCTTCGTCCTGGTAATGAGTGCGCTCGTGGGTGTCATCGACGATCTGCACCGCTGTGAGTACGGCGGCGGCGATCAACACGAGTGCCAGCAAGAGAACGGCGGCGCGGACCAGGTTCGACCGTTGCCAGAAGCGCCATTCGTCGGCGGCGACCGCGAGAATCTGGCTCATGCGGCTTCTCCCCGGGCAAAGGCCTGGTGAACGGCATCGGTTGGAATGGGTTTTCCGGCTTCGGCTTCGAACTCTCCGACCAGCACGCCGTCGCGCAGCAAACCGATACGGTGCGCCACCTGACAGGCGCCGTACACGTCGTGCGTGACCATCAGCACGGTCCGGCCAGCATCTGCGAGGTTCCGCACCAGCGTGTGCAGTTCGTCAATGGCTAACGGATCAAGCCCTGAGGTCGGCTCATCGAGCAGCAGAGTATCTGCTTCTCGCAGCAGCGCGAGGGCAATAGCCGTTTTCTGGCGCATGCCCTTCGAGTAGCCGTCCATTGCCTGATCGCGCGCGGCGGCCGGCAGATTGACCCGGTCGAGGGCAGCGTCAAGAGCCCCGGCGTCGGCACCAATGCCCGCGAGTTCAAGGAAGTAGCGCAGGTTTTCGCGGGCGCTGAGGTGCGGGTACAGCGATACCGACTCCGGGAGGTACGCAATCGATCGGCGGATGGTTGTCGTCGCTGTCGCGAGATCAACACCACCGACGCGCAGAACACCCGCCGTCGGCTCGAGGAAGCCGAGCAGCGCCAGCAGGGTGGTCGACTTACCGGCACCGTTGCCCCCCAGTAGGGCATACACCTCGCCCGAGTTGACTTGGAACGTGAGTCCGTTCAAGACCGGTCGGCCGCCTCGGTGCAGGACAACGCGATCGGCTTCGAGCTGTGGGCTCGTCATGGTTTCCTCCGGAGTGCGCTAGGCAAAACACAAGGGTGCGGTCACCCGGTAGATACAATGTTACAGCACGAATTGTGACGATCCAGTGTGATGCATAGACACGCGGGGATCCGCGGGGATCCGCGGGGATCTGCGGGGTTAGCGATCGGGTGGCGTTCGTCGGCTGTCGCTGGGTGTTAAACCTTTTTCGTCGTTGATGTGTCTCATGCCGTACAGACAGGCGAACGAGGACCGCGCAACACTCGCCGCTTGGGTAAAGCGGTCCAGCGCAGCCTTCAGCACCATCGGGAGTACGGACCATGATCGATCGACGCGAATCACAGCTCATCGCCCTTGAACACCCGAACCGCGGCGGTCGCCGGGCGGCACTGCTGGTTGGTCCCACGGCTGCGGCGACACCCGCGCGGCCCATCTTCCCCGTGCTGCCCGGTGTCTCAAGATTGTCCAGCGTCTCACGGCTGCGCTCGGCGTAACGAAGCGGAAAAAAACGTGCTCCGGTTCTGGTTCTGTTCAGCGCGTTCCGCCTAGGCTGAAAACTCGTAAGGGATCAGTAGGAAGTTGTCCCGTGATCAATCGCAACGAATCACGCATGCTTGCCAAGGAGCAGGCGAATCGAATTCATCGCCTTCGCACCGGCGCTGCTGCGCCAGCTCCCGGTACCGATGAGCAGCGGGCAGTAAACCCCCATCGGACGATGCGCCAACCGCGACGCTGACCACGACGGCCCACGCCGCCCAGACCAACTGGCGGCGGGCAGGCGGGCGGGCAGGTAAGGTGTTTCATCTGCGTTGAGCTTTCTTAAGCTTTCTTGAGGCGCCTGAAGACCGCAACGCTTAACGCTTCGCTAGGGTGGCGCGATTGTCCTAGCTGATGGGTATCCGTGCGCCATGGTCGTTTTGCGTTTGCTTCGGTGTTTGTCCGTTTGTGCTTTGCCCCTGTTGACCGCCTGCGGCAGCAGCGACAGTTCCAACGATCCTGCCGACGGCGCCTACCAATTCGTTAACGCGCTCCCTGACTCGCCGACGCTCGAACTGACGATCCGGCTTGACGACGACCTATTTCAGAGCGTTCCGGTGTTCGGTTACCAGCAGAGCACCTCACTGCAAACCATCAATCGCGACGTCTACACCTACGAGGTCAGTTACGTTGACCCGATCAGTGGTGACTCGGAAACGCTGCTGCCGGAAACCGAGTTCGAGGTGCTGCGCGATACGGTGCACACCTTTGTGTTGACCGGCAGCTTTGCGACGCCACAGGTTCAGCGGCTTGAGGCATCGCTCGACGTGTTCGACGCCGACGAAGATGAGATTCAGCTGCGGGCCCTAAACCTCAGCAGCGAGACCGCAGTCATCTATCTCGGAGGGCCGGATGCGGGGCTGAATGGGGATACGCTGCTCGCCACCCTGGCCCCCGGCGTTGGCAACGACGCGCTGCTTCGCGAGGATCCTGAGGACAGCACCTATCGGCTGCGGGTTACTGCTGAGAACAGCGCCGCCGTCGTCTACGATTCCGGTGAGTTCGACATTGCCGCCCGCAGTCGCCGGCTGATCGTGCTGACGGACGCGGTCGGACCGGATGCCCGCGGACCATCGGTGTTCCTTGTCTCAGAGGCCGGAGCCAGCGCGTTCACCAACGCCGCTGCAAACAGCGCGATCCAGCTCCTCAGCGTGGTGTCACAGCTGCCTTCCATCGAGGCTCAGCTGACCAATACGGCTACCGAGGAGACCTTGGTGGTTGCGGATCTGTCCCTAGGTGTTCCGAGTTCGTTCACCGCGGCCGAGCCGGGCTTCATAACCCTGACTGCCGCCGATGCCGACGGCCTTTTCGACGCCACCTCAACCATCAGCATCGATGAGGACGCGTTCTATACCGTCGTTGTGGGCGACGGCGAAGACCGGGTGACCCGTGCCAATCGCGCCGAGTACCGTCGCGTTGCGACGCAGACCGCGATTGAGTTCATCAACGGTCTCGAAGCGACCGACGATGAGGACGTGGTTCGTGTCGATCTGTACGCGCTCGACGTGGGCGATTCCCTCGCCGACGCAGCGCCGATCATGGTTGGGGTCGAGTTTCTCAGTTCGGTGAACTCGACCGTTCCTGCGACGACTCTCGATTTGGTGGTCACGACCTCGGGCACGGAATCGATTCTGGCTGGGCCTCTGCGAGTTAGCTTTCCTGACCGCGAGGCGCGACTGATCTCGGTGACCGAAGCTGCGGGCGGTGGTTTACCCAACCAGATTTTGGTCGCCCCTGTCGCGCTGCCGTGAGGTTCCAGCGTTGCGGTTTGGGCGTTGCAAGCCTGTGGTGGGCGCTGGGGACAGTCGCTGTATCGGTCGCGTCTACGGCGACCGCCGCTGAGGGCGACCGCTGGTACGCGGGCGCAGCGATCGGTCTTTACGACACCGACTATGCCGATGGGGATCTCCCGCACCTCACCAGTAGCGCGTACAGCGCGTTCATCGGTTACGACCTGCACCGGTTTCTGGCGCTGGAGTTTGCGCTTGATCTGATCGAAACCGATGCCGATGCCGGGCGCGGTAACGACCAGACCCGCTATGGCGCGCTGGGTTTTTCACCCGCCCTGGTGGTCAAGTTCCCGTTTCCAGAGTCGGACGTTGAAGCCTTTCTTCGGCTAGGCACGTCGCTGCACGACTACGAGCTCGAGTCGGTGAACCGGTCGGGCTTGGTCAAGGACAAGCGCTGGGCACCGGCCTGGGAGGTAGGACTTCGTGGTGAACACCTGTTTCTAGAGTACCTGTACCACGGTGAGGAACAGGGCTTGATCATGGAACAGCTGCGCGTGGGCGTTCGCCTGCGCTGGTGAGAGTCAGCGTGAGACTGAGCGTCAGCGCCAGCCCGGCGAGGGACCTTGGGGCAGCTGAGGGTCGGCGCTTTGCAGTTCAAACACTTCCCGGTGGCGCTGCTGTTCGAGCTCGTTGAGCCGCTGAAGCTGTTCCTTCGTCAGGTGATATTGGTCGTTGCGGGCCGGCCGGCAACGACGCTGGGGCGTGCGTTCCGCGCGCGATTGCGAGGCGGTTGTACGCTCGCTGTCTGTGCAGAGCTCGCGCGACGGGAGGGGTTCTTGTCCGATCGCACTGGATGCCCAGAACAGTGGCAAACAAAACGCCCAGTGCCGTATTCGGCGTGACACCTGGTACAAGGCCCCGTACCGGGCCCTGGCCCGCACGGCTCCCGTCACGTAACGCGACCGTTGATGGTTTCGCACCGCCACCCGCCGGGTACCCTCAATCCTGCTCACAGTGAGCCGCCACAGGTTTCGTATCCATCGCTCGGTTGCGGTCGAGGCTAGCATCGTTCGACGCGTCAGGGCTCGTGATCTTTGCCGACATCCAGGGCAAGGACAGACGTAGTTCGAGGCCGCCGGGCTCGCGACTGTGCGCCGAGACCTGGCCTCCCGCAGCGGCGGTCAGCTCAGCGACGATGGCCAAGCCCAGACCGAAGCCCCCGGTTCCGCGGCTGCGGGAGTCATCGGGCCGCCAGAAGGGCTCGAACAGCTGATCGAGCTGGTTTTCCGGCACACCGCACCCCTGGTCTGCGATGGTCACCATCAGGTGTGGTGAGTCGAGGGCGACGTCGACGCGCACAGTGGAGTCGGCGGGCGCATGACCGATAGCGTTACGCAGAACGTTGTCGATGACCATCATCAGTTCTTCCGATCCGAGGGGCACCAGCGGCCGCTCCGCCGCCGCAACGCTCGCTACCGAGTACGCCAGCGTAACCGAGCGCTGAGTGGCGCCGAGGGTCCACGCCTGCACGCACTCCGCAATGCACGCCAGCAGATCGGTTGCCCGACGCTTACCGGACCGCTGCTCCATGCGAGCGCGGGAAATCGTCAACAGCTGCTCCACCAGGTGGTCGATGCAGTCGATGTCATAGAGCAACTGTTGGCGCGCGCGGTCACAGTGCGGGTCTTGCTCGAGCAGCTCCAGCGCCACGTGCATTCGTGACAACGGCGAACGTACCTCGTGCGAGACATCGCGCAGCAGTCGGCGCTGACGCGCGAGCGTGCTCGCGGTGAGGTTTGCCGCGTGTTGAAACCGCGATGCGAGGCGAGCGATTTCGTCCTGGCGACCAACCATGAGCGTTGCGAGGTCGGCGCTCGACTCACCGGCGGCGAGGCGTTCGCTGGCTTCTTCGAGCGTTTTGATGGGTCGGGTGATCGAGCGAGCAAGCCACCAGGCGCAGGGCGCCGACACCAGAGCGGTCAACAGCAGCAGTAGCCAGGGCCGACCGCTGCCAAAATGGGTGACGAGGAGTGCGCCGGCAGGTTTCGGCAACGCAAACAGGTACAGGGGCGTACTTGTGTCCGGCTGATAGACGGCGCGAACGAGAATCCTCTGGCCACCGTCTGCAGATGTCGGCCCCTCGGCAGGGCGCGCATCGTCGCTTTCGAAGGCGCGCCTCAAGCGTCCCTCGCGCACCGCAGCTGGCAACCGTCGTTTGAGCACATCGGCTCCGGTTGCGTCGATCAGGTAGAGCTCGGCAATCCGCGCCCAGGGACTGTCGATCAGGATGGGTTCGAAGGCGACTTCCCGCTGGGCCGCGTACTCAAGCTCTGCGGCGACCTCCTGCACCAGCAGATCCGGCCGCTCGCGGAGGTACTGCAGGGCCATGACGTCGGTCCAGCGCAGCAGGCCAAACACTGTGATCACCAACAGTGCGGTCAGCACGAGCCAGCTGGTCAGCCAAAACCGGCGAAAGAGTGAATCGGTCATTGGTATAGCAGATATCCGATGCCGCGCAGGGTGCGTATCTTTACCCTCTGCGTTGCGCTCTGGTGATCGACCAGTTTTCGTCGCAGGTTGCTGATGTGGGTATCCAGGCTGCGATCGAAGGGAAGCTGCTCACGTCCCAGGGCCTGACGGTACAGGACGTCGCGCCGCACCGCTGTACCGTTTGCGGCCAGCAGCATCTCGAGAACGCGGGTTTCGACGTAGGTCAGTTCGATACGTGCGTTACCAAGCAGCGCCACACCCTCGCGCGCGTTGATGGATAACGGCTGGACTCCGTCCGCGGCCTTCGTGCTTCGCTGAAGTGGCTTCGCCAGATGCAGTCGATGCGCGGCCCGTAAGCGGGCCAGCAGTTCGCGGGCGCTGAACGGTTTGGCGAGATAATCCGTGGCGCCCTGGTCAAGGCCGCGGATGCGGTCGGATTCTTCTCCGCGGGCTGTGAGCATCAAGACCGGGCAGTTGCTGATGTGCTGCAAGCGTTCGAGAACGGTAAAGCCGTCTAGCCCCGGCAGCATGACGTCGAGAATCACCGCAGCGACGTCGTCGAGCTGGAAGACGGTCAGCGCCTCGTCACCGCGGCGGACTACGGTGGTTTTGATGTCGTGAGCCGCGAGGTAGGTGACAAGCATGTCACACAACGCCTCGTCATCGTCGACCAGAAGTACCTTCATGGATGGGAAAGGTTGGTCAACGACGGTTCCGAGTGGCTGCGGTGTCGGCATGCAGAGACCTGGATCGGTGGGTTGGCTCGTGCCGGTTTTAACGAACGAGAATGTCACGGGTTGCCCAGTCCGTTGCAAGCGACTTTGCACTTCTTTGCAGAGCCACGCGCGGATGAGCTGGCCGGCGCCGGTGGCGGCCGCCCAATGCTCACAGATAGATGCGAGTCAGCAGAACGGACAGGGTGACCCACATGAGAATCGTCAGCGGTACACCGACCCGCACGAATTCAGAGAAGCGATAATTGCCGGCACTCATGACGAGCAGGTTGGTCTTATAGGCCATGGGTGTGGCGAAGCTCATGTTGGCGCCAAACAAGACCGCGAGCACGAACGGCTCAGCGGGCAGGGCGAGCTCGCGCGCGATACCGATGGCGATGGGCGTACCGATGACGGCAGCTGCGTTGTTGCTGACGACGTTGGTCAGCACCGCCAGGAGCAGCATCAACGCACTGAGGATTGCTCCGGGTGATAAATCTTGGGTCATGGCCAGGAACACGGCCGTCAGGTAGTCCGTGCCGCCGGTTTTGATGAGCGCCTGGCCCAGCGCCAGGCTTGCGACGACAACGAAGAACACCGACGGGCTGACCGCTTTCATCGCCGCCTCAACGGTCAGACACCGCGTCAGAAGCATGAGCACGCAACCGACGACGGCGGCCTCGGCAATGCTCATGACGCCGAACGCGGCCGTAGCGATGACACCGACCAGTATGCCGAGGGCGGGCAGGGCTTTGTCCGTCGACGGCAGGTCTATGGTCGCGTCCAGCACGATGAAGTCGGTGCCGCGCTTGAGTGCCGTGATCTGCTCCTGCGGGCCCTGGACCAACAGCACGTCGCCGGCCTGCAGGATCACGTCCTGGATCTCTTCCTTCGCCTGCCAGATGTCACGACCGGCGCGGTGCAGCGCCAGCACAACGAGCTGATGGGTGTCGAGAAAGCCCGTATCACGAAGATTGGTACGATCGAGGCTCGAACCCTGGACAACGGCGATCTCCGCCAGGATTTGATTGCCTGCTTGGAGGGGGTTTTCGTCCGTTACCAGGTTCTCGCCGGAAAACAGCTTTGCCTTTAGCGACTTCTCGTACTCTTTAAGCTTGTTTGGCGTGTCGCGCACGCGCAGCCGATCACCGGCCTGAAGAATCACGTCGGGGAAGGGCATGATGAAGTTGTTATTGCGTCGAACCCGGGTCACGCGCATGTCGTTGCCGGCAAGGGCTCGCGCCTCGCCGAGGGTTTTGCCGACGACGGGCGATTTCTCGTCCAGCTGGAGCCGCGCATCGAACAGCCGTTGGGACGTGTCCTGAAGACTGATGTCTCGGTGCGGCAACAGGCGCGGTGCGATCAGCCATAGATAGACGATGGCTACACCGGCGGCGACGGCCGCCGGTTGGGCGAAGTCAAACAGTCCCATCTTTGGCAAGCCAAGGTCGTGGGCGACGCTGACCACCAGCAGATTCGTCGACGTTCCGATCGTCGTCGCCATTCCGCCGACGAGCGTTGCAAAACCCATGGGCATGAGCACACCGCTCGGTGACGATGAGGTGCGCAGACATACGCTGATAAGAATCGGCAACAGCAGAACGACGATCGGCGTGTTGTTGACGAAAGCGGACAAGACCCCGCCAACAACGAGGGTCAGAAGAAACGAGAGAAACGGTGCCCGGCTCCAGAGCACCGCCAGACCGACGCCTACAGGTTCCAGCGCACCGGTGAGTACTAGCCCCTGGCCTAAGATCATGAGTGCGCAGACGGCGATTAACGCCTCGTGACCGAAGCCATCAAAGAGGTCCTCGGCGTGCAGGTTGGGATGCTCGAACAGACCGAAACCGAGAACCAGTAGCCCAAGCAAGATGAGACTCGACACTTCCAGCGGGAGCTCATCGCGGGTGAACAGAAACAATGCGATTACCGCAAGGGACATGACCGCGAGCGCATGCGGTTCCGGTGTCGCCGGCCAGGCAATCATGAGATCAGCAGTCGTGCGGACGAAGTGCGGTGCTGACCCATACCCCACACATCCGGGCACCGGCGTTCAAGCTTTGGTTGGGCCTGTTCGGCAAGCGACCGACGCTCCGTTCCGCGATATCGGCAAGATAGCTGATTTGGCGGGTCGTCGTCAGGTTGACGCGCGCGCTGGCGCGTTCGAATTTGTCATTCCGGTGGATGTTCTGCGCGGGCCTCTAGGATTCGCTCAATGACGGCCAGTTCGCGCTGGTCTGCTTGCCGAAGGGCGTCGCGATCGGCGTTTTTTGGATCATCTTGATGCGGGCGGCCTGTTGAATGATCTTTATCGGCCGCATCTTTCGGCTGCTTGAGTCGATCGGTCAGCTCGTCGCGACGCTTGATGAGATCTGCCAGCCGGCTGGCGAGATCGGCCTTATCAAACATCAGCCGTTCGATATCACTGCCGCTGCTGGCGTCGCTACCTGGGTTGGCCGCGGCGTTCGCGTCGGCATCCGGGGGTAGCACCGGTCTGTCGGGGTCGATCGGTCTTTGATTCATGAAGTTGGGCGACACGATTTCGATGCCCGCCCCATGCAGCGCATCGAGAACGCCTGCTTTGAGGGCGGAACGCTGCGACAGCAGGCGGCGAACGTCCTCGAGAAACCCTGATACCCGATAGCTCACGGAGAAATCTCCGAGGTCGATCACCTGCACGAACGCATCGTTTAACTCTGCACGCTCGGCGGCCTGCAGCAGCGCTTTCTCGATCTGGCGTCGGGAAACGTCATAGCCGAGCGACACCGTGGCGCTGACGAGCGTGCCGCTGGCGCGGACGACTTTTACCGGATTTGTTACCAGATAGAGATTCGGCAAGGTCACCAGATCGCGATCTTCTGTTTGAAGCTCCGTATGGAACAGCGCGCGTTCCGTAACGCGCCCGAAGATATCACCGACGCCGATGAAGTCCCCGGGCTCAAAGCGGGTGGCGCTGCGCTGCATGAGGCCTGCCATGGCATTGGAAACGAAGGTGGTCGACGCGAGTCCGACGACCGCGGACAACAGCAGGCCGAGCAGGCTGAGCAGTTGGCCCCGCAATTCGTTGCCAATCGGTAGCAGCAGCGGAAGCGCGATAATCGCCGTGAGGATGGCGAGGAGGCGAAGTAAGAGCGCCTGACCGCGGTGTCCCGACGCCCAGGGCTTACCACCGAGTCGGCCCTGGGAAATCAGCGTAAGTATGAGTGCGAGCGTCAGGCCAACAGCGGCAAAGGGGACAGCCCAGCGCAGAATCAGGTTGAGGTCCATAGCCAGCGGAGACATCTGCCCAGTCTAGCGCAGACTGAGGCTGCACTTCGTTTTGGGCGCTTCTGTTGCGCCGCTTTTCGTGCGGCGCTTGAGGGGGGTAGGCCGCTTTTCGGGCGCCGCGAGCGGGTCAGCGGTCGCTAGTTCGTTGCCGAATCCTTCGGAGCCGTTCGTTCGGCGAGGGTTACGCCACGCTGAAGCTGCATGTAGTCCAGCAGGACGAAACCGCTTTCGCGCAGCAGTGGATCCTCGATCGCGGGCTCTTCTTCGTCTGCTTCCTGCTCTGCTTCCAGCTCGTCTTCGAGCTCATCCAGGCTGGCCAGCGGTTCTTCGCCCTTGGCTTTGCGCAGGCGGTTTTCAAGGTCCAGACGCCACGCGTCATCGGCTTCCTTTTCCGCAATACGCTGCTTTTCGTTGAGCGAGATATGTGTTCGCTTGGCGTTTGCTTCGTTGCGCGCGACCAGCGCGTTGAGATACTCGAAATCCGGATCGCCGGCGACGCGCCGATCGTGTTCGGTGCTCAGTTGCGTCACGAGCGGCTGAATGCTGCTGTAGCGCGGATAGATCGCCGGTTGAATCTGATCCCAGGGCAGTGCGTCGTCGAGCGAACTCTCGCCGATGCGTTCGGCGTCGTAGAGCTCCGGAAACGCAATATCGGGGATGACGCCCTGATGCTGAGTGCTCTCACCGGAAATCCGGTAAAACTTGGCGGCCGTGATCTTCAGCTGCCCACGGTTTAGTGGAATCAGCGTTTGAACCGTGCCCTTGCCGAAGGTTTGACTCCCAAGCACAACGCCGCGCTCGTAGTCCTGAATCGCTCCCGCAAAGATTTCCGAGGCGGAAGCAGACAGCCGATTAACCAGTACGGCCAGCGGGCCGTCCCAAGCCACCTTCTCATCCCGGTCTTCGTAGACGTTGGCGCGGCGGCGGGCTGCTTTGACCTGTACCGTCGGACCAGACTTGATGAACAGCCCGGTCAGTGAATCCGCTTCCTGCAGTGAACCGCCACCGTTGTTCCGCAGATCGATCACGATGCCTTCAACGCCATCGGCTTTGAGTTCGTCGATCAGCTTCGCCACGTCCCGGGTCGTGCTTTTGTAGTTCGGGTCGCCGCGCTGACTGGCCTTAAAATCGATGTAGAAGGTGGGTACCTCGATCACCCCGATTTTTCGGGTGACGCCGTTGTCATTCAGCGTCAGCAGTTTCTTTTTCGCCGCTTGCTCTTCGAGCTGCACGGCGTCGCGGGTGATCTGGATCGTGCGGGATGCCGCCGCGTCGTCCTCGGCTTGAACTTCGAGTTTGACGACACTGCCTTTCGGACCGCGGATCATCTCGACGACGTCGTCCAGCCGCCAGCCGACAACGTCGATAAGCGGACCGTCAGCGCCCTGGCCGACACTCAGGATGCGATCCGACGGTTTGATGAGTCCTGTCTTGTCGGCCGGGCCGGCGGGAACTAGGCGCACGATAGACGTGTAGTCGTCCTCACTGCGCAACACGGCGCCGATGCCTTCCAGGGACAGCGACATGTTGATGTTGAAGTTTTGCGACGTCCGCGGCGAGAAGTACTGCGTATGCGGGTCGTAAATCGCGGCAAAGGAATTGATGTAGAGTGCGAACGCGTCTTCGCTCTTGGTCTGCTTGGTTTGCTTGAGCCTGTTCTTATAGCGCTTTGTCAACAGCTCCCGGATTTCCGGTAGCGGCTTGCCATTTAGCTTCATGGCCAGGGCCGCTGCGATCAGTCGCCGCTCCCACAGGTCGTCTAACGCAGCGATGCCGTCCGGCCAGGGGGCCTCAGATCGATCGAGCTCCAAGCTTGCATCCGTTAGAAAGTCGGCTTCCGTGAAGGGCTTTTCAAGGTGGCGCAGCAAAAACTCCAGTCGCTCGACGACCCGATTCTGATAGCGATTGAAGATTTGGTAGGCGGGCTGCAGGTTGCCGCGCTTCAGCGCGTCGTCGAGCTTGGTGCGATAGCGCTCGAAGTCGGCGATGTCCTCTGCGGTGAAGTAGGACCGGCTGCCGTCGAGGGTGTCGAGGTACTTCTCCAGCACTCGGCTACTGAGGCTGTCGTCGATGCTCTTTTCAAGAAAGTGATTGTGGCGCAGTTGCTCGAGAATGGTCAGGCTCGTGCGCGGATGAATATCCAACGGCTTCACCGAGTCCCAGACGAACTGGGTCGGATCGAAACTGGGTTCCGACACCGTCGCCACAGCCGCCGTGTCGCTGACGTCGGCATCGGCACCACCAACGCTCGGTAGCAGCGTCCAGGCACCCAGGGCACCGACAGACAGCAGGACGGTCCGTAACACCGTACTCACCGCGCTTCCTCCTTCTGTCAGGCGTTCGGCCTCACCGGATCTGCTCATGCAATTGCACCCTTCATAGTCGTTCGATGTCTACGCTCAATGCCCGCGTTTAACGTTTAGGTTCGCTGCCTAGGTTCGATGCCTAGGTTCGATGTCTAGCTTCGATGTCGCCGAACCAGCTGCCTGCATCGTGCTGGCCAGTCTTGATCGGTGTCGTTGCCATTCCTTATGCCTGCATACGCAAGTATATGAGGCAAGAAGCGGACATTGGTTCCCCAACGCTTCCAGAGCATACGGACTCTTCGTGCCCGATGTGTGCTCGCATCGTTGTTTGAGCACGAATTCTGTACGGTTTTGTTGGGCGCTTACCCTATCGCCCATCGCCGAGCCGCTATGGAGTGCTGGACCAGGTTTTGGTCAGACCAAATTCTTAGGTGCGACCCGGTTCTATCCAGGGGGCACGATGACTGGCATCCAAGCGTTTAACCCCTGTGGTCGCACAAACTGCGGCGGGCTCGACTTTTCGCTCAACTCGCCCGAATGTACCCTGCGCTCCGCAGTGCGGCAAATGGCCCAACGGATGGCCCGTAGCGCGCGAATCCCACCGATTGACTGAAGGAACGACACTCCAATGATTCATACACTTCCCGGCGTGACCCCGGGGTCTGCGGCCCGAGCGTTACTCACGGCCGCTGTTCTTGTACTCGCCGTGGCCTGTGCAGAACCGCCGGCGGCTTCTGAGCCGCAGACGGCACAACCCAAGCCCTTAGACTTAGATTCTGACGATGCCAAGGCCAGCTACTTCGTCGGCTACGGGGTGTCTGATGACTGGCGTCAGCGTCTCGGCGACCGATTTGATGCGGCCGCTTTCGAAGCCGGCATCACGGATGCCCTTGGGGAAGTGATGCCTAAGGTGTCGCAGGAAGAAGGTGGGCAGATCATGCAGTCTCTTGCTCAGGCCGCTCAGGAACAGGCGCGAAAAGTGGCCGAGGAAGAACTTGAGAAAGGGCGCGCGTTTCTCGTCGAGAACGCCACCAAGGACGGTATTCAGGTCACGGATTCGGGCCTTCAATACGAAGTGCTCGAAGCCGGTGATGGACCCAAGCCCGGACCGACGGATACCGTTACGACACACTATGAGGGACGGTTGATTGACGGCACGGTGTTCGATAGCAGCATCGAGCGCGGCCAACCGGCGCAGTTTCCTCTAAACCGGGTTATTCCCGGGTGGACCGAGGCGCTGCAGCTGATGAGTACCGGGGCAAAGTACCGGCTGTATATCCCGTCGGAACTGGCCTACGGACAACGCCCGCAAGGCAGCATCCCTCCGAACTCGACGCTGATCTTCGACGTAGAGCTGATCAGCATTGATTCGGCGGGTGGCGATGGCGGCGGAGCCTAACGCCCCGCGACACGACGCTCGCGGGCGCCGTCGGAAAAGCCCCGGTCGTCGGCTGGCGCGGACGATTTTGCTGGCTGCGGCCTTGCTCGCAGCCTGCCTGTACGGGCTGCAGAGTTACCTCGCCATCGAGGCCGAGGAACTGCTCGGCTACGCCGGCGTGAGCTTACTTTGGGTCGGACTTGCGGTCCTGGCTGCGGCCACCACCGCAGCCGTGTTCCTAGGGCTGCGGTCAGCGATTCGGTTGCTGGCTCGTAGTGCGGACGAGCGTCGCTGAGACACCCGTTACTTCTGGTAGTTCGACTTCCAGCGGCTATAGGGCATGCCGTAAACGTGCTCGCGTACGTCGTCCAGTTCGAGCGGTAGCCGAGCTTCCTCCGCGGCTTCCACTACCCACCGCGACAGGCAGTTGCGGCAGAACCCGGCCAGATTCATGAGGTCGATGTTCTGCACGTCTTTGCGTGAGTCGAGGTGCGCCAGGAGTCGACGAAACGCGGCCGCTTCGAGTTCGGTGCGCTCGGCAGCGCCCAGATCCTTGAAACGTGTGGGCGGTGATGTGTGCTCTGTCATGGTCTGTTCTACGGACTCGGTCTGTGGTGTGTTCGGTTTCAGGCTGCGCCGCGTTTGGGCGGCCCAGGGCAATGTATAGGAATCGCCAACGCGGTGCCGGTGGTTCCCCGTTCGGCGGCCCGTTAAGCTAGGGCCCGATGGTATTGAAGGTCGGGTGGCCGGGAAACTGCAGGGACGGTTACTGGGGGCGCGACCGGCCGCAAGTTCAGGGTGAGCCGCTGGGAAAACACCGGTGAAGCAGAAGTCAAACGGCAAGGACGCCCTGATGCGTCCCCTGTAATTCGAATGAACATTCCGAACGAACAAGCCGAACGACCAACCCGACCGAAATCGAAACGGAATCCAGACGAAAACCGAATGAAACTCGAATGAGATATGTCGGTGCAACTGATGCGGGCCGGGTGCGGTCAGGGAATGAAGACTGTTACGGCTTTGACGCGTCGCGCAGTGTCGCCGTGCTTGCCGATGGCATGGGCGGACTCAACGCGGGAGAAGTTGCGAGCGCAGCTGCGGTGAAAGCGTTCCTTGATCGGGTGCCGGCGGATTGTGATGCGGCGACGCTGACCGCGGCCGTCGGGCATGCCAATGGCGAGGTCTACGAACTCGCGCGTTCTCAGGGCGGACATGCCCTTATGGGCACCACGCTTGTGGCCTGCGTCAACGGGTTGCGGCCAGATGGCGCGCTGTTGTGGTTGTTCGCGAATGTAGGTGACAGCCGCGCATACCTGTTGCGTGATCGCAAGCTTACACAGGTTACCCGTGACCACAGTGTGGTTCAGGAACTTACGGAGCAGGGCGTTATGACCGCGGCAGAAGCACGCGTCGCCCCAAATCGTCACATCATTACCCGCGCAATCGGGCTCGAGCCGGAGGTCGATGTGGATGTAGAAGCCATCCAGCGTCACGAAAACGATCTCGTGTTGCTCTGCAGTGACGGGCTTACGGACATGTTGACGGAGGCGACGATAGCGGAGGTCCTGACGTCCGAGAGCGATCTGGCGAGCGCTGCCGATCGGCTCGTCGCGGCAGCGAACGAAGCCGGCGGCATGGATAACATTAGTGTGGTCCTCATTCACTGACGCGCTCTGCCCACACCTACTGAATCGTCGAAGAGATGACCATGAGCGAAGGTTCCACCGATCGAGGCCCCGTAGCCCAACAGATCGAAATGCAATTGAGCGCGTCGTTTGAGCTTTCTCACCTGGAAGTCATCAACGAGAGCGACGGGCACAACGTGCCACCGGGCTCGGAAACCCATTTCAAGGTTGTGCTGGTAAGCGATGGCTTCGCCGATAGCTCGAGAATCGCGCGCCACCGGGCCGTGAACCGATCATTGGCGGAGCCGCTCGCGGGACCCGTGCACGCCCTTTCGATCCATGCCTATTCAGAGGCGGAATGGGCACAGCGCTTCGGCAACGCACCGAAGTCGCCTCCTTGCCTGGGTGGCAGCAAAGCGGATCGTCCGGAGTCATGACCCTCGGGGGCGCTAGACAGGTCGCAACGTTCTACCGGTTCGTTGCCATCGACGATCCTGCTGGCTTCCGCCGCGAGCTCTTGAATCGGGGTGAGGCGTTACGGCTTGAAGGCACAGTGTTGCTCGCGCGAGAAGGACTCAACGCCACCGTTGCCGGTACCGAGGCATCGTTGCGGTCGTTCACCAACTGGCTGCTGGCCGATCCACGCTTCCACGGCATGGTGATCAAGTGGTCGACCCTGCCTGAGGGTTCGCGGGCCTTTCTGCGTTTCAAGGTCAAAATCAAAGAGGAAGTCGTTACGCTTGGCCAGGGGGCGGTTGCCGTTGATGAAACCCAGGCGGAACGCGCGAGCCCCGAGCAGTGGCACGCGCTGCTGGATGACCCGACGGTGCGCGTCATCGATGTAAGGAACCGTTACGAGGTCGAGGCGGGCACGTTTCGCGGAGCCGAAGATCCGCAAACGACGAGCTTCCGTGAGTTCCCCGAGTATATCAAAGAGTCTTGCGGAACTGATCGCCAGCAAACCCTTGCCATCTTCTGCACCGGTGGCATCCGCTGCGAAAAGGCCGCCGCGTTTCTGCGCCAGGAAGGATTCGCGCGAGTGGTACAGCTCGACGGCGGCATATTGAACTATCTCGAGGCCGTGCCGGAGGACGACAATCGCTGGCAGGGAGAGTGTTTTGTCTTCGATCAGCGCGTGACGGTGGATGCTGAACTGAACCCCGGTGGTCATGTGCAGTGTCACGCCTGTCGGCGTCCGGTAAGCGTAGCCGGTCAGCGGTCCGCCGCGTACGTAGCCGGTGTGTCCTGTCCCGCCTGCATCGGTGCTAAGCACGATGACGAGCGCGAACGCTATGCCGAGCGCATGCGTCAGGTTGCGCTAGCCGATGCCCGCGGCGCCACCCATTTGGGACCCCAGCGTCAGGAACCTCAGGACATCCAGCGTCAGTCGAAGCAACCCGACGGCTGACAGCGGGGTTCCAGATGTGCCCAGACGACGTTTGTAAGCAGAGGCTGCGCGTCGGCTGTTGGGTGAATGCCGTCGCTTTGCATGAGCCCGGATTCAAGGGCGACTGATTCGAGAAACCCTGTGATCAAGGTGATGTTCTGCGCTTCAGCGAGGCGATCGTACAAGCCGGCGAAGGCACGCGTATAGCGGGCACCGTAGTTCGGTGGGATTTGCATGCGTACGACGAACACATCTGCGTCCGCTTCGAGGCCCAGTCCGACAATCGCTTCGAGATTGCTGCGGATTTTGCCAATGGGGTAGCCACGCAGGCCGTCGTTGCCGCCGAGTTCAACGATGATGGCCGCCGGTTGGTGGCGTGCGATCAGGTCCGGAAGCCGGGCGAGGCCGCCACCGGTCGTGTCGCCGCTGATGCTGGCGTTTACCACGGTCAGATCCTGGTCGACGGACCGCATCCGATCGCTGAGCAGGCTTACCCACCCCGCTTCACGGTCGAGCCCGTAACCGGCGCTTATACTGTCACCTAGAACGAGCAGAGTTCGATTATCGGCATGGGCTGCAAACGGTGCCGTAAGCAGGCTGATGCCGATCATCAGCGCCGCAATCGACCCTTTGATCGCCTGCCGTAAGGCGTTGGAAGCGACCCTGGCCCCCTTCCGGAAAGAGCCAAAACGAGTGACTCCCTTGACTACTTCGCCTGCAACGGTCGTTGCGGATACAGAGCCGGTAATCCAGGCGCAGGGCCTGACCAAGCGGGTGGCGACCGCTGACGGTGAACTTACGATTCTCGACACGGTAGATCTCCTCGTTGAGCCGGCTGCGACGCTGGCGATCATCGGGGCCTCGGGATCAGGCAAGACGACGCTACTTGGGCTACTTGCGGGTTTAGACACTCCATCGTCGGGTCAAGTTCGGCTGGCTGGCCATGAATTGACCGCGATGGATGAAGAGCAACGCGCGCTTGTACGAGCGCAACTGGTGGGTTTTGTGTTCCAGTCGTTTCAGCTGTTGGACGGTATGACCGCACTCGAGAACGTGATGTTGCCCATTGAGATGAAGCAGGACAAGGACGCGGCGGAACGTGCCCGCCGGTTTCTTGCCAAGGTGGGCCTCGATCACCGGGAGGGCCATCGGCCGCGACAACTTTCCGGTGGCGAACAGCAGCGGGTGGCCATTGCCCGGGCCTTTGCCACCGAACCGGCTCTTCTGTTCGCCGATGAGCCGACCGGTAATCTTGACGCCACCACCGGGTCGCGGGTCATCGATCTGCTGTTTGAACTCAATGAAGAATTTAGTACGACGCTCGTGCTCGTAACCCACGATCAGCGGCTGGCTGACCGTTGCGACTCACAGGTCGAAATTGCCGCCGGCCGGCGCGTACGTTGAGGATGCGGACGTGAGTGCTCCTTCGGCGGATCCGCTCGCCACTGCCGGCGTCGTGAGCGCGTCCGCGAGCCTCGGCGCACCACCCGGCATCGCCAGTTCCTTGCGGCTTGCCCAGCGCCTCGCGCGTCGTGATTGGCGCAGCGGCGAGTTGGCTCTCTTGCTTGCCGCGTTAATCGTTGCGGTCACGTCGGTAACCGCCATCGGTATATTCGCGGACCGACTGCAGCGTGCCTTGCTCGCCGAGTCCGCCGACTTTCTTGCAGCCGACCGATACATCGGCAGCAGCGCACCCATTCCTGAGTCGTTGCAACAACGCGCCGCCAGCGAGGGTCTGGCAACGGCGACCACGCTGCTGTTTCCGTCCATGGTGTTCGCCGGGGACGAATCGAACCAGTTGGCGAGCGTTAAGGCCGTCAGCCCTGGCTATCCGCTTCGGGGGGTACTGCGAACGGCAACCGTTCCCTTTGAGGGCGGAGAGGTCACGCGTGATCTGCCGGAACCGGGAACGGTCTGGCTCGATGCGCGCCTGTTTCCAGCGCTGGACGTAGCGGTTGGAGATGACATCGACGTCGGCCTGGCGACGCTCAAAATCACCCGGGTTATCACCAGTGAACCGGACCGCGGCGGCAGCATGTTCGATATGGGCCCGCGGGTTCTCATGCGTCTCGAAGACGTACCGGCTACGGAAGTCGTGCAGCCCGGCAGCCGGCTGCGTTATCGACTCCTGTTGCGTGGCGAGGACGTGGCGCTGGAGCGGTTTCGCGAGAGTTTTGAGCTGAACCCCAGCCAGCGCTGGGTCAGCATTCGCGACAGTAGCCCGTCGATTGGCGCAGCACTCGGTCGGGCCGAGAGTTTTCTCCTGCTCGGTGGTCTGCTGGCCGTGCTGTTGGCTGGGATCGCTGTGGCCCTTGCGGCGCACCGCTATGCACGCCGGCACTTTGATCATGTGGCGGTGCTGAAAACCCTGGGTGCACCACCGCGGCAGATAATGACGGCTTATACCGGGGTGCTGCTGTTGGTCGCCGGCGTCGCCATACCGGCTGGCTTGATGCTCGGTTATCTCATCCACGCTGGCATCATTACGCTGCTGCGCACGCTGTTGCCCGTTAACCTGCCGGGTGCTGGCGCCAGTCCGTACGTGCTCGGTTCGGTTACGGGTTTCATCTGCGCCATGGCCTTTGCGTTACCGGCGTTCCTGCATCTGCGGCAGGTCGCCCCGATGAACGTCATTCGACGCGATCTCGGCGCCGCGCCACCGTCGCGAAACATCAGTATGGTCGCTGGCCTGACGGGCTTTCTCGGGCTGTTGCTCTGGTACACGCGCAGCCTCGAACTCACGCTCTGGACCATCGCCGGGTGCACGACCGTTCTGCTGGTCTTCGGCGTATTGGCGTTCGTGCTTCTCGGGCTCAGCCGCAACGTTGGCGCGAATGCGGGCAGTACCTGGCGCTTTGCATTGGCAAGTTTGCAGCGCCGGCGGCTGGAAAACGTCAGCCAGATTCTAGTGTTTGGCTTCGCGTTGATGCTATTGCTGATGCTCGTGCTGCTGCGCACGGCTTTGCTGGACGAATGGCAGTCAACGATTCCCGAGGACGCGCCGAACCACTTCGTCATCAACATTGCGCCAGAAGAACTGGACCCGTTCAGCGCGATGTTAAGTGCTAACGACGTGCCCCATGAGCTGGGCTTCGCCATCGTTCGTGGACGCATTGTTGCGCGTAACGGCGAGACCGCGGAGGCCATTGAAGCTCGGCTCGCAGCGCGCGGGGGCGATAGTCCGGGACCGCGGCTCGGTTCGGAGCGCAATCTGACCTGGACCGAGGCGCTGCCTGAGGACAACCAGATTGTTGCCGGTAAGTGGTGGGATGCCGACACCGATCGCGCTGAGGTCTCCCTCGAAGAAGACTACGCCAGGGACCTGGAGCTTACGCTTGGTGATTCGCTCGAGTTCGATATCGGTGGCCGCCGGGTTACCGCTGAGGTCACCAGCATTCGTCGCCTGGCGTGGGAGAGCATGCGACCGAATTTCTTCATTATTTTTTCGCCGGCGACGCTCGACGATTTTCCGACGACCTACATGACGAGCTTCCACCTGCCGCCGGACCGTAAGCGATTTCTGAATCGCCTGCTGCGCAGTTTTCCGACCGTGACGGTCATCGAGGTTGATGCACTGATGGCGCAGGTCCAGTCGATCATCGCGCGGGTTACGCGCGCCGTCGAACTTATCCTGTACCTGGTCCTTGGTGCGGGTGCGCTCGTACTCGTTGCGAGCATCCAGGCCAGCCGCGATGCTCGCCTGCGGGAGCACGCGTTGCTGCGCGCTCTTGGGGCGACGAAACCGCTGGTTCGCGGGGCCCTGCTCATCGAGTTCGCACTACTCGGTTTGCTCAGTGGACTGGTGGCGAGCTTCGGTGCGGAGCTAACAACCTATCTTCTCAACGCACAGGTGTTCGGCCTTCCGACCCATCCGCACCCTTGGATCTGGGTTCTTGGGCCTGTCCTTGGAACCGCGCTCATCACGCTTCTCGGCTACGCGAGTACCCGCTCGCTGATCCATACCCCGCCAATTCACGCCCTCCGCGAGCTTGGCTGACCGTCAACGGTTTGGCGCTTGCGCCGGAGGAGGCGATGAATTCGCTAACCGGTTACTCAGATTCCGCGTCCGGTCCTGCCTGCTGCGAGATTTTTACTAGGGTTAAGGGGTTATGCCGGAGCTGTTGATCCGCCCCCCATGTCCCCGTCTGCCCTGAGTTCTGAAGCGTCGCCCAAAGCCGAAGCCGAGCCCGAGGTGCGGCTCCCGCATCTGCCTCCCGGCGACAAGACCTGGGCGCCGAGCACTGCACTGCTGTGCGCTGCGCTACTTTGCGCGCTCACGGGGCTGGCGCTACAGCTCGCCGCCAGCACGTTGGTCGCAGAAACAGCTGCTACCACACGCCTCGTCGATGGTCTGACTCAGTTCGAGCCGGCGAACTACCGGGATGCACCAGCGATCTATGAACGCGATGCCCGGTATCTCATTCCACTGCTCATCGCCGATCGCGTCGATGCGGGCGCTACGCCCCTGGGTGAGGACGTTGAGCGCTTTCGGTCGCTGCTTGAGGAGGGACTCAGCGTCGCCTACAGCAAACTGCGGGACTCGCGGGAGGCTTCGCTGCTGCCGGCGTTACGCGGTGCCCGGGATCAGCTGCTGCGTAGTGTGACGGGGACGGAACGTCGGCACTTCTTGTTGATGGTCGGCTCGAGCGGCGCGTTGATTCTCACGCTCGTAGTTCTCGCCTACGGGGCTTTCCGCCACGTCATTGCGCCATCTGCGGGGACTGCGAAGTACTGGCAGTCCAATGATCTGGATGAGTTGTTGTTCGAACACGCACCGGTTGCGATCGTTTACTCCGACGCCCGGGACGTCGTTCAACGGGTAAACGGAGCATTTCAGCGGCTCACCGGCTTGAGCCCGCGAGAAACCATAGGGCAACAGCTGCTGCGGGGGCTGGCGGAGGCCGAGCAGGACGGCTCTGCTGACTCCATTCGCGACGCGTTGCGGCAGGACGGCTACTGGCACGGTGATCTGTGGATCCGGCAGAAGAACGGCCAACCGGTATCGAGCAAAGTGCAGCGCATTGCCGTCGCTGACAACGATCGGGCTGTGACCGGCTATCTGACGATATCTTCGGAGACTCTGCTGGTAGACGAACAGCAGAAACTGATGCTCTGGCAGGCACACCATGATCCGCTAACCAAGCTGCCGAACCGTTTGACGCTTGAAGATCGTTTTCGCCGGGCAGCGGCGACCGCTGACGACGAAGGTCTGTTCATGACGATCGATATCGATCGGTTCAAAACAGTGAACGACTCCGTCGGTGCGCAGGAGGCCGACCGCGTGCTGGCCGATGCGGCGCTACGGATAGCGTTGTGTTCGGATGACGGCGACACGGTAGCCAGGATCGGCGGCGACACGTTCGCGTTCATCAGCCAGCAGGGTGATCCCATGAGCCGGGCTCATGCGATCTGGCAGGCCGTTGAGCAGAGCTTCAAAGCACCCTTCGTCGTTGCAGGGCGACAGCTGTTTCTGACACTGAGTGCGGGAGTGGCCCTGTTCCCGCGAGACGGCCGTCAGCTTGTCGATATCCTGCAGAAGGCCGATGCGGCACGGAACGACGTAAAATCGCGTGGTGGCGACGGCCTGGGCTTCTTTGAGCCGGAACTCAACCAGCGCGCGCAGCGCCGATTTGAACTGCAAACGGGACTTCGTTCCGCTTTGGAAAACAACGAACTCACCCTGGCGCTGCAACCGATCGTGCGCATCGGCAGCGGCGATTACCTTGGCGCAGAGGGGCTGCTTCGCTGGACGCACCCAGAACTTGGCTTTGTGTCGCCCGGTGAATTTATTCCCATCGCCGAGGAAACCGGTGCGATCGAGACCATTGGGCTCTGGGTCATGACCGAGGCGGGACGACTTCTCGCGGCCATGGCCGATGTCGGCGCGCCTCGTCTCCGGCTCAGTATCAATGTGAGTCCTGTGCAGCTGCGCAGCCACGAGGCCTGCGAGCGGTTGCTCGAGGCTGTGAAACAGGCACCGACGGATCGGTTAACGCTGGAGATCACGGAGAGTGCGCTGATTGAGCATTCCGAGAACGCCAAGTGGTTTCTCGAAGCCGCGCGACGGCTCGGCTGCCAGGTCGCGCTGGACGATTTCGGAACGGGCTTTTCCGCCATGGCCTACCTTCGCGACTACAGCTTTGACGTCCTTAAGGTGGACAAGGCATTCATTGACAGTCTGAGCTCGCCGCGGGATCTCGGGCTGGTGGCGTCGATCGTATCCATG
Organism: Pseudomonadota bacterium; assembly: GCA_039198065.1. Classification (GTDB taxonomy): domain Bacteria; phylum Pseudomonadota; class Gammaproteobacteria; order Pseudomonadales; family Azotimanducaceae; genus CALHVX01. The sequence goes on from JBCCTU010000003.1 coordinate 177,429, forward strand.
GGCAAAATCCTCGGTATGCGGGTGATTGCCGAGGGCATCGAAGAAGAAGCCCAGGTGGAACAACTTATGCGGATCGGCTGTCATTTCGCTCAGGGTTACTTCTACTCCCGTCCACTGCCGGAAGCGGAGTTTCTCGAACTCGTGGGGCGCGACTCGGTTTCCAACCGCGCCTGATTCGGTCATAGTCGCGGCCGTTTTCGCGAGGATCCGCCATGGCTGATGACACCCTCGGCGCGCAGCTTCCGGCGCGCGACCCACGCAAAGCTCGCTACGACCTGAATAAGCTTGAAAAGCGCTTGCGCCGGCTGACCGCTGAGGCGATCGCGGACTACACGATGATCGAGGCTGGTGATCGCGTGATGGTCTGTTTGTCCGGCGGCAAAGACTCGTACACGCTGCTCGACATGCTTATGCGCCTCAAGCGCAACGCACCGATACCCTTCGAGTTAATCGCGGTGAATCTGGACCAGAAGCAGCCGGGTTTTCCCGAGACGGTGTTACCGACCTACCTCAACGATCTGGGAATCCCATACCGGATCGTTGAGGAAGACACCTACAGCACCGTGCAGCGGCTGACGCCGGCCGGCAAGACGACCTGTCCGGTGTGTTCGCGGCTGCGGCGCGCGATTCTATACCGAGTGGCTGGCGAACTCGGCGCAACCAAAATCGCCCTGGGGCACCACCTCGACGACGCCGTAGAAACCTTGTTTCTGAACATGTTTCAGGGCGGGCGCCTGAAGGCCATGCCTCCAAAGCTGAAAAGCGACGACGGCCGCAACGTGGTGATTCGACCGCTGTTTTACGTTCGAGAATCGCTGATCGAGCGCTGGGCTGCGCATCGCGCGTACCCAATCATTCCCTGTAACCTGTGCGGCTCGCAGGAAAACCTGATGCGTAAGCAGCTCAAGGCGATGTTGCGCGCGTGGGATCGCGAGGCTCCGGGTCGGGTGGAGAACGTCGCCCGCTCGCTTGCACGCGTCACGCCGTCTCATCTCGCCGACGCATCGTTGTTCGATTTTGCCGGTCTTTCCAGCGACCTGTTGAGCCTTGTTGCGGTGGATGACGCCGCAAGCGACCGGTGACGCCGGCACTGGGCTTCAGTAGTCGTCAGCAGTTGTCAGTAGTCGCTTGCGCGGAGCGGAACTTCGTCGCTGGCCAGTGCTTCTGCAGACTCCAGCACCTCGGTCAACGCAACTTCGAAGCTCTGCACAAGCCCCGAATATTCGCTGGTTTCGCCGCGCGCTAAGGCAAGTTCAAGGGTCTTCGACGCCTCTTTCAAGCGAGCAGCCCCGAAGCTACCGGCAACGCCGTGCAGGTTGTGCGCGAGGCGTTCGGCTTCCTCGAGCTGACCTGTTTGAATCATGTCCCGAATACGTCGACCCGCGTCCCCGTAGTAACGACCGAAATCACCCATCAGTTTCATCATCAGGCGAACGTTACCGTTGTGGCCCTTGATGGCGAGGCCCAGATCGATACCCGGCAGACGCCGGCGCGCCAGCTCGGCCAGGGCAAGCTCTGAGTCCGTGGCCCCGTCGGCCTGATCGCCGGCCTGATCGTCGGCCCGTCGTTTTCGCTCGGTCTGGGCTTCTCGCTCGGGCAGCAGCTCATCCAGGGTTAACAGCAGCTGATCGAAGTCTATTGGTTTGGTCAGGTACGCCGTGCAGCCGGCCACACTGGCAGCTTCGCGCCGTTCAACAAGCGCGTCGGCAGACACAGCGATGATGGGAATGTTGAGCTCTTGCTCGCGCAATATTCGGGTAGCGGTCAGACCATCCATCTCTGGCATATGGATGTCCATGAGGATGACGTCGTAGTCGCTTGCCGTGGCCTTGTCGACAGCTTTTCGACCATCGCCGGCGATTTCTACCTCGGCCCCACCGCGGCTCAGGAACTCGAGCGCCAGCTGCTGATTGATGGGGTTGTCTTCGGCAACGAGAATCTTGCGCCCTTCGAGCACAGACTCCCGTGCGACGCGGCGACGATGCTCCCCGCTCGGACTGGCGCTGCGGGTTGCCGCCGTTAGGCGGACGCTGAACTGGAACGTGCTTCCTTCCCCTTGGTTCGAAGTGAGGCGGATCCCGCCGCCCATAACCTCTACCAGCCGTTTGCAGATCGTCAGTCCGAGACCCGTACCGCCGTAGCGGCGCGTGGTCGACGATTCGGCCTGCTCAAAGGAATCGAACAGTCGTTGTTGCTGTTCCTCGCTGATACCGATACCGCTATCGGCGACGGCGAACTCGAACATCATGGCATCGCCGGCGCCACCGGCCAGCCGTACGGTAATCGTGATGCCACCGTCGTCGGTAAATTTCACGGCATTGCCGATGAGATTCACGAGCACCTGTTGAAGCCGCAATGAATCACCGATCAGGCGCCCGTTGCTCGGAAAGCGTTCGTCTTGCTCAGCTTCGTTAACGACCTTGAAGTACAGGCCTTTCTTGCGAATCTCGGTACGGAACAGGCGCTCTACTTCCTTGAGCAGGTCGTTCAGTGAAAACTCTGCAAGGTCTAGGGTCAGCTTGCCGGCTTCGATCTTGGAGAAGTCCAGGACGTCGCTTACGAGATTGAGCAGGTTTTCCGCCGCGTTACGGATCGACGTCAGGTATTCGTGCTGCTTGCGATCAAGGTTGGACTCTAACGCCAGCTTGGAAAAGCCGAGGATCGCGTTCATCGGGGTGCGTATCTCGTGGCTCATGTTCGCCAGAAATTCACTTTTCGCCTTAGTCGCTTCTTCGGCGATCTGGCGCTGTTTGTCCGCCAGCTCCCGCTGCTTACGTTCGGAGATGTCAACGAGGGATCCGTCAATGAACTCGCCCTGATCGGGTTGAGAGTTCATCTGCGCCGTGAGCGACATCCAGAACACGCGACCAGACTGACTGACGCCTTCGGCTTCGAACCCGCTCACGAGCCGCCGTTCTTCCAGGAGCGAGAGAAACTGTGTGGCTTCTTCCCGGCGGTAGAACACGCGATCGAGCAGGTCTCGGTACTCGTGCTGCAGCTGGTCGTTGTTGTCGAAACCGAGAATTTTCGCCAGCGTCGGATTGCTGCGAACCAGTACGCCGTCCGGGCTGATCCGAAACAGGCCTTCGATGGCGTTTTCATAGAGGGCCTGATACTCGTCCCGGGTTGCGTGCAGATTCGCATACAGCCGGGCATTCTCGATTGAGATTGCAGCCTGAGATGCCAGCAGAGAAAGAACCTCGACGCGTTGAGCCGTAAACATCCCGGTAAGCCAGCGATGTTCTACGTACACGACACCGGTCAGCTGCCCGCGATGCAGAATCGGCAGGCAAAGTACCGACAGCGGTTGCCGTTGAATCACGTAGGGGTCCTGGGTGAAGACGTCCTCTTCGGTGGCGTCAGCGAGAACCAGAGCTTCCTTCGTTCGTGCGACGAATTGAATGATGCTTATGGGTAGATCCTGGTGCGCTTCCAACGGCTCTGGTGGTGATAACCGTTCGCTGCGGTTGCCATCGACCTCGGCCACGGCTTCAACCTGCAGATGACCGCGTTCACCGCGCAGCACCATGGCTGCTTTCTGCGCGCCGGCGTGTTCGAGCGCCAGGCGCAGCAGCTTGCCCAGAACCCGGTCGAGCAGGATCTCTCCGGACAGGGTCTGCGCCGCCCGAAGCACGGTGTTGGTATCGATCAGCCGGTCGGAAAGTTCTGTGCTCTGCACGGATCCAGCGGTCGACGGGTAGTCGCGCACCGTCAGGTCCGTCAGATCTTCAACGGGCAGGGGCCGACTGCTGTTGCTAACCGCACTCAGGTGCTCGCCAAACTCCCTTTCGAGCTGGGCGATCTTGGTGGTAGCGCCCCAACGGCCATAGGCCTGATGCGCGTTCGAAAAAAACAGGCGGGCAAAATCTGAGCGCTCAATGCTCGCGCAATGCCGTGCGGCAAGCTCGTAGGCAAGGCCTTCGTCGTTTGCGAGGCCAGCGGTGCGCGCTACTTTTGCTGCTTCTTCAAAGCGTTCCAGGGCGTCGGAGATGTTGCGGTCCATCCATGCCAGCTCCGCGCGCAGCATGAGGGCCTTGGGTTGTGCGAAGCTGGCGCCGGTGTCGACCGCGCGCTGCAAGCTGTCGATCGCGGTGACTGCGTCGGTTCTGCCGTCGATCTGCGGGTTGCGCAGCATCGCAAGGGCACGGGCGAACTGACAGGTTACGGACAATGGCGTTGCCGCCAGCCGAGCCATGACCGGGTCAAGCAGCTCACCTACGCTGTGGGCTCCGGCGAAGTCCTGAAACAGCACCGCGATATAGAGGCGTAGCGCGTAGGTCGTTGCAGCGGCTTGTTGATCGCGCGGATCGATCCGGGCCCGGCTCACGTCTTCGTCTGTGGGGTCTGCGGGATTTTTCCCCAGCAGCGTGCCGACGGTATCGAGGAGGTAATGACACACGTTCGCGCCGGTGATTTGCGGCGTTGGAGCGAAGACGTTCACCAGGCGCCGGAGCTCGCGGTTCAGGGAGCCAAGTTCCATGCCTCGAAGCAGGCCGAGGGTTCCGTACCCGACCGCCGCTTCAGCCGCGAACTCGAAATCCTGAGCCGCGATGCACTGGTTGAACTCCTCCGCGAGCGGCTTCAGCGAACTGTCGATGGGGTTTGACCAGGGGTCGACGCTGGTTTTCAGAATGATGCGCGCTCGGGCCGAAAACGCGTCCTGGCTGAACTGGCGGGCGATCAGGCGCGCGTTGTTGGCGTAGGTTCGCGCTGCAGGGCTGTAGCCCCGGGCGCACTCTGAGCGCGCCGCGTAGGCATATGCCAGTGCCGTTTCCGGGCTGAACAGTGCAAGCTCCAGAGCGTCATCAATCAATCGGTGATGGGTCGCCGGGGATACGTCCGTTCCCAGATGATCGTTGATATGCATTAACAGACACTGCAGACGCCAGCGCTGCTTGCGCAGGGCGTCGTTGAGCGTAGCGAGCGGCGGCGTGAGCGCCTGCGGTTCGGCGGTGCGCAGCGTTAACGCTTTGAGCCGCTGACCGACGCGGTTGAGGAGCGTGTTGTTGTCGTCGCCGGTGCCGAGCTGGGCCAGGGCCTCAACCGTGAGTGTGCGCGCGTGCTCAAGGCGGTTCGAGACGATTGCGGCACGGATCTCCACTTCCTGCATGGCGCTGGTTGTGGACTTCGTGTCTGCAACGACGCGCTGCAGCTCATCGAAGTCCCCACACAGGAATGCGGCTTCGGCGGCGCATTGGCACAGTTCGAGGTACACGGACTGCGTCGTTGGTACGGCACTGAAGAACAACGCCAAACCGCTGCGACTGTATTTGTAGGCTTTCTGAAAATTTGACCGTTTGAGCGCTTCGCGGGCCGCCAGCAGATTGAAGTGGGCAAACTCCTGGCGCTGCTCATCGCTGACACCTACGAGGTTCGTCGCTGCGTTGAGGTGATCGGCGGTAAGCAGCAGGTGCGCTCCCTCCTGCCGGTGATTGCGCATCAGATGACGTGCAATGGCGTGATGTAGCTCGCGCTTACTCGCTTCGTCGATCTGTCGGTACAGCGCGTGGGCAATCCGAGGGTGTGAAAAGCGGTAGTCCGAACCGTCCAGCCCAAGCAGCCCCTGGCTGATTCCCTGCCGGAGCAGGACCGCTGCCTCGTTGTTGCTGGTTTCGAGCGTTCCGGAGAGGTCCGCAAGCTGGAAGGGGTCGCCGAGACAGGCGCCGATTTCCAATGCTAGGCGGGCCTCGTCTTGCAAGGCATCGAGCTGGGTTTGAATCTTGCTCTCAGAATTGGTGCTGAAATAGTGCGCCCGCACCTGATCCATTTCCCAGCTCCATTCGTGCGCCGCGTTGTCGTAGCGAATGGCACCGTCGTGGTGGAGTTCGAACACCAAGTCCAGCAGCGGCGTGGGGAGCCCCTCGGTCTTTTCGTGCAGCACCGCGGCCAGCTCGCGAACGCGAGCCTCACTCTGATGCAGCATGTCTGCGAGCATGGCGCGGACGTGCGATCGGCTCAGCGGTTCCAGCAGTAGGCGCGTCGTCTTAGTCGCCAACCGGGGTTCACTCAGCAGTTCGTCAATCGTTTCGTTGCCGGCCAGCACCAGCGTCAGGTTGCGGATGGCCAGTGCCGTTTCGAGCAAACCGGCAAGCACGCGCGGCGGCAATCGATCGGCGTCTTCGATGAGCAAACATAAGGGCAGAGGCGCCAGCGCTTGCCCCAACTCCCGAATACCGGCCTCCAGCGTGCCGCCAGTGGTTGGGTTTGCGTGCGTTACGAACGCTGTGAGCTCTGGAATAAACGGTACCAGGCAGGCGACGTTAGTGCTGTCGAGGTGCTGCAGGCGGTCGATCAGGGCGTCCGCGGTGGTGGTTTCCAGTGACAGGGCTTGACGCAGCACAGGTCGCAGCAGCTCGACCCAGAGCTCTTCGGCATCAACCACGTCCTGGGCACTGTAGCGCGGATCCTCGACCCGCAACCGCCCGATGAGGTGGTCCGAGTCCGCAGCAAGACGACTGATCGCACTGCAGAACGCCGAGGTGCTGATTCCGAGGGAACCGCTGACCCGCAGCAAATTAACTTCACCGCGCCTAGACCGCTCCAGATTGTCCGATACCACCTTGAGCTCGGCGTCTCGACCGTAAACGCGTTTGGGAAGCGTTAGCTGTCCCGGTGCATCCGTCTGTCCAAGCTGGAACGGAACAACGGCAGCCAACTCGCGCCCTTCCAGTAAATCGTCGCGAACGCTCGCAGCGGATTGGTAGCGGTCTTCCGGCTGCTTTGCGAGCAACTTGTTGATGAGGTCCGCAAGCCACTGGGGGATGTCGATTGCAACATCATCCAGAGGCGGTGGTTCGGAGGCGATGTGGGCGTGGATGAGCTCCAGCGGTTCCTGCGCCTGAAACGGCGGTCGCCCGGCAAACATCTCATAGAGCGTGGCGCCCAGGGAATAGAGATCGGTACGGTAATCGACAATACGATTAACGCGTCCGGTCTGCTCCGGCGAGATGTAGGCGAGGGTGCCAGCCAGTGGCGTCGGTGTCTCGGGGGTCCGTTCATCTCTATGGGCAAAGGTTGCCAGAGCGAAATCAATCAGGCGGACTCCGCCGTCTTCTGTGACCAGAATGTTGCTCGGGTTCAGGTCGCGATGCACGACACCTTCGTCGTGGACGGATTGCAACGCTTCGGCGATCCGAGCGCCGATGTCGACGGCGCGTTCTAGGTCGAGGGAGCCGTCGCGGATCAGCTGCTTGAGGGGACGACCCAGACAGTCTTCAAAATACAGGGCCTGTTCGGCACTGTCGTATTCCAGCGCCTGACAGACGAACGGGCTGGTCAGTGAACGCAGCACGCTGAACTCGTGATGATAGCGATTGATTGCCTGCGGTGTTTGCGCCGTGGGCTTCAGGCGTTTGCAGATGAGTGGCCGACCGTCGCGCCATAGGCGCGTGACCAGCGACGTATTGCTCTCGTGCAGGACAACGGGTTGGTCTTCAGCGTTGCTCATCGCTCACTGGGACATAAGGGCGCCCTGCTGCCCGCGTTACACGACTTCGGGCGTGAAGAGGTAGCCGGTTCCATGAATTGTGGCAATGATCTTTGCGTTCGCCGCGCGCTCTCCAAGCTTCTTGCGGAGCTGGCCGACCAACACATCAATGTAGCGATCGTCCGGGAACCACTCGCGGTTGCGGATGCGGTTCATCAACTGATCGCGATTCATCACTTCCCCCGCCTTTTCCATGAACGCCAGCAACAGCTGGTACTCACCGGCAGACAGCTGCTTCTGTTCACCTTCCGGAGACAACAGTTCACGCTTGTTTAGGTCGAGTGTCCAGCCATCGAACTTACGGATGTGGTTCTTTTTGCGCAGGCTCTGCTGGGAGTGCACGCGCCGTAGGAGGTTGCGGGCCCGGCTCAACAGTTCGCGGGGATCAAAGGGCTTGGTGACATAGTCGTCTGCGCCGCTCTCAAGCCCCAGGATCCGATCGATCTGTTCCTGTTTGCTGGTGACCAGTATGACACCCACGTCGGAGTTGGCGCGTATTTCCCGGGTCAACGTCAGTCCATCCTTACCCGGGAGCTTGATGTCCAGAAGGATGAGAGTGATGTCGTGGTTGTCGAGCAGCCCCTGGACTTCGTCGCCTTGCCCCGTCGCCGTGACCTGGAAGCCCTCTTCCTCAAAATAACTGACCAGCTGTTCGCGGGTGATGGGTTCGTCTTCGACGACGAGTATGTGTTCCTGCTCCGCCATGGCGCTGCAATCCTGTTCTTTGCCCAGTCCCGGCACGGCGTATGGCCGTGGCGGCACGACGGGTGTGGTCCCATCGCATCAGTAGCTTAACGAATTTGGCCTGGCTTCGCGGTCGCTGCGATTCGTCTGCCTTGGGTTTCGTGGGCCCTGTAGCATCGCGATTGTGTTGTTGGTCACGAAGCGTCAAGTGAGATGATAAAAGTTCCCCTCGAGTCCCTCAGCCCGGAGGCGGTTCTGGGCGTGATCGATGATTTCGTATTGCGCGAAGGCACGGACTATGGCGCAGAAGAGGCATCCCTCGACGCCAAGCGCGCCGTGGTGCGGCGGCAACTTGAAACCGGTGTGGCAGAGATCTGGTTCGACCCAGAGAGTGACAGCGTAACGCTGCGACTGAGGGACTAGCGGCCCACGAACCAGGACCTTCGCCTGAGCGCAGCCAGTCTTATCGTCAGGCAAATGGCTTTCGCCTTGACCCGGGCTGCGCTAGGGTCCTCCGCCGGGATAGAGAGAATTCAGGGCATGGGTGTGAGAGCAGGGTGGCGGTCTTGGGTCATGATGGCTGGAGCTTGGTCGGTCTCCATGGCCAGTGTCGAAGGCCGCGCCGCCGAGGATGCGCGACCGGTGCTGGAGACCGTGGAAGTGATCGCCGAACGATCACTTGCCGGGCAACTCGGCACCAACGCCAGCGCTCTGGCCCTCGATCGCGCTGCTTTGGAACGCACCGGTGCGACTCACGTCAGTGAGCTGGGTGTGCGCGTGCCCGGCGTCTGGCTATCGCGAGGCTCTGGCCAGGAACATCTCACCGCCATTCGCTCGGCGGTGCTCACGGGCCCCGGCGCCTGTGGTTCTTTTCAGATCCTTGAGGACGGGGTCCCCGTTCGGCCAAACGGCTTCTGTAATGTCAACAACCTGTTCGAGTTGAATACGGAGCAGGCGGCTCGGTTGGAAATCTACCGCGGACCGGCAAGCGCCGCGTTTGGCGGCAACGCACAACTTGGGGCCATTAATCGGGTATCGCTGCTTGGCGATCGCACCGAAGTGTCGCTTGAGGGTGGTCCGGAAGGGTTCTACCGCGTCGGTGCCTCCGGGGTGGTATCGCTGCCTGAGAATCGGTTGCACTACGCGATACACAGCGAGCACTCCGGCGGTTATCGGGAAGCCACGGGCTATGGGCAGCAGAAGGCAAACCTGAGTCTTGAGAGCCAGGTGGGCGACTGGTCGGTGCTCACGACCCTTGCCGGAACGCTGCTGAACCAGGAAACCGGTGGATTCGTGCTCGGCTTCGAAGCCTACGAAGACGATGACCTGCGGCAGAGCAACCCGAATCCCGAAGCCTACCGCGACGCCTGGGCGCTGCGCTTGGTGAGCCACTGGCAGCGCGATGCCCTCACCATCAGCCCCTACCTGCGACGCTCGGACATGGAGTTCTTACAGCACTTTTTACCTGGCCAACCGCTCGAGACGAACGACCAGACCAGCGCCGGTGTGATTGCGCGCTACGGCATCCTCTCAACTGCACGCTGGACCGGTCAGCTGGGCGCGCAGCTGGAGTGGTTTGATTCGTCGCTGCGCGAATTTCAGGACGGACCGACCATCGGTTCGGCGTTCCTTGTCGAAACCCGACCGCCTGGGCTCCACTACGATTACGAGGTCCAGGGATTGACGGCCGCGCTCTTCTATAGCGGCGACGTCGCCCTTGGCCGTACCGGCGATACGCGCTGGCACCTTGAGCACAGCGCGCGGCTGGAGCGACTCGAATACGACTACGACAACCTCACGCTCACCGGCAATACGCGCGATGACGGCAGCAGCTGCGGTTTTGGTGGTTGCCGGTATAGCCGTCCGCCGAGCAGTAGGGACAGCTTCACCGATCTCGCGGCACGCTTGGGATTGGTTCGCCGAAGCGATCGGGGTCGCGCTTACCTGCAGCTCGGTCGCGGCTTTCGCCCGCCGCAGGCGACGGAACTGTTTCGCTTACAAAACGGCCAGCTGGTCACCGATCTCGACTCCGAGGAACTGCTTTCGCTGGAACTTGGATTTCGTAATGAGCGGTTGGCGGTAGCGCTGTTCAGTCAACGGTCGCGGGATCAAATCTTTCGCGATGCGGACGGCTTTAACGTCGTTGGGGGGCGAACGCGAAGCGATGGACTCGAAGTCTGGCTCGGGGAGCGCGTTGGCCGTCACAGTTTCGATGTTGCGGCGACCTACGCGCGCCATCGCTACGATTTTTCCACGCCGCTTGCTGGTGGGCAGTCGATCAGTGACGGCGACGACGTCGATACGGCACCGCGTTGGCTCGGCAGCGCACGCTGGCGCTGGTCGCTGCGCGATGACCTGTTGCTCGAGACTGAGCTCGTTGCCACCGATGGTTACGAGCTCGATCCAAGCAACACAGCGCGCTATGACGGGCACTGGTTGGTCAACCTCCGCGCCGCGTGGGAGGTCTCAGACGATCTGTCGCTGACGCTGCGGTTGAACAACCTGACCGACGAGCAGTACGCCGATCGCGCCGACTTCGCCTTTGGCAACTTCCGCTACTTCCCCGGTCTGCCAAGGCAAGCCTATCTTGGAGTTCGTCTGCGTCTGTGACCTGCTGCGGTGACCGTCGGATCGCATCCGCTACACTGAGGGCCAGCGGCGTAGCAACGCCTCAGGAGAGTCCATGACTGCGCCCCGCGCACCGGCACCAGCTGACACGACGTCGACCGCTGTGAAAGCGCCTGACAAGCACCCGGAGTTTTCACCGCTGGCCGTCGGTAAGTGTGACGCCCAGGTCGCGCCGAAGGGCAGCCTTGAGCTGCTGTCGCGGCGGGAAATCGATGCGTTGACGGCCGGTGAGCAGCCGGCGGCCCTCTACGAGCTGTTCCGTAACTGTGCCCTCGCGGTGCTCAACACGGGCAGCGTGTCCGATGACGCGGCTCTGATCTTCGATACCTTTGACGACTTCCGCATCGACATCAAACGCCGCACGCGCGGTCTCAAGCTGTCGATCGAAAACGCGCCGGCAACAGCCTTTGTCGAGGGCCGCATGGTCGAAGGAATCCGCGAGCATTTGTTTTCCGTGCTGCGGGACATCATCTACATCGGCACCGAGGTGCAGCACGGGCGGCGCTTCGATCTGTCCAGCAGTGCGGGCATCACCGATGCAGTCTTCAACATCCTCAAGCAGGCCCGGGTTCTGAATCCCGACGTCGGTCCCAACCTCGTCGTGTGCTGGGGCGGTCATTCCATTGCGCGCCATGAGTATGAGTACACCAAGACCGTGGGCTATCACCTCGGTCTGCGCGGTTTGGACATCTGCACCGGCTGCGGTCCCGGCGCGATGAAAGGACCGATGAAAGGCGCCGCCGTCGGCCACGCCAAACAGCGCCGCACCGATGCACGGTACATCGGCCTTACCGAGCCTGGGATCATCGCCGCCGAGCCGCCTAACCCCATGGTGAACCAGTTGGTAATTCTGCCGGACATCGAGAAACGGCTTGAAGCGTTCCTGCGTCTCGGTCATGGGATCGTTGTGTTTCCGGGCGGTGTGGGAACGGCAGAAGAAATTCTCTACCTCCTCGGTGTGTTGCTGGATCCGGCAAACGTGCGCCAGCGGTTACCGCTGGTGTTCACAGGCCCCGCATCCTCAGCGCGCTACTGGGCGCAAATGGACGCGTTCCTGCGATTGACCCTTGGCGATGCGGCGGCTGACTGCTACACCATCATCATCGACGACGCCGAGGCTGTCGGTGCAACGATCGGGCGCGCGCTGCAGCAGGTTCGTCGCCAGCGCCGCCGCGACGGCGACGCCTATTACTTCAATTGGCTGCTGACCGTTCCGGAACCGCATCAGCACCCCTTCGAAATGACCCACGCATCAGTTGCTGAATTGAACCTGCGCCGTGAGCAACCGGTGCATGAGCTCGCTGTGGCACTGCGACGGGCGTTTTCCGCCATCGTTTCCGGGAACGTCAAAGCCGACGGCATTCGCCGTATCGAGCAGCACGGTCCCCTTACGTTGCGGGGAGATGCCGTACTTGCTGATGCGTTGGACGCGCTGCTCGAGGCCTTTGTGGTGGACGGACGCATGAAGCTTGCAAGCGAGAGCTACGTCCCCTGCTATCGAGTGGTTCAGGACTGACCTGATCGTGACGCAGGTTCTGCTGACGGCAGAGGGTCTTGAGGTGAGTCGGAACGATCGTTTCTTGATCGGTGCGTTGGACTTGGTGGTCCGTCGCGGTGACTGCTGGGCGCTGACCGGCCCGAATGGCTCCGGTAAGACGACACTGTTGCGCGCGCTGGCCGGTCTGCACAGTGAATACAGCGGGCGGCTGTCGCTGGCCCCACAGGCGTTCCTTGGGCACAAGCCGGCGTTAAACCTACTGCTGTCACCGCGTGCCAATCTCGAATGGTACGCAGCACTGGTGGGCACCTCCGCACGTGCCGAAGAGCGCCTTGCGGCCGTCGGGCTCGAATCGAGCTCCCGAGTGCCCTGCGGCCAACTGTCTGCGGGGCAGCAGCGCCGGGTGGCGTTAGCCGCGCTGGCGCTCCAGCCAGCACCGCTGTGGCTGCTTGATGAACCCCACACGGCGCTCGATGTCTCCGGTCAAGCCCTGCTCGATAGCCTGCTCCACGGGCATCTCGCCCGAGGCGGTGCGGTGGTCTGTGCCACGCACCAGCCGCTCGATCAGACCGGGCGGTTTCAACAACTTGCGGAGCCGGGAATCGACATCAAGCAGGGTATGGCTTTGAGACGTTGGCAGCCGCGCAATGGTTAGTCGGCTGTTTCGTGCCGAACTCAGGCGCGCCCTGCAACTGCTTTGGCGCTCGCCGGCTGATGTGCTGAACCCGGCGGCGTTTTTCGTGCTCGGACTGACACTGTTCGCGATCGGCTTCGGCGGTGCACCGGACGCGCTCGGAGCGTTTGCCGCGATCGTCATCTGGATCCTGGTGCTGCTGGCGGCGCTGCTGTCCGTTGAGAGCATGTTCCGTCGCGAATACGAGGAGGGCGTCCTGGAGCAGTGGTTGGCCCTCGGAGAGCCGCTCTTTGTCGCGGTGTTAGCCAAGTTGCTGGCCTATTGGCTCGTGCTCGGTGGTGTCTTTCTGGTACTCGCTCCCTTTGCAGCTATGGCCCTTTTTCTGCCTTCAGCGGCCTGGCCGGCGTTGTTTCTGACGCTGCTGATCGGTTCCCCATCGGTGCTGGCGGTTGCGGCCATCGGTGCTGCGCTAACCGTCGGGGTAGGTCGGGGCGGGGTCCTGCTGACCCTGCTCGTGCTGCCGTTCCTGATACCGGTGCTCATTTTTTCTGCGAGCGCGATCACGGCGGCCCAGCAAGGCCTGCCGCACAGTGGCGCATTGTTGTGGCTCGGCGTCATCCTGACGCTTACGCTGACAACGGCACCCTTTCTGATCGTCGGGGCACTCAGGATCGGTGTTGAACAGTAGCGAACCTTTGCCGCCCCATGGGTCTAAGGTTCAGCGCCTGAATCGAACCAAGTGGCAGCCACGGCTTGACGCTGGGCACGACAGATTTGGGTGATAATCGGGCAGTATTCGAACTTCGAGGTGGAGAACCGAACAGTGTGGAGCGCGATCAAGCGGCTATGGCACAAGCTTGGATCTCCGCGGTGGTTTTTTCAGCTGACAGAGCGCTGGGAGCTGGTCCTCGGCTTGGCGGCGCTGGTGCTGTTGACCTGGGGCACGGTCTGGGGGCTCGCGTTCGCGCCACCGGACTATCAGCAGGGCAACAGCTTTCGCATAATTTACCTTCACGTCCCCGCGGCGATCGTTGCACAGTCGGCCTACATGCTCATTGGGGTTGCCGGGGTCGTGCTGCTGGTTTGGCGCATGAAGCTTGCCGATATCGCACTTAAGGCCGCGATTCCCTTCGGTATGACCATGACGGCGCTTGCGCTTGCGACCGGTGCCATCTGGGGTAAGCCGACCTGGGGCGCCTGGTGGGTCTGGGATGCCCGGACGACGTCCATGCTGGTGCTGCTGTTTCTCTACTTCGGGTTGATTGCGTTGCGGCAGGCGTTCACGCAACCGGAGCAGGCGGCGCGCGCCTGCGCGGTGCTGGCCATCGTCGGGCTGATCAACATCCCCATTATCAAGTATTCCGTGGAGTGGTGGCTCACGCTGCATCAGACGAGCACCTTCACGTTGACGGAAAAGCCCGCCATGCCACCGTCCATGTATCTGCCGCTGCTGCTTAACGTGCTCGGCATGTACTGCTTGTTCGGAACCTTTATGGTGGGTCGGATGCGGTTGGAAATCCTTCGCCGCGAAGAGCAGACCCGTTGGGTCCAGGAACGACTGGCGATCACCGCGCCGTCGAAAGCGGCGACCGCCTGATGCCGGAACCGAACTTTGCAACACTGGCGGCGTTTATCGACATGGACGGCCACGGCTTCTATGTCTGGCTTTCGGTCGCGCTCGCGCTGCTGGCGATCGGTGCGAACTGGGCGACGCTTCGCGCAGCGCGCCGCCAGTTCCTTGCCGATGCCCGAGCGCGGGCGCAGGGTGGCGACGCGCTTGATCGCGCACCGGCGCTTGAACAGGCCGCCGCCACGCTGCTCGATGGCCCGTTGATCGAAAAGAATCTCAACGCAGACTCAGGGCGCTGACATGCATCCGCAACGCAAAAACCGCCTCACCATGATCGGCTTTCTGCTCGTCGGTGTCAGTCTGACAGCGGTGCTGGTGTTTAACGCCATCGGTCGGAACATGAACCTGTTTTATCCCCCGGCGGAGGTCGTCTCTGGCGTCGCTCCGCTGGCGACGCAGATACGTGCCGGCGGCATGGTTAAGGACGGCAGCGTAACGCGCAACGACAGCAACGATCTGGCGGTTGAGTTTGTCGTCACCGATCATGCGGGATCGGAATTTACGGTCCGCTACACGGGTATCCTGCCGGACCTGTTTCGCGAGGGGCAGGGTATCTTGGTGCAAGGGCAGCTGACGGAGCCGCGCCTGTTCGTTGCCAGTGAAGTGCTGGCGAAGCACGACGAAACCTACATGCCGCCAGAGCTTGCAGAAATGGCGTCTGCGGACACGACGATTGAGGGTGCCGATGGGTCCTGAACTGGGTCACGTAGCGGCGATCGCCGCGTTCGTACTGTCCTGCCTGCTGACACTTGCTGGCCTGATCGGCGGCGCGCGTAACGACGGTACGCTGCTGCGCCTGTCACAATCACTGACCGTTGGTCAGTGGACCTTCGCCGTGCTCTCGTTCGTTTTTCTCGCGCTCGCGTTTCTGAACGACGACTTCACCGTTGCCTACGTGGCAGAGAACTCCAATTCGCAGCTGCCGGATCACTTCAAGATCAGCGCCGTGTGGGGTGCCCATGAAGGGTCGTTTTTAGTCTGGATCGTCATCATGGCGAGTTGGATGCTGGCGGTTGCCCTTCGGGGCGGTGATTTGCCGGCGGACTTCCGCGGCCGAGTGCTTGGCGTGCTCGGTCTGCTTCAGTCCGGGTTCCTCGCGTTCCTGCTGTTCACCAGTAACCCCTTTGAGCGTCTGGTGCCGCTAGCCCCAGCGGAAGGGGCGGACCTTAACCCGTTGTTGCAGGACGTCGGCCTAATCTTCCATCCGCCGATCCTTTACACCGGTTACGTTGGATTTTCCGTCGCCTTCGCCTTTGCTCTGGCCGCCCTCATGACCGGTCGGCTTGATGCTGCCTGGGCACGGTGGTCGCGCCCCTGGACAAACGTGGCCTGGGCTTTTCTCACGGTTGGGATCGCGCTTGGCAGTTGGTGGGCGTATTACGAGCTCGGTTGGGGCGGCTGGTGGTTCTGGGATCCCGTAGAGAACGCTTCCTTCATGCCCTGGCTTGCTGGTACCGCGTTGGTTCACTCGCTTGCCGTGACCGAAAAGCGCGGCACCTTCAAGAGTTGGACGCTGTTGCTGGCCCTGACCGCCTTCAGCTTGAGCCTGCTGGGCGCGTTCATTGTCCGATCCGGGGTGCTGACTTCGGTACACGCCTTCGCTGTCGATCCGACGCGCGGTTTGTTCATTCTTGTGTTCCTGCTGATCGTGGTTGGCGGGTCGCTGCTGCTGTACGCGCTGCGCGCGTCAACGATTCAGTCGTCGGTGCGCTACACGCTCCTCAGCCGCGAAGCGTTCATGCTCGTTAATAACTTGCTGCTGGTCGTCTCACTTGCCGCGGTGCTCTACGGCACGCTCCATCCGCTTATTTATGAAGCGTTGAGCGGCGGCCAGAAGTCGAGCGTCGGCGCGCCGTATTTCAACGCCGTCTTCGTACCACTTATGGTGCTGCTTGCTTTAGCGCTGGGCACCGCGCCGGTGTTGCGTTGGAAGGACACGTCGACCGGGCTACTGTGGCAATCGCTACGTTGGGTCGCGCTTGCGGCCGTTGGCTTAGGCCTGGTCGTTCCCTGGGTGGTGACCGGTGCGCTGGCGTGGCAGGTGGTGTTGACCGTCGCCCTCGGACTCTGGATTGCGCTCTCGCAGCTTAAGGACTGGTGGCGCGTGGGTTTGCGCCGGGCGCGGCTGGCCTACGTCGGCATGGCGTGCGCCCATCTGGGGTTCGCGGCCTGTCTCCTTGGCGCGGGGCTTACGACGCAGCTGTCCGTTGAACGCGACCTACGCTTCGAACCGGGCCAGTCGCATACCGTTGCTGGCTATCGCTTCGAGTTTGAAGGTACAGACGCGGTGACCGGGCCGAACTATCTCGCCGATCAGGGCACGTTTAACGTCTTCAGAGACGATCAGCTGCTGTTTACGCTAACGCCGGAGAAACGGCGCTACCTGGCGCGAAACAGCGTTATGACGGAAGCGGCGATCGATGCCGGAATCTGGCGCGATCTGTATGTATCTCTTGGCGAGCCGCTCGATCCGAACAACGGTGTTTGGGCTGTGCGCATTCAGGTGAAACCCATGGTGCGCTGGATTTGGAGCGGTGCCGGGCTCATGGCGCTTGGTGTGTGCTGGCGATTCTCGACCGACGCTATCGGCGTCGCCGGGTGCGCGTTGCGGACGCCGCGGCGGAAGATGCTGCCGACGCGCGAGATAGCGCGCGAGCGCCTGCCATGGACGGCAAAGCTGGCCCTGCGGTGGCCTGATCGGGACGCGCTCTAGGTGGATACCTCGCAATGAACCGAGCCAGCCTGTTCGTTCCGTTCGCCGTGTTTCTGCTGATCCTGCTGTTCGGCTATCTGGGGTTTTCCTTAAACGATCCGCATAAGCTGCCGTCAGCCTTGCTCGACAAACCGTTCCCAACCTTCGAGGCCGAGCCCTTACGTCCCGGTGGTAAGACGCTGCGGCGCGAAGACCTGCTTGGCGCGCCGGTGTTGGTCAACGTCTGGGCAACCTGGTGCCCGACGTGCCGCGCTGAGCATGACGAGCTGAAGCGACTGCGGGCAGATGAAGGGCTCAAGATCGTTGGCATTAACTACAAAGACGAACCCTCGAAGGCGCGACGCTGGCTGGCAGAGCTTGGCGATCCCTACGACTTCAACATTCAGGATCCGGACGGTCGCATCGGTGTGGAGTTAGGCGTTTACGGTGCGCCGGAGAGCTTCTTGCTCGATGCGAATGGCGTAATCCGCTACAAGCGCGTGGGTGATGTAAACCCGCGGATCTGGCGCGACGAAATACAACCGATCCTTACGCTTCTGCAGCAGGAGGCTGGGCCATGAGGACGCTCCAGGCTGCATTGATTCTAAGCATCGGCGTTTGCCTGGCATCTGCTGGAACTGCCGCACCGGCCGGTAATCCCGTCGACGTGCTGACCTTTGCATCGGAAGCTGAAGAACAGCGCTTTCGCTCGCTGGTTGGCGAGTTCCGGTGCCCAAAATGCCTCAACACCAACCTGCTGGGCTCCGATGCCCCGATTGCGAAAGATCTTCGCAAGGCCGTGTACCGCCTGTCCGTCGAGCAGGGGCAGAGTGACGACGAGGTGCGTGCTTACCTGCAGGAACGCTATGGCGACTTCGTGCTGTATTCACCGCCGCTGCGACCGGCCAACGTGCTCCTGTGGTTCGGGCCACCGGGCTTGCTGCTGCTGGGGGCATTCTGGTGGTTTCGTACCGTACGCCGAGCAGCGACCGGCGACGCGACTGACTTCGATGCCGAGGCCCGCGTGCGCCTCGATAACCTGCTCGACGGTGACGCATGATCGGCCTGAGCCTACTCCTGGGACTGGCAACGCTGCCGTTTGTCTTGTGGCCTCTGCTTCGCGGCAAGGCCGCGCCGACCGGGGAGGCGAACACGCGCCTGAAGTCCCTGAAGTCGCTGTATCGCAGCCGTCGGGAGGAACTCGAGCGTGAGGCTGCGGAAGGTTTGCTTAGCCCGGAAGATCTGGGCGTGGCCCTGGATGAGCACGACCGGGCATCGTTACGGGATCTTGAGCAGGAACAGATCGGCGCCTTGGACTCAACAACCGACACCGGCCGGCAGGCACCGGTGCTTGCGGCTGTTGTTGCGGTGCTCGCCGTTGTTGGCGTGTACGCACTGATTGGAGAACCGGAAGCCGAGGCGCTGGCAGGAGCCCAGACGGTCCTTGCGCTGCCGGAATCGGCGGCCGAAGAGCTCGCCGACTGGCGGGACACCCTGGAAGCGCGCGTGGCGTCCGAGCCGGACGATGCGAAGAGTCACTACCTGTTGGGTCACGTAGCACTCAAACAACAACGCTTCGTGGCGGCGGCGGCAGCGTTTGAGCAGGCAGATCGGGCGAACGGCACACCGGACGCAGGCATCGATCTGTATTGGTTGCAGGCGCGTTTTCTGGCCGATAAAGGTGTGATCAACGATCGCAGCCGCGAGCTCGCGAATCGGGTACTCGAGCGTGCGCCGAATCAGCCCGCGGTGCTCGAAATGCTTGCCATCGATGCCATGCGCGGGGAGCGTTTCCCGGACGCGGTCAGTCTTTTAAACCGGCTGCTCGGGCAGCGCCTTGGACCAGGGCAGCGCGCTGCCCTGGAGGCGGGCTATCAGCAGGCGCGGGCTCAGCTCCCGTCGACACCGGCAGCGGTCGATGTTGCGATCGACGTGGACGGAAAACCGCCGGAAACGGCGACCCTGTTCGTGATCGCGCGTCCCGTCGGTGGTGGCATGCCCTTCGCCGTGGTGCGCCGTCCGGGGCCCGACTACCCGCGTTCTGTGCGTCTTGACGACCTCGTCAGTATGAATCCCGCGCGGCCACTGTCGACAGCGGATGCTATTGAGGTTGTCGTGCGACTGAGCCGAAGCGGTCGCCCGCAGAAGCAGCCAGGGGACTGGGAGTGGCAGTCGGCAACCGTTGAGCTGGCCGAGAACGACCGGCCGGTAGCGCTCGAAGCGGCGCTTGCACCGCCCGCAAGCTGACCGCGTCAAACCTCTAAATCTCGCCGCGAACCCGTTCGTGGGGCAGAAGTGTCACTTTTCTACCCAGTTTTTCCTCCAGAGTGGGAACTTCGCCGCTTGTCCTACTGTCGAACCTGAAATAGCCATTCAAGGGAACACGGCATGGAAACGGCATCCGTCGCGGAAGGGTCAAACTGTATCGGAGAATGGGCCTCGTCGAGCCAGAGCACGACGGAGCGCGTTGCCGCTCGTCTCGGTCGGGAAATCGTTCAAGCCCACCGCGTAGGGGGTTCACGGCTTCAGGAAATGGCGCTCGCCAAGCAGATGGGCGTGTCTCGGGGGTCGGTGCGCGAGGCATTGCTGGTGCTCGAGCGCCAGCAATTGATTGAGATTCAGCCCCGGCGGGGTGCCAAAGTTCGCGAGTTTCGTAAGGATGAAATTAGCGAGTTTTCAGAGATTTACAGCGACCTTCAAAAGCGTTTGGTGAGGTCACTTTGCCGGCTTCCGGCGGACGTGACGAAAGCGCTGTGCGTGCCGCTCGAGGCGAAACGGGCAGCGGTTGCCGCCGGCGACCTGGAAGCGGCCATGTACGCAACGGAACAGTTCATTGCAGTACTCGCGGCCTACGGCGACAACGACTACCTCGTTAACTTGATTCGGATGCTTGCACCGGTGCGCCTGCGACTTGCGTTCCGAGCGGCGTCCCATCCGAATTTCGACCCTCAGGATGATCTGCGCTATCACCAGGCACTGACCGAAGCCCTCGGTCGGCGCGATGAGGAGCGGCTGCTCGAACTCATCGATGCGCATTCGCGCCGCGAACGTGCGTTAGCGCTGGAGCTCGCGGTGGGCATGAACGGGAGCTGAATCCTTACATTGCCCTGTCCCACGGAGGGCTGAGCCCGGTCAGGGTTTTCCGTAGGAAATTCCTTGGCTTTTCGTGTCAACGCCGTTTCGTGTGGTCGTGCTTTTGATTAGACTGCGCGGCATCGCGGTGTTCGCATGTCCCCTTGTTTGTTCTTCGCAACCGACGCGTTTGGTGTGCTGAGGTGAAGCCGGGTTTTCGTGCACGTCGCTGAACGACTAAGGGAGCGACGCAAACTCGGTGCGACTCAAGCAGATCAAGCTTGCAGGGTTTAAATCGTTCGTTGATCCAACGACCGTTAATTTTCCCTCCAACCGCGCCGCGGTCGTCGGCCCCAACGGTTGCGGCAAGTCCAACATCATTGATGCCGTGCGCTGGGTCATGGGCGAAAGCTCGGCCAAGCAGTTGCGCGGGGAGAACCTGACCGACGTCATTTTCAACGGTTCCGGCTCACGTCAGCCGACGGCGCAAGCCAGCATCGAGCTGATCTTCGACAACAGCGACGGGCGGATCGGTGGCGAGTACGCGGCATATGCAGAAATTGGCATTCGCCGCCAGGTTACCCGGGAAGCGCAGTCCACCTATTTCCTCAACGGTCAGAAGTGCCGCCGCCGGGACATTCTCGACATCTTCCTCGGAACCGGGTTCGGGCCCCGCAGCTATTCCATCATCGAGCAGGGCATGATCAGCCAGCTGGTCGAAGCCAAACCCGATGAGCTGCGGGTCTATCTCGAAGAGGCGGCCGGTATTTCCAAGTACAAGGAGCGACGTCGGGAAACGGAGAACCGCATTCGCCACACGCGCGATAATCTGGCCCGCATCAACGACATCCGAGAAGAACTCGGCAAACAGCTCGAACGGCTTGATCGCCAGGCCCGGGCAGCGGAGCGCTATCAGCAGTTGAAAGCCGACGAGCGCCGCCTAACGGCCGAGCTGATGCATCTGCGCCTTGCCGCCGTCAACGACAGTCTCGCCGAGACCGAAGGGCAGGTCCGAGCGGCAGAAGTCGAGCTCGAACGGACCCAGTCCGAACGCAGCCGACTGGTGGCAGATACGGAAACGCAGCGGCGCGAGCACGCGGACCATTCCGATCGGTTCAACGCCGTGCAGGGGCATTTCTACAAACTCGGCGCGGACATCGCGAGGTTGGAAGAGGCGATCGCGTTTAATGCCGAGCGCGTGCAGCAGCTGGAGCTGGATCTAGCCACCGTTGCTGAACGCCTGGCCGAGGCAGAGCAGCAAACAAAGGACGACGCCGGTCAGATCCAGCAGTTCGAGCAAGACCTCGAAACCCTGCGACCGGCGTTGGATCGCGCGTTGGCAGAGTCGACGTCGCAGGCTACGGACCTCGAGGGACTCGAGACCCGCTTTGCCGACTGGCAGCGCGGTTGGGACAGCTTTACCGCAGAGCTTGCGCAGGCTGAACGTACGACCAGCGTGGCCGCCGCACGGATCGAGTACTTAGAACAGCTGATCGGCCGGTTGAACGACCGACAGGGTTCCTTAAATCGCGACGCCGAATCGTTGCCGCAGGCCGATACGGCCGTGGTCGATTCGCTCGCGGCGGCAATTGCCGATCAGGATCGCGGCGTCCGCCAGGCTGAGGCGGTGGTGGATGAGACCCTGCGAGCGCTGGCGAGTAATCGGGAGGCGGTGGCGAGCGCTGAAAGCGGCTTAGAAAACGAACGCAATCGCGTGCAGGCGTTGCGTCGGGATTTAGCGGCGCTGCAGGCACGGCAACAGGCGGCCCTCGGCAAAGACGATCAGGCAGCCCAGGCCTGGGTCGACGCGCAGGGGCTGGCCCACGCGCCGCGGCTTGGCGAACACCTGGCGGTGGTGAGCGGCTGGGAACGGGCCGTCGAGTGCGTGTTGCAACCCTACCTGCAGGCCATTGAGGTTGCTGAGCTCGATCGCTACGCCTCAGGCCTTGCGTCGCTCGATGCCGGCAACGTAGCCCTGCTCGATCGCGAACGGACTGAGGCAACAGAGTCGCCAAGGGATGCGATCGGACTGCCGCTGCTGTCGTCGCTGGTACGGCAGGGTTCTACGGAAAGCGGTAATCGATTGGCCATTGGAACGCTCCTCGCCGGTGTCTATGCCGCGAGCTCGTTGGACGTAGCGCTGACGGCTCGGTCGCGCCTGCTCCCGGGTGAGAGTCTTGTGACCCGGGAGGGGCTGTGGCTTGGGAGCGATTGGGCCCGCGGCGGCGTTGCTGGGGAGGCCGAACAAGGCATCATTCAGCTGGGTCTCGATATCGAGCGTACCAGTGTCGAGCTTGACCAGGCGGAGACCCGGTTGGCTGAAGCACAGCGGACCTTGCTTGAGGCCCGACAGACGCAAGATCGACTCGCTGCCGAGCGCGAAGCCGCGCAAGGCGAGGTGCGCGCGCTGACTGGCCAGCTGGCAGAACTCAAAACCAGCCACGGCGTCCAGGTCGTGCAGCAGGAGCAAACGGCAGACCGGCGCGCCCGGTTGCAGCGAGAGCGGCAGGAGCTTGGCGAGCAGATCGCCGCGGAAACCGCTAACCTCGACGCCGCCCGGCAGGCGCGGCAACAGGCCGAGGAGGCCGAACAGACGCTGCTCGCCCAGCGCGATGCGCGGCAACAGGAGCGCTCGGCACTCATTGGTCAGCTGGAGAGCGCCCGCGAAGCTTCTCAGCGTGCCCGTGATGCGTTTCATCGGGTCGATCTCGAGCGCCAGCGCCTGGAATCCGGGATAAACGCCGGTCGAGCCGCGCGGGAGCGGCTCGACCGCCAACGTCAGGATCTGACGCAGCAACAACAGACGCTGCAGCAGAGTATCGACGCGAGTAAACAGCCGCTTCCCGAGTTGCGGGCCAGCCTCGAGAAAAAACTGACGGAGCGGGCAGAGGTTGAGCGAGACTTGAACTCAGTCCGTAACCGTTTAGAGACTGCCGAAAACGCCGTGCGCGCCCTTGAGGCGCGCCACAGCGGCGCCGAGCAAGCGGTGGAGGCCGCTCGCGAAGCGCTCGAGCGAGAACGGCTCGCCCGCCAGAGCCTGGTCGTCAACCGGGACAATTTGGCGCAGCAGTTCACCGCCGCGCTGGAACAAGCGGCGGTGACTGCGGAACAGTTGATCAGCGAGCTTGCAGAAGATGCGGCGGTGGAAGCGCTCGAAGAGGCGCTCGCCGCATTGGATCGCAAGATTCAGCGGCTGGGTCCCATCAATCTAGCCGCAATTGATGAGTATCAGAGCGAACAGGAACGCAAAGCGTATTTGGATCAACAGAACGACGATCTTGAAGAAGCACTGGAAACCTTGCTCGGCGCGATTAGAAAGATTGACAAAGAGACGCGAGCACTGTTTAAGGACACATTCGATCGGGTAAACAGCCGTTTGGGGGAGCTGTTCCCGAAAGTCTTTGGCGGGGGACACGCCACACTGGAACTGACCGGGGAGGATCTGCTCGATACGGGGGTCACGCTGATTGCGAGACCACCGGGGAAGCGGAACGCGAGTATTCATCTGCTCTCGGGCGGCGAAAAGGCAATGACAGCGGTTGCGCTGATCTTTGCCATCTTCCATCTCAACCCAAGCCCCGTGTGCTTGCTGGATGAGGTTGATGCGCCGCTCGACGACAGCAATACCACGCGGTTTGCTGAGTTGATCAAAGAGATGTCGGAAGACGTACAGTTCGTGGTGATTACGCACAACAAAATCACAATGGAAATGGCCGACCACCTCATGGGAGTCACCATGCAGGAGGCCGGCGTATCACGACTGGTGTCTGTCGATGTCGAGGAAGCAGCAGCGATGGCGGCAAGCTGAAGCTGCAGGCTGAACCGAACCCCGGAGCGGTTGGCGCACGCCGACTGACAGGAGTCAGATGGACATCAAAGACGTAATTCTCATAGTGGGGTTCATCCTCATTGCTGCCGTGGTTGCCCATGGGCTGTGGATCGCCTGGCGGGCGCGAAATGACGAGCTTCCGCTACGTATCGAAGCGGTTGAAGGAAGCTTCGACCCGGACAGCTTTGGTGAGGACTTTCCAAAGGGCGGAGCCTGGCCCGTCAGCTCGTCCGGGCACTCGCGGCGCGAAGCCGAAGAGCGACAGCCCATGCTGCCGATCGGGGTGCTCGCCGAACCACCGCAGCGTCCAAGTCCGGTCGGATTAGAGGCCAAGCCCGCGGCGGAAGCCGTGCGACGGGAACAGCAACGGCGCAAAGAAGCCGACCTCGAGCTGTTCGGCGACGGCTTAGCGGACGAACCGGCGACGCGCTCGTCGGGTGGTTCGCGAGTTCGGCGGTCGCCACCGGCGCCGACCTCCGGTGATCTGTTTCCTGAGCCACCCACGCAGGAAGAAGCGCAGGCGCTGGAACGGGCGGCGCTTGAACTCGGTATTTCAGACGTCGATCTGAACGACGATCCGCTCATGACCGAAGCTCGGGGTGCGACATCGAGCGCGACCGTTGCGGCGTCCCAGGATGCGGCGAATCAGCCGCTGGACGAAGACGCCGCTGGCGAGGAACCGTCTGAGGTTGTGTTTCTGCAGCTGTTGGCGGCGCCGGGGGAGGAATTTGCCCTCGGCAAGCTGTGCGCGATCATGCACCAGCACGGCCTTAAGTTTGGCGAACAGAACCTCTTTCATCGCCGGCGTTCCGAGCACCTTCCGCCGGTCTATTCCGTCATGAGTATCGCGGAGCCGGGCTTTTTCGATCTGGCGACGCTGGAAAATCAGGCCACGCCAGGCATTGCCCTGTTCTTCCAGTTGCCGGGGCCAGACAACCCCGTTGCCGCCTTCGACGACATGGTAACGATTGCGCGCCGGCTCGAGTCGGCGCTCCAAGGACGGCTCGTGGACGATGCGGGTAGCGCGCTGACGCAGCAGACCATCAGTCACCTGCGTGAGTACGTGGCGACCTTCGAACTCCGACCGGTCGGGCACTGACCCCGGCTGTGGAGTGACCGTGGCCGGGGCGCGTAAGGCAGCCGGAAGCACGACACCGGCCACGCAAATGCAGGCGCTGGTCACCCAACTGCGCGCTCTTGCCCATCGGTATTACGTGCTCGACGACCCGGCGGTCACCGATGCCGAATACGACGCCCTCTACGATGAGCTCACAGCCCTCGAGGCGGCGCACCCGGCACTTGTTGATCCGGACTCGCCAACCCAGCGAGTCGGCGGCGCCCCGCTGGCGGGCTTTACGCCGGTCACTCACAGCCGCCCCATGCTGTCCCTCGACAAGTCCACGACGGGCGACGAGTTGAAAGCCTGGATGGCCCGGAACAGCGAGCGCCTCGACGGCGCGACGATTCGCTACGCGTGCGAACCGAAGATCGACGGCGTGGCCGTTGCACTGCGCTATGAACAGGGACGGTTGGTGCGGGCAGCAACGCGAGGCGACGGCACTACGGGGGAAGACATCACCGCCAACGTCCGCACCATTCCCGCCGTACCGCTGGTGCTTGCGGGTGACGATCTGCCGGATCGCTTCGAGGCCCGGGGTGAGATCTACATGTCCCGAGTTGCGTTCGACGAATTCAATGCGCAGGCGGTGGCCGACGGTCGTCAGCCGCTGGTCAATCCGCGTAACGGTGCCGCCGGGAGTCTGCGCCAGCTCGATTCGCGGGAAACGGCGAAGCGTCCATTGACGCTGTTTATCTACAGCCTGGGTTGGGCCGAAGGGTGGGAGCCGGCGACGCACTCGGAAGTGATGGCGCAGTTTGGACGCTGGGGCCTGCGCGTGAACCCGGACTCTTCTGGGCCGCTTGAAGCCGATGCCTGTTTTGCCTGGGTTTCGGCGCTAAAGGAGCGTCGCGATGCCCTCGGTTACGACATCGACGGCGCGGTAATCAAGGTCGACAGTCTGGCGCAGCAACGGGAACTCGGGACCTTAAGTCGATCGCCGCGCTGGGCGCTGGCGTTTAAGTACCCGGCGGAGGAAGCGACGACCCGTCTGACCGCCGTTGAATTCCAGGTCGGTCGGACCGGCGCGGTAACGCCTGTGGCGCGTTTAGAGCCGGTGTTCGTCGGTGGCGTCACGGTGAGCAATACGACGCTGCATAACATGGACGAAGTGGAGCGTTTGGATCTTCGCATTGGCGATCGCGTGCGGGTGCGCCGTGCCGGTGACGTCATTCCTCAAGTCGTGGCTGTCGTTACGGAAGACCGACCCAAGGGCGCGCGGCGACCGAAGCTGCCGGCTCGGTGTCCGAGCTGCGGTTCACCGGTGGCGCGTATCGAAGGTGAGGCGGTTGCCCGCTGTACCGCGGCGGCGTTTGACTGCCCGGCGCAGCAGCTCGAATCGTTGAAACACTTTGCATCGCGGCTGGCGTTCGACATTGACGGTCTCGGCGAAAAGCTGATCGCGTTGCTCCTGGAACGCGAGCTGGTGCATTCGTCGGCTGACCTGTTTCGCCTCGAAGCCGAAACGCTCGCCGAGCTGCCGCGCATGGGCGCGAAGTCGGCGACCAACCTCGTGGACGCCCTTGAGCGCGCTAAAGCCGTTACCTTGCCGCGACTGATTTATGCCCTTGGGGTACGCGAGGTCGGGGAAGCGACGGCCCGGTCACTTGCGCTGCACTTTGGCTCGCTTGACGCGCTGGCGGCAGCGGACCTCGAAGCGCTTGAGGCCGTGGACGATGTCGGCCCGATCGTCGCCCGGCATGTGCAGGCGTTTTTCGCGCAGCCCGCGAATCAAACACTGATCGGCGAGCTGCGTTCGCTCGGCGTGCACTGGGCCGAGTCGGAGCCGGCGACTGCCGGTGGCGATGCCGCGCCGTTGGTCGGTCAGACCTGGGTCTTGACCGGTACGTTAGAGACGCTGTCGCGAAACGACGCAAAAGCACGGCTGCAAGCTCTGGGCGCGAAAGTCGCCTCGTCGGTATCGGCTAAGACGACACAGGTCGTTGCCGGACCCGGTGCAGGCAGCAAGCTCGCCAAGGCCGAAGAGCTCGCGGTTCCGGTGATGGACGAAGAGGCGTTCCTCGATGCCCTGGCGCAGCTTGAAGCGGGCTGAGCGCCACGAGTCATGGTGGCGACGCAGGGGTGGGATGAGCCACAGAGTCCTGCCGCCGGTAACGCAGGCCCTGCTCTGCGTAACGCTCATGATGCAGGTGTCTTGTGCCGCGCGGCCACCGGCGCAACCGTTGGAACTCTGCGCAATTTTCGATGAGCGACCCGGTTGGCATCGGTCCGCGAAGAAGATGCAGCAGCGCTGGGGAATTCCCGTGCCCGTGGCCATGGCCTTCGTGCAGCGGGAATCGGCCTATCGTGCCAAAGCCAAGCCGCCCCGCACGAAGCTGCTGTGGGTCATTCCCTGGCGTAGACCCAGCTCTGCCTATGGCTACGCGCAGGCAACGGATCCTGCCTGGCGGGAGTATCTCGCGGACGCCGGCGGCCGATTTTCGTCGCGCGATCGGTTCAGTTCGGCGATCGATTTCATAGGCTGGTACAACGCGCGATCGGCGCGCACCCTCGGCATTCCAAAGACTGACGCCTACCACCTGTACGTCGCCTATTACGCTGGCCCCGGCGGTTACCGGACTGGTCGCTGGCAGCGCGACAGGCAGGTCCGCGGCTATGCCGAGAAGGTCGCCGCGCGAGCTGCCAGCTATACGCGGCAGTTCAGCAAGTGTCCGAATCCCCCGCGGCGGTTCTGGTTTTTCTGATCGGCCGCCGTTGTCCTGTGATCGCTAATCGAGAGTCCGCTGGGGCAAGCCATCGGTCCAACCGTTTTGGCGTCTGAGCTCAACAAACCGCGCGAGTGCCGGTTGATCGAAGAGTGCCTGGTAGCGCGGATGGCTGAGCACCCAATCGGGATAGGGGTTGGTGCCGTAATACGGCATCAGCCCATGCGCGCTGGCGAACAGGGCGCCGCGTTCCGCTGCCAGCTCAAGCGCAATGAAGAAGTCGTCTTCCGGTAAAACGTCGGCAAAGGATGGGCCCCAGAGGCCGATGCTCTCGATGACCGGCTCAGTGGCGAAGACGGCCCGCAGCTCGGCGATGCGTTCCGCCTTGTCGGCTCGATCGAAACCCAGGGAGAAGAAGCCCGGGGCGATGCGGGCAATGTCCGGTTTCGCTTCCGGGGGCAGCGACAGCAGCACCTGCTCGAAAGCTTCCCATCGAGGGAGCCACTGTTGTTTGCGCTCGGGATCTCGGGAGAGCACGGCATAGCCCGATGCGAAGGGTACGAACCCCTCGCGTAAACACTGCCGTTCGAAGCAAGACTCAAAGAAAGCAAAGGCGTTTTCCGTCTCGCCGATGTCGGCGAGAAACGCGGCGCGAATCATCTGTTTGTTGGCGTTGTTCGGTTCCCGGTCGGCGGCGCGTTGATAGAGCGCTCGAGCCTGCTCGACGTCACCCGCTATGCGGTAATAGCCGGCCATGGCGTACTGCGCATCGGAAGAATCCGGGCGCAGTGCGAGCGCGCGTTCGGCGTGCAATCGCGCCTGATCGAGGTCGAACGCCACGCCCAAGTGCCAGAAGGTGAGCGCCGTGTGCGTTGCTACGTTTTCCGGATCAAGGGCCGTAGCGCGCTCAAAGGCCTGTGCAATCTCGCGTATGAGCGGTTCCCGATCGCGTCCTAATGGGCTGTCGAGACTCGTCGTGCCGACCAGCGCAAGTGCTGCCCAGGCGTCGGCGAAGCTAGGGTCAAGCTCGACGGCGGTGCGAAAGGCATTGAACGCTTTCCGTCGCGCTGCGTCTTCGCGACCGCGATCGCCGAAATACCCGAGGCCGAGGTAGTAGGCTTCCAGCGCCTCAGGGTTGGCTGCGCCACCGGCCGGTCGGTCGGTGTAGCGACCGACGCCCAGTTCGATCTCAAGCTGCCGTCCGACCTTTGTGACGATGTCGTCCTGCACGCGACCGAGTTCGCGCCGCGATTGCGCATAGGTTTCGGCCCACAGCACCTTACCTGTTTTGGCCTCAACGAGGTTCGCCGTCACCTCCAGGTTTGTGCCCGTGCGCTGTACGGTGCCGTCCAGAAAGTAGGCCACACCAAGGCGGTCACCGATCGCCGGCGCGTCGAGATCAAGCGCGCGAACGCTGAAGGCCGAGCGTCGGCTGGTGACGGCGAGGTCCGGCACCTTCGCTAAGGTGGTCAGGAGTTGCGTCGACAGCCCGTCGGCAAAAATCTGATCCTCGTCGTGCTGCGACAACGCCGCGAAGGGCAAGACGGCGAGGGTTCGTGTGCCTGCATCACGCTGCGCGCTGGGAAGGCGCTGCTGGGCGATCCACCCGACGACCACGACCAGAACTGCCGTAACCAGTACCGCCACCGTAGCGCCGATGCGTCGTCTGGATGGCGCCGATGAGCCCGGCGGGACGGGCTTCGGAGTAACGGGCGGTGTTTCCTCAGGTACGTTTGGGTCGTCGACAGAACCGACCGCGACGCGCAGCCGGTACCCGCGTTTCGGAATCGTCTCGATGAAGTCCTGCTCCGGGTCCAGCGCGCGTAGGGTCTTTCGAATCACCGAGATGGCTCGGGTCAAGCTCTCGTCCGCCCCGAACGCCGACGGCCAGACCGCGTCGATGAGCTGCTCCCGGCTGATCACCGCACCCTCGGCGGCGGCGAGGGTGCAGAGCACATCCATGATGCGGGGTTCGAGAGTTTCGACCCGCGTGGCCGTGGACACCGCGTTGCGTTGCGGTTCAACCAGCAGCTCGTCGAGGGTGAACGGTTCTCGTTGCGTCGTCACCGGTTTGTTTTGCAGCCCGTCGGTCAGGGACGTCGATCATACCTTCCCGCCGTCGGCGGTTGCTTCACCGTCGAGACAAGGGGGACTGTTACGGCGGCCTCAACCTGGGCCTGCGAGAGGCTCGTAGGTTGTGGCGCCGTGTATCGGTAATAGCCACAGCAGTTTCAGGTGCCGCGTTTCACGCACTCCGGCGATGGTGGTCAGCCGTTCCCGATGGGACTGAACCAACCAACCCCCACAGAACTGAGGAAAAGCGGTGTTGCTCGTATCGATCGCGGTCTCGGCTGTAGCGATCCAGCCGCCCATGAACGAGGCCGAACAATGGCAAGTAGGCGGCGATGTCGGCCTCGGTGTAGCCGACGGGTAGGGCTCGGTCGGTGGATTCTTCGAACACCTTAAGGTGCAGATGGGTCAGCGGTAGCAGCCGCAAGCGATACAGTGCGTCGTCGTCACCAAGCTCTTGCTCGGTTGTCAGGTCTCGGACCAGCGTCGCGAGGCGCGCACTTGGGCTTTGCGCGTCAAGCGGTTGAAAGTCGTAGTTCGTTGCCGTGCATCCAGCAAGCCAGGGAGCGAGCATGAGGACTACAAGGCGTAGGAGTGATGATCGATGCATCATGAGGCGAATCCTTAGCGGAAGTTAACGGGTGGGTGGAACGGTTGCTTGAGGTCTTTGTGCCGGCTGCGATCGAAAATCACCGCGGCAGCGGCGCCCAGCGTGTTCGCGAGCAGATCGAACATCGTGTCGTCGAGCCCTCGTTGAGCGCGAAACAGGCCCGTTTGGTCGATGGCGAACTCGAACAGCTCCCACAACGTTCCCAGGCTGAGCGTGGCCATGAGCACGATCACGTGTGCCAGAGTCCGCCGGATGGGTTCGCCTTCGAAGAGGTCTCGGCGGTTGAGCGCGCCCAGGCCGACCCAGGCCAGCGCTGCGCTGCCGAAGAGATGCGCGCTCTTGTCATATAGGCCGTAGAGGCCGAAAAGACCGTCGATACCCGACGATTCGTAGAGCCCGCCATACATACCGACGATCACGTGGGCGGTAACGAGTACCGTGAGTACCGCTCGAACGCTGTACCTTAGCTCGAAGTCCTGGATCCACCGGGCCGGCAGCAGCGCAACCGCGACGGCGCCGAAGGCAACGCACGCCTTGAGCCAGCTGCCGTTGATGAGCCAGTGACAGCCCATGCTGAGGGTTGCGACGCTTCCAACCCGCGTTGTTTGTGTGCGCCAGGTAGTGGTAGCGTGCGCGGTCATTTTTGGCCCTGCAGTGCGGTTTCCGACGCCTCGTTGATTGGGTTGACCCGGTCCTCGGACGGTTTTCGAGCGATGACAAACACGCCGCGTTTTGGTGTGGGTTGGTCCTCGTGTTCAATGGTGAATCCCGTCGCTTTAAGCCTGTTCAGCAGCGCGCTTCGGCGGAAGAAGCTCATGCGCGGCAGCAACCCGAGACGACGACCGATGGGCGCAAGGCGTTCCAGCCAGGCAGCGTCGTCGGCCAGGCACACCGTGCTCGTGACGAACACGCCCTCAGGGCGCAGCGTTCGATACGCGTTTGCGATGACTGCGTGCCAGTTCTCCAGTAGGTGCAGCAGGCTGTGAGCGAGTACCGCATCCACGCTAGCCGCCGGTAGGCGGACGTCTGCAGCGCTTTGGCATTCGAAGTCGACGTTGTCGATCTGCGTCGCTCGGGCTTTGCGGGATGCGATGGCGATCATCGCGGGCGACAGGTCGGTGGCGAGGATGTGGCCAACTTGCGGCGCGAGCCTAAGTGCCGTGGTCCCGGTCCCGCAGCCGAGTTCGAGTAGCCGAGCGGTGTGCGACAGTCGTTCTCGGGTCATCGCCAGCTTGGCTTCGTAGACGGCTTCGTCGGGAACGGGCTTGGCGGCGTAGCGTTGAGCGATCCGATCCCAGAAGCGCGCGGTGCCGGCGTCGGTTGAGTTCATGGTCAAAAGTTCCGTACGGGTGTGTCCCATAGGGTCCCGCACCGGTGTCGGTCGTACATCGGCAGTCCGGCTGTTCTTGACTCATCCTTTCGGATGATCTGGCCGTTAGCGCTTTGCGAGCCGTCCCGTGTTGTGGGCCCACATGGCGATTTCGACGCGGTTTCGGGCACTCAGCTTTTGCATGAGGCTTGCCAGATGGGTCTTGACCGTACTCAAGCTGATGTGGAGCTGTGCAGCGATCTCTGCGTTCGTCGCACCCTCGGCGACGGTCCGTAGTACCTGCTCCTCGCGGTCGGTTAGGGGCTCGACGGGGTGCCGTAGCTCCGGTTGCTTCGGCAGCTCGGCGAAGGTCGAAAGCAAACGCATGGTGACGCTCGGTGCAATGAGCGCTTCACCGCTGGCGGCGGCGCGAATGGCCTGGGTAAGCAGCTCAGGGCCGGCGTCCTTCAGGAGAAAGCCCCGGGCACCGGCCTGCAGTGCGCCGTAGACGTAGTCGTCGAGATCAAAGGTTGTGATCACCACGATGGCGAGGGGGTCCTTAACCTCGGGACCCGCCAGCTGACGCGTGGCCTCAATCCCGTCGAGCTCGGGCATACGGATGTCGAAGAGACACACGTCCGGTCGCAGATCCGTGGCGAGCTGCACGGCTGCAGTACCGTTTTCGGCCTCGCCCACGATCTGCATGTCAACCTGGGCATCGATGATCATGCGTAGCCCCGCTCGAATGAGCGCCTGATCGTCGGCGACGACCACCCGAACCGTCATCCGCTCCTGCCATCCCGGGGCAGGGTGGCAACGACCCGCCAGCCGCCACCGTTGACGGGCCCTGCATCGAAAGTTCCACCGAGCAGACTGACCCGCTCGGCCATCCCGCGCAGACCGTAACCGGGCGCCGCGGTGGGGCGAAGGCGCGAGCGGCCGTCGTCCTTGATCACAAACCGAAGGGACGTTGTCTGAACCTCGAGCGTGAGCTGGACACAGGTCGCAGCCCGAGCGTGTCGGCGGGCATTGGTAATGCCTTCCTGGGCAAGGCGCACAAGGGTATTGAGGATCGGTCCGCTGAGTCCGTCGAGATCGTCCGGGCGCCGGATCTGGACCGTCAGCCCGGAGCTGTCAACGCCGGCCAACCGATCGATGTCCGCGAGGGTGGCGGCCGGGGCGCGTGGGGCGATGCCGCCGCTGTGTTCCTCATCCCGAAGCGCGCTGACGAGGCGTCGCATGTCGTTGAGCGTTTGCGAGGCGGCTTCTTCGATCGCAACAAGCGACTCAACGGGTGCGCTGTTGCTGCCCGCGGCGACGGCCTGCCCCGCCTGAGCCTGAACGGCGATGGCTGAGACGTGGTGCGCGACGGTGTCGTGTAGCTCCCGGGCCAACTGCTCGCGCTCGCTCAGGCGCGATTGGATGAGGGCGCGGCGTTGTGCGCTGTCTTGATAGCGAATGGCGGCACCGAGAGCAGCTGGGAACAAAAAGAAAAGACTGGCACCGAGAACTTCGCCGATGCCCCGGGCCTCGGCCCGCATGACAACGCCGAAGTACAGGCCGAGCACAAGCAGTCCAAGAACGGCTCCCCGCCCCGATCCCCAGCGCAGCAGCGCGTAGGGCAGGATCAGAATGCAGGCGCCGGTGTCGAGGCCTGTCCAGCTGAGTCCGGAGCTGTGAGCCATCTGCTGGATGACCGTACTTGGAACCAACGCGATGAGCAGCATGATGAGGGGCTGGCTTCGCCGCCACAACAGCGTCAGGACCTGCAGTATGACCAGCACTGTAGGGAGCGGTTGCCACAGAAGATCCGGAGTGAGCGTGGTCTCAAGCGCCACCAGGGGAAGTAAGACCCCGACCAGTGCCCAGTCGCGCCACACGCGTACGGGCGCCGACGGGGCCCGGGGCTCGTTCAGCAGGTCCTGGAGTATCGGTGAAGGGCTCGCCATGGTCTCGGTGCGGCTGGGTGTGAGCGGTCAACGCACCCGAGAGACTAGTCGAATCGGCAGCGCGCTGACATCGGCCTTTTGGCCGATGTCATCCGAGTATGGTGTGCCCATCGCGGGCAGCGGCCGGTTAGACTGATCGCTCGTACGACGAGGACGCAGCTATGTTGACTCGTCACGAGCGGCGACGCCTCTGCGGGCTCGTTGCTTTCATCGCCGGGTTAGTCGGTTTGGTGGCGGCGGCGAGCGCTGGGGGCGAACCCCCGTCGGCGCTCGATCGCTTAAATACCCTTGTCGATCGCGTGCCGGACGATCAAGACCCTAAGTCGACTCCCACGTTCTGGGCAGCCTTTGACCAGGCGCTCAGCGAAGGGCCCTATCCTGTCGAAGTGCCGGAAAGCTGGCTTGAGTACGACCTGCCGGCCGTGAGCAGTTTGATTCTAGGGCCAGAGGACTGGGAGCAGCGACGACGCCTTGAAGAAGACACGGGGGAGGCCGCCTTACGTTTTTTTCGCGAGGCCCGTCGGTGGCGTCTGGCGGCCGAGAGCCTGTTCGAACACAACCTCAGCGTTGGGTTACTTTACACAGCCGCCAGTGTGCTCGAAGTTGAGGCTGCGCGTGCCGCCATCCGATCTGACGACAGGGACAAGGCCTTGATCGGGAGGATCGTCGCGGAGTTGGAGCAGGCTACCGCGGCTCCTGTCTCGATTGAAGGCGCGTTGCGGGGGGAACAGCGCTACGCCGACCGGTACGTCGAGCGTCCGCAGCCTACGGTTGCCGATCAGATGGCATGGTGGGAACGGGTGGCCGAGAACACACCAGGTTGCTCCCCGCCAGTGCTCGATTCCTGTCCCCTCGCCAACCCGATCGTCCGCACCCCCGCCGAATTTGCGCAGGAGAAAGCCGACTACATAGAGTTTCGTGAGCGGTTCGAAGCCCTCGTGCCGCACATCGTTAAGGCCTCCGCGATGCCAGCGGACGTGTTCTGGGTGGACGGATTTCAGGCGCTAACGAGTGCGGTGAACCGCAAGCTATCGGCGGAAGAGCAACACTTGCATCAGTTGAGCTGGGAATACTACGTCGCCATGGAGCGCGAACAGCAGCTTGTGTTGAGCGTTCAGCTTGTCGTTGCTCGTTCCTACCTCGGGCAAGACTTTCCTTCGTCCCCTCGTTTGTTACCACCGACCGGCTGGCAGTGGCTGTGGCTCGACGATCAGCATCAGCTGTGCCTGGAGGCGGTCGGCATCCACCCATCCGTCGCAAAATACGTGCGGAGCACGGTGTGCCAGGCCGTTCGCCGACTGGACGTTGATTCCGAGCCTTCCTAGCCCCCATCCCCAATTCTCGTTAACACGTCTCGGCGATACCGCGCCGCGTGACCGACTTCTAGGCTTGACCTCCGTTGATCGATGGATCGACAGAGGCCGTGGTCGAGGCCTCAGCTCAACACCGAAGGAGTAACGCTCATGAATGCACGATTCTTTGTTTCTGCCGCGGCTGGCCCGCTGGTGCTGGCGGCTGCCCTGATCGCAGCCGTGGTAAGTCCTAGCGCCGAGGCTCAATGGTTCAAGTGTCCGAACGGTCAATACAACCTGCAGGTCAACCAGCAGCTCGGGAAGGCGCGCTGTGTGATTCCCGCTCGGCAGATCCGGAAGATGCCTGACGCCGGCTGCCCGATCGGTACCACCCACGCTGTGGACTCTTCCGGTCGCGTCGACCGCTGCATGCCGGTCACCGGTACCGTTGGTGGTAAGCCGTTCAGCGCTCAGTGTGCTAACGGCCAGCGTAAGGACGTTCGCCGCGGTCGCGATCGCTGTTTCGTGCTGCAGGCCGCACGCTACGCACCGGTCAGCGTGCGTGAGTAGCCATTCGGCCCGTGTGCGCCGTGCGACGAACCCAGTCGGTCGCGGTACGAAAGGTCTCGACCATGTTGTTGTGGCCGAGACCGGAGAGCAGAACCTAGTTCACGGGCCCGCCGCTGGTTGCGTAGCAACAGCCTCGTCGTAGCTCGGCACCTGCGAGTGATGCCGGTCATGCCCCGGGGACCTTCACCGTACCGGCAGCGGATTGCACGGAGTAGCTGAAGCCACTGTCCTCCCAACCGGCACTCGCAGCGCCGTGGCGACCGTCCATCGACATCGCCGCAATGCCGCCGCCGAACTTGTAGCCGCGATCGGTGATGCGTTTGATCGCCGCTTCCGCCGCCGCTTGTGGAGACAGACCGCTGCGCATCAGCTCGACGGTGTGGTAGCAGGGCAGAAATCGCATCATCACATCGCCATTGCCCGTGGCCACCGCGCCCCCCACGGCCTGATCGCCGTAGGCCCCGGCACCGGGAATGGGGGAGTCGCCGACGCGTCCCGGAATCTTGAACTCACGGCCGTTCGTTGAGCATCCGATGCACAGGTCGCCGTTGCGATCAACAGCGATGGTGCCGACGGTGTCGTGCCCGCGGAGCTTATCGGTCTCGAACGGCTCGGGATCGAAGGCATCGGTCGGGACTCCTTTGGCTTTCCAGGTCTCCCACGCTTCTTGTGATCGCGCGTTGGTCAGCGACGTTTCTTCGAACCCCATGCGCACCGCAAAGCGGGTGGCGTCGTCACCGACGATCAGCGTGTGTTGCGTCTCTTCCATCACTTTGCGGGCTACCGAGATCGCACGCTTGACCCGCTTGATGCAACCAACGGCGCCGATGTCGTGGGTGGGTCCCCAGAGTATCTGTGCGTCGAGGGTGGTTTCACCGACCTCGTTCGGCACGCCGCCGTAGCCAACCCAATACTCGTCCGGCAGCAGCTCGACGTGATTGATCGCTGCCTCGACGGCGTCGAGCGCTGAGCCGCCTTGACTGAGGCGCCCGAAACCCACGGCGTTTGCCCCTGGTCCAAAGTCCCAGGTGGTGAGAATAAACGGCGCTTCAGCGCGCTCTTCGAGGGGCGTGACGGCCCCGGCAGCCTGGGCCACGACGCCGAGGGTTGCGCTGCCGAGGGCAGCCTGCAGCAGGGCGCGCCGGTGCGGATTGTCGGGCGAGTGGGTCATGGTATTAGGTCCTTCTGGCGTGGGTTGCGGTCGCGTCGTTGCCAGGCTAATGGTGCGCACTGCCGCTGCCAAACGTGCATCTGCTAGGGTGCGGGTTTCCTAGCCAGAGGGACGCGCACAGTGGCGGAGCAGTTTGCGGGTTTGAGTGACCAGCTCACGCGGTTCATTGAGGCACAGCACGTCTTCTTCGTCGGCACGGCAGCACCCGACGGCCGCGTGAACGTCTCACCCAAGGGACAGGATTCGTTGCGCGTACTGGGCCCCAACCAGATTCTCTGGATGAACCTGACCGGTAGTGGCAACGAAACGGCCGCGCACTTACTCGAGATCAACCGCATCACGCTGATGTGGTGCGCCTTCGACGGCAAGCCGCTCATTCTGCGTGCCTACGGTTCCGCTCAAGTGTTTCATCCCCGCGACGACCGCTACGCCGAGTTCGCCGAGCTGTTACCGGCGGAAACCGGTACCCGCCAGTACGTGCTCGTTGACTTGGACCTGGTGCAGACCTCCTGCGGCTACGCGGTACCGCTCATGGACTTCCGCGAAGATCGGCAGGTGTTGCGCATGTGGTCCGAAAAGCGCGGGCGCGATGGTGTTGCAGACTACTGGGCGCAGAAGAACCAGCGCAGCATTGACGGCAAGCCGACCCAGGTCTTAGACAGTAGCCACTGACCGCGCGCGGCAGAGAAACTTGGCTTACGTCGGCCTACGATAGGAGGAACCCATGCTTCGAAACAGTCTGCTGGTGCTGGTGGCACTGCTTGTCGGTACCTACAGCTATCTCCGGTTCATTGGCATCGAACCCCAGGACCGTCGGCCGGGGACGCATCTGGCCGGAGAGCCTGCGCCGCTGCCTGCAGATCTTGCGACGCTTGCCGAGCCGATGGAGGTGCATCTCGAAACCTACCCCTGGTACGGCATTCCCTTTGCGGTGACCACCGTGATCGGCTACGAAGCGGGCCAGCTGTTCGTCCCGTCGCTGTACGAAGCCGTGATGCCCTTTCCGGGTACCAAATACTGGAACCGGGTGGTGCAGGCGGACCCGCGGGTACGACTGCGCGCGGATGGCAAGTTGTACGAATTCGAGATCTACCCGATTGAAGACGACGCGGAGTTCAGCCGCGCCTTCGCGGCGCTTGGAGAGAAGTACCCATTCTGGCGCGATCAGGTACGCGTGGCGCGTACTGAAGCCCGGTACGCGCTGTTGAAGCTCGTGCCCCGGAGCTAGTTGCTGAGCGCGGCAACCGCTCGCCGGTCGCCGACGTAGCGGACCCGGTAGATCGCACCCGCCTGATCGTCACTGATCAGTAGATTCCCCGCCGGTGTTACCAGCACATCGTTCGGACGGCCCCAGTTCTCTTCGTCGTCGAGCCAGCCTTCGATGAACGGGCGATACGTCGCGGCGCCGTTCGGATCGAGCACCACGCTGATTCGATAGCCCACTTTGCTCGAACGGTTCCAGGAGCCGTGCTCGGCGATGAACAATGCGTGGCGATAGTCCTCGGGAAAGGCCGCGCCGTCGTAGAAGTCGATGCCGAGAGCTGCGGAGTGTGCCTGGATCTTTACCTTGGGTTTTTCCAACGCACGCTCGCCGAGCGTGCGGACGCGTTGTTTGCCGAACTCGGGATCAGCGATGGTGCCGGCATGCTCAAACGGGTAGCCGAAGTGCAGCCCGGCACGCGGCGCGACGTTCACTTCTTCCGGCGGTACGTCGTCCCCGAGCATGTCGCGGCCGTTGTCCGTAAACCAGAGATCGCCGGTCTCTGGATGCCAGTCGAAACCGACGGTATTGCGGATGCCCTCGGCGTAGAGCTCGGTGCTGCCACTGGCCAGGTCGAGGGTGAGCAGCGACGCGTAGCGCGGATCCTTCGACAGACAGATGTTGCAGGGCGCTCCCACCGGCACGTGCAGCGTGCCTGAGGGCGAGAACTTGAGGTATTTCCAGCCGTGATGGCCGTCGGTCGGCAGCGCGTCGGTGATGATCTCCGCCTTGGGTTGCCCGTCCGCGTGTGCTGCGAGCCAGGCCTCGATGGCGCTGAACCGAAGCACGCGGTTGACGGCGCCGACGTACAGGTTGCCGTCGTGGACGGCGACGC
Source organism: Pseudomonadota bacterium (assembly GCA_039198065.1). GTDB lineage: Bacteria > Pseudomonadota > Gammaproteobacteria > Pseudomonadales > Azotimanducaceae > CALHVX01. The sequence continues at coordinate 216,432 of JBCCTU010000003.1, forward strand.
CGCTGGGCATACGCAGATCGTCGGCAATGACCCGGGCCTTTGCAGGCTCGGTCAACGCGTTCTCAACGGCGTACACCCGGCCCGCTCGGCGCGTACCGACGAACAGGGTGCCGTCGGCGCCCAGGGCCATCTGGCGCGCGTTGGGGGTGTCATCAATCAGCACCTCGATGACGAAGCCCGCCGGTACCGCAAGCCGCTCCATGGGCAGCGCGTCGCCAACGGCAGCCGGTGAGGTCCCAAGGGCAAGTAATAGAAACCAGGTTCGAACCCAGTGACGGTCAGCCATCGGCGCGGATCTCTTTAGGTAACGTCAGCGCCTAGCCTACGACGATCGGAGTCGTCGCCAAAGCAAGGCCGGGAGTTATCCTACCCGCTCGCGGTGGCTTGGCCTACCGCGTGTGGAGCCGCAGGTTTGGCGTCTGGCCGGTGGCCCACGTAAGCTCCGGCGATGGCCGAGCGTTCCATCGAATCCCCCACCGACGCAGCTACCGCACCGGATGCCGCAGCTCCGTCCGGTGCGCTTACGGCGGCGATGAAAGATGCGATTCAGGATGCCTACCGGGCCTGGCTTGCCGCCCGCGATTTTCGACCGCGGCGTGGCCAGCGGGAAATGATTGCGTTCATCGCCCGAACCCTGACCCAGCACGACCACCGCTTCGGTCTCATCGAAGCCGGCACCGGTACGGGCAAGACCGCCGCCTACGTCCTTGCCGCCGTGCCTGTGGCGCGGGCCTTGGGCAAACAGATCGTGATCGGTACTGCCACCATCGCGCTGCAGGAGCAGGTGGTTCTCCGCGATCTGCCGGACCTGGTGTCGCGCAGCGGTCTCGACTTCAGCTTTCAGATTGCCAAGGGCCGGGGACGCTACCTGTGCGTCAAACGGCTCGACGATCATCTGCGTGCCGACGGCGGCCAGGCGTCGCTCGTGCTTGACGAGCAACCGGCGGACCACCAGCAGCTCTACCAGAGCATGCTTGAGCAGTTCATGCGCCGGGCCTGGAATGGGGGACAGGACGACTGGGATGGCGAGCTGCCGACCGATGCCTGGCGCGGGGTCACCACGGACCACCGCGGCTGTGCCAACAAGCGCTGCACGTTCTTTAAACAGTGTCCGTTCTTTCGCGCCCGGGGAGATCTGGAGGGCGCGGATGTCGTGGTCGCGAATCACGACCTCATTCTCTCGGATCTGGCGCTCGGGGGCGGTGCGGTGTTGTCCGAGCCGCAGGATACGATCTACCTCATCGACGAAGCGCACCACCTGCCGAACAAAACGCAATCGCATTTCACCGCGCGCATGCGTCTCGCAGGCACCCGGGCCTGGACCGATCAACTGCGTACTGCCAGCGGCACGCTGGCGCAGCGGCTCGGCCGACCGGAATCCTTGGTTGAGCTTGCCGTGACCTTAAGTGGGGCCGCCGATGAACTGGCCGGGGCACTGGTCGACATCGAAGGGCATTGCCAGGATCTCGACTACGGCGAACGCGACGGTGAGGTGGCGGTCCATCGCTTCCCCCTCGGCGAGGTACCGGCGGCGCTCGTGGCCGCCAATCGATCAGCGGAGCCGGTCATCGCCAGCGTCGACTCAGGGCTTGCGCGCATCCGCAGTTACCTGCAGCAGATCCTTGAAGGGGAGCTCGACTGGGCGGAGCCCTCGGAGGCGGAGGAGTGGTTACCGGTGTTGAGCCAGCTCGAGGGCCGAACGGCGGGGGTTGCTGCCCTGCTGCGCGACTTTGCTGGTGCCGCGAACGCCTCAGGCGGGCCTCGCATCGCACGCTGGGTCGTGCAGTCGGATCTCGACTATGAACTGGTGAGCGCGCCGGTGGATCCCGGCGGGATCCTGGACGAGCAGTTTTGGTCGCCGGCGCACGCAGTCATCATGACCTCCGCAACACTGACCAGCCTCGGTCGCTTCGATGCGTTTCTTGGTCGCATCGGACTGCGGCTCGATGCGTCGGTGGCGCTCCCGAACGCGGACGCGGAAGCGGTCCCGCTGGCTGCGACCCTCCGCATCGCGAGCCCCTTTGATTACCCCAACATTGCCGAACTCGTGGTGCCGAAACTCGCCGTTGAACCGAGTGATCCCGCCGCACACACCGATGCGGTGGCGGAGCGCTTGCCGCAGCTGCTGAGCGTGGCTCGCAGCGCGCTGGTGCTGTGCACGTCCTGGCGTCAGCTGCGTCGCATTGTCGAGCTGCTTCCGGAGACCTACGCGGCGCGCGCCCTGGTTCAGGGTGACAGCGCCAAGCAGGTGTTGCTCGCGACTCATCGTGAGCGGATCGATGCGGGTGAAGCCAGCTACCTGATTGGCCTGGCGAGTTTCGCTGAGGGCGTGGACTTACCGGACGACTACTGCCGCCACGTCATCATCACCAAACTCCCCTTTGCCGTTCCCGACGACCCGCTGAGCGAAGCTACGGCCGAGTGGTTAGAAGCCGAAGGCCGCAATCCGTTTTTTGAACTGCAGGTTCCGGACGTGGCCATGAAGCTGATCCAGGCCTGCGGCCGCCTCATTCGCCATGAGGGCGACTACGGCCGCATTACGCTCCTCGATCGGCGCGTCGTGACGCGCCGCTACGGACGCACGTTGCTGGAGTCGTTGCCGCCTTATCGCGTCACTGTCGAATAACCCGTGGCAGGTGGCACGGCGGTACCGCGCTCTGTCACACCGGCCTGCAGGGCGTCGAAACCCGGCAGCAGTTTGCCCACGGTCGGCGCCACATCGAACTTGCCCGTGTTGTAAACCAACACCTGGCGCTCGGGCAGTGCCGAGCGAATGGCACGCATGTGCGCAACGGCCGCGTCCTGCGCGATCTCGCCGATGGCTGCCGCAAGCGTCTGTCGGCCGTCGAAGGTCAGCCGGTCAAGCTTCAGATCGATCCAGAAACGCCCCGTGCGGTCCGAGAGGTTCTTTGGTGACTCGAGTATCTCCGCCATGAGCCCGGCCTTGTAGTCCGCGAATGCCTGGGCGTCGAGGTTTGCGACCACGCCGATCTGACTGTCGAGGAATCGATACGTTCGTTCCATCAGTGCCTTCGGATCGGCGACGGGGCTTTGCACGATAAAGGCGATGCCGCCGCGGTCCTGATAGGTGCGGTTGCTCATGCCGACCACATAACCCAGCTGATCTTTCGTGCGCAGCTCCGTGAAGTACGCCTGCCGCAGCAGATGGGTCGCGAGGGCCGACTGGGCTCGGGACTCGATTGCTGAATCTTCATCCTGCAAGTACAGAATCATCGACGCATCCGGATGATCGATGGTCAATGCCAGGCGGCTCGCTTCCTGAGGGCTGTAAATCGTTGGCCGGTAGATCGCGCCTTTGACGGGGTCGATCGTGTCTCGTAACACCTGGGCGATGGCGGGAGCGCGATCGTCCCGCACGTTGCCGTGCAGCAGGCCACGGACCGTCATCGACGATCGGCGCTGTGCAACCCAGCGCTCGAGATCGGCGGCCGTGAGCGTCGCGGCCATGTCCGCCAGCGTTGCCGGCGGAAAGCTTGACGCCTGGACCAGATTCCCGAGTGCCGTAAGCGTCTGAGTGTACGGTTTTTCGGTCTCGAAGCTGCGCCAGCTGCGCTCGTACTGATCGCGGTAGACGTCGAAGCGATCGGCATCGATGTCAAGGGTCGCGAAGCGCTCAAGCACGCGCTCGAGCAGGACCACCTGCTTGTCGTCGTAGCCAGCCAGGCGTAGGTCAAACCCGGCGGCGGATGCGCTGAGCTGATAGGACACGCCGGCGAGATACGCTGGATAGGCGAACTCCTCCAGCGCGTCGTTCACCAGTGCTGCGTAGAGTCGAGCCAGCACCAGGTCGCGGGCCTCGGTCAGGCCCCCGTCGAGCCCGAGAGTGAGCTGTACGTTTGCCTTCGGTGTGCCGAACTCTGTGTCAGCGGCGGCCCACAGCTGGATGCCGGCTTCGTCGATCACGAGTGCCGGTACGGTGTCGGTAGCGTTGGCGACCAGGTCCGTTCGCTCGGGAATGAAGGGGTTTGTGTCGGGGAGCGCGAGCCCTTCGGCGACGGAATCCGCGGCGACGGCTACGGGACCGCGGGTTAACGCGTAGGGCACTTCGAACCAGGGCTCAATGGCGTCGGTTTCGACATCGGGCCCGGCGATCTCCACCATCAGGTTGTCCGGTGTGAGGTAGCCGAGGTACGTCTCGATCAGAGCGGGATCGAACTGATCCATACGATAGCCGGCATCAAGAACGTGCGCTGGTGGTAGCTGCAAGAACATGGGCCCAAGGCCGTAGGCGATGCGAGTTGCTGGTGCCGACTCCTGAAACTTAAACGCGAGGTCGAGGAGCTGCGCCTGTTCATCAAACAGGGCACGATCCGGACCGCGCGCCTTAATCAGCTCGATGGTTTGGAACAGCGCACGGGTGATCTCCGGGACTTTAGCTCGGCCCTCCGGCGTCAGTTCGAGGCTGACCACCAGTTGCCCGGAGGTGCTGTCAAAGTCGTCGCTGCTGGCAGACAACGACTGGATCCAGCCCTTACCTTTAAGCCACTGGTGCAGGCTGCCGGCGCCTTCATGGCCGAGCAGGTTACTGATGTAAACCCCAGGTTTGGTGCGAAAGTGGGGTGCGAGTGCCGGCACGCTGAATTGGAAGTCGAGCGTGTAGCGATCCTTGAGCGTTTCCCGCACCAGCGTGGCCGGGAGGTCGCCGTCGCGGAACATCGGCGGCATCTCCGGGGGTGGGCCAATGTTGCGGTCCGGAACGCCGAGAAACATCGGTACGACCCACTGCTCCAGATCGTCGAGCGCTTCGTTCGACACGGCAACAAGAAACATTTGGTCGGCCGAATAGTTGCCCTCGAACCAGGCCCTCAACGCACCGCGAACACCGTCGCCAAGGGTGTCGAGACTGCCAATGGTGAAGCGTGAACCCGGATGGTCCGGATTGAGCGTCAGCTTGCTGACGGCGTAACCGCGCCAGCCGGCGTCTTTGGTCTGCAGCTGATACTCCGACTGAATGGCGTTTTTTTCCCGGTCGACGTACTCGGCTGCAAGCAGCGGGTTGATGAAGAACTGGGCAAAGCGATCCAAACCTTCCTGAAACTGCTCCGGTTTGATGTCGAAGAAGTAATTGGTGTGATCGAGGGCGGTGTAGGCGTTACTGCTGCCGCCATTTTTGCCGATGAACTGTTGGTACGCATCGACCTCGGGGTACTTTTCAGTGCCGATAAATAGCATGTGCTCGAGAAAGTGTGCGAGCCCGGCGTACTCATCCGGGTCGTGGAAGCTGCCCCGGGCAACGACCATCGAGGCGGCGGCTTTGTCGGCTTTGGCGTCGGAGATCAAGAGCACCCGCAGCCGGTTAGGCAGCGTCAGCGTTCGGTACTCGCGGTGATCGTTGGGGCTTTTACGAAGCTCTGCCGCGGCGAACTCAGCGTAGGGATCGTCGGCGATCGGTGACGTTGGTTTTGTTGCGGGGCGACCGGCGCAGGCGGCCAGTAGCAGAGCTAACGCCCCCACTATGGCGGCGCGGCCTAATCGACCTCGGTCGATGGGGCGGGTGCGTTGGATCGGCAAATCAATCATTCGAGTTTCGTTCCAGCGTGTGTTTCGGTTCGTAGTGCGGCGCAATGCTACTGAAAAGTGTGCCTCGAGGGCGTACTTACGGGCGTAAACAGCCGAGAACTCGCCCACGGCTGCTTTAGCGCTGATCGCTTAGACTCCGCGCATGCGCCAAGTTCCCGACAATCAGGATCAGTTCCCGCCCGTCGGCGGTGAGCTGGCGGCCTTTGAACAGATCCTCGGTGAGACCGCTGACCGGGACCTCTGCGACCAACTCTCAGACACCCTGCCGCTCGATTGGCGCTGCGTTGCGAGCTGCCTGGCACCGGAGCTGCGGAATCGCTGTCGCCAATGCGCACGGCCCCTGCTGGTCGGCCTGTCGGGTGGCCAGGGTGCCGGCAAATCGACGCTCGCGCTCGCGCTAGAAGTCGCCCTGGGCAGCTATGGTTTGACGGTCGGCGTGCTGTCCCTTGACGACGTGTACCACACTCGCGCGACGCGACGTGCTTTGGCCGATGAGATTCACCCACTACTCGCCACCCGTGGTGTCCCGGGCACACATGATCTCGCGCTGTTGGAATCGGTACTCGATGCACCGCGCGGGCAACCGCTGCGGCTGCCGCGCTTTGACAAGGGGCAGGACGACCGAGCGCCGATGGCCGATTGGCCAGCGCTTCCTGGCGTCCCGGACATTCTCTTACTCGACGGCTGGTGCCTCGGGGTTGAGCCGCAGGATGCCGCTGAACTTCGCGATCCGGTAAATGAACTCGAACAACGCGAAGATCCCGATGGCCGGTACCGGCGCTACATCAACGACGAGATCGCGTCTGCCTACACACCGCTGTGGCGACGCTTGGATGCGTGGCTGTTCCTTGCCGTACCGAGCTTTCGCGCCGTGGTGCGTTGGCGCACGCAACAGGAGGAGTCCCTCGCACCCGCGCAGCGAATGACGGCCGGCGAACTCAAGCGCTTCTGCGATCACTACGAACGCCTGACGCACCACCTTCTCGGCACCGCACCAAACGCCGCTACCTGGACGCTCAAGCTTGCGGAAAACCACCGGGTAAAGTTCAGAGAGGGTTCAGCCGCTCGGTCCTAACTTATGCGCTAACGGGGCCGCGAACGCGGGCCAGCCGGGGCAACGAGAGACGCCTGGGAACGGCCGGTAAACGCAGCCACGAAACGGGAAGTGACCGAGGTCACAGAACCTAGCTGCCGCAATGAGGATGAACTGATGTCCAGCACCGTTGTTGAGGGTTTTCTGATCCGCACCCGCGCCACCGTCGTTGCCACGGCGACGACCCTCGCGCTGGGACTGTCGTCCATCGCCCAGGCCGGCGGCGTCGCTCAGTTCGACGCGCCCGTGGTCGGGGTTGTACCGCTCTATGAGACCGTTGAAATCGCCGAGCCGCGGGAAGTCTGCCGTCGCGAGCAGGTGGCGTATGAGCCCTATGGTGAGCGAGGTCGCCGTGGCCGTTCAGCGACCGCACCAATTCTTGGGGCCGTGATCGGTGGCGCTATCGGTAACGCCGTGGGGTCCGGCAAGCGCAACAAGCAGGTTGGCGTTGCCGTCGGAGCGATCCTCGGGGGCAGCATCGGTGCAGACATTGCGCGCCAGCAACGCCGCGATCGGGTTTCCGGGCCGGTGCGGTATCGCACGGAGACGATCTGCTCCGTTGAGGAATCGTTTCGAACGGAGCAGCAGCTCACGGGCTATCGGGTGAGCTACCGGGTCAACGGTGAGATCTACGAGACCGTGACCGACTATCGGCCCGGATCCACGATTCCCGTTCGGCTCGCCGTTTCACCGCTTGTGTAAATCAAGTCAAGGTAAAAAAACCCTGACGCTCAATACCTTGGGCGCTACACTTGAGCCCAAGGTGCAACCATTGCGAAGTAATCGGCATGGCCCGGATGCATAGGACCTGCGAACAGGCATTTTGCGAACAGGCGATCTGCGACAAAGAGATCGGTAGCGATAGGCTACCGGGTCTGCGGCGCGGCCTCAGGACACTCGCCGGCGCGCTGCTGCTGGTGCTTTCCGAGCTCGCGACCGCGGCGTCCGCCGACCCGACATCCCAGCTGCTCGCGCCGTCGCTCGCTCCTATGGACAGCACCCGGGCGGCAGCGATTACCGTCGAGGAAGCCACGCGCCGCGTCCGCGAGGCGACGGGCGGTCGGGTCGTTAAGGCGATTCCTTCTATGCGTCAGGGCAAACGGGGCATCACCGTTCGTGTCCTCATCGACGGGTCGCGGGTCGTGACCTACTTCGTCGATGACGACGGCAACGTTCGAGGTCGCTGATCGTGCGAGTGCTTGTTGTCGAGGATGAGTTGAATCTCAACGAGCAGCTGGTCAACGAGCTGAAAGGCCAGGGCTATGCAGTGGACGCCGCGACCGACGGTGAGGAAGGCCTCTACTTCGGCCGTGAATACGACTACGACATCGCGATCATTGATCTTGGGTTGCCGAAGATTGACGGCATCGATCTGATTACCCGGCTCCGTTCTGAGCAACGGCAGTTCCCTGTGCTGGTACTCACGGCCCGGGGGCACTGGGAAGACAAGGTGCAGGGTTTGGAGGCGGGCGCCGACGACTACCTCACCAAGCCCTTTCAGATGGAGGAGCTGCTGGCGCGTTTGAACGCGCTCGTTCGCCGCGCCGCCGGCTATGCTGCACCGCAGATCCGCCAGGGCGACCTGCTGCTCGATACTGGTACTAAAGAGGTTCGGGTCAGCGACGTCGCCGTCGAACTCACGGCCTATGAATACAAGGTCCTCGAGTATCTGATGCTTAATCCCGGTCGAGTGATCTCCAAAACCGAACTGACGGATCATCTTTACGATCAGGACTTCGATCGCGACTCGAATGTCATCGAGGTATTCGTTGGCCGGCTGCGAAAGAAACTTGCGCCCTTGAACCCGATCCGCACGGTCCGCGGTCAGGGCTATCGCCTGAACCGGGAGGAAGCCCCGGTCGACGAATGAGGATGGTCCGGGCATGAGGCTCGGCATTCAATCCCGTCTGCTGCTGCTTGAGAGCCTGGTGTTGGTCCTTGGGCTTGCCGCGGCGGGCTGGGTTCTCGATCGCTCGTTTCAGGCCAGTGTGCGTGGCGGCGCCGAAGAGCAGCTACGACTGCTCGTGTTTTCGTTGATGGGCTCTATTGAAGACAACGGCGGGGTTATCGCCGTTGGTTTGGACACTCCGGAACCGCGGCTCAGCCAGCCCGACTCGGGACTCTACGCGGCCGTGTTCGGCGATCTCGGAGAAGTGTACTGGCGCTCCCCCTCAAGCCTCGGGGTGGCGTTTGAGAATTCGCTGCCTGCGCTCAATCTGTTTCCCGGCGATTTCCGTTTCATGACCACGAGTCTTCGGGGCCGTCCCCATTTTGCGCTCAGCTACTCGGTAATTTGGGAAAGCGTTGAAGACGTTCAATTGTTCTTCAACGTCGTTGCAGACCAGGCACCCTATGCACGCAGTATTGCGGCGTTTCGGCGCTCCCTCTGGCTCGGCTTGTCGGCGGTGGTTGCGGGTTTCGTTCTGGCGCAGTTTCTTGCCGTGCGTTGGGGGTTGCGGCCATTGCGAACGATGGCTGAGGAGGTGGCGGAGTTGGAGAGCGGCCGACGTGAGCGGTTATCGGCAGACTACCCGGTGGAACTCGTCGGGCTAGCCCGAAATCTCGATCGGTTCGTTGCCCATGAACAACGCTCGCGTACCCGCTACCGGAAAGCCATGGAAGACCTGGCACACAGCTTGAAAACACCGCTCGCCGTGCTGCGCAACGGCTTGCGAGACAAGCGGTTGGCGGCCCCTGCGGAGCAGCACCAGCTGCTCAACGAGCAGGTGGACCGCATGGAAACCACCGTCGCCTATCAGTTGGGGCGGGCGTCGGTTACCGGACCGGTGATCGTCGGTAAGCCCGTACCGATTGCAGCCCTCGTCGACCGTTTGCTGCGCGCCCTGGGTACGGCCTACCAGGAGCGCGGCATCGAGGCGATCAGCGACGTACCGGCAGATTTCATGATCCGCGGCGACGAGCGCGATCTACTCGAAATCGTTGGGAACCTGCTTGAGAACGCCTTCAAGTATACGCGCAGCCGCATTCGCATTCGTGCGGAGCTCGAGCCCCAACGGGTACTGATCATCGAAGACGACGGCCCGGGGATTTCGCCATCGGTGTGGAAAGACGTGCTGTCCCGCGGAAGCCGGGCCGATGAAGTTCAGCCCGGACAGGGCATCGGGCTGTCCGTCGTTGCCGAGCTGGTTCGTCTCTACCAGGGTCATCTCACCGTTGAGCGAAGCCGATGGAACGGCGCGCTGATCCGCGTTGAGTTTTCGCGCTAGCGTTCGCCGAGCGCGGCCTAGGCGATGGCGTGGAGGACCCGCCGAAATCGCTCGCGCAGCGCGCTGACTTCGGGGTGATCGGCTTTGGCGCCAAATGCGCACCAGGCCTCAGCCAGGGCCAGGGCATCAAGCGAATCGAGGTCGTCGGCTTGGCCCCGGGACTGTAGCTTGGCCAGTTTCAGAGCCATGCGTTGCTCCTGGGCAGCTGCTGGGCTCTCCACGTCTGCTCGAATTTCGAGCCGCAGCACCCACTCGTTAAGGGCCGCCGCGTCCAGTGCACACCGCTCATTGCGCAGCGCCGCCGGTGCGTCGGCCGCAAGGTCAGCCGGGTTGGTCGTGGCCAGCGCATCCTGGGTCAGGAGTGCATCAATCGCGGCGAGTCGCTGTGCGGCCCGTTCAGCTCGCAGCGCCTGGCGGTAACTGGTCTCGGCGGTTCGAAGCCGCTGCTCCGCAATCCGGCGATCCCGATGGGGCAACGCGTCGATCAGCGGGTGAACCGTAGCAAGACAGTCACTCAGCGCGGCCTGCGTTGGCGTCTCCTGGCTCGCTTCCAACGCCTCGATTGCCCGGTCGATTTCGGCCCGCTGATCGGCGCGCGCTTCGTCGACGGCCCGGCGTTCCTGCTCGCGGGCTCCGAAAAGCCGGTCGAGGTGTGCCCGAAACGCCTGCCATAACGCCTGATCCTCCTTCCGCGGTATCCGTCCTGCGGTCTGCCACCGACCCTGCAGCGTCTTGGCCTGCTCGATGCGTTCTGCCAAAGGCGCTGTGCCGTTCGCGAGGGCTTCGGCCTCGGAGACGAGGGCCTGCTTGGCGGCCCGATGCGTGTCCCAGTGAGCGTTTATTCGGTCGTACAGTTCGGCCTGCAACCCTTCGAACCGTTTGCGGAGCGCCTGCTCTCCCTTTCTCGGTACCGGGCGATAGCGATTCCAATCGGCGCGTGCCCGTTTGAGGATGCGCTCGGCGGCGGGAAAGTCGGCGCTCGCCCAATCCGTTTCAGCGAGGTAGCGTTCGATCATGTTGCACAGCGCCCGGCGAGCTTCCGCGTTAGCCTCCCGTTCGGCGGACCGTTCCGCGAAGAACGCGCGGCACGGCTCGAAGGCGCGTTCGGCCGCTTCGTCAAAGGCCTTCGCCTGATCGCGCTCGGCAGCACCCCGGGGCGGTCCGAGCTCCCGCCAAGCGCGGCGGAGTTCCTTAATGCGCTCCGCCTGCGGCTCAGGATCGAGCGGTGCATCAGCTGCCTCGCGGATCGACGTCAACAGTTCGTCGCGCTTTGGTGAGGTGGCGTAGGTTTCCCAGCGTCCGAGATCGCGCAGTTGATTTTGCACCCGGGCGAGGCGGCGACGCTCGGTCTGGCCAAGCGGTAGGGCTGGATCATCAAGCTTGCGCGCGGCACCGAGCGCTGCGCCGGCGGCGCGAGTTTCACCGGCTTCGAGGTGCCGCTCAGCCGCGGTGAGGTACTGCTCCCAGCGGGCGAGGTCAGCGCTTCGATCGACCGGTTCTGCAGGTTCGGGTTCGAGCACCGGCTCAGCTGTGGTCTCTGCGGTCTGGATCGGATCGTCGGCGGTCTCGGGCTCCTGTTCGTCATCGACCGCCGCCGCAGCGACCGGCTCGGCATCCGGTGCGGTGTCGGGTTCAGCCCGCGTCGACTCGTGCGGCATGCTGTCGATTAACGCCGGGAGATCTTCCGGGTCTCCGTCAAGGGTCTGCCATTGTTCCTGCAGTGCTGCGTGGGCTTGTTCGTCGCGCACGGTGAGCACACCGGCAAGCTCGACCTGATGATTCAGTCGTTGCACCGCATCGATCAGTTCCTGGCGTCGCTTTCGTACATGCAGAGCGCTGGTTCGTGCGGCTTTGCGTTCTTTGATCTGTGCTCGCGCGGCACGGTTGATGCGCTTGTTTCGGGTCCGGCTTCGGTGTTCGAGCAGCTGCAATCCGTCGTCGGTCGTGAATGCGGGCCGCGCCAGCAATTCGGCTTCGAGGTCGCGCCGCGACAACCACAGGTCGAGTTGATCCGCGACCGCGAGGCGCTCTACGTCTTCGCTGCGCAACAGCGTCAATGCCGCGGCTGGATCGCGTGCTGCGGTCAACTGGGCGCGCAACATCAGTAACAGCAACTGATCGGACGCACGCAGCGCGCCAGGCCATGAGCTGCGGTCCGGGCGCGCCTGCAGCCAGGCTCGTGCGAGCTCTTCGTCTCCTTCGACCAGCGCGCAGAGGCGTTCCGCGTTCGCGACAAGCGGCAGCAAGGCTGGCAGCAACCCTTTGTTGCGTGGATTTTGAGTTGCACCGATGAGCGCCTGCTGCAGGGTGTCGTCGGCGAGCTCGTTGGCCCCAAGCTGCGCGGCCTGCCGAACGGCGGTCTCTCGGTCGGCGTAGGTCGTGCTCGTCAGCGCCTCAGCCAGTGCGCTGGGTGATGGCGCGCGGGAGCGTGAGAAAAATCTGCGCAACTCAACCTCCGGGTTAAGCGACTGGGTGGACTGGCGATCTTGGTCCAGGGGTGGTCCCCGAGACGGCCGCAACGAGTGGTGGTTACTCGATTCTAATCGGTTCGCCCGGTGCCTCCGGCGCCTTGAGACTGCGCGGGGCGGCAACAACGCGCGCCAGAAGCGTCGATCGCGGCAGCCATTCGTCGCAGCCGTGTACAACCGGCTCGGTGTTATCGCTGCTTAGCTGGAACCGTAGCTGTGCGTGATCAACCCGCGCAAGGCGTTTGATGAGCAAACCGTGACGCGGATGGGTGGCAAGTACAACCATGCCGGGCCGCAGCCACTTAAAGGGCCAGAGCAGCGCCCAGATCCGGTCGCCGTCGCGCAGTGTGGGTGCCATGCTGGCACCCTGGACTCGAAACCGCCGAATCATGCAAACCCGCAGACTCCAGGGGGCCGGCCGCAGTGACGGCCGGTTTGGAGTGACCGGTTAGGCGTCGGCGAGGACCGGCGCGACCAGTGCGACCTTCACCGGGTAAGGCGACGCGACGTGCTTCACTTCGAAGCCTTTGGTCTGCCAGAACATGGTGGCGAACTCATTGACCTTGTCCAGCAGCGCGATGGCGTTGTCGCGGTCCATGGTCTGCTTGCACTTTGAGCCGGTCATCATGATGTCGTGGACCAGCGCGTGAACCCCCGGAAACTTCGCGATCTGATCGGCCTTAAAGTAGTCGCCCCAGATGATCCGGACCTGATGTTTAACCTTCTCAGCGTGCTCTTCTTTCTGCGCAACCAGGCGCGACAGCTGTGCCTGGTCGGCCATGGACAGCGTGTCGTGTTCGGCCATGTCGGCGAGCAGATCGAACACGCGGATGACGGTGACGGCCGCCAGCTGCGCGTCAATCGGGTCGTAGATACCGCAGGGTACGTCGCAGTGCGCCTTGGCCGTAGCCGGTGCCGTGTAGAGAGCTTTGAGTGCATCGATCATAGAAAAAGGCTTCACGTCTGTTCAGAAGAGGGGGTTAAGGATACCGCGCTTGCGGGGCAACTGCCCGTCAGTTGAACGGGCGGTCTTCCCACCAGGGCACGAAGTCCGGCATGTCTGCACTGACTTTGCCGGGAAAGGCGGCCGGGCGCTTCTCCAGGAACGCCTGCACGCCCTCGGCGGCGTCGCGGCCCTTGCCGAGGTGATAGATCCCCCGTGAGTCGATCTTGTGAGCTTCCATCGGGTGATCCGCGCCGAGCATGCGCCAGAGCATCTGCCGAGTCAGCGATACGGATACGGCGGAGGTGTTGGCCGCGATCTCTGCCGCAATTGCCTGCGCGGCGGGCAACAGTTCGTCGGGTTCATGGAGGCTTCGTACCAGTCCCCCGGCGAGCGCCTCATCGGCGCTGAACACCCGGCCGCTGTAGCACCACTCCAGTGCTTGGCTGATGCCAACGATGCGCGGCAGAAAGTAGCTTGAGCAGGCTTCCGGAACGATGCCGCGGCGAGCGAACACGAAACCAAACTTGGCGTTCGTTGATGCCAGACGGATGTCCATGGGTAATTGCATCGTCACGCCAACCCCGACCGCGGCCCCGTTTACGGCAGCGATGATTGGCTTCTTGCATTCGAAAATCCGCAACGTCAGCATGCCGCCGCCGTCGCGATTCAGTCCCGATGCGCGGTCGTCCCGGGCCTCGGCGTTAAAGGTGTCGCCACCGCTGGCGAGATCCGCCCCGGCGCAAAACGCACGACCGTCACCGGTGACGATGATGACGCGCACGTCGTCGTCGGCGTCGGCGCGGTCTAAGGCGTCGATCATCTCCTTCATCATGTCGTGCGTAAACGCGTTCATTCGATCGGGACGCGACAGGGTCAGCGTCAAAATGTGGTCGCTGACGTCGTATTTTATGGTGCTGTACATGGTGGGTCGGATGTTTCCTGGGCTTGAGTAATGACTAAAAAACTTGCCGACACGACTCTACTCAGCGTTGCGCACGTCGACAATCGCTCCCGGCAACACGCCACGGCGTTCCGTCGCGAGGTCCGAGCGTTTCTCGCCGACCATTGGTCCGCATCGGCAGCCGAACCGGCGGCGGGGGCCGCGGGGGCCTTAGCGCCGCGATGGCTGGCGGCACTTAAGCAGCGCGGCTGGGGATTGACGCACTGGCCGCAGCAGGATGGCGGGCCCGGATGGAGCCCGCTCGAGCGTTGGATCTGGCAGCAGGAACTTGGCCGTGCCGGCGCAGCGGTTGGCGACTCGCTGACTTTGGACGGTATTGGTCCGGTGCTCTGTGCCGTGCCCACGACGCCGCTGCGCGAGCAGAGCCTCGAACGGCTGCGGTCGCTGGCCGCGCGCTGGGTCTTCATCGACGCTGAGGCGCACGCCGACGTGGTCTGCGAGATCGAGCCCGGCACCGAGGCTACGGGGGCACGGGGGGTGCCGACCCTGTCGCTCACGGCGCCCTGGGTTGCCGGCTTGCCGAGCGCCGACGCCGCACTCCTGCGCCTGGGTAGCGGGGCAGACACGCTCCTGCTGGTGCTCGATTTTTCGGCACCCGATGCCGCCACCGGGGTCAGCCGAAGTCCCGTCGCCTGGATCGGTGATGAGCACTCACAGCGTGCGAATGCGGTTGGCAGTCTGGTCGTTACCGGTTGGCCGCTGACCCCTGCCGTAACCCTGGCGCGCGGACCGGTCGTGGAGCAGGCGCTCAGCGAGCACGGACTGGGACTCACCTCCGTGTCCCTGGCGACCGTCGGCAGCGCTGCCCTCGAGCGCCTCGACGCGGTCATCGCCGACAGTTTTGACCTCGACGCGACTCAAGCTTGCCGGCGCGACGAGCTGACCATCGAGCGCTTGGCCTTAGGGGCGCTGGAGCAGCGCCTGATGCTGCTGGCGGCCGATGATCCGGCGCGCTTACCGCTCGAACACATGCGCAGGCACCGCGGCAGCGAGCTACGGCAACGGTACGAATCCCTGGCCCTTGATGCGCTAGGCTACGACGCGCTCGCCTACGACTTTCGGCCCGCCGGAGCGAATGAACCGGCCATTGGTCGGCCCGAGGCTCGGGCGCTCATCGCCGCGGCCCTTTCCGGGCGCGAACTCGACGTGCTGGATGAAGGACGCTGGCGCCGCCTTGATCGGCTGGCGGAGGCCCTCGGTCTGGCTCCGGGGCAGGGCAGCATCGGCGACGGGGTGCCGGTAGCGCCCGAGTAGCGCCCGGCGGTCGTCGGCCCAATTCGCGACCCGGCACGCTTTTCCCGCCCGTGCTCTTCGCAGGTGCAGCATAACGCTGTTAAAATGTCGCGCTAATTTCACGGTGGTCGGGGTCAAACCTGGCCAAACCTCGGTTCGTTAAGGGGATCCTATGGATTTTTCGTTTACCGACGAGCAGACCCTGCTCCAGGACAGCATCAACAAGTTTCTGCAGAACGACTACAGCTTCGATGCACGGCAGAAGCTCATCAAAGAAGAGCCTGGATACGGGACCGACAACTGGAAGCAGTTTGCGGAGCTCGGTTGGCTGGCGATGCCGTTCCCGGAAGAGGACGGCGGCTTCGGCGGCACGGCGATCGAAACCATGATCATGAACGAACAGTTCGGCATGGGGCTCGTGGTCGAGCCGTTCCTGCCCACGGTGACTCTGGTCGGTGGTGCGCTTCGTCACGCTGGGAGCGATGCGCAAAAGGCGGCCTACCTTGGCGGCATCATCGACGGCTCGCTGCAGGGCGCCCTGGCGTTCGTCGAACCGCAGGCGCGGTTCAATCTTGCGGACGTTGCGGTGACGGCAAAAAAAGGCGGCGTGGGCTACGTGCTCGATGGCCACAAAGCCGTCGTACTCAACGGTCCCTCTGCGAACCTGTTTGTTGTATCCGCGCGCACCAGCGGTGACCCGCGCGATGCCGATGGCGTGTCGCTGTTCCTCGTGCCCGCTCACAGCGCCGGTATCGAGCGACGCGATTATCCGACGGTAGATGGCCTGCGTGCCTCGGAGGTCACCTTTAGCGGCTGCGAAGTTCCGGCCGATGCGCTGCTTGGCGAAGAAGGCAAGGGCCTACCGGTGCTCGAGCAGATCATTGATGAAGGCACGCTTGCTGTAGGCTGCGAAGCCGTGGGCTGCATGGAAGTGCTGTACAAAGCCACCGTTGAGTACTGCAAGACGCGTGAGCAATTTGGGCAGCCGATCGGCAAGTTCCAGGTGTTGCAACACCGCATGGTTGACATGTTTATGGAGCATGAACAGTCGAAGTCGTTGATGTTCATGGCAGCGATGCGCATGGACGAAGGCTACGACGACGAAGCCAAAAAGGCGGTCTCTGCCTTTAAGGTGCAGGTCGGCAAGTCCGGGCGTTTTGTGGGCCAGCAAGCGGTGCAACTGCACGGCGGCATGGGGATGACCGAAGAACTCAATGTCGGTCACTACTTTAAGCGTCTGACCACCATCGACACGTTGTTCGGCAACGTCGACTTCCACCTCAAGCGTTTCGGCGCGCTTTAAGGCGCGCGGCACGCGAGCCGGCGCTGCATCCCGTTATGGCCCGCTGGGACAAAGGCACCACCGCGTCTACGATTCCTGACTGGTTTTTCGAGGCGGTGGAGGCGCCGGTCACGGATCATACCGTCGAGGTCGAGGAGTGCGACGTCCACTATCGACTGTGGGAGGGCAGCTCAGACCGGCCGCTCCTCCTGATCCACGGTATGAGCGCGCACGCGCACTGGTTCGATTTTATTGCGCCCCAGTTGACGCCCGAGTACCGCGTGGCGGCGATGGATCTTACCGGCATGGGGGACTCGGACTACCGCTACGAATACACCGCCGACAGCTACGCGGAAGAAGTGCGCGCGGTGTGCGACGCGGCGGCCCTTGATGAGCGAGTAATCCTCGTTGCCCACAGCTTTGGTGGCCGCATCGCGCTGAAAGCGGTTAAGCGTTGGCCCGATCGCTTTGCGGGGCTTGTGCTGCTGGATTCAGGACTGCGGCATCCGGACGAACCGGACCCACAGCGGCCGCCGATGGCCGGGAGCAGCAAGGTGTATCCGGATCGCGCCAGCGCCGAAGCACGTTTTCGGCTGCAGCCGCCGCAAAGCTGCGACAACGGCTACATCCTCGAATACATTGCCCGCCACTCCATCATGGCGGTCGAGGGCGGTGGCTTTGCCTGGAAGTTCGACGAGGATCTGTTCGGCAGCCTCAAGGGACTCGATGGCAGTGCCGACGACTTTCGTAACCTGGCGGTGCCGCTGAAGATGATGTTTGGTGCCGACAGCGCACTCTTCAGCGAGCGTTCCGTGGAATACATGCAGTCTCTGGTGCCAGAGGCTCAGCGCCCGGTGCCGGTGGTTATGTTGCCGGATGCGCAACACCACCTGTTTCTCGATCAGCCGCGCGCCTTTGTTGCGGCGTTGCGCGATCTGCTAACCGACTGAGCGCGCGGCGCCCCGTGTCGCACTGGGTATTCGCCTACGCCTCTCTGATCTGGAAGCAGGACTTTCCCGTTATCGAAAGCCACCGCGCGCGCCTCCGGGGATGGCAGCGCCGACTCTGGCAGGGCTCCCATGATCACCGGGGCACACCCGACGCGCCGGGTCGGGTCGTCACACTCGTTCCAGCCGCAGACGCCGTCTGCGACGGGCTCGCGTTACGCATAGACGATTCAGTCTTCGAGCATCTGGATTATCGAGAGAAGAACGGCTACGTGCGCCGTCGGCTGACGCTTACGCTCGACGGGGGCACAGACGAAGGCTCAGACGAGGGCACATTGGATGCCACCGCCTACGTCGGCGACGCGGGCAACTTCGCCTGGCTGGGTGCGGCGCCTCTCGATGAGATCGCGACCCAGGTGGCCGTGAGTTCAGGACCCAGCGGCAGCAACCGTGAATACGTGTTGGAGCTTGATCGGGCGCTGGCGCGCTTCGGCGTGGTCGACGACCACATCCGCGCCGTCGCCGATCGCCTGCGGCGGCTCGAACCGGGGGCGTGCGACGCTTAGAGGCCGTTGGCGACGATCGCGTCGCTGAGCAGCGCATCGACGTCGTGCCGCTGCGGATGGAAGTCGCGCCGCCAAAAGCCCGGAATGCTGCCGACCATGAGCCGCAGCAGCCCGCGGCGGCCCCAAAGGGTGCGGTTGCCGGCGAGCCATCGGATCGGAGCTCGGGTCCTATCCCGCCATAGCAGGTAGCTGTGGCGAAGGCAGATTTCGAGCAGCAGGAACGTAACGGCAACGACCAAGGTCAGGCGGCGGAAGTTGTGGTTGCCGTAGCGCTGCGCGTAGACGTCGAAGGCTACCGAGCGGTGTTCGAGCTCTTCAACGGCGTGCCAGCGCCACAGGTGCTGCATGGTCGGGCTCATGGGCTCAGTCCACTGCGGGTCCTCGAGGAGCGCCTCTGCAAGGGTCGCGGTGATGTGTTCAAGCGCGACGGTTACGGCCAGTGCGTAGCGCGGATGACGCTTGACCAGCCACCGGGAAGCCCCGCGCTGGTTGTGATTTAACCAACCAATCCACGGGTAACCTTCGCCGATCAGCGCCGCGACGTGTGCGTCGTGTACGGCGCTGTGCTGGCCTTCCTGCCGCGCGAAGGCGGAAATCTCCTCCTTGAGCGCAGTATCGGCAAGGGACTCGGCGCCGCGGCGCACGCTGGCGATGAAGAGTCGTTCGCCTTCTGGGAACGTTGTCGACAGTGCGTTGAAGAAGTGGGTAAGGAATCGATCGCCGCCAAACCAGTGGCCCGCAACGGCCGCGTCGAAGGTGAATTCAGGCTGTCGAACGATAATGCTCATGCGACCGGGTGGCTCGCTCCGTACTGAAGCCCACGGTATACGGTACGGGCCGGCTGCGCATCCAGAACGTGCGCCGCCGCACGAAACGCATCCCGGGTGCGGAAGGACGTCGGTGCCATCACTACAGTTTAGGCATGACCGCACTGTGCCTTTTCCTGCCGTGACGACCCTCGAGTTGGGTCAGCTTGCATTGACCGCGGACGAGGATCGGATTTGTTTCGAGCTGGGTGGTTCTTCGCACTGGCTCGATGCCCGCGACGTTGCGACGCTCGAACGATTCCTTGCCGAACACCGCAGCGGCGAGTCACGTACGGGCTTTCGTGTGCCCGTGTATCGGCTCCGAGCGGAACTCCAGGACGCGTTCCAACTGACCTTGGTGCATCACGATCGCATCTACGACGCCGTGCCTATCGATTTGAGTCTCACCGGGTTGCTGGTGCGCGCACCCGGGCTCGAAGCCCCGGTGCGCTCGGCCGTTGTTGTGCGCCTGATTCTTGAAGACCGGTTGGCGAAGATCGATGCGCAGGTCACGCGTGTCGACGGCGATTTGCTGGCGCTCCATTTCACGGAGTCGATGGCGGCCGGCGAACTCTGCCCACCGGCAGCACTCGGGCCGATCTTCGGCCACCTCGAGCAGCTCTATCTGCGGCGCCGCAGCGCCAGCGGCTAACGCGCCGCGGGTGCGCCTCCGTCCAGCGCAGTCTCGGGTGCAGGCGTTAACTCGATGCGCAGCACCGCATCTTTCTCGACCGCCTCCTTAGAGTAGAGCAGTGGGAAGTGTCCTTCTGTAGCCCAGCCTTCCAGCAGATCGCCGTAGAACGGTGAGCGCGGGTCACCGGACTGCCCCGGTGCGTTGGTCATCCGAGCCGCGTCCCAGTTGCCCACGTCCAGCACCATGCGAAAGGATGCCCCGTTCGTGACGTCGAATCCCTCGCCCCGTGCCGTGGTCGCGTTGGCCGTGTTGCCGCTGCCGCCGCGTGGGTAGGGCGGTAGAGCAAAGGCCTGCCCGGTGTCAGCGGCCAGTCCGGCCGTGAGCAACGGGTGTTGGAAACGGATCTGATGCAGGGTGCCCCAGCGCCAGTTCGCGGGATCGTCTCCGAGCCGCGCCCGGAGGTCCTCCCAGGCGCTCGCCAGCGTCTCCTCGATCAGCGTCGGTGCCGCGTCCTGCTCGAGGAAACTCAGCAGTGTGTAACGGTCCAGCGGCTGCAGCTCCGCGGCCTGCTCGGGTCCCACCAGCCAGGTTGCTACCGCCGGGTCGAGGTGGTTTCGCAGCCAGACTCGGAACAGTGCCCCGGCTGCTGAATCGGCGCTCAGCACGCCGTCCCAGGCACTGAGCAATGCTCGAGCCTGGGTCGCCGGCGTTGGGTCATCTGGGGAATCGGAGCCGGTCGGGGTGGCCCGTGTCTGCGTGTTGAGCGCCGCAACGATGCGAGCCGCGAGCAGTGACTGATAGTCTCGTTGCAGCGCCAGGGAGTCATTGAGACTGTGCTTCGGCTGTTCGGCAAGCACGTCGACGATGCGCCGATGGCGCCACGGCGCGGACCACTCGAAGCCTACGGGATAGCGATCGATCGGGTAGTCGCCCGGCAGGTTCAGTGCGTTGGCTGACGACACGTAACCGCGTTCCGGGTTGTACTCTTCCGGGAGTACGTCCATGTCGTAAAAACCCTGCCACTCGTAGCGGCCATCGCCGGGCACCGGCAGCAGGCCGTCCCACCCTGCTCGTTTCGGGAACAGACCGGCGGGCTTGAAGCCGATGTTGCCGTCGATGTCGGCATAGACCTGATTCTCTGACGGTGCGCCCCAGCGGTTCAATGCAGCGACGAAGGTGCGCCAGTTCTGCGCGCGCATGTATTCGACGCTGCCGAAGTAGGGCGCCATGCCTGGTTCAAGCCAGGCGGCCCGTGCGGCAAACACGAACTTATCCGTTTCGTGGATTACGGGACCGTGGCGGGTGAAGCGAAGCTGCAGCGTTTCCGTTTCCCCATCTGGCAAGGTCAGGGTCTCTTCGACAAGCCGTAGGGCTTCCGCTTCCCCGTTGTAGAAATAGCCGCCGCGCTGTTTGACGTAGACGTAGAGGTCCTCCTGATCGATCGGAAAGATCGTCAACCCGAAGGCGATGCGCTCGTTGTGTCCGATCGATAGGCCAGGCAGTGCCGGCTCGCCGGCGCCAATGACGTCGAGTCCCGGGGCCCTCAGGTGCGCGATGTAGCGTAGCGACGGTATCGCGTGGCCGCGGTGCGGATCGTCGGCCAGTATCGCTCGCCCAGTCGCCGTTCGCTGCGGTGCGACGGCCCAGTTGTTGCTGCCAAGGGTTGCTGCCTCGGCGTCGTCGAGCCGGTCGCGCTCTGCCGGCGTTAACCGCTTCGCGCGGATCTGTGCCGTGCTGCTCGCCTGGCTGGGCAGGACCACGGGCTGTTTTGCGAGCCGGTAGGTGTCGAGCACGTCAGCGGGAATCACGCATGGGTCCAGACCCGCCGGGAGCCGCGTGCGCCAGCGCGGCTCCAGGACTTTCCGAACCCGGCTCGCGTCCTCCCCAAGGGTGCACCAAAGGCGGGCTCGCCGGACTTCCGTGGTCAGGTTGCGCCACAGACCGTGGCTGCGGATACGCACCACATCGCTTGGATCCCAACGTTCGGGCCGATAGCCCAGCAAGCCGAATTCGGGTGCCAGCAGGTCTGGGTCAGCTTCCGTCAGCCTGATGTAGGCATTGATGCCGGCCGTGAATGCGGTGGCGATGCGTTTCGCATCGGAGCCGTACGCGAGCCACTCGCGGTACATATCACCGCGGTACAGAAACAGTCGCGCAGCGCGATCCTGATCGAGGTAGTCCCGCCCGAACACCGTGCTCAGCGTACCCAGCCCGCGACGGCGCCACAGGTCGATCTGCCAGAGGCGATCGCGCGCGGCGTTGAAGCCCTGGACGAAGAACGCGTCGTAGTGTGTCTGCGCCTCGATGTGCGGTACGCCCCAGCGATCAACGGTAATGGTCGCGGGCTTGGTCAGGCCCGGAAGCGAATAGCGATACGGGGCGTCGCGGGGAATGATCGGGAGTTCCGGACGCGGTCGCGGGGCGAGGTCGACCGCTGCGTCGGCAGCAGCGGCGACCGGTAGCGGGACCGTCCCTAAAGCCATGCCGAGCAGCAGTGCAAGGGCGACGATCCGATACATGTGCTTACTCCCAGCTGAGCGCGCCGACCTGGTAGTCGGTGACGCGGGTCTCGAAGAAGTTCTTTTCTTTCTTGAGATCCATCATTTCCGACATCCAGGGGAACGGGTTCTTAACCCCCGGGTGCGCTTCCGGTAGACCGATCTGTGCCAGCCGCCGATTGGCGATGAAGCGCAGGTAGTCCGCCATGGTCGCCGCGTTCATGCCCAGAATACCCCGAGGCATGGTGTCTCGCGCGTAGGCGATTTCGAGTTCCATACCGTCGATGATCATATCCCGCGCCTGCTTCTGCATCGCGTCGTCCCAGAGGTTCGGGTTTTCAAGCTTGATCTGGTTGATGACGTCGATGCCGAAGTTCACGTGCATGGACTCGTCTCGCAGAATGTACTGAAACTGCTCCGAGGTTCCCGTCATCTTGTTGCGCCGGCCCATGGACAGGATCTGCGTGAATCCACAATAGAAGAAGATGCCTTCCAGCACACAGTAGTATGCGATGAGGTTCTGCAGCAGCTTCTTATCCGTCTCCGGGGTGCCGGTCTGGAAGTTCGGATCCGCCAGTTCTCGCGTGTACTTGATCGCCCACTCGGCCTTGGCAGCGACCGCCGGTACCTCGTGGTACATGTTGAAGATCTCGCCTTCGTCCATACCGAGCGACTCGATGCAGTACTGGTAGGCGTGGGTGTGGATCGCTTCTTCGAACGCCTGGCGTAGCAGGTACTGGCGGCATTCCGGGTTGGTGATCAGCCGATAGACAGACAGCACCAGGTTGTTCGCCACCAGCGAGTCGGCGGTCGAGAAGAAGCCGAGGCTGCGCTTAACTACGACGCGTTCGTCTTGGGTCAGCCCGTCGTCGGACTTCCACAGCGCGATGTCCGCCGTCATGTTGACCTCCTGCGGCATCCAGTGGTTCGCGCAGCCGTCGAGGTACTTCTGCCAGGCCCACTCGTACTTGAACGGCACCAGCTGGTTGAGATCGGCGCGGCAGTTGATCATGGCTTTCTGATCAACGGTGACCCGTTCACTGCTGGTTTCTCCGGTCAGCACCGCCATACCGGCCGGAGCCGGAGCCGGAGCCGGGTTAAGAGATGCGCTCTGTGCTGAGCTGCTGACGGGCACGCTGTTTATTGGTGCGTTAGCGACCGGTGCCTCAAGTGCCAGCTCGGCCGATGCCGTATTCTGATCGGTGACTGCAGCTACTTCGTCAGTGGCCAGCTCGTCGTCGTCGAAACGCACCATGGCATCGATCTGTGCCGCCTGCGTCGTCACCCCAGTGTGTTCTGTACTGTTCCCCGTATTGGGAGCGCCGGCTGCCGCGTCCGCGTCTGTCCCCGCGAGGGCAGCAGCGACCTGCTGTGCGACGGCGGGTTGGTCGTCTTCTCGATAGTCGTCCCAGCTGAGCATGACTTTACCTCTCGTATTCCTTCTTTGTTATGAACGGTGTTATGACCGGTTTTGGTTCTGACCGAGCGTACTCACTCGTTGCGCACGCTGTGCTTCGGTCCCGGTGTTGTGCTGTCGTGTTCGTTAGTTCCAGTTTGTTCCCGTTAGCTCCAATGTGCCTACCCACAGGTGCCTACGGACAGCTACTGGCAGGCCTCGCAGTCCGGGTTGTCGATGGAGCAGGCCGAGGGCACGTCCGCCGGCCCCGTTTTCAGCTCCACATCCGCAAACACCTTGGGCTGCGGCGCTGCCGATGCTGAACCCGAATCCACAGCGTTTAGCGTGCTGCGGTCGAGTGTGGACTTCTCCGTGCTCGTCGCCGACTGAGCTCGGAGGTAATACGTCGTCTTCAGCCCGCGTAGCCACGCCATGCGATAGGTGATGTCGAGCTTCTTACCCGACGCACCGGCCAGATACAGATTCAGCGACTGCGCTTGATCGATCCACTTCTGCCGTCGGCTCGCCGCATCGACGAGCCAGCGCGGCTCGACTTCGAACGCGGTTGCATACAGCGCCTTGAGCTCCGCCGGCACCCGATCAATCGCGGCGAGGCTGCCGTCGTAGTACTTGAGATCGTTGACCATGACCTGGTCCCAAAGCCCAGCCGCCTTTAGGTCTCGAACCATGTAGGGATTGACGACCGTGAACTCTCCGGACAAGTTCGACTTCACGTACAGGTTCTGGAACGTCGGCTCGATGGATTGCGATACGCCGGTAATGTTGGCGATCGTCGCCGTCGGCGCGATGGCCATGACGTTGGAGTTGCGCATGCCACTCTGCATGACCTTCTGTCGCAGCTTGTCCCAATCGAGGGTCGTATCGAAGTTGCTGTCGAGGTAATCGCTGCCGCGTTCGGCCTGTAGTTGTCGAAGCGAGTCGATGGGCAGAACACCACGGCTCCACAGCGACCCGTCGAAGGACGCGTAGCTGCCCCGTTCCTTGGCCAGCCGGCAGGAGGCATCGATCGCGTAGTAACTGATCACCTCCATAGACCGGTCGGCAAAGGTCACGGCTGCATCGGAGGCGTAGGGCACACGCAGCTTATACAGCGCGTCCTGGAATCCCATGATGCCGAGGCCTACCGGACGATGCTTGGCGTTGGAGTTCTTCGCCTGCGGCACGGAGTAGTAATTGATGTCGATGACGTTATCGAGCATCCGCACCGCGGTCCGAACGGTCTTCTTGAGCTTTTTCGTATTGAGTACGCCGTCTTCGATGTGCTGGGCGAGATTGATTGAGCCGAGGTTGCAGACCGCAATCTCGTCTTTCGACGTATTGAGCGTGATCTCCGTGCACAGATTCGACGAATGCACGACGCCAACGTGCTGCTGCGGAGATCGCAGGTTGCAGCTGTCTTTGAAGGTGATCCAGGGGTGCCCTGTTTCGAACAGCATCGACAGCATCTTGCGCCACAGGTCCATGGCTGGGATGCGCTTGAACAGCTTTAGCTCGCCACTCCGGGTCATGGCCTCATACTGCTCGTAGCGGTTCTCGAACGCTGCGCCGTACAGATCGTGCAGGTCCGGGCAGTCGGCGGGGGAGAACAGGGTCCAGTCTTCGTTGTTCGTCACCCGCTTCATGAACAGGTCTGGAATCCAGTTGGCCGTGTTCATGTCGTGCGTACGACGCCGATCGTCGCCCGTGTTCTTGCGCAGCTCGAGGAATTCCTCGATGTCCAGGTGCCAGGTTTCCAGGTAAGCGCAGACCGCACCTTTGCGTTTGCCGCCCTGGTTTACGGCGACGGCCGTGTCGTTAACGACCTTGAGAAACGGAACGACGCCCTGCGATTTGCCGTTGGTGCCTTTGATGTAGGAGCCGAGCGCTCGTACAGGCGTCCAGTCGTTGCCGAGACCGCCGGCCCATTTGGACAACATGGCGTTGTCCTTAATGGCGCCGTAAATGCCTTCCAGATCGTCCGGGACCGTCGTCAGAAAGCAGCTCGACAGCTGTGGGCGCAGCGTGCCGGCATTGAAGAGCGTCGGTGTCGAACTCATGTAGTCGAAGGACGACAACAGGTTATAGAACTCAATGGCGCGCTCGTTCGGCTCGTCTTCGCGGCCGGCAAGACCCATGGCGACGCGCATGAAGAACACCTGCGGCAGCTCGAAGCGCACTTCATCGCTGTGGATGAAGTAGCGATCGTACAGGGTCTGCAGCCCGAGATAGCCGAACTGAAAGTCTCGCTCCGGTTTCAGCGCTGCACCGAGTCGGTCCAGGTCGAAGCGGGCGAGGGCCGGATCGAGCAGCTCGAGATCGATGCCTTTGGCAACGAATGCCGCGAGGGCCTGGGGGTAGAGTTGGTACATCTCGCCCTGCGTCGCGCGATGCTCCGTGACGGCGGCGAGGCCCAGGAACCGCAGCCCTTCGGTGCGCACCTCGTCGAGCAGCAGCCGCGCGGTGACCTGGCTGTAGTTCGGGTCTTCTTCGATCAGCGTTCGCGCCGTGATCAGCAGCGAGGTGGCGACGTCTCGCTCAGAAATGCCGTCGTACATGTTGTTGAGTGCTTCGTCGATGATGCGCTGTGGATCGACGTCCGATAGCCCTTCGGCGGCATCGAACACAAGCTTACGCAAGCGGGCGACGTCGAGCGGCCGGCGGGTTCCATCGGCTGCGGTAACTTCCACCGGTGGAACATCGGGCAGTTTGAGCTGTTCCTGCCGTGCTCGGGCGCGTTCCTCCCGATACAGCACATAGCTGCGGGCGACTTTCTGTTCGCCGCTGCGCATCAGGGCCAGTTCGACCTGATCCTGAATATCTTCGATGTGCACCGTGCCGCCCGTGGGTAGCCGACGCTTGAAGATTTGCGTGATTTGCTGCGCGAGCTGCTGCACAAGTTCGCGAATGCGTGTGGACGCAGCGGCGGTACCCCCTTCCACGGCCAGAAACGCTTTGGTCAGCGCGATGGCGATCTTGTCATCCGTGTACGGAACCACCGTTCCGTTTCGCTTGATGACCTTGAGCTGTCCCGGTGCCGTGGCGGTTACGGCGGCCGAAAGTGCTACCGGCGGTTCCGTCGCTTGAGTCGAGACGGCGGCGGGGTGGGTGGGCTGCTCCGTCTGATCGTTCAGCTGCATGTGCTGTGCTACTCCCTGTGCGGTTCTGTACGTCCGCGGTCGTCGGTTAGGTGCCGGCTCACCGCGGGGCGGTTCTGTTCTGTTCTCACTTGTGACTTCTTTTTTGACTTCTTTTCTGGCTCTCTGACTTCTCTTGCTTCGCGCCTGATCTCAAGCTTGGCGTCAGCGTTTTCCTGAGTCTTTTCTTGAGTCTTTTTCTTGAGTCTTTTTCTTGAGTCTTTTCTTGAGTCTCTTTCTTGAGTCTTTTCCTGAGCCTTTCTTCAGCCTTGGTCTAAGTCCTTTCTCGAGTCTTCTGCTCTTCTTAGCTTGAGTGCTCGATCCTGGGCCGGCTGATCGCCGGTCTGCTTATTGGTCCGGTTTTAAATCCGGTTAATGGGTTCGGTTATTAGTCCGGTCATTCACCGGGTCTGTGTCCCTGGTCCGAGTCCCTGGTAAAAGTCCCTGGTCCGAGTCCCGGGTCCGAGTGCAGGTGTTCGACGCACTGCCCAGAAGCGACGCGAGTCAGCAACCTGAGCTGCGGTTTGGACCTGCTACGGCCGTCTCTTTTTCTTGCTCTTTTCGCTCTTTTCGCTCTTTTCGCTCTTTCTGCTACTTCTGCTGGCTTCGTTCTTATTACTGTTTTTGCTCTTGAGCGCTCTCGGGAGTTCCAACTCCGCTCGATTGCTCTGTAATGTGCTCGATGGCCGTCGGTTGCTCCATCACCCGGGGTTGTACGGGGGCACCACGCCCCGCGCTGCCCTTGCGTTGTTGGTTCAGTAGCCTCGGCTCTTAGGCGCCCGGGCTGCGCACTTTTGACTCTGGCAGAAGACCCTGGCGGACGACCTTGGTAGAAGACCTTTAAATCGGACCTCGATAAAACACATCGGCGGATCACCCGTTCGCCCCCGCCTGCGCGGGTGGCCTGATCGCACCCGTTTCGGTGGGTCGTGGGTGGCCCTAGATCTTGTTCCTTCCCGCCGCCTGAACCCCTATATATTGGGTTTTCCGAAACGGCCCGTGAATTTATGCCGCGCTTGCCCGACTTGCAAGAGGTATGGCAGGGGAAATCGCACGCGAAACCTGTGGGCGGACTGTGGACAGGTGCGAGCGTGCATAACCGTTGCGATCGCCTGCGGAAAAGTTGTGAATAAAGGCAGAAGATAGGTGTAAAACAGGGGGATAAGTTGGCTACAAAAGATCAGAATCCGGCGGGCGGTTCGAGCTCGGCCTCTTACATTCTCGCGTTGGATCAGGGCACATCGAGTTCGCGCGCCTTGCTGTTCGACGCGAACGCGCAGCTCCTTGCCGTTGGCCAACAGGATTTTGATTGCGCCTACCCCGACGATGGCTGGGTTGAGCAGGACCCAGAGGTGTTGTGGGAAACCACGCTCGCTGCCGGTCGCCGTGCGATTGCCAGCGCCGCCATCGAGCCCGGTGAGATTGCCGCCATTGGCATCACCAATCAGCGCGAAACCACCTTGGTATGGGACGCAGCGACCCGCAGGGCTATTTATCCGGCTATTGTCTGGCAGGACCGCCGAACGGCAGATCGGTGTGTCGCGCTGAAAGCCCGCTGGGACGAGGGGGAACTGGCGCGGCGTACGGGATTGCGTTTCGATCCGTACTTTACCGGAACAAAACTCGCCTGGATCCTAGATCACTGCACCGGCGCTCGCGACCGCGCTGCCGCTGGCGAATTACGGGCCGGTACGGTCGATAGTTTTCTTATTGATCGGCTTACGCTCGGACAACGCCACGTCACCGACGCAACGAATGCCTCGCGCACGCTGCTGTTCAACCTTGAGAATCAGGCCTGGGATCCCGAGCTGTGCGAACAGCTCGACGTACCAATGGCACTGCTCCCCGAGGTGCTCGATTGCGCTGCAGACTTCGGAACGGCGGATCCGCAGTGGTTTGGTGCGCCGATCCCGATCCGAGGGGTTGCCGGGGATCAGCACGCAGCGCTGATCGGTCAGGCCTGCTTCGAGCCCGGCATGAGCAAGTGCACGTTCGGCACGGGATGCTTTGCGCTGACGCACCGGGGTGACGACTTCGTGCCGTCGCAACAAGGTCTTCTGTCGACCCTCGCCTATCGTCTCGATGGCGTGCCGAGCTACGCCACAGAGGGCAGCGTGTTTGTTGCCGGCGTTGCCGTGAAGTGGCTCCGCGACAAGCTCGGCATCATTGCATCCGCCGCGGACACGGAAGCCGCTGCGCAGCGTACCAATGGCGACACCGGGGGCGTTGTTGTAGTCCCCGCATTCACCGGCCTCGGAGCACCGTATTGGGATCCGGCGGCTCGGGGGCTGATCACGGGCTTAACCCTTGACACCCACGCCGATCAGCTCGTCACCGCTACGCTGAAGGCCGTGGCTTTCCAGGCCGCGGACCTGACCCAGGCCATGACGGCCGACGGTGCTCGGCTGAGCGAACTTCGGATCGATGGCGGGATGGTGGTAAACGACTGGTTCTGCCAGACGTTGGCAGACCTTACGGGATTCCCGGTGACCCGACCTGAGCTCGTGGAGACCACGGCCCTAGGGGCCGCCATGCTCGCTGCGGTGGGTCAGGGTCTGTTTCCCGGTCTGGCTGCAGCCGCGGGCCTGTGGCGGCAAGACCGCCGTTTCGACCCCAAGCTAACTGCTGCTGAGCGCGCCGGGGAGCTCGATCGTTGGCAACAAGCCGTCGAACGAGCGCGCGGTGACCTGGCCGCGGTGGACCAACGCGCGCCATCCTCAGGGGATGTGTGATCTAGCTCAGCGAGCGGTCAGCCGTGGGTCACACCCCGCTGCGATGTGATGCACCGCACGCGAGTTGTGCGGGCGAGGGTAACAATTGCGCCACGAAACGTCAGTCTTGGTGCGCGACATCGGTAGATCGGTTATTTTCGCGATGCGTTTAGCACTAGGCAGAAGGATCCTGCACCTTTGGAACGCCGTCGTTTCCACCGCCAGCCCATTTCCCTCTCGGCCCTCGTTCATCCGCCGGCCGGTCGCTCATGGCTGTGTCATATCCGTGACTTTTGCGAAGATGGGATGCTCTTGGCGAGCAGCCGGAGCGAACGGTTCGATGTGGGTTCCGTTCCGCCAGGAACGTCAATTGCATTGCACTTTTCCGTCGCCTCACCAGACGGTCAAAAACACTTCCGAACGCAACCGACGGTGGTGCGCTATCTGAACGGTGGTTCAGCGCTCGGTGTGCAATTTGAAAATCGCATGCCAGACCCGGCATTTGATGCGTTGCAGCAGTTCACCGTCGCTGCGGGCTACGCCGAAGGCGAGGGGGACGACGAAGAGCTCGATGAAATTGAGCTCTACGAGGCCGCCCCACCCGGGCAACTCGACCTGTCACGATCTGCCCAGACGAACGCCCAGACGAACGCCCAGAAGACGTCCAAGGCGAGCAGAGAGGCGCCCGACCTGTCCGCCGCCGGGGTGCGCCGAGCCAAGGCAGCCAATGGGTCGTCCGTCGATGAAGCCAAGCTCCGGGACCGGCGCATCAGCGCCGACCAAGCTCGAACCCTGCGCTCGAAGGTCGCAACGGTAACCGAGCGCGGCTTGGGCCGGTTGTGCAACCAGATTTTCGCGATGGCGCAAGAACGGCTGCTGATCAACGCCCGCGATGCCGGCACGAACACCGCGCAGGCGCTGTATTTCGAAGGGCTCGATGCGCTGGAAAAGTCCGAGACCAAGGTCCGCGCAGATTTCACTCGACGTGTCCTCGAACAGATTGCGAAGGTTTCCGACTTAGACACGGTCATGGAGCGTCGACAGCGTCGTGAAGGCGGAAAGCCGAAAACCCTCGAGCTTGTCGACACCGATGACTTTGAGGCCTGGCTTGGTGTCGCGGAAATCATTTCCAAGGCCGAATCGCGCTTTGAAGGACCGCTGCTCGACCTTCGGGCCCAATTTGGCCTGATCGCTAAACCCTGGAGCCATAAAGACGTGCTTCCGGTCGGTCCGGCAGTGCTTACCTGGTCCTTTGATGACGCGATTCGAGCGATGGACTTGAGGCGCCAGGTTCGTGATGACGTGTTCGAGTGTTTTGAAGAGTCGTTAAAGAAGTCACTGGGTAACCTGTACACGGCGCTCAACCAGCTGCTCGCCGATAGCGGCGCGTTCCCGTCCCTAGAGGAGCTTCGCTCAGCGCTCTCCGGCGCCACGATTCGGCGCACGGCGTCGGGTGTAAAAGTAGACTCGGGTGCGTATCGGGAAATGGACGGTGCGCTGCGCGACGCCGCTATGGCCGCAGATGGAGTGAGCAGTTCTCGCGTGGATTACAACCCGTTTGTGAGTGAGGCGAGGCCGCAGGAGGCGTTCGGAGCGGCGCGTAACCTCTTGTCCGTAGGTCGGACCGCGCGGCGCCTGTTGGGACGCCAAGAAGACGACATGTTGGCTTCTCCCGATGCATCGCCGAATGAGCTGTTCGATTCCGGTGAGATTCTCGCAGCGCTTGCGCACATCGAATCGGAGCTCGGCGATGCGACGCTTGCCGATGACCGGCTTAAACCCCGGCTAATGGAAGTGTTACGAGAGCGACACGGTGCCGAAAAGGCGTTCTCTGAGGAAAGTTTCGACACGCTTGATGTGATGGATAACCTGGTGGAATCCATCGAGTCCGACCGGTTGATCACTCAAGGTATTCGAGAGTGGATCAAGCGGCTTGAAATCACCCTGCATAAGCTCGCAACCCGCGATCCCAACTTCCTGGCGTCCGACCCGATGGCCCCACACGGTGCGGTGCAGATGCTAAACCAGCTGGCGCGGCTCGGTAACGCACGGGACGTTCGTGAAGGGATTGATCGAGAGGTGGGATCCCGCGTAGACGAGCTGCTCAAGCGCGTGGTCGAGGAGTACGACAGTAACCCGGACGTGTTTGATGAGGTCGTTGACGAGCTGAGTCCGCTCATTGACCAGCAAACGCAGACCTATCGCGGCAACATTGAGCGCACCGTTCGCGCCAGCGAAGGGCAGCAGAAGCTTGCCCGGGCTCGCCGTGAGGTGGTCGATGCCGTGGCCGAGGAACTTGAAGGTGAGGATGTGCCCGATCTGGTGGCACAACTGTTGAACCCCGGGTGGCGAAACCTCATGGTGCACGCGCATTTGCGCCATGGCGTCGACAGCAACGAGTGGCGCGATGCCGTGAGCACGCTGAGCCAACTGAACGGGCAGCTTGCCGGGGACATTACCGCGGACGATGCTGCGTTCGTCGCTCCAGACATTTTGCTGCGGCGCGTGGTGGACGGGCTCAACAGTATTTCTTTTGATCCAAGCAAGCGTACACCGCTGATCATGAAGCTGTCGGCGGCCCTCGTCGGCGATACGTCCGGCAACAAAACACCGGTCGAGACCCAACCACTGCCCCAGGGGAGCACGGCAGAGCTCTTAGGTCTCAAGGGACTGTTGCCAGAACTGAAACCCGACATTCAATCGGAAGACGCGAAGGTCCGGGAATCCTGGGAAGAAGCCGTGCGGCGTGCGCGCCGCGTTCAGATCGGCGAATGGCTGGCGACCAGCGACGCCCGCGGACGACCGCTGATTCTCTCGGTGGCGTTCGTCGGCGATGAGCACACGGCCTTTGTGCTGGTGAATCGAAAAGGGATCAAGGCGCGGGAGCTGTCGCTCAAGGAGCTAGCCGATGGGTTGCACCAGGGCCAGATCACGCTGCTCGACGATTACGATCTGCCGCTTATGGAGCGCGCGTCGCAGCGCATGCTTGAGAACATGCACAACCAGCTCGCCTATCAGTCGAGTCATGATGAGCTTACCGAGCTGGTCAACCGACGGGAGTTCGAGCGGCTGCTTGAGTTAGCGCTCAAAGATGCGCGCACGAAAAACCAGCAACACGCGCTGCTGTACATCGACCTGGATCAGTTCAAGATCGTCAATAACACCAGCGGGCACACGGCCGGGGACGAGTTGCTCAAGCAAATCTCCGACACGCTGACTAAGCAGCTCGAGGGCCAAGAGGGGGCAGTACTTGCGCGGCTTGGGGGCGATGAATTTGGTGTGCTGCTGCCACAGATCGAGACCCAGGAGGCGCGCAGCTTCAGCGAGGCGCTGCTGCGGGCCGTGCGGGAACAACGCTTTGAGTGGGACGGCCGAACGTTTTCCATGTCCGCATCTGTTGGCCTGGTGTTCGTTGATGCCACCACAGAGGACGTCGACACCGCCATGCGTCATGCCGACGAGGCCTGCTACTCGGCGAAGGATGCAGGCCGTAACCGGCTGCAGGAATACGAGCTCGGCGACGCGCGCATGCTGCGCCGCCAGGACATCATGGAATGGGTTTCTCAGCTCGACAAAGCGCTCGACGACGATCGGTTCATTCTCAACTGTCAGCGCATCGCGCCCCTGGACCAGGAGTCGTCGCAGGACCACTACGAAATACTCCTGACCATGCGGGACGAACTCGGCGACCCCATGCCGCCCACGGATTTCATCCTCGCCGCCGAGACCTACAACAGGATGACCTACGTCGACCGGTGGGTTATTGAGCGCACGCTTGAGTGGATGGCCGCGCATCGCGATCGACTCGACAACTGTGCCGGCTTCTCGATCAACGTCTCCGGGCATTCGGTGAACGATGAAACCTTCCCGGACTTCGTTCTGGAAGTGTTTTCACGAACTCAGGCACCGACGGGTAAGGTCTGCTTCGAAATCACCGAAACGGCGGCGATTGCGAACCTTGAGAACGCCATCGACTTTATGAACCGGATGAAAATCATTGGCTGTAAGTTCAGCCTCGATGATTTTGGTACCGGCCTTTCTTCCTATTCCTACCTACGCAACCTGCCCGTGGATTACGTCAAGATCGACGGGGTCTTCGTTAAAGGCATCGCCAACAACCCAAGCGATCAGGCGGTGGTGCGATCGATCAACGAGATTGGCCATTACATGGGCAAGAAGACGATCGCCGAATACGTTGAATCGAGCGATGTCCTGGACGAACTTCGGCGCATCGGCGTCGATTTCGTTCAGGGTTGGCAGATTGATCGACCGGTCGAGCTCGAGCGCCTCGCGCTCTGACGTCGGCGGTGGCGGATGGCTCGCGCTACGTGAGCAAATACTTCAGCAACGCTTTCTGAGAGTGCAGCCGGTTACCGGCTTCCCGGAACACCACGGACCGTGGGTCGTCGAGGATCGTCTCGTTGACCTCCTCTCCGCGATGCGCGGGTAGGCAATGCATGAACAGCACCTCTGGCTTCGCGCGATCAAGCAGTGCTTCCGTCACCTGATAGCCGCTGAACGCGGCTTCCCGGGCTGCGGCGTCGGCTTCGTGACCCATGCTTGACCAAACATCCGTGACGACCAGATCAGCGTTGCTGACCGCCGCCTCAACGGATTCGGCGAATACGGCACGTTCGCAGCGCTCGAACACGCCGGGGTCCGGTCGATAGCCGTCCGGGCAGGCCAGCTGCAGATCAAAGTTCCACTGGCGGGACGCGTTGAGATAGGAGTGGCACATGTTGTAGCCGTCGCCGATGAAGGCCACTTTGGCCCCTTCGATCGATCCGCGAAGCTCTTCGAAGGTCTGGATGTCTGCCAGCAGCTGCAGGGGATGGAACTGAGCCGTCATGGCGTTTATCACCGGAACGCTGGCCCAGCGTGCGAGCTCTTGCACCTTGGCCTGCTCTAGGGTTCGAATGACGATGACGTCGAGCATTTCGGAGAGCACACGCGCGGTATCGCATATGGGTTCGCCCCGCCCCAGCTGCGAGTTTTTGGCATCAATGATCAGGCACTGCCCGCCGAGCTGCTGCATGCCCGCTTCGAAGCCGACCCGGGTCCGGGTCGAGTTCAGTTCCAGAATTAATGCCGCGGTACGTCCGGCAAGGACCGGGGTCCGTTCACCGCGTTCGTAGGCTCTGCGCAGCTCGATGGCGTCGGCAACGATAGCCTTTAGCGCGTCGGCCGGTAGATCCATTAGCGTCAGAAAATCCTGTTTTCCCGATGGCGTGATCGGGGTGCTCTGATCAATGGCAGGTAAGGTGGCCATGGTCAGCTCGTCTCCAGAATGAGAGCGGCAACGGCATCAGCGAGCGTGTCAGCTTCGCTGTCCGTCAGAATGAGTGGCGGTAGTAGACGTATGACGTTGTCCCGCGTGACGTTGATGAGCACGCCGCGGTTGAGTGCAGCACCGACCAGGTCTGCGCAGGGGGCAGTCATTTCGATACCGATCATCAGACCTTTGCCGCGCACCTCGGAGACGGCGTTCGACCCGGCGAGTTGGGCGCTTAACCGCTCGCGAATGCGATCACCCAGCGCGGCTGCACGGGGCATGAGGTCGTCGCCTTCGAGCACGTCGAGCACCGCTTGAGCCGCCGCGCAGACCAACGGGTTGCCGCCAAAGGTCGAACCATGGGTTCCGCGGCTCAGCACGTCGGCCGCAGCACCGCGCGCCAGGCAGGCTCCAATGGGTATTCCATTCCCCAGCCCCTTCGCGGTGGTGACGACATCCGGCAGGACATCCGTGTGTTGATAGGCGAAAAACCGACCGGTGCGGCCGTTCCCGGTTTGCACTTCGTCGAGCATAAGCAGCCACCCGAACCGGTCGCACAGGGCGCGCAGCCCCGGCAGGTAGTGGTCATCGGGGACCACGACCCCACCTTCGCCGAGCACCGGCTCGACGAGCACCGCGGCGACATCGTTGGTGTTGGTACCAATCTGCTCTACCGCTTCGAGATCGTTAAAGGGCGCGCGCACGTAACCGGGCAGCAGGGGTTCAAAGCCCGCTTGAACCTTGCGGCTCCCGGTTGCCGTTAGTGTCGCCATCGTGCGCCCGTGGAAACTGCCTTCCATCACCACAATCTGATTGCGGGCCGGTGTTTGAGCGTTGCCCCAGCGACGCGCGAGCTTAATCGCGGCTTCGTTAGCTTCGGCGCCGCTGTTGCCGAAGAACACCCGGTCCATGCCGCTCATCTCGCACAACCGGTGGGCAAGCGTTTCCTGATTGGGCACACGATAGAGGTTCGAGGTGTGCAACAGCCGCCCGGCTTGTTCGGTCAGCGCGGTGGTAACTTTCGGATGCGCGTGGCCGAGGCCGCATACGGCGATGCCCGAGAGGGCGTCGAGGTAGCGGCGTCCGTTGGTGTCCGTCAGGTACGCGCCGTCGCCGCTGACGAACGCAACGGGCAGGCGACCGTAGGTATCCATCAGGTGATCGCTCGCCGAGGATTGCGCCGCGTGCGTTGCGGGAGTGTCCATGGGCTGCCTCTGGGTTGGCCCCGGAAAACCGCGCAGGGTATCGCCGACTCAGACCGGTTGCAATTGATTTCGGTCTGCTGGCGGTGCGGCGATTTCGACTCAGCCCGCGGCGCCGGCAAGCGCCGCCGTCCATCGTTCGATCCCGCGTTCTAGGAGCGGGCGAGAACAACCAAAGTTGAAGCGTACGAACCCGGGTGCGCCAAAGGGTGCGCCGTCGGAGAGACCGAGGCCGCGTTCCTCGAACCAGCGTCCTGGAGCCTCTAACCCAAGGTCGCGGACGTCGATCCAGGTCAGGTACGTGCCTTCCGGGCACACGGCCCGACGGCCGAGGATGCCGGCAAGCCGATCGCGGTTGCGACGCAGGTACGTTCGTAACGCGTCCAGATAGTCGTCGTTGGCCTGATAGCACGCGGTTGCCGCGGCGTAGGCAAGCGTGCCCGGGGTGCTGACCATGCCACCGCGGGCGGATCGAAAGCGGGTCCGGAGCTGGGCGTCGGGAATGATGGCAACGGCACAGCTTAAGCCCGGCAAGTTGTAGGTTTTGCTCGGCGCCATGAGCGTGATCGTTCGTTGTGCGAGATCGTCCGAGAGGCTCGCCAGAGGTACGTGGGCTGCCTTGTCAAGCAGAAGCTCGCAGTGAATTTCATCGCTGATGACGACCAGGTCTTCGGCAGCGGCGATGTCGCCAAGGGCAGCCAGCTCGGCGCGGGAAAAGCAGCGTCCCGTCGGGTTCTGAGGGTTGCAGAACAACAGCGCCCGGGGCCGGCCGATGCGGGTATGTGCACAGCGGTGTCGTAACGCATCGAGATCCATTACCCAGGAGTCCCCGTCGCGCACGAGCGGTGCGTCGTAGCGGGTCGTGCCGCTGTGGCGCGGGACGCTTAGAAAGGGGTAGTAGACCGGCGGCTGCAGCAACAGCGGGTCCGCAGGCTCGCACACGCTGCGAGTCGCGGTTTCGAGCCCCGGGACCACGCCGCTGACCCAGGTCAGCCACTCGGGTTGAACGCACCAGCCGTAGCGACGGTCGAGCCAGGCGCAGAAGGCGTCGACGAGGTCGTCGGGAACGTTGGTGTAGCCGAGTATCGGGTGGTTGAGGCGTTCCCGTACCGCCTCTAACGCAAACGGTGGTGTGGGCAGGTCCATATCCGCGACCCAGAAGGGGAGTACATCATCCTCAGCGCGGTACTTGTCCCACTTGCTGCTATGGGTGGCGCGCCGGTCGATGGGCGTATCGAACCGGGCCTCCAGGTCCGGGGGCAATGGAGTGGGCGTGCCGCTCGGGGCGTGCGTTGATTTTTCCATAACGCATTGTCGGCATCCGTTGTTGTGCTGTCGAACCTGCGAGGCGTCGCGAGCTGATGCCCCGAGGTGCGGTACACTTGTCGGAAACCAACGACCGGGAGTCCGCGATGAGCGATGAGGTTGTCGAGCACATCAAAAGCCAGATCGAAGAGAACCCCATTCTGCTGTACATGAAGGGGTCGCCCCAGATGCCTCAGTGCGGCTTCTCGGCGCAAACGGTGCAGTGTCTGATCCAGTGCGGTGAGCGGTTTGCCTACGTCGACATTTTGTCGAACCCGGACATTCGCGCGACCCTTCCGACCTATGCGGACTGGCCAACCTTCCCCCAGCTCTGGGTCGATGGCGAACTGGTCGGTGGTTGCGATATCGTGACCGAGATGTTCGAGTCCGGTGAGTTGCAGACACTGATCAAGGAGACGGCGGCGCGTACGGCCACCGATTAACGATCTCACAGAACAACGCTGCGGTGCGTCCGGCGTCGTAGCGCGCACTGTGGGCCTGGCTCAGATCGAACGGGATCTCGGCGCGGGCGCAAGCCTCGGACAACACCGTATGGCCAACAGCGACCGCGGCTAAGCTCGCAGTATCAATGCTGCTGAAGGGATGGAACGGGTTGCGTTTAATGCCCGTGCGGTCAATGGCTTCGTTCAAAAAACCCTGATCGAAACTTGCGTTGTGAGCGACGATGATCGCGCGCTGACATCCCTCAGCCTTAATTTGCCGTCGGACCTGTTGAAACAGTTCGGTCAGCGCATCGATTTCCTCCAACGCGCCGCGGGCCGGGTCGTCGGGGTCGATGCCAGTGACCTTCAGCGATGCCGGGTCGATTGCGCTGCCCGGATACGGCTCCACGGCTTTGACCCAGTCGCTGGCGACGACCAGCTGGTCGTCGGCGTCGAAGGTAAGAAACACGCAGGCAATTTCGAGCAGGGCGTGGCGTGCTGAGTCGAAACCGCCCGTTTCCAGGTCGACGACTACCGGCAAATACCCGCGAAATCGGTCGGCCATGCGCATCGCCGCACGATAGCACAGGTCTTCCGAAGCCCCGGGATTCTCCGGCCGGGTTTGCGGACCGTCGATTCCCGTTGGCGCGTTTCAAGCTTTAGCAAGTATGGCCGATAGCCTCTGCATGAAGGTGTCCGATAGCGGTGCGATTCGAGGGTCGTTAATGCGATGGGTCAGAATCTCGGGGCGAGTCGCCGCCGGGACAGTCGTGTTCGGGCTGCTGTTGTCAGGCTGTGGACTGCTCGGCGGTGCCCGGGACCCAGGCCCGGTTACCGCTGCGGGTACAGCCCTGCGAAGCCCCGAGTCGGGCTCGGATCAGACGTCACCGGTCGGCTCCGGCGCTGCTGCGAACCCGGGCGGTCCGGCCGCGGAGGTCCCGGCGGTGACCGCTGATCGTCCTCCGGTGCAGTTTCCCGCCCATTGGGACGCGCGCTGGCGCTTTGAACGTGCCGAACCGTTTTGCCGCTTGACCCTGGCGGTGCCGCGCTACGGCGCGGTCAGCTTCGTCGCACCGGCCGGCCGTGGGCCGGGCGATCTTGCCTTTGAGTTACTCGCCAGTCGCGATCTGATGGCCCACCGGGCCGTCAGCTGGCGCCGTCGTGCGCCGAGCTGGCATCCCCAGCACCCCAGCAGCGGGGGCTGGGAAGCCACCGTCGAACTGCCTGGCCTGGGCGTTCGCGTCGGCATGCCGAGTGCCGAGCGGATGGCGCTTGAGCTGTACGGCGGTTACGAGCTGGATCTCGCCAGCGCCGCTCAGCCGCCGGAGCTGCACAGCGTCTGGCTCTCGATCAGCAGCATCGGCTTCCGCCGTGCCTTCGATGCGTTTCGTCAGTGCCAGCAGCCGGCGCTGCCGCAGGCGCTCGCGGCCCTTGAGCGCACTCGAATTCAGTTTGCGACCGGATCCCACCGGTTGTCGTTGAGCGACCGCGATCGATTGCAGGTGTTGGCGCGCTATGTCACGGCCGATCCCGCCGTGCAGCGTGTGTTCGTCGACGGTCATACCGACGCGGTGGGTAAAGAGCGCGCTAACTTGTCCCTTTCCAAACAACGCGCGGAAGCCGTGTACCAGGCGCTTGTGGACGCCGGGGTCGAACCGGAACTGCTGGCGCTGCGCTATCACGGTGAACGGTATCCCGTCGAGCGAACGGCCGATGGTCGTCCGAGCGCGGCGAACCGCCGTGCCACGGTCCGGGTTGATCTGGGCGAACGCTAGAGGCCCGCGAACCCGGACGCCTTTTTCCCGGCCGCCCCAGCCCGTACCATCGCGCCCAAGAACGGCAGACAGGACGCCCAGGGGGCACAAAGCGTGACTCGAAAGATTGTTCTCGCGTACAGCGGTGGATTGGACACCTCGGTCATTTTGCGGTGGCTGCAGGAGGTCAAGGACGCGGAGGTGGTTACCTTCACGGCTGACATCGGTCAGGGAGAGGAAGTTGAACCGGCACGCGAGAAGGCCCAGTCCATGGGTGTGCGCGAGATCTTCATCGAAGATCTCACGGAAGATTTCGTTGCCAACTACGTGTTCCCCATGTTCCGTGCGAACACGGTCTATGAGGGCGAGTACCTGCTGGGCACCAGCATCGCGCGGCCACTGATCGCGCGACGCCTTGTGGAGATCGCCGAAGCTACTGGCGCTGATGCCATAGCGCACGGCGCCACCGGTAAAGGTAACGACCAGGTGCGCTTCGAACTCGGTGCCTATGCCCTCAACCCCGACATCGAGGTGATCGCACCCTGGCGCGAGTGGGATTTGAACTCCCGCGAAGCGCTCATGGCCTTTTGTGAGCGCTACCAGATTCCCGTTGACTTCCAGCGCGGTGAAAAGTCGCCCTATTCCATGGACGCCAACCTCCTGCATATCTCCTATGAAGGGGGCGGCTTGGAGGATCCGGCGCAGCCTGCGGACTCGAAGATGTGGCGTTGGAGCGTGGCACCGGAAGCAGCACCGGACACCCCCACGGAGCTCGAGCTCACCTTCGAGGCCGGCGATGCCGTGGCGCTGAACGGTGAGCCCTTGCCTGCCGGTGCGTTGCTGAAGCGGCTCAACGAGCTCGGCGGTGCCAACGGTGTTGGTCGGCAGGATCTGGTTGAGAACCGCTATGTCGGAATGAAGTCCCGGGGCTGCTATGAAACGCCCGGTGGGACGATCCTGTTGCGCGCGCACCGGGCAATCGAATCAATCACCTTGGATCGAGAAGTGGCTCACCTCAAAGATGAGCTCATGCCCCGCTATGCGAAGCTCATCTACAACGGGTACTGGTGGGCGCCGGAGCGCCTCGCGTTGCAGGCTCTGATCGATCAGACACAGCAGGTCGTCAACGGCCGCGTGCGGCTGTCGCTGTACAAGGGTGGGGTGCAGGTACTGGGACGAAGTTCCGATGCGGACAGCCTGTACGATGCCAACGTGGTCACATTTGAGGATGACGCCGGTGCGTATGATCAAGCGGACGCGAGTGGCTTCATACGCCTCAACGCGCTGCGGTTGCGCCTGGCGGCCAAACGAGGACGCCAGCTGCGCTAGGGGCTCGCAGCGCACGCCGTCGGAGATCGCCAACGATCTCCCGCACCCGGTGAACGGAAGCACTTGCAACAGGGATTGAGTGAGTAGAACTGGGTTGCTTCCGGAGAGCAGTATGAGTAGCTACCAGGTTCTGTTCAGCGGCGACGTCATCGAAGGCGCACTACCCGCAGCTGTACAGGATAATTTAGCCCGCGAGTTGGGCATTGACGCGCGCAAGGCGAAAGCGCTGTTTGCCGGTCGCACTGTTGTGCTCAAAAGCCAGCTTTCGGAGGAAGACGCTCAGGCGTTTCAGCAACGGCTGGCCGATCTCGGTGCCGTTGCACGGATCAAGAGTCTCGCCCCGGAACCAAAGCCACTCTTTGAGCCGTCCCCGCGGCGCGAGAATGCCGGTGACTACACGCTGCGAGACATCACGGCCGCACATATCGAGTGCCCACGCTGTGGTCATCTCCAACTCGAAAGCAGTCACTGCGCGCGCTGCGGCGTAGACCTCAAGATGGCCCTTAAGCAGAAGCGGAAAGAAGATCTCATCATTGAGCGGCGCATCCGCGCGCTTCGTGAACAATCACCGCAGGCAGCGTCGCAGGCAACGGCTGCGAGCGCTCCCCCGGCGGCGAACGACGACCTGGATGCGGCGGAAAACCGCTCGGCCCTGGGCCGGGTGGTGTCCTGGATCCGACGCTGAGCGATCGACCGCGGATCGGGGTGTTTGACTCCGGTATGGGCGGTCTCACGGTGCTGCGTGCGCTCGCCCGGCGGCTGCCGTACGCCCACTATCGCTACCTAGGGGACACCGCACGCTTGCCCTACGGGACTAAGAGCCCGGCGACGGTGCGTCGCTATGCCGAGCGCGCCGCTGAAGCGCTTACCCGCACGCCGCTGGATGCGCTTGTGGTTGCCTGCAATACAGCCTCGGCCTATGCACTGCCAGCGCTCAAATCCCAGCTCCATCCGCTGCCCGTCTTCGGGGTCATCGAACCCGGCGCCGAACGCGTTGCAACGTCCGCTTCGGGGGTGGGTCGTGACCCCGTAGTACTGGTTCTGGCCACGGAAGCTACCGTTCGTGAAGGCGCTTACGAACGCGCCCTGTTGGCTCGCCTTCCCGGCGCTCGGGTGTTCGCACGGCCGGCACCGCTGCTGGTGGCGCTGGCGGAGAGTGGCGATTCCAGCCGTCCCATTGCCGACGCGATACTTGCCGATGCGCTGACGATTGCCCCGGGGGCGTCGCTGACGCACGTATTGCTCGGTTGCACGCACTTCCCCCTCTTTGCTGCGGCGATCGAGTCGTTTGCCGGTTCGCTGCTGCCCCTTGACGTACGGGTCGTGGATTCGGCAGCCACCACGGCGGACGCGGTTGCAAGGGCCCTCTCCGGTTCGGACAGCGCATCGGCTCCAACGGCTTCCGGCAGCCCTTCCTTTGAGTTCTTAGTTACTGACGATCCGCAGCGCTTCACTCGCCTTGGTGAACGGTTTCTCGGCCGTTTGCCAGCAGCGGTAGCGCTCGTCGACCTCTAGGTTCGTCGGCGCGGTTCCACGCCTTACCCTCGACCCGTTTCTGTTCGCCACTAAGGGAATTTGGCATGTAGCTGAGCTTCTACAGGTTATTGACTAAAGAAACTGGGGGAGCCGTCGTCGCCGCAGCAAGCGAACGTCTTAAGCTTAGAAAACCGCACCGCGTTTCTTACACACCGCAGACGGTAGTGGCTAGCGCGAGCTATCACTCGCCTCACTTAGCCAGACGCAGACCTCGAACGCACCGGCTTGCGACGCTCGTTCTACACGCCATTGCATTCGATCAGCGATCTTCTGCACCAGAGTCAGGCCCAATCCGTCCACGACGTCCTGTGCCTCGGTGTCCGACCTCAGGTTTCTGACCCGCACGCTCGAGTCATCGATATCGATTTCGACGTCCTCAGCGCCACCGTGCTCGAAGGCATTGCGGATCAGGTTTGCTAGGATGATTTGCAATGGCTGAGCCGCCACCGTTGGCGTCGGTTCTATGCGCGGTGAGCGGACCCGGACCTCGCCACCCTGCAGCAGGTAGGCGTGTTCCGATACCAGCTGGTCGACCATGGCCCTTAGATTAACGGGCTCTGCGACCATCGATTCGACCTGCTCGCGACTCAACCACAGCAGCGTCTCGACGAGCTTCTGCATTCGGTGCGTTGCTCGACGCACTCGCTGTAAAGGCTCTGCTTCGTTGCCCGTTCGCTTGCGTTCCAGATCGAGATTCGACTGCACAATGGCGATCGGTGTGCGCAGTTCATGGCTTGCGTTGCGTACAAAGTCACGTTCGCGCTCCAGCGCTGAGGACACCCGTTCAAAGGCGTCACTCAGCTCGCGGCCCACATCATCGAATTCACCGTAGCCAAACTTTGGCGGTTGGGCTTTCGGTCCGGGGTTACTGAGCGCCCGTGTCCAGTGGGTCATGCGTTGCGTTCGCACGTAGATGCGCCGCAGCAGGAAGCCGGTCAAAACCACCCAGACCAGCACGAAGGCGATGCCTACGCGATCACGCAACTCCAGCAGTGAGAACATGCGCTCGACGGGGCCGCCGGGTCTTCCAAGTACGGCCTCATTCGCCTCAAAAATCGCGTATACGCGACGCTGACTGTCGAGCTCTACGGCGAACATCATCAGGCCGGCGCCGCCGCGGGAGCGGGTCACCAGCCGACCTACCGGGAGATCCCCGCGCCGTTGCATTGCATTGCGGATCCGCTCCGGAATGTCGTCGGTGCCCGCGTAGAGTTGCACACCCGGTGCAGCAGAGGCCGGCAGCACACCGTCTCGCGCCAGCAGGTTTGCTGCTGACTCGGCCTCACTTTGTAGGAACACCTGAGCGGCCTGCTC
The DNA here is from genome assembly GCA_039198065.1 of Pseudomonadota bacterium. GTDB lineage: Bacteria > Pseudomonadota > Gammaproteobacteria > Pseudomonadales > Azotimanducaceae > CALHVX01. Next base: position 260,030 of record JBCCTU010000003.1, read on the forward strand.
GATGCCGTTCCAGAGGTAATAGGGGAGCAGTTGGCTGTACACGAAGATGAGCACACCAACCTGGATCAGCGTCAGTAGGACCAGTTCGCGGGTCAGCGTCCACCTAATCCGCATCGGCTTCCAGCCGTATGCCAACGCCGGCAACGGTGTGCAGCAAGTCGGGCTCTTCAGCACCCACCAGCGCCTTGCGAAGTTTATGCAGTTGCACGTTGAAGCTGTTTCGCGACGGCGGGTCGTCACCCCAGCCCGCCTCGAACAGTTGGTCGTAAGCCACAGTTTCCGGACTGCGACGGGCGAGCAGTGCGAGCATGCGCCAGCCGGTCGGTGTCAGCTCGAGAGTGCGACCACTGCGTGCAGCGTGGTGCCGATCGAAATCGATGACGAGCCCACCGATGTGCCGGTGGCGTACGTTGCCGCTGCGGCGACCGGCCAGTGCGCGGAGTCGCGCCACCAGCTCTTCGATATCGAATGGCTTGGTCAGATAATCATCGGCGCCGGCATCGAAACCTGCGAGCTTGTCACCGAGGGAATCACGCGCGGTCAGCATCAGCACCGGTACATCGCGACCCGCTGCGCGGAGCTGCTGACAGAGATTGAGCCCATCCAGCCCCGGCATCGACACATCGACGATCAACGCCTCATAGCGATTGGTCGTAACGAGATTGAGGCCGGCACGGCCGTTTGCCGCGTGGTCGCACTCGATCGACTCGGTGGCGAGGTAGTCGACGATCGTCGCCGCGAGATCGATGTCGTCCTCAACTAAAAGCGTGATCATCGTCCTGCCGTAGTCTGTGGAACAGGCGGCGTTTGGCCGAGCGCACGCCAGCGCTTACGTCCGCCTGCACTAACAACAACATGGGCACAAACAACAACGTGATAACCGTGGCAAAGATGATGCCATAGGCCAGGCTAGCTGCGGCCGGTTTCAGATACGCCGCGCCCGGTGACGGGCTTCCGATCAGGGGTGCTAAACCCACGTAGGTTGTGAGGGACGTCAGCAGGATGGCGCGCAGACGTTCCCCGGCGACGTTGCGGATGGCGTCGCGCACCGGCCGCGCGTGACGCACCGCCTGATAGCGCGACACCAGCAGCAGGCTGTCGTTGATGACCACGCCAGAGAGCGCCAGCACCCCGAAGAACGACAGCATGCTGAAGGGCAGGTCGTGAATAAAGTGGCCGACGATAGCGCCAACGACGCCGAAGGGAACTACGCCGAGAATAATCAGCGGCGCAACGTAACCCTTCAAGGCAATGGCAAGCACGGCATAGATGACCAGCAGTGTGGCGGCACTGATGAGCAGGAACGACTGCTTAAATGCCGCGAGCTCCTCGGCTTCGCCGCCGAAGTCAAAACTGATGCCCGGATAGCGGCGCTTGAGTTCCGGCAGCACGTCGGCCTGCATCTGGTCCACGACGGCTTCGGGCGAAGTGATCGCCTTGTCGACGCCGGCGCTGATCCAGATGGCGGAGCGGCCATCAATGCGCGTGCGTTGGCGGTTGGCCCGATTAACGGTGGCCGTCGCGACCGTCGCTAGGGGTACGGAGGTGCCGTTCGGGGTACGGACCTGCATTGCCCAAAGATCCGTGATGGTTCTCCGCGCTTCTTCGGGGTACCGTACGCGCACGCGCAACTCATTGCGGCCGCGCTGGATGAGTTGCGTCTCGAAGCCGAAGAACGACTGTTGCAGTTGCTGTGCAAGCGACTGCGTCGTCAGGCCAAGATCACGTCCCTGCTCGGTCGGCAGCAACCGCACTTCCGGCGCGCCAACATCGAAGCTGGTGCGAATATCGCGCAGGCCCGGTGTTGCCCGGACCTGCTCAAGCACCGCGGCACCGGCGGCCTGCACTGTTTCGAAGTCACCTGCCAGAATCTCTAGCCAAAGGCCCTGCAGACCGGTGTCGCTGTAATTGAGTTCCAGTGAGGTTACCCCTTCCGGTTGGCCAATGGCCTCGCGCCACAGCTCGGCAAAGCGCGCAATTGGCACCGCGTCTAAACCGCTAGGTGTTAACGACACGTAGGCCCGCCCGGCCAGGTCGCCGCTCATACTGACCATGACCGAACGGACGACCTCGACCCCGTGGGTAGCGGCAAGCCTGTCGCCGACCTCAGTGGCCGTTCGTTCAAGCCGATCGAGTGCCCGTGTGGTAAACCCGAAACTCGCGTCCTCCGCCACGGCTAGCTCGGCCGCCACGACCGCGGATGGCACTTCGGGAAAAAACACCGATCGCACGTGGTTGTTGCTGAGCAGACCCAAACCGAGCAGGGAGATGGCCGCGAACAGAGTGATCATCGAGTAGCGATGGTCCAAAGACCAGTCGAGCGCTGGCAGAAACCAGCGCTCGCGGAACGCCGCGATAGCATCGCTGATGCGCCGTCGCAGGCGACCGAAGGCGGTGTCTCGGTGCGATGGACGAACGTTGCGCAGGTGCGCGGGTAGTATCAGCTTTGACTCAATCATCGAGAACAGCAGGCAAGCGGTCACCACCAACGCGAACTGCCCGAAAATCTGGCCCATCTCTCCTTTGTGAAACGACAGCGACCCGAACGCGATCATGGTGGTCACGACGCCGATCAGCGTCGGCATAGCTACCTTGTGAACGGCATCGATGGTCGATTGTTCCGAGGGGTCCTGAGCGCGATGGGTGTAGATGCTTTCACCGACGACAATGGCATCGTCGACCAGGATGCCCATGGCGACGATGAACCCGAAGGTCGAGACTTCGTTGATCGTCAGACCCAGAAAGCCGTCGCCCATCAGGAATACAGCGCCGGAAAAGCAGATCGGCAGACCAACGGCAACCCAGAAGGCCACTACCGGTTGCAGCGTCAGGCTCAACAGACCCGCCACCAGCAGCACGCCCAGAATCCCATTGCTGAGAATCGTCGACAGTCGATCCGCTACGTATTCGCTGCGGTCGTCCCACAGGTCGATCGATACACCGGCGGGCAGGCGTCCACGCTCCTGCCAGTCGGCTACCACGGCACGCGCATCGGCGACGATGTCGAGCATGTCACCCTGCAGGTCGAGGGCGACGCGCAGACTTACTGACGGTTGGCCGCTAAAGCGCTGCCAGGTCAGCGGCGAATCGGCGTAGCCGTCGATCACTTCCGCCACGTCGCCGATGGTGAGCTGGCTGCCGCCGATGTTGTCGCGCACCGGAATGCGAGCGAAGTCCGCGGCGCTGTAGCGCGGTGCGTCGGCGGTTAATCGTGTGGTCGAGTCCGGGGATCGCAGCACACCGCTGACCTCCAGCACGGATTCCGATGTGACGGCCCTCGAGACGTCGGCAAGCGACAAGCCGTAGGCTTGCAGCTGCGCTTCATCGACTTCGATGGCAATCTCGGGTGTGCGCAGCCCCTGCAGATCAACGCGCGAGATGTTCGGTTTGGCGAGCAGCGCATCACGAAGGGTCTCGGCCAGCGCGCTTAGGACCTGGTGATCGACCTCACCGAACAACTGGATGCGAAGCGCCGTCTGGTCCCACTGCTGAGCGCGCACTCGTGGGCGTTCCGCGCGTGCGGGTAGTGCGAAAATCGCGTCAGCCTCGGCCTTGACGTCGTTGAGAAGGCGCTCAAGGTCCGTATCCTGCCGCTTGCGAATCGTGACCCTGGAGCCCGTGCGTGTTGACGTCGACTGGATGTCGCGCACGCCGCGTACGTTCTCGAGGGCCTGTTCGATGCGCAGTGTGATGTTCTCCTCGGCCTGTTGCGCCGAGCCACTTTCGTAGGCGACGCTAACCGTCACGCTATTCGGCGGCAGGCGAGGGAATGTCTCCTTGCGCAGCTCGAGGAGCGAGATCAGCCCCATGGCCAGGATCACCAGCATCAACATGTTCGCGGCGACCGGATTGCGTACGAACCAGCCAATCATGGCGTCGTCCTGCCGAGCAGCGCCTGGTACAAGGGGATTGGTTTGACCCGGGTGCCTTCGGTCAGGTTCGCGAGCGGTCGAACCAGCACGTCGATCTCGCCCAAGGGCGTACGCGGCTGCACGACAACCTCATCGTTCAGGCTGATTGTGGAAGCAATTTCGAAGGGCATCGCGCGACCGTCGGCATCGACACGCCAGACCCGACCGTTGGGGTCTAGAGCGGTGGCGGGCAGGCGATAGGCATCACCAATGTCTTGAGTGGGCAGTGTCACCGACACGAAGGTTCCGGAGCGCAAGGGTTGTGCGGCAGCCATCGGCTCGTCGAGGGCGACAACCAATGCACGTTGGCGGTCGTCGCGGCCGACGTGCTGCTCGACACGCAGCACATAGCCTTCCCACTGTTCCATGGAATCGGGTCCGATGATGGTGACCGGCGCACCCGACTCCGAGTCAATCGTAGACCACTGCGCCGCCGACAGCGGCACCCGTATCTCCGCACGGTCGACGCTGGCGATCCGCAAGAGCGGTGTACCCGGCTGCACGACAGCGCCAGGGCCAACCAGCCGTTCGACAAGTACGGCGGAAAACGGTGCGCGAATGCGCGTTAGCCTGAGATTGTTGCGCGCATTGGCCAGTGAGGCACGGGCGCTGCCGATGGCCGCATCGGCGGCTGCCAGCTGGGGTACGCGCAGCGCGAGATCGGAGGGCGCTTCGTCCAGCTCGGCGGCTTCCCACTCCTCGCGCGCACGCTCCGACTGACGCCGCTCTTGAAGCTGCGTCAGCTCCGCGTCGGCTAGCGCACGGCGGGCGTCGGCAACGGCCATGCGGTACTGAATATCCTCAATGGTGATCAGAACCCGTTCGCCGTCGACAATAAAGCCGCTGTCCGCTTCGGTGGCGACATTGGTCACGCGGCCAGATACCTGGGCAGCCAGGGTCACTTCGAACCGCGAACGCGCCTGTCCAAACGCGGTGAGCTCGCCACGATGATGAGCAGGCCGGACGCGGACGACGCGAGCTTCGGGTATCACCGTGGCGACCGGCTCCGGTGCCGCGGCGTTCGGCGCATCACTGCCTTGGGCGTAGACCAGGGACAGCACCAGTGCCGCGACGGCAGCACTGGGAAACAGGACGGGCTTGATCGACCGCTTCATAAGCTGAGTCCCAGCGCCAGTCCGAGGTCGACCCGATTCTGTGCCTGACGGAGTTGCGTGTTGAGCAGCTGCACTTCGGCGTCGTAGGCTGACTGCTGCGCATTGATCAGATCGAAGATGTTGGCGATGCCTTCGCGATAGCGCGACTCGAACAACGCCTGGTTCGCGCGCGAGAAGCGCTGCGCCCGCGCCCGCTCACCCGTCTGCTGCGCGAGGGACGCCTCAAGCACCAAGGCATCATCCACTTCGCGCAGCGCATTCAGCAACACATCGCGCGCGCCCCACAGTTCTCGCTCGGCACCCAGCGTCGCGCGATCGCGATCAGCGCGCAGGCGGCCACCCTGAAACAGCGGTGCAGCCAGGTCGAAGAGCAACAGACTCATACCCTCTGCGCCAAGGGCGCTGCCGACCGAGCCCGCGTTGCGCGAGTGATCCAGCGTCAGCGAAATCCCCGGTAACAGTGCACGTGTTGCGGCGCGTGCCTCGTCGTCTGCTGCCCCCACCCGGGCAAGGGCAGCGACGACGTCCGGCCGGGATGCCAGCACGGTCGCGGGCAGGTTGGTGCCCGGCAAAGCGATACTGAATACCCCGGGTAGCGTAAGTTCCGCTTCGTAGTTGCCAACGAGCACACGTAATGCGCGCAGCAAGCGGCTGAGGCGTTCCTGGCGGTCGAGCAGCCTCGCACGCGCACCGGCCAAGGTGGCCCGTGCTGCCTCTAGGTCGGACAACGGACCAAGGCCGACCAGGTAGCGCTCGCGGATGAGCCGTTCGTTTAGCGCGAGGGTAGCGATGCGTCGCGCTTCGACGTCGAGAATGCGCTCGGAGTAGCTGCCCTCGAGCAGTGTCCGGATGACCCGCCCGGCGAGTGCATTGCGAGCTGCAACAAAGTCGGCCTGCGTCGCCTGCAACTGCCCCCGACCGGCGGTGACGGTGGCGCGCAGGCGGCCCCACAGATCCACTTCCCAGGAAAGCGCGGCACCTGCACTCCCCGTTGAGTCCTCGAACGCACCCGTCCGAGTGGTTCTCGACTGCGTGCGGGTACTGAGCGCTGGAAAGAGCGGCGCCGCCTGAGCCCGCAACGTGGCCTCGGCCTCGGCCACTCGCAGCGCGGATTGCGCCACGTTGGGATTGTTTGCAAGTGCCAGGGCGACAACAGCTCCGACGTTGTCGTCGTCAATCAACCCCCACAGGTCCGGCAGCACGGTGTTGGTGTCGGTGACGATCCAACCCTTGGGCATCCTGAGATCCGACAGAACCGCGTTCTGCGGTTTCGAAGCCGACGCACAGCCGACGAGCACCAGCGCGCAGATCCAAGCGGGAGCCTTCAGTACCACGGTACACCTTTCGTTATCTCAGCGTGGTAGAGCCTAGGGTCCGGACGCTTACCGGACGCTTACCGGACGCTTATCGCGTTGAACGGCCGCTTTCCCCGCAGCGCCGTAGGCTGTACGGCAGTGCCAGCAACTTTCCGGTATTGGCAGGGATCACGCTCCTCCCCGCCCTCGACCGATTTCCACTGACAACGTAGCCTTGGGTCTTCGTTGTGAGGAGGCGGTTCCAATGTCGAGGCCGAAAAATTTTGAGCGGTGGTTGGTGCTGATGCTGCTGTTCCAAGCACCGTCGCTTGAGGCAATCGATGCCCCAGCGCTCGAAGCGCGAGTCGCCGAGCACTACGAAACGCAGCTGAAAGACCTGTTCATCTGGTTTCACCGCAACCCGGAACTCAGCTTTCTCGAGCGCGAGACCTCGGAGCGGTTAGCGGATGAGCTGCGCAAGCTCGGTATTGCCGTGACCACCGGGGTTGGCGGTACGGGTCTGGTCGGCGTCATTGAGAACGGCCCGGGGCCGCGGCTGTTGATCCGCGCCGACATGGACGGGCTGCCGGTGAAAGAAGCGAGCGGTCTGCCCTACGCGTCGACCAAGCGGCAGATGAATCGCATCGAGGTGGAACTGCCGGTTATGCACGCCTGCGGTCACGATGTGCACATGACGGCCCTGGTCGGTACGGCCAAAGTGCTTATGGACACCCGCGATCAGTGGTCGGGCACCGTGGTGCTCATCGGGCAGCCGGCCGAGGAGCGCATCAGCGGGGCCAAGGCAATGCTTCAGGATGGGCTCTACGAACGCTTCGGTGTGCCGGACTACGCCATCGGATTCCACGTCAGTGCCGACGGACCCGCTGGGCAGCTTGCGGTGCGTTCCGGGCTCGTGCAGTCGAGTTCGGACAGCGTAGATATCCTTGTTAAAGGCGTGGGTGCGCATGGTGCGAGCCCGCATCGCGGCAAAGACCCGATTTACATGGCCTCGCAGCTCGTCATCGCACTGCAGGGCATCGTCAGCCGTGAGGTCGCGCCGCTCCAGCCGGGCGTCATTACCGTCGGTTCGATTCACGGGGGCTTTAAGCACAACATCATCCCAGACGAGGTAAAGCTGCAGCTCACGGTGCGTTCAAACGACGAAGCGGTCCGAGCCCAGCTCATCGAAGCGATTGAACGGGTCGCACGGGGCGTCGGTACGCTGAACGGACTACCGGAGGAACTGATGCCGGAAGTCATACATGGCTTCGAGGGCACGCCGACCAACGTTAACGACGCGGTAGCCTCGGCTCAGGTGCGGTCGGCCTGGGAAGCGCACTTCGGACGCGAGCGGCTCTATTCCCGGCCTCGGGCCGGTATGGGTGCTGAGGACTTTGCCGAGTTCGTGCAGACCAAAGAGCGGGTGCCCGGCGTGTACTTCAGCGTTGGGGGTACGGCTGCTGCGACTCTTGAAGCCGCAGAACGCGGGGAAGCGCAGGTACCGTCGCATCATTCACCGTTCTTCAAGATCGAACCTGAACCGGCGATCCGCGCCGGGGTCGAGGCGACCGTCGTTGCCGCCCGCACGTTGCTGGCCATTCGCGGTGCAGATTAAGCGCGGTTCGGGATACAGACTAAGCGCGGCGAGCAACGACGACCTGTGTTTCAGGCCAAGCTAAGGAAACCTCATGCCCCGTCCTCAGGCGACCCCAGAACAAAAGCGCGCTGCGCGGCGGGCCATTCTCGCTGCGGCCGCTGCGCTGTATCGGGAAAGCGGACTGACGGACATCTCGGCGCGCGCGATTGCTGCGCGGGCCGAGGTCTCCGTTGGCACGCTGTACACGCACTTCGCAAGTGTTGTCGAGATCCTGCAGGCGCTGTGGCAGAAACCGGTCGCACAAGTCAGCGCGGAGCTGGAGGCGATCGCGGCGGCTACGCCGAATCCCGAAGCGCGCCTGCGAGCGCTGCTCAGACACTACGCGCAGTTCGCCCTTGCGAACCCGGCCGTGTACCGGGGCGCGTTTCTCCACGTCCGTGCCGAGCCCTTGCCAAAGGATGCACGCATGTCGCCGGAAGCCACTGCCATGCATCGGTTGCTCACCGAGGCAATCCGGGCGGGGCAGGGGCAGGGCGAACTGGTCACCGGCAATCCGGAAATCCTTGCCCAGGTGCTCTGGGCTGGGATCCACGGGGTGCTGGCGCTGCCGCAGAATCTCGACCGGGTCGCGCTAAACCCGGCCCAGGGCCAGCTCGAGCCGATGATCGACCTGCTGATGCGGGGTCTGGCGGCAACGAAGTCCAATTAAATGAACATGTTCATTTTATTGCCACGCTGGGTTAGAGTAGGGACGCCTAACGCGGGGAGCGCATAGCCATGGCAGAACAGGCCACTGCACCGGTCACGACCGGAGAAGCCAAAGCACCAATCATCGACCGGGACTTCGCCGAGAAATTTTTGCGGGCCGCCGATCGGCCGCTCGACTACGGGGTCTACTTTCTGTTCCACGACTGGTTCGAGGAGGCGCCGCAGCACGCCATCGATGCCTATGAACAGGAACTGCTTGCGCTGCCGGGCGCAAAAGCTTTTATCGAGGCAGGGTATCTGCCGGAACCGCTGACGCTTGAGGCGCTTCGCACCTGCGATGCCGGAACCCTGGGCGCCGGCTATTACCAGTTTGTCGTCGACAATCAGCTGGAAGCTAACCTCGGTCGCAACTACCGCGCGTTTAACGAGCAGCTCCACGCGTCGGGGAAACTTGCGCGGTTGCCGGAAACCCTGAGCTACATGATGCTGCGGGGCTTTCAGATTCACGACATGCAGCATGTGCTGACGGGCATTGATTCGACCCCCTTCGGCGAGTTGAAGCTCGCCGCGTTCTACTTGGCACAGTTGCGCTTTCCCTACCATGCCATGCGCATGGCGGTCACCATGGCCCACATGGCCTTTGTCAGCCCGCAGCTCATGACTCAGGCGATGGATGTCATTGCCGAGGGCTGGAGCTACGGCCGCCGGGCGAAGGACCTCAACTTTGTCCGTTGGGAAGACGAGCTGAACACGCCGCTCGTCGACCTCCGCGCGCGCTATCAGCTCGAGTAGCACGGAGAGGCGAGCTCGATTGCCGAGATCGAGCTTGGGGTCGAGCGATCAGCCGTCGTCGTAGACCTTTTGTTTGTATTCGCAGAGGTCTTCGATGATGCAGCTGCCGCAGCGGGGTTTGCGCGCGATGCAGACGTAGCGACCGTGCAGAATCAGCCAGTGGTGCGCATGAAGCAGGTAATCCTTGGGAATGAGCCGTACAAGGCGGCCCTCCACCTGACGAACCGTTTTACCCTTACCCAACCCCGTTCGGTTAGCGACGCGAAAGATGTGTGTATCGACGGCCATGGTGGGTTCGCCAAAGGCCGTGTTGAGGACCACGTTGGCCGTTTTGCGTCCGACGCCGGGTAGGGCTTCGAGGGCGGCGCGATCGCGCGGCACCTCACCGTTGTGTTCCTTCAACAACAGGTCGCAGGTTTTCAGTACGTTGGCGGCTTTGGTATTGAACAGGCCAATGGTCTTGATGTAGCTCTTGAGCTTGCGCAAGCCCAGGGCCTTGATCGCTGCGGGGGTGTTGGCGACGGCGAACAGGGGCCCCGTCGCCTTGTTGACGCTGACGTCCGTCGCCTGCGCTGAAAGAATTACGGCGATCAGCAGCTCAAAGGGTGAGTGGAAGGCGAGCTCGGTGGTCGGTGCAGGATTGGCCGCGTGCCAGCGGCGAAAGATTTCTGTTCGCTTTTCTTTGTTCACGCCCCGTGCTCTCCGTCGTCCTGCGTCGGTTGGTCTGATGCAGGCACCGCCGGTTGAGTCTCCGGCGACTGGGCGTTCCCGGCGTCGGCAAACAGCGCCCGAAAGGCCGCCAGGGCAAGCCCAGCACAGAGGAACGCGCCCGGTGGCAGAGCGGCTACCGGCAGGGTCCAGTCTGGCGGCAGCACGGCCCAACCCGCGCTCGGCAGGCCGGTGCCGAGCAGTTCATCGAGGCGAGCGCCGAGGCGGCCGGTGGCGATGAGCTCGCGCACTCCCCCAAGCACAACCAGCGCCACGGCGAAGCCGAAAGCCGTACCCAGGGCGTCAGCCGCCGCGCGCAGTACCCGGGCTTGCCCGGCAACGCGTTCGAGGCGACCGAGGATCATGCAGTTGGTCACGATGATCTGCAGGAACAGTGCGATGCGCTGGTAGAGCGGGAAGGCGTACGCCTCGAGCAGCAGGTTGGCACAGGTGGTAAAGCTCGCAATGATCAGCAGGTAGAGCGGTAGCCGGGCGTAGTTCGGTATCTGGCCGCGGAGCGCCGAGACCGTGATGCTCGATCCCAGCAACACAAGGGCACTGGCCGTGCTCAAGCCGACGGCATTGGTGAGCGAGTTGGATACGGCGAGCAACGGACACAGCCCAAGCAGCTGTACCCAGGCCGGATTCTCGGTCCAGGCAGCCTGCCGCAGCGTAGCAAGGAGCGATGGGTCGCGAGCGACAGTCACGGGGTCAAACCCAGCGCCGACGTTGGCGCCAGCTCTGGGGCCAACCCCGGCGATGATCTCTGCCGAGGGTCGGATGAGGGCCCCGTACTGCCACAGGATTGCTCGTTGAAGCGAACGGTCTGGTTCAGGGCATTCCGCAACGCGTTACGTACCCCGCGGACGGTTATCGTTGCTCCGGCCACGGCGTCGATGGTCGGATCGCGGGCCGCCAGCGCGGCTGACGTGACGCCAACGAATCGGTTCAGCCAGCCTTCGGGGTCGCTGATGAAGTCGCCGATACCCGGGGTTTCCGCGTGTCGAGCCACGTCCAATGCATCGATGCGACCACCGCGGGTCGGGCTCAGCGCAACCAGCAGCTCAATCGCCCCGCCGTAGCCGCGCGCCTCCGCGCGCACCAGCGTGCGCTGCCCACACAGCACCAGCGGCCAGGGGGCACCGACGACGATCGCTTCGCGACGCTCGACGCCGGCAAGGCGCGTCAGACGATCACGCAGCGCTTCGCTTCGGACGCTGGTAATGCGAGCTTCGGTTAGCGCATGAACGCCGGCCACAAGAAGCGCACAAGCGGCAGCAACGATCAGTGGGCTCCAGCGAAACCGGTTGTCCGGGCTCCTCATCGCGGCTCCGACTCCACCGGTGCGGTGGGCTGTGGTTCGTTCTCAGCGCATTGGCCTCGGCGCTGACTGCGGTGTTGATCGCCGTGTTGAGAGCGCCGTTCATCGGCGCGCAAGCAGAGGATGTGCAGCCAGGGTGCGGCGCCGTTTGCTAACAAAACAGCGAACGCCGTACCGTCGGGCCAGCTGCCGAAGCCGCGAATGAGTACGATGAGCGTGCCGATGAGGAGCCCGAACAGCCACTGCGCTCGCGGGTGGGACGGTTGGCTCACGGGATCGGTCGCAATGAACCAGGCACAGAGCATGGTGCTGCCGCTGAACAGATGAAACAGCGGGCTGCCCGCGCTGCGCGAGCTGCCGTTATCGTGCAGGAGAAAGGCCGTCGCCGTGACGCCGAGGAGCACGGCGACGGGCACGCGCCAGTGGCAGATGCGCAGCGCCAGAAGGCCGACGCCACCGGCTAAGAAGCCTGCGTTGATCCATTCCCACCGGGCTCCGCCGAACATGCCAACCGCCGCCGTGGTCTCGAACTCCGCCCAGGTCGATGCGCTGCGGTGTGCCGCAGCGTCTAGGGGCGTCGCGCCACTGAGTGCGTCCAGGGTCACTGCCGCTATGACTGACCCGTCGGCCAGTACGTCTGGAAAGGAAACCAGCACCAGGGCGTAGCCCACCATGGCGGGGTTGAACGGGTTGTTACCTAAGCCACCGTAGGCGTACTTGCCGAGCCCGAGGGCGAGGGCCACGGCCACCAGGGTGATTGCGATCGGCGTTGCCGGTGGAAGGGCAAGGGCCACCAGAGCACCCGTCAATGCGGCGGCACCGTCCAAGCGGCGGATCCAGGCCGTCTGCGGCGCCCACAGTCGCCCCGTGTACATGCCTTCGAGGATCACCGCGAGCGTTATGGCAAGGCAAACGTGTAGCAGTGTGGCGGCACCGAGCAGTGCGCTTTGTACCAGTACGCCGGGAAGCAGCAGGGCGACGGTCAGCCACATGAGTGAGCCACTTGACCAGGGTCTGCGGTGCGTGCGCGTGAGCAGTGCCTGACTAGCCATGGTCTGCGGAACTCGGCGGTTGGCGACGTTTGGCAAGTCGGGCTGCGCGGCGTTCGGCTGCGGCGCGCTCGTTTGCATCGCGACGCGCTTCGCGCTCGATAAAGCGCTGACTGGCGTTGGCTTGCGCAGTTTCCGCTTGCCGAGCCCCGCGCAGATCGGCCTTGCCGGCACGCAGGGCGGCCAGCAGATCGATATCGCTCGGGCAGGCGAGATTGCAGTAGCCGCACTCAAAGCAGCGGTCGAGGCCGTTGCGTTCGAGTTCCTGGCGCCGACTTGAGGTCGCTTTTGGGCGTTCGATCCAGCGATACAGCCACTCGGCGTCGAGGTCCAGGGGGCAGGCGTTTCGACAGCGGCCACAGCTTATGCAGGGGTCCGGTAGTGGACGTGCTACCGCTGGATGGATAGCGAGCGTCGTCTTCCGAACGGCCTGCTCGCGGCTTACGCACGTGCCGCTCAAGAATCCGCCACCACGCAATGCGCCCTCGATGCCAAGGGCGTTGAAGGGGTGCCCGATGCGAAGCCAGTGATTGGACCCCGCCAGTGTCACAGCGCGCCTGACCAGGGGTTCGCCGTTGGTCAGCGCGCGGCCGATGGCGTTCAGGGTGGCGAGGTTCAGGCACAGTAGCCCAGCGGCTGTCGGTGGCTGGCCGTCCCGCACTGATCGAAGCCGATCGCTGTCGCGAAACAGAGTGTCAATGAGGAGCCGCTCGGCACCGGCGGCCGGTGCCTCGGGAATCTGGCGCAGCTCAGCGTCCGGGACCGACGCGTTCAGCCAGGCGCGCACGCGGTCGGCGTCGCCTTTGAACCGGGCACCGAGGGCGAATACAACCGGGGCGCCAGTGACGCGCCGGAGCGCACCCAGCGCGGTGGCGACCGCCGGCAGAGCGGTGGCGAGGATCAGTGCGTCGCTGTCGATGCCCGCTTCGCAGGCGACGGCGTTGACGACGACGGCGTGCGCCGGCCCGTTGCCGGTTGCGAGCGCGACTTTGGCCGCTGTGGGAAATCCACCACCGCCGAGCCCGACGATCCCGGCTTCGTTCAACCGATCAAGGAACGCAGTCAGCGATACCGTCTCAGGGTTTAGCGGCGTCAACCAACAGTCTGCCGGAATCGCGTGCGGCGCGACCTCATCCGCCACCGCATCCTCACGGGTGACGGTCAGCAACGTCGACCCTGCAGTCGTGCCTTCGAGCGTCGTCACTTCCCCAGTGACCGGGGCGTGTACGCGCACGGCCGCCGCGGTGTCCCCGGGCGGGCCCTCGTTGCCGATCCATTGGCCGACGCTTACCCGCGCCCCTACGCCGACCTGCGGCGCGTACATCTCGAGGCGGTAGTGGTCGGCCAGGGGATACTCATCGACCGCTGGAGGGCTTGCGCCGGTCGGCACGCTTACGCTCCTGCCGCGATCAGTGAGGGGTCCGTGCGCAGCGGCAGGTCTATGCAGTCGACGGGGCAGGGTGCGACGCACAGCTCGCAGCCCGTGCACTCCGCCTCGAGGACCGTGTGCAGGTAGCCGTTGGCGCCGATGATTGCATCGACCGGGCAGGCCGGTAGACACAAGGCACAGCCGATGCAGCGCGCCTCATCGATCCGCGCCACAAGCGCCGGCGGTTCGTCCAGCACTGCTGCCCGGCGTTGCTCCGGTCCCAGCAGCGTGCGCAGGGCTTCGACCGTTGCCGGCCCCCCGGGCGGGCAACGGTCAATGGCCTCGCCTTGCTCAACGATCGCCCGGGCGTAGGGTCGGCAACCCGGGTAGCCACACTGTGCACATTGCGTTTGCGGCAAGGTCGAGTCCACGGCGTCGATCAGCCGGTTTGGTTGCGGCGCAAACCGTCGGTTCGCGGCCCACAGCGACGTGCAGGCGAGCAACATCAGGGCCGATAGCAGCACTGTTGCGCTCACCATCGTCTAACGTCCAAAGCCTTGAAAGCCGAGAAACCCAAGGGACAGCAGGCCAGCGGTGATCAAGGTGATTGGCGTGCCCCGCAGAGCGGTGGGCACCCGGGTTTCATCGAGCTTCTCGCGCAGTTCCGCGAACAGAATCATCACCAGGACGAAGCCCAAGGCCGCACCAACAGCGAAGATCAGGGTTTCCAAGAGATTTAGGCGTTCGCGAATGGCCAACAGTGCGACGGCGAGCACGGCGCAGTTGCTCGTGATCAACGGCAGGTAGACCCCGAGCGCACGGTGCAGCAGCGGGCTCACCCCACGCAGGTACAGCTCCGTGAGCTGGACACTGGCGGCAATGGTGATCATGAAGGCAATGAGGTCCAGCCACTCGAGCCCGAGGGGTACGAGCAGACCGTGGAACATGAAGTAAGACAGCACCGCGGCGAGCGTCAAGACGAAGGTCGTTGCAACGCTCATGGCGAGCGCGGTGTCGCGCTGTTGGGTAACCCCCATGAACGGACACAGCCCGAGAAACTGCGCCAGCACGAAGTTGTTGACGATCAGGGCGCCGAACAGAATGCCCGCCAGCTCCGCCATCGGTTTGCCTCAGCGTACCGGCATGCCGGGCTCGGCGCCGTTGTCCGGGCTCAGCAGGTAGAGTTCGCTGCCGCCGTCACCGGCTGCCAGCACCATGCCTTCGGAAACACCGAACTTCATCTTGCGCGGCTTGAGGTTGGCGACGACGACGGTCAGCCGGCCCTCGAGCGCAGCCGGGTCGTAGGCCGCTTTGATGCCCGAGAACACGGTGCGAGTGCCGAGCGGTCCGAGGTCGAGGTCCAGCGCCAGCAGCTTGGCTGCGCCTTCGACCTGGCGTGCCGAGACGATGCGCGCGATGCGTAGATCAACGGCCGCGAAGGCGTCGATGGTGATCTCCGGCGGCGTTGCCGGGGTGTCTGTCTCGGTGCTCGACGGGGCGGGGGCGGCGGACGCATCGCCATCGCTCGATGCGTCCAGCAGAGCGTCTATGGCTTTGCGCTCGAGCCGGGTCAGCAGCGGCTTAAAGGGATTGATGGTGTGATCCAGCAGGGGTGTTTCGTGGTCAGCCCAGCGCAGGGGGTCGACGTTCAGAAACGCCTCCACTGCCTCAGCCATCGCGGGTAACACAGGCTTTAAATAGATCATCAACAGACGAAACTGGTTGATGCCTTGGGTGCAGGCGGCCTGCACGGCGTCGCGCTGGCCGTCCTCTTTGATGCGCTTCCAGGGCGCGGCTTCGGCGATGTAGACGTTGGCCTGATCGGCAAGTGCCGTAATCTCGCGCATGGCGCGGGCCGTATCCCCCGCCTCATAGCAGTCGGCGAGCCGTGGCCCGGCGGCCTGGGCTGTCTCGAACAGGGCCGGCTCCGGCAGTGAGGCACTCAGCCGCCCGTCGAACTGTTTGGTAATGAAGCCCGCGCAGCGGCTGGCAATGTTCACGACCTTGCCCACCAGATCGGAGTTCACCCGGGCGACGAAGTCGTCGAGGTTGATGTCGATATCGTCGACGGTGCCGTTGAGTTTCGTGGCGTAGTAGTAGCGCAGCACCTCCGGCGGCAGGTGCTCGAGATACGTGCGTGCCTTGATGTATGTGCCGCGGGACTTGGACATCTTCGCGCCGTCGACGCTGATAAAACCGTGGGTATGGATGCGTGTCGGAGTACGGTATCCGGCGGCATGCAGCACCGCGGGCCAGAACAGGGCGTGGAAGTTAACGATGTCTTTGCCGATGAAGTGGTGTACCTCGGCCGTTGACGCTTCGCCCCAGTACTCGTCGAAGTTCAAATCGTTGTGACGCGCTGCGTAGTGCTTGAAGCTCGCCATGTAACCGATCGGCGCGTCCATCCAGACGTAGAAGTACTTGCCTTCGGCGCCGGGGATTTCGAAGCCGAAGTAGGGCGCATCCCGGGAAATGTCCCAGGGCTTGAGGCCGGCATCGAGCCACTCGGAGAGTTTGTTGGCGACCTCGGGCTGTACCCGGCCGCTGCGGGTCCAATCCTTGAGAAAGTCCGTGTACTGAGCCAGATCAAAGAAGTAGTGCGTCGAGTTGCGGCGCTCGGGTGTCGCACCAGACACTTGGCTGCGCGGATTCTTCAGTTCCAGCGCATCGTAGGTGGCGCCGCAGTTCTCGCAGTTGTCTCCGTACTGGTCTTCGGCGCCGCAGTTCGGGCAGATACCTTGGACAAAGCGGTCGGCCAGAAACAGCTCTCGCTCCGGGTCGTAGAGTTGCTCCACCTCGCGGGTGAAGATCAGGCCGCGGGCTTCAACGGCGCGGTAGATGGACTCCGCCAGTTCCCGGTTCTCGTCCGAGTGGGTTGAGTAGTAGTTGTCGTGAGTGATCAAAAACCCGGCAAAGTCTTCGGCATGGGAAGCCCGGATGGCTTCGATCATGACCTCAGGGGGCTGCGCCAGCTCGTCTGCCTTGAGCATGGTCGCAGTGCCGTGCGTGTCATCGGCGCATACGTAGGTCACGCGATGGCCACGCATGCGCTGGAACCGCACCCAGAGATCGGTCTGGATGTGTTCAAGCAAATGGCCGAGATGAATATCGCCGTTCGCGTTCGGCAGCGCGCTGGTGACGAGCAGGCGGCGCGGTTCAGAAGTCATGGCAGAAGGCTAGAACTCAAGACGTCAAATCGGCGGCGACTATAGCTCAGTCGCACCGGTCTCAGGTTACCGGTGGGCCGGTGCTCGGTTCCCCCGTGGCTACGGCGACCGGCCTTGCCTACAATCGCGTCCCGCCAGTTATCCGAGCCCGACGTTTCGTGAACGCAGCTGACCTGATACCGCGCCTTGGCGAGATTCGTGATCCCTTCGTTGAGGCTTCCTGGGACGCGCTTGGTGTCGTCATTGAGGACGCCGACAACGACGGGCTCGTCGTGCGTCTTGGCTATCCCATCGGTGGGCTTGAAGCGCGGCTCGAGGCGCACGTGGCTGAGGCACTGTCAGCTGGTGGGGCTCTAGCAACCTTGCCTTCGCTGTCTTTTGCCTTTGATCCACCGGCCGGTGCGGGGCTCGGCGAGGTGCGTCATCTCATCGCGGTCGCCTCGGGTAAGGGTGGGGTGGGGAAGTCCACGACGGCGGTGAACCTGGCGCTGGCGCTGTCTGCCGCCGGCGCCCGGGTCGGACTCCTCGACGCCGACATCTACGGCCCCAGCCAGGGCCTGCTGTTGGGTATTCCCGCCGGTCAGCGACCGCAGGTTGTTGATGAGAAGTTCTTTGAACCGATCACGAGCCACGGCGTGGCGACGATGTCCATGAGCTACCTGGCCAGCGACCGTACGCCCATGGTGTGGCGGGGCCCGATGGCTTCCGGGGCGCTGCAGCAGTTGCTCAAGCAAACGCTGTGGGGACCGCTGGATTACCTGCTTATCGATATGCCCCCCGGCACCGGAGACATTCAGCTGACGCTGTCGCAGCAGGCTCCGGTGAGCGGTGCGGTCATCGTGACGACACCGCAGGACCTGGCGCTGCTCGACGCCCGCAAGGGCATTGAGATGTTTGCCAAAGTCGACATTCCTACGCTTGGCGTGGTGGAAAACATGGCCGTGCACTGTTGCCCAAACTGCGGACACATCTCTCACCCCTTCGGGACGGGTGGGGGCGAGGCTCTGGGGGCGCAGTACGGCGTACCGGTGCTGGCGGAACTGCCCTTGTCGCTTTCGATCCGGGAACAGTCGGACCGCGGCGTTCCGACCGTGGTTGCCGATCCGCAAGGCGACGCGGCCCAGGCGTACTTGCTGGCGGCGCGGCATCTCGCGGCACGTCTCTGGCAGGTGGCGGGATCGGCAGGCCGAGCACCGACGATCAGCATCAGCGACGACTGAGCCGGTGGCTGCAACTGGCGGCGCGCGCACGCGACACGTACACAGAGGAACTCGAGATGACGATTAAATCGGACCGCTGGATCCGGGCCCAGGCCGAACAGGGCATGATTGAGCCCTTCGAACCGGGACAGGTTCGTGTGCGCGGCGACGATAAGCTCATCTCCTACGGCACGTCGAGCTACGGCTACGACGTCCGTTGTGCGCCGCAGTTCAAGGTGTTCACCAACATCTACAGCGCGACCGTTGATCCGAAAGCGTTTGATGAGCGCAGCTTCGTCGACGTCGAGGACGAGGTATGCGTGATTCCTCCGAACTCCTTTGCCCTCGCCAGCACCGTGGAGTACTTCCGTATTCCGTCCGACGTGCTGACGATCTGTTTGGGCAAGTCCACCTACGCGCGCTGCGGGATCATCGTCAACGTCACGCCGCTCGAGCCCGAGTGGGAAGGTCATGTGACGCTCGAGTTTTCAAACACCACCAACCTGCCGGCAAAGATCTACGCCAACGAAGGCGTGGCACAGATGCTGTTTTTCCAGTCCGATGAGCAGTGTGAGGTCACCTACAAGGATCGCGGCGGTAAGTACCAGGGACAGCGGGGCGTTACCCTGCCAAGGCCCTGAGCTCGCCCGCGAACGCAGGCGGTCCGCGCGGTCAGGGCTTAAGCGAGCCCGAGTAGCGGACCGTCGGATCGAGCGCTGGATCGCGGGTTTCGACGCTGCCCAGTTCGATCACCTGTTCCCCGGCGGCAACGAGGGCATCAGTTACCCCGCCCACCTGCCCCTCGGTTACGCACAGCACCAACCCGATTCCACAATTGAAGGTGCGCAGCAGTTCGTCCTCAGCGAGCTGTCCGGTCGCCCGGAGCCATTGGAACAGCGGCGGCAGCGTCCAGTTCGAGAGATCGATGTGGGCGGCCAAGCGGTTGCTGCGAAACATGCGCGGGATGTTCTCCGTCAGGCCACCGCCGGTGATGTGCGCCATGGCAGTTATGGCACTGGGTTGCGCCGGATCCGGCAAGGCCAGGCCAACGGCGCGGGCGGCGTCGACATAGAGGCGCGTCGGGGTGAGTAGCTGATCCAGGGGTGGGGCACCAGCGGGGTCCAGGGCGAGTAATTTTCGGATCAGTGAAAACCCGTTTGCGTGCGCCCCGGAGCTGGCCAAACCCAGCAGGCGTTGGCCATCGACCACGGCGGCGCCGGTCAGCAGGCGCGCGTGGTCCACCACGCCCAGACAGAACCCGGCTAAATCGTAGTCGCCGTCGGGATAGTGGTCCGGCATCTCGGCGGTTTCGCCCCCGGCGAGCTGCACCCCAACGGCCCCGCAGGCGTCGGCGATGCCTCCGATCACGCGTTCAGCGACGTCGATATCGAGCCTGCCTGTCGCGTAGTAGTCGAGAAACTGAAACGGCTCCGCGCCGGTGACTAAGACGTCGTTGACGCACATAGCGACCAGGTCCTGACCAATGCCGTCGTGCTGACCGGCGTCAATTGCCAAGCGCAGCTTGGTCCCGACCCCGTCGGTGCCGCTGACCAGCACGGGATCGACGTACCCTGCCGGCAAGCGAGTAAGAGCGGCGAATCCACCGAGGCCGCCCAAGGCTTCCTGCCGACCCGTGGCAGCGGCGCGGGGCGCGATGCGACGGATGAGTTCATCGCCGGCGTCGATGCTGACGCCCGCGCGGGCATAGGACCAGGGCCCTGCGTCCACGGAGTTGTTGCTGCTCGTTTCGTTCGGCGGTTCGGCCATGGGTCTCGTCGATCGATGAGGTCGGGTGTGCGTCGCTGCGCGCGGAGTGTACCGGAGTCTGCACTCGAGGATTCCGGTAGACTCGCGCCATGGAGAGAGTAACGCTCACGGGCGCCCGCCGCGGGCGCTTGATACCTTTCGGCACATTACTTGTGCTGGCGGGACTACTGGTCAGCGCGGTCGCCCGCGCTGAACTCGTCACCTGGCTATACGACGTATCCGTGCCGGTCACGAACCAGAGTGCTGCGGCGCGCAGCGAAGCCGCGGGTAACGCGCTGCGTGAGCTCTTGATGCGCGTCAGCGGCGTTGCCGAGCTACCGGAATCCCCGGTACTTGCCGCGGCGCTAGCGCGGCCGACCCCGTACTACCGTTCTTTTGAGTATCGCCGCCGCACCGTCGCTGCTGCGCCGCTAACCGAGCGTGACGGCGCGTCACCCGACGGGGCGCCACCGGTGCGGCAGCTCGAAGTTGCCTTTACCTTCGCGCAGGCACCGGTCTTGAAGTTGGTCAAAGCGCTCGAGCTGCCGATTTGGCTGCGCAACCGCCCGCGGGTCGTGCCCTGGGTGCGTGTCGGCGACGACGCCCTTGTGCTGGCCGCCAGCGGTCCAGACTCGAGCCCGTCGTCACCGGCGCAGGTGGTCGCCGAAGCCATGGTAAACCACGCGCTGAAGCGTGGGCTGCCACTGACCCTACCCACGACCGATACCGACGGGCAGGTGCCGACGGTACCGGCAAGTCTGGAGCGACTGAGCGCGCTGGAGCTGTCGACGCTGAGTACGGGTCTCGGCGGCGAGTTGTTCGGTCGGGGTCGCATAGAACGCATTGGCACTCGCCTCAGTGCACAGCTTGAGTTTACCGATCTACTTGGCGAGCTGACCCTGCCGGTGGCGGTGCGCGCAGACACTCCTGCCGAGCTCGGGACAGCGATCGTCGACGCATTGGCCGACGGGCTCGCGAGTCGTTACGCCGCCTCCGGTGGCGGGCTGGTGCGGCTGGAGGTTCGCGGCGTTGCAACACCAGGCGCCTACGTCGAACTGCTGCGCTATCTGCGCGGCCGCTCCTATCTGGGCACGCTCAAAGTGCTCGAATCGGGGAACGGCGCGCTGCTGCTTGAGATCGACAGTCAAGCCGGCGTCGAACAGCTTGCAGATCTGTTTGCTGTCGACGGCCGGCTCGCCGAGCCGCTCGATTTAGGCAGCCAAACACCGCTTCGATTCGGTGCTGCGGTGTACGACTGGCAGGGCTAGCGATGCGCTGGCTCCCGAACGGGATCTCTCTGCTACGTATCGCGTTGGTGTTTCCAACGATTGGGTCGCTGCTGCGCGACGAGTACCCGGCAGCACTGCTGCTGGTGGTCGTGGCTTCGATCAGCGACGCCCTGGACGGGTTCTTGGCGCGCCGCTTTCAGTGGACCAGCCGCCTCGGGTCGTTTCTCGATCCGATTGCGGACAAATTGCTGGTCGCAGGGCTCTACCTAACGCTGACCTTTCTCGAGGCGTTGCCGCTCTGGCTGCTGGCCGTCGTGCTGCTGCGCGATGTGGTCATCGTCGCCGGCGCGGCCGCTTACCGTTTCGTGGTAGGACCGCTGGTCATGGCGCCAACCCGCTTGAGCAAACTCAACACCGGACTCCAGTTTTCCCTGGTGGTCAGCGTGCTCGTAATGCTGGCGTTTCCAACGCTCGAAGCCCTCGAGGCGATCCTGAACCCCTGGGCCTTCGTGCTGGTGGCGTCGACCAGCCTGTTGTCCGGCGCCCAGTACGTGATCAACTGGAGCGCGCGGGCGCGAGCACTTCGGAGGGGGTCGGCCGATTCCCGTAGCCCGGCAAACGGAGCGCACTGATGCGTCATCCGCAGCGAGCGCTTCATTTGGGCACACCGGATTGGCCGACGCTGGCCAGCTTCGTGCCGGGCAACAACCTCGAGCTGCTGCAACGGCTCGCGGATGACGGGCCTGGCTTTCGCGTGCTGTGGCTCTATGCGGACGACTGCCTCGGAAAAACTCATGTGTTGAAGTCCGTTGCGGGGCACGGGGGCTACCGGTCGGCGCGGCTTGGGATCGACGCGTT
This sequence comes from Pseudomonadota bacterium, assembly GCA_039198065.1. Lineage (GTDB taxonomy): Bacteria > Pseudomonadota > Gammaproteobacteria > Pseudomonadales > Azotimanducaceae > CALHVX01. Next base: position 282,094 of record JBCCTU010000003.1, read on the forward strand.
GCGGTTCAGCGATGCGTTGCCGCCGACGATCGCCGTCGACGACGTTGCCTGGATCATCGGCGACCGCGGTCGCGAGGAGGCGTTGCTGGCGCTCTATCAACGCTGTTTCGACGCCCGCGTGCGGTTGCTTGTTGCGAGCCGTTGTCCGGTGCGGGCCCTCGCGCCGTTACTGCCGGATCTGGCGTCGCGCCTGCGCGCTTTCGAAGTCTTTGCCCTGGCGCCGCCTGATGACTCTGGCCGGCGCGCGATTCTGCGACGGTTGGCGCTACGCCGGGGCGTGCCGCTCGACGAGGAGGTCATCGACTTCTGGTTGCTGCGCAGTCACCGATCCTTGCGCTCGTTGACGGAGGCGCTTGAGCTGGTCGTGGATTTCGCGCTCGGGGCGCGTCGACCCATCACCGTACCGCTGCTCAAAGAGGCGCTCGACTGGTGATCCACGCGGTGTTCACCGGCGGCGGGACGGCCGGGCACGTGATGCCGGCACTGCCGATCATGCAGCGCCTGCGGCACGACGGTCATCGCGTCACATTCATTGGCGGCCGCTCGGGTTTCGAGGCCAACTTGGTCGCCGACCAGGTCGATGCGTTTCATGGCATTCCCGCGGGTAAGCTGCGCCGCTATTGGTCTTGGGCGAATCTGCGCGATGTGTTTCTGGTGCTGGCTGGCTGCCTGGCCGCGCTCTGGTTGCTTGCTCGGTTGCGACCGCAGATCGTGTTTTCAAAGGGCGGATTTGTCACCCTGCCGGTTGTGTTCGCGGCCTGGTGTTTTCGGGTTCCCGTGATTGCACACGAGTCCGACGCGTCGCCGGGTCTTGCCAATCGACTCGCGTACCCCATGCTCGCGGCGCTGTGTACCAGCTTTGAGCGCAGTGCCGACGAGCTCGGCTTCCGTGGTCCGCTAGTTTTCACCGGGACACCGGTGCGCGATGCGCTGTTGTCCGGCGATGCGGCGGCGGGACGCCGCTATCTCCGACTGCGTGACGATCGCCCGGTGCTGCTCGTCACCGGCGGTAGTCTCGGCGCCGATCGTTTGAATGCCGTGGTCGTTGACGCGGCGGCTGAGTTAACCCGTGAGTTTCAGCTGGTACACGTCTGCGGGCGCGGCAAGACACCGCCGCGCTCGGCCTGGCCCAAGGGCTACACAGCGCATGAGTTTATCGGGGATGCCTGGGGCGACGTGCTGGCAAGTGCGGATTTCGTGGTTTCCCGCGCCGGTGCCAACACGCTGTTCGAGCTGCTTACGTTGCGCATACCGCACCTGCTGGTGCCGCTGTCGGCGCGGGTCAGCCGGGGTGACCAGATTCAGAATGCGCGCTATGCCGAAGCGCAGGGCTTCAGCCGTGTCCTCGACGACGATGCCTTAACGGCAGCCACGCTGGTGACGGCGGTGGCGGAAGAGTTTCAGCAACGCGGGGTGCGCCAGCAGCAGTTAGACAACTTTCCTCGGGCTGATGCGACCGGCACCATCGTCGCGCTGCTTCTCGAGCACGCCCGATCGGGTTGATTGTCAGAAACGCGCCCGTGCAACCCCTTAAGACAACGGACGAACGATTGGATCGGTGGCCATGTATCGAATCAAAACACTGAACCAGATTGCCCTGCGCGGTCTGGAACGTTTCCCACGAGACCGCTACGAGGTCGCCGGTGAGTTCCAGGAGCCGGACGCGCTGATCCTGCGCAGCCACCGGCTCGCGAGCGACGACCTCGGCCCATCGTTGCGAGCTATCGCGCGGGCCGGTGCCGGGGTGAACAACATACCGGTCGACGCCTGTTCGGATCGGGGCATCGTGGTGTTCAACACGCCCGGAGCGAACGCCAACTCGGTAAAGGAACTGGTGTTCGGGATGGCGCTGATGGCAGCACGGCAGCTGAAAGAAGCGGTGGCTTTTGCGGGATCGCTTGACCCGGCCCTCGACGCTGCCGCCCTTAACTCGGCGGTGGAAGCGGAAAAGAAGGCCTTCAAAGGGTCGGAGCTGGCCGGCAAAACCCTCGGTGTCGTCGGATTGGGTGCCATTGGATCTCGCGTCGCCGAAGCCGCACTGGCCTTCGATATGGATGTCCTCGGCTACGATCCAGCGATTTCGATCGATGCGGCCTGGCGCCTTCCGAGCCGGGTGCAGCGGATGGAAAACCTGACCACGCTGTTCAATCGCAGTGATTACGTCACCCTGCACGTACCGTTGTTGCCGCAAACACAGGGGCTGGTGAACAACGACAGCCTGACCGCCTTTCAACCGGGTGCTGTGCTCATGAACTTTGCGCGGGAACCGATCGTTGACGCCGCCGCCCTTCGCAGGGCGCTCGACAGTGGTCGGATCGGGCGGTACATCGCCGACTTTCCCGTACCCGACTTGGTTGGGCATCCTCGTGTGCTCACCACGCCGCACCTTGGAGCGAGCACCGCGGAAGCCGAGGAGAACTGTGCCGTCATGGCTGCCGATCAGCTGCGCGATTTTCTTGAGCGCGGCAACATACACAACTCGGTGAACTTCCCTGCCGTACGCCTGGACGACGCCACCGGCCACCGGCTTGCGGTAATCAATCGCAATGTGCCGGGCATGATCGGTCAGATCACGTCGGCGCTCGCAAAGCACGACATCAACGTCATCGACATGCTCAACCGCAGCCGCGAAGACGTTGCCTACAACCTGATCGACTGTTCGGCGCCGGTGTCCGCCCCAGTGGTGAGCGCCGTGAGTGCCATTGACAGCGTGATCAACGTCCGGACCTTTGCCGCTCAATCCAGCTAGCGCGCGCCGCGCCAGCGTCCGCGGCGTTGCTGGCGTGCCCGAAAGCGCTCCGGTGCGAGTGCCGCAAGCTGGCCTGCACCAAGGCTCGCGATTTCTCCGGCCAGCAGACCGGTGAGTGCCGCTGCGGTGAGCGGCGTCTGGGTCATGCCAAGGGAGCCGAAACCGCCGAGCAGAACCGCTGTCGGCAGCGTCGGATCAGTGCTCCGGGGGTCGAAGCCCAGGATCGGCTGGCGGTCGGACGTCGCCAGGCGTACGGCACGGTGGCGGCGAAGCCACCTTGGCGCGGCCGCGCTCGGAATTTGCCGCAGGTTCTGCGCGGTTGCGCGCGCCGGTGCCCAGGGGCTGTATTCGAAGTTTCCACCGGCGAATAGCTGGTCCGGCTCCTGCAGCGAGGGCACTAGATAGCCCGTACCGACGAGGGCGGCCGCCGGTCGCTTGGCCACCGCCAGGCGATCCATCTGCCCACCGAGCGGTGCGATTTCGAGGCCGGCGCTACTGGTGAGCTGCCGAAGGGCGGTTCCGACGGTCACGATGCGAAGTGGCCCGTCGACCGTCGTCTCGTGTCCAGCGGTCCCGCCGGTGACGGGATCCTCGCCGAGCACGATCGGCGACTGCCAAAAGACGCGGATACGCTCGTGCTCGAGCAGGCGCTCGATCAGCGGGCCGGTAGCGACGGGACCGGCGCCGGGAAACAGCAGTCCCAGCTCCCGCTGCGCCGTGCCGGCGAAGGGTCCAGTCCATTGATCGAGGTCTGCCTTGCGGACTTCCCGTAGCCAGCGTGGGTCGCGGTACGCCACGGCGATGCGGTGCAGACGATCCAGGGCCCGTTCGTCCCCGGCGAGTTGCACCGTCGGTATCTGGGGTTCGTCCAGGGCGCCGAAGCGGCGCAGCCAGTCGCTGGCATAGAGTTGTGCTGCCGCTCGCTGGTTCGCGTTCGGATCGTCCGGCAGCAGCAAGCGGCTGTGCGCCAACGCGACGGGCAGGGCGCTGGGACCGAGCGGTCCGGGCCCAGCGTCGTAGACAGAACAGTCAAAGCCGCGCTCGGCCAGATGCCGCGCCACCTGCGCGCCAGCCATGCCGGCACCGATGATGGTGACGCCGTGGTCGCGGGCGCGGCGGCCGGCAGCACGCCATCGAAGCTGGGTTGGCGTTGGTGCGGCTGACCGAGGGTCGGCCTCGAAGCGGCCGGCGAGGGATTCGCGCTTGTGGGGGCGCTGATCGACGCGCCACATGCGAAAACCCGCGCCCTCGAGGCTGCGCCGGACGCGACCGGCGGCGGTGAACGTTGCGACCCGCGAGCCGCGCCGGGACAGCGGACCAAGGCGCGTAAGCAGGTCATCGTCCCAGAGCTCAGGATTGCGGTCCGGTGCGAACCCGTCGAGCCACCAACAGTCGACCGCCGTACCCTGCTGTGCCTCGAGGTCGTCGAGCATTGCCGCGGCGGAGCCCCAGAATAGGCTCAACTGAACGCGGCCGTTGGCGATCGAGCGCCGGTGCCAGCCCGGCACCAGCGGTGGATAGGCGTGGCTGAGCTGTGTGTAGCTCGGCGTTCGGCCAGCCCGTTGCGCCAGCGTGCGAGACCAGTCCTCATAGGTCAGCGGGTGTTGCTCGCAGCTGATGAAGTGCAGCCGGGGTCGGGCGCTCCGGCTCCAGACGTCGAGCAGCACGGCCAGATTGAGCGCCGTGCCGAAGCCGAATTCGACCAGCGTCAGCTCGCCGCACTCCCCGAGCAGCCGATCGAGCTCAATCGGGGCGCAAAAAACGCGCCGTGTTTCCGCGGGGCCGTCGGCGTCGTGATAGACGTCGCCGAATCGTTCGCTGCGCGGTTGATCGCCTTCCCAGCGAAGATCGGCAGGTTTCATGAGACCCTTGGCCGACGGTAACTGCATGTGCTCGGTGACTGACGGTCAGGCGGTAGCAACCGGGTGCTGGGGGTCGCGAATCCAGTCGGACCAGGATCCGGGGTACAGCACCGGCTCACCGCGGCACGCATGAACCCAGGCCAGGGCGTTGTGGGCGGCGGTCACGCCGGATCCGCAGTAAAGCACCGGGTTGTCCGGCCAGTCGCGAAACTCTTCCGCCAGCGCTGCGGGCGTACGGAAGTGGCCGCGGTCGTCGAGGTTGCGCTGGAAGGGACGGCATAGGGCGCCGGGAATGTGCCCGGCAACCGGATCAATCGGCTCTTCTTCGCCTCGGAATCGGGCTTCGCTGCGGGCGTCGACCAACCACAGATCGGTGCTACCCAGGCGGGCTTCGAGCTGCGGCGCGTCGATGTGTTGCGTCAGGGGATTGCGTTGCTGGAAGTCACCGCGGTCGCGTGCGGCAGCTGGCCCGCATTCCAGGCTTTCGCCAGCAGCCTCCCAGGCCGGCAACCCGCCGTCGAGGACGGCAACGGCCGAGTGGCCAAGCCATCGGATACACCACCATCCCCGAGCGGCGAAGGCACCACCGGCGTCGTCGTAGAGCACGATCGGTTGATCCATGGCGGCACCGAGGTTCGCAAGTGTGGTGGCCAGGGTCTCCGGCGCCGGTAGTGGGTGCCGCCCGCCATCACCGGGCGGGGCGGCGAGGTCGCGATCCAGATCCAGTCGCTGTGCACCGGGCAGGTGACCGGCCTCGAACGCCGACGCCGCCCAGCTCGGGTCACCCAGCCGGGCCCGGCAGTCGAGCACGAGCGGCGCCGGTGAAGCGAGGGTCAACTGCTCGACGCTGATCACCGTTCGATACAGCGGATTGTCGTCGCTCTTTGTCATCGCCTGAACTTCCCCTGCTGTAGGCTCCCGCTTCTTTGTGGGGAGCCGTCGAGTCGCCGCGTTGTCGCTCGGTGGCCGGGCGGCGGGACCGATGCTGAGACCGGTCGAATGCGGCCCAGGTCCCGGCCACCGCTGTCGCGATCCAGTAGCCTGATCGACTGTCGCGGTCCTCTGGTCTTGCGGGCGGCATGTTGTCACACTGATCGCCAGGCCGACATTCATCCGTACGGGACGCTCGCGCAAGCCCGCAATCCCGTCAGTACGCAGGGGCGGCCCACAGGCGCACCTGGCGAATAGTAGGAGCATACAAACCTTGAATTTGTTGGATTTGCTGAGTCATGGGCTGTTGAACGCGAGCTGGTGGCAGATCGTGTTGTACACGCTCGTCGCCACCCACATCACGATCGTTACCGTGACCGTCTATCTGCACCGGTGCGCCGCCCATCGGGCTCTCGACGTGCATCCGGCCCTCGCACACGCGTTCCGTTTTTGGAACTGGCTCACCACCGGCATGGTGACCCGAGAGTGGGTTGCCATTCACCGCAAACATCACGCGTTCTGTGAGACCGAAGACGACCCGCACAGCCCGGTGGTTCAGGGCATTGGAAAGATCTTTTGGGAAGGTGCCGAGGCGTATCGTGACGGCATCTCCGAAGAAACCGTCAAACGCTTTGGTGCCGGTACGCCGAACGACTGGGTTGAACGGAACCTGTACTCGCCGTGGAAGTGGTACGGCATTGCTCTCATGGCGGTGATCGACATCCTGCTGTTTGGCGCCATCGGCCTGACCGTGTGGGCTGTACAGATGCTTTGGATTCCAGTGCTTGCCGCGGGAGTAATCAACGGCGTAGGACACTACTGGGGTTATCGCAACTTCGAGTGCGGCGATGCCGCGCGCAACATATCGCCCTGGGGCATCCTCATTGGCGGTGAGGAACTCCACAACAATCATCACACCTACCCCAATTCAGCGAAGCTGTCGCAGAAGCCCTGGGAGTTCGACATCGGTTGGTTCTGGATTCGCCTGTTCGAGACGCTGGGGCTGGTCACCGTGCGCAGCACCGGGCCAATCAGTGCGCGGGAGCCGGAGAAAGCCATGCTTGACGTCGATGCCGTTGCCGCGTTGGTAAACGATCGTTTCCGGGTCATGGCACGCTACGCCGAGCGCGTCGTTCGACCGGCGGTCGACGAGGCGCAGGCAGTAGCTGGAGGTTCTGACCGGGCATTGCTGCGGCGAGCCAAGAAACTGCTCGTGCGGGAAGACAGCCTGGTCGACGGTGACGGACGACAGCGTCTGGCGCAGATCTTTGATCGTGCCCCAGACCTCAAGCTGATTTACGAGTACCGCATGCGTCTGCAGTCCCTCTGGTCGCAGCGCGCCCGCGGCGCGGAGCAGCTGCTGACGGACTTCAAGCGCTGGTGTGCGGATGCCGAAGCTACGGGCAATCAGGCCCTGGCCGAGTTCGTGGCTGAACTGAAGACCTACGCGATGCCGAAGACGGCCGCCTGAGGCGACATCGGGTTTCGGCGCCCGGCTTCGTTGCCCGGGTGTCGAGCCCCGCCACTACATCCGCTCGACGACGCCAATCCCTAAGAGGTCGAGACCTAACCGCAGCGTTTCCCCGGTTTGCCGGCAAAGTTGCAGTCGACGGTTCCGATCTGCAGGAGCGGCCTTCAACACCGGCACAGCTTCGTAGAACTGCGAATAGCGGGTTGCCAACTCGTAGAGGTACCCACACAGGTAGTGGGGATAGCCTTCTTGCGTCGCCTGCTCGACCGTTTCCTGAAACCGCAACACAGCCAGCGCCAGCGCGCGCTCCTGAGGCTTGAGTTCCGCTTCTGCTACATCACCGGGAACGTCGCTTGCGGCGACTTCATTGGCGCGACGGAGGAGCGAACGAACGCGGCTGTAGGCGTATTGCAGGTAGGGTGCCGTGTCGCCTTCGAACGACAGCATCTGGTCCCAGTCAAAGACGTAGTCGCTGGTCCGATTCTTCGACAGGTCCGAATACTTGACCGCGCCGAGGGCAATCACCGCAGCGACCGCGTCGAGGTCGTCGACGCTGATCTGCGTGGTGCCGTCCTCGATGCGGGCACGGAGCAGGGCGCGGGCGCGCCGTTCGGCCTCTTCGAGCACGTCTTCGAGGCGCACGACACCGCCTTCGCGCGTCTTGAAGGGCTTACCGTCCTTGCCGAGCATGGTGCCGAAGGGCATGTGTTCTAGGCTCATGGAATCGGGCGCGAAACCGGCCTTGCGAGCCAAGGTAAAGATCTGCTTGAAGTGCAGGGACTGTCGCACGTCGACTAAGTACAGCACCCGATCGGCCTTGAGGGTGGCCCGGTGCAGCACGGCGGCTAGATCCGTCGTCGCGTAAAGGTAGCCGCCCCCCTGCTTCTGGACGATGACCGGCAGCACGTCACCGTTCTTGTTTTTGAACTCATCGAGAAAGACACACTGGGCACCGTCGGACTCTTCCAGTAGTCCCTGCTCGCGGAGGGACTCGATCACTCCGGGTAACGCGTCGTTGTACGCGCTCTCCGCCATGACGTCATCGCGCCTCAGCGTCACGCCGAGGCGTGCGTAGAGGGATTCGATGTGGGTTAAGGACAGGTCGACGAACGCGTGCCATTGCTCGCGGGTAACCGGATCGCCGCTCTGTAATCCAACCACGGCGTGACGCGATCGATCGGCGAACTCGGGTTCGGCATCAAAGCGTTTTTTCGCGCGCTGGTAGAACGCCTGCAGGTCGCTCAGCTCGACGTTTGCATCAACGGCCTGCTCATCGGCGAGCTGCGTAATGAGCATCCCGAACTGCGTGCCCCAGTCACCGACATGGTTCTGGCGGATCACGCGATGACCCAACGCTTCAAACTGCCGTGCCAGCGCATCCCCGATGATCGTGCTGCGCAGGTGTCCCACGTGCATCTCTTTCGCCAGGTTCGGGCTCGAGTAGTCGATGACCACCGTCAACGGTGCTGCCGTGGTCGTGAGTACCGGGTCCGCTGCCGCGCTGGCGCGAGCCAGCACCTCCGGTGCTAGCGTTAAGTTGATAAACCCTGGACCCGCAACCTCGGCGCTGGCCACGAGCCGGGGGTTGGCCTCGGCCTCGCTGGCGAGCAGGGCGGCAACGGCGTCGGCGGCAACGTCGCGTGGAACTATTCCGGCCTGTTTCGCAGCGCCCATCACGCCGTTGGCCTGGTAGTCACCAAACTCGGGCCGTGCGGCGCTACGCACAAGGGCCGGCCCAGGCACGCCAATCTGCGCCAGGGCCGCGCTGACCCGGGCTTCGAGCTCTGCTTTCAGGTTCATGAGTCAGCCCGTGCTGTCGCTTTCCGGGACCACGTCTTCTGCCTGAGGTCCGCGATCCTGCTGGGTAACCACGAACGACACCCGTTCGCCATCGCGCAGCGCCGGTCGGCCGCGGCCGTTACCGCCGCTTCGGATCGAGCGCTGATGAACGAAGATTTCCTCGCCGTTCTCACGAATGACGAAGCCGAACCCTTTGTTGCGCTGAAACCACTTCACCGTGCCCGTTTCCCGAGGTCCGTCGACGACCGGTGTGGGCTTCTCGCGCCGCTGTTCCTGCCGCTTGTCCGAGCTTGAGCGTCGTTCATTGCCCCGCCCTTGGGCGCGCTCACGGCCGCTGTCCCGGTTGCTGTCCCGGTCGCTGTCCCGGTCGGCATGGCGTGGCCGATTCGGGCGGCTCGCTGACTTGGGTTCGCCACCCCGATCCGGTGTGCGTTGGCTGCGACTAGATCGGTTGGACGGCTGACGTTCCGCCGGCTTCGGTTGCTGCGGTGCGGGTTCGGGTGCTGAATTCGCGAGAAACGCGCCAGTTGCCTGGCGCACGTTGAATGCGCCGTTGATCAGCAGGGCGACAAAACTGAGCAGCAGCAACGCTAAGTAGCTTTGCGGCCAGAGGCGACTTGAGAGTTCAGTCACGGCGGCAGCCAGCAAAAGGGCGCTGGTTACGGCGACGATGAGCGGTTTGGGCATGGAATAACTCGGATCGTTGAGTGGGGGCTAGGGGTTGCATGGCCGTCAGCGGCGTACGCATTGCAGGCGTGCTCTCAACTTTGACCTCTTTTGGGACCTCTTCTTGGATCTCGTCTGGGACCTCTTCTTAGGTCTCAACTTGAGAACGGCACAGTGTCTGCCGCTGATCTGCGTGCCGATCCGTCGCGACAAACCGAGGCGGATCAACCGATCATGATAGCGCTGTACCCGCGCAAGATCATGTACTCGCGGTTACTGCAGCCGCTTGATGTCGACGATCTCGATCGGCGTTTCCGGAACGCCCACGAAGCCGTTCCGAGTGACGGTGTTGGTGAGCTCAATCGCGACGACGACATCCCAGCCCGAGATGACTCGACCGAACACGGTGTAGCCGGGGCGGTTCCGGCGGGCGTCGAGCCGCGTGTTGTTCTTGACGTTGACGAACCACTGGGAATTGGCGGAATCCGGATGATCGAGCCGCGCCATGGCCAGAGTGCCCTTGGTGTTGCTGAGACCATTGAACGACTCATTGGCAATGTCCGGCGGCGCTTCGCGCTCGACCATGCCGCGCTCGTAGCCGCCGGTCTGAATGACGAAGTTGGCGGCGACCCGGTGAAAGATCAGGCCGTCGTAGTAGTCCTCGTCGATCAGCCGGAGAATCTGCGCGACGGTGATTGGAGCCTGGCCCAGGTACAGCTCGATGTCGAAGCTGCCAAGGGTCGTTTCAACCCGGGCGCGAGGTAGGACCTCCGCCGTTAGGGGCGGCGTGTCGGCCGCGCCCTCATGAGGGTCGGCCCCGGCGCGGGTGCTGCTGCACAGGGTCACCGCAAAAACGCACAGCATCAGACGGACGACGACCGCTGGGCTTGTCGACATGAGAAATCGCTCCTCAGTGGGATATGGCGGGGGTAGCGGCATCCGTGATGCGCTTGAACTCCGCGGTGATGGCGTGGAGCCCGACATCAAGCGCACGACTGATCAGTGCGTGACCGATCGACACTTCGCTGATGCCCGGAATGGTCAGGAACAGGCCCAGGTTCGGTAGATCCAGATCGTGCCCGGCGTTGACTGCCAGACCTTTCGCCTGCGCGTGAGCCGCTGCGGTTGCGAATTGTTCGAAGATCGCCACGCTCGCGCTCGCGTCCAGACCCTGTGCAAGTACGACTTCGGCGAAAGGACCGGTGTAGAGCTCGATGCGTTCAACACCCAGGGCCGCGGCGCGGGAAATCTGGTCGGGGTCTGGATCCATAAACAGGCTCACCCGTGCGCCGAGGGCCTGGTAGCGCTCGATGCAGGCCTTCAGGGCGCTCTGGTCACCGCGCAAATCAAACCCGTGGTCCGAGGTCAGCTGTTGGTCGTCGTCGGGCACTAACGTGACTTGAACCGGACGAGCGGCTTCGATCAGTGCGTCGAAGCCAGGGAACCCGTTGTCTCGCGGGCCGGCGAAGGGATTGCCTTCGATGTTGTACTCGATGCCCGGATGCCGAGCGACGACCGCGGCAAGGGCATGAACATCTGCGGGCCTAATGTGCCGCAGATCCGGCCGCGGGTGCACGGTGAGACCGGCAGCACCGGCTCCAAGCACGGTCTCCGCCGCGTGCACGATGTCCGGTTGTGCGCCCTCCCGGGCGTTTCGCAACCAGGCGATTTTGTTGAGGTTGACGCTTAGGGCCGTCATGGTTCGGTCGATTCAGTCCGTGGTCTACAGGGTCTGCGGGCGATCACTCGACGCGTGCCGCGACTCAAGTCCAGGCCGAACGTCGCGGGCGACTTTTGATGACGACACCCATCAGCAGACCGACGATGATGAGCCCAGCGCCGTATAGCAGTACCCGCTGCTCGGACCGAGCCTCGAGCCGGTCCCGCTCGTTTGCCAGTACTTGTACCTCACTGCGCAAGCGCTTGTTCATGGCGTTCAGCTTCTGGTTCTCCGCGTGCTCGGCCACCGCACCGGCCGAAATGGTCTTCAGCTCGTTGAGCTCGGCGGTAAGCGAATTCACCTGCTGCGACAGGCGCTGGCTGTCAGCTTCCGCCGAGCCTTTACCGGCCACCAGGTCACCCACCCGGGTGCGCTGGTCTTCCAGCGAGCGCTCGAGCTGGCGGATTCGGGCTTCGGCGTTTGACAGCTTCTGCCGAGCGATAGGTTCGCGATCGAGATACTGCCCTTCGAGCCAGCCCTCTGTACCGCGCTCCGTGCGAATGCGCACGTAGCTGCTGTCGGGATCACTCTCCAACACGTTGAGCTTCGTTCCGGCCGGTAAACCGCGGTGCAGTATGCGGTGGCCGTTGGTCGGGCCGCTTCGAAGCGGCACGGTCAGCCGGTCAGAAATGTAGCGGGTGTCGGCGGCCGGAGCGGCACGGGTTGCGCCACTGGCGACGGCCAGCACGGATGACAGGATAACGAGGCGAACGCAGTGCATCAGGAACTCGGTTTTTCGCTGGCGGAAATGTCGCTGTCGGCGCTGCTGTCGAGGCCCGGTTGGAGGCCCGGTTGGTCATCGAGATAGCCGCCACGGGACAGATACACCATGGTGATCACCAGGTAGGTGATCGTCAGCGCCATGCCGCCAAACAGTTTGTAGCTGACCCAGAAGTCCATGGAGAATTGATAGGCAACGTAGAGGTTCGCGAGACCTGCCAGGAGAAAGCCGAGCGACCAGCCGCTGTTGAGGCGGTTCCACACGGCTTCCGGCAGGGTCAGCTGGGCCCCAAGAAGGCTACGGAGGAGGTTCTTGCCGAAAAACCGCTGGGATCCGATCAACGCCGCCGCAAAGGCCCAGTTGACGATCGTCGGCTTCCACTGGATGAAGGTTTCGTCGCGGAAGTACAGCGTTAGCCCACCAAACACCATACTCACCCAGAAGGTAAGTTTGAGCTCGTTGCCGATGGGCTTTCGCAGCATGTAGTACAGCACGACCTGCAGCGCGACCGCGGCCATCAGCGCGGCAGTTGCAGGTAAAATCCCCGCCGTAAAGTAGACGGCGACGAACACGACGATCGGAATGAAATCCAGAAGCTGACTCATGCAGGCACGGGCGTAAACGTTGTCTGCCGAATGATAACCCCTGACCCGTAGACTGCCAGCGCACGGGTTGGTAGTCGGGTGACGCATCGGCGTTCCCCAGGGCGGCGGGCTCAGGAACAGTACGACATGACTCAACGTTTTAGCATTCACCCCCGCAATCCTCAGCAGCGGCTCATCGATCAGGCAGCGCAGCTCCTACGTGATGGGGAACTCATCGTCGTGCCGACCGACACGACCTACGCACTGTGCTGTCATCTCGGCGATAAGCGTGCCCTCGAACAGCTGCGGCAGCTCCGAAGGTTGCCTGACAATCACCGTCTGACCCTCATGGTGCGCGATCTTGCGGAGCTGGCGACCTACGCCCGGGTCGACAACACCGACTTTCGCGTGCTCAAACACTACACGCCGGGTCCGTTTACCTTCGTCTTACTGGCGTCCCGGGAGGTTCCACGGCGCCTGCTGCATCCGAAGCGCAAGACCGTTGGGCTGCGGGTGCCCGACTCTGCGATCTGCCAGGCGCTGCTCGCCGCACACGGCGAGCCGGTGCTGACGACGACGCTCAAACTGCCCGGTGCCGACGACCCGCTGACGGACCCCCAGGACGCCTACGACGCCCTGGCCGGCCGGGTTGCTCTGATTATCGACGGCGGTGCGGGGGGATTTGAGCCGACCACGGTGGTCGATCTGGAGGGCGATGGTGGGGTTATCCGCCAGGGCGCTGGTCAGTACGGCTAGCCAGCCCTCGGTCATCGCCGCCATAATGCCGAGTCGCTTACCACTGAGACTGCGGATTGAGCAGTAAAGATTCCGGCCAGCGCGTGCTGTCCGGCATGCGCGCCACGGGGCAGCTCCATCTCGGCCATTATCATGGCGTCCTCAAAAACTGGGTACAGCTCCAGCACGACTACGACTGTTACTTCTTCGTAGCCGATTGGCATGCGCTGACCACCCATTTCGAAACCTCCGAGCGGATCGAGGACAACGCCCTCGATATGGTCGTCAGCTGGCTGGCAGCGGGTGTTAATCCGGGTTCATCAACGATCTTCATCCAGTCGAAGGTGCCCGAGCACGCCGAGCTGCATCTGCTGCTGTCCATGATCACGCCCTTGGCCTGGCTTGAGCGCGTGCCAAGCTACAAAGACATGCAGGCGCGCCTGAACGATCGTGACCTCGCCACCTACGGCTTTCTTGGCTACCCGCTGCTGCAGGCGGCGGACATCCTCATTTACCGGGCCGGGCTGGTGCCCGTGGGTGGCGATCAGGTCGCGCACGTCGAGCTGACCCGCGAGGTTGCCCGGCGTTTCAACTCGATCTACGGCAAGGAACCCGGCTTCGAGGAGCAGGCGGAGGCGGCCATAAAAAAGATGGGCAAAAAAGCGGCCAAGCTCTATCGCGAACTGCGTCGCGGTTACGTTGAGCAGGGGGATGGCGATGCGTTGGCCCGCGCTCAGGCGTTGGTCAGCGAGCAACAGAACATCTCCATCGGCGATCAGGAGCGCTTGCTCGGCTACCTTGAGGGCACCGGGCGCATTGTGCTGGCCGAACCCGAAGCGCTGCTGACACCGCAAGCCAAAGTCCCCGGCCTCGACGGCGAGAAGATGTCGAAGAGCTACGGCAACGAAATTGCCCTGCGCGAGGATCCCGAGTCCGTCGAGAAGAAAGTCCGCACCATGCAAACGGATCCGCAGCGCGTACGTCGCACCGATCCCGGCGACCCGGATAAATGTCCGGTGTTTGCCCTGCACCGGATCTACTCGAACGAAGACACGCAGACCTGGGCTGCCGACGGCTGCCGCAGCGCCGGGATCGGCTGCATCGATTGCAAAAAACCGCTGATCGAGGCGATCAACGCGGAACAGGCGATCATGCGTGATCGCGCGCGGCAGTACGAAGAGCAGCCGGATCTTGTTCGAACGATCCTCGCCGAAGGCGCCGAACAGGCTCGAGATCTCGCCAAAGACACGCTTGAAGACGTGCGCGCGGCCATCGGGATATCGCACCGATGAGCCCCTCGGGAGATTCGACACCGCCAGAACTCGACAACGAGTCGTCACCGACGACCGACGCACCGGTGCGCCTCAACGAAGCGCCGACGGGGACCATCGCCGTGGTGCGCGGAGAGGCCGTCACCGAGCTGCCGACTGATCTGTACATTCCACCGGACGCTCTGGAGGTGTTCCTCGAGACCTTCGAGGGCCCGCTCGACCTGCTGCTGTATCTGATCCGACGCGAGAACCTCGACATTCTCAACATTCGCGTTGCCGAGATCACCGCCCAGTATCTGCGCTACATCGACCTTATGCATGCACTGCAACTCGAACTCGCCGGCGAGTATCTGCTAATGGCCGCGATGCTCGCGGAAATCAAATCCCGCATGCTGTTGCCCAAGCCCGTGAACGAGGAAGGGGAAGAAGAGGATCCCCGGGCTGAGTTGATCCGGCGTTTGCAGGAGTATGAGCAGCTCAAGGCAGCGGCTGAGAATCTGGATGAGCTGCCGCGCATGGAGCGTGACCTGCACCCGGCCCAGGCGGCTAAGCCGAAGCTGGTGCGGGAGCAGGCAGATCCGCAGGTGGCGTTGAAAGATCTGCTGTTCTCTTTGGCGCGCGTACTGGAGCGGGCAGACCAATACGCGCACCACGCCGTGATGCTGGAACCGCTGTCGGTCCGTGAGCGGATGACGCAGGTCCTGGGCCGGATCTCGACGACGTCAACGTTCATCGAGTTTCAAGATCTCTTTACCGTCGAGGAAGGTCGCCGTGGTGTCATCGTGACCTTCCTGGCGGTGATGGAAATGGTTCGTGAGTCGCTGGTTGATCTGGTCCAGCGAGAAGCCTTTGGGCCGATTTACGTCCGGGCGGCGGAAGCCCAGCTGAGCCCGGTCGAGACCGAGCTGGCGGGTGACGGGAACGACGACGAAGACGGCGAAAGCGCCTTTGCCGAGGACGATGAAGACGACCAACCCACCGAAGCCGATGGAACGTGAGTGAGCCTGAAGTGACTGACG
Organism: Pseudomonadota bacterium; assembly: GCA_039198065.1. Lineage (GTDB taxonomy): Bacteria > Pseudomonadota > Gammaproteobacteria > Pseudomonadales > Azotimanducaceae > CALHVX01. The sequence goes on from JBCCTU010000003.1 coordinate 297,622, forward strand.
AAAATACGCCGCCGGAATCAGAGGCCGGCCCCGAGAACGTTCCCGAGACCGTTGCTGAGACCGTGGATACGCTCATGGAGGTTGTGCACGAGCGGCTCGAAGAGGCGGTCGTTACGCAGATCATCGAAGCGGCGCTCCAGGCGGCATCGGAACCCCTCACCGTAGACCGGTGCCTTAAGCTGTTTCGCCGGGGCGAGCTACCGATCAGCGGCAGCGAGACGCAGCGCGAGCTGATCAAGCGGTTGCTGGACGCCCTCGTCGAAACCTTTGACGGCCGCGGCGTCGAGCTCAAGCGCGTGGCATCCGGCTATCGGCTGCAGGTACGCCAAGAGCTGAGCCCCTGGGTCTCGCGGCTGTGGGAAGAGAAGCCGCCGCGGTACTCGCGCGCGCTGCTGGAAACGTTGTCGCTGATTGCCTATCGGCAGCCGGTAACTCGCGGTGACATCGAGCAGGTGCGCGGCGTCGCCGTCAGTTCGAACATTGTGCGCACCCTTGAAGAGCGCGGTTGGATCAAAGAGGTGGGACACCGCGAAGTTCCCGGACGCCCGGTCCTGTACGGCACGACCAAAGCGTTTCTCGACTACTTCAATCTCAAGTCCTTAAGCGAGCTACCGCCGCTCGAGGACATCCGCGACCTCATCGAACCGCTTGCCGAAGTGCCGGCACCCTTACCGGAACAGCCCGCGGCGGTTGAGGCCGAGCCTGGGGCGGAGGGAGCACAGGTCGCGGTGCCAGACACCAAGGCCGCGAGTGCTGAAGACACCGAGGTCGAAGACGTTTCAACACCCGTCACCGAGCCGGTCGTCGATGCAGCCGGTTCGCAGGACGACGACGATGACCCGCAAACGGCCTGAGCGGCGCGGCGCTGATCGCCGTCCAGCGCCCTCGGGGAATGATGCAAGAAGCGCCCGCGGCGAAAAATTGCAAAGCGCCCGCGGCGAGAAACTACAAAAAATCCTCGCAGGCTTCGGCCTCGGCTCCCGTCGAGCGATGGAAAGCTGGATCGAGCAGGGCCGCGTCAAGGTCAACGGCGAACGCGCCCACCTGGGTCAGCGCGTCGATGCCGACGACCGCATTCAGGTAGACAACGGCAAACCGCTGCGTCTGCGACGCGATTACACTCGCGTGTTGCTACTGAACAAGGCAGTTGGAACCGTCAGTACCCGCAGCGATCCGGAACGGCGGCCGACGATTTTTCAGGGGCTGCCGCGTCTCAAGCAGGGTCGCTGGATCAGTGTGGGCCGGCTTGATCTGACCACTTCCGGGCTGCTGCTGCTGACCAATAACGGCACGCTGGCCAATCGTTTGATGCACCCCAGCACCGGGCTCGATCGGGAGTACGCGGCGCGGGTGACCGGCAAGCTCGACGATGAAACGCTCGAGACGCTGAAGGCCGGCGTGGAGATCGAAGGCGAACTGCATCGCTTTAGCGATATTCAGTACTTCGACGGCCGGGGCGTGAACCATTGGTACCACGTCGTGCTCATGGAGGGCCGTAATCGCGAGGTTCGACGGCTCTTCGAAAGCGCTCGCGTGCTGGTTTCGCGGCTCAAACGCGTGCGCTACGGACCGGTCATTCTTCCACCGGGCCTGCCGGTGGGTCAGCGTGCGGAGCTCGAGGCTGAGGACGTTGAATCCCTGCTGTCGCTCGTCGGTTTGGACGACGAACTGGCCGGGGCGGGCGGCAAGTCACGGTCAACGAAGCGACCCCGGCCCGCGCCTAAGGGGCCGGAGCGCCGCCGTCGTACGGTGCTGACCGCTTATCCGGATCTTGATCTCAGCTGAGCTCCAACGTCCGACTAAGCGCCGCCTACTCAGCTGCGCTGCGTGTCCACGAGCCGTAGCGACCCGTTGTTGATGCCCCCGGGCCCCTCACTCTGCGCCGCGGCGAGGGCGTGGCGGGCCCGCTTGAGGACGTCTTCTGCGCTGTCGCGCTTACGGCTTGTGGCAATGCCTATGCACGCCGTGAGCTGTGCGCTGACCTCCCCCTGGGTGAGATGCAGTGTGCCGACGAGGGCACAGATTTTTTTCGCCACACCTTCGGCGCCAGCCGGAGCCGTGGCCGGTAGCAGCACGGCGAGCTGTCCCGCCTCGACCTGAAAAACGCTGTCGGCATCGCGGAGTGTGTCGTCGATCAGCGTCTGCAGACTTTGGGTGACGGCCAGAGCCCAAGCCGGACCCTGAGCTTCGACCAATGCCTCGAAGTCGTCGATCTCGAGCAGCACGAGGCTGTCTGGCCGGGCCGGGCGACGATTGGTGGTGAGCTTTGCTTCGGCGCTGGCCCGTTCGTTAGTTTGTTTCGGTAGCGTCGGTCGATCGTTACGCAGCTGTAGGTGCAGCGCGCCGGCGGCCAGCGTGATGAGGTCTTCTGCCGTTTCTAGCGCGTGGGTTTCCGCCGGCTGGTCAAAGTACAGGGTCACGAAACCGAGGTCCTGCTCAGGCCAACGCAGGTTGTAGCGCACCTGATGTTTACGCGTGATGCCAAAGCTTGCAGCGACGGTCGCCGCTTCAGCGCGGCTGTCGTGGCCATACTCGAGACCCGTGACTTGGACGAGGCTGCCAAGCTGTCGGAACAGCACCCGCAGCAGTTGCTCAAGGGACGGCTGGCGATAGAAGGCGTCTACCAGCTGCATAGCGACGTCTGTGGTGAAGTGGCGAACGCTCTGGTCGTGCTTAATGGTCATTGTGTTGCTCCGTCTTCGTACTGCGCCGGGTGTCACGGGTTCTCCCGGTTCGATTTAGGCGCGGGCATCGATGGGTTGGCGACCTTGAAGCCACGGTCTTGAAGCCAAGGTGCCCAATCGACGCACGCCTACGAAGAAGTGCGAATTCTATGCCATTCCGCTGGCGTCAAACCGTTGACGCTTTCTCGGGTTTTGCCCATCGAATGAATCGATGCGAGCGATTTAAGCCGTCGAAATCGGCGCAGGAGTCGTCCGGTGGGTGCGTTCCGCGCGTCAGCACCTTGGCGCCGCCGGAACTCTGACGTCAATTCGCCGACGAGGCGGGTGCGTCGAGCCAGTCGCGCGCGCTCCCGTCCCGCAGGTTCAGGGCCTGACCGTGGGGTACGGCGAGCGGGTGGGCGAACAGCTGTACGTAGGCGTCCATATGGGTTTCGGCGGTCGGTACGGAGTCCGGATCTTCGCCGGGATAGGCGCTGGCACGCATGGCCGTGCGAGTGCCGCCGGGGTTGATGCTCAGGGTGCGAACATTGGACGTGGTGCCGATCTCATCGGCGAGAACCTGCATGAGCCCTTCGACGGCGAACTTCGAGCTGGCGTAGGCGCCCCAGAATGCGCGCCCGCTGCGGCCAACGCTCGATGCGGTAAAGGCCACCAATGCGTTCGGAGCTGCGTTCAGGATCGGTATTAGGCCCTGAGTAAGCACCATGGCCGCGTGCACGTTGACCTGAAACACACGCTGCCAGTCGGCGGCCGGGTAGTGCGCGATGTTGACCTTGGGACCAAGCAGCGACGCGTTGTGTAACAGGCCGTCGAGGTGACCGTATTCGTTTTCAATGGAGCCCGCGAGCGCCTGCACGGCATCCGGCGTTAGCGCTTCGAGCTCGGCTGGGACGATCACCGGTCGGGTTTCGGTGTGCGCTGTGATCCAGTCGAAGATCGCATCGAGCCTTTCGCGCGTTCGGCCGAGCAACACAACGTGGGCACCGTAGAGCGCAAAGGTCTTGGCAACGACAGCGCCGATGCCAGCGCCAGCGCCGGTCACGACGATCGTTCGTCCAGCCAGCGCATCGGGGGCCGGCGGGTGGCTCCAATCCTCGGCTGCGGAAGCGAGCTCGGGGTAGGCGTTAGGCGGGCTTGCGGGCATGGATCATGTAGTTGACGCCAAGGTCGTTGTTGAGCGTGGCGTTGCGAGTGAACGGGTTATAGAACATGCCTTTCATGTCGTCGACGATCAGCCCGGCCTGCTCGGCGTAGCGCACCAGTTCAGCGGGCTTGATCAGCATGCCGTATTGATGGGTGCCGCGCGGCAGAAGCCGCAGCACGTACTCGGCCCCGATAATGGCCATGGCGTACGCCCGTGGCGTCCGATTGATGGTGGAGAAGTACAGGTCCGCGCCGGGTTTTGCCAGGCGCGCACAGGCCGCCACCGTCGATCCCGGGTCAGGTACGTGCTCGAGCATCTCAAGGCAAGTCACGACGTCGAAGCGCTCGGCTTCGGTTTCTGCCAACGCTTCGGCGGTAGTTGCCTGGTAGTCGACCGACACGTCGGCTTTGGCCGCGTGCAGCCGGGCGACAGCCAGCGGTCGTTCGGCCATATCGATGCCGGTGACGTCGGCACCGGCCCGGGCCATGGCTTCGCTCAGAATGCCGCCACCGCAGCCGACATCAACCACGCGCCGGCCGGTGAGGCCGCTGCGCTCGAGGATGTAGTCGGCGCGCAGCGGGTTGATATCGTGCAGGGGCCGGAAGTCGCCTTCCGGGTCCCACCAGCGATTTGCCAGGTCGTCGAATTTTGAGACTTCTTGGGGATCTACATTCATGGGCGCAGTCTAGCCGGTGGCGGTCGCAGAGAGGTCAATTCAGGCGCCCGCGGACTGCCGCGACGGCCCAAACGCCCGAGCTGCGAAACCGATCCAAAGCCGTAGATCGTGGTAAAATTTCAGGCCTTGCGATGACGATCTCCTATGGCTGAACAGAACACCCCGGCGGGCCGCGACCTCACCCCGGTTGCGATCGAAGACGAACTCAAACAGTCCTACCTCGCCTATGCGATGAGTGTGATTGTCGGGCGAGCGCTGCCCGATGTCCGCGACGGCCTGAAACCCGTCCACCGCCGGGTGCTGTTTGCCATGGGTGAACTGAACAACACCTACAACCGTCCGTACGTGAAGTCGGCCGCCGTAGTCGGTGAGGTTATGGGTAAGTATCACCCGCACGGCGACTCGGCGATTTACGAGACCGTGGTCCGCATGGCGCAGGACTTTGCCATGCGCTACATGCTGATCGACGGTCAGGGTAACTTCGGTTCCATCGACGGCGATCCACCGGCCGCCATGCGCTACACCGAGGTTCGCATGGCAAAGCTTGCCGGCGAGCTGCTCGCTGACCTCGACAAAGAAACCGTCGAGTTCGTCCCCAACTACGACGACTCCCGCACCATGCCGTCGGTGCTGCCGACGCGTGTACCGAACCTGCTGATCAACGGCAGCGCCGGTATTGCTGTGGGCATGGCAACCAACATTCCGCCGCACAACCTCACCGAGGTTGTGAACGGTTGCCTGCGGCTGCTGGAGCAGCCAGCCAGCTCGATTGATGAGCTGATGGAAGACATCACGGGTCCGGACTTCCCAACGGCCGCCATCATCAACGGCCGGGCTGGCATCGTGCAGGCCTATCGCACCGGCCGGGGGCGCATCTATGTGCGGGCGCGGGCGGAGGTCGATCACGACGACCGGACCGGCAAGGACGTCATCGTCGTCCACGAGATCCCCTACCAGGTCAACAAGGCGCGCCTGATCGAGAAGGTCGCCGAGTTGGTTCGCGACAAGAAGATCGAAGGCATTACGGAGATTCGCGACGAGTCGGATAAAGACGGCTTACGGATCGTCATCGAAGTCCGTCGCGGCGACAGTGGCGAGGTGGTGCTGAACAACCTCTACGCGCAGACCCAGATGCAGTCGGTGTTCGGCATTAACTGTGTTGCTCTGGTCGACGGTCAGCCGCGGGTGTTGAACCTCAAGCAGATGCTCGAGGCGTTCCTCAAGCACCGCCGCGAGGTCGTGACCCGGCGTTCCGTCTACCTCCTGCGCCGGGCCCGCAACCGCGGGCACCTCCTTGAAGGTCAGGCCGTTGCCCTGGCGAACATTGACGCAGTGATCGAGCTGATCAAGCAGTCCCAGAACTCGGCGGAGGCGAAGGTCGCGTTGCTCGGTCGCGGTTGGGCGTCACCGGGGGTTGAAGAACTGCTTTCGCGAGCCGGCAGCGACGCCTGTAAGCCGGACGACCTCGGTGACGATTTCGGTTTTCGTGACGGTTTGTACTACCTATCTGAACGACAGGCCGATGCGATCCTCGAGATTCGCCTGCAGCGTTTGACGGCGCTCGAGCAGGACAAGCTCATCGAGGACTACCAGAAGATTCTCGACGAAATCGCCGATCTGCAGGACATCCTCAACAAGCCCGAACGGTTGCAGCAGGTGGTGCGTGAAGAGCTGGAAGCGGTTCGGGCCGAATACGGCGACGAGCGTCGCACGGAGATCCGGGCGACGCAGGAAGACCTCACCGTAGAGGATCTGATTACCGAGGAAGAACTGGTTGTCACCATTTCTCACCAGGGCTATGCCAAGACCCAACCGTTAACCGCCTATCGGGCGCAGCGCCGGGGTGGCCGGGGCCGGGCGGCCACGGATCTCAAAGATGAAGATTTTGTCCGCCATCTCGTGGTTGCCAACAGCCACGATACGCTGCTGTGCTTCAGCAACCTCGGCAAGGTGTACTGGCTTAAGGTTTACCAGATTCCGCAGAGCGGGCGTGGCGCCCGCGGCCGGCCGCTCGTCAACATGCTGCCGCTGGAGGGCGAAGAGCGCATCACGGCGATGTTGCCCATAAAAGACTTCGGGGAAGAGAAGTTCGTGTTCATGGCCACAGCAAATGGCACGGTTAAGAAAACGCCTCTCGAGCAGTTCAGCCGGCCACGTACCTCCGGACTGATCGCCCTGGAACTCGAAGACGACAACACGCTGGTTGGTGCGGCGTTAACCGACGGCTACTGTGACGTGCTGATGCTTGCCAGCACCGGCAAAGCGGTGCGATTCAAGGAGTCCGATGTCCGCGCCATGGGACGCACGGCTCGCGGCGTTCGTGGAATCAAACTGCCGCAGAAACAAACCGTGATCTCGCTGATCATTCCGCAGGAGGACGGTTTCGTGCTCTGCGCCAGCGAGCACGGCTACGGCAAGCGTACCGAGGTCGCTGAGTTTCCAGTCAAAGGGCGGGGCACGCAGGGGGTCATTGCGCTGCAGGTAACGGATCGCAACGGACCGCTTGTCGGTGCGGTGCAGGTTGCACCCGGCGACGAACTGATGCTGATCAGTGATCAAGGCACGCTCGTGCGTACCGGTGCTGACGAGGTGTCAATCCAGGGCCGCAACACCCAAGGTGTGCGGCTGATCGCGCTGCGCGAAGACGAGCGACTATCGAGCGTCGCGCGTATCGCTGAAGCCGACATCGTGGCGGACGGTGAGGATGAGTTCGACGAGACCGATGACCGTTCGGCCCCAGACGCGAGTGCCGAAGATGACGCGGTACCGCCGAGCACTGAGGACTGAGCGCATGCGCGTCCACAATTTTTCCGCCGGTCCGGCGGCGCTGCCACTCGCAGTGCTTGAGCGCGCGCAACAGGAGCTGACGGACTTTCAGGGCAGCGGCATGTCGGTGATGGAGATGAGCCACCGCTCGAAGGCCTTCGTTGATATTGCCGCACAAGCCGAAGCCGACTGCCGCACGCTGCTTGCCATTCCCGACGACTACGCGGTGCTGTTTTTGCAGGGCGGCGCCACGGCTCAATTCGCGGCCGTACCCCTGAATCTGTGCCCGAACGGGGGTAAGGCGGACTACATCAATACCGGTTCCTGGTCGACGAAAGCGATCAAGGAAGCAGCCCGCTACCTTGACGCGCACGAAGCGGCGTCGTCGAAGACGTCTAACTTCGACCGCATTCCGCCGTTCACGGATTGGTCGCTGCGCGAAGACGCGGATTACCTGCACCTGTGTTCCAACGAAACCATCGGCGGCGTGCAGTTCCACGATGTGCCGGCGGTTGATGCGCTGCTGGTGGCCGATATGTCTTCAGACATCATGTCTCGGCCCGTCGACGTCAGTCGCTACGGCGTCATCTATGCCGGTGCGCAGAAGAATCTCGGCCCGGCGGGTTTGACGCTCGTGATCGTGCGTCGCGACCTGCTCGATCGGCCGGCGAGTGCCGTGCCGTCGGTGCTCGACTACGCCGCTCAAGCGGCAGCCGATTCGATGGCCAACACTCCGCCTACCTACGCCTGGTATCTGGTGGGACTCGTGTTCCAATGGCTTTTGCAACAGGGCGGTCTCGCGGCTATGGCCGAGCGCAATGCGCGTAAGGCCCAGACGCTGTATGCGTTGATCGACGGCAGCAATTTCTACGCATCGCCCGTGCAGCCTGAGAGCCGCAGCCACATGAATGTGCCCTTTACCCTGCCGGATGCCGCGCTGGACGCGGAGTTTCTCGCTGGCGCGGAGGCTGCGGGGCTGAAGAACCTGAAAGGGCATCGGAGCGTCGGTGGTATGCGGGCAAGTCTCTACAATGCCGTCGAGCTCGACGCGGTCGAGGCGCTGTGCAGCTACATGCAGGACTTCGAACGTGAGCGCGGATGACACCGACGCCCGCTTGGGCGAGCTGCGCCAGCGCATCGACGCCATCGATGAACAGCTGCAAACGCTGCTGAACGAGCGCGCCCAGTGCGCCCTCGATGTCGGCGAAGTAAAGCAGGCGGTTGAGAGTGCCCACTCGAACCCCGTGTTCTTTCGTCCTGAACGCGAAGCGCAGATTCTCACGCGTATACAAGAGCGTAACGAAGGACCGCTGCCCGACAGCGCGGTGGCCACGCTGTTTCGAGAGATCATTTCCTGCTGCCTGAGTCTCGAACAGCCCTTGACCATCGCCTACCTTGGACCGTCGGGCACGTACACGGAGGCAGCTGCGACCAAACAGTTCGGCCACTTCGCAACGACGCGCGCCCAGGGATCGATCGATGAGGTGTTCCGGGCCGTCGAGGCGGGCACTGTGCACTACGGCGTCGTTCCGGTGGAGAACTCCACCGAGGGCATGGTCAATCACACGCTCGATTGCTTTATGGATTCGCAGCTACGTATCTGCGCCGAGGTCGAGCTGCCGATTCACCACAGCTTTCTGGCGCCGGCGGCCGTCGACGCGGAGGCAATCGTTGAGGTGGTATCGCACGCGCAGTCCCTTGCCCAGTGCCGCGCCTGGCTCGATAACAACTACCCAAACGCTCAGCGCACCGCCGTTGCCAGCAACGGCGAAGCCGCGCGGCTCGTGAGCGAACGGAGCGATGCCGCCGCCATTGCCAGCGCCGTCGCCGGCGAGCGCTACGGGCTTCGGGCGTTGGCAAACAACATTGAAGACCAGGCGGACAACAAGACCCGCTTCCTTGTCATCGGCCAGCAGCGGGTCGGGCCCAGCGGTCGAGACAAAACCAGCATCATCGTCTCGACGCGCAACGAGCCCGGCGCCCTGTACAAAGTGCTGGGACCCTTTCATCGCCACGAAATCAGCCTGTCGCGCATAGAAACGCGACCGGCTCGGTCCGGCAACTGGTCCTATGTGTTCTTTATTGATCTCGAAGGGCACGAAGGCGATCCCCTTGTGCGTACGGCCTTGAACGACGTCGAAACCGTTGCTATGGAGGTGCGGGTCCTCGGGTCTTACCCCCAGGCTGTGGTGTGAAGCTCGCCGTGGTCGGCGTCGGTCTGATCGGCGCGTCCTTTGCACGGGCCGCGCGCGCCGAAGGCTTGTTTCAATCGTTCGTCGGCGTGGATCGATCCGAAGACCATTGCCAGCGCGCCGTTGCGGCGGGCATCGTCGACACCGCGGTGATCGACGTTCCAGAGGACGCCGACGCCGTCCTGCTCGCCACACCCATCGATCAGCTCCCGGGCTGGCTCGAGCAGCTGGCCTCGCACCCAGGGCTCGTGTTCGACGTCGGCAGCACCAAAGCACCGCTCGTCGCGCGGATCGAGGCCGGAGCGCCGGCACCAGCGCGGTTTGTACCGGCCCACCCCATCGCCGGGTCCGAGCGCAGCGGCCCTGACGCGTCCCGGGTCGATCTCTTTCGTGATCGGCTTCTGGTGATCACGCCAACCGCGAACACCGCGGCGGCCGACGTCGATCGGCTGCGGGGGTGGTGGTCCGCCATCGGTGCTCGGGTGGTCACCATGGACGCGCAGGCGCACGATCAGACCTTTGCCCTGACCAGCCACCTGCCGCATCTCGCGGCCTTTGCCTACATGCAGCTCATCGACGCCGAGCACCTGAGCTATGCGGCCGGTGGCTTCCGGGACTTTTCCCGGATCGCGGCCTCGGACCCGGACATGTGGACCCCGGTGCTGCGCGCGAACCGAACGGCCGTCCTCGAGGCGCTCGGCGCCTACGAGGCGAAACTCGCCCTGCTGCGGGACGCGATCGAGGCCGATGATGAGGCGGCGCTTTACGGTTTGCTGTGCGCCGCTCGCGACCGCCGCCGGCAGTTTGAGGATGGGGTTGAATGACCACGGCGCTTCCGATCGTGACCGTCGACGGACCCAGCGGCTCAGGTAAGGGCACGCTGGCCCAGGCGCTGGCAGACCACTTTGGCTGGCACTACCTCGATAGCGGGGCGCTGTATCGCTTAGTGGCTCTGCACGCGCTCCAGACCAGCGTCGATCTGGCTGACGAAGCGGCGCTTTGCGCGGCCGTGCCGGGCATGGCGATCGCGTTCCAGAACGGCCAGACGCTGCTGAACGGGACGACGGTTTCAGATCAATTGCGGACAGAGACCGTGGGCAACGCGGCCTCCAAGGTCGCGGCGCTACCGGCACTGCGCGACGCGCTCGTCGACAAGCAGCGGGCCTTTGCGCAACCGCCGGGGTTGGTCGGCGACGGTCGCGATCTCGGTACGGTTATCTTCCCCGAGGCCGCACTCAAGATTTTTCTCACCGCGAGCGCCGAAACCCGTGCGCAGCGTCGCTATAATCAGTTGAGAAACAAGGGCTTGGGTGTTAGCCTGCGCGGTCTTCTCGAAACGATCAAAGAACGGGACGAGAGGGACAAAACACGCACCGTCGCACCGCTGGTGCCCGCCGAGGACGCCCTTGTTCTCGACAGCACCGCGTTGGGCGGCCCTGAAGTGGTCGCCCTGGTTGTGGCTGAGATCGAAGCACGCGGAATCGTTACCCCCTAAGGGCGGCGACCTTCGAATGCACACCTCTCGATCTGGCTGCCTCCGCGATCGGTGGAACGTTAACTAACCAGTCGACGCGTCGAGCGCAGCACCTGCGCACGTCACGATGTCGTCGCAAGCGAGACTATGAGCGAATCATTTGCAGAAATGTTTGAGGAGAGCCTCTCCGACGTCGAGATGGCTCCAGGCGCAATCGTTACCGGAACGGTTGTAGACATCGACAGCGATTGGGTTGTCGTGCACGCCGGCCTCAAATCCGAAGGCGTCATCCCGAGAAGTCAGTTTTTCGATGAGAACGGTGAGTTCTCGCTGAACATCGGCGACCAGATCAAGGTTGCGATGGAGACCGTCGACGACGGTTTCGGCGAAACCCGGTTGTCGCGCGAGAAAGCAAAGCGCGCCGAAGCCTGGCAACAGCTCGAGATTGCCTTCGAAAAAGAAGACGTTGTGAAAGGCATCATCAGCGGCAAGGTCAAAGGCGGGTTCACCGTTGATGTCAGCGACATTCGCGCCTTCCTGCCCGGTTCGCTCATCGACGTGCGTCCGCTCCGCGAGACTGCACACCTCGAAGGCAAGCCCCTCGATTTCAAAGTCATCAAGCTCGATCAAAAGCGCAACAACGTCGTGGTCTCACGCCGTGCCGTGCTCGAGGCAGAAAACAGCGTCGAGCGCGAAGCGTTGCTCGCGAGCCTTCAGGAAGGCCAGCAGATTAAGGGTGTGGTCAAGAACCTCACCGACTACGGTGCGTTCGTTGATCTCGGTGGGGTCGACGGCCTGCTGCACATTACCGACATGGCGTGGAAGCGCATCCGTCATCCGAGCGAAATGGTCAACGTTGGCGACGACGTCGACGTCAAGATCCTCAAGTTCGATCGGGAAAAGAATCGCGTCAGCCTCGGCATGAAACAGCTCGGCGACGATCCGTGGGTATCCATCACGCGGCGCTACCCGGAAGGTTCGCGCGTCCTTGCAACCGTCACCAATCTGACCGACTACGGCTGCTTTGCCGAGATCGAAGAGGGTGTCGAAGGCCTGGTACACGTCTCCGAAATGGACTGGACCAACAAGAACGTGCACCCGTCCAAGGTGGTCGCCCTCGGCGACGAAGTGGAAGTCATGGTGCTCGACATCGACGAAGAACGGCGTCGTATCTCGCTTGGCATCAAGCAGTGCCGTCCGAACCCGTGGGAAGAGTTTGCGCTCAACAACGGCAAGGGCAACCGTGTCCGCGGCACGATCAAGTCGATCACCGACTTCGGTATCTTCATTGGTCTCGACGGCGGTATCGACGGGCTTGTGCACCTGTCCGATATCTCCTGGAACGAGCCGGGCGAGTCCGCGGTACGCCGCTACTCCAAGGGCGAGGAGATTGAGACGGTCATCCTGTCGGTTGATCCCGAGCGCGAGCGCATCTCGCTCGGCGTGAAGCAGCTCGACCAGGATCCATTCTCCGACTTTACCGCTGTTAATGACCGCGGTGCTCTCGTCACGGGCGTGATTGTTAACGTCGAGCCGAAGGAAGCGGAGATTCGCCTGGCCGAAGAAGTTATCGGGGTGCTCAAGGCGTCGGAGATCAGCGTCGATCGCGTCGAAGACGCGCGCAACGTTCTCACCGTTGGTGAGGAGGTTGAGACCAAGATCGTCAGCATCGACCGCAAGAACCGCACCATTGGGCTTTCGATCAAGGCGAAGGACATCGACGACGAGCGTCAGGCAGTTCGCGATCACCGCGCACAGGAAACTGAGCGCCCCGGTGCGGCAACGCTTGGCGACCTGATCAAGGCGCAGATGAATCAGGACGACTGAGCCGTCCTTTCGCCGCAGCGGGCGGGCACCCACGGATCTCGGGGCTATGACGAAGTCAGAATTGATTGAACGGATTGCCGCGCGGCAGCAGCAGCTGTCGCAAAAAGATGTTGAGCTTGCGATCAAAACGATGATCGAGCAGATGTCGGAGACGCTCGCTCGCGGCAGCCGCATAGAGATCCGCGGTTTTGGGAGCTTCTCCCTGCATTACCGAGCCCCGCGTATCGGCCGCAACCCGAAGACCGGCGAGTCCGTCGGGTTGTCCGGTAAGTACGTCCCGCACTTCAAGCCCGGCAAGGCCCTGCGTGATCGGGTCAACGACGGCTTACAGGCTGAGCTCGAACAAGCCCGTCAGGCGGGCACACCCGTGGCCGCCGATGCGGTAGCGGATGTATCCGATGAAGCCAAGCTAGGAGACACGGCTCCATGATGTTGTTGCGTCGTTTGCTCTATCTGGTCGTTGGTCTTATGGCCATGGCGTGCATGCTCGTCCTCGGGCTGCTGGGTCAAAATCAGGCCGCCGTGTCGTTGCGGTTGCTCGAGTACGAAACCCCCGAATACAGCGTGTTCTGGTGGTTGCTTGCTGCGTTTGGTGCTGGTCTCGTGCTGGGCTTGTTGATCCTCTTCATCAACAGCACCAAGAACGTGTTCGAACGCCGGCGTTTTCAAAAGGAAGCCAAACAGCGCGACAAGCGGATTGAGGAGCTGACGACGGAAGTCGACCAACTTAAGGTAGAGCGTCTCAGCGCGCTCGAGTCGGACGCCGAGGCGACGGCGGCGTCGTAGACCGGATTTCCTTAGACCGGACGTATCCCGCACATCGAGACGCCGGAACCTGGTCGACTGCCATCCTTTGGGGCACCCGGCGCACAGGTTGCCGCGGCACTGTCTCCTGTTACGGCGCGAGCCGGCGAACGACACTGGGTTTCCACTTCATGGAGATCCCTATGTCCAGACTAGCCATTCCCGCTGCTTCAATTTCCCGTCTCGCGTTGCTGTCGCTGCTCGTCGGCGGTCTATTTACCGGGTCGCTCAACGCCGCACCACCGGAACGGCAGCCGGTAAACATCAATGCCGCCGACGCTGAGACCATCGCCGAGCGTATCAAAGGCATCGGGCTCAAGCGGGCGCAGGACATCGTCGCGTACCGAGAGGCCAACGGGCCGTTTCGCGATGTCTACGAGCTGACCGTTATCAAAGGCATCGGTGAACGAATCGTTGCGAACAACGAAAGTCGCTTGCGCCTAACCGATACCCCCTGAGAACGGCCGGCATCGGAACCGGTGCATGGTCCGGTCCGCAGGAGCGCAGTAGACTGAACGCATCCCGCAACTGTTGGATCCTGTGGCGCCCGTCGACTCCGTTCCTGTGGACCCCTTGGCGGGAAAGCGGCTGCTGTTCGTTGTTAACGAAGCACGCTTTCTCGTCTCGCATCGCGGCGCGCTGCTCGCGGAGGCACGCCGTCGCGGTATGCAGTTGATTGTGATCTGTGGGGCGCGCACCGGTGAGGCTGAGCTCGAGGCTCAGGGTATCGAGGTTCAGCCCATACGCTTGACGCGTAGTGCAATCGAACCCTGGAACGAGCTCACCTCCTATCGGCGCCTAGTGGCTCTCTACCAATCGCTCGAGCCGGACATCTGCCACCACGTCACGATCAAGCCCGTGATCTACGGCACTCGGGCCGCTCAGGTTGCGCGCGTGCCGGCGGTGGTGAACGCTATTCCCGGGATGGGCTTTGTGTTCATTCGCCGTGGGATGCTGGCCAACGCGCGCCGGTGGCTTGTGAATCTGCTCTACCGTTACGCGCTACGTCACCCGAACATGCGGGTCATTTTTCAGAACAGCGAAGACCGGGACGGGTTCTTCGAGAACCGGCTCGTTCCCCGGGATCGCGCGGTGCTGATCCGCGGTAGCGGTGTGGATCTGACGCTCTATCCGGAGCCCGCACCTCCCGTGGGTCCGGTCACCTTCGTGCTGGTCGGCCGTATGCTGAACCACAAAGGGGTGACTGAGTTCGTCCGTGCCGCACAGATCCTCTGCCAGGACTACCCCGAATGGCGGTTTCTCCTGGTCGGCGATGTTGACCCCGGCAACCCGAGCTCCCTTACCACCGAGCAGCTCGAACACTGGCGGCGCAAGGGCATCATTGACTGGCTCGGCTTCCACGACGACGTACCGGAACTCCTGCGCGAAGCGCACGTGGTCGTGTTGCCCTCGTATCGGGAGGGGCTGCCGAAAACCCTCCTTGAGGCCTCAGCCGCCGGGCGGCCGATGATTGCAACCGACGTTCCAGGCTGTCGTGAAGTTATTCGTGACGGCATGAACGGCATACTTGTGCCGCCGCGTGATCCCATCGCTTTGGCGAACGCCATGCGCCGGCTTGGCAACTCCCGCGACGACCGCCACCGTATGGGCCGCGCTGCGAGGGTGCGCGCGGAGGCCTTGTACAACGTGGACGACGTCGTTCGCGACACCTTTCTGGTGTATGAGCAACTGTTGGCGCGGGCCTGATGCGGGTTCTGGTCACCGGGGCGTCCGGGTTCGTGGGTCGAGCCGTTGTCGACGCCTGTCTATGCGCGGGTCACCAGGTTGTGACCGCCTCCCGCCAACCGGTCGAAGCTACCGAGTCCCGTGGGCCGCTGTTAACAACGCAGAGCGATGCTGAGCTGCGTGCGCTTTGCCGCGACTGCGATGCCGTACTCCATCTCGGTAACATGGCACACGGCGATGCGGGATCCCTGGATGCGCTGCTCGACTACAACGTCGGGCTATCGGAGCGGCTCTACGGGGCCGCCGCTGGGGCTCGCGTACAGCGCTTTGTTTATCTCAGCAGCAGCAAGGTGCTTGGTGATGAATCGGCGGTGCCGCTCGAGGTCGATGCGGCTCGGGCGGCAACCGATCCTTATGCGCGCAGCAAAGCGCTGGCAGAAGAGGCGCTGACGCTGGCGTCCGTGGCACCGCAGACGGCCGGGCCAGCGCTCGTTGTTCTGCGCTCGCCGCTGGTTTACGGCCCGGAAGTCCGGGCGAATTTTCTGCGCCTGCTGCGCTGGGCAACGACGCGGCTGTGGCTGCCGCTCGGCACCGCTCAGTCACCGCGCAGCTACATCGCCCGCGCTAATCTGGCGTCCGCCTTCGTCGCCGCACTCGCGGCGCCGTCGGGGTGTTACCACGTGGCGGACGCCACTCCCTGGTCGACGGCAGAGCTGGTCGCGCTGCTGCGAGAGCTCGACGGCCAACCGCGGCGACTGCTGCGGGTACCGAGTTGGAGCATGCGGCTCGCAGCGGCGAGCGTGGGTCAGAGCGCCGTGTTTCAGCGCCTCTTTCGGCCCCTGGTGCTGGCCACAGCGGCGAGCGAACGACGATTGAACTGGCACCCGCAACCGGCGCACGCGTATCTGGAGGAGACCCTGGCGTGGTACTTGAGTCAGCGCTAGCGTATTTGTTCGTTGGCTTCGTCGGCACGGGCTTAGTCGAGTTCTTTGTGCTGCAGTTCGCCCAGAGCCTGCGTTTGCTCGAGGAACCGAACGAGCGCAGTTCCCACGACGTACCCACTCCGTCCCTTGGCGGTCTCGCGATTCTGTTGCCGATCGTGCTGTTGTTGAGCGCGAATCTGCCAACGTTTCCGGAGCTTGAGGGCCTGTTGATCGCCGCGGTAGCCATCGGCGCGCTCGGCTTGCTCGACGATCTCGTCGGTCTGCCGTCGGTGCCGCGATTGATTGTGCAGAGTGGGTGTGTGGCCTTGGCACTGTGGCCGCTGTTGCCGGATCTGGGCATACCGCTGTTCGTGCTTGCCGCCGTGCTTAGCCTCTGGCACGTCAACCTCTTCAACTTTATGGACGGCATCGATGGTTTTGCCGGTGCCCAGGCGTTTTCCGTCGCCGTCATGCTGTTGGTGCTGGCACCCACCATGGCGCCATGGCTCGGTTATCTGTGCTGCGTGCTGTGCGGAGCCTCGCTGGGCTTCCTTGTTTACAACTGGTCACCGGCGCGCATTTTTATGGGCGATGTCGGTAGTCTCCTGCTGGGCTTGCTGTACGCCGTCGCTGCTGTGCTGCTGTGGCTGGATGCGTACCTGACATTACCTGCACTGCTGATCGCTCTGGCCGGCTTCTGGGTCGATGCAACCTACACGTTGGCGGTGCGCATCCTGACGCGCCAGCGGTTTTTTGCCGCACATCGGTCCCACGCCTATCAACGACTCGCGCTGCGTCACGGCCACGGTGCCGTTGCCTGGCGATTGGTTGCGCTCAACTTTGGGTGGCTCTTGCCGCTGGCCTGGCTTGCGGATCAGCTCGCGCTGCTGGGCTGGGGTGTGCTCGCCGTCGCCGTCGCACCGCTCTTGTGGCTGTGCAACAATCTGTGCGCCGGCGCGCCGGAGACTGCCGCATCGGATCGTCAGACGCACGTCACGCTCTGATCGCTGCAAAGCGTCGATCATGAGCCGCTGAAAGCTCCGTCTCGCGCGAGAACGGTCGGACCTCGGTACGTGATCAACACGGGAACGACACAGGAACAGGCAAGGGAATGTTGTTGGGTTCGCTCCATGAATGGTCTCGACGCCGCAAGTCGCTACTCGGCGCGTTCACCGATTTCTGCCTGATGCCCCTGGCGCTGTACGGCGCCCTTGCATTACGTCTCGGTGAGTGGTCACCGGAAGCCACCGATTTCTGGCCAGCGTTCGTGGTCGCCGCGTTGTTGTGTCCGCTAGTTTTCGCGGCACTTGGCCTTTACCGCCACATGGTCCGCCACCTCGGCTCCCATCTGTTTTTGGGTGCCGGCCAAGGGACGGCGATCACGGCCATCGGCGTTACCGCAGCTGCCTATATGGTGCCGTTGCAGGGCTTCCCTCGCAGCGTGCCTGTTATCTTCTGGTTCTTGGCGGTTGCGCTGGTCATGGGCACGCGCTATTTGGCCCGTGCGGTTCTGTTGCGCAGCGACGGCCCGGGTCTCGTCCCGCGCGGACTCAAAGATCGGGTCGTGATCTACGGCGCCGGAGACAAGGGGCTCGAGCTGTCGCGGCTGTTGATGCGCCAGGGATCGTTCGACGTCGCGGGCTTTGTCGACAACGATCCGAAGCTGCATCACCGCACGTTGAACGGCATCAAGATCTCGCCGGCGACGGACATCGAGCGGGTGCTCCAGCGGACTCGGGCACAGCAGGTGTTCGTCGCCGTTGGCGCGAGCGACCCCAAGGCCCGACGAGCGATCATCGAGTCGCTGGAACCCTACAGCGTTCGGGTGCGGTTGATCCCGGATCTGTTTGAACTGGTTTCGGGTCAGCAGGCGCTTGAAGGGTTGCGGGATGTGTCGGTCGACGATCTTCTGGGTCGTGACACTGTCGAACCGTTGCCGCATCTGCTGGCGGGCTCGGTCCGCGGGCGTCGGGTGCTGGTCACCGGCGCCGGTGGCTCCATCGGCTCGGAGCTCGCGCGGCAGATACTCGCTCAGTCACCGGCCAGCCTCGTGTTGCTCGATCAGTCCGAATACGGTCTGTTCGAGATTCAACGTGAACTGAAGAAGCAGGCCAAGGCAGAGGGCTACACCGTACCCATCACGCCGGTGCTCGGCAGTGTGGTCAGCCAGCCGTTCATGCAGCGCATCCTGGAACAGTACGGCATTGAAACCCTCTACCACGCGGCCGCGTACAAACACGTGGAAATGGTCGAGCGGAACGCCATTCAGGGCCTCAAGAACAACACCTTTGGAACGCTGCATACGGCGCTTGCCGCTATGGACGCGCAGGTTAAAGACTTCATTTTGATTTCGACGGATAAGGCCGTGCGCACGTCGAGCATCATGGGGGCGAGCAAGCGAATGGCCGAGATGGTCCTCCAAGCGCTGCAGGAGCTGTCCGACTCGACGCGCTTTTCCATGGTGCGCTTCGGCAACGTGCTTGGCTCCTCAGGCTCCGTAGTGCCGCTCTTTAACGAGCAGATCGATCGCGGCGGACCGGTGACCGTGACCCATCGCGACGTCACGCGGTTCTTTATGACCATTCCGGAAGCCGCGCAGCTGGTGTTGCAGGCCGCGAGCATGGCCGAAGGCGGCGACGTGTTTCTGCTCAACATGGGGCAGCCGGTAAAAATTCTGGACCTGGCACAGCGCTTGATTCGCCTCAAGGGCTTCAGCGTGCGCAACGAAGACAATCCGCGGGGGGACATCGCCATCGAGTTCACGGGGCTCAAGCCCGGAGAGAAGCTCCACGAAGAGCTCCTGGTTGGCGACGCTGTAGCTGGTACCGATCACTCAAAGATCATGCGCGCCGAAGAAGCGTTCGTACCCTGGACGGAACTGCGGGGTGCCCTCAACACCCTCGAACAGGCCTGCGACAGCTACGACTACGACGCCATCAAGAACTTCGTCGAGGGACTGGTTGAAGGCACGGACCTCAAGGCCCAGCTCGGCGATCTGCGTGCGCTGGCGGAAGTCGTCGATTTCAAGCCCGTTATTCCTGCCTGATCACTGGCACCAGCTCCGGCACCTCGGTACGATCTCCGTAGACGCTGCGGTACAGCAGCGCGATTCACCTCCGGTGAGTCACACACTCGATCATAGAGTTTTCCTGGGGGCGCTCACGCTATGCGCGAATTGTCATGACGGCGCGGGAAGAAGCCTCGCTGGTACGCCGCTGGCGACAGTACTGTCGCGATAAGCCCGTGACCAACAAGATTTTGGTGTCGTTCTACCGCGATGAAGTGCGCAGCGATCCGAAGCTGCGCCACGTCACGGCCTTCGAAGTGCTGGACAGCATCACGAACGCCCCGATCGCGCGTGCCTGACGGCGTGTGCGGCCTGCGACGGTTCGTTCTTGTCCTAGCTGCAATGCTCGCGGGCTGTGCCGGTGCGCCGCTCGACGTGGAAGTACCGAACCGCTTCAACCTTGACGGCGACTGGTTGTTGGTTGCGTCCATGAGCGATGAGCCGCCGGCACCGACGCGGGAGCAACGGCTGCCCATGGGCCGAGGGCAGTCGCGTCGCGCCCCGCCGGGCCTTGGGCTGGCCTTCGTCCGGCACGACTTTCCGGGTCTGAGTGCGCGTCAATTGCACATTGAGCAGAGCCGCGACTCTATGGGTGTGCGCTACGACGGCTCGGAGTATCGCGACGTGTCCTGGGGCGAGCGGGAGCGCGGCCTTTGGCGCGTGAACGCGGGATGGAACGAGAACGGCGACCTGGTCATTCGCTATCGCGCGAGTGACGCCAAGGCGCAGGAGATCTATTCCCTTGATCCCAAAGACGACCGTTTGCGGCTTGCCATTGAGATCAACACCGACCGCGAAGACGTCAGCGTCGTGCGCGTCTTCGAGCGCATCTGACAACGCTTCTGAGAGCGCATCTGAGAGCAGCCGCGCGACCGCGCATGCTGGCGGTTCAGCTCGCCCGCTGGTGATCGAGGGTTGCCGTGGCCCGGCTCAGCACGGCCCGCAGATCATCTAGCCGCACCGGTTTCGGCACAAAGTCGTTCATACCCGCCTCAAAGCACCGATCACGGTCCGAGACGAGTGCGTTGGCGGTCATGGCGATGATGTAAGGCTGGGGCCGATCCGTGAGCGCTCGGATCTGCCGGGTCGCTTCGATGCCGTCCAGTTGCGGCATCTGCATGTCCATGAACACGATGTCGAAGAACTCGGCGCTGAGCCGCTCAACGCCAACCTCGCCGTCGTCCGCCAGCTCGCCGTCGATGCCGAGGCGCTTCAGCATTTTCTGTGCGACCTGCTGGTTGACCGGATTGTCTTCCACGATGAGAACGCGCAGACCATGCAGCGCGTCGAGCAGCGTCGTGGACTCTTCCGCAGCCTGCTTCGGCGCCGCCGCCACCGGCAGGGTGAGCTCAAGCTGGAAGTGCGAACCCTGGCCTGGGGTGCTGTCGACGCTCAGGTTGCCGCCCATGAGTTCCGCGAGCGAGCGGGAAATGGACAGGCCGAGGCCGGTACCGCCAAAGCGGCGCGTGATCGAGTCATCGGCCTGAACGAAAGGTTTGAACAGACGCTCGATTGCGTCTCCCGGTATGCCGATACCAGTATCGCGAACCTCGAACTGAACCCGAAGTTGCGGATACACCGTGTAGTTCACGGGTGCGGACACGGTCACGGTGAGCGCCACGCTCCCGTCTTTGGTGAACTTGGCGGCGTTGGAGAGCAGGTTGTTGAGCACCTGCTTAACGCGCGTTGGATCGCCGATGACCTGATGCTGTTCGCCCTCCAATGCCGCATAGCGGACGTTGAAGGCCAACCCCTTTTCCTTCATCAGGGGGCGGTAGAGCAGCGCCAGCTCCTTCGCGAGTGCGATGGGATCAAAGGCCGTGGATTCAACGCTCAGCTGCCCGGCATCGATCTTCGAGAAGTCGAGGATGTCGTTGATGATCCGTAACAGAGATTCGCCGGAGCCGTTGATCGTGTCGACCATCTTCGCGGCGTCCTCTGAGAGGTCGCTCTCCGACAGCAATGAGGCCATGCCAAGCATGCCGTTCAGCGGGGTGCGGATCTCGTGGCTCATGTTGGCGAGAAACTGCGTGCGGGCAAGGGCCGCCGATTCTGCCTGCTCCTTGGCCCTGCGAAGCTCTTCCTCGCGCGCGAGCTGTTCCGTGATGTCGCGCATGCAGCCGATGAGGGCTACGGTCTTTCCGTCTTCGACCAGCGCCTCACCCACGCTTTCCACCATCTTAGTGTTGCCGTCTTCGGTAGGAATGGGCACGACGAGGCGGTAGGGCGTTTGCGATTCGATGGCAGCGCGCATCGCTTTCCCAAGTTCAGGCGACAGCTCGCTGGAGAAGGCAAGCTGCTCCTCGACTGAACGCTCCGCGCTCTTCAGACCGGTGCCGTCGAGCTGTACAAGTGCGCTGTCTGAAAGCGTTAGCGTCTCGGCCTTGAGGTCAAACATCCAACCTGCCACGCCGGACATTGCCTGGGTGCGCTGTAGCAGAATCTCGCTTTCCTGTAGCGCGCGCTGGCGTTCTTTTGCTTCCTGGATGTCTACGATCTTAGAGACGATGACGCCGTCGGCTTTCTCGTCGATGTTCTGGAACGTTAGCTCTAACCAGCGTGTAGACCCGTCGGGGCGAACGGCTTCGACCTCGCCGCGCCAGTAGCCGGCCCGCAACAGTTCGCGCAGCGCATCGACGGGATCGCCGGGGTTTGCCTTGAGGAACGCGTCCCGAAGTATGTTCGATGCGATCTGCGGGTCGTTCGTGCCGAGCAATCTGAAGGCTGCATCGTTGGCATCGTAGGCTTCCAGCTTGCGCGCATCACCGTAGATGATGCCGTCGCTCGACTCCTGGAACAGAACCCGACGTACGCCTTCGCGCTCGCGTTCTCGATTTCGGACGGTCAGCGAGCCACTGACAGCGAGGATCATTGCGGCGCCGACAAACACCCACATCAGCGCATTGGCGACGATCGTTTCGGTGGGGGCACCGGCCCTCAGCGTAGCCACTAACAGCAGCACGGTCGACGCACTGACGGCGGTTATGACCTGCGCTACGGTGAACAGAATGAGTGATCCGAGAATGAGCGTGATGATGGCAGCAACGACGGTCCTCGGGGCAAGACCCTGCTGCTGCAAGGCATACGCTTCCGTAGCTGCTAAGGCAATCACAAGAGCGACCATTCCCAGATCCGGTCGCTTGCGGATCGCAGGCACAACATAGGTCGCGACCAGATACGTCAAGGCGAAACCGGCGTTCACCGTCCGATCGTTCAGTATGGTCGTGTCTATCCCGAACGCGGCATAGGCGAGGCTCGTGATTGCTAGAAGTGCGAAGCCGAACAGGCTAACCAGCCGGTAGAAGCCAAGGGCGCTAAGCTGGAATGGAATCGAGGCGGGGCCGTGCATTAAGAAAGTTTAGACAGACCAGCGGCGCCTGCCCCCGAATGACCTAATATGATCACGTTACGGCGACGGACTGCGAAGATGCGTGACCTACACATGGGGCAGAGGAGCGGTCGCCGATACCCTGGCCAGGCAGTAACGTGCAGAGGGGACGATCAGCAGTATCCTGGTTGCAAAACCACACCGGGCCGCTAGTATTGTTGGCTTGGTTTCTTCCGCCTTAGCTCAGTTGGTAGAGCAGCTGACTGTTAATCAGCGGGTCGCTGGTTCGAGCCCAGCAGGCGGAGCCATATAAAACAGAAATTTACGATGTCTCTCCTTTCAAATCTATCTCCACTAGGCTCAGCATAGGCTCAGAGACGGAGAGAGATATCGAGTGTGGCGAGGATCTAGAACTCTTCTTCTTGATAGCCTGCACGGTGTGTTCGTAAGTACATAGGCACTTGGCTTCGGATTTGGTCGCCGGAGCTGAAGTTTGTTGCGCGTGCGGTGCGGTCTTAGAAGTCCAAGATTCAGGTTTCGTGGATATGCAGAACCGAATTCGTTCGCGGTCACCACAGTAGCTTGTAACAACCATGTTTGTGCTAGCGAGCAGCATCTGTTGATTAAAAGCCGACGCGCGCGAATGTTGGCAGTGACTGTCCGAGTTCGACCCATACCAGACATAAGACGTCTCAAAGAAATTGGGGTGATCGAGTAATCGGTCACGCCTGGCTCAATTCTGAAGCGGATGTTCGAAACGTATTTTGGGCGACCTTTTACACTTTGCGCGATTTCTAAAAAGACCTGACCTGCCAGGGGATTTTCGACCCCAGGGGAAGCTGGGGGGATGGGATCCTAGGAGGAAGCCATGGACAATGGTTTTTACAGCAACAATTAGATGGACCGGAACTTGTGGGAGCGCGGACTCAGACGCAGGGATCGAGCCGCAACACCACCGTCGTATCCGGCGCTTCCAGCGGATACATACCAATCGCGCCGGCAATGCGCGCGACCCGATACTTCCCCACCTTCAAGTTGTGAATGCGGCGGACGGTCTCGCGATCCTCGAATAAAACTGGCCGCATACAGTTCACCGTACCAGCGCGCAGGACGTCGAAGTCGTTGCCGTCCAGCGAATGTTCTTGAGCTTTCGCACGCGGCATACCCAGCCAGGGGCTACCACCCTCGTCGATAATCCACAGCCTCAGTTCAGCGGGCGCACCGGTCGAGTCCGTTGCGTAGAGCGAAATCACTTCTTCTGATTCCGCCATGATTGAGTAGAGCGCCGGGAACAGAGCGATCGGGGTCGCGAGCATAGCGATCCAAGCTAGGGGTCGGATGCGCCAGGTGAACAGCAGCACGCACGTGATGACCAGGCAGCCGATGGCTCCGTAAACTGCGCCGCCCGTGGGCATCGAGTAGGTGCCCGCATGGAGCAGCCGCACAGCAAACACCCCGATGGCCATGATCAGACAAAGCGCGGCGATGAAGCCGAAGAAGAAGGGACGGCTTGGTGTGCTCATGTCAGTCGTCTCGAGTAAAGGTGGTCAGATTGGTAACCGCGCTCATGATCATCGCTGGATCGTCTCGGTCGGTGCTTCCTATGCTGGGATCCAGGCGGCTCTCGATCAGCCACTGCATGAGCGTTTCGTTCTGACTCCATTGCATCATGTTGTTGATGTGCTTCAGGGCGCTGGTGAAGTAATCCCGGGGCGTATCCGGATGCGGAATGACGCCCGTGAGCTGGTTCTTTTTCCTTGAGGGTGAGGTCCGGTAGCGTTTCGACGCGGGCGATGAGCGCTGCGCTGAACACCTGCTGGCAGGCGCGCACGGTCTGCAGAGTAAGAGCACCTTCAGCAAACACGGGCACGGCGGGCCGCGCGGTCAATCCGTCGGCCGTGCAGTCGATGAAGAGCGTATCCGCACCGCGGGGCAGGACGCCGTCGTCCAGGGTCAAGCCGCTGCGGCTGACCTGCTGCACGCGACCCATGCGCACGATCTGGGTCACGCGCCGCAGCTGCTCAAGTTCCATCGCAGAGACGGTGGCGCAGCGGTACATGGTGGGTGTAACCGAAGGCTCAATCCGGGCGAGGTACTCGGCCGCTTCGAGCGCTTCGAAGACGGCGGTTGCCGAGCCCTGCTCTGCGACAAAGCGCATATGATCGCGCATCCTGAAGCCGTCGCCGGGTTGTGTGGTTTCTCGGTACAGTAGCCAGGAGTCGCGGGGCGTGATCCAGGTAATGGCATCTGGGTCGACCTGCCGCGCGAGTAGCCACAGCACCGCGTCCATCGCCGTCTTGCCGGCGCCGATGACCGTGTATCCGTCCAGCGGGCGCGCCGACGTCGGCAGGGCGTTCGGCGGGATCAACCGAACGTCCGCATCGACCCGGTAGCGAGGCGGCTGGACGGAGGGCACCGCAACATTCATATAGGTCGCGTCCACCCGTGCGCGCCTGGCGGTCACTCGGTGCTGCTGGCCGGAGTGCGTGTTGGTGGCTGTGCCGTCGGCGTAAGTCGTTGCCGGGTAGTACTGGACTCGGCCGCTCGGCAGAAAGCGGCGCTGCATGACCTGGTCGAAGTAGGCACAGACCTCATGACCGCACGCAAGCTCCGACAGCCCTGCATTCCAGCCCACGGCGTCAATGCGATTGCTGCCTAGGTCCGTTGATCCAACCCCGTAGAAGAAGGAGGGCTGATGCAGTCGCACGTAGGGGTAGGCGTCGTTCCAGTGGCCGCCGGGCGCACCATGCGCATCGATGAGCGCAACGGTGGCGTCGCTGTGGGTGAGGATCTCGTCGGTGAACGCCATGCCCATGGCGCCCGACCCGATAACAACGTAGTCGGCTTCGATGTTCATCCCCATTGGTACACCAGACCCGAGCGCGGAGCGACGTCGCCGGTGATGAGCGACTGGTAACCGGCCTCGATGGCGGCTATGCCCTGCTCCGACTCGATCTGAAGCCAGGCCGTGGCCCAATCGGCAAAGCCTTGCCAGGCCCGGGCGAACTGTCCGTGATACGTCTCTAAACCGAGTGCCTTGGCCTGGGCTTCTGCCACGTCGGGAATGAAAAAGAACCGCGGCGCTGGACCGGGCATGGGTAAGGGTTTGTCAGCTGGGGCGCGGTGCGTGGCGCCGATGAGCACCGAGTCTTTGAGTTGGTCTCCGAGTGCCACGTGTAGCTCGGACCTTAGGGCGCCATCACCGGCGAAGTCGACGTAGGCGCTCGGCGCTGCGGCCTGGTCGAGCGGTTGCTCGTCGTAGGTCGCGATGGTGCTGTAGACGTTCAGCGCTTCCACGAACGCGCGGTTGCCTGGCGATGTCAGGCCAACGGTCCGAATCGCGCGGCCGCTGTGCTTCAGCGCCCAGGCGAGAGCGAGCGCGGTCTTGCTCGACGCACTCGAGAGGTAAACGGTCTCGATGCCGTCAGCGAGGTCTTCAGCCATCATCCAGCCTGTCATGAACAGCGCCCAGAGCAGCAGCTGGGCGTTCTCACGATCGGCGGTGAAGGCGGGGTCCGCGGCGCAGCGATACAGGCGCCGGTACCAGGGGTGCAGGCTGGCGCGTGCAACGCTCTCGTCGGCAAAACACAGGTTCGTCACCGACTCGGGCCTGAAGATGTGTTGCGATGCCATCGGCAAAAAGCCGAAGATCTGCTCGCCGTCGGGGATCGCTCTGCAGCGGCTTTCGATCACCGTCGCAAAGCCCCAGACCGGTACTACGCCCCAGTCAGGATCCGTCGAGAAGTGCGCCCAGTAGCCGAGCATATCGCCGGCGGCCGCATAGCTTATGTTGTTCGCCGACAGTCCAAGCCGGTCGATTGCGATCCGGACCTCGCCGTCTTCCAGCGTGCGTGCTTCGAGGTCCTTTCTCGCGCGGGACTCTGTGATGTCCTGTCGATGGACGTGAATGGCCTCGTAGGTCGTCTCGTAGGTCATGACGGGTTCCTTTCAGGAAGCGGACGGGTGCTGCAGTTGGTGTGTCAGATCATTTTTCAGGGAACGCCCGAACCACCGCTGCACGTTGCGGTAGGCGGACCCGGCGGCCCGCAGCAGTGCGGGACCCGCCGAGCGTTCGATGCGAAATGATTCCCGTGCATCCAGGCCGCGCAGGTAGGACGCCAGATGCGGGTGAGCGTTCATGGGGTAGCCGGCCAGGTCCAGGCGATGCAGAGTGATGTACCAGGCGATGTCCGCCAGCGTCAGACGCACGCCGAGCAGGTAGGGCTGGCGTGCCAGCCGCGTGTCGAGCGTGGCGCAGGCCGCATGCATCCGTCCCAGAAAGCTGAGATCCGGATCGGGGTTGGCTTTGGCCCCGACTTTGGCCTCTGCTGTCCTTGCCGGCGCGAGGTAGGTGAAGGTCACCTCGCGAAGATCGGCATGCCGCGCGTCCTCCATGTCCATGAGCGCCTGCAGCTCGTTGCGCTCCACGTCCGTTTGCGGCCGCAGTGACGCGCCAGGTTTGGCGAAGGTCTCGTCCAGGTAGCTGATGATGTCGTTGCTCTCGATATGCACGGCGCCATCGTGCACGAGTACGGGCACCAGGCCGCGGGTGTTGATGCCCAGGTACCAGGAGCTACGGTTCTCGCCCTTCACGAGGTTAATCGGATGACTGGTGAAGTCGATCCCCAGTTCCCGCATGACGATGCGCACTTTCTGCGAGCAGGACGACAGGTCGAAGTGCAACAGGTGCAGCCCTTGCCAGCTAAGGACGTCCTTGGTTGTGATGTCGTCGGGATCGAGCAGCATGGCGCGGTCTCCTAGTGAATGCGATTCAGCAGCTGGCCTAGGCCGTCGGCCTGGGCGCGTACCACGTCGTTCTTCTGCAGATAGATGGTTTGCAGCCAGATATTCGCAGGCTTGAAGATCACGCCGGCAGCGGTGCCGGTCAAGATCAACGTGCCGGCCGGGATTGTGTCCTGGTGCAGGAGTGGGACCGGGCCGTTTTGACTCTGGTGGGGTCGATCTTTCAGTTCGAGCGTTTGCGTGACGATCTCCTCCACCTTCAAGATCATCTCACCGGCGGTAAATCGTTGGCGCAATCCGCCATTGAGCCATAGCCGGTGCTGCAGTCCATTCAGGTAGTCGCGAGACTTTGGAATGACGAACAGATAGCCCGTGGGCAGAAAGCCGGACTTGCCTTTTGCGTCAGCGAATCCCGTGGTGCCCATGGGTTCCTTGAATTTGAGTTGCCGCACGAGCGTCCAGCGATCGGTGTAGTCGTTGCAAAGCACGAGGCCGAAGGGCACATCGTCGGTTGCGCTGCGAATGTCCCTGAGGGGCACAACACCAAGCTCGATTTCGTAGTCGAGACGCTTGGTGAAGGGAACCTGGGCGTTCCAGGCGCTGGCCCGAGCCAGCTTAGGGAACAGAAACGGCGGATCGTCCACCATGACCTCTTCTGCGTGCTCGGCGTAGTTGGTACCCACGGCGACGTAGGGATAGCGGTAGTCCACGGGCTGTCCGAGATCCGCGGTATGCACGGTAACGGCTTCAGCCTCCACCGCAGCCAGGCCGTCGTAGCCGAGTTCCTCGTAAAGCGCGATCAGGTCGGCGGTGCGCTCTGTACCGAACGCGGCGGTCAGGTTGATGCCATGAACGGTGTCTCCGTCGTGCGCCAGAACCCGGATGAGCGCATCGGCAGACCGGGCGAAGGTTAATGCCACGTTCGCATCGGCGACGATTTGTGCGGTGTCGTCATCGTAGCGTTCGGTGAACAGCGGTTTGGAGACCCGCCAGGTATAGATGGCGCCGGCAATGGCAATGATCGTTAGAACCAGCGCAACGGTGCTGAGCGTGCTGAGGGTTAGCATGCGCAATCCCTACATCTGGGCCTTAAGAACAAGCGCCACACTGGCGGTGTTGATGATCATCAGAACGGTTGCGCCAAACAGGTTCGTGTCGACGAGAAACGTCTGGCCGCCGATGTCAAAACGGAACGGCTTGATGCCGTTCGTGTCTTTCAGGGAGCCGTCGAACAGCGGCATAGCGGCAAGCGTTGTGTAAAAGCTGACGCCCCAGACGTAGATGAGCACGGCGGCAAGGCCGATGTGCGTCGGATAGTCGCTCGACGGCATCCACAGAAGATAGAGGATCGCCGCGGAGACGCCCGCCTGGGCGAGCACTTGCCACACCACGTGAAAGCGGGCGTGGGGTGTCCACAGTGGATTGGTGGCGTGCGTTCTGTTGAAGTCCGCGAACATAGGACCGATGGAAATCGCCAGCGCACAGAGCGTGAACAGAATCCGGGGCAGCAGTGTATTGTCGTACAGGTCGTGCATGAGGTCCTCAGATCAGACCGGCGTACGCGCCGCCGTCGAGCTGCAGGTTCTGACCACTGATGAAGCCCGACTGCGCGCTGCATAAAAAGGCGCAGGCATCGCCAAACTCCTTCGGATCGCCGAGGCGGCCGGCGGGAATGGACGCTACTTGCTCGGCGCGGGCGTCTTCGTAGCTGATGCCCTTAAGCTGCGTAACGAGCTGCGCCATATGTTCCTGGCGCGCCGTGTCGAATCGCTCCGGCAGCAGGTTGTTGAGGGTGACGTTGTCCGCAGCGGCGTCTTTCGACACGCCCTTACACAGGGCGGTGAGCGCGGAGCGCGCGGCCGTTGACAGCCCCATGGCCGAATGTGGGGTCTTCACCATGGCGGACGTTATGTTGACGATGCGACCGAAACGGCGCGCCCGCATTCCCTCGATCACGCCCTGAATGAGGAAGGTGGGTGCCAAGAAGTTGGCGACGAGTGCGGCCTGCCACTCGGCCTCGCCCCAGCCGGCGAAGCTGCCCGGCGGCGGGCCCTCGTTGTTGTTGACGAGAATGTCCGGCGTCGGGCTTGCTGCAAGGAGTTTGGCGCGGCCTTCGGCGCTGTTGATGTCCGCGACGACGGTCTGGACCGTGCCCGTGGCGCCGTCGTCGAGAAGCTTTTGTCTGGCGCTAACTAGATCGTTTTCGTTACGGCCATTCAGCACAACGTTTACGCCTTCGCGCGCTAGTGATTGGGCACAAGCGAACCCGAGCCCCCGGGATGACGCAGACAGCAGTGCGGTACGACCTTCAAGTCCCAGATTCATGCGGCGGTTCCTCGTTGCGGTTCGGCTTGGGAGGCTTGGAGTTGCGCGGTGCTCAGCACGCGACTCAGTACGTCGGGCAACGCGATGCGCGCGTCTACGTCGCTCGCCCAGGTCGCTGCAATGTGACCGTCTGGGCGAACGAGCAGTGCGCCGCTGTCTGTCAGGCCGGTAACGCTGGACCACAGCGAATCGTCCGCTGAGTAGCTTGTGCCTTCATTGACCAGGGTGATGGGTTGCCCACTGCGATTACAGGCGTCGCGCCAGACGTCCGCCTTGGATCCGGTGAAGAGGGTGAAACCGTCGACGCGGATCGCCGACAACCAGGACGCGCGTACGCCGTTCTGCTCGACCCAGCGATGCGGCAGGCTCGCCCCAGCGACGAACGTGCCCTGGTAATCACTGATATCCGTTGGCGGCGCCCAGGCTTCGCCACCAACGACAGCACTCGAGGCATAGCGGTAGCCCAGCTGCAGCGCCAGACTGTCGAAGTGCGGGCGCTGCGCATCGATGGCGGCAGCGAGCGTGGCGTCGTTTGTTGGATCGTCGGCGAGCTGTGTCAGATGGCCTTCGATGTTGGCCGGGTCCGGCCCCAGGATAGCGGCGACGAGCTGCATCATTTGACCGCTGTTAAGCAGGCTCTGCAGGGAGTTGATGCGGGCCACTGGCTGGCGCTCGATTTCGTAGCTGTCGAGCAGATCAGGTGCCGCTAAGCCCCTCAGCACCCATGCCAATTTCCAGGCGAGATTGTGCGCATCGCCGATACCGGTGTTCAGACCCAGACCGCCGGTCGGCGGAAAGCGGTGAGCAGCATCTCCTGCGAGGAAAACGCGGCCATCGCGATAACGCTCCGCCACCTGGGCACAGAGAGTCCAAGGAGAGCGATGGTGTATCTGTAGGTCTGCGATCGGGGCGCCGACGGCGGCTTCGATGATGTTCCGGCAGCGGTCGTCGTCGTAGTCATCGACGGACTCACGGGACGGATCCCAACCGTGCATGAGCACCCAGCTGCGCCGCGCGTCGTAGCAGATCATCGCGGACACGCTGTCGGGCTGGAAGAGAAAGTGCAGAACGCCGGGGTTGTTGCCGACCTGTTCGGTCAGATCCGCCTCAAAGTGCAGCATGAGGTTGTGTTGCAGACCCTCCGGCCCTTCCATTGCAATACCGAGCGATTCGCGCGTGGCGGAACCTGCCCCATCGGCAGCGATGACGACCTGCGAGCGCACAGGGATTGGCGACGCGTTCCCGCGCATGTGGATCGGTGTTGTGACGCCATCGGTGTCCTGCTGCGGTGGGTCGCACCGTGCACCCCGCAGCATTCCAACGTGCGTCGTGCGATCGAGAGCGCTGGACAGCAGTGCCTCGAAGTCCGGCTGCGCAATGTTGGTCAGCGGAAATGGGGTGAGATCGAGAACGTCATCTTGCTGCCGTTCGTAGGGGAGGTGGCCGAACTCGGCGCCGGTCAGGGACTGCCTGAAGCGCACCCAGCCTGCATGGTCGGCCCGCGCGCCTTGGCTGCGCACGCGCAGTGCGGACAAACCGAGACGATCACAGATCTCGAGCGTTCGGGCATTGACGGCGTGGGCCCGCGGTGCGGCAGAGCGCTCAACGCGCTTGTCCGCCAGCACGCACGCGACGCCGTTACGCGCTAGAGAGAGGGCAGCGAGCAGGCCCACGGGTCCAGCGCCAATGATGAGAACGTCGGTCTGGATCATAGAAATACGTCGCCCCACTAATATGAGATAACTCTCAAAAATGAGAATAATCTCATTATGAGGTTGATGTCAATTCCTTCGTTGCCTACAGTGACTGCATGTAAAGGAGGCCGTCTTGGATCAACCGCAGCCGGAGTTTCTGACCTTTGGGAGTCAGGGCTCTAAGCGCGAGCGCACCCGGGCGTTGCTGCTGCGCAGCGGTGTGGCGGTGATCGCGGAGAAGGGGATCGAGGCGCTGCGTATCACGGACGTGACCGACCACGCGGGCGTGGCTAACGGCACTTACTACAACTACTTCGACGATAAGGACGCGTTGATCTCCGCCATCTCAGATGAGGTGCTGGGCGGGCTGGCCGAGGCGCTGGACCGAGGGCTTGAAAGCGAGGACAACGCCGTACGACGCATGACGCTAGCGACTGCCGGCGCTATCCGAGGTGCGCTCATCTACGCTGAGGTGGGCGCCGTGGTCGCAAACATGGCGGAACAGATGCCCGCGACGCGGGGGCGGCTGCTGCACTTCATGCGACAGGACCTCATTCTAGGCGTGGAGCAGGGGCGCTTTGAGGTAGAAATCAGTGACTTCCTGCTTGAGCAGATCTTTGCGCTGGTGGTGGTGGCGATTCGGGAGCAGAGCCGGTCGGGGCCGGATCCGGAAAAAACCAAACAGGTCTGTGAGCACATCCTGCGGCTGTGCGGGCTTACGCCGAGCGCGGCGCGGCGTGCGGTGGCGTCCGTTCTTTAACGCTCCGCGAGGGCGGCGCTCCAGGGGTAATGCGTGGGCACCCGCGAAGCTAGCTGGGTATCGCATGCGTACGGCGTACCCACCAGGGTGCAAGCCAGACCTGCACTAGCGCGCCTCGCTTCCGATCTCTGCTATCGCGACCTGATCCGGGTAAAACGCAACGTACCCGGTGAGGACTGAAGCGAAATCCTTGGTCTCTTCATAGGCCCAGGCGAGCGCAGTCTTCGCGTCGTCGAGCTGAAAGTACACGGCGTGTCCCTTCAGCGGACAATAGGTAGTTTTGTCTTCCACCCTTCGCATTTCGATCTGGAGATCTTCCGGTGGGATGTACACCACGGGGTCGTACACATCGCGACCGAGTTCCGTTAAGCGAAGCGCTCGCCGCGACCGGGCGATAAGGGTGTCTCCCCGGCGGACTTCGATTTCCCGGGGGATGGGCATGACCCGCATGAAGTGACGCGGCTCATCGGGGTTGTGAATCGTCTCGGTGGCCAGCGTGATGTCAGGGTGCACCATTCTTCGTTCCTTGGTTAGCGGACCCTAGCTTTCCGGTTTTCGGGCCACTACAAACAGACTGCTGGCGCGACCGTGCGTCCAGTGGTCCTCGGCATTGAAGCCGGCGGCCTGAACTTCCCGCAGTACCTCGGCCGATTTCAGGAAGCTGACATAGGGTGCTTTGCCGAGCCATTGCATCACGGGAATCACCGGTCGCAGCATCCACAGGCGGTCAGCCAAGCACACGGTGCTCGAGATGAACAGGCCGCCAGGTTTGAGCAGCCGACGGATCGCTGCAAGCGCGGCCGAACGGTCGGGCAGCAGGTGGATGAGGTTGAGCGCCAGCACCATGTCGTAGCTGTGGTCCGGTGCCGCGAAGTCCTCAACGCCCGCCTGACTGAAGGTCACATTGGTGATGCCGGCTTCCCGGGCCTTGGTCTCGCCAATGGCCACCATAGCGGCGGACACGTCGGTCGCGTCGATGTGGGCGACGTACGGAGCATGGGTCAGGGCCGTTGAGCCCGTGCCGCAGCCGAACTCCAGTACGCGCATGTCCTGGTGCATGAGGGCCTGGGTTGCGGCGAGCTTGCGTGCGTAGCTTTCCGTGTCGGCGATGGGTTGTTTGGCGTAGCTGGGCGCGACGCGATCCCAGAACTCCGGTGCAGTGACGGTCACTCGGGGTGCTCCTGTGGGTAGTCGTGTTTGCTGTGCTTTGTTGTCAAGGGATGCATTGAAGCATACGAATATCACACATAGAATTGGGATATATGACTACTAGCTATACGTTAATAGAACAACTATTACCTTGGTGCGGGCGCCAATGAACTGGAGCGCCATTGCGTTCGACTGGAACCAGGTACGCGCTTTTCTCGCCGCTGCGGAGGAGGGCTCGCTGTCTGCGGCGGCCCGGGTCCTCGCGCAAACCCAGCCGACGGTGAGTCGTCAGGTCAGCAGTCTCGAGCAGGAACTCGGGGTGACGCTGTTCGAGCGCGGTCATCGCAGGCTGCAGCTCACGGACGCGGGTCTTGAGTTGCTCGAGCACGTCCGCGCCATGGCGGCGGCAGCAAACCGGGTATCGCTTGCGGCGTCTGGTCAATCTCAGGTCATCGAGGGGCGAGTGCGCATCACGGCGACCGAGCTCATCGCGACGTACTTTCTGCCCTCGGTGTTGCGCACGCTGCGCGAGCGCGCGCCAGGGATTGTCGTCGACGTAATCGCGTCCGATGAAGTGCGGGATCTGCTTCGCCGCGAGGCAGACATCGCGATCCGTCATACACTGCCAACTCAGGCAGATCTGATTGCCCGGCGCATCGGCTCGCTGCGCGGGCGTATCTACGCGGCACGTCGCTTGTTGAATGCGGTTGGTAAGCCCAGTAGTTTTGCCGATCTCGGCGACAAGGATTTCGTCGGGATTGCCGATACCGAGGGCCTGATTGCCGGGCTTGCCGAGCAGGGACTGATGCTCCGACCCGACCAGTTTTGCGTACAGACCGCCAGCGGCAACTGCATGCTGCAGCTTATTCGGGAAGGGTTGGGCTTTGGTGTGCTGCCGATGGACACTGGCGAGCGCTTCGACGACTTGGTTTGCGTACTGGCAGAAGACTTCGACCCGGAGATTCCCCTGTGGCTCGTGACCCATCGTGAGCTGCACACCAGCCGGCGGATCCGCGTGGTGTTTGACCTGTTAGCGGAAGAACTGTCGGCCCTCGCCGAGGCGCAGACGGTTTGAGCTTCGTTCGTGCTGTGTTCCGCCCCGACCCACAGCCCAAGGCAAGGAACGGTCCTGTGCTAGAGCACCCGCTGCCTTTGTATTTGTTTCTGTTGTGTTTACTGTCTTCGACCTTCGCGTGTGCGGATGAGCTGAATATAGACGCGGTGGATACGCTTGTTACCGGCTACAGCCAGCCTCGCGAGCCTGGGATCAGTGTGGCGATCGCCCGGGATGGCACGCTCATTTACGAGGGGTGGAGCGGCCTTGCGGATCTAGAGCGCCGGGTACCGATCGATCGGCGCACGCGATTCCTCATTGCCTCGATTTCCAAACAGTTTACGGCCTTCGCGGTGCACACGCTCGCTGCGGCAGGCAAACTGCGATTGGATCAACCGCTCACGGACTTCTTCCCGCAGCTCGGGGCCGTCGGCGATACGGTGACGAGTCGGCACCTGCTCGACCACACCGGCGGCTTACGCGAAGTGAACACCCTCGTTCAACTGTTGGGTCTTTCGGAGAGTGCCCCGGTGACTGCCGAGCAGATGTTAGCACTGACCCTGCGCCAGAAGGGCGCGAACTTTCCACCGGGTACGGATGAGGAATACAGCAACACGGGCTATCAGTTGCTGGCGCACATCGTCGCCCGCGTGTCAGGCCAGTCGTTCCCGGACTACTTGCAGGCCAAGGTGTTTAAGCCCATGGGTATGTCGCGCAGCTTCGTGCGCACGGATCCTAACGCGCTCATTGAACACGCGGCTCTTGGCTACGAGGCCGTGGGTGACGACCTTGCCCACCGCCCCGTCCTCGCTACGGGGATCGGCGCTACGGGCATGGTGTCCACTCCAAGAGACCTCGTTCGCTGGGGGCATGCGCTCAATACGGCTGAGCGGGCGGGTGACCCGGTGCTGCAGGCTATGGCCGAACGCACACGACTGCCCGACGGTCGCGTGGTTGTTGCTGGCAGCGGACAGGAGTTTCGCGCGTTTCGCGGGCTCAAAACCTGGTCTCATGGGGGATCGACCGGCGGTTTCCGGAGCTTTCTGCTTCGGCTACCAGAGGAGGGCATCGTCCTGGCAGTCGTTGGCAACCGAGCGGACTTTCTGAAGGCGAAGTTTGCCTTTGAGCTGGCGGCGGTGCTGTTGGAAGACAAACTCGATCCGGTGCCGACACCGGACCTGCGGCCCGAAACCCTCGCGACGCTTGATCGCTACGTTGGCGATTACCGCCTGTTCCCGGGGTCGGTCTTCTCACTTCGACGCAGTGGCGAGGCGCTCACCTTTGCGACCTACGGGGCGGACGATGCGTTTGAACTGCCGTGGCTCTCCCGAGGCAAGTTTCTCCTCAATCCGTCACGCGACATCCGCCTGGTGTTTCCGGGCGCCGACGGTAGCCCAGCGGATCACCTGCGTTGGCAGGTGAGTGAAGACGGCTATCTGCGCGCAGAGCGCGTTGAGCTGGCACCGCTCCCAGTTACTCGGCTGGACCTCCGGCGGTTTACCGGTTCGTTCTATAGCACCGAGCTGCAGTGCGGCTTCGACGTCGTGGAGCAGGATGGGACGTTGTTTATCGAAACCCGCCTGCACGATGCCGTACCCCTTGTGCAGTACGCGCCTGCGACCTTCAGGCCCGATGGTCCCGTGCCCTTTGCCAGGCTCCGGTTTGTTACGGAGGGCGACGCGCCAGCACGAACGATCAACGTGGCAGCACCGCTCGCTGAGGGCATTACCTTTCGGCGTATCGAGCCCTAGCTCCACGAGGCGAGCTTCTTCCGGCGGGCGGTGCCGATCGGAACCGCTCGCCCAGTGTCGGGGGTTAGCCCTGCGGGGTGACCAAATACTTCTCGCCGGTCTTCATCGCCCGGTAGTCCAGCGCCGCGTCTTTCGTCAGCATCTCTTCCAAGGTCACGTGACGCTTGTAGCTGCTGGCAAAGGTCGATGTGAGGCCCGCCAGCACACGCTGCCGCATGCGCACCATGGTTTCCATACCGGCCTTCGCAAGGAACGGGGTGAGCAGCCAGCCGGCTAGGGTCCAGCCGAAGCCGTAGGCCGGGGTCAGAATCGTTGGGTTCGTGTCCAGCCGCCCGTAGATGTACATCTTTTTCTCTTGGTTCGAGCCGTAACGCGAGAACTCGACCATCTTGGTTACCGCAACCTGCTCCATGGCTTTGAAGCAGCTATCGACGGTCTGGCCGCCGCCGATGGGATCGAAACCGCAGTACGCGTCGGTTTCATCAATGGCGGCGCGAAGCTGGGCCATGTAGTCGTCGTCGGAGGAGTTCACCACATGGGTCGCGCCGAGGCCCTTCAGCAGCTCGACGTGTTCGGCTTTACGGACGATGTTCACCAGCGGCAGGTCGTCTTCCTTGCAGATTTTCACCAGCATCTGCCCGAGGTTGGATGCAGCGGCGAGGTGGATGATCCCCTTGTGGCCTTCCATTCGGGCCGTTTCCGCAAAGCCGAGCGCGGTCATCGGGTTAACGAAGGCCGATGCACCATCTTCCGCACTGATGTCGCCAAGCGGCAGACACATACCGGCATCCGCGAGGGCGTACTCAGAATAGGCACTGCCGGGTACGCAGGCGACCCGCTGACCCATCAGCGCCTGCGCCTGGTCGCCCTCACCGGCGGCAACGACCAGGCCCGCGCCTTCGTTCCCCACCGGCAGACGCTGCCCGTGACGGCCCCTTTGGGCGCTGTAGAACGGCTCCGGCATGGTGGCGACGAACTTACCCTTTGTGTACTCGGCGTTTTCGAGATCGGACGCGCTCGTTAGAATGGCGAGGTCTGATGGGTTGATGGGTGCGGCTTCCATTTGCACGAGCACGCGGTTACCCGTAGGTGCCGGGAACTCCGTCTCGATAAGTTCAACGGTGAGCTTGCCGTCGGCCAGCGTGCTGAAGAGCTGTTTGCCCGTTGTGGTGGTCATGCTGAGTGACTCCTGGTCTGAGGTACGTGGTTCCCGGGGTGCGGATTCAAAAGCGGAGCGTACTTAACTGCATCAACCTGCGGGACGCAAGCAATGGCGCGCAAGGCCGCTCAGGGCTAGTCCCGGGTTGGAAAGTTATCCCGCATCCAGCGCGCGCCCAGGGCCTTGGCCGGCAGCGTCAGCTTGAGCTCCGGCACGCTGAGCGCGATCCACTCGATGAACGAGTTGCTGTTGGGTCCCGGCCACATGGTGTACTGCCGCGCGTAGGGGTAGCGCTCGACGGCGGTTTCAATCTGGCGGATCAAGCCGCCGGCGTCCGGTCCGCGGACCTCGTGCAGCAGCAACGGCGGTGAGCGAAACCAGGGCCTGTTGGGCATGCCCGTAGACACCGACAGCGCCGTGCCGGTGCGGCGCAGGCGCCAACCAATGACCTGATAGATCGTGTAGGTCGGTGCGTCCCAGTCTTTGGTGGCAACCCAGGTATGAATGGCGAAACGGCCGCGGATGCCCCATACGTCCGCGCCGTACACCTGGACGATGGGCTCACGATGCGACTCCGGTACCGGGGCGATCGCCGGGCCGACGGTCTTTGGTGTGAGCAACAGCGACGTGAGGGTCAGGAGCACGGCGGTGGCGGCCAGGAACAGCAGAGCATAAAACACGAACCTCACCGCGTAGTCTCCCCTCGGGGCAGTAGGCGTCAGAGAAGGTCGGAGTATAGCGACCGCAGGCACCGTCGCGTGTCGATTTGCAGCACCCGTGTTTGAACGATCAGCCAGTGCGCGCTTGCGCACCGAGCCATTGTTCAAGCGTTCGTTCGAGTTTCTCGTTCGCCAGCGGTTTGGTTAGGTAATCGTCCATGCCCGCCTTAAGGAAGCGCTCCCGGTCACCGGCCATGGCATGCGCTGTGAGAGCAATCACCGGCATCGGTGGGCGCTGCTCTGCGTGTTCCATCTCACGAATGCGGGCCGTTGCCTCGGGGCCGTCGAGTTCGGGCATGGAAACGTCCATGAATACCAGGTCGTAGCGCTGGGCTCGGCTGGCCTCGACCGCTTCGATGCCATCGGCGGCTTCAATCACTTCTAAGCCTTTTCGCTCAAGCATCTTACGGGCAACCATCCGATTGATGTGGTTATCGTCGACGAGCAGGACGGTCCCGGTGAACGCCGTTGCTGAATCGCCGATGCCTGCAGCTCCCGTACCTGCCGGTGTTCGCGCCGCACCGGGGTTTTCCGCTGGCGCCTCCGCGGGCTGCAGCGGGATCTCCGCAGAGAACACGGACCCCTGACCCGGTTCCGATTGCACAGCAACGCTACCGTCCATGCTCTCGATCAAGGATTGGCTGATCGATAGCCCGAGCCCGGTGCCGCCGAAACGGCGGGTGGTGGAGCTTTCGGCTTGGGTGAACTTCTGGAAGATGGTGTCCAGCTTGTCTTCAGCAATGCCGATACCGGTATCGCGAACCTCGAACCGAAGCCAGGGGCTCGAGTCCAGGGTCCGCACCCCGGCGTACAGCGCCACATGGCCCGCTTCCGTAAACTTGATCGCGTTGCTGCAGAAGTTGAGGAGAACCTGTCGCAGGCGATTACCGTCGATGAGTACCCAGGGCGGAAGCTCGGCATCGACATCGGTGCGCAGCTCAATGCCTTTGTTCTTTGCCGGTGTTGCGAGCAGCGCGGCAACGTCGTCTATGAGTGCGGCGATGTTTGTCTCGATCGGATCGAGCTCGAGTTTTCCCGCCTCAATCTTTGAAAAATCCAGTACGTCGTTGATGATCGTCAGCAGCGCCGTGCCGGACGAATGGATGGTACGCACGAAACTCGCTTGCTCCGCGTTCAGGGGCGTGTCCTCGAGCAGCTCGGCCATCCCGAGCACACCGTTCATGGGCGTGCGGATCTCGTGACTCATGTTCGCTAGAAACTCGGATTTCGCCTCACTTGCTGCGACGGCCCGCGCGTTTGCCTGCGCAAGCCCTCGACTGGTACGGCGTTGCAGCGTGGCGAAGCCGGCGACAAGCAGGAGCAAGAGCACTACGCTTGCCACGGTCCAGCGCTGTTGGGCGATGACCTGTCCCTGCAGCTCATTGCGGACGCGGAGCGATTCGGACTCGGCGGTGTTGATCTTGCGGAGCTCGGCGGCGATGGACCGATTGTCTTGCCGCATCTGCTCAACGCGCTGGTTCAGGTAGTCCTTGATGGCGACGAATGCTCCGTCGGGATCGCCGCTCGCTCGTTGGATGTCAAAGCTCAGCAGGCGCAGGCGGTCCCTGGAAATCTCGTCGGGCGTCCCTGCGACGGCGGCTCGTGCTTGAGCCAGGAAGTGCTGGGCGGTGTCGAGATCACCGTCACGAAGCGCGTGCTCGCTGCTCGCTAGATCCAACACGACGGCGCGTTCCGGTACGGCGTGGACCAGTTCCCGAGCTTCTGCGAGACAGCGGCCTTCCTTTTCGTAGTCTTCGGTCGCCTTTGCGATTCGTGAGCACAGGCTCGCGGCGAAAAAACGCGACGCGTTGCTTGAGCCCTCATCCACCCATAGGCTGAGCGCGTCGGCAGCGCGTCCGGCGATGTCGTACTCCTTTGCCTGCAG
This sequence comes from Pseudomonadota bacterium, assembly GCA_039198065.1. Classification (GTDB taxonomy): domain Bacteria; phylum Pseudomonadota; class Gammaproteobacteria; order Pseudomonadales; family Azotimanducaceae; genus CALHVX01. The sequence goes on from JBCCTU010000003.1 coordinate 337,432, forward strand.
CGTCAGGGCGGCGAGGTTGAATAACCAGCGCACGCCGGCCTGTGGCGCAGCGAGCGCCGTTCTCAACTCGTGTTCCGCTTCGATGACGCCGACGAATCCGCCCAGATCGCCACTCAGTCCGAGCGACAGACCTTTGGTCATGTGATGCGCGATGAGCGCCAACGGTCCGGCGCGCGACCGATCAATGGCCTGTTCAACCTCGCTCGCAGACGTCAGCATTGCATCGACTTTTCCCTGACGGTACTGGGGTCCCGCTCGAAGCATCATGTAGATCAGGCGATTGTCTTCGGTGCGCGGCCCGGCGGCGAGCGATGCCTCGAGCGCGTTAAGCGCCTCGGGAAAATCGCCCTTCAGAAAACTTGGCCCGAAACGCGTCAGCGTGTCGAAGAGCTCTCGTTGGCTGGCGCTGGCCGAGGCGCCGTCAGTTTCCTGGAACTGCGCTACGGCGGCGAGGTAGTCCGGTTCGGTTTCGTTGTCGATAGCGTCGATCATGGCGAGCAGGACCCGATCGACGCCGGTGAGACGCCGCATCGCATCGCTCACGGTTGGTTCGCCCGGGGCTTTCCGTGCTTCTTCGGCAAGTCGATCGATGAATCGCTCGGCTTGAGCGTTCCAATCGTTTGCGTGAGCTGGGGTAACTACGATGGTGCTCAGCAGCCCGGTGAGAATGAGCAGATAGCCGGCGACGTTCGCCCACGGCCGTGTGGGCCGCCGCAATGCGCTGGCTTGTCGAGCGATCTTCCGCATTTTCTGAGTGTAGTTGCGGGCTCACAAGTTGCCGGGCGAGTCCGGGGCCCAACCCTGCGTGCCCAACGGGTGCGTAGGGGCTGGCAGGGATGTCGCGAACGTCTCGGCGTAGCGCGGAGTATCAGCCCACGGCCACCTGCGCGGGTCGCTTAGCGCCAGGGCCGTAGAGGTTCACGGTCATGCTCGAGATGGCGTGTACCAGGGGGTTCGGTGCGATGCGCTGCTTGCCGGTCCAGTGAATGTTGGGGAAGCGCTCGAAGATACGCTCGAAGGCCATACGCAGCTGCATTTTCGCGATCCGCGAGCCGAGACACTTATGGACACCGTGACCGAAGGCAATGTGCTTCTCCACGTTGTCGCGCAGCATGTTGAAGGTGTTCGGATTCGGGAACAGGCTCGGGTCGCGATTTGCCGCGCCGTACCAGAGGACGACCTTCTCGTCCTTAGCGATTTTCTGCCCGTTCAGCTCCGTATCGTCGGTGGCCGTGCGGCGCATGTGCATTACCGGGGACACCATGCGCAGCGCTTCTTCGGACATGCGGCCGATGAGGGACGGATCATCGAGCACCATGGCCCGTTGGTCTGGGAATTCGGTCATGAGTCGAATGGTGCCGGAGAGCGAGTTTCGCGACGTGTCGTTGCCGGCAAAAATGATCAACATCCAGGAGCCGTCGAGGAACTCCTGCGGCATGAGTTCGTTGCCGATCGTGGAGCGCGCGATGGTGGTGAGCAGATCGTTGCGTGGATTCGCGCGGCGGTCGGCCATGACGCGCTCGCCGAAGGCGAACATGTCGTTGACGACGCCGTTGAAGCGGAACGGCAGCAACGGTTCGGTGAAAAAGGTCTGGAGTGGGTTCGTGAGGAACTGAGCTGCCATCTCCAGGTGGTGCATCCACACCTTGATCTTCGGTCGATCGTCTTCGTCGATGCCGAGCATTTCGCAGAGCGTGAACAGCGGCAGTTCTTCCGAGAAGAGCTTCACGAAGTCGACTTCGGGGCCTTGGGCTTCCAGATCATCGAGCAGCGCGTCGATCTTCAACCCAACCTTCTCCCGCAAGGTTTCCACATATTTGGGAAAGAAGAACTCGCTTTGCTGCATGCGCGTTTCGCGGTGCAGCGGCTCGTCCATGTTGATGAGCGAGTTGTAGGCTGCCGGTACGAGCTTCTCCGGCTTCCAATTGTCTCGGGACGGCACGGCCATGTTGATGCTGCCGCGTTGCGACGAAAAGAGCGCGTGCTCGAGTTCGACGGCTTTGATGTCGTCGTAGCGGGTCACAGACCAGAAGCTCGACGCCCCCTTGCGCCCCTTCGTCCACATCACCGGTGCTTCGTCGCGCATACGCTGGTACAGCTCAAAGGGGTGGCCGTTGGTCCAGGCGGACGGGTTGGCGAACTCGAAGCCCGTGAGCTGAGGGTAGGCGGCGTCGAAGGTCGGCGTCTGCTGTCCCGAATCGATCAAGATGTCGTCGCTGATGAGTCTCAAACCGGTTTCTCCGTCGCCTGGCGCTCAAAGATGGCCAAGTCTAATGCCCTCCCGGGGTAACAGGCGTAAATAATTTTCACGGCAGGGCTCGTGGTCGCGTTTTCTGCGAAACTTTGTCGCACGCTGGGGACGCTGTTTGAGGGGGAACGATGGCCCGCGTCGTACTGGCTCTCCTGGGGCTCGTTGTTTTGCTGGCGCTTGGCGCCGGTGGGGTCTTGCGGGTAGGTGCCTACCTGTCGCTCGATCGCGACTTCGCCTACACGCGGACCGTCCAGGAGCTGCCGCGCTTTTCTTTGCAAATCGGTAGGGCTACGACAGCGCAGCTCGTCTTGATTGACGTCGGCGAGCTGACCTTTCGCGCGCGGGTGGCCGGTTTCGGCGGTGGGCGCGGCAACGTGCTGCTGCTGCACGGGTTCCCCGAGTCATCGATCATGTACGAGCCCATGCTTTCGGCGCTGGCAGAGGCCGGCTTCCAGGTCGTGGCGTTCGATCAGCGGGGCTACAGTCCCGGGGCCCGTCCAGCAGCCGTTGAGGCCTATGGGTTACCGTCTCTCACGGCTGACGTGTACGCCGTGGCCGATGCTGTTGGCTTCGAACGATTTCATCTCTTCGGCCACGATTGGGGCGCTGTCGTGGGCTGGCGGATGGTGTTCGAGCAGTCCTCACGAATCCAAAGTTGGTCGGCGCTATCGATTCCCCACATCGGCGCCTACGCGAGCGCTGTGGCAACGGATCCGGATCAGCAGGATCGCAGTGCCTACCTCGATTTCTTTCGCATGCCCTGGTTGCCTGAAGCGGTGTTCAGTTTCAATGATTTTTCGTTCATGCGCTCCGCCGTTTACGGCGACCACGGCGTGGCAACGCGCGAGGAGTATCTGCAACTCTTCGCAGAACCCGGTGCCCTGACCGCCGCGCTCAACTGGTACCGGGCCTCTGCGTTCGACGCCGACGTGAGTGATCCAGAGGTCGCCGTGCCGACGCTGTTTGTCTGGGGCACGGAGGATCCGGTGGTCGGTGATCGAGCGCTGGATGCGCAGCGCCAGTATTTCGACGGCAACCTCGAAGAGTTGGAGCTTGCCACGGGTCACTGGTTGCTCGAGACCCAGTCGAGCGTGGTAAGTCGTGCGGTCCTGGCGCACCTCGCTCGTATCGATTGAGCGCGCTACGGTGTCGCGATAAACGCCCACACGTTAGCTGCGGCCGTGGACGCGATGTGTCGCCCCAATCGTTCTTCCCAGAATGACTCGTTGCCGTATTCGTCTCGCCAGGCCCAGGTTCGCCGAGTGAAGTGGTGCAGGATGTGTTCGTGCGTGAACCCCAGAGCGCCGTGGACTTGGTGCACCGCATCGCTCACGGTGCGGATCGCCTGACCGACCCGGGATCGTGCCGCAGCAACCTCCGCGTCGAAGCGCGCCGGGTCCGATTGCTGCGCCGCCGCCCGGACCGCGGTGGTCGCCGCCAGGGTTTCCGCTGCGGCGACGGCAAGCGTGTGCTGGATGGCCTGGAAACCGGCGAGCGGACGGCCGAACTGCGCGCGCTCCGTCGCATACCGGACGCCGAGAGCGACGATCGCGTTGAGCGCACCTGCGGACGCGGCCGCTCGGGCGAGGGCCAGCGTGGCAAAGGCCGGCTCCGGGAGTTCGAGCCGTTCGGGCTGCTCGGGCAGGCTTACTCTGTCCCGCGGTTCGCCGGCCAGATTGCTGTGTTCTTCAACGACCGTCGGCGTATGGATCAATACGGCGCGGTTACCGCTTGCTTCGATGCCGATCACTCGCTTAGCGGTGCGTCCCCAGGGTACCTGGTGAACGCTGTTGTCACGGATCAGACCGATGCTGTGGACGCCCGGTTCGGCGCCGGCCCAACGGTTAACGAGCAGGGTTTCGGCGATCGGGATGGGCGCAGCAAAGCGCCCGCAGAGTTCGGTGAAGGCGAAGGCGTCGCTGAGCCGGGTGCCGGTGTCCGCGCTGCCGATCTCGGTGAATCCGCTGGATTCCAACGCCTGCCACAGCCCATCAGGAAAGCTCCCGAGTTCCGCCGCTTCGAGTGACTGTTTGGTCGCGAGATCGGCGAGAATTTTTTCACCGGTCTCGATGATCTGGCTGTGCACGGCAGCTTCACTCATTACCGGAGCCCCAGTCCGCGGGCGATGACGCCGCGGAGAATCTCCTTGGTGCCGCCGCGCAGGGTAAAGGAAGGAGACTGGAGGATGGCGTCCGTGAGTGCACGCGCGTAGCCGGGTGTGCCGGCGTCTGCGGGTAAGACGAGGCGGGCGAGCTCAGGAATGGCTTCCTCTAAGGTATTCCCGAGTTCTTTAACCAGCGCCGCTTCGAGTGCGACGTCTTTGCCTTGTTCAAGCATGCCCGCCACGGAGATCGACAGACGCCGCAGTGACAAAAGCTGGGCGGCGATGCGGCCCATGAGTACGGCCTGGCTTTGCGTTGGCTGCGGACCGCAGGCCCGCACGAGCTCGGTGAACACCTGAAACGACGACAGAAAACGTTCCGGGCCGCTGCGCTCGTAGGCCAGCTCGCTTGTGACCTGGTCCCAGCCGTTGCCCGGCGCGCCTACTAGGCGATCGTCGGGAACGAAGGTGTCCGTAAAGACAACCTCGTTGAACTCCTCTTTGCCCGCCATGTTTTTGATCGGCCGGACCTGCACGTCGTCCGTGCGCAGGTCGACGATGAGCTGTGACAGGCCTGCGTGTCGGTTTTTCGCTGGAGGCTCCGTGCGCACCAGACAGATCATGAGATGGTTTCGATGTGCGTAGGTCGTCCAGAGCTTCGTGCCGTTAACGCGATAGCCGCCGGCCGCCGGCGTTGCCGTGGTGCGTATCGATGCGAGGTCGGAACCGGAATCGGGCTCGCTCATGCCGATGGAGCAGAACAGCTCGCCGCGAGCAATGGCCGGCAGATAGCTCGTCCGTTGGCTTTCGCTGCCGTAGTTCAACAGCAGCGGGCCGGTCTGACGATCAGCGATCCAGTGCGCCCCAACCGGTGCGCCGGCGGCGAGCAGTTCTTCGGTGACGACATAGCGCTCCAGGTAGGTCGCGTTCTGACCGCCGTAGTCGCGGGGCCAGGTCATACCGATCCAGCCGGCGCCACCCAGCCGGCGACTGAATGCTGCGTCGTGGTTGGTCGCAAAGTCGGAGTTTGGTGCAGCCAGGAACTCGGCGTTGTGCGCCAGGAATTGCCGTACCCGGGTCCGGAGGCTTTCCGTGTCGGCGGGCAGGAACGTGAGATCGAGTTCGAGCACAGTGGCAGTGTAACCGTGGCGGTCGCGCGGTGCCCGCTAGGCCGCCGCGCCCATGAGCAGATCGGCGAGCTTGGCTCGGTGGTAGACGGCGTCGCCGTAGAGCGTCTGGTTGTGCATCTGCCGCTTGAAGAACAGGTGCACGTAGCATTCCCAGGTAAAGCCGATGCCACCGTGGAACTGCACCGCGCGATTGGCGGAAAACGCGGCCATGTCACTGGCGGCGGCCTTTGCCATCCGCGCAAGCATCCAGGCGTTGTCCGGTTCTTCGTCCACCGCGCAGGCGGCGGCGTAGGCCAGCGACTTGGCGCGATCGACGTCGATCATGACGTTTACTAACGGGTGCTTAACCGCCTGGAAAAAGCCGATGGTGCGATCGAACTGGGTCCGGGTCTTGGCGTACTCGGCTGTCGTTTGCAGCAACCATTCCCCGGCGCCAACCATGTCGGCGGATACAATGGCGAGGATCGCCGGCATCGCGCGCTCGACGATCGCTGCACCGGTGCCCGGTGCAGCCAGTTCGATTGCCGGGGCATGGGCGAACTGTACGTGCGCCTGGTCGCGCGTCAGATCGACGATACCGTCGGGCACGATCGTGACCTGTTCGATGCTCGGATCTACAAGGTAAAGGCCGACGCCGTTTGCGGTCCGAGCCTTGACCAGCAACCGATCGGCTTTGCCGGCGTCCTGAACGAAGTAGGCGGTGCCGTTCAGCGTGCCACCGGTCGCGTCGACATCGGTAGCGTCGGCGTCCCAGGAGCCGGCGCGGTTGGTCATCGCAAGGCTCAGGGCTTGACCGCCGGCCACGGCACCGAGCGCTGTCGTCGCTGCGTCCGAACTACACTCTCGCAGCACCATGGTGCTGCACAGCGTTGCAATCAGCGGTGACGGAAAGGCGACCTTCCCGGCTTCTTCAGCAAGAGCGACCGCTGCAACCACCGGCATGCCGATACCACCGGCCGCTTCCGGGACACAGGCCGCGGTCCAGCCGAGCTCGGTGATTTGGCGCCAGAGGGCCTGATCCCAGATGCATTCGATCGGTCGGTCGATGCTGTAGTCGTGGGCCACCTGGGCGTGGAGCCGATCCGGTGGACAGTTGGCTTGAAAAAACTTCCGCGCGGCGTCGCGCAGCATGGCTTCGTCGTCGCCAAAGCCGAAGTTGTTTGATTGCGGCATGGGGAGTCTCCTGTCGGTCCGGCCTGGGGCGCGCTACGCGGTTACTTGGATTTCGGCAGGCCGAGGACGCGTTCACCGAGGATGTTGCGCTGCACTTCGCTGGTGCCGGCGGCAATCGTGCCGCCGAAGCTGTTCATGTAGGCCATGGGGTACTGCCCGCCGGCCGGCGCGTGGGGATCGTTCACGTAGAGAGAACTGGCGGCGCCCTCGATCTGGTACGCCAACGCACCGATGTCCTGGCCGATCTCTGAACTCACCAGTTTGTTCTGCAGCGGAATGCGGGTGGCATCCTCAACAAGCGCCGCGACCCGGCCGCGGCGTTGGGTTTGCTTGAGCCCTTCCTGGCGGATGACGAGCTTCATGATCTCGTCCCGGAGCACGGCGTCGTCGGCAGCCGTCTTGCCGTTGCGTGGTGACTGCTTGGCCAGATCAATGAGTCCGTAGGCGTTCGATGGGTTAACCGCGTTCTCTTCCTGCACCGCCATGCCACCGGCAGCCGGCGTGGTCAGCGCACCGGCTCCACGCTCGTGGGCGAGGGTGGTCATAGCGACCTTCCAACCGGCGCCAACGGCATCCAGCCGATAGCGGTCGTCGACGATGAAGTTCTCGAACAGAACCTCGTTGAATCCTGTACCGCCGGTAATCTTGATCAGCGGCCGCACGGTAACCCCCTTACCCAGCGCTTCCCGGATTGGCACTACGAAGTAGGTGAGCCCGTTGTATTTGTCCTCTTTGCTGGTGCGGCATAACAGGATCATCCACTCGGCGAAGTGCGCGAGCGACGTCCAGACCTTATGCCCGTTGATAACCCAGCTGTCGCCGTCGCGCTCGGCGAAGGTCTGCTGGTTCGCCAGGTCCGAGCCCGCGCCCGGTTCGCTGAATCCCTGGCACCAGATGTGCTCGCCGGACAGCAGCGGCGGCAACAGCTCGCGCTTGACGTCTTCCCGGGCGTGGAAGTTGATCGTTGGCCCAGCCATGCCCATGCCGACGATGTTCGGCAGGTACGGAGTTTTGGCGCGCTGCATTTCCTGGTTGGCAATGAGCTGCAGGCCGTCGCGCCCGCTGCCGCCGTAGTCGGTGCTGTAATCCGCGCCAACCAACCCCGCTTCCCAGGCGGATTTTTGCCAGTCCTGGAGCCAGGCCATGGCCGCGGGCTCCTTGAGTTCGAGGGCGCTCTGGGGAATCGGCACCGGCGGGGTGCCTGGGTGGTTGTCCTGCAGCCACGCTCGACAGTACTGACGGAATTCGGCCTGTTCGGCGGTTTCCACACGCTTCCCCTCAGCCATGGGATTCCCTCACGGATTTCGATCCCTGGATGCTAATGGATTGCATTATCGGGCTCCAATGCTCTTAGCCCCGCGCTGCTTGCGGCCCTTCCCGGCGCGGTGAAGAATGATTATCCGCGGGAACGGTTCGGAGGGTGGGGTGACGCAGCTGGCACCGGGAGAGGACAGACAACACATCACCTACTGTCGGCTCTGCGAGGCGCACTGCGGCATTCTTGCCGGGGTTGAAGACGCGGTGATCACGCGCATCCTCCCGGATCGGGAGCATCCGGTATCCAAGGGACACCTGTGGGTCAAAGAGCCGGGTAGGCTGAAGGTTACCTAGGACCCCGATCGCGTACGCATACCGCTAAAGCGCGTTGGCGGGCCTGGTGAGTTCGATCCTGTCTCCTGGGATCCGGCACTCAACGACATTGCCTCGCGCCTCGATGCCATCACGGCACGTCATGGCGGCAACGCACTGGCCGCCTACATCGGCAACCCAGCCGCCTTCTCGACGGCCCATTACACCTACGGCTACGGGTTCATCGGCCAGTACGGGTCTTCGAAGCTCTACAACGCAACGCATGTCGATACCGGTGCTCGCGTTGTCGCGTCGGAACAGGTGATCGGTGATGGCGCCCATTATCCGTTGCCGGATTTGCCGGACCCAGACTTTCTCCTGATCTTCGGGGGCAATCCGGTGATCTCCCACATGTCGCCGATCACCGCGCCGCGGGCCCGCGAACAGCTCGACGCCATTGCCCGCCGTGGCGCCGTCGTGCCCCATTTCCTAGGACGGGCCGCGCTCCCGCATTGGCAACGTGCCGTTGGTAAACGGGGCGCATCGAAGTGTCCGTCGAGGTGCGGCCGATGGCGTTAGGCGAACGCTGCTGACTAAGGACAAACCATGCGAGTAGGCTAGTCGCCGTTCGCTTCGGCGCGTGCGGGCTCAAAGTCGTGGCCGAAGGCATCCAGTGCATCAATGGAGCCACCGGGACTGAGACTGAAGCGGGCAAAGCTGCTCCGATGCCAATCCTCGTGCATGAGTTCGAAGGTGTCCGAGTGCCACGGCGTCAGCCGATAGCGGCGTACTCCGGTATCGAGGCGGAGGCCGCGTTCATCTACCCTAAGCTGGATCGTACCGCCGGTCGGTGAATGATAGGAGCCGCTGTAAGCGGCCAACGGTAGCGATGGCGGGACATTAAGGCGACCGGCTTCGAGCTGTGCTCGGCGTTTGGCTCGGCGCTCAGCGCGTTCGCTGTAGAGCGTCCGTACGGCGTCGTGCCAGTCTAGGCGTTCCGGTCCGGTCGTTAGATCCATGGCGTCCCAGAGCAACGCATGGCGGATCTCGGCGCCGTCTCGGTTAGCGAGCATGACCATGCCCCGTCCGTTTTCGCGGTCGAGCCCGACGATGGCCGTCGCGCCGTTTAGGCTGCCGGTGTGGTAGTCGATCTTGCGGCCCTGAAAGTCCTGCTGATACCAGCCCAGTCCGTAGCTGATCCAGTGCGGCTTCGTCAGCGCACTGGTCGGGTAGTAATTCGCCGGAGCCACGAGCTGCTGAGGCGCGAACATTTCCTCCAGCGCGGCTTCTGACAGCAGACGTTCGCCGTCCTCCGTGACGCCGCCCCGAAGCAGAAACTCGACCCACAGCACCATGTCGTCGATTGTTGACCAGGCAGAGCCTGCCGCGTCGCTGACCTCGTCCCGAAGGGAATGATTCATCGCGCGCAGCTGACCGTCGAAGACACCGTAGGGGGCGGCTTGGTTGGCGCCGTCGGGGATCGCATCCCGGGTGCCGACGGTTTTCATACCGATGGGGTTCCACAGACGCTCATCGACGAATTCGTGCCACCGCTTGCCGCTCAAGTGCTCGATTAGCAGACCCACGAGCTCGTACATCGTGTTCTGGTAGATCTTGCGCTCGCGCAGCCCGGCCACCGGTTGCACTGCGCGCAGGAGCGGCAACTGGTCATGGATCGGGAGTCCCTGGTTGAAAGTCCAGAAATCTGTCGACGGTAGGCCGGTGCGATGCGTCAGCAAATCGCGCACGCTGACCTCGGCCGTGAGGGCCGGGTCGGCGAAGTGGATGTTGGGTAGGTGATCGATCAGGCGATCGTCCAGCGCTACGCGGCCTTCGTCGACCAGGATTAAGAGTCCCGCCGCCACCATCGCCTTGGTGGTGGAGGCGTTGATGAAGAACGTCTGCAGGTCCACTCGCGTGCCGTCGTCGATAGCCGTGGTGCCAAAACCTTTGGCGTAGGAAACGCGCCCATCTTCAAAGAGTGCGAGGCCGAGGCCTGGGATCTGCCAGTCCTTCATACCTTGCTCGACAACCTGTTCAAGGGTGTTGGAAGCGAGGCGCTGCGCGTCACCAAAGGCCGCTGATGCCAGTGCCACGAGCGAGGCTAAGCTGAACAGGCGGAGCAATCCGTAGGGGGCTGTGGTCATGCGTCGCAGTCTAAGGGCCAGGGCTCGGGCTGAACAGCCGAAGCCCTGGACGCCATCGTGTCGAACCGAGCGCCGTCAGCTGTCCGGATCGATGCCGAAGTGCGTTAGTTGTGCCTTCAGCTCCGCCATGCGCGTATTGATCGCCGTGAGAACCGTGGTATCCAGCGTAGCGTTCGCTTCCTGTAGGGCGAGGATGGCGCTGCGTTGATCGGAAGGGTGCTTGCGTTCGTCGTAGGCGGCAGTGAGGTGCTCGTCGAGCTGCGCGTAGTACAGCGCAATACCGTTTAACGCAACGGGCGGAACGCGGAAGGTCTCCGGTACCGCCTGCATGGTTTGCCAGACGAAGCTTTGCCGTTTCGGCGGTTCCTGCCAGTTCTGTGGCAGTTGCTTGAGGCCCTGTTCCACCGTTTCGCCAGCCTGGGTGCGGTTGTACTCAAGTTCGGATTTTAGTGCGGTGAGCAGGTCGTAGGTGTGTTCGTTCTCTTCGACCTGACGAAACTGGAGTGCCTGCTTGAAGCCTTCTGAGGCAGCCAGGTACACGCCCAAGACGGTAGCAACAATGGTAAAGGCGTTGGAAATCCAGAACCCAAGCGAACGGACGTCCGAGGCGTCCATTTTCGCTTGAGCTGAATCGTCTGCGCTTTCGTCGTGGCTCAAGGCTTTGCGTACGATAGGACGCCGTCCGAGCAGGGTTCCAAGTCGCATGCCTATCTTAGGTACTTGCTTAGGTACTTGCTTAGGTACTGGCGTCGCGGCTCACGTAGTGAAGCTCGTTTTTCTCGTGGCGCTCCTGCGCATCCAGACTGAGTGTCGTGATCGGACGCGCTTCGAGTCGACCCAAGCCGATCGGCTCGCCGGTTTCTTCGCAGTACCCGTAGGTACCTAGGCTGATGCGCTCGAGGGCGGCATTGATTTTCCGAATCAGCTTACGCTCACGGTCTCGCGCTTTTAGCGCCAGCCCAAACTCAGTTTCCTGGGTCGCGCGGTCGTTGGCGTCTGGCAGTGACCCCGCCTCGTCGCGCATCTGGTGAATCGTGCGATCCACCTCCTTCATCAGTTCCTCTCGCCAGTTCTCTAATATGGTGCGGAAGTGAGTGAGTTGCCCATCACTCATATACTCCTCCCCTTTGGCGGGCTTATAAGGGGCAACGCCATAGATGAGTAGGTCCGACTGTCGCGGCGTGGCCGTCGTAGCCGGCAGTATCATGGGCTTGCGCTCTGGTGGAGCTTTTGCCATTCGCTGAGTATCCCTCTTAGCTTTTAGTGACGTCCCCGCGCTCTGTTTCGCTTTTGCTTTCGATTTCGTGACAGCTTTCTTAGCCGGTAGCTTAGTCGCTTTTGGCTGTTCTTTGGCTTTTGTCGCCTTTGCCACTTTGGTTGCGCTCGCTTTCTTGGCGCTTGCTTCCTTTACCTTGGCCTTTGAGGCGCTCGCAGACGACGCCTTCGCTTTCTTTTGCTTCACCGTTTCAGCTTTTGCTTTTGCCGTGGCGGACGAAGCCTTTGCGCTCTTCTTGCTGGCAGTCTTCGCAGTTACCTTCTTCTTTGCCGCTTTCTTCTTTGGTGCGGCCGGTGTCTTCGTCTTCTTCGGAGCGGCCGCTTTCTTGGCTGCCGCCTTCGATGTCTTGGACGCTGCGCTCTTTTTCTTCGCTTGCGCTTTGCTTTTCGCGCTCGTGGTCGGCGTTTTGCGGGTGGTCTTTTTCTTTGTCACGTCAATCCTCACTAATCCACACGAGTGCACTGATGTTCGCACTCAGCCATGACAGCGCGGCCAATAGTTGCAGCAAATCGCCCAGCGCATAAAGCCATACGCAATACGCTCGCGAGCCAGCACAGCCTCGCATTGGTGTGCTCGTGCCACGTTATGCTCCGTGCCCGGTGCAGTCGATCTGGAACCTAAAGGCGCTGGGGTCTGTGAGCGCTGTTTCCGCGGAAACCCCAGTTTCGTCGCCGCCGCTGACCGGGCGCGTCAACGTAGCGTGAAGGCCGAGCTACGTTCTGCGGCTGCGAAGTCTACGGCCATGGTCAGCGCTTTCAAGTCATTCCGTCAGCACTCGCACTGCTTTTGCACAGCGAGAGATCGTTAAGCTGCGTGCCGAACCGCAGAAATCTGATCAAAATGCAAAAGGTGTGACGTACTTTGGGTACTCAAATCGAGCGTGGCGAATGCGTTGGTCGGGAACGACGGCGCCTTGAAGCGTGTCTCGAGCGGCCAAGCAGCGCATGGTGTGCCGATTTCTGGACGCAAGCGATGCCGTGAGAGTGTTTTGGGACTTGTGCGTGCGATACCCCAAGCTACGGCGACTCGCTAGCCTCCGGCGCTCTAAAGCTGCGTTGGGTTGGGCGCATCCCCATAGACTTCCCTCGGTTCAAAGGCCTTCGCCGACTCACAGAACTGTAATTTCGCAGGACCGTCGGATTCAGAAGTCCGCCGATCGATTGTGCGGTAAAAGCACGAGCGGTACCCCACGTGGCAGCTGGCACCGGAGCCTGGGATGGTGACTTTCAACCAAACAGCGTCCTGATCGTCGTCGATAAGGAGCTCGTTAACCGTTTGAACCAAACCGCTGGTCGCTCCTTTTCGCCAGAGTTTCCCGCGGCTTCGACTCCAGTAGTGGGCCTCGCCGGTCTCGATGGTCCGAACGAGCGCTTCGGCGTTCATGTAGCCCACCATTAACACATCGCCAGTGCTCGCGTCGGTCGTGACGCAAGGCAGGAGGCCATCTGCGTCGAATTTTGGCGCGAGCTCTACTCCCTCCTCGATTTGTTCTACGGAGGTCCGTTTTGCAAAGACCCGCGCTGCACTAAGCACGCTGTCCGAGGCCGTCTCTGTTTGATCGGTCATAAGTGAGGTGGCAAGGCGCTTCAGGTGAGGAGGTTGACCCGTGGTCATCGTTGCTGGTGCCAGCGCCGCTTGTCGTACCAACACCCTCGATGTGACGTTACAATGTAACGTTTTAGAGTAGCGTTGCAACTGCAAGCCGTCGTGCAGACCGGACCTGAGGTTTGCATCTTCTGCAGTGGTTTCGAGGTACCGGTGACGATTCGGCTCACAAACACACTTTCGGGCGAAAAAGAGGCGCTGCAACCGGCGACCACCGATCGGCTGACGATGTATGTCTGCGGACCAACGGTGTACAACTTCGCGCATATTGGCAATGCGCGGCCAGCCGTTGTGTTCGACGTGCTGTATCGGTTGTTGCAGCGCCGCTATGCGAACGTGCTTTACGCCCGAAATTTCACCGACGTTGATGACAAGATCAACGCGGCCGCGTTGGAATCCGGGCAGCCGATTGCTGCTGTGACGGAACGATTCATTGCCGCGTATCGGGCGGACATGGCTGCGCTGGGTGTCCTAACGCCAGATTTCGAACCGAAGGTGACGGAGCACATCCCAGAGATCATTGATCTCATTGCCCGGCTGGTATCGCGCGATCACGCCTATGTAGCAGAGGGGCACGTGCTCTTTCACGTACCGTCGTTCCCCACCTACGGCCATCTGTCCGGCCGGGATCGCGATGAGATGATCGATGGCGCTCGCATTGAGGTTGCGCCCTACAAGCGCGATCCGGCGGATTTCGTACTCTGGAAACCCTCAGGTTCCGAACTGCCCGGCTGGGACAGCCCTTGGGGGCGCGGTCGTCCGGGCTGGCACGTTGAGTGTTCAGCCATGATCGAGCGTCACCTGGGTACGTCCATCGACATTCACGGCGGCGGGCAGGACCTGGTGTTCCCGCACCATGAAAATGAAATCGCCCAGGGCACCTGCGCTCACGATGGCGAGCTCTACTGCCGTCATTGGGTCCACAACGGTTTTCTTACCGTTGAAGGGCGGAAGATGTCTAAATCACTCGGCAACGTGGTCCTGGTTCGTGACCTTCTTGACCAGGCGCCGGGCGAAGCGATACGCCTCGCCCTTTTGGGTGCCCATTACCGCCAGCCCCTGGACTGGAGTGGACGCGGGCTGACACAGGCCAAACGAAGCCTCGACCGAATCTATGGCGTGCTTCGAGATCTTGCCGATGCGCCCCACGTACCGGCCGTGCCGGACGAGATCGGTGCCGTAGTGGCTGCACTGGAAGATGACTTGAATTTTCCTCGCGCGATAGCCGAGCTGTTCGCGCTGGCAAAGCGTGCTCGGCAGGCCACGGGTCCCGACGCGCGCGGTACCGCAAAGGCGGCGCTGCTTGAAGCAGGCGCGCTGCTCGGGCTGCTGCAACACGACCCCGAGCACTGGTTTCTTGAGGCTGAGGATGTGAGCCTCGGTTCCGATCGAATCCAGCGGCTCGTTGATGAGCGGTGGGCGGCCCGATCGGCGCGGGAGTTTGCCACCGCAGACAGGATCCGCGACGAGCTTACGCGGCTCGGTGTGGTCGTTCGGGATCATGACAGCGGATCGACCTGGCATCGTTCCTCCTAACCCGCACGTCCGGTGACTGCGGCGCATGTGTCTGCTTCATGACAAACGGACCGCCCCTTTCCCTGCAGGCTTAGATTCCTCAGTCAAAGGGTTAGGAACGGTCTCATGGAAACGAGTCTTCAATCGCCGGTAGCGTTCGCGTCGTTTATGCGTCGCACGGTTCGCCGATGGCGCCGCGCGCTGGTGCTGGGAATCCCTGCACTGCTGAGTTTGCCAAGCTTCGCGCTGGCGCTGCCCTGCGGCACCCTCGTAACGCGTGATGTGACGCTGACCGCCGACATGCTCAATTGCCCGGACACCGGATTGCTCGTGCGGGGTTCCAGCGGCATCACGATTAACCTTAACGGGCACCGGATCACCGGTGCCGCTGGGAGCTCCTCCGGCATTGGTATCCTTTCGTCAGCAAAGGTTCAGCTGGTTGGGGGCGGTGAAATCTACGGCTTCAATGCCGGCATCTCGGTCAACAACAGCCGCCAGATTGCCATCGAAAACCTGCACCTGCATCACAACCGCGCCAACAACATCTACTTGTTGAAGGTCACGGACTCGCTGGTTGTCTATAACCGCTTGGAAGATTCGACGAACGGCGTCGTTGTCGACGGTGCCGGGTACTCGAAGGACAACCTGATTCAGTACAACGTCATCACGGACAACGTCACCGGGGTGTTTCTTCGGGGCACAGATCAGAACCGAGTCATCAGTAACACGATCCGCGACAACAGTGCCGGACTTGGGATCAGCAGCGGTAGCGATAACCTTGTGGATGCCAACGGGATCCACTCGAATCTCAACGGCGTGGTCATTGAGAACACGGCACCCCCCTTCACCGGTGCCCACCGCAACCGGGTGACGGGGAACAAGATCTACGGCAACACGCTTGGGGTCATCCTTCGTGAGCCCTACGGCAGCAAGGCGTATAACAAGTACAACGAAATCAAAGACAACGTGTTCAGCGGTGGCGCAACGGGCGTTGAGGTGTACGGTCCTCGAAACTACGGCACCGGGATTTACGACAATCGTCTGCGCGGTGTCAGCGTTACCAACTTCGACGACACGGGCACGGCGACGGGCTACGCGGGCAACATCTGTACTCCGGGACCCTGCTGAAGACGAGGCGGCCGTGGCTGCCATCGCGCATACGGCGCACCCGCCGCGCCACCGTCGATCGACGATCCCAAGCCGCTCTCCGAGCTGGTCCGAACGGCGGTGCGGGAGCGGCCCGACTGGCGTCGAGTCGTGCTGTATGTGCCGGCAGACAACGCGCCCGTTGCTCGCATGGACGTCGACACCGGAAGCGGCCGCCAACCGCAGTTGCGGGGTTCGATCACGGTCGACAGACCGCTCGGCAGCGCGCCAGGCGCGAAGCTGGGTGTGCTTCCTTCACACGGGTGAGGCCCTGGGCCTGGTGGGGCAGACGATTGCCGGGTTGGTCTCGCTGCTCACGCTGATCATGGTGTGGACCGGGCTGGTGCTTGCTTGGCGCCGGATCGTCCGGCCATCGCTCAACTGAGCTGAAGGCGCCCGTTCTCAAGCCAGCCGATCGAGCTCGCCGCCGCGAATGATCACGGCACCCGTCGATGGGCGGCCGTGCGCGCCTGCCAGAGTCCGGCCGGTGGTCTAGGCTAAATAAATACCCGCGACACTGTCTCCATGCGCCTCAACTTCGAATCGCAAAGCGACCTGTACCGAGTCGTCGGTGGCGTCGCGCTCGGCCTGCTCACGCTCGGGTTTTTTCTGACCGTAAATCCCGGGCCGGGGACGCCGTCATTGACCAGTCTGGTTCTGTTGGCAGACGCCATCTACCTCGGCGGGTGGGTCCTCGGCCTGTGCTACCCGGCGCTGCGGCGTCACTTCGGGTGGGTCTTTGTTGCCTCTGCGGTCTGCGTCAGCGGCTTCTTCTCGCTCTGGCTTTTCCTGAGCGACATCAAACAGATTGCGCTGACCAGCGCATTGATCTCCCTGGCGTTGACAGTTGTTGCGTGTCAGAGCGTGCGACGGCTGCTTACCGCAGCGGGGCTTTGCAGTCTGTTGCTGTTGCCGGGAGGCCTTGCGAGCGACGCGTCGAGTACAAGTAAGATCATTTTTGTGGTTACGCTCGCCTCGAGCGTGTCCATCCTGACGCTCCTCAAGCTGCACATACTTGGGCTTACGGAGGATCGAGATGTTGAGCGGAAGCTGAGGGAGTCGTTGTTCGACCAGCTTGCTGACGCGCTGATGCTCTTGCGACCGGAAGACGGCAGCTTGCAGGCACTGAACTTAGCGGCGAAGGAAGCCTTTGGTTCGCGTGATCCGCAAGCAGTTTGGCGGTGCGTTAACCAGGCCTTCGTGGACTCCGGCGTACGTCAAAACGACGTTCTTGCACAGGCGGTCGACGACGGTGAATGGAGCGGTGAGCTCGCGTTCTCTCCGCTGAACGGTAAGGATTTCATCGGCCGGGTAAAGCTGAGTCGCCTGGCATCAGACAGCGCGCACTCACTTGTGCTGCGCGTCACAGACGTTACGGACCTCGTTGCGCAGAACGCAGCGCTCGCCGAAGCAAAGCAGCATGCTGAACTGGCGATGTCTGCTCGAAGTCGATTTCTGGCCAACATGAGCCATGAAATTCGCACGCCGATGAACGGGGTCATCGGCATGGCTTCGTTGCTCAATGGAACCCCATTGAGCGAAGAGCAGCGCAGCTACGTCGGCATCATTCGCACCAGCGGCGAATCACTCCTGACGATCATTAATGAGATCCTCGACTTTTCGAAGCTGGATGCCGCTCGCGTCGAGCTTGAAACGGAGCCCTTCGCGTTGGAGGCCTGTGTGGCCGATGCGATCGATGCAGTCCTACCCCAGGCGCAGGCCAAAGGGCTGCCCGTTGTACTCGATCTGCTTCCAGAGGATTGCCGCTGGTTCATTGGCGACAGTCAACGATTGCGCCAGGTGCTCGTGAATCTCCTCTCCAACGCGCTTAAGTTCACCGAGCGCGGTCACGTCAGTGTACGTGTACGGCTGGCATCTACTGCGCTTGAACCGCACCCCGATGAGGCGTCGGTCGGGTGCCGGGTAGAGATCAGCGTCACTGATACCGGCATTGGAATTCCGGCGCACAAACAGGCGCAACTGTTCGACGCGTTTACGCAGGCCGACAGCTCTACCACGCGCCGCTACGGAGGTACGGGACTTGGCCTTTCGATCTGCCGTTCCTTGGTCGAACTCATGGGCGGGAAGCTCCGCGTCGACAGCGCGGAAGGCGCCGGGGCGTGTTTTTCCGTTCATGTGTTCGTGCCTGCGGCATCGGCGCCCGAATTGGGCCAGGTCGCCCCATCGTTGAGCGGCCGCGCGTTGCTGCTGGAATCGCACGCAGACACGCGGCGAGTGATCGCCCGGATGCTTGAACGCTGGAAGCTCAGCGTTTCTGCAACGGATGTCGTCGGCGAGTTCTATTCCCAGGCTCAGCGGCACCCGGAAGCGCTCTGTTTCGTTGACGCGGCGCAGCTCGAGAATCTCGCCGCGTTGGACTCCAATGCGTTGACGAACCTGCAGTCCTCATCGCGCGGTATCGTTCTGCTGTGCGATCTGGAGAACCTGGGGGCCTACGAGCAGCTGCCGCAGGTGCGAAAACCCGTTCGTCCCAGCGATCTTTTGGCTGCCCTAACCGCCCTTGAGGGGCACCGGAAACTGAAGCGTTCTGCCACCCCGGTGGCGGAACCCTCGCCGTCCGAGTTGCCGCTCACCGCGCTAGGTCATCGGGTGCTGTTGGCTGAAGACAACCCGGTCAATCAGCAGGTTGCGCTGCGCATGCTGGCCAAGCTCGGCATCGAAGCGGAGCTTGCGCGCAACGGCCGCGAGGCGGTGCAGTGCCTGAGTATGCGCCGCTACGATGTGGTGTTTATGGACATGCAGATGCCTGAGGTCGACGGACTGGAGGCCACACGCCTCATCCGCTTGAGCCAGGACCTGGAACAGCCCTATATCATTGCGATGACGGCGAACGCCCGCCCGGAGGATCGCACCGCCTGCCTGGAAGCGGGTATGCAGGACTTTATCGCCAAACCGGTTCGGCTCGAGGATCTGAGTGCCGCGCTAAAGAGAGCTAACGAACACGTGCACGAAAGCGCGAAAAAACAAACGAAAGAGGAGCGAGCGCGGACCTTCTAGCGTCGCCCTGAATCAGTTCGCCGGGTGCGTTTTGAGCACCGTTTCGAGGGTCACCTCAAACAGCCGTCGTGCTTCCTCAACGCGGACCGAACGACCGACGTGAATGTGTCCGGCGGCTACGGTTTCCGGCGTAAGGCTTTGATAATAAGGCCCATGAAGACCCATAAAGCCGGACAGGTAGTTGCCGGAGGTACTGCGATCGATGGCGACGGACAGGTCGGTGGTCGGCTCCACGGCCGATTGAATTGCCGCAAGCGGCAGCTGGCTCGGTAAGCGCCTACCGCCGCGATAAGTAGAGATTGCCGTCCAGCTCCGGGGATCGATGGTCGCCTGAGTCGGCAGCGGCTCGCCGTTGCGATCACTGCTCCAGTCGCCCTCCGGGCTGCCGCTGCCACCATGCCCACCCTCGACGGCCTCGAGCTCCCAGCCGATCGACCCACCGCGGCTCGTCGTGATCAAAACCCGCGGCCGGCAGGCGTCGGCAATGCGCCAGAAGTCGGCGCTGGTTTCCTGGTAGTCGACGGGGAACGGCGTGGCACTGTCGCCGACAGACCCCGGGTCGCCGATGGCGTCGTTCGTCGGGTCGCCGTCCGGTGGGAACTCGGGGAAGTACGCGTACACATCGTAGCCGAGGCCGCGCCAGTTGGATCCCTCCCAGGACGCGCCGGTTGCGAACGGGCGCAACATCTCATTGGTCGGGGGCCAGTAGCCGGTAATGAGAGCCACCGGTCGCGTGGCCCCGCTACAGGGCTCCGTTCCCGTAGTCACACATCCAACGAGCGTCGGGGTGAGCAGCAGGAAGAGTACGAGACGTGACGCCATAGGCAAAGTATGACACTGCGGTTCAGGCGGTTTGAAGCGTCTCTCCAGCGCGAGCTCGAAAGGGATCAATCAACGCGAGCCGAGTGGCTTCGAACACCGCTTCGCTGCGCGTATTCGCGCCAAGCTTGCGAAACAGATGGCGCAGGTGGGTGTTGACCGTATGCGCAGAGACCTCGAGGGCGCCGGCGATCTCGCTGGTACGCAGTCCCTTGGCCACCAGGTAAAGCACTTCGGACTCGCGGGGTGTCAGCGGCGGCGCCTCGGGTTCCGGTACCCCGGTGGGTTCCAGTTGGGCGAGGGCTGCGTTTACCGCGGCGGCGTTGTCGGCAACGAGCAGATCGCCAAGACCGCGACCAAGGGCGGCGCGGACGTCCGGCTCCTGAGCGCCCTGGCCGCGGGACGCCGGTGGCAACCGGAGTGCGGCGACGACGTAGACGCACTCGGCATCGTTTGCGACGGCTGAACGGTGGATCGAATGGTGCTGCTGCATGGTGTTTCCTCCGGTTGTCAGGGCGCTGTGCTGTTGCTGTGCTGATCACTCTCCGGATTGGCGGTTGAGAAGCTTGAAACTCCCTTGAAAGATCTTGAAAGCTTATAAAAACAGTCGGTTAAGGGCGGTCCTGGCCGGTCCGGGAGGCTACTCCACCGGGACAACAGGCGCCGTTTTTGGGGGGTCGAGCCGCCAGCAGCGGTCGTGTCCAGGCTTCGTTTCCAGGGTGAAGGCCGGGCTGCACGCCGGGCGCCAGACGGCGTTTTCGGCGTCCAGCACGCAGCGGTCTTCAAAACCTACGAAGTCGGGAACGAGGCGCGCTGGTGCGGGTTGGCAGGGCTCAAGGCGCCGATAGGTCAGGCTCGGTGGTGTCATGCACAGAATGCCACCGGCCCTTGCCTGGTGTTCGAAGCCCGGCGGGCAGTCGACGTCAAAGCCCGCGGCGGCACGGACAAAAATGATCGAGGCAAAAAGCGCCTCGGTGATGATTCGGGACATAGCGCCTCAACACGCGGATGAATCCGAGGATCACCGTGCGTCGAAGCAGGCCGAGAAGCTTGAAGGTTTTCTGAAAGTATCTGAGTGGCTTAGCTTTTGCGGCTGCCGTTGTAGTACACCAGGGGGATGATCCGCTCAGCCGCAAGCGATTGTTCGAACACCGTTAAGTAGGTCTCGTGCAGCTCGGTCCAGTCGTCACCGAGACGCGCTTTCACGGCCCGGGCCAGATCGACGGCTTCGCGTAGCTCACCAGATTTATGCGCAAAGCAGGCCCGCAAGAGCGCGTATTGTGCCCGTGGATCGAACCACTCGGCACGGTCCACTTCATCGAGCAACGGTGGTATGCGGGTGAGTTGATCGGTTTCCAGAAAGATCTGACTCAGCAGCGCGGCGGCGAAAGCCCGCAGATAGGTATACGTTTCCCCGGCCGCCTCATAGGCGTCGGTGGCCTGCAGCTCCGCTGCGACCAGATCGTCGGTTTGGAGGTAAAGGGTCGCGAGGCTGGTCATGACATGAATGACGCCGCCGGTGTCGTTCGCTTGCTGAAACAGCACTTTGACGCGCTGCAGCTCCTCTTCGGCGTCTGCATAGCGTCCGCGCTGCAGGTTGATGTCGCCTAGCGCACGCAGCGCGTAGGCCAGGAAGGTGTTGGCGTTGCTGTTCAGGAATAGTGCTGCGGCGTCCCGATACAGCGGCGCCAGTTCGTCGAAATCGGCGCTCGCAATGCGCAGCGCGTTGGCTCGGTTGAATTTAGCCTGGGCGTAGCGCAGTTCATAGCCGTGTTCGAGGAAGATGTCTTCGGCCTGCTGAATGTAGCGTCGAGCTGGTTCGGACTCACCGAGGGCGGTAAACGTCGTGCCCGTATTCATGAGCGCGATACCTTGACCTTCGACATCGCCCATGCGTCGGGCGATGTCCACCATCGCCAGCGACACGCCTTGCGACGCCTGCAGGTCGCCGGCGGTGTATAGCAGGTTTGATTCCACGCGCTTCAGCTCGAACTGTTCCCGGTCCGATAGCCCACGTCTGTCGAGTGCTGCCAGATGGGCTTGAGCGGTGTCGATGCTGCCGGTGCGCATCGCCGCGTCGGCAGAGAATAGTCGGGCCCAGAATGAGTCTGGCTGTCGCTTAAGGGCGAGATCCAGATACACGGCCGCTTCGGCGTAGTCGGCGTGGTAGAGACTGCTTATGCCAAGAGCGAGGTTTCGGTTGGCCATGGCGTCGTCGCTGTAGAACGGCCGCAGGTCCAGCCGTTCCCGGCTGTCAGGGATCAGCTTAGCGACCAGATGTTCGCTCAGCATTTCGGCTGCCGCCATGGCGTCGTTGGCAGCAAAGCGGTACACGCTCGAACGGCTGGCCGCGCTGTGGATTCGGTACTCAAGGACCAGCTGGGTGTCTTCCAGCGTAAGGGTGGTTTCCACCAGTTGTTGGCAGCCGAGCGCTGGACAGACGCGTTTGAACGTTGCGCCGCCGAGTGCCTGGCCTGCGGCGGAATCCGTGGTCGACGCGTAGCCAATCTGGGCCAACCCACTCACGGCGGAGTGGGCACTGATGACCGGCACGCGGGTGTAGGCCTGGAGTTGCTGCGTTAGCACCGCCATCAGTCCGTACTCGGCCCAGCTGTCCTGGTCGTCGCCGGTCAACACGTCAACCGGGAGCACGAGCACCGTTCCCTCGTTATCAGCACCGGACACCGGGTTTGTGCTTGGTGGTGTGTCTGTCGTCATCGGCGGCAGTAGAACCAGGGCGCTGGCCGCGGCAAACACGAACAGGCAACCGGCAATGGCCGCCCAGCGTGTGCGCCGGCCGGCGATCGCCACCGTCTTGCTCGGCAGCGCCGCGCTCGCCGTGCCGGTATTGGGTGCCGCGGTTGAAACGGGCGCTAGGGGCTCCGGTTCGGGGGATACGGGCTGAGCCGGAACGCGAAGGCGAAATCCTCGACCGCGGACGGTTTGAATGATTTCCTGATTGGGTGCGCGCTCGGCAAGCAGCTGTCGAGTATCGGAAACAAGCCGCGACAGCGACGCCTCGGTCACGTACTGATCGGGCCACAGGGCATCGAGCAGTTCCTGCTTCGTGACCAGCGCGCTGTCGTTCGATGCCAACAGCCAGAGCAGCTCGAAGGTTCGATCCGTACAGCCGAGCGATTCGCCGCTGTAGCGAATTTCACGCCGCTGCGGGTCGAGCAGGAAGCCCTGTACGTCGTAGGAATTGGATGAATCGAGTGTTGTAGACACCGGGGTATCGATTACCGCAAGGGCCGTTGTTCGTGACTTCCGGCACCCGATTGTAGGTTCATTTGCGGGGCTCGCAATGACGTGAATTGTTAGGAGTTCGGCAGGTCCGGGGGCGTACTTTTGCTGCGGTCAGAGGTTACGGATCCTTGCAACAACGAATCGTCCTTCAGCTGAACGCCGCTCAGCTGGCGGCGGAAGGCGGCCTCGACGAGGTAGGCCACGCGGTCTGCTGCACGGTGCGGTGCAAGCCCGTCGGTGCGAATATTGGATACGCAGTTTCGCTCGGCATCGCTGCGTCCAGGGCGCGGTGCCCAGGTGAAGTACACGGCGAGGCTGTCCGGGACCCCGAGACCCGGTCGCTCGCCAATGAACATCAGCGCAAGCCGTGCGCCCAGCCGACTGCCGATATCGTCCTGAATAGCCACCCGAGCGTTGCGCACCAACAGCAGCGGTGACAAGGACAGACCCAGGTCCGTGAGCCGCGGAAGCAAGCCCTCGATTAACGCCGGTGCGTGCCGCTCGACAGCAAAACCCGACAAACCATCGCCGATAACGAGCGCGATGGACGCGGGGCTCGCTGCCGATTGCTCGACTGCATCGACGATCTCACCACTCGCCGCCGTCAATCGGCGTCCGAGATCAGGCCGAAGAAGAAACTGCTGCCGATCGCTTGCAGCGCTTGTCAGCGTTCGGGTGTCGAGGCCCGTGCATAGCGTTAGCTGCTCGGCGAGCCGCTCGAAGTCGACGGCGTGGTGGACGGCATCGCGCGCACGCGCGTGGGCAAGCTGAAACTCGAGCTGGGCCCGGGTAGGTAAGCTGCCCCCGGTGCGACCGAGCGCGATGCGCGCCGTGGTAAAGCGGCGCAAGCGTTCCCAAGGATCGCTTGCCGTCATGAATCGATTCCTAGGCGCTGCGGACTGTTGGCCAGGAGGCGAGGGGCCGCGTCATTCGTGGGCAACAGCCGACGGTCTACGAGAATGCCTTGCTGTTCGAGCCACTGCTCGAACTCGGGGGCAGGCCGTAGCCCCAGTACTTGGCGCAGGTAGTGGCTGTCGTGAAACGAGGTGCTTTGATAGTTCAGCATGATGTCATCGGCGCCGGGAACGCCCATGATGAAGTTCGCACCGGCGACACCGAGCAGAGTGAGGAGCGTGTCCATGTCGTTCTGATCCGCTTCCGCGTGGTTGGTGTAGCAGACATCGCACCCCATAGGCACACCCAGAACTTTGCCGCAAAAGTGATCCTCGAGCCCGGCGCGAGTGATCTGCTTGCCGTCGTACAAATACTCGGGGCCGATGAACCCCACGACGGTGTTGACGAGCAGCGGCTCGAAGGCGCGCGCCACGGCGTAGGCCCGGGCTTCCAGCGTCTGCTGATCAACGTCAAAGTGCGCATCGGCCGACAGGCAAGACCCTTGGCCGGTTTCGAAGTACATGCAGTTGTCTCCCAACGTGCCGCGGTTGAGACTCCGGGCCATGTCGCGCGCTTCCCCAAGCATCGACAGATCAATGCCGAAGCTTTCGTTCGCCTTTTGCGTACCGGCAATGCTTTGAAAGACCAGGTCTAGCGGCGCACCGCGCTCCATGGCCTGCATCTGCGTTGAGACGTGCGTCAGCACGCAGGCCTGGGTGGGTACCGCGTAGTGCTCGATCAGCTCGCGCAGCACCGTAAGCAGTGTTTCGATGGTGGCAACGTTGTCGGATGCCGGGTTGACGCCAATGACGGCGTCACCGCAACCGTACAACAGGCCATCGAACACCGAGGCCGCGATGCCTTGCAAATCGTCGGTTGGATGGTTGGGTTGTAGTCGAACCGCCAACGTGCCCGGCGCGCCGATGGTGTTGCGGAAGCGTGTGACCACGCGGCACTTGCTTGCGACCAGAATCAAATCCTGGTTGCGCATGATCTTGCTTGCCGCCGCAGCCATCTCGGGGGTGAGCCCTCGCGCGATGCGTGTCAGCTCGTCCGTTTGCGTGCCGTAGTCGAGCAGCCATTCACGAAATTCACCGACGGTCATCGTTGCGACTGGCGTAAAGGCCTGCACATCCTGCTGGGCGAGAATCAGTCGAGAAACCTCGTCCAACTCTGGCTCAATGAGCGGTTCTTCGATGAAGCGCGCCAGCGGCACGTCGGCAAGGCACAGCTGGGCCAACGCCCGTTCCTCAGCCGACTCCGCAGCGATGCCCGCAAGGACATCACCGGAGCGCTCCGGTGAGGCTTTCGCCATGAGCTCGCGAAGGGAGGCGAAGCGGGTCGTGCGTCCGCGGTAGGTGACGGTGTAGTCCACGGTACGGTCAGCGAGCCATCTGTGTGCGAGCGGTCATCAGTCCCTGCCCTCGGATGCCCCTCCGGGCGACGACTCAGTGTACTCAGACTCTGTCCATGTGTGCCTGTATGCCTGCACGCCGCCTGCCGCTTGCCGGCGGCGAGGCGCGCCAGCACACTCGGAGCTGCGCTGGAGGGGAACAGCCGAGATGTCAGATCAGAGTCAGGGCGACCACGCGTCGCAGCCGGGAGCCACCGAGGCGAACCTCGTCCTCGCGGTGCTGTTCGTCGTCATCATGCTCAACTTCATTGATCGCCAGGTGATTTCTATCCTCGCCGAGCCGATCAAGCAGGAGATGGGGCTCAGCGATAAGCAGCTCGGTTTGATGACCGGGCTTTCCTTTGCGCTGTTCTACACCACCCTCGCCATACCGGTGGCAGCCATCGCCGACCGGTGGAACCGCAGCCGCATCATTGCCATTGCCATCGGCATCTGGTCGGTGATGACCATGCTCTGTGGCGCTGCGCAGAACTTTCTGCAGCTGTTTCTCGCTCGTGTCGGGGTCGGCATCGGGGAATCGGCTTGCAGTCCGCCGTCCCACTCTCTGATCGCCGACTACTTCCCACCGGAGCGCCGGGCGAGCGCCATGGGCATCTACGGGGCCGCCGTGCCCATGGGGGCGTTCATTGCCTACGCCGGAGGGGGCTGGGTGGTGGAGCATTTCGATTGGCGCGTTGCGTTCTTCGCGGCGGGCCTGCCCGGGGTGCTGATGGCGTTTGTCGTGCTGTGGCTGGTCCGAGAGCCCCGCGGTACCCCAGCGTTACGGGACGCGTTCGTGCGGCGCCCGGGGCAGCTCACGCTGCGCGAAGCTGTGGTCGAACTTGGGTCGCAGCGCACCTACTGGCACTTGGTCGCGGCGGGCATTCTCATTCAGTTCGTGGCCTACGGCATTGCGGCCTTCTACGGCAGTCTGTTCGTGCGCGTGTTTGGTATTGGCTACGGAGAGCTGGGTCTTAAGCTTGGGGTGATGGTCGCCATCGCCGGCGTGTCCGGCGCTTGGCTCGGCGGCAGGGTCGGCGACTGGTTCGACCGGGACGGCCGGGCGACGTCGTTGCTGATCGTGGCGGCGGTTTTTCTCGTTTCGATTCCGAGCACCTTTGCTGCGGTCAATGCGTCCAACGTCAATCTCGCGCTTGTGCTGCTCGGGGTTACGACCTTCGCCTCGACGTTTTACTACGGACCGAATTTTTCTCTGCTGCAGAAGCTTGCCAGTGACCGTACTCGAGCCATGGCTGTCGCCCTGTATCTTTTGTTCTGCGGCTTGTTAGGGCTTGGACTGGGTCCCGTTTTCGTCGGTTTTGTATCCGATCTGATCTCAGCAGGCGACGCGACGCGGGAAGCGGAAGGAATACGTGGGGGTGTTGCCTGGATTTCTGTTTTCAACGTCTGGACTGCGTTTCACTTCTGGCGGGCGGAACGGTCGGTGCGGACGGCCCGCTGACCGCGCAGTCCGCGCGGTGTCTCAATTGCCCTGCTGCCTGGAGCTTTTGCTATGACCGATTCGATGCTGACGCCTGACTATCTCATCGTGGGGGCCGGAGCGATGGGGATGGCCTTCGCCGACGTAGTCCTGACGGAGAGCGACGCGACCGTGGTCATGGTTGATCGCCACCATGCGCCCGGTGGGCACTGGAACGATGCCTATCCCTTTGTGACGCTCCACCAACCTTCGGCGTACTACGGCGTCAGCTCCCGCGAGCTCGGCCGCAACACCATTGACCGGGTGGGGCTGAACCAGGGTCTGTACGATCTCGCCAGCGGCGCCGAGGTCCTCGCGTACTTCGATGCCGTGATGCGCGAGCAGTTCTTGCCTACCGGGCGGGTGACCTACTTTCCCGGCTGCGACTACCTCGGTGACGGGCGCTTCCGTAGCGTGCTGTCCGGTGAGGAGCGGCAGGTACGGCCTAAGCTTAAGACGGTCGACTGCACGTTCCTGAAGACAACGGTCCCGTCGACCCATACACCCAACTTTGAATTCGAGGCCGGCGCACGATTTATCACCATTAACCAGCTGGTGAAGACGCCGGCGCCGCCGGCCGGCTACGTGATTGTCGGCGGCGGAAAGACCGGCATCGACTCGGTGCTGTGGTTGCTGGAACAGGGCGTGTCGCCGGATGCGATCCAGTGGATCATGCCGCGCGACGCGTGGCTCATTAACCGCGAAACCACCCAACCGGGCACGCAGTTCTTTGAACAGAGCATGGGCGCGCAGGCTGCACAGATGGAGGCCATTGCTGCGGCGACGTCGGTCGACGATCTGTTTCATCGCCTCGCTGCCGCCGGCAACCTGCTACGCATCGACGAGTCCGTCGAGCCCGAAATGTTTCATGCGGCGACGGTCAGTCCGGCGGAGATCGAGGCGCTGCGGCGGGTGACGCGCATCATTCGCAAGGGCCGGGTCACCCGACTGGGTCTCAACGAGATCGAGCTCGAGCAGGGGCGTGTGGCGACCAGTCCAGAACACCTGCACGTCGACTGTTCCGCCAGCGCGCTCAAGGCGCTTCCGGTGCAGCCCATCTTCCAGGGCGACAGGATCGTGCCGCAAATGGTGCGTTCTTTTCAGCCTGTCTTTTCGGCAGCGTTGATTGCCCACGTGGAACTGACCCGTTCGGGGGACGATGAAAAGAACGAACTCTGTGGCCCGGTGCCGCTTCCGGATCGACTGGTGGATTGGCTGCCGATGACGGCTGCCTTCATGATGAATCAGTACAAGTGGTCGCAGGACGACGAGCTGCGCGGTTGGCTCGCGAGCAACCGCCTCGACGGGTTTAGTGGCAGCCGCGCTGCCGTGGCGAAAGACGATGAGACGAAGCGGGCGATCTTGAAGCGCTTGAGTGAGGCAGCGATCCCAGCCATGGGCAACCTGCAGAAGCTGATGGTCGAGAATCCCGCCTGAGCGGGCGGCGTCCTCAGGGACTCAGCCGGGCTTCGCTGGTCGCCGCATTCGTTTTCTGCTGGACTTACCCCAACCAAGTGGCTTCGATCGATTACTAACGTGCCTGACCCAGAGCTATGGAACGTGGATCTTCTGCTGTCGCTGTTGCGTGGCGACGCCGAGGTGGTCGATGGTCAGCTGACCATCGATGGCGAGCCGGTCCGGGTGGTGAACGGTATTCCACGTTTTACCCCAGACCAGTCGTACTCGAGCGGGAACTTCTCGACCCTCCGGGAGAAGCACGCGACGGTGCAGCTCGATTCTCAGAACGGAACGGAAGACCGAATCACTACGTTACTCACCCGGTCGAACTGGCCGCGGGAGTTTTTCGCGGGCAAGTTGGTTCTCGAGTGCGGATGTGGTGCTGGACCGGATACGGAGACGCTGCTGAAGCTTGGTGCCACGGTGGTAGCCGTCGACATTGCCGGCGTCGATGTCGCCCGCGCCAACCTCGGTCAACATCCTCGGCTCGTTCTGGCCCAGGCGAGCATTCTCGACTTGCCGTTCCGGCGCGAGGCATTCGATCTGGTGTTCTGTCACCGGGTAATCATGCACACACCGGATCCAACCGCGGTGCTCGAGCACATCCTGACTTTCGCGAATCCGGAGGGCGACGCGTTCGTCCATTCCTACTCCCGGGACCTGTTTCAAATGGCGCGCTGGAAGTACGTGCTTCGACCGATTACGCGTCGCATGGCCCCGGATCGTCTGTACCGGCTAATCGAAGCCGCGACGCCCGTGCTGTATCCGCTGACCACCTGGCTGAACCGCAACCGCTATCTTCGGCGGCTGTGCTGGATCTTTGTGCCCTACATCAATCATCGACACTACGAGAAGTACGCGGCGATCTCAGATGACGAAATGCGCCGCTACGCGATCCACGAAACCTTTGATGCGCTGAGTCCGCGGTACGACAGCCCGCTGTCCATCCGACAGCTGAAGACTGTTGCTGAAAAACACCTGCGTCGCCCCGTTGAAGTGTTCAAGGGGCGGGCCTATGTGGTCCTGCGCACGTTGGTCGACCGCTGACGGCTGTGATCCCGCGGCGACAGGCTCCATGGGAGGCAGGCCATTCCAGCGGGCGGCTTTCCGTCGTGCTTCTACACTTTGTAGATAGTCTCTTAGTATGGGTCAACCATGGCGGTGCCTTTTAGCGCGATCCCTCAGCCGGAGCTGGGGGACCGGCTGGCGCTTTCGAGCGAAGCATTTCTGTCTTACTCGGTACTCGATGGGCGCGCGGTCTTCATTTCTGACGGTGCGGCCCAGCGTTTGGGATTTTCAGAGCACACGCTGCTCAGCGCCCGCAGCCTGCTCAGGTCTTGCCGAAAACCCAAGCGGGCGTTTGCGGCCCTCGCAGCGGCGTTTGCTCAACCCGGCCAGGCGCAGCGGCAGACGATCGAAGTTCAGATCGCAGACCAACGTCGCTGGCTGGAGTGCCGCATACGCCTGCTAGCCGAAGCTCATCGCATCGATGTTTCCCTGTCCGACGTAACGGTTCGGCACCAGCGGGATGTCAAGGCTGCGGTGATGGACGAGGCGCTGGAGCACAGTATCAGCGAACTGTTCGTTCTCAGCGCCTCGGGGCGGGTCGTTTACGTGAACCCAGCGGCGCTTCGCAATACGGGCTACACGGCGGCTGAAATCATCGGCCGGGATGGCCGTACGATCGCACCGCACGTCTTCAGCCGCGAGTATACGAACGTTGCCTTCAAAGACTACGCGGAGCGGTCGGCGACTCAATCACGGTACGAGCACATACGAAAAGACGGCTCGCGGTACATCTTTGACAGCGTTACCGTGGAGGTCCGCCAGAACGGCAAGATCTGGTACGTCGCGCTGGGTCAGGACGTCACCCAGGCACTGGCACAGGAAAAAGCACTAGAGGCCAGCGAAGAGCGACTGGCAACCGCTATCAGCAGCGGCGAAGTTGCAATTTTCGATTGCGACTTCGAGGCCGATCGCCTTTACATCAGCGACGCATTCTGGCGCTGGATCGACGAACCACCGCAGCACTCGGTGCATCCGGGCACGCAGTGGTTCCAAGCCCGTATTCACAGCGACGATCGAGCGTCTGCGGTTGCTGCCATCGATCGCGACCTCGACGCCGGTGCAAAGATCGACCAGAGCTATCGGGTCCGCCGCAACGACGGGAGCTTCGTCTGGATTCAGGCGAGCGGCAAAGTCCAGGTA
Organism: Pseudomonadota bacterium; assembly: GCA_039198065.1. GTDB lineage: Bacteria > Pseudomonadota > Gammaproteobacteria > Pseudomonadales > Azotimanducaceae > CALHVX01. Next base: position 367,861 of record JBCCTU010000003.1, read on the forward strand.
GAGAATCGGCGCCCCGTACGGATGTCGGGGGTCATGCTCAACGTAACCGATCGCAGGCTCGCAGAATCTGCCCGGGACCGCGCTACTCGGCGACTGCAGGCCGTGCTGGACAGCGTGACGGAATCGATTCTGACGCTGGACCGGGACTTTCTAATTCGCCATTACAATCCGGCGGCAAAGACGCTCATGGGCCGTGCGTTATCGATTGGTCTTCCGGCCCAGTCGTTGTTTGCGCCCGCGCTTAAGCTCGCTGCGTTGGTTGGCGTGCCGGCGCGAGAAACAACGCTCGCGACCTACGCCAACGATGCCCGCGAGGTTGAGGTGCAGCTGCAGCCCATCGCTCTCGACGGGCCAGCGGAAGATGGCTTCACGCTGGTAGTCCGAGAAATCGGCGAACGCAAACGCTACGAGCGCTCGCTGCTCGAAGCCGTGCGCCGCGCAGAGTCTGCCGATCGAGCGAAGAGCGAGTTTTTGGCAGTGATGAGCCATGAAATACGCACTCCGATTAACGGAATCATGGGCATGGCAGAGAGTCTGCTCGATGACGATCTGACCGACGACGCACTGGAATCCATCCGCATCATTCACGGATCGGGAACGGCGCTACTCAACGTGGTTAATGACGTGCTCGATTTTTCTAAGATCGAGGCGGGTAAGCTGAGTCTCGTGCAGGCGCCGTTCAACCTGCACGCATCCGCTCACGACGTCACTGAGCTGATTCGGCGTGGCATTCAGCGAGATGACCTTGAACTGAAGCTAATGGTTGCCCCCGATCTGCCGGAGTGGATCGTCGGCGACGCGGGCAGGCTACGGCAGCTGTTTCTCAATCTCCTGAGCAACGCGATTAAGTTTACGGAATCCGGGACCGTGGGCTTTTCGCTGCGCCCGCTTGACCGCGAGGGATCCATCGAAGCTTCGGTCTCCGACACGGGAATCGGTATCGACGCGGCAGCGCTGCCCGGACTGTTCGACGCCTTCACGCAGGCCGATGCAACAACGAGCCGTCGCTACGGAGGTACGGGACTGGGTCTGGCGATTTGCAAGCGGCTCGCGCAGCTCATGGACGGTGACATTCGCGTCGAAAGCGAACCCGGTGTCGGGTCTACCTTCACCTGCAACCTGGGTCTGCATACGCCGTCTCCTGATCAGCTCAGGCAGCTTGATCTTGGTGCATCGGGCGCGGCGTCGAGCACAGTATCCCGTGCGCTCAACGCGCGGGTGTTGGTGGCCGAGGATAACCCGGTTAATCGGGCTGTCGTCCGAAAACTCCTCGGCAAACTCGGCTGTAATCCAGACTTCGCGCTTAACGGCGCGGAAGCCGTCCGGCTGTGGCAGGCCAAGCCATACGATCTGGTATTTATGGATTGCCAGATGCCCGAGGTTGATGGCTATGATGCGACGCGCCAGATCCGTGTGCTGGAGGCGGCGGACGGTGGCCCGCGAACCCCGATCGTTGCGCTCACCGCGAACGCACTGCCTGAAGATCGAGCCGCGTGCTTCGCCGCGGGCATGGACGACCACGCCTCAAAGCCCATCGTACTGTCCGAGCTGAAACAGATGCTTGAGCGCTGGCTCGCGGAGTAAACGAGCCAGCCGGGTTGATTCGTGGCTTACACGGTCACCGCATTGCCACGGAAAATGCGTGACAGGTAGCGACTCTCCGCCGGGCTTGGCGCGGGTACGCTGCACTGCAGAACGGCAAATACCAGTCGCTCCATCTCCTCGGCCAGTTCCTGCTCCGTGCCCGGTTCTTCGGTACGGGCTCGCCGCGTCAGCTGGATCTGGTTGATTGCAGGCACCGTCGGTAAGCGTTCGCCCTCTACTCCAAGCGTTACGGTGAACGCGTGAAGTGAGTTCTTCACGAACAGGGCTAGCGCGAACTCTTCACGCGTTGATGCGCGAGACGTATCCGGCGTGACCAGCACGATCTGGCAGCGCGGCACGAGCGCTGCGACCTTCGCAATTCGGAAGTGGTGTGTGAGGTGGTCGCGCACGACGTCTGCGAATTGGTCCCGCGACAGCACGTTGTCCCAGGGTTCGTTCGGTTCGGCAGCGAGCGCATTGAGGGGCAGTCGCACGAACGGGGTGCTTACCACGACGTCGAAATGACCCTGTTCCTCAAGCACCGCAGAAAGCCCGGCCTCAAGATCGTCGCCGACGGTGCGTAGGACCAGGTTGGCGTTTGCCGGCAGGTCGACAAGGGATCGAATTTCTGCACTCGCGGTGTCGCTGCGGGTGAGTAGCGTGAGCTCCGAGACCCCGTGGGTAGTAAACCCGCGAATCAGCTCGGCAAGCTCTTGCCGCATGACGTCTCCGATCAACACCACGCGCTTGCCCGAGAGCCGTTCCAGATCGGCTCGCCCGGGCCGCAGCATGAGTTCGCCTTCCGTCACCGAGCGGTCGAACTTCAACCCTCCGGACGGGTGGAAGGCTTCACCACTGACCACTGGATCGGCGAGGCTAAACACCGTCGACAGCGCGACCTGTTCGTCTGTCGGCATTTTGTGCAGGTGGAGGCGCGCCAGGATGTCGGCGCCGATCTTTTCCGCCTGACGCTGCACCTCTTCATGCGCAAAGAAGGGTTCCGGCGCCGGCACGAACGCGTCCAGAAAACGCTGCGCCAGCTCTGCGTCGATGAGTCCGCCGGCCTGCAGCCGATGCGTGAGCTTCGGTGCCAGTTCTGCACTCAGCAGGTAGCGGGTCGCGTTCGCGCTTGGGTTTCCCTCACCGGCCTGAATCAACAGCCGACGCAGCGACTTGGGTTGGTCCGGGCGTTGTGCCAGTTCTTCGATCGAGTTGCCGGCGATGCTCATAAGGCTTGCTTCGGCGTCGCCTTCTTCGAGCATGGCGAGCACCGCGGTGTGCACGCGGGTCAGGCGTACGTTTTCGAGAATCAGCCGTCCGCGGCGATCAAACAATCCCGGTGCGCCCGGCTGACCACGAAGCCGTTCACCGTCCACGGGTCCCGGCGCTGCCGCGTTGATCTGGATTTCCGGTCCTAGGTGGCGGGAGAGAATTTCCGCGAGCACGCGCTGACCCGCTTTCGACACGGCGTAGTCGGCGCGATTCGGGTATGCCACGGCCAGATACTTCTCACCGCCAAAGTAGCTCGACACGTTGAGAATGCCGCCGCTTCCCCGCGCCTTCATACGCGGTGCGAATTTGCGGATCAGCGAGTAGTTGGAAATCAGGTTCGCCTCCATGGTGCGGTCCCAGTCCGCCAAACTCATGTCGACGACCATTTCTTCCGCACCGGCGATGCCAGCGTTATTGATCAGAAAGTCCACGTCGCCGTAGCGCTCGATGGCGTGGTTGTAGAGCGTTTCCATGGCCGCTTCGCTGCCTACATCGATATCGCCGAGGATCTCGACCCGCGAGGTGGGGTCCGGGTAGCCGACTCCACGGAGTTCCTGCACGATTTCGTCGCGGGCCGCTGAGAGCTTTTCGGTGCTGCGTGCAGACAACAGCACCCGAGCGCCGGCGAGCGCCAGAAAGCGGCCGAGCTGCATGCCAATGCCGGCACTGCCGCCGGTGATGACCGCCGTTTTTCCGTGGTGCAGCCCCGGCAGAACGCGCTGGATCGAACTCGGCATCGCCGTCTTTCCGGTGGCCCGCAGAATGTTCTTCGGCACCCACAGGTTGATTGGATCCATTTTGCGGACGCCGTTGTTCAGCGTTGCAGTCCAATCCGCAGCAAAGGCCAGGTTGTCCGCTTCGGCGTTGTCGTAACGCACGATCTGATTGGGCACGTAGTTCCAGCCAAACGCTGCCTGCTCGGGTTGCTTGTCTTCGAACCGCCAGATGCGTATCAGCTCTTCAACCGCGGCCCGGTTGACCTCGTTCAGGCGGTTTCCGCGGCCGTCGTCCTGGTTGGTTACGAAGGTAATGGGCGGTGCGTTGCCAGCGCCGAGCCAGGCATCGACGTTGCGGGTCGCTTCAGCAGCCAGCGCGATGGGTGCTACGACCTCCGACTCGATGAAGTTCCTGACCTCGTCGTCGTCGGCCGTCGCCAGGGAGTAGCCCCGATCGCTGTTGGCGGTTGCCGGTAGCACGACGATCCCGTCCAAGCGGCTGAAGTGATCCTTTAAAAACTGGAAGACTCGTTGCACCGTCTCCGGTCGCAGTGGATCGAGGTGTTGCACGTGGATGCCGCGGTGGCCTGTGGCGTCGAGGCGCGATTCGGCGCGACCGACCCCTTGCAGGGTGCGCATGCCGAGGACGATGCGGGCCCCGCGGCGCATGTTGCGTTCAGCAAAAACGATGGCCTCGTCGACGTCGGAGCCGCCGATGATCAACACCACGCGGCGAGACAGGTCGACCAGCCGTTCGTCAGGCCAGGACACGAGGTTCGATCGGCTCTGCGCCGGCACCTGCATGCCGTTCGTTACTTCGAAGGCGTGACCGGACAAGCCTGCGGACTCGCCCGATGCCAGAAACAGCATGGTGGATGCGACATCGTCGGGGGTCGGGTAGCGGTACTCGAGCTGTCCCTCTTCAGACAGGCGCTTGTTGGTCATTAGGCCGCGAAAGTCGTTCGAAGTTGTGCCGGCAGGTTTTTGCTGCAGCTCATCCATCGTCGCGAACATGTTGTCTATCCGCTCCGATTCGACCGGGCCGGGGAAGACGGTGTTCACTCGCAGCCCGCGGTCCGTGCCCAGCTCGCGCGCCAGAGCGAGCGACAGCGCGTTGAGGCCGGACTTAGGCACAGCGTAGGGGATACGGCCGTAGTAGCGCGTGCGGCTGAAGATCGTAGATACGTTGATGATCGAACCGCACAGCGCCATGTGTGGAATGATTGCTCGCGCCATATTCCACGGCCCGCCGAGCAGGTTCATGGCCGAGTCCATCATGGTTTCCGTGTCGCACAACGCTCGCATCTGGGCGTCGGTGAAGGGAATCTCGCGCAGCGTGCGCCGTGGTCCCGGGCCACCGGCGTTGTTAACCAACACATCGATGGCACCGAATCGCCGCACCGCCGCCCCGGCAATCGCGCGGCAGGCTTCGGCATCGGCGCAGTCGCCGGTAACGGTCAGCATGCGGTCCGGATCAAAGCCCTCTTCGGTCAGGGAACGCTTAAACGTCTCAAGCTTTTCCGCGTTGCGCCCGGTCATGACCAGCCGCGCGCCCTCGCGAAGGGCCTTACGGGAGAACTGACTGCCGATGTTACCGGCCGCACCGGTGATGATTACCGTGCGATCGCTGAGTCGACCTTCAAATGCAGGCGTCGGGGTATCGGTCATAGCAGGGTCTCCGCTGATCCTGTGTCGGCGCGTTGGACCCGTTCGCCGCGTGCTTCCGCATCACGAAGCGCCCAGGCTCGATAGAGTTCATCTTTGGTTTTAAGGCCCGGTCTCGGCAATGCGTGCACAGCCACGTAGGTTGCTCCGGCGTGGCGGTTTTCCCACATGGCCTGATGCGCTTCCGGTAGTTCGGTGAGCGGAACGGACACGGGTGCCACGACATCGATCGAGCCGGCGGCGATACGCTCCTGAACCTCGGAAAATTCCCGCGCCGTATTCAGGTGCGTACCGCGGATTTCTGCGGTCGGCATGATGATGCGTCGCTGTCGCATCCACACCTGCGGTGCGTAGAAACTGAGTCTGCGCCCGCTTAACTCCTCGGCGTATACGACGACGCCAACGTTGGGCTTAACCAGTGCCGTTGCTAACCCAAGACTGTCCCGATCGCGCCGTTCGAAGATCACGTCGGGCAGCCCACGGCGGTCGAAGGGGCTGCGCAGCAACGGGGCGATGGCGGAGCCCACGGGTTTTAGGGTGCGATCCGAAAAGCGGCGTACGGCCTCTTTAAAGGCGGCGCCTTCCGTAAAGGCATCGGGCAAGGTCGGGAACGGTCCCGGTGGATCAAAGTCATCGCCGAGGCGGCGACCGATCTCTTCGACGCTGACCACACCGGCGAACTGGGCACCGAAGCCGAGCGAAGTAACGAACTCGCGCTGGGCACTGGTATCGGTGAGCACCGCTACCCGAGCGTTGCTCGCACAGCCCATCTCAATGGCTTCGATGGCTACGGGATCGACGATGCCGTCCACAGCGCCGGGGCCGTAGACCACGAGCAGCGCCTGTCCGGCTTTCAGGCCAGCCCGCCGCAGCATGGTCGTGGGTCGTTCGGCGCCTGGCTTGCCCATAAAGGAAAAGCGGTAGCCGGACGACGCGCCGAAGAATGTCAGGATGCCGCCGTCGCCAAGCACCTGGAACGAACGCCCGAAGGCACTCTCGCCCGCGTGGGAGACGACGTAATCGATGCCGCCCCCGGCAGCCTGCTGGCATGCCTCGACGAAGGCCGTTCCAGCGCGTTCCCAGTCACCCCACTTGGATTCATCGTCAGGTACTGGCGTAAACGCCGCGGCCCACCGTTCGTCTTTGCGATTGACGGGCGCACCGCCGTAGGCACTGACCCGATCGGCGCGTTCTGCCGACGAAACCATGCCCACGACCGACAGTCCTGCGGTCCGCGCGCTGCGCAGACATTCAAGCCCGGTTCCTGTGGATGCGCCTTCAACGAAGAGGCGGCGGTCCGGCTCGATGGCGAGCGTGTTGAACAACGCCCGATGGATCGTACCGAAGGTCAACCCATAAGAACCGGCCTCTTCGATGGTCATGCCGCCGAGCTTCGCGTGCAGCTGCGGCCCTTGGACGGTTAAAAACTGCGCGTGGCTGCCGTCGTTTATTTCGTAGCCTTGAATGTGGAAGTCCGCAGCCATCGGATCTAACCCTTGATCCGGGGACAGCAGTTCGCTTTGCCCCGAGTAAACGGTGACCAGCTGGCCTACGGACAGGCGACCCTCACGAATCAGCTCGTCCCCGAGCCGCGCGATGAGACCCACGCCGCCGGAACCGGTGACCTGGATGTCGTCGTCTCGGTTATCAAACGGTGAGACAGGAATACCGGTCAGGGCCCAGATGTCGTTGTAGTTCACCTCCGAGGCGAGCAGGTAGATGAGCGCCTCGTTCGGCCCCGGGAGCGGGGTCCGTAACACCAGCAGCTCCTCCGAATCCGCTGGATCGGCGTGCCGCGGCAAACCGGTGGCGGCGTCTTTGTACACGCCCATGCCGTACTGGTACCGCGGCACCGGCGTCACACCGGGAAAAAACGCAGCATCGAGCGGCAGCAGCTCGCCGCTCGCCTCGAGCTCGGCGCGCAGCGTAGCTGATGCGTTTGGTGGCACCTGCTGAAAGCGAACCGGTAAGGGTGCGCTGCGCTTTTCGAGGAAGGCGCGGATGCCCGGCGGTCCACCCTCGGGATCGCACACGGCTTCGGCGAAGAGCTGCGCTTCGTGCGCGAGGCCCACGGTCTGACCGCGCTCGGCGCCGTAGGCAACGGCGTCCATGATGCGCGCAACGGGCCGCTCGCGGCCGCTCACGCGAAGTTGGCTCACGGCAGCGGCAAGCATCGGCTCGTCGTACAGGTCGGCCGGTAGGGACAACGGGGCATCTCGCACAGCCTGCTCGTTGCGGTGCCGGTCAACGGCCGCCACTAACGGACCCTCGTTTTCTAGGAACGCACGGACGCGAGCGACGGCCACTTCGACCGCACCTTCGCGATGGGTAATCTCATCGACCAGTCCGAGGGTTTGTGCTTCCTCGGCGTCGATGCCACGGCCATCGAGGATAATGCGCAGTGCTGCAATGAGCCCCTGGTCGCCACTGCGGGCGGCGAGTTTGCGCGGCAGGCGTTGTGTGCCGCCGTAGCCAGGCATGAGGTTGAGGTTGATTTCCGGTTGACCGAAACGCGCTTGGGCGTCGGCGACGACGTAGCTGCAGGCGAGGACCAATTCGTTGCCGCCACCCAGGGCTGGTCCGTTTACTGCGGCAACGACGGGCTTGGCAAGCTGCTCAAGCGTAGAGAACGCCGTGTGGGCTGCGTTGGGCGGGGTCTGGGCGCTGGCAAGATCACCCGCCTCACCGACCTCGAGGAGCTCTTTGACATCGGCACCGGCGACAAAGGCATTACCCGCACCGGTGAGGATGACGGCAACGGTCTCGTCCCGCGCCCGTTGGTGCTGGAGCACCGTGTTGAGCTCATCGAGCGCACGTTCGTTGAGAGAATTCACCGGCGGTGCGCTGATGGTAATGATCACCAGCTGTTTTCCTGGCGCCAGTTCGTGGGTTTCGACGCGCAGGTAGCGATAGCTCTGAACGATGTCGCGCGCCGCGGCCAGGTTGCCAAAGGCACGCCATTCCTCAACGGTAGCGACGATCTCATCGACGATTTCCGGATTGCGCAGCGTGGAGAGATCCCCCAGCGGTTGGTCGAGAAGAATCGAGCGCAGCGTTCGTCGCATGTATTTTCCGGAACGGGTTTCCGGAAAGGCCGACACGACGAGAAAGTCGGATGGAACGGCCGTCGCCCCTTTTTCGGCCCGCACAAGGGCGCTCAGCCGGGCCAGGTCGTCATCCTGAATGCGCGCACCGGGTGCAGGAATGAGAAAGGCGACCGGGGTTTCCCCCTTTTCTTCGTGCGGGGCACCGACGACGACCGCGTTGCCGACAGGCGAATCGGTGCGTAGGGTTTTGTCGCGGAGCAGGGCGCCTTCGATTTCTTCCGTACCGACGCGGTGTCCGGAGACGTTGATGACATCGTCGGACCGGCCGTGCAGCGTAATGGCGCCGTCGCCGTGGCGGCGGGCGTAGTCTCCCTGCGTGTACACGAGCTCACCCTGCCAGCGATCGAAGTACACGGACCGGAAGCGTTCGATGTCTCCTTTCCAGTCGCGTTCGCCGAGCCGCTCGGCGTCGCCCCAGATGGTTCGGGCGAGATAGGGGTAGGGCTGCGTAATGACCAGCTCACCTTTTTCACCTTCTTCTGCAACGCGCCAGCGGCTGGCCTGGCCGTTGGCAGCAACGGTTTCGGGCACGCGAACTTCCGCTTGAATCCAGGGCAACGCCCAGGTTTTGGCGTCAGCTGCCAGCGGTTTGTAATCACCCCAGGGGCAGCTGAATACGATACCGCCGTGTTCCGTTGCCCAATATGAGTTGATGTAGCGATCGCAAATTCGTTCCATCGCAAATTGCTGCACGGGCGGGGACACGGGTTCCGCACAGAACGTTCCGGCCTTGAGCCCGGACATATCGAACGTTGCCATGTCGGCCGTGCTCGCTGGGTCCGTCATGACCGCTTTGAGAAACGTGGATCCCGCTTTGAAAATCGTGGCGCCGTGGCGGTCGATGATCGAAGAGAAGCGGCCGGCGTGCGGGAAGAGCGGTGAGCCTTCGGCCACGATCGACGTAATTCCGACGGCGAGCGGTGCAGCGATCAAGTACGACTGGCCGAGAATCCAGCCGGGATCGGCGATGGTGTAGATGCGATCACCGGCTTCCGCCGCGAAAACGGTCTGCATGGTATGGGCAACGCCCGCGAGCCACCCGCCGTGGCTGTGCACCACGCCCTTGGGTTTTCCCGTGGAGCCGGAGGTGTAGATGATGAACAGCGGCCAGTTGGCGTCGACCGGTTCGGCCGGAACCACGCCCGCGAGGGCTGCCCAGAAGGCACGATCGTCCAGGTTGTGAAGCGCATCTGCGGTGTCTACCGCTGCCACTTGCGTGCCGCTCCGTTCCAGCAGTCGTCGTCCTGCGGCGTCGACCAATGCCTCGGACCAACGGTCGCGCGATTGCTCAACGATTTCCTGACCTGTGTAACGCACCACCACGACGTCGGTCACGATGTGAGTGACCGCGGCCAGTTCGCGCGCGACCGCCGTGCGCAGTTCGGCGCTGCGCTCCGGACTCAACTCGGTTTCGAGCTCCAGGGCACGGCCGAGTTCCCGCATGACGTCGCTGCGTTCAACCGTGATCTCACCGGTCAGCGCCGTGCGCACGGCCGTCGCCAAACGTTCCGCTATCGCGCCCAACTCGAAGCCTGCGAGCGCTTGGCCAAGCGCCTCTAAAGCCCGGGGCAGGGGCACGTAGTTGTCGAGGGCCTGATCGGTGAAGCTCTCTTTGTAGGGTATGACCTCGGCGTTGCGATAACCGCCATCGGCAGTCACCACAACGCGAGCCCCGGCGTCGTAGATCCGGTCCGAGAGCGTTTTGGCAGAGAACCCACCGAACACGGGTGTGTAGACAATGCCGAGGCGCTTCGCCGCCTCGGTGTAAAACAGCTGTTCCGGAATGTTGGGCAGGTTAAACGCGACGCGGTCGCCTTTCTTCAATCCGAGCCCGCGCAGTACTTCGGCGCGGACGGCGGTTTCGAAAAGCAGTTCCCGGTAGCTGATCTCGCGGGTAAACACCGGGCCGCCGCGGCCATTTTCTTTCGATGGATCCCAGCGGTCGCCCTCGAAGATAAACGCCGGTGTTGAACCGCGTCCGGCGAGGACGTGACGATCGACTTCGTTGAAGCAGGCGTTGGTAAGGCCTCCGTCGAACCAGCGAAAGTACGGGGCATCGCTTACGTCGAGCGCCGTTGACCAGGGCATCCAAGTCGGCTCTGGCCGCTGGCTGTCGGTCAGTGCGCTCCCGGACTGGCCATCGAATCCGTGCCAGCATTGATCGTCGGGATCGAAACTGACCCAAGCGTTAGTGTGCGCATTGACCCAATGCAGAGCAGCACTTCCGATGCGGGCGTGGTAGGCGCCGGGATCCGCCGTCGCCTCAGCTCGTTGGCGATCTTCGTCGGTGGCGTCGTCGATCCGCGCCCAGGCATGAGGCGCTTTACCCGAATTCATGCTGTCCTCTCCCCACTGCGGTCTTCCCACTGTGCCGACCCGAATCGGCCGAAACAGGTAAGGCAAACAGTCTGCTCGTAGGGGTCGCTGTGAAAGTTGGCTGAATGGGAGCGCGCGGGTGAAGAAAAAGTCAGTGAGCTGTCTTATCTGGCCAGTGCGGGACGACGACGGCGAGTGCGGCGGGCCAGCGCCACGCTGCGCGCGGTGCTGTTGCTGTGATGCAAGTGTTCGCGTTCGGAAACTAGGCTGCTGGTATGGCGAAGGCGCAGAGCTTATTGCCGTCCGGGTCTCGGAAGTAGCCGGCGTAGAAGCCGTCGCCGCGGGCACCCGCGGCCCCCTCATCAGCGGCCCCGAGCTCGATCGCGCGAGCATAGAGGGCATCGACCTGGTCTGTCGATTCCATACGCAGGGCGACCATCGTTCCGTTGCCGGAAGTCGCCGTCTGCCCGTCGTAGGGCGGTGTGGACGCGAGGCAAGGGTCCTCCATGGACTTTCCCCACAGCACGAAGTTTTCCATGGCCATGATTCGACCGATGTCGAGTGAGCTCAGAAGGGCGTCGTAGAACGCCTGGGCGCGGGCGGGGTCGTTGGTGCCGAGGGTGACGTAGCCGATCATTGAGAGTCTCCTTGCGGGTTGGCTGCCAGGTGGTTTCGCAGCTTCTTCGGTCTCGTGAGAGTGTGCAAGGGCGGCGTACTCAAGGCCCGTGTTGTACCCTCCGTGCTGGGCAGAAACCGGCGGTTTATGAGCACAATGAGAACGCTGATCAAGTATGGGCTGCAGCCGACAGTCACCCTGGTGGTGCTGGCACTCTGGGCCTCGGACCCGGAGTCCTTATGGCTCTTTCCGGCAGTGCTCGTCGGCCTCCAGCTGCTGCTCGGAGTGCTCGAGGTGCTGTATCCGCGGCAGCGGAGTTGGATTCAGGGCCCGAGTGAGAAAGCCGTACTCGTAACCGTCTTTTTCGTCACTGGCGTGTTTGGCGTCGCTGCGGTCGAACCGCTCTACGCCGAAACGGTGCGCCCGGCCCTCGACGCGATCCGAGCCGCGCTCGGTTTGGACGTCTGGCCGCACCAGTGGCCGCTTATGCTGCAGGCACTGTTAGCGTTCTTTCTGAGCGAGTTTATTTGGTACTGGATCCATCGCGCCGAACACCGTTGGCACGGATTCTGGCGGCTTTCGGGCCACGGGTCGCACCATGCGTTCCACAACCTGAATGCGATTAACGCGACGGCGAATCACCCACTAGAGATCCTCTTGGTGCTGTCGTTGCCGGCAGCGATCGTCGAGCTGGTGTTCGGCGCCGGGGCAGCCATCGGTGGCTCAGTGCTGCTGCTGATTACGCAGGCTTTTATGGCGCACGCTAACCTTGACCTGAATACTCGGGTTATCGGTTGGTTGTTTACCGTTAATCGTTACCACATTCACCACCACTCAGCGGTGCTTGCCGAGAGCAACACGAATTTCGGCTGCGGGGCGATTGTGTGGGACCGGCTGTTCGGCACTTTTAGTGATGCAGACACGCAGCAGACTGGCACGGGCCCGACGCAGCCTTCGCTCTGGCGCATCTTTCTCATGCCATACCGCGAGCCCGAGGATACCCAGACGGCACCACCCCGTTGAAACTAGCCGTCCATGAGCTCGGCAATGCGGGTACCGCTCGCCATCGCCTCGGCCCAACTAAAGTCACCGTCGGTGATCATGCGATCGCCAAAGGCGAGTACAGGCTTCATCGCCGCGTAGGTCAACGCACCGCCGATGCTGATGCGGGCAGCGCCGGCGTCTGCCAAGAGTTTCTGCGTTGCACCGGGGATCAGCACGCCCAGCACGTTGACAGGTGCTGTGACCGCTTCGGTAACCGCGCGAACCTGATCGAGGGTCCGCAGTCCCGGCGCGTAGAGCACCCGTGCCCCCGCAGCTTCATAGGCGACGAGGCGCTCGATCGTGTCGTTCAGATCATCTACGCCGCGGATGAGGTTTTCGGCGCGTCCGGTGAGAACGAAGGGAAAATCCAGAGCGGCAACGACTTCCGCGGCGGCAGCAAGGCCGTCGACGGCTTCGCTCTTCTCAAAGAGGCTGTGCCGCGTACGGCTGTAGTCTTCGATGGAGCACCCAGCGACGCCGGTTGCAATCAGCCGCGTCGTGTTGTCGGCAACACCTTCTGATGTGTCTGCGTAGCCATCCTCGAAGTCGGCGCTAACAGGAATATCGACGGCCTCAACCAGCGCGCGACAGTGTGCAAGTTTTTCCTCAAGCGATGGTGGGCCGTCGGCTTTCGCCAGCGTCAGGGCAAACCCTCCGCTGGTTGTCGCCAGCGCCGCAAAGCCCATGCCTTGCAGCAGGCGGGCGGTGCCCGCATCCCAGGGGTTCGGGATGATGAAGGCGCCATCGGCTTCATGCAGTTTGGCGAAGCGTCGGCAGAGTTCAGCTTGGGTCACGCGGGTTGTCATGATGTGCTTCCAGGGTGAGGCGCTGCTAATCCGCCGAGGATCAGATTGCGGTTACGCCATCAATGGCCAGAAACTCACCGCTTGCAGATCGCTGCACCGGATGGAGTTCGAGCACGGCCGCCGGTGGAATGCCACCGAGGATGTGGGGAAAGAGTTCGTCGTTGGCACCCTCGAAATCGGGCTGTGTATCTCCGACCGGCGCTGTACCTTCGAAAACGGTTTTGATGCCCTGCGTCGCAAGACTGTCGACGGTCATGCGTAGGCAATACCACTCACCCGGCACGTCGGGGTAGAAGTGGTTTGCGACGGCCAGCAATTTTTCCGGATTGGAAGTGCCATGGGTGAAACCGTCCACGTTGTACGTGGGCGGGTAGTAGGTTGTGCCGTTAGCAACGGCCGCGTCCCAGAGCTTGGCTTGAACAAGGTGGAAAACGAAGGGGTGGGGTGACGGCATCGATGGCTCCGATGTACAGGCGCCTAGGACGCTCAGCAGTACACAGAGCAGGCTCAGTTTGACGCGAGGGTAAGGATTCAATGGATCGGCTCTTGGTAAAACGTCGAGCCTATCCTGTTCTAGCGGTGAGACCTAAGTCATCCGAGCATCGTGAGGCTATCGGCACGATCGTGGCACCATAGGCCTGAGCCAAGTAGCCGCCAGAGTTGAGCCTCGAGCAGCGCCAAAGCGCCTTCGTCAGTTAGTGTCATGCAGTACCGATTTAGTTCATATGTGATTGATACAGCTACCTTTTCGTTGTCGAAAGACGGTGAGGAAGTGGCCGTTGAGCCGCAGGTGTTGCGCTTCCTTGTGTATCTCCTAGAGCACCGGGAGCGCGTTGTTTCTCGCGACGAGCTGTTGCGTACGCTGTTCCGCGGCCGGCTGGTCACCGACAACGCACTGACGGTCCGAATGCGGGCGGCCCGGCAAGCGGTGGGCGACACCGGCCGTCGGCAGGGTGTCATTGCGACGGTGCAGGGCGAGGGCTATCGCTTCATCGCCCCGGTGGAAACGCGTGTCGGCGTGCAGGCACCCGCGTCTCTGGCAAGCACAGCGACCGGGTCTGTGCCGGCAGCTCCAGGCGGTCCCGACTTCGCCGGGGATCTGCGGTTGGCCCAACCGTCCATTGCGATCCTGCCGTTCGATTTGATTACCGGGCCCGATAGCCAGACGACGCTTGCCCAGGGGCTGACGCACGACGTCATCACGCGCGTTGCCTGCTCGCGCGCCATGTTGGTCATTGCTCGCGGTACCGCGTTTCGGTTCCAGAGCGGCCAGCACGATGTCAAGGCGCTAGGTGCAGCGCTTGGCGTACGGTACCTGTGCCAGGGTGCGGTTCAGGTGGCCGGGGCGCGCGCTCGCATCACGGTTGGCTTGGCGGACACGACGACCCAGCAAGAGCTCTGGAGCGATCACTACGATCGGTCGCTAACTGACGTGCTCACCCTGCAGCAGGAACTTGCGGCCAAAATTGTCAGCGAGTTGGAAACTGAAGTTCAGCGCAATGAAATTCGCCTAGCGACGCTTAAACCGGCGACTAACCTCGACGCCTGGAGCGCGTACCACCGGGGTCTTGGTCACATGTACCGATTCCGGATGAGCGACTGCGACGTCGCCGAAAGATACTTCCGTCAAGCGCTGGACCTTGAGGCCGGTCTGGCACGCCCGCACGCGGGCCTTTCGTTTGTGAATTACGAGCGCGCCTACCTCGATCTCGAGGGCGACCGATCGCGGACCCGCCAGTTGGCGGAGGATCAGGCGAAGCGGGCGATTGAGGCCGACCCGGCGGACCCGATGGGCTACTGGGCGTTGAGTCGCGCCCAGTTCCTGAAGCACGACATGCGCGCGGCACAGCACTCGGTTGCCCGGGCAACGGAACTCAACCCCAGCTATGCAACGGCCCAGTACTTTCTTGGATGGGTATCCATGCTCCTCGGCGAGCGCGAACACTGCCACGAGCGCATTGAACTCGCGAAGAAACTCAGCCCCCAGGATCCGCTGATTTACGGGATGCAGGGAATCTCAGCAATGAACCTGGCACTGATGGGCCGGCACGAGCAGGCGGTAGAACAGGGTCAGGCGGCGCTTGAACACCCAGACGTTCATTATCAGGCGTTGGGTGTTGCTGCCATGATCTTTGCGCTGGGCGGTGAGGAACGGCTGGCCGCCGATACGCTGCGCCGCGCGCGAGCGGTAAAACCGGATTACTCGATTACCGACCTGCTGTCGTCGCTCGCGTTTCAGCGGCCGGAGGATCTGAGCACGCTGACCGACGCCTTCCGTGACATCGAACGCGTGCTCTGACCGCCCAGGACAGCCCCAACGTTACGGCCAACGCGTTGAGGGGTGGGGCGCGATGCAACTGAGAGCTACTCGTAGCGGAGGGCGTCGATGGGATTCAGGTCGGCGGCTTTGGAAGCGGGCAGGATGCCGAACAGCACGCCGATGGCCCCGGAGAAGCCGAGGGCAATGGCGACCGCCCACCAGGGAACGGACACCGGTGGGAACTGCGGCACAAAGGACGCGACGAGCACGCCGATCCCGTAGCCCAGTATCAGGCCCGCAATGCCGCCGAGGAGCGCCAGTGTCAGGGCCTCGATGAGGAACTGCAGCAAGATGTCCTGGCGCCGCGCGCCGAGGGCTTTGCAGATTCCGATCTCCCGCGTTCGTTCGGTTACCGATACCAGCATGATGTTCATGATGCCGATACCGCCCACGAGCAGAGAGATGCCGACGATGCCACTGACGATGATCGTCACCGTGTTGATGATCTGCTCGAAGGATTCGGAGATCTGCTCCGGCGTCTGAATCCTGAAATCGTTATCGTCGCTGGGCCGCAGGTTGTGCTCACGCCGCAGCAGGACCGCGATCTGGTCAGCAACGGTCTCAATCTCGCTGGTGTTGCTCACCGTCAGCTGGATGATGATGTTGGGCTCGTTCTGGACGCCGTTGAGGCTGCGCACGGTTTCGAACGGTAGCAGCACGTAGTCGTCCTGATTCATGCCGAAGACTTCGCCGCGGCTCTCCATCACGCCAATGACCTTGACCCAGGTGCCACCAACGCTGATGAACTCGCCGATCGGGTCCTCCATGGCCAGATCTTCCACGACTTTCGGTCCAAGGACACCGACCCGGCGGCGGCGGAGATCGTCCTCGACGGTCAAAAAGCGGCCCTGCGTTGCGTAGATGTCGCCCACGTCCTGAAAGTTGTGGGTCGTGCCTTGGACCTGCGTCACCGCAACGGCGCCATTCCACGCGATCGTTCCGGCGGCGCCGTCAGACAGCAGCAGCGGCGTAATCGTTTTTATACCCAGCACCCGATCACGGATGACGGCGTAGTCTTCGGGACTCAACCGCGCGCTCAAGCCCTGCAGCCGTTTTTCGAAGGGCGTGTAGGACCGCACCGTCAACGAGTTCGAGCCGAGCGATTGAAACTCTTCCGAGATCGACACGCGCAGGCCCTGAACCAGCGAGATAACGGCAATCACCGAGCCGACGCCGATGACGATACCCAGGGTGGTGAGCACACTTCGTAAGCCGTGTGCAACGATGGATGCCCAGGCAGCGCGGCAGGCTTCGGTAAATGAATGCAACATCAGCCGGTCGCGCGGACCTGCGGGCCGTGGCTGTCCGCCCGGACCCGCCCGTCCAGCAGCTCGACGGTTCGTGCGCAGCGGGCGGCGATGTCCGCCTCGTGCGTCACGATGATGAGCGTCTGGCCCTCGGCGTGGAGCTGATCGAACAAGCCCATGATCGTATGGGTCGTTTCTGAATCGAGGTTTCCCGTTGGTTCGTCGGCAAGGACGATGGACGGCTCCGTGACAAGCGCCCGGGCGATGGCGACCCGCTGTCGCTGACCACCAGAAAGCTGGTTTGGTAAGTGATCGGCGCGATTAGCGAGTGCCACCCGCTCCAAAGCAGCAAACGCCCGATCGCGCCGCTCAGCGATCGACAGCTTTCGATAGACCAGGGGCTGCATCACGTTGGCTAAGGCAGTGGCTCGACTGAGCAAGTTAAAGCTCTGAAAAACGAAGCCGATCTCACGATTGCGAATCACCGACAGCTCATCCTCATCACGATCGCGGACGTCCGTATCGTTGAGTCGATAAACGCCGGCGGTGGGCAGATCCAGGCATCCGAGGATGTTCATGAGCGTCGACTTACCGGACCCCGAGGAGCCAACGACCGCGACGTATTCGTTGCGCTGAATGGCCAGATCCACGCCGTCGAGGGCGGCGACGGTTTCTTCGCCAAGGGTATAGACCTTGGTTATGGCCTGCATGTCGATGAGCGCCACTGCGGGTCAGCTCGTGGTCGGCTGTACGGGATCGCCATCTTTCAAACGACGCAGAACCCGACCGGGACCGACGATGACCTGGTCATTCGCTTCAAGGCCCTCGATGACCTGCTGGAAACTGTCGTCAGAAAGCCCGGTCTTGACCTTCAGTTTCTTCGCTTCTCCGTCCCGTAGAACAAACACCACCGGTTGCTGCGACCGGGTCGTGAGATCTTCTTCGATCACCACGCCCTGAATCGGCACGGACAGCAGCGCTTCTTCTCCGGCGGTGTAGATTGCAGCCCGGCACGACATGCCCGGGCGTAGCTGTATGCCGTTGGTGTCCGTGATTGCGATGCGCACGAGAAACGACAGGCCCTGGCTGTGCGCCCCGAGTTTGGCGGTGTTGGCAATGAACTGAACCACACCGGTGAGCGGCTGGTTCGGGTAGGCCACAGCAACGATCTCGGCGGCCTGGCCAACGCGAACATCGGCGATATCCGCTTCATCCACGTTGACTTCGGTGATGATGTTGCTCGGATCAGAAATCGTAAGGAGGCCCGAGCCGGGGATGTTCGTGGTACTGGAGACGGCGGTTTCCCCGACTTCGATATCAAGCGAGGTCACGACCCCATCGATCGGCGCGCGAACCTGGGTTTTGCTGCGCTGATCTTCGAACTGTTGCAGGAGAGCCTGCGTTTGAACCAGCCGTTCCCGGGCGGACCGCAGGTCCACGTTGGCAACTTCGTACTCGAGCTGCGCGTCTTCGTAGGCGCCTTCGTCGAGGAGCTTGCGCTCGTACAGCGTTGCGGCCCGATCCCGGCGCCGCTGCAGATTTTTCAACCGCAGTTCGGCGCGCTCAATGTCGATGGCCTGCATGCGCACCGACGCTTCGTTTTGCGCGACCTGTGCGGCCAACGCTTCGTCGTCAATCTGCAGTACCAGTTCGCCGGCGCGGACCACATCGCCTTCGCGGACGTGTACCGCCTCGACTCGGCCGATGACCTCTGCCGTTAGCGTTACTTCATCAGCATGGGCAAGGCTTCCCGAGGCAAGCACCGACGTGCGCAACGGGCGTATCGCAGGCTCTTCGACTTCAACAAATACGCCTCGGTTGCTGGTGCCGCGGCTGAGTACAGGTACTGCAACGACGGCGACGAGAATCAGAACGAAGAGTAAACGGCGTCCGACCATAGGGGTTAGTTGCGTCCGAGGAAGAAAATGAGACTGACTCCGTAAAACAGCGTCAGCGGCACCATGGCGACCATCGTACTGCGGACCCAGCTTCGATCGGTCCACACTTTGTAGCCAATGATGAGCAAAACAAGCGTCCAGAGCTGTGTCAGATCGATCTGGGCCAGCAGCCGCGATGGACCGCGTACGGATTCGATGTCGAACAAGCTGGCCAGCGTCAGGGGATTGATTCGCGACAGTCTGATTTCAAACCCGGGCGCGAACCAGAGGGACACGAAGCCCCCGAGTACGGCCATCAGACCTGGGAGGCTTGCCCAGGACACCATGCCAAGCCACCGCCGGAAGCCGATGCCGTGACCAGAGGCGAGCGACACGAGGCTGAAGTAGGCGCCCTGCAGCACGATGCCGAAAACCAGTGCGAGGGAACCGCCGATGGCGCGAAACCAGCGGCCTCCGGGTTGCTCACCAGTGGCGAACGCGCGGATGCGTCGTTCGTCGTCGCGCGTCAGGTCATCACCGACCTGCCGCAGGATGTCTTCGACGATAAATTCTGGATCGACGAGGTTGAAATAGGTCAGGTTGAGCGCGACGGAGGCGCCCACCAGCAACACCAGGGGTGCAAGCACCGGGGCATGAGTCCGAAGCGCCTCAAAGGCGGCTACTGGTGCGGTGTAGATGTCGATCAGACGGTTCAGCATAGGCTCTGGGCTGATGCGGCAGTCGGCTTCAGGCCGCTGGCGACGTGGTCGTACATCGCTGATCAGCGCTGGAGCCGCTTAAGCATATGCGAATGGGTCGCAATAGCGAAACGCAGACTTAACCGCTCAGGGCCACAGACACGGCGAGCCGGCCGTGTTCATCATCACCGTTTCCTCATCTCTTCCTCATTTCTTGGACTCGCTCTTTTGCTCCCATAGCGCCGTGCTTCTCGCGGCGCATGGGGTGCGGCGACCGCACAGGACGCGTGGTTTGGCTGCGCGAGAGGAATCAGGAGACGAAGTTGATGATGAATGAGATGTACCTTCGACGTGCCGCTGGTGCCGTCGTACTCAGCGCTGCAGGTCTACTCAGTGCGAGTTACGCCGTGCCCGTAGAAGCGAAGAACTGGGGCTGGACGTCGTTCAGTCGCTGGCAGCCAAGCTCACCCGCGCTGCGCGTTGACGGCACGCAAGTACCGGGCGGCTGCCCGATCGAGTCTCCGGCGGGTACGTTTCTGTTTACGGCGCGCAACCCCGGTAGTGGGCTCGATATATACGTTAACCAGCGCAGCGGCGCGAGTGACGCCTTCGAGCCGGGCAGCCCGTTGCCCGCGCCGGTGAATGATGAAGCGCTGGCCAACGATTTCTGCCCAACGCCCCTACCTGACGGTGAGCTGTTTTTCGTTTCAAACCGCAGCGGCGGCTGTGGCGGCGTTGACATTGTACGCACGATCAACAATCCGGCCACAGGCTATGCCGAGCCCGTAAACGTCGGCTGCGCACCAGAAGGGCCGAATACGCCGGGGCTGGAGCTCAGCCCGTCGATACTCGAGACCCGCTGGGGCACGTTCCTGTACTACTCCACCGACTACTTCACGGGCAATCAGGACATCTATCGAAGCCGCATGCGTTCTGATGGCACCTTCGGTCCCGGTGTTCGGCTGCCCTGGCCGATCAATACGGAGTTTGATGACCGCCAGCCGAATGTGAGTCCGGACGGCCGCCGGATGGTGTTTGCGTCCGACCGGCCGACGGATGCGGGAGACGATTCTGGCTTCGATATCTACACGATCACCCGAAGATCTCTGTTCTTTCCCTGGCGCCGGGCTCGCAACCTAAGCGAAACCGTACCCTTTGAAACGGTGGCAGAAAGCGAGACGCGGCCATCGCTGTCTTGGGACGGCAAGCGCATCTACTACGGTGCGGGTGGGGTGTGGGTAAGCGAGAAATATTGAGCGACCTAGTTGCGCTCTGGATTGGTGCAGTGGACGCCGGGGTCTGCTGCCTCGAGCCCTCGGTGACTGAGTTGCTGATGGTCAAGCAGCGTAGCGCCTGCGGTACCGGCGGCGGCTTGACGCTCTGCCATGGGGAATCCGGTTAGCGGTCAGGCAGACCACCGGTCAGGGATCCCCAGTGATCCTGCAGATAGTCACGGTACGGGGCTAAAACCGCCATGCACTGACCGCAGCCGCTGTAAAGCTCCAGGAAGCTGAAGCGCGACCCGCGGTGGTTGAAGTGGGTTTCCCAGCAAGACCCCAGGTTCCCGAAATCAAGCGACACGATGCCGAGCGTCGAATGCACCAGAAGATGGCCGGCGTCCGTTGACAGCTTGGAGACTTCACTGCCGTCGGCCTGGGACCAGCCGTCGCCGATCACCACGCGCGTGTACACCATGCCGTGCGTGAGGAGCTGGTTGAGCCAGTGCGGCAGGCAGGTGTGCTCTATGCGGCGAGCACGGTCGTAGCCCATGTGCGGCAGCGCGCTCAATCGATCCGTGCCCTGGTTGAGCTGCACGTGCTCCAGATGCCCGGCGGGTCCCATGTGGTCCCAGGTCCGACGCGCCTCCAGCACATGGCCGAGCGTCTGATCGACGCGCGTTGATGCGTCTGCCGGCGGCGCCTGCTCTGCGATGGCTACGGGGGTTTCCCGCAGCCGGCCCAGCAGTGCGCCCGTGCCGTGACTGCCAAAGATAATGCGGTGGGAGAGCCGATCATCACTGCCGTAGAAGTGCAGGGCGTCGAGACCTCGCAAAGCCTCATAGCGCGGCGTAAACACCGCGTGCCCACCGCTTGGACCCGCAGGGCTCAGCGTCAATCGTTGCGTTGCCGGGTGGGCATCCAGGTGGATACGCGTCCAGCGCGCCGTGTTTCCCCGAGCACTGCTCAGCGCGTGACCGTTTGTGGTGGTGATCACACAGTCGTGGAGTTTCACCTGGCAAAGCCAGTCGTAGACTGGCCCGGGCGCAAGGGTGCGCAACCCTGGCGGTGCCTCTTTGAGTAAATCGCCCAGCGTTGCGCCTGGTGCGGTTATGGGTTCGCGGCGTGCGAAACGACAGTGAAGACAGTCAAAATCCACGGGAGCCTCAGTACACGTCGCGCAGATAGCGCTTTTCTCGTTTAAGTCGATTGATGTAATCCGACGCAGCGCTTTCGGTGAGCGCCCCTTCAAGCTGCACAACGTCGTGCAGCGCTTGATCCACGTCTCGCGCCATGCGCGTCGCATCGCCGCAGACGTAAACGCTCGCACCGTCTTCCAGCCAGGCGTAAAGCTCCCGGCTGTTTTCGCGCATGCGGTGCTGAACGTAGAGTTTGTCGCGTTGGTCGCGAGAAAACGCCAGATCGAGCCGGGTCAGGGTGCCGTCTGTTGCTAGTGCAGCGAGCTCATCGGAATAAATGAAGTCGCTGCTGCGGTGCTGATCGCCAAAGAAGAGCCAGTTCTTGCCGCCGCCCCGCAGTTGCTGGCGTGCCTGAAGGAATGCGCGAAACGGCGCGATGCCCGTTCCCGGACCGACCATGATCACCGGCACGTCCGCGGCCTTCGGCAGGCGGAAGTTTTTGTTGGGCAACGGAAAAACCTCGGCTTCGCGGCCTATGCTCAGCGCATCGGCCAGCCAGGTTGATGCGACCCCGCGGTGCGCTCGCTCATGGGCATGCCAGCGCACCGCGGCAACGGTCAGGTGGACCTCGCCAGGAAACGCCAGCTCGCTCGAGGCTATGGAGTAGGCACGGTGTTGGAGCGGTCGTAGTAAGGCCACGAATTCGTCGATGGCAACCCGCAGCGATGGCTTAAGGTTGAGTAGATCAAGTACGTCCTTGCCCCAGAGGTAGGCATCGAGGGCTTCCTTGTCGCCGTTGCCGACGACGTGCGAGAGTTCATCGTCACCGGCGTGGGTGTGGAGGTATTCGAGCAAGTCCCGCGACGGTGTCATGATCTCGAAGCGCTGGGTCAGCAGTTCACCCAGGGGCGCGTCATAGCCCATCACGGCACTGTCCATCCGGCCGCCGAGACGCTGGATCACTACCGCGACCAGGTCCGCGTGATTCTTTGGAACGATGCCCAGCGCGTCACCGGCCGTGTATTCGACGTCGCTGTCGCCGAGACTGATGGCGATGTGGCGTATGTCTTTCGCGGACCCTGCCCCCGATAACCGGTCGTTGGCGATCATCTGGGCACTGAACGGTCGTTTGCGTGTCCATGCCGAGCGCTGCTCGGTCAGAACGGGAGTAGATTTGTTCAGCGCTTCCTTCGCTGCGGCTGGCTGGTCAGAAAACTCGGGCAACGACGCCTCGAGCCAGGCCGTCGCCGGGTCTTCAAAATCCACATCGCAATCGATGCGTTGCGCAGCGCGACGTGCACCGAGCTGTTCCAGTCGTGTGTCGATGAGCTTCGCAGACTGACAGAACTGGTCATAGCTGGTGTCGCCGAGACCGAGCACGGCGTAAGTGAGTTGCTCCAGGCGGGGCGCCTGAGTGCTCGAAACACTCTCCCAGAACAGTTTAGCGTTGTCCGGCATCTCGCCTTCACCGTAGGTAGAAACGACGACAAGGCACGCGGTCATGGCCTGCAGCTCGTCGACGGACACCGCGTCGAGTTCTTTGAGCGTTACCTCCATCCCCTGGTTCATGGCCATGGCTGCTGCATCTTCAGCAACGCTTTCGGCATTGCCCGTCTGGCTGCCGTAGAGAACGTTCAACAGGGGACCAGGGCCTGCTGCGTTGTTTGTGTCCTGGCTTGCGTCCTGCGCCTTGAGTTGGGCCTTCATGCCCGCCAGATAGCCGCTGATCCAGGCCTGCTGCTCAGCAGTGAAGGGCGCATCTTCGGGAAACGGTAAGGCACTGAAATCCGGCGTGGGTTTGGGCACGACGTCAGGCCCCCAAGACCTGAGCCCGCGCCGCAACCGCGCGCTGAGCAAACAGCTCTTCGAAGCTGGGAATGCGGCCGAGTGCTGCCCGGTTGCGCTGGTCGAGCATCAGGATCCAGCCGTAAGTCGCCGGGCTGTCCATGGACCGCGCGTTGCGCTTGCTTAGAGCGCGCTTGAAGTCGTCGAGGCGTTTGTGCGACAGCAGGACAGCAATGTCGAGAGCCGTGTAGCTCGTCAGCGCGGATCGAGCGTGCTTTACCAGTGAAACCAGCAGCGCGTGGTCTTCGGTCAAAATGAGGTTTCGAGCCATCCGATCCAAGGTTTCCCGGGGCGCGGCCGGGCCGTGTTTGCTTCGGATCACTTCCAACGCCGCATCCAGTACCGTCCAGTTGTTCAGCAGCGCGTAGCGCTCGTCGTCGTTCGAAGCACCGGTGGGAGCGCGTCCCTGGAGCAGAGGCGTTTTCGTCTTCCAGGCCACCTTCAGGCGGCCGACGAGGTGCTGGGTAAGGGCGTTCGCCAGTTCATCCCGCAATGCCTTCTCGGTATGCGCGTTCAAAATTTCGTGCGCGTCCTGGTACTGGAGCAACGCCCGGGGCATGACCCACCGCATGGCCGTTCGAGTTTTTGCCCAGTTGGTCCGCAAGCGACGCCCCAGGGCAGACCCCGTTGCGTCCTCATGCCAGCGCAGCAGCAGTGCAATGGCGTGCTCATGCACGGCAGCCATGGGATCGTCGTCGGTAAGCGAACCGACTATTACGGAGTCGTGGCTCACGGAGCCTGTGAAGCGCCCCTCGGGATCGTATTGGTATGCGAAGCCGCCAGACATGCCGTTGCCGAAACCGGACGCAAACGGGCCCAGGTTCAGCACGCTGCCGTTGGTCATGTACTCGCAGCAGAATTCTCCAACGCCCTCGACGACGGCAGAGGCGCCGGAATTGCGCACGGCGAATCGATCGCCCGCTTCCCCGGCAATGAACAGCCGACCTCCGGTGGCGCCGAACAGTGCAAAGTTGCCGACAAGCACGTTTCCGCCGGTGGCTCGTGCTCGCGAACCCTCCGGAGGGACGATGACCAGCATGCCACCGCACGCGCTTTTACCGACGCCGTCGTTGCAGGTGCCCGCGTGGTGCAGGACCATGCCGTCGTTGCAGAATGCGCCGTAGCTCTGCCCCGCAGAGTTACTGGTGTGCAAGGCGATCGATTCTGGGGCCAGGTAGTAGCGCCCGCGATCGTCCCGGTAGGCTGAGCTGGGACGACGAACGGTGACATCGTGGTTGAGCCAGCGCTCGAGATCGATGGCGAGTTGGCCGCCGACGCTTTTGTCGCCGTTTGTGAGGGCGACGCCGTCGCTCAGGTAGCGCGCTTCGCCCCGTTCAAACAGTGCGGCTCGGATTTGCGAACCCCAGCGATCGTCGGTGGCAAAGTTGCGCTCGAGATAAACGGGTTGTTGTACTCGGTTATCTGGAACTCGAACCAACATCGCCCGCAGATCCAAACGGCCAACGGATGCGGGATGGTCGAGCAGATGCAGAAGGTCGGCTCTCCCGCGCGCGTCGTCCAGCGAGCGGAAGCCAAGGTGCGCCAGAACCTCACGAACCTCGTGAGCGATATTCAGCAAGTATTGAGCCAGAGCTCTCGGGTCGCCGTCGAAGACCTCGGGGTTTGTGGTGAGTCCTGCGGGACACTTGACGTTGCAGTTTTTTGCCATGACGCACTTGAGCATCATCAATGCCGTAGTGCCGAACTCGAAAGAATCCCCCCCAAGCAAGCACGCCTTGACCACGTCCGAGCCGGTCTGCATCGCACCCGAGCAACGCAGCTGAACTTTTTGTCGAATCCGGTTTTCGCACAGGGCCTGGTGAACTTCAGCAATACCCAGCTCGGCAGCACGGCCTGTGTACTTCAACGAGGTGACCGATGCCGCACCGGTCCCGCCGGTGCTGCCGGCAACGTTGATGACGTCCGCGCCGGCCTTTGCAACCCCAACCGCGATCGTGCCGATGCCCTCGGAGCTGACCAGCTTTACGATCACTCGGGCGCGGGTGGCCTTCGCGTCGTGAATGAGCTGCGCCAGATCCTCGATCGAGTAGGTATCGTGATGAGGTGGCGGGGAAATGAGCTCGACACCGGGAGTGCCGCCCCGGGCGGCTGCGATCTCCACGGTAACCTTAGGCGCCGGCAGCTGTCCCCCTTCCCCCGGTTTTGCGCCCTGACCAATCTTTATCTCGATTTCTGCAAGTTTCGGATCAGCAAGGTAGCCCGCCCAGACACCGAATCGGCCGGACGCGAACTGTTTGATACGGCTTGCCCGCAGCGTGCCGTAGCGGCTGATGTGTTCCCCACCCTCGCCGCAGTTGGACATCCCGCCAACCATGTTAGTCCCGTGAGCAACGGCTTCGTGCGCCTGCGCGACAAGCGCGCCATGTGACATGGCGCCAGAGGCGAGCCGCGGAGTAATGTCTGATGCGGGCTGGACTTGCTCGAGCGTTAGCTGCGGCGGGGCGGGGCGGATCCTCGCAAGATAGTCCTCCGCACGCGCGCGGGCGTCGACGCGCAGTGCTGCGGCTTCGAGCCAGTGCCCGCGGATGTCGTCTCCGAATCGGTCGACGAGGCTCTGCGCGAGCGCATCCAGGCGCGCAAGATCGGACGCTTTTGGTCCGGATAACTTCAGAATGAACTGGTGCTGTTGGCGTTGCTCGACTGTTAGGCCGCGAATTACGAAGTCGAGATTGCCGGCTCTGTTGAAGAGCATCATCTCTCGCATGAATTCAGAAGCGCTCGTCAAAAAGGAGACGTCAGCTGGAAACGCGAGCACATCTCGAAGCGCCGCGGGACGTTTCGCTCGCTCCGACGCCATCGTTCGGGAAAACTCACGGTAGCCCGACGTCACTTGAAAGCCGTTGATCTGCGCGGGTGTTAGTGCGTCGAAGCTGGTATTAACGTAGCGGTCGTCCTGAATCCCAAAGGCGTCTTCTAGTTGGTTAAGCGTCAGCAGCCGCAGCGCATCGTCCTCGGTCGGTTCACTGACCCGCACCGCCGGCGTGTGGGCCTGGATTTGCAGCGACTCCTCTGTCAAATCCACGAATCCGCGCACGGCGGTCGTGCCGTAGGAGTGTCCGGCCCCTTCGGCACGCTCCTTGAACAACCCAAGCATGGGCACGTCAGCGGTTTCTGATACCTGCGCGGCACGCCGGTGCCAGTCAACCACCGACTGAGCGATGCGATCGAAGCGAACACCGCCCACGGGCGAGAGCATGTTCGGGAAGTAGCGGCGGAATATCGGATCGTTGGTATCGAGAAAATTGGGCTCGAAAAATTCTCCCCCGCAGTAGCTTTCAACCGTACACAGGCCGACCTTAGCCATCGTCTTAAGCAGCGCTTTCTCCGCGGCCTTGGCGAACCGCCGATACGCCGGTACCGGATCGTCCGGATACTTCTCTTCCGCTCGCAGTCGCATGCTCAGTGCGTACACGGCGCTCGCGCCAAAGCCCAGCGCACAGGCGACGTGGTGCGAGGATGCGATCTGCCCGCTTTCCACGATGATGGACACCCGCAATCGTAGCCCGTCTTCGATGAGTCGCTGGTTGACCGCGGAGACTGCAAGGGTCATGGGCAACGGCGCACGGTGTGAACTCAGGTGCCGGTCCGACAGAATGGCGATGCCGCCGTTGGTCTGGGCGAACTCGGCGACCTGTGACGCAAGGTGATCCAAGGCGTCTACGAGCTTGCGCTCGTTGGCCGTCGCATTGGTGAAATCCGGCGCGTAGAGCATGTCTACGGCAAGGCAGGGCGCATCGGTTTGGTTCTTTATGCGGATGATGTCTCGCATCGTCAGAATCGGAGAGTCAAGAACGATTTGTCGGTTACCCGTCGGTCCGGCGTGCGGCTTCTCGCCCAGCGCGATGCGCAGCGTCATGCCGTCAGCCTCGCGAAGTGAATCGAGGGGTGGATTTGTGACCTGAGCGAATCGTTGGCTGAAGTACTTTGCGACGCCACCTTCGTTGTCGCTCAGCGCGTTGATGGCGGTACCGTAGCCCATGGCCGAAACGCGCTCGGCGCCGGTGTCGAGCATCGGATCCATGAGAAAGCGAAAACTCTCCTGGTTCAGCGTGTAGCCCACGTAGCGACCGGCGCGGCAGAGGTCTCCGTCGTAGTGCTGAGCGCGGGCAAGGGCTGCGGCATCCGGCTCAGGGAGAGTCGCAATCGGAAGTTGGGCGTCGTTAAGCAGCGGTTTGTAGTTGGTTGCTTCAGCGAGCACACGCAGTCCGTCTTCGGTCCTGAAGAGCCGCTGCTGGCTGTGGTCATAGAACAACATACCGCCGGCTTCGATCCGGCCGCGGTGAATGACGTCTGCTTCCGGAAAGCTGATCTGCCCTGCCTCTGAGGTAACGGCAAGGTAGCGGTGGGTTTCGATCGTGCGCAGCGGGCGCAAGCCGAGGCGGTCTAGTCGGGCACCGATGATGTTTCCGTCGCCGAAAATCAGCGCCGCGGGGCCGTCGTTCTTCTCTTCATAGAGGGAAAAGTAGGCGAGCATGTCCCGGACTTCCGCGGGAAGCCGCTCGTCGTTCTCCCAGGCTGGTGGCATCATGGAAACAACGGCGGACACCAACTCCATATCGTCTTCGAAGACACGAGCGTTCAGCGTTTGGTCGAAGCGGCAGCTGTCCGACTGCCCCGGGGGCCGTACGATCGATCGGCGGCGCGCTTTGGCGATCGCCGCTTCGGACAACCGGTTTTTCTTGTCGGTGTTGAGTTCGCCGTTGTGCGCCATGAGGCGAAAAGGTTGCGCCATCGACGGATGGGGGTCGGTATTGGTCGAAAAACGGGTATGGAAAAAGAGCGTATGGACGCGGTGATCTGGATCAGAAAGGTCGGCGAAGTAAGGTACTAACTCCCAGGCATTGAGCCGGCCTTTGAGCACCTGAGTCCGCGCGGAAAGCGACAGCGGATAGAGCCCGAGCAGCGCCTCATCTGCGTAGGCGATGGTTTCGATGGCGAGCAGCGTGTGGTGCATCGCTGCATCTACTCCTGCATCCAGAAGTGCTTCCGGAATTCTGAAAATCCACTGCACGATCGGTAGCTGGAGCGGCACGCTCGTCGGCTCGATGGCCTGCGCGTCTACCGGTAGCTCGCGCCGCAACACCGTCTCCAGGCCCGTGTTGCGGAGCGCCGCCTCGATGACTGCGATGGCTCGCTCGTGGCTCTCGCGACGCTCGGGCATAAAGAAGTTGCCGACGCCGAAACGGCCGCTTTCGAGGCGGGTGCCGGTCAGCTTCGAGAACAGGCGGCTGGATAGATCAACGGAAATCCCCGCCCCATCACCGACCCCAGTGGATGACATTCCCCCGCGGTGGGGAATCGCGCACAGCGCTTCGTGTCCTTTGCGGAGCACCTCGTGGCTGGGCTTGCTGTCTTTGCGCGTAATGAAGCCCACGCCGCAGGCACTGTGCTCGCGTTTCGGGTCATACAGAGTTGTGCTAAAGGTTTCCCGCATGGTCTCGCCACCGTGTGGTCAGCGTCGCGAAGCCGCGCGCCCCACCAAGTCCTGGATGGTACATCACTGGATATTAATGAGAAATATTATCATTTAGATTAATTTTTCAGCCGATCTGTTTCTTCGACAAAGCACAGCGCCGGCTGCCGGTGCGGTAGGGTGTTTGTCCGCACTGAAGGAGCCACAGAAATGCCCGCGATGTCGCGACGATTTCGCCGAGGTCTGGGCGCGCCCCTGTTCAGCTTATGTGCGCTCGGTTTCTGGCTCTGCAACCCGGGGGTATTCGGCCAAAGCGCCCCGTCGTCTTACGGCCTCCCCGGCGGCGCTGCGCCCTTCGATGATCCCTTCATCGCCGCCGGCTTCCGGGCGCTGTTTACCTGTTCGGCGCACTTCGCCATGGATCGTCCGCTTGCTGATATCGAGCGGGTTGAGTTGGCCGACACGGCGGCGCTCGGGTTGCCCAATCCAGAGATTGATGCGGAGCGCCGTCTCGTTCGTGCTGCGGACGCTAACGGACGCGTACGGGTGGCGGTTTTCCGGGATTCCATGGGCTGCACGCTGCTCCCGCCGGAGCTCGGGGAAGCGGATGCGGCTCAGTTGCCGTACCTCGCGCGCGCCCGCGGGTCGAACCCAGCGGCGGTAGCCTTCCCGAGGGGAGATCGGGTTGCACTGACGGCGACCGCTGCGCAAAGCGCCGTGCTCGCACGTGCTTTCGATGGTGCGAGCTATGGCGAGGGTTCGCTGACCGTCGCAACGCTGGTTGTGCAGGGTGGATCGCTCGTCGCCGAGCGCTACCGCGACGGCTTCGGTGTGGATAAGGGCTATCGAACCTGGTCGACGGCGAAGAGTATCACCGCGACCCTAGTCGGTATGGCGGTTAAGGATGGGCTGCTCGACCTCCATGCGCCGGTGCCGGTTCGCGCATGGCAACAACCGGCGGACCGGCGTCAGACCATTAGGCTCAAGCACCTGCTGTGGATGTCGAGCGGACTCTGGAGTCGAGGGAGTAATACCAGCGCGATGTACTTTGGCGGGCAGGACGTCATTAGCAGTGCGACAACCACGCCCCTCGAGGCCGATCCGGGGACGCGATGGAAGTACGCCAATAACGATACATTGTTAGCGTTGGTCGCTTTAAAAACGGCGCTCGCCGATGAGCAGGCATACCTTCGCTTCCCCTACGAGCGGCTCTTCGAACCGCTAGGAATGCATCACACGTGGATGGAGATTGACCATCAGGGAAATTTCATCGGTTCAAGCCAGGTGTATACAACGGCGCGCGACCTGGCCCGCTTCGGTCTGCTCTACTTGAATGATGGGAACTGGTTTGGGGAGCAGCTGCTTCCCGAAGATTGGACGGCTTTCGTCTCGACGCCGGCACCCACTCGTCCAGTGACCGCCGGTCAGCAGGGGTACGGCGCGCAGTTCTGGCTGTTCGATCCAGCCGACGACCTGCCGTCGAACGCGTATTTTACGGCAGGGAACAAAGGACAATTCGTGGTGATCGTACCGGAGCACGACCTGGTGATCGTGCGTACGGGGGTTGATCCGCTCGGCAAACGCTTCGCGTTGCCCGCGTTTGTGCGGGACGTGATCAGCGCATTTTCAACCTAAGCGGGCGCCAGTGTTCGAGCGCTCAAGGCGACGAAGACCGAACGCGTCTTAGCCAGGGCGGTGAATGCCGCAGATTTTGTGGCCATCGGGGTCCAGGAAGTAGCACAGGTGCATTACGCCCATGGTGCTTTCCCGTGGCCCCGGTGGATCCTCAACGCTCGTGCCACCGTTGGCAACAGCGACATCGTGAAACTCCTTGAGCTGTTCCGGTGACTCGCATACGAATCCGATCGTCGAGCCGTTGGCCACAGTCGCGGGTTCACCGTTGATGGGTTCCGACACGCTGAAGGTCGAGCCGTTGTGCATGTAGAAGAGCCGTGTCTGGCCGGTGTCATTAACGTGCTCCATCGGCGCACCGGCGCCTAGCACGCCCAGTACAGCGTTATAAAATGTTTTGGTTTTCCCGATGTCACTCGAGCCGATCATGACGTGGTTCAGCACTGTGCTGTTTCTCCGTGGTGTCTTTGGTCCGGGGCGCCAGTCACCGGCGCTTAGTCGAAACATCAAGTGGAGTGAACAACGGCGTCCTCATGGGGCTTCGACCAGCCCGCACCGTAGGAGTCCAGTTCGCAATCGTCAAGCGGCGGAGATCGGTACCAGCTGTGGTGGTAGTTCCTGCCCGGTAGTCCAGGCATCAACCGCCGCGGCGAACAGTTCACTGTGTTCGCTTGACCAGGCGTGCCCCGCATTCTCGACTTCGTAACACTCGACCCGTTCGGACCGGTTCAGGAAGTCTGCAAGTGACGTTCGAATCAGTGGATGCTCCCGTGAGCCAGCGACGAACAGCTTGCGCACGGGCGTCTGCAGCGCGCGGTTCGGTGCCGTAAAACCGATCGCTTGAGCGTTGATTTTCAAAAACGCTTGACGGCTGTTTTCACGGGAACGGGTCACGTAATCGATCATTTGCGATTCGGGAATCCGCAACGCTCGCGCGTTCATCTGTAGAAGCGCTTTCGTGTGGATGAACGGCACCATCAGGTAGCCCAGAGTTCGCATCAGCCGTGGGTTTGGCAGCGGCTTGCTGGGAACACCGGACAGAAACGCGCTTTCGACGACTTCGGGGTGTCGATCGATCAACACCAGACCCAGATACGCCCCCAACGATAGGCCAACGATATGTGCACGCCCACGCGCGCACCGATCGCGGAGCAAGGTTGCCAGATCGTCTGCGATTTCCTCCAGTGTCGTCCAGTCTTCAGTCGCGCTTCGACCGTGTCCGGGCAGGTCTGGGCAAAGGCTATGTACGTCAGGCATGTGATCGAGCACCGGATTCCACATCCAGGCACCGGCGTTGGCACCGTGCAGAAAGACGATAGTCGGCTCGCCACCGCTGTTATTGACGTGCATATACACACGAACAGTCTATCGATTTAAGCTGCTTTCGTTAACTTGCGTGGCAATCTGTTGCGCTCACGGCTTGCCCCTACTTACCAGGCGTTGAACTGCAGATACTTGCCCGACATCTCCACTTTGACGCGGTCACCCTTGTCGTGGGGTACCCGAGTGACGGACATGTCGAAGTCGATGGCCGACATGATTCCGTCGCCAAACTCTTCGTGGATCAGCGCTTTGAGCGTGGGTCCGTAGACCCCGACGATCTCATAGAACCGATAGATGCACGGATCGGTCGGTACGGTTTGGGACCAGACCTTCGTAGGGCTCTCGCTCAGGACTGCGGTAGCTTCCTCCGGTAGCAGCAGTAGTTTCACGAGAGCGGCGGCTTTGTCTTCCGGGAAGGCGTTCATGCCCATGCAGGCTGAGTGCGTAAAGACTGGGGACATGCCGATCCTTTCTGCCATGTCCGCCCAGCTGAAACTGAGTTTCTTCTTTGCGACCAAAATCAGCAACGTAACGTCGTCTTTGGTAAGTAGCGTTTCACTCATAGGTTTTCTACCCGTTGTTGTTTTTGATGGATGGCTGGGCGCCAGACGCTGCGTCAGTCGCGCAGAATCAAGAGAGCAAGAATGACTAGTGCGAGCGTTGCGCTTAGGCCTTGCCAAAACGCGACGGGATTCCGCTCGATCAGCGGCGGTTGATCCTGGCGGAGAAAGCGACTGCTTGGGGTCTCAAGGTCATGTACGAACTCGCTGATCTCGTCGTAGCGATGCATCGGATCGATCCGCGTTGCTTTCTCCAGCGCTAGATCAATCCAGGGTGGCAGCTCGCTGTTTCTGCCGCGGAGCGGTCGGTAGCGCAAACGCTTCTGTGCCGCCGGAGACGTAGCCCGGGCCACGTCGGCGCCGTAGGGCAACTGTCCGCAAAGCAGTTGATATGCGATCACACCCAGGGAGAACTGATCTGAGCGCGTTGAACGGTGACCACCGACGAAGTACTCGGGCGCAAGGTATTGGGGCGTTCCGGGCATGTGCTGCGCCTGGGCCCGCGTGCCCAGTTCTTCGAGCCCGGGGACGTAGGCCGAGCCAAGATCGATAACCGTGATGGTTCCGTGCCTATCGATTAACACGTTGTCGGGCCGCAGATCCTGGTGCAGCATTTCCAAGCGGTGCAACGCGCGTAGTGCCCGGGCGATCTGCTTGACGATGGACCGGACCTGGTCAAGCGTCGGACGCGCGTTGTCCCTCATCCATTGGGTAAGCGTTGCGCCGTCGACGTACTCGGTCACTTGATAGATGTGGCGCTTCGGCTGCGTCCGGCGGACGGCCGTGATCACGTGCGGGTTGTCTACCCGGCTGGCGATCCATTCCTCGAGTAGAAATCGCTCTAAGTGCGCGACATCGTCTCGTAGGTCGACGGATGGCACCTTGAGTACTACCCGTTGTTGCGACGCTTCGTCGATTGCGAGAAACACCGAGCTCCGAGCGCTAACGGTCAGTACCCTGCAGATCTTAAAACCGTCGAAATGCTCGCCGGGTCGTAGCGCCGGTGGAAAGGGCAGTTCGTTCAGTTGGCGGTAAGTTTCCGTTGCGGAACGCTCCGGAAGGGCCTCGATGCGCACGACCTGTGCCGTGAGATTGTCGTAACTGCCGGCCTCGAGAGCTGCAGTTACCAGACGGTTTGCCGTTGCGTCAAGAGACGGGGCCGGTTGGGTCAGGATCTCAGCCATCGACCGCTCATCCAGGAACTCGTGCACACCGTCGGTTGTGAGGAGCAACGTAGCCCCGACTTCAAGCACCAGCTCGCTGTACTCAATGTCGACGTAGGACTCGATGCCAAGGGCC
Organism: Pseudomonadota bacterium; assembly: GCA_039198065.1. GTDB lineage: Bacteria > Pseudomonadota > Gammaproteobacteria > Pseudomonadales > Azotimanducaceae > CALHVX01. The sequence continues at coordinate 401,578 of JBCCTU010000003.1, forward strand.
CGGCTCAAGAAAGACTCTTCGTCCGAGACCCGATAGCGGTGATCGCTGGTGAGCTGTTCTAGCGTTCGGTCCTCAAGTCGATAGATTCGGGAGTCCCCCACATGGAACAGGTGCGCGGTGGTGGACTTCAGCACAACCGCGCTGAAGGTGCAGACATAGCCCTTGTTCCGATCGAAGCGCAGCGCGGTTCGCTGCGTCTGCCGGTGCAACCAGGCGTTCGTGGCTTCAAGAACGCGCATTGCCGAGTGTTTCGTCGACCAGGCTTCCGGTGTGCTGTAGTAGTCGTTAAGGAAGCCGGTAACCGCCGCTTCGGCAGCATCGCGGCTGACGGCCGACGAGCTGATACCGTCCGCTAACGCGATAGCGATACCCTTGGTTTCGTTGACCGAGCCCTCCGCAAGCAGCGCACCGTGAAAGTCTTGATTGGTGTCTTTCCGTCCGGCGCTGCTGTATTGACCCAGTCCCACCCGAAGGGCGCTCGGCGCAGTCATACCGTGGCTCTCGGTTGCCACCCCGGTTCGAGCGCACTGGCGCTGAACCGGAGTGCTTGCGGGCACAACTCAGGCCGATGCTGGTGTGGACGCGATCGGCGCGGTGACCGGCCGCGGACGATCTTCCGACGTCCGCACGTGGGTTGCATAGAGCGTCAATCCCGTAAATGCCAACCCACCGACAAGATTGCCAAGCGCTGTCGGTAGTTCGTTCCAGAAGAGGTAATCACCGACAGAGAAGTCTCCGCCCATGATGATGCTGAATGGGAATAGGAACATGTTGACGACGGAGTGTTCGAAGGTCATATAGAAGAACACAAAGATCGGCATCCACATGGCGATCACCTTGCCACTGACGTGGGTCGAGATCATGGCGCCGACCACGCCGGTCGAAACCATCCAGTTGCACAGCATGCCGCGAACGAAGCAGGTGAACCATCCCGCGGCGCCGTAGGCCGCAAAGCCCAGGGTTCGCGCCTCACCAATGCCAGCGACCTTCTTCGCAATCGGCCCACCGTCGGTGTTGTACCCCATGGTGAATACGAACGACATCAGAATCGCAACAGTAAGTGCGCCGGCGAAGTTGCCGACGAACACCAACCCCCAGTTGCGCAACACGCCGCCAACGGTGACTCCAGGGCGCTTGTCGAGTAACGCCAAAGGGCAAAGCACGAAGACGCCTGTGAGCAGATCGAACCCCAGCAGGTAGAGCATGCAGAACCCGACAGGGAACAGGATGGATCCGATCAGTGGGTTCCCGGTCTGGGTAATGATCGTGATGGCGAATATGGCGGCGAGCGCTAGGATGACGCCGGCCATATAAGCGCGGACGATCGTGTCCTTTGTCGACATAAAGATTTTTGCTTCGCCCGCATCAACCATCTTGGTTGCGAACTCGGCAGGAGCGAGGTACGCCATGAAAAGTCTCCGGTCAGTGACTGTTGGCGTGCCGCAGTCGACCCACGGCCGACCACAGCACGAGGTGCTGCAATCGGCGCCGTTGCCGACCCGCGATGGGCCTGCAATTTCGTTGCCAGGCGTCGCGATCGTTCGTTTTATGTTGTTTTATCAGGGGGTTAAAAGCCCGTTGGCTGCGCCGAAGGTGTTTGGCTGTTGGACGCCCTCGCACCATGAGCGGCTCATCAGCGAAATCGGTGCACAGAATGCGGTCTAACGACCGCCTCACGTGGCTGTTTTTCACCCAGGCCAGCAGGAAGCCTGTTCTCCCGGAATGCGTGCTTCGCAGCAGCGATGTTCAGGATCCGTAGTCCCAGGAGATCCGATTGTCGATCTGGACCTCTATGTACGCGCTCCCTGAGCGCGGCTCGGTCGGCCACTCGTCCTCGGGTACGCCGCGGGCCGCGGCTCCAAGGCGCATGCAGTTCAGCACCGCGCTCGGCTCGCGATGGATCTGCGCTGTCCCTTGGATCATGGTGCCTTTGATGTCCTGCATGGTTGTGCCGGACTCCAGCACGAGACTGACCTTCGGGTTGCGATCGATGTTGCGGAGTTTTGTCGTGCCATCCCGACAGCCGATGTAGATCCGGTCATCTACGCGGAAATAGCCGAGCGGTACGCTGTGCGGGTATCCGTCGGCGCCGATGGTGCTGAGTACGATCCACCCCGGTTTGCTGTCGATGAAGGCGTCGAAGGCTTCGGGTGTCAGTGATCTCGCCACGGTGGCGCTCTCCTCGTATAGCTGGCTGTGCCCGCTAGATCTTAGCGAACGTCCGCCTACGCCAGGGTAACGAGCGTCGTTTCATCACTTGGCGGTTTCAATAGTTTTGAATATGATGAAATGATCATGTTTTTAACTGAGAAATTCACCGCGTGAGTGGCCCAAAGGCGAACTATCGAGCAGGGTTTCGCTCGCCGGCGGTTATGGAGCGTGCCGCCGGGATGCTGCGGGCCGCCGGGGACCCCGCACGCCTGCAAATTTTAGCCGTCCTGCTAAGCGGCGAGCGGCAAGTGACCGACATTGCCGCGGAGACCGGCGCCGAGATGTCGACGACGTCGCAACGTCTCCGAGTGCTGCTCAGCGAGAACCTGGTGACCCGGCGCAGGACGGGTCGTGACGTGCACTACCGGCTGGCTGATGACCACGTCAAGACGCTGGTTCGCAACGTCATTGATCACGCCGATCCCGACACACACCCATCCCCCTGAAGCACGAGAACGAAAAGCATGGACCACGAGACGCATTCGCACCCTGAGCATGAGCATGGACCGAACTGCGGCCATGTTGCGGTTCGCCACGGCGATCACATCGGTTATCTCCACGACGGCCACCTTCATTGCCCGCACGGTGATCACTACGACGAACACCGCATCGAAGTCAGTGCCGAAAACCCCGAAGGTTGCCTGCCGCATAGCTGTGCCGGACATGAGGAGGGTCACGTCCATGGACCCGGCTGCGGGCACCCGGCGGTACCCCATGGCGATCACGTGGATTACCTGGTCGACGGTCATCTGCATCATCCCCACGATGGGCACTGCGATAACCATGGGCCACTCGTCAGGGTTTAGCGGGCCGAAACTGGGCGGCCGACGCGACGCCGAGCTACCGGGCCAAAACCTTCGGGACCTATAATCTGGCTCCGAGTAGCCGCCCAACACCAAGCCGCCTACACTCGCGGGATGCGCGAACAACCGTTAGTGCCCGTTCGTTCAATTGCCGACAGCCTAGGGATCTTCGGCTCGGCACTGTGTGCGCTGCACTGTGCCTTGGTTCCGTCGCTGCTTGTGGCTGGGTTTGCGTTGCCCACGGCGCTGCTTTCCGACGAACTGTTTCATCGGTTGGCCTTGATTGTCGTTGTACCCGTCGCGTTGCTGGCGTTGACGCTGGGCTGTCGCAGGCATAGGAACCGAGGGGTACTGCTTCTCGGTATCCTCGGGCTTGGAGGCATCATCGGCTCGTCCGTGCTACCGCACGCGTGGCTTGGTGAGACCTGGGAGCGCGTCGCGATGCTTGCTGGATCACTACTGCTCATCGCGGCCCATCTGCGTAACGTTCGTCTCTGCCGTCGCGGGGGCTGTGTCGAGCAGCCCGGCTGACGCAGCGCAATCCCGCATTCCGGTCCCTGACCGCTGCTGATCACGTTACACTGTCCGCGGTCGACGATTTTTCAGCATCACGGGAGCGCGCATGGCAACTCTGACGTTTTTGACTCACACCCTGTTTGATCACGGTGCAACCCAACAGCTGGCTCACGTGCTCGCTATGCACGGCATCGAGAAACCTCTGCTGTGCACGGACCGAGGGCTGGTAGAACTCGGTATGGTGAACGAGCTGGCGAGTCGTCTCGGCAACGAAACCGCGATGACGATTTACGACGGCACCCCACCGAACCCGACGCAGGCAGCCGTAGAGGAGGCCGTTGCCATGTACCGCGATGCGGGCTGCGATGGTGTGGTGGCGTTTGGTGGCGGATCGTCGATTGACCTGGCTAAGGCCGTAGCGCTGTCCGTAACGCACGAGGGCGATCTGCTTGAGTACACGGCCGGTCTCGGGGGCGTAGGCAAAATTGGCGCTGTTGCGCCCCTTGTAGCCATCCCGACGACCTCGGGGACCGGTAGTGAGGTTTCCAACGGTGCCGTGATCATTATGGACAACGGCGAAAAGCTCATCCTTGCGAGCCAGCATCTGGTGCCCCGCACCGCCATCTGTGATCCCGATGTTACGCTTGGATTGCCACCCACGCTGACGGCAGCGACGGGCATGGATGCGATGACTCATTGCGTCGAAGCGCTGCTCTCACCGCAGATTAATCCGCCCGCGGAAGCCGTCGCATGCGACGGCATCGAGCGCGGTATTCAGCACGGCCATCTGCTTGCCGCGGTCAAAGATGGGTCAGACAAAGACGCCCGCTGGAACATGATGATGGCCGCGACGGAGGGAGCTATGGCGTTCAGCAAAGGTCTCGGTGCGGTCCATGCCATGAGCCACGCGTGCGGTGCGGATCAGACGCTACGATTGCACCACGGAACGCTCAACGCGGTACTGCTGCCGACGATTCTAGATTTCAACCGGGACTTCGTCGGCGATAAGTACACGCGCTTGAATAAGGCTCTGGGACAGGCTGCGGACGCAGATCCGGCGGATTTCATTCGCAAGCTGAATCAGGACCTCGGGTTGCCCGAAGGACTGGCGGCCATGGGTGTCAAGTCGGATGCGATCCCGCAGCTGGCAGAGCATGCGGCCAAGGATGTTTGCAACTTCACGAACCCGCGTCCCTGCTCGATGGACGCGTATCAAGAACTGTTCGCGACAGCGCTGTCCTAACGAGAAAGCAACCGTACCGGTCAGCGATCGGTGAGGAGCGGGGCGGGGTCAGGTCCCACCGGCCAGCTCTTTCGCCGCTTGCACAAACCAACCGGTCACTGCGCGCCAGTGCTCATCGCCGTACAGGCGGCGAAAGCGAATCGTTTCCTGGGACTGTTCGTCACGCCACACGGCCAGCCGAGCGGCAACGAACTCGGGCGTCAGTTTTATCCCGCAATCAACCGTGATGCAGTGCCGCCATTGCTCATAGGTCTCGGGGAAGGGGGTCGGCATCATGCTGCGGGTCTCGATTTTGGAGGGGGCACGGTGAGAACCAGGCGCAGCGAGTCGCTACGGTGATGGCCCTTCTCTTCAGGCGGCATCGGCGATCGGATCTACGGAGACCAGCAGTCGCGGACGATCGCTCTGCGGGGAACGGTGAACGACGCCACGGAAGTCATCGTTCCAAGCTCCGCCTTTGAGCAGGGCCCAGTGTCCTGCTTCGAACTGCTTGATTCGCTCGCCGGTTTGGATCGGTGGTTGCTGATTGTTTCGATCTGCAAACGCGGAGCGATCGACGTGGTTTGATGGGATCCATTCCGTTCCCGGACCGCGAATCGTGATCAACAGCCGCGCCTGCACCTGATCGACATGAAAGCGCGGGCACATTGGGCGGTTTAGGGTTACGACGCGAAAGCCGATCCGCGCGCAGCCCAATAACTCTGTCAGTACATCGCTGGCCAGTTCTAACTCGGTACAGAGCGCGTCCAAGCCCTCAGCCGGTAAATCCGCTTCGAGGCTGTTGCGAATGGCCATCAGATCGCCGGCTTTCTGATTCCATTGCCGTTGAACAACCTGGCGCCGTTCGAACAGTTGAGTGCACCAGCCGGAGTTGGTGCCGTCGGTCGGTCGCTCAACGCTAACCAGCTCGACATCGTCTCGGTAGATCTCAGCGAGGTCGGCCAATTGGCGGCTGCAGACCTGCTGCATCAGGCGGGTTCCTCTTCGTCTTCGAGCTGTTGAATCCACTGCGGGAACGGATCCGGGTAGCGTTTCCATGCGCTCGGTCCTTCGGCGAGCTCGTCATCGGTGAGCAGACAGTGGTTCAGGCGTTGGCGCGCTGAGGCTTCGTCTAATTCTTGACCAATGAACACGAGTTCCTGACGGCGATCGCCAAAGGGCTCAACGCACTTCGCTTCGATCACGGCCCGATGCTCCGGGTCTTCGGGCCAGTGTTCCGCGGGCAGAGCAGACCAGAACAGACCGGCAAAGCCGTGGTTCATGATGCCTCCCGCTTGGGACCAGGAACCGGCTTGATCGTAGCGGCTGGCAAGCCAGAAGTAGCCCTTAGATCGAACAAGGTTGCCGTCGCGCCAGCCGGCGACGAGAAAGTCGTATAGGCGTTGCGGATGGAACGGGCGACGGGCGCGGTAGACGAAGCTGCCAATGCCGTACTCTTCCGTTTCCGGTACGTGTTCACCGCGGAGCTCCGCAAGCCACCCCGGTGCAGTGGCGGCTTCGTTCATGTCGAACCTTCCCGTACCGAGGATCGTCACCGGGCTCAGCTGTCCGTGGTCAGCCAAGATCACGTCGGCCTTCGGGTTCAGCCGTTTCAGCGTGGCCAGCAGCCCATCTACCTCCGCGGGTTCCAACAGGTCGGTTTTGCTGACCACGATGACATTGCTGAATTCAACCTGATCGATGAGCAGATCGGCCACGTTACGCTCGTCGTCTTCAGCGATTTCCATGCCCTTGTCTTTCAGGCTCTCCGCCTCGCGCATGAGACGGGGGAAATTGAATCCGTCTACTACTGTAACCATCGTATCGAGTTGCGCGACGGACGAGAGGGATCGACCTTCTTCGTCTTCGAAGGTAAAGGTTTCTGCAACCGGGAGTGGTTCAGAAACACCCGTCGACTCGATGAGCAGATAGTCGAAGCGCTGTTCGTCGGCGAGGCGTGCAACCTCCACGAGGAGATCCTCTCGAAGCGTGCAGCAGATGCAGCCGTTGGTCATTTCGACGAGCTTCTCGTCGACTTGCTGCATAGAGACGTCGTTGCGGAGCAGATCGGCGTCGATGTTCACTTCGCCCATGTCGTTAACGATCACGGCGACGCGCAACCCGTCGCGGTTGTTGAGCACGTGATTCATGAGCGTCGTTTTGCCTGCGCCCAGGAAGCCGGAAAGAACGGTTACGGGAAGTCGTGCACCCATGGGGTGAATTCTCGAAAACGATACGTTGTAACGTAGCATGCAGATTGGCCGTTGCAACCCCGTCAACGCGGCGCACGACAGCGTGTTGGGCGTGTAGCGATAGGTGCCTCGGCCGCGTATCGCGGCTGAGACCCGGGCCTCAGTCACCGTTCGCTCATCGCGCTACGCTTCCAAGATTGTTGACGAAGGGAATGTGCCGTGCGCCCCCTACTTGTTGTGATGTTGCTGTTCACTGCCTGCCTCTCCGGGTGCGCGGGTCGAGGGCTCTCGGCACATCAGTGCCTTGCCGGGGACTGGTTCACCGTTGGGGAGCGCGACGGCCTTGCGGGGCTTGCATCAACTCAGGTGTTAGCGCACCAAGACGCCTGCGGGAAACATGGCGTAGTCCCCAGTACGGCCGAGTATCGACGGGGCTGGGCGGCTGGCATTGCAAGGTTTTGCACACCCGACAACGGCTACGCAGTGGGTCTCAGCGGACGCAGTTATAGCGGCAGCTGTCCGATCGAGCTTGAACCGGCGTTCCGAGCGGCTTATGAAGACGGTCGAGTCCTGCACCGCGCGCGTGCTGAGGTGGCGCGGCTAGAGTCGCAGCTCAATGCCGCTGAAACCCGTCGAGACGCCATCGATCGAGAGATCACGGGCGCTGTCGTCGCCCAAGCGCAGCCTGATCTGACCGAACAGGAACGGCTGACGCTGCTCGAAACGACGCAGCGTCTACTCGAAGAGCGCGATGCGCTGGATCGACAATTGCCGCTGATCGTCGCGGAGCTGGAAGCGGCCTATCGCTACCTCGAGCAACTCGAGCCGAGTTTTGCCGATCGACGCTGAAAGGGTTCGGGTGAAACCTCGGGTGAAACCTCGAACGAAGCCTCGGGTGAACGCCGCGGGATAAATTGCGCGCCGCCGACACGTGGACTCCCCAAAAGACCCGCTCGGGCTTGTGTCGATCGTTCGTTGCGGCACGATAAGCTCGTGGTACAGCAAGTCCCCCAACTCAAGCGATTGGCCGCTAGCCGTAATCCATCGGGGTGCACCCGGTGGGCCGAGTGGATCCGGTGGCTTGTGTTTGCCTGTCTGCTTTGCGCGCCGAGTGCGTTGCGAGCAACCGATTCCGCGGATGCTGAAACTCGGTTTACGAGCGCTGAAGCATTGGGGGAAGCTCTGTTTCATGACCCCAGACTGTCTGGGAATCGTCAGCAGAGCTGTGCCAGCTGCCACGCGCGAGAGCGCGCCTTTACCGATCCGCGCGTCGGGCTGACGACCGGCGCCACATCACTCGGTGCCGATGGTCAGAGCCTTGGTCGTCGCAACGCGCCGACGCTCACCTATGTGGCGCTGGTGCCTGCCTTCAGCGTTGACTCGGACGGCTATCGCGGCGGGCTGTTTCACGATGGCCGTGCCGCCACGCTGGTCGCGCAGGCTTCAGGGCCGCTGCACGCTCCACGCGAGATGGGCCTCCCTGATCCGGCTGCACTGGTTGCGCGTTTGCGGGAGGAGCCGGCCTACGTTGCCGCCATCGAGCGACTCAACCCCGAGCTCACACCGACAGACGATGCGGCGGTTTATGCGAGTGCGCTTGCGGCTATTGTAGCGTTTGAGCGCTCGCAGCAGTTCAGCACCTTCGATTCGAAGTACGACCGATTTCTGTCGGGTCGCTACGAGATGACCACTGATGAGGCCATGGGCCGCGAGATTTTCTTCTCCAGCCTGGCGAACTGCCGGCACTGCCACCTGCAGGATCCCGAGCATCGCAATCCGCGCGAACCGTTCTCTAACCATCGGTACTTCAACATCGGCGTACCGGCAAACGAACAGCTCGCGGCAGCGTTCGGCGAGGCATGGACCACCGACCTCGGTCTGGCCGAGCACCTTCCCGATGTGCCGGCCAGTCAGCGCGGCCGTTTCCGCGTACCGACGTTGCGCAACGTTGCCGTTACGGCACCCTACATGCACAACGGTGTGTTTCAGAAACTAGAAACAGCGGTGCGGTTCTATTCGCGCTACGTCGTTTCCAATGCATTTTCTCAAACCAACCCGGAAACCGGTGCGCCCTGGGGGGCACCCATGGTGAAAGACACGATTGCCCTTGAGCTCCTCGCTGATGGTCAGCCCATGGGACCCGACCGCTTGCGTCAGCTCGTAGCCTTCCTGCGGACGCTTACCGATGCGCGCTATGAGCCGCTGCTAACAGCTGCGGAGTCGACGCCTACGCTGGGCCCCGTCCCCTGAGGAGGCGTTCAGGGCACCGGAAGTGCGCGGACGTCCGCTACCGTCGGTGGGGTGACCGACGGTCTGCCGAAGAGGAAACCTTGAAACAGGTCCACTCCGAGGTTGTGAAAGTGCTCGTATTGCGCTTCGGTTTCGATGCCCTCAGCGATTACAGCGCGGTCCAGCTCGTGACCCAGGGCAACCAGTGTGCGACACACAGCGGCGTGCGCCTCGGATTCGCTACTGCGGCGTACGAGGGAGCGATCGATTTTCAGAATGTCCGGGGTTAGCTCGGCAAGTAGATCCAGGCCGGCGGCGCCAGCACCGATGTCGTCGAGGGCAACACGGAACCCGGCTGCACGGTAGGTTTCGAGAATCGATCGCAGAAACTCGGTGTCGTTCACCTGTTCGCTTTCGACGACCTCGAAGATGATCTGCCGCGGGTTGATCTGCGCCTTTCGTGCGGCGGCAAAGGTGGTTTCCAGACACACCTCGGGTTGGTAAATCACCGTTGGCAGAAAGTTGATAAGAAAATTCAGATCCGGACGGTGGTTAGCCTGTGCCGCATTGGCAATGTGTGTTTCCCGACACACACGGTCGAGCATGAACAGCAGCTGGTCTTCCCGGGCCCAGGAAAACAGGGTGTCCGGGGCTACGAGGTTGCCGTCTGACGTCCGTGCGCGGACGAGGCATTCGTAACCCCACAGGTCCAGCTTGTCCCGGGCAAAGACCGGCTGAAACCAGGTTTCGAGGCGGCCCGCCTCGAGGATCTCAAGAAGCGGCGATGCGGCGGACGAGAGCCATTCCGTAAACGGTTGTGCCTTGGCGAGCTGAGGCAACTGGACCGCCAGTGGGGTCGCATCATCAACCCAACAGGCGAGTGCGGTATCCGTAAGCTCCGGATGATCGGTGAACAATCGCTCCGCCAGTGCGTCCACTGACGGCACGGCCTGGTTCGAACCGAGCGACACACAAACCAGCGCCAGGTCCCGGTGCGCGCTGCCGCCAAGGCCGTTGGCAAGCGCGTCGAGGCGATCGTCGCCGTCTGTGAGCGCAGGAAAGATGAGCGCCACGGCTTTACTCGGGCCCCGGCAGTGGCACCGATGGTATTCCGGTTGTGATTGCATAAACTCCTCAGGTCCTGGTGCAGTTAATGCGCAGCACTCCGACGGAGTGTAGGTGAAACCTCGGACTGTGCAGGGCGCTGTGGTGAGTCCGGTTCACTTGATGTCTCCCGAGCAACGGTCAGGGTGCGATCTGGCGGTAGCTGACATAGGATTCATGCTTTCCGAGGCCGGACGAGACGCATGTCGACGAAGCACCTGTTAGATCCGGAGTTGCATCCGATGACGAACGTGTTTCCCGAGGGCATGACCTTTACTGCGGAAATGCTGCCGTCTTTTCGTGCCATGCAAGCTGCAGCTCAGGTGAGCGGCGATGCTGCGGCAGCGAAGGTCAGCCGAGAAGAGGTCTTCGCTGCTGCAAGTGACGACCACAGGGTGCGTTGCCTGCTCTACTGCCCGGAGAGTGTGAATGCCTCGCGCGGTGCCTACCTGCATATCCATGGCGGCGGGTACATCCTCGGCGCTGCCGATGACGCCGACGCCATGAACATCGCCCTTGCCGCTGCGCTGGACATCGTAGTTCTGTCGGTGGACTACCGGCTCGCGCCCGAGGCACCGATTCCGGCCCCGCTTGAGGATTGCTACGGCGGACTGGCGTGGCTGCATGAGCACGCCGAGCGCCTTGGTGTCGATCGAAACCGTATCGCCATCGGCGGTGAGAGTGCGGGCGGTGGTCTAGCGGCGGCGCTCGCCATTCTGGCGCGGGATCGAGGCGAGTACCGGATCTGCCATCAGCACCTTACCTATCCGATGCTCGACAATCGGACCGGCACGCCCGGCCATGAGGGCGACCCCCTCGTCGGTGAGTTCGTCTGGACCCGGGATTTCAACCAGTTCGGTTGGCAGAGCTACCTGGGTGACGCCGCAGCGGTGGCGCCGCAGGTGCCAGCACGGCTCGAGCGTTTCGAAGGTCTGCCGCCGACCTGGCTGCTGACCGCGGCGCTTGACCTGTTTCGCGACGAGAACATCGATTACGCGCAGCGCCTTTTGAAGGCCGGTGTGGCGACGGAACTCGTGCTGTATCCAGGTGCTTGCCACGGTTTCCAGATGGTTACGGACGCCGCCCTGAGCAAGCGCTATCTGCGCGATCACCGCGCAGCCCTCGGCCGTGCGTTGTCAGCAAACCCGCCGCACTGAACGCACCTGCACAGTGTTTCGTGCACCACTGTTTCGTGCACCATCTACCGCTGCGATGGCTGCCATGAGCGCCGTCCAATCGAAACGTGGAGTGAACTCGTGAGCGTTGATCTGTTTCCCGGCACGCCGAGCAACTGCGAGCGGTTGGCCTACGCCGTTGGCTTTCAGGAGAACGCGACCTACAGCGACGTATATGGCGGTGGTGGGGCAATCGTTGGCCTCGATTGCCATTTGGTGCGGCCTAAGAACCAACCCTCAGATACCTTGATCGTTTTCATGCATCCGGTCGGTGGTGGCATGTATCTGCCCATGGTCCGGGAGCTCGCGCGGGTTGGCCACCACGTACTGTGGGCGAACTCCCGCTACCGCGGTGCTGACTACGCACTCATCATGGAAAAGGTTGCCTGCGACCTTGGGGAGGCGATCTGCGATGCACGAGATCGGCTTGGGTACAGCAACATTGTTCTGGCCGGCTGGTCCGGTGGTGGCTCGCTGGCGATGTGGTATCAGGCCCTGGCCGAAGCAGGCGCGGGCATCAGCGTCACAGCAGCGGGCGATCCCTACGCCGTAGACGCGGCGCGCATGCCCCGAGCCAACGCGTTGCTGATGTTGGCTGCACACGTAAGCCGCCACCGGATTTTCACTGAGTGGCTCGACCCCTCCATTACCGACGAGGCGCAACCCGGGGTGCGTGATCCTGAGCTCAACCTCTACGACCCCACGAACCCCAACCAGCCACCGTACAGTGGCGAGTTTCTCGAACGCTTTGCGGCGGCGCAGGTCGCCCGCAACCGACGCATTACAGCCTGGGTTAAAGCTCGGCTGGCGGCGATTCGGGACTCTGACGCACCGCACAGCGAGTTCGCCTTTACCGTCCATGGAACCATGGCTGATCCGCGCTGGCTCGATCCCGCGATCGAGCCGAGTGATCGCACACCGGGCGTGTGCTATCTCGGCGATCCGAGGGTGGTCAATGATGGCCCCGTAGGACTGGCGCGCTTTTGCACCCTACGGAGCTGGTTGAGCCAATGGAGCTACGACGACGCGCGCTGCGACGCCCTCAGTTCCGGAGCCAAGATCAGTGTTCCTGTGCTGGTTGTCGGTAACTCGGCGGACGATGCGTGCACACCGAGTCATACCGAGCGGCTGTTCAACGCCGTGCACCACGATCAAAAACGCCTGCACGTCGTGCAAGGCGCAACCCACTACTACACCGGAGCAAACGGCCGAGCCCATCTTGCCGAGGCTTCGACGGTCATTGGGGAGTTCCTGGCCGGCCTCTAGGTACACGCGGCTCTCTTGCGGGAAGAGCGGCGTCGTGCTGCAACGGCCTCTGGCGGTGGATTGCCTTTTGCATGGCACAGGCTGAGCACAGGCTACGCACGTTGCCCGCCGCCGGGGACGGACGTTGGACCTTGGACTGCGACCCGTGCGCACCAATGGTGCCGCGGGTGCTAGAAAACGAACCGCAAAGGAGCACGCAATGGCTGAGCAACTGAATCGACGACGCTTTATGGGTGGCCTGGGCGCGGGGGCAGGTCTGCTCTGGGCGTCACCAAGCTTCGCGCAGAGCCTTTTCGGACCGCGAGACGGCATCGTTCGGTTGAGCGCGAACGAAAACCCGTATGGGCCGTCACCGAAGGCGCTGAACGCCATAAACGAAGCTGCGACGCGAGGCGCGTACTACCCGGGGCGGGCTTTCCGGGCGCTCACGGCCATGATTGCCGAGGCCAACAACCTGCCCGTTGAGAGCGTGGTGATTACCTCCGGCTCGTCGAGTGTGTTGCGCGCCGCGGGCGTGGCCTTCGCTCAGCACGGAGCGATTCTGCTACCGGGGCTGACCTTCGACGGTCCCCTGCGCCACGCCGAACGGCTCGGTCGCGAGCTGCGCCGCATACCCTTGGACGCGAGTATGGGCATTGATCTCCCGGCCATGCAGAACGCGCTCAAGCACGATGTGGGTCTGGTCTACGTCTGCAATCCGAACAACCCAACGGGCATCGCGCTGCCGCCGGCGGAGCTGCGCAGCTTCTGCCGCGCTGTTGGCAAGATTGCCCCGGTGCTCGTTGATGAAGCATACAACGAGCTCACCGACGATCCGGATGCCAGCTCCATGGTCGATCTTGTGCGCGAGGGCGAGCCGGTGATCGTAACGCGGACGTTTTCTAAGATTTTCGGGCTGGCGGGTTTGCGGATTGGATACGCCATGGCGCCGCCGGAGCTCGCGGCAACCATTCGAAAACACACGACGTCGAACTCCAACGCACTCGGCATGGCTGCGGCGTTGGCGAGCTACGACGATGAGCCTTTCCTGACCTATTCCAAGGACAAGGTGCGCCAGGGTCGCGAGATGGTGCTCGATACGTTCCAGCGTCACGAGGTTCCCACCCTGCCGTCGCAGGCCAACTTCGTGTATGCAGATATCGGTCGTGATGCGGATCGTTTTCAGGAGGCTATGATGGCCCGCGGGGTGTCAATCCGCGGCATCTACAACCCCTACACGACCTGGTCCCGGGTGAGTATGGGACGGTTGGAGGATCTTGAGGTGTTCTCGCGGGTGTTCAGTGAAACGTACAGCGCGGGCTAGCTTGCCTGTGGTTGCGAACAGACCTGTCGGTTGGCTACAGCCGCTGCTACCGGCGTAGCGGCTCCGTGCCATCCCAATCCTCGGCAGCGGCGGCAATGGCGGCGAATCGCGCCTCGATGTCCGCGCTCCAGGTAACGATCTCGAGCATGGCGCCGAGCAGCGGGCGCGTATCGAAATAGGCAAAGTGCAGGTCGCCGGCGCGGCCCGTATTGACCGCAGGATAGTTCAACGCTTCAAAGTACTGTCTGTCCGCAGCAAAGTCGTGGCTCCAGACGCACAGGTGATGGAAGCCGCTTTGTCCTGTCGGAAACACGTCCCGGTAGGCGCTCGGACTGGTGATCGGTTGGATCAGTTCGATCTGCACGGGGCCCGCTTGGGCGAGGGCTACGCGCATGGAGAGATCCGCCGGTTTGCCGCGGTAGGTCACGTCTTGGAACGTACCCTCGGGGTAATCGGCAATGAAGAAGGGGCCAACCCCCAGGTCGCGAGCCCAGGCCGTGCAGGCTGCTTCCAGATCATCGACAACCCAGGCGTTCTGAAATACGGTTCGATCCGTTGGCTTGTCGAGCGGTTTAGGGGCTTGCATGGGTACGGGGTCTCCTCGGTGAGAAAGCGCTGCGCCGCGCAGGGCGATCACCACGGACATACACTCTTAGGCGTTCCAGCGGCGGATTACAACCGTGCTCAATAATCCTGTGGTACAGCTCGCCTACGTGGTTGCTAGTGCCGAGGTGGCGGCCGAGCGTTGGTCTCGGGCGTACGGATGCGGACCGTTTTTCCTGCTTGAAGACATTGAGCTTGCCTGGGGCGAGGTGCGTGACCAACCGAGCCTGTTTCAGCATACGTCCGCGTACGGCCAGTGGGGGTCAATTATGATCGAGCTGGTGCAACCGATCGGTACCAGGCCATCACCGTTTCTCGATCCCGTGTTCGGTGTGCCGCCAGACACCGCGGCTCGGGTCCACCACGTGGCGCAGATGGTGGTTTCGTTGCCGGCGGTTTATGAGTACTGCACAGAACAGGGTATAGCCATCGCGTCGCGAGCCGAGACCTCGACCGGCACGGAGTTCGCGTTCGTGGACACACACGCCGACCTCGGCCATTTCATCGAGGTGTATGAGCGGAGCGAGACGCTCCTCGGGTTTTATGAGCGGGTTCGGGCAGCACGCGATGGCTGGGACGGGACGAACCCCGTCCGACGACTCGGCTAAGGCGGGAGGCGCGGGTCAGTCGCGCAACGTATCCGCCGAGTTAGCCCACAGATAATTATTCGCCCACAGGTAGTTGTTGGCCCAGAGGTAGCTGTTGGCCCACAGATAGCTGTTGGCCCAGAGGTAGCTGTTCGCCCACAGGTAGCTGTTGCTCTGCATGTCCACGGGTCCTGCAGCCGCTCCGGCCCAGACCTGACCCGTCACATCGACCCACCAGCTGCCGAGCGTAGCGTTCTTAGACCACTGACTGCCTTGCGCCCAGATGCGCTGTGGTGCGAACTGCCAATGGTTCCACAGCTCCCGAGTGTCCTTCAGGTTAAGCGTGTTGTAGTGGCCGTCGTGCTGGAACCAGGGCGACAGGGGCGCCCAGCTTGCCCGCAGCGTGTTGTTCAGGGCTGCGCGTACGTTCAACAGACCGGCGCCGACCTCCGTTGGGTCCTGATTGATTTTGCGGGTGGTACGCATGAGGCGCACCTTGATGTCGTTCGGGTTGAGCGACGGGTCTTTGGAGATCATGAGTGCAGCCGTGCCGGAGACCATGGCCGCCGCCATACTGGTTCCGGACAGCTCCATGTACTTGCCTTTGCAGAGGTCGTCGCAAACCAGCCCACGATTACCCACGCGGGACTTAAGGAAACCCCCAGACCGTGCCGGCGCGATGAACCGATTTCCCGGGGCAACCAGGTCCGGCTTCAGCACCAGATCGTAGGCCGTGGGACCCTTCGATGAATAGCTGGCTAAGAAGTCGTCGGCAAAGTTGCGTGCGGTACCGTTGTTCGAAAGCGAACCCACGGTGATGATCTTCTGTGCGTTCCCCGGACTGGTAATGGTCAGATCACCGAGCTTGCCCGCGTTGCCGGCAGAGGCGACTACGACGACACCGCTGTCCCAGAGCCGGTTAACGGCGTTGACGAGTGGGTCCATGAACTGACTGTCCGTGACGATCTTGCCAATGGACATATTGGCGACGCGGATGTTGCGTGCGGCGGCGTTGGCGACGAGCCAATCCAGAGCTCGAATGACGGACGATACCGTTCCCACACCGTTGCCATTCAGGACCTTGAGGTCATAGATGCGAGCACCGGGCGCTACGCCGCGGTACTTGCCCCCGGACGCCGCACCGGTACCGCCGATGGTGCCGGCGATGTGCGTGCCGTGGCCGTAGTTGTCCCAGGTGGAAAAGTGCTTGCGCTCGCAGCCCGCGGACTTCTGGCAGTTCCACTTTTCAGCGATGGTCAGATCCGGATGGTTGTCGACACCAGAATCGATGACGGCGATGCCCACGTCGCTGCGGGGAGCGACCCAGCCGGTGGTACCCGGTGCCGGAGCATCGGCGGTCAGTACGTCAAGATCGGAGGACGCGGTGACTTCGGCGTCGAGATCCACGATCGAAACCGCTGCTTCGCTCGCGACGTCCAGCAGCGTGTTTGCCGGTGCGCGAATGGCGAGCACTGGGAGGTGCTCATACTCCGTCACGATTTCAGCACCCAGTGCGACCAGCCGGTCGAGCTCGTTAGCCTGCGTGCTGTTTTGATAGGCGATGAGCACGTCGACGAGCTCATCGGAGCCTGCATCGTAGGCGGCTCGAACCGCGTTGGACATGCGGGCCCGCGCCCGCGCCTGTGCCGAACCTTCGGCCTGTGCCTGTTCGATGGTGAGCTGGCGGGGATTGATCGGCTGGGCATTACGCACGATCGTCGCACCGGCAAGCCCCGCGTCCATCGGAACGCCTGCAGTGGCGTTGGTTGCGTTGCTTTCTGTTGCCGTTGAATCGGTGCCGACCGCCGCATCGATCGCGGGCCGTGAGCGCTCGATCGATCCATGCACTCCGTTCGAGCGAGTTGCATCCTCTTGAACGAAGGTGGTCATGTAGGCCCCGGTGAAGCCAAGGGCTAGGGCGGCGGTGATCGCTTTGTACTTCATGAGTAGCGCTGCTTCTCAGTTTTCGTCTGTCGGGATGGTGCAACCGGGAGACCAGGTCGTTCCGTAAGACGTAAGGGAGAGGTAAGGCTAGATAAATCAATGATTTAGAAGGAATCACGGGCTGTCGGTGGCCACATTCGGTAGCTACAATCCCTTACACGGTCCGGTGCGGAAAAAACCGGTGGTGCTGGCACCGAAAAGCTGAGGGTCAACGCCGCAATTTCGCCGCTCTTGGATCCCAGGGAAACGCAGCAGCCGTCGGCCGCGCTCGCTCGCTGCGTTAGGCTGTTAGTGCATCCTGTGGAGGGGTTATGGACTATCGACGGCTTGGCAACAGCGGACTTGACGTGTCGCGGATCTGCCTTGGATGTATGAACTTCGGTGCGCCCACTCCCGGCGTCCACGAGTGGAGCCTTGATGAGGCCGCGGCGCGACCGATCTTTGAGCGGGCGCTCGAGCTTGGCATCAACTTCTTCGATACCGCCAACGTGTATTCCCTTGGTACCAGTGAAGAAGTAACGGGCAAGCTCCTTAAAGAACTGGCTCAGCGCGATGAGATTGTCATCGCAACCAAGCTTTACTTTCCCCTGCGCGGAGGGCGCAACGCGCGCGGACTGTCACGAAAATCCATCCTGACAGAGGTGGAGCACAGCCTTCGGCGACTCGGCACAGACTACATCGATCTTTATCAGATACATCGCTGGGACGACCACACGCCGATCGAAGAAACCCTGAGAGCCTTAGACGACCTGGTGCGCTGCGGAAAGGTTCGCTACTTCGGCGCATCGTCCATGTGGGCCTGGCAGTTCAGCAAGGCGCTGTATACGAGTCGGCTGAATGGCTGGGATCGGTTTGTTTCCATGCAGAATCAGTACAGCCTCCTGCAGCGCGAAGAGGAACGCGAAATGCTCCCGCTATGCGCAGACCAGGGCATCGGCGTTATTCCCTGGAGTCCGCTGGCTCGCGGGCTGTTGACTCGAGACTGGTCCGAGCAAACCGAGCGGTCTAAGTCTGATCGGCTCATTGCGGCGCGCTTTGAGCAACGTCGAGACGAAGTCATCGTCAAGGGCGTGGCTCGCCTGGCTCGTAACCTCGACGTGCCCCGAGCTCAGGTCGCGTTGGCATGGGTGTTGGCTAACCCGGTCGTCACCGCGCCGATCATCGGCGCAAGTAAAATAAGCCATGTAGAAGACGCCGTAGCCGCGCTCGACGTGACGCTTGATGACGCGGCGATGCAGGCGCTGGAAGCACCGTACACGCCGCGATCCTCAAGCTTCTAGCAGGCCGTGGTGCTAGCGACGGCTGGTAAACAGGATCTCACCGTCGTCCATGGCAACGCAGCTCACGCGCTTGCCTGCGCCGACGTTGACTGACACCGCATACCCTTTCTTGCGGCCGAGAGATTTACGTTTCAGCTTGGTCCCAACCTCGGCCCCGTTGTAGCGCGCGGACGCCTCAGCGGTACAGCTGGCGAGGGCCCGCTCCTTGCGGCTGGCTACGGTCTCGGTGTCGTTGGCCAGCGCGGGTCCGGCAAGGCCAGCCAGGGTGAGGGCGGCCGCGGTTTTGAAGGTGATTGTTCTCAGTCTCATGCGATTCTCCGAATTCAGGTCAATGCATGAGCGTTTCTTAATATGAATGAACGCTCATGTTTCTAGTGTCCGGAACTCCGAAGAACAGTTCTACTCGCCTCTTTTCGAACTTAACCTTTTGTATTTAATGGATAATATTTCTATTTAAAAATTTGCTCAGATTATTGAGTATAGTTTCACGCGGTAGTAGAGCTATCAACCAGTCGAGGGACTAAGGGTTGGATCGGTGACGGCACGGCGCAGGCCAAAGCAAAGTCGGGCGCAGATGACCGTCGACGCCATTCTCGACGCGGTGAGCCGTGTTATTGGTGAAGAGGGTGCGGACGCGGTGACGACCAATCGGGTCGCTGCGGCGGCGGGTGTAAGCATCGGTACGCTGTATCAGTACTTCGCAAACAAGCAGGAGATCTTTAATGCCCTGCACGAGCGTAACTTTGAGCGCCGCGTCATGGAGATACGATGGGTTATTCAGAGCACCGAAGAGCAGTCTCTGGCTCGCTTCCTTGCGACAGTCGTTGACGCGATCATCGCGGTGCGGCTTGAAGACCCGGAGCTGAATCGACTGCTCGACGCCACCATCCCAAAGCGCTTGGATTTTCTGAACCGAACCCACCCGCTGTCCCGCGACTTTCATGCAGCGTTGGTGCGCCGACTGCCTGGCGCCGATGCCGTGGCTGTGGATCGAATCGCCTTCGTGCTGTCGCACATGATCGAGAGCATGGCGGCGGCTGCAGCGCTCTGGCGGCCATCGACGCTAACCCTAGACGCTGCTCGGGCGGCTACCGTTGATGCGCTGGATGCCGTGGTCAACCGGGCGCTCCGAGATCTTGTGCACAGGAGCCCGCGATGAGTAGCGAACCACAACTCGAGCCGCAGGCATCGGCAGTTCGTACCCGGCAGGAGGCGGGGGTCTTCCGCATACACATCGATCGAGCCGAAAAGCACAATGCGTTGCGAACGGCGGACCTGAATGCCCTTGCTCGGTGTCTCGCTGTCGTTGCGCAGGATGAGGATATTCGTTTGGTGGTCCTGAGCAGCGCCGGCAACCGGACCTTTTGTGCTGGTGCCGATCTTTCTGACGTGGACGCCGCCACGCTGCCGGCGGATCTGTTTCAGCAGGTCACCAACGAACTGGCGAATCTGCCCATGCCGACGCTCGCCGTGATTCAGGGGAACGTGATCGGGGGTGGTGTCGATTTGGCGCTGGCCTGCGATTTTCGCCTGGGCGTCCTACCGTGCCGGCTCCAGATCCCTGCGGTGCAGTTCGGGCTCTGTTATCCCCCGGATGGCATCGCAAGGATTACCCATCGCCTGGGCCGACGCGCGGCGCAGCGCTTGCTCGTGTTAGGCGAACCTCTTGCCGATGATGCGCTCGCAACGTCGGAGTTCTTTGATGAAGTCGTCGAGCCGGCTTCCCTGGAAGTCGCCGCGGACCGATGGATCGCGACCTTCCTCGCGGGCGCGCCGCTTGCTCAGCGGGCGATGAAGCGATTGATCGTCGACGCGGAGTCACACCGTGTCGATGCCACCGAGGCCCGCGCCTGGGTGCGCCGTTGCGCCGACTCGGAAGACCTAAGGGAAGGCCTTGCGGCCAGGCGGGAGAAACGACGTCCACGCTTTACCGGGCGCTGAGCGATTTGCCCTCCCAGAGCCTGCGGGTGCAGGCTATGCTCGCCCTGTACGCACGCAGAACACACGCACAACGCACGCTCAACATCGGGAGAACGGTATGGGACACCGCTTGAAACAACCGCACTTGGACGCGCCCCAGCTTCGGCTCTTTGGGTGGGTCTCAGCCGTCGTCGTTAGCACTGCTACGCTCCTTGGCTGTGGGGCCGAGCCGTCGTCCACGACCGACGCGAGCGCGGTGACACCGGTTGCCGGGGTAATCGCCGCTTCTGCTGAGGAATCGGATGCACGGCTGGGAACGGTCGCACCGGACTTCGAGTTGCCGGGATCGGACGGTGCGATGCATCGACTGGCCGACTACCGCGGTCAGCACGTGGTGTTGGCGTTCTTTCCCAAGGCCTTTACCGGGGGATGAACGCTTCAGTGTAAGGCGCTGCGTGACAGTGACCAGGAAATCAAGCGGTTCCGCGTCAGCTACTTCATGGCCAGCACGGACAGCATTGAAGACAACACCGCGTTCGCGAAAAAGAACGCGGCGAGCTTTCCGATCCTGGCGGATCAGGACAAGACGGTAAGTGCCGCTTACGGGGTTCTTGGCGGCGGTGGTTACGCGTCTCGTGTCAACGTGTTCATCGACCCAGACGGCACGATTGTTCGCGTTGACGCGTCGGTTAATCCGCGTACTGCCGGTGCCGACCTGGTAACCGCGCTTGAGAGTCTCGGTGTGCCGTTGGCTGATGGTGCCGAGGCGGGATAGCTGAACCGATTAAGCCTTAAGGCTGTAGCGAATCGGTATCTCTCTAAGTCCCCGGAGCAGGATGTTCGGCATGTATTCGAGCTCGTCGTCGGCGCATGCGAGTTCGATGGTTTCGAAGCGGTCCAGAATTTCTTCCCAGGACACGCACATTTCCAGGCGCGACAGGTGTTGGCCGATGCAGACATGAATGCCGAAGCCAAAGGCGATGTGACGTTTCGCGTTCGCTCGCGTTACATCGAAGGCCAAGGGTTCTTCGAACATGGTGTCGTCGTGGTTTGATGAGAAGTACTTGAGCAGCACCATACTGCCGGCAGGAATTGTGACACCGCCCAATTCGTAGTCGGTCTTCGCCACGCGCCACATGTTGGAGGTCGGCGACGCCAGCCGCAGGCTTTCTTCGACCATGTTTGGAATCAGGCTGCGGTCGGCTCGAACTTTTGTCAGTTGGTCGGGATACAGACACAGCTGCCGCATACACTCGGCCAGCGTCGCGGTCGTTGTCTCGTTGCCGGCGACAAGAAACTGGGTGCAGTACGACAGCTGCTCTTCGATGGTCAGCGGGCGATCATCGTAGCGGGCGTTGGACACTAACCCGAGGAGGTCTTCAACAGGCTTCCCGCGACGCGCGTCGAGGGCCTCTGCGAACCAGTCGTACTCCTCCTTCAGGCCCTTGTTTGCGGCGACCAGGGCGTCCGTGTCGGCAATCTGCGACAGCACGGTTACGTTGTCTTCCGTCCATTGAAACGCTTTGTCGATCATCTCCAGGGGCATACCGAGCACATGCATGATGACGGACAGCGGCAGCGGACGCGCAAAATCATCGATGAAATTCGACGCGTTCTTCTGGGTCATGTCGTCGAGCAGCGCGCGGGCGCGCGCGCGAATCCAGGGCTCGTAGCGGGCAAACTGATCCGCCGCAAAGAAGTCTTTTACGGCGTCGCGATACACCCGATGCTCGGGGTCGTCGATGGTGAGTAGGGTTCCGCGCCCCAGGTTGTAGTTGGATTCTTGGATCGCGCGCACCTCTGGGGGGACGGCGCGGACACTGCCGACGGCTTGCCCGAATTCATTCGAGAACACGTCCTTTGCCTTGTGTGCCTCGCGCACCAGCGCGTAGCTTGCGACAACAAATACACCCGACTGCGGGTCCTGGTACACGGGTGCGTCCTGGCGGAGTTGCGTGTCGAAGTGGTATGGGCACTTCAGGACTTCCGGATCAAACAGCGACAGTTCTGCGAGCGAGCGCGAGTCTTCGGCAGCCATGATTCTCCCCCGAATCGAAGCATATTTAGACAGACGCTGGAGTGTACCCGCTCTGGACGACAGGTAAACCGCCGAACTCGGCACCTGAGGACCGAGAACGAGCCGCTGCTGAGAGTAGGTCCCGCTATGCGGTGACGGGGTTCGCCGCAGCGCTTCGGATTTCCCGGATTTTCCAAGGGTCGCAGATTCGGCATCGTTGACGGGTGCAGCACGCTAACCCCCTTGCCCAGATTAGTGTACTCATTGCGCTTATGGTCAGTGCCGGCGCATTGGCGGCGTATCAACTGATCTGCAGTCCGCTGCTCGGCGTTCTGGGGGTGTGTGTTTTAGGGGCGACCATCGGCCCGCTGCTCCCCTGGCGCCGCGCTCGGAGCGAACTCTGTATGCTGTTCGGTATGGTCAGCGGCGGAGTGCTGGGCTGGTTGCTGGGGCTCTATGCGGAGCTCGGCCCGGTGGGCTTAACAATCATCGACAGCTGGTGTTCTACCTTTTCCGGTTCGGCTGTTGAGCTCACGCAAGCGAAAGTTGTACTGCTGCCCTGGGCCCACGGAAGTATGTTGTCCGGCTGTCTGCTCGCGATGCTGTGGTTCAGCCACAGCTATTCCCGTCGACAGCGATTGCTGTGCTGTCTGCTGATGCTGTTGGTCATGCCATTGGGTGTGTGGCTTGCGGATCTGTTTTCGATCATGACACGCGTGAGCACCGACGACTCCGGCGGTGTGCTGATGCTCACGACGATGGTCGGCGCTATGCTGCTCTGCGCGTTGGTTCCAATGCTGAGCTTACGCTGGAGGCCGGCACTGCGCGTCGTGTGCTGATCATGCCGCGCCGAGCGGTCAACGGCATCCAGCGCCAAAGTGTCCTCGAATCAAATGGTGTTCGAGTCAAATAGTCTTCGAAAAGCGTGCCTCTGACTGCTTGAGGTAGGCGTCGAAGGTCATGCAGATATTGCGGATGAAGAATCGGCCAATGTCGGTGACTTCGATGCGGTCCTCAGCCAATCGCAGCAACCCCTGCGCCTCGTGCCGCTGAAGCTCTTTCGCTTCGGCTGCGAAGTAGGCATCGAACGACAGGCCGAAGCGGTCTTCGAAATCGTGTTTGCACAGGGCCATGCGGCACATGAGGGACTGAATGACGTACCGACGCACCCGATCGTCATCCGTCATGACCAGCCCTTTGGCCAAGGGCAGACGCCCGGAGTCGATGGCGCCGTAGTAGTCGTTCAGGGTCTTGTGGTTTTGCGTGTAGAGGGACCCGGCGGCGCCAATTGCACTGACACCGAGCGCGAGCAGGTCACAGTCGGCGTGGGTGCTGTAGCCCATGAAGTTACGCTGCAGTGTGCCGCTGTTTCCCGCGATAACGAGGCTGTCGCTGCGCTTGGCGAAGTGATCCATGCCGAGGTAAACGTAGCCGGCGCTCTCGAACTGCTCGATGGCGGTTCGCAACAAAGTCAGCTTCGTCTCAGCCTCGGGCAGCTCCTTGCTGCGGATCTGTCGTTGAATTTTGAACAGTTCCGGAAGGTGAGCGTAGTTGTACAGTGAGATCCGATCGGGATCGAGGCGCAACGTGCGCTCAATGGTGCGGTAGAAGCCGGCACTCGTTTGCTTTGGCAGGCCGTAGATCAGGTCCACGCTTGTCGACTGCATCCCCGCGGCGCGAGCGGCGGAGAGGACTTCCGCCGTCTGCTGCTCCGATTGCACGCGGTTGATTGCGTGCTGGACCTCTGGTTCAAAATCCTGAACGCCGACACTGATGCGGTTGAAGCCGAGGCTTGCCAGTTGCTCGACCCGCGAGGGATAGGTTTTGCGCGGATCGAGCTCTATTGAAAAGTCTCGCTCTGCGCTTGAGTCGAGCACGTAGTGCGCCTTTAGCGCCGCAAAGATCTCCGCCATCTGGCCGTGATCCAGGGTCGTGGGTGTCCCACCACCAAAATGCAGTTGACTGACACCGCGGCGGTCCGTTACGGCAGCCTGAAGATCGATCTCGCGTTTGACATGTTCCGTGTAGTTTTTCGCGTGCACGGGATTGGCGGTGTGGACTTTGTTACAGGCGCAGTAGAAACACACCGTCGAGCAGAATGGCACGTGCAGGTAGACGGAAATCGGATCGCCGCTGTCTTCATCCCAGGCCTTTGCGTAGGCGCTTTCGAAACCGGTTTCGTAGAATAGATTTGCCGTCGGGTAGGAGGTGTAGCGCGGTCCGGTGGCCGGGATTTCACTGATGAGGCGGGTTAGGTCGTTGAGATTGGTCTGTGCCATGGGGGTCCCTGTGGCTGCAATTGAAGCGCGACGCTCGTACCCGCGATGCGTCCCGCTGCGCCTTCGGGCGGCGCAGATCGTGCAGCCGGATCGATCCATTCACAGCGTACTTCTACCGGCTCGGTGTCGGGGCGCCTATACGGGGAACTCCCTAACGCATTGGCGCGTCGTGGTGGTGCCGTACACTCGGTCTTCGAAGCTATCGCAACGCGAACGATGAGGGGTACGTCTATGTCGAATGGCCAGATTGTCCGTGAGGCCTGCCGTGTGATCTGGAGCGAGGGTCAACTCGAGCGGATTGAAGAGTTTTATGCCGACGACTACACGGCCGACTATCCGCGAACCGACTGGGGCACGGGGATCGATGGCATCCGTGCGCTAGCCACGAGCATTCGCACGGAATTCCCGGATTACCGCGAAGAGATTGAAGAACTCATCGAAGCCGGTGACCGGGTCGTTGTTCAGCTGAAGATTCGCGGCACGCACCGGGGAACGATGGACGGTATGCCGCCAACGGGCAGGGCGGTCGAGTTCCGGGACGTGACGTTGCTTACGCTGCGCAACGGTAAGATCATCGCGCAGCGCGGTCTGAGCGATCACTTTGCGCTCTATCAGCAGCTCGGGCTCATCACACTGCCGGGTCCTGCCGGCGATTCAGTCTAGGGAGGAACGCGAGATCACACCCGGATGGCAGCCAGGTCACCCAGGGCGTCACCAAGAGCAGCGAAGGCAAGCTGGCGCAGCGCAGGGTCGTAGTCAAAGGCGGTACTGTTGGCGTTGACGGTGATGATGAGGTCGTCCGGCAGCACCCGCAGAAACCCGGCTTTGAAGCCCTGCCAGCTTCCGCCGTGGCCATGAAAGCGGTGGTTCTGGCCCTGCGCGACACTCATCCCCATGCCATATCCGGAGCCGTTGCCGTTATCGTGGTGAAGACTCTGGGGTGTTGGGCGCGTCAGCAGCGTGTACTCGTCGGCGGTGAGGACTTTGCCGTTCCGTAACGCCAGCCCCCAACGCAACATGTCTTCGGCGGTGGTGTAGCACGCACCGTCAGCCGTGCGCAGAAAGGTGGGCGACACCCAGCTCTGGTTGTGAAGCCGGTTCCCCTCGGGTTCGTATCCAGATGCACGGTTCGGCACGATCGCAGCCTCTGAAATGATCTCCGTTGCCGCCATTCCGGCCGGTGCGAACAACCGTCGTCGCAGCTGGTCGCCGTAAAACTCGCCAACGAGCCGGGAGAGCAGCACGCCGAGGAGTAGGTAGCCGGTATTGGAGTAAGCCCAGTCCTCGCCGGGTGCAAAGTCAAAACCGCGATCGATGATGCCCGCCTCAAGTTCTTCGTCACTGTAATCCCGCCGCAGATCAACCGCTGGCTCATAGGGTGCGAGACCACCGGTGTGGGTCAGCAGATGACGCCAGGTCAGCGTGTTGAAGGCATCCGGTGCTCCGTTGAGGAGTGGTGCTACAGGAGCGTCCAGGGCTATGCGGCCATCGCGCACGTGCAGTAGCGCTAAGCAGGCAGCAAACATTTTTGCGACGGATCCGGTTTGGAAGCGGGTTGTCGCGCCAGCAGCGACCCGGTGCTCGATGTCAGCGAGACCATAGCCCTCACACAACAGCGTCTCACCTGCGAGCGTCGCAGATACTGCAATGGCTGGAACCTGCGGCCCGGTGAGCTGGCGCGCAGCTCGGTCCAGGCGACGGGTGATGTCTGTGTGGGATTGAGCGTCCGCCCCAGCTTGGGCGCATACCAGACGCGGTGCGTGCGCCGTGAGCGCGGCTAGCGTGCTGATTGCCGTTCGGCGAGTCATCGAAGGGCGGATAATCGATTGCGGGAGCATAGGGCGTGTCCGGTGTCTTGGTCGCATTCGTCGGTCGGTGGCTGATCGCAGCGCAGCGGTCCGCGCGGGCCCGAGCGGATGAAATCCGCGGTGCAGCGCTATCGTCGGCGGGTGTCTTTTCGAACGCAAACCCTTAGGCTGCGGCCATGGGAGTTTTGCAGGGGAACTCGGCTGGCCCATCGCAGCGCCGGGGGTCGGGCCGGGGGTGGGGCCAATGGTTGGTGCTGGCGCTGATGGTGACAGCGCAGCCGCTCACGGCCGTAGCATCGGACCTTGGTCGGCTCTACGATCTGCGCCTTGGCGAGCTCGAAGCGCTCCAGGCCACCGCGCTGGACGACGGAACGCTCGCCTTGATGCTAGCGTTTCGCCGCTCGGAGTTCGCGTCTCCGACGCAGGCGCAGCGCCTGCTGGACGAGCTGATTGAACTGCCGGCGGATGCTTCCGTCGAAGACGAGATCTTCCATCGTTCGGTACGTGGGCGGTTGCACCTTCGCTTAGGGCAGGTCGACGCCGCGGAAGTGGATTGCAATGGCGCGACACAACGGCTGACAAACGTCGATGCGCGCCCGTTTTTGCGCTACATGGCCGAGAACTGCCAGGGATTTCTTGCGCATCTTCGCGGTCAGGCCCAAAAAGCTTGGGTGACGCAGCTTCGCGCAGAGGTTGCGGCCCAAGCGGCCAATAGCGACCGCGCGCGACTGCGGACGCTGTCCAATCAAACGGTATCGCTGATTTATCTCGGGCTGTATCACGAGGCGATCAGCCGCTTCGTAACGCTCGATGAGCTCCTGTTGCGGGTCGACGATCCGGATGTACGCGCGGTCGTTCGGTTCAACCGCGGCCTCGCTCAGCTTGAGTCCGGTGAACCAGAAAAAGCGCTCGACGCGTTTCGGCAAGGGGGTCGCTGGGCCCGGGAAACCGATCAGCCATTGCGTGCGCTTATCGCCGACACCTATACCGCCCGCGCCTTGATTGACCTTGATCGCAACGACGAGGCACGGTTGCTGCTCGACACCTGGCTGGAGCGACCCACTCAGGACGTCGGTGTCGATGCCCTGGCCCACGCCTACAGCGTTGCGGCACGAGCAGAACTCAACCTTGGCAACACGGAAGCAGCGTCTCGATTCGTCCAGCGAGGGCTTTCGCTACCGGGCATTGCCGGCAACCCCGTTCGTGGTATTCAGCTTGGGCTGATAGATGCGCGCATCAGTACCGTTCAGACCGCATACTCCGATGCCCAAGACAAGCTGATTGCGCTCCAGGTTCGCTTTTCCGGTGTGCCCACGGAGTACCGCGACGATCTGTTGATTGCGCTGGCCGAAACGAAAGCGGCGCTGGGGGAGTTCGAGCTGGCCTACGCCCACGCCTACGGCGCGACGTTGGTTGGGCTAGAGCTGCGCCGCTCAGCCTTCGATCAACAGCTTGCGCTGGTTGCCGAACGCGCTGCAACGGATCGGCGTCGGCTGCAACTTGCGAAGGAGGCGTCGGCGTCTCGCGAAGCCCGAGCGCTCGATCGGCAGCGGTTCCTCGTCGGCCTCTTAGCTGCCGGTGCGCTGCTGGTGGTGTTGACGCTCTACTGGCTGCAGCGGGATCGACGCACCAAGGGTGAGTTACTGGGGCTGCAGAAAGCCTACAGCGCGGATCTCGAATCCCTCGTTGAAGATCGTACGCGCTCGCTTGAAGCCCGAATGTCCGAACTCATGCAGCAGCGCGAGACGCAACTGCAGCTGGAACGTCGCTTGGCCGAGGATGACAAGATGCGGGCACTCGGTCAGTTGACCGGGGGTGTCGCGCACGACTTCAACAATCTGTTGACGGTCATGCTTGCGTCTGCGGATCAGTTAGCGACGGAAGCGCCGATCGCGCCAGCGCAACGGCAGAAGCTGGCGGCTGCAATTCTGCAGTCCGCGGAAACCGGCGCGGAGATCAACCGGGCGCTTCTGTCCTTTGCCCGCCGCCAACCGCTGCAGCCAGTGCCCGTACGTCTCGAAGAGCACATTGAATCCCGGCACTCGCTGCTGCAGCGTGCGCTTGGGCCCGAGCAGAAGCTTGTCATGCGGTTGGAGCCGGTCGTTGCGACGGTTGATCGAAGCATGCTGACCACGGCTATCATCAATCTCCTGACCAACGCCCGCGAAGCCTCTGCTGCCGATGGCGAAATTGTACTCAGCGTTGCCGTAGCCGTTACCGAAAAGCGCCCCATGGCGCTGATTGAGGTACAAGACTCGGGGCAGGGTATGACCGATGAGCAGCTGCACCGCTCCAAAGAACCGTTCTACTCAACGAAGTCCTCTAACATCGCCACGGGGCTCGGGCTCAGCATCGTAGACGGTTTTGTGCATCAATCCGGCGGCACGCTGCGAATTCGCAGTCGTGTGGGGCAGGGCACGACGGTCAGCCTGCTGCTGCCAGTTGCGGACCGAGCAACCGTCGATCGTCCTGAATGGGACGACGCGCCAGGTATCCGAGGGCTTCGCGTACTCCTACTGGACGACAATCCCAGGGTTCAGGAGTCGATTCACCAGATGCTCGTGACGCTTGAATGCGAAGTGATCCGTTGCTCGACGGTGCGCCAGGCTGACCGGTTGCTCAGTGAGCAACCGGTCGACCTTCTGCTGTCAGATGTCAATCTTGCTGGGGACATCGATGGTGAAACCTTTGCACTGCAGGCAACAGCGACACACCCAAGCCCCGCCGTACTGCTGATTACGGGCTACGCCGACACGTCTGTAACCCGATTTCCTGTGCTGTTGAAGCCTTTCTCGAGCCGCGATCTAAAGCAGGCCCTGGCGGCCGTGGTGCGGGAGGCAGCTGGGCTAGACCGCCTTCACGACAAGAGGAACCTTGCGCTATGACTTCGTTGATCAACCGGCAGGTCGTGCTCCGCAGGCACCCTCAGGGCATACCCGTAGCGGAGGATTTCGACATCGAATCCCTGCCCGTCACTGAGCTTCCCGCGGATCACGTTCGCGTACGCGTCGACTGTATCTCCATCGATGCGTTTATTAGAACGACGCTCGATGAAAGCGGTTTTCATCAACGAACCCGGCTCGGTGACCCCGTTGTCGCGCTTGGCGTGGGTGAGGTCGTCGCGAGCGAAAGTAGGCAGTTTGCTGCGGGCGATTGGGTGTTTGGTCCGGTCCGAGCCCAGTCCTTGGCGACTGCGCCGGCGGCAGCGTTTCAACGTATTGAGCCAACGGACGCGATTCCGCCAAGCGCGTTTCTGGGTGTCCTCGGGCTCACGACCGGACTGACAGCATGGGTTGGTATGGCACACCTGGCGGAACCTGCGGCCGGAGAAACCGTGGTCGTGTCCGGGGCAGCGGGCGCTGTCGGAACCTGTGCGGGACAGATCGCGAAGGCCGCCGGTGCGCGGGTTGTTGGTGTTGCGGGCGGGGCGACGAAATGTACATCGCTGACCCAGACTCTGGGACTCGATGAGGCCGTCGACTATAAGGCGGGCAACCTGGCCGAAGACTTGGCCGCCGCGACGCCGAACGGCATCGACGTGTTCTTCGATAACGTCGGCGGCGAGCTGTTGGATCTGGTTCTCGACCGGCTCAATCAAAACGCGCGGGTCATTATTTGTGGCGCGATTTCCCAATACGACGATCTCACCAACGTGCGCGGTCCCAAGCTCTACCTTCGCCTTGCGGAACGGAATTCGACCATGCGCGGATTCACCGTTGATCGCTACGCCGAGCATTTTCCGCAGGCGACGGCGGAGCTCAGTGCGCTGTACCTCGACGGCAAGCTGAGGCTTCCGGAGCACGTGGTGAGCGGTATCGACCAGTTTCCCGGCGCGCTCAATACGCTGCTCACGGGCGGTCATCGCGGAAAGATGCTGGTGAAGCCGTAATGGGTTTGCGCAGTCGAGTGGTCGGTCGCGGTGTGTTCCTGCTCAGCCTTCTGGTTGGCCTCAGTGCCCACGGCGAGGGTAAACGCCACTACTGCCCGATGGTTCCAATGAACTCAGTTATTCTCGAACGATTAGATGAAGCCCGAAACAAGTACTTTGGGAACTGTCTGCGCTGCGAAGGCGAGCGGTGCCGTTTTAACGATGGGCTTAATGCCAACGAAACAGCGATCTGTCACGCACTGTACTGTCAGCCGGTCAAGGTCAAAGCGGGTGGCTTTACCGACATGCCCTACGGACTCGATGGCGCCGTAGAGTACAGTTACGTACTTACGAAACGAGGTCAGTTGCGGGATATCCGAGTGACTACGGATCTGAGCAACAGCAAGCGCCAGGAACTCGAAGCGTTTCTTAAGTCCGGTAATCGAGTGTTCGACTTTCGGCCCATTCGCGTCGATGGCAAGCGCTACCGCCTCGAGGGCCTCTGGGGAGAAATGAATCTGTCGACGGAATTGCCGAATCTGCCGACGAACTGACCGTCGACCTGCGTGCTGGTCAGGTTCGGTTGAGTCGGAACAGACCAAAGGCACCTTCGGCTTCTTCGAGACTCGGAAAGCCGGAGACGATTTCGGGGTAGTTCACTTTGTATTTGTCGATGTAGGCCGCAAGGATAGGTTCCCAGCCGTCCGTTACCCGCTCGGCAACGAGATCATAGGTGCTGCCTTCAAGGCGAAGCTTTACCGGACCACCAGGACCGAGCATTTGCACCCAGCCGCTGTCCTTCGAGCCAACGACGTGGAGCTCGCCTTCAAATTCGACAATCCAAATGATCACGACGCGCGGCAGTAGGCCCGGGACCTGCAGCCGAACTTCGTCGACCTGCCCGGTGTCAGGCCAGGGTATGGGTGCCTTCACCGGGGATCCGCCAATGAAGAAACCGGGCACGGGCCCAATGGGCGCTGCGAGCGCAAGGCCAACGAGTAGAACGAGGGCCGTTCCGAGAGAAATCGTCCAGCGATTCATGGGTAAGCCAATCCAAACATTGCTACGCAAGCTTACGCGCGGGAAAGAGTGCTGCAAACCATTGGTATGGACCGCTGCTCAACTGCCCCTGGGCGGCTCGTGCGTGATTCGCTATAACTAAGGGTGTGTTGTGATTCATTGCCGAATCGGAGTGCGGTATGCGAAACGATCAGCGTACTCAGGAACATTCTCAACCGGTGGCACAGGTGTCTCTCGTTGAATACTTTTCCCAGCGTCTTGCGAGTTATGCGTCACAGCTGACCCCGCGGCCACAGGAAGATACCTGCTGGTACCTCGGTAACCTCCTTGATCGATTCGTTCGTAGCGACAGCCTCTTTGCCTATAGCGAGGGCCGACTCAGACTCCGGCCGCTGGCACTGCTTTACGACGACGCGTTGCGCGCCGGCGACGACCGCACCCGCTGCCTTTATCTACAGCATTTGGGCGACCTAGCGCTGTTCCTCGGCGCCTTGTACCCGGAGAACTATGCGCGACGGGGAATTCGACAGGATTACTTTGTCGGTATGGGGGGCGGTGCCTACGATTACCTGGCAAGCCATGCCCGTCACAACCGTCATGTCTTTGCCGAGCTGGCGGCGACTTTCACCCGCATGCTCGCCATGGTGGCTGACGCCGGCTCGCGGGCCAGCGGGTTTGACTCCCAGGACATCATTGCGCTGTACGGTCGTTGGCTTCAAAGCGGAGATCCACTCGTCGCACGGCAACTTCAGGCTCTTGGTGTGTCTGTTGCGAACAGCGAAGCGCGACACTAGCCACCGCGAAGCTGATCGAGCCCTCCGACGTGCAGTGACTTGCTGCGGTCCATCATTTCGCGGCGCATCTCGCGACGAATCCTGCCCGCCTCGAAGAGTCGTTGTTCAACGTCGTTATCCAGTGCTAAGGGTGGGACAGGTTTTGCATTGCCGTCTTCGTCCTTGGCCATCATGGTGAAGTAGCAGGACATCACGTGGCGGGACGTGTCTTCCGTGGGCAGGGCTGCTTCGGTGCGAATGCCGACTTCCAACGTGGTGTTGCCGGTGTAGTTTACGTTGGCTTTGAAGGTCACCAGATCACCCACGTTCACCGGTTTTCGGAAGTACACCTGGTCGATGAACAGCGTGACCACGTAACTCTTGCAGTAGCGCGACGCGCAGGCGTAGGCGACCTGATCGAGTAATCGAAGCAGCGCGCCGCCGTGAACGGCTCCGGAAAAGTTGGCCAGATCCGGTGTCATGAGCACCGTCATGGCGAGAGACTTGTCTGAGCTTTCGGTCATCTTCAGATCGCTTGGATACGCTGAGTGAGGGAAACCGCGGAAGATTAGCGGAATCGCCGTAGGCTGCGCTTCAACGAATGGCCGTACGGAACGTCAATTCCGGGCTGCGCTAACTTATTGCATAGACAAGAGAGAGGAGACGCTCACCCCCTGTCTTCGGTTCTAGGAGACCCCGACTCGCTACTTGGCGACGTAGGCCGTCACCGTGACACCCGTCTCCAGGATCACGTCGATCGCCATGCGCCCGTCGGCCTCCAGCCCATAGGCGAGCCCTCGGATACGGGTCGCTTCGTCGGTCGTGAATGCAACACGGGATGAGGTCAGCTCACTAAGTTCCATGGACTGGGCGGTGAGCAAGTCGAGATCGGCGTTGAACTGCCTCAGCTGCAGCACCAGCGTGCGTTCGCCGGCCGTTGTCTTTTCGCGGACGGTCATGAGCTCGATAAGGACAATGTCTTCGGCGCTTGAGAGCCGCACTTTGTTTTCGATGCAACCGTGGCGCGGTGCGGTCCAAGTCTCTTCGACCTGCTGCTCGCCAAGTTCACCGACCCAGGTGCCGGCGAGCCACTGAAGCAGGTCAATGGATTGGTCGGCGGAAAGCTTGAGCGTCATGTGTACACCTGCACAGGGAAAACACTGCGTTGGTAACCAGTGTAACGCCGAGTCGGGTCAGTTGGGCGGGTACTCGTTTTCCAACCGGCTGAGCCAGTAGTCGGCGTCGAAGCGATCATCGCCAATCAGGCGACGCCAGAAGGCGATTCGGGCGATGTACTCGAGGCGTTCCGTATCCGCTTCAAACCAGGGCTCCGGTTTTGTCAGGATCGCGTGCACGGGATCGGCCGGGCCGCCAATGGGTGCCCAAAATATCGGGCTCTGGTGATGCGGGTCTTCGACTAGATCCTGCGTATCCCAGAGCTTGACCTGGGGTTCCTGCGGCGCGAGGCGAAGTTTCCACAGGTACCGGAGCGAGTCGCCGGTGTTGGCACCGCCCCCGTGCCAGAGGCCGTGATGGAAGATGAACACGGTCCCTGCTGCGCAGGTCACGTGCTGCTGCCCTCGGAGGTTCTGATAGCGTGCGATGGCGCTCTCGCTCACTCGGCGCAAATGGGATCCGGGCAGATAGCGCGTGCCCCCCATCGTTCCAGTCACCGCCTGGGGAAAGTAGAACAGCTGAATGTCGAAGCTGTGTCGAGGATCGATCGTTGAGTCCTGGTGATAGTGCTGCGCCACCGGGCGCGCTGGGTCTCGCGGTGGAAAGGTAATGTGCAGAAACTGATGGTCCACAACCGCGCTGCGGCCGACGAGGGATTCGATGGCGCCGGCAATCTCGGGCAACCGGAGCAGCGCATGGAGCGGATGCGTTGGTTCGAAGGCCTGCAACCAGTGCGTGCCGGGGGCGAGAAACGGAATGGCAGGCTCCGCGAGCAGTGCGCCGTAGAGTGCGTGCGGGTTCTCGCCCGCCGCGTCCGGCTCGGTGGTCGCTGAATTCGCGGCTGCGGCTAAGTGAGCGAGGAACGCCTCGTTAATCGCTGCCGGTACCACGGCGTCGAAGCGCAGCACGCCGCGGGCAGCGAACTCCGCCATGCGTTGGGTTGTGAGTTTGATCGGTGCCGTCACTGGGCGTCGCTCTCGACCAGGGTCGGAACCAACCGTTCAAAGAAGAACTCGTACTTGAGGTAGCCGGTGGTGAACTCATTGCCCGCCGTGTGGGCGAGGAGAGGGCTGGCCTGGATGAGACGCCAACCGTCCCGCAGCGCGGCCAGGCCGGTGGCGTAGGGTGGCTCTGGATCATCGCCCGCGTCACCGGTGGTTCGGTGTTGGGCGCCGCTGCCGTCGTAGAAACTCCAGCCAACGACGGCGGTATCGAGCGCCGAGGTTGTCAGGTACAGCACCAGCACCTGCTGTCGCCATGCGTCGTGAGGTGCTGGAGGAACATCGACCATAGGTCACGCTACCACGCCGATGGCAGTGGAACGACACTCGGCGCGGGGAGCGCACGATTCGGCCCCTACGGCTACGATGTCTATGCTGAGCCTGGCGGCGATCGTATCCCGCGCTTCAACCCGAAGCGCCTGACCGAGCGGTACTCCGCTAGCGAAAGGATCCTACTGATTCGCTAACGGCGCCGGGGGCCTTCAGCGGTCTTGGAGCCTCGCTTTGTAGGCCGCCAGGGTGTAGCCACGACTGGCCATACAGGAACTGTAGCTGCCGTAGTTGCGACTCTTTGTGTCTAGGGTCCGCGTGCCGTTCGTGTAGCCGGCTTGCGAGAGGCACCGTGCGTGATCCATTGCGTAGTCGAGTTCGCTGCCACGCTCTTCCGACACCCAGCGATGGGTGGGCGTCTGAGTGGCCGGGAGCGTGCATCCAGTGGCTGCGATGGTGGCGGTCAAGGCGAGTGTTTTGAAAACGGTGCGCATGGTGATTTCCCTTCGATGCTTCGGTGCGATGACGAGGCTCGTCGTGCGTTTCTCCCCTGTCCCCTCGATTGAGCCGGTCGACCGAGGCGCTGTCGGTACGTGTAATGACGCGTTGACCTGGCCGTGTGAAACCTGATTGGCCCGACCGGATCGCAGCTGTCATAAAACTGTAATGAACAATAGCAGCCGATCTGCGCACTGTCATCGAAATGTCATAAATCAATTTTTCGAAAAAGATTTATGTGATCTAGTCTAACTAGAGCGTAACTTGCTGATTTCACGGCAAGTAGATAAGCCAGTTTGTTGGCATTCTCGAGGCCCTCGGGGCGTCAATGCGGTGCCGCCCTCGTAACACGACTGTCATACTTCTTCGGCACCCTGCGCGGCCATGAAATACCGCCCCATCACGCCGCTCGTGAGGACGATTGCCATCGCGTCGGCCCTGCTGTGCGCCGGCTGTTCCGTGGCACCCACCGTGCGACAGGAGTTCGTCTGGCATCACCCTGCCGGGGGTGCGTACCTGTTCGACTATGACCGGCAAGCCTGCACGGCCCGAACGCAGGCGGCTGGCGAAAGGATGGGTACTGATCCCTCCGGTCCGTTCTTCCGCTGCATGCGCGACCTCGGGTATCGGTTGGTCGCTCCGGTTACGCACGACGCGTTGAGCACTGCGCAGACGCCCCCGCCCGAGACCCGTACCGGCGACGTTGCCGTCGAGGCGGAGCCTGCCGTTCCCTCGTCCTAGGCCTTCGGACGCAACCCGCGTTCGCCTGATCTTTAAGTCTTCTCACGCCACCGATGCGGGACTGGTGTCCACTGCGCAGCGTCGGTAGGGTCAAAGCACTTTTCCCGAGACGGAGCGCAGATCCCCTATGACCCAGGCGAACCGACGAAGGCTGCTGAGAATGGGTTCCGTCGCAGCCGCGGGCACCCTGACGACACCGTTCGTCGGGTGCTCCCGGGCTCCGGAGACGCCGAGCTATGTCCGGCCATACTCGAGGCGTCCCTGGGCCGCACCGCGGATCTCAGAAGATCGGGTGGTTCGCGAGATTGTCGGGCATCGACCGTTTCGCAGGGCTGGGTTTGTTGTACGCCGGGAGGCGTTCGACGAGAAGACGGTTATTCACAACTACGGTCATGGCGGCGGCGGTATCTCGCTCTCCTGGGGTTCGTCCGCGCTCGCCGTTCGAGAAGCCGCCGGACTACCGGTTGGCGATGCCGCCGTGATCGGTTCGGGGATCATGGGGCTAACGACCGCTCGATTGCTTCAGGACGCCGGCTGGAACGTGACCGTGTACAGTCGCGACCCGTCCCGACACGCGGTGTCGAACGTGGGTGCCGGTCAATGGGCTCCGACCAGCGTCTTCGACGAAGCGGTGGCGACGCGAGAGTTCGTTGAGCAGTACCTGTGGGCGTCGCGCATAGCCCACCATGCGTATCAGAACCTGATTGGTGCGGGCTATGGCGTGAGCTTTGTTGAGAACTATTACCTCAACGATGAGCCGCGGCCGCACAACTTTTATCTGCGGGAGATGCCGGAACTGTTTGCCGCGGTTGCTGATCTCGCTCCGGGTTCCCATCCGTTTCCGACGCGCTACGTGACTCAAACCGTCACAATGCTGATCCAGCCAGCGCAGTTCTTGCGCCGTGTTCGCGCCGATGTGCTCGCCTTTGGTGGGCGCTTCGAGGCCCGGTACTTTGATTCGCTGGACAGCGTGATGGCGTTGCAAGAACCGGTCGTGTTCAACTGTACGGGCTTAGGCGCCCGGGCCCTGTTTGGCGACAACGACCTCGAACCGGCGAAAGGCCAACTGGTGTTTCTCCTGCCCGACGAGCGTGTCGATTACCTTACTGTGGGTGGCGGCACAGATGTGACCTATATGTTTTCAAGGACCGGTGAGATCGTGCTCGGCGGGTCGTTTCAGATCGGCGACTGGTCGCGCAATCCGGAACCTGAGGTGACGAAGCGCATCATTGCCGATAATCGGTCGGTGTTTGAGCGGTTTGGCTGAGGGCAAGATGGAAACAAGGATTGCGCAACGCGCGCTGATGCGGCTCGCGAGCGTCGCTCTTGTTGTCTTCGTTGCGAGCTGCAGCTCGGCGTCGCTGTCACGCGCTGATGAACGCTGGGATGCGTTCGTAGCCGAGTTTCTCGAGCGCTACTTCGAGCTGTTGCCGCGCGCGGCAATCAGCGCCGGTCGACACGACTACGACGGTACGGTGCCGCAGCTCGATGCGGCGTCCCGGGCTGCCGTCGCGGCCGGGTTGCGAGCCCTACGTGCCGACACGGAAGCATTCTCACCCCGCGGCTTGAGCGAGGATCGACGCTTCGAGCGAGACCTGGCGCTGTGGTATCTCGATCGGCGCCTGTTCTGGGGTAGTGAAACCAACTGGCGCACCCACAATCCGATGTTTCTCCGCGGAGCTCTCAGCCCAACGATTTACCTCAATCGCGAGTACGCATCGCTCGACGTGCGCGCGACGGGCTTGCGGCGCACGCTGGAGCAGCTACCTCGGGCCCTCAAACAGCTGAAGGCACCGCTTGTTGAGGCCATGCCAGAAAGCTATCTCAAGCGCTCCATTGGCTACTACGGCGGCCTCGCGCGGCACCTCACGCGCGCGGTGCCAGAGCGCTTCGGGGCTCTTGACGATCTGGCGGAGCGGAGCGCACTCCTCGCCGCGAACGATGCAGCTGTCGCCGCACTGATTGTGTTCCGCGACGAACTCCGCACTCAGTTGCCGAAAGCTACGGACGCGTTTGCGCTCGGTGAGGCGACCTTCATGACAATGCTGAGGCAACGCGAACGCGTGACCGAGGACCTGGCCACGCTGAAGGCGGAAGGGGAGGCTGACCTGGCTCGCAACCTCAAAGCACTCGAGCGCGTGTGTTTCGAACAACTCGAGGTCGCGACGCTGGAGCAGTGTCTGGCCCGCGCCGAAGACGGGAAGTCGCTGGATCCGGTCGCGCGAGGTCGCGCCCAGCTACCCGAGCTTCGCGCATTCATTGTCGAGCATGATCTCATGTCGATTCCGTCCGCGGACGTGGCGATGGTCGCGGAAGCCCCGCCGCATCGCCGCGCCAATTTGGCCTACATCAGCACTCCGGGCCCGTTTGAGGCGCGTGCGCTCCCGAGCGTCTATTACATTTCACCGCC
The DNA here is from genome assembly GCA_039198065.1 of Pseudomonadota bacterium. Lineage (GTDB taxonomy): Bacteria > Pseudomonadota > Gammaproteobacteria > Pseudomonadales > Azotimanducaceae > CALHVX01. The sequence continues at coordinate 439,794 of JBCCTU010000003.1, forward strand.
GGACCCGGACTGGAGCGTCGCCGAGCAACGCGCCTTCGTGCCGAACGAAGGGCGGCTCCTGTACGTGTCTGTGCACGAGGTCTGGCCGGGGCACTTCATGAACATGCTGCATCGCCGGACGCACCCCCGGCCGCTGGTACGTCTGTTTCGCAGCACCACGTTTTCCGAGGGCTGGGCTCACTACGTGGAAGAGATGATGCACGATGAGGGTCTCAGTGCCGGCGATCCACGGCTCCACGTTGGCCAGTTGCTAAACGCTTTGAAGCGCAACGTTCGTTACTTGGCGGCGATCGGCATGCACACCGGCGGTATGACGGAGGCGGAAGCCGAGCGCCTGTTTCTCGAGCAGGCCTTTCTCGACCCAGGCAACGCGCGCCAGCAGGCGGCTCGGGGCACCTACGATCCGGGTTATCTCTCCTACACGCTCGGCAAGCTTCAAATCCTGCGGTTGCGGGAGGACTGGTTTGCGGCTAACCCGGAGGCCAGGTTGAAGGATTTCCACGACCAGCTGTTGAGCTATGGAAGTGCTCCCGTATCGCTTATCCGGGAGTATCTGTTGCCAGCGGATTCCGTACTCGCGCCCTGATCCTGCGGCCACTCTGTCTCGCGCGAGTCGTCCGCCGGCAGAACGTACCGGTGCTCCTATACTGAGATCATTCGAAGCAAGCGGACCCGCGCGCATGGTTGAAGTCGCTCTTCAGGACGGGCCGGCGAGCACTCCCACGCTGCACCGCGTCCTGCGAGGCCACCCCGCGTTCGTTCATTGGACGAAAGAGCAGATCGCCGCTCTCGATGGCCACAGCAGGTTTGATCGGGCCGGCCCCGGTGACCTGCTGCAGCGCAAAGGCAGCATAGACCCGTTCATCTTATTCCTCATTGACGGTGCGTTGTTGGTCAGCGACGGCGCGGGCCTCGCGCGACGCGTGACGACGGGAAGCGACGATGTTCGTTTTCCTGTTGCCCGTCTTCGGCCGTCACTGTTTGACGTCGCTAGCGAAGCGGACAGTCAACTGCTCAAAGTTGAACAGTCCGTGCTGCAGCGAATCACCGCGTCAGGTTTTGAGCCTGCGCCACGTGTGCGCTTTGATCTGTTTTCTCCACCGGTGTCAGGCAGCTGGCAGCACCACCCCCTGGTCGACGATCTTGGCGCAGCTCGGGACGCCGGAGCGTTGGAACTACCGGTGATCCCTGCGATTGCGTTGAAGGTGCGGCAAGCCCTTGCGCGTGAAGACGTTCAGATGAAGGACGTGGCACGCATCATCGCCGCCGATCCGGTTATCTCCGCGCGTTTGCTGAAAGTTGCTAACAGCTCGCTCTTCGTCGGCCGCTCTCCCTGTGATTCGCTGCAGCAGGCGGTCGTGCGGTTAGGGGTAAATCGGGTGCAGAATCTGGTGCTGGCATTGGCGTCAGCGCGCCTGTTTTCCCCGACCGATGGCGCACTAAAACAGCGTTTGGGTGCGGTCTGGCGTCACCTGCTTAAGATAGGTTCGCTCTGCGCAGCGTTGGCGCGGCTAAGCCAAAAGCTCGATCCAGATCTGGCGCTGTTGGTTGGGTTGCTCCACGAGGTAGGAAAGATTCCGATTCTCGTGCGAGCCATGGACTACCCGGATTTGCGTGATACGCCTGGTTTGCTCGATGACATTCTTGCGGCCCTTGGTCCGCAGCTCACGGTTGCTACGCTTTCTGCCTGGGGCCTTGCCGATGCAGTGCTTGGAGCTGCGGATCGGCAGCACCAGTGGAATTACGATCACGAGGGCGACGTTGATACGGTAGATCTGCTTCTCGTCGCACACGTCTTTGACTCCGGCGCTCAGTCCGGGACGCACGCGGACAGCGCCCCTATGATGCCACCGCTTACAGAGATACCGGCCTTCTCCAAGATCACGGGCCGCGACCTGACGGCGCAGGAGTCGCTGACGGTGTTAAAGGATGCGCAGGCCGAGTCACAGGCCCTGCGGTCCCTCCTGAGCGGTGGCTGATAGCGGCGGTTGATAGCGGGGCTTGGAAAGGCTACGAGAGTGCGATCTGAATTAAGCGGTAACCGGCCAACAGGGTGACGAAGGCGATGACCAGACCACCGAGGCAGTTGGCAAGGGTCGTGTTGCGAAATTCACCCAGCAAACTCGGCTGGTTGCAGAGCCACAACAGGATTCCGGCGATCGCGGGCAGTAAGGTGGCGTTGGCCACCTGCGCGAGCACAATCGCCTGCACCGGTGTTGTTTGCAGCACGGCAACGCCGGTGCCGGCAGTCAGAACAGCCAGCCACACACCGCGAAAGGGCAGGCTGGTCAATTCCGTCGACCAGCCGCAGGCGCCGCATACGGCCCAGGCCGCGGCGAGCGGGGCGGTGATGGCACTCGTCAATCCGGCCGCAAAGAGCCCGATCGAGAACACCCATTGAGCCCAGGGTCCGAGCAGCGGTTGCAGCTGGGTGGCAAGGGTGGCGGCATTCGGCGACTCGGCTCTACCAAAAAAAGCTGCGGTGGCGGTGACCATAATGGCGAAGGTGATTGCGCCACCGAGCGCAATCGCGAAGACGCTGTCCCAGCGCGCTTGGCGCAGCGCCCGCGAGTCGGTCTCTGACCAGCTGACCTGAACTGTTTGGGCGTGGAGAAACAGGTTGTAGGGGACAACGGTGGTTCCGATCAGGGCCATGACGCTGACTATCGCACCGGTTGGGGTGTCGCCTGCTGCCGGCGCCAGGAGTGTATCCGGGTGTGCTGCGGGTGCCGTGGTCAGTGTCGTGAGTCCCGGCAGCAACCGTACCGCCGCGTAGAGAAACAATGCCCCCATAATGGCCACCAACACGACGAGGGCGGTTTGGATCAGCCGGTAGCTTCCAGACCAAAGCAGCACAGAGGCAAGCGCGGACAGCGCCAGCAGAGTCTGAGTCGATGATCCAGGCAGCAGACCGCTAAAGCCAAGCTGGGCTCCAAGCAGGTTGCCCGACTGGTACGCGGCGTTGCCGATCCCAACGGCGACCACGATCAGTGCCAGTAGACCCGTTTTCAAAAGCGCCGGAACCGGCGACTGTCGCACGGCTTCGGACAGGCCGGAACGCAGACCCAGACCTACGCGTAGAGCCATGTCCTGAAGCACCAGGGTAGCGATGAGCGAAGCGATCAACGCCCACCAGAGCTGTAGGCCGTGCTGTGCTCCGGCCAGGCTCGCCGTGGTCAGCGTGCCGGGGCCGATAAACGCCGCGGTGACCAGCAAGCCCGGTCCCGGGCGCCAGCGCCTCGGCGCCGAACTCACTGTGGGCTGAGCCGCGCGACGACAGCGGCATGGCGGTCCGTTATGTCGCGGGTTTCCGGGTTGGTGAGGCGGCTGACGCTGATGCCCGCCAGCGCTGCTGCAATAAACCCGGGCACGATCTCATAAAGGATACTGGATAGCGTTGTGCCGTCGCGATCGATGGGCACGTAAATCCAGAGCAACACGGTGACCGCACCGGTGACCATCGATGCCAATGCACCGCGACCGGTGAAATCACGCCAAAACAGGCTCAGCAGAACCGTGGGACCGAACGCGGCGCCAAAACCTGCCCAGGCGTTGGCGACGAGGCCCAGTATTGAGTTGTTCTGATCTTGCGCGAGCAGGTAGGCGAGGGCGGCCACAGCAAGAACGGACAGCCGACCGACCCGCACGAGCGTCGTCTCGCTCGCTTTCCGGTGCAAAAACCGACGGTAGAAATCTTCCGTGAGCGAACTCGACGAGACGAGGAGCTGGGATGAAATCGTGCTCATGATCGCGGCCAGCACTGCCGCGAGCAAGAAGCCTGAAATCCACGGGTTAAACAACACGTTGGCCAGGTAAATAAAGACCGTCTCCGGGTCTTCAAGGGTCGCGCCGTGGTGCGCAACGTAGCCGGCCCCGACGTAGCCTGTGGCGACGGCCCCAGCTATGGCAATCAGCATCCAGCTCATGCCGATCCGTCGAGCCGTTGGCATGTCGGCAGCGGAGCGTATCGCCATGAAACGCACGATGATGTGCGGTTGGCCGAAGTAACCGAGGCCCCAGGATGCGGTGGAAAGCACGCCAATCAACGTGGTCCCTGCGAACAGTTCGCTGTAGCCGTCGGGAAAGCTCGCCATGGCAGTTGATAGATCGCTATCAAGCCCGCCGAGCGTCACCAGCGGCACCAGCACCAGGGCAACGAACATGATGCTGCCCTGGACGAAGTCGGTGAGGCTCACCGCGAGAAAGCCCCCGATCAGCGTATAGGCAACGACTGCGCTGCCGGTAACCAGCACACCGGTGGCGTAGGGTGCGCCAAAGGCCGCTTCGAAGAGCTTGCCGCCAGCGACCAAACCGGACGCCGTATACAGGGTAAAAAATACGACGATGACGGCGGATGCAAACAGCCGCAGCGCGTGGCCTTTGCCGTTAAAGCGCTGGGCGAAGAAGTCAGGAATGGTGACCGCATCTCCGGCAAGCTCGGTATAGACGCGCAGCCGCGGTGCGACGAGGCGGTAGTTGAAGTAGGCACCCACGCTGAGCCCGATGGCGATCCAGGCTGCGGACAGGCCGCTGACGAACACGGCCCCCGGTAGCCCCATGAGCATCCAGCCGCTCATGTCCGACGCTCCGGCCGATAGGGCGCCCACGGCGGGGTGGAGCCGGCGTCCGCCGAGCATGTATTCGGAGAGATTGCCGGTCGCCGTCCGTAAGCCGTACAGGCCAATGGCGAGCATAACCAGAAGGTAGAGAGCGAGACTGGCGTAGAGCGGGTCGACCATGCGCGCCGAGTGTCCCATCGCCCCGGGGAGAGGTCAAAAGCCCGCGATTGGTCGGCGTCAACGTCCCGTCGCTCGCGCCAGGCGCGACGCGAAGCTGTGACTATGCTTAGCGGATGAGGATCGACGATTCGCAACCGGCGGATGAGTTCTGGCGCTATCGCCCGTTGCTGTGGCTGGTGGTGTTGCTGTTCTTAAGCTTTCTCGGCTGGGCCAGCCTATCGGAGATCGATCAGCACGTAACGGCCACCGGCCGAGTGGTTCCTTCCGGTAAGGCGCGTACGGTTCAGCACCTCGAGGGCGGGATCGTGCGCCGCATCCGGGTGACCGAGGGTCAGCGGGTGCGCGCGGGCGACGTGCTGTATGAGGTCGCCAACACCGAGGTCAAAAGTCGACTGAAGGAAGTGCAGCTTGAAATGGTTGCCTTAGAAGCGCGGAAGTTTCGCATCGACGCAGAGCTGGAGCGCGCCGTCGCAATCGAGTTCCCGCCACGGCTCAAGGAAGAGCACGCTGAGATCATCCGCGCGGAACGCGCGCTCTTCGACGCCAATTCGCAGCAGTTTGACGAGTCGATCACCGGGCTGCGCGAGCGCTTGCGCCAGCGTCGATTGGCACTGGCAGCGCTGTCCGCCCGGGTAGACAACCTGGCCGAAGAGCGTGCGCTGAGCAAGCGCCAAGCGGCAATAAAGGAGGAGCTCTTTGCGGCCGGTGCTGTATCCGAGGCCCAGTATCTGAATGCCCAGGCGGCGTTCCAGAAAATCGTTACGACCTACGACCAAGCACGCAACGAGGTGCCGATACTGCGTGCGGAAATCATCGAGCTCGAAAGCAGCTTAGGCGAGGCGGAAAAGGAGCGCGATGCCCGCCTCATCGATTCGCTGCAGGAGACGGAGTTGCGCAGCCAGACGCTGACCGAGCGATTCACGGCGCTGAGCGATGAGGTGGCGCGGTCGAACATCGTTTCCCCCATCGACGGCACGCTCAATACGCTCTTCATTAATACGGTTGGGGGTGTCATTCGCGCCGGCGAAACCGTGGCGGAAATTACCCCAGCGAACGAAGCGCTGGTGATCGAAGCGCAAATCAGTACGCTCGATCGCGGCAAGGTCTGGCCTGACCTTCCGACCATGACAAAGATTACGGCCTTTGACTTCACGATCTACGGCGGTGTTTCCGGTGAGCTGACCTACATCAGTCCGGACAGCTTTGTCGACAAACAGAACAACGAACACTTCCGCGTTCGCGTGTCTTTGAGCGAGAGCTATCTGAGCGGCGATGCCGATCTTGCCATTCGTCCGGGGATGACTGCGGAGGTCAGTATCCTCACGGGCAAACGGTCGGTGCTCGCAGCGCTGCTCAAGCCCATCACCCAAATCAACGCCCGGGCTTTCCGGGAAACCTGATGCTTCAGCCGCCAGAGGAGTGCTTCTCATGAACGGATCACGATCGATGTATCGGAACCCGCAGGTACTGGATCGCAAAGCCCACGCAGAGCTTCGCTTTCAGCCGTCGAGCGATTTTTCCTTTGCCGCCGATCAGGGCTCCTTCCCGATTCTGGTGAACGAATTTCCCGAAGCCGCTGCCAGCTACCCCTTGCTGTTCGTTCGCCATGAAGACCGGGCACCAGTGCCCATCGCGTCGACGGGGCTGGGCCTCGATCGCAACGAGTTCGTGGACGCGGCCGGGCGCTGGCAGAGCGATGCCTATGTCCCGGCCTACGTTCGGCGTTACCCCTTTACCTTTACAGACCTTGGCGCGGCAAGGGAGCGTAGCGGCGACCTGGTGCTGTGTATCGATCTCGACGCACCGCAACTGCGAGAAGAGGGCGTGGGCCTGTTCGATGCACCGACGGATTCGTCGAGCGTGGCCGACAGGGCACTTGAGTTTTGCAATCGCTTTCAGGCCGGCTATCGACAGACGCTGGCCTTTGCTGAGCATCTCGACACCCTTGGACTGTTTGTCGAGCGCCGCTTCAAGGTCACCTACGACCGTGCAGAGCAACGGGATCGGGTGCTACAGGGGTGCTCAGTCATCGATGAGGAGCGCCTTCAAGCGCTTGACGACGACGCGTTTCTGGAGCTACGGCGGCGCAACTACCTGCCTGCGATCTATGCGCACTTGCGCTCGCTGCATCGGCTTGTGTCCTTGGCAGCGAAGTTGCACTGACCGCTGCGCTTAGGCCGGCGTTTAAGGCGGCGTAGGTCAGGCAGCGTACGTCAGGCGGCACTGCGACGAGTCGTAAAGCGCGCCAGAACGTCCGCCTTCGGGCCATCGGCAACGACGCGACCTCGCTCGAGCAGGACCAATCGCTCTACCAGCGCCAGCAACGAGGTGCGGTGGGTGATCATGATCAACGTTCGACCCTTAAGGTAGCTTTGCAGCCGGCTACGAACCTGTTGCTCGACAGCCGCATCGAGGCCCGTTGCAGGTTCGTCAAAGATGATCACGCGGGGATCGCGGACAATTGCGCGGGCTAGGCAGACCGCCTGCAGCTGACCGCCGGATAGACCGCCCCGATCGCCACCTCGATCGCCACCAACGGGAGTGTCGAGGCCGAGTTCGGTGTCTGTGAGCAGATCGTTCAGCGCTGAGACGTGGCACGCTTCGGCGAGAGCCGCGGGTTCAACGACGTCCAGGCCCAGGGTGATGTTGTCGCGGATCGTTCCGCTGATGAGCTGCGGCTGCTGGGGAACAAACGCAACTGCGTCGCGTAATGCGGCGGGTGCAATCTTGAGGCGATCGACCCCAGCGATGTGCAGTGTGCCCGTGTATTGCGTCAGAACGCCTCCGAGCAGCCCCGCTAGCGTCGACTTGCCGGCACCGCTGGGACCGATGAGGGCGATGTGTTCTCCGGCGTTAATCGACAGGCTGACATCATCGAGGGCGGGCCGGCTCGCGCCGGGGTAGCTGTAGCTCAGGTGCCGGGTCACGAGGCAAGGTGTGCTGAGATCCTGTGCGCCGCTGTCCTGATCTTCGGCGCCGGGCTCCCGCGGCAGGTCAAACACGGCATCGATTGATTTCAACACATCCCGAGACTGGCGCCAGCGTGCGACAACGCCGCCGACGTTTACGATCGGCGCCATGGCTCGACCGGCAAGGATAGTGCACGCAATCAGTCCTCCGATCGTCAGCACACCCTCCTGAATCTGGTACACGCCGACGAGCACGATCAGCACGTGCACGGCGTGCACGAAGGTCAGCGCCAGATTTTGACTGGTCGCAAAGAGAAACTGGCTGTAGCGGGCCGATTGGGCCGAAGCGTCGGCGATGCTGTTCCAGCGAAATCGGCGATGACCCACGGCGTTGTGCGAACGAATCGTTGGTGCCTGCGCCAGCGTTTCGAGGAGCGCGCTGGATTTGTGCTGAAGGGCGGCGAACTGGCTCGCTGTGGCCCGGTTGATCGGCAGCTGTATGAGTGCGCTTGTGGCGAGCACAAGTAGCGCCACGGCGACTGGAACCACGGCCAGGGTAGGAGAGATAACGTAGATCACGGCGATGAAGAGCACAAAGAAGGGCAGATCCACGACCGTTGGCACCAGCTTGGCGGCGTAAAACTCGCGAATGCCCTGGAGCTCACGAAAGAGGGAGAGCCGTTCGCCGATGGAGAGCGTCAACTGCTCCGGACGCACCGACAGCATCTGCCCCATGAGTTCGCCATCGAAGGTTGCGCCGACGCGGGCCGCAACCATCTCCAGCACGTAGCTCCGGATCGATTTCAGCGCCAGATCGAACAGCAGGGCAATGCCGATCCCTACGCAGAGCACGATCAGCGTTTCCTCGGCGAAGTTCGGAATCACCTGATCGTAGACGTTGAGCGTAAACAACGGCAGCAACAGCACGAACAGGTTGATAAGGATGGAGCAGACGAACACCTCCGCGAAACGCGGCCAGAAGCTTGCAAGCGGACGCCAGAACCAATCGATTCCTCGCTCCTGGAGCATGTGGTCCGTGGACGCAGCGTGCCGCTCGCGGCGGGGGCGAACGATCAGCGCCGGAATCGGGCTCGTGCTGGCAGCAACGCCGTCGACGCCCGTAACCTCTAGGCTCGCGGTCGCTCCGTCTGAAGTGTCCGCGAGCCGCAAAAGTTTTGGATCGTCCGCGCGCGGCATCAAGATCTGAGCGCGACCCGTGGGGTCTTTTAACAGGAGCGGCTGCACCTGGGCGAGGGCGGCTGCGGGCGACAGCACCTGGTTGAAGCAGTCGAGATCGAGGGCGTGACACAGAGCCGGTAGATCGTTCCAGTCGAGCGGGCCGGGCCGGCGTGGCAGCTGCTTCAGCGCTGCAGCAATGTCGACGCGACGTTCATGAAACGCGAGCAACTCCGCCAGGCACAGCGAAAGCGACGCTGCGATGGCGTCGCGGTCTGCCGTTTCCAACGGGGGCGAGCTTTGTGTCAAGACGACTCCTGCAGACCGGTCGCCGGTGCGCGGGCGTCGCAGCGGCTCAGCCGCCGCTGATGACCAGCTGGGTCCCGTCACTCCAGTCGATGGTGCGCGTACTACCAAGCGTTACATCACTGGCGACGGTGGCGGCGCCCTGGTCGAGCGGATTGAAGTCCGTCAGGGCCATAGTCCCGAGATCGATACTGATCGTCAGACTGGTTGCGCTGCTGATGCCAGCGATGTCGCTGTTACCGATGTCAAAGGTGTCGCCACCGTTGACGCTTGTGCTCGAGAAGTCGAGCTCTTCTACATCATTGAAGATAGTCGCTAGCTCAGCGCCGTCAATTCCAGCGTCTGTGAGGTCATCGCCACCGGCAGTATCAGCGATGACCAGGGTGTCCGTGCCGCCCTGACCGTCGACGCTTTCCAGCAGCCCGAGTGCGTCGGTGTCGAAGGTCAGCGTGTCGTTGTTCGCCGTGAGCGCAAAGTTTTCGACCCCTGTCACCGTATCGGTGGCTCCACCGCTGACGACGGTGCCCGTTAAGCCGGCGAACGAACCGGAAGTGATGGCGGCCTGGCCGCTGTAGTCGAGGGTATCGCTGTCGGCGCCACCGTCGATGTTGTCGCTGCCGGCTCCGGCCACGATCGTATCGTTGCCGCCGTCGCCGTTGATCGTGTCGTCGCCACCGAGACCGACGAGCCGGTCGCCGCCGGCACCGCCGTCGAGACGGTTGTCGCCGCCGTCGCCGGTCAGATCGTCTGCATCGCCGGAGCCGATCAGGTTTTCGATGCTGGTGAACGTATCGCTGGCGCCGTCACCGTCGTCACTCGCACCGCCGCCGTCGATGCTTGCCGTTACCGGGCCTGCAGCGCGCGCGTAGCTCGCGGTATCCGTATCAGCACCACCGTTAAGCTGGTCCGTGCCGCCTCGGCCCTCGAGGGTATCGTTGCCGCCTTCGCCAGCCAGGATGTTGGCGTTGCCGTCGCCCGACAGGGTGTCCGTATTGCCCGAGCCGGTGAGGTTCTCGATATCGATCAGGCTGTCGATGAAGCCGGAACCGTCGTCGGCCGCGGAGTTGGCGCTCAGATCAGCAACGACGCTGCCAGCGACGCCGGCGTAGGTAACGGTGTCGTTGTCTGCGCCACCGTTCAGGGTGTCGGCGCCTTCGCCGCCCTGCAGAGTGTCGTTACCGCCATTACCCAGCAGAACGTTGGCTTCGCTGTTGCCGGTCAGTGTGTCGCCACCGCTGGTACCGGTGACGTTTTCGATGTCGATCAGGGTGTCGTTACCGCCGTCGCCGTCGTTCGATGCAGCGTTGCTGCCGAGATCCACCACGACAGGGCCCGCAGCGCCCGAGTAGTCGACGGTGTCTGTATCGCCACCGCCGTTCAGGGTATCGACCCCTACGCCGCCGATGAGCGTGTCGTTGCCGCCGTCGCCGTTGAGGGTGTCGCCGCCGCCGAGGCCGACGAGCCGGTCGCCGCCGGCACCACCATCGAGGCGGTTGCTGCCACCGCCGCCGGTGAGGTCGTCGGCATCGCCAGACCCGATGAGGTTTTCGATACTGACGAAGCTGTCGCTGGCACCGTCGCCGTCGTCGCTCGCACCGCCGCCGTCGATGCTTGCCGTAACGGCGCCAGCGGCGCTCGAGTAGTCCACGGTATCGGTGTCGCCGCCGCCGTTGAGCACGTCGATACCTCCGCCACCGGTAAGAGTGTCGTTACCACCGCCGGCGAGGAGGGTGTTGGCGGTGCTGCTGCCGACGAGCGTGTCAGCGCCCGCGGTCGCCGTAACGTTTTCGATGTCGATGACCGTGTCGGTCGCACCGTCGCCGTCGTCGCTTACGACGGTCGTACCCAGATTGACGTTCACGGGCCCGCCGGCGCCGGAGTAGTCGACAGTGTCGACGTCGCCGCCGCCATTCAAGATGTCGGTGCCAGCGCCGCCGATCAGCGTATCGTTGCCGAGTCCGCCGAGCAGCGTATTGGTGGACCCATCACCGGTTAACTGGTCACCGCTGTTGGAGCCGGTAACGTTCGAGATGTTGAGCAGCGTGTCGCTGGCACCGTCGCCATCGTCGGTCGCGGCGCTGGCGCTCAGATCAACGATAACGCCGGCGGCCGCGGTACTGTAGTCGGCGATGTTGATGCCAAGGCCGCCGTCGAGCGTATCGACGCCGCCGCCGCCCGCCAGGGTGTCGCTGCCGCCCCCTCCAAGCAGGGTGTTTGCCTCGGCGTCACCCCGAATCGTGTCCGCGCCGCTCGTGCCCGTAACGTTCTCGACGTTTGCCAGACTGTCGTTGTCGCCGCCAGTAATGGTAACCGTCGCGGCGACGGTACCGGTCAGGGTAACGGCGATGGCCGCAAAGCCCGCGGCTGAATAATCAACGGTGTCGGAATCGCTACCCCCGTCGATGGTGTCACTGCCTAGGCTGGCCAGGATGATGTCGTCACCAAGTCCACCATCGATGGTGTCGATGCCAGCGCCACCGTCGAGGGTATCGTCTCCGGCGCCGCCGTCGAGATCGTCATTGTCTCCCAGACCTTCGATTTGGTTGTCCTCGGCATCGCCCGTGATGCGGTCCGCACCGGCGGTACCAATGACGTTTTCAACGTTGCGCAGGGTCTGATTGTCGGTTCCGGTCAGGATTGCCGTTGCGTCCATCGAGCCATTTAGCGTGACGTCTACAGCGGTAGCGCCAACAGCGCTGAAGTCGACGGTGTCGGTGTCGAAGCCGCCGTCGATGACGTCTGCACCAAGACTCGCAACGAAGGTGTCGTCGCCGCCACCGCCGATCAGCGTGTCGGATCCTCCGAGCCCGTTGATCAGATCGTCCCCGCTAGACCCGTCGAGTCTGTTGGAGAGCCCATCCCCGATGAGGGTGTCCCCCGCTAAGGTACCGGTGACGTTCTCGAAGTTGACGATGCTGTCGTTGTCGAGGCCGGCAATGGCTACGGTGACCGGCGTTGCCGCGTTCAGCGTGACGCTGATACCCGCAGCGCCCGCAAGCAGTGAGTAGTCGATCGTGTCCGTACCGATGCCACCATCAAGGGTGTCCGCACCGGCGCTGCCACTTACCTGATCATCGCCGTTCAGCGCATTGATAATATCGGAGCCTGTCGAGCCGGTGATCGAATCGGCCTGATTCGTGGTGTTGTAAATCTCGAAGTTAAACACCGTATCCACGAAGAGCGACCCGGTCACTAGATTACCGGTGAGATTCAGCGTGATGCCCTCTCCGAGGGCGGAGTAGTCGAGCGTGTCGGTGTTGTCACCGCCGTTGAGCGTGTCACTGCCGGCGCTGCCGAAGATGGTGTCGTCCCCGCCGAGGCCGTTCAGGACATTGCCTCGGGCATCGCCGCCGATACTGTCGTCGCCGGCGGTGCCGGTCACGCTCTCAATGGACCGGACCGTCTGGTTGTCGCCTCCGGTCACTGTGACCGTCGCGTTCGTATCCAGGTTCAGCGTTACGCTGATCGCCGTGGCAGTGGCGTGTGTACTGAAATCCACCGTATCTGTTCCGCCGCCACCGATGAGCACGTCGGCGCCTTCGGATGCGAAAAACTGATCGTTGTTGCCGCGGCCGTCGAGCACGTTCGCACCGGCGTTGCCCGTCAGCTGGTCGGCACCCCGCGAACCGGTGATGTTCTCAATGCCGGTGACCGCATGAGTCGCGCCACCGTTCAGAACGAAGGTGCCGTCTCCCGCGGCGTCAAGGCTCGCGACAACGCTGATGGAGCCATCGACCCGCGCATAGCTCACTTCGTCGGTATCGGCGCCGCCGTTGAAGACCTGCCCCGCACCGGTGCCACCGTCGTCGACGAAGAAGCGGTCGTTGCCGTTGCCTCCCTCGATCGTTGCGCCGCCGGCCTCGATGTCGATGTCGTCGTTACCAATGCCGAGGTCAACGGTGGCGCCGGTGCTGCCACCTTCGATGATGACCTCGTCATCGCCGTCACTCATGTTGACGTCGTTGTTGTCTGCTTCGATGCGGAGAAAATCGTTGCCGATGCCGGCATCGATAATCAGGCCGTCTGCACGACTCGTGATGTTGTCGTTTCCATTTCGCGTCTGGAGCTCGACCTGGGCGCCGTTGGTGGTGATGGTGTCGGCCAGATCGGTCGCGATGAGGATCTCTGTCCCCGACACTTCATCGGTCTCGCCAGCGATCGCGATAGAAAAGCGGCCACCCGAAAGGGCGTTCATGTTTGTGGACAGGCCGCTCGCAGCTGCGGAGTAATCCAGGGTGTCCTGGCCGATCCCGCCGGTGATGACGTCATTGCCTCCGACGGCTTCGAAGGTGTCATCGCCCTCATCGCCGTCAAAGCCCGAGTTGGCGCCATCGCCGATAAAACGATCGTTACCCGTCGTCCCAACGATGTTTTCGATGCCGATACCCGTGTCGGTTTCGATCGGCGTGACGCCGTTGAGTGCGACGGCGGTGAATCCGTTGTCGTTACCGGTCATGGTAATTTCAACGGCAGTGATGCCGACTTGCGCGCTGTAGTCGACCGTATCGCCGATTGACGCGTCGTTGGTGCCGCCATCAAAGGTATCGTCGCCGGCACTGCCGAGGAATCGATCGTTCCCGTCTTCACCGAACAGGCTGTCTGTGCCAGCGCCGCCGTCGATCGTGTCGTCGCCATCGCCACCGCGAATCTCGTTGTCCTGACCGTCGCCGGTAAGGGTGTCGTTGCGGGAGCTACCAATCAGGTTGATGAAGTTCGAGGCCGTGTCTGTTTCACCGCCGGCGACCGTTACAGTAAAGGTGGCGCCCGTGCTCATGTCTGCGTCGACCGCTGTGGCTCGCGAGGCATAGGAGAGGGTGTTCTCGCCGGTGCCACCATCGAGGACATCGTCTCCGGCGCCGCCGTCGATCGTATCATCGCCGCCGCCACCCTGGAGGTTGTTCGCGGCGGAGTCTCCAGTAATGGTGTCTGCGCCGGCCGTGCCGATCACATTTTCAACTAGGGCGATGCTGTCGTCGTCATCGCCCGTGACGCTCACGGTTACGAAGGTTCCACCGTCGAGGGCGACGGAGATGGCGGTTATGCCAACGTCCGTGGAATAGTCGACGGTATCAATTCCACCGCCACCGTTAATGGTGTCGCTGCCGCCGCGACCGCTGATGGTGTCGGCGCCTTCGCCGCCGTCGATACTGTTTGCTTCGTCATCGCCGACGATCAGGTCAGCGAAGCCCGAACCGGTGACGGCTTCGATTTCGATCAGCGTATCAGCACCGCCATCACCGTCATCGGCGGCCTGGCCTGCAGAGAGATCAACGTCTACACCAGCTCCGGCGAACTCGTAGGTGACGCGATCGTTCGTTCCGATTCCTCCGTCGAGCGTATCGTCGCCGCCACCGCCGGCGAGGACGTCTTCCCCGTCCCGGCCTTCGAGAACGTTGATCTCGCCATCGCCGCGGATGAAGTCACCGCCCGCGGTTCCGATGACGTTCTCGACGTTGCTGACCAGGTCGTCGTCCCCGCCCAGGATTGAAACGGCCGAAATATTGGTGCCGTCGAGCGTGACGCTGATCGCCGTGATGCCCAGTTGCGCGGAGTAGTCCAGCGTGTCGGTGTCCGCACCTCCGTCGTAGCGATTTTGTCCGGCGCTACCGGTAAAGGTATCGTCGCCGCCGTTGCCGAGCAGGAGGTCGTTGCCTGCACCACCGTTCAATGCGTCTTCGCCGCCACCGCCGGTAAGTTCGTTGTCTTCCGTGTCCCCGGTAATGGTGTCGTTCCCGTCGGTCCCAATCACGTTCTCGACGTTGCGAATTGTGTCGTTGTCGTCTCCGTCGACGGTGACGGTCGCGTCACCCGCAGCGGCCAGGGTCAGGGTAATGAAGTTGGCGCTCGCCTGCCCGGAGTAGTCCACGGTATCGTTATCGCCGGTGCCACCGTCGAACAGGTCAGCACCATCGCCCGCGATCAGTTCGTCGTCTCCGGCATCGCCGAACAGGCTATCGTCACCGGTGCCGCCGATAAGCCGGTCGGCGTTGTTGCCACCGCTCAGCGTATCGTTGCCGGCGCCGCCATCGATGACATCGTCCCCGCGCAAGCCGCTGAGCGTGTTATCAGCCGTATCGCCGGTGATGTCGTCATCGCCGATGGACCCTTCAAGATCGCGAAAGTTCTGCGCCTGGTCGGTGAAGCCGGTACCGATTACCTGAAAGAACCCACCGACCAGCGTTCCCATCTCGACCACGATGGGCGTTGCCAGATCCGCATAGCTGAGGGTGTTGGTACCCCCACCGCCGTCGAGGGTGTCATCGCCGCTCTCGGGTCGGATGAGGTCGTCACCGTCGCCACCTCGCAGGTCGTTGGCTTCGGTCGAGCCGTCGATCGTGTCGTTGCCGTCGGTCCCAATGACGTTTTCAATGGCCTGGACCGTATCGTCATCGCCGCCATCGACAGTGACCGTGGTCGCTGTACCCGCCTGTAGATCGATGTTGATGAAATTGATGCCGGTCAGGCTGGAGTAGTCGACGGTGTCGCTGCCAGCACCGCCGCGCAGTGTATCGGAGCCCGCGCCGCCGGCCAGCGTGTCATCGCCATCGAAACCATCGATGATGTTTGCGGCACCGTCGCCCGTTATGGTGTCGTTCCCCGTGGAGCCGGTGACGTTTTCAATCTCCGAAATCTGGTCGTCCTGATCGCCAGCAACGGTGACGGTTACCGTATTGGCACCGTCTAAGGTGAGGGTGATGCCGGTGATGCCGGCTTGGAGGGAATAGTCAACGGTATCGATGTCCTGGCCACCGATCAGCACGTCAGCGCCGGCACCGCCTGCCAGCGTGTCGTTGCCGCCGCTGCCTGACAGTAGATTATCTTCGCCGTCGCCCCGGAGCGTGTCGTTGCCGGCGGAACCGATGACGTTTTCGACGTTCTGGACCAGATCGTTCGTGGCACCGGACAACGTGGCGATGCTGATACCCGCGCCGTTGAGCGCCAGGTTTACCGCGGTTAGGCCCACCTGGCCGCTGTAGTCGAGGGTGTCGGTATCGTCACCGCCGTCGAAGCTATCGGCGCCGGAACCGCCAAAGAGCGTATCGTTACCGTCTCCGCCGATAATGTCGTCGTCACCGGCAGCGCCATCGAGGCGGTCGTCGCCGTCGTTACCGTCGAGGGTGTTATCCAGTCCGTCACCGGTCAGCGTATCGCCACCGACGCTGCCGATGATGTGCTCGAAGTTTGCAATGAGGTCATCATCGCCCCCATCCACAGTGACCGTCACCGGTGTTGCGCCATTGAGGGTCAGATCGATGAAGTTAACGCCCAGGGTGCTGTAGTCGAGAATGTCGATCCCGGCACCACCATCCAGCGTGTCCGAACCCTGGCTGGCGGTGAATCGATCGGCCCCGCCGAGGCCGTTCACCGTATCGGCAACCCCGGAGAGCGTGACCGTGTCGCCGTTGTTGGTGAGGAAATAGCGTTCGAACTGCTCGAAGCTGTCCGTGCTTGCATCGGTCGCGTAGCTCGCCGTTTCTGTGACCAGGTCGAAAATCAGGCCGCTGGTGGTCAGGTCATCGAAGCGCAGATCGTCCGTTCCCGCGCCGCCATTGAGCACATCGCTGCCGCGGCCGCCGTAAATGACGTCGTTACCGCCGTTGCCCCGGAGTTCATTGTTTTCGCCATCGCCGCGGATCTCGTCGTCACCCGCAGTGCCAAAGAGGTTTTCAACGTTGCGGACCGTGTCGTTATCCAACCCTGCAACGGTCACGACCGCATCAGCACCGGCGGCAAGCTGTACCTGGATTGCGTTGCCGGCACCGAACAGCTCGTAGGTCAGCGTGTCGGTGTCGTCTTCGCCGTCAATCGTGTCCGGGCCGGCACTGGCGAAAAACCGGTCGTTGCCAGCGCCGCCGTCCAATCGGTTGGCTTCCGCGTCGCCGGTGATCGTATCGGCGAAGCCTGAGCCGATCACGTTTTCGAAGCCGGACAAGGTGTCTGAGCTACCGTCACCGTCGTCGGTCGTCACGTTGTTCTCAAGATCAACGGTGGCACCGGCTGCCGCGAGGGAGTAGTCGACGGTGTCGTTGCCGATGCCGCCGATCAACGTGTCGGGACCGCCGAGACCGAGCACACGATCGTTTCCGACACCGCCGTCGAGGATGTTTGCGAACTCGTCGCCGATCAGCACGTCGTCGCTACCGGACCCGGTGACCTGCTCGATACTGATCAGCGTATCGGTGAACCCATAGCCGTCGTTGGTCACGATGCCGTTATCTAGATCGATAACAACGGTTCCTGTGGCCTCGCTGTAGTCGGCGATGTCGAAGCCCTCACCACCATTGAGGGTGTCGTTGCCTGCTCGGCCTCGAAGAATGTCGTCTTCGTCCCCACCGAGGAGGACGTTGGCACCGGCGTCACCGAGAATGACGTCGGCGTTAGCAGAGCCGGTGACGTTTTCTATGGAGATCAGTGTGTCGGTGCCGCCGTCGCCATCGTCGGCGGTTTCATTGGCGAGGTCGACGGAAATGCTACCCGCGGCCAGTGAATAGTCGGCGGTGTCGGTATTGGCGCCACCGTCAAGCCGGTCGTCGCCTTCACGTCCGGCAAGCGTGTCTTCTCCAGCGCTGCCTTCGAGGCGGTTGTTCTGGTCGTTGCCAGTGATCGTGTCGCCGTTAAGAGAGCCGAGCACGTTTTCAATCCGCAGCAGCGTATCGCTGCCGCCGTTGCCGTCGTTGCTGGCGATGTTCAATGACAGGTTAACGTTGACCGGTCCGCCGGCAGCGGAGTAGTCCGCGGTGTCCGTACCGCCTTCACCGTCGAGGGTATCGGCGCCGGCGCCACCGGATAGTCGGTCGTCACCGAGACCGCCAAGGAGCTCGTTGTCGGCAACGCTGCCGATGAGGCGATCGTCGAAGTCTGAGCCGATGACGTCTTCGATGGATTCGAGGGTGTCGCTGGCACCGTCGCCATCGTTGGTCACGGCGCCGCTGAAGAGGTTTAGATCGATGCCGCTGAGCTGAGCCTCGCTGTAGTCGGCGGTATCGGTTCCCTCGCCGCCAAGCAGGCGATCGATGCCTCCTCGGCCGGCGAGGGTGTCGTTCTGGTCGTTGCCGCGCAGTTCGTTCGCTTCGCCATCGCCCCGGATCTCGTCCTCGAAGTCAGAGCCTTGTACGTTTTCGATGCCCGCGAGCGTGTCGACGGAGCCGCTGCCGTCATCGCTGGCTTGGCCGGCGGCGAGATCCAAGGCAATACCGGCGCCTACGCCCCGGTAGTCCGCCGTGTCCGTATCAAGGCCACCGTCGAGCAGGTCGGCACCGGCACCACCAACCAATCGGTCGTCGCCATCACCGCCGCGGAGCGTGTTGCTGAAGTTGCTTCCAACGATGACATCGTTGAAACCTGAGCCCAGCACGTTCTCGATCTCAAGCAGGTTGTCGACGCCGCCATCACCGTCGTTGCTAGTGATGTTGATCGAGAGATCCACGGCGATGGCTGACGCCGCGAGCGTGTAGTCGATGGTGTCGGAGCCGCTGCCACCGTCCAGCAGATCGGTGCCCCCGCGGCCGCTGAGTAGATCGTCTTCGTCACCGCCACGCAGCCGGTTGCCGTTGTCATCGCCGACGAGCACGTCTGCCTGATTGGACCCGGTGAGATTTTCGATTTCGATGAACTGATCGCGTCCACCGTCACCGTCGTTGGCGGCGTCACCGTCGGCGAGGCTCGCGTTTACAGCACCGGCGGCCCCAACATAGCTCGCGGTGTCTGAACCCGCTCCGCCGTCGAGGATGTCATCGCCACCGCGACCCAGCAGAACGTCGTCGCTGCCGTTTCCGGTCAAGGTGTTGATGCCGTCGTTTCCGGCAAGCGTATCGGCGCTGCTACTGCCGATGAGATTCTCGATGGTAAAGAGTTGGTCGGAGCTGCCGTCACCGTCCTGGCTTGCGGTTCCAAGCGCGAGGTCGGCGACGACGCTGCCGAGAGCCGCCGAATAGTCTGCGGCGTCGGTTCCGGCACCGCCAACGAGGGTGTCAGCACCACCGCGGCCGCGCAGCAGGTCGTCGCCGGAAAACCCATCCAGACGGTTGTTCTCGCCATCACCGGTGAGGATGTCGCCGCCGGTGCTGCCAATAAGATTTTCTATGTTGCGAAGCGTGTCGTTGTCGGAGCCGTCCACGACGACCAGCGAGTCGAAGGTGCCGTTCAGGGTCGCGTCGATGGACACCGCGGTGGCGAGGGCCGAATAATCGGCGGTGTCCGTACCCGCACCACCGTCGAGGACGTCTGCGCCATCGCTTGCGCGCAACAGGTCTGCGTCCTGTCTACCCTCAATCAGGTTGTCCCCTGCGTTTCCGCGCAGGTCGTCTGCAAACCCAGACCCTCGGAGGTTCTCGATCGCAACGAGCGTATCGACGCCGCCGTCGCCGTCGTTGCTCGCCGCTCCGGCGGCAAGGTCGATGACAACCCCGCCGGCGGCGTCTTCGTAGCTTGCGGTGTCGGTACCGGCGCCACCGTCGAGTCGGTCGTTGCCGCCGCGACCGGCCAGCACGTCGGCACCCCCTGCACCCTGCAGGTCATTCGCAAGCGCGTCGCCGACGATTCGGTCATCACCGCCGGTTCCCGTGACGTTTTCGATGTTGCGCAGGATGTCGTCCATCGCGCCGAGGACCGTTACAAGGACGTCGTTGGACGTGTCCAAGGTCACGTCGATGGCCAGCGCAGCGGCAAACGTGGAGTAGTCGACGGTGTCCGTGCCTACGCCACCATCGAGCGTATCTGCGCCACCGCTTCCGCCGAAGCGATCGTCACCGCCGAGGCCAGACAGCGCGTTATCGCTGCCATCGCCGGTCAGATTGTCATTGCCACCGGTGCCGATCACGTTTTCGACGTTGCGAATAGTGTCATTGGCAGCGCCGGTGACCGTGGCTACGGCGTCGGCCCCACCGGCAAGCACAAGTGACACAGCGGTGGCGGTCGGGTGAAGGGAATAGTCAAGGGTGTCGACGTCCATACCGCCGTCGATGACATCTGCCCCGACGCCTGCGATGAGCTGATCGTTTCCGCCTTCGCCGGCCAGCAGATCGTCACCGCCGTTGCCGATGAGCACATCGTCTCCGCCGCGGCCGTACAGTTCGTTGGCGGCGCTGTTACCCTCGAGGCGATCATTGCCCGAGGTGCCAATGAGGTTTTCGATGTTCAACAGCGTGTCATTCTGACCGCCGGTTACGATGACTGTCGTCGCTCCGCTGTCCGCAAGTCGAGCATCGATGGCGGATCCGACGCTGGGATTCTCGTAGTCGGCGGTATCGTTACCGGCGCCACCGTCGAGGGTGTCGCTGCCGCGGCTCGCCACGAGCAGGTCATCGCCACCGGCGCCCTCGAGTGCGTTGGCGTTGTCATCGCCTGCGATCCGGTCGTTGCCCGTCGAGCCGATGACGTTTTCGAAGTTGGAAATGAGGTCATTGTCGCCACCGCTAACCAGCACGGTCGTAGCGGCGGCCCCGAGCAGCGTCACGTCGATCGACACGCCACCACCGAAGGTTGAATAATCAATGGTGTCGGAACCTGAGCCCGCATCGAGTACGTCAGTGCCTGCCGATGCCAGGACCCGATCGGTGCCGTCCAGGGTAAATACCGTATCCGCGCCACCCCCAGTGGTGACCTCGTCGGCAAACGCGCTGGTGGTGTAGATCTCGAAGTTGCTGAGGCTGTCGATGGATCCGTCCGCAAGGCTCTCTGCCGTTGACGTGATCAGATTCAATCGGACACCGCCGCCCAGATCGTCGAAGAAAACACGGTCTGTGCCGGCACCGCCATCGAGCACATCGGAGCCTTGAGCACCGCGTAGCTGATCGTTTCCTGTACCCCCACTAAGGCGATTCGCTGCCGCGTTTCCGCGCAGATCATCAGCGAAGTCAGATCCTTCGAGGTTTTCGATGTTTATCAGAGTGTCCGAACCGCCGTCGCCATCGATGCTGGCGATACCCGTCTGCAGGTTCACGTTGACCGCCGATGCGGCGGCGGAGTAGTCGGCAAGATCCACGCCGCTGCCGCCGTCGAGGGTGTCGATGCCTTCGCCACCCACGAGGCGATCGTCACCGGCACCGCCGGCTAGGGTGTCATCGGCCCCGAGGCCGATAAGGGTGTCGTTGCCACCGTCGCCGAACAGCGCGTTGTTGAGGGCGTCGCCGGTGATGTCGTCGTTGCCGATCGTTCCGCGAACGTTTTCGATGTTGCGGATGATGTCGTCGTCGCTGCCGGTCACGGCCACCGTGGTGTCTGCGGCAGCATTCAGCGTGACACTGATGCGGGTGGCGTCGGTAAAGCCCGAGTAGTCGACGAGATCGGAACCCGCGCCGCCGTCGAGGCGATCGACTCCGGCACTGGCATTGAAAAGATCGTCCCCACCCAGACCATTGACCTCATCAGCGCCGGCTGAGCCGATGACCGTATCGGCCTGTTGCGAGCCGAAGTAGCGCTCGAAGTCGCGAAAGGTATCGATACTGCCGTCGCCGCCGAAGAGAGCGGTCTGCGTGGTGAGGTTAAGCTCCACTCCAAGAACCGTGAGGTCATCGAAATAGAGTTCATCGACTCCGGCCCCACCATCGAGAATGTCGCTGCCGCGACCGCCGCGAATCTGATCATTGCCGCCAGCACCGCGCAGTTCGTTGACCTGAGCATCGCCGCTCAGCTGGTCGTCACCCGCGCTACCGATGACGCCTTCGATTGCTGCTATGACGTCATCATCACCACCGGCGACCGCAACCGTCACCGCAGCGTCTTCGTTAAGCGCCACGCTGATCGACGAAATCCCGGTTAGACCCGAGTAGTCGATCAGATCGCGATCCAGGCCGCCGTCAAAGGTGTCTGTGCCCGCGCTCGCAACGAAGCGGTCGCTGCCGACCAGGCCGAACACCTCGTCATTGCCGGCTGAGCCGCGAATTTCATCGTTCTGATTGGTCGCGAAGTAGCGCTCGAAGTTTGAGAACACGTCGGTCGAGCCGTCGGTGTCGTAGCTTGCTGTTGCTGCAGCTAAGTCCAGCAGAATGCCGCCATCGGAAAGATCGTCGAAGCGCAGCGTGTCGACGTCGCCGCCGCCATCGAGGAGATCGCTGCCGGCCCCGCCGCGGACGATGTCGTTGCCACCCCCACCTCGCAGTTCGTTCGCGACTGCGCTGCCGCTGATAAAGTCGTTGAAGTCTGTTCCAAGGACGTTTTCGACAGCCACAAAGGTGTCGATACCGCCGCGGCCGTCGTTGATGGCTTCGCCGGCGAGCAGGTCGATGATGATGCCTGCCCCTTCGGCGCTGTAGTCGATCAGGTCACGGCCGGAACCACCTTCGAACACATCGTTACCGTCGTTGCCGCGGAAGGTGTCGTCTCCAGCATCACCGAACTGGACGTCGTCGCCGTCGCCTCCGTCGATGAGATCATCACCGCCGCTGCCGCGCAGCACGTTAGCAAGCCCATCCCCAACGATGGTGTCATCGCCGGCACTTCCGGTGACGTTTTCGAATCCCGAGATTGTCTGATCGTCCCCACCGGTAACCTGGACCAGCACGTCGTTGGCGGCGTCGAGGGTAACGGCGATGCCGTTCGCTTCGGCGAGCTGGGAGTAGTCGACGGTGTCTTGGCCAGCACCGCCTTCTAGATCGTCCGCGCCTAGACTAGCGAACATCTGATCGTCACCGGCGTTGCCGTCGACCTGGTCGGCGAGCGTTGACGTGATGACAACATCATCCTGGCGCGAACCGAGATAGGTTTCGAAGTTGCGAAACGCATCGATGCTGTTGTCACCGGCAAATAGGGCGGTTTCTGTCGACAGGTCAAGAGTGACCCCGGCGCCGTTGAGATCGGCGAACTCCAGACGATCGAAGCCCTCGCCGCCGTCGAGCACATCGGCCCCGGCGCCGCCGGCAATGACATCCGCACCTGCGCCACCCAGCAGGGTGTTGGCCAGGCTATCGCCGCCGAGCTGATCGTCGAAGTCTGTACCCACGACGTTTTCAACGTTACGCACGAGATCGTCCTGATCGCCGTTGACCGTCACCACGGCATCGAATTGGCCAGCCAGGGTGACACTGATGGCGTCGCTTTGCGTCGCGTAGTTCACCGTGTCCGCACCGGCCCCGCCATCGAAGGTGTCGGCACCGAGCGAATGCAGCAGCTCATCGTTGCCGTCGCCGCCGAGCAGCTCGTCGTCTCCGCCCCGGCCGTCCAGTACGTCTGCACCGCCTCCGCCGCTGAGCTGATTTGCCGCGGCGTCGCCGCGGAGCGTGTCGTCAAATGCCGAACCGGTCAGGTTTTCGATGCTGTCAAAGCTGTCGATGCCGCCCTCACCGTCACTGACGGTGTCGGTGCTTTCAAGGTCAATGTCGACGCCCACAGGGGCAAGTTCGTAGCTTGCCGTGTCCTGACCGGCGCCGCCGATGAGCTGGTCGTCGCCGCCGCGACCGATCAACAGATCTTCACCGTCGCCACCGCGCAGGACGTTGCTTCCACTATCACCGCTTAGGCGGTCTGCGAACGCTGACCCCGTGACGTTTTCGATAGCCTCAACTCGATCGCTGGCACCATCGCCGTCGTTGCTGGCGAGGTTATCGTTGAGATTGACATCCACGGCACCAGCCGCTGCGCTGTAGTCGGCGATGTCTACGCCGGCGCCGCCGTCGATGAGGTCCGTGCCGCCGCCGCCGGCAATGGCATCATTACCGTCGCCACCGCTTAACTCGTTGTCGTTGAGGTCGCCGATCAGGGTGTCATCGCCTGCGGTACCCACAACGTTTTCGATGTTCTGCAGAGTCTGATCGTCGGCGCCGACAATGACCAGAGACCCGTCCGCTGGACCCGCCAAGCGGGCGGTCACGGATTCGGCGTCAGCAAAGTCGGAAAGATCAACGGTGTCTCGCCCGGCGCCGCCATCGAGACGGTCCAGTCCCGCGCTGACGGCAAAGCGGTCATCTCCGCCACCTCCAACCAGGGTGTCTGTGCCAGCACCGCCGTCGATGAAATCAGCACCGTCGCCGCCGTCGATGAGATCGTCGCCAGCGGCACCGAAGAGACGATCGTCGTTCGCACTGCCGGTGATCTGATCATCCAGCAGCGACCCGGAGAGCCCTTCAAAGTTTCGGAGCCGGTCAACCTCTGCGCCGATCAATGCGGTTGTGAAGCCATTGGCATCGGCCCGCTCGCCCAGGTCTACAACGACCCCTACGGCTGCGTCGATGAAGTCGACGATGTCGCCGTCGCCTTCGCCCCCGTCGAGAAAATCGTTGCCACCGCCGCCAGCGATTCGATCGTCGCCGAGACCTCCGAGGATGGTTTCCTGCTCGGCAGAGCCGACGATGCGGTCGTCGAAATCCGTGGCGATGAAGTTCTCGAACCCGCTGACTGTGTCGATGTCACCGCTGTCGAGAAACACGTTGTCGTCCGTCGCGCGCAGGTCGGCGTCGAGGGCGCGGCTTGATTGGGAGTAGTCGACGGTATCGTTGCCTGACCCCCCAATGAGTGTGTCGAAACCGCCGTTACCAGCGATGAGATCGTCGCCGCCGCCACCGTCTAGACGATTGTCGGCTGCGTCGCCGATAAGCGTGTCGTCGCCAAGGCCACCAATGACGTTCTCGATGCCCGTGATTGTGTCGAACTCTTCGACGTTACCGAGGTTGCCAATCTCGACCGTGGCGCTTCCAGCGGTCGTCGTCGAGAGGTCGGCTGTGACGGTCAATGTCAGTGCCGAGTAGTCGACGGTATCGCTGCCTTGCCCGCCGTCGAGGGTATCGTCACCGGCACCACCGATCAGGGTGTCGTCGCCGCGCTCGCCGACGAGATTGTCGTTGCCGAGACCACCGTCGATCCGGTCGTCCCCGGCTCCGCCAAGGATCGTGTCTGCGGCTACGGCACCCGTGATTTGATCGTTGCCGCTGCCGGAGAAGATGCGGTTCGGGTTTGGTGCGTTAGCGAGGACCCAGACGAGGTTGCCATCGGCGTCGACGAAGTTCAGATCCTCCGCCGAAAAGGCGTCCCGTACGACCACCGATTGAAATCCCTCTCCACTTATGAAGGTTTGGATTGGTGGGGGAAGGAGGTTGCCGTTTTCATCAAGGGAACCGTCGACGAAGTTCGCCTCGAGTCGGAACTGCATCTCGAACTGTGCCTGGCTCGGCACCTGATAGCTGAGGAACAGCTGCAGGTTGCCGCGTTCGTCCAAGCCGGGATTTTCGATTTCGTAGCCCGCATCGGTGCGAACGGCATCCTGAATGACGAATCCTTCCGGAAGATCGGAAATCACCACCCGGCTCACCTCGAAACCTCGGGGCAGGGTGGGTTGAAACTCGATCAGCCGGGTAATCTGGTTCGGTCCGAACAGATCACTGTTGTCGGCTTCAATGATCAGATCTTCGGTAAAGTTGGCCAGGTTCAGCGTTTCGGCCGAGATCTGCGCTTCATTGCTCGGATCGAAGGAGGACGCTTCCGAGCCGCCACCGCCGCGAATGAACGGAAGACCGTCCTGCGTCTCGTTAACGCGCGCCGGTTGCAGCAGGTTGATGTCAAAGAGCGGCGTTTCATCGGCAAGGGAACTGGATACCGCGTCGAGAAAGCTAATCGCCGCGGCATTGGCGTCGTCCTGCAGCGGCGCAGGGGGTTCGAGAAAGACGCCCTCGTCGTCGATGGAGCGCTCAACCTGGTCGCCTTCTTCGTCTATGGCGTCACGTTCGGCCTGCTGCGCCTGTTGCTGGGCCTGAAGGGCTTGCTGGACCGCTTCCATAACCGCCATCTCGGCGATCTGCTGTGCCGCTTCGGACTCTTCGCTCGACTCGGCCTCAGCGTCGCTGGGCTCCGGGGACTCGCTGTCTTCTGTTTCTTCGACTTCGGACGGAAAGATCGACGAGATGGCAATGTAGTCCTGAATGGTGAGGTTTCCGATTTCTCCTACCTTTGAGAGGAACAGGTGCAGAGGCAACTCGTCGCCTTCGAAGCTGATGGTCGGTGCGTCTTCCTCGTCGAATAGGTACAGCGCAAGACCGGGCAGAATGACCTTTGCGCCCGTATCTGGATTGGAGATCACGACATCGGCGTCGACGATGTCGATTGCAGCGTCGTCGAAGGCCAGACCGTCGATCTGAATATCCGTACCGGCACTCGTGGCAAACACGCGCGCACCGCCGGCTTCAATGTCGCCGAAAGCTATGGTTAGTTTCTTAACATTCGCCATGCGTGGACCGAGATCTGTTTGCTACGTCGGCCGAACACCGAGCCACGGGTGTACGGATTCCTGAGAACCTCGACTAACCCTAGTCAATTCCGTCCGCTACTCAGCGCCTGCAATCGGATTGGTGATCTGGGTCACGCCGTGGCGGCGGAAAAACGCTGCGATCGACACGAAATCGTCGATGGGAGCCAGCCCGTGAAACGCTCTTCACTGGCCGGGAGTCGCCCCGAGGATCGACTGGAGGGTCTGTTTTTGTCTGCTAGGGTTTAACGAGGACAGGCCCAAAAACTGACCACCGTTCTATATGGCTCGACGGATATGAGCCTCGGGGATTCATGTGGCGGCACAGAAAACAGAAGAGCAATTGAAGGACTTGGCGATGTCTCTGGTGCAGACCGGGCGCGTCGACAGCCGCTTCATTTCCTATATAAGCATCGGTCAGCTCATCACGCTGTCTGCCGTTGCTGCCATCGCGATCTATGGCTTTGAACAGCTGTCCACGGCGTTTCTAACGAACATTCCGCTGAACGGCCTCATCGTGTCGATTATGGCGATCGGTGTAGGTCGGTCGATCTGGTCGAACATCGTCCTTTGGCGAACGAGCCGCTATCTCGGTGCGCTGGATGCTGCGGTCGCGAGCCCCGCTGCGATCACGTCGGAACAGGTGGTCAAGTTCAAGGATCAGTTGCCGACCCGCGCACCGGTGCTGGATACGAAGCAGATGTTCGATCTGATTGGCAACCTGAAGCACTACGGACATCTCAACGTTACCGACAACGACGCTCGCATGATCAAGTCGAAGCTGGGCTTCCGAGTCAGCATGATGCGAAACCAGACGGGCTTCCTGGCCGGTCTGCTCGTCATGTTGGGTCTCCTCGGTACGTTCTGGGGGCTGTTAGCGACGATTGATGCCGTCGGTGAAGCCATGGGCTCGATGTCGAATATCAATGACTTCGGCGTGGAAATGATGTCCGGCTTTCTTGCCGGTATCGCCGCTCCCCTCGAGGGCATGGGCCTCGCCTTCAGCTCATCCCTGTTCGGATTGTCCGGGTCTCTGTTGATCGGTTTCTACTCGTTTCTCTGTGGTGGAGTACACAACCAGTTTATTGAGCGCGTCAGCCGCTGGGTAGACGAGCGAATTCCAAAACCCAACGGTGCGATGCGCAAGGCGCAGAAGAACCCCGCGGTGGCAGGGTCCGATGAGCTCAAAGCCTGGTTAGCCGGATTCGTACAGAGCGCAGTGCAGACGAATCAGCAGATCGCCGCGTTGGTTGCCTCGATCAACGAGCTGAACCGGTACTCGAGTTCGCTCGAAGCCCAGACCCGCGAGGTACGGGAAGCACAGCGGGAGCTGGCCTCAGACTTTGGCGAGCTGCGCCTGGGTTTCGCCAAAAGCGTCCATGTGCTGCGCAAAGAAATCAACGATCGCTTCTATGAACTGGTTCGTCGTTCCGCGGCTGCGCGCCCTGCATTGCCTCCAGCGCCTGTCAGTCAGGTTCCCCCTAGCGGAGAGACTCACGAAGCTGTACCCAAAGCTGAAGACACCGATCAGCGCCGTATCGATGCGTTAATCGACGAACTGCGGTTGCTGGCCGATGAGCAAACGCTTATTGAGGAGCTGACGCAACGGCTGGAGCAGCCGCTGCTCGATGATTTCTTGCCGGCGGCGCGTGAAGCACCGACGGACCAGAGCGGCAAGCAACGCTAGCCATGAGCGACGGAACCGATCTCGAATCGAACTCCTGGCCGGGGTTCGTCGATATTCTGTCCGCCGCGATCATGATGTTCGTCTTTTTTGTATTGGTTACGGCGGTTGCGTTGTTCTTCCACGTGATCATCTTCACCAGCAAAGTTGATCCCGTGTCGCTGAGTGAGTTCACGCCGGAACAGATCAGCTCAATGCAGTCCGAGAACGAACAGCTCAAGCAGCGCGTCGCGGGATTGGCTGCGAAGGTGCTTGAGTCAGAGGCTGAGTTTTCTCAATCGGATTCGGACCAGACCTGGGAGCAGGAAAACGATCTGTCGATGGTCGTTTTCTTCGGAAAGGACGATATCACGTTGTCAACCAATGTCGATGAGGCGATACGCGCGTTTCGAGACGACGTGATCGATCGCTACGGCGCCTCGAACCTCGCGTTGACCATCAGCTCTCCGCGCAGCAAGAGCGCGATCGAAACCATCGCTAAGAAAATCGCGGTTGCGCGGATCTTCAACTCGCGCAACCTGTTTCTCGACTCGGATCTGCCCACGGCCTCGATCTACATGAACGTCGATCCGCCGACCAAGATCAACGATGAGGCCGACTGGGTGCGGCTGAAGTTCACGCGACGGTAGTCGGTCGTGCGTTCGCTCTTATTGGCTTTAGGGCTTCTGGTCAGCCCCCTTCTCGAGGCGGGAACGGTGGTCTGGGATGTCGTTGACGACGAGCCCGTGATCCAACGCAACGCCCTGGACGTAGACGTAGCAGTTTCGGACCTCGGTGAAGAGGCCGCTGACCCCGCACTTCGCCAACCTACCGGTGACGGGAGTCGAGGTGCGCTGCTTCTGGCAGCGGCGCCGGTGACCGTGGCGTCGAACGCTGACGGCGAAAGCGATGCGCTGTCCCGCATCGATGGAGCGACAGAGTCTGCGGAGTCGATGCCAGGCGCCGATGAGGCACCACGTTTGCTCTCACTCGAAGAAGCAATCGAGCTTACGTTCATGCAAAACCCCGATCTTGGCGCTGCGTTGGCTCGTGAGGAACAGGTGCGCTGGTTTCTGCGCGAGTCGGAAGCCTATAAGTACCCGTCGGTCGATCTGGTTACGGATTTCGGTCCTGAGTACAACCGTCCGGCTGCGAACACGCGTGACAACGAAGACGTTACCCCGGGTCGTTCGCTGACCATTCGAGCTTCCCAGCTTCTTTACGACGGCAAGGTGTCGGTCAACGAGGAAAATCGCCGCCGGCAGGTCCAGACGTCGACGCAGCTTGAAACCCGCTCGCTCGTCGATGAGCTAGCGGTCTCCACGGTCAATGCGTTTGTCCGGGTGCTGCAAGCGCAGCAGTCCTTCGCGGCAGCGGAAGAATTTGTGACCGAAATGCAGCGTATCGTGGCGCGGCTACAGGTGCTGTACGACAGCGGCGCTGCCAGCAAGCTGGAGCTTGATTTCGCGCAGTCGCGGCTGGCGTCGGCAAAGGGCCAGAGTGGCAACTCGCGAGCTCAGCTGAATGATGCGGTGGCGGAACTCGAGTTTCTCACCGGCGATTTGCCGGTGGTCGAAGCTAAATCACCCATGAACATTGCATTTCTGTCGATCCAGCCCCTCGATCACTACGTTGAGCTTGGCCTCGAGCAGAGTACAGACATCTTGCTGGCTGAATCTGCGAAGAAGGAGCTGAGGTTCAAGGCGAAATCCCAGCTAGGCAAGTTCCAGCCGATCCTGAGCCTTAACTTTCGCAGCGGGACCTTTGCCGATGAAGGTGGAAACATCGAGCCGCGCAACATTACGGAACTGAAGCTACGGGCTGAGATGTTCTTGTTCGACGGTGGTGTGCGTCGCTCGCAACTCAACCGCACGAAAGCCGAGATTCTGGAGCTCGATTGGGGTTTTGAACAGATCGAGCTCGACGTTTCGCGTCGAATCAAGCAGGCCTACAACCAGATTACGGCCAATCGAATAACCCTTGACGCGACGAACGATGAAATTCTGTTTAACACGGAGCTTCAAACACTCAACGCCAAGAACCTTGAGCTTGGCGAAGTCAGCATCATCGAACTTATCGAGGTAGAAGAGCGGTTGTTCAACGCCAAAGTCCGGGCCTTCGGTATTCGAGCGGACATGCTGGCCAACTACTACCGTCTCATGATCGGCGTCGGAACGCTTCCGTTTACGAACGCGAACAGCTACCGCGACCGTGATCCCTTCGAGATCCAGAAACGCGGCGAATCGCTGGCGTTGCCCTGAGGTAACCGGTTGCGTGCCAAGCCAAACCCGCAGGGCTTCCTATACTGGAAACGAGCAGGGGCAATTGAGCGTTGCTTTCGATTGGTTCCCGCGATTTCGAACCTGCGTCCCGGGTTCAAGGAGGGTCTTATGTCAGTTTTTCGTCTGATTGCGCCAGCGGCGACGCGTGCTTTGGTAATCCTCGTGCTGGCCGCTGGTTCGGTATGGGCGGATGAACGAGCTGTTACTGTGGATCTGGGGGTCGGTGCCTGGAAATACGACTTCGACGGCACGATCGCGACTGATCCCACCGGCGTTGATCTTCAGATTGACTTTGGCCTAGGTGACGATACCGATCAGCAGTACTTCATTGATGTCAGCTTCGCGCAACGCTGGATGCCGAACCTGCGGTTCGAACACAGTACGGTTGTGGGCACGGGCGCACGTGATCTCGGCCGGGATGTGGTCTTCGGCGGCATCAGCTTTCCCGCCCCGGCAGGACTCCGGTCGCGGCTGACTTATCAGGACAATCACCTGACGGCCTACTTCCCGGTGCTGAAGCAGGGAGACCTCACTGTTGATCTCGGGCTGGGGGTAAAGCGGGCGGAGTCTGGCTTTCGCGTCAACAGTACGTTTAATCAGATCGAGACGGCCTTTGATGAAACCTTGCCCATGGTGTTCCTTGGCGTCGATGTACAGCTCCTATCCGGATGGTCCATCAACGCCCGCACCCATGCGCTTTTCTGGGGAGATCAGCAGGTGATCGATGGCAGCGCGACCTTGAGTTGGGAGTCCCCCTGGCGTCTTGGGCTACAGATGGGTTACCGCCACGTACAATTCCAACTCGAAGAGACGGGCGACTACTCGGCGACAGACTTTGAAATTCTCGGTCCCTTCGCAAGTGTGACCTACCGCTTCTAGCTTAGCGCTTCGGTTACACGCAGGACTATGCTGGTCCTTAGGTACGCGAACAGGACATAATCGCGCTTTAGCAGCAGCCGTGGACTGGCATGCGCAACATCACGCCGAGTTCGGAACCTGCGGTGCCTACGGATGCGATTGCTCGATTGCGTGGGCGCACCGACGAGATTGAGTTGATCATCTCCAGTCTCACGATTTTCGCACTGTTTTCCCTACCAGGATGGGTGTTTAGCGCCGTCGCGGACGTCTACACCCATCAGTCCACGTCGTTGTTGATTGCGAGCAACGTCGGCATCACGCTCTTAGCCGGCACGTGCTACACCCTTGGGCTGTGCTTCGTGGTGCATCTCATGGCGCGCGCGTACTGGGTGGGTCTAATCGGCCTGAGGTCGGTGTTTCCCGAGGGCATCCGCTGGGACCGGGTGCCAAGCCTTGGACCGCTGAGCCGGCGCTTTTACGAAGAGCGGCTGCCTGATCTGGATTCCGTTATTCAGAGTACCGATCGGCTCGCGTCATCACTCTTTGGCGTGATCAGCATGCTCACGCTGAGCGTGTTGTGGTTCGGGACACTGCTTGTTTTTGTGCTGACCTTGGGGGGCGTGCTCGGGACCCGCTTTGGCGCAACCAACCTGGGGATTAACCTGGGTTCGCTGACGCTGGCCGCCGTCGTCGTGGTCACACCGGTGTTGATCTACCTGTTGGACACCGTGCTCGCGCGTCGCAGCGCACGACTTCGAAGCAGCCCGGTGTACCGCGGACTGGTGCGCGTGCTTCGTCGCATCGCCGGTATTGCCTACCCACAGCGCTTGGTTCTCCCGGTTCAGCTGACGCTGCAGAGCAATACCCGCTCGGGACTATTTCTGGTCCTACTCTTTGCCGGTGTTGTTGCGATCCTGTCCCTCGGCAACCTGCAGCTCACGGCCTGGCAATATTTTACGGTGTCAGATCAGTTTGAGTTTCTTGACGATGCGCAACTTGAGTCTGGTTTTCGGAGTACCTACTACGAAGACATGGCGAGTTCCATGGATCGACTCCGGGGTTGGCCTCGCATCGACAGCTTTAATCAAAGCGGCGCCTTTGTTCGCCTGTTTTTGCCGTATCTACCGGTGCGGGACAACCTGGTGCTTGCAGCGCAGTGCGGTCAACGCGCAGCCGCCCCGGAGCGCACGGCCTGCCTGCGGTCGCTGTGGACGGTAAGGGTCGCTGGCCAGTCCGTTTCGCTCGCCGACTTCCTACGGGCGGAGCGTGCCGATCTGAACATGCGTGGCCTCGTCGGCCTGGTTCCTCTGACGGACTTAGCTCCAGGGCTTCATCGACTGGAGGTTCTTTGGAACGCAGCCGCTCGAGGGCAGGCTCAGGCGCTCGACGACCGCTACCGGGAGTCGGACGGTGTGTATTCCATTCCCTTTGCGCTCGTGCCGGCCCTCGAACGGACGCTTGATTAACACAGGAACCGCTGCATGCGCCTGGACCCGGCTGAGGTAAGGAGGAAGCTATGATCATCGTGAGTGCTGAGCTCGAGTTTGAATCCGAAGTCGACCGAGATAGGGCGATCGAGGAAACGGTTTCGATCCAGCAAGCGACGCGCGAGCAGGAGCCGGGCTGCCGCGCCTATTGCTTTGCGGCCGACCCGGTAGAGCCCCGGCGCATTCAGGTTTACGAGCTCTGGGACGACAGTGCGTCACTTGCTGCACACTTTGAACACCCGAACTACCGTGCCATGGTCGAGGCGCTTGCTGCTGCGCGCGTCGTATCGAGCGCCAATCGCGCCTGTCTCATCGAGCGACAGGAGCCCGTCTATGGACCGAACGGGGAGCGCAAGACGGCCTTTTTTGCCGATTGATCCTTGGGTGTAGCGCATGCCGCTGTCCTCTGTGATGCTGAGGCGAGCAACGGAGGATTGGCATGAATGCAGATATTCGGTCCGAGAGCGTCTTGCTGGGTCGACGATCGCTGCTTACCGCGGCCGCCGGTCTCGTCTGCTCCCCGGTTTTGCGGGGCAATGCGCTTTCCACGGACGCCGCTGCTGGTGAGCCAGTCTCCGCCGCCGAGCGTGCTGCGGCTCAAGTGCAGCACCAGGCGCAGGATGAGGCGCATTGGGAGGCCGTTGCGCGTTTCTTTGATCGCACCGACGGTGTCGTGAATCTGGAACACGGGTATTGGGGCCGCATGGCCCGTCCGGTCCTCGAACACTACACCCAGGCGTTGGAGCGGGTGAATCGGGACGGCGCCTGGTACGCGCGTCGGCTGTACGGTGCGGACTACCAGGAGGCGCGAGCCCGAGTCGCCGCCTTACTGGGTGCTGATCCGGAAGAGGTCGCCCTGACCCGCAACGCGACGGAAGCAATTCACAACCTTATCCGCCAGTTCCGCTGGCTGGGCCGCGGCGATGCGGTACTTGTCGCCGATGTGGACTACCCAAGCTTCCGCCGACTGCTCGAGGGCTTGGGTGCCGAGCGAGGTGTCGAAGTGATCCGCCTGGCCTTACCTCCCCGAGCCACCCAGGACGAGCTGGCGGATCTGTATCGTTCCGCGCTCGCGCGCCATCGCCACCTGCGCTTGGCACTGGTTACACATGTGAGCAATCAGCACGGCCTGGTCTTGCCGGTCGCGGCGATCGCTGACGCGGCCCGAGCGCAGGGGGTCTACATCCTGTGTGACGCGGCCCAGTCCATTGGGCTGCTGGACTACCGCGTCGTGGATCTCAACTGCGACTGGGTGGGATTCAATCTGCACAAATGGATTGGTTCACCGCTAGGCCTTGGCGCGCTGTACATGCGTTCGGGAACGCTCGACGCCGTGGCTCCCTATCCCGGCGAACACGACGGCGACGAACCCTCCGTTCAGCGCCGCATACATACAGGCACCTGGGACTTTGCCGCGGCGATTTCGATTCCCGCCGCCCTCGACTTCCATTTGCAGATCGGCGGTGCCCAGAAAGAGGCGCGGCTGCGCTACCTCCGCAGCCTTTGGACCACGCCAGCACAGGACCTTTCCGGCATTGAAGTGCTTGGCGGTGCCGACGAGGCGTCCTGGAGCGGTATGGGATCGTTTCGGCTTGCTCACGCAACGACGGCGGAGGACGCGCGTGCACTGCAACAACGTCTGCTCAAGGAATTTAATGTGTTCACGGTGCCGCGCTACGGCTTGGCAAGCGGGGCTTGCGTACGAATCACACCGCAGGTGTTCACGCGAGCGAGCGACGTCGCTGTACTGACGGCGGCGCTAAAGGAACTGGCTGCCTAAGGGATCTTGCAAAAGCTCAGTCGCTTCGGCGCCGATAGCGAAAATCGCAGTGATCGAAGCCCTGCATGATGGTCTGGCTACGTTCGAGCGACATCCCGATACGCTCAGCGGCCGCGTAGTCGTTGTCGCACAGCAGCAGATGGCCGATGTCCTGGGCATCAAGCTCCGTCATCATGCGCGCATAGGCGCAGGCGTTGACGTTCATGTCGAAGCGCTCCCCGTCGCTTGCGATTACGTCATAGGTCAACGCTTTGCCGGCGGCAAAGTGCGCTACGCCGTCACCCATGATGGAAAAGTCGGCCTTTGAGCCCGGCGCCGCCCGTACCGGGTCAGGTTCGAGCCGCCTGGCGAGTGCCTCGTTAACCACCGCTTCTCCCAGCAGACGCTGCAAATCGCGTATCAGTGGCACGGCGTACTCCATCTGCAGTTTGCGAAGCTCAAACTGGGTCAGTTCGGTCCTGGACATCCGTTCGCCCTCGTGGGGTTGATGGTTAATCTGCCTGTGCAGCCAAAAGGTAGCGGGTTTTAGGCGGTTTAGGGAAATTGCGAAGTTCGGTTTACGAGCGTAGCCTCCGGCGTGGGAGTAGTGGCCGAGAGATGAGGGGAAGACCATGAGTGCAACGTTTGATGACTCGTTAGCAACGGAGACGGTGGGTCTGATCCAACGTGGAGTTCTAGACGACGATTTACAGGAAATCCTTCGAGGCCCTCTCGACGCGGTCGACGTCTCCGATCCAACACTCTATCAGCGGGACATGCACTGGCCGGTGTTCGAGCGACTGCGCAGCGAAGCGCCCGTTCACTTCTGCAGCGAGAGCGCTTTCGGTCCCTTCTGGTCCATCACGCGCTACGACGACATCATGGCGATCGAGCAGGATACCGAGACGTTCTCGTCTTATCCCACCATTGTCATCGGTGACCAGGATCCGGAGTTTGTCGTCAAGCAATTCATCGCCCAGGATCCGCCGCGTCATGACCATCAGCGTAAGGCCGTCACGCCCGCCGTTGCGCCCAAGAGCCTGGCGTTACTGGAGCCGCTCATTCGAGAGCGAATCGGTCGCATCATGGACGATCTTCCGATCGGCGAGACCTTTGACTGGGTTGATCGGGTGTCCATCGAGCTGACCACACAGATGCTGGCGACCTTGTTTGATTTTCCCTTTGAGGAGCGACGCAAGCTCACGTTCTGGTCCGATATGGCGACGGCATCACCGGACATAGCCGGGGACGACAGCGTCACTCGCGAGGAGCGTCGCGAAGCGCTGGGGGAGTGTCTTGGCTACTTCAATACGCTCTGGCAGCAGCGAGCGGCCCAATCCCCGGAGGGTAAGTTCGACTTCATTAGCCTGATGGCACACTCCAAGGCCTATCAGGGCATGGACCCGATGGAGTTTCTTGGCAACCTCATCCTGCTGATCGTTGGGGGGAACGATACGACGCGCAATTCCATCTCGGGGGGCGTGCTGATGCTGAACGAGCACCCGGCGGAATACGACAAGCTGCGCACCGAGCCGTCTCTGGTTCGCAACATGGTGTCGGAAATTATTCGATTTCAAACACCGCTGATGCACATGCGTCGCACAGCAACCCGCGATACGACCTTTCGGGGACAGCAGATCAAAGCCGGGGACAAAATCGTGCTGTGGTATGTCAGCGCGAACCGGGATGAGTCGAAAATTGATCGTCCCGACGAATTTCTCATTGACCGCCAGAACGCCCGCGCCCACATGTCGTTCGGCTTCGGTGTGCACCGCTGCATGGGGAATCGGCTGGCCGAGATGCAGCTGCGGCTGGTGTGGGAAGAGATTCTCAAGCGCTTCGACCGCGTTGAGGTAGTTGGCCCGGTCGAGCGGGCCAAGTCCAACTTCGTTCGCGGCATCACGCGGATGCCTGTGCGGTTAACCGCCCGGTCGCAGTAAACCCCGCGTCAGCGGGCTAGCACGACCTCAATCTCTACCAGCATGCCTGGCGCTGCCAGACCGGCGACCTGGAAGGCGGAGCGTGCCGGGAGGTTGGGCTGTTCTTCCGTACCGAAGTACTTGCGATAGGCCCGCATCATGCCCTGGAAGTCCATGGCGCCACTGAGTTCGGGTACGCCGACGAGGAACACCTGCATTTTCACGACGTTCGAAAAGTCGAGGCCTTTGGTCTTGAGCGATTCTTCCAGGCGAGCGAACACGGACAGGGTTTGGGCCTCGGTGTCGCCCCAGAACTCAGCGGAGTAGCGCTTGGCTTCCGGGTTGGCCGGGCGTGGAGTCATGCCGCTGTGGTAGACCAGCGTCGTGCCGGCGGTAATCTCAACGGCCTGGGCGATCGGAAAGTCGCTGCCTGGGAGTGCGTATCGCTTCACTTCAGCGTCGGCACTGCCTGCTGCCGTGGCAGCGACGAGCAGAGGAACGGCGGCTAACTTCTTCATTGAGGTCTCCCCATCGGTGGTGGCTGCAGGTGCTGCAGCAAAGGTGTTGATGTAGGCGACGACGTTGCTGGTGTCCGCTTCGCTAGTCAGTACCGCCGTTGCCGCGCGCATCGTAGCACCGGATTGATCCTCGGCGGCGAACCCGCGAGCGCCGCTGCGATATTTCGCCAACTGATGAGCCAGATACCAGTCGTTCTGACCGACAAGAGCAGGGGCGTTCAAGGCTTCGTTGCCCTCGCCGGCAGCACCGTGGCACGCGGCGCAGGCGGTGTAGAGCTGTTCGCCTGCAGCGCGATCCCCTTGGATGGTCGCTTCCGGGGCAGACGGGGGCGCGATGCCTGCGATCAGAGCCGCGACTTCATCAATCTGCTCATCGCTCAGATGTTGCGCCTGCGGATGCATTTCCATCCCGATCAGATCTTCGGGGTGCGTCCCGCGCCAGCCGGCGCGAAAGGCGCGCATTTGATGTGCGACATACCATTCGGAGAGACCGGCGAGACGCGGGGCGTCGACGGCCCGGTTGCCCCGGAAGTCAGTACCGTGGCAAGTCGTGCACACGAGGTAGGGCTCAGGGACAACCGTGAGTTCTGTCGTGCGGGCTGCAGCAACGGGTGCCAGCAACGTGCTCAGCAGTCCAAGCGCAACGGCGATCGATAGACGAGTTCTCATGCGTTTGCTTGCTCCGCGTTGACTCGGAGCTGAAGCTCATTCAAGGCATTGTGAGCTGAGGAGAACGCACCCTCCTGCCAGCCAGGGTGATAGCTCAGCTGGTCGCCCATGAAAAAGTGCCGTTCGGCAAGCGGTTGCTGAAGGTACTTGAAGTGCTGCTCCCGGGCCTCGGGTGTCCACCGGGCGGTGCAGCCCATGTGGTGATTCATCCGGTGCCAGGGAATGCTGACGAACGACTCGGCGTACTTGCGATAGTTCGGGTGCAGTTGCTCGCCCTGAGCCAGGGCTGCTTCGAAGCGGTCTTCGAGCGACAGGCGGGCGAACATTTCGGCGTTTCTTGGATTGAAGGTGTAGGCGCCGAGTACCACGCCTTTCTTGCTGTGCGCGCCGTGGCTTGGATACCAGAGTTGTTCGACCGGTTGATTGGTCCAGCTGATGCCGCCGTAGATGTTCTCGTCTTCCCAGAACCGCTCGCTCATCTGGATACCGATTTTATAGAGCTTGCCGCGGCCGATGGCGCTAAGAGCTTCGCGGTAGCGGCGCGGGAAGTTTGTCTCGAGGCCAAGCAGCAGATGCTTCGGGATGCAGTTGAAGCAATAGTCGGCTTTGAGTTCGTGGTGCTCGCCCTGATGCTGATACACCACGGCGACGTCTTTCTCTCCGACGGTGATTCGCTTTACCTGGGCGTGCGTGAGCATGGGGCTGCTGATTCGCTCGACGAAACCGTCGACGATCCGATCCATGCCGCCCACGGGCTGCATGAGCGGGGCGGCTTGATCCTCACCCTCGCCGAAATGCATTTTGAAGCGCCAGAAGCTCGACTTGAGGATCTGCTGAAACTCGAGCGGTGTTTCCTTAACTCCGGGTTCCAGCATGCCGGCGGTCGGCGCACCGATACCCGGCTGTTGGTAACCGGCTCGCCGGCTGCCGCGGTACACGCCGTCCCGATCAAGATCGCCGTAACGGTTGATGAAGGCGATGACGCGCTCCAGGTCATCGGCTGATACATCGGCATCGAAGACGTCAGCGTTCATCGCCTTCGTCGTGAGTTCCGACATGAAGCCGCGGGCGTCGGCCATGAACCGGCGCAGCCGCACGGCTTGGCCGCTGAAGGCCTCCGTGTCATGCACCCAGGCGTTGTAATTAACGTTCGTGAACGGCTCCAGCGCGACTCCAAGTTCCCGGCAGTAGTGCACGAGGTAATGGTGATGCGCTGGGATCCGCGCTGGGCCGGCATTGAAGTAGAGGTGTGGCGCGTCATCGAAGGTGCAGGTCTGGGGATTCCCCATTTCGTCGACCAGGTCGCCAGACCGAAGCGTCAGGTTTCGCCCACCGATGCGGTGTGAGGCTTCAAGAATCGTGCAGCGGTAGCCGGCTTTTTCGAGTTCGTAGGCGCTCATGAGGCTAGACAAGCCACCGCCAAGGAGCACGACGTGTTTGGCTGCGCCAGCAAGCGGCTGCACGGGAACCGGGGCGCCGGCGGCCCGGCCCGGAGTAAGGCCCAGCGCCAGCGCCAGTTGATAGACGGCGGCGGAGCCACCAACGGCCCCTGCTCGCTCAAGCAGGGTACGGCGCGAAATCGGCCGTGACGCCGGATCGTGACTGGGTTTAGAGCGCATCATGACTTCAGGGATCCGGTGGGGGCGGACAGTAAGCTGTCCGACGCAAAATTGACCAACATGGCGGTTTCCGAAGACGGTTGAGTTAGTTTAGCTGCAATATCTTTGCCGGTCCGTGAAGCAAGTTAAGTAGTTTCCCGGAGTGCTGGCGCTCCCGCTGCCGGCTCCCGACGGTTTTCTGTCGCTCGGGCTACTTGTTCAGATCGAGGCCGATTGGACAGTGGTCTGATCCGTGAATATCCGGGCGCAGAAACGCGCGCTTTGCGCGCCGCGCCGCCCCAGGAGAGAGCAGCATGTAATCAATACGCCAGCCGACGTTCTGTTCCCGGGCGCCGCCAAATTGGCGCCACCAGGTGTAATGGCCCGGCTCGCCGGGGTGCTGGTTGCGAAACACGTCAACCCAGCCGGCGGCCAGCCAGCGGTCGATCTCGGCGCGTTCCTCTGGGAGGAATCCGCTGCTCTTCCGGTTGCCTGCGGGGCGCGCGAGATCGATGTCTCGATGGGCGGTGTTGAAGTCGCCGGCCACGACGACGGGTCCGGCCCGGCGCAGCGGTTTGAGGTGTTCGAAAAGCGCCTGATAGAAGCCAAGCTTGTAGGGCACGCGGCTGTTGTCGCGATCGCGGCCGTTACCCTTGGGAAAATAGACGCTGGCGACGGAGAGTCTGCCAAAGCGCGCAATGAGCAACCGGCCTTCGCGGTCGAACTCAGGAATGCCGAGCTCTGTGATGATCTGGGTCGGGCGCTGGCGGGCATAAATGGCGACACCACTGTAGCCGCGGCGCCCAGCCGGGTGGAAATGGACGTGCCAGCCCTTTGGGGCGCGGACCTTGTCATCCAGCTGCTCCGGTAGCGCGCGCACCTCCTGAACGCAGAATACGTCTGCTCGAGTGCGCGCCAGAACCTTCAAAAACCCCTTTTTCGTGCAGGCACGCAGCCCGTTGACGTTCCAGCTCAGGACGCGCACACGGGTCCCTTGGCAGCAGCAACCCCTTTTGTTCGATCGTCAGCCGTTCGCGAGACGGGGCAATTGATAGATTGGTTCAGGTACTTTGTGCTGCTCAAGCTTGCACTGGTTTCGACCGGCATGCTTGGCACGATACAAAGCAACGTCGGCGCGATGCAATGCGTGGATCAGCGGATCTGGCTCAGCTTCCAGCGCCGCAACGCCGATACTCACCGTTACCCGGAGTCGAGCGTTCGAGGTTGTCTCGATCGGCTCTCCCTCGATCAGCTGGCGAAGGCTCTCGGCGAGCACGACGGCCTGCATCGGATTGGTGTCCGGGAGAAACACGGCGAACTCTTCTCCGCCAAGCCGCCCGACGATGTCCGATTTGCGTACCCGCCCGAGAATGAGCTCGACCACCCGTGTGATGACCCGGTCGCCGGCGGCGTGGCCGTAGCGATCGTTGACGGCTTTGAAGTGGTCGATGTCTAACAGCAGCACACTCGCAGGTCTCGATTGGCGATCAAGGCTGTGGAGCACCCGACCGGCAATTTCGAACAGCATGCGTCGGTTGTAGCAACCCGTCATAGAATCGGTTTGAGCAAGATGGAGCAGCTCTCGCAGCTCCTCGCGCTGGTTAGCGAAGTAGCGCACAGCGGGGCGGAAGATGAGCAGAACTTCGATAAGCATCAGTATCAGTACGGCCGACAGCAGCAGCGTTGCGGTCAGCTCTTGTCGCGCAACGATCAGCTCGCCGTTGCGCTGTGCCAGGGTTACGGCGAAGTTGAGATCGGCGAGCAGCGGCCCTTCCGCCTGCTGCTTTAGGACCCGGGCCGCCTGTTCCGCATCGCTCGCGGTATTTGATCGTGCGGCACGTTTGGCAACGGCCACGAATTCAGCGATCTGCAAATCGAGTGAAAAGCGTCCTTCGCTGTAGTGCCGGCGCAGCTGGTCCGCCAGGGGCTCGTTCGGTGCCCAACGAAGCCTGCCCTCCGCCAGGGCGGCGTGCGAGGTTCTGAGCAGCTTCATGGCCTCGTCGAGACGCGCACGGGCGACTGAGCTCGCCGGTGAGCGAGACAGTTCCTCGGCGGACCAGGCGATGCGTTGAGTCAGCATCCGCTGCCGGCCAGCGACGTTAACGACCTCAGCAGATTGGAACTGCGCGCGGATGCTCGCCCGTTGGATCACGTGAGCGCCGATCACCAGTCCAGAAATCAACCCAAAGCCGACGACGTAGGCCAACGTCAACGAACCGATTGACTGATCGCGAGGCGCATTTGAGAGGTCGAGTGCCAATGCTGGAGGCGGTCCTAGTACGAACCCCCTAAGAGTGGCCCGTAGTCGTGCCAATTTCCCGTTCAGGCTGTGATCGAGGTCACAGCATTGGGTTTAAGCTCGTTTGCCCCGTCGCTTCCAGCCGGAATTGGGCAAGAGCACGTCCCGATAGGCCGCTAGGGGTTGCGGGTCGTAGCGACCGAGGCGCACGGGGATGCAGCCCAAGAATCGAAAACCATGGACGACCGGGTCGAGCAGCGCCGCACGAAACTTGACGCCGGCCTGGCCGGCGGCCACGGCGGCTTCGGCAAAGGCGGGGTCGTGGAGCCAGCTGGGCGCCACAAACCGAGCGTCGCCGCGTTGCACCGTGAAGAGCACGGACGCCCGATGGCCGGCGCGAACAACGGTGGCCAGTTCCTCGAGATGGCCGGCGGCGCGGGTGCTGACGGAGTCCGGAAAGTAGGCGCCGCCGTCGGGGTACACGAGGTGGCAGTTCTTCACCTCGACGTAGTGTTGTGTGTTTCCCTGGGTCAGCAGGAAATCGATGCGTGACCGGTCGCCGTAGGGTACTTCGCGACGCAGGGACTGAAACCGCTTCAGTCCGTCGATGTGGCGGCCTTCAAGGAGGATTTCAGCGAGACGGTTCGGAACAACGGTGTTTGCACCGATGATACGGCCATCGATTTCCAACAACTCAAGCGTGTAGCGCAGTTTGCGTTTGCTGTCCGGTGGAACCGCAGACACCCAGGCACGACAACCGGGCTGCACGAGGCCTTCCATGCGGCCCGGGTTAACACAGTGTGCGTCCACAACGTTGCCGTTGAGCTCAACGCTGGCGATGAAGCGATCGAAGCGGGCAAGCAGCCGCGCTTCTAACAGCGGCGATGCGTGGGGAATGATCAAAGGTCTCAAAATGATTTGGTCTACACAGCGACCTGGCGCAGTCTACGCCAGTGAGCACGCCGAGAGGGGAGGTTAGGTGCGCAACGGGAACGATGGACCACTTACGGGGTTTCGAGTGCTGGACCTGACCGCCATGGTGTCTGGTCCCGTCGCGGCCATGATGCTCGCGGACCAGGGTGCCGACGTTGTAAAAGTCGAGCCTCTGGAGGGCGAACAGGTTCGGCACCTGGGCACGGCTCACAACGGCGTCCCGGCAATCTTTTTCTCCTGCAACCGCGGTAAGCGCTCCATTGCCTTGGATCTGAAGAGCGACGACGGCCGCCGCGTGCTCTGGGATCTCATCGCCTCAGCCGACGTGCTGCTGCAGAACTTTCGCCCCGGTGCCATGGAACGGCTTGGCTTTGGTGAGGCCGTAGTGCGCGAGCGCTACCCGCGGCTGGTCTATCTGTCGATCAGCGGCTTCGGCACCGATGGGCCTTACGCTAACAAGCGCGTCTATGACCCGGTAATTCAGGCGCTGTCGGGCGCGACGGACATCCAAATGAACCGCGACACCGGTCGCCCCGGTATGTTCCGAATCATCATCGCCGATAAGGTAACTTCCCTCACCGCCGCGCAGGCGGTAACTGCTGCGCTGCTGCGGCGCGAGCGCAGCGGTGTGGGTCAGCATATCGAACTGTCTATGCTCGATGCGCTTGTCGCCTTTTTCTGGCCCGAAGGCATGGGTGGATTGACCTACGCAGAACGCGAATTCGACGTGCGGCGGGAGCAGGGCACGCAGGACCTCATCTACGAAACCCAGGATGGCTTCATCACGGCGGGTGCTGTGACCAACAAGGAGTGGGCCGGTATGTGCCGGGCCTTGGAACGTCCTGATCTGCTCGAAGATGAGCGATTCGCGACGCCCCATGGGCGCATTCGGCACGCGGAGGAGCGCAAGCGGCTGACCGGTGAGGTGCTCAAGCAGTGGCGCTCGGAAGCGATTCTTGCTCGGCTGGACGCTGAAGACGTGCCAAGCGCGCCGCTGTTGTCCCGAATGGACATGCTGGGCCATCCGCAGTTCGAAGCGAATGAGACCATCGACCGGCATAGCTACGATGGGTTCGGCGAGGTGCGTCAGGCCCGTCCGGCCGCCCGCTTCAGCGAGTCCCCGGCGCGCATTCGTGGCCCGGCGCCGCAGCTCGGTGAGC
Organism: Pseudomonadota bacterium; assembly: GCA_039198065.1. Lineage (GTDB taxonomy): Bacteria > Pseudomonadota > Gammaproteobacteria > Pseudomonadales > Azotimanducaceae > CALHVX01. Next base: position 483,179 of record JBCCTU010000003.1, read on the forward strand.
ACACGCGCGAGGTGCTGATGGAGCTCAGCTACGACGCTGAGCGCATCAACGCACTCCTCGCCAGCGGGGCAGTGCGCGCCGCTGAATGAGTCAGGGGCTAGTGTGAGCGACCGGCTTTTGGTGGGCCGGCGCTGGTAAAGCGCGTACCCGGCGGGTCCTCGGCCCAGATCGGTGCCTCCTCCCAGCGGTCCTGAAAGACCAGCTCACGCATCGGTCGTCGCCGGACCGGGCCGTGCTTTCCGGCCGGTTTGCCGAGAGTCACGGTGCAGGCAATGAACACCTCCTCCGGAATGCCGAGCAAGGTTTTCAGCTCAGCCTCAACGGCGCCGTGAAAGCCCGTGATTACGCCTCCGTAACCGAGCGCTCGCGCCGCGAGAAGCAGATTTTGGACCGCAGGGTAAACGCTCGCGCCCTCCATGGGGTTTGGATCCCGGTAGCGCACCAGGCAGGGCAGGATGAGTGCCGGGACCTGCTCGAAGTCGTCGACGTAACCCTGCATCGTGCGGGCCATGCGTGCCTTCGGTGAGTCGGCCTCCGCGCCGCTTCCCTGGTCGTAACCGTCATTGCGCCGCTTGGCGTTCCACAACGATCGTGCCGCCTCGCCGATGAGCGCTTTGGCCTGCCTTGCAACCTCAGAGTCTGCGAGGACGACGAAGCGAAACGGTTGGCGGTTTGATCCGCTGGGTGCCCGGGTTGCGGCAAACAGCATGTCTCGCAGCGCGGGTTCCGGGATGGGTTCGGGCCGATACCGGCGGATAGCGCGGGTGCTGCACAGGCCATCGAGAAGACCGACGGTGTCGTTCGCCAGCGCGGTGTGATTCTGTTGATCCGTGGACATCGGTCGCCTTGCGTTCTTCGCGGATAGCCTGCGAGTGTAGAGACCGTCGGGTGAAAACTGAGGATGCCGTGTCCATGAGCGAGCCGCTTTCTTTCTGGTGTGTCGTTGCCGGGCTAGGCCTCGCCTGGCATGGCCTGTTGATTCTCTGGGTGGCAAATTTGCCTCATCCCCTGCGCGGACGCCCGTTGCCGAAGGCGGCGGCAGGGAGCGAAGCCGCGTTCCTGATTTTCTGGATCGAACAGTACCGCTGGCTGGGGACGCTGCTGGCGCTTAGCGGTGTAGTGCTGGTCATTGTGGGTGCGCTGCCATGACGCCCATTACACTCCTGTATGCCGGTGTTCTCGGTTTGCTGTCGGTCGTGCTAGCGAATTACGTGCTTCGGATCCGAGTGAACGCGGCACGTTACCCGGATTGGAAGGAGCCGGCTGCGGTACGGACCCAGGCGAATTTCGTCGAGAATGTTCCCCTTGCTCTGCTTCTTCTCTACCTCGTCGAAACCGCCGGTGCTCCGGGGTCCGTGGTGCACGCCTTCGGCGTCGCGCTGGTGGTCTTCAGATGTCTGCACGCTGTGGGGTTGGCACGCTATCCGGGTGCCAACTACCCCCGTTTGATCGGGGCTCAGGGGACCTTCGTTGTGCTGTCAATGCTGGCAAGCGCGGCGCTGTTGCTGAGCTTCGCCGGGGCCTGATGCGGAACCCGTGGATGTGACTGCAAGCGATCGGTCGCCGTAGACTGCCGTACCGGGTAAGGCGAGGAGCGATCGATGGCCCAGCGGGCGATCGTGGTTGGCGGTGGTATCGGTGGTCTCACGGCGGCGCTTTGCCTTGCCCGTACCGGTTGGCAGGTGCAGGTGTTTGAGCAAAGCCCAGCCTTTGGTGAGGCCGGGGCCGGGATTCAGCTCTCGCCTAATGCGTCCCGCGTGCTTCACGGGCTAGGACTCCAGCCCGCACTCGAGCGCAGGGCGTTTCTACCTCAGGAAACTCAGGTTCGGGCCTGGCACAGCGGCCGGGTCATCAGCCGTACGCCGTTGGGTGAGTCCGCGAAAACCCGCTACGGCACGCCGTACTATCACGTGCATCGCGGCGACCTGTTGCGCGTGTTGCTCGATGCGGCAGAAGGCGAGGCTGGCATCGACCTCCGAACGGGCTGCCGGGTTGAAGGTTTTGTGCAATCGGCAGCCGAAGTCACCACGGTTGCGGACGGTGAACCTCAGGCGGCCGAGTTGCTCCTTGGGGCTGACGGCATCAAGTCTGAGATCCGCGCGACACTCTTTGGTGCCGAAGCGCCGCGGTTTACCGGCAATCTGGCGTGGCGCGCGCTGGTGCCCGCGGATCGGTTACCCGATGGGCTGATCGCCCCCGCAACGACGGTCTGGTGGGGTCCGGGAAAACACTTTGTGCACTACTTTGTTCGCGGTGGCGAGCTCGTCAACTGTGTGTGCGTGGTGGAAAAGAACGGGTGGGAGGTCGAGGACTGGACTACACGCGGGGAACCCGACGAGCTGCGAGCGGACTTTGCGGGCTGGCACGACATCGTTCAACGGCTGATTGACGCCGCGGATCCGAATTCGCTCTACAAGTGGGCATTGTTTGATCGGGCGCCGATGGTGAGCTGGGGGTGGGGCAGGGTCACACTGCTCGGCGACGCCTGTCATCCGACCCTGCCGTTTCTGGCGCAGGGAGCGGCAATGGCGATCGAAGACGCGGCAGTACTGGCCGGTTGTCTTAGCCGTGGCGCCGGCGTCCCCGCCGCGCTGGTGCGCTACGCACGCCTGAGGCAGGAGCGAACGGCGCGGATTCAGCGTGGCTCGCGGCGCAACGCACGCGTATTCCACCTGGCCGGAATCGCGGCCTGGGTACGGGATCGTGCCGCTGCGAGCGCGGGTGGGCGGGTTCTTGATGGCATCTACCGTTACGATGCCTGGAAAGCGGCGGAGGATACGCAGTGACACGCAGGACTGCTCTCGTGTGGGATGAGCGCACTATGTGGCATACGACGGGGCCAAGTACCGGCATCTTTGTGGCTCATGGTCAGCTGCAGCCGGGTGTGCACGTTGAAAATCCAGAGACGAAACGGCGTTTGAAGAATCTGCTCGACGGCTATGGGGTAACGGATGACCTCGATCTTCTTGGTGCAGCAGCGGTCGATGACGACGTGTTGCTGCGATTTCACACGCCTGACTACCTCGAGCGATTGGCGACGTTGAGCCGTGCCTCCGGTGGGCAGGCGGGCGACTCGGCGCCCTTCGGCGCGGGCAGCTACGAGCTTGCCCGTCGGGCCGTCGGCTGTTGTCTGAGCGGCGCGCATGCGGTGGTCGACGGGCAAGTCGATAACGCCTATGTGTTGACGCGCCCACCGGGACATCACGCGGAACGCGATCGGGGACGGGGCTTTTGCTTGCTCGCCAACTTAAGCCTCGCGGTGCTTGATCTGCTGGCGCTGGGAAAGGTCGAGCGGGTCGCGATCGTCGACTGGGACGTTCACCACGGCAACGGCACGCAGCAGGCCTTTTATGCGGATCCTCGGGTCCTCACCCTGTCCATCCATCAGGATCAACTCTACCCAGCGGAGTCCGGTTTCCTCAGCGAGACGGGAGAGGGTTCGGGACTGGGCCGGAACATGAACGTCCCGCTACCGCCCGGTTCCGGTGCCGCTGCCTACAGCGACGTCTTCGATCGGGTCGTCGAGCCCGCGTTTCGTGATTTCGAACCGGACCTCATCGTCATTGCCTGCGGCTTCGACTCCAGCTACTTCGACCCCATGGGGCACATGTTGTTGCTGTCGCCCCATTACGCGGCGATGACCGAACGTTTGTGCGCACTGGCGGACGCGCTCGGTCACGGCCGCGTGCTGTGCTGCCATGAGGGCGGCTATTCGGAGAGCTACGTCCCGTTCTGCGGCGTGGCGACAATCGATGCCTTACGCGGCCAACGTTCGACGCTCCGGGATCGATTTGCGGAGGGCGATGAGTACAGCTGGCAGGCGCTGCAGCCGCACCAGCGTAGTGCGGTTGACGCTGCGGTGTCGGGGCCATTGCAGGCGTTCGTCGACGCGGCCGCGGGCTGACCGGCCTGTGCGGCAGTCCACTGGCTGTACGGCGAGACCGGTCGTAAACTTTAACGTTGTTAAATCAGAGCAGAGACTGCCATGACTGACCTCACCGCGTTCCGCCAAGAAGTACGCGATTTTCTGGCTAAGGAGCTGACCCCGGACCTCAAAGCGGCGGCGCCTCAGGGTCTTGCGATCCGTCGAGAAGACGGGAGCCGCTGGCATCGCAAGCTCTATGAGCGGGGCTGGATTGCGCCGAGCTGGCCAGAAGCGGCGGGAGGCACGGGCTGGAGTGAGCGGCAGCAGCACATCTTTTCTGAAGAGCTCGCATTGGCCGGCGCACCGATGATCATGCCCTTCGGCATTGGCATGGTTGGCCCGGTGATCTACAGCTTCGGTACCGACGAACAGAAGGCCCAGCACCTGCCCGGTATCCTCGACGGCAGCGTCTGGTGGTGCCAAGGCTACTCGGAGCCGGGCAGCGGCTCGGATCTGGCGTCGCTGAAAACCCGGGCGGAGCTTGATGGTGATCACTACGTCGTCAACGGGCAAAAAATCTGGACCACCAACGCGCACAAGGCCGATTGGATCTTTGCGCTGGTGCGGACGGATTTTGAGAGCAAGCCGCAACGGGGTATCAGCTTTCTGCTCATCGACATGAAGACGCCGGGCATTGAAGTGAAGCCGATCGTTTCTATTGATGGGATTCATCACCTCAACGAGGTGTACTTCACGGACGTTCGTGTGCCGGTTACGAACCGCATCGGTGAGGAGAATCAGGGGTGGACCTACGCAAAGTTTCTCCTTGGCCATGAGCGCACCGGAATCGCCGGCGTTGCCCGATCGCAGCGTCAGGTTGAGGCGTTGCATGAAATCAGCCGGCAGGAGCGCGGTAGCGACGGTGCGCGGCTTGCTGACGACAAGGACTTCATTGATCGGTTGAACGAAACCGACGTTAAGCTCCAGGCGCTGGCGACGACGGAAGCGCGGCTGCTTGCGGCCATGGAAAACGGAGGCAATCCGGGCGCGGAGTCATCGATGCTCAAAATTGTTGGGACGGAAATCCAGCAGGAGCTCGAAACCCTGCGCGTTGAGGCCGTGGCCTACTACGGTCTGCCGTTCGAGCTGCCGCTGATTCGCGGCGAGAGCAACGATACCCCGCCGGGTCCGGACTACGCCGTGAGCGCGGTCAGCGACTACAACTTCGGTCGCGCGTCGACCATCTATGGTGGCTCGAACGAGATTCAGAAGAACGTGCTGGCGAAGGCGGTGCTGGGCCTGTAGCAGATCCCCCAAAGGGCGCAGCGCGGGCGCAGCGCGCGAGCCGCTGCGCTCCGGCGCCCGCTTGGCCCGTTTAGCTGGCCCCGCTACTGGGTCTACCCCTCAGCAGGGTTCGCAAGTGCGGCGTTTTCAAGTGCGGCGTTTAAGGCGACGAGTGCCGCCTTGTTGGCGTTTTTGATCGTTTCCATGGTTGGGGGCTGTGCGCTGATGTCGCCGAGCTCTTTGAGCGCCACGTGTACTGTATCGTGGCCGTCGACTGCTGCCATGCGATCCAGCCAAGCCGTGATGACCGGGAACTCGCTAAAGTCGTAGACGTTGGTGAACTCCCGCCGGAGCTGGCCGATTTCAACGTAGGCCGCGAAGTCGGCCAGGCACAGGTCATCACCGATGAGGAACGGGCGGTCGTTCAACCAGCCGGCCTCCAGGGTCCGTAACGCGTTGGTCAACGTGCGTCGGGCAGACTGTTGAACGACCTCGGGTATGTCGAGGTCCTTGCGAATCTTTGGCGCAACCAGCCCGACAGAGGCCTCTCGCAGGTTGCGGTGGTGGTAGTGCAGGTACCAGTCCACGGTCGCGCGCAGCCTTGGCTCGGTGGGATAGAGCTGTCCCCAACCGCGGGTACTCGCGAGATAGGTCAGGATCGCATGCGCTTCCCCGAGCGTGAATCCTGTCGCCGGTTCCTCGATTGTCGGAATCGTTCCAGCGGAATTCTTCTTAAGAAACTCCGGATTGCGGCTGCCGTTGTCGCCGGTAGAACCTGGGTTGATCGGCACCAGTTTGAACGGGGTACGGGTGTACAGCAGTGCCCACAGTACCGCACGCACAGGCTGCGAAAACGGCACGCCGTATACGACCAGATCAGTGCCCGACATTGTGACGCTCCGCTATTGCCCTGAACGCAGTGTCTATGAGATCAATATCGGAAAGCAACGCGTGGACAGGACCCAATGCAGAGTCAGAACGACGCCGTGGAACGCTTGATTGTCGGTGGCGGTATCGCCGGCTTGTCGACCGCACTGGCGTTGGCCCACGCCGGGCTTCCGGCCACCGTTCTCGAACGGGATCCACCGCCGCCGTCGGGTGAGGACGGGGACCGCGCTTTTTTCGATTGGCCACGGCGCGGCGCCGCTCAGTTCCGCCATCCGCATGCCTTTTTAGGGCTGCTCTGCAACCTACTCGAAACGCGCTATCCGGCGTTGCTCGAAGCGCTGTATGCGGCGGGCGCGCGGCGCGTTGACTACCAAGACATGCTGCCGGTGGAACTGCGCGAGGTTTACCGACCGGAGGAGGGCGATGAGCGACTCTGGGTGCTCATGTGCCGCCGCGCCATTCTGGAAACCCAGCTGCGCCGTGCTGTTGAAGCGCTACCCGAGGTGCGCTTGCTGAGTCAGGTGCACGTGGAAGGCCTGCGTCTAGATACAAGCGGCGCGCGACCGCGAGTCTTGGGCGTAACCCTGCGCCGGGACAGTGCGGAGCGCTACGGTCCAACGCTGGATGCGGAGGTCGTGATCGACGCCAGCGGTCGAACCAGCAAGCTGCCACGCTGGCTTGCGGCGCAGGGAATCTCCATCTCGGAGCAAAACGACGATGCGGAGATCGTTTACTACACCCGCCACTATCGCCGTTTGCCCGGTGTTGAAGAGCCAACCCGGGGCGGCAAGGATCCGGGTGCCGGGGATCTCGGCTACCTGAAGTACGGTGTGTTTCCGGGAGATGCGGGCAACTTTGCCATCATTTTGTGCGTTCATCGGGCCGAGCAGGCCTTGCATGAAGCGGTCACGGACAGCGCTCGGTTCGACGCGATCTGCTCGCGCATTCCCGGTCTGGCCCCTTGGCTCGAACCGGGCACGTTCGAAGCACGCACGGAAGCCTTTGGGATCGGTGACATCCGTTCGGTCTGGCGCCACTACCTCCATCAGGGCGAACCGGTCGTCGACAATCTGTTCGCCGTGGGCGATGCCGCGTTGCGAACCAATCCGCTATACGGTCGCGGCTGCAGCACCAGTGTGTTACACGCCCACATTCTCGCGGACGTTTTGAGTTCGGATGACGATCCGGTTCGCCGAGCCCGGCGTTTCGATGAACGGACCGAAGCCGAGCTGCGACCAATCTTCCAGGCGAGTCTGACCGAGGATCGCCGCGGTATCCGTCGTGCACTGGCCGCGATGGAGGGTTCCATCGTTGAGCGTGCCGACGGCCCGCGCTCGCTCAAACAGCGCTTTACCCTGGCCTTCGGGGACGCCCTGGCTGCGGCGGCACGGCATAACCTGCGGGTCAATCGCGGCATGATGCGTACGGTCAATCTCCTGGAGCCGCCCGGCGCGTTCCTTAAGGATTGGCGAACGCAGGCGATCATTTACGGCTACATGCTGCGCGGCCGACCGCGCAATGCGGCGGCGCGGATTGTCCGCGGCCCCGAACGTGGTGAGTTACTTGACCAGTTAGCCCAGCCGCTCTAAATAAGTCGCTGATTTCCGTCGCGCTGACCCGATTCGCTGCTGCGTTGCGCTTTAGAACTTAGGAATCTGTGCGAGGGGTGCCGCGACCCGTCGCGCGGTGGGTTCGATAGATGGAGATCCTCTCATGATGACCCGGCTTTTTTTTCTTGGCGTATTGGTCCTGTGTGCCGCCTGCGAGGAGGACTACGACGCCTACGACGCCTACGACGCCTACGACGTAGATGAGCCGATTGGTGCGCCGGGGCAGAGCTATGGATCGACCGGACCGGTCGGACCGGGCTCCGCTGCAGTTCCTGGGGCAGTATCCGGTTCCCAGCGACCTACCACGCGAAGCACCGGTATTCCGTCGGCAGCTTCTGCGGGCGCCGGTCTCAAGCTGCACCCGTTCTACGATCAACAGGGGATGGTCAGCGTAAAGATGCCGTTCCCCGAAAGCTGGCAGGTACACACGCAGCGTCCCAACGGTTCGCCGTCAATCACGGGTCCCCAGGGGCTGAAGATCTACGATTTTCCCCCGGTAAGTTTTATGTACACCAACGACCCGCAAATGCAGCAGGTCTACGGCCAGTCCGGGCAACAGTTACGTCCCATGCCTGATCTGCAGACTCTGATCCAGCAGGACGTTGTGCCTTGGGCATCGCAGCAAGGGCTGACCCTGGTGCGAAACTATGAGGTACCGGAAGTACAGCGCATCGACGACTGGTACCAGCGGCAGCTGTTCCAGGCCGTACCGATGCAGAAGCGGCACGCGGCACTCGGCATCGAGTTTAAGGCACAAGACGGGTCGCCGTTCTTTCTGCTTATGCATATCGGTGAGAGCCAAAGCGCTGGGCTACAGACCTGGTTTTACTACTCCAACGGTCTGCAGGCCGATGGCGCTTACTTCGAGCAGGCCAAGCAGCAGTTCATCTACGCACTGGCCAACGCGCAGTACAACCCGATGCAGATCCAGGCCTACAACCAGCGCGAAGCACAGAAATCAGGTCAGAGCTGGGCGGCGCACAACGCGCGGATGCGATCGAAACAGGCGAGCTTTGAAGCTACCCAGCGGGCCATCGTCGATGCCAACAACGCCGTGAGCGACGGGATGATGTCGAGCTGGCGGGAACGCAACGCGATGCAGGATCGCAGCCAATCCCAGTTTGTGGATGCCATGGCGGAACGAACGACCATGGTCGACCCGTCCAGCGGCCAGGCCTGGGAGGTAGATTCCGGAGCCAACAACTATTGGATTAATCAGGACGGCGAGTACTTCACGACGGAAGATTACAACTACAACCCCAACGTAGATCCGTCGATGTACGACCAGCAGTGGCAGCAGATGCAGGCACCGCCTCAGTAGGCTAGGGGTAACGCAGGGGTAGGGGAGGCATAGAGCAGGCATAGAGCGGGCATAGAGCAGGGCCGCGCCCGGGAGCGCTTTCGATCGCACGACACGCGCGGCGCGCCATCACGAACACCCGCCTCCCGAGCCTCCCCCGCCTGCCTCAGAAGCGGCCGTCGATGCGCGGCTTGCGGGCATTGCCAAACGCTGTAAGGCTGCTGATCTTTCAGTCCTCTTGGTAAGCGGCGGCAGCGATGCGCGATGGTGTTCCCAGTCAAACGGCGGTCGTTACGGCGTTTATACGAGCGCTTCACTCGGCAGGCGGTTCGTCACCGCGGGTCTTTGACGATCCCGTCGCCGAGCTGTATCTGAGCACCGCACAGCGGCGGATCATGGAGCGCGTCGTGGGTCTGACGAACCGGTGGCAGATGCCGCTCGGTTTGCCGCCGACGTTGGCTTCCGCGGTTGCCAGTCAAGTGCTCGTGCGCGCGCGCTATACCGAAGATGCGCTGGCGCATGCGGTCAGCCGGGCGTGTCGACGCTACGTGATCCTCGGCGCGGGGCTGGATAGCTACGCTGAGCGTCATCGCAACGATGTGGAGCCGCTGCCCGTCCTTGAGATTGATCATCCTGCAACCCAGGCCTGGAAGCTCGACCGGCTGCAGGAAAAGAGCCCGCACGGCCTTGCTCCAGCGGTGACCTATCGCGCCGTTGATTTTGAAACCCAATCGCTCGAGGCTGCTTTTGACGGCGATACAGAGCGGCAGTTCGTTTCCTGGCTCGGCACGACCTATTACCTCACTCGCGATGCAATCGCACAGACGCTACGGGTGCTCCACGAACAGTCCGCCCCAGGATCTGAACTGGTACTCGACTATTGGCGACCCTCGCGCGTCCTCGGGACCACCCGGTTGCTCGAGTGGGGCTCGCGGCTTGCGGTGGCCGTGCAACCGGAACCGCTGCAATCATTTTTAGAACCGGCGGAAATCGAGACCATGGTGGTGGCGGCAGGTTGGCGTATCCGTGAGCACTGCGCACCGGCGATTCAGAACGCGCGCTACCTAAGTCGTCGGAGTGACGGGCTGCGCGTACCTGGCTTTGCGTTTTTGATGCATCTCGAGCGCTAGCGCTGAGGCTCTGGAGCGCGGCGCTTCGTCTGCGGCATCGGCGGCGTACGGCCTGTCTGCGTGCGTATACTTCAAGCCATCAAAGTGAGGGTGGTCCCATGATCGGAAAACTGAACCACGTCGGCGTCGCAACCCCGTCGATCGATGCCAGTGTGCGTCTCTATCGCGACGTTCTTGGCGCAACGAAGATCGGCGAAAAGTTCTCGATGCCGGAGCAGGGCGTTTGGGTGTGCTTTGTTGATTTACCGAACTCGCAGATTGAGCTCATCGAGCCCTACGGCGACGACAGCCCGATTCACAACTTTCTGAAGACCAATCCTGCCGGCGGTCAGCACCACGTCTGTTTCGAGGTGGGCGACATTCTGGCGGCGCGGGACGAGATGAAGGCCAGAGGCGCGCGGGTACTCGGAACCGGGGAGCCGCGCATCGGTGCCCATGGCGAGCCGGTGATCTTTGTGCATCCGAAAGACATGGGCGGGGTATTGGTCGAGCTGATGCAAGCGCCGACAGCCGCGCACTGAACGCGTTGCCCGTTGGTCATCATCCGGGTTCGCAGATGAAAACACGATACTCGACGCCGCCGGGTAGGAGACGACCTTCACCCACGGCAGCGCGGTGGTTCAGCCAGCTGTACCGGTCGTCGCCGGTTTCGAAGCGGATCTGCGTGACGAAGTAGAAGTCCCCAAAGTCTGAAGCCTCCGCGCCAGCTGCGGCCTGTTGGAAGGCGTCGTTCTGTTCCAACACCCCGGTGTAGGTCATGTAGATCATGGCGTCGTCATCGGTTTGTAGGATTAAGCGCACGTCGATCTGCGCATGACCTTGATCGCCTACGACAACCCAATCCGCTCCGGGCGTAAGCACCGTACCCCGGAGGGACGCGCCTTCGAAGCTCCCGTCGCCCACGACGGCGACGGCCCGGGTCCCGCGGCCGAAATTGCCGATCAGATCGTTGCGAATAAGCGTGGCTCGAATCTCAAAGAGTGGTGTCAATCGCATGGCAGGTGCTCTCTGTCAGGGTTTGTTCGATGCGCGGCCAACGATGGCGAACACGCGGTGCGGTATGGCGAGCGCTTGACCCGGAAGAAGTGCGGCCGGGCGTTGCGCGAGGTACGCATGAAGTGCTCGATCGAAACGCTCGCGGGCGTCAGCTTCAAGGCTTGCGATGCCGGCGCTGGCCTGGATTCGACCGCGCCAGGCGTCCAGCGTGTAGGCGACATCGACATCGTAAGAGAAGGATTCAAGCTCAACGAAGCCCGCTTCGGAGAGCACCGGCAGCCATTGGGGGTAGAAGCCGTTGCCCTCACCCAGGTGCCAGGCGGGATTGGCCTGTTTGATCAATTGTTCTGTTGCGTCGACCACGTTGCCCGGATACGGCAGCCAGTCGAAGTGCGCGATCACGAGCCGACCTGCCGGTGTGAGCAGGCGCATACACTCACGCGCGGCGCGTGAGCCGTCGAACCAATGCCAGCACTGACCGGCGACGACGACCTCAGCGCAAGCGTCGCTAAGCTCGGTGGCCTCTGCGCACCCCTGACGGAATGCGATGTCGAGATTCAGTTCCCTGCTCTGCTCTCGAGCTGCGTCGAGCATGCGTGGATCGGGGTCGATACCGGTTACCCGACAGCCGCGGCTCGCGAAGCCGCAGGCGAGGGTGCCCGTACCGGTTCCAAGATCGACGAGCCGTTGACCGGGGTTACCGATGCCGAAGGCGACCAGCCGGTCATAAAACGAGGCCGGAAAGCCGGCACGGTGCTGTCGATAGTCCTGCGCCGCTGCACCAAAGTGCGTACCTGCAACGGGCACGCGCTAGTAGAACTCGCTCAGGTTGCGCAACATGTAGGCGGCGCCGTGGCGTTGGTTGATGGCGGCATCTTCTCCGTACAGCAGTTCCTTCTGCTGCCGGTACAGCTCGCGGTTGCCGCCGAGCGGTGCAAGCGCCGCGGCCCGTTCCAGTGCGGCTGGAAGCAACGTGTCGGGCTCTTCGATCTGCTCGACGATGCCCGCCGTGAGTGCCGCCGGCCCGGTCCAGCGCTTCGCGAGCTGGACCGTCTCGAAGAACACGTTGGCTGCTAGCTTGTGGCGAAACAGTGCGAGTTCCGGTTTCGGGATCGCGAGGCCGAGCTGCATTTCGTTGGCGCAGATGAAGCCGCGGTCGGCGCGTGCAAAGCGAACGTCGTGGCAGAGCGCGGCCATAAAGCCTGCCCCGAACGCGTGCCCGTTGATGCAGGCAAGGGTGGGTATGGGAAACGTGATGAGGCGACTCATGCAGGTCATGAATTCGTCGCCGAACACCTCCCGGTCGCCGCCTTCGGGATGCGCGGCGGGGTCCTGAATCCAGGCCAGATCCAGCCCGTTAGAGTAGAACTTTGGGCTGTCCGCGGTTGTAACCAGTGCTGCGGGGCCCGTGCTGCGTTCCACTTCATCGAGTGCCGCATTGAGCTGGCGTACGAAGGTCGTGTTCCAGCGGTTTTCCCCAGCGGTAAAGGTCAGTAGAAAAACGTCGTCGGTGCGGCTGAGGCTCAGCGGCTCGCTCATGAAGGTTCCTTAATTTTCCAGATCTTTGGCCAGATCTTCGGCTAGATCGTTGGCCAGATTGTTGGCCGAATCGGTGTCCGGCAGCGCGTTAGTGAGGGTCGCGGTGGGTCTGCATGAATCCCTGAATGAGCGCGACGAGCGTGTCCGGCACGTCTTCCTGGCAGAAGTGGCCCACACCCGGTAACGGGACGATGGGCGCATTCGGGAACAGCTTTCGGAAGTCGGCCTGGGCGTACTCTGGAGAAATGCCGAAGTCCTGGTCGCCGGAGGCAAGGAACGCCGGTTTTGCTTTGACCGCATCGAGGTTTCCCGTTTTCAATCCATCGATGACGTAGCTTTGAAATCTTCCATAGTGCACATCGAGCGGGAACTCGATTCCGCCGATGCAGGCGTCGCGATCGGGAAACGGTGCGCTGTAGGCGCGAAGCCAGGTTTCGTCGACCGCGCCCGAGTTCTGAAATCCGATGATCTTCATCACCGACAGCACCGTTGATCCGAGCTCCCCGAGAATACCGCGCAGCGTTCCGGCAGTTTCGTGCTTTTCGATCCACTGAAACCAGGGGGTCTTTTCTGCCGGTGGTGTAGCTCCCCCGTAGCCGAACAGGGTGTTCATGAGGAACAGTCGTTTCACCCGCTCCGGGTTGCGAATGGTATAGGCCCCGGTGATTGGCCCGCCCCAGTCCTGACACACGAAGGTTATGTCGCTGAGACCGAGATCCGCGATGAAGCGTTCCAGGTTTTCGACGTGCGTCTGAAGCGTGTACACCCGATCCTGAGGTGTTTCGCTCTTACCGAAGCCCATGTGATCTGGAACGACGACCCGGTAGTCCTGTGCCAGCGGTGGGATGAAGTGTCGGTACAGGTAGCCCCAGGTCGGCTCCCCGTGCAGACAGACGATGACCTCTCCATCCCGCGGTCCTTCGTCCACGTAGTGCTGGCGGAAGCCCGAGGCCGTGGAGAAGCGGGCTTCGAATGGCCAGGTGCCATCGAAGGTTTCGTTCGCATCGATCATGAATCCCCCCTGTCTCTGTGCGGGATCATGACCCTGCCGCTGCATCAGTTCAATCTAACGGACCCGGTGTGACCAGGCCCGGGAGCCGCTCGGCGTCCGATCAACCGCCAGCGGTCGCTGAACTCGGGGTTCTCGCGGTTCGCAGTTCGCGGACGAGGAGGTAGAGCAGCGGACCGAAGCAACCGGCTACGAGGGTAATGACCACGTAAGGCCATGCATTTCCGCCCTGCTTGCGGGCGTCGTCCAGCATCCAAAGGCAGCTGAGACCGGCAACAATGACTAGATCGAAGAACACCTGCGCACCGCCATAGCTCTGGAAGTGGGGTTCGATAATGCCAAAGTAGCCGACGTCCTGGAGGGCTAGTGCCGTAAGGGCACCGAAGGCAACGAGTACGACAATGAGGGCAAGTGCGCGACCGGTCATGGAGGCTCCTAAGGGTTGCTTGAGATCGTGGTGGCCAGTGTCGAACGGGCGTCGCAGCCTGCCAATTACCCTGGGGGTAATTGTTTCTCGACGGTCCTTGAACGACCCTAGCGACTGGAGGTGCTGCCGTGACCGAATCGACGACATCTGCGGCCCGTAACGCCAGTCCCGCGCGGACCCGGTTCGCTGCGCTGCTGCGTGACTGGCGCCGCCGGCGGCGTCTGTCCCAGCAGACGTTGGCCCTCGACGCAGGTGTGTCGCAACGCCACTTGAGTTTTCTCGAGTCCGGTCGTTCGCAGCCGAGCCGGGAGATGATTCTCAAGCTCTGTGAGTCCCTCGACGTTCCGCTCCGGGAACGCAATCCCTGGCTCGTTGCCGCGGGTTTTGCGCCCTTGTACCGCGCGCGGGGCCTGGATGATCCGCAGATGGCTCAGGTGTCCCGTGCCGTTACGCTGATGCTCGATAACCACAGCCCTTATCCAGCCCTGGCTATGGATCGACGTTGGCAGCTGTACCGGGCCAACCGGCCGTTCATGCAGATGCTTGCCTTGCTTACCGGCAACAGCCTCAGTGAAGCCGACCCAGCGGCCATCAACCTTCTTGAACTGTTCTTCAGTCCCGGCGGTATCCGGCCGTTGGTCAGCAACTGGGACGCGATCGCGCCGCTGCTCTGGCGTCGAGCAGAGCGTGAAGCGGAGGAACTGCAGGACCTGACGATGCGTTCGACGCTGGCGACACTCGGTAGATCGCTGGATGTGGCCGGGTTGCGTCGCGACGCCGACGCACCGCTCGTTCCGGTACTGCCGTTGACCCTTGCCGTCGGTGGACTCGAGCTGTCGCTCTTTACCGTGATCTCAACCTTTGGCACGGCTCAGGACGTTCATGCCGAAGAGCTTCGCATCGAGTGCTTCTTTCCTGCCGATGAAGCCACGGAACGGTGGCTGAAAGCCGAGCTTCACTAAACCGCGGCGGTCACTAAAGGCTGGCGGTGCAGGTTGCGCGTCGTCCACATGAGTGCTGCAAGTCCGAGTACGAGCAGCGTGGTGCCGGTCAGCAACGCCGCGTCTTCCAGCCGCAAGGTGAGGAACAATACGGAGTAGAGCGCGACCTGAAGCCCGAAAAACGCCAGCGTCTGGCGGCGATTTCGGGTAATGCCGCGGGCATAGTTGGTCAGTAGGCCGACAATTAAGCTTGCGGCAACAACGTACGCCAGTCCGAAGGCGATGTGTTCAGACAGCGCGAGAACGACAAGATAGAACAGCACCATCGCCAGTCCGATGACGCCGAACTGCACCAGGTGTAGCTGGGTCTGGGTGATCAGTTCGAAACACAGCACCGCAAGGAAGGTCAGGGCAAGGAACAGCACCGCGTACTTGAGTCCGCGATCGACGATCGTGTACTGCGTGACAGGCTGATAAATCGACACACCGGCGAGGTTGCTCAAGAAGTCGAGGGACTGCTCCTCGCGCCGGAAGCTGGTCGGAACCCCGCGCGCCAGTGCGTTGATGGCCCAGGAGGCGTCAAAGCCGCTGGCGGTTAACTCATAGTCGTAGGGCAGAAAGGTGCCGTCGAAGCTCGGGTGCGGCCAGTCAGCCCTGACCTGCAGTCGCGTTTGATCGCCGACGGGTGCGACGGCGAGGCGTTCGGTCCCGGCTAGGGTCAGGCTAAGGGCAAAGTCGCCGGCCAGCGCTGCCGTGATGTCGAGGGGAATGCTGAGCCCCTGGCGAAGGTCGCTTTGCTGGGTGCCGGGCTGCAAGCGGTATTCGCGCTGCTCAAAGCGGAAGCTAGAGCTGTTCTTAATGGCGCGCGGGTCGCTTACGCCGATCACGATCTGGGCGCGATCCCAGTGGACCTCGTCGTATTGACGATCGATGGCGCCACGCTGCGTCAGATCGAAGTGCCCCTCGATGCGCAGATCCGTCAGATACACGGGGACATCGTAGAGACCCCGGCGGCGGTACTGGTGCGACAGATCCACGGCGACATCCAACCGCTGGGGCAGGACGATGTGTTCGTGGGTAGAGCGGCGCTCGTAGGGCTTGCCATCGTCCCGTGTGCCGCGGTGGACGGTCGTCGCCGGGACGATCAACAGAGGTCCGCTCAGCTGCTGGGCATAGCCGTAGGCTTGCGCGACGCTCTCGAGCGCGGTCCGGTAGTAGCGCTCGCGTTCTGCGGCAACCCCATCTACGAGGGCGACGGGAACCAGCAACAGTACGATCAACCCGGCAACGAGCAGAAAGCGAACGGATATGCGCTCGCTAAGCAGTGACATCATCGGTTCAGGCTCCAGCGGGGGACTGCGCAAAGACTAGCTATGCGGCTACACCGGCGCGTCACTGGCTTGCGCAGCGCCTATGCAAAGGTTGCGCAAGTTTCAGCGGAATCTATGCAAGTCGCCGGATGGGTTTTGAGTACATGGCGATGAGTCGCTGGTCCGCATCCCAGTCACCGGCGGCGCGCAATCGATTGCCGCTCAGTCGCACCAACAGGTCCTGGGCGCGCGCATCCGCTTTCTGCAGGTTGGCAACGTCGAGAACCCCGCTGCCAACCGAAGCAAGAGCTGGAGCTACCGCATCGAGACAGTCGTAGGCGCAGAGCCGCAGGTCCTCTTCTGGATCCGCGCCCAGCACGTGACCGCAGAACGCCGTGTAGAGATACAGTGCTTCGAGGGTGCCAAAGTTGGCCGCCCCCTCGCGGGGAAGCTCGTGCAGGTCGGCGATGGCCACATTGCTGAAGTGGGCTCGGCCCTGCGACAGATCCGAGAGGAAGCTGGCCGGGCCGCCGGTATCGATAGTGAGTCCGGCTAGGGTACGCGGGACCCGCCAGTAGCGTCGTTGTCCGCGGCCGCCAGCACGCACGATCAGCTGCTCGACGCTGTGGGCGGCAGCCACCCAGGTTTTGGTTCCGGTCAGCGCCGGCGCCGTCCCCGCGGACTGCACCAGGCCGGGATATTGCGGCGGATCGGATCGATCCTCCGACACGGCGAACGCCAGCACGGTCTCTGCATCGAGGCCGGTTAGCGCCGTAGGGAAGGCGTGCCGGCAAGCACTCTGGTAACCGGCGATGAACACCCAAGCCAATCGATCTGCTGCCATTCCGGAGTAGAGCGATCGCACGAGCAAGTCTTGATTTGCGCTTGTACCGATTTGGCGCCAAAGGTTCAGGTACTCCGCTTCAGTCGTTGCCAAGGCGCGCCTGGGCCCTTGGGGAAGGAGCGGTTTGTAATAGTTACTCGGTCGCATGGCGGTCATCGACGTTGGACGAATAGAAGTCCTTGGCTGCGCTTCGAAGGCATAACACTACTCGTGTGCCTCAAGCTCTGTGAGTAGCTGTTCGCTAAGCTCGGTTAAAGCCGCCGTCGTGTACGGTACCGCCGGCCCCTGACCCCACACGGGCTTTGGCCAGCAGGCGTCTGTATGCTTCCGCGCGATGACATGGACGTGCAGTTGGGAAACCACGTTTCCCAGTGCAGCCACGTTGAGTTTGTCTGCGTGGGACACTGTGCGCAATGCCCGACTTACCCGGTCGATCTCGGTGGTGAGCGCAAGACGGTCGCTGCTGCTTAGGTCAACGAGTTCCTCAAGCTTCGCACGTCGCGGGATCAACAGCAGCCAGGGAAAGCGCGCATCGTTTATCAGGCGCAGCTCAGAGAGTGGCAGAGTTGTTAGTGGGACACTGTCATCCGCCAGTCGGTTATCTAGGGTGTACGTCATGGTCGAGGGTCGTCAGGGTCAGACGACACCCTAGGTGTACGAACGCAGGAGAGCAACGGGTCGCCTCAGGGCGCTGAGATCGTGTACTGCACGCTCCCCGTGTAAGTCCCTGCGCGAAGAACACGCGAGTTTGCGTACTCAATCGACCAGTCTGCGCTACGCCGGACGACCCGGCCACTGAACAGGTTACCCGGCACTGCGACGCTAACCGCGCCGCCGCCCCCTCCGGTTGCTAAGGGGGGAGCAGGCAGCCCCACGGGGTCTGTGCTGTCGAGGTTGAAGTCGTCGAAAGGAATGCTGTTGCCGGCACCGTCCTGCAAGCCGGCAGCGTTCGAGAGTTCGTAGGTCAGCGTCAGCGTACCGACGTTACCAATGACTTCCACGGGCAGCACACCGTTGCTGCTCGCGGGCACCGGATCGCCAGACCCCAAAGGGGGGACGGGTACACCGCTATACGTCTGATTGTTGCCAGCGGCGGCGGTGGGAGGCACATCGAAGCGCACTTCAGTTCGATCGCCGAAACCGGCGCTACCAATACGAAAGTAGATGATTTGTGGTACGACGATGCGGTGCCGCAAATCCTGGGTGACGCGGAGTCCACCGGCTACGCTGTTGTCGCTCACCTGACCGGCTTGAGCGCTGCCGCTCCCAAGCAGCAGGAGAACGACGATAACCAGCGCTTGCGCGATCACGGCGACGCCTCACCGATCAGTGTCGTTGTGCCCTCGTAGGTGCCAGCGGGCAGCAGCTCTAGGTTATCGAATCGGTACTCAAAGTAGTTGCGATGGCGCGTTTCCAGCGCTCGATTGGATGGATCGTTGTCTTGCTGCACCTGAGTGATTTGGTTGGCGCTGCCGTCGAAGCGAGTGACCGCCGTATGGGTATCGCTGTCGCGGACACCCCAGCTGATTCGCTGGAACGATATCGTCGTCGCGCCACAGCTTGCCGGCGTCGTACACTGCAGCGGCTGGCTCGAGTCATAGCTGAACTGGCCAGTAAGCGTGGCCAGGCCGTTGCGCGCGTTCAAGTCGGTCACGATACGCACGCGGAAACTACCGCTGCCACCGCTTACTGCGGTGCCGGATACGGCGACGGGATCGGTGGTCACCCCCGGTAGAGCACCGAGCTCAGTGGGGACCCCGGGCTCGTAGACGATGGTATTGACCGAGCCCCGCACGTTGTCGCCCCAACGCAGGCGGATCATGGGGGTGTTGGCGTTCAGCACCTCGGCCAACGCAGGAGCGGCCATAAACCAGGCGCAGAGCAATTGCGGGATTAAGCCCCACCGGCGAGGCTTACTGACTGGCGATGAGTTCCGGGTCATCTGCATCGATATCCTGTTCGATGAGCTGATTGACGACGATCGATTTGCCCTCGCTGTAGATCCGACCCGTGATCGTCAGCGGGTAGCTGAGATCGGTTCCCGGTGGCGGCGTTAAGCGAAGGTGGCGCGTCTGTCCTGGCAGAACCGGTGAGGTCGCGATGCTTAACTCAACGGATTCGCCGGAGGCCTGGTTTGCGCTCAGATCGGCATCGAGGCGTCCGTGGGCTCCTCCCACGTTGCGCACCGGCACCGCGGGTAAGACCCCATGACGAGGCGCCGCATGCAAAACCAGGTCGCCGATTTCGAGCTCAGGAGCAACGTCACCGATCGCCAGATACACGACGACGGCAATGCGACCCGCGATCGGCAGCTCAATGGCGCCGTTTGCAAACTGAGTCGTATACGCGCTGTCCAGGCTTTCGATCATGAGCGCCAGCCGACACTCGCGCGGCGGCGCGTCTTCCGGCACGTGAACCTCAAAGCGATAGGGGCGCGGTCGGCGCGGGTCTGGAAGCACACTGACCTCGTGCTGTTCCAGACGTACCCAAGGTCGGCAGCTGCCCGGTGCTAGCGCATCCTGAAAACTGATTTCACCGGCCTCGGAGTACTGCCAGTCCACGGTCTTGATGCGGTAGTTTTGCGGTCGGTCACTCATGTTGAATAACTTGAGTGAACGACGAATTACCGATCCTGGCTCCGACGCCAGCTCGAAGCGCGATGGCGTGACCCCACCGGTAAAACCGCTCTGGGCTACACCGGTCCCGGCGCATAGGAGTAGCCACGCGCCCAGCAAAAGGCGCGCGGCCGCACGCTGGTGATCAGGGTGTTGCGGCCACATAGGTTACACGCGCCTGATAAGTGCCAGCCGGAGGAATAGACGCCGGACTGTAGCTATAGGTCCAGGTGTCTGTGAGGTTAACGATCCCGCCAACGTTAGCCGTCGCTGCGGACGCGGTGCTTGAGAGCGCAGGCTGGAGAATGCCGCCGCCGTCACCACCGGTGAAACTGGCGATCGGAATCGTTGCCCCGGCGACCGTTGAGTTGTCTAGGGCATCAACGGTTCCCGCCCCAGTCGCCCCGCCGCCAACGGTAGTCGTGATCGTCACGTCCGTGCCGGCGTTGCTAAAGAGAAATACCGGTAACTCGGCCTGGTTCCCGAGCGCCGTCGCCCCGGTGCCGCCGTTCGCCACGACCGCTGCGGTTGCCGTGTTCGCTAGCGGGGCTGGAGCGGTGAAGGGAGCCGATGCGCCGGAGTAGGTCTGGTTATTGCCAGCGGCAACGGCTGCTGCGTTGTCCAGAGTCCACTGGAGTTCGGCAATCGCATCGCCGACGGCACCAACGCCAAAGATCAGAATTTCCGGCACTACGACGCGCAGGTCGACGTTTGCGGTAGCTGCGAGTCCGGTCCCGGCGGGCTGCACGGCGATGTCGGCATCGGCGAATGCCTGGGTGCTGGCGATGGCCGCCGCGGCGGTGATGCTTAGGGCCTGCTTGCGCAGCCTGCGGTTTCTGATGCTTGTGTCTTTGCTGATCATATGACTTGTCCTAATCAGTGGTCCTTTTTCGAGTGTCAGCGCGAAACGGATTAGCGGCTGCAGTCTTTACCGGGGCAAGACGCGATCCAGCGACCGCAGCAGTCGTTCTGCTGACGCCGAACGATTTACGCCGAGCCAATATACCGGCGCACTGAGGCGGACGATTGAGACCTGTATCCCAGATTCCAGTGACGTGGTTGTGGTCACCGGGGACTCGGTGCGAACCAACGCGCAGTTTTCCCCCGACCAATCGCTAGAGTCGAACGCTGGCAAAGGTATGCCACGGAGAAACCGTCAAAGTTTTTCTGGGAAAGAGGGAGTTTTAGTGCCGGCAAAACGTCGTCGAGCGTTGGGTTACGTCGCGCTGCTCGTGGTGGGCAGCGTGAGTGCGTGGCAGTTTTCCGACATGGCACGGTTTTCAACCGCCGCAAACGTCACGCCCGCGGACAGTCGTACGACGGCTATGGAGACCCGCTCGACACGCGTTGCGTCTCCGTCGTCGAAGCTGGGCACGGCGTCTGTTGCGGAAGCTGGCGGGCGCGATCTTGATCTCGCGGTACCCGCAGAATATGCGCTAGAAGCGCCTTCCGCGTCGCCGCGGACCTCATCTGAATTGTTAGAAGACGGCGTCGCCGCCCTTGACCGCGGCGCCAACGCGGCCGTAGCTGGTCGGCAGGTCCGCGCTGCAGACGTCGTCATCGATGCGCCGCTAGCCTCCGGGGAAGCGAGCGGTGACGTTGCCGTACGAGCGCGGGTGGTGCGACCTCGCGGCGGCTTCCGTTCGTTGCGGCAATCGCCAGACCCGGCACCGAGTCCGAGCTATCAGGATCGCTTGATCAATCCCGATGGACCGCGCAGTGACCCCTGGATCGATACCGACGCGAGGCGCCGCCGCCCGTGGGACCGGTTGGATCAGCATCTCGAGTTAGCCGCGCTGTACCGCGACGATGAGGCGTTTTTCGCTGACGCACTCGACCTTGGGCTGCAGTACGTGGCGTCGCTCGACACCGGTAACTGGGGCCGGCTCCAGCTGCGGCTCGTTGCGCTTGACGAGTTTGATGAATTTTCGGGTCCCGAAACCGCTGGCAACGGTTTGTTTACACAGAAGCAGGGGCTGTCCCGCTGGTCACTGGAACAAAGTGGTCTGCCGCTCAGTGGCCAGTGGAGTCTCGACAGCGTGGTCGGCATGCATAGGCAGCGTCCAGCCCCGATGGCCCGCCGTGGCAGTCTGATCAGCTACCGGTTCAGCGCTGCAGAACCGGACGTGCTGGGTGCTTCAACGCAGCTCAACGGACCGGCATTCAGTCTCGGACTCGCGACGGGCCGGTTGGGTCAGTCTCGCGGAACGCTGCTGCCCGGCTTCGTTGAAACCCAAGGTCGAATGCAGCGCCTGTCCCTGACCCGTCGAAATCAAGATCGAGCCATGACGCTTGATGCTTGGCAAACGAACGGGCAAACGCTGGTCGAGAACCGCACGGGCTTTCGTCTCAGCGTCGATCAGCGGCTCAACGCCAAGACCGATGTCAGCCTCACCGCCGTCGATAGCGGTGGTCAACGCGCGCTGCTCCTCGGCGGGGTAATGGATCAGGGTTCCGCCACGCACGATTTCGGCGCCTATTATTTTGAGAACGATCTGCTGTGGCTCGACACCCGCATCGGGGACGACAACGCGGGTGCATTTTATCGTTTCAATCAGCGCCGCGGTGGCCGAACGTTGGGTATGAGCATGGAGTTCCGCCGCGACGGCTTGGCGGGCGATCAGGTACTGCCATCGGACAATGCCTTTATCAACCTGAGCTATGCCGCCCGTTTGTCCCGCCGAAGTCACTGGAACCATGTTCTGAGTCTGCGCGAACGCCGTACCGAAGGCGGAGGCAACGACGTGAGCGAGCAAAACCTGCGCAGCTACTTCACCCGCCAGCACGATGGTGGCGGACGCTCCAGCATCAGCCTGCTGAGCCGCCGCCGCGATGACGGCTGGGAATTTCAGACCAGCTACGGCTGGTTCCGCGAACTTGGCGCGGCGGACTCGGTAGAGCTCAGCACCTGGCATACGGGCCGCTACGGTGGCGTAATCGACGGCGATGAATTCATGTTCGGCGCGAACTGGCGCCATGACTTCGCGCGCGGTGGCTCTCTGTCCCTCGGTGCCGGCTACGCGCTCGGTCGTTCACGGCTTGATGAAAACCAGGGGTTCCAGGGCAACTTGAGCCTGGACTATCCCTTCAGTCGCGCCTTCTCTGCATCGCTGCAGCTCGATTACAGCCGCGATCGAACCGATTACCTCGGCGAGGATCGGCGAAATCTGGCCGGTGAGTTCTTTACCGGATCGACCTTTGACGAAGACGATCTGCTGCAGTCACGCAGCTTTACCGCCATGTTTCGCCTGCGCTACGACCTTGAGGGTCGGGCAGCCCAGCGAACGTTGAACCCCCGTCGTGGCACGCGGGGGGCCGGCCGGGTGCGCGGGGTTCTGTTCATCGATACGAACGGAGATGGCGTACAGCAGCCCAGCGAGGACGGCCTGGCTGGGGTTACGCTGTATCTCGACAGTGTTCATCCCACGGTCACCGATGCCGCTGGTGGCTTCGAGTTTCCGCAGGTCGGGCTGGGCCAGCACTACATGTTCGTCGATGCGCAGGCGCTGCCCTTGCCCTGGCTTCTTACCGGCGGTGAGTTCACGCCGATTGACGTGCGCCTGCGGCGAACGACCGAGGTCGCGATCCCCGTGCGATCGATCGCCCTGGCCGATAGCGACAGAGCCGAGCCGGGCTAAGCGCCACCCCCCCAGGGAAAGCGCTCATCGAGCGTCTTGAAGGTCTCGAGAAGTCTGGTGTAATCGGCGTCGAGAACCGTGGCGTGACCCAGCTTGCGTCCCGGTCGGGGGGGCTTGTCGTAGCCGTGAAAGCGCACCCCGGGTAACGCAAGCACGTCTTGCACGCGGGGCAGTGAGCCGACGAAGTTGCGCATGCCGACGGGGCCTAGAGCGCGGGTTGCGCCTAGGGGAAGATCGCAGACGGCACGCAAGTGGTTTTCGAACTGACTCGTCGTCGCACCCTCGATCGTCCAATGACCGCTGTTGTGAACGCGCGGGGCCATCTCGTTGGCGATCAATCGATCGCCGACAACGAAGAACTCAACCGTAAGCGTTCCCACGTACTCGAGTTCAGCTGCCAACTGCGACGTGGCTTCGGCGGCGGCCTGGGTTAGCTCGTCTGCCATTGGGGCAACGACGGACCGGTAGAGAATGCCGTCGCGGTGTTGGTTCTCGGTGAGCGGATACAGCGCCAGGTCGCCGGCGACAGAGCGGCAGGCGATCTGGCTCACTTCTCGATCGAAGGGTACGCGTTGTTCTGCAACGAGCGCCGCGCCGTTAAATCGATTGAAACATCCCACAACGTCCACGGGTTCGCGCAACCATTCCTGACCGCGTCCGTCGTAGCCCAGGCGGTCGAGCTTGACCACCAACGGCAGACCCAGGGCATCGGCCGCGTGCTCTAGGTCCGCCTGAGAATCGACTGGCCGCCAGGGTGCGACGGCGATACCAAGCGCTTCGAACTGCCGCTTTTCTGCGCGCCGGGACTGAGCGATCGCAAGGGCACGCGTCGGTGGGTGGATCGGCGTCGTCGACGGTAGGCGAGCCAGCGCCTCTGCGGAGAGGTTTTCAAACTCGAACGTAAGTACGTCGACCTCGGTCGCAAGTGCATGGAGCGCGTCGATGTCGTCGAACGGCGCACGATGGATGGGTCCCAGCCCGCGAGCCGGTGGCGCGTCAGCCGGGTCAAGAAAGACGCACCGAATCCCGAGATCCCAGCCGGCATGGGCGAGCATCCTGCCGAGTTGTCCCGCACCAACAATGCCGAGGGTGATCAACGTCGTCAGTCCGCAACCGAGGGATCGGGGTGGGCAAGTACGCGCTCCCGCTGCGCGTGGCGATAGTCAATCAGCCGTTGCTCAACGGCCCGGTCGCTGCGCCCCAGAATACTGGCAGCAAACAGCGCCGCGTTGGTGGCCCCGGCTTTGCCGATGGCCAGCGTTCCGACCGGTACACCGGCCGGCATCTGGACGATGGACAGCAACGAGTCGACGCCGTTCAGCGCCTGTGATCGGACCGGCACGCCAAGTACCGGCAGGTGCGTTTGCGCTGCGATCATGCCGGGAAGGTGAGCCGCACCACCGGCGCCGGCGATCACAACCTGAATGCCGCGCGCGGCCGCTGACGTAGCGAACTCGACCAGCAGCTCCGGCGTCCGGTGCGCCGAGACCACACGGGTTTCGAAGGCAATTTCGAACGACTCGAGCAGGCTCGCAGCCGGTTCCATGGTGTCCCAGTCGGACCGGGAGCCCATAACGATACTGACAGTGGGGTTCATCGCGCGAGTGTACCGGTCATGTCGGGCAGTGCCCAACCCGGCCCAGGGTCGGTGCTCGCAGGACCTGCGAGTGGGTTGAAGCGGCAGCGGTCGCCGGTGCTAGGGCCAGCCGGCCAGCAATGCGCCGATGATGATGCTGTAGGCGACGCGATACCCGGCCTGGATCGCGAACAACTTCATGCCCCAGCCACAGAAGGCCGTGTCTGAAGCCATAGCTGTCGCAATGAAGCCAACGCCGGTGAGTGCGCCGAAGAGCGCGCCCTCGCTGGCCGATGCGATATCGAGTGTTTCGATCAGCGCGGCGAGCACGACTGCGGTTACCAGCGCGGTAAAAAAGCTGACAACGAACGGGGTAGGCGACGGCTCAATGTCGGCCTCGGTCTTGCCAAGGGCCTCCATCCAGGCCCGCCCGAAGATCGGTCCGTACCAGAGGCCGCCAAGCAGAAAGGCCGCAACGGTGGCAACGAGAATGGCGAGCCAGTTGAGTTGAGTGAACTCGAGCATAGGGTATGCCTCAGCTATTGACGGCGCGACGGTCCAGCGCGCTGCGAATTTCCTGGTGCTGCGCCGCTCCAAGCCGCAGTTGACGCGAGATCAGGTACGGGATCAAAAGAAATAGGGCGATGCCTGGGCCCATGACGAGCCCTAGGGACGTAAGTACGGGCTCGCTGACCGATCCCGGTGCAGCGCCGGGTACCAGGCCCACGGCATCGATGATCAACCCGCCTAAGAGTGTGCCGATGCCGGTGACGAATTTGATTGAGAATCCTTGCGCGGCAAAGAACATGCCCTCCTGACGCTGTCCCGTCGCGAGTTCCTGTTCGTCCGCGATGTCGGCAATGATTGAGCCGCTCATGGCCTGAAACCAGAGCACGGCCGCAGCGCCCACGTAGCCGTGCACGAGCACCAGGGGAAACACCCAGGCTGAGCTGTTTTCCGGGATCAGTCCCAGCAGTCGGCCGGGGACGAACCACAGCGTGTTGAGGACCAGCACCAGGATCGTGAGCTGAGTCACGCGTTGCTTTTCGAGCCGGCGATTCAGGACCGGCATCAGCACAATCATGCCGACGATGATGACGACGCCCGAGAGCGCCTGAATCGCCAGCTGCTGCGTACTGAGTTCCCAGAAGTAGGTGTTCATGTGCGTCCCCAGCGACGCGTTCAGCCCCGTTGCAAGCCCGGCAGACAACATCAACAGGAACAGCATCCGAAAGTTGCGATTGGTCAGCGCTACGGCGACGTCTCGGAAGATCGCACGCACGCTGAACGGCTGCGGCGTGTCGGCTCCGGATGGCAGGGACGGGATCGTGTGCCAGGTCGATGCGGTGCTGATACTGGTGAACAGCGCGATCAGCGCGAAGGCAAGCCAGCCGAAGCTCTGGTAGTTCGTGGCGATCAGACGGCCGTCGGTGTCGTCGGTGCCGGTAAACAGGACCATCCAGCTGAAGGCGGTCAGCAGAATGCCGACCAGCCACCCCAGCGCGGTCCGCAGTCCGGAAATGTTCGAACGCTCTTGATAGTCCGTAGACAGTTCGGCCCCCAGGGCGAGGTAGGGCACGGTGTAGAGCGTAATGAACGTACGAACCGCCAGGCAGCACACCAGCATCCAGACGAAGGTTGCCGAGTCTCCCAGCCCCTGGGGTACGTGAAACAGGGCCATGAGGCTCGCGCCAAGAGGAATCCCGCCGATCAGCATGAGCGGGTGGCGCCGTCCCCATCGGCTGCGCAGGTTGTCGGAGATGGAGCCGACCAGGGGATCACTGATCGCGTCCCAGACCAGCGATAGAAAGATCACCAGGCCGGCAAGTCTGCCCGGCAGGCCGACGACGCTGACGTAGTAGAACAGCACGAAAGAGCCGAACGCCACGTCTTTCACCGAGAAGGAGAAAACGCCAAGGGCGTAGCCGAAGCGCGTGCGGGAAGACAGGCTGGTCACCAAGCGATGGTCACCAGCCGCCGCCATGGATGTCAACGCTGGGCCCGTTTGCACTTTGGGGTCCGATTGTGTTTCACGATCCCGGTCGGTTGATTGGCTCGGATGCTCCGGTATCGTGGAGCGCATGATCCAGTAACAGCCAGTCGAAGGGGAGCGCCAACCGGCGAATACGCATTATGGAAGCAAGACAAGACCACGAACTCGAGCACCAGCAGGACCTCGGTCTGAATCCGGAGCTCTTCAACCTGGCGATGTCGGACCAGGCTCAGCCGCTCATGCAGGCAGTACAGCGGCACATCCGCGAGAACGTTGAGCCGATCATGCCGGAGTTCGCCCGGTTGCATCAGGAAAAGACCGATCGCTGGTCCTGGCATCCGCGGCAGCTCGAGCTGCTTGATGGGGCGAAGAACAAGGCCAAAGAGGCTGGACTCTGGAACTTTTTTTTGCCGGATTCGGAGTACGGTGATGGACTGACGAACCTCGACTACGCCTACATCGCAGCTGAACTCGGCAAGTATCCGCTCGCATCGGAGACGCTCAATTGCAGCGCGCCGGATACGGGCAACATGGAAGTCCTTGAGCGTGTCGGTACACCCGAGCAGAAAAAACAGTGGCTCGAACCGCTGCTCAACGGCGACATCCGCTCCGCTTACGCCATGACCGAGCCGGGTATGGCATCGTCCGATGCGAAGAACATAAGCACCCAGGCCGTGCTCGATGGCGATGAGTGGGTCATCAACGGCGAGAAATACTACATTTCCGGTGCCGGTGATCCGCGCTGCAAGATCATGATCGTGATGGTGAAAACCGACCCCGAGGCACCGCCGAGCAAACAGCAGTCGCAGATTCTCGTGCCCACAGCTACACCCGGGGTCGAGATCCTCGAAGGCATGCAGGTGTTCGGGCAAGACCATGCTCCGCGGGGCCATATGCACATCCGCTTTAACAACGTACGGGTGCCGAAGGAGAACGTGCTGCTTGGGGTCGGGCGTGGCTTCGAGATTTCGCAGGTGCGCCTGGGCCCGGGCCGGATTCACCACTGCATGCGTTCGATCGGCAAAGCGGAGAAGGCACTGGAGCTCATGGTCAAGCGCGGCGCGAACCGGGAAGCCTTCGGTAAACCGATCATCAAGCTCGGCAAAAACCTCGAGGTCGTGTCCCGAGCTCGAATCGAGATCAACGCCATGCGGCTGGCGGTCTTGCAGGCGGCGAAAGCCATGGACGTGCTGGGGAATAAAGAGGCGCGGGTGTACGTCAGTGCCGTAAAGGCCATGGTTCCGGAAAAGGTTTGCCGCATCATTGATGAGGCTATTCAGATTCACGGGGCGACGGGTATCTCGCAGTGGTCTGAGCTGCCGGAGCTTTACACCGACATGCGTCACCTGCGTTTTGCCGATGGGCCTGATGAAGTGCACCACATGGTCGTCGGCCGGGCTGAGGTTCAGCGTTACGGGCTCTGGTAGAGGTCACGAAGATCGAGCCGGTTGGACTGCCGCGCAGCCAGTGAGGATCGTCTATTTCAGTGTCGGTATGGGCAGTACGATTCACGGGTCGACTGCTCTGGCTGCGCGGCTACAGGCCGATGGGCACCAGGTGACGATCGTCAGTGTTGCGTCCATGGAAGGTGCCTGCGCGGCTGCAGGCGTCGACTTTGTTCGGCTTGAGTCCTTTGATCAGCACCGGGATCGGCTGCGGGCGCTGACCCGCGCGCGCAACGAGCATCGTTTGTCCCCGGCTGCCTGGATCCGCTGGTTACGCGCCTGTTTGGCGTTGCGCCGCGAGTCCCTTGAGTTGCGCGAGTGTCGAACGCTGCTGGTGCGTGAGGCGCCGGACCTGGTGCTCGCGGACGTGGAGGCGCATCTGGGTATTTTGTTGACGCTCGCGCTCGATCTGCCCTGTGCCTTGGTCTCCTTTTTCTTCGACATGCGTCGTCACTCGACAGTGCCGCACCTTCAGTCGACCCTTGGCCTACCGACATCGTTGGCTGAGCGGTTCCGGGTGGCAATGTCCCACAGACTGCTCAGCCTTCGATCCCTGTGGTGGCGCACGACCACCCGTTATAGCGTCACGGCACTGCGCCAGCGATTGGCTCCCATTCGCTATCGCAGCGTTGAGGCCGGTGAGCTGATCCAGCTGGCCAAGGCCCTCGAACTGCCGTTGCAACCGCGCATTGCTACGGATCAATGGCTACGTCCCTGGATGTATCGAGACCTGCCGACGATGTCGCTAACGCTGGCAGATCTGGACTTTTCCGTGCCGCCGTCGCACCCCATCGCTCAACCTCGCTACGTCGGACCGATGCTGACGAACGATCGACCCGAGGTGCGGCTGTCGAAAGAAGACGTAGAGCGGCTCGGCTCCTTTATCAGTGATGAGGTCGACGGTGCGGGACGCACGCTGATCTACTGCGGTCTTGGAACCTACCTGAGTGCGAACCCCCAGGTGTTGAGTGCTTTGGTTGAGGTGCTTCGCCAACGATCGGATTGGGCGCTCGTCGTCGGGCTCGGGGGCTTCGAGTCCGCAACGTCAGTGTTGGCACGGTGTCCCCAAAACGTGCTCTTCCTGAACTGGGCGCCGCAGCTTCAGGTGCTCGAGCGCGCGGCGGTTGCCGTTGTACACGGTGGTATTTCGAGCATCAATGAGTGCGTCGCTACGTCGACGCCGATGTTGTTCTGTCTTGCTGGAAACATTGATTCTCCCGGAAACGTCGCTCGGCTTGTGCAACACGGTCTCGGAAGGCGGGGGCGTGTAGACGATTCGCAGAAGCTGCTCCTTGACCTTGAAGCGCTTATCAACGATCACGAGTTGGCAGCGCGTTTGCGACAGCACGCCGCGGCGTTGAAGGCGATGGTTCAGGAGAAGCGCATGGAGCAGTTCGTGAATGAGCTGTGTCGCGAACATGTTTCCGGGCTGGCCCTCGCCTGATGAACTACGACCCGACACGCGCGCAGCAGCGCTTTCTCGACGAGCTCGAGCGTTTCATTGTTCAGGAGCTCAATCCGCAGCTGACACCGGATCAGCGGGATGCACCCTTTAACCGCGGCGCCTGGCAACGGTGCGCCGATGAGGGTCTGCTGCGCTGGCGGGTGCCGACTGCGCAGGGCGGCTTAGGCCTTGATCTCTCCACGGCAGTGCTTGGCTACGAGGCGTTTGGCAAGTACTGCAGCGACGTCAGTTTTTCCTACGCCTTCAGCGCGCACAGCTGGAGTCTCATGACCGCTTTGATTGAGTTTGCTGACGACGCCCAGCAGCGTTACTTGCAGGACGTCATGA
This sequence comes from Pseudomonadota bacterium, assembly GCA_039198065.1. Taxonomy (GTDB): domain Bacteria; phylum Pseudomonadota; class Gammaproteobacteria; order Pseudomonadales; family Azotimanducaceae; genus CALHVX01. Next base: position 513,381 of record JBCCTU010000003.1, read on the forward strand.
GTGGCGGTCGCATCGGCGCCTTTGCCATGACGGAAGCTGACGCGGGTTCGGATACCGCAGCGATTCAGAGCCGTGCGGTGCGAGACGGTGACGAATACGTGCTCAATGGCAGCAAGGCCTACATTACGCTTGCGCCGGTGGCGGACTTCACCCTCGTGTTCGCCAGCACGGACCCGTCCCGAGGCGCTTGGGGCATTAGTGCCTTTCTCGTCGATCGCGATGCGCCGGGAGTTCATGCCGGTGATCCGGACGCAAAGATCGGGTTGGCGGGTGCTCCGCTGGGGCCCCTCACCTTGACGGACTGCCGTGTGCCTGCCAGCGCGCGCGTTGGCGCGGAGGGCTCCGGCACGAGTATCTTTGCGCACATTATGGAACTTGAGCGGGCCTTCATACTTGCGTTTACGCTCGGGATCATGAGTCGCCAGCTCGACAGTGCCGTTGACTACGCCCGCACCCGGCACCAGTTTGGGCAGCCGATCGGCAAACTGCAGTCGGTCGCGAACCGGATCGTTGCGATGAAAACCCGCCTCGAGCTGGCGCGGTTGCTGGTCTACAAGGTCGCCTGGCTGAAGGAGCAGAATCGCCCAGCGCAGCTCGAGAGCGCCATGGCCAAGGCGTATCTTGCGGAGGCCTTCACCGAGTCCAGCCTCGACGCACTGAAAACGCGTGGCGCGGCCGGCTATCTGGAGTCGGCTGGCATCGGCGATGAACTCATGACCGCCGTTGCGGGCTTGCTCTACGGTGGTACGACAGATATCCAGCGGGTCGTTGTCGCGCGCTGTCTCGGTCTGTAGGGCCGTGTTACTGCAGCGGGCGCTTGCTCGTGCCTGTGAGCGCTTCCCTGACTCGATTGCCTATCGGTGCAGCGACGAGGCGCTGACGTTCCAGGATTTGCATCGACGCGTAGCCCAGTTCGCCGCGGCTCTCGTTGAACTGGGTGTGCGCCCGGGAGATCGGGTCGGGGTGTTGAGTCCGCCCTCGCTCTGGCAGGTCGTTGCCGTGCACGGTTGCCTGTACTGCGGCGCAGTGTTCGTGCCGCTCGATCCCCGGGCCCCGGCTCACCGATTAAGCGCCATACTCGAAGACGCAGGCGTCACCGTTGTCTATGCTGACCCGGGCGTTGGTGCGGTGCTTTTGGACCTCGCTGCTACGCCGGCGGCCGCCATCGGTGTTGCTGAAGGGGCTGCAACCTGCGTAACCCACGCCGAGGTTTTGGAACGCACAGAACGGCCTCCGGCTAACGGATCTGAGGCTGCGCCCGCGTATCTGATGTTCACGTCCGGCTCCACTGGACGACCCAAGGGGTTGTTGCATACGCACGCGTCGGGTTACGCCTACGTCGAGCGAGTCCTTGAAACCTACTCGATCGATGCAAGCGACCGCTGTGCGAACTTTGCTCCGCTGCACTTTGACATTGCCACCCTGGGTTATCTGGCCGCGCCGACCGCCGGGGCGTTGACGCAGTTGTTCAGCGACGCGGAGCAGCTGTTTCCAACGCGCGTCGCCGCCGTTGTCGAGGCGCAGGCGTTGACGCTCTGGTATTCGGCGCCCTACGCCTTGCAGCAACTGCTTAAGCGCAGTGACTTTCGCGACCGTGACATGACGTCGCTGCGTTGGGTGCTGTTCGGGGGGGAGGTGTTTCCGCCCGGTGAGGTGGCAGAACTGATGCGTGCGTTACCGGAGGCGCGATTCAGTAACGTCTATGGTCCAGCGGAGGTCAATCAATGCACATTCTTTCATCTCGAGACTCCCCCATCGGCAGATGAGATCATCCCCCTGGGACAGCCCTGGGCAGACACGGAGCTTGCGCTGCTCGATGACCACGCGGAAGTGGTTGAGGGACCTGGATCCGGGGAACTGCTGGTCAGCACACCCACGATGATGGATGGGTACTGGCGACAGCCAGAGCTCAACGATCGAGCCTTCTACACGCTCGGGTCGCCACCGCGCCGGTTTTACCGCACCGGCGATCGGGTGCAGCGAAGACGCGACGGCAGCTACGCATTTCTCGGTCGAATGGATCGGCAGGTAAAAATCCGCGGATACCGGGTTGAGCCGGATGAGATCGAGGCCCAGGCGCTTCGGTTTGAGGCGGTGCTCGAGTGTGCCGTGGTGCCGGCTACAACGCCGCGCGGCGACGCGTATCTCGCACTTTTTGCACAGACGCGGGACTCCGCGGATTCCGGGGGCCCAGCGGACCCTGTGCAAGGTCTGCGACAGCACCTGGCGGCGCGGCTACCGACCTATGCCGTGCCCAAGGAACTGCACCTGTCGACGGAGCCGCTGCCTCGCAACAGCAGCGACAAACTTGATCGACGGGTATTGCTACAGCGGTTGACGCAAGGCTGAGAAACCTTAGCGGCGAAGGGTTCGCACCCAGCGGCTTAGCCGCGCCAGCACACCGGCTGAGGGTTGCGATGGCGGCGTTGGCTCCGGCAGACGCTGAGCCAGCGCATCGAGAGATTCGAGCAGAATGGCGGCCAGCGGCAAGCGGACGCCGGTTTCCTCCTCGAGGCTCACCATTAGTTGCATGGCAAGCAGAGAATGCCCGCCGAGTTCGAAGAAGCGTTCGTCGAGGGGCAGATCCTCACGCCCCAGCAGCGCCCCGGCGACACGCACGAGCAGCATCTCCTGTGGTGTTTGAGCGCTCCGACCCCGGGTGCTGGCCCGGGTCTCGTTGCCAAGCTGGAGCAGCGCCGGGCGATCGAGTTTGCCGTTGTGCGTGGTTGGCAGCGCCGCGAGCGAAACGATCCGGTGCGGAACCGCATGGCTTGGCAGCTGCTCGCGCAGCGCCGTGATCGCGTCGTCTGGGGTTAACACCTCGGTTGTTTGCAGATAGCCAGTCAGGGTGGCGTCTGCCGCCCCGGCCGACACCAGCAGCGCAGCGGCGTCGGTAACGCCGGGGAGACGGCGCAGCGCGGCCTCGACCTCACCGAGTTCTAAGCGGTGTCCACGAATCTTAACCTGGGTGTCTTCTCGCCCGAGACACAACAGCGCACCGCTGGGGGTCAACCGGGCGAGATCACCGGTTCGATAGACCCGCTCTGTCGGCGTAGCAGCGAGTTCTATGAATCGTTCCGCGGTCAGACGCTCGCGTTGCCAGTAACCGAGCGCAAGGCCGGCGCCGCCGATGCACAGCTCACCAACGGCTCCCGGGGGCACCTCGGTGCCGGTGGCATCGACGATGTACAGCTGGGTGTTATCGATGGGTTCGCCGATGGCGATGGGGTGGGAGACATCGGCAAGGGTTGCGGCCGTCGACCAGATCGTGGATTCGGTGGGTCCATACAGGTTCCAGAGCTGCCTACTGCGGATGCGCAGCTGGCGAGCGAGGGACTCGTCGAGCGGCTCACCGCCACACAGCGCCGTGAGCTGATCGTTGCCTGCCCAGCCTGCAGCCAGCAACACCCGCCACCCGGACGGTGTCGCTTGCAGACAGGTGGCGTCGCTGCGTTCCAGCGCATCGAGCAGGGCAAAGCCGTCGCGCTGCGTTGCGCTCGGCGCAACGATGACGCGTCCGCCGACGCACAGCGGCAGCAGCAGCTCAAGGAGTGCAATGTCGAAGGACAACGTGGTGGTAGCGAGCAGGCGATCGCTGGCGTCGATCGGAAGCCGTTGGGCCATGGCCTGAAGGAAGTTCACCAGTGCCCGATGAGGAACGACGACGCCCTTGGGCTCGCCCGTGGAGCCACTGGTGTACAAGGTGTAGGCCACCGAAGCGGGATCGAGTGGCGGTGGTACGGCGCTGGTCGGATGGTCGACTGGCGCCGGCTCGAGCCTTAGCTCATGCATCGCGCAAGGTGGGTTGCAGGCCCGCAGATCGGTCGCTGACATCGCATCGAAGAGCAGGTGATCGAGTCCCGCGTCGTTGAGCAGATAGCTCAACCGCGCGCTCGGGAGCGTTGCATCGATCGGTACGAACGACGCGCCACGCCACCACAGCGCGAGCAGCACGGCAACCAGATCGACGTTCCGATCCAGGGCTATGCCGACGCGGTGACCGGCCGCAACGCCCAGGTGCTCGAAATTCGCAGCCAGCTCCTGCAGGCGCCGGTTGAGTCCTGCGTAGGTCAACTCGTGTTTGAGATCCGCGACCGCGACGGCGTCGTCGTCGCCGCGGAGTAGCTCGAGTACGGATCGCGCTTCGATTGCGCACGTCGGTCCGGTCAGTCGCGAGCGCGCGAGCGCAAAGGGTTCGCTGGAGGTCTTGAGCCGCAGGGCGCAGGGTGCGTCGAACAGCGCGTCAAGCGACTCATCCATCACAGCGAGCATCTGCGCTATGAGTGCCGGTTCGAACAGTGCGGTCGGATACTCGAACTCAATCGTGAGTCCCGTGGCGTGCTGCTCTATCCAACAGGTGAGATCGGTACGCGCTGGACCCCGTTTCAGTCGCTGATCGCTGATCGCTAGCTCGCTGTCCGGGTCTTCGGACGTCGCTCGGTGTTGGAAGGAAAAGAACGCCTGATAAACCGGTGTGCGAGACAGATCCCGATCCGCAGGCAGATCGGCAAGCAGCGTTTCAAAGGGCACCAAGGCGTGTGCCAGTGCCGCAAGCTGCTGCGACTGCACGTGCTGCATAAGCCGCTCGCCGGTTGTGTTCGCGTCGCAGCGCACGCGGATCGGCAAGGTGTTTAGCAGCGGGCCGACGACGGACTCCAGGCGGCGATCGGGCAGCAGCGGTCGCACGCTTTGTGCTGTGCCAATGACGACTTCCTGCTGCTGGGCGTAGCGCAGCAAGGTGGCGGCGAACGCGCCGAGGAGAACGCTGTTTAGGCTCAGCCGATGCGCCGCGGCCTTGCGTTGCAACGCAGTCGTGCGCGCGATTGGCAGGGTCCTCGACAGCCGTTCGCCGTCGAACGTTTGCATCGCCGGTCGAGGCCCGCGGGTGGGCAGTGCAAGCACTGGCAGAGGCGACGCCAGCTGCGTCAGCCACCAGTCTCGGTCGGCCTCCAGCGATACAAATCCAGGATCGCTCAACGACTGCGCCGCTTGGCTGAAACTTAGCGAAGCTTTACCGCGCGAAGGATTGAGCCCCAACAGTTCGGCATCAAGCAGGTGCAGGCTGTGCCCGTCGATGATTGCGTGGTGCCAGGTGATCACGATGAAACGACGGCTCGGGGTTGCTAGCGTCGCCAACCGCCACAGCGGAGCTTGCTCCAGCGAGAACGGCTGTTGAACCAGTTCTTCGATGGCGGCGGTGAGCTGATCGGGTTCATCACTGTGAAGCGTCTCGGTCGACACCGGCAGAGTACAGTCGTTGTCGATCTGAACGTTCAGCGAACCGCCATCGGCGACGAGCGCACTACGCAACATCGCATGATTATTCATACACCGCAGCGCCGCGTGCCGGAGACGGTGAGCCGCCTCGGGTTTCTTAACCTCGTAGACGCGGTACACGTGGTGCGTCCCGCGGCTGCCTTCCAAGCGGTCCATGACCCACAAGCGGCGCTGAAACGGCGTTGCTTCAAACGTGTCGCAGGCAGCCGCCCAGTGTGGCTGTTGCGGTGCCGACGGTACACGGCTGACCAGCAGCGCCTGCTCAGCAACGGTTTGTGCCGCGAAGCGTGTCGCCGTGGTCGACGCCTCCGTCAGGTGCGGTGCCAGCCGTGCCTGCAGCCGAGCGAACTGCAACGACTGGCCGCCGAGCTCGAAAAAGTTCTGATCCCGTGCGATGGACGTTTGACCGAGTTCTTCACTCCAGAGTGCGGCGACCAGGCTTTCAGCCGCCGACTGCGGTGCAGAGTTCACTGTCGCACCGGGGGCATCGACACCGAGGTCCGGGTGGTCCAGCAACGCGCGCCGGTCGAGTTTGCCGGTGGGACCGAAGGGAAACACGGGCAGGGTGATGATCTGCTGCGGGATCATGTAGTCCGGCAGCCGAGCCGCCAGTTGTATTCGCCAGTCGTCGGGCAACGCGCCCTGCTGGAACGCGACCAAGCGCTCTTCTTCCGGTTGATGAAGACAGCAGGCACGATCGATGCCGTCGATGGCTTCCAGCGCGCGTTCAATTTCGGCGAGCTCGATCCTGAAACCGCGCAGCTTGATTTGATTGTCGGTCCGGCCCAGGTAGTGCAGTTCACCGCCGTCGCGCACGCAGCCACGGTCACCGCTCGCGTAGCGCCGCGGTCCATCGCCGAGAAACTGTTTTGCTGTTTCGTCCGGTTGCTGCCAGTACCCCTCGGCAACACCGTAGCCGCCGATGAGGATCTCACCGGCAACGTCGGGCGGAAGGGGACGGCCGCAGTCGTCGCACACCTGTGTGGTCACTCCGTCGAGGGGCAAGCCGATACTGATGTCTCGAGGTGAATCGATCCGTTTTGCACTTGCCCAGACCGTGGTTTCTGTCGGGCCATAGACGTTCCAGAGTTCAGCAACCTGCGGCAGCAGTCGTGCGGCGAGCGTTGCCGGCAGCACTTCGCCTCCGCACACGGCAGTCACCGCAGCGCCGCCGCGCCAACCGGACTCGAGCAGCAGTTGAAAACGGCCCGGCGTGCCCTGAACAACCGTGCAATCGGCCGCAGCCTCTGCCAGCTGACGCCCATCGTGCGTCGCGTCTTCCGGCGCGACCCGGATACTGGCGCCAATCCAGAGCGGCAGCAGCAGTTCGACCAGTGCCGGGTCGAACACGGGCGTCGTAACCGCGAGAAATCGGTCGTCCTGAGACAAGTTGAGCCGCTTCGCAAAGGCTTCGAAAAACGCGCCGATCGCCCCTCGGGTGATTGCAACGCCTTTGGGCTCCCCGGTCGATCCGGACGTAAACATCAGGTACGCAAGGGTATCCGGGGCCGTTGGGCCAGGTGATTCTGCAAGAGGTGCTTCTACAAGAGGTGCAGTTTTGGCAGGGGCAGATTTGCTAAGGCTTAAGGACGACGCGGTGGTGATCTCCGACGTCTCCTGCACGGGTCGTACAGCATGACGTTGCGGCGTCAGTGTAGGCACGCTGAGGGTACTGTCGGCTGTCGCCGCCAGTACGCAGCGACATCCGGCGCGCTCAAGGATCGCTTGGCGCCGGCGCAGTGGCTGGGTGGCGTCCATGGGCACGAACACGGCTCCGATCCACCAGCACCCGAGCATGCCGGCGATCAATTCCGCACTGCGGGGCAGCTGCAGTGCGACGCGGTCACCGGGCTGGACTCCGTGTGCCGTCATGGCCGCGGCCCAGGAGACCGCCCGCGCCCGCAGCTCCGTGCCAAAGACCGTGCTGCTCAGCTCATGTACCGCGGTCCTCGCCCCCTCCCGTGCCAGCTGCTCGAGTATTCGTGGCAACGGATCCTGGCCACCCACGGGCGCCGCCGGGTTGACGATTGTCAGCTCATCCGCAGGACAGGTCAGGGCCAGCTGCGCCGGAGCTGAAAGCTCCTCGGTGGTGATTCGTTGCAGCAGCGTCAGCAGTCGCTGTTCGATTCTCGCTACCAGGTACTCAGACGCTTCGTTTGCCCGCGTTTGGAGCGTAAAACTGAGCGATCGCCCCGGGACCGCCGTCAGCATGAGACGTTGCGGAGTCTCTTCGTAGCCCCTTAGGTCGGTCACCTCGAGCGGGATCGTTGCGGCACCGAAACTCTGTTCGGGGGCGTGATTTTCAACTACGAGCAACGCGTCAACTAGATCGATGATGCTGGCCTTGCACTCAGCGTCGATAGCTTCCAGAGTGCCGGGCTGCTCCCGGAGCGCTACCGCTGCCCGTTGGATGTCCTTCAGCCAGTCATTGATCGGTTTGTCGGTGCCGGTAGCGACGCGTAGCGGCAGCGTTCGGATCAGCGGGCCGATCAGGCCTTCGATTCCTGGAAGCGGCAACGACCGGTCGGCCAGGGACAACCCAAACGCGAGCGTGCTCTGCCCTGACTCCGCTGCCAGCGTGAGCGCCCAGGCAGCGCTGATGAGCGTTGCCAGCGTGACGCCGGCGGAGCGCGCGCGCACGGAAAGCGCCTCAGTCTGAGCAGCGGTCAAGGCGAATCGCCGATGCACCAGACGTGACGAAAGCCCCGGATCCTGAAGTCGAAGCGGGAGCGCTGGTTGTGTGTCGGCGAGATAGTCTCTCCAGAACTTCGGATCCCAGGCGGCGTCTGAATCGGCGCGCAGGCGGCCGTATGCTTGGATCGTTGGCGCTGGGGTGCCCGTATCGGTGTCGGGATTGCTGTAAAGCTCGAGCAGTGTGTTGAGCATTTGCGTAGTCGACCAGCCGTCAGCGATCAGATGGTGCATGCCGATCAACAGGCGGTGCCGTTCGCTACCCAGGTGCACAAGCGCGAAGCTAACGAGCGGTGGTTGCCCGTAATCGCCGTGCGCCCGACGATCAGCGCGTAAGTAGGCGTGCTCTTCGGCGTCCGCGGAGGACACCTCGGACCAGTCGAGGAGCTGGCAGGCTACTGTCGCTGCGCGCAGCACGATCTGCAGCGGACGACCTCGGGAGTCCCGGCGCACCACGGTGCGCAGAGCAGGGACGGTCTCGATCAGCCGACGGCAAGCGCGCTGCCAGCGTTCGCTGTCGATGGGGCCATGGAGCGTAAGCGCCAGCTGCGTCCAGAAAGCGTTCTTAAGCTCGCTTCGCTCCGCCGCAACGAGCATACCCTCCTGTACCGCCGTTAACGGAAAGATGGCTTCGAACTTCGCTTGCTCCGCCACGGGTTTACAGCCCGTCGAGGAGCTGATCGAGCTCCGCAGCGCTCAGGTCGACGGTTGCGTTCTCTGTGTTCCCACGGGCTTCGCTAACCTGTCGGATTGCGTGAACGAGTTGGTCCAGAAACCGTTGGTCGATGCTTGGGTGTGCGCGGGTTAGCTCAACGCGGAGACAGCTGTTCCGCCACAGGACGTTGACCTCTAGGGCAGTCGGGGCGCAGTCCTGTGGGTGCCGAGCCTGAGCAAGCAGCGCTGTTGGGTCGTAAAGCCTTAGGCCCTGAGTGCTCGCTGTATCGGGATCCTGCTCAAAGGCACCGCCAATGACGTTGAGGGTGAGGTCGATGGGGTGTGCTGGTGACAGATCAACGTCCGAATCGCCCTCCGCTGCTCGACAGAGAATCCCGTAGCTCAATCCCGCGTCGGGAATCTCGTTCCAACGTTCGTTGACGCGTTGCAGCGTATCGTGTGTGGAACCAGCGGTCGGCAGGCGGAACGGGAACTGTGTCGTAAACCAGCCTACGGCGTCACCGGGCTCCACCGATGCAACGGGGTAGCGACGCCCGTGACGTTCAAGCCAGATCAGTTGTTCTCCGTCCTCGGCCATTACCAGCGCCAGCGCTGCAAGAACCAACCGTTCGAGCTCATCGGTTCCTATCGCTGGAGTAAGTGAGCAGTCCACAAGGGTCACACTCGAGCGCTCGATGACCGGTGTCGGCCTCAGTGGCGTCCGGGGAGCCAGTCCCGGCGACCGCGTGACGGTTCGCCAGTACTCGCGTTGAGCAAGTATCGCCGGCTTGCGGTCAGCGGCGGCCAGCACATGACGCCAGCGCTGATTGCCACGGTCGACGGTCGCCGCGCCGTAGCGCTTTCGCTGCGCCTCGCTCGCGTTAAGTAGCCAGTGCAAATCGCCTAGGAGCCGCTGCCACGAGATTGCGTCAACAGCCAGATGATGCGCGACGAGCAGCAGGATCGGCGCGGCCGTCCCGCGGTCGATCAACCGGGGGGAAAACAGGTGCCCGGCTTCGATGTCCAGCGTGGCGAACCAATCCGGCTCAAACTCAAGCCTGTCCACCGCGTCAGCGTCCGAGTGCATGAGTTCCACCCGGGCCGGAACGGGAGGACCAGCCACCCAGCCTGATTCCGTGGCCCGATACGGCGTTCGTAGTGCCGAGTGGCGCGTAACGAGCGCCTGCAGGAGGGCTTCCAGCGTCGAAGCCGCCACCGGCTGTTCCAGCAGCAGGGCCACGGGCAGGGTCCAGTGATTGGGATAGCGCAGCGGCAGATCGAAAAACCAGGCTTCGATCGGCGTCACGGGTAGCCAGCGTTGCAGGTCGGTATCGGACGTGAACGCGCCTTCGGTGGCTTCCCGAGAACGCCGAAGCTGGTCCTCGAGCAGCGCGGGCGTTGGGTAGTCGAACACTTGACTGGGTTTGAGTTCGAGCTCGCGGTGCCGTGCTGCTGCGACCAGCTTCAGCACCAGAATGCTGTCGCCGCCGAGGGCGAAAAAGTCGTCGTCCATGGCGACGGCGTCGAGTCCGAGCACTTCCGCGTACAGCTGTTGCAGCGGATGCTCGAGCGGCGCTGACGGCTCCCGCGACGGACTCGCGCGCAGCAGTTGTTGGGTAAGCGCCGTTGAATCGACCTTGCCGTTGCGATTGGTTGGCAGGTAGTCGACGCGTAGCAGCTGACGCGGTCGAGCCATGGGTAACAGGGTGCTTTCGAGGTGCTCCTGGAGCGCGGGTTCGACATCGGCGTTAGCCGCGGTATCCAGGCAGTAGCAGGCACCGAGGTAGGTGGCATTCGCTCGAGAGAGCACAACGACGTGTGCGTCGCGAACTCCCGCCACTTCCCGCATGCGGTGTTCGATGGCTTCGAGCTCGATGCGCTGCCCAGCGAGTTTCACCTGGCGATCGAGGCGGCCGAGAAACAGCAGCTCCCCAGAGTCATCCCAGCGAGCTCGATCCCCTGTTCTGTACCGCAGTCCATCCGCGGTCATGGAAAACGCCATCGAGTCCTCATGGCCCAGGTACCCGTCAGCCACACCGGGCCCTCGTACCACCAGTTCTCCGACCAGCCCCGGGGCACGGCGTCGCCCGCGCTGATCTTCGACGGACAACCGGGTCCCGGGAAGCGGGCGGCCAATCGAGGGCTGTGTTGACGTTGAGCCGGAGGTGGCGTCGTAGAGCGTTGCGACAGAACACCAGACCGTGGCTTCCGTTGGACCGTACTCGTTGTAGAGCGACGCCCGGGGTGCCTTTGCCGCGTGCGCGGCGGGTAGTGCCCGTGGACAGGCTTCCCCCGCGACGATCGCTGCGCGCAAGCTGGCGAGCTGCTGCTCCGTTGCAAACTCGAGCACCGTCTCATAGAGCGATGGAATGCAGAGCAGGTGAGTGACGCGTTCACGGGCAATGAGAGCGGCGATCGCCGCAGGATCTCTCCGCTCAGCGTCGCTCGCAACAACCAGCGTATTGCCCGTGGCAAGGGGCCAGCAAAACCCGACCATGGCGCTGTCGAAGGCCGGTGCCGACAGCAAGAGGAAACGCTCCGGCGGTGCGAAGACTTGATCTCGCACGGCGGTGGAGTACGCCAGGTTGCTCTGGGTAACCCGAACCGCCTTGGGGGTTCCCGTCGAGCCGGAGGTAAAGAGAAAGTACGCGTAGCGCTCAGGGCGCTCACCGTAGGGTGCAGCGCCAGGTGTGAGCACCTCAAAGGTAAGCGGCGCCCCGAGGGACTCATTAGGCTCGGTGCTGAGCCTGACGATAGCGGCAGCCTGACAGGCCTCGGCCAACTCAAGGGCACTGCGGGCAGAGGCTTGTTGATGAATGGGAACGATTGTCCGTCCCGTGCGCCAGCATGCCTGCATCACCGCAACGCTGTAGCGACCGCTGGGCAGTTGCATGGCCAGGATACCGGCGCTGCCGAGGGTTTCGTCGAGCTGAGTAGCGATCGCGTCGACCAGCAGGTTCAACTCCGCAAAGTTCAGGCGCCCCAAACAATCAACCAGTGCGAGGTGGGCTGGTGACCGCAGGCAGTGGCCGTGCACCCGATCCGCGATGAGGCTCGCATCGACGTCGACCGACGCCTCCTCAAGCGCGTCCAGGTGCTCGTGTTCCCTTGGGCTCAAGAGGTCAAGGGCGCCG
>JBCCTU010000004.1:0-384298 GCA_039198065.1 Pseudomonadota bacterium
AGGCAGGTGTGGCGGGAAGCAAGAAGAGCGCGCTGGCTGACTGACTGAAGGTCAGCCAGCGCTTAACCAGGAACCAAGGGGGGTCAGTTTTACTCCGACGCAAACCAGTGAAAAGGGGTCAGCTTTAAACCAACGTTGACAGAGGGAGCAGCATAGCCGCCATCCTCAAGCTACAACTGTTCGGAAGAAACCAGAGAGGTCAGTCACCGGTACCGCGTACTCAAAGACGGTAGTCGTTAAGCCACTCGCGGGTGGTTTGGTTGGGCGCACCGGAGTGGTAGCTGCGGTCGATTAGCAAGCGGCCTTTGAGCTGCACCTTTAGGGTGTCCTCCCCGTCTTTGTGATAGGCCAGAAAATCGGCACCCTGCCAATCGTCGGCTAGCTTGATGCAGTTGAAGCCATAGTCGGCGAGCTTCGCCGCGACTTTCTGAAAATTGTAGACCTCCTTCTGTTTCGCGTTTAGCTCGGCATAGACGACGCGTTTCTACGGCACCATGGGGCCCTCCGGTGGTTTGCTGACGATAGGCCGTGGTTTCAGGGTCACGATTGCTGATCGTTAAGGGAGCAGGCTGTAATCCCCCCGGAAACGAGCGGCGTTCGAAGATAGATTTTTCTAGTTAGCGGTATTCATCGGACCAAGGCGGTCAGTACTGACCGCCTGTCCCCGATCGCGTTGATCCTCATGGGCACCTTGGCGCTCAGCATCATGTTGCCCAGTCCTGGTGCTTTTTTGGGTGTTCCCTGCAGATGAAGGAGCGAACAATCCGCTCTGGCGATCATCTAGGGGGAAGACTCCGTGACCGAGATCTGCAAGAGAACATCTCGAAGCCCCATTTCAAGTCGTAAATATGCTCTTAAGAGCATATTAAATCATATTAGCTGCTCTTAAGAGCGTTGATCTCGGTGTCCCGCTCGGATTTCATGTATGCTCTTAAGAGCATTCAAACAACTTTTAACAACTCTTAAGAGCAGATGACTGCAAAGAACACATTAACCAAAGCGCCTCCCTACGCCATCGAAAGCGCGATCAAGCAGCTAGGAGCGAACCTCCGCACGGCGCGGCTGCGCCGCAACCTGACCATCGTCGAAGTCGGGGAGAAGATAGGCACCGGCCCCCGCGCCATTTCCGACGCGGAGCATGGCAAGGCGACCACAAGCATTGCCGTCTATACCGCTCTGCTCTGGGCGTATGACTTGCTTAGCCCGTGGGACGCTCTTGCAGACCCTGCCAAAGACATGGTGGGTATCGCCCTGTCCGAACGGCGCGAGCGTGCACGCAGCACCAGCCGCACGGGACTCGATGATGACTTCTAACGACGAGTGCTTTGTCTACATTACGCTGCCCGGCGAGACGACATTCACAACCGCCGGGCGCTTCGTTATGGAAAAGACGCGCCAGGGTCAGCCGCTGGGCAGGTTCATCTACGGCAGGCGCTACCGTGAGAACACAGCCGCCGTCCCAATTGATCCGATCGAGCTCAAGCTCACAGACACCACCCACGAGACAAAAGGCGTCAAAGGCATGTTTGGCGCGCTAAGGGACGCAAGCCCAGACTATTGGGGTCGGCGCGTCATAGAAAAGCATACAAAGTCTGTTGCCTTGAGCGAACTCGACTATCTGCTGCACTCACCGGACGATCGTGCCGGATTGCTAGGGTTTGGCCGAAACGTTGATCCACCTGCGCCCTTGCGAGCGTACAACCGGACCATGGACCTTGAGCAACTCCAGAAGGTTGCTGATGCCATCATTGCCGATGAAGAGCTTCCCAATGACACTCAAGATGCGCAGCAAGCGTATGAGCTGCTCGGCGGCACTTCCATGGGCGGTGCACGCCCGAAGGCGGTGGTAGAAGACGATGAAGGACTGTGGATCGCAAAATTTAACCGCGCCGACGATACCTGGAACTACGCCAAGATCGAGCGCGCCATGCTCCTATGTCGCGCTGGCTGAAGAACTACGGCGCCTGTCCGCGAAGCCCAGGGACGACGCGCGAGAACTGTTCCGACGCATGGTCTTCAACGCTCTCATCAGCAATGATGACGACCACCCCCGCAACCACTCGATGATTGCCTTTACCGAGGACTGGAGGCTCTCTCCGGCGTATGACCTAACCCCGTCAACGCCGGTCAGCACCAGCTACCGTGATCTCGCATTGCAGTGCGGCGACCAGGGCCGCCTCGCCAATGCCGAAAACCTGCTATCCCAGTGCCAGAGGTTCTTAATCGAACCCGAAGAAGCCACCCAACTCATTGACGAAATGGAACGGATCGTAAAATCAAGCTGGCGTTTAATAGCCCGCAGCGAAGGTGTCACCGAGGCGGACTGTGAACGTATGAGCGGCGCGTTTGCGTACGAAGGATTTCGTCTTTAAGCCGAAGCCGGCGGTGCTAAGGGTGCCCCACGCTCAACCCATCTCCTTTGCCAACCAAGCCTTCGCAATCTTCAGGTCTTCAAACACCGTGGTCTTCGACGTTCCCAGCACATCGGCGGTCTCTTCGTAGGTCAGCCCACCGAAGAACATCAGTTCCACCGCCTTCGCCGCCCGTGGGTCGAACTGCGCGAACTTCTCGAGTGCCTCGTCGAGCTCGATGATTCCGTCTTCCGATTTGGGTGCGGCTAGCGCCGAATCATCCAGCGTCACCTGGAGCTGATCTCCGCCGCGCTTTTCGCGTCGCTTGGTGCGGGCGTGATCCACCAGGATGCGGCGCATGTTCTGAGCTGCCATGGCAAAGAAATGCACGCGATCGTTGGGGGTCGCGTCGCTACCCGCCATCTTCAGATAGGCCTCATTGACCAGCGCCGTAGCCTGCAGCGTGTGTCCGCTGTGCTCCCTGCGCATTTGTGAGGCGGCGATTCGACGCAGTTCGTCGTACACCTGCGGGAACAGCTTGTCGTGGGCCCGCTCATCGCCGTCGGCAACGGCTGCGAGCAGCACGGTGATGTCGTTGCTCAAACGAACTTCCTGAATATCCAGTCCGCTTCGAGCGTACACGCACGCTCAAAAAATTTGAATTTAAGCCGAACGCTTGGCCGCGCGCTGTCGCTTCTGTGGGTAAGCACCGCTGCGGTGCGCCAACGTGGAGATTAGCCATGATTCGACCGTTCTTGATTGCCGCCGTATCAACCCTCGCTTTGGGTGCCACCCCGACGCAGGCGGACGTCGGTTTTGCCCAGAAGCTGGAGCGCGGCCCCGGCGCGGGCTACAACAGCACTCATTACGACCGACGGGTTGCGCAGCCGAAATCCATCCTCAAAGGCGGTCGGGCGCACCACTCGCTGCAGTCCGAGCGTCTTTTTAACCAGCGGCTCGGCTCGAGCACTCGCGCCACCATGCGCCATCGGGGCGATGTAGCCCGACACGCGCGCCGCGGTGCCGAAACCCGCGCTACCCTGGCTCGTCAGGCCCAACCCCGCGTGCGCTTCAACACGGAGCCGCGACGCGCCGGATCCGGCTACAACAACCAGCGCTACGACCGTCGGGTGGCTCAGCCTAAATCGATTCTCAAAGGCAGTCGGGCACACCGCGCTGCCCGAAGCGAGCGCGCCTTCACGCGCAACCTTGGTCCCAGCACCCGTGCGACGATGCGTCACCGGGGCGATGTGGCACGCCATGCGCGCAAGAGCGCGAAGTACAAGTCGACGTTGGGTCGCGCCGGGCGTACGGCAAAGCATGCGCGGACCGCGCGCACCCTGGGCAAGGTTGCCGCCGGTGGGATCGTCGCTTACGGCGCACAGCAAGCGCTGGGTGTGAACGTGCCCGATCCCATCAGTGCCGCGGAGTGGACCTACGGCACCTTGAAAGATCCGAAGAACGCCGGGCGCCGCTTCGAAAAGCTGGGTCGGGACTCGCTTCGAGAAGTGGATCGCGGCGTGCGTACGCTCACCAACCCAAAGAAGATGGCGCGCAACCTGGAACGCTCCGCGAATCGAACGGCCAAGACCGTGAGTAAGGGCGCCTGCAGTGTCGGCAAGCTCTTTGGAGCCAAGTGCTGAACTCTGTACAGCGCACGAAACGCCCGGGTTTTCCGGGCGTTTTTTGTTCAGAGCCCGTTGAGCCGGGTAATAAGTTCATTGCAGGAAGCGATGCGATCAGCGGGGTCTTTGCTAAGCAGATCGGTCACAATGCGTTGCAGCGCCTCGCCCGTTTGGGGCAGCGGTTCCGGCGGTTCCGAGAGCACGGCCCGCGCTGTTTCCATCATGTCGCTCCGCTTAAACGCTGGCTGACCGGCCAGCAGCTCGTAGAGCAGACAACCAAGGGCCCAGAGATCGGCGCGATGGTCGAGCGTCGCACCCTGCCATTGTTCCGGGGCCATGTAGCACGGCGTTCCAAGAACCTGACCGGTCTGCGTGAGCTTTTCATCGGCGAATTTCGCGATGCCGAAGTCGATGAGCTTCACGGCGCCCGTAGGGGTGACCAGAACGTTCCCCGGCTTTAGATCGCGATGCACAACGCCCAGGGCGTGGAGGGGACCGAGTGCTTCGGCGAGGGCAACGATGATGTCGATGGCTCGCGCCGGCGCGGTTGGAACGCGTTGGCTCAGGTTTTGGCCTTCGATGAGCTCCATGGCGATGCCGGCAAAGGCATCGGAGACGAAGCTTTCGTAGATCACGCACAGTGCCGGATGGTTTTGGGCTCGCAGAATGGCCGCCTCTCGCTCAAAGCGCTGGCGGGCGCGAGGCTCCGCGACGGCAAAGGCCGGGACGAGTTTGAGGGCCACGGGCCCGTACTGCGCGTGCTCGGCGCGATACACCGCCCCCATACCGCCGCTGCCTAGCTCGTCGCCCAGCGTATAGCCCTGGATCTCGCTTGGGGGATCTGCGGTCTTCGTCAGGCTGAGCGCGTCGACGGGGTCTGGACCCAGTTCGTCATGGGCGCTCAGCATGGCGTCCACCTCCGCCCGCAGCTGGGGTTCGGTTTCGCACGCGATGTCCAGGTAATCGGCCCGGTGCCCCGGGGACTTGTCGACAAGATACGTGAACATCTCGCGCACACGCGCCCACTGTTCTGGGGTCATCGGTCGTCGCCCAATGCGTTATAAAATACGACTTTCATATAACTAAAGGTGCTAATAATTACGAAAAAATGCGAGTAACCGACCGAACGACCGCCATGGCGGTGTCGCTTTCCAGAGTAACCACTCAGCGAATTACCCGAGAGACCCGCCATCATGAAACAGACCCTAATCATCATCACGACCGTTGTCCTTGCCACTGCAGCCGTGGACGCGCAGGCCGAGAAACGTCGCGGCTTCGTGGCGTTTATGAATGCGGTTGCCGAGGCCCGAGCCATTGCCCGGGAGCAGCGAGCGAACGCTGATTCGGCGGGCTATTACGACAGCTACGACGCCGGCTACGAGACTGCTCAGTCGGCCGATTACGGCCCTGAGATCGTCGATCTTCGCGGCTCCTGGGTGATGCGCGACGGCAAGGTAAACCGCTTTCAGTTAACCCACGACGGCTACTACGTGGCGCCGGTGGGGCGCGGTCGAGGCGTGCACTATGTGGAGATCGGCGACAACCTGTATCAGGACGCGAACAGCTCCGGCACCTATGAAGTACTCGACTACGACTATATGGTCTGGCGCAGCAACGACCGTCGAAATCTGGTGATCGAGTTGTTTCGCCAGTAGCGGCCTCGAACTGAGTTCCGCTATCTGCGATCCGGCCGGGGAACCCCCGGCCGTTTTCTATTTAGTCACTAATCGAATATCAAAGCCGTCGATTATTCTTAAATGAGCTAAAACCCTGCCGAACGATCGATGGCGAGAGGGCGCTTTCCTAAGTGAACACAGAGCAATCACTCAGGACCCGACTATGAACTTCTCTCACTACACCAACCGAATCTTCACCGCCGCGTTCCTGGTCGGCACGCTGCTCAGCACCGGTTGCACCAACCTCGCGAACAATCTTCAGGACCCTGCGGTCTGGAACCGGATCGCAGAAATCAACGAGCGCTATGATCGTCGCATGGCCGAAACGCGGCGGAATCGTTACGAACGCGTTGAGCGTGAACGTCAGCAACGCGTAGAGCGACGGACGCCGGAGTTCAACGCGGCCGGTCGCTGGACCCACAGCCCGAAAACGGTGATCGGCTTTAACACCACCTACGTAACGGCGAAGACGAACTTCATCAGCTACGGCAACGGTGGCATCTACGCCCAGGCCAAGGGCGGTAAGGCACGCTACTTCTATAACAAAGTCGGTCCGAACCTGTATCGGTCCTCGAAGGGCCAGACCTACCGGTTCACTAGCGCCAACACCGCCGTGTGGAGCGGACCGGGTCAGAAATCCATCACCCTCAAGCGCGCCCGCTAAGCGGACGGCGATGGCTCGTGCGCCAGGTCATGCTCACTTTGAACCGCTGCCGCTGCCTAGAACACGTGGATGAGCGTCAGGTCGAAGAAGTTCAGCCGCTGCTCGGGTTTGAATCGGCGGCCTTCGGCCCGAACTTCCAGGTCGTACTGGTTGATCTTGTACTGCACGCGCACGGCGGTACGGTCGCCGACGGGCAGGATCCAGCCAAGGGCCGCGCTGTAGCCGGTCGCGTCGCCTGAGACTCGACCTTCCAGGTCATCGAACTCGAGGGACTCCCCTTCGTCGTCGTCCTCTTCGTCTTCGTCATCCGAGGCGGAATCGCTTGAGAAACGTAGATCCGTATCGAGGTCAATGTAGGCAAGCGACAGACTCAAGGTACCGGCACGGCCCAGCGTATGCCGGTAGGCGACTCCCGCATAGAGGCCCTCTTCCTGGTAGGACTCGCGTAGCGTTATGTCGGTGTCGCGAACCTGCAGATCAAGGTCCGTCTTGCCATCTTTGTAGCCGATGAAAAGCGTCCAGGCATCATTCAGATCCCAGCCCGCCGTCAGGTCAATGTCACGACGCTCTCCCTCACCAAGTTCGTCTTCCTCGGAAATCGTCTCGCGCGTCAGGGCGTCGCCATAGGTCAGCCCGGTTGAGAACCGCCCAAGCCGCAGGCCCACCAGGGCATGGTAGGAACCGAAAGTCGTGTCGGCGTCCAGTTTTTCTGGAAACTCGAGCTCGGTCTGCCCAACGCCCAGGCCAACGCTCCACTGCGGGGACCATGAGTTCCCGTCTTCGCCAAGGGCACTGACCGGCAGAGAACAGCCGAGCAGCATGACCAGGGCAGGTTTTGCAACAGTTGAGTTCATTGATGGGATACCGCCGGTAGTTACAATCGCGGGGTTCGCTTTGGGCAGATCGTGAGCTTCAAGCACCCCAACTTCAACATTATGCGAGAGCTGGGTCGCGGTGGACACGCCACCGTGTACCTTGCAATTCAGCTGTCGTTGAACCGCCGCGTTGCGCTCAAGGTGATGCACGGGGGTGCCTGGATTAATGCGCAACACAAGGCGAGGTTCCTGCGGGAAGGACGCATCGTCGCCAAGCTGAATCATCCCCACATCGTACCGGTGTATGAGGTGGGTGAGGCGCCGGACGACCCCGACAGCCTGTTCATGGTGATGGAGTTTCTGCCCCAGGGCACGCTGGCGAAGCAGGCAGAACACATGAGTCTCGGTGATCTGCAGCGCACTCTCGAACAGCTCTGTGCTGCGCTCGAATTCGCCCATGCGAACGGCATCGTGCATCGGGATGTAAAGCCGGACAACGTACTGTTCCGCGATCCATCGCACGCCCTGCTGGGCGATTTCGGCATTGCCCGTGCCACCGATTCCCTGACGCAGATGACCACGACCGGTGCCATGCTGGGGACTCCCGATTACATGAGCCCGGAACAGGTCGCGGGTGGTGAGCTGGACGGGCGGTCGGACCTGTACTGTCTTGGCGTATTGCTGTTTGAGCTGCTGGCCGGTTATCGCCCGATCGAAGGTGGCAACGTGATGTCGACGGGGTTGGCGCATCTGACCGTGGCACCGCGACCGCTCCCGGACAACGTGGCCATCTGCCAGCCCTTGATGGACCGCCTGCTGGCGAAACAGCCGGGCGACCGATTTTCGAGCGCTGCGGAGGTGGCGGCGGCTTTCGCCAATACGCTGCAACAGCTTCAGATCGATCCAGCCACCCGACTCACGGATCTCTACTCCGGCGAGAAGCCTGAGCAGGTTGCGCTGAATACACTGGTGACGGCTCAGACCGGCAGCGCAAGGCGCAGCACGTCGCGATGGATCGCACTCGGAGCCGCGTTGGCTGTCGCTGTGGCGATTGGCGCATACAACAGTTTCCTTAAGCCGACGCCCACCGTGGAACTACCTCCCCAGTCCGCAGAACCTGCGCCACCGCCCACACCAACACTGCTGGAGCGGGTACTCGCAGACGCCGATGAGGCGTTCCGCCTAGATCGCTGGTTCGGCAACGGGGACACCGACGCCGTGCCGCTTTATCGGCAAGTGCTGTCGCTGGACCCGGACAATTCGGTGGCCCGGCAGCGGCTGGATTCGATACAGGCTACGGCGGTTTCCCGCGTGCAGCGGATAGTGCAGCAGGGTGATCCTGCGGAGGCGCAGAAGCAGATCGAAACGCTGGAGTCTGTGTGGACGGACAATGTGCAGGTGACGGCGCTGCGTGAAGAACTGGCGGCGCTGGAGCAGTCCCGCAGTAATCGACGCGCCGCCAACCAGCGCGCGGCGCAGATTCAATCGTTGCTGGATGACGCCAGTCGCGCTCAGGCCGCTGGCCGTTGGACTGGACCCGATGATTCCGGCGCGCTGCAGCGCTACGCTGCTGTGCTCGAGCTTGATCCCGGCAACCGTCTGGCCCGCACGGGCACGGAGCAGGTCCTGTCGAGCGTACATGCGGACATCGACAGCGACATTCGTGCCGGCGCCTTCGATGCGGCGCAGCAGAAACTGGATCGAGCACTGGCTGCCCTGCGCGTACTGGCGCTCAGCACTTCAAAGCTGTCTCCGTTGAATGATCGGATCGCTGAGTCTCGGGGTGCAGCGATTGAACGTGAGAAGCAAGCGACCCGCGCAGCCGCCCTGGATGCAGACATCACGGCCTATCTCAGCACAGCTCAAGGCTGGCTGCGCGATAGCGCCAGTCAGGCAGATGACACCTATCAAACGCTGACCAGCGATCTGGGTAAGCTGCTGGTACGAGCGCCGGGTAATGAACGGCTTCTGGCGATGCAGATGCAGCTCGAAGCGCGGGCGAATCAACAGCAAGCGGCAGAGACGGAAACTGAGGCAAAACCAAAACCCAGAACGATCAAACCACCGGTAAGCTTTTGATTGAGCGTTACGCTCCTGCACTCCTAGAGTAGGACGGCGTGATTCGAAAGCCGTTTCGCCGAAGACTCCGCAAGTCTGCCTGCCTTCGGTCGGGGTACGCCTAAGCCGATCAAGGCCAGCAAGAGCATCTCACGCAGACGGTTTGCTGCCTGTTCCCGAGAAAGGTCGTTTTCCACCACAAAGGTAACGAGTGCAACGCAGAGACCGAGCCAGTACAGCATGGCCATCTCGCTCGATTCGGCTCGGATCCTTCCCACTTCAAGGCAGGCATCCACGTCTGCAACCACACCGTCGTTGAGCGGATAGTCGCTCGTGGTCGCGCCAGCCGTCATTCGCAGCATGGCTAACGTGCGCGAGCGATGGCTCAACGCATAGTTCGTGACTTCGCGCATGCCGCCGGCGAGCCGCTCAAGTGGGTCGGTAACGTTCTCATTGGCCTTTCCGATCTTGGCTTCGATCTCGCCTCTAATCTCCATAGCGACGGCAGCTTTGAAGCCCTCTTTGTCGCCGAAGTGATTGAAAAAGCTGCCTTTTCCGACGCCCGCCGTACTGATCAGCGTATCGATGGGTATCGCTTCAACGGAGCTGTCAGCCATCAACTCGAAACCGGCGTTTAGGAGGGCGGTCCGCGTGCGGGCGGCACGTTCTGGCCTGATGTCGGTCATGAGTCTGCTCTTAAGGTTCTAGTTGACCAAATAGTCATGTATGGTAGTTGACCATATAGTCAATTTCTACGTTGGTGGCTGGCAGCGCAGTGAGTGTGATCAAGGTCGAGGATATCGCGCACCTCAGATTTAGGGTGCCAGATCTGCACACGCTTCAGCGGTTTCTCGTTGATTTTGGTCTGGATAGCTGGGTTGCCGAGGACCGTGTGCTCTACGGGCGCGGGCGCGACGGTGTTCCGTTCAATTACTCCGCCGAGGAAGGGCCGCCTGCGTTCTGCGGTATTGGGTTGCGTGCCGACGGTATGGGGGCGTTGGAGCAGCTTTCGGCCGCTGAGGGAAAACCAATCGAGGTCCTCAACGCACCCGGGGGTGGGCGTGTCGTTCGCCTGACCGATCCTGACGGGGTTTTGGTTGAGGTGGTGGCTGGGCAGCTCCGCACAAAGCCGGATGCGCTCAAGCGCGAACCGGCTCGTAACTCAGCGCTCGATAAGGGTCGTTTAGGCACACCGGTGCGACTCGAGCCCGGGCCCGCCACCGTCATTCGCCTCGGCCATTGCGTGATGAACGTATCGGACTTCCGCGTATCGGAGCGCTGGTACAAGGAACGGTTTGGCTTCATTACGTCGGATGAAATCGAAGCGTCCCCGGGCGTTTCGATGGGCGCCTTTATGCGCTGCGATCGAGGTGACGCGCTCACCGACCACCACACGCTTTTTCTGGCCCAGTTGCCGCAAAAGACCGGCTTCATGCACGGGGCCTACGAAGTTAGCGGCTTCGACGATCTCATGTTGGGGCACGCGTATCTCAAGGCGACCAAGCGCGATGCCGTATGGGGTGTCGGGCGACACGTCCTCGGGAGTCAGATCTTCGACTATTGGAAAGATCCCTGGGGGCACGAGCTGGAGCACTGGACCGACGGAGACCTGTTTACGGCGAAGGATGGATCAAACTGTGCATCGGTTGCCGATCTCCTGAATGTTCAGTGGGGAATGCAAAGCCCGGTGCTGTCCGGGCGGCTGGCGCCGAGCTCGCGGCTGGTCGGCTTTGCCTTGGGCTTGAATCTCAAGCTTCGGCGGTGGTTCCGCCGCAGCAGCAAACGTGCGGGCGACCGTTAGATCGCTCGGTCCACGTTCGGTGACGGGCAATCGAGCAGGAGCAGTTTAATGCCAATTAACGTGGCGAGGTACGAACATCATGGGCGGATCGGTTGGGGCGTCGTACGCGATGACCAAATCGTACCCGTGGAAGGAGAGTTTCCCACGACGCAGGCGTTTCTCGTGGAGAACCCCGTCAGCGCGCTTGGGAGCCACACGGGAGACAGCCTACCGTTAGACGCGCTTCGGGTGCTGAGCCCCGTTACCCGCAATCAGCAGTTCGTCTGCCAGGGCGCTAACTATCGCCAGCACATGATCGAGTCTGGCGTCGATCCCGATGCCAAGCACTTCAACATGATCTTTACCAAGGCGCAGAGCTGCATCGTTGCCGCCGATAGCCCTGTCATTGTGCCGCGCGGGATTCGATTTCTGGACTACGAGATCGAGCTCGGGTTAGTGCTAAGCCGAGCGATTTCGGAACGGATCCGCGTGACGGCCGAGACTCTGCCGGATTACGTTGCCGGCCTTGTCGTTGTAAATGACTACTCGGCTCGGGACGTGCAGATCCCCCAGATGCAGTTTTACAAGGGGAAGAGCTATCGGACCTTCGGCCCCGTTGGCCCCTGGCTCTGCCTGTTGGAGCCCGAAGACTTTGCGCAGCTTGACCGACTGCAGCTGACGCTGTGCGTTGACGATGAGGTCCGCCAGAGTGATAGCACTGCGAACCTTGTGTACGGACCCGCAGAGACGCTGAGCGAACTCAGCGGCATCCAGGACTTTGCACCGGGTGATTTGATCGCGACGGGCACGCCGGCGGGGTGCGCGCTGTCCATTCCCAGTCCGCGCAAGCAGAAGCTGGCGAGCCTGCTCCCTGAGGCTAAAAAGTGGCGTCTCTTTCTCAAGGCACAGGAGGCGCGATGTGAGTATCTGCGCCCCGGCCAGACGGTCACGTCCCATATCCGTTCAGAAGATGGTCGCATCGATCTGGGTACGCAGCGCAACCTCGTGGTTTCCGAATCGGAAGGTGTTGGCGATGCCTGATCCCGCCCCTCGATCGGACTATTCAAAACTCCAGAAAATCCTGCACTGGCTGATTGCGGCCGCGATCATGGCGGACCTGGTCATCGCCCAGAAATTTGGAGGTCTTATGGAGGACTGGGATCGCTTCGAGTCCCGCAGCGATCACGCCTCTCTGGGGACGCTGGTGCTCGTACTGTTTGGGATCCGGCTCGTCCTGCGGATCAGGCACGGTGCGCCCAAGTTGCCCCTCGACCTCCCCAGCTGGCAGAAAACACTCGCGCACACGGCCCATGCGGTGCTCTACGCCCTTATCGGGCTGCTGCTTGTATCCGGCGTTGCGAGCGCAATGAATGCAGATTCCGTGGTTTCGCCCTTTGGCCTGTTCTCCTATGGCGACGGCAACGGAGGGCTTCGATCCTTTGATCTGTTTCGTACCGTTCATGAGCTCGCAACGAAGCTCATTATTGCCGTGATTACCATCCACGTCGCAGCGGCCTTGTTTCATCTGGCCAATAAGCGGCATCGGTATCTCACGTTGCGAATGATGCGATTCTGGACGCGCGAGACGACGCTGTGATGGCTGTCGTTAGCACCGTTTGCCTTGCGCTGGGCTTGACCGGTCTGCTTTGGTTTCTTCGAGAGCGCTCCCGCCGACGCGTTCACCCGGTGACGGGCGGCATAGATAGAAGCACGGTGCTCCCGCACACCGGCGAGGTTGAGCTCTACAGCAACAGCTTTTCGCACTGTTCCCGCAAAGTCCGCCTGGCCCTCGAAGAGCTCGGGATATCAGTAAGCCACCACTCCATTGAGCTGATTGAAACGGGCTGGTATCAGACGATCAGTCCCGCATACCTCAAGGTTAACCCGTCGGGCCTCATTCCTACGCTGGTTCATCAGGGTCATCCCGTCTTTGAATCGGACGACATCCTGTTGTACGCGCAATCAATTGCCGGGACTTCTGCGCCGGTGCTGACTCCGGAAGACCCGGGCCAGCGCGCCCAGATGCAGCATTGGCTGGACTTCTGCACGATTTCCAGCGCCGACGCGATGGCAGGTATGGCGTTGCGCGCCGGCGCCTGTATACCCGGGTTGACGCTGCCTATGTTCGTGGCCTGCATTCAGCAGGTTCCGCTGCGACGAATTCTCGTCGGCCTGTTGTTTCATTTCGACAGGAAGCGTCCTGTCCTGTTTGTTGCATCAAAGCTGTTGGGTCTTCGTCGAATGCTGTCCAGCAAACCCGTGAGGACGCTGATGCACGGGAGTCGCGACGCTATGGGAAAGCATCTCCGGAACCTGAACGCGGAATTGTATGGACACGGTCAACCGTGGATTTTGGGCGAACGATACTCGTTAGCGGACATCACTCTGGCCTGTCTGCTGTTGCGCCTTGAAGAAACCGGCTGGTTGCGCTGGTTTGAGCAGAACGAATCGATCCCCGAGGTTACCCAGTACTACCAGCGACTCAAGGCCCGGCCCGCCTGGGCGCGAGCGATCGTAAACCACCAGAGTTCCGTCGTAGCGCGTGCCGAAAACACGCTTCGTGACGCGGTGAATGCGGACCCGGAGCTTGCGGTACGTATCTACGGCGATCCGGCTACTGAGGCTCATCGGGTGCGAGGCCAGACCGCATGGTGATGCTGAACGAGACGGATGTGCAGACAAAGGCGGTGTTCGGCTGGCGGGGACTTCACCTGTTCCATTTTTCTGACTCAACCTGCTCTCAGAAGGTGCGCATTTATCTCCGGTTGAAAGGCCTGCCCTGGACGTCCCACCACATCAATCTGGCGCGTCAGCAGCACCTCACCGCGTACTACATGGGTATCAATCCGCGAGGTCTGGTTCCAACGCTGATCCACGACGGCAAGGTCATCATCGAGAGCAACGACATTCTTCAGTATCTCGAAGAAAAGTTTCCCTCGCCCAGGCTGATACCGACTGCGAGTTCAAGCGAAATTGCGGACGTTCTCGCGGCCGAGGACGACCTGCACCTGGAAATCCGAGCGCTCACGATGCGCTTTGTCTTTCCCACGTTTCTTGCGAAGCGACCAGAAAAGTCAATCGCGGCCTATGAGCGGTTAGGCGCCGGGACAGTAGCCGGTCAACCCGATCCGAACCGTCAAAGAGAAACTCGTTTTTGGCGGGCTATGAATCGACACGGGGGCATCACCGATGACCAGGTGAAGCAAGCGTACGAACGTTTTCGTTCTGCGATCAATCGGTTTGAGACGCTGCTTGCGAATCAGCCGTATCTGACCGGTGATGAGCACAGTGTTGTGGATATCGCCTGGTATATCTATGCGCGACGCCTGCGGACTGCTGGGTATCCGCTAGCAGAGCTGCATCCAGCGTTCGATGGTTGGTTTCAACGAGTACACGCGCAGCGGGATTATCGGGACGAAGTGCCTTCGACCGGCGCATCTTCAATCGTTACGGCATTGCTCCACGGTGCGCAGAAACTCCGACACACTACGTTGGTGGACGTGGTCACCCGCATTGAGGCGCGTGCCCCATGATTCGAGTACTGCCTCAGTCCTGCGACGTTGCGATCGTTGGGGCAGGGCCTACGGGCCTGATGCTCGCCAATCTGCTGGGCATGGGAGGCATTCATACCGTCGTGTTTGAAAGGCGCGGCGCGCTCTTTTCCGATCCGCGGGCGATCGCCTTTGACCCGGAAACGCTGAGGCTGTTCCAGACCATCGGCGGCTACGAAGCTCTGAAGCCAACGCTCGAGCTGGATGTTCCCGTGCACTACCTGAACGCGGCGGGAAAAACGCTTGCGCACCTTACGGAGTGCCCCTCGTCCTTCGGTCATTCCGGCCGTGGCACCTTTTATCAGCCTGAGCTTGAGGCCGTGCTGGCGAGTCGACTGAACGAGCAGCAAAGTGTGTCGCTGGTGCGCGGTGTTGAGGTCAATGCTGTCGATACAGCCCATGATGGCGTCAGGCTAACCCTAGGTTGCAACGATGGCGTAGTGTCCCAGTGCACGGCTCGCTACCTAGTCGACTGCAGTGGCGGTTCGAGTAGTCTTCGGAGCCAACTCGGCATCGAGTTTTCCGGGGAAACGTTTAGCGAGAAGTGGCTCGTTATCGACGTTGAAGACGACGACTACGCTGGCCGTGAAATCCGATTCTTCTGCGATCCGCAGCGCCCGGCGGTAACGCTACCCGTTTCCAGGAATCGCCGTCGCTGGGAATTTCTTGTGCTGTCGGGAGATGACGAAGATGAATTCGCAAGCCACGCGAATGCGCGGAAGCTGATGGCTGCTCACGGCGCTGGGAAGAGGGCGAAGATCGTGCGCAGCCTTGTCTATACCTTCCACGCCCGCTGTGCGGACACGTTTCGTCGCCATCGAGTGCTCCTCGCTGGAGATTCCGCACACGTGATGCCTCCGTTTGCTGGGCAGGGACTCAATAGCGGCCTGCGCGACGCTGCGAATCTGGCATGGAAGCTGGATGGCGTCCTCAAGGGCAGATTCCGTGAGTCGATCCTTGACTCCTACGAACAGGAACGCCGCCCGCATGTAGAGGCAATGACGAGACTCGCTGTCAGGCTTGGCGGAACAATTATGCCGACCAACAGAGTTCGGGCATGGCTGCGTGATCGGTTCATGTTGACCGCCTGGCGTTTCCCGGGTACCCGGAGGAAGGTCAACCGCGGAGACATGATTCCGAAACCCAGTATCGAGGGTTCGGCACTTGCAAACTGGGACTCATCCGGCGAAGTCGGTCGAATGATCGATCAACCGCTGTTGCAATCGGAGAACGGCACGTTGCCGTTGGATGACGTGATTGGTCCTTCGTTCGCTGCGATCGGCGTGAACTGTCGCGTTGAAGCGTCGTTGCACGATGACGACCTCGAGAGGTTGCAGGCGATCGGAGCTTCGGTCACGTCAGTATCCAGCGCGTCGGAGCAGGCGTTCGATTATCGGGATCAGTCAGGAAGTCTTGATCGGTTGGCAGGCCGCACCCCGGCGGTTCTCGTTGTCCGCCCCGACCGGTTCTTAATCGATGTGATCAAAGCCGGTGGGAAGACGTCGCGCCTAGCCTGGCTTAGCGATGCTTATGGCCTGTACTAGCTGGGAGTTACTTCTGCCGTGCCGAATACACCTCGCCGCCAGCATTGAACGAAGGGCAGTGTAGAACAGATCAACGCAGCACCGATGCCCAGATAGACCCCTGCAACGATCTCAGGGTACGACTCCCCAAGAAAGTGTCGCATCGCGAAGCCAAGCGCGATCATGAGGAGCAGTAACGGGAGCGCGCTGGCGGGATACACCGCTGCTAGCCCCTGCTGACCCGGCTGCGATTCGATGTGCTGGAGTATGCGGATCGCACTGCGGCGCAGCACGAACCAGCCTTTCGCCGCGCCGATGGGAACCGCGCTGGCGAGCAGCAGCAATGCGGTAAGAATGGATTCCTGCGCAACGTTCAACCAGTACGGATCCAGCCCTCGCCAGAGCAGGCCCAGGCCAGCGGTTAACCACAGGGCGCCGGCGAGGAGAGCACGGGTTGGGGCGTCGAACGTCATGGCGCACAGTTTCCGCTCGGTCGAGCTGGCGTTCGATAGTGGATTTCCGCAGCACTGCGCGCAAGACTAGCGGTGACTCGGCTAGCGTCATCGGGCCGCGTTCAGTCTGCCCTCGCGCCATGTTCGAGCCATGCATGATCCAGCTGTCTGACTTTGATGCGGTAACCTTCGACTTCTACGGCACGATTGTGAACTGGGAGCGGGAGATCCTTGCGTTCCTTGAGGATTGGGCAGGTCCCGCGTTAGAGGGTCGCTCGGTCAGCGACCTCCTTGAGCTCTACGACCGCTTGCGTCAGCCGATACAGCACGAACGACCCGCCTGGCGCTATACGGAGGTGTTGAAGCAAACGCTCGACCAGCTGGCCTTAGCGCTCGGCTGTGATTTACCCACCTGCGTTCGTGATCGCTTCGGCGACATAGCGTCGACCCATCAGCCGTTCCCAGACAGTGTCGCTACGATTCGTGCCCTTCGAGAGCGAGGGTTGCGGATCGGCGTGTTAAGCAACGTGGATAACGAGCCGTTTCAGCGAATCCTGAATGCCATCGGTTTAGAATTCGATGTCGTCGCGACTGCTGAGCGCGTGGGTGCCTACAAACCAGATCTGGCGCACTTCAACGCCGCACTTGCAGACCTCCGAGCCCTGGGAATCGAGAAAGACCGTGTATTGCACGTGGCTCAGAGCCGCTTTGCGGACATCGTTCCTGCAAACCGCCTGGGGCTGTCCTGTGTTTGGGTCGACCGGCCGGGCCATGTGTTTGGTCGGTCCAGCGGTGGTGCGGAGACGGCGACGCCGACGATGACGGTGCCGGATCTTGCGTCGGTGCTTCACCTGTAGCACCGCTGCTCGGCGCGCGCCGTGGTCCCATGGTTAACTGCTTGCGTGTGAGGCATGGAGAGGCAGGGGCGTGATCATCATTACGGGGACCATTCTCATGGACAGCGAAGCGGCACTTGCTACGGTACGTGAGGCACTCATCCGGCGCCAGAGCGTTCTCGCAGGGACGCGGGCTGTATCGACTACCAGTTCAGTACCAGCTTCGATAACCCGCGCGAGATCCGCTTGATTGAGGTGTGGGAAAACGACGCGCTGCTGCAGGCGCATCTCTCCGTGCCCGATCCCGAGTTCAGTGCGGTGCTAGCCACCGGCCGCTTCGAGCACGCGGTGGTTGAAGCCCACGAGATCGCCTCGTCCCGATACATGTTGCGCCGCTAGGCGTACCCCATCTCAGAGATGTACGACTGCATCGCGCTGATCCGGTTCGTGTCCGACGGGTGCGTCGACATGAATTCGAGCGGTTTTTGGCCGGACTGTTGGGTCATGGTGTCCCAGAAGCGTACGGCCTCAACGGCCCGGTAGTCGGCACCGACCATCAGATCAGCGCCTAAGCGGTCTGCTTCGTACTCGTGCTTTCGCGAGTACGGCAGCACGAGTCCGAAGGTCACCCCAGCGCCAAGAATGCCGGCGATGAGTGCTCGGTTTTCAACGTCGGCCACCTCAAGGGCAACGGTTGCGAGCGTCGTCCCACCAGCGGCGAGCATTTGCTGCGAGTAGCGTTCCGCTGAGTGGCGACCAACGACGTGTCCGCCTTCGTGTCCCATGACCGTCGCGATCTGATCGTCGTTGTCCATGATGTTGAGCAGGCCCGTATGAAAGCCCACTTTTCCTCCGGGCATGACCCAGGCGTTCACCGTGTCGTCTTCAAACACGGCGAACTCCCAGTTGTACTGGGTCAGCTTTTGTTCTGGGAAACGCCGATCGGCGGCGCTGACAATCCGATCGCCGACTTTCTCGACGCGGCGGCGAAGCGCCGAGTCTGAGGTTTGTCGATTTTGGTCAAGCGCCTGAGTCCAGGACTGGGCCGCCAGCTCTGCCAACTGCCCGTCTGACACCAGCAGCAGTTGGCTTCTTCCAAGCGCCTCATTGGTTGTGCAGCCGGACGTTGCCGATGCGGTCATCGCAACGACCGCACCGGACGCAAGACCCTGCACCAGGTCCCGGCGGGACATCGTTACTGTGGGTGGGTTCGTTGAGTGATTCATAACTCACATCTCCTGTACCGTCGATGAACGCTTACACTGCGCTCGCCAGTCACGCGTGCTGTATCGGATTAAGCGCGACCAAGTGTTTGACCGTTGGGCCTGCGGTTGAGCTGCAGACGGTGCCACAATAGTGGGACGTGACCAGGCACGCAACGCGAGCCACGGACAGCGTTTGGGCTCGCTCGGCACTGACTCGTTGTGCATTATCGCCCACCACGGGCCGGGTCCGTGCACAGGCCGAGCGCAGGCAAAGAGAGGTTTCAATGTTTTTACAGCGATCATCCCGAGCGAATCTACTCTGTGCTGTGCTTCTGACCGGTTTGTTCGTGCCATGCATGGCGCTTGCTGAAGACGACCCCGTGGTCGAACTGCGTACCGCACTCGGAACGATCGTCGTCGAGCTCTACCCCGACCGGGCGCCGATCACTGTGGCCAACTTTCTGCGCTATGTAGATGGCGGACACTACGACGGGGCGAGCTTCTATCGCACGGTCCGCTATGCCAACGACCGGGGCAGCCCGAAGATCGAGGTCATCCAAGGCGGGCTCGGTGATGTTGTGGTGTTTGACCCGATAGCTCATGAAGATACGGTGCAAACCGGCCTTACCCACAGCGATGGGGTGATCTCCATGGCCCGTGGTGCCGTCGGCACGGCAAGCTCCGAGTTCTTTATCGTGATCGGCGATCAGCCCGGGCTCGATAAGGGTCAGCGGCGCAATGCGGACGGGCAGGGCTTTGCTGCCTTTGGCCGCGTCGTCGATGGGATGGCCGTTATACGAGCGATTCACACCTCACCATCCAACGCCCCCTCGGACAACGACTACACCCAAGGTCAGATCATTGAAGCGCCCGTAGTCATTGAGTCTGCGAAACGCCGCGCGGACTCAGCGGGCGCTCCATAGCCGGGCCTGAGGAAGAACGCGGTTAAACGCGGTTAGTAGTGCGGCGGGGGCGGTTCCTCTCTTGGATCGCCGTCGCCGGCGTCGCTGGGTGCCCTCGGTAGCAGGGCGACCTTTCGCTCCAGCTCCGCCAGGGCTTTACTTTGCTGGGTAATTACGTCGTTCAGATCGCTCACCAGTTGCTCCTGAAAGCTCAGCTTGGTTTCGAGGTCCGTGAGTCGGTCCTCGACGTCTTGTGACAGCACCGGGTATAGCTCCATGAACGTGCGACGCCAGCATACGCGACTGTTAAGCGACCCGGGACCTTCCACCGCACGCAGCGCCGCGCGACACTTCGCGGATGGCCTCCTTTCGATTTGAGCGACCCGCGGCGCCTAGATCACCACGGCGGCTGCAGCGACCGCCTGACTTCACCGGGCCGCGACTGTCGCGCTTCCGCGAAGTTTGGTGGCGGCACGGGTTTCCGGGTCTTGTCTTCGCGGTGCTGCTCTACTTCGGTGTCGCCGACGGGGCTGCCGTAGTTTGCGGCAGCATGACTCGAGCGCTGGGCCATCCTCAGCCGTACGTTCTTGGATTCTCAGTGCTGTGTGTGGTGCTCGTGGCCCACGCGCGGCGTCGTGCGGGGAGCTGGAAACCGGCTACGCTGCTTTGGATCGGCTATCTCGGTGCACTGTCACTCTGGGAAGAGTGGGCGTTTCGCGTCGCGCTTCCTCAGTGGCTGATGGATCAATCGCTGCCCTCCGTTGGTGCTGTTGTTCTTGCCAACGCGCTGTTCGGCGGGATGCACTACGTGACGCTGCGCTGGCGCTGGCAGCTGTGTCTCGGGGCAGCGCTCGGTGGTTTGCTGCTCAGCCGCAACTTCGCCGTGCAGCAGGATCTGCTGCTGCTGGGTGCTCTGCACTGGGTTGGTACTTATCTGAACACGCCTCACCCCCCGTCTCCCCGCTAGGCCGGCTGAGTTGCGTGCGCCTGAACCCATTCGACGATGCGTTGCTTTCGTTGGTCGGTGGCACTCTCCGTGGCGCCGGCAACCACGGCGGTTAGCGGCACCGCGGCCAGGGCCTTGCGGTAGCTTGCCTCAGCTTGGTGGAAGGCAGCGGCGATGTCGCAGGGCTTGGTGCATTCCTCCGGCGACGCGTGACAGGCCCCCTGTTGACGTACTTCGGTGCAGCGAAAGCTTGGATCGCTGCCTTCGACGGCGGCGGTAATGTCCCACAGTGAAACCGTTGCCGGCAGCCGGGCGAGGCGATAGCCCCCGGCGGCACCGCGCTGTGCGACTACGATGCCCGCGCGGCTGAGCGCCTGCAGTTGCTTGGCGAGGTAGGGCTGGGGCACGCCGAGGAAGTCCGCGAGAGCCTCTCCAGACAGGGCCCAGCCTGGCGGTAGAACAGCTAGCGTTGCACAGGCGTGGGCGGCCCACTCCACGCCCTTTCCGATCTTCAATTGAACCCCCTTTACCGAGCGATTAATAGCGGATATATATTATCCATATTAAATGACTTGGGCGAAGACTATGACCCTTCGGCTAATCCATCGATCCACGGCGCTTGTGCTGCTGTTGTTCATCGTCGTTCACCTGTCCGTGCATCTGTTTGCCCTAGCGGGTCCCGGCGCGCACGAAGCGGCGCTGCGCTCCGTCCAGTGGGTCTACCGCCACCCCGTTGGTGAAGCCTTGCTGGTGCTTGCCATTGTGGTCCAGCTGATCACGGGCGCCTCGCGGCTGCGCGTTCGCGGTCAGCGCGGCTGGGGCCTGGTGCAGGCGGTCAGTGGCGTCTACCTGCTGGTGTTTCTCGTGCTGCACCCCAGTGCTGCGCTGTACACCCATCATATCTTTGGGATTGAGACTGACTTTTGGTGGTCTGCCGGGTCGCTCTACTACGACGAGATTCGCGTCGGCTTTGCCGTCTACTACACCCTGGCCATTGTCGCGCTGTTCGCGCACGCGGCGGCCGCGATTCAGTACACCTGGCCAACGCTCCGGCCTGTGGCTCGCTACGTTCCAATTGGCGGCTTTGCTGTCGCCGTTTCCATTGTGCTGGCGATGGGCGGTGCGTTCTACCCGATTGACCTGCCCTCAGAGGTTGCCGCGTACTACGAGCATATCTTCGACATCGACACATCACGCGTTGCCCGTGGGGAGCCGGTAGCCAACCACCGATAACGCATCGCCTATGGTTATGCGTTATCGACCAGGGTGAGTCCTGGCGCGGGGCCTGGGCCTGCGGTACAACCTGGGTCACACGTTTTTTCAGGATCTACGCCATGCTGACCCTTCACTTTGCGCCGAACTCGCGCGCTGGACGCATCGTCTGGCTGCTCGAGGAGCTCGAACTGCTCTACGAACTCAACAAAATGGCGTTCCATCCGAAGGACCTGAAGTCCGATGCGCACCGGGCGCGCCACCCCCTTGGCCGCATTCCAGTGCTGGAAGACGGCGACGTCACGATCTACGAGTCCGGTGCGATCGTCGAATACATCCTCGAGCGCCACAAGAACGGAGGTCTTAAGCCAGCGGTGTCGGCACCCGAATGGCCCGCGTACCAGCAGTGGTTCCACTACTGCGAGGGCATGGTGATGCCTCCGGTCAACACCATCGTCGTGCAGACCGTTCTGCTGCCGCCGGACCGGCGTGATGAAACCGCGCTCGGGCAGGCGCAGCGGCTGCTAAGCAAAGCCATGGCCCCGGTCGATGAGGTCCTGGCGGGCAAGGACTACCTGATCGGGGACTTCTCCGCCGCGGACGTCATGCTCGGGCACGCCGCGTTCATGGCCAATCGCCTCGGATGTGTGCCCGATGAGATGGCGAACCTCAAGGGCTATGTCGCGCGTATCGCAGCGCGTCCTGCGTTCGATAAAGCGATCAACATGCAGTAGCGAGCTTTCGCCGCACTAGCTCCGCGGGCTCAAGCGCGCGGTTTCTTCGGAAACGGGCTCACTCAGGAGCCCGACCAGCGCGTCGATCAGCGTGTTCAGAAACAGCCCGGACTCGCTGCTGCGAAAGGCGTTTGGCTGGCGAGCCTGATGGGCCATGGACGCCGAGCAGAGAATTACGGCGGCTTCCATGCGCCGGTGGAGGGCGCTCGCGTCGAGGTGCGGCAGGGCCTTGGCGAGCATGCGCCCAACCCGTTCGCCACTTTGTCCACCGCCGCCGGCCTGGCGCACGAAAGACAGCGGTGAGGTTTCGCGGATGGCCAGTTCATGGCCGAAGGCTTTGACGTAGCGGCGAAAGCCGACGTTCGTCCGGGCCAGATCGAAGGTGGGCTCGATGATCAAGGCGCACAGCTGACGTAACGACAGCTCAGGTGTTTTCCGCAACGCATCGTTCAGGAGCGTCATGCGGTGCGCCTGTACCTGGGCGCTGCGTTCGTCGTGGATTGCGCGCAGCAAACCCCCAAGGGTCTTGAAATGGTACTGCAGTGCCGATTCGTTCTTTTGCCCGGCAGCAGTGACGATTTTCTTAATCGACACGTTCGCCATGCCGTGTTCAGCGATAACCTTCTCCGCGGCCCGCATGAGCGCGAGCTGCGTGGCCTCACTTCGGCTTCGTCTTTGATCGGTTACGCGTTGCACGGCGGTTATCGATAGCTGAGCGTCTCATCAGTGACACGACGCTTAGGGTTCCTTAATGATGATCTCGGTGCTGTTCGGTGGCAGGTTAAAGGTGTGGAGGTCTTTCGCAAGCACCGTACCGTCGGGCATATCACGCAAAAACATTCTTGCAGCAACGGCGTTCGGTGGAATTGGCACCATGTGGTAAAGCACGAGCTGGCGAACCCCGGCGGCTTCGGCTCGCTCCGGGAGCGTGCGGGTATCGGCGTGGTAGTCGATTACGTCGCTCATGATCGTTGGCAGAACGGGCACGCCAAGCTCGCGCGCCGTTTCGATCATGGGGTCGAGCAGGGTGCGCGACAGCGCGTCGTGGAGCAGCACATCGGCGCCTTCCGCGGCAGCGAACAGTGTGTCGGTGGCGTTGGTGTCCCCGGAAATCACCACCGACCGGCCGCGGTAGTCGACGCGGTAGCCAACGGCCGGTTCGATCGGCCGGTGCTCGACGGGGAATGCGGTGACCCTTAGCAGCTCGTCTTCCCACACCACGCCATTGGGCGTGATGGTGTGGGCTTCGAGCACGCCGGTGGCCGGCGGCAGAAGCTTGGCGCCGTGGTGTGCGGTGCGGTAGCCGCGATCCGGTGTGTAGGCGAGGTTGAACCCGTCGACGACGGTGTTAACGCCCTCGGGACCGAACACCTGTAGGGCCGTGGGTCTGCCAGCAACCCAGGAGTTTAGGTTGACGTCCGGCAGCGAGGCGATGTGATCCGAGTGATAGTGCGTCAGAAACACCCCCGTGATGCGGGCGAGGGGCAGCTGCGCCTGACGAATGCGCAGGGGCGACCGCGCACCGACGTCAAACAGGAAGAAGTGTTCGGGAGTCACGACGGCAATGCACGCCTGGGCTCGATCAGGGTCATTGCCGAGGGGTGATGCGCTGCCGCACACGACGACCTGAAGGCCGTCGAAGGTTTCTGGCGTCTGGCTCAGGGCGCGTTTGATGCCGATTCGGAACAGGGTGTCCTGGCCGCTGGCGGTATCGAACACGTACGCGGCCGCGCCAGCCAACAGGGCCGCGATAAGCGCCAGGACGACTAAGACCTTTTTCATGGGCCTCCCTAAAGAAAGACGCGCGGCCACAAATAATGACTTACATTATTATTTGCCGCGTTGCACGATACAATGCGCGCCAATGAGATTGAGCTTAAGCAGGGGAGTTTGAGTATGGCGACCGAGCGCGAACGGCTACACAACCTGTTTCCAGACCTTGATTTCGACCCGCAGGTGCTGCGGGACAAGTACCGAGCGGAGCGAGACAAGCGCATCCGGGACGACGGCGAAGCTCAGTATCTCGAGGCCAGCGCGGATCTCGCCAACTACTCAGAAGACGATCCCTACGCGGATCCGGACTTTGTCCGCGAGCCGTTAGCCCTGGAGCTCGACGTTGCCGTGATCGGTGCCGGCTTCAGCGGTCTCATGGCAGCGGCGCGGCTCAAAGAGCGGGGAATCAAAAACCTGCGCATCATCGAAGCCGGCGGCGACTTCGGCGGAACCTGGTACTGGAACCGCTACCCGGGCGCGCAGTGCGACATCGAATCGTACTGCTACCTGCCGCTGCTGGAAGAAACCGGCTACATGCCAAAGGAAAAGTATTCCTACGCGCCGGAGATCTTTGCGCACACGCGGCGCATCGGCGAGTACTTCGGGCTCTACGACGACGCGGTCTTTCAAACCCGGGTTACGGAGCTGCGCTGGGACGAAGACGGTCAGACTTGGCGCATCAGCACCAACCGCGGCGATACGATTCGCGCGCAGTTCGTCATTCAG
This sequence comes from Pseudomonadota bacterium, assembly GCA_039198065.1. Taxonomy (GTDB): domain Bacteria; phylum Pseudomonadota; class Gammaproteobacteria; order Pseudomonadales; family Azotimanducaceae; genus CALHVX01. The sequence continues at coordinate 24,830 of JBCCTU010000004.1, forward strand.
GCAACGGGCCCGGCGAACCGGCCGAAGCTGCCGGGCATTCCCGGCATTCGCGACTTCAAAGGCCACACCTTTCACACCTCGCGCTGGGACTACGAGTACACGGGCGGCGACCACACCGGGGGCTTGACGAAGCTCGCAGACAAACGCGTTGCGATCATCGGCACCGGTGCGACCGCGATTCAGTGCGTACCCTTCCTTGGCGCGCACGCAAAAGCGCTCTACGTGTTTCAGCGCACGCCATCGAGTGTCGACCTGCGGGGTAACAAGCCGACGGACGAGGAGTGGTATCGGTCTCTGGAACCGGGCTGGCAACGCGCCCGCCGGGAGAACTTCGCCGCCGTGCTTGCCGGGCAAAACTTCAGCGAGGATCTCGTTGCCGACGGCTGGACGGACATCGCCCGGCGCATCGGACTCTCGCTCATGAACCGCAAGCCCGACTCCGGCGATCTCGATATGACCGAGATCCTGCTGCGCTCGGAAATCGCAGACTTCCAAAAAATGAACGAGATCCGAGCGCGGGTCGAAGCGGAAGTCTCGAAGGAGGACGCGGCAGAGGCGCTCAAGCCTTGGTATCGCCAGTTCTGCAAGCGGCCCACCTTCAACGACGAGTACCTGAAAACCTTCAATCGCGACAACGTCACTCTCGTGGACGTCTCCGACAGCAAAGGGGTTGAGCGCATTACGGAGACCGCCGTGGTCGCGAACGGCCAGAGCTACGAGGTCGACTGCATCATTTATGCGACCGGCTTCGAGATCACTACCTCGGCCCATCGGCGGGTCGACTTCGACACCATTGGCCGCGACGGCCAGTCGCTTTACGACCACTGGCGCGACGGCTTCCGAACGCTCCACGGGCTCTACAGCCACGGGTTCCCGAACTGGTTCACGATCGGCATCAACCAGAACGGGCTGTCGCCGAACATGACCGCCATGTTCGACGACCAGGCGGTGCACGTGAGCCACATCATCAAAACCGTGAAGGATCAGGGGAAGCGGGTGGTAGAGGTGACGGAAGCGGCCGAGACCGCCTGGGTCGAGACGATCGTGGGGCTAGCGGGGACGGGTGCAACGGCATTTCTCAACGAGTGCACACCCGGCTACTACAACCGCGAAGGCCGCAGCGGTCAGACCAACATGCAGAATTCCCCCTACGCTCCGGGGATCAATGCATTCAACAAGCTTCTCAAGGACTGGCGTGACGCCGGCACCCTCGATGGCATGACGGTGAAGTGAGGCTTGGCGGGGGTGCTTGCTCCGAGCCGCGTTAACACCCGTGAACCGATGAAACTGAAAAGTTAAATAAAAACAAAAACATCACTCGCCCTTAAGGAAAGCATCAGGCAAATTTCTGCTTCCCCTCAGGCCGGTTTGGGACCGGCAAGCCATGGTGATCTCGCAGCCACGGGGGCTGCCCCGGGACGGCAACGAAGCCGACTCCCGGACCCGACTGAGCCACTGTCAGGAGATCACCCATGGCCTCATTCACGAAAACACTGATCACCGCTTCCTCCGCTCTCATGCTCGCCGGATCGGCAATGGCCGCGGCGCCAGAGGCTGGTTTGACGGCCAGCTTTCGGTACGCACCGGAGCAGTCGGTTGCCGAGAACTACGCGCAGTTCCGCCAGGTGGCGACCGCCGCTTGCCGATCCGAGTACCGCGACATCGTCAGCTTGAACCGGCGCGCCCGCTACGAGCGACTCTGTGCGGCCGATCTGCTCGACCAGGCGGTTAACGGGGCCGGTCGCGCCCAGCTCACGGCACTGCACAGCGGTGACGAGCGTCCGATGATCGCTGGGGAACTCGCTGCCGCCCAGTAAGCTCTGGGACGTCTGCCGGGTCCCCATCGGATAGCTTAGTCTGTGCGATCCATCGCACCGGCAGAACTGCGGCGGTGTTGAACACTTGCAGGAGGAACGCCATGCCGCTTGAAGTCATTGGTGCCGGCTACGGCCGCACCGGCACGATGTCTACCTACGAGGCGCTCAAAACGCTGGGCTTTCCCTGCTACCACATGAAAGAAGTGTTTGCCGATGTGCGACAAGGCACGCACCTCGAGTTCTGGACTGCCGTAGCCGAGGCACCGCCGGGATCGCAGCACGATTGGGAACGCGTGTTTTCCGAGATGTGTGCTGCCGTGGACTTTCCGGCGTCCTGCTGTTGGCGTGAGCTACTGGAGGCCTATCCGAACGCCAAGGTACTGCTGACTGTGCATCCGGGCGGTGCGACGGCGTGGTTCGACAGCGCGTTCGAGACCATCTATTTCACTGAGCGATACTGGCAGTTCAGGGTGGTCGGCACCTTGGTGCCCGCCGCCCGGCGCTTTGCACGCATGTGCCGTCGGTTGATCTGGGAGCGAACACTGGCAGGGACAATGCCCGACCCGGCGGCAGCGGCAGCACGGTATGACGCCCATCTCGCCGAGGTGCGGGCGGCAGTGCCCGCAGAACGTCTGCTGGAGTTCGATGTGCGCGACGGATGGGAACCCCTCTGCGCCTTCCTGGGCGTGCCTGTGCCGCCGACACCGTTTCCGCGGATCAACGAGCGCGAGGCCTTCAAACGCACAATCCGTACGCTTCGCTACGGTGTGAACTTAGCTCTAACGGTCGGCGTGCTGCTTGTGGCGTTCGCTGCTTGGAGGCTGATCTAGCGCGTCGACCGGGCGGGTCAGTAGGTCCAGCGAATCACAAGCATGCCCATGTGCTCGTCCTGCTGCGCGGCCTGACCAAACTGGTTCCGGTTGGGCCGGTCGCTGGCGACGGCAAGCCATTCCGCGCCGATGCGCCAATGGTCGTTCAGTCGATACTGGTAGGACAGGGTCCAACCGCTACCTGACTCGTTGTTGTCGTCGTTCATGTAGTCGTCGCGGTCAGTGACGTCGAAGGTCTCGTAGCGCAGGCTGAGGCGGTGCGCGGCGAACGACTGCGTAAGCATGATGAAGCTCGATTGATAGCCGATGTCGACGGCGCGGCGACCGGTCGGTCGCAGTTCACCCATGGCACTCACGCCGTCCATCCACTGGGCGATGAGTCCCGTTCGGCGCGCCAGCTGCCATTGGGCACTCACGCTCAAGAAGTTCGCCCGCCAGCCGTACTGGCCGTCCTCAATGACCGTTGGATCGGCCTGGTTGTCGTAGGTCAGCATACGCACTCGCCAGCGACGCGCTTCGCCGAGTTCGACGAACCCGTAGAAGCCGGGGCGATCGTCCATCTCGAGAAACGGCTCCACCCGCTGCGATTGGCCGTCGTTGTTGTTGATGAACCTGAGGGGCGGGAGGTCGATGGTGCCACCCCAGTTCGTTTGCCAGTTGTTGATCGACCAGCCGCGCCAGCTCAGCAGGGTCCCGGCGGTGTCGTTGCCGTAGAACACCGCCCCGCCGAGGCTCCAGTAGCGGCGACCGCCGGTGCTGGCCAGGTCACGCTTCAGGCTGAGCTCGAGGCCGAGCATGCCGAGCTCTTCGCCAACCCAGCTGTTGATGGCTGAGGCATTGGTTGTATACAGCGTCTCCCAGCCGTCGGCGCCGTGTTCAAAGGACAGCGGCGGGCGGAACGCGCCGACCTTGCCCCGCATCCGTAGTCCCGCCCATGGCAGCGGGCGGAACTGCACGAAGGCATCGATGATGCCAATGGGGTCATCGGACTGAGGATTGACGTTAACTGCAAGCTTTGTGTTGAGCGTCGAGCGGTAGTCGGACTGAAGCTGCAGGTAGCCGCCCAGCAGTTGCATGCGGTTATCCGCTTTCCCATAGCGGAGTTTGCTCAAGCTTCCGTCCGGGAAGCCCGCGGCGGCATCCGTTTCAATGGCTGCGACCTCAAGACTCGCGTTTACCTGCAGCTCGGCCTGCGTCTCCGCAGAACCCAGGAGTGCAACAACGAGCGCGATGCAAGCGGTGGCTAGTAGTCTTCGTTCCATTCCAGTGCGCTGTCTGCAGTGGTTGAAGCGGACGATGTCGCGTCATCGATGGTGAACGTCACTCGCCGGCCGCGGGTACTGGCCAGCGCTTTCGACGGAATCGCGCGTTCCGTTCGAACGTAACGCTCACCTTTGCGATACCAGAGGTCCACGGTCGTCGCGCCCGCGGGCACGGGTACGGCGGCGCGACCGCGTGCGTCGGTCATGGCGAAATACGGCGTGTCGGTGACCACGATCGTGCCGATCATCTGGTCATGAATGTTGCAGCCAACGATAACCACGCCGGACCGATCGAAGCGTATCGGCGAGGGTTGCTCGTCTTGATAGAGCGGTATCTCGAACTGCCGGGCCTGAGAGAACGAGTACACGTGATGCATGACCCGGTCGTTGTTCGGAAACGCCACCGAAGCACCGGCTTCAACGACCACGAAGTCGGGTTCGAACCGCTCGTTCACCTGACTCATGATGGCCGTGCCCTGGGTCGAAGGGTGTGGCTCGGTGTGCTCACCGGTGACGACGACGGCCGCGTCTGGAAGCCGCTCGCCGTTACCTGCGCGCAGCTCGAAGATCACCGTTCGAGGACTGCCGAGTTCCGACACTGCACGGGTGTCTGGAGCCGCCCCGGCCAAGCAGAGCGAACTGAAGGTGAAGAGCAACGAACCGAACAGGTTCAGCCGTAACGTCATGCGTACCAATCCCTGGATGTGCCCGTGACGAGCGCCGCCCGGCGCCAACTTGAATAGCCTAGCCCTGTGCGGTGTGTCGTGCTGTGACTGGCGCCAAAACGTGATGTGATCCCGGCCCCATTGCCCTACGCACCGCCCAGCTATGCTTAGGTTGTGACACTACGCAAAACCTTTTTTCAGGCGTTTATCGCGGCGGCGCTGCTGGTACAAGTGACGACGTCGCTGCTCGACCTGCGCGCCGCGTACCGGGATGCCATGGACCGGGCCGGGGAGTCCCTGCAGGTGGCCCGCGCCGTGGCGCTGTCCTTTCTTGAAGAGCGCAACCATCTGCTTGAGGTCAGTGCCAAAGTGCTGGCGGGCGACTTTGCGCTTCGTTCGGCGGTGGCGACGGCGGATCTGGGCACCGTGGAATCGGCACTGCGCAATCACAGCAGCCGAATCAATGCCGACGTCGCGTTCTTCGTAAACCTGGAAGGGAGAGCCGTCGCCGCCTCGCAGATAAGTGGTGCAATCGATTCGGCGCTCTGGCAATCGGTGCAGTCACAACCGGACCGCATGGTCGTGCTCGAAGACGACGCCGGAAGTCTTTTTCAGATCGTGCCGGCGACCGTCAAAGCGCCACAGGTCATCGGTTGGGTTGCCTTGGGTTTTCGCCTTGACCAGACACTGGTTGAAAAGCTGAAAGCGATCACCGGCAGCGAGGTCAGTTTGACCGCTGCGGTGGCCGACGGCGTTTCAATTTCCACCCGCGACGCGGTGTTGGCCAATGAGCCAGAAACGCACTGGCTAAACGCCGTGCATGCGCTGGACAACCTGGGAACGACCGTTGAGCTTACCTTCAGCCGCGCACGGGAAGAGGCGCTGGCGAGCTTTTACCGTCAGCGCCAGCAGAGCATGTGGTTGATCCTGCTGTCGCTTGCGGTAGCCGTTGTCCTGGCGATCGTGCTCACGTCGCGGCTGACCCGAGACCTGGGTACGCTGGCCGAAGTGGCAGCCGGCGTTCGCGAAGGAAATTACGATCTTGATCTGCCAAAGATGCGAGGTCTGGAAGTCCAACAATTGGCCCGCGCGCTAACCACCATGCGACAGGGGATCGTCGAACGGGAATCGCGCATCGGCCACCAGCTGCTGTACGACTCGCTCACGGATTTACCGAACAAGCGTCACGCGCTTGATCTGCTCGACCGTTGGGCCGGCGACCCGGATGCTGTGTACGCTCTGGTCGTCCATGTTGGGGGGCTGCAGGCGTTCAGCTCGACGCTAGGCCTTGAATTTGGCGATCGGGCCATCTGCCGGATCGCGGAATTGCTGAACCAGGAATCGGGCGCCGAGTTGGTCGCGCGCATCGCGGACACACGGTTTTTGCTGCTGCTAAGAAACGTCGAACCGAGCCAGGTCGAAGCTTTAGCTCAGCGCATAGCGCACCAGCACCGGGTGATTCAGATTGGAGAACAGGCCAAAGCGCGCTGTTCCTTCGAGTTTGGAGCGGCCGTTGCACCGGCAGACGTTGCCGACGCACTGCCGATCGATGGTGAGACGTTGATCAGTAACGCCTGGAGTGCGTCCCTCGAGTCGCTCGCACGCCGGGGCGCGTTGACCTGGTTCGAAGAAGACTTCCGCGCCCGCGACGCCCGACGTCAAGTCATTCTGCGGGACCTTCGGGCGGCCGTGTTCGATAACCAGCTGCACCTGCTCTACCAGCTCAAGTGGAATGCCGAGACCCGCTCGTTTCGAAGCGTCGAGGCGCTGCTGCGCTGGGTCCATCCGGAGCTTGGACCAGTAAACGTCGAGGAAATGGTGCAGCTGGCGGAACAGACCCAGGAAATTCGCCTCTTGACCCGCTGGGTGTTACAGGAAGCATTGCGGCAACAGGCCGACTGGAGACGCCGGGGTATCGACCTCGACATGGCGGTCAACATCTCTGCCCTCGACCTCAGCGGCTTGCAGTTCGCCGAGTACGTACAAGCCGTGCTGGCTGAACACCAGATTCCCGGGCAGGCGCTGTGTCTGGAAGTCACCGAAGGCGCATTGGTTAACGACTTTGACCAGGCGAAAGACACGATTGACCACATCGCATCGCATGGGGTTCGCTTCGCCATTGATGACTACGGGACCGGTTTCTCTTCTCTGTCGCAGATACGAAATCTCACCGCGCACACGCTCAAGATCGATAAGTCCTTCGTCATGACGCTGGATGAGTCGCCGGCGGATCAGGAGATTGTGGCGTCGACGATCAAACTCGCTCACTCCCTTGGCCTCACGGTCGTTGCCGAGGGTGTGGAGAACGAAGCGGCGGTCGAGTTGCTCTGCAGCTGGGGTTGCGATGATCTGCAGGGCTACTTCTTCTCGAAACCCCTACCACCGGAGGCCGTTGAAGCGCGCTTGGCTTCCGCATCTGAGCAAACGGGCTCGCCGGTGGTTCCTCAGCGCGCCTGACGCAGCTGCGTTGTCCCGCGAGGATTGACCTGAGATGATCTCCCCGCCGGCGGGAGTACCTGGCGGCACCGACACTTGAATTGACTCCGGAGGGGGGACATGGACATCAAAGAAATGGCCATCAAGCTGGCCATGCAGAAGCTCGGCGGCAGCGCCTTGAGCGGCAAGAGCGAAGATCTGATCGGGAACGCGCTGAGCGCGCTGACCGGCGACAAGAACGAAGGCAGCTTCGACATCGGCGACCTCGTCAGCCAGCTGCAGGGTGGTGGTCTCGGCGGCGTACTCAGCTCCTGGCTCGGCGATGGGTCGAACGAGGCTGTCGACGGTGCGGCCGTCGCGGATGCGCTGGGTTCGGATCGAATCGGCGAATTCGCCAGCCGGCTGGGTCTCGACCAGGGCCAGGCCGCGGACGCGTTATCGAACCTGATTCCTGACCTTGTCGACAAAAGCTCCGAGGGCGGCAGTTTGGTCGGCAACCTCGCAAGCCTCGCGTCGCGCTTCCTGCGCTGAGATGAATCCGGCGCGCTGCCCGTGGACAATGGCGGAAAACCCATCAGGTTGATCCGTCATGCTGCTTCATGCGCAGGGCTTGAGCTGCTCGCTCGGCGGCAAGCGCCTCTTTGACGATCTCGACCTCGTCGTCAACGACGGCGATCGGCTCGGGATCGTTGGTCATAATGGCGCCGGCAAATCCACACTCCTCAAACTGCTCGGCGGGGCGCTGACCCCGGACGCGGGCGAAATTGTCACGCGACGGGGGTTGCGGGTTGGAACAGTAGAGCAGTTCCTGCCCCCGTCTTTGGCGGAAGAATCGCTGCGGGCGGCGATCCGCGCCGCCCAGGCCGCACCGGCCGACTGGCTTGCCGAGAAGCTGCTTGCGGAGCTCGCGTTTCGTGAGCGCGAGTACGACCAGACCGTAGGATCGCTGTCCGGCGGTCAGGTGAACCGGCTGCTCTTTGCCCGCGCGCTGGCGCGGGAGCCGGAGCTGCTGCTGCTTGACGAACCCACCAACCACCTCGACATCGCGACGCTGGTTACCTTTGAAGCGTTGATCGACTCATTTCCTGGAGCCGTTGTGCTCATCTCCCACGATCGCGCCTTTCTCGATCAGGTGACGACGGCAACGGCGTTCCTACGCGACCAGCGCGTGTACCGCTTCGATCTGCCCTTCAGCCAGGCGCGGCAGGAGCTCGCAGCGCGCGACGAGGCGGCTGAGGCCCTTGCTAAAGCTCAGGATCGATCCATTGCTGCCCTCGAAGCGTCCGCGAAGCGGCTGAAGACCTGGGGCAAGGTGTACGACAACGAGTCGTTTTCCAAGCGGGCTCGGAGCATGGAACGGCGTGTTGAACGGTTGAAGGAAGACCGGGTTGAAGTCAGCCGTGGTTCCGGCCTCGAGCTCGATCTGGCGCTCGGCACCAGCCGCAGCAAGCAGGCGCTGGCGATTGATCGCTTCACCGTCGCCGTGCCCGACCGCGAGCTCTTTGCCATTGAAGACCTGGTGCTTCGACCGGGGGAGCGGGTCGCGCTCCTCGGCCACAACGGCACCGGTAAATCGACTTTCATCAAAGCGTTGATCGAGCGCTACCGCAGCGGACAACCCGCCGCGATTCGGGTCAGTCCGCAGACGACGCTCGGTTACTACGATCAGGAACTGACCGAGGTTTCCGGCACGGACTCGCTGTTCGACTTTTTTTCGAGCCGGGTTCGCCTCGACGATCACACGGCCCATCAGCGGCTGGTGCATGCAGGTTTTCCCTTTGACAGTCACGAGAAACCTGTCGGCGTCATGAGCGGCGGTGAGCGCGCGCGCCTGCTGTTTCTCATGCTGTCGATCGAGTCGCCGAACTTTCTGGTACTGGATGAGCCGACGAACCACATCGATATCGAGGGTAAGGAGCAGTTGGAGCAGCAGCTCATCGACAGCGGCGCGACGGTGCTCTGCACCAGTCACGATCGTCGGTTTCTCGAGCGTATCGCTACGCGCTATCTGCTCATCGCGAAGGGGCGGCTGACGAGCGTGACTCGCCCCGATGGGTTCTTTGCTGAGCGACGAGCGGTTGAGGACGACGCAGCCAGCCGCCCGCAGACGACGAACACGGCCGTGCAGGGCGTACTCGATGAAGACGCCATGCTGGCGCGTCTGGTCGAGCTTGAGGACCTGCTGGCCGCTGATCTTGGGCGTAAGGCAAAGTTTCAGAAGCCAAAGTTGCAGGCTGCCTGGCGGCGAGAGATCGACGACCTTAAGGCGCAGCTCGAGGCCAGCTAAGCGCTAGTCTTCCGGGGGCCAGGGTGCTCAGATATCCGGTGCCAAACAGTCCTGATTCGCCGTCCGCTGAGTTGTTCTCCGCCGTGGAGAGGTAGGCTTTGCACCACAGCTAACCGGTAAGGGAGGTCACAGTGGCCGCACCCAATGCACTGCATCACGTCGCCATTTCTACGGCAGACATGAAAGCGCAGATCGAGTTTTTCCGATGTCCTCGGCATGCAGTGCCAGGGCTTGTTCTGGATGCACGGTGTCGAAGGGGCCTGGCACTGCTTTATGAATCTCGGCGACGCGTCTTACTCCTTTGTGTTTGTCCCCGACAACGCCAAGCGCAACGCCGTGATTGGAGAAACCCATGCCGGCAACGGCGAAGCCGCTTACCGAGCCATGCTGACCGCGCCCGATGAGGCCATCGCCGCAGCGGCGAGCGTGTTGGAACTACCGCACCCAAGGACTCAAACGCATGGGCAGCGAACGATTGATTCGGCCATTGCCGCAAGACGCGGCGTCTAGGGCCAGCGAAGCGCGAGGGCGCCGAGTTCGCCCTTACGTTCGAGATTTCGAGGAACGCCGGGTTCCAGCGGAACGGCGAGAAAATCGTGGCCGCCGTCCTCGCGGGCAGCCTCGATATTTAGCACCACCGTTGCGGGATCGACCGGCTGACCGGCATTGTCGCGGCCATCCCAGGTCAGTGCATAGGTGCCAGCCCGGCGCGTCGGGCGCGCATAGCTGCTCATGTCATTGTCGGGACGGCGTCCGATGGTGCGCCACCAGCGGCTCATTTCGCGCGCCCAGCGCTGGTCTTCTCCGAGCATCAACAAATTGCGCACCACAGTGCGCGAACCCGCCTGAGTCAGCCAGACCGCCAGGTAGGGTTTGCGGTACCGAGGGACATTGATATCGGGAATGACGTAGTCGAGGGTCATTAGCGTTGCCGCGCCCGCACCGGAACGGTCGTCCGCACTGAGCCATCCGTCGCTGCGCAGCTGCAATCCGCCCGGAAGTAAGATCAGCGCTTCGACGTCCACGAGTTCGTTTATCCAATCGATCGCTTCGCCACCTGGCATCGCAGCAACAGCTGTGGCAATGGCGTCGGCGTGGGTCGCCGTTGGCGCGCGGATGTACGCGCTGTTTCCTTTGGTAATCGGCCAGCCGTCGCGCGGCGCGAGGATCGCCGAGAAGGTTCGGCGACCAATCTGATAACCACGTTCGCCGGGTCCACTGCCAGCGACGGCGGCGTTGGCTACGGCGATGCGTGCCGTTGCACCGTTGGCGCCGTTGGTTCCTGTCTGCACGGCGACGGGCCATGGGGCCAGAGCCGCATCAGGGTTACGCTGCCAATAGCGACCGTCGCCACCGATTTCCAGGGCCAGTGCATCGATTACTGGTTCGCTGGCGATTAACGCTTCCACAACCTGGTCAATGACATACCCTTTGCCCAGACCGTTGATATCGAGCGACACGTTGTCGGTGAGTGCAATGCCGTCGCCGGCCGGTTGCCACAACGGTGCCCGGAGCAGGCTGCGGGCGGACCGGCGGAGCGCGGTTCGCTCCGGCAATTCCTGGCTGACCACAGCAGCGCGCCACGTGGCACGAAGCGACCCTAATTTACAGCTAAACCGATTCTGCGAGTTCCGCGCCCATTCATCGCAATGCTGAAGCACCGCTCGCAGATCATCGGACGGGTCGGGAAGCGATCGCTCGCGGTTTAGTCGACTCAATTCGCTGTCGTCGCGGTAGCTGGACAGCGCGGCCTCAAGCGCCTCGATGCGCGCGATTACGCGTGCCTGGACCCGTTCAAAGCTGGCGTCGTCAAAGCGGGCTGGATCGGCCTCAATCTTCAAGTTAAGGGAGGTGCCCAGCACGCCCTCAAGATCGGCTTGCCAAAGGTCGGCGCTGGCAGGGAGTGCAACGGCGAGTAACGAAAGCAGGCCAGCGAACCGCCGGCAAGCGACGCCGGATCCCCGAATCGGTAGCTTCATAAGTCTACTGGCCACCGCTCGACGCGGTGGTATCAGCGACCGCTGTGGTCGGCTGGGCGGTGGCAGCGGCAAGCTGTTCCCGCGGAATGGGATTCGGATCGTCAGCAGACACAAAGCCGTCTTCGCTGCGATCCCATCGAGCAAACATCCGGTGGCCTGATTGCTGATATTCGGCGAAGGACATTTCAGCGTCATCGTTGTCGTCGAGCGCGTCAAAGCGACGACCGGCCTGCTTTACCGAGCCGACTCGAAAGCGCTGCATGTCCGTATCAAGGCGGTCTTCGTAAGCAAGAACGTACTCTTCTTCACTGAGCCAACCGTTGCCGTCTTCATCGCTCGCACTGAACTCGGTTTGCCGGGCGGTATCAAATTCAAGGCGCGTAACGGTGCCATCGCCATCGGTGTCGTACTTTTCGATCATGCCTTCGAGACTATGGGTGCTGGTGGGTCGGTACATGCGGGTAGCCCAACCGATCATGCGGGCGCGGCGAGCCTCTGGGTCTTCCGCCGTCTCTTGGCGGCGCCGGCGCTGCTCCCGGGGTGGTTCCTCGGCGGTGATCACACCGTTCTTGTCGGTGTCCCAACCGGTGAACATGCGCTTCCCGGAGCGGTTAAACTCTTTCTGCGTCAGCTGCTTGTCGTCGGATCGATCCAGCGCATCGAATCGAACGCGGGTCTGGCGAATTTCCGCCGCGCGATCCCGTGCCATACCGGCGTCGAGGCGATCTTCCCATTCATAGACGTATTCGTCTTCGCTGACCCAGCCGTCCTGGTTTTCGTCGGTAAGGTCAAAGCGCGCGCGGCGCGCGGCCTCGAATTCCACGGAACTGACGCGGCCGTCGTCGTCTGCGTCGTAGCGATCGATAAATGCGAAGCGGCGCGCCTCCGTTCGCCAGTTCGAGCGGTCATCACTCGCCGCGAGCGCCGGCCCGGCTGCGAGCAGGGACACGCAGACGAGCGTGCTCCAGCGGACGAGTACCTGCGGGTTCGACAACAGGGGTCCTTTGGCGATTGAAGAGTGCGACATGGGATAGCTACCTCGTGGTGGTCGGCGGTGAGTGATGCATCCATACTAATGCAAATGATTCTCGTTTAAACTACCAACAAGCTGGCTTAGCGCCAATGCTGCTTGCCCTGCACGCAGCACAATGCGCGTGCCAGCCGACCTCGCTCGTACCTTTAATGGATGTGACCTATGTCTCAACCTAAGCTCGCTCAGCAACCGGTGCTGCGCTACTTGGCGGTGCTGGCCGTGCTTTGTATTGGAGTACCGCTGGCGGCGATGGGCGAGAGCGATCAGGAGGCGGCGACGGCGCTCGTGGGTCGCTGGCTTTCCGTCGAGCAGCAGCGCAGTGCGTTGCGCGATCGCTGGGAGGAACGGCAGGCCCGGGGACGCGCGCAGCTGGCGCTGCTCGACAAGGAGCGCGCGACGCTGACCGAGTACCTCGAACGGTCCACGACCGACCAAGCCGAGTCGGATGCCCGACGGACGGAACTGTTGCGCGAGCAGTCGGCGCTGGAGTCGGAAGCGGATCGCCTCGCGGACGCGTTACCGGTGCTTGTGGATCGATTGGAAACGCTTTACCCCCGGTTACCGCCACCGCTTGCTGTTCAGTGGGACGACGTGATGCCGACGCTTCGGTCAGCGGAGTCGAGCGACAGCGAGCGGCTCGCTGCGGTGGTACGCGCGCTGCGACAGGAGCAGGACTGGCAAGCCCGAATTCCGGTCCATCGGACGCTTATGCGGCTTGGCGAGCAGGACGTGCAAGTCGATCAGATTTACCTCGGTACAGCCCACGGCTGGTACGTGAGTCTTGATGGTCGTTTGGCCGGCTATGGTTTTAGTACCGCCGATGCGTGGACCTGGGGCTCACCCGAGCCATCAACCTCGGATCTTGGACAGCGATTACGGCGTTGGGTCGACCGCAGCAAAGCTCCGGACGGTCGGCTGCTCTCCGTACCGGTATCGATGGCAGCGTTCTCTGCCGCCGTTCGAGGCGCACCGTGACGCACCTGCTCCGCGCTGCCGTTCCCTTTGTCGTTTCGCTCGTCGTGGTAATGGGCCTTGGCTGGGCACCACAAATCCTGGCGTTGAGCACGAGCGTTGAACGTTCGCTGCTCGACGATATCCGCAGTGCGCAGCGGCAGCTCAACCGGGAATCTGAGGACATACGTAAGCGTTCCACGGGGCTGGCCAACGAGCTTGCGGAGCGAAGTCGCGATCTGGGTACCTTACGGGAGCGTGCGGCGGTGCGTCGGCGTAACGTCGACGAACAGTTGGTCAGCGTTGCGGCGCTCGAAGAACGCATTCAACAGTGGCGCGCGCAGGCGGGCTACCAGCGTAGCTTGCTGCAGGAGTTTGTGGGTCGCAGCCTTCGCCCCGACGACACACCAGAGGTCGTACTTGCGGCCGCACTCGATGGCGTCGAGCGCCGTCTCGACCCCGGGGCGGCCGTGCAGGAGGCTGTTGACCTCGACGGCACGATGAAACCGGTCACCGTACTGCGCCTCGGTCCTGTGCGCTGGTATCAAACTGACGACTCCGGTGGGCTCCTGGTTGAAGACGCGACCGGTTTTCTGCGAGTGGCGCATCGGTTCGACGCCACGCAGCGGCAGGCGTTGGCGCAGGTTATCCGTGGCGACCAGGGCGACCTGCTGCTGGATCCAACGGTAAACCAGGTTTTGCGAGCCGGTGGCTTGGGAGACTCGCTGCTGGAGCACGTGCGCAAAGGCGGTGTCTGGATCGTGCCGATTCTTGCGTTTGCGCTTCTGGCAACGCTGATTGCGCTCTTAAAAGCAATTCAGTTTGTCCGGCTGCCGCGACTGGCTGCGGTGCCGGTGGGCGCGGGCGCGCTCAGCCAGTTCCTGGACTCTGCTGATCGCGCACCTGAAGCCGTAGCGCTTGCCGCTCCCCAGCGTGAGCTGCTCGAAGTCGCGACCCAGAGCACGTCTCCGAGTCAGCGTGACGATCTGATGTTTACCTTTTTGAACCAGGAACGGGATCGACTTGAACGTTTTCTCGGTGTCATCGCGGTGACAGCGACGACATCACCGCTGCTCGGTCTACTTGGGACCGTGTCCGGGATGATCACGACGTTTTCAATGATGACTATTTTCGGCTCCGGGGACGCAAGCGTCGTATCCGGGGGCATCTCCGAAGCCCTTGTGACAACGGAAATGGGGCTTATCGTTGCGATTCCAGCGCTGATCATCCACGCGCTGCTCTCGCGTCGAGCAACAACCTATCTGGCGACGCTGGAATCAACCGCTGTCGCGTTCAGTCAGCTGACCGGGGGCGTCGGGCCGACCCAGGAAGGGAACGCATGAACCGCATCGATGTGTTGTTTCACCCGGTAGTCTGGTGCATTGCCGTGGTCGCGCTCGCCACCTTCTGGTGGCTTGCGCTGCTTCTGACTGACGATCGGGACAGCCGCGATTGGGGCGAGCGTGTGGTGCAGGCTTTGCCGACGCTCAAGGTCATGGCCGGTGTGCAACCGTTACTCGGGCTGTTGGGTACGATCACCGGCCTGCTGTCGACGTTCAGCCGCATGGCGGCAGCCGGAGGCCTCGACCCGGGCCAGCTGGCGAGCGGCGGAATCGCCGTCGCCATGCTGACGACGCAAGCCGGATTGCTTATGGCCGTGCCGAGCCTGATCGGCATTTATGCGCTCGAAGAACGGCTACGGCGTCAGCAGTTGGTTCCCGGTGAATCCGTTGAGGCGACACAGGTCAAGGACACGCCGAGGGCGTCGTCGTGAGTGCCGCGCGCCCGAGCCTGAGACAGCGGTTGGACGCTCGGGAGACCGCGCGCATCGATCTTTCACCGCTGATCGATATCGTGTTTATCCTGCTCATTTTCTTCATCGTTTCAACCGTGTTCGTTCGCGAAGCGGGCGTTGAGGTAGATAAGCCGGAAGCGCTCGCGAGCGAGCAGCTCACCGCCGATCTCATCCTCATTGCCATCACCGCGGACGGTAGCGTGGTTTATGGCGGCACGACCATTGGTGTAAGTGGCGTACAGCCGGCGCTGCGGCCGCTGCTCAGCGAGCGGAGCGATCAAACCGTCGTGGTGCAGGCTGACCGCCGGGTTCAGGCCGACCTGCTCGTACGGGTGATTGACCAGGCGAAGCTGGCCGGGGCGGCGAGCGTGCATCTTGCAACGCAAGCGGCAGACTGATGTGACCCCGGTACTTCGTCATACCCGTGCTTTTTTCTGTTCAGCCGCGTTGCTTTGCGTGCTGGTCTTCGCGTTGCTGTACTCGCCTACCCTTAAGCCCAAGGCGCCGCTGACGATCCGGGAGGTGGCGGTCGGGATGCCGCCACCACCACCGCCGCCTCCGCCGTCGCAACGGTTGGAGCAGCAGTCGAGCGTTCCCCTCAAAGTATCCGTCAGTCAGCGCGGCACCGTCCCTCGCCTGCAGGGCGAAACGCTGGTGCTGAACGTAGCACTCCCTGCGGTCGACGCCCCTGCGGTCGAAACCGACGACCTGCTGCCGGAGTTTCAGCTTGATGTGGCTTGGGATGGTTTTTCGCTTAACGAGCTGGACCAGGTGCCGCGGCTGCTGAGCAAGCCCAACCTGAAGTTTCCGAGGAGCCTCACGCGCCGTGGCGTACGCCGCGTCGAGGTAGAACTGCTGGTCACGATTGACGAATCGGGACGAGTGTTTCTGCGCGAGATCCGACGCTCGACCGAATCCGAGATTGACGGGCTGCTTCCGGACGTTGTGGGGGCGGCTCGATTTACAGCGCCGAAGAAAGATGGTCAACCAGTGCGCGCCCGCTTTCTTTGGCCGTTGGTGTTTCGTGCGGACAGCTGATTGATGGTCATTCGGCAGAGAGCGGAGGTGATTACGACGAGGTGTGCTAACCATCGAGCCTGGCGGGATCGCTGGCTTCGACTTGGGTTTGGGGTCCTTTCGTTTTCGGCTGTCGCGATCCTTGTGCCGCGTTCGGTCGCGGCGCTCGACGTTCAGGTACTGGTCGCACCGCCCGCGATTCGTTTTACGCCGAGCAATGAGCTGGTTGTTGATACTGAGCTCAAGCTTGCGCCGGAGGAATTCGAACTGAGCCAGCAGCTGCGCCCGCTGCTTCGGGCGAAGGACTACGGTGCAGCACTGTCGCTGCTTGAAGCGAGTCCGGAGGACGGAAGCCCTGCGCTGGTGCTTCTACGCGCGCAGCTCCTCGCGCTCGCCGGACGGCGCACGAATGCGATTGCGGCCTACGAACAGGTACTGGCAGTTAATCCCGATGCGCGCCGCGCTCAGGCGGGGGTGGGCACGCTATACCTCATGGCCGGGGACACGGAGAAAGCCCAGCGAGCGCTTGCCGCGGCGGTGCGCCTTGGTGTGCAAGACAGTCAGACCTTTGCGCAACTGGGCTACCTCAACTCGCGGCTCAACCAGCCCTGGGGTGCGGCAGCAGCCTATCAGCAGGCGCTGATGCTGGCGCCCGGGGACCCGGAACTGCAACGGGCGTTGCTGGACTCGCTGGTCCGATCGGGCAATCTTGCCAGTGCCCGGACGCTGGTCGATGAGCTGCTTACGCGGTCGCCGGATACCGTTGGCCTGTGGCAGCAGAGCGCAAACCTAGCGCTTAAAGAGAAAGACACACTGGCCGCCGTCGCTGCGCTGGAAGTGGCGCTCCGGTTGGGTGACGAGGATCCAAAGAACGTCGGTGCAGCGGCGCAGCTGCACCTCGATCTGGGCAACTACAGCCGAGCCGCCGAACTGCTCGATCGCGCCCTGGTGAGTGGCGACGCTGCCATCGGCAAGGTCTTCGTGCTCGTGGACTGGCTAATCCGAGCGGCGGCGCTGGGTGACGCCACCCGATTGCTGGATCGCCTTCAGGGTAGACTCGACGGCATGTCTCCCAGCGAGGCAAGTGCGTATCACGGCGCACGGGGCAGCCTTGCGGAGGCCCGGTCCCGAGGCTCGGAAGCGAAACAAGCCTATCGGCGGGCGCTTAAGAGTGATCCGGCAAACGGAGCAGTGCTGCTTCGCCTGGCGACGCTGCAGCTGGAGAGCGGCGAGCTCGCCCGGGCACGCATCAACTTTGAGCGGGCCGAGGCCTTGCCCTCAGTGCGCCGCGCGGCCCTTCTCGGGCAGGCACAGGTCGCAATTGAGCGGCGGGAATTTGCGTCGGCCTTGAAGCTGGTCGAGCGAGTCCAAGCAGAATTTCCGAACGGCTTTGAGCTTGAGCCGCAGATCCAGTCACTGAAGCTCTTGGTCGCCGCGGACGGCGACCGTTAGCGCGAAGACAGAGCCGCATACTACGCAGCCTTTGTAAGGCCGCGACCTGGTCGACGTTGTTGTGCTCCGCAGGGGAACGCAGCGAGCAAAAAACAAAAACGCTCCACCGCCCGAAGGCGATGGAGCGTGTGAGGGCACCGACCTTGAAATCCGTGTCAGCGGGCGATGCCTCACCCAACCGGTTGCTGAGCGTTAGAAGTCGAGGGTTAAGTTCACCGCAAAGCTTCGTCCCGGATCGGAAAAGCGGGCGGCGCCGGACTCGGTTGCCCCACCGAAGAAGCCGCCGTTGCCGGGTCGAACGCTGTTAATGACTTCCCAACGGATGTAGTTCTCGTCGAAGAGGTTTCGTACCGCGAGCGAGACGCGCGCGTTTTTCAGTCCAAACGCCTCGAGGTTGTAGTAGCCGAAGACATCGACGGTCTGCCAGGAATCCGGGAATAGGATCGGACCACCACCGTTGTTGAGGGAGGCAATGCTCTGATCGTCGGTTTCGTCGCGAGCGTCGGTCCAGACGAGATAGCTCGACAGACCCCAGTCACCCGATGGCGCGTTATAGCTCAAGCCGAGCACGGCGGAATCCGGCGCGGCAGTGGCGAGGTCGTCGCCGGCCTCGTGGCTGAAACCGTCCGCGTCGTCTTCGTTGTGCTCACCGCGCACATGGGAGTAGCCGAAGTTCAGGGCCAGGGCATCGGTTAACGACACGAGCGCGTCGACTTCAAAACCCATCACGTCGACGGAGCCCACGTTGTCGGCCTGGGCGAACTCATCCACCGAAGTCGTAAATTGCTGCAATCCGGTGAAGCGGCTGAACACCTCGTAGGTGACGTCCTGTCCGTAGCTGCGCGTATTGGATACGGTCTGAATGAGCTCGTCGTACTCACTCATAAAGCCGGTGACGCGAAGCCGTGCCCGATCGGTCGCGTACTCATACATCAGCTCGTAGTTGGTCGAACGTTCCGGTTCAAGGCTCGGGTTTGACAGTTCGTCGTAATCCGAGAATTGCTCATTGGTGTTGATGTCGGTGATGAAGTCGGCGCTGACGCCGTAGTACAGATCCTGCGTCGTCGGCGCCTTAAATCCCTGGCCGACGGACAAGCCGATAGCGTGGTTATCGGTGATAGCGAAGCGCACGCCCAGCTCACCCACGAATGCGCCGTAGTCGGCGTCGTTGACGGCGTCGCCAGTGGGATCCTCGAAGCTTTCGGTAATCGACGGGCTGTACTCCGTATTGTCGTATCGCAGGCCACCGAAGACCGACAGTTGCGACGTAAGTGTCAGCTCATCGCGCACGTAAAAGCTCAGGCGATTGACGTCGGTTTCGGGAATCCAGGTCGGGTCGACGGTGAACGATCGCAGCGCACTCGTTGGATCGAGGGTTTCCCGCCGGATGTCGAACAGCTCGTTTGACAGCGTCCGATCCTGATACTCGAAGCCGTAGACCAGCTGGTGCGAAACGGCGCCGGTCTCAAAGGCGTTCTCGAAATCGAGGGCAAAACGGAGCATTTCCTGGTTGAAAGCGCGATTTTCCGTTCGCAGGTAGTCGTCTGTCGGGTCGGCGTTGAACTGAGAGAACGCAAAGGTCGTAACGCCCGAGGTCTCAAGTTCCTGGTAATCGAGCGTGGTCGTGATCGTGTCTACCCAGGGCGCGGCGATGTCGTCGAATGCGTAGCTGACACCAAAGCGCTGACGATCGCTTTTGTCTTCAGCGACGAAATCGTAATAGCTGGCTGACTGTCGAGACAGCGGCAACACGTCGGCATCCCGATCATTAAGCTCAACCACAAAGCCCAAGGTCTGCTGGTCAGTCAGGCTGTAGTTCAGCTTCGCTAGAATGGAGTTTTCCGTTCGGTCCACGGGATCTGATTGGCCTCGGTCCGGGCCCGAGACATTGGCTCCGTCATCGTGTGCTTCGGTTTCGTGGCCATCGCGGGCAGTTAGGATAACCAGCGATTCCCAGCGGCCGGTGCGATTGGCGAAACTGCCGCTGTAGAGCATTTCGTCCGTGCGGGTGTCGAAGCCCGTTCGAAACCCGAGGTAGGTGTCGTCATCGATGCCAAGAAAGTCCGACGGGCTCTTTGTTTCGTAGGTGACGGCACCGGCGAGGGCACCGTTGCCATTGGTAACGGAGTTGGCGCCTCGGGTTACCTGAATGGCTTTCACCGTTTCGACTTCAACGGCGCCGCGGCTCGAACCAAACATGCCGTAAGCGGCGAAGCCAGGGGGGTTCAGAGTTTCACCTTGATCGACGCCATCGATGGTGATTGCCACGAAGTCGCCCTCGAGGCCGCGGATGTTGAAGCCGTCATCACCAAACCGATTACCGACGTCGTTAATCTGCACGCCAGGGATGTAGCGCACCGAATCCTCGATGTTGTACGTCATCTGCTCCTGCAGCACCTGCAGATCGAGCCCGTCGGTAATAAGGCTGGTCTGGGAGCCGCTGATTTCTGTTTCCTCGAGCCGCACGACGTCGTCGTTTTGCGCGGCGCTCCCGGCTGACAGGCTCGCTGTGAGGAGCGCGAGCGCGTAGCGTTGAGTCCGTGTGATCACCCTGTTCTCTCCAAAAATTGGTGTCGGACGATGACGCTAATACGAATTATTCTTATTTACAATATGATTCCAGACTTTCTCACCTTTTCGTCGGACCAAATTTGATCAAAGGATTAGGCAATAGATTTGTTTTTAGTTGGGCTGTCGGGCGAAAAGCAGCTTCGGCGCGACCATTGCCGGGTTTACGGCACGATCGGTGTTCACGAGCTGGCGACCCGGTCAACGGCTACCGTTGGCACATGAAGCAAGGGGCACAGCTATGTTTTTCAGAAGTCTGTTACTGCTGGTGATGGCGTCGACGGCTAGCGCAAAGGACTTCGTCCTTGTCGAATTCGCGGAGTCGGCGACCGAATCGGGCTGGCGCATCGTTAACGACACGGTGATGGGTGGGCGCTCGAACAGTAACTACGTGGTGCACGACGGCGCGCTCTGGTTCAGTGGTTACCTGAATACGAACGGTGGCGGCTTCGCCTCCGTACGAGGTCCAAGACTGGCCGTGCCTGACGATTCCTTCGACCGCGTCAGGCTCCGCGTACGCGGTGACGGCCGACGCTACCAGTGTCGGTTAGAGGATCGCGAGACAGGTACGACGTACCGAGCCGACTTTGCGACGCGAGCAAACGAGTGGGTGACCGTCGAGTTGCCGCTGCGCGAGTTCCAGGCGACCTGGCGCGGGCGGCGACTGGATCGGCCGCCGCTGAGTGCCGACCGTATCGGTTCGCTGGGGCTGCTGCTGGCCGATGGCGTGGATGGCGCGTTTAAGCTTGCGTTGGCGCGTGCGGTACTCAGTGATGGATCCAAAGGCGACACCGGCGACGTGGATCGCGAGCCGCCGGTTGGGCAAACGATCGCCCAGCACTAAGCTAGCGGGGCCGATTAGCGACGGCGCGGAGGCGGCGGCGGAGGTAGTGCCGCGCGCAGGGTTTCGACGTCAATACCGAGTTCTGCGGCCGCTTTGTCCAGATCCGGCGGCGGTCCGCCCGAGTTACGCATGGCCTGATGCAGTGTTTCTTCAGCGAATCCGAGCGTTGCAGCAGCCTCCGAGAGATCCGGCGGCGGGGGTCTGCGGTGGGTGTCCTGGGATCGACGGTCGCCGTCTGAATCCGCAAACGCGCTACACGCGCTAAGGGCCATCGCCGCGCAGAAAACGCTGAGCCGAGGGGAAGATCTGTGATTCACGGTCTACTCCAAGAGTTGCTTGCTGGGGTGAACGCTGCTCATCAGCGAACGTCATCAGCTTGCGATTCCCCATAAGCCTCCACTAGCCTCAGCCTGTCGTGTTGTGTATCCGTGTGTCGCGACCGCTTTGCAGGCGGATGCTCGCTCGCAGCCCCGTGGGTTCTCGGTTGCTGAGGCTGAGCTCGCCACCGTTCGCCAGCACGATCGACTGGACGATGGACAGGCCTAAGCCCATGCCACCGGTGTTGCGATTGCGGGAGGATTCCAGGCGATTAAAGGGCTCGGTTACCCAGTCGAGCTGCTCCGCCGGAATGCCCGGCCCTGAGTCATCGACGTGGATTGTCAACATTGCTCCGGACCGCTCGATCGACAGCTCAGCACTCGAGCCGTAGGCCAGCGCGTTTTCGACTAGATTGGTGATGGCTCGTTTGAGCCCAAGCGGCCGGCAGGTGGCAACGGTGTCCTCGGCGGTGTCGACGTACGTTACCGTTCGCCCCTGTTCTTGATAATCGGCAGCCAGGCTGTCGAGGAGCGTGCCCAGGTCGACGGGCGCCGCGGTTTCTTCCGCGGTAGCGACCTTCGCCCAGCTGAGTATTTCCTCAGTCATGGCGCTGAGCGAGTCCACCATCGTTGCCAGTCGATCTCGGTCTGCGGCCGATGGCAACGCATCGACCCGGAGTCGGAGCGCCGTCAACGGCGTGCGCAGGTCGTGGCCCAGGGCACGCAGGGTCACTCGTTGATCGTTGATGACGCGAGTGAGCCGCTCCTGCATTCGATTGAAAGCCCTTGCGGCTTTTCGGACATCGGCGGGACCCCGCTCGATGATTGGAGCGCTGAGATCGCCCTGACCCAGGGCATCGGCAGCTTCGGCAAGATCCCGAATCGGAGCAACAACGCGTTGCGTCAGCAGCAGGGCGGCAACGGTAGCGCAAAGGATCGTCAGCCCCGTGCTCAGGAACAGTCGTGCGGTGAGCGCTTCGGTCGCGTAATGCGGTGCCGTTGCGTTGATCCAAACTCCTGGGCTCAGTTCGACGGAAAAAACGATTTCTTCCAGCCCAGGGTTGATCGGATGGGGCGCGCGCGCGTGGGGTGGGACTGGGTTCCTCGGTCCTCCGGGTGGAAAAGCAACCTGGGGTGGAGGCCCGGGTCTCGGTCCATTGATTGGTGGGCCTGGATCGCGCCGCCTCAGTCCCGTGGGCCGCGTCGGTGGCGGTCGCGTGAGCTCGCGGCCAGGGGTGACGCGTCGCTTGAGCGCGAGCACCTGAACCGGCGCGAGTTCGGCCTCAAGTAACCGCGCTTCGAGCCGCTTGCGAAACACATCGGCGGCCTCGCCATCACTGATGCGCGGGGTAAGCGGGTGCGACGCCAGATACACGGCACCAAGAGACTCGCGACCGCTGGCCAGCACGATCGGTGGCCCACCGGCGCGAAACTCCGGTCGAATCAGGGCTTCTTCGACGATGCGATCGATGACCGCGTCGTAGTGCGCATCCCGTGCTACGGCCCGTCGCTCACCAATCAGCAGTGCCAGATTCAGCGTCTGGGCGATGAGTAAGGTGACCGTCAGCAGAGCGACGATCTGTACAGCGAGGGAGCGGCTGAGCCAGGCGATCATGGCGCGTCGTGATCAATGATCAATCGATAGCCACCGCCGCGCACCGTTTTAATGATGCGTGGGCTCGCTGGGTTCCGTTCGATTTTCTTTCTCAAGCGCGCAATCGCATTGTCTACCGTTCGCTCGAGCGCCAGTGCATCGCGGCCCCGAGAGGCTCGAGTAAGGTCATCGCGCGACAAGACTTCTCCAGGATGGGCAAGCAACGCCTTGAGGATGGAGAGCTCGCCCGCGCTCAGGTACACCACCAGTCCGTCGTCGCGGGTAAGCTCGGATTGCGGCTCGTTGAGCGTCCAATGGGCAAAGCGGTTCGTGGGTTTGTTCGCCGTTGGTGCCCCGGTCCGGGTTCGCCGCAGCACGGCGCGCACGCGCGCAACGAGCTCCCGGGGATTGAATGGCTTGCTGACGTAGTCGTCTGCGCCGACCTCTAGCCCAACGATTTTATCTGTGTCGTCAGTCAGCGCGGTCAGCAGAATCACGGCGACCTGATGTGTTTCCCGCAGCGACCGGCACAGGCTGAGCCCGTCCTCGCCCGGCATCATGATGTCGACGATCATCAAGTCGACGGGCTCCGTCTTCAGCAGGTCCCGCGCCGCGGCAGCGTTCGCGGCTGCGAGGGCACGGAAGCCGGCTCGCTCGAGGTGCTCGCGGAGTGGCTCTCGGATATCCACTTCGTCATCGACGACGCAGATGGTTTGCTGCTGTTGCGTCTCTTGCTGCACCACTCGGCGCCATTTGTCTCGGGAGGTACGCAATGTAGCGCCAACGATTGCGAGCGCCTACCGAATTGGTTGCCGCTGATACACAGCGATACACAACGCGACCCTGCGCCGTTTCTTCTCTGGATAGCCTGATCGCATGCCAGGAGACGAGGTGCGCGATGAGACGATTAATTGCAGTAGGGTTTTTGCTCGGAGCTGTGGGCTGCGGTGGAGGAAACGGCGGAGGCAGTAGCGGCGGAGACGATGATGCAGACGCGGGAACGGTGACGACGCCGGTCGTGGATGACGGCACGGGAACGGAAGATGATGATTCCGGCTCTGAGGCTCCAGATGCTAGCGCGTGGATCGTCAATACAACCGGAGAAACCTCGATGTTCGTGACCGATGGCGGCACCTTCGTTGAGGTGAACGTGCTGTCGGTTTCCGAGACCGCCGATACGATCAGCGTCGAGACGAACGCCATCCCTGGCTACGTCTTTGAGGTGACCCAACCGATCCTTGATTGGTACAACGACTATCAGGCAGCGGCCTATAGCAGCACGGGTGTGCTCAACCTGGGTGACACGATCGAGTTCGGCAAAGACATTGGTCTGAGTGTCAGCGGCTGCGCCGAAGGAGGCGACGGGTGGTGGCCGGCGGGTGGTGCTGCCTGTGCTGACTCGGAACAGGGCATCGTGTTCGATTTTCCGGCAACGCCAACGCTCGCGACCGATGAGTGTGCGACCGGGCTGGGCCCCGTTGGCCTCTGGGTGAGCGGTGTGATCATCTACGACTGGCAGGATGGCTTTACGCACAACAACGAGGGGGTCTGGTCCCACTACGCGTTGCCCTTTCGTTCCAAAGGTATGGACATCTGCCTCGGACACGCCGGTGGCGGTGTGGGCCAATATCACCACCACAGCTTCAATGAGTGTTTGCGTCAGGAGGTCGGTGATGAGGGCATGGCCCACTCACCCGTATATGGCTTCGCAGGAGACGGCTTTCCGATCCACGGGCCTTACCATGCAAACGGCGAACTGACCCAGAGCTGCTGGGCCCTACGCGACTACAGTGCCGGCAGTGTGACCGGTTGCGGCATCGACGGCGAACGCACCTGTCAGCTCGTTGACGAACTCGATGTCAGTCAAGGGACGGAGCCCGTGGCCAGCGGCCCGACGACGGATGAGCTTGTAGGTATCGACTATGCGACCGCTGTGGCAAAGGCGGGGTTCTATCGGGAAGACTTTTACTACGATCCGGCCTGCACGGCCCAGGGTGACGCGTATCTGGACGAACACAACGGACACGACCACGACGACCTTGGATTTCACTATCACACGACCGTGTACGCTGACATGACACCAGCCTTTCCTCTGCACTTCGGACCGAATCTCTACGGGGAAGCGGGCGGCTCTTTCTCCTGCGCAGCGGCAAATGGGGGCGGCATGCCGCCGCCACCGGGCACGTGAGGGGGGCGGTTGTGAACGTACGGGACAAGCTTCTGTGTACGCTGCGGTCAGCGTTATGGAAGGGTGGCGTCGTCGCGCTGCTAATGGGTTGCACGACCGATACGCTGCGGGCTCACGAGGTCAGCGCCAGCACAGTCCGGGTCTTCGTGGACGGGCAACGCCTTGAGCTCTGGCAGACCACACCGCTTTTGACTGCGCAGTCCCTGAGCGAGCGTTTGAGCGATACGGCACGATTTGCGGCGGATATCAGCGCGGATATCAGCGCGGATGAGCGGGCGCTCGAGGCTGTAGTGGATCACTGGACTGTCGAGAGCGGGACGGACCCCTGCTCTCTTAAGCGCCAGGCACATCGCCGAACCCATCACGACACTCAGCTGCAGTTGCGCTATCTGTTTACCTGCGTGGACGCTGCCGCTCCGCTGCGGTTGCGTATGGACTGGATTGATGCGGCACCACCAGATCACTTCGTGATCTTCGAAGTTCGCCGCGGAGAGGACCGACAAACGCAGATTCTGCGCCGCGGTCAGGTCGCGGTGCAGATCGAACGAGGCGGATGAGTGGCTACGCGCGGCAGGGCTCGGTTTGGTTATAGTCGCAGACCTACGGCTTAGGAGGGGCATGTGGAGATAACCGTTGCGTTTCGCACTGGCATAGCAGAAGTCACGCTAGACGACGGCAAGAAGAACGTCATCACCGTCGATGCCGCCCGCCGGCTCGATGCGGTTTTAGCGGAAGCCGAAGGTGCGGCCGACGCGATTGTACTCAGCGGCCGGCCCGGCTCGTTTTGCGCCGGTTTCGATCGCGCCATCATGGTTGGTGACGATGACGCGGCTCGCAGCGCCCTGGGCGCCGCGGGTGCTCGGGTCGCCCAGCGCCTTTTCGACTGTCCGAAACCGGTCGTTGCTGCCTGTACGGGCCATGCGTTCACGATCGGCGCGCTCTGGTTGATGGCCTGCGATACCCGGATCGGGGAGCGCGGTGCCTACAAATTTGCGATGACGGAAACGGTGATGGGAGCGACCCTGTCCGGCTGGCCCCTGGCACTGCTGGAAACCCGGGTTCCGCCGCGGCTGATGACACCCATCGCAGTGCAGTCGCTCGTACTCGATCCGGAGGACGCCGTTGAAGCGGGCTATCTCGACCGGGTTGTCGACGCAGGCGAGGCGGTGGCCGCAGCGAGGCAAACGGCGAACGCTCTGGCGCAACTGCCGTTGGAGACCTATGCCGCGAACAAGCGCGCGGTGCGTAGCGCGGTGAGTGAACGCATTCGCGCGAGCCTTGCAGGCTAAGCTTCCGATTGCAGCATTCGGCTGCTTTGTTTTGATCACACAGGACAGCCCATGAAAACCCTCGGTCTCATCGGCGGCATGAGCTGGGAAAGCAGTGCCGTGTACTACCAGCTTCTTAACCTAGGCGTGCGAGAGCGACTTGGTGGTTTGCACAGCTCGAAGCTGCTGCTCTGGTCCTTCGACTTTCATGAAATCGAGGCGTATCAAGCCGCCGGTGATTGGCGCGGGGCGGGCGCATTGCTCGCTGATGCTGCAACACGACTTGCGGCCGCCGGTGCGGACGCGATCGTCATCGCGACCAACACAATGCACTGTGTTTACGCGGAGGTCGCAGCAGCGGTTGCTGTTCCCGTGCTGCACATTGCCGACCCGACCGGTGACGCGATCCGCGCCGCCGGCGTGTCCCGCCCACTGTTGCTGGGCACGCGCTTCACCATGGAGCAGGACTTCTACACCGGACGTCTCAAGGACAAATACGGTATCGATGTACTCGTGCCCGGTGAGCAGGACCGAACCCGCGTGCATGGGGTGATCTACGACGAACTCGTACAGGGGGTGATCGAGCCGACGTCGAAAGCCGACTACCTCAAAGTGGTGGCGTCCGCGATCCTTAAGGGTGCCGACAGCGTGATTTTCGGATGCACCGAGATCGGTCTGTTGATCGAGCAGGCCGATCTCAGCGTTCCGGCCTTCGATACGGCTCAGCTGCACGTCGAAGCGGCACTAGCACTTCAGCTCGCGGCTCCCCCTCCTGCGGAAACAGTATGAAATATCGTTTAGTTCTGAAAAATCGGTAGATTTTTTCGTTTCTGTCCGGCCATCCGTAGATTTTTTCAACTCTTTTGCGGTTACGGCCACCTAGGATTTCTGGACGTTCAACGGCTGCGACAGTTCATGGCACGGAATCCATTTCTTGATCATCCCCACGCGGTGGGGGAGAGCTATCTGGGTCACGCCGGTGCTGCTGTGCACTTCAGCGCCCGGTTGGCGCTCGCGGCCTGCGCCTGCGGGGTCCACGCGATCTTCCCCTGGCTCTGTGGATCAACGGCTAGCCGCATCGTCGCGGGTTTGAATGAGGAAATGCGCCGTCGTCAGCCGAATGGCCAGGATGCACCCAACCCGCCGTTCGTTGCCGATAGGTCTCGATTGCCAGCGATGACCGACGCCGGGCACTGATCGCAGACAGAGGCGCGCTGGTGTCGAGTAACGAGAGCGTAAATCGTCCCGTTCTGGCTTTACTGTCCATATAAAACAAGGTGTTATAGCGATCTAAGAGAACTGATAGAGGAGCCAACGATGGTTGCTCACTCGGGGCTTCGGATCGCCCACGATGCTTTCAAGCCGGCAGCGTTCGGCGCGTTGGACGAGGTTCGTAGCCTCGTTCACGAGATGGGCAACGCGCTGACGTTGCTGCGCCAATCGCTGGAGATGGTCGAGGAGACCGGTCAGCGGCACACCGAGCTACGGGCAACGGCCGAACGCTCCGCTCGAGACATGGCGAAACTGCTGGATGGATTTTGCGCGGCCCCGGTACGGACCCCGTCTCTCTCCACTTCGTGGCATTCCGCTCCGGCGTCGCGCCGGGCAGTGTTGGATCTCGCACCACATTCCGTTGCAAAGCTGCTGACCCGAGCGTTGGACGACTACCGACCGTCATTCCACGACAAGGGCGTGCAGCTGGTGGCCCCACCCCGCTGTACCGGGCTCGTTGCCTACACAGACGATGAGCGCTTGAATCGCGCGCTGTCGAACCTGCTGTCGAACGCCCTTAAGTACACGCCGTCCGATGGCATGGTGATGCTCGCGGCGCAGGGGCGCGAGGACCGAGTCGAGATCACCGTACGTGATACGGGAATCGGGATTCGGCAGGCTGATCAGGCCCACCTCTTTGAGCCCGGTTACCGAAGCGGCGAGTCCAGCGCTCCCGGAATGGGTAGGGGCCTGGCGATTGTTCGCGCGCTCATGGACCAGCTCGGGGGCGAGGTGTCCGTTCAGAGCAACGGCCTCGGTGAAGGGACCGAGGCGACCTTGCGCATCGCCAAGGCCAGGCTTCATCTGCCACCGGCGCCCTCGTTCAACGCGCCGCTCACCGAGCGCGTGTGACGCACCGCACAGTCTCTTGAGCCGCTGGCCGAGAAACAGCCCGAGACGTAACGGTTGCCGTCCAACCAACTAGCCTGATGAGTGGATGACTCGATTCAGGATGTAGGGCATGGCCTATCCAGGCGCGTTTGCCCCCGCTGACACTGCCATTTTTCCCGTCTCGGAGCCGCGCGCGTGCGGGTGAGCCATTACCTCTGCGTGCTCGCGCTGCTCTGCGGTGGCGGGGGTCTGTGGCTCGAAGACTGGGTGGCCGACGACGAGCAGCGGGTTCGGTCGCGCCAGCAGGTGGCGGATGAGCTCGCCGTCCAACAGGCCGATTACTCTCGGCTCAGCGATACGCTGAACACCCTCCTGGTAATGACCGATCTGATCTTCGGTAGCCGCGAAACCTATCTCATTGACGGCGCGCTGCAGCAGCTTGAACACTTGGAGCGGCTGCTTGGTGAAACCGAAACCGAGCTCACCGATGCCAACGACCTGGTTCCGTTGACGACTCAGTTTCGTCACCAGGTGGTGCAACTGCGAGATCTGCTCGGGACCTACGCAGACCTGGAGGAGGCCCCGTCGGCAGATCAGGAAGCGCAGTTTCTGCGGCGATCGGATCAGCTCACCCTGCAGCTGTTTTCGACCACTGATCAGCTCACTGAGTCGATCCGTCGTGAGCAACAGCGCGCGCAGGTAGCCGCCGACGCGGCCGCGCTACGAACGCGGACCTTTGGCTGGATCGGCATCGGTATCTACTGCGGTTTCGTACTGGCTGCCCTGGTGTGGATTGCGCGCGCCGTCGCCAACCCGCTTCGCCGGCTACAAGTGGCGGCCATGGCCGCGACTCGCAGGGGCGAGAGCTTTGATCCCCCGCGATCCGGGCCGCTTGAGGTGCAACAACTCACCGCACACATCGACGAGCTCGTCGATAGCCTCCAAAACGAGCTGGCACGCAGCGATGCGATCATGCGCTCGATGCCCGACACGGTCATGTTGATTCATGCGGAGCGGGGCGCTGAGCTGATTAAGCCGTCTGCAGAGCTGTTGGAGGCCTTTCCGAACGTTGATCTCGACGGTTGGCAGCTCTACAAGCTGCTCGGTGACCGCGATGCCCGGGCGCTTCGAAAAGCGCTGGTGCTGTGCTTTAAGTCCAACTCACCGTCCCAGCTAACCGTCCGCTTAGGCGCGGACGGTGTGTCGCGGCATTTCGAAGTGCGGATTGCAAAATCTGACGCCAGCCACGCGGTGCTGCTGCTGCGCGATCTGACGGAAAAGCTGCGGAGCGAAAACCGGATCAAGCGGTTGGCCTACTACGATTCGCTAACTGGACTGCTGAACCGCAGTTCGATGAGTCAGCGCCTCAACGAACAAATTCACATACGTGACGAAGCCTTTGCGCCCTTCGCCCTTGCCTACTTCGATATCGACCGCTTCAAGTACTACAACGATTCCTTTGGTCACGACGTCGGCGATGAGATTCTTAAGCACGTGGCAACTCAGGTAGCGAGCTCAATTCGATTTTCAACCGACAGCGGTTTGGGTGATGAACGGGATCCGGATTTTGCTGCACGAATCGGTGGTGATGAGTTCCTCGTTGCCTTTCAGGGGCTTGAAGACGCGGCCGGGGTTGAAAGCGTGATCGAGCGGCTCCGCCAGGCGATAGCGAGACCCATTCGGATCAAGGGCAGTGAGCACGAGGTCAGCGTTAGCATCGGTGTTGCGCGCTTCCCGCACGACGCCGAAACGCAGCGCGATCTGATCCTGAAGGCGGACGTTGCGATGTACGAAGCCAAGCGCGCCGGTGGTGGGCGCATGCGGCTCTTTGATTCCGAGCTCGGGGCGCGCTCGCGGCGCCGCTTGTCCATTGAGAACCGCCTCCGCAGCGCAATCGAGCACGGAGATCTGTATCTGGAGTATCAGCCGCAGTTTGATCTTCGCAGCGGTCGGATCATCGGGTCTGAGGCCCTGGTGCGCTGGCGGGACGGAGACCGGGTGATTCCCCCCGGTGAGTTCATTCCCGTCGCCGAGGAGCGCGGCCTTAGTACGCCGTTGGGTGAGCTGGTACTCGCGAAGGCCATTGACCAGCTAGCCGACTGGCAGGAGCGGGAAGTGGACCCCGGCGCATTGCACATCAACGTCGCCGCGGATCAGTTTGCAGACGGCAACTTCCTGTCGTTGCTTAAGGCTACGCTCCGGGCCCGGAGTGTTCCGCCAAGACGGTTTGGCATCGAGATCACGGAGTCGCTGGTCATCCAGGATTTCGATTCCACCAAGCGCGTGCTTGAAGAGCTGCGCTTGGAAGGGGTTGGCATTGCCATGGACGATTTCGGCACCGGTTATTCGTCGCTGACCTACCTGAAGCACCTGCCGTTGGATATGTTGAAAATAGATCGGTCATTTCTCGAGCATGTCGCCGAGAGCGAGCGGGAACGAACCCTGTTGCAGCTGATTGTCCACCTGGGCCATGAGTTCGACATGCTGGTGCTTGCCGAAGGGGTAGAAAACGAAGCGCAGCTCGAGGTGTTGCGGCGGGTGGGCTGCGATCTGGCGCAAGGCTTTCTGCTCGGTAAACCGATGAGCGCAGCCGAGCTGGAGAAACAGGCGCTGGGGCCGCTTGCGAACCGCATTTCGGTGCTTGATCTCGAACTGGCGTCGGTAGTTTAGCGTCGCGGCGGAGCTGCTCAGCCGCGTTCCCCGGCGACAGCGTTGCTTTTCAGTAGCGCGTCAATCTGGCGATCGTCCAATCCCAGTTCCTCGAGAATCTCAACGGTATGTTCGCCGAGCCGCGGGGCCGGGCGCCGAATGGCTGCGGGGCTTTTGTTGAAGCGCGTCGTAGGGCGTGCCTGGACGATCGTACCTTCGCTGGGATGTTCGCTGTGGACGAACAGGCCCGATTCACGCAGATGGGGATGCCTCTGGAGCTCCTCTACGCGGCTGAAGCGGGCGTGCGGGATGTCGATGGCTGAGAGCAGCTGTTCCCAGTCCGCGGTGCTGCGTTCCCGTATGACGCTACGCATACCCTCGTAGAGGCGATCGATGTTTGCCGCGCGGGTTACGGGGTCTCGCACGCCGAAGGTCTCGATCCAATCGGCGCGATCGACGGCGGTCAGAAAATCGCACCACTGTTTTTCGCTGTAGGGCAGCAGGGCGATCCAACCGTCGCGCGTTTGCGCGGCGCGTCGTTCCCGCACCCGGGCATAGCCGGCGTCGCCCTCCGGTGGTTCAAACGCGTAGCCACCGAGCGCTTCTACCGCGTTAAAGGCAGCAAGGGTTTCCAGCATCGGAACTTCGATGCGCTGGCCTTGACCGGTGCGCTCTCGGTGCAGCAGCGCGGCGGTCACTGCTGAGGTGAGTGCGAGACCACAGATTTTGTCGGCCAGCAGACTGGGTGGTAGTTCTGGTGTGTTGTCGTCCGTGAGGGTTACCGCAAAACCTGAGGCGGCCTGCACGATGTCGTCGAAGGCGGGTCGGTCAGCCCAGGGCCCGGTCTGGTCGAAGCCCGTCGCCTCCACATAAACGAGGTCCGGCTTGATCGCGTGACACCGATCGTAGCCGAGACCAAGGCGCGCCAACGCCGCCGGCCGCACGTTGCTCACCAGCGCGTCGGCGCTCTTCAGCAACGCGGTCACTACCACCTCAGCGCTTGAGTGTTTGAGATCCAGAGCGATGCTGCGCTTGTTCCGGTTAACGGCCATAAACTGCCCACTCATACCGCGGGTGCGCGCCGTACCCGTGTAGCGCCAAAGGTCGCCATCGAGCGTTTCCACCTTGATGACATCCGCCCCCCAGTCGCCGAGCTGCTGCGTTCCCATGGGACCGAACAACACCGAGGTCAGGTCAATGATGCGATAGCCTGTGAGGGCTCCCTTCGAATCGGTCACGGGCGACTTCTCTTATGTATCGCGGCGCAGTCTAGCCAAGGCTCGCTCAGATCCGGATGATGCGGTGAGATTCTCACCGAGCACACCGCATGACCGATGCGTCGGATTACCAAAGCCACGAGCATCAGCCGCTAGTTGTCCGAGGTGCTCCGGGATCCCCCTACACACGCAAGCTGTTGGCGGTGCTGCGCTTTCGCCGGATTCCCTACGCCTTTCATCACTCCACCGGGAGCATCCCCGAGGGCTGGCCGAAACCGAAGGTTTCGCTCATTCCCGTGGTCTATTTCAGTGAGCCGGACGGTGAGCTGTCGGCACAGGTGGATACCACGCCGCTGATTCGCAGGCTTGAAGAGGCCTACGCGGGCCGATCGGTGCTTCCGGAACAGCCTGCGCTGCGCTGGCTGAACGATCTGTTGGAGGACTATGCAGACGAATGGCTGACGAAGGCCATGTTTCACTATCGATGGCATTACGCGGCCGATGCCGCCATGGCGTCTTCGATTCTGCCGTTCTACCAGGGCGTTACGTTGAGCCCCGCGCAGGCGGCGCTTGCCAAAGAGCAATTTGCGCGCCGGCAGATTGAACGGCTCTACGTCGTAGGCTCCAACGACACAACGGCGCCGGTGATCGAGAGCAGCTATCGACGCTTTCTCGCCTGTTTTGCGACACACCTTGAACACGAGCCGTTCCTGTTCGGCAAGCGGCCGCTGTCGGCAGACTTTGCCTGCTTCGGTCAACTGACTCAGCTTGCACACTTCGATCCGACACCGGCGCGCATGACGGCCGATGAGTATCCGCGTGTTCATGCCTGGGTTAGCGGCACGGAGGATCAGTCCGGTCTCGCAGCAAGCGATCGGGTGGAAGACGATCTTGAGTTGGCGCGGGATACGCTTCGCCCGCTACTTGAGGAAATCGGATCGACCTACGCGCCGGTCATGCTGGCAAATGCCCAGGCCCTTCAATCAGGGGTGCAGGAGGTGGTCGCCGAAGTCCACGGGGCGCGATGGGTGCAAGAGCCCTTTCCGTATCAGGGCAAGTGCGTCGCCACGCTTCGCGCTGCTTACCAGGCGCTCGACACAAAAGCGCGCGCCGACGTCGACGCGCTGCTTGAGGGCAGTGGCTGCGAAGCACTGCTGCGTTAACGGCTCAGAGCAGCGATCCTTCGATTTCGACTTCGGCGTGCTTCCACGCCGAGTCGAAACGAGTCATAACGCGTTGGGCTTCGTCGTCCCGCGCCTGTTCCCTGAGGGCGTTCGCCAGACCGCGGAGCGCCCAGCCGTTTTCCGGCATGACGGCGAGGTCTTCGCGGTAGGTTTGTTCTGCTGCCGCCGCATCGCCCTGGCTGAGTTGCAGCGCACCGAGCAGGTGACGAACCGGGAAGTACCAGTCCGGTGGTTCGTTGTAAGGAATGCCGTCCTCTAGCGCGACCGCCTGGGCGTACAGCGTAAGGGCTGCGTCCGTTGCCCCTGCTTTCTCCTGGATCACACCGTGCAGCACCGTATCGGCCACGGTCAGCAGCGTGTCGGCGACGTCGCGGTTGAAGAAGCTGAGCTCTGCCATGGCCTCACCCGTCGCGATGCGGACGAGCGCGTCGCGTTCTTTAGCCGCTGATTCCAGCGCGTCCTGGTTGGCAAAGGCCAGGCCGCGGGCGTAATGCCAGATCGCCCGGGCGTAGGGCAGGTCCTCTGCGGGCGCTGGGGCGGCGAGGATGCGCGGCCAGTCGGCAAAGCGCATGTGGGCAAAGGTCGGCTGCATGAGAAAGTGCTGTGCGACCCCCATGCCCGGCGCACGCAACAGCTCATCGCTCAACGCACCGGCCGTACCCTCGGCCATTTCATAGGCTTTGCTCTGCCAGCCTTCAATGGCTGCCGTGACCCAGCCGAAGTGCCAGTTGTGTGGGATGTAGCCGGCGAGATAGATGGGACTGTTAGACCGACAGGCCTGAATAAATGCCGCATCGGCTGCAACGGCCCGCAGGTTGTTGAGCGTTGCATCGTGGTAGCGGCCGATGCGCATGTAGATGTGGGCCGGCATGTGAACCAGGTGACCGGCGGCTGGGGCTAGATCCGCCAACGTATCGGCGACGGCCTCAGCCCGCTCCGGCATCGGTGATTGCTCAACGGCGTGAATGTAGAGGTGAATGGCACCGACGTGGCTCGGGTCCAGCGCCAATGCCTGTTCCAGGGTGTTGGTAATCTCCTGAGTCCAGGGACGGATTTCGCCGTCGGTCTCCCAGAAGTCCCAGGGGTGGACGTCCATGAGGGCCTCGGCGGTCAGCGCAAGCACGTTTGCGTCTTCCGGAAACTGAACTCGAACCCCTCGCATGGCATCGGCGTAGGCGTTGTTCAGCAGCGTGCGCCCGTCCGCATCCGGTTCCTCGGCGCGGTAGCGGGTGGTCAGCGCCTGGATGAGGGCCTGCTCCAATGCCGTGGTAGAGCCTGCGAGCGTCTGAGCCTTGGTGGCCAGAGCGTGGGCTCTTGGTGCGTTGGCGGGGTCGATGTTGGCGTTTACGTTGGGCCCGAGAACCAGCGCGCTGCCCCAATAGCACATCGCGCAGTCGGGATCGCTCAGCGCCGCTTGGTTAAAGGCGACGTCGGCGGCGGCGTGGTTGAACGCGAAGGCGAGCGCCAGGCCTTGGTTGAAGTACGCCTGGGCTTCGCCGCTGTTCGTCGTTACGGCCAGTTCGACACCGCCCAGGCCCTGGAACAGGGGTTGGGTCCAATCGGCGCTGCCGGCGTTGGCCGCTGGAGTCGAGCTGGGTTCAACCGGTTGGCAACCGCTGGTGACGACACCGGTGAGCATCAGAAGAGCTGCCGTGAGCGCAGTGCGGACTGGACGCTGCCGCCGTTGCATGAGTGCGTTGATCGAATCGGTCATAAGGTTGTCCGTCGTCTGCCGGGTTCCTGATCGCATCTTCTCCGGAACCGGCGGCGGCCGCAAATTCGGGGGCCCGGCCTGCGGGGGCTAACAAGGTATTCCACGCTTCTGCTGCAGCTGACCGGCGACGATCCGAATCCGGCGTGCCTCCGGTGCCTCCGCGCCAAAGGCGTGGGTGACGACGATCCGAGTCATCGGTAGTGCCCGGATCCTTTGCATCACCTCGTGCGCGCTGACTGGGTCCAGGTTGGCGGTCGGTTCGTCCAGCAGCAGAAGATCTGGGTTTGGATACAGAGCTCGGGCCAGGCGCAGCTGTGCGAGCTCACCGGCGGAGAACTGTGTCCTAGCCTGCGCTACTGCGCAGTCGAGCCCCAGGGGGCAACGCAACAGGAGCGATGCGATTCCTGCCTGGTGAATGGCGCGGTCGAGGGCCGCTGGGTCCGGCCTGCCCTCGAACCCGGTGAGATTTTCGCGCAGCGTGCCGCGGAGAAAAGTGTGGTTGGCATCAGCTATGGTCACCCGAGGCAACCGGATACCGTGGGTCTGGTTGCGGTGAGCGGCGGACGCGCGGGTGAGGGCCGTCGGATCAATGCCGCGGATCGCAATGCGCCCTTCGATGGGTTGCTCGAGGCCAAGGAGCAGGCGCAGCAGGGTCGACTTGCCGCTGCCCGACGGACCGGTGAGCAGGATCAGTTCACCCTCGGCAACCTTTAGCTCGATTCCGCGTACCAGCGCTGGCCCCCCGCCGCGGGTTCCGTAGCTGACGTTCTCAAACCGCAGGATGTGGCGATCGTCCAAGGGGGGGAGCGTGCCCGGGTCCGCACTGGGTGCTGAGAGTTCAGGCTCAATGGCGTCGAGATAGCGCCGATCAATGTGGGCGAATTGCCTGCGCAGCAGCAGATCGCCAAGCAGCGCCAGCCGATGCTGAGCCAGGCTGCGGTAGCGCTGCAGCGCGACGACGCTACCGAGGCTCAACGCTTGTGTTGCCAGCAGTGCTACGAGCGCTGCGAGCAGCAGCAGCTCCCCGGCATTCGTGCACAGTCGACTCGCGCTTGCGAGACGGTGACCGTGCAACGACTGCAGTGCACTCGCCGTTAGCTCGCTGTGCTGCAGTTGTTGCCAGAGCCTGCGGCGCGCACCAGCTGTGCCCTGGGCGTGCAGAGCCGGCAGGTGATCGAGCGTTTCGAGCAGGCTGTGTCGGCTGCGCGAACGATCGCGTAAATGCTCATCGACCAGGCCCTGCGTACGCTGGAATTGAACCCGGTGCAGAATCGGGGGAAGCAATGCCGTACCGACGCACAGCAGCGCGATTGGCAAGCTGTAACTTGCCGCTAAGGCCAGCGCGCCAATGGCGCACAGCAGGTGAGCGGGGCCCAGCGTATGGAGCAAGAGGGTTTCGCGCATCAGGCTCGCCAGTGCATCGAAGCGTGCCAGCAGGGCACTGCTCGGAATGAGGTCGAAGAAGGCCGTTGGCAGCCGCAGCCAGCGGGCGCAGAGTCTTCGTTCGCTGTGCCGTCGCAGCCGCAGCTCCGCTTCGGTCTGTTGCACAGCCAGGAAATGTGCTCCGGCGGTATCCAACAACATGAGGGCAACAAGCGCTGCGAAACTGTAGCGCAGCGCGTCGGAATCTCCTTCAAACAGGGCGGCATCGATGACCTGTTGGAACAGTAGGGGACTGATGAGTGCAGGCAGCTGCAGCATCAGGTTGCCGAAGCCAAGGGCTCGTAATACGCGCACGGTCGGATCGCGCCGCGGCAGGAAGCTGCGCCAGCTGCAAGTGGGAGTCTTAGGCGTTGATTCGAACTCCGGGTCCGGGGTCAGTTCCAGCGCGACACCGCTGAAGGCGGTGCTGAGCTGGTCGTGGTTTAGGCGGTGCCGGCCCAGCGCCGGGTCGTGGATCACCGCGTGAGCGGAAGAAAGGGCAACCAACACCACGTAGTGGCCGTGTTGCAAGTGGAGGATGCAGGGCAGCGTGAGCCGGTCGAGCTCTTCGCTGCCGAGGGCCCAGGGTCGTGTTTCGAAGTTCAATCGGCGCGCCTGCTCGACCAGCATTCGCAGCGACCAGGCGCTGGATCCCGCATTCGATTGCAGCGATAGCCGGATACTCTTTTCAGCGCGACCGTGGTAGCACGACACCATGGCCAGGCAGGTTTCGGCGCAGTCGGTCGCCCCATGCTGAAGAAAGACTGGCAGGCTTCGCCGGCGATGACGGATGAGAAAGGAGCAACGCATCCTTAGGTTGTAGCGAATGGACGATACAACCCCTAGCGATCGCGCCCTGCGCGTTCGTCAGCCCAATGAACCCTCCGGCGTAAGCACCCAGGATCGGTCACCGGCCACGGTGGCGCACGGCGATCCGCGCTCGAACGTTCGAGGGGCGCTTCGCCGAGACCGGCAGCGCGCGTTCTGGGCGGTCGTGATTGCCGCTCTTGCAGCAATAGCGCTGCTGTTCGGCACACTGGGAGGGAGGACGCTGAGCCTGACGGGTTACTGGGTTCCAAAGCGTCCGCCGGTCGTATTGTACGCGCCGCAGAACGCGTGGCTCGAAACCGCGTTCGTCGAGGTGGGTCAACGTGTCGCCGCAGGTGATCGGCTGATGACGTTGATGCTGGAGCCTGATGTCGCCTACGCCAGCGCCACCCGGCGTTCCCTGATCGCGCATCAGCAACAGCTGCTTAAGCAAGAGGATCAACGGCTTCGCGAACAGGGGAATCGTATTGCTGAACAGCTACGTCTCACGCGATCGCGCACTCGCGCCTTGCGGGAGCTGGATCTGCAACGTGTGGCGCTGCTTCGGGCTCGGCACGAACAACGCAGTGCCGGCGACCGTCGCCTGCTCGCACTTCCCGAATCGGCGTTGTCGGCGAGCGAGCGCGCCAGTGCCGAAGCGCGGCTTCTTGGCGATGAACTCGCGATTCTCGAAGCTGAGCGTGCGATCGTCAGCTTCGACGGTGCCGAGGCCCGGCGGCGACTCGAATGGCTCGAGAATCAACGATCCGCGAACGATGCGGCGCGATCGAGGCTCGCCCTGCGTCTGGCGGAGCTCGAGCACACTGGGGTCGTGCAGCGGCGAACCCGTTTTGAGCTGCGATCCCCTGTCGCCGGTCGAGTCCACGAGTTCGCCCCCGAGCCCGACGGGTATCTGCAGGAGGGGGCGCCGTTGCTCGTGCTTCTGCCTGAGGACAGCGAGGGGCGGGTTCGCCTGTCCGTACCCGCGGCGAGGGCGGTACGTCTGAGCGTCGGTGACGCGGCCAGTATTCGCTCGTTGGCCAAAGGGGACCGATGGCGCCATCGGTGGTGCGACGGGCGCGTCAGTCACGTGCGGAGTGCACTCAGCCGGCCTTCCTACGAGCGCGAGATCACGATTGCGGTGAACGACATGGCTTGTTTCCTCGGTAGCGACTCACCCGAGACAGGCTACGGAGAGCCGGTGCAGGTGCGCGTTCAACGCGCTGCGGGGCGAGGCTCAGACCGCTGAGGCGCTTGGGTCGATTTCAGCATCGGATTCGTGCTCGGCAAGCACGCGGCTAATCTCCTGGAGCAGCACTGGCGCATCGATCGGTTTACTGGCGTAACCGCTCATGCCGAGGCGAAGGAGGCGTCGTCGGTCTTCGCTCATGGCATCGGCGGTGAGGGCGATGACCGGCATGTCGCGCCAGGGCGCTGTGCTGCTGCGGATGCGCTTTATGGTTTCAATGCCATCCATGACCGGCATGTGAACATCAAGTAGGACCAGATCGAACGGCGCCGCTTCGAGATGTTCGAGGGCTTCAAGCCCGTTCGTCGCTTCGCTGAAGGACCAGCCGAATCGCTTCAAGTGGCCGCGGGCAACGCGGCGGTTGACGATGTTGTCTTCGACCAGCAGGACGCGGAGCGATTCAGGAAGTTTGGGTGTTGCCGCCGTGGCCGTTTGCTCCGCCAGCCACTCGGTGGGTACCGGTCGACCCTCTACGACGATGGTGAACTCACTGCCCTGCCCAGGTTCACTGTCCACCCGAACTTCGCCACCCATCAGTTCCACAAGTCGGCGGGTAATGGTCAGCCCCAGGCCGGTGCCGCCGAAGCGCCGGGTAATGGATGAGTCCAGCTGCTCGAACGGCTGGAAGAGTTTTTCCATGCTTTGCTTGGTCATGCCAAGACCGGTGTCCCGCACGGCAAACTGAAGCTCGTACCGGTCGCCATGCTGTCGTGCATCGATGCGCACGGTGATGGCCCCGTGCTCGGTGAACTTGATCCCATTGGAAAGCAGGTTTGAAACACACTGCAAGAGTCGATGACCGTCGATGGACAGGTGCTCGGGAACGGCGTCGGCCACGGCCAGCTCGAACTTGAGACCCTTGTCGAGCGCGATGGGTCGCCAGAGGCTTTCAATCTGACTGCTCAAGTCCGCGATACGAGTTGGTTCTGGTGCGATTTCAAGTTTGCCAGCCTCAACCTTGGACAGATCGATGACGTCGTTGAGAACTGACATGAGGTTGCGCCCCGCCGACAGAATGGTCTGGGTCTGCTGACGCTGCTCGTCGTTGAGCGGGCTGTCGTTGAGGAACTCAGCCATACCGAGAATGGCGTTCAGCGGTGTCCGAACCTCGTGACTCGTGTTGGCGAGAAACTCAGACTTCGCCGCGTCGGCTTCTTCGGCGCGCTTTCGCGCGTCCTCAAGCTCTGCGGTGCGCAACCGTACCCGACGCTCGAGGCCTGCGCTCTGGTCGCGGAGCTGCCGGTTGAGATCCTCCTGTTGCCAGAGGATCGCCTGCAGCAGCGTGGCGCTGGCCAGGAAGATGCACATGAACAGCTGGCATTCGAGCAGAGCCTGGCTGTCCAGGTTGAGGTTCTGAGACGCCAGCGTCAGCGCGGCGCCCGAAATCAGCATGATCGCGCAGTGCGATTCAAACCGAGCCGGCCGCATGCTCAGCCAGAACAGCAACGGGGTACACACGATGAGTAGCTTTGCCTGCTCCGAGAGAAAGTCTGTGCTCATGCCGTTCAGGGCGACCATCGCTGCAATGGCGGCAAATGCGGCAAGCAGTTCTGGCGAACGCAGGCTCTTCCAACTTGGCTTGAGCTGCTGCAGAGAACAGGCGAACAGCATCGGTGCCACGATAAGCCCTCCGGTTACGTCGGAGAGGAAGTAGCGGAACAAGAGTTCGTAGGCGACCTCACCCTCAGCGCCGAGCTTCCAAACGATGACGGTGCCGCCGAGCAGGGCGGCGAGCGCCGCCTGGAGAAACACCAAGGGGCCGATGATCCAAACGCGGTTACGAAGTGCGTTCGCGATACCCTCTTTGAGCTGTGAACGGAACAGGCCAATGGTGATTACCGCCGCCAGGGTGTTGCCTAGCGAAGCCAGCGTATTGCCACCAGGGACAAACAGTTCTCCATAGAGCCAGTGACCGAGAAAAATCGTTGGAAACGCGACCCAGCCGTAGCGCCACGCAAGCCAGAGGGTCACGCCGGAGGCGGGCCAGAGCGCGACCACAAGGTTGTGGCTCATCCCGAGCTCCGTGGCGTAGCCCGTACAGGCGAAGATCGCCAGACTGCCGAGCGCAAGCTCCGGGAGCTGACGGCGCAGACTTACAGGCTGTTCGACGGACTGGAGCGGAGCGCGGGGCATGGTTGGCGGCTGCTCGTGGTTGGTTCCCGGAGTATCAAAGCGATAGCACGCAAAAAGGACGCATGGAAAGTATAGAAAGGGCAGCGGATTGCGCTGGCATGGCTCCCTTCTGCCTAATCGACGGGTCGGGCAGAATAGGGCGGAGAACGGAAGGCTTTGGCGCGATCGTGGTTCGACTTTTAAAGATCTTGGCGTGGCTCGTCGGCACGTATGTAGCAATCGTTGCAGCGTTTGAAACGCTCATTGGTGTCATGCAGCCGGCTAACGCCAATACTTTGACACTGATTACCGAGCCCGACACGGCACCCGTGGCTCGGGTGTTGGCTCGCCTGGATGACGGTGGGCAACTCTACGTTGCCGCGAATCACTGGCCGCGGGCCTGGTACCGAGCGGTGCGTGGGTCGCCGGAAGTTGCGCTTGAGCTCGACGGCGAGGCTGAGCGCCGCTACACGGCTGTGCCCGTGGAGGGCGCTGAGCACGAACGACTGATGGCGACCTTCCCGCACAGCATCGGTTTCCGAATCCTGACCGGGTTCCCGCCGCGTCGCTTCCTGCGGCTTGAGCCCACACCCTGAACAACTCATCCCTGGTGGAGAACGACCATGCCTCAAGTGGCTGCAAACGGCCTGAGCTTCGAATACGAAACTTTTGGAAACCCCGCGGATCGTCCGCTGTTGTTGATCATGGGTCTGGGATCCCAGATGACACGCTGGCAGCCGGGGTTCTGTGACGCACTGGTTCAGCTTGGCCACTACGTTATTCGCTTCGATAACCGCGACGTCGGCCTGTCGACGCACCTGCACGATGCCGGCATGCCGGATATGGCTGCGGTGACAGCGGCCTTGCTGCAAGGGACTCAGGCGCCGGTACCTTACGGCTTGGACGATATGGCGGACGATACGGCGGGATTGATTGAAGCGCTCGGTCTCGATGCAGCCCACGTTGTGGGCGTGTCGCTCGGCGGCATGGTCGCGCAAACCCTCGCAATTCGACACCCGGCGCGGGTGCTGAGTCTGACATCCATCATGTCGTCGACGGGCAACCGCTCGTTACCACCGGCAACACCTGAGGCCATGGCGGCGCTCATGTCACCGGCGGCCACAGATCGAGAGGGTGCGGGCACCCGCGCAATCGAAATCTACGAGGTGATTGGGAGCCCCGCCTATCCCGCGGACCCGGAAGAAACGCGGCAGCGGGCCATGAGCGATTTTGACCGCGCCACGGACCCTGCCGGTGTCGCGCGGCAGATGGCTGCCGCAGCGACCCAGCCTGATCGGCGCGAAGCCTTAGCCGAGTTAACCGTTCCGGCTCTGATCATTCATGGCAAAGCGGACACGCTGGTGCCCGTGGAAGGTGGAATCGACACCCACGAAGCGCTTCCCGGATCCGAACTCCTACTGATTGACGGCATGGGGCACGACTTGCCTGCTGAGCTCTGGCCACAAATCACCGAAGCAATTGCTGCGCGCACGAAGCCGGTGTGAGGTGAGACGGTTGGGGTTGGCCAAAAGCGTTAACAAGCTGATACACGAAACTCTGTAGGCCGGAGTAAATATAGGAGACATGCACTTAAGCCTTTAACGCGCTGTTCATCTGCGGTGGCACGACGATTGCTCCCTAAAGTTAGGAGCACATCGGTCGATCTGAAAAAGACGAGGGGATCCCTTTGCGTTTTTTAACTCTGCCTGGAGAACAGCTTGGACCCGAACCCCGTCAAATCGGCGACCCGCCTGCACACCCGCACGCGCGTTGCCTCGCGCTTCACCTGCTGCGCCCTGCTAACTAGCGCGCTCGCCCTCTTCGGGTGCGCGTCGCAACCCCAAGAACCCTGCATGACGCTCAACTGCCTGCTTGCCGATGCAGCCAAGCCGCTGGTCGATCAATGCATTGATGATCTGTTTCGGCATGACCGGATGTCGCGGCGCGAAAAGAAACGGATCAACCAGACTTATGGGTATCCGTTGACGAGCAACAGCTCGTATCTTGCGATCATGGGTTCGGGGGTGAACGTTCCTTCACCCCAGCAGTGGTGTCAGGCGTACGGACAGCGGCTCGCACGCCCGCGTTTTGCCCAGGCCCGCTAGCGCAGCGAGACAGTGCGGTATCGCTGAGACGCCGACGTTAGGGCAGCCCCGTCGTCATGCCTCCGTCGACGACCAACTCAGTACCGGTAACGTAGCGGCTTTCATCGCTTGCCAGATACAGCGCGGCGTTCCCGATATCGGTCGCAGGATCGCCGAGGTAGCCGATGGGAAGCGATGCCGCCAGCGCCTGCTCCAACGCGGCGGGATCGTCTGCCCGTTCAAAGATGGGATCCAGGATTGGCGTCTTGATGATGCCCGGATGAATGGAATTGCAGCGAATGCCCCGGTGCGCAGTCTCTAGCGCTACCGATTTGGTCAGCAGCCGTACTCCGCCTTTGCTGGCACTGTACGCAGCACCGCCTCGCTGCCCGCGAAGTCCGGTAACAGAGGACAGGTTAATGATCGATCCCCGGCTCTGGGGCGTCATCGTGCGAACGGCGTGCTTGCAGCCAAGAAAAACGCCCGTGAGGTTCACATCGAGCACCCGTTGCCATTCGGCCACTGGTGTTTCTTCTACGGGATGATTGATGAAGATCCCGGCGTTGTTGACCAGCGCGTCTAGGCGTCCTGCGTGCTCGACGATTTCGGCCATGAGCTGTTCCCAGCTCGCCTCATCGCGGACGTCATGGCTGCGAAACTCACCATCGAGTTCGTGGGCGGTGGCTTCGCCATCGGTGCTGTCGACATCCGTAAGCCAGAGCCGGGCACCTTCCTTGGCGAAGCGCTCGGCGATGCCTCGCCCCAGCCCTTTTGCCGCACCGGTGATGAGAACGACTTTGTCCGCTAGGCGTAAGCTACTCATCGTTAACCGCGCCGCGCACGACCCGGCCGTTCAAAATCACGGTTTCGATCCGACGGGTGTTGGTAATGTCTTCAAGCGGGTTGGCACTTAGCACTATGAGATCGGCCGGGTGTTCGGCAGCCACTCGCCCGGCGCGCGTCTCGGCCCAACCAAAGAAGCGGCTCGGCGCTACCGTGGCAGCGGCGAGCGCCTCGCGCGGAGAAAGCCCGGCGTCGACGAGTCGTTCCAGCTCAGTGTGCAGGGCGTAACCGGGAATCGATTGGGCGATCGGTGAATCCGTACCGGCGCCAATCGTTGTGCCACGGCTCGCCAGGGCCTGCGTCAGCGCAAGACTCCAGTCGGCATTGTTCAGTGATACTGGCGTCGCGCGACCAGCGAAGTAGGTTGCCTGGCCAAGCCACCCCTCCGCCAGCACCGTCGGCAGATCCTCGAGCGCCGTTTGCCAGTCGCTGCGATGCAGTGGTGAGAAGCGGCTAATCGTGTTCAGTCGCAGCGTCGGCACGTGCACGGTGTTCGCGAACGCGGTCATGACGGCTTCGCAACGGCGACTTGTGACCGTCAGGCCCTCCTGGGCTTTGCGTCGCTGCTCGCGATGCAGCGCGGAGCGGAGCTTGAAGCCGGCGCCGTTCGGTGTACCGGCGATGGTCTTGCGGCGTTGTGCCAGCAACGCTTCAGCATCTTCACTGCAAGCCAGGTCCAGATTGCGCAGGTGTTCGAGGGACTGAAGTTCTGGGCCGGCCTTGAGGGCATCGACGGCCAGGGGAATGTGGGCCGCGATCGGCAGGTTTTCCGCTCGAGCTGCCGCGACCAGGGCGTCGAAGACCGGGTCCTCGACCATTTCGTAGATCTTGATGAAGCTTGCCCCCCGCGCCTTGAGTTCTTTGACTCGAGCCGCTGCACCATCGGCACTGGCATTCTGCACGCCAATGAGCGGGCGATCGTTGCCGTCGTAGACGACCAGTCGGCCATCGAGCAGCGGTCCACTCCAGTACAGGTGCGGGGTTGGGACGTCAGCGTTGACCCACCGTTCCACCGCGGGCAAGAGCACTGGGAGTACGCCGCCAGTGTCGCGAACGCTTGTGATGCCGTAATCG
Organism: Pseudomonadota bacterium; assembly: GCA_039198065.1. Lineage (GTDB taxonomy): Bacteria > Pseudomonadota > Gammaproteobacteria > Pseudomonadales > Azotimanducaceae > CALHVX01. The sequence continues at coordinate 69,591 of JBCCTU010000004.1, forward strand.
AGGAGCAACGCGGCGAAGTGATCGTTCAGCGCCGGCTCGTAGGTGATGTGGACGTGCATGTCCCAGAGACCGGGGATGAGAAAACGATCGCGACCGTCGATCCTCGGAACGGTTGGTGGTAGCGGTGTATCGGCGGCCACCACGGCGGCGATGACGTTGCCCCGGAGCAGTACGGTGCTGGGGGTCCCCGTGCCGTCGAAGGCATCGACCGGTGTGATGTTTTCGATCGCTAAATCGAAGGGCGGCAGACGTGCGACGGTTGGTTGCTGGCAACCGGCGAATAGCAGCAGGGTACACAGGGCAGCGCACAAGAATCGAAATGCAGGCATAGGCGGTTGGAGCTCGCAGGTGGTGCAGCCAGTCTGCCACTGTGGGTCCAGGCTCGACAGGGGCAGCGGCAACGATCAGAACGGGGGTCGTGGAACCTGCTAGGGTTTGCGGCACCTGCAATGGTCAATCTCGTCATGATTGCCGACCCGACTCATACTGAACGAAGCACACTCGAGCAAGCGGAACCGAACGCTCGAATCGAGTCCCTCGACGTGCTTCGTGGCTTTGCGTTGCTTGGGATTCTGCTGCTCAACATCATAGGCTTTGGGTTACCGGCGGCGGCCTATTTCAATCCGGAGATCGGCTTGGGGTCGTCGGTCGCCAGCGAGCGCTTTAACCTCGCGGTGTGGGCCGGTGTCGACCTGCTGTTCGAGGGTGCCCTTCGAGGGCTGTTCAGTCTGCTCTTCGGTGCTGGAGTCGTACTTTTTACAACCGGCGCCGCCGCCTCTGTCTGGCCGCGGTTCCGGCGCCGGAATTTGTGGCTGCTGGTCTTCGGGCTGTTCGATGCGGCGGTCCTGCTTTGGACCGGAGACATCCTGCTGTGCTACGGGCTGGCGGCGTTTCTGCTGTACCCGCTCCGGCAGGTGTCACCGCAACGACTGCTGGCGCTTGCCGCTGCCCTGTTTGTGCTTCTGACGCTCCAGAACGCCGCCTTCGCCGTAGGTCTCGACAGCCTTCGTAGCCTGGCAGACTCGGTGCCGAGCAGCGAACGCTCGGCCGAGGAGCAGGAACTGGTGGCGGGCTGGCTCGACTTTCAATCCGAACACGCGCCGTCGGCAAGCGCCCAGGAAGCGGAGCGTGCTGCACGCGCCGAAAGCTACGGGTCGGCCTGGCGCTGGACTGTGGCTCAGCTCCCGGACCTGTACGGGTTTCAACTGCCGGTGATCATGCTTTGGGACGCGCTGGCGATGATGGTGCTGGGCATGGCACTGCAACGGTTCGGTGTGCTTGACGGTCGGTTGGCCCCGGCTTGGTACGCAAGCCTGGCCGTCGCTGGGTTTGCAACGGGGCTGGTGATCAACCTGTGGGAACTTGAGCGCGTGTTCACCAGCGGGTTCGACGTTTTGGTCACGCACTCGTTCATGCGCTGGAGCTATCACGCCGGTCGGCTTGCGATGACCCTCGGCTACCTCGGCCTGATCCTCTTGTTCTGTTCCCGTGGCTGGTGGGCCGGGGTGCGGAGCCGATTGGCTGCCGTTGGGCGCATGGCGCTCAGCAACTACCTCGCTCACTCGCTCATCGCATTGGTGATCTTTTCCGGCGCGGGCTTCGGGCTGGTCGGCAGGTTCGAACGGTGGGAGCTCTACCTGGTGGTGCTCGTGATCTGGATTCTTCAGCTGCTCATCAGCCCCTGGTGGTTGCGCCGCTTCCGCTTTGGCCCTGTGGAATGGCTTTGGCGTTCGCTCACCTACGGCCAACGCCAGCCGTTCAGGTCTGCGCACTCGCCAAACGGCTAGCTGAGCGAAAGGACTGGCTCAGACGGCGCGCTTCGGGCAGCCTGCGGGGGTCGGGTGCAAGCAGGAGGAGACGCGTGGTTCCTGAAGAAGAGATTCGAGCCCTCGTCGGGCACAAGTTTCCCGGGGGCAAGTACACCATTGCTCACTGGGAGAACTTTCTGTTGACCGAGTGCACGGGGGCAGGACCCTTGCCAGAGGGGTTGGCGCACCCGGTGGCGCTGTTCCACATGCCGATCCTCGGGGCCAACACCAGTATCGCCGAGATGTTCGCGCTCGGGCAGGCGGACTCGGATGCGTCCATCGGCATTGAAAGCTATGACTGGCAGTTTCACCAACCGCTCAAAGAAGAACTCGAGTACCGGGTTGAAGGAACCATAACTGAGGCCGATCGCCGTCAGGGCGTCGACCGGACCTACGATCGAATCCAGTTCCGCTTTGATCTCTACGACGATCAACAGCGCCCGGCGGCGACGACGACCATTACCTGGCACTATCGGCGAGGTGTCGCATGAGCGTAGCGGTTGGCGATCAGATCCCTGAATGGGACATGCCCGAAGTGAGTGCGGCGCGGATGCGCACCATGGCCGCGATCCTTCGCGATCCGAACCCGGTGCATTGGGACCGGAGCGTGTGTGCAAAGCTCGGCTTTGGTGAGCGCACCATTAATCAGGGTCCGCTCGGGTTGAGTTACATGATCAACATGCTGCACGCCTGGACCGGGCCGGACAGCATTCGCCGCGTGTTCATGACCTTCCCTCTCGTCATTCTCGATGGCGAACGGGTAACGGCGCAGGGTGTGGTGACGGCGATCCGAGAAGAGAACGGGGAACGGCTAGCGGACTGCGACATCTGGCTGCACCGGGAAGGGAGCGCGAACCCGCTGACCGGATCGGCAACCGTCGCGCTGCCCGGTTGATGCTCAGGTCGGCTGACCGCCGGCGACATCGATGAACTGCCCCGTCGTCCATGCGGCAGCGGGGGAGGCGAAAAACACAGCCGCAGCCGCACAGTCTGCTGGTGTACCGGTACGGCCCAGCGGTACGTTTGCTGCAAACGCCGCCTCCGCCTGCTGGGTGTCCATGCCCATGGTCTGTTCGAGCATCTCGGTGACGATGACCCCGGGAGCGATACAGTTCACGGTGATCTGCCGCGGCGCGAGCTCCACCGCCAAGGTACGGGTCATGCTGATCATGCCCATGTTTGCCGCCGAGTAGACCCCGAAGCCCGGCGACGGCCGGTGCGCGGCGATGGAGATGATGTTGATGATGCGGCCGCCGTCGGTCATACGTTTGGCCGCTTGTTGCGCACCCCACCATTTTGTCTTCATGTTAAAGGCGAGTTGCTCGTCGAACTTGTCGAGGCTGATCTCCGGCAGCGCGTGCATCTTGCGATCCAGGTTCCCGCCGGCGTTGTTGACCATGATGTCCAGATGGCCAAAGTGATCAACGACCTGATCGAGCGCCTTGGGGACGGCGTCGAAGTCCAGTACGTTTGCGACGATCGCCAAGCCTTTGCGACCGCGCGTTTCGATCCCGGCAACGGTTTCATCCAGGTCGGTCTGACGGCGCGCCAGCACGACGACGTCGGCCCCGCAGTCCGCCAATCCGTAGGCTATGCCGCGGCCGATCCCTCGGCCACCGCCGGTGACGACTGCAACTTTTCCGTCGAGGCGAAACTGTTCATGCATGTTCATAGACTGGCGTCCTTTGCTTAAGCCTGTGTCGGCTGCCCGGAGTTGTTATCGATCGGATCAGGTGTTTTACCGCTGAGCGTTTTGGGCGATCGTGGTGGTGAGCCGGCCTCCACCGCCGTGGGCAGCGGCGGCTCGACCTGCGTCACTCTCAGTGACGCAGGCGCTACGGATGGCCGCGGCGCTGCGGTCCTCGAGTGGCAGGCCCAGGCGCCGGTACTGCTCAACGGGACTCTCGTTAGCATCCATCGCGGCGAGCAACAAACCAACCATGCGCGCCTCGATGTCCGCGTCGCACATCGGTCGGTGCTGGTGTGGATCCTGGGCCAGGTCAAACAACAGCGTTGCCGTCCGGCTTCGGCCCATGGGATGCGTGGGATCGTTGAATGCGCGCGGTTGCCGCGCCGGTATCTGCATGACCGGGCAGCCTTTGGTGAAGGAAAAGCCCGCGAAACGCTCCCAGTGTTGCAGCTCCTTCGGGGAGAAGCGCGTGTTCATGTGTGTTGGCATCAACGTGTATTCGTTCAGCGGCGCGTTGTCCGGCGATTTGTTTCCACGCATGTACACGTAACGACCGTCGGTCACGTTTACCTGACCGCCCATAACGCCATAGATCGCCGCAGCCCGATGGCTCCGAGCCCCGTCCATGAGTGGCGCCAAACTGGCTCCCTGTACATCCTTCGGGATGGGCTCACCGAAGTAATCGAGGACCGTCGGCGGCAGATCGATGGTTTGGGCCAGGGCGTTGCGGCTGAGGTCTACGGCTTCGGGGCGGCGCGGATCGTAGATCCAGAACGGTATGTGTGCGACCTCCTGAAAGAAGGGCGTGACCACCTTCGCCCACCAGTCGTGTTCGCCCATGAGCAGGCCGTGATCGGTGTTAACGATCAGCAAGGTGTCCTGCCAGAGATCCAAGCGGTCGAAGGCGTCCAGCACGCGCCCGAGCTGCTGATCGCAGAAGGTAAGTAGCGCCGCATATTCGTAGCGGATGTGGTCAACGGCGGCGGGGTCCTCGCGCACCTCGCGGTACGGCGGCCAGTCGAAGGGCGGGCCGTCGTAGTCGTGTGGATAGAGGTCTTTGAATTCCTGCTGGGTAAAAAATGGCTCGTGAGGATCGAAGGTTTCGATCTGCAGGAACCAGCGGTCCGCGTCGGCGTTGCGCTCGATGAATTCGAGGCCGAGGTCAAAGGTGCGGTGCTGCGGTTGTTGCTCGGCGCGGGTCATGTGCAGCCGGTTGATGTTGTCCTGCCGACCCATCGGCGTCTGCTGCACTTCCGGCCAGCGTTCGGCGCCGAACTGCGGATCTCGGAGTCGGGTAACGTCACCGATCCATTTGTCGCCTTCCTGGCCGCGGACGAAATCGAAGGTGGTGTAGCGCTGGTGATAGGTCGAGCCGCCGTCCTCCCAGTAGTGCTGGTGATCGGTCACCTTATGCGTGTGGACTCCAGCGCGGTGCAGCTGCTCGGGCATGGAGTCGTCGAAGGGTTCGAGCGGCCCCCAGGAGCGGTGTAAAAAGTTATAGCGGCCGGTGTGGAGCTCGCGCCGGGCAGGCATGCACGGCATCGAACCGACGTAGAAATTATTGAACTGGACGCTGCGCCGCTTGAGCCGCTCGAAGTTGGGCGCTTTGACCCACGAGTTCCCGTAGGGCGGAAGGAAGTGTCGACACAGGGTGTCGTACATGACCATGACGCAGCGCTTGCGTTCCATGGACGAGGCGTCGCTCACTGCCGCTCAGCCTGAGTCCCGACCTCGGTTGTAGACCACGGTATCAGGGTCCGGGTTGTTGCCGACCCAGACGCACAGCTGCGGATCTGCGAAACGAAGGTCTCCGCTTAAGTACACGCCTTCGCGGGTAAAGATGCCAACGGAGTTACCGTTGCTGACGCGAATGGTGCCGTCCTCGGTGACCTGGTACAGGGTATCCGTATCGAAGGGATGGGTAATGCTCGGCATGACTATTCCTCGACCTATTCCCCTACCCACTCACCGAGCTTATGGTGCAACCAGCGCACTTTGGCTTCCTGGTAACCCGCAAGAACTACGCCGCTCTGGTAGGTGCTTTCGAGTCCGGCCTGAACCTTGGGCATGTTGAAGGCGTCCTGATCGAAGACCTTGCCGAGATAGCCGAGGGCCGATGACCAGGTGTCGTCTTCCTTGAGCATCACGAGCTCCGCCGGAGGCGGTCGTTCGCCTTCGAAGGGTGCGAGAATGTAGCACTCGAAGATCGCGGTTCGGTGATCGTCGCCGTTGGGACGGAAGCGATAGACGATGCCGTTGTAGGCACCCCAGGGGTGGAAGTTTGGAAACAGGGTGTAGTCGAGGCTGTCGACCATTTCCGCGTCGCAGTATTCGTCGACCTGGGCGCCGGCGTCGGGACGGAAGCGCTCTCGTGCAGCGTTGGCGAGAAAGCTCCGCACACTCATGCTCTCGGGCAGCTCCGGCACTTCGGCGTCGTGGTCGAGATCCAGGAACGTACGCATCATGTCGGCATCGGACACCTGGTACTCGAGCAGCGGGCTGTGGGTGGCGCTGGGTGTAATGACCCGTGCGCAGTTGTCCCAGATGTCGACCTGGCTGTTGACGTCTCCAAGGCTGCGAAGGATCTGCGGGTGCGTACCGTTGACGTGGTAGGCCTCGCAGAACGCCTCTTGCGCGATCTTCCAGTTGCACTTCATCACCTTTGCAACGTGCGCTTGGATGCGCAGCGCGCCGAGATCCCAGCGTTGGAACTGGTCCGCGAGATCTTTGATGAAGTCGTCGAAGGGATCGCAGTTCTGATCGGGGTTGATGAATACAAAGCCAGCCCAGGTCGCGACCGGCAGTTCCGGCAGGTTGAACGTGTCGCGGTCAACCTGGGGAAAGTCCCAACCGGCGGGAATGTCTTTCAGCTGGCCATCAAGCTTCCAGCAGAAGCCGTGGAACGGACAGCGCAGTTCTTCCGCCCGGCCGTCGTGTTCTTTGAGCATGCGACCCCGGTGCAGACACGCGTTGGGGTAGGCCTTAATACCACCATCTTCCTGGCGGACGACAAGGAACGACATATTCGCAATGTCGTAGCGGTAGTGATCGCCAGCTGCAGGAATTTCTTCTTCCCGGCAGGCCATCTGCCAGACCCGTTTCCACAGGCGCTCGACTTCGAGCTCATGCCACTCGCGACTGGTGTAGCGACTGACCGGATACTCCTGCAGCCCCATGTCGCGCGGGGCCTGAAGGCGCAGCACAGGCGGCACGGTGTGCGTGTCCGTGTCCAACAGTTCCTGGTACGTGATACCAGGCGATCGCGGCATGGTCTCCGGATCGAGTGGTTTGAATGCTTCAGCCATGAATCTCCCCTGACCCGCGCTGACGTGCGCTCACGGTATACCGCTCGCCAGAAAAACAGTCAACGCGGACGGTTTTCGCGCGGTGTCAGCGGCTGCCGGTGCGCGACTGCCTCCACTCCCTGGCCCACGCCCGAGAAGCATCCGACGCCAGCCATCGGAGGCTTGCAGCAAGAAATCGCCGATAGCCGGGATTCTCGTAGGTTGCCGGTCCGTCACCGAGCTCCGAGACGATGACGGGGCTGTTGCCGGCGGCGTTGGCCCAGGCGAGTAGGTTGCTGCCGGGTGGATGACTCCAGGTGGCCTGCTCCTCTGCCGGTGCCAGCGGTGGCGGTGAAAAGTTCTCCGCAACGAACGCATAGTCGGCGCGCAGCAAAGGCATGACGCTGGCTTCAAAGTCGGCGGTTTTGAGGTACAGCTCGTCGGTGATCTCGAAGCCATCGCCAATCTCGGCAATCGCCGGGTGATCGCTGGCTGGACTGACTTGCACCGTCGCGTTCGGCAACGGCCCATGCGCGCCGCGGTACCCCGAGCCGGGCACCCGGCGGCCGTCCAGCTCGCCCTCGCTGAGCATGAACGGTGAGCCGCTGATGGTTCGCCACAGCGGCCAGTGGGGCCAGCTCACGGTGGCGTGGTTGACCAGCATGAGGCCGGTACCGCGCTCAAGCAGAGCGTTGATCGCGGCCGCGTACTCACGCGACGGTTGGCCTCCAGCATCGGTGTCGTCGTGTGTCAGTCCAACACCCGGGATACCGCTCATGTCGTAAAAAAACACTACGTCGTAGCGAGCAGCGGAGGGTGCGGCGAGGACAGCGATCGCGGCCGGCAGCTCCACGAGCGTGGCCGTGACGCCCTCGAAGGCTTCAAACATGGCAATGAACGCGTTGTGATCGTAGGGGTGGCCTTTGCTGACGATCAGCACCTCAAAGTTGCTCATGCTCAATCCTTCCTTCTTTTCTTCCTCGCTTGTGCCGGAAAGCATCGCACCTTAGCCTGCGGTCCAGTCAAGGGAGGGAAACCGGCATGAGTTCTACCACTCCAGAACGCGATACCCCACGGGTGACGACCCCGCGGCAGCTGGCAGACGTCGATCTGTTTGGTCCCGGTGCGCCGGAACACTGGTACGAGGCCTACGACTTTCTTCATGCGGAAGCACCCGTGCACCGCATTCCCGGAGAAGGGTTCGAACCGGGCACGGACGCGTTCATTCTCTCGAAGCACGAAGACCTGGCGCGGGTAGTGCGCGACGAGGCGCGCTTTCCGGCGGCGGGCACGATCTTTGTTCGCCAATTTATTGAGGCCGGCGGTGACCCCTTCGAGCGCCCGGAACTGTCTACCTTTCTTGCGTCGATGATCAACCTGCGTCCCACACCGGAACTGTGGCGCTCCCATCGTCAGGAACTCACCGATCCCTGGGTTGGACCAGGCGCCAATCGCCACGCGCCGATGGTGACGGAGATCGCTGAGGAACTCGTCGGGCACTGGGATACAAGCGCACCGATCGACTTCGTTGCCGAGTTCGCGCAGCCGCTGCCGCAGATGGTCATGGCTCGGGTGCTCGGCTGGCCTCTCGAAGATCTCAAGCTCATCAAGTACTACGGCGACGCAACGGTAAAACCCTACGTCTACGGTAAGCGGCACAACGGCGTGCTCGATGAGGAACAGACGGCGTCCATGGCGGCGATTCTGGCCGAGTTCCGTCAGTACGTGGCGGAACTCATCGCGCGCAAGCGCGCGGAACCGGCCGACGACATGATCACGTTTCTTACCAACGTCGAGTATTCGCCGCTCGGTCGAAAGCTCACGGACAACGAAATCAACGGCATCGTCTACGCGATGATCATCGGCGGCTTGGAAACCACCCAGTACGCCTTGGCCGAGCAGGTTCAGCTACTCATCGAGCACCCGCAGGTCTGGGATGAGCTGAAGGCCGATCGCGGCAAGCTGCGGCTGTTTCTCGAAGAAGCCATGCGACTGCGCGCGCCAACCCAGGGCCTGTCGACCCGGGTAACGACCCAGGACGAAGAGTTTCAGGGCGTCAAAGTACCCAAGGGCTCTTACCTGCACATGCGCTGGGCTGCGGCGAATCTCGACCCGGACGAATGGGAGGAGCCGAAAACCCTGCGACTCGACCGCAAGGCGGGCTCCCGGCATCTGACGTTCTCCCAGGGTGCGCGGGTGTGCCCGGGCGCGACCCTGTCCCGCGTCGAGCAGATGGGTGCCTGGTCCGTGCTGCTGGATCGGGTCAAGTCCGTTCGCTACGCCGAGGGCAACAGCTTCCTGCACCAACCGGGCATGATGCTCGGCATTTTGGAACTGCATCTGCACGTAGAGCTGGAGGCCTGATGGTAAAGATCGAGTTTCATTTCGATTTTGGTGCGCCGAACTCGTACCTGGCGTGGCGTGTGTTTCCAACGATAACTGCGGAAACCGGTATCGAGTTCGATTACCGGCCCATGCTGCTCGGTGGCGTGTTCAAGGCCACCAACAATCAACCGCCCATGATGGCGCTCAAGGATGTGCCGAGTAAGCTCGCGTACCAGGAGGCCGAGACGCACCGCTTCTGCACCATCCACGGCATCAGCGATTACCGGTTCAATCCGCACTTTCCCGTCAATACGCTGACGATCATGCGTGGCGCGATCTATGCGCAGCGACAGCCGTGGTTCTCCGACTATGTTTCCGCGATGTACGCGGCCATGTGGGAACAGGGTTTGAAAATGGACGACCCGGCAGTCGTTGCGGAGGTGCTCAACGCAGCGGGACTGCCGGCAGACGAACTGCTGGCAGCCACCCAGGACCCCGCGATCAAGCAGGGGCTGGTGACCAATACGGAAGCCACGGTCGCGCGGGGAACCTTCGGTGCGCCGACCTTCTTCGTCGGCGACGAGCAGTTTTTCGGCAAAGACAAACTGCGCGACGCCGTCGAGTGGGCACAGCGCGGCGCCTGAGACGCTGACCCCCATCCTGGTCTGACCAAGACGCTCCGGACGAGTCGCTGGCGAGTGCCGGTCGGGCTATAGTCGCAGCTTGTCTTCAAGGCCGGATACGAGCAGCGTCCTATGATCGAATTCACTCTCAACGGCGATCGAGTCCAAACGGACGATTCGCCGGACACGCCCCTGCTCTGGGCCGTGCGCGATACGTTCCAACTCAAGGGCTCCAAATTTGGGTGCGGTGCCGGTCTCTGCGGCGCCTGCACCATGCACGTCGACGGCGCAGCGGTACGTACCTGCATCCTGCCGGTATCGGCGGTGGCGGGAAAAGCGGTAACCACGATTGAAGGACTGGGAACACCCGAGGCGCTGCATCCGCTGCAGCAGGCGTGGGTCGAGCAGAGTGTTCCGCAATGCGGCTATTGCCAGTCCGGCCAGATCATGTCGGCGGCCGCGTTGCTGGCGGAAAATCCAACGCCGTCGGACGCTGACATCGACAGCGCCATGGCGGGCAACATCTGCCGCTGTGGCTGCTACCCACGAATCAAGAGTGCGATTCGCGCCGTGGCTGCCGCTTCACCGGCGGACACGGGCGAAGATCCGGCCGCGGAGCTGGCGGCCCGCATCGCTGAGCTGGCGACGGAGGCGCGCTCATGACGACCTTTGAACCCTCGCGACGCCGGTTTCTCAAAGCCACGGGCATCGCCGGCGGTGGTCTGGCGCTCGGCTTCGGACTAAGCGGGTGCAGCGGTGATGTGCCGTATCCGGCTGCAGCCGTGGCCGGAAGCTTCGTCGCCAACGCGATGATTCAGATTACCCCTGCAGGGCTCGTGCGGTTCTTCTGTCCGCGAGACGAGATGGGGCAGGGCGTCACGACCGGACTGACGACGCTGGTTGCGGAAGAACTCGACGTGGATCCGGCGTCGATCGACATCGATCTCGGCGGCGTGCATCCGGACTATGCGAACCCGGAATTCGGAATTCAAGGCACCGGGGGCAGCACGTCCATCAAAGCGCACTTCGTCCCGCTGAGGGAAGCTGCAGCGACGGTGCGTGAAGCCCTTCTGCTCGCAGCAGCCGCGGACCTCGGGTTTGCGCGGGCCGATCTGGCAACCGACGACGGGGCAGTCATCGCCAACGGAGAGCGGTACCCCTACGGTCAGTTTGTTGCGACGGCAGCGGCTGCAGCGCTGCCGGAGACCGCGGCACTCAAGACTCCGGCGCAGTTCAAGTACATCGGCACCGACTTCCCGCGCCTGGACGGCATCGATAAGTCCACGGGGACCGGGGTCTACGGCCTCGATGTGGAGCTGCCAGACCTGCATTACGCGGTGGTGGTTCGAGCGCCGGTTGCTGGGGGTCGCGTTGCATCCTTCAACGCGGACGCTGCCCGGGCGATGCCCGGCGTGCACACGGTGGCCAAGATTGCGACCGGTACGAGCGAAGTGGGTTCGGGTGTCGTCGTCGTCGCCGAGCGTTTCTGGCAAGCCAAGAAAGCTTCGGAAGCCGTGGAAGTGCGGTGGGATCTGCCGGAACTGGCGGGCTTCAGCACGCCACAGATTCGCGCCGACTACGAAGCTGCGTTGGCATCAGAAGACGGGACGAGCAGTTCCGACGAAGGCGATGTTACGGCCGCGCTCGACTCGGCGGTCACGCGCGCTGAGGGGATCTACTGGACACCCTATCTGGCGCATGCGCCGATGGAACCGCTGAACGCGGTCGTACGCCTGGGAGATAACGAAGCCGAGCTCTGGTCCGGCACCCAGTTCCCACCGGTGGCCCGCGGCATCATGGCGCGCATGACGGGCATTGATGCGGACCGCATCGTTGTGCACAACACCTATCTGGGTGGAGCCTTCGGCCGGCGGGGAACGCTGTCGCACATTGCCGAAGCAACGGAAGCGGCGCGGGTATCCGGCAAGCCGGTGAAGCTGTTGTGGTCTCGCGAAGACGATCTCAAGAGTGGTGTCTATCGACCAGCGTCCCTCATGGGTATGACGGCGGGACTCGACGCGGATGGTCGCATCACCGCCTGGCAGGCAAAGCGCGTTGGCGGCAACATCGTCCCCGACGTGCTGACCGCAGCGCTCCCCGGGGCGATGACCGGGCTACCCCAGAGTGTCATCAACGGCATGGTCGGGCTGGCGGACCGCGCTGTGACCGGTTGGGTCGTGGATCCGACGAGCACCGAAGGTCTGTGGGAGGACTATGGCGTTGCGAACCACGACGTCCGCCACGTCACCGTGGATCACGGTCTGCCGCTCACCTATTGGCGGTCGGTGGGTCACTCGTTTACGGCCTTCGCCAAGGAGTCCATTGTCGATGAACTCGCCGCCGCTGCCGATATGGACGAAGTCGATGTGCGATTGAAGAATCTCGACGGCAACCCACGTTTAAAAGCCGTTGTTGAGCGCGCTGCGGAAGCGATGCGCGGTCGTGACGTTCCCGAAGGTCGAGCGCTCGGCTTTGCCGCGCACGCGTCTTTTGCGTCCTACGTTGCCGAAGTCGCCGAAGTCTCGGTCGAAAACGGTGCGATTCGCGTGCATCACGTGACCTGCGTCGTCGACTGCGGCACGGTCGTTAACCCGGACATCGTGCGGGCACAGATGGAAGGCGCCGTGGCCTACGGGTTAACGGCGGCGCTGCACGGTAAGGTTGAGCTCAAGGACGGCGAGGTCGTTGAGAGCAACTTCCATACCTATCCGATTCTGCGCATGAACGAAGCGCCGGAGATCGATGTGGTGATCATCGACAGCGCGGAGCCACCGACTGGCGTCGGCGAGCCTGGTTTACCGCCGATCGCTCCGGCGGTTGCGAATGCGGTGGCGAAGCTGACCGGTCAGCGGTTGCGGTCGTTGCCGCTGTCGCTCGCTTGAGGCGTTTGCGTCGGCTCAAGCGAGTCTGTCGGCAGAGCAATGCTCATGACACTTTCGCCAGCCCGAATCGGCGGGCCGGCTAAGCCGTAGATTGCGTAGCCCGCCACCGGCGCGTAGACAGTTTCCAGCAGCGTACCGTCGTAGCCGCGCACACTTCCCAGGAACTCGCCCTTGAGAATCGCGCGCCCCTGCGCGGCCTTTGGATGCCAGAGGCCGCTGTGTTGGACGGGCACGGAGGTCGTGCCGTCGAACAGGCGAGGTGACTCCTCGTAGACCGCCGCCGGGGCAGGGATCATGTAGAGCACGACTAGTGCTCCGTACAGCCCGTCGACCATGGCCGCGACGGCGGCCGGATAGCGTTCTCCGTTCTCGCCGATCTCTACCAAAATGGTTGGCTTGCCCGCGGCCACAGCCTGTCGGTTGAGCGATCGTCCGCGATCGATCTGCTCTTGTGTATGCATCTGATAGCGCACGAGATTTGGAAAGCGAAAGGCTTTCGCGACCGCCAGGGCCTGCGGGTAATTGCTCGCTTTAGGTCCGCCGTAGACACCGACGAACGGAGTCAGCCATTCGGCACCGTCGCCGCTGTGTAGATCAATTACGAAATCGGCGTTAGCAATCAACTCCGTCGACAGCGCCCAGGCGATGCGCTCGGTCTGCGTGCCGTCGGGGGAACCGGGAAAGGCACGGTTCAGGTTTTTCCGATCGTAAGGGTTCACGTACACGGACCGCGTTTCGAACGCCGGAACGTGCGCTACGCGGACGAGAATCAGTGTCCCGCTAAGGTGTGCGGGATCGAAACGATCCGCCAATTGTTCGACGGCAAGTATCGATGCGAATTCATACCCGTGCACGCCGGCAACGGCGAGCAACGTTGGACCGGGCCTTGCGCCTCGAAACACCGTTACGGGTATTTCCGTTGCGGGGTCCGTGGCCGATGCGGCAACGGGTACGCGCAGGTCGGTGCGCGCAGAGGGTGGAATGGACACGCCGGCGATGGTGAGGTTCGGTGAATTCATGGGAGCAGCCAGGCAAGGTGCGGCGCCAAGAAAAAGCAGTACACAGGCGCGAATGAGACGAACGATCACGGTGTCGCTACCGGATTGTGGTTGTTAAATGCCCGCACCCGGGCCAGAACCTCCGCGCAGCGCTGCTGCCAGCAGGCCTGCGCATCGCTGGGTGCGCCGGCGGTGACGATCGCCAGTAACGCTGCTAGAAAGGCGTCATACATGGCGGGGGTGGCGCGATAGCCGACGAGGTGGTTGTCGAGTTCCCAGTCCAGGTAGGCGCCGGGTTCGAGATGACCGTCTTCGGAAAAGAGCTCCAGCGTATGCTGCAGCATCCGACCGCGCGTTGGGTCGTCGGTGTGTTCAAAGAGCGCAGCACCGTCACGCGAACGCGCGAAGAACTCTCGATATACGGCGTCCGTTATGTCGCCTCGTTCATGGGCAACGCGCTCTAAGTCGGCAGCAAGAGCCGCGGTGGTAGGGGTCAACGACGGTGCTCCAGATCGTTCGTGGCCGAGACTGTAACGCATGTGCTCCGCGGCGCGTACTTCACCCCGTTTTTGCCCGCGCGCGCTAGGCTCAAGGCCAGTATAGGTATTCCAATCCTTGACCTGTAGCGTGGGGGTGCAGCGTGGTGTTGTTGATGTGTGCGCTGGTAGTGAACGTCATGGTCACCAGTATTCTGCCGCCGCTCATGCTGGCCGGTGGATCTCGTATGGCCCTGGTGTACGGGGAAGACAGCCAGGCCCGACGCATCCTCGCCTGTCTTTACGGCAGCATTTGCGTCGTCAGCGCCTTTGCGTTGGTCTCACTTCTAGGCTGGCAGCGCGCCGATGTGGCGATAGCAGTTGCGCAGACGCTGTTCCCGCTGCAGATCGTATACAAGCTCGCGACGCTGGTGGCCGTGGGTTGGCATAGCCCCGTGGTGAAGGCCAACCTCGTGATCGTGGTACTGCTGCTGCTTGCACTGGCCGACGTTCACGCCGCTTAGCGCGTGTTAGATCGTTCCGAATGACCCAGATCTTTTTCCGGCGCAATCTCATTGCGCACCAGCCGTTTGAGTTCTGCAAGCTCCGGGAAGCGTCCGGTGTCGCGGCGGGTCCAAACCACCCTGTCGTTTACCGAGACGTCAAAGACACCGCTGTTACCAGGCCGCAGGGACAGTTCCGTAAGCTCATCTGCGAACGTCGTCAGCAACTCTTGGGCAACCCAGGTTGCTCGCGGTAGCCAACGACAGCCTGGGCAGTAAGTGATCACGACGCGGTGCGTCATGGTTGCCGTTGGCTCGATGCGCGTCCGTGATTCAAGAGTGCCAAAGCGCCCATGGGAAGATAAGCGAAGGCTAGATCCATGACGATGAAGGCAACGGGCGCCGGGATCATGAAAAAGTTCGCAATGCCGCCTAGGAGAAAGAACCCGACGACGGTCCATGCGGCCGCGCGCTGGCGAAGCGGTGCCACGAGTACGGCAACCAGAGCGCCCACGAAGGTACCGGCGGCATGGGCAAGCCAGGGAAACACGAAGTGTCGCGCTTCGAATTGATCGATGCCGGCGCTAATCGATTCTGGATCGGTTACGTCGACGCCGGCGGGTGCTGGCACGACGGCTGAACCGGCAAGGATAAGCGCCATGTTTGTCGCGCTACCTACAACGATTCCAATAACGATTGCCGCTGCTAATCGCACGCGCCCGCCCTAGGCCGCGCCGGCCTTCGACTCACAGATCTAGCGGTCGGTAATAGTCTTTGCCTTCCCGGACATAGCTGTCGCGCCGTTCCCGGAACTGCTCGCCGGCAGAGCCTTCTTCGGACAGCGTGAGGTTCTGGCGGAAGTAATTGATGCTGTCCGGATTCAGCGACTGAGCCAGCGCCCAGTAGTGTTCAGCCTTGTCAGGCTGACCATGCTCACGAAACAGGTTGCCGAGGCGGAACGCGGCGTCTGCCCGTTGTTCATCGTCGCTGAGCTGGCGGAAGTTGTCGGCGATGGCATCGGCGGGCTGTACGTACTTGCTGGCGCTGCCGTGCGCCAACCAGTCCAGCACCGCAGGCGAGTAGACGTCAGTTCCGAAGGTAATGCTCTGATCCCCGGCGTTGAACTCGTGCACCTTTGCATAGGTGCCTTCATCGATTCGGACCACGGTGCCGTCTTCATCGATCCACGCCGCTGACGGCACGTTGATGAAGTTGAAGGCCTGGCTGATGACATGATCCGTGTCGATGACCTGAGTATGGGTAACACCGGCGGCGTCGAAGATGGGGCCTGCGACGGCCTCACCGCCCGTATCCTGGGCGGCGGAGATCAGCACGAAGTTCGGATCGTTAATTTGCTCGTAGATACGCTGCCACACGGGCACGTCCATAAAGCAGCCTCACCAGGACGACCAGGTGACGATCAGCGCCTTCTTACCTTTGAGATCGGCGAGGCGCAGAACCTTACCGTTACGGTCTGTTACCTCGAACTCAGGCGCGCGGGCGTTAAGCAGCGTTTGCTGGCGCCGCGCCGGGATCTCACCAAAGCTCCAGACACCGGCGGCGCGATCCGCGACGCAGGGTTGGCCGACGTGGTCCGCAAAGGCTTCCAGATCGATCCAGTTGCCCGTGTCGTCGCTCAGGAGAATGCGGTCGTTCAGGGGAATGCACAGGTCGTCGAGACAGGCGCCCTCGGGTTTGATCGTGAAGCCGTTGATGGCTGTGAGGCTCTTTGCCGGGATAACGAGCCCGTCTCCACTCCGAGCGTCTGTGACGGTGATGCGCCGGCCCTGGTACAGCACCGTTCGCTCACCCGCCGCGTGCAGCGGAGATTCTTCGAAGGGGTGGCGAAGTTCCGGGAACGCCATCATGTTTTTTGCCATCGAGATCTTCTCTTTTTCCGTCAATCGCAGCCGCGCGTTCAACGCTGATCGACGTCAGCTCGCCTGACCAGAGCTTACCTCGACGTTTGCCGGCGGATCAAAGCGCAGAGCCAGCACGACAAGCAACGCAACGGCAACGGCTGCTCCGATAAGGCTGGCCGTACCCAGCCCGCCGGTGCCGTAGACCGCAGTACCAGCCAACGGCCCAACGACGTAGCCGCCGGCCATGGTCGCCTGCATCAAGCCAGCGGCGGCGCCCTGATGCTCGCTGCCGCTGCGCAAAGAGGCGGCGGCGATCAGGCCCGGGTTGATGAACCCAAACCCCAAACCGAAGAATGCGCCAGCGAGGAGCAGTTGCCAGTAGCCTTGCGGAAAGGCGTAGAGCGTGACACCAATGAGCATCAACGGCATACCGCCGCGCAGCATCAGCCCCGGGTTCGGCTTCAGCCACTGCACGATGCCACCCTGAACGACAAGGGAGAATAGCGCCATGACCACAAAGCAGTACCCCGTGAGGCGGGCCGCCTCTGCGGAGTCGACCCCTGCGTAGTCTTGAACGTAGAACGCCATGGTTTGTTGCAGGGCGGATACGGCGATGAAAAAAAGCAATCCGGCCGCGAGCAGTGGCACCAGCCGCTTAACGCTGAGCTGTGATCCCGGCGCTACCGCCGCGGACGCCGTGGCACGCTCATCCGGTAGTGCTACGAAGGCGAGCAAGGCGCAGCCGAGGCCGAGGATGGCGATGGCGTAAAGCGGGGTCAGCACTCCAAAGATCACGAGAACAGCCGCACTGGCAGGACCGAGAATCATTCCCAGACCAAAGGCGGCGCCAACGATTGCGACCGCCGACGATCGTTCCTCATCAGTTGAAAGATCCGCCATCAGCGCGACAGAGGCCGGTTGGATGCCGGCGCCGAGCGCCGCGTAGGTCAAGCGAATGGTCAGCGCGAGCACGAAAACGGTAGTTGCTTCCGTGAGGCCCCGGAGTCCGATGTCGAGGCAGAGCGCGAAGGCCGCGCTGGTCGCGGTGTAAGTGAAGAGGCCGAAGACGATGACCCGTTTTCGTCCCCAGCGATCAGACAGGCGACCCCAGATCGGTGACGCCAGTACGAACACGACCGCGGCCGCCGAAACGACGATGCCGAGCTGAATTTCGCTCAGGCCGATGTCCCGAAAAACGGGCCCGGCAACCGCAAACAGAACCGTCTGCCCCATGGAGAAGGTCATGAGTCCCGGCAGCAAAGCGCGGATTGCCCGGGTTCGAAGGGGTGCGTTGGCGTTCAAAGCGCTGGTGTTTGCCGCTGCGGAACGTGAAAAAAGCCTAACTGAGATTGATTTTCGTTAAAACTGCGCGGCTGAACAACCGGTGCCTCGGTTCGTAACGCTGGGTACGAGGTTGAACGCGATGGCGCTCGGCGCTCACAGGGTCGTCGGCCGGCCGCTCGTTGGATGCGGCCATCGCGGGTGCTGTGCGTCGATGACGAACTCATGGGTATGCTCCTGGTCGCCGTGACGGTGCGTGAGCATCTGCGGATCCGGTACGGGATACAGCAGCCAGCAGAGTCCCCCTGCCACCCCGGTGAGTACGCTAGTGATCAGGAACGACGGAGACCAGCCGACGTAGGTCACCAAGTAGCCCACAAACAGATAAGCGGCGAGCCAGCATCCGTGGGTCAAGGCAAAGTGTGCGGCGAAGTAGGCGTCCCGATCATCGGCGCTGGATGAGCGTTTGATAAGTGTCCCGGCTGGTGTCTGTGCGAGGCCGAGCCCGAAGCCGAGCAGGGTCCACAGCGTCAGTAATAGCGGCACCTCTGGCAGGCTGCCGGCTGCGGCCAGGCCGGTCGTCATGAGGAACCCGGCGCACGCCAGAAGCAGGCGCATCCGGTGGGCGAGCCTCGGCGCGGCTGCGGCCCCAGCTATCGTGCCCAAGCCGGCGCAGGAGATCGCGATAGCGTAGACGGATTCGGAGGCGTCGAGCAGAGTAGCGATATAGGGCGCGGTATTGACGATCAGGGTGGCGCTGGTCAGCGCAATGCCGATGTAGGCGCATCCCATGGCCCGCAAGCGCGGCGTTCGCAGGTAAGCGCTAAATCCCCACCATGGACGCTGCGCTTCGATACTCGGCCGTGCGTCTGTCGTGGGAACGGCGCGGAGGATGCAAAACGCGGAGAAAAGAAAGGTAAGCGCGTTTGCCCAGAACAGGATTTCGAAGGAAAAGCTCAAGAGCAGTGCGGCGGCGATCAGCGGACCGGCCAGTTGCCCGGTCGAGCTGGCCATCTGCGACCAGGACAACGCCCGCAGATAGAGTTCGTCCTCGGTAATGATCATCGGTAGCAGGCTCTGGTAGACCGGCGTGAACAGCGCCGAGGCTGCGCTCAACAGGCCGATAGCCAGGTAGAACTCGCTGATCGTGGTCAGTAAGGGCAGCACAGCGACGACCAGAGCGCGCACCAGGTCAAGAACAATAAGCCATTGTCGCCGTGCCCACCGGGCGCTGAGGCGTGGGCTGAGCGGCGCGACGCAGATGTAAGTCACCATTTTGATGGCGAGGGCTGTGCCGAGCACCACGCTGGGCTGCTCCGGGGCGGCGCGAAGTGCAAGCAGTGCCAGACCGATGGTCGTTACGCTGGCGCCCAGCAGGGACGTCAGATGGCCCAAAAAGATCCATCTGAATGCATAGTTAGAGAAAGGCGAACGCGCCATGCGTTGAGCCTATCCGCTTCGCGCCGCTTTCCCCAGAGGCAGTGCCGCGTATGTTCGAGCGCTGCACGGATGGGTCGCGAAGGCCTGGCTACGATTGCTCGCTTGCGGAGGGGGTGTTCGCAGGCTTAGGGACGTTGACTCGGCTCTGGCCTCGATGCCCAAGAAGTGTTGGCAACGCGAATGATTCGCATGTAGGCTTCGCGCCCGTTTATGTCAGACGAGACTTGCTGAGATGCAGCAGCCAATGTTGATTTCCCTGCGCGTATTGGCGTTGTTGGCAGTTCTATTGCCGCCGATTGCGGCCGCGGCGGCGGCCGATGGCACCGACACCCCGCTCCAAATTGAGGAAATCATCGTCCGAGGCGAGAAAATCGAACGATCGCTACAGGACACGGCGGCCTCCGTTGCGGTCTACGAGGAATCCACGATCGTTGAGCAGAACTTTGTCGACCTCAACGATCTGCTGAACCAGACCGCGAATGTCGCCCCCGTGTTCGACGGCCGCGGTTTTACGATTCGCGGCGTACGCAACACGGGCGTGTCTCCCGGAGACCAAACCAGCGACGTGTCGACGGTCTACGTCGACGGGGTTTTCATCCCATCGAGCGTGTTTTCCTTCACCGGCCTGAACCTGTGGGACACGAGCAGCGTCGAGGTCTTTCGGGGTCCGCAGTCCACGCTCCAGGGGCGCAACGCGCTGGCGGGGGCGATCGTTTCGCGCACCGTGGATCCGGGTAATGAGTTTGAGGGCCGCGTTCAGCTGCGCGTTGCTGATTATGATTCGCTGCGAACGTCTGCGGCGGTGTCTGTGCCGATCCTCGAAGACCAGCTCGCTCTGCGTCTGGCGGCCGACCGGATTGAAAGTGACGGGTTTACCGACAACCCGGTCCGCAATACGGATGACGGCGATGCGAGCGAAAACACCACGCTCCGGGGCAAGCTGCTGTTCACACCGAATGCGATTCCAGAGCTCACGGCCCGTCTCAGCCTGAGCTATTTCGATATTGAGCAGGGCGAAAACCGCCTCGAAGAGGACCTGTTTCCAGACCGCGTGTCGCGCCAGAACATTGAGGACCGGCAGACTCAAGAGGTGCTCATCGGCTCCCTTGAGCTGGTGTATGACTTAACGGAACGTCTTTCATTGACCAGCGTGACGTCACTTCAGGAAACCGATACGGAATTCTCCTTCGACACATCGAATGATGAAGGTGGCGGTGACATTCCGGGCTTTACGGTGTCGGATGATGAGGTGTTCAGTCAGGAGTTGCGCCTGACGTACCAGGGTGATCGGTTCACGGGGATTGTCGGCGCTTACCTGTTCGAAAGTGAATCCAGCTTCGACAACGAGACGTCCTTCAGCGTCGAGAGCGCGTTTGCGTTCCCCGATCCTGCCACCCTCGCGGGTTTGCTTTTCTCAACGCCGGCTCCAGACGCCACGCAGGTGGCGCAGGCCGATTTCATCCGTAGTCAGATTGTTGCGCTGATTCCAAACTTCGACGTTGCGTTTCAGCGCGCGGCGACCGATGAGATCACCAACTACGCGATTTTCGGCGAGGGTTCGTACGATCTGACGGATCGGCTGACGCTCACCCTTGGAGCGCGCTTCGACGTCGAGGACGTTGAACAAACGGCCTTCGATGCCACGATTGTGCCGCCGCTGCCGCAGTCCGGAGATCCCACCATCGACGCTATCGTTGCCGGCGTCGCGGCGCAGTTCACGAACTCGGTCGACCTGGTTGCAGACAACGACTTCAATGCGTTTCTGCCGAAAGCCGTGTTGCGCTACGACTGGACTGACGATCTTTCGGTCTCGGCAAGCGTCCAGCGTGCCTACCGCGCCGGTGGGCTGTCCTTTAATGTATTTCGAGCGGCGCTGCCGATTCCCGACGGGGGTGACCCGAACGATCAAAGCGTGCTCGAGTCAGCGGGGGTCATCAACAGTTTCGATCCTGAGTTTACCTGGAACTACGAGCTGGCCGTCAGGTCCCAGTGGTTCGGTCGTCGCCTGACCTTAAACGGCAACCTGTTCTACATCGAGTATGAAGATCAGCAGATAAACGTGCAGCTATCCGCGAATCCGCTGGATACGCTCACCGATAACGTCGGCGCTTCCGAGCTTCTCGGATTCGAGCTTGAAGCCAACGCGGTGCTCGCCGACGGCCTTACCGTCTTCGCGAATCTTGGCTTTTCGGACACGGAATTTACGGAAGCCGTGAACACGATCGGTGAGACCAACCTTGAGGGGCTCGAGTTTTCGGTCGCGCCGCGATGGACGGCCGGTGCCGGCGGGCGCTACACCCATTCGAGCGGCTTCTTCGGCAACGTGCGCACGCGTTATACGGATGAGTCGTTTTCGAACGTCAACAATGACCCATCGGGTACAAACGATTCGTTCTTCATTGTGGATGTCCTGGTCGGCTACCAGTCCGATCGCTATACGATCGAGCTGTTTGCCAACAATCTGTTCGACGAGGACTACCTGACCGGTGACTTTGTCGATCCGAGTCCTGGCGCTGTCGCCTATGCCGGAAACCCGCGCGTAGTCGGCGCGCGGTTCGTGGCGGACTTTTAGTAGCGAGACTAGAGCCCCGGCAGATCTTCGGCACAACGGGTTTCATCGGCGACCATGCAGCGGCTTGCGACCGCGACGGCGCCAGCCTGGCTGCTGGTTGTTTTCTGCTTTGCGATTAAAGCCTCGGCTGCCTTGAGATTAGCCAGGGCGCGAGGTCGGTCCGGAGCAAGGGTCGGTGTACCGTTGTAGAGCAGCCGGGCGACCATAAGGCAAGGACTGACCGACAGGATAACATCGCCCTGATCGCACCCTTGTTCGTAGCGAAGCAGGGCCTTTGCAGGGTTGCGGTGCGACGTCTTCTCGCGCGTGAGGTAGGCAGCAGCCAAGCTCCTGCAGGCGCCCGTGTGGCCTAGATCGCAGGCCTTACCTAGGCGATCGAAAGCGCGTGGCAGGTCAGCCTCGGGATGTATGTTCGTTGCTATTGGGGTTCGGTCGTCGAACCAAACCTGTACGTTGCGCAGCAGGGCATCGGTAAATAGAGCCTGTTTGCCGGTAAGCCAACAGCCCCATGGATAGTTCAGCGAACACGCCTTTTCGTAGTACTCGAGGCCCGCGGCCCGCGCCGCACCCCTTTCGTCTTCGCTCAGACCGGGATAGCGCATGTCTGAATACCACAGCAGCTGACCGTAGAAGTAGCATGCTCCTGCCAGACCAAGGTCGCAGGCGCGGAGCGCGTATTCCTCTTCGCGCCTCAGCAGGCGCTTGCCTTTCTGACGTTTAGGCAGACGGTTTATCCGCTTTGCCTCTTCGAGCAGCGCTTGGGCTTCTGCGCCACGGCCCGAGTCTGCAAGGTCGGCACTGATTTGCTCATCGATGGCTTCTGCCGTCAGTCCGCAAAATTCACGACCCTGGCTTATGCATCCGAGCAGTTGCGCGAGATCGCTCCGCTCATCGAGCGCCTGGCCGCGGGTCGCGAGTTGTTTGGCTCGGCCTGGATCGGCAGGAAAGGCGAGGCCGCCGTTGTAGTACGCGACGGCGGCCTCGCGGCAGTTCAGGGCTGCAACGACTCTGTCTTTGCCGGCGCAGCCCCGCGCGTAGGATTCTGCCGCGCGCCGGGCCGGGTTCTCACTCGGCAACGTCTCAGCCAGGTACAGCTCGGCGATGGCGCCGCAGGCGACGCCGTCACGGGCGGGGCAAGCGGCATCGAAGAAGGCAATGGCGGCGTCCAACCGGGCCGACTGTTCGGCTTCCGTCAGACGCTCAAGGTCGGCCAGCAACCGCTTGCCGTACTGAAAGCAGCTGGCGCGGGAGCCGAGCTCGCAGGCCTGCGTTTCAAGGGCATCGGCGCGCTCGAAGTCCGGCCGCAGGGGATTGCCGTCGGCGGTGACGAGCGGTTCGCCTTCCGTTCGGCGGTAGTAGCCTGACAGCAGTCCGCAGCCCCTGCCTGACCCCCCGCCACAGCTGCGCTCGGCATACTCAAAGGCGAGCTGGGGGTCCTTTGGCAGCCCGTCACGCCCATACTGAAACGCCGAAGAAACGACGACCAGGGTATCGGGGTCGCGGCGCGAGAGCTTGTTGCGGCGCGCGACGATGCCCAACGCGCGCTCAGCGCGCCAGGCTTTCCGTTCGTCCAGCTGTTCGCTGGTAAAACATCCGCCTTCAGCGCGGATGAGCCCGGCTGCGCACTCGTAGGCCGTGCAGGTCTTCACGGTCAGGGTTTGGTAGTCGGTGCGTACGCAGTAGCCACCGCCAAAACAGCTGCGCTGACCGGCGCTGTTGGTGTTGCAGGTCTGGGCCGCCATTTGGGCGCAGTACGGCGAGCGGATCTGCTCTTCGCGGTAGGCCGTGCAGGTTTTGCCGACGTTGCCCGCGCCACCCGGCGCACCGCCCGGGAGGCCAACGCTCGCGCAGCCGCCAAGGAGAAAGCCAACCAGGATCAGGAAAACCCGTCGTTGCGCCATGGTCCG
The DNA here is from genome assembly GCA_039198065.1 of Pseudomonadota bacterium. GTDB lineage: Bacteria > Pseudomonadota > Gammaproteobacteria > Pseudomonadales > Azotimanducaceae > CALHVX01. The sequence continues at coordinate 93,242 of JBCCTU010000004.1, forward strand.
AACCCTCGCAGCCGGTTGCCGTTGCTGTCGTCGGTGACAGCCTAACGGCCTCGGTCTGCGGAATTCTTAGGATTAGCTTACGAACGCTCCCGGCAGGCGCTCGCGCCTCAGCCGAGTTTTAACCCAGCCATGGTGCCGTCGTCGCGCCAGGCCTGCATGCGCTGAAAGAATGCGCCAGATCCCGCGCCGTAGGGGCTCGACTTCACCGCCCGCGGGTTCGGCTTGCCCTCATTGTTGTAGTAGCCGGGCGTGCACTCGGCCTGGTAGGCCTCGTTCATGCGCGACAGCGCGATGATTTCTTCCACCCAGGCCTGCTCGGCTTCAGGTTCCGCTTCCACCCGCGCTAGGTTACGGCCCTGGCACTGGTTCACGATGTAGGCAATGTGCTTCGCCTGCTCGTCCATGGCGTGGGGGAAGTTCACGGTAAAGGCCGACTGGGCGTTGCTGATGATGAAACAGTTCGGAAAGCCGCTGGCGTGCATGCCGTGCAGCGTTTCCACTCCGTCGGCCCACTTGTCTTTGAGGCTTATGCCGTCGACACCGGTCAGGTCGTAGCCTGAACGGCGCGTGTAGTCTGTGCCGACTTCGAAGCCGGTCGCGAAGATCAGGCAATCCACTTCGTACTCGCGGTCGCCAACGACAACGCCTCGCTCGGTGATTCGGTCAACGCCTCGGCCTTCGGTATCGACGAGGGTGACCGAGTCTCGGTTGAAGGTTTTGAGATACTCGTCGTGGAAGCAGGGTCGTTTGCAGAATTGTCGGTAGTAGGGCTTTAGCGACTCGGCCGTTTGCGGATCTTCGACGATCTTCTCAGCCCGCTTGCGGATCTGCTCCATCTTCTGGAAATCGGCGAGTTCCATCTTCGCGCCGATCTCCTCCATCGTGAGTTTTGAGTCTTTGAAGTTCACCATCAGCGCGAGGTTGCGGATAATCTCGGTCCAACCGTCGCCGACGAGATCTTTGTCTGCGTAGCCGCCGGACACAAGCGTATTGAAATTCTCCATCCGCTCTTTCTGCCAGCCGGGTTTGAGGCTCGCGGCCCACTCCGGATCGGTGGGGCGATTGTCGCGAACGTCAATGGACGACGGCGTGCGCTGAAACACGAACAGTTCTTTTGCCGCGGCGCCGAGGTGAGGGACGCACTGCACGGCGGTCGCACCGGTACCAATGATGCCGACGCGCTTGTCGGCGAGGTTGCTGAGGTTGCCGGTCGAATCGCCACCGGTGTAATCGTAGTCCCAACGGCTGGTGTGGAACGTGTGACCCTTGAAGTCGCTGATACCTGGAATGCCGGGCAGCTTAGGTCGGTTCAATGGGCCGTTCGACATCACCACAAAGCGCGCCCGCATGGCATCGCCGCGATTGGTGCGGACGATCCAGTTCAGAGCTGCTTCGTCCCATTCAAGCCCGGTAACCTGCGTTTGAAAGCAGGCGTCGTCGTAGAGCTTGAAGTGCTCACCGATGGCGCGGCTGTGGGCAAGGATTTCCGGGGCGTGGGTGTATTTCTCTTTCGGCACGAAGCCAAGCTCTTCGCACAACGGTAGGTAGATGTAGGACTCGACGTCGCAGGCAGCACCCGGGTAGCGATTCCAGTACCAGGTGCCGCCAAAATCGCCGCCCTTCTCAATGAGACGAATCTTCTCGACACCGGCCTCGCGCAGACGCGCGCCGGCGAGCAGACCGCCGAAGCCACCGCCGATGACGATGACGTCGCTGAGGTCAGTGAGAGGCTCGCGCTCAATGGGCGCGTCGACGTAGGGATCGTCCAGGTAGTGCGAAAAGTCGCCGGTTACTTCGACGTACTGATCGTTACCCTCGGTTCGCAGGCGCTTGTCCCGCTCTTCCCGGTACTTCGCTCGGAGTGCATCGGGGTCGAACCCCAGATCTTCTGCAACTGCTGCCATGGTGTCTCCCCAGGCGGGTTGCCGGTCGGTCCCGCCTTTTGAATGTTAAGTAGAAGGATAATACGCAAGGGTTGTGAAAGGGTGTTACTCGACGCAGCGCTGGCCCTTGGACGGCACTCCCCACTCCCAGCCTTGGCGCCCGTGGCCGCGGTACACTGGTCCCAGGATGCAGTCATGATTCAGACCCTCGGCATTGCCAACTACCGATCGATCCACGACCTCAGGGTGCGGTTGGGGTCGTTGAACGTCGTGACCGGCCCCAATGGCTCGGGCAAGTCAAACTTCTACCGAGCGTTGCGGTTGCTTGCGAACTGCGCCCAGGGCCGGGTGACTCAAGCCCTCGCGAGGGAGGGCGGACTCAAGTCGACGCTCTGGGCAGGCCCGGAGGTTCAGACTCGGGCGCAAAAAGCCGGTACGGAACGCGCTCAAGGCACGGTGCGCCAAACGCCGCTGCGACTGAAACTCGGCTTTGCCGGCGACACCTTTGGGTACGCGGTTTCGCTCGGTATCCCGGTGCCGGCGGCCACGGTCTTTAACCTCGATCCCGAGATCAAGCGCGAAAGCATTTTCGCCGGAGCCCACTACCGTGCAGCCAGCGCCCTCGTTGATCGCCAGGGTCCGGTGCTTAAGGTTCGAGACGGTCGTAGCTGGCGCGTAATCGAAAAACACCTGCCGGGCTACGACAGCCTGTTTGCTCGCCTCGTCGATCCCGATCAGTCGCCGGAGGCCTGGCAACTGCGCGACGAGATTCGCTGCTGGCGCTTCTACGATCACTTTCGCAGCGACAGCGACGCGCCGGCACGGCAAGCACAACTCGGTACCCGGACTCCCGTTCTGGATGCCGACGGGCGCGATCTCGCCGCGGCGCTGCAGACGATTCTTGAACTCGGCGATCCCGGTGAGATGCATGACGCCGTCGAAGATGCATTTCCCGGCAGCCAGGTCAGTGTCGCGGTCGATGAGTCCAACCGCTTTGAAGTGCGTTTACAGCAGCCGGGGTTGCTGCGCCCGCTGCACGCCAGTGAGCTTTCCGATGGCACGTTGCGGTACCTGCTTTGGATTGCTGCCTTGCTAACCCCGCGGCCACCACCGCTAATGGTGCTCAACGAGCCGGAAACCAGTCTGCATCCGGATCTGTTGCCGGCGCTCGGACGACTTATCATTCGGGCGTCGAGCCGCAGTCAGATCTGGGTCATCAGCCACGCGCAGCGGCTCGTCAACGTTCTGGAGCGGGATGAAGCCTGCAGCTCCATTCATCTCGAAAAAGTCAGCGGTGCGACGACCGTGCTGGGGCAGGGGCCCCTGGAGCGACCGAACTGGCACTGGGCCGACTGAGCGCTACACCTCGTGACCGAACTCCTGACCCGGAACCGCCTGATGGTCCTTGCTTGCGCGGGCGCCGTCGTAACAGCGAACGCGTACTACGTCCATCCGATCGTTGGCCCGATCGCCGCGGCCTTTGCGGTCAGCGATGGCTGGGTTGGTGCGGTGCCGGCGACGAACCAGATCGCCCTTGCGCTCGGGGTGTTGCTGCTCTTGCCCTTGGGCGATCGGGTCAGCAACCGGCGCCTCGTTTTCATCTGTCTGGCGGCCCAGACCCTGGCGCTACTGGTTATGGCGTTGGCCACGGATTTTCGCTGGTTTCTCGCCGGCTCCACGGTGCTGGGTTTCTTCACCGTTACGCCCTACCTGCTGCCCGCCTACGCATCCAAACGGGTTCCTCGCACGCAGCTGGGGGCGGTCACCGCGCTCCTCACCACCGGTGTGATCGCCGGGGTGCTGTTGTCGCGTACGGGTTCAGGCGTTGTCGCCGAGTACTTCGGATGGCGATCGGTCTACGGGCTTGCGACTGGCCTTATGGTGCTGGCGACTTTTGTTGTGCCGACGCTCATGGACGATGAGTTGACCACGGCGGTCTCCTCGCAGCCGAGCTACCCCGCACTCTTGGGTTCGTTGGTAACGCTCATCGGTCGCAATCCGGATGTGGTGCTGTCCGGGGCGATTCAGGGACTGAGTTTTGCGACCTTCCTGGCGATGTGGCTCGGCATTGGTCTGCACTTCACCAGCGCCGATGTCGGCCTAGGTACGGCCGTGGTGGGCTATCTGTCTGCATTTTCTGCCTTGAACCTGTTGACGACACCCCGTCTCGGTCGCTGGGCCGATCGCGTCGGAGCCCAGTCGGCGCGGCTCCGCATGACGCTGGTACAGGTGCTCGGCGCACTGTCGCTGTTGTTGAGTCTCTTCAGTCTGTGGTGGCTGCTTGTACCGATAGCGCTTACCAGTGTTGCCGGACCCATGATTGATACCGGAGGCCGCATGACCTTTCTCGCGATGGACCCGGCGATTCGAACGCGTCTGATGAGCGTCTACATCACACTGATGTTTGTGGGTGGTGGTTTAGGCAGCTGGGCCGGCACCTGGGCCTATGGGCAGGGCGGTTGGGTCGGCACGGTGGCAATGACCCTGGCAACGTCTGCCACGGCCTGTGCCCTAGCGGCGCTGGCCTATCGACGCAGCTGGCGCGCTGCGAATCAGTTGCCCGTGTAGTGGGCGTCGCGCTTCTCGAGAAACGCTTTGCGAGCCTCGCGGGAGTCGTCGCTTGCGGTGACCAGCAGGAACTGATCGGCGTCCATGTGCATGATTGCATCATCCAGTGCACCGCTGACGGCATTGATGCTGCGCTTGATCATCTGGACGGCGACGGGCGGTAGCGCTGCGTATTCGTTCGCCCAGGCTTGGGCGCGTTGATCCAAGTTCTCGCGGGCGCAGACTTCGTCGACCAGGCCCCAGCGCATTACGGCGTCTGCATCGAACAGCGCACCGCTCATGATCAAGCGTTTTGCCCGCGCCGGCCCGACCAGGGCCGTGCACAACGGGACCGCGTGCCACATGAGGTTCATGCCGAGCTTTACCTCACCGAAACCGACCCGGGCATCGTCGGCCGCGATGCGAAAGTCGCAAGCCATCGCTATGCAGGCACCACCGCCGGTGGCGACACCCTGCACGGCGCAGATGGTCGGCTGGCGAATCGCGCGGATGGCCTGCAGCAACCGTTGGCCGACTTCGGTCTGGCGCCGGCGTGCCAGCAACGTCGGCTTGCTGCCCCCCTCGGGGGCGCCGGCTTTCTGATCTGCGCCAACGCTGAAGTGCTTTCCCTCGCCGCGAATGACTACGGCCCGGACGCTGTCATCGGCCGAAAGCAGCTGAGCCTGCTCGATGAGCGCCTCCATGAGTTCTACCGTAATCGCGTTGTAGCGCTCTGGGCGATCCAGGCTGATGGTTGCGATTGATCCGTTGATGGCCGTTTTGAGCATGACGTTCTGGCTCCCTATGTAAGATCGGTTGAATGCTTGCCGGTTGCTACGACGGAGGCAACGCGGTTTCAAGGTAAGCGTTGATCATCTGTGTGAGTGCTCGCCGTCTTCGTCGCTGTTCGCGAGCGGAAAGCGTGAGGCTTCGGTCCAGCGTATTGCAGATGGACTCGACAATGAGCCGGGCGATGGCACGGGCGTCTGCTCGAACCAGCGTCGGAGCGCGTGTCACGAGTGCGGTGGCGGTGGCGTGTTCCCAGCGTTCGATGCTCTGCGTCTCGAGATCTCGGAGCTCGGGTAGTGCGCGCATAGCGGTTCTAAGCGCCCCAATCGCCGGGTAGCGACGTAGCGCCTGCCAGTATTCCTCGATCATGTGCTCGCAGACTTGGCCGAGCGGCTGTTCGGGATCCGCGAGGTCAGTGAGGCTGGTGCTCCAGCCCGCTTCGGCTTCAAGGTACTCCTCAGCGAGCGTGCGCAGCACGTCGTACTTATCATCGAAGTATCGGTACAGCGTTGCCACGCGAACCTCGGCGAGTTCGGCAACGCGGTTCGTATTCAACGCTTCCAGCCCTTGCTCGATCAGTAGCTCGGTGGCTCGATCGAGAAGTGTACGTCTCGTTCGCTGCGCTCGTTCCTGCACCGGTGCTCCAGTGAATGTTCCTCGCCGACCGCATACCGCCGACCCGCGGCTACGCGTCCTTATTGCGAAATCATCGCACGGAGGCTACGCTCTAAAAAGCGAGTAAATACTCTTTATTTGAGATGGGAGGTCGTGTGTATCCAGTTGCTTCTTTGTTCGTTCGTTACTTCGATGCCTTTGAGGCTGCGGTCAGCTCGGATCAGTGGGAGGAGGTCGGCGATTGCTTTGCAGAAGACTGCCGGTACCGGGTTCTCGGTGTTCCGTTTGCCTGCGACCTTCACGGACGCGCTGCAGTTATGGACGGTTTTCGTCGATCCCTCGACGGCTTTGATCGGCGCGTGGATGGCCGGTTGTTGGACCTGACGGCACTGACGCGCCTCGGTGCTGACCAACTCTCGGTGCAGTTGGTGTCGGGGTATGACCGCGCCGGCGCGCCGTCACTGAGGTTGCCTGTGACTATGTACGCCGAGTTTGAGCAGGACCGGCTTGTTCTGCTCGAAGACCGCTATGAACCACGCTGGCTCGGCGGTGCGCTCGCTTGGCTTGAAACCTATGGTGCAGATCTGGACCCTCGCTATCGACACAACGAACAGCTGGCGTAGCCCCCGCTGAATCAGGCTAAATGCGCGCACGACTCCTTGAGACCTGCGCATGACTTACTGCGACTTCCGCACTCTTCGCACCCTCCGCTCGTTCCCTGGCATTGCCGCGTTGGCGCTGATCGGCCTGGGCGTTGGCTGTTCAACGACGCCGGCGACAGACAGCGCTGAGGCACCGGCCACGGTGCAGTCGGTGGGCATGGTGGTTACTGCAAACCCAGAGGCGACCCGCGCTGGTGTCGAGATTCTTGAGGCCGGTGGCTCCGCCGTAGACGCCGCCGTCGCCATTGAAGCCGTGTTGAGCCTCGTTGAACCCCAGAGCTCGGGCTTTGCCGGCGGTGGCTTCATGGTGTACCGCGATGCAGCGACGGGGGAGATCACGGTTTACGACGGACGCGAGACAGCACCAGCGTCTGTCGATCCGCGTCAGTTCGTACTCGAAGACGGCAAGCCCATGGGTTTTCTCGACGCAAAAAACAGTGGGCTTTCGACCGGTGTTCCCGGAGTCGTGGATATGCTGGCCCTGGCGCAGGGCGAGCAGGGCGCGCTGTCTTGGGACGTGCTGTTGGAGCCAGCAATCGCGCTTGCCGAAGGCGGCTTTGAGGTGTCGCCGCGTCTGCACGGCATGCTCGCTCGCTTTGGCCGCATTCTGCCGCGCACCCCGGAGCAGGGTCCGACGGATGCCTTCGATTACTTTTACGACGCCGAAGGTAACCCGCACCCCGTGGGCTACCGTCTGAAAAACGCGGCCTATGCTGAAACGCTGCGGGCGCTGCAGGCCGATCCGCGAGCCATCAACGAGGGCCCAATTGCGGACGCGATCGTCAATGCCGTGGGCCAGGCGCCACGAGCAGGCAGCATGACCCGGGCTGATCTCAAGGCCTATCGGGCGCGGAAGCGCGAACCGCTCTGTGCGCCGTATCAGGAGTTGACGCTCTGTGGGCCACCACCGCCGGCTTCCTGGGTCGCGGTGGCCATGACCCTTGGCATCCTGGAACGCGGCCCGGCGTTCTCCGACGCCGGCGCAGAGGATCCAAGCAATTGGGCTCTGTTCGCGGAAGCGCAGCGTTTGGCGTACGCGGACCGCGATTTCTACGTTGGCGATGCGGCCTACGTAGACGTGCCGATCGCCGGCATGTTGAGCGACGGCTATCTCGCAGCGCGAGCGGAGCAACTGGATCCTGAACAGGCAGCAACGACCGTTTTGCCCGGCGATCCCTTTGCGTTTCAAAGCGCCAGCCGTGGACCGATGCCCGGGGTCGACGCCACCCTCGACGTGGCAGGTACGACGCATTTCGTCGTTGTTGATGGTGACGGTAACGTCGTCTCGATGACCGCGACGGTGGAAAGCATCTTTGGTTCGCTGCGCATGGTTGGTGGGATGTTCCTCAACAACCAGCTCACAGATTTTTCCTTCCTGCCCACCGATGCCGATGGCCGGCCCGTGGCGAACGCCGTCGCGGGCGGCAAGCGGCCGCGCTCCTCCATGTCGCCGACGATTGTCCTCGACGATACGGGCCAGTTTTTGCTCGCAAGCGGATCCCCGGGCGGCAACAGCATCATCGCCTACACGGCGAAGTCTCTGCTCGGCGTACTCGAATGGGGTTTGAGCCCGGCGGAAGCCGTGGCGCTTCCTAACCTCGTGGGTCGCGGCGATGTCGTGCGCCTGGAAAAGGACCTGGCTTCGCCGGAATTGATCGAGGCGTTAGAGGCCTACGGTCTTGAGGTCGATGCGTCGCGGGGGGAGAACTCCGGCCTGAGTATGGTGCTTCGCTTGCCTGATGGATCGCTGGTGGGCGGTGCGGACCCGCGCCGCGAGGGCGTGGTCGGTCGAGCGGCGATCCCGGCGGACTGAGGCCGGTCCCGACTCATTGGACCACACAGGCTGACTCTTTGGGCTCGACTCGCCAGGGTCGTCTCTCCAAGGTTGTCTCTCTAGGGTTGACCGACTGCTAATTTGTTAGCATGATCCTGAGACTGCTAATTAATTCGCAGTTTTGGGAGGGGCCGTTGGATGCACGAAGCCAGCAAACTCAGTCGTCGTGAGCGCCAGATCATGGATGTGCTCTACCGGTTGGGCGAAGGCTCGGTCAGCGACGTACGCGCGGCCATGGAGGATCCCCCGGCCTACTCTTCGGTCCGTACCTTTCTAACCAAGCTGCTCGAAAAGGGGGCGGTCCTGCATCGCCCTGATGGAAACCGCTACATCTATCGACCTGCCCAGGCGCGGGAGGATGCAGCGAAACAGGCGCTTGAGCGGCTGGTGAGGAATTTCTTCGGTGGCCGAGGGGTCGACGCGGTCGTAGGCCTGCTCGGTGAGCAGAGCGACGACCTGGATGACGCAGACATCGAGGCGATCGAAGCGGCTATCGCCAAAGTCAAAACCGGTGCGAAACGCGTACCGCCGCGCCGTTGTCGGAGTGGGGGTCGGGGTCGGGGTCGGGGTCGAGGTCATTGATCATGACCGCGGGCGAACTCGTGCAGATCGTCCTAACCGTCGGACTGCTGCTCATCGTCGCCCGCGTTGCGTTTGCCAACAACGCGACTGCACGGCGCACCTTCGTTGGCATCGGCTATCTGATGCTGCCGCTGCTCTTTTGGTTCACCCATACCGCACCCTTCGTGCTCCCCGTGGCGTTGAACGGCGCCGCCTATGAGCTAGCAGCTGCGATTCGCCAAGGCGTCGGGTTCGAAGTGCCGGTCGTCGTTCTGCTGATCTGGTTGGCCGGTTCGGTGCTGTGTCTGGGACGAACGCTGCGACAGCTCGCGCGCAGCCGATGCTGGTTACGGCAGTTGCCGCGGCTCGATGACGAGTGTGACAGCGCGCCGCGCCGCTGGGTGATCGCGCTGCATCTCGACGTGAGCCGTGCCTTAGGGGCTTCTGGCCGCCTGCCGTTGCTGCGGTTGGGGTCGCAGGCCTGTAGTTCGACCCTGTTTGGGTCGGTACTGGTGATCCCGAAGGACCTGTGGATCGACTTTGAACGCACGCCGTCGAGTGATGCAACACGCGAGTGTCTCCGCACGGTGCTCAGCCACGAGACAGTGCACATCATGCGTCGCGACGACGCCTGGCTGCTCCTTGCACGGCTGCTCAGTGATGTCCTCTGGTGGGTTCCTTTCAGCCGTCCGCTGTACCGACGTTTCGCCCAGGACGTAGAGGCCAGCTGCGACGATCGCGCCAGCGATCTGTTCAGCCCGCGGCACAGCTATTTGACGGGACTCGCGACAGCGGCTCGGATTCAGCATCGGGTACGCCGAGCGTCGGACAGTGCTATGGCTACCGCTGGGCTGATCGCGGGTGAGCTGATTACGCGCGTTCTTCGCTTGGCCTCCGTTAACGATGCCGACCGCTCGCTTCCCACGGTAGCGATGCTGCATGCACTGCTTGTGAGTGCGCTGCTGGTCGGAACTGCGCTGCATCCCATGCCAAGGCGTTCGCCGGTGGGTCCCATAACAGCGGCCGGTCTGGCGCTGAACGCACCACGCCCACCTGACGGAGCGCGCGTGCCCGAAGTGCACGCAACGGTTATCGAGGCGTCATCGACCGAGCCGCTTTCCTACGTTGCACGCCACTTTGCAGAAGATCCTCGGCGTGCTCGGCCGTTCTATCCCGCTCATGCCCTGGAAGCGCGGCTCGAAGGCCTGGTTGAGCTCGAGTTTGAATTGCACTCGGATGGATCCGTGGGCCGTGCCCAAGTTGTCGACAGCCGCCCCGCGGGCGTCTTTGACCAAGCCGTACTGAATGCAGTCACGGCGCAGCGGGTGACGCCAATCCCCGCTCATTTCCATTCGCAGCTTGCCTGGGCCAATGCCCGCGAGCCACTCCGCGTACGGCAGCGCTTCCGCTTTCGCTTAGTGCCCCTCACGCCGCGCGACTAGTTCCGCCGCTGGAGCGAACCCCCGAGGGTTCGCCCCGTTAAGACCACGTTCGGACGAACGAGAACAGGAGACTGTGTTATGACAGTAGGTAGCTTATTGCCTGGAAAAAGCCCCGAATCATCGCTGTGTGAGACCGCGTCATCACGACCCAAACGCGGTGTCTGGCGTTCATTACCGCAGCTGCGTCTGGTCGCCGCTGCGACCGGTGGCGCGCTCATCACCCTGGCGATTGCTTGGTTTATGCAGAGCCTCATTGCGGCGGACGATGTGCCGCTTGCGGCTCCGGAGACCCTCGTGATTACCGACTGGATGCGGCCACCGGAGCCGGAGACCCGTCGAGTCAAGAAAGAGAAAATCGATCCACCGGATCCCGTTGACCCCCCGCCCGCAGTGCCGCGATGGCAAGAAACCGGGTCCGTTGGCGTCGAGATCACCCCTACGGCCCCCAACATCCCGACCGGGCCGACGGTGCGCAAAGCCGTACTGCTTGCCGATGGTGATGCTATGACGCTTGTGCAGGCTCGGCCGTTGTATCCGGAGTCGGCGAAGCGGCGGGGTGTAACGGGCTATGTGGTGGTTGAATACGACGTGCTGCCCAGTGGTAAAGCAGCCGATGCGCGCATCATCGAGTCGCAACCGCGAGGGGTCTTTGACCGTTCGGCCGTTAACGCGGTGCTGAAGTCTCGGTTCCGACCCGAGGTCGTTAATGGGGAGCCACAGCGAAAAAACAATCTACGAACCAAGCTCAGCTTTGAGCTCGACGGTTAGGGCCAAGGCTTTCAGGCTGGACTACTGGCGTTCTGGAACGGTGTGATGATCTGCTGTACCAGGCCTCGCGGGCCTTGCCGAAACAGCGACGCCAGGGTCAGCGCGCCGAGGAGCACCAGCGCGACGTCATTGATCCAATGGTGTTCGTCGTGGTCCGTCTCGACCAGGGGTACGGACGCAACCCACCCGCTCAGATCGACCAGCCAACCCACAACCACGGCACCGAAGGCGACTGCGAAGCCGAAGCGCAGTGCAAACGCTCGGCTATGGAGGCTCGAGAGAATGCCAAAGGTGGTCACGTTCGTGGCCGGTCCTGCAATAAGGAACGCAAGTGCTGCACCCGGCGACACCCCTGCGGCGATGGCCACGGCTGCAATGGGTGTTGCCCCGGAGGCACACACATAGGCCGGAATACTCAACGCAACGAACAACGGCACCTGCAGCACCGGCGACCAGGAGGTCAGCACGCTTGCGTGGAGCAGCGGAGCAAGCAGCGCCGCCAGTACTAAGCCGAGCGCAATCCAGGGCAAGGTGTGATCGAGCAATTCGATGAACCCGAAACGCAGGCCGTTCATGAGCCGCTCGGTGAGCGGCTCGTCCACCGGGTGCGACGGGGAGTCAACGGCGGCAACGGGGTCGTCCCCACTGTGCCCGAGCAGAAGAGCAACCCCCAGGGCAACGGCGAGTGCCGCCGCCAGGCGCAGCAGTGTGAGTGACTCGCCGAGTAGCGGTACGGACAGGAGCAGCGCATCGATGCCGATTTCTGGAGTCGCGATCAGAAACGCGATGCCCGCGGTCAGGGGAACGCCGCTGCGGATCAGCGATTGATAGAGCGGTAGCACACCGCAGCTGCAGATCGGGAGCGGTAGCCCAAAGGCAATCCCCTTACTCGCCTGGTTCAGGCGACTGCCGCTGTGGAGCCAGCTTAGCGCGCGGGGTGATAGAAATACCCGCACGAGCCCTGCCAGCAGGTAACCGAGCACCAGCGCAGGAGCGCTGATCAGTGCGAGTTCAACGAGCGTTGGCCCAAACTCTACACCCATCGCGTGAGCGTCGTGGGCTTCAGCACCGTGATGATGGTGAGGATCTATAAGCACGGCTAACACGAGCGCAAGTCCCATGAGCGCACCGAGCGCGCCGAGGACCGACGTCCGGCTCATACGATGGTCGTGCTCTGCGCAGGATTCGGCCGTCGATGATGCTGGGTGCGCGTGCGCGTGCGCGTGCGGTTTCGGTTCATGCTCATGCTGCTGTCTGTGCCCATGACTCTCGCCAACGGAGTGCCCGTAGACCACGTGCAATAACGATCCGGCGACAAAGCCTTCCAACCACGCGTGCTGATGATGGTCGAGGACACCAACGAACTCCTGGCCGCCAATGAATCCAGCCGCCGAAGCCACAGCCAGCACGGCGACGTAGCGCCAACCGATGACGTTGGACGAGGCCAGCATGAACACGGCCAAGCCGACAGGCACTCGATGCGCGACCAGTGCAAGGCTCAAGTGTTCATCGACGAAGGCGAGGGCCGCGCACTCCACGGCGGCATGAACCGCGACAGCGAGAACAAGAGCGGTGTCTGCCGTCACGACAAGCGCCCGCGTGCCCAGTCGATGCAGGAGCTTAGGTAGGAGCAGACCGCCGGCGAGGAACAGCAGGGTCACCGGCCCACCTCCGGCCAAGGCATTCGGCAACACGATCAACAGCGTCAGACCGCTCACGGCAACGAGGGCAAAGCCGTCGACCCAATCCCGCACCTCGTCGGAGCGACGGGAGAACTGAACCAGCAGCGGTCCGATGAGCAGAGCGAGAATCGCGAACAGAATCATTGCGGCGCGTCGGTTTCTTTAGATCCAGGCAATAGGACATGATAGGGCGCGAACCTGCCGACCACCATGAAGATTCCGGAACGAACTCTTGCGAGGAGCAAAACTGATGGCACCAAGCGCCGAATCACCGCTGCGACGCCAACTGCTGCGTACCGGCGCGTTGCTGACAGCAGGGCTCGGGCTGCCCGGGGTCAGCCGTGCTGGAGCCGCTCCGGTAGCCGATCTCGCCGATCGGTTAGCGCCGCTGCTGCGTGGCGCTGACGGGGGGCGGCAACTGGCTGGCGCCGCGTTAGTCGTAGAACGCGCGAGTGCACCCATGGCGGCCGGAGTTGTTGGCCAGGCTGCGGGACTCGATGCGTCGCGCCGGGACGACCGACCGCGGCCGCTTACGCTGCACAGCAAAATGCGGGTTGCTTCGGTCTCGAAGATGGTTGTTGCCCTGACCGCCGTGCGCCTTGCTGAAGCAGGCGTGGTGTCCCTCGACCGCGATCTGCGGCCGACCTTTCCGATGCTCACACATCCTGCGTTTCCGGATGCGCCGCTGTCGCTCCGACACCTGTTGGCTCATACCTCGACGATTCGAGATCCTCTCGATGAAGCCTATTACGCGGTCAGCCCGGCGCGGATCGAGTCGATCCTTGGCCCGCATCTGATGAATCCAAAGGCACGGCGTCCGCCGGGGGCCTGGTTCGAATACTGCAATCTCAACTTCGGGTTGGCTGCGACCGTCATGGAACGTGCGGCCAAAGAGCGTTTCGATGTGCTGGCCCGTACGCTGGTGCTGGAACCCGCAGGTCTTACCGGAGGCTTCAACTGGTCCGCGGTTGCCGCAGCAGACCGCCGCCAGGGCGCGACCCTCTACCGGCGTTTCGACGACGGCTGGCGGGTCCAGACCGATGGGCCCGAGGTCCTGAGCGATTCCAAACCGGTCGGCGTGGTCGAAGACACGTTCGCTTTCGCCGACTATGCGATCGGCAGTAATGGGACGCTGTTTTCGCCTCAAGGTGGGTTGAGAATCAACGCCTTCGAATTGGCTCAACTGGCGCGGCTTGCCGGTACGGAGCCGGCGTTGCAAGGGGTCGAGTGGCGCTTAGAGACGGCTGACGGCGAAGAGCAGAACGGCGACAGTTGGGGAGGTGCTTTCTACGAGGTTGGCCTTGGTTCTTACCAGTGGCCGGCGGAGCGTTCGCCGATTCCGGGAACGCGCATGATCGGCCACGACGGCGAAGCCTATGGCCTGTACTCGGGCGCCTGGTATCTACCGGAGCTGGACGCATCGATCGGCTTTGCCGTGACTGGCACGCCCGCCGGGGAGCAGCCGGCCGGTGGATCCCATCCCGGCTACAACCGCTGGAGCCAGGCGATGTTCGATATTGCTGCGACGGTGCTGGCGCTGCGCTGATACAGCATCAGGAAACCACGACCGGCATGACGGCCAGTTCCGCCTCGACGTTGCGGTTGAACTTACCAAGGGCACCCTCGAAGCGGCCAAAGGTCAGGGCCTGGTTAGCGCCGCTTGCCAGGTTGCTCTGAACGCCTTCGCCAAGGGCAAAATCCTCATACAGCGTACGCAGCGTGATGTCGTGGTTTTGCGCCCAGTGCGCGAGCGGTCCTGCATCGCGCGGTGCCAGCGTGACCAGCCGGAGTTGCGTCTGCGCCGGGTTCAACGGTTGGAATCGAATCCAGATGACGTGGTCCTGCTGCACCAGCAGCTGGGTGAACGGCAGAAAGGTGTAGAGCAGGTTTGCAGCATCGCGGAGGACCCAGCCGTCCTCGGCGGCGTCGTTCAGCGTATCGAGTTTCGTTCGCGGCAAGACGGAGCGTAGATGCAGCCCCGCGGTCTGGTAGCTCGACAGGTTGTCTTCGAAGTATGGTCCGATCGTTTGTGCGTGGGCGACGCGAAAGTGATACGCCTCCAGACCGCCCTCGACCAGTAGCTTCCAGTTTGCCGCAGCCGTGCGCTCCGTACTGGCCTTGACCTCCGAGGCGTCGAGTTCGAAGCCGGCAAGGTCCGGTCCAAAACCCTTAAGCCAATCGTCGATCGACAGCGTACCGCGGTCATCCCATACCCAGACAAAGCCGTGCCGCTCGCTGACTCGGAGGGCATGTAGACCATGGGATGCGCGGTCAAGATTCGGGAAGCCCTGCGCCTCGTGTGGCACACCGATCAGTCGGCCGTCCTCGCCATAAGTCCAGGCGTGGTAGGGGCAGCTGAATCGGTGTTTGCAGCCGCTGGACTCATCCACAAGCCGCGCGCCTCGATGCCGGCAGACATTCAGGAAGGCGCGAACCTGGCCGCTGCGATCGCGCGTGAGCAGCAGCGGCAGACCCGCGTGCTCGAGGGTCAGGAACGCGCCGGGCTCAGACAGCTCGCTGCTGTGGGCGAGCGCACAGGGTCGGCTGCGAATCCACGCCTGTTCCTGCTGGAACCGGGCCGGGTCGGTATAGCGCGCTATGGGCGACCGCTCGACGTCGGCGTCCAGGAAGGCGCGCTTGGTGGCTTTCAGTTGCTTCAGCTCACGCAGCAGCGCGATGCTTTTACCCTGATCCATATTGCTTACCATTCGGTAGACTGAAGGAAATTTTGTCTACCGAATGGTAAGTTGTCAACGGCCTTTGCGTGGCCGCTACGTCACTTGTCGTCGGTGGCTGCGAGGCGGTAGCGCCAGCTGGTGAGGTCTGCGCCCGTTGGGGCCGCCGCTTTGATGCGGGCCATCATTTTGTCGACGTAGAGCGTGTTGTAGCGCAGCCGGCCGAGCCAGATCGGGTTGTCGAGATCCCCGTTCCAGCAGTGCTCCTGGCGATCGCCGTAAACGACTTCGCCGCCGTAGTAGGGGTCCTTGGTGGCTTCAAGGAAGTCCTCAAGCAGGTACACGGCGTTGTTCAGATGGAAGTTGTCCATGTCCCCCATGTAGACGTGCAGTTTGCCCTCGAGTTTCGGCCCGAGGGTCGCCCAGTCTCGTTCGAGGATGTAGCGCAGGTCATAGTTGTCTCGCCAATGCGCGGCCACGGCTTTGTTGATGACGCCGGTATCTTTGTCCCAGATGCGCTGCGGATAGCCATCGTCACCCATGGGTGAGAACACGGCCTCCCAAATGTCCCATTGACCTCCGGAGCGACTCTTGTCTCCGACCGCGTACTCCATGTGGTTTTCATCGCGCATGGTGACGCTGATCTCGCCCAGGTAGTTGCGATAGGCGGGTCGTTCGACTCGGTTGAACGGTCCTTCGAGGACGTAGGCGTTGTCGTCGTCGTAGACGTTGACGATGCTGAACGCGCGAAAGTCCAGCGAATCCGGGCAGGAGGCAAACGCGCCGTTATACATCTCCGGGTAAAACACTTGCGTTGCGAACGCTTCCCAGCCACCGGTTGAGCCACCGTAGGTAAACCGCGCCCAGCCTTCGCCGAGACCGCGGAACTGCTTTTCGATGTAGGGGATCAGCTCGTAGTTGATGGCGTCGCCGTAGGGGCCGAGGTTTTCCGAGTTAACGGCATAGCTGTCGTCGTAGTACGGATTGGCGTGCTGGATCTGAATGATGATGAAGCGCGGGAAGTCGTCGCTGATCCAGCGTTGGTAGAACGCGTGGGCTTCCTCCTGGCGAATGCGGTTGTAGCAAGGAACGTCGTAGCGCTCTAGCGGCACGCAGGTGATGTCTTCTTCTGGCGGTTCCGTACGAAACCCCTGGAAATCGCTTGGAAAATGACCATGCCAGACGGCCAGCGGATAGCGCGCGTCGGGGTGCTCATCGAAGCCAGCGGGCAGCAGTACGTGGGCGCCGAGGTACATGTCGCGGCCCCAGAATGCGCTCAGCCGCTCACTGCGAATGCGGATGTGCTTAACGAAGGGGGTATCGGCTGGCGGCTCGATCTCGTCCATGACCTCAGTCAGGGAAAGCTCAACGACGCTGCCGTCCGAACCGATGCGGATACGCTTCGGCTTTCCGAACAGGTTGCCGGGTGATCGTTGCCATTGCTGGCCTTCACCCTGATCCATAGGCAGCTCGACGGTCTTGCCGTTTTCCAGGGTAAAGCTGTCGTAGCGGTGCAGCACGGTCTGTGCGACGTATTCACCCGGGGGCAGGTCTTCAAGACTGCGGTAGGGATAGCCGAAGGCGTTGTCGTCCATCGTTACCGATGCGCCGGGCTGCAGATCGCGCACGTTCAAACCGAAGATCGGTACGGCGTCGACTCCGGCCGCAACCTGGAACCGCGGCTCGGGATTGCCGCTCTCCGCGAGCACCAGCAGTAGCCGGCCGGTCACTGGCGTGGTGCTAGCCTCCCGATCGAGCGTCACGGTTACTGACGCGGCCTTTGCAGCGGGCAGTGCCAGCAGCAGCAAGGCTCCGAGTCCGCTTCGCCAGCTGACTCCGCTACCAACGACCCGTCTTTTGGGCTCGGACCGCAGTGAGCGATGTTCGACCTGCGGGATCGGAAAGCAATGCATGGTGATCGGTTCCTTATCGTTGTCGTTCAGTGTTGCTACTTAGTCGCTTGTTAGTTGCTTGGCTCAGCGCTCGATGCTGGCCGAGGGCGCGCGGTTTCATGCGGCAGAATGAAGCGTCGGCGATTTGCTTTTTTATCAGCAAGCAGCGTTCCCATCGCGCCGCAGTGCTGCCAGTTTTGATCACCACACCCGTGTCCCACTGCCTGCGCACTGTCGAGCACGGTGCGCGGCCAAATCCTCGGCACCATTTGCAGGCGTTTCGATGCCCGCAGGCCGCTGCAAAGGCCTGCTTTGGTGCATAATGCCGCCGCGCGCGGGCGGTGTCGCCAACCTTGGGTCTTGACAGCTCCGCGTTTGATGCCGCTTCCAAATCGTTTCGAGCGGGCCCTGCAGCAGTTGAACCGGCGAAAGATCGTAAGAATCCTGAGACGTTCGTCCTGTAAGGCGGCGTTTCGTGCCAACTGCGCAGGGGCCGACGACGAGCCTGAGCATCGGTGCCGTGGAGAGGCACGCCGGTGGCATAGGTCTTGCTGAGGACGCGGCTGGAGTTCACACAATTTAAGAGTGAGTGATTATGGGGATAGTCCTTCACGGCGCCCGCCGCGGCTTGGCCGCGTGCGTTAGTGCGTCTTTGTTTTTCTTGAGCACCTACGCCCTGGCGGCGGAAGACGATGAACCAGCGCAGGATGAGTCAGGCTTCGTCGAAGAAGTCGTCGTAACCGGCAACCTGCGAGCGCTGCCTGGCGAGGACGTCGACTCGATCTTTGGCTTCCAGAAGTCGCTGCTTGAGACGCCGCGTTCTGCATCCACGATCTCCTTCGAGCAGATCGAGCGATTCAACATCAACGACATCGACGAACTGGTGGCGCTCGCTCCGGGTACGTTCACTCAGTCGTTCTTCGGCGTTGCCGGTTCTCTCGACGTGCGAGGCACACCCGGCGAAACCTACTTCCGTGGCATTCGCCGTCTTGATAACCCGGGTAACTACCCGACACCGATTGGTGCTGCGGATCGGATCGACATCGTCCGCGGGCCGGCCTCGCCGATTTTCGGACCGGCTAAGGTGGGTGGATACCTGAACTTCCAGCCGAAATCGGCGCGGGCTGATTCCGGGCAGTACCTGGCCGAGTCGGAAGGTGAGATCTCCTACACCGCCGGTCGATGGAACCAGAGTGTGGTGACTGCCGAGGTTGGTGGCCCTGCCACGATCGCCGGCAAGGACTTCGGTTTCTACCTGTACGGTGAGATCGAGGATTCCGGCAGCTTCTACGACAACACGGAAACCGAGCAGACGATCATCCAGGCGTCCTTCGATATGGATGTGAACGACCGTCTTCGACTGCAGTTCGGTGGTATGTACCACGACTACGCCGGTAACCAGATCGCCGGTTGGAACCGATTGACACAGGATTTGATCGACAACGGCACCTACATCACCGGTAGCCCGCCGCCCCTAGACACGAACGGCGACGGCTCGATCTCGCACCAGGAATATCAGGTGATCAACATCATTCCGTTCATCTTTGGTCTGGATCCAGAAACCGGCGGCAACATCTTTGGCGACGATCTCGTCACCCTGGATGATCTGGGGCTCTCCACGGAACAGCTCGAAAATCTTGCTTTGGTTAATCCGGGTACGGCACAGCTTAGCCGCAGCAACGTCCTTGTGGCGCCGGACGACACGCTGGAAAACGAAGCGCTGCTGTTCTACTTCGACGTGATTTATTCGTTCAACGAAACCTACGAATTAAAGAACCAGTTCTACTACGAGGAGTACCAGAACCTGAACGAGAATGCCTACGGCTTCTCGCAGTTCCACGACAGCTGGGTAATCGAAGACAAGCTGGTGCTCAGTGCCAACTACGAGCTCGACGCCGGGACCTTCGCCTGGCAGCTGTCGCCGTCCGTGCGTTACACCGACTTTGACCACGGGGACGATTTCGAAAACGAGTACTTCGACCGCCGCGACCTTACCGGCCCGTCGACGGCCCTCGATCGACGCCTGCTCGCTACGCGCATTAACGATGACTTTACGACCTACTCCGAAGGCGACTATTTGAACTTCGGCATCGCGGCGCTATTCGATATCGACTTCGACTTTGGCCTCAACGTGACCGCCGGTGTGCGGTACGACACGATCGATATCGAAAGCAATAACCCCTACGACCTGCTGCTGGCACCACCCACAGATCCGGAAGACATTGCGGATGATCCGCCGCAAGCGGACGATACGGTGAGCGGTACCTCGTGGACCTTCAGCGCGTCATACCAGACACCCTGGGGCATCCGTCCGTACATCACCGCTGCCGAGCAGTCCACGATCATTGCGGGCCAGGGCGCCGAAATCGACACGGGGACGATCGTTGCCGAGGGTGCCTTCGACCAATCTGAACTGCTCGAATTTGGTATCAAAGGCAGCTTCCTCGACGACAAGCTCTACATGGCGCTCGCCATTTACGAGCAGGAGCGAACAGACTTTTCCGCTCAGTCCATCGTGACCAACCAGTCCACGCGGACCGAAGGTACGGAGTTCGAGCTGCGCTGGGCGGTGACCGATCAGTTCACTGTGACCGGTGGTTGGTCGAACGTCGAGGTCGTTAACCTGCAAACCCTCGAAGACGGTTCGCGCTTCCAGTTTATCGGCAACGAAGACGTCCCCGGTATTGCCGGCGAAGACATCTACGGCGGTTACCTCATCGGTATCTTGTTCCGCGACGGTGAAGAAGGCGCTCGCCGGGCGGGTATGCCGGAAAACATCTACAGCCTGACCGGCACCTATACCTTCGCCAACGGTCTGTCGGTGTTTGGTAGCGTAATCGACGCCGAAGAGGTGAACTCGAGCTTCTCAGGCAGCGTGGAACTTCCCGCTTACACCCTGCTGAACCTCGGCGTTGCCTACGAGCGCGACAATTGGCTGTTTAACTTCAACCTCAAGAACGTAACAGACGAAGAGTACTTCCGGGCAAACTTCCCGAACCTGTTCGGTTCGCAGATCGTATTGCCGGAACTGCCACGGTCGTACGTCGCGACGATTCGCTACGCGTTCTGATCTTGAACTAGCAAAAAAAAGAGCCGCGCCGGGAGTTCAACGGCGCGGCTCTGAGTAGCTTGGCGATTGTGTTGGGAGAGAACGCCAAGTTTTAGGGGATCGTGACTGCTTCTTTGTCTGCGTCAGGCAACAGCCGGTTGTTCGTTGTGGTCGTAGGAGCGGTGATCAAACCCTGGATCCCGTGCGTAAGATCGTGCGACAGGTAGATCCTCCAGCGCCTGTTGACCCCGCTGTAGCGCTCGGGTAACGGCGACCGTGGGCTTATTGCTCATAGACACCGCTTGGATCGGGACATCACCGCGCAGCGTCAGTCGCAAGCAACACAGATACAGGGGTTGCTCGGAGTCTTCCCCGGTACGACAGGCCTCTACCTCCAGCTCTGCATCTTCGATTCGATGCGCGACTACGTCGAACGCGCCGCGGACAAGTTGTCGTAAGTTGCGCGCTGACATGGCGAACGGGCTGGTGGCCTGTTCAAAGTCGAGGTTCACTGCGATGTCGAACATGAGGGTCACCTCCTGACCAACTGAGTGCAGATTACCGATGGGTATAGTTCGAGAAAAGCTGATTATCTCGTAATCTAACCTCGAGAAAACCGAGGTTTCCAGGAGGCTCAGTCAGTCAGACAACAGCTCGGTTCTGGCGCGCTCCGTCACCACCGAGACCGCCTCATGGTCGATGCGGCGCTGCTGAGTGATCGCATAATAGGTTTCGGTGACTTCGCTGATACGCCCCGCCAGTTTGACGCCGTACATCTGCTCGACTTCTCGAGCAATGGCTGTGGGGGCGGGAAACAGTCCGCGACCCGTTTGGCCAAAGGACTTGAGTAACGCACTGTCTTGAAATTCGGCGACGACGATCGGCTGAATCTCCGCTCGTCGAAACCAGCTGTCGAGCTTGTAGCGCAGCGCACTGGCGTGGGTTGGCAACAACACCGGCGTTTCGTTGAGGCTTGCAGGAAAGTCTTTCTTCACCGCCCGACTGAGCGGCGCGGAGCCGAAGAATGAAACGGAGCTCTCCCCGAGCTTGTGGCTAAAGGCGCGAAGACTCAGCCCGCTGGGAATCGGGTTGTCAGAAATCACCAGATCGAGCTGGTGCACTGACAAACGGGCCAGTAACTGTTCCAACTCGCCCTCGGTGCAGGTCAGACGTAGATTGTCGTATTCGTCCAACGCCGGTTCTAGGATTCGGTAGGCGATCAGTTTTGGAATGGAATTGACGACGCCAACATTTAGCGCGAGGGCAGATAATCCCGTGCTGGTTTGCAGTCGCTGGGACAGTTCCGCGCCCAGATTGAACATGTCGTCTGCATACTGAAAGGCGAGCTTGCCGTGATCGGTCAATACCTGGCGCCGGCCGTCGCGCTGTAACAGCGGCGCGCCAATCGCGTCTTCAAGCAGTTTGAGTTGCCCGGAGATCGTCTGCGGTGTGACGTTGAGTACCTCCGAGGCTTTCGCGATGCTGCCCTCCCGGGCGGTGATCCAGAAGTACAACAGGTGGTTGTAGTTGAAGTGCCGG
This sequence comes from Pseudomonadota bacterium, assembly GCA_039198065.1. Taxonomy (GTDB): domain Bacteria; phylum Pseudomonadota; class Gammaproteobacteria; order Pseudomonadales; family Azotimanducaceae; genus CALHVX01. Next base: position 115,180 of record JBCCTU010000004.1, read on the forward strand.
GCTTTCTGCACGGCAGGGCGCGTGGGAGCCAAGTCAGTACTCGAACTTCTCGACGGCGGTGCCGGCCATGCGATACGCGGCCTCGGCGAGCTCGCTCGTCATGCGTTCGGTACTGAGGACGCCGGTGACCCAGACCGGGTAGTACATGGTTTCGATATCGATGGAGTCTTCGAGCTCGACGAATACCGTTTGATTCGGGGGTGGGGGAGGGTAGTGGATACATGCGCCGAAGTACGGCACAAGCAAAAAGCTGGATACCTGCTCGCCCTCTAGATCGAGGGGTACTACGAAGCCGGGGAGCTTAATGTTGTCTCCCGATAACGCTGCGACGGTTCCGCTGCCATAGACAGGCGTCTGCTCTGGTGATTCCTGACCGTCGGCATCGATCTCGAGCGGCCCGCTTGCGGGCACGAGGTCATCCCAATTGAGCTCCCGCGGACCCTCGTCGGCAACAGCGCCCGGCCCGAAACCCAACAACAGCACGGTGATCACCGTTGCTGCGGTTAGGTGTACGACTCTAGAGGGCTGGGGCATGACCATAGTCACTCCTGTCTATTGCTGCCGCCGTGCGTGTTGCTAGAGCCGTGGCTGCAGGCCGTCGGCGACGGAATGGCGATAGAGCCGCCACGCGGGAACGATCGCAACGGCCGCGCTAGCGACAACAACGCCCGCGAGCACGGCGAGATCAAACCAGCCGGGCCGCCCTGCGGCAAGCGCGAATCCAAACCGTTCGAGTACCAAAGGCCGCGCAAGTTCCAAGCCGATATAGGTCAGTGCAATACCGAAGGCGCCTGCCATCGCTCCGATGGCGACGGCCTCGCACAGGAGGGTGGCGAACACGGTTCGGGGGCCTGCGCCAACGGAGCGCAGGATCGTAAGTTCCCGCCGACGTTGATCGAGGCTCGACAGTAGCGTACTGAGCAGACCGATCAGGCCAGCGAAGACCACGCAGCCACTGACTGCGAACAGCGCCTGCTCGCCGACGCGCAGCAGACTCCAGAGCTGGGCTAGCGTTGCGCCCGGGATGGCGGCCTGAAGCGGTTCCCCCTCGTACTCGTTGATGTCGCGTTGGAGCCGTAGGGCTGCGGTGCGAGATTTCAGGCCGAAGATAGCGGCGGTGATTGCGCCGTGGTCGTGCCCGGCGTGCAGGTCGTGTTCTGCATGCTCTTCGTGGTCGCCGTGGTCTTCGTGATCGCCGTGTTCTTCGTGGTCGCCGTGTTCGTCGTGATCGCCGTGTTCTTCGTGGTCGCCGTGGTCTTCGTGATCGCCGTGTTCTTCATGGTCACCGTGCTCTTCGTGGTCGCCGTGTTCTTCGTGATTGCCGTGTTCTTCGTGGTCGCCGTGGTCTTCGTGATCGCCGTGTTCTTCATGGTCACCGTGCTCTTCGTGGTCGCCGTGCTCTTCGTGATCGCTGTGTTCTTCGCGGTCGCCATGGTCTTCGTGATCGCCGTGTTCTTCGTGATCACCGTGCTCTTCGTGATCGTCATGATCGTGCGCGCCATCGCCGTGAATGGCATCTATCGCAGCAAGGGACACGTGCACGGTCCGGTCAACCGGGGTGCCGGTGCGCTTGAGTATGCCGACGACGCGCATGGGTTGATCGTCGTGATTCTCGAAACTCACGGCACCGATACCGTGCGAAATCACCAGTTCCGTTCCCAGTGAATAGTTGAGTTCTGCCGCCACTTCGGCGCCCAGGACGGCTTCGTCGGCGCCGGCAAATCGCTCGCCGCTGCTGAAGGCTAGCGGTTGGTTATCGGCAAAGCGGTAGTGCTCGAAGTATCGGAGGTCCGTTCCCAGAACCCGATAGCCCCGGTGCGCATCGCCAAGGGACAACGGAATGGCCCAGGCAACGCGCGAATCCTGCTCGAAGTGTTTGAAGCTCTCCCAGCTGAGATTGCTCGTCGCGTCCCCCAACCTAAAGATGCTGTACAACATCAAGTTCAGCGGGCTGCCGCGCGCGCCAACGAGCAGGTCAGCCCCGCTCAGTGTGTTCGTAAAGCTGCTGCGGGCGTCGCTGCGGAGGCGTTCGACAGCAAGCACGAGTGCAACGCTGATGCCGATAGTAACCACCGCCAGCAAGACCGTCCCGCGGCGGGCGCGGAGGCTCTGCCATGTCAACCAGAGGATGGATCGCAGGCCGTCAGTCACGAGCAGCTCCGTTTAGGTCAGTTAGGGCGAGGCTGCGGTCGAAGTGTCGGGCGAGCGATTTGTCGTGACTGACGAACAGCACCGTCGTGCGCTCGGTTTTGCGGCTGAGCAGCAGTTCGACGAAAGCGTCTGTCGCATCCTGATCAAGGGCCGAGGTGGGTTCATCAGCGATCAGCAGGTCGGGGCTGCCGAGCAGCGCTCGCGCGACTGCCACGCGTTGCTGTTGACCGACGCTCAGCTCAGCAACCGGTGTCATCAGGGGCTCATCAACGCCCAACGCGCTCAACAACGACGCAGCCTCTGCGTCTGGAGCAGTGCCGTTCAGTCGCGCCCTGCGCTCCGGTGCGAAGCGCAATGAAAGCGTCACGTTGTCGGTTAGGGACAGATGGGGCAGCAGATTGAACTGCTGAAAGATGATGCCCAAGTGGTTGGCGCGAAAACGATCCCGGCCGCCGGCGCTCAACTGGGCAAGGTCCTGATCGAGCACGCTGACGCGACCGCTCACCGGTGCCGAGATACCGCAAATCAGGCTCAGCAACGTGCTCTTGCCACTGCCGCTGGAGCCTTGCAAAAACACGGACTCTCCAGGTTCTATGGTGAACGATCCGATATCAAGCAGCGCTGCCCGACCGGGGTAGGCGAAGCGCAGTGCGTCGAGTTCTATGGCGCGGTGTGGCACGTCAGATTCCGAGCGTGTTGGAAGCGCGGTACAACAACAGTGACTGCGCCTCGATGTGTGAGTTGGGTTTGGGTCCGTACCAGCGGAGGCTGCGGAAACCGAGCGTTTCCAGCTCGCTTATAGCGGTCTGATACGCGGGCCGATGCGAGTCGTCAAGAACAATAACCCCCGTTGGGCTGAGGGCCCGCGCGGCGTAGGGTAGGCACAGCTCCCGATCCAGTCCGTCAACAAGGACCAGGTCGAACGGTCCGTCATCCGTGTAGGACTCCGCGGCCGCTTGATAGCGCGTGCCCCCAGGCGTTTCAATAACTCGAGCGTTGGAGGGTAAATACGGGGACAGTGCAGCAACCCAGTCGGCGTTGTGTTCGACGCTCACGACAGCCTTTGCCCGCTGGGCGAAGTACAGCGTTGAGTAGCCCGAGCCGTATTCGAATACCCGCTCCGTGCCTCGGAGGCGATCGCTCAACAGCCGGATCAGAGCGTAGTTGAACCAGGGTAGGGGCGCCCCGTCCGCCGCCACGGGGCGGTTTTCCCGATACGAGCGTTTCAGTCCGCTGCTGTTGACGAAGCTGTCGTCTTTCCACCACAGCTTCCAGAAACGGGCGAGCGTTCCCAGCGTACTGCGGGGCTTGTAGAGCGGTGGTAGTTCACTCACGGAATGCGTGCTGCGCTCGGCGACATGCGACCCATGGTACCAATCCGGCGTGAGCATCGCGCACTGAGTTAGCGTCGCACCACGGCTGCTAAACTGCTGCGGGTGAGGGGCTTCCAGGCCCGTTTCAGGACCGTTCTGAACATGACCGACGCGCCGCTGCGTATACTGCGACTCTGTGACGCCCGTCCTGGGCATGAAAAACAGTCGCTCGGTTTCGTTCAGGGACTCAAGGCACACCTGCCGGTTGCGTGTCGGAACGTCCAGCTGTACGACCGTCCCGGAGGGGCACTCGACCGGGCCGCGCTCAAGCACGCGTCCGACACATCGCGCGCGGACCCGCCGGACCTCATCGTTGGCGCCGGTCACCGCACGCACCTGCCGATGCTCTGGCTGCGGGCACGGCGTGGTGGTCGCACCGTTGTGCTGATGAAGCCCACGCTGCCGATCGGGCTGTTCGATCTGGTCCTGATTCCCGAGCACGATGCGGCGCCGGCGGGGCTGAACGTGCTCACTACGCAGGGCGTGCTGAGCCCGATCGTCGACCCGTCCCGGATCGAAACTGATGACACCGATGTGCCGGCCGCCGGGTTGATACTGGTCGGTGGGATCAATCGACACTACGCCTGGCACTCGCGCCGTGTCGCCCGGCAGATCGGCCAAGTCCTGCGCGCCGCGCCGCAGCTTGCGTGGCAAGTGTCTGACTCGCGTCGAACCCCGGAGGACTTTCCGCGAGCGCTGGCGGAGGAGAGCGAGGTCCCGCTGCGCCACTGGAGAGATACCGGTCCTGACTGGTTGCCTCGGCAACTGGCGCTGGTACGCGACACCTGGGTCACGGCCGACAGCGCGTCGATGCTCTATGAAGCACTCGCTGCTGGATCGCGCGTTGGGATCATCGAACTTCCGACCCTGCGTGCCGGTGGCAAGCTTCAACGGGGTATCGAGCGGCTTGATGCGCGCGGCGTCATCGCCCGATCGACAGAAACCGCAAGCCTTGGGGCGACAGAGCCGTCCGCAACGCCGCCGATGCAGGAAAGCCTGCGCTGTGCTCGAGAGGCCCTGACGCGGTTTTATCCCGAGCGTCTGTGATCGCTGCTCCGGCGAGTCAGCGAGACCAATCCGAAACCTAGACTCAGGATCGGGGCAAGGCGGCAAGCTCGTCGTAGACCGCCAGCGTGTCCGCCTGCATACGGGAGCGCAGAAAAGTATTCGGCGCAGGCATCTTGTCCGGTTCGGCTAACACGGCGCGCGAGGTGCGTACCAGAGCCTCCACGTCCCCCGGGGGCACCAGGCCTTCGGGAAACAGTGCGGCGACACTTTCCGCCGCGCCGCCGTAGTTCCATGCCACTACGGGAACGCCAAGACTCATGGCCTCGATCATGGTGCGTCCGAATGGCTCCGGGTGGGTCGACAGGTTGTAGGTCAGGTGGCATTCGCTCAGTACCTCCCGCATGTCGCTGCGATGACCGAGAAAGTGCAGGCGATCACTGATGCCGAGGGATTTAGCGCGTCCCTTGAGTTCTTTCAGGAACGGTTGCCGCTTACGGTCGGCATCGCCGATGAAGAGCCCGTGCACGGCGCGTCCGCCGACATCGGTGAGCCGCGCCAGCAGCTCGAGGAACGTGGTGTGGCCCTTCCAGCGGGTGATGCGCGCCGGTAAGGCAATGCGCAGCGCGTGTTCGGTTGCTGGAAAGGCGGCGTAGAAATCGCTGCGCCAGGATTCGGCCGCCCGGTAGCAACGAGGGAACTCATCGGGGTCGACTCCCCGATGAATGAGGCGAAGACGCGCCGGATCCGTCGCCGGATAGTTTTCGAGGATGTACTCGCGGACGCACTCGGAAATCGCAATGACCCGCTCGCCCCGGGTCATGACGGCGCTGTAGCCGTTGACCGAGTAGAGCCCGTGTACCGTACTCACGAGCCGTGGCCGAAGCGCCGGAGACAGACTTTTCCAGGCAAGGTACGTAAGCCATGCCGGCATGCGGGAACGAACGTGAACCAGATTATAGGCTGGCAGCAGTGCCCGAAGCTTTGGAATGAGGCGTAGTGACCAGGGGGACTTACGGTGTACGGGAAGGCTGACGTGCTCGCTACCCTGCGATTCCAGCGTTGCAACCAGTCGACCCCCGTTGGACAGCACGGTGGACTGGTCTCCGCGCGCGACCAGCGCCGCACCGATCTCGAGGGTGCCGCGCTCGACACCACCGCTGTTGAGTTCTGGAAGCACCTGCAGCACGGAAAGTTGAGCCATGAGGGCCAAGTCGTCAGTGGGTCAGGGCCGCAGTCTACCCGCTGCTTGCGGCAACAGCCTGGGCGAGGGACCCCCGGGCTTCTGGCGTCGTGAGGCGCAGCTTTAAAACCCCTGCGGGAGCACCGGGCACGCTCACTCGAATCTGGACCGGCACTGGCGCTGCATAGCCTGGCGGTCGGGCCAGCCAGACGACGACGTCGCGCTCCCGGCCGCGCAGGTCGGCACCGTCGTAGTCGCAGCGCAGCGCGTCGCCGCGGTAGCGATTGCTGCTGCCCAGGTTGACGCGCTCCGTCGACCGGCGTCGCAGCTGAACGGGGTAACTATCTTCACCGTCGTGGGTGTGGCTGCCGGCGAAGCAATCAAGGCTCAAGAAGAGCAGCGACATGATGTCGGTTCCGAGGGGGGCTGGATTCTCTTTCCAGCCGCGTTGGCTTCGGTACTGAGTCATGCGCTCGCCGTCTACGAGGGTTATTTCCCGGCGTTCCTTACGGTTGATCGAATCGAGAAAGTAGGCCGTAGATTCGGGCTGAGCTTCGGCCCGATGGCCGACGGCGGCGACGCGACCGCTCCAACGAAAGAACGGTTTGAGCATGGCCGAGGTTTCGATCGTGCCGAGAAGCTCATAGCGGTCCGGATGGATCCAGCGGGTAAGCACGATGTCACCGGCGTGGATGAAGGAGATGCTTGCGTCGTAGTGCAGCTCATCAACGAGTACCGGCTGAAGTGCACTTTCGTCCGCTGGGACCGCTTCCTCGGGATCGACGCTTGCCAGGCTTGCAAAACCCGGCCCCAGCAGGCCGAAAAGGGCGAGCAGGCTGCATATACCAAGGGGGTGTTTGAGTATTCGCAATCGTTCTTTCCGAAGCCGCCGAAATGCCCCATGGTTATAACGCGACCAAGCTGAACCGCAGGTTACAACCGTGAACGCCAGCGCTGCCTTTTCTGTTTCGCCCATCGACGCCGGCCCGAACACCGGGCGCGAAGCGGTGCGTTCCGAAGCACCTGCCACCGAGGTTCAAACATCTTTACTGGCCAAGTCCGACAAGCTGTCGAAGTCCCGGGTACCCAGTGCTGCTACGCTCGGCGATCTTAACGCCGAGCTCGCCGCGCGCCCCGCGGCAGACCGGGTGGCGTACGCGTTCGAGCACCTGCCGGAAACCCATGTCCTGTCCTCGTCCTTTGGGGCGCAGGCGGCGGTGCTGCTGCACATGTTGACCGCGCAGCGACCAGAGGTTCCCGTAGTTTTGATTGATACGGGCTATTTGTTTCCGGAAACCTATGCCTTTGTCCAACGGCTGACCGAGCGTCTCGATCTGAATCTAGAGATCTTCCGGGCTGCGCGCACACCGGCAGAGCAGGAAGCAGCTGAGGGTCGACGTTGGGAGCAGGGGCTCGAGGGTCTTGAAGCATACAACCTGGAAAACAAGGTTGAGCCCATGCAGCGGGCCTTGAGCGAACTCGACGCCGGTACCTGGTTTACAGGCCTGCGCCGTTCGCAGGCGAACTCTCGAGCCGATACCGCCTTTGTTTCCTACACGGGGAACCGATTCAAAGTCGCGCCGATCGCTGACTGGAGCGACCGCGACGTCCACGACTACCTGAAACAGCATCAGCTCCCGTACCATCCGTTGTGGGACCAGGGCTACGTATCGATCGGTGACGTACACAGTACACGAACCCTGGCAGACGCAGGCAGCGAAGAACTTACACGGTTCGGTGGCCTTAAACGCGAGTGCGGGTTGCACGATCGACCGCTTTAACGCTCCGGTTGCCTCAACGGCTGCGAAGCTGGGCCTGATCGGTTCAGGCTAAGGCCAGGTGAAGCGCAGGCGACACAGCGAGACCGGTGCGCAGCCGTCGAAACAGGAGCGGTAGATGATCGAGTTGCTGACGGCGGGTACACCGAATGGCCATAAGGCCTCCTGTACGCTTGAGGAGCTCGAGCTTCCCTATACGGTAACGCCGGTCAACCTCGCCAAAGACGAACAAAAGACCGATGCGTTTCTGGCGTTAAATCCTAACGGTCGGATTCCTGTGATCGTCGATCACGACAACGACGATTTCGTTGTCTTCGAATCCGGCGCGATCATGCTGTATCTCGCGGAACGGGCCGGCCGGCTGCTTCCCTCAGCCGAGCAGGAACGCTCCCGGGTCATTCAGTGGTTGATGTTTCAGATGGGCGGGATCGGCCCCATGATGGGTCAGGCAAACGTATTTTTTCGCTACTTCCCGGAAAAGATCCAACCGGCGATCGATCGCTACCAGAACGAGTCCCGGCGACTGTTCGAGGTGCTGGACCGCCAGCTTCAGCAGACCGAGTATCTCGCCGGAGACTATTCGATTGCTGACATCTCGAACTGGTGCTGGGTACGCACCTACCGGTGGTCCGGCGTGAGCCGAGACGGTCTACCGAACCTCGATCGTTGGCTCACGCTCATGAAGAACAGGCCCGGTCTGCGACGAGGCGTCGAGGTGCCTGCTCCGCCGCCCAAACCGCTCGAAGACAAAGAAGCGATGGACCGATTCGTCGATAACGCGCGCGGTAATCTGCAGACCTGAGTGCCGGTCTAGGTTACGCGATCTACCTAGGGAAAAACTCCCCATGCGTGATACGCACCACGAGGACGCTGCACCGTTGATCCTGTACGGTGCCGAGATCTCCTATTACACCGGTAAGGTACGCGCGTACCTGCGCTGTCTGGGACTTCCTTTTTCGGAAGTGCCCGCCGACCGTAGCGTCTATAAGTCCGTGATTCTGCCGCGGGTCGGTTGGCCCGTAATCCCCGTGGTCGTTACAGACGACGATCGAACTCTTCAAGATTCAAGCGCCATCATTGATGCGCTTGACGCGCACGTCGCCCGTTGGAGCGTGTTTCCGACAACCCCGCGGCAGCGTGTGCTCGCGTTGCTTCTGGAGGCGTATGGTGACGAGTGGTTAAAGCTCCCGGCCATGCATTACCGCTGGAACCACAATACTGAATGGATCATTGGCGAGTTCGGGCGTTTGTCGAGGCCGGATCTGGACCCGGCGGCTCAACGCGCCGTCGGTGAGCAGGCGTGTCGACCGTTCCGCGGATCGCTGCCGGCGTTGGGCGTGACTGAGGCCACCGCGAGCGCGATCGAAACCAGCTACGAGGGTTTGCTGGTAGAGCTCGATGCACACTTCACGGAACACGCGTTTCTGTTCGGCGATCGGCCTTCCATTGCTGACTTCGGCCTGATCGGTCCGCTGTATGCGCACCAGTATCGTGACCCCGCATCCGGTGCACTGATGCGACGTCTGGCGCCACAGGTGGCGGCCTGGGTACAGCGCGTCCACCAACCCGAGGCCCCGGCAGCGCTTGCCGCTGCGGGTTTTCTTGCAGACGACTCGGTACCCGATTCACTGCTGCCCGTACTCGAGCGACTGGTGCGGGAATGGCTGCCGGTCCTGAGTAATGCCGCTGAGCGGTTGAATGCGTGGGTTGCGGACTCACCCGAGGACCCGGTGCCCCGAACCCTGGGGTCGCAGCCGTTCGAACTCGAAGGCGTTCAGGCCACACGTATGGTGTTTCCGTTTGAGCTGTGGATGGTTCAGCGCGCCGCCGACGCTCGGCGCGCACTTCCGGTCGCTGAACGCCGCGCGCTCGATGACTGGCTCGAACCGCTCGGTTTGCTGCCGATCCTCACGCTTGAACACCCGCGACTCACCCGGCGGAACTTTCAGCTCACGCTGGAGGGCGCAGGCTCTTAGGCATCCACCGGCGGCGCGGGGCCGTCGGATCCTTGTTGAGGATTTCCTGTGACGGACGCCTTGCCTACCTTCGCGCCGACGGGCACGGAGCTCATGTTCTGGAACGCGCTGGTGCTCATTGCCGGAGCGTGCCTCTTTGCCCCGGTGTTTGCCCGGCTTCGCCTCGGCTCGATCCTTGGCTACCTCGCCGCCGGAGTGGCGGTGCAGTTGGTGTACCCCGGAGGCATCACGGAGCATCCGGAAGAGCTGCTGCACGTCGCCGAGTTTGGCGTTGTGCTGTTTCTGTTCGTCATCGGTCTTGAACTGCATCCGTCGGATCTGTGGCGGATGCGGCGGGATATCTTCGGCCTCGGGGGTGCGCAGATGCTGCTCTGCGGCCTGGTCCTCGCCCTCGCGGCCTTTGCGATTGCGCGGCTGGTCGGGGCAGACCTCGCGCCGGGTGCTGCGATCATTGTGGGCCTTGGCCTTGCGCTGTCCTCGACGGCACTGGTGATGCAAAGCCTGGATGAGCTGGGCCATCGGCAGCTTGAGTATGGGCGCACGAGTTTTGCCGTACTGCTGTTCCAGGATCTGGCGATCGTACCGCTGCTGTTGTTGGTGACACTGTTGGCGCCATCTGACGGCGGCCTGGACTGGCGCGCGAACCTGCTGGCGGTCGGCCAGGGGCTGGTCGCCATTCTCATCCTTGTGGTGCTCGGTCGCTTCGCCCTCAACCCGATGTTCAATCTCCTGGCGCGAAGCGGTGTGCGCGAGATCATGACCGCCGCCGCCCTTGGGGTCGTCATCGCATCGGCGTTACTGCTCGATCTCGTTGGGCTGTCGTACGCGATGGGTGCCTTCATCGCGGGTGTACTGCTCTCAGAGTCGGCGTTTCGGCACGAGGTCGAGGCGAACGTCGAACCGTTTCGCGGGCTGTTTCTTGCGCTGTTCTTTGTCGCCATCGGGCTTTCCCTCGAACTGCACGCGGTGCTCGAAAACCTCGCCCTGATCGTCCTGTTCACGCCCGTCGTCATGGGGCTGAAAGGTCTGGTGCTGTACGCCCTTGGCCGTGGCTTCGGGCGCAGTCATAACGATGCGATACGCTTTGCGCTGGCGTTGCCGCAACAGGGTGAGTTCGGTTTCGTGTTGTTTGCAAGCGCCGCCTCGGCCGGCGTGCTTGCCGGAGCGTGGCCTACGGTCCTGATTGCGTTGATTACCCTGTCCATGGCGCTGTCACCGTTGCTGCGGTTCGTTGAACCACTGCTGCTGCGGCTGGACACCGCACCGGTCCCGGAAGAGGACTACGATGATGTCGAGGGCACGGTCCTCATCATCGGCTTCGGGCGTTTCGGTCAAATTGTGTCGCAGCCGCTCTTTGCTATGGGTTACAGCTTGCGAATCCTCGACGCCAGCGCCGAACGCGTGCAGGACGCGCAGCGGTTCGGCTTTCGCGTCCACTACGGCGATGGTCGACGACGCGAAGTGCTGCGGGCCGCCGGTGCAGAAGAAGTCGAGTTAGTGGTGATCGCCGTCGACGATAGCGACGTGGCCGACGACATCTCGCGGCTGCTGGCGGCAAAGTTCCCCCAGGCCAAGCGCTACGTTCGTGCCTATGATCGCCGTCACGCGCTGGCGCTGCGTCGTGCCGGGGTCGACGTCACGGTTCGAGAGACCTTCGAATCGGCGTTGTGGATGGGCGAACAGGCGCTGTGTGGCCTCGGGATTTCCCGCCACCAGGCCCAGGCGGCGATCGAGGCGGTCCGGCTGAGGGATCGGGAGCGCCTCGAAGAACAGTTCGAAGGCGATATCCGCTCCGGCATAGACCGACTCCACACCTCGCCCGTACGTCCGGAGCCGCTTACGGATCTTAAGCTCGAAGACGCGGACACCGGGTGAGCCTGGCCTGCTCGCTTTGCCTGTTGACCCCTGGCTCACGCTCGGAGCGGAGGCTAGGGACCAGCAAACAACAACGAGAGCATTACCGTGCTGTTCAAACGCGATCCGCTCAAGCGGCTGAAAAAGGACTACCAGCAGAAAATGGAAGCCGCCATGCACGCCATGCGGCGCGGCGACATCCGCGAAAACGCGAAACTCTACGCGGAGGCAGAAGCCCTGAAGGTAGAGATCGATAAGGCCGAAGCGGGCGCCGACTGAAGCCTGTATTGGCGCACGTTCACCTTGGGTATTAAAGCGGTGTGTTGTCTCGCGTCAGCCAGCGGAAGACGCCGGTCAAAACCGCGCCAGACAGCACCAGGGCAAGCCACCAGGGCAATCCGTACATAGCGGGGATCAGCCCGAACCCGAGCGCAATCGTTGCCGTGAGCAGCGCGTAAGGTAGCTGGGTCTTGATGTGGTCGATGAGATCGCAGCTCGTGGACGACGCCGTCAGGATGCTGGTGTCGGCAAGCGGCGAGCAGTGATCACCCACGACGGCACCGGCGAGTACTGAACTGGTCGAGGCAAAGAGAATCAGCATCGGATCGTCGACACCCTGCAGCGTGGCTGCTTTCCACACCAGGGGAATGACCAGCGGCATGAGGATGCCCATCACGCCCCAGCTGGTTCCCGTGGCAATGGCCGTGACTGCTGCCAGCAGGAAGATGATCGGTGGCAACCAACGGGCATCGATCTGATCGCCGAGCGTTGCACTCAACCATTCGGCGGTTTGCAACGTCTCGTTAACCCCGGCTAGGGCCCAGGCGAGGACGAGTACGATCAGCGCGAGCAGCATGGTTTTCGCGCCTACGAGCCAGGCCTCCATCGCCTCTGCCAGCGACAACAACCGCTGGCCAACGGTCATAGCGATGGCGACTACCAACGACGCGAGCGTTGCCCAGATCATGGATACGTACGAGTCCGATGCACCGATGATGGTCATGAGCGAGGCATCGCTGCCCACTTCCCGCGCACCGGTGAAGTACAGCGCTCCGATGACGCCAAAGACGAGCACCGCCAGAGGCAGATAGGCGTTAATGGCCCGCGGTTTGACGCCGGCCTTTGGGTCCAGCGCTTTGAGTTCCGTACTGTCACCAATGCGCGCGTTGGCGCCGAACAGCTCGCCGGTGGTGGCGGCGCGCTCCTCGGCCCGGCGCATGGGCCCGAAGTCGCGACCGCTGGTGGCGACCAGCACGACGAGCAACAGCGTGAGAATCGGGTAGAAGTTGTAAGCGAGCGAATTGATGAACACGCCATAGGCGCGGATCTCGATGTCCGCCAGTGGCTGGATGGCCTCATCGATGAGCCCGACCTGAAAGCCGATCCAGGAACTGATGATCGCCAGTGTTGAAACCGGAGCGGCGGTTGAATCCACCAGGTAGGCCAGCTTCTCACGGGAGATACGAAGGGCGTCCGTAACCGGACGCATGGTTTTTCCAAGTACAAGCGTGTTCGCGTAATCGTCGAAGAAGATGGCGAGGCCCATGGTTGCCGTTGCGGTCTGCCCACGCCGGCGGTTATCGGCCCAGCTGACGATCTGATTGACGATCCCCTGGGTACCACCACTGCGGGACAGTACGGCGACCAAGCCGCCGACCAGCAGGGTAAAGACGATAAGCATTGCATGACCCTCGTCCGTGACTGCCGCTACCCCGTAGACGGAAGCCGCCTGCAGGAGACCGGGGACCAGGTTCGTGAGCGATGGGCCGAGCACCAGAAAGGTCCCGAGCCAGATGGCAACGAACAGTGCAGGAATAACTTCGCGAAGGAAGATGGCGAGCAAAAACGCAATCAAGGGCGGCAGGATCGTCAGCCAACCCGGCAGCACGTAGCGTCGCGCACTAGCGACCGTTCGGCCGTCTACCTCCAGCGCGAGGGTTTGCCAGCCCGCGGTGTTAGCCGTGATCGATACGGCGCTGTTTTCGAGCAGCGGGTCGCGCCGCCCGTCGACGACCAGGTTGGCATTGGTCACCAGCGTTCCGCTGGGCGGGGCGACGGTCAGCGACGCAGGCAGCCCGCGCAACACGACTTGCGGAACATCGAAGGTCCAGCGGTCCTCAGCGGCGATTGCCGACGGCCCGAGCGGGAGGAAAACAAGGAGCCCCAGCAGCCATGCTGCGGGGCCGAAGGTCCTGCGGATATTCAGCGCCATGCTCCCCTGATCCAACGCTCCGGAGCGGAACGTCCGCGCGCAAACGCCGCGCGTCTACTCGATGTGTAACAACTTTGGAACGGAAGCGCAGCTCGGAGCATTAGCGACCGTGGCCCAAGCCTGGACCCTTGCCCCGCCGCCAGCCGCGTCGTTAAGGTGCGGCAGCGACAGCGGTAAAGTCTGCAACACCGATGCCAGCCGTACAAATGCGCGGCGAAGCCAGGTATGGCAGTTGGCATCGACCGCGTCGCGGTGACGACGATTTACTCGAAGATTCCGGGGGACTGCATGCGATTTTTGGTGACTGTGCTTGTCGTGGTGGTGGCACTTTTGGCGGTAGCCGTCGGTGCGGGCCTGTGGCTGCTTAAAGACCCAAATCGTTTTAAGCCCGAGCTCGAGGCGCTCATTCGCGACACCGCCGGGATGGAGGTCAGCTTCGACGGCGATCTGTCCTGGCAGCTCTGGCCACCGGTGGTTCTCAAAGGCGAATCCATTCGCTTCGAAGACGAGTCCACGCGCTACGAACTGGCGGCGTTCGGCGTGCGTGCGAATCTGCTGCCGTTGCTGCAGGGAGGCGAGCTGGAGGTTTCGCAGCTGCGCCTTGACGATCTCCTCATGACTGACAAAGCGTTTGGGGCACAGACCCGCATCGACTCGCTGCGGCTGGACACCTTTGTGCTGGGTCAGCCAAGTCCTCTAAGCGTTGCCATGACCTTAGAGAACGAGGAGGGCCCGGCGTCGAAGGTCACCGTTGAAGGGCCTTTGACCTACTTTCAGGAAGAGGATCGGCTGATGCTTGCGCCGATGGCCTTCCGCTACGATGACATCACAGGCACCTGTGATGTTGCTGCGTCGAATCTGTCCCGGGAACCGGCGCTCAGCTATACCGCAGGGAAAGACGACCTGTTGCCGCTCGATACTTTCCGCGCCATCGACTGGGAGGCGGACTGCACGGTGCCGGAACTTGCCGCGGGCGAGGAGCCGCTGCGGAACCTGAGCATCCGCTCGGCGAACAAAAACGCACGGAATACCAACACCATCACCATTCCTGATGCCTTTGGTGGATCGGTAGAAACCACGGTGTCGATCGACACGCGCAACCGGACGCCGGCGTGGCTTATTGACACCAATGCCAGCGACATCCAGTCCCAGGCGCTGATGGATCTGATCGCACCTTCCCTGAAGTGGGCCGCACCTCTGTTGGCTGGCGGACAGCTTTCACTGCGCGGCAACACTATGGAGGCGTTGATCGACAGCGCCAACGGGGAACTCAGCTTCAACTCCGAAGCGGGGCAGCTCGACATTGGCGCCATCAAAGAAACGGTGCTTGGGCTGGCTCGTCTGGCGGGCAAAGGGGAGGAAGTCGAGCGCTGGAACCGGCAGCTGGACTACACGGCGCTCAAGGGCAGTTGGAACGTCGACGGCACCAACCAGGCGATGAACTTCGCCATCGACAATCTGGCGCTGGTGGCTAAGGGCACGCTGAATGCGCTGACTGGCGATATGGATCTGCGTGGCACGGTAACGGTCGACAAACACCCGACGCTCGATCTGCTCAAAGTATCGGAGGATCTCTACGGTCTACCCATTCCGTTGCGCTGTACCGGCACGCTGGAGGCGCCGTCCTGTGGCTTGGACTCGGGTGCCGCCCAGGCAGCGCTCGCTGACTATGCGACAGGGCGTGCTCGCGGTGAGGCAGCCGAGCGACTCGACGAGGTCATCGAGGACAAGGTACCGGAGGAGTACCGAGATGCCGCTAAGGGTCTGCTGAAAGGTTTGTTCGGAAACCAGCGGGACGACGAGTAGCGCGCAAACGGCGCGCGATCCGCGCTGTCGAGCGGTACACTGCGGCGCTGACGAGAGTGGGAGCAGGCGGTGTCCAACAGCCTCAGAGATCAGCTCATCAAGGCCGGTCTGGTAACGCAGGAGCAGGCCGACAAAGCCGACGCGGATGAACGGCAAAAGCGCGCTCGCAAGCAGGGCGGCGGCCGTCGGGACGGTCGGCGCGGTGAATCCGGAAGTACGGAATCTGGCCGTGGAAGGGGCAAAGGCAAAGACGGCGGTGCCGCGCCGGGGCAACGAAGCGGGCGTCGGGCCCAGGCTAAGAACTCCGGCCGCGGCGGCGATGGAGGACAGCGGCGCGGGAGCCGTTCCGGCCAACGTCAGAAGCCCGTTGACGACAGTCCTGAGGCGGTAAAGGCACGCGCGGCAGCGCAGGCACGCAGCCGCGACGAGCGCGCCGTTAAGGCGTTGAAACAGGCCGTCGGGGGCACGGAAAAAGCTCTGCGGGACGAGCTCCGGCGTTTCATTGCGGCCTACGATCAGCGAGCGAAAGAGGCGCTCGAGTCGGATCAGCCGTACCATTTCGCGCACAACCAGAAGATCAAACGTATTCATATTCCTGAGGCGCAGATCGATGCGCTGGCAACGGGACAACTGGTGGTCGTTAATAACGATGGCCGCTACGCGCTGCTGCCTTTTGGTCCCGCGTGCACCATCGCTTCCGTCGAGCCACGCCGGATCGTCGCCGCCCACGTGGCGCCGGCCGCGGACACCGACGCAGATACGGATGCGGAAATCGCAACAGGTGATGTGGTTGCTGCAGCGACGGACGGTGGCATTGAGCAGCCACCGGGCCCGGACGCGGCGGTTGCCGACGAGCTGAACTGACGGGCCGTGAGCCAGCGTCTTCGTTATCTGCTGGCTACCGGCAGCTGGTTCTTTGCCAACGGCCTGCATGCGGTGATCTTTTCCTGGGTCATTACCATGCAGCTCAACGGCTCACCGCTGGCGGTCGGCTTTGCCCAGATGGCGTTTCTGCTGCCGACCACGCTGCTCATACTCATCGGCGGGAGTGTTGCCGATCGCGTTGGTGGACGACTGCCGGCTATGGCGGCCCAAGCTCTGGCTACTGTTGCTTCATTGGGGCTGATTCTCGTGATGTCGCAGGGCCAGGTGGGTTACGCCGTGATGCTGGTTTATGCGGTGGTGCTGGGTACTGCCGTTGCCTTTCTTACGCCGGCTCGGGATGCGCTGCTGAATCAGGTGGCCGGTGGGCGCGTCCAGCGCACCGTCATGCTCGTGAGCATGGTTCAATTCGGTTTGCAGATTGTCGGTGCGCTCATTGCGCGGGCGGCCGACGCGGTGGGTCCACAGACCGTGTTGATGCTACAGGCCGGTGCGCTGTTGTTTGGCGTGCTGTGTTTTTACTCCCTTCGCACCGTGACTCCAGAACAGACGACCACATCATCTGGCAGCATCCTGACAGGATTGCTCGACGGTGCACGCGCCGTTATCGGCGCCCCGGCGTTGCGGGTAATTGTGCTGCAAAACCTGGCGATGGGCGTCTTGTTCATGGGTTCGTACATCGTGCTCTTTCCGCTGCTCGTGCGCGAGACCTTCGGCGGTCAGGTGGCAGAGCTGTCTCTGGTCGCCGCGATTAACTCCTTCGGTCTGGTGCTCACGATCCTGCTGCTGTTGCGGCTCGGAGATGTCCGCAATCAAGGACGAGCATTGATCGCCTCTCAGGTCGTGGGATCGATTGTGCTCTTTACCGCGGCGAGCATGTCGACCTTCGGCGGATTCCTCGTCTTGGTGTTCATCTGGGGACTCTGCGGCGGTCTGGCTATGACCATGGCCCGGACCATCATGCAGGAACAGGCGCCACCGGAAATGCGTGGGCGTGTTATGAGCTTTTACTCGTTCTCGTTCATGGGCGCTGGCCCGCTGGGAGCCGCGTTTTGCGGACTGCTGGGACAGTGGCTGGGTCCTGCACCCGCGATCATGGTCGCCGCCGGGTCGATGCTCACGATCATGCTGATCGTCGCTCTGCGGTCGGTTCTGCCGCGGGTTCGGAGCACCGAACTGATCGCGGTAGGTGACGCCGGTGGCCCCGCGTGACGATTCGCCTTGCCGTAGACATAGGCGGAACCTTTACCGATCTGGTCCTGCAACAGGGGCCGCGGCTGCACGCTGCCAAGGTGTTGACCACCCACGGTGCACCTGAATCCGGGGTGCTGGCGGGAGTTGCTCAACTTACCGAGCGCTCCGGTATCGCGCTTTCCCAGGTGGAACTATTGCTCCACGGAACAACGCTCGCCACCAATGCGCTGATAGAGCGGCGCGGTGCCCGCACGGCGCTGTTGACGACCGAGGGTCACCGCGACGTGCTGGCCATGGCGTTCGAGCACCGCTTCGAGCAGTACGACGTCTACATCGACCGCCCGGAACCGCTCGTACCTCGCGCATGGCGCGTGCCGATTCCCGAGCGAACGACGGCCGACGGACGGATCCATCAGGCGCTCGACGAAGCGTCCGTGCGCCGCGCCGTTGAGACCCTGCAGGCCGAGTCAGTCGAGAGTGTCGCCGTTGGGTTCCTGCATGCGTACCGCAATCCTGTGCACGAGCGCCGGGTTGGCGAACTGCTGAGCGAACTGTGGCCCGAGGTTGCCGTCTCGCTGTCGTCGGACGTGTGTCCGGAGATACGTGAGTACGAGCGCCTGTCGACCACCTGTGCCAACGCCTACGTTCAGCCGTTGATGGCGGGCTACCTTGGGCGACTCGAAACCGCGTTGACCGACCGGGGGCTGTCCTGCCCGATCCTGCTCATGACCAGCGGCGGAGGGCTGACCGATGTACAAACCGCGCGGCGCTTTCCCATACGTCTGGTCGAGTCGGGACCCGCCGGCGGGGCACGGTTGGCGGCCTGGCTTGCCGAAGTGTTCGAAACCCCCGGCGTGTTGTCGTTTGATATGGGCGGTACGACCGCGAAACTGTGTCTCATCGACCATGCAACGCCGATGACAAGCCGAGCTTTCGAAGTCGATCGCGTTTATCGCTTCAAGCGTGGCTCTGGACTGCCGGTCCGCATACCGGTGGTCGAGATGGTGGAGATTGGCGCCGGGGGCGGATCCATTGCCTCCGTGGACGCGCTGCAGCGGATCCGTGTGGGCCCGACGAGCGCTGGATCGGAACCTGGACCAGCGCTCTACGGTCGCGGTGGTGCACAGCCGACGGTGACCGATGCCGACGCAGTGCTTGGGCGCTCGGCCCTGGCAGCCTTTTCGGCGGCCGGTCTGACCGTTGATCTAGCCGCCGCGCAGTCAGCGATCGAGATGCACCTCGGCGCGCCCTTGGAGATCGCGACGACCGCTGCTGCCCACGGCATTAGCGAAGTCGTCGCCGAAAACATGGCCGCGGCGAGCCGAGCCCATGCGGCGGAGTGGGGCCTCGGCCTCGATGGGCGGACGCTGATTGCGTTTGGTGGCGCAGCACCCTTGCATGCGGTGCGGCTCGCGGACGGACTCGGCATTCGGCGGGTGTTGATACCGGCCTATGCGGGTGTCGGTTCGGCGTTGGGCTTTTTGTTAGCGCCGGTCAGCTACGAAGTGGTTCGCAGTGCGCGCACGCTGCTGTCGGAGCTGGCTACGGACGACGTCGAGCGCATCGTTGCCGAACTTAAGGGCGAAGCCGTGTCTGTGGTCGAAGCAGCCGCCCAGGGCGCACCGGTTCACTGCACCGTGGAAGCGTACATGCGCTACGCCGGTCAGGGCTATGAGATTGCGGTCGCGATGCCGGAAGGAATGTCGTTCGGCAGCACCGGCGAGTTACGGCAGGCCCTGCGGGACGCGTTCGATGCCAGGTACACGCGCCTCTACGGCCGTGTAATAGACGGACTGGATCTCGAAATTCTGAGCTGGACGCTGACAGCGGCTACCTCGGCACCGAGCGTGGAACTGGCGCCAGAGGGTTCGGCGACAACGCCCGGTGGAACCGGTGAGCGGGGGCGCCCCGAGCGCACGCAAGTCTTCGCTTCGGCGCGCGGCGAGTTCGTCGAGGCGCACCGATGGGCGCGCTCCGATCTACCGCTTGATTGCCCGCTTGCGGGGCCGGTGCTGATCGATGAAGCGCACACGACGAGCGTCGTGCCTGCGGGTTGGAGCGTGCGCACCGAAGGTGACGGTCATCTTTGGATCGAGCGTGATACGTCGACGGTGGCCTCAGCATGACCCTTG
This sequence comes from Pseudomonadota bacterium, assembly GCA_039198065.1. Classification (GTDB taxonomy): domain Bacteria; phylum Pseudomonadota; class Gammaproteobacteria; order Pseudomonadales; family Azotimanducaceae; genus CALHVX01. The sequence continues at coordinate 134,726 of JBCCTU010000004.1, forward strand.
ATCCACTCAAGCGGCAGTTGGTTTGGGACCGGTTGCTGGCCATTGTCGAAGAGCAGGCGCAGGTACTGATGCGCACGGCGTTTTCGACCGTCGTGCGGGAGGCTGGGGATCTGTCCGCGGGTGTATTCGATCCGCGCGGCCGGATGCTCGCGCAGGCCGTTACCGGCACGCCGGGGCATGTAAACGCCATGGCGGCATCGGTTGCGAAGTTTCTCGCCGCGGTGCCGACGCTCGAGCCTGGCGATGTCCTGATGACCAATGACCCCTGGGATGGGACGGGACACCTGAACGATTTCACCCTGGTGTCTCCCGTCTTCTACCAGGACCAGCTCGTCGCTCTGTTCGCGTCGACCAGCCATATCGCCGACGTTGGCGGGCGCGGGTTCGGTCCGGATGCAAACGAGCTGTTCGAAGAAGGCATCCGGATTCCCATCTCGCATCTGTATCGCGCCGGTGTTCGAGATGAGACCCTGTTGCGTCTGCTGCTCGCCAACGTCCGTGATCCGGTGGTCGCTGAAGGCGATCTGTTCAGTCTCGTCGCCTGCAACGATGCGGGAAGCCGGGCCTTGATTGAGGCGATGACGGCCTTTGGTCTTGGCGATCTGTCTACGATTGCGGCGCACATACTGGCGCGTTCAGAAGCTGCCATGGGTGCGGCTATCGCCGAGCTACCCAATGGCACTGCACGCAGCACGCTCACAATTGATGGCTATGACAAGCCGCTGCAGCTCGGTTGTGAGCTAAGCATTGAAGATGATCGGATCCGCGTTGACCTCATTGATGTCCCGCCGCCATCACCCTTCGGTATCAACGTGCCATTGCCGTATACCGAGGCGTACGCTAGCTTCGGCGTTCGCTGCCTTGTTGGCGGCGATGTGCCGAACAACGCCGGCTCGCTGGCCCGGGTGGAGGTGAATGCCCCGGCGGGAAGTCTGCTCGCCGCCGAGCCGCCGCGCGCGGTGTCGGCCCGCCACGCGGTCGGGCAGATGCTGCCGGACCTGGTGTTCAACGCCTTGGCGCAGCTGCTGCCGGGCCGAATCCCCGCGGAGGGTGCCTCCTGCATCTGGAACCCGGTCTTTCGTGGCCGCGATTTCGTGATCAACCCGATCTTTAACGGCGGCACGGGTGCCCGGCCGAGGCCAGCGGACGCCGGCGGTGGCAAAGACGGCCTGGCAACGACAGCCTTTCCGTCTGGGGTCCGAACCACGTCGACGGAGGTCAATGAAGCAACCGCGCCGTTGTTGTTCCTTGAACGCCAGTTAGCGCTTGAGAGCGGAGGAAACGGCGCGTTGCGCGGCGGTGACGGACAGAGGATCGTCGTCATGCATCGACGTCAGGAAGCCTTTTGGGTTTCGCGCATGTTCGATCGCGTCCATCACCCGGCCGCTGGTCGTGACGGAGGGGCTGCTGGGGCAGCGGGGATCGTGCTCATCGAAGTCGATGGCGAGCAGCGGATGTTGTCACCGAAGGGTTTGGATGAAGTTCCGGCCGGCGCACGACTGGTGCTGCAGACACCGGGTGGGGGCGGCTATCAGTCGCCGGACTGAGTAGCGAGGCACGCGTCGGGTTGCGCTTCAAGCACGGCGGCGAGACCGCCACCGGCGGTGCGAAAGTTTGTCGTTTGTCCGCGCCACAGCCGACCGCCGAGCAGCAAAGGCGTTGCGCCGTCGGTAAAGAGGCGCAAGTCGAACTTATGGTCCTCCCCGCGGCTTATCAGATAGCGCGTTGTTGGCGGAACAAGCGCTTGTGCGATGTAGTCGCTGGACTCAAACGAGCGCCAGACACGTCGAGTGAGCTTGTCCCCTCGATAGACGGCGCGGCTGGCGAAGCCCTGGGCCGGTTTGAAGAACAGGGTTTTGCGGGTTTGCCAGAGGTGCTCGCGGCGGGAGTCGTCGACGGGCGTGGTCTGCGGCAGCGTCGCGAGGGCGGCCAGGCTGTCGGCTTGCAGGTCGAGGCCGCGCGTCCAACGATGATCGCTCAGGTGAATGAGGTTGCGCTTATCCGCGCTCAGCGCGTGATGCCGGGGCGAGGGCGATACGACGGCCAGGTCCTGTGCCAGAGCGCGACGCAGGTTTTCGTGCTCTAGGGCATCGAGCGCAAAGTCGGTAAGCCGGTTGTAGACGAAGTCGATCCGAGTGCCGTCTGCAAAGGTCAGGTTCTGCCGGGTCAGTTGCAAGTCGCCGGGGTCTACAATCCGGCAGTCGTACCCGAGTCTGTTAAGAGCGGCGGCAATCATCTGCATATCCAGGTAGAGAAACTGCTCGGTCGGGCGATCGTCGACGAGCGCTATCGTGTGCAGCGCGGTGGCCCGACCGGCGCGCGACCATTCGGCTTCAAAAACGCGGCTTAGCAGTACTTCCAACCCGCCCTCGGGTGCGAGAGCTGGCCTGCAGCCCTGCTGGGCAAGGGCTGCGGTTGCTGCGCAGACCAGTGCCGCACCGCCGGCGTTGGTGTTGATTTCGATCAGCCGCGGACCCTCGGTGGTCAGATGAAAGTCGTAGCTGTTTAAAACGCCGCGACTGTCCCCCTGCCGCAGGGCGTAGGCAGCGGCTGAACGTTTTGCAACGCGGCTGTGGTGCGCCGGATGCGCGAGGACAAACTCGATGGCGCGCACCTGATTGACCATCGCCTCCACGACGGGGTGGGTTAGGAACAGGCCCGTCTCCGCAAACAGTGCGGCGGTCTCCCGTGTCGGGTGTGGCGTCGGGTAGGTCGCGTCCAGCGGCGCGGCTAGGGTTCTGCTGTCGATCGGTAAGCAACGGCAGTTGGCGTTCAGATCGACGATGGCCCGACAGTCGATGGTTGCGGGTTGTGCTGCGTTCATGCTGGAACCCCCAGCACTTCTCCGGTTTGAACGCGCAGGGCCTGGCTCAAGGGATCGCAGATCGCAGCCTGCCCGGCACAGCAGTCGAACATCAGGTAGGACAGCAGGGCTTGGAGGTTGCGGTAATGGGCACGGTAGATGATTTGCCGGCCGTCCCGGCGTTTGGACACCAGCCCCGCGTTGCGCAATACGAGCAGCTGAGCCGATGCGGTGGTCAGGTTGATGCCGGCAGTTTCCGCCAGTTGCCCCGCTGCGATGCCATGGTCACCGGCTTGAATTAACGCCCGTAACAGACGCAGACGGCCGTTGTGGGCAATCGCAGCCAGTGCCTGGACCGCGCGGTCTTCGCTGAGGGCCGGCGTGGCAGGATGCGCTGTACCCCTGGTGTCGCTCGTCGCTTTCGTCTTTGTCACCGGTGCCTCCGTGACTGCAGCTGAGCCTGTCCCGCAGCGGGTGCGGTGGCAGGCGAATCGCTACGATATTCCATTAATGCATGGATTAATAGAATAATTACCAAGCCCGGCCCTGACACCGCCCCGTCGAAGATGGCCGTATCATCCGACCATGAGCGGAACAAACGATCTTCCTGCGGCAGAGCCGTCGGCACGGCGATCCCAACAGTCCTGCGCGCTGTGCGGTGCCGGGTTTGTTTGTGGCGCTGAACCCGGTGACCGGTTTCAGTGTTGGTGTACGCAGGTCGCCGTCGATGCGGAGCTGACGACCTTTCTGAAGGCGCAGAAAACGTTTGTCGGTTGCCTCTGCCCCAGTTGTCTGGGCGGTGATGTGCCATCGCCGTGCCGCAGCATCTGCGAGCTCGACGACTCCGGTGAGCGCTGTAGCGCCTGCCATCGGAGTCTTGACGAAATTGGCGCGTGGACGACGCTCAGCGCGGTTGACCGAGCGCGAACCTGGCTGCGCCTGAACGCTGCGGAGCGGGACGCGTAAACGTCAGTCCGGGAGGCGCGAACCGTCCCAGTGAAAGAAGCCGCCTTGGTGGCTGTCGTCGAGCCGCTCAGCGAGAGCGATGAGTCGATCCGCCGTGGTCGCCGCATCAACGGTTGCCAAACCTTTCTTCGCGAACGGATCGGAGAGCGGCGAAAAGGTCGTTCCCGGGTGCACGGCGACTACGACCGGCTTGCGAGCATTGCGCGTGTACTCGTGTCCTAGGTTGCGCACACCCATGTTCAACGCCGCCTTCGCCATCCGGTAGGCGTACCAGCCGCCGAGCCCGTTGTCGGAAATGCTGCCAACCTTGGCGGACAGCACCATGACTCGACACCGCTGCTGTGGATCCGGGGCACGCCGGGTCAGCACTCGATCGAGGGCCTGGAGCACCAGTAAAGGTCCACTCGCGTTGATCGAGAACGAGTAAGCGAAGGCGTCGGCAGACAGCTGGCGGAGTGACTTTTCCGGCGCGAAGCGCTCGTTGTGGAGAAAGCCGGTGGCCACGAACACGAGATCCGGTGTTTGGTCTTCCGCCAACGCGTCGGCGAGCGCAGTCGCGTGCGCGGGCTCCAGGAGGTCGAGCGTGCACCACCGGACCGACGCATCCGCTGCATCCGACGACCCCGGAGCCGGTGGGCGACGGGCCGCAGCAACGATCGACGCCTTCGGCCAGCGTGACCGGGTTGCTGCCAGCAGCGCCTGTCCGATTCCCCCGGTGGCACCGATGATCAGTACCGATCGCGGTTCAAGCGGTGCCGTCACCTTCCGGCCTCGGTGGTGTGCTCCGTCAGGAAGCGGTCTGCGGCGCTGAAGATCTGACTGCGCCGCTCAGGTTTAAGCCGGTCGAGATTCCTTGGCATCACGGCGGTTCGCGGGTTGCTGGCTAGCGTCTCTCGGTGCTGGTCAACAAACCGCCAGTAGAGGCCGTCGACGACGGCACACCAGTCGCCTTTTTTGTAGTCGCTCATCTTGAGCCAGTAGTTTGAACCACAGATGTAGGGTTTGGTGGCGAAGGTGTTGTCGTCGGAGTTCAAACCCATGCCATACACGTTGGGAACCATTACCCAGTCATAGGCATCGAGGTAGTTGTCTTGAAAGAAGTCGTAGACGCTGTGCGGGTGCAGCTCGGCGAGGTTCATCAGGTTGGCGATCACCATAAGCCGATCAATGTGGTGGTTCCAGCCGTAGCGCTCGAGCGTGGCAATGGCGTCGTCGTAGGGGGGGAGTCCGAGCGTACCGGCGCGCCAGCCAGGTCCTGGTAGGCGGCGCTGGTTGCGCTGATTCGCCGCGCGCATGGCCGCGCCGTCGGTGACATAAACCCCGCGAATGAACTCTCGCCAGCCGATGAGCTGGCGAACGAAGCCTTCCAGATCGTTGATGGGAACGGTGTTTGTCTCGGCGTGCGCAAGAACCCGCTCGAGCACCTCGGCGGGTGTCACCAGCCCCAGGTTCAGCAGCGGCGACAGCGCTGAGTGAAACAGCGTTGCGCTGCGGGTGCTGATGGCATCTTCATAGGTACCAAAGCCGACCAGGCGCTCGTCGAGGAATGTGCGCAACCAACGCAATGCACCGCGTCGTTCCGTCGGTAACCAGAGCTCGTGTGCTGTGCCGGGATGTTTGCTGAAGCGTGCCGCGACCTCGTCGGCGACTTCCGCCGTTATCGGATCGAGCTCGATCTCGGGTAGGTCCGGTACGACCTGCTTGGCTGGCAATGCGCGGCGATTGTCTTCGTCAAAACTCCAGCGCTCTCCCCGCGGCTCCCCGTCGTCGGTAACCAGCACGTTGAGTCGCTTGCGCTGGGCCTGATAGAAGCGTCCCATCTGCAGTGGGCGCCGCTTTCCGGTGAGTGATTCGAAGGTTTCATCCGAAGTGAGAAACATCGGGGTCGACGCATAGCTCAGGTCGAGCTTGGCGGTGTCGGCGGCTGCTTGGATCCAGCGCCGTTGGCCAACGTTCGCCACGGCGAAGGTCGCGAGCGTCGTTGCCGAAGTGGCCCGTTTGCGCGCTTTGAGCATCCTGGCGAGGTTTTGCGCGTCTCCGAGGCGCGCGTACTGGACGGTGTAACCCGCGTTTTCCAATGCGACCGCCTGATGGCGCATGGCAGCGAGTACCAGCGTCAGCTTCTGTTGATGCAGCGGGCGCCGGGAACAGAGTTCCTGATCCTCGACCATGACGATCTCAGCAACGGAATCGATGGGAAAGGCCCGCCGGTACTCGGCAACGGGGAACAGTTGATCGCCGCACACCAGCAGCAGGCGGGTCATTGAAGGGCTCCGGTCTCAACGTCGAGGGCCGGGCAGGATTGGTGCGCCGTGGTGAATTCATCATCAAGCAGCGCCGGTTCTCAGGCTGACGCTCGTTCCGTTGACAGGAAAGGGCGCTGCGCTATTATTCGCGATCCCAAGCGGGTGTAGCTCAGTTGGTAGAGCGCGACCTTGCCAAGGTCGAGGTCACGAGTTCGAACCTCGTTACCCGCTCCATATCTTGCAGTCGTTCTTCGCCATTTGAGAGGCTCTGAGTGGCTCTTGAGCGGCTAGGGTCGTCCACGATCCCCGAGCGTCTCAGTGCGCATCGCCACCTACAACGTCCAGAATCTTTTCGTTGGCCCCGGCGGGGCAATTGATCGCGGTCGCGCCTCGATCAAAGCGTTGCGTCGCATGCTCGAACTGTTGGACGCCGACGTCCTTGCGTTGCAGGAGGTCGGTGGTCAAGCGGCGCTGGAGCGGTTGAACGAAGACCTCGCCGCACCCTATCCCCTGGTGCGTTGCGTTACCGGCAACTCCGACCGAGGTATTCATCTGGCGTTTCTCAGCCGCATACCCCTTAACCTGACCAGTCATCGATCGTTACGCCTGGATGATGAAGACGGCCGAACGCTACAGGACTTTGCGTCAGCAGAAGCAGCCAGTGCCGGCCGCCTGACGCCGCTCGGATTTCAGCGGGACGCATTGCTCGCGCAGCTTAAGCTCAGCAGTGGTGCGATGCTCGCCATCGTAAATCTGCATCTTAAGTCGCGGGCGACGGCCGCGTGGCGGCGTTTGTCGAGCGACGCAATGCGCGCCGCGGAAATTCGGGCTGCTGCAAGCCTTGCGGAAGGGCTTGCTGCCACGGGCCCGGCAATGCTGGTGGGCGACTTCAACGAGACAGCAAGCAGCGATCTGATGCATCCGATTGCACGCCTCGGTTGGATCGATGCCATGCGGTGGGAGACCGGGCGTGCTCGCGGAGCGGCAGCACGGCCTCCGGGGACCTACTGGAAGAAGCGCCATACGCGCCTTGACTACCTCCTGCTGAGTGCCGATCTCGAATCGTCGATTGAACCCGGGTCTGCCCGCACGCTCAGCGGCGCCCTCGGCCAGCGGGCGAGTGACCACTATCCGGTGTGCGTCGATCTCGCCCTTGAGCCCGCGGAGCGCTGTTGAACCGCAGTCTTCGGCACGCGAAACTGCCGCGCTTGAATTTATAAGAGAGTCTTCCATGAGCTTCCTAGCCGAAGAGCGTCGGGGCCACGTGCTGGTTCTGACCATGTCCAGCCCCGATACGCGCAATGCGCTCACCAGCGATGATCAGTTTGGCGCTTTTGAAGCGGTTTGCGATCGGGTGAACAACGACGTCGGGATCCGCGCGGTCGTGCTGACCGGTGCGGGCTCGGCCTTCTGTGCCGGGGGTAACGTCAAAGACATGCGCGATCGTACCGGCCTGTTCTCCGGTGACCCTGCCGACCAAGCTGAATCGTATCGCAAGGGCATCCAGCGCATCCCGCGAGCCATCTACGCACTCAACGTGCCGATCATCGCCGCCGTCAACGGTCCGGCGGTGGGTGCCGGGTGCGATCTCGCGACCATGTGCGACATCCGCATTGCCTCAGAGAAGGCCATGTTCGCCGAAAGCTTCGTCAAGCTTGGCATCATTCCTGGAGACGGCGGTGCCTGGTTCCTGCCGCGGGCCGTGGGTTACTCGAACGCGTGCAAAATGGCGTTCACTGGCGCTGCGGTGAAAGCGCCGGAAGCACTGAGCATGGGCCTCGTGTCTGAGGTGGTCGCGCCGGATGCCCTGCTTGACCGTTCGCTCGAGCTCGCACAGGAGATCGCGGCCAACCCGCCGCATGCGATTCGCTTAACCAAGCAGCTGATGCGCGCATCGCAGGCATCGTCGCTGAATGAACTGTTGGAGAAGTCGGCGGCCTACCAGGCGCTCTGCCATGCCGAGGCCGATCACCTCGAGGCGGTCAACGCGTTCTTTGAAAAGCGCCCTGGGAACTACCGCAGTGAATGAATGAGCCTCGGGTCCTGGGCTTGAACCCCGGCTACGTCATGCGCTCCTTGCGGAGCGCGCTGCGCCGGACCTTGCCTGCATCGTCACGCAGGGGTTCCGCTACAAACTCGACACTGCGCGGCAGCTTGTACCCCACCAGCCGCTCCCGCAAAAAGGTGAGCAGCTGGTCCGCGTCGAGCTTGGCATCCGGTGCATCGACGATGGCGTGCACGGCGTTTCCCAGATCTTCGTGGGGTAGGCCGATGACCGCGCTTGATCGTACCCCCGGACAGGCTTCGATGGCCGCTTCGACCTCGGCGGGGTAGATGTTCGCCCCGCCCGACAAAATCATGTCCGAAAGGCGGTCCGCGAGGTAGAGGTAGCCGTCGGCGTCGAAGTAGCCGATATCGCCGAGGCTTTCCCAGCCGCCGTCGATCTGTTTTGCCTCGGCACCGATGTAGCGATAGGTGGTACCCGGCCCGCTCAAGGGCCGCAGAAACACCTCACCCCGTTCGCCGACTTCAGCCGTCGTGCCGTCTTCGCGAACGATCTTCATCTCACAGTGGGCGCCCGGTTTTCCGACCGAGCCTTCGTGCGCCAGCCACTCGCTGCCGCTGATCACCGTTGAGCCCTGGCCCTCCGTTCCCCCGTAGAGTTCCCAGATGACCTCCGCGCCGAGCCAGTCGATGAACGCGTGCTTGAGCCACGCAGGGCAGGGAGCCGCCAGGTGCCAGAGCACGCGCAGCGACGACAGATCGTAGCTGGAGCGAACCGCCGCCGGCAGCTGCCAAACGCGCTGCATCATCGTTGGGACCATGTGGAGCAGGTCGACCTTCTCAGCCTCGATGAGCTGCAATGTGGCTTCGGCGTCGAAGCGGGTGGTGACGGTCACTTTGTTGCCGCGAAAGAGCGCGTTCATCGCCCACATAAAGGGGCCGTTGTGGTTCAGCGGTCCGGGGATCAGGGTCGATCCGCGCAGTTCGAGATGCAGCAGCGACTCGTCAGGGTCCACCACGGCGGGCTGTTTAGAGACGATGAGCTTAGGGCGGCCCGTCGAGCCACCGGATGTCATGGCCTTGAACGACTCGGCGTTCCGTTCTGGGAGTGCTTCATCACTGGTAGTGCTTGGTGGCTCGAACCCCGTCGGCAGGGCCGGGATGCCCGGCGGCGCTGCCTCAGGAGCAACACCGAGCAGCAATGCCGGCTTGGCAAGCTCGATAATCTGATTACGTTCGAACCCCGGTAGCTTGGCGGACACCGGCTGCGGGGTCGCGCCGAGCTTCCAGATTGCGAAACAGGCGGCAATAAACTCGATTCCGTTCGGCAGTGCGACCGTTACGAAGGCGTTTTCCTCGACGCCCGCTGCCGCGTAGCTGCGGGCGAGACGGTTTGTCAGTCGGTCGAGGGTGCGCCAGTCAATGCGCGCATCGTCGTGCACCACGGCCGTTTCAGTCGGTACCTCGTCTGCCCAGTGAGCGAGGATTCGAGATAGGGAAATCAATGCCATGAGGCCATTCTCGTCGGTGCCGCGCGGCGGAGTACGAGGCCTTTGCGGTCGGCGGCAAGTGGTTGGGTTGGCTAGCGTTGCAGTGTAACGTTAGCGCTTGCGAGGTATGACATTCCAGCACCCGTGCCCTTCCCGTCTGTGACTCGATCTAGAGCTGCCCGAGCCCCTGCTCTACAACCTTCGGCCCATTCCTGGCGGATACGGACCCGGCGGGTACCCGCCGCGGTGTCTAAGGCCCGGCCAATCCGGTCTCTGGTCGTTTTTTCGCTCCTAACGCTTCTGGTGCAGCCGTTAGGGGGCTGCACTGATCCGGCGCCGAACGAGCCGCAGGCCAGCGCGGCGCAAACCTTGCCCTACCGCCTGTCCACTGCAACCCCCGTGGCGTCGCTCGCTGTCGATTCCCGTGACGAGGTTGCGGCTGAACTTGCCGCGCGAATCGATACGCTAACGCTTCCGGGACTTCGCGCGGCGGTCGTGACCGGTTCTCGCGCGCCGTTGTTGCTGCTGCGGCTCGACGAGGGGGCGTTTGCGCCGCTCTTGGCGACGGGTGCGTCCCGCCGAGTCGCGAGCGGACTCGCGACCGCGGCGGTGCCGGGCACGGTGACGCTGGCAGAGCTCTTGGCCGAGCCCGGTGACCGGGTGATGATCGGCAGCCCGTTCGTTTCCCGCCGCAGCCCGCTCAGACCGCTCGGATTACTGCAGTTGGACGGAGCGGTGCTTTCCGAGTTGCAGCCTTTTGGTTACACCCGCGTGCTGGGCATTCAGGGGGACCGGCTAGGTGTGGTCTCACGCAACGCCTTCCATCCCGGGCTGTTCAGCGAAGCGCTCCAGGTTGGGCCAGGCATCATCGAAGACGGCCGGCTCGACATCAGTGAACGTGAGCTCCGGCTACCGGCGTATTTCCGATCGTTTGTTGCGTTGTGCAGCGGTGAGACCGTCGTTGGAATCAGTCTGGTGCCGACGCACCTGTTTCACGTCGGCGATGCCTTCCTGGGTTGGGCGCGCGAATCCGGAGTTGTGTGTCAGGAAGCCGTTAACTTAAGCGGTGATCGAGAGACGTTGCTGGCACTCAAGGTTGGCAATGACTCGGTGATCGTTGGCTATGCGGAGGTCAAGAAAACGGCGTTGATTACCTTTGAGCCGGTGGCTCCGTCGTCCTGAGCCATGGGCCGATGTCGTTTTTCTGTGTAGGTTTCACGCTTACACGCTTGCGGCGCCTCGGGTGCGGACCTATAGTCTTTGGACCACGGGCGGAAAATAAGGAGGTGATCAATGTCTAACCGTTTTGCCTTGGAGGGCACTCAGTAGCATTGCCTTCCTAAAAGGCTAACGGCGGAGCCGGTTTTTCGTTCGCGGGAAACCGGCTCTTTCATTTCTGCCACTCCGTTTTTCTTCATCCTCGGACCGGTCTCTCGTACACTGCGCGCTTCTTGCGAGTAGGTGTGCAGTGCTTCGCTATCTTCCCTTTGCCGTCGTCGTTGGTGCAGTCGCGGCACTGGTTCTGGTTCCCTCGTTTCCCGTCTGGACGGCCGTGTTTAGCGTGCCGCTGCTTGCGCTGGGCCTCTGGGATTTGCTCCAGCGGCGCCACAGCCTGTTTCGAAACTACCCGCTTCTTGGCCACATACGGATCTTGTCGGAAAGCATCCGGCCGATGATTCATCAGTACTTCGTTGAGTCGGACACCGACGGCCGACCCTTCGATCGTGAACAGCGGGTGCTGGTGTACCACCGCGCTCACGATCAGGTCGCCTCCCAGCCCTTCGGCACGGAACGGGATACCGGCCGGGTCGGGTACGAATGGATCAATCATTCCATCGCCCCGAAGGCGCCCTGCGCCGAGGTGCCGCGGGTCCGCGTGGGCGATCGTTGTGCCCAACCCTACGATACGGCGCTGCTCAACATATCGGCCATGAGTTTTGGTTCCCTGTCCGGTGCCGCAATCGAGGCGCTGTCCAAGGGTGCGAGGCGCGGTGGGTTTGCCCACGATACCGGCGAGGGTGCGATCAGCCCCTACCACCTGAACGGCGGTGCCGACCTCATCTGGGAGCTCGGTACCGGGTACTACGGGTGCCGTACCGCCGACGGTGGGTTCGATCCCGAAGCGTTCGCCGAGAAGGCGACGCTACCGAACGTTCGCATGATTGAGGTCAAACTCTCCCAGGGGGCCAAGCCGGGTCACGGCGGAATTCTGCCGGCGGCCAAGGTGAGCGAAGAGATTGCAGCAACCCGCGGCATACCCGTTGGACGCGAGTGTGTCTCGCCGCCGTTTCACCGAACCTTCGATACCCCGATTGGCTTGCTCGAGTTCTTGAGCACGCTGCGGGAGTTGAGCGGTGGCAAACCGGTCGGTTTCAAGCTGTGCATCGGTCATCGCTGGGAGTTTCTGTCGATCTGCAAGGCGATGCTCGACACGGGACTGCGACCGGATTTCATCGTCATCGATGGCAAAGAAGGCGGGACGGGCGCGGCACCGGCAGAGTTTACAGATCATGTCGGAACTCCGTTGCGGGACGGCTTGCTGTTCGCACGCAACGCGCTCGTTGGGTGCGGTCTCAAGGACGACGTTCGCCTGGCCGCGGCGGGAAAGGTCGTCAGTGGGTTCGACATGGCGATCTGCATGGCACTCGGCGCCGACTGGTGTAACGCAGCACGCGCGTTCATGTTCGCGTTGGGATGCTTGCAATCCCAGCATTGCCACAACAACAAGTGCCCAGTCGGCATTGCAACGCAGGACCCTTTGCGACAGCGCGGGCTCGACATTGAAGATAAAGCTCAGCGCGTGGCGCGATTCCAGGAGCAGACGGTCCATGCGTTGCTGGAGATAACGGGCGCCGTGGGGCTCGATCATCCGCACGAGCTGGACCCCGTGCACTTTTTCCACCGCCAGAGCTCCCGCGAATCGTCGCGGCTGTCGGAGACCTACCCCTTTCTGACGCCCGGCTCGTTGCTGGCCGGGGACGTCGATGAGAAGTGGCGCGATCTCTGGGACGCGTCTGCGGCACACAGTTTTGCGCGCGTTGCAGCGTGATGCGTCCGGGGATCAGGGGGTAACACCATGGCCTACTGGCTGATGAAATCGGAGCCTGGTGAGTTCAGCTTCCAGGATTTGTTCAAGCGACCTAAGCGTCGCGAACCCTGGGACGGGGTGCGCAACTACCAGGCCCGCAACTTCATGCGCGACGACATGCGTCAGGGTGACGAGATATTTTTCTACCACTCCAACTGCGAGGTGCCGGGCATCGTCGGCATTGCGGCAGTGGCCAGCGACGCGTATCCCGACCCAACGGCCTTTGATCCTAAAGACAAACACTACGATCCGAAGTCGGACCCAGACAACCCGCGTTGGTTTCTCGTCGATGTCCGCTATATCCGCAAGCTCAAGCGGATCATCTCGCTGAAGGAGCTCAAGGCTGAGCCAGCGCTCGAAGAGTTTCCGCTTGTTCGCCGGGGTAACCGCTTATCGGTCATGCCGGTAACACAAGCGCACTGGCGTCACATCCTTGCGATGGAGTCGAACCCGGCGGGCTAGGGCTTGTTCGGGGCTTGGGACGGGTGTTGGGTCTGGGGCCAGCTTAGCCCTCAGGCGTTAAAAGGTTTGGTTTGCCGGCCGGCACGATGTCGAGCGGCGAATCCGTTGCTCGCGCAGCCCCACCCGGTGCGGTAGCTGGCGGCACGCGCGGCGGCAGGCCCGTCCACTCAACCCAGCGTTCATTTGATGCGGTGTGACGCGGGTGAAACGCGAACACCTCTTCCAGAATGTTGCGCGCCAGGTAGGCGTTATTCCCAGAAAACGCCGCCTCGGCTTCCAGCAGCAGGGCATCGGCAGCGCGGTTGAGCAGGTTTACTGCATCGCGCTGATTCGGTGATTCCTTGAGAACCGCCAGGATCAGGGGCACTGCCGAAGAGGTGCTGGGACTAATGACCCGACCGGCATCGAGCCTCTGTTCGGCCAATGCGAGTTGTTCCACTTGCACCGCCGTCAGCGGTTCATCCACAGCACCCGACGCGGTCAGCGCTCCACCCGGGCGAGTTCCCGGGCGTGTTGCGTCGTCACCGCTGTTTTGCAGCCCGGCGAGCGAAGCCTGCGCCCGAAGCAGGGCGTTCTTGGCTAGAGCGTTGTCCGGCTCTTGTGCGAGGACAAACTCGTAGGTCTGTATCGCGAAGTCCCAAATCGACGGATCGTTCGGATCACCGGCTGCAAGGACCCGATCAACGGATGTTATCAGCGCGTCGGTTGAACGCTGAACCTTTGGTTGAACAGCCGCCACGGGTTCGCCATTGCGAGACGGAGGTGTGTCAACAACCGGGGCTTTGTCTGTTGGTGGTGGCAGCAATACAAGGGATCTTGTATCCAACGGCGGTGGTTGATCGCCACGCACTTCGCCTTCGTAGAGCAAGGCGGTCAGCAGTGCGGAGACGACACCGAAAACCAGGACTCCGGCGAGGGCATAGAAGTAGGCTCGTTGTCGTTTTCGCGGTTGTTCTGAAGCGTCAGCCGTGGGCACCCGGCGCGGGATGGACGTGGCTCGAGTTGTTAACGTTGGCAGTTCAACGCTGGGCTCAGCTGTACCACCCAAGGGGCCCCGGAGATCAATGGGCCGTTCGAGGAACTCGGTTAGATCGCCGGCTTCGAACGGTGCTTCGGCGGCAACCGGGATAAGTGCGGATTCCGTGTCCTCGGCATTGGGAAGTGCGACCGCGGCGTTCTCGATCCCTGGGTCCGACGGTACGAGTTCGTCCAAATAGTTCGGCGCGGGAGCCTGACCGACGGGGCTGACGACCGGGTCTCGGTGCTCGATAGCGCCGTTGAGCGGTGGCGACGATTCAGCGTTGGTCGAGCCGGTGGCGGCTCTCGAGCGTTTCGGCACTCGATTCGGGCCCTGTGGTGCTGCTCCTCCAGCGGCGACCTCGGATACAACGAGCGTTGTGCTGACGCGCCGATTAACCGCAGCTGGATGGTCGATTACGATCCGTTCACCGGAGGCGTCGCCGCCGCGAAAGTGGTTGCTGACCAGCAGGCGGTTGTTTGGCAGCTCGATCAGCGTTCCGGCGCGCAGCTCGATAGCCTGTGAGTTGGCTTCTTTAAGCACAGTCAGCTCGTTTTCCAGCACCACCTTGGCCGCGTCAGCGGACTCCTGGTACGCGACCCGGGTCAGCTGCTGAGTTCGGGTCAGCAGAAGTAACCCGTCGGCGCCGATCCGAAGTCGCAGCCATTGGGCTGCGTTGTCCGGGTTGTTGAGGGCCAACTCACCGGTGTCTGTCTCGCCGACACTCAGGTCTCGAGTAATTCTCAACGTTAGGGCAGCGTCGTCGGTCAGAACGTACCATTCCTGAGTCGACTGCTGGGCGGGCTCGTTCATTAGTGGTGTGTGGTTACTGCGTGCGTTCGCGTGGAGATCAATGGTCAGTCCGGCAGACCCAGCACCCGCTTGGCAATGATGTTCGCTTGGATCTCGTTGCTGCCGCCGTAGATCGTCGTCGCCTTCGTCCCGAGCCACTCCCGGGTCGCGTCGAGCTCCGGCCCGCTGTAGCCGAGTTCGGATGCAACACTGTCGTGCCCCCAGTCGGTCATATCGACCCCGAGCCCCCGCGTACCCATGAACTCGCGACGCAGCGCCGCGCCGTCCTGCTGCAGGGCGGCCCCCACCAGCTTGAAGATCGACGTCGCCGCCCCCGGTGTTCCCGAGCGGTTTTCTTCGTTGACGCGTTTGGCGGTCAGGCGAAAGGCGTTGTAACGCATGGTGTAGTCGATCAGCTGCTTGCGGACACTCGAATCTGCGATTTGCCCGGTGGCGTCACGACCGACGTAACGATCGGCGGTCTTGATCAGCGACGCGTCCATGGCCCCGCGCCGGGATCCGCCCGACAGTCCGCCAATGCCCGATCGTTCGAATTGGAGCAAGCGTTTGCCGACGGTCCACCCGTTGTTCAGCTCACCGATCAGATCTTCTTTGCGGGCGATGGCGTTATCGAGGAAGGTCTCGCAGAACGGCGAGGTACCGGACAAGAGCTTGATGGGTTTCACCGTCACCCCGGCCTGATCCATGGGCAACAGGACGAAGCTGATGCCCTGATGTTTCGGAGCCTCGAAATCGGTCCGCACGAGTGCAAACATCCAATCCGCTGTGCTCGCACCCGACGTCCAGATCTTCTGTCCGTTGAGCACGAAGTGATCGCCTTCGTCGTCGGCTCGGGTTTTCAGCGCGGCGAGGTCGGAACCTGCGTTCGGCTCGGAGTACCCCTGACACCACTGTTTGCGGCCACGGATAATGTCCGGCAGATGGCGCTGTTTCTGCTCTTCTGTTCCGAATTCGAGAAGCGTAGGGCCGATCATTGTCACGCCCATGCCACCCAGCGGCGCCCGAGCGTTGATGCGCTCCATCTCTTCATACAGGACCCGCGCTTCCGCACTGCTGAGGCCGCCACCGCCATAGGCCGCGGGCCAGGTGGGCGTTGTCCAACCGCGCTCTGCCATGGCATCGAGCCAGCGCTGGACCTCGGGGTCGAGGGTGATTTTGCTGCTGCCTACGGCGATCTGGCCGGGACCGCGGGCGGCTTCCGGGCAGTTGTCCGCGAGCCAGGCTCGGGCGTCCTCACGAAAGTCTTCCAAGCCTGCCGGTTCGTCAACGAGTGCTTCAGCGCTCACGGATGCTCCTTTTACTAGCGGATCTGGTCAGGGATGTCGTCGCTCCGTGGAGTGTCGACTATCGGATGACGGGTACTTCGAAGCCCGCTGCTGATTTTCACACAAACAGGCACCCCAAGCGGGACGTCGCACCCGAGCGGCTGTGCAGCGTAAAGCCTTGCAAACCGGGCCTCAAGCGGCCGTTGGAGCCAACAAATTGTGCCTCTCTGGTCGCGGACACCGTCTCCGTTCTCCATGGGTTAGGATCGGGTTCGGGCGTGAACGGGGGAGCACAGCAATGGCGGCGGATGATCTGGCTGACGCAGCACCGACGGCCGCACTTCAGCCGTTCGAGCTGAGGGCGGGAACGGGCTCTGCGCGGCGTTTTTCGGGCCGTGGTCCGGCTTTGGTCGCCTTCGTCAAAGAAGACTGCCCCACCTGTAAATTGGTGATGCCAATCCTTGCAGCGCTCACCGCGCTTGCCTCTCGGGCCGACCTCGCAGCCCACCTGGTCGGCCAGACGGTAGCCGGAAACCGGCAGCTGGAAGCGTCATTTCCGGACGCTGAATCCTTCGAGGTGCTCGACGATGCAACGCTGGCCGTGAGCTACGGCAGTCGCATCGAAACCGTCCCAACGCTGATGCTCGCGACGGAAACGGGCGAACCGGAAACGTTGATCGGCTTCGTCCGGGACGATTGGCAGGCGGCGATCAGCCGGTGGATCGGGGCGCTCGAACTCCCTCCCTTTGATTGGGCCTGGTCTGACTTGCCGGAATGGCGGCCCGGTTGTGGCTCTCTTTCGGTAGACCCTGCGCATGCCGATCGCCTGCGTGCCGAGGCAGAAGGCAGCCCGCTGCGCGCACGCCGGGTCACCGTAGGGACCGCCGACGATCCCATGGAGTTTCTCTTTGACCAGGGGTACTCGGACGGCTTGCCGGTCGTTCCTCCAACGCCGGAGCGGGTGCTGCGCATGCTTGACGGTACGGGTCGCGCGGCGGAGGACATTGTCGCCGTGGTGCCACCGAACCTGGTGGAAGCTACGGTGGAGAAGGTCGCGATCAATGCGGTGCTCGCCGGTTGTAAACCGACCTACCTGCCGGTTGTGATTGCAGCTCTGGAAGCGGCCTGCAGCGACGACTACAACGCCCACGGCGTCATGGCAACGACCATGGGCGCGTCGCCGGTCCTGGTGGTCAATGGCCCCATCCGTCACGAACTGGGTATGAACATGGAGCTCGGTGCTCTGGGGCAGGGAAACCGGGCCAACGCAACCATCGGCCGAGCCCTGCGATTGATTCTCCGAAACGTCGGCGGCGCGCGGCCCGGTGGCACGGAGCGATCGACGCTGGGCAACAGCGGGAAGTTCACTCAGTGCTTTGCCGAGTGGGAAGAGCGCCATCCCTGGGCGCCGATGCACGTTGAGCGTGGCTTCGCGCGCGAAGAGTCGGTGGTGACGCTGTTCACCATGAGCAGCGGTCCGACGCTCATGGTTGATCAGGAGTCGCGCACGGGTGCGTCCCTTGCCGAGAGTTTTGGTCGCTGCCTCGACGCGATCTGGCACCCGAAGCTGCACTTTGGCACCGACGTGCTTGTGGTGCTGTGCCCGGAGCACGTGGATACGCTTGTTGCGGACGGTTGGGACAAAGCCCAGCTGCGCGATCGTATCCAGGCGGTTACGGCACGCCCCGTCGACGAACTCAAGCGCAGTGAAGACTGCGCGGTAGGGTTAACGGAAGCGCAGGCCGCGGGCCTTAAAAAATCCCTTCCAGATGGTCGGATGCCGAAGTTCCGGTCCACCGATGACATCCACATCGCCGTTGCCGGATCGAACGCCGGTAAATTCTCGGGGGCGTTTCACGGCTGGGCAACCGGTTCGATCGGTTCTAAGGTTGTGTCGCGAAAAATTGAGACCGGCTGAGCTGAAATTTTGACTGTCGCAGCCCGCTGGTTTTCACAGCAACTCACAGGAGTATCTGACATGAGTGATTTCGTTTTTCTTGATCCGGGTGACGAGCGCGAACCGATCACACGGCCGCTCGCCAACCGCACTTCGACGCTTGCCGGTCGGGTTGCACTGCTCGACATTCGCAAGCCGCGGGGCGATGTGCTGCTCGACCGCCTTGAGGAGCAACTCAAGGCACGCGCGCCAGGGGTTTCCGTTACGCGCTACACCAAGCCGACGTTCACTAAACCGGCGCCAGCGGAGCTGCGAGCAGAGATTCAGCGCGACAACGATCTGGTTGTTGAGGCGCTCGCTGACTGAGGCTCCTGTACCACGTGCAGTTTGCATGACACGGTATGGTTTGAGATTCAGGGTATGCCCGCAGTAACGCTGGCATCGAGTGAGTTTATTGATGCGGCGACCACTCAAGCCGATGCGCTCGGTATGCCCGATGCGCAGCGGGTGTTCGTACCGCATCCGATTCAGGATGCAACGGACGACGAGATGCGCGCTAAGGCCGATGGAGTCGTCGATGAAGTCATCGCCGCGCTGTTGGATGGCGAAACCAATCGCGCCCCCTAAGGGGCGCACGCTAACCAGAACGGACGAGCTATGGTTTGGGTATATCGCGCTTTAATCGCAGCGTTTGCGCTGCTTTTTTTCACCATGGGGATCGGCTTTTACTTTGAACCCGTGGGCTCCGGCGGAGACTTTGGTCTCGAGGCCATGTCACCGGCGGGGATGAACAGTCTGCGAGGCGACATCGGCGGCCTGTTCGTCGCCAGCGCCGTGTTGCTGCTCTGGGGGTTGATCGCAAGCAACCCGCACCTGCTCCGTGCCGTTGCGGTGCTGATGCTCGCAATTGCTCTCGGTCGGGGTATCGGCTTTGCCTTCGATCCCGTTGCGCAGGAGAGCGTGATTGCGCTGGTAGTCGAGATCGTTACCGCCGCGGTCTTGCTGCGCGCGTCAATGGTGCCGCCCTGGTCCTCGGCGCCGGAGCTGCGTTGATCGATGCCGGCGTTTAAGGGGTTTCCTGCGGAGGCGTTGCGGTTTCTCGACGAGCTCGATGACAACAATAATCGCGAGTGGTTTGCCGAGAACAAGGATCGCTACGAGGCTTTGATCCGGGAGCCGGCGCTCGATTACATCGCGACGATGCAGGCGCCGCTCGCGGGCCTGTCGGATCACTTCCGCGCTATCCCGAAGAAGATGGGCGGGTCGCTGATGCGGGTCTATCGAGATACGCGTTTCGGCAAAGACAAGCGACCCTACAAGACCAACGTTGGCATTCAGTTCCGCCACGAACAGGGAAAGGACGTGCACGCACCGGGCTACTACCTGCATCTCGCACCGGACGGGTGTTTCCTTGGGGTGGGTATCTGGCGCCCGGAATCTGCAGCGCTCGCGGGTATCCGTGAACGCATCGCCTTTCGGCCGAAGGAGTGGCAGTCGGTCAGTCGTAGCCCGGCGTTCAAGCGGCGCTTTGCGCTCGGTGGTGAGTCACTGAAACGTCCACCCCGCGGCTACCGCGCCGATCACCCGATGATCATTGATCTCAAACGCAAAGACTTCATCGCGGCCATGGACTTTGATTTCGAGCGCGCGCTCAAGCCCGGGTTCGTCAAATGGACAACGGACCAATGGAAAGCCGCATCGCCGTTTATGGCGTTTCTCTGTGCGGCACTCGCGGTACCGTACTGAGGCCTGCCGGGCTTCGGTGCGGCTGGCTAGCGAAGCGTTCGAAACGCCGCGCGGATCTCGTTGACGAAGGTCTCCGGCTGCTCGAAGGCCGCGAAGTGGCCGCCGGTTTCCAGCTCATTCCAGTAGATGATGTTTTTGTAGCGTCGCTCGGCCCAGCGGCGGCTGGTGCGGAAGATCTCTTTTGGAAAGATGCTGATGCCCGTCGGTACGGTGACGTCACCGAAATCGCCGGCCTTGCCGAAGCTTTCCCAGTACAGGCGCGCGGAGGACGCACCGGCGCCGTTGAGCCAGTAGAACATCACGTTGTCGAGCAGTTCATCGCGGCTTAAGACGTTTTCCGGATGGCCGTTGCTGTCGGTCCAAGCCCAAAACTTTTCCAGGATCCAGGCGGCCTGCCCGACGGGCGAGTCGACGAGGCCGTAGCCGACGGTTTGCGGCCGGGTACTCTGTTGCTTCGAGTAGCCGGAGTCCCATTCCTGGTAGTACTTGAGACCCGCGAGTGCGGATTGTTCGAGCGGCGAGAGGTCCTCCATGGTCGACGGGTCTGGACCCACGACCGGCATGTTGGTGTGAATGGCCGCGCAGTGCTCGGGATCCTGAATGCCGACCATGGTGGTTACCATCGAGCCCCAGTCGCCGCCCTGGGCGACGTATCGGTCGTAGCCCAGCCGCGCCATGAGCGTGCCCCACTCGCGGCCGATTTTTTCAACACCCCAGCCGATTGTTTTCGGTTTTCCGGAGAAACCGTAGCCGGGCAGATTGGGCACGACGAGGTGGAAGGCGTCGGCGGCGTCACCGCCGTGCGCGGCTGGGTCGGTCAACGGGCCGATGACTTTGAGGAACTCGACCAGCGAACCGGGCCAACCGTGGGTGAGAATCAACGGCAGCGCGTTCTCGTTTGGTGAGCGCACGTGCAGGAAGTGAATGCTGAGCCCATCGAGTTCGGTGGTGAACTGCGGGTAGCCGTTGAGCACGGCCTCTACCCGGCGCCAGTCGTAGTCGGCCTGCCAGTAGTCGACGACTTCTTTCATGTAGTCGAGCGGCGTGCCCTGGGTCCAATCCTCCGGGGTTTCTCGATCGGGCCAGCGGGTCAGGGCCAGACGGGTTTTCAGATCGTTGAGTTGCTGGTCTTCGATGGCGATCCGGTAGGGTGTAATCGTGCTCATGGCGGCTGCTCGGCGGACTGACTTGGAAAGGGTGGTCGGGTTAGGCAAGGCGGATCAAGTGGCGCTCAGGACGGCAGCGCGGCGCACACATGGCCGCCGTCCACAGTCAACACCGAACCGGTCATGTAGGCGGAGGCATCGGACACGAGCAGCATGAGCGGGCCATCCAGATCGTCGAACTCACCGAAGCGACGCAGCGGAATGCCCTTCATAAAACCCGGTGCCGCATCGCTCTCCAGCAGAATGCGCGACACGTCCGTCAGGATGTAGCCGGGTGCGAGCGCGTTAACTCGAATGCCGTAGCGGGCTGCTTCGAGGGCCATGACTTCGGTCATGCGGGTCATGGCTGCTTTCGAAACGGCGTAGGGAAACTGTCCCTTGAGTGTGCGCCGATCGGTAATGGACGACACCATGACGATGTTGCCGTTGGGCGTCTTGTTTGCGGCAATGCTTTCGGTGAAACGCTTCGAGCAGCGCCAGGCGCCTTTGAGATTTGTATCGAGGACGTAGTCCCAGTCGTCCTCGTCGATCATGGCGTAGGTTTTTGCGCCGGATTCGACGCCCGCGTTGTTGATGAGAATCTGCGCCGGACCAAAGGCGGCTTCGGCGTCAGTAAAGAACTGGTCTACTGATGCTGGTTTGGTGACGTCTAACGCGACGGCCTGGGCCGTGCCCCCGGCGGCGGTCAACTCGTCAACGCGATCCTTAAGCTTCTCTGTCCGGCGGGCGCCGAGCGACACCTTGGCACCAGCGGCGGCCAGAACGCCGGCGAAGTGATGCCCGAATCCGGACGACGCGCCGGTGATCAGTATGTGCCGGTCGGCGATATCGAAGTTGCTCATGGTGTGGTCCCCCGTAGTCGGCAGGCGTGCATGCTAGGAGGTGCACCGGATCAGGACAAGCGCTGCCTATTACTGCGTGCGACGAATAAGCCGACCGTCGTCGGTTTGCTCTGCTTCGCCGCGTTTCAGCATGCGAGCGAGATGCAGCTCAGCGCTGCGACGTTCGACGTCGTTAACGAAGGTACTTTCAACGTGTGGTCGATAGATGAAGCGATGGGCCACCATGTCGTCGAGGGAGTGCGGTGTCTCGAGGAACTCGAGCATGGCCTGGTGCCGTCGCGGAATGACCGCCGCGTAGCCGTCGAGTGCGGCGAGGAACGCCTCGCGACCCTCGATGACCCCCTTGTGATGAAAGGTGACGTAGAAGCGCGCGTCTTCGTCGCGCACTTTGATGAGGCTTTCCTCGAAGTCATCGAGATCGCTCCAGACGTCGCCGTAGTAGGGGCCAAAGCCGGTCAGGTCGATGTCGGAAAGGTAAAACACATCGTCGCCGATGCGGAAGCCGCTGTGGCCGCGCGTGTGCCCCGGTAAGTGGACGGCCTCCACCTGCACGCCGCCGACGTCGAAGCGATGGCCGTCGCTGAAGCCGGTGGCGTCGGGACGGGGCGTGAAGTGGAAATCTTCCACGACCTCTTCGCGCCAGCGCGTCTCGGCACCTGGATCACTCAGGCCGTAGATGTTCATCAGTCCGTCGAGGCTGGTGATGCCGGGGAGGTCGTCGGCGTGGATGCAGACCCGCGCCTGCTCAAAGAGGCCGTTGCCGGCGATGTGATCTTCGTGTGCGTGGCTGTTCACGACGACGTCGATGGGCCGCGGCGCACCGCCACGGGCTACCACGGTTACGGAGGGATCGATGATCAGGGTGTCGCTGGATCCCTGCACCAGCAGTGAGTTGCCGGACGGGTAGCGGCCGTCGTCCGCGCCGGCGAGGAGCGTGACGTGATCGCCGAGTGCTCGGGCGTCTTCGCCCCAGGATGCAACGGTGGCAGAACGGGAAGTCGGAGGCATGGGTTGGCTTTGGTTTCGGTGTGGTTACCGGTGCCCTCGATTGTAGCGTGTGCCGGGGGGCGGGATCGCTCGTTGGACTCGCATGATGAGTGCAGACCGGCTTGCCGTCACCCTGTACGGGTCTTGGTTTCCTACTTCACAGGAACGATCCAGAATTACCTTCGCGTCCGCGGTGTTGCTGGCCGTCAGGCGTGCAGCGCTTGGACTTAAGCGTCTGTGGTTGGTGCGACGACCGCACAACGGCTTCAGGCGAGGGTGGGGATGGCGTCGTTGACGACCTGCGCCGTTGCCCGGCACTCGATCAGAGCCCGCTGACTGGACACCGGCTCTGACTCAATCACCGCAACACAGTGCCGGGCCAGCTTGTGTAGATCTACCGCATCGGCATCGCGCACGGCCAGCCGGAAGCTGCCCGCAGGGGCATCGAGTAAGGTGTCGTAGGGACCAAGCTCTGAGCGCAGGCGTTCTGCCAGGCGCTGCTGCACCTGCGCCGCGTGAGCAGCGCCCAGATCGCGTTCCAGCTCAAAGTAGTCGGTCAGCTCGATGTTCAGCTCGCCGGCATCGGCGGGCGGTTCGGGTAACCGTCGGGGACGGAACCAGGAGGCCAGAGCCATGGCGGTACTCCGAGACATTTGCTCGCGAGTATCGTCGGCCGACGCCGTTCAGGCTGTGCGCCGGGTCATAGCTTGCGGAAACAGCCGGTCGTGCAAGATTCAAGTTTCGTCGGTCACGAACCGTTCGTAGGCGTCTTTGAAGGCCGGATCCCAGCGGGACAGTGCGCTGCGATTTTCGACGATGTCCAACGTGTTCCAGAGCATGCGCTTCTCATCTAGAGCGCGCGGTGTTTCGTTGTCCGGGCACAGCACATAGAAGTCACCGCGCGCAAGCGACTCGAGCATGAAGTCGACGACCTGCTCCGGGGTCCAGGCTCCCGGTGGCTGCTCTGCGATGAAGCGCTTGATCATGCCAGTGAAGGTAAACCCGGGCACGAGCAGGTGCGCGGTCACTAAGCTCTGCGATTCTTCCCGCAGGGCGTGAGCCAGGCTTTCCGTGTAGGCGCGCACGCCGGCCTTCGAGAGGTTGTAGGCGTAGTTGCCCGGCGGATTGGTGATGCCCTGCTTGGAACCGGTGTTTATGACTACGGCGCGCTCACCGTGGCTGAGCATCGCGGGCACGAATGCCTGGCAGCCGTGCACGATGCCCCAGAGGTTTACGTCGAGCTGTCGCTTCCACTGCTCGAGCGCTTCCCAGGGCTTTGCCGGTGGAAAGCCGGTGCCCGCGTTGTTCATGAGGCAATGAACAGTCCCGAACTGCTGGTGCGCAGTTTCGGCAAGAGCCGTCACGTCGTCAGCGACGGAAACGTCGCAGCGTTGGGTCAGGAGCGCACCGGTCTCGGACCCACGCAGGTCCTGTTCCGCGGCCTTTAGCGCATCGTCATCACGATCGGCGATGAGCACGTTCATGC
The DNA here is from genome assembly GCA_039198065.1 of Pseudomonadota bacterium. Classification (GTDB taxonomy): domain Bacteria; phylum Pseudomonadota; class Gammaproteobacteria; order Pseudomonadales; family Azotimanducaceae; genus CALHVX01. The sequence goes on from JBCCTU010000004.1 coordinate 159,005, forward strand.
CGGCGCTTAAAAAGCGCGCTGCGGCTGCCAAGCCAATCCCGCTTGCGCCCCCGGTGATGACCGCGGTGTTGTTTTGCTTAAGCCATGGGCTCATAGGTCAGCTCCCAGGTGCTGCGCGCTCGGCGCGTTCAGGTTACAGCCGTCGCAGCCCACTGGGCCTGGCGACGGAACAGGATGCGATTGATAAGCAGGGCGATCAGCACGCAGCTCACCAGCGTCAGCGCCATGCAATGGATGTAGTGAAAGGGCTTTAGAACTAGCGTCAGATAGCCGTACAGGGCAACGCCGCCGACCACGCCGCTGATGGCTGCGCGGGCATCGACGTTGCGAAACAGCAGTCCCACGATGAACGCGGACAGGATCGGCATGGAGAGGAACCCGTAGCGTTCCTGGAGGATATTGATGAGACTCTCTTCAGCCTGATAGACGGGCACCAGCGTAATGCCGATAAGCGTCAGCACGATCGAGACGATGCCGCTGACCTGCGGCACGTTGTTGACCCGGCCCACGTACGCCTCGTGCAGGTCGCACACGTAAAGCGCAGCGGAAGCGTTGAGAATGCTGTTGAAGGTCGTGAGTGCCGCGGCTGCCATGGCCGCCGCGAAGGTGCCGGCAAGCCAGGCGGGAAGCACGTCCCCGATCAAGCGACCGTAGGCCGCATCGTTGATGTCGCCGTAGAGCTTGAACGCGACGACGCCGGGAACCGTGACGATCACCGGAACGATCAGCAGTCGAATGCCAGCAGCGGCCAGCACGCCGCGCCGTGCCTCGCTAAGCGTTGGTGCTGCCATGGCGCGCTGCGTGATAGTCTGGTTGGTACTCCAGTAGAACACCTGAATAAAAATCATGCCCGTCAAAAGCGTGTGCCAGGGTATGGGTGAGTCGTCACCGCCGAGCATGCTCAGGCGCTCGACCGGCACGCCGCTGAAATCGAAATCAATTGCCGCGAGCGACAGGACGACGACGGCTATCGCGAGCCCGAGGATCAACACGCCGCTGTAGGTGTCGCTGACGGCGACGGCGCGCAGGCCGCCAAGGATGGCGTAGGTCGCGCCAACAACGGCGAGCGCTGTCGCAACGAACAGCAGCGGCATCTCGACGTTGAACATGGACAACAGGAATAGCGAACTGCCGTACAGCACGGCCGGCAAAAAGATAGAAATGTTGCCGAGGAGAAAGAGCAGCGAGATCAACGCCCGAATGTGCTTGTCCCCGTATTTTTTCTGCAGCAGTTCGGTTGTGGTGGTGCAGTTGTTGCGGTAGTAGACCGGTAGAAACACGAAGGCAAGCACCAGCAGACCGGCAACGGCCGCAAGCTCCCACCAGGCAAGCAGCAGCATCTGGTTGCCGTTCATCCCCACCAGTTGATCGGTGGACAGGTTAGTCAGGGTGATCGACCCGGCGACGAATATCCAGGACAGGCCACCGCCAGCGAGAAAGTAGTCGTGGCTGTCGCCGCTTCGCGGGGCATTGCGGCACTTGAGCCAGGTCAAGGTGCCGATGAGCGCCGTCACGCCCAGGAACACACCGAACTGAACCGGATTCAGGGCAGCAATCATGCGGTGGGGTTCGCTCGAACGCTGGAGGTCGAGCGTCGCAGCGTCGCCGGGATGTAGTCCCCGTGTGCCTCGATGAGTTCGTCTACGAGGCTCCGGATCTCGGTTACGCTCAAGGTTGCCGCCGTCAGGGGGTCGAGGAGGGCCGCGTGGTATACGTGCTCGCGGCGTTCGGCCAGAACGGCCTCGACGGTCACGGCGTGCACGTTGAGATTGGTCTGCATGAGGGCAGCCAGGTGCGGGGGTAGGGTGCCGATCGGTTGGGGTGTGACACCGGAGCCGTCAACCCGGCACGGGACCTCGACGATAGCGCCGCTCGGAAGATTATCGATCAGACCGTTATTGCTGACGTTGCCGTAGATCGTCGCGGGCGTGTCCGTTACGTGTGCGTGGACAATCGTCGCGCCGTACTCGTCGCTGCGCTGCACGGTAACGGCGGTAGCGGGATCTTCGAACGCTTGCCGCTGTCGCTCCCAGCCCGCGAGCTGCACTTCGCATCGCCGGAGGTATTCATCGAGGGGAATCTCGTAGCGCGCAAGCAGATCGTCTCGGTCGCGTTTGATGAACCATGGGACGTATTCGCTGAAGTGCTCACTCGACTCGGTAACGAAATAGCCGAGGGTTTCGAGCACCGCGTAGCGCACGGCGTCGCTGAGTCCACGGTCGCCGCCGTCGGCGCGGTCCGCATCGCCCCGGTAGGGTATGGCGCCGGAGGCAGCCACCTCTAGGAGCCCTGGGTACAGGTCTTCACCACCACGCTCGAACTTCAGGTAGAACGCCATGTGGTTGATACCGGCGCAGAGGTAGTCGATGTCTTCGATGGGGACGCCTATGTCCCGAGCGAGATCGGCGGCCGTATGCTGGACGCTGTGGCACAGGCCGACGGTTTTGATCCGCGTGGCGCGATTCATGGCCCAGCAGTTCATCACCATGGGGTTGACGTAGTTCAGGTGCAGCGCGTCCGGGCATCGCTGCTCCATGTCCCGGAGCAGATCGAGAAATACCGGGATGGTACGCAGTCCGCGCATGATTCCGCCGATGCCCAGCGTGTCGCCGATGGTCTGTCGAAGACCGTAGCGTTTCGGTATTTCAAAGTCCGTAACCGTTGCCGGCCGGTAACCGCCGACCTGAAACATGCTGATGACGTAGTTGGCGCCGTCCAGGGCGCGCCCGCGGTCGAGCGTGCTCTCGATTGTGGGGCTTGCACCCAGGGTGTTGGCCAGCTTGTGCGCGACGCGGGTCGATGTGTCCAGCCGGCTGGCATCGATGTCGAAGAGCACCAGATTGGCGTTCGCGAGCTCGGGATAGCTGAGCAGATCGCCCATGAGATTTTTCGCGAACACCGTTGAGCCCGCACCGACGAGCACGATGCGCGGTTGAGCTGTACCCGCCATACCCACCATCGTGAGTGATCCCCTCTCGCGCCACGGGCGATGGACCGCCGAGCGCCGTCAAGGGTCGACTATGCCATAGATCGGTGCCGCGCTTAGCGTTGCCCGTCAGGGGTCCCGGGCAGCAGCGCGCGCTCGAACTGTTCACCGGGAGCGAAGAGGTACACGCCGAAGCGCACGTAGCCGTAGGGTGACCGCGTGCCCGGTGCAACGGCGTCTGGAATCTGCTTTTTCGTCGCTGGGAGACTCATCAGGTAGGTGGCGATGGCGTTCAGATCCCGCTCCCGAAGCAATGCGTAGTTGCTCCACGGCATGACCGGGCTGAGCTGGTCGCCGCGGTGATTCTGACCGGCGCTGATCGCTGCCACGATCTGGCTCTTGGTCCAAATCCCGAGGCCGGTATCCGGATCCGCAGTCAGATTCGGAGGAAAGACGATGCCCGGATCCGGGTTGCCATCGGTGTAGCTGTCGGCGATGCCGACGCTGGAACCGGCCAGCAGCAGCCGGTATGCATTGCGTAGCGCGGGCTGCTGGCGGCGGGTCCAGGTGCTTGGTTTCACGTTCGTGCGCTCCTGCTGAGCCGACGGAATCCGGACCTTAGCCGGCCCCTGGATCAGGCCCCATCCGCAGTTTCCGAAGGGATGAAGCGCCGCTCGGGTGCGTGCAAGATGGTCCGGGTCTCATTGCCGGTGTCCGTCGTGATTGATGCCGAGGTGTTGCCCTGGCTGGTGGTCATCGAGGTGGGCTTGCTCATCCCCTCGATCGCTCACCTCTTGCTGTTCAAGTCGGATTACCGCGTGGCGTTGGGGTGGCTCGGCCTCATGCTTCTGGTGCCCTTCGGCGGCGTACTGCTGTACTGGTTGTTCGGCATCAATCGCGTCCGCCGGGCGGGCTTGCAGGTTCGTGGGGCCTCGTCGACGCTGCCGTTTTCGGATCTGGGGGCGCTGCCACTCCTTAACCCCGATGCAGCAGTGCAGACTGGGCCGCTTGAGCAGGTTGGTTTGCGCGTTACCGGCGAGGCGCCCTGTGCGGGCAACGCGGTAAAGGTGCTAGAGAACGGGGAACAGGTGTTTCCCAGGATGCTCGAGGACCTTGCGGCGGCTCGAAAGGAGATCTTGCTGGCCTCGTTCATCTTTGACTACGACGAGCTGGGCGAGACCTTCGTCGCCGCGCTTAGCGAGGCTCATCGTCGCGGTGTGTCCGTTTGTGTGCTGGTCGATGATCTCGGTCGTCGCTTTCGTTACCCGACCGTCCTCGCACCCTTGCAGCGGGCCGGTGTACCCGTGCGGTGCTTTATGCCGGCACGGCTGCTGCCGCCGAAGCTGAACATCAATCTGCGCAATCACCGCAAACTCCTGATCATTGATCGTGCGATTGGGTATACCGGTGGGATGAACATCAGCGCCCGGCACCTCGTGGCCGGCGACCGCGCGGATGCCACCACCGACGTGCACTTTCGGTTTCAAGGGCCAGTCGTTTCACACTTTGCGCGGACCTTCGAAGAGGACTGGCTCGCCGCCGACGGTCCGGCGGAGGCGCTGTCCTCGGGCGCCAGTCATCGAGAACCGGATCTCGCATCCGCGGCGCGGGTCTCGTGCCGAGTCATCGAGGATGGGCCGGGAGAGCGGATCGACCGGCTGCCGCTGCTGATTGTCGGCGCGCTGGGTTGTGCCCGGCGGCGCATACGGCTCGCGACGCCCTACTTTCTCCCCGAGGAGCGCATCGTCGGTGCGCTGCAGAGTGCTGCCCTGCGGGGAGTGGAGGTCGCGATCGTAGTGCCTGAGCAGAGCAACTGGCGCGTGATCGACTGGGCGTTGGGGCACGGGCTCTGGAAGCTGGTGAACGTGGGCGTGCGCGTGTATCGGGAGCCGCTGCCCTTTAGCCACGCCAAGTACCTGTTGGTCGACGACGACTACGCCTTGGTTGGCTCAGCGAACATCGATCCCCGCAGCCTGCGCCTCAACTACGAGCTGAACGTTGAGGTGTTCTCGGATGCCGTCGTCGGTCGGCTCGGTGCGCATTTTGATCGCGCCCGGATGCGATCGGCACCGGTTACTCTCGACGCGTTGCGCAATCGCTCGCTACCTGTTCGTTTGCGCGACAGCGTTGCGGCGCTCGCGAGCGGGTACCTCTAACGGAAGGGTCGACGGTTTCTTCCTCGATGGCACCGGCGCCGGTGCATTTGCCCGCGGAGTCTCAGCGCGCTCCGAGATAGGCGAGGGCAGCCTCTGCCCAGCTTAAGCCCGCCTGCTCTTTATGGATGCCGGCGAGCAGCGCCAGGTAGACGCCGCGGCGGCGGCCCCGCAAGCGCGCGGGCTCGCTGTAGTGCCGATCCCGGATGCGCTCGTAGAGTGCCAATCGGTCGGCATGGCTGGTGGCCCGTTCCTTAACAGCAGTGATGAGCTCGCCGCGGTTTGCGCTGCTCAGGTTGTACAGCCGGACGAACAGCTCATCCCGTTGGGGCGGTGTCCGGTTGCCTTCCTTCAGTACCCAGTCGTTCAGGGCGTCGTGGCCGGCGTCTGTCAGGCGGTAGCTGCGTTTGTCCGGTTTTCCCGCTTGAGCGATTTCGTTGACCTCGATCAAGCCGTCTCGGCTCAGCTCTTTCAGGGCTCGGTAGATCTGCTGGTGCGAGGCCGTCCAGAAGAAACCCAGCGAAACGTCGAACTGCTTGGCCAGGTCGTAGCCGGTTCGTTCGCCGTCGAGGAGCGCCGTCATGATCGCGTAGTGCAGGCTCATGGCGTCACGCTAGAAGAAGGAGGTGCCATATGCAACCTGTTGCATATACCGGCTTCTTATGCAACGATTTGCATATCAATCGTTTTGGAAGCAGCCATGAAAACTCGCATCACGGAACTCTTTGGCATCGAACACCCCATCATTCAGGGCGGTATGCACTACGTGGGATTCGCGGAGATGGCGGCGGCGGTGTCCAACGCCGGCGGTCTCGGAATAATCACCGGCCTGACCCAAGGCACCCCGGAAAAGCTCGCCAACGAGATTGCCCGCTGCAAGGACATGACGGACAAGCCGTTTGGGGTGAACCTCACCTTCCTGCCGTCGGTGACGCCGCCGGACTACCCGGGCCTCGTAGCGACGATTGTCGAGTCCGGCGTCAAGGTGGTGGAGACGGCGGGCAACAACCCGGCGAAATGGCTGCCTCAGCTCAAGGACGCCGGTATCAAGGTGATCCACAAGTGCACGTCCGTGCGGCACTCGCTGAAGGCTCAGTCCATCGGTTGTGATGCGGTCTCTGTCGACGGGTTCGAGTGCGGCGGTCACCCGGGCGAAGACGACGTACCGAACTTCATTCTGCTGCCCCGGGCCGCGGATGAGCTTGAGATTCCGTTCGTTGCCTCCGGTGGCATGGCGGACGCCCGCTCGTTGGTCGGCGCGCTGGCCATGGGAGCCGATGGCATCAACATGGGCACGCGGTTCATCGCGACGAAAGAGGCGCCGGTTCATGAGAACGTCAAACAGGCGCTGGTTGCCGCCAGTGAGCTCGACACGCGCCTCGTTATGCGACCGCTGCGTAATACGGAGCGGGTCCTGACGAACACGGCGGTTGAACGCCTGCTGGAAAAGGAACGAGACCTTGGCAGCGAGCTCAAGTTTGCCGACATCGCAGAGGAAGTTGCCGGGGTCTATCCCCGGGTCATGCAGGACGGCGAAATGGACGCGGGCGCCTGGTCCTGCGGCATGGTGGCGGGATTGATCTACGACATCCCCACGGTAAAGGAACTCGTCGACCGCATCGTCGGCGAGGCCGAAGCCATCATCAATGAGCGGTTGGCCGCGGTCGTTTAACCGCCACCGTTTAACCGTCAGGGCGTGTCTTGCGCTGACGGGTGCGCCACGCTCGCAGCACTACGACACAACTCTGACACCGGTCCAGTGCGGCGCTGGGCCACCGCTTTTCTTTTTCCTCGTCCTTGCCTAACGTGAGAATCAAACGAGCTGACTCAGATTCTCATGAAAAATCCGCTGCATCCGATCCCGAAGCCAGACGGAAAACCGCTGATCGGTGATGTGCTGGCCGTCAATCCCAGGGCGCCGCTGCAGAGCCTGATGTCGTTGACTCGCGATCTGGGCCCGATCTACTGGCTCGACATGATGGGCAAGCCCTTGGTCATCGTGTCCGGGCCGGAACTGGTCAAAGAACTCTGCGACGAGACCCGCTTCGACAAAAGCGTCCGCGGGCCGCTGCGACGCGTTCGATCGATTGGTGGCGACGGCCTGTTTACCGCGGATACCAAGGCACCGAACTGGTCCAAAGCGCACAACATCCTCATGCCGACCTTCAGTCAGCAGGCCATGGTCGAGTACCTGCCCATGATGGTCGACATCGCCGAGCAGCTGATGCTGAAGTGGGAGCGGTTGAACGCCGATGAGTCAATCGATGTCGTTCGCGACATGACCGGCCTTACCCTCGATACGGTCGGGCTCTGTGGCTTCGACTACCGCTTCAACTCCTTCTATCGCGAAGACTTTCATCCCTTCATCGGCGCGCTCACGCGCACCCTGCGTACGAGCATGGTGCAACGCGACCTGCCGCTTGAGGACTTTACGCTCCGCAAACGCCTTGCGCAGCAGGAGGAAGACGTTGCGTACATGTACGAACTCGTCGATCAGATCATCGCGGATCGTCGTGTGCGCGGTGGTGAGCAGAAAGACCTTCTGAACTTCATGCTGGCCGGGCGCGACAAGAAAACCGGTGAAGGCTTGAGTGACGAGAACATTCGCTACCAGATCAATACGTTCCTGATTGCCGGCCACGAAACCACGTCCGGGCTCTTGTCATTTACCCTCTACTATCTGCTCACGCACCCTGAAGTGCTGGCCCGGGCCTATGCGGAAGTCGATGAGGTGTTGGGGCCCGACATCGCAACGCCGCCAACGATTGCGCAGCTCGGCAAGCTCGAGTACGTCCGCGCGATTTTGCTCGAATCGTTGCGGCTGTGGCCAACGGCACCGGCGTTCAGCCTGTCGCCGTTTGAGGACGAAGTCATTGGTGGCGAGTACGCGCTCAAGAAGGGCACGTTCGTGACCGTGCTCATTCCCATGCTGCATCGGGACGCGTCCGTCTGGGGCGACGACGCCGAGCGATTCGATCCGGATCGGTTTTCAAAGGAGGCGGAGGCTGCGCGGCCTGCCTACGCCTACAAACCGTTCGGCAACGGTCAGCGCGCCTGCATTGGTCGGCAGTTCGCAATGCAGGAATCGATACTCGTGCTCGGCATGATCCTGCAGCGCTTTGAGCTGCAGGACTTTGAGGACTACGAGCTCAAGGTCAAAGAGACGCTGTCGCTCAAGCCCGACGGCTTCCGCATCAAGGCAAAGCTTCGTTCTCAGGTGGTTCGCGGCACCGGAGCACGACCGGCGGAAGAGCCAACCGAGCACACGCCGGCGGCCGTGCAGCGACCGAGCCACGGCACGCGGCTCTATGTGCTTTACGGCTCGAACTTGGGCGCCACGGAAAACCTGGCCCGGGAAGCCGCCCAGGCGGGAGACGTGAATGGCTTCACCACAACGCTTGCACCGCTCGACGACTATGCCGACCGGCTACCAACGGACGGTGTCGTGGTCATCGCCAGCGCCAGCTATAACGGCCAGCCACCGGATAACGCCGCGCGGTTCGTGGCGTCGCTCAAGCAGGCCGAACCCGACAGCATGACCGGCGTGACCTACGCGGTGTTTGGCTGCGGCAATCGAGAGTGGGCGTCGACCTATCAGGACGTACCCCGCACTATCGACGACCGCCTTACGGCGTTAGGTGCGACGCCGCTTATGGAGCGGGCCGAGGGCGATGCCCGGGAAGGCATCGACGACGTCTTTCAGAGCTGGCTGCGAACGCTGTGGCCGACCCTTTCCGAAGCCCTCGATCTGGGCATCGACTTTTCCGAAGAGCGCGTTAAGCCGCCGCTGTACGTGGTGGAGAGCACGCAGACGATCACGGCCAATCCCGTTGCCATGCAGTCTGGCGCCCGGCCGTTGACGGTGCTTGAAAATCGCGAACTGCAGCAGGGCGAGCGATCCACGCGTCATGTCGTGCTGTCGCTGCCCGAGGACATGGCGTACCTTCCGGGCGATCATCTGTGTGTTGTCGGCCGCAACAGCCCGGAAACGGTGCAGCGCGCGCTTGAACGCTTCGGTTTCGACGAAGACTCCTACATTCGGGTGCACGTGAACGGAGGACGGCGCAGCCCGTTCCCGAGCGGCAGCACCTTTTCCGTGCAGCGACTCGCCGAAGTGTTTGGCGAACTCCAGGCGGTCGCGACGCGTCACGATCTGCGCACGCTGCTGAGCCATACCCAGTGCCCGGATACCCGATCGAAGCTGGAACGCCTGGCGACGGACGAGGACGCCTATCGGCACGACGTGTTTCACAAGCGCAAGTCGGTGCTCGATCTGCACGAGGAGTTTCCCGCCTGTGAGCTGCCCTTCGAGATCTACATGGAAATGATTCCCTGGATGGCGCCGCGCTACTACTCGATCTCGTCGTCGCCGCGATCAAGCGCGGATCGGTGTTCAATCACCGTCGGAGTGGTCGAGGGTCCGGCGCTGTCCGGTCACGGCACCTATCAAGGGGTCTGTTCCACGACGCTCCGCGACGCCGAGCCGGGGTCCGAGGTGTTTGCGGTCATCAAGCGGCCGACGACGCCGTTCCGGCTGCCAAACGATCCGCAGACACCGATCATCATGATCGGACCGGGCACGGGGGTCGCGCCGTTCCGCGGCTTCGTCGAGGACCGTCGTGTCATGAAAGAGGCCGGTGCCGATCTGGGCGATGCCATGCTGTTCTTCGGCTGCCGCCACCCGGACCAGGACTATCTCTACCGCGAGGAACTCGAGCAAGCGGAACGCGATGGGCTCATCGATCTGCACGTCGCCTTCTCCCGGCTCGGTGAGGAGCGGGTGTACGTTCAGGATCTGGTCAAGAGGACCTGGACGTCGGTGTGGCGCCTGCTCGAGGCCGGTGCGTCGATCTACGTCTGCGGCGACGGCGCGCTCATGGAACCGGACGTCAAGCGTACGCTCATGCAGCTCTACGGGGACGAGGTCGGGGTCAGCCCCGAGCTCAGTGCGGCGTGGATGGCGCAACTGGTTGCTGACGGGCGCTACGTGCTGGATGTGTGGGCGGGTTGAGGTGCTCGCTGCGAAGTGCGTGGTGGCAGGAGCCACCGCACCGGCGCTTCCGGGGTTCCCGATCTATGATCTGGGAGCCGCGTAAACCTCTGAAATCTATCGGCTTTCAAAGTTTTTTGTCTGGATTTATATAGGCGGAAGCCGCACCGCCACGTGTTTCGTAGGTTCAGCACACACTCACTGAACCTTAGGAGCACCCTGTGATTGTTGAACTGAGCTTTCTTGCCTACATCGCCATAACGATTTCCATGACCGTCTGGGTCGCCCGCACCCTGAGCACCAACGGCTATGTGTTTTTGGTAGAAGCCTTCGGCGCCCGCGCCGATCTTGCCCAGAGCATCAACCATATGCTGGTCGTCGGGTTCTACCTCATCAACATCGGCTTCGTGTTGCTTGCGCTGCGCTATGGCGCCCGCCCCGGTGATGTACCAGCCGCCATGGAGTACGTCAGCACCAAAGTCGGCCTCGCAATGCTGGTCCTGGGGGCTCTGCACTTCACGCTGATGTATGTCATTACAAAGTACGGCCGTCACGCGTCCGGAACGTCCATAGACGAGATTCCGGGCGAAGTCCCGGTCTGAGGCACGAAGGGCACGTGCTCGTAAAGGATTCTGGCGTACGCGATACTCAAGGCACCTTGTGTCGTCCAGCATTCTGAGCAGCCCATGCCCTACGTTTACCTTGCCGTGGCGATCGTCGCTGAGGTGATCGCCACGAACGCCCTCAACGCCGCTGAAGGCTTTACCCGCTGGGTACCGAGCCTCGTTGTCGCGGTCGGCTACGGAACCTCGTTTTACTGTCTCTCGCTGGCGTTGAATTCCATATCCGTGGGCGTTGCTTACGCGATCTGGGCTGGCTTGGGGATCGTGTTGGTCACGCTCGTTGCCGCGCTGACGTTCCGTCAGATACCGGACGCGCCCGCGATCCTCGGCATGGCGCTGATCGTGGCCGGTGTCGCAGTCATCAACCTGTTCTCGAACACCGCCACGCATTGAGCGTGCGCAACCCACGGAGCCTATCCAATCAAGATTGTCAGTCTTCTCCCGAGTGCGACGGAAATCCTGTGCGCGCTGGGTTTGCGAAGCGAACTCGTCGCCGTCAGTCACGAGTGCGACTACCCGACAGACGTGGCCGCACTACCGCGAATCACCAGCAGCCATCTGCGCGAGGGCCTTTCAGCGAAGGCGATTGATCGTGCGGTGGTTGATGCGGTTCTCAAGGGCGAGGCGTTGTACCGCGTCGACGGCGACCTGCTCGCTGATCTGAATCCTGACCTGATCGTGACGCAAGGCGTGTGCGACGTGTGTGCGGTGAACCAGGATACGGTGGCCGAGTCGCTTAAGTTTGTTACCGACGTCGTCCCGCAGGACGTCCAGATCCTGTCCCTCAGCGGTCGTAGCGTTGCCGGGGTCTGGCGCGACATTCAGCAGGTAGCGGAAGCCGTTGGGGTCCGGTCAACGGGGCAGGCCGTCGTTGAGGAGTTACGCGATCGCTGGCATGCGCTTGTAGCCCAACCCGCACCAAACCCGCAGCCCCGGGTGATGATGCTCGAGTGGCCGGACCCGCCGTTCTACGGCGGGCACTGGGTGCCGGAGCAGGTGCACGCCGCCGGTGGGGTCAGCGTGCTCGGAAGCGAGGGGCAGGACTCCAAGCGATGCACCTGGGATGAGATTGCTGCGGCGGATCCGGACGTCATCTTCGTCATGGCCTGTGGCTACGACCTTGAGCAGAACATCGACCATGCGGAGGCGTTAGGGCAGAACAGCGAAGCCAGTCGGGTTCGAGCGGTACGGACCGGTAACGTCTGGGCCTGCGACGCCAACAGCTATTTCAGCCGACCAGCGCCGAGGCTGGTGGATGGGGCGCGCATCATTCAGCAGGTCTTGCACGGTGAAACGCCACCAGCCGATCGTGCGCTGCGAGTGATGACTGGCGTGGCGCGTGTGTGACGCGGCGGAAGGATGTAAATCACGAGTGAATATATACCGTGTAAAGGTGGACATGAGTCAGTACGGTCTCGCGGGTATCGATGACGATGCATGGCGGTACTATCTGGAATACCGAATGATGGAAAACCATCAGTACGGACCGGACCCTGTTGAGCGGCCAGGTCATTCACTGACGGGTGAGCTAGATACGTCGCAACCGCTCGCCGACTTTATCTGGGAAAGTTCCGTGGAATTGTGCGTGACCCAACGGGTCTACGACACGCTTCGTGCGTCCGGGGACCAACGCTATGAGTTTTTCCCGTGCGCGTTCGAAGGCTTCGACGAGTCGCGATACCTCCTGCTCATCAAGGACTTGAGGGGGTTCTTTGACTGCTACCAAGCTCTTGACGGCCGATCACTCGACGACCTGGCAGTCGACGACGCATCAAAACCGGGTCTGGACATTGCCCGCGAGCGGCGGCTACGCAGCCGCATCTATTGCGCAGAAACGCTCGAGGACGGACCCGGTTTCTACGAAACCTACCACGCGAACGGGTGGACGGGGCTCCACTTCTACCTGGTGCCGGAATACGAGCCCAGCAACCGAGATTGGCTGGCTGAATTTACCGGTGAGCCCTGGGTGTCTCTCCTGCAGCCCTTTGTCTCTACGGATCGTGAGGAAGGATCCTCGAGTGACAGGCAACAGGTATCAAAGGAAGGGCTCCAGGCCTTACTGGACCGGGAGCCTGGTTTTGAGCTTGAGATCGAGGATGGGGTCACACTGATACGCATGATTGCATCTGCCGAGCTTCACCGCGATCACGTTGACCTTGGACACGAGCTTGCAACGTTTCTTCGGCGATTTCAGGACCAAGCCTTCGTGGAGGCCATTGAGGCCGAATTCGAAGGCTGCCCAGAACGCAAGCGCACATTAATGATCGAGGTGCTGGCGTATCAGGAACCCGGCGCCGCCGCGATCGTGTTGCATCGGCTCATCGATCGCTTCGGATGCCCCCGACTCTATCCGAGAGTGTTCTCCAAGCTTAACAAGCATACCGAACACGTACGCGAGTACATCGTGACCTTTCTCCAGCAACCGGGCGAGCACATTGCCGACGCTACGAACCTCGTGCGATTGGCGGTAGAGCGCGGGCATCTCGACCCGGCAGAGCTCAATGTCTGCAGTGGCCACCTGGAGCGCGCGTGCGCGCAGGCGCTGACCCGTGCGATGGAGCTGCAGCCAATCGTTGCCGGGCATTGGCAGCGCAATCAGGAGTACTTCTACCTGCGCACGCAGCTTGGTGCCTGGATTGATCTGATTGGCATCGTCCCCGCGTGCCGCCTTGGGGTTCTCGATCCAGCAATGGACCTCGAAGATCCGCTGCTATCGTTGTTTCTCGTTGCCGCGCTGCTGGAGCGAGGACTGTCGCCACCAACCCAGCTTATCGAGCGCTGCGCGTCTTCCTACGAAACCCTTCCTCGGCTGTACGGGGAATTGTCGGGTAGAGATCAACTGGACCTGCTGCCTGAAGAGTTTGTTTCCTTTGAGCGGTTTGCCGCTGCAGAAATGGTTGCGTGGCTTATGTATCCGTCAGAACTCGGTGAGGAGCCTGAGCGCATCGAGCTTGGAGCAACCCTAGCGTCGACGACGGATGACGGTGAACCTCAGCAGTGGTGTGTCTGGCGTGTGTATGTGTCTGAAGAAGAGAGTATCGGCAGTGTTTCGGGACCGTACGGTCGCGCGGCTCTCGAATCACCGACGCCGGCCACAGTCTGCGCAGAACACGTGTTTTCAAACTTCACCGCCTGGGACGAGGTGCCACCGGAGCAACATCTGGAAGACGTGTTGGAAACGCTCGATGGCTGGCAAGTCAATCGGCTGTGCTGATGAGGTGGCGCTCGGAGATTTCTGACGGTCGCCGGCGGAGTCTGAACGGTCAACCAGTGTTGAAAACCAGAGTCCTGACGTTCGAGCGGTTGAGGCTAGCAGGTAATCGATCAACCCTTTGCGGCAGTCTGCAAATCCGTGCTTAACCAATCTCTGTATCTCCTATAAAGGCGCGAAATGAGGCACCGATTGCAGCTGGTTCTTGGGCTTGGGATTCCATGCATGTGGTTATTCGCGCTTTCCTTTGGTCAGAGCCATGTAAGGGCGTTAAACGGGTCTTGGAGTATGAACAGCACAGAGCTGCCGAGTACGCTGTTTAGCCTGCTTGATGCCGAACTAGCGGCGTTCGATTACCAAGCGGAGCAAAGCCCAAAGTATGGAGGCGCCGCAGACTTTTGCCGCCATTATCAAGCGTGGACTCTGGCTGGGGCCAGAGTCGATCAGAAACGGTTGAGCGTTACCACCGAGTGCAAGGGGCGGCGAATATGGGTACACCACGTTGCTTACAACGATTTCTGGACTGAAGAGCAGCTCGATCACTACTACCTGTTGCGCGATGAGATCTTTCCAGAACTCATGGGTCTTCCCGCGTCGGAACTAAATGTCTTGACCGAGGGTCATCCTGCGAGGGGTGTCCCTATCGAAGAACTCGATAAGTTTTCGAGGGAAGAGCTAAGTGCGTTTCTCAAAAGGCGGCTGGAACGTTGGAAAGGTGGGGAGCTGTTAGGCACGTCGGAACAGCGCAACCAGCGAAGACTGCGACAGCTGCGACGCTTCGCTCGGGGATATGGCGTGCCGATGGCTCTTGGTTCCCTCGTATTTTTGACCATCTGGCGTCTGACCCGGCGTGTCCCGATGACTGTGAAGGTCAGACGGCTACTGTTCGTTGCGGTCGGCACGCTTGTCTTTACACCTGTACCGATTCCATTTCAGGGCTGGACGACTCTAGGGTACGTAACCATGACGGGACTAGTTTTCGTTCTTCTTCCGATGTATTTGATCGAATTCGCCTATGTTCTATCTCTTCCTCTTTCTGCGGTCATTCTTTTTCGACTGCTTTCGTTGAGGTTGATCACGGACCCTAACCAGCCTGGCGCTACGTGAGGACATCGCTTGATTATGACAAGTAGCGTCTGGGCGCGCCCTTTGAGTGGAAGCCACTCTCGTGATCGATTGAGCATCACAGCTGCTTCGGCGAAATTGAGACTTCGTTTTGTTGAAGTTTTCAAGGAAGGTAGGACGTGAGCAGTGCGCAATGGATGCGAGAGATCACAAATAAGGTGCTTAGCGCGCTGTTTGTGGTCGTTGTGCTGAGCCCGATTGCCGTTGCGCTTTGGCCCTACGATCCCGACTTAAGTTTGGATAAGAAGTTGCAAAGTGTCTTAAACGATTACTATCGTGATCGGGTCGGCCTTGCCGATCCTTTCTTTCTGAATCTAACTGAGTTAACTGATTTCGAATGGGATACGGTCCATGTGCTTGGGCCTTACACGAGTTGCGCGGCGGTGATACGAGCTGTTGGATTCTGGTTTCATTCTTGCCATATGTCATTTCATGACCACTACAGCGTGTTGGTGTTTGAACTGGAGGGATCAGTCGTCGAGTACTCCAATGTTCTATACCTCAACGCTCCAGGAGGTGTTACCACGCTCGCAGCGAGTGAGGCAAAACTTGAAGCTGTACAGAGCCTCGGATTGGAGGGGCCCAACTGGCCAAAGATACGCGAAGGAATCTATGTTAATTGGCTCGTGCCCGCGGGTAGAAAGGTAATCTTCTGTACCTCCTGCGTTGCATTGGATCGTAGACCAGAGTCTTGTGTAGATGATTCAACGGGTAGAGAAACGGGCCGGGTATGCGATCTTTCGAAGTCGTACAATCTGCCGATAATTACTCCCGAGCGCGGTCTAGAGCTGTCCAAGCTCTACGCGAGCACAAAGGAACCAAGCAATAGGCCAACGCATATCAACAACTAAGGACTTAGGTGAGATCCTCTACTGTAATGGCGACCCTCAAGAATGAACCTCCCATTGGTAACTTGATTTTGAAGATCCGTTGCGAATCGTTTTTCGAAACGCCGGGTTGAATCTCAGATTCCATCAAAGATGCTTAGAGGCAAAAGAAAGGCATGTATAGGCGCGGTCTGTTTGTTGCTGAGCGGTGTAGCGTCAGCTCAGTCGCTCGAAACGATTGCAGTTCAGTTCGAGCAGTCGCTGTATTGCGGACAGCGAATTTGGAGCAAAGAAGAGACAGCATCCTTCATGAGAGCTGCCGTTTCATTTGCCCCACATCTCGCGGCCAACCCACGAATTGCTGGCACTAAGGGTGTGATCGCCACCACCCCACGAGGCTACTACGGTGGCGTCTTTCTTGGTCCCATTAGAGTTAGCGAGCGAGAGCTCCGCTATGATTGGATGACGATTTGGGGAGGCCTGGATCACCCTTGGGCGTTTCTTCCGAGCGAAACGTATCGCGGCGTTTTAATCGACGAGCACCCGACGTGGCTTCTTCTAGTGGACACTAGCCTTCAAGATGACATCGAGGTTACAGCGGCGCAAGCGACCACCGTTATTCGACTTTCTAAGGAGCTTTCAGGCCTTTCGCCCGCTGAAATCCAAAAGTTGCACAGGTTTGAGATTTCTCTATTTAGTCCACCCGATATCATCCTCACCGAGAGCACGCGTGAAGTTCCTTGGTGGGAAGGGCACTTCGTCATAACGGCGAAGAGTCAGGACCCCGGGTCGCATACTGGCGTCTACGATGCTGGCGTTCAGTTTGCAGTGACAGACCAGGGGTTGAAATTTATCCGAAGCATCCCCGCGTTTGACGTCTTTGAGGAACACCATCTACGAAGACGGGTGTGCGATTTGCCTGAACCTTGACTGCACGTTCTGACCGATCTGACACGGACATTGGTTTTCCTCATAGCCGTTCGCACCGCGCGACTCTGCAGTGGTACAGCGGCGCTTTGCTTTGACACCCAAGGGCAACCAAGGTGCGCAGTTGTCGTCCGTTCGCCAGAACTTGCGCGCTATACTCCGCGCGTGCCGCGCCAACACTCCATCCTCATAAGCCTAGCGCTTGCTGCAACTTCCTTAACCTACGGATCTGCCGTGATCGCGTCCGACGCTGAGGCAGATTCGGCCCCTCGCGCCGTTTATGCTCCAGCAGACTTTGCACGCTTCGCGCCACGCAGCGCGCTCGACATGGCTCGGCAGGTTCCGGGCTTTCCCATCGATGATGGCGACGGCGAACGAGGTTTTGGGCAGGCCGACACGAACATCCTCATCAATGGACGCCGCATCTCCGGTAAGTCCAACGGACCGGTCGCCGCGCTCGGCCGCATCCCGGCGGACGATGTGGCCCGCTTGGAGGTCGTCGATGGCGCCAGCCTGGATATCGGAGGCCTTTCTGGCCAGGTGCTGAACGTTGTCACCCTGGCCGGCGGTGGCATCAGCGGTCGCTACCGCTACTCGCCCGAGGGCCGGACCGATCGCGCGCCGGGTCGTTGGCGCAACGGCGCCTTTTCTCTATCCGGGGGAGGGGCTGCGACGGAGTGGACCCTCGACATCAGCAACGACGAGTCGGTCGGGGGGACCTTTGGTCCTGAATTCGTCTTCGATGGCGACGGAGCCTTGATTGATCGTCGCGAGGAAGCACTCATCGACGTCATCGATCAGCCGGGTCTGGCGGGCTCGCTGACCCGAGTCATGTCTGGCGGGACCGTTCTCAATCTCTCCGGGGAGGTCAACTGGTTCCTGTTCGACTCGGAGGAGGTTTCCCGCCAGTTCCCGGTCGGCGAATCACCACGCGTTCGCGAGCTCGTTCGCACCGAAGACGAGTTCAACTTTGAGGTGGGTGCAGACCTGGATTTCAGCCTGGGACCCGGGCGGTTGAAGCTGATCGGCCTGCATCGATTTGAGGACAGCCCGACAGAGAATCGGGTGCGCTTTGATTTTGAGGACGGCCGGCCATCGAGCGGGTCGGTATTCGAGCGTCAGGCAGACGAAGCAGAAACCGTGCTGCGCGCTGAGTTCACTCACGCGGCCCTCGGCGGGGACTGGCAGTGGGCGCTCGAAGGGACGCACAACTATCTTGATATCGAGAGCGAGTTGCTCGTGCGCAACGAGCTTGGGGAGCTTGAGCCCAGTCCGCTTCCCGGAGCGTCTTCCCGGGTTGAGGAGGACCGGGCCGAGTTTACCCTCAGCTATAGCCACGCGTGGACTCCGGCGGTTCAGGTTCAGTACTCGCTCGGTGCTGAGTTCTCCGAGCTTCGCCAATCCGGTGAGTTTGGCCTGACCCGGGAGTTCGTTCGGCCCAAGGGGTTTGTCTCCGTCAACTGGAGTGCAGCACCAGGGCGGGACATCGCCCTGCAGCTCGAGCGGCGGGTCGGTCAGCTCAATTTCTTCGACTTCATTGCGTCGGTAAACGTCAATCAGGATCGGGTGAACGTGACGAACGTGAACCTTGTCCCGCCGCAAAGCTGGCTCCTGGACCTGCAGCTTCAGCAGGCGCTCGGCGACCTCGGATCGCTGACGCTGGGCGCCTTCTTCGAAGACATCACCGACAGTGTTGACCTGATCCCTATCGAGGGCGGTGGCCAGGCGCCGGGGAATCTCGATGAAGCGGTCCGCTATGGCGTATCGACCAATGCGACGCTGCTGTCGGACCCGGCAGGTTGGCGTGGGCTGCGTCTTGATCTCGAGGCTGCGTATACGAAATCTGAGGTCGATGATCCTCTGACCGGCGAGACGCGTCCGCTCTCGAACGACAGCTTCATCGACTTCGAGGCCACGTTGCGGCAGGATTTTCCTGGAACGGCCTGGGCTGCCGGCATTCAATGGTTCTTTGATAAGGCCCGGCGCGCGGTGCGCATCGACGAAATCAGTGTCTTTAAGCCGAGTCGCGCGTTTACGCGGCTGTTCGTCGAGCACAAAGACGTGTTCGGCCTAACGCTTCGAGGCAGTGTCGCGAATCTCAACGACCGGGGCGGCGATTTCTTCCGGACGATCTTCAACGACCGCACGACGAACGATGTGGCGTTTCGAGAGGCGCGCTACCGGGACTTCGGGTTACTGATCCGGTTCGAGATAGAAGGCAGTTTCTAACTGTGACCGCCGGTGCCACACGCGTCGGGTTGGATAGAGAAAAGGGGAACGCCTGTGGCTACGGGTCTTCATCGCATCGTCGGACTGGGTCTCCTCGTGAGCTGTGCTGCGTGCACTGTGGAAAATAGCCCGGCAACTCAATTGGAGAATGCAATGAAACGTTCGACGGCGACGACATCGCCTTATGGCACCTGGGCGTCACCAATCAGTGCGTCCCTGGCCGCGGCATCGTCGAATGCCGTGCTCGCGTTGCAGCTCGACGGCGATGACCTGTATTGGCTGGAGTCCCGACCGCTGGAAGGGGGTCGTACGGTCGTTGCGAAGCACGTACCCGACGCGGCGCCGGTCGAGATCACCTCTGCGGAAGTGAACGTTCGAACGCGGGTGCACGAGTACGGCGGCGTGCCGTTCGTCGTCGTCGACGGAACGCTCTACTTTTCAAACTTCGCCGATCAAGCGCTCTATGAGCAGCGGCCCGGCGCGAAGCCGGTGCGCCGAACGCAAAGCGAGGGTCTGCGCTTCGCCGACTGTGCTTACGACCCCACGCGCGACCGCCTGCTGTGTGTCCGTGAGGATCATCGCGAGGACGGGGAGGCCGTCAACACGCTGGTTGCGGTCGAGCGTTCCGGTGCCGCGCACGACGGCGACATGCTCTGGCAGGGCAGTGACTTCGTTGCCTATCCCCGCGTCAGTGCGGATGGCCGGACGCTGGCATGGATTAGCTGGGATCACCCGAACATGCCCTGGGACAACGTTTCCTTGTGGGTGGCGCCGATCAACACCGACGGTGCGTTGGGCACGCCTCGTCGTGTCAACGAGGGTATGGACGAGTCGGTACTTCAACCCGAGTGGGCTGAGGACGGCACGCTGTATTTTCTTGCGGACCGGTCCGGTTGGTGGAACCTGCACCGCTTTGACGGTGATCGGGTCGAGCCGGTGCACGAGGTGTCGGCGGATCTCGGAGGGCCCCTGTGGTCGCTCGGGTCGAGGTTCTACGGCTTACTGTCTGCCGAGGAAGCGCTGATCGAATTTAACGGACCGGCAGGCTCCGGTCTTGGCGTGCTTGACCTCAAGCGTGGTGACCTGCGGGCGCTGTCGCTGCCCTACGTTACCGTTGCATCCTTAGTCGTTCGCTCCGGCGTTGCGTATTTTCTTGGTGGCCTGAAGGACGGCCCGAGCGAGGTGGTTGCACTCGAGCCGGCGACTGGCGAGTACCGGGTGCTTCATCGAAGCGGTGAGTCGGGTGTTGAGCCGGGCTACCTGGCGTCACCGGAGGCCATCACCTTTCCCACGGCCGGTGGCGCGGAGGCGTACGCCTACTACTACCCGCCGACGAACGCAGACTTCCAGGCACCGGAAGGGGAACTGCCACCGCTGATGGTGCTCATGCACGGTGGACCTACCGGCGCGACGTCGCCTAACTTCAGTTTGGCGAAACAGTTCTGGACGTCCCGCGGTTTTGCCATTGTTGATGTGAACTATCGCGGTAGCACCGGCTACGGTCGTGCGTTTCGCCAGGCGCTGAATGGGCAGTGGGGCGTTGTGGATCTTGAGGACGCGGTGGCAGCGACCGAGTATCTGGTGGCGAACAAGAAAGCGGACCCGGACCGGTTGTTGATCCGGGGCGGCAGTGCGGGGGGTTACACCACCTTGTCGGCGCTTGCGTTTACGGACGTATTCGCCGCCGGCGCGAACTACTTCGGGGTTAGCGATCTCAAAGCGCTCGCCGAGCACACGCATAAGTTCGAGTCCCGCTACCTGGATTCCATGGTCGGTCCGTATCCCGAGGCTGCGGACCTGTACGCCGCTCGATCACCGATCAATGCGCTGGATGGCTTCAACAGTCCGTTGATTACCTTTCAAGGTCTGGAAGATCGGGTTGTGCCTCCCGCCCAGTCGGAAATGATCTACGAAGCGTTGAAGGCGAAGGGCACACCAACGGCATATCTGCCTTTTGAGGGCGAACAGCACGGGTTCCGTAGTGCGGAGAACAATATCAAGGCGCTTGAATCGGAGCTCTACTTTTATGGCAAGGTGCTGGGGTTTGAGCCTGCGGGGACGTTGCCGGCGGTGACGATAGACAACCTCGGCGATTGACGGTGCTGCCAGCTTCCGCTTTTCCTGAGCACGACCGGTAAGCTGACATGCCCTGGGGTACGGAAGCAGTGCTTTGGGGATTGGCCTACAGCCTATGGCTGAGCGCGCTCATTCTGCTTTCCTATCGGCACCAACCGCGGATCTGGCTGCATGACTATCCCCCGGAGATGCGCGCCTGTGTTCCACCGAAAACCGATTCTGAAGTGCGCCTGACCAGGCTCTGGGCGCTGCCGGTGACGGGCAGTATGCTGCTGATACCCGCGTTTATCGCTCTCTGGCGCGATGCGGTATACGGCTTCACCTATTTTGAGGCCTACGCGTTCGTCGTCACGATCATGTTGACCTTTTGCGTATTCGATCTGCTGGTACTTGATTGGCTGATCACCGTCTGGTGGCGCCCGGCCTGGATGCAGCTCAAGGGTGCTGAGGCGATGCGGCGTCACGACAACGTTCGCTACCATCTCGTCCGCTCCGTGCAAGGTCTCCCGTTTCCGCTCGTCGGTGGCGCAGTGGCGGCTCTGCCCTTTGTCCTACGCTAAGGCAAGGTGTGTCTGTCGGTTCTCAAGCACCATCCTTTCGAGGACGACGGTTGTTGGGTCTGCAGCGGGGCGACGCCTCGGACGACTCAGTCGTTGGCCACGCGAACGATAGGCCCGTGTGCGATCACTGAGTCGCAAGATCCAACGGCCCAACGGTGAAGGCCGGCCGCTCCGTCGCTGCTTTGACCCGGACTTCGCCGTTGGCGCCGTTCATCAGCAGGTCGACGATCTCGCGCGCCATGACCTCGGCGGGCATGACGTTGAATTCCGGCTTGCGGAAGTTGTCCGGAACGATCGCCGTGTCCACCACACCGGGGCAGATGACGTTAATGCGCACGCCCGTACCCTCGTTCGCCGCGGCCACCGCCCGCCCGAAGCCGACCAACGCGTACTTCGTGGCCGTGTACATGGGATCAACGGGCACCAGCGTTAGACCAGCGGTCGAGGCGGTGATCGTGATGGCACCCCCTGCGGCTTTGAGGCGCGGTAGCGCCGCTTTCATGCCGTGGAAGACGCCGTCGAGATTCACGCCGACGATGCGGCGGTACTGGGCCTCCGATACGTCTTCGATGGCCAGATAGGGATCGTCCGTCGGCACGGTCATGATGCCGGCGTTCAAATGCACGTAAGTCGGCGTGCCAAGCTGTTCGGTGCAGGTCTGGAACGCCTGCTCGACGCTTGCGAGGGCGGTAACGTCACAGGCAATGAACAGCCCGCCAAGCCGCTCCGCGAGCGCGGAACCGGCGGCTTCGTTCACGTCGCAGAGAGCAACTCGTACGCCAGCGTCCGTAAGCTGCTCCGCGGTCGCGGCACCGATGCCCGTGGCTCCTCCGGTAATGAGTGCGACTGGTGTCGACATGCGCGATTCCCCCCTCGTCGGCGACTGGTCTGACGGCCAATGGTACTGGAATCGCGTCGGCGGAAGGGGTCAGGTACCCCCTTAAGGCTGTGTCAGCCCGGATCAGGCCGCATCGCCCGCGATCGCTTCGAGCTGCTGGACGAAGCGCATGAGGGAGCGGCTGTTTGGGGTCTCGATGGCCACCTTACTGTGGAACAGAATCCGCGCGCTGACGTGACCGTCGGTAAGAGTGAAGCCGTAGCCATCGTAGTCGGTCAATGCA
This sequence comes from Pseudomonadota bacterium, assembly GCA_039198065.1. Taxonomy (GTDB): domain Bacteria; phylum Pseudomonadota; class Gammaproteobacteria; order Pseudomonadales; family Azotimanducaceae; genus CALHVX01. The sequence continues at coordinate 181,773 of JBCCTU010000004.1, forward strand.
GTCAAACCGCCGAGTTCGTGGCCGTCGCCCGTGCGCGCTCCGCGTTCAAGTATGTTGGCGTAGGCGCGGTAGGCCGTGGCCGCATCGACTTTGGTTTCTGGCGCCACGTTCGGCGTTCCTGCTCCGGGTTCCGTTGCTTGTGCGCAGCATAGTCTGCCGGGCGTTTTCCTACTGTTGTTCTATGGTTCAGGTTAACAATCGGTTCACCGATCGGTCTTCAGCATCCGACCATGACTACGGCCATTGCTTTTCTTCTAGCCGCCACGTTCCTGATTTCCGTTGGCGGCCTCGCGCTGCTCATCTGGGCGCTGGCTAACGACCAATTCACGCTCGGGGAACGCGCAGCCAGCACGATCTTCGGACCCGACGAAATCGGCCAGGTCGAAGACCCGGCAACGCCGACGGCTGCCCTCGCAGAAATGCAGCGCGAACGGGGCGAACTCGAAGAGGCCTCGGCGCAGCAGACCACAGTGTTTGAGGCCCGCGCGGAGGCGGATAAATCCTCCGGGTGGCCAGTGCGTTGGTGGCTCGCCTCGTCGCTCGTGTGGCTGGTCGTTGGATCAATATTCGGCGTCATAGCTTCCCTGAAGCTGCACATGCCCGACTGGCTCATCGAAGACGCTGCCATGACCTTCGGTCGCCTGCGGCCTGCGCACCTAAACGTGGTCGCCTACGGTTGGGCGTCTATGGCGGGCGTGGGTGTGGGTATCTGGATGATTCCCAGGCTGTTCCGCACCGAACTCGTCGGCGGGCACTTTGCCGTTGCCGGGGCCGCTATCTGGAACATCGGCGTTGCCGTGGGAACGCTCGCGCTGCTGGCCGGGTTTTCCGACGGCATGGAATGGCTCGAGTTTCCCTGGCCCGTAGACATTGCCCTCGTGACCGGTGGCGCGCTGGCCGGTGTGCCGCTGGTGCTGTCGCTGCTCGCTCGGCGTGTGCAACATCTGTACGTCAGCGCCTGGTATCTGCTCGCGGCTCTGATCTGGTTCCCGATGCTGTTCGTGACCGGCAACCTGCCGAGCCTCTTCGGCGGCGTTGAGCAGTCGATGCTTAACTGGTGGTACGCGCACAACGTGTTGGGACTGTGGTTAACGCCGCTCGGGTTAGCTGCCGCCTACTACTTCATTCCTAAGATCGTCGGTAGTCCGATCTACAGCTACGGTCTGTCGCTCATCGGGTTCTGGGCGCTGGCGCTCTTTTACTCGCAGGTTGGTCTGCATCACCTCATCGGTGGGCCTGTGCCGACCTGGGCGGTCACGATCAGCATCGTTCATAGCGTGATGATGGTTGTGCCCGTGATTGCAGTCTCGCTGAACCATCACATGACTGTGGCCAATCATTGGCGGCTGTTGTTGTACTCCCCGACGCTACGGTTCGTAACCGCAGGTGCGATGATGTACACCATGGCCAGCGTTCAGGGCTCGCTTGAGTCCCTTCGGGCGGTCAATGCGGTAACGCACTTTACGCACTACACCGTGGCGCACGCTCATCTGGGTGTGTACGGCTTCTATTCGTTTGTCATGTTCGGGGCGATTTATTTCATTCTGCCGCGCTTGACCGGCCACGAGTGGCCGTCGCCTCGGGCGATCGGTGCCCATTTCTGGTTGGTATTCCTCGGCTTCATCATCTATTTCTGGCCGTTGACCATCGGCGGTTGGCTGCAGGGGCTGGCGATGCTTGATCCTGCGCGCCCGTTTATGGAATCGGTGACCCTGACGGAGCCGTACCTCATCGCGCGGTCTGTTGGCGGCACGCTGATGACCATTGGTCACCTCATCTTTGCGGGCCACGCCTGGTTCGCACTCTACGGTGTCGGCCCGCTGCGTGAGGATCCGGCGCTGTTTCGTTCCCGCATCGCCCACGGACCAGCGACGACATGACCCGCGCCCTTGGCATTGTTGCGGGTGCGGCGATGATTCTGCTCTTCGCTGCGCTCATGATCGTCGTTATGCCGTCCGTGCAGCTGCAGTCCGCCTCGCAACCGCCGGAAGGGCTGAAGCCCTATTCGCCGCTTGCCGCCGAAGGGCGTCAGGTCTACATCAGCCTCGGCTGCGTGTACTGCCACAGTCAGCAACCGCGGGACCCAAGTCTTGGACCGGACTACGAGCGCGGTTGGGGGCGACCCTCGGTACCGGGCGACTACGCCTACGACTCACCGCACCTGCTCGGCACCATGCGCACGGGTCCGGATCTCCTGAACATTGCCGTCCGCCAGCCCAGCCAGGATTGGCAACTTACGCACCTGTATAACCCGCGCTCGGTCATGGCGTGGAGCATCATGCCCGCGTACCCGTTTCTGTTTGAGCATCGCGACGAGGCATTGCCCGACGACGTGGTCGTACAGCTCCCGCCGGATTACTCACCGGAAACGGGGGTCATCGTAGCCAAAGCCGACGCAATTGCATTGGTGCAGTACCTGCTCGAACTGGACCGCACCTATCCCGTCAACGCGATTCCCACGGCAGCCGTGGATACCGCAGGTGATTAGCGAAGCGCGACAGCGGGCGCTCCGGCGTGAGCTCGGCGAACCGGAGGAGATGCGTAACCCCGTGCCCTGGCCGATCGCCATGCTAGCGCTGGTGCTCGTGTCCTGGGGGGCCTGGTACTACTTCCAGAACACGGGCTACGCGCTGATGGCCGGCGACAAGCGTACGGTGCTTCCCGCCGCACCTGCGGCCGATTCACTCGATGGCGGTCGCTTGTACACCAACAACTGCAGCTCCTGTCATCAAGGTAACGGCGGCGGCCTCGCCGGTGTTTTTCCACCTCTCGCCGGATCCAGCTGGGTTACAGGCAGCGATGAGCGGTTGGTGCAGATTCTGCTCTACGGCATTCAAGGGCCGATTGAGGTCAACGGTGTGACCTACAACGGCGCTATGCCGGCGTTTGGATACCTAAGCGATGGAGAGCTCGCCGCCGTACTCACCTTTATTCGTTCGAGCTGGGGCAACAGCGCGCCACCGATCGAGGAAGCAGCCATCACCGATGGACGCGGGCGCTTTGCAGACCGCACGACCCCCTGGGGTGGCGGAGAAGAATTGAACGAGGTCTTTCCTCCGACGGGTGAGACGGCCCCGACAGGCTCGACCGCGAACAGCGGTCCATGACGCTCGCCGCAGACGGCAGGCACGAGGACGTGCTGGCTGTCGACGGCATGTTCTGCAGCTCCTGTGCCGCGGCCGTGGAGCGAACCTTGGAGCGCGTCCCCGGCGTTGAACAGGCTGCGGTCAGCTTCGCAGCGGGTGCGGCGGTCGTTGGCTGGCACACCGGAGCCGCGAAGCCCGCGAAACTTCTTGAGGCCGTCCAGCGCCTCGGCTACTCCGCGCACTTGGTCTGCGATGAAGGTGAAGGTAGCGAGGACGCAGCGGCAGCTCCCGCTGCGCAGACCGGCCCCGACTTTGGGTTACGACTGCTTGTCGCCTTGTTTTTCAATATGTGGCTCATGCTCCCGTCGCTTGGGTTGTATCTCGACGCCTCGGCGGATCCCGACGTGCAGTTCGCGCTGGCCCTTGCTGCCGGTGGCTTCTCCTTGCCGGTTCTGTTTTACAGCGGCCTTCCGTTTTATCGCATGGGGTGGTTGTCGCTGCGCGCACGCTCGCCGGGCATCGACTCGCTCGTATCACTTGGCGTTCTGGCGAGTGTCGGACTGTCGGTCGCGCAGCTGTTGAACGGTCGCTCCGACGTGTACTTCGAAGTGGCGGCGGCGTTGATCACCTTCCAACTGCTCGCTCGAGTCGCTGACACGCGGATACGACGTCGGGCCCGGGACGTGGTGCTGCAGTTGCTTGATCTTTGCCCGCCGAGTGCCCGGGTCGTTCAACCCGATCAGTCCCTTGAGTTGCGCCCGGTGCGCGACATTGAGATCGGGGATCCGGTGTTGGTTACCGCAGGGGAACGGGTCGCCGTCGACGGGCGGGTGCGTAGCGGTGCTGCCACCGTGGATCGGAGTGCGCTGACCGGTGAGTCCACGGCCCAGCCGGTGCAGGTCGGTGATTGTCTTCGCGCTGGAGAGGCACTCCTCGATGGCCAGGTTACGCTGGAGGTGACGGCGGCCAACGGACAGCGGCGCATCGATGAGCTGTCCCGTTTGGTCCGAGCGACCTTGGCTGCCCGACCGAGCTGGCAGCGGCGTGTGGATCGGTTGGCGCGGCACTTCCTGCTGCTGGCGACGCTGGCGGCCGGCGTGGGCGCCGTGGCCGCAACCCCTAGCAGCGCCGACGCGTTCGCCGTGGCCGAGCGAGCGCTGGCCGTGTTCGTGATTGCCTGTCCCTGCGCCCTGAACCTTGCGGTACCGCTTGCTGGAATGATGGCGGCCGCCGCGGGCGCGCGCTCGGGTGTGGTGCTTCGCGATCTGCAGCTGGCTACCGGTGGTCGCAGCGTCAGCCACGTGCTGCTCGACAAGACCGGGACCCTAACGCAGGGCGAACCGACCGTTCACCACGTCCATGTGCTTGCTGCGGACAGCGATCGGCAGTCGTTGCTGGCCCTTGCTGCTGAGGCAGACTACGGATCGCAGCACCCGCTCGCTCGGGCCATTGTTGATGCGGCGGAGCTCCCGGCGGACATGGATCTGACCGGCGATCGAGAGGTCGTTCCCGGTAGCGGGGTGCGCTACCGCGCGAAGGGCTACGTGACAACGCTGGGTTCGCAACGTTGGTTAGAGGCCTTGGGATTTGAGCTGCCGCAACTTCCCGAGGTACTTCATACGCGCGTCTGGCTCGCCCTCGACCAGCGCGTTCTTGGGGCGATTGACCTGACAGACCCCTTGCGACCGGGCATTACGAAGGCGATTGCGGAACTCAAGTTGGCCGGTGTCTCTCTTGAGATCCTCAGCGGCGATGGCGACTCAGCCGTGAACGCCGTCGCGGCGACCCTGGACGTCAGGGGTCGTGCCCAGTTGACGCCGGAAGATAAGGTCGCGCGCATTGCCGAGCTGCGGCGGCAAGGCGCCACGGTCGTCTTTGTGGGCGACGGCATCAATGATGGGCCTGCGATCGCGGACGCCGACATCGGTGTTGCCGTTGCCGGAGCGACAGACGTGGCCCGCACCGCCTGCGCGGTCGCGCTGACGCATGGTGGTGCTGATCAATTACCGGATCTTCTGGACTTGCTCGCTACGACCCGGCGCGTCGCGCGCCGCAATCTGGTGCTAGCGTTTGGATACAACGCGCTTGCCGTTCCCTTCGCCATTGCCGGATTGATCGACCCGGTGATCGCCGCGATAGCGATGGCGGTATCGAGCCTCACGGTGCTGGCGAATTCGAGCGTGGCGCTCGGGCGGCAGCGACCGCGCAGCACACGCGCCGATTTCATCGATCAGGGCGCGTAGCCGACCCAGCCGTGCCAGGCGAATGCAGAATAGAAGCTGTGCACGTCCCGAAGACCGGCATCTCGCAAAATCTCAAGGTCCTGTTCCGGACTCACGATGCCAGCCATGGATGCCACTCCGTCGCGCGCCAACTGCGCTTGATCCGGGTCGACACCGGAGGCGACCGCGTAGGCTTGATAGCGATCCAGTGTTCGCTCTCGCTCGAGCGGATCGTCTTGAAGGCTGGTATGCGCAACCACAAACGGGGCGCCGGGCTTAAGGCGATGGACGATCCTACGGACCGTTGACACTCGTTCGGCGGCTTGCAGGAAATGCAGGGTGAGCAGACTGGTCGCGGCGTCGAATAGGCCCGGAGGGGCGCTGTCTATGGTGCCCTGATGCAGCGTGACGCGATCCATCATGTTCTGGAGTCTCTCCGCTGCGGCGTCGAGCATGGCTTTGGCTGGATCCACGCCAACGAAGGTCCATTGCGGCTGTAGCGATCCGAACGCCTCGATTTCCAAGCCGCCACCCGCACCGTGGACCAGGATTTGTGCGGCTTCTGGCGCGCGTTCCTGGATGAGCACCGCGGCCATCTTGTGAAGATCGCGGAACCCCGGGACGAACCGCGCCGGGCCATCGCCGTAGGCACGTGCGCGCGTTGGATCGTCGAACGAATCCAGGATCGCCTTGGTTGAATCATTGGTCACCGAGTCGCCCGTTGGTCCAGTCTACGCTCGTCGCGCAGGTGAAGTCTTCGGGCCCTAAAGGTCGGCAGAAATCACTCCAGCCGTGCTTGCGCCAATAGCTGACCAGGTTTGCGTCAACTGCGAAGCGTTTGAATGCGGGTAGAGCGCGGACGTCTGCCATGACGGGAAGCCACAGGGAACCAAAGCGTATCGTGGTGTAGCGAATTTCGTTGAGGAAGGTTTCGAGGGCAAGGTCCGGCGCCCCGAAATACGCGGCTGTCAGGGCGATCTGCTCATTCTTCGCAGGCCAGCTATTGTCGTCGTCAGCGGCGAGGGCGTAAAGGAATTCGATAGCGGCACGGCTGTTGTCCCAGATTCGCGTTAGTGGCCCATAGAGTTCCGAGTAGGCGGGTTGGGACTTTGGTAGGCGGCTGACGGTCTCACGAATTGTCGCTTCATCCCCAGAGCTGAGCGCAATGGCCATGGCGGAGTAGAACTTAGAAGAAACACCGAGCTGGCGCGCTTGTTGGGCTACCCGCTCACGATTGCCGAGGGCGGACTCAGCTAAGATTCGGAACGGTACCTGATGGTCGTCGCGGTTCAGTAGCGCATCCCGTTCGTTGTAGATTTCGATTGCGGCGGAGCTGCGACCGGCCCGCATGAGCATGTTGCCGTAGTGACTGAGGTTGTGGACGTCCCGTCGCAGTTCCAGAGACCGGTGGTAAGCCGCTTCGGCAGCATCCCAGTTCATTGACGGGTAGGTCAGCGTGGCTTGGTTCGCATGCGCTGCTGCGGAATTTGGATCAAGAGCAACCGCACGTGCCGAGAGCTTTTGCGCTTCGGCAATGATTTCAGGTGCTTCGTGAGGAAGATGGTTGAACATCGTCGACGCCACACGAATCGCTTTGCCTCCCCACGCAGCGGCGTAATTCGGGTCGAGGGCAAGCGCTCCGTCCAGGTTGCCCCGCAGGTAGGCCTCGTAAGCCTCCACGCTGCGCGTACCTGCGCCCATGAAATCGTTCACCCCGCCCACTCCAAGTTTGACGCCGAGCGCACTCGCCACGGACTCCGCGATGTCTTGCTGCACCGCGAAGAGGTCTTGCTTGTCACGATTGAAGACGGCGGCCCAGAGCGTATACCCGTTGCGTGCGTCGACGAGCTGGGCGGTGATTCGAAGGTTACCGGCGAGCTGTTGGACGCTCCCTTCCACGAGCGTACTCACACCGAGTGTCTGCCCAAGTTCGCGCGCCGGTAGCGACGGGTCGCGGTGTTGAAAGGACTCCGAGCGGCTGGCGACGTTCAGTCTCTCGAGGCTCGCCAACCGGACGATGATCTCCGTGGCAATGGCATCACCCACGGGGTCCGGCCCGCCCGGGGCGGCGAGGTTGTCAAAGGGGAGGACGGCGACCGATCGATGTTCCTGTGGAGGAGCCAGGTAGACCCAGGCGCACGCGGCGACGAGGACAAGGATCGCGAGCACGGAGGCAAACCGGATTCCAACGCTGGATTGCTGACCCGGTTCTTCCGCGAGCGCAACGGGGTCGGGGATCAGCCGATAGCCTTTGCCTCGGATGAGTTCGACGTAGCGCGGGTTGCGGGCGCTGTCGGACAAGGCTTCGCGGAGGAGCTTGGCGCGCTGGGCGATCGTCTCCGGCGTAACCGCTCGCCCCCGCCAGACCCGCTCGGCAAGCGTTTCGTAGGTGACCAGTCCAGGTGCTGCGTCGACCAGAGTCAGCAGCAGATCGTAGGTCAGTGCGCCAAGTTTCAGCGTCTGACCGTCCCGAGTTACCCGTCGGGCCTTCGAATTAATCTCCAGATCACTGATTTTTATACGATTTCTTTCGTTGTCTGCATCTCTCTGCATCCAGACGTTCACTTTCTCCGAGTGCTGCGGTCAGCGGTTTTCAGACGCCTTTATGAAATCTTACCTGCGGCTTCAGAATCATTTCATGTACTTAAACCCCGCCATTCCTAGTCTCGAGCGCAAGCAGTTGCTCGAACAGTGCCGCTGCAGGGAAGTGGATCCAGCGAACGGGATCCTTCAAGCAGAGAGTTAAGGGTGGGAAAAAGGATGATGATAGGTCGAGCAAACCCTCGAAAAACTTTTCGCAACCGTCGCCATTGGGTCGTCGCGGTGATCCTGTGTGGCGTGTCGCTGAGCGCGCACGCGGACTACGGCTACCGACGCACGGGCTGGAGCCAGAGCGAACCACAACTGCGCGAAGACGGCGCGCAGGTGCCGGGTGGGTGTCCCATCGAGTCACCAGCCGGTCGGTTTCTGTGGACCGCTCGTAATCCGGGCTCGGGGCTGGATATCTACGTCAATGAACGCACAGCCAATGGGAAAAGCTTTGCGATCGGTGGGCCACTACCTGAGCCGATCAATGATCCCGGGCTTGCAAACGACTTCTGTCCGACGCCGCAGCCCGATGGCGAGCTGTACTACGTGTCTGCTCGCGATGGCGGCTGCGGGTCAGCTGACTTGCAGGTAGCGATCAACAACCCTGCCGGAGGGTGGGCCGAGCCTGTCAACTTGGGCTGTGCACCCGAGGGGCCAAACACACCGGGACTTGAACTCAGTCCTGCGATCGTGAAAACGGTTTGGGGAACCTTTCTTTACTTCTCGACGGATTATTACTCCGGTAACCAGGACATTTACCGCAGCCGTATGCGATCGGATGGGACCTTCGGACCGGGTAAGCGGCTGCCCTGGCCCATCAACACCGAGTACGACGATCGGCAGCCGAACCTGAGTCGTGACGGTCGCGAACTGGTTTTTGCGTCCAATCGACCGACGACCGCCGGCGATGACACGGGCTTTGACATCTTCCAGGCTAAACGTCGGCATCTGTTCTTTCCGTGGCGTCGGGTTGTGAATCTGAGCGAAACCGTGCCTTTTGAAACCGTCGATAGCAGTGAAACCCGCCCCTCGTTGTCATGGGACGGCAAGCGCCTCCACTACGGCGCCGGTGGTGTTTGGGTGAGCAAACGCGCGCGTAGTTTTCGACGGTGGTAGCGTCGGAGCTTCTTGTTTGTTTCAGGGTCTTGTTTTGGTGTGGGCGTCTCAAAGCCCGCGCCCTGGCCCAGTCTTGGGAAGACTTCACGCTGGACAAGACCACTCTGGACCCGACGCGATTGCGTCGGTTTGGGGCGATGTGCAACGGTATGCTGTTGCGCGCCACGTGCTGTTCAGCTCGGGCAAACTCTCCTTCGAACGGGTTGACGCATAGATTTCTGAAATGAAGCGTCTCTACATCGAGGCTCTCCGGCTGCTTTTTCGTTGACGATTGGTCATGATGAACGGCTTCGCGTGCTGATCTTACGCCCTGCGTTTGAAAGAGAGAGCCTTGACCGACCTTGAGACGATTCGCCTAGTTGGCTTGGTTTCGCTGCTCGTGCTGGGTGCGTGTGGAAGTACCCCGACGGAAGTCGAAGTTGGCGTTTCAGCAAAACCCAACGTGGTGGTTTTCTTCGCGGATGACCTGGGTTACGGCGACCTTGGCAGTTCGGGGCATCCCTATAACCGGACGCCGAACTTAGATCGCCTGGCAGCCACCGGGCAACGCTGGACGGATTTCTACGTCGCTGCCCCGGTCTGCTCGCCAAGCCGGGGCGCTCTGTTGACGGGCCGTCTGCCGAACCGCACGGGGCTCTACGGCCGACAGATCGCGGTGATGTTCCCGAACGCGTTGAACGGCATGCCGGCTGGCGAGCTCACCCTGGCTGAAGCCCTGAAGGCGCAGGGGTACACCACGGGAATCATTGGCAAGTGGCACCTGGGCGATGCTCCCGATCACCTGCCGACCCGGCATGGATTCGACTACTGGTTCGGCCCGCCTTACTCCAATGATATGGACTGGGCGAGCGGACCATCTTTTGTTGAGCTTGCCGCGAAGGTTGCCGCGGAAGGCCCCCAGGCCGTCCGTGAGGTTTTTGCCAGTCGCTTTGAGCAGTACTTCAATCCGAAGGTGGCGTACTGGAACGTCCCGATCATACGCAGCCAGAAGGACGGCGATCGATTTGTAGACGAGGTGGTGGAGCGTCCAGCCCAGCAGGATCTTGGGACACAGCGCTATACGGAGGAGGCCATCGGCTTCATCGAACGCAGCAAGGACCAACCCTTCTTTCTTTACGTGCCGTATTCCATGCCGCACACACCCTTGTTTCGCAGCCCGACATTCGAGGGCCGCAGTCTCGGCGGTTACTACGGCGATGTCATCGAGGAACTCGACTGGAGCGTTGGCCAGGTCACGCAGGCACTTCAAGACCGCGGACTTGCCGAGAACACCCTGGTGATCTTCACTAGCGACAACGGCCCCTGGCTGCTTATGAACACGCACGCTGGCAGCGCCGGACCGCTGCGCGACGGCAAGGGAACCACCTTCGAAGGTGGTATGCGGGTGCCCGCGATCTTTTCCTGGCCCGGTCAAATTCAGCCTGGCGTCGTATCGGAGATCGGCTCGGCCATGGACATCTTTTCAACGGTGCTGAGTCTGGCCGGGGTTGAGCCCCCTGAGCAGCTTGATGGAAAGGATCTGAGTGGCACGCTGCTCCGTAGAGAGAGCAGCCCGCGGAACGGGCTGTTCTACTATCGCTCTGGCGAGCTGCGAGCGTATCGGAGAGGCCCCTTCAAACTGCATTTGATCACTGAAGGGGCCTATCAGCGTCCGCCGGTTCGCACAGATCACGAGGAGCCGTTGTTGTACCACCTGCACAACGACCCGGCAGAGCGCTTTGATGTGTCAGCGCAGTATCCAGAGGTTGTTGCAGCAATGTTGAGCGACATCGATGCTCACCGGGAGTCGCTGACCGAGCAACCGAGTATTTTCGATCGCCAATACAGTGCGCTCCGCTAGCAAGCAAGAACCGAGCGCGCTTGCGGCACGGTCAACGCTCGCCTGATGCCGGGAGCGCCGACTCCAACCGTACTCCCCGTCAAGGAAAAGTACTCCTTTGGCTTCGCCCTGCTCGGGCAGAACCTGATCTTCGGACTGTTCTTCAATTATCTGCTGATCTTCTACACCGATGTCTACGGCATCTCAGCCGCCGCGGTTGGCACCCTGTTCCTTGTGGCGCGGACCTGGGACGCGATCAACGATCCGCTCATGGGCATCATTGTCGATCGCACCCGCACGCGCTGGGGCAAGTTCCGGCATTACCTGCTCTGGACACCATTGCCCATTGCCATTGCCACGGTTCTCTGCTTCACCGCCTTTGATGTCCAACCGACGACGAAACTGATTCTGGCGTACACCACCTACATTGTCTGGAGCATGATTTACACGGTTAACGACGTACCGATCTGGGCCCTGTCGTCCGCGATGACACAGGATAGCGAGGCACGTACCTCTCTCATTACTCTCGCTCGCCTTTTGTCTCTGGTCGGCATCATGATTCCCGCCATCTTCGTGATTCCCATGGTCGAGTACTTTGGGCAGGGCAACGACGCGGTGGGGTACCAGTCGACGGCTATGGTTCTGGCGGCTGCTGCCTGCGGGCTGATGCTCCTGGCGTTCTTTAATGTGAACGAGCGGGTGACGCCGAAAACGGAACGGCCGAACCTGGGGCAGAGCTATCGTGCGCTGGCGTCGAACCGCCCGCTGCAGATCATCGTCCTTCTAAGTCTCTTGAGCGTGCTTGGACTGGTCGGGCAATCACTGTTCGTCTACTTCGCCACCTACAACCTGGGTGACCGTGGGCTGCTACCGACCCTGTTCGCAGTAACGGCGGTGGGCATGATCGTCGGAATCCTGCCCATACCGATGCTCGTCCGCCGTATGGGCAAGAAGCAGACGATGGCAGCGCTCATCGTCGTTAACGCAATGGCGGCCGTGGTCTTCTTCGCGGTGGGGTACGAAAACTTGACCTTGGTGTACGTCTTGACCGCGATTAACTCGCTTCCAACCGGCGCCCGCACCGTGCTCACGACGGCGATGATCGCAGATACCATCGAGTACATGCAGTGGCGTACGGGCGAGCGCTCTGAGGGCATTATCTTTTCCGTGCAGACCTTTACGGCGAAGATCACGACAGCGATCGGCGGCTTCGTTGGTGGTGTCGCACTTACGGTCATTGGCTATCAGCCAAACGCGACCCAGTCGCCAGACACTCTGCTCTGGATCTTTGCGCTGGTGACTCTGATCCCAGGCGTGGTTGGGCTGCTCGCGCTTTGGCCGCTGTACTTCTACGAGCTGACGGAAGAGCGATACCAGGCGATTCTTACCGAGATCCGTGCAATGGAGGAAAGCGCGTAGCGCCTCTGTGCTTGTCGCGGCGACGGCCAGGCCGGGGGAGGCAATCTGTATCGAAGGTCATGCCGTAAATGGACTTGGTTGGAGTACGCGCACGCATGCGTGCGCGGTCCAGGTGCCAGAGCGGCCTACCGGCCGCGAGGATCAGCACCTCGAGTCCCTTGGCATGGTTATCGACGAGCGATCGATCGGGCCGGGGGGAGGCAATCTGCGTCGAAGCTCATGCCCTAAATGAATTTGGTCGGAGTACGCGCACGCATGCGTGCGCGGTCGAGGTGCCAGAGCGGCCTACCGGCCGCGAGGATCAGCACCTCGAGTCCCTTCGCATGATAATCGATGAGCGATCGAGAGGGCCGGGGGGAGGCAATCTGCGTCGAAGCTCATGCCCTAAATGAATTTGGTCGGAGTGAGAGGATTTGAACCTCCGGCCCCTACGTCCCGAACGTAGTGCTCTACCAAGCTGAGCTACACTCCGAAGCTGCCCGCGGGGCCTTTTCGCGGGGAGGCGTAGTCTAAGGACACCCCACCTCAGTCTCAAGTCAGCGCCCGCGTTCTGCGATCGCTAGCCTAGAATCCGTTCTGTGCTGTAGAGCCGAATCGCCATCAGGCTGAACAGCATCCCGATGAGCAGCGTCGCGGCCACGGACAGCAGTACGTGAAGGGGCTCAAGGGACTCACCGATCAGGATCTGGCTGACCAGGCTCGCCTGACTCTGACTTGGGATCAGCATGAGCCAGGCGCTCGGCTCGAAGTCCATGAACTGAGTAATGAGGATGGGTGCCGTTGGTACGATGAGGAGCAGGCCAAGATAGGTTTGCGCCTCCTTGTAGCTCTTTGCGTAGCTGGCGGCGAGGGTCAGCAGCGCGGCGGCCATGAACACCAGCGGCAGACACACGAAAAACGCCTGGGCGCCCTGCAGCGGTCCGAAAGACAGGCTCATGCCTACCTTGTGGAACGGTACGAGCGGGAGGCTAACGGCCAACATGACCAAGAACGCTATGAGTGCCAGTGCGCCGAAGGTCGCGGTCGAGGCCAGTTTGCCAAGCACCAGCGACGCGCGGCTGATCGGTTGGATTAGGAGCGGTTCGAGCGAGTGGTTGTCGCGCTCACCGGCGGTGGTATCGAGGGCGAGGTAAAACCCGCCCATGAACACCACGACGATCAGCAGGTACGGCAGGCTGGAGAGCAGTTGCAGCGCCCGCGCGGCGGGGGATGAGACGTCGACCTCCTGAACCCGCAGCGGCTGGGTAATGGAAGGCGCCACACCGCGCACAGAGAGCCGAAGTTGGCCGATGGTCGCCGCGTAGCGACGAATGATGTCGCGGGCGCGGCCGTAGTTGCGCCGTGTTGGACCAAAGCTGGAGCTGTCATAGATCAGCGGTAGGGCCAGCGGTTTGCCGCTCGCGAATTGCTCTCCAAACGACTCCGGGATGACAAGAATCAACGATTCGGTGCCGTCGCGTACGGCGTCGGCGGCGTCGTCGAAGCTGGCTTCGTTAATGATTGTGTTTTCGCGTTCGAGGTAATCGATGAGCCCCGGTGCGTTCTCGCTTCCCATCACGGTGAGCTCTAGCGGTGCATCGGACTTACCCAGTGTGGTGTTCAGAACGAAGGCCATTAAGCCAACGAAAAACACTGGTCCCAGCAGTGCAAGCGTCAGCGACGAAATGATGGAGCGTCGATCGCGTACGTTGTCGAGGCACTCCTTGCGAAGTACGGTGAGAAAGCCGTTCATTCGTCTGTGCTCGAAACGAGGCTCATGAACGCATCTTCCAGATCGTCTTCCTGGGTCCGCGTGCGGAGACTGTCGAGGGTGCCGCGAAACTGGACCTGACCACTGTCGATGATGACCAGCTCGTCACAGAGGTTCGCGACTTCCTGCATGATGTGGCTTGAGAACAGAATGCATCGGCCTTCGTTGCGAAGATCCTTGATAATGTCCCGCAGGCCCCGGGTGGCCATGACGTCGAGTCCGTTAGTGGGCTCGTCGAGAATCAGGTTTCTCGGGTCGTGAATCAGCGCCCGTGCCAGAGCGACCTTTACCCGTTGGCCCTGCGAGAACCCGGCTGTTTTGCGATCGGCAAAGGACTGCATGTCGAGCCGTTCTATCAGCTGATCGAGCCGTTCGTTGATCGTTGCTTCGTTAAGCCCATGCAGACGCCCGAAGTAGCGCACGTTTTCGCGTCCGGTGAGCCGGCTGTAGATTCCCGCGTTGTGCGGCAGTACGCCAATGGTCTCCCGGGCCTGAAGCGGTTGGCTCTGCACATTCATGCCGTCAACCGTCGCTGCGCCGGCCGATGGCGCGATGACGGTCGACAGGATGCGAAAGGTTGTGGACTTACCGGCGCCGTTGGGTCCCAGCAGTGCGGTAATCTGGCCGTCGGCCGCCTCGAAGCTGACGTCGCGTACCGCTGTGACCTTACCGAACTGCTTGCTGATTTGATCGACACGAATCATCGCGGCGGGCCCATGAGATCGACAAAGAACGGATCAGCGCGCATACGTTCGACACAGGTCGTATCCAGCGTCGCCGCGTCAGCCGTTTCTGTGAACTCGCGGATCAGACGGGGTATGCAGCCGCGGGAGATCACACCGTGGCCCTGACCAGGTGCGACGATGTGACGCGCGTCGGTCAGGCCAGGTATAACCGCTTCAGCGTTCGCTGGCGGGGTGATCGGATCAAACTCTCCGGACAACAGCAACGTCGGTACGGCGGAACGTAGCGGCTCGTGAAACCCTGGGTCTACCGGTCCTTTTGGCCAGACTTCGCAGATAACCTGCAAGGCTTCAACCTGTTCGTAACCGAGGAAGGTGTCTTGCAGTTCTTCCCGAAGCGCTTTGGGATCGAAGCTGTAGTTCGGCACATCCTCTGCGCAAACCACGGCGTTGTGCATGCCGTAACTGATGCTCGTGCCAAGCTGGTCCATGACCTGCAGGGCCTGGGCGGCAACGGGCAGGAAGTTGTCTTTGTTTGCTGCTGCATCGATTTGCAGCGGAATGAGCGCTGCGGTTTCTGGTGCGTAGGCGCCGAGTCGAATGGCAACCGCAAGATGTCCGTAGCTAAGCGAGAGTGATTCGGCAACGCCGGTTACCGGGTGCGGCAGGGTCAACGGCTGCGGTTGCCGCTTTAACTGCTCACTCAGTCGTTGGAAGTCATCGGCGAGCTTCGGGAAGGCCGTTGCACAGGCGTCGTCGTCTTCACAGCGTTGGAAAATGCTGTCGAGCGTTGCCTGCCCGTTGCGTGCGATGTCCGGTCCAAGCGCTGCGGGCAGCGGCACAACGCCGTCGATGATCAGCGCTCGGGTATGCGGCGCGTATTTGCGTGCGTAGTGCTGCGCAACCCGTGTGCCGTAGGACACGCCGTAGACGGTCAGCGCGTCGTAGCCGAGCGTCGCCCGAACCGCATCGAGGTCGTCGACGGCGAGGCTGGTGGTGAAGAACCGCGGGTCGACGTCGAGGTTGGCGATGCAGTCTTCGGCTGCAGCGCGGGTGGCTTCGGCGTCGGGCTCTGTTTCGACTGAGTCGAGGATGTCGCAGTGCAGCGGGTGAGAGAGACCGGTGCCACGTTGATCGACAACGACGATGTCCCGCTCGCGCAATATACCGGTTAGCAACGGCGCTAGATCAACGAGGAGTTCGATGGATGAGCCGCCCGGGCCACCGTTGATCAGCGTAAACGCGTCCTGAGCCGGTTGCGGTGCGAGCGATTTCAAGATGGCCACGGTGAGCTCGAGCTGCTCGCCATCCGGGCGTTCCGGATCCAGCGGCCGTGTCACGCTCACGCAATCGGCGTCGATGCGGTTAGCGCCCCCACCGCCGTAGAGCGTGCAGCGGCGCTCTGGCGGTTGAGCGTTGGCTTCGCCACTGCCTGCCGCTTGTGCTGCTCGTGCTGCTTGGCTAGCGGTTGCCCCAAGGAGGCAGCAGGCGCCGAGGAGCAGCGCTGCGCGAATCAGGCCGAAGGTGGCACCGGTCGGCACGTGGTACCGACACCTGACGTGGACAGCGCTCATGAACTCAGCTGATGCGAGCGATGGAGAAGTCGGTGATCTGCTCGAGCGCGCGGCGGTGGGGCGTATCGGGCAGCGTCTCGAGCTGGGTGGCGGCTTGATGACACACCTCGCGCGCGCGGCGGTGCGTGTAGTCGAGCGCGCCGCAGCTCGTGATTACGTCGAGGACCCGCACCAGCTCAGCGGAGCTGCGCTCCCGGATAGCCCGCTGCAGCAGCGTGCGGCCGGTATCGCTTGCATTGGCGAGGCCGTAAATCAACGGCAACGTTAGCTTGCCTTCGGCGAGGTCGTCGCCGACGTTCTTACCGAGCGATTCCGCGTCGCCGGTGTAATCGAGATAGTCGTCCATGAGCTGATAGGCCACGCCGAACTGTCCGCCAAAGGCGCGCAACCGCTCGACTTCGTCGGCCGGTGCCTCTGCCAACAGAGCCCCGGTGTGGGTTGCGGCCTCGAACAGCAGCGCGGTTTTGCAGCGAATGACCTCCAGGTACTGCGCTTCGGTAAGCGCTAGGTCGCCCAGTTTGGTCAGTTGCAGCACCTCGCCTTCGGCAATCGTGTTGGTGGCGTTGGAGAGCACTTCGAGAATGCCCAGGTGCCGGAGGCTGACCATGAGCTGAAAAGCGCGTGAGTACAGAAAGTCGCCGACGAGAACGCTCGGGGCATTGCCCCAGACGACGTTCGCCGTCGAGCGCCCGCGGCGCAGCGACGAATGGTCGACCACGTCGTCGTGCAGGAGCGTCGCCGTGTGCAGAAATTCAATGACCGCCGCGAGCCGAATATGATCATTGCCGGAGTAGCCCACGGCCTGCGCGCCGAGCAAGACGAATATCGGGCGCAGTCGTTTGCCGCCGCTTTCGACGATGTAGTGCCCGATCTCTTCGACGAGGCCGACGCCTGAACTTAGCTGCTTAGGAATGAGCGTGTTCATGCGCTCGATGTCCTCCGCCAGCAGGCGATTTACGTCTTCCAATGCGGGCGGCAATGGACCGGATGCCGGACTGGCGGGGGATAGGGTTGCCACGGGGGTGGCCGAAGGCCCTGCCATTTACTCTCCTGCGAACCTGTGTGTTACCGGATGCTAGAGCCTACCGCCAACGGCGCCTTGCCGGTCTCAAGACAGTTGGCGTACCCGCTCGGATACCGAGCTCGCGCCGCTGCGTGCGGCGCGATGAAGCATTGTGCTCCCTGCGCAATCCCCGTATCATCTCGCGCCCTCTGCGAAGCGGCCGTGTATCGGTGGCGCCAGTCAGGCAGAGCTTGCGCGAGTTTGCTCGACCTTGGCGGCGTGATTGACTCCGCGATGGGCGGTGAAAAAGCCGTCAGTTTCAGCGTCCTGGCGCAAGTTGATGACGCCGGTATCGGGACCTTTCAGCGACCGACGGCAGTGTAATACAGCACCCGCCTCGGCGCGATTGATCATTGGTCCGCGGCGGTCGGGATCGGCTTTGGTCTTGGCTCACCTGTGGGTCACCCTTAGCCCTCCGGGTAGTGTGTCTGACGGCACCTCGACCCGATGGTCGAATGTTGAACAAAGAAATAGAACAGTGGGAGCGGCCATGTTTGCGGTCATTGCCAGCGGTGGTAAGCAACACCGGGTAGCGGAAGGTGAAGTGCTCAAGCTTGAGAAGCTGAACGCCGAACCCGGCGAGTCGGTGACCTTCGACCAGGTCCTCATGGTCGGTTCAGGCGAGCAGGTCACGGTTGGGAAACCCTACGTCGACGGCTCAACGGTCGAAGCGGAAGTCTTGCGTCAGGACCGTGACAAAAAAATTCGAATCCTGAAGTTTCGCCGGCGTCAGAACTACATGCGCCGCCAGGGACATCGTCAGTCTTTTACCGAAGTTCGAATCACCAGCATCAAGGCCTGACCCGGACGCCCGACCCGATTCAACGACCGGGTCAACGGGCAGCTAATACGAAACACGTGGGTCAGACTCGATAGCTTGAGAGGCACTAGCTATGGCACATAAGAAAGCAGGCGGCAGTACACGCAACGGTCGCGATTCGGAAAGTAAACGCCTGGGCGTCAAGCGCTTCGGCGGGCAGTTTGTTGAGGCAGGAAACATTATCGTTCGCCAGCGCGGTACCCAGTTCCATCCTGGCTCAAATGTCGGTCTTGGTCGTGATCACACGATCTTCGCCACTGCCGACGGACACGTGAAGTTCGTTGAAAAGGGCAAGCCGCTGCGCAAGTACGTAACCGTCGAGACCACCGCTCAGGACTGAGCGCGCACCTGCGACACCCGCTGCGGGTGCCGCGGACCGGACCTACCTTCGCCCACAACTACTCGTCCGCGCGGACCGTTACCGCGACCGGTGCCAACAGTCGGCACCGCGCCCAGGGGGGACGCCATCATGAAATTTCTCGATGAAGCCAGTATCCAAGTCGTTGCCGGAAAGGGCGGCAACGGCTGTCTAAGCTTTCGGCGCGAAAAGTACGTAGCCCGCGGTGGGCCTGACGGCGGAGATGGCGGTCGCGGTGGCGATGTCGTGCTGATCGCCGATTCCGCGTTGAACACGCTGATCGACTTCCGCTTCCAGCCTCTGTACCGCGCTGCGAATGGCCAACCGGGGAGCGGACGCAACAAGACCGGTGCTGCCGGTTCTGATCTCGAGGTGCGGGTTCCCGTGGGTACGATCGTGCTCGACGAAGACAGCCTCGACGTACTTGGCGACTTGAAGCAGCCCGGTGCTCGCTTGCGGGTCGCCCAAGGCGGCTCTGCCGGCGTCGGGAACACACGGTTCAAGTCGTCGACGAACCGGGCGCCGCGGCACACGGTGCCCGGGGGCGAGGGCGAAAACCGCCGATTACGCCTGCAGCTCAAACTGCTGGCCGATGTCGGTCTCCTCGGGTTGCCCAATGCGGGCAAGTCGACGCTGATTCGATCCATCTCAGCCGCTAAGCCAAAGGTGGCAGACTATCCGTTCACGACGCTGGTGCCGAATCTTGGCGTCGTGCGTGCCGGCACTGACTCGAGTTTCGTTGTCGCGGACGTGCCGGGGCTGATTCGCGGCGCTGCCGAGGGTGCGGGTCTGGGCACTCAGTTTTTGCGGCATCTGTCCCGTACCCGGATTCTGCTGCATCTCGTTGAAGTCGCCCCCCTCGACGGCAGCGAACCGCTGGCGAACGCAGAAGCTCTGGAGCGCGAACTCGCCGCCTACAGCCCGGCACTGACCGAGCGTCCCGTCTGGCGCGTGCTGACGAAGACGGACCTGGTTGACGATTCCCGGGTCGATTCGCTGACCCGGCAGTTTCGGCAGCGGTGGCCCGACGAACCCTGTTTTGCCATTGCCGCCGCTACCGGTGCCGGCATCGATAGTCTGGTTGGCGCCCTTGCCGTGGCCGTCGCCGAATTTCATCGAAGTCTCGAAGAAGACGAGGCGCGGCGCGTAGCGGAAGCTGAGCTGGCGGGGCGAATCGCCGAGCAGGTGTGGCGTCAGGCGCTGGCGGCGAAACCCGTTAAGCCGCGGCCGCTCCCCACCGGTTCTCTGGAAGACGACGATCACGACGTCGAGGTGGTGTACGTACGAGGGGACGGTGATCAGGAATGATCTCGGGCTGCCGCCGCGGCCGCGTCTGTCCGCCGGGGACCACCTTGTTGTAAAGGTTGGCAGCAGCCTGCTGACCAGCCCACAGACGGGGCTTGATCGGTCTTTGATCGCCCAGCTAGCCGACGCCATAGCGCGTTTGCGATCAGCCGGCGTGCACGTGGTGCTGGTGTCTTCCGGCGCCGTCGCCGAAGGCGTTCATCGATTGCGCCTCGATGCACGACCGCAACGGCTGCACCGTCTTCAGGCCGCGGCCGCGGTTGGACAGACCGGTCTCGTTGGCGCCTACGAACAGGCCTTCCTGCGTCACGATGTACGTACGGCCCTCGTGCTGCTTACCCACGCTGACCTTGCCAGCCGCGAACGTTACCTTAACGCCAGCTCCACGCTGGCCACGCTGCTCGACATGGGTGTGGTACCGATCGTGAACGAAAACGACACGGTCGCGACGGAAGAAATTCGCTTCGGTGATAACGATACGCTCGGGGCTTTGGTTGCGAATCTGATCAGCGCTCGGGTACTGGTGATGTTGACCGATCAGCGCGGGCTTCATGCCGCGGATCCTAGAGAACAGCCCGAGGCACCGGTCCTCGCTGAGCTCAGTGTCAGCGATCCGGACTTAGAAGCGTACTGCGGAACCAGCGCCGGCAACCTTGGGCGAGGGGGGATGCTAACGAAGGTGCGTGCGGCGGTTCAGGCGGCCCGTAGCGGTACAACCTCAATCATCGCCGATGGTCGTGCGGCGGATGTGCTGGATCTGGTGTTGTCCGGCGCAGCAGTCGGTACTGCGCTGCATCCCGATGGCGAGCCACTGACGGCCCGAAAAGGCTGGCTTGCGGGCCAGCGGCAAACGGCCGGCGCGCTCACCGTGGACGCGGGGGCCGCCCGAGCGTTGCTGGAGCAGGGTCGCAGCCTGTTGCCGGTTGGGGTTGAGCGGGTCGAGGGTAACTTCCAGCGCGGTGACCTCGTTGCCATTCAGAACGAGGCCGGGGTGCTCATTGCGAACGGTTTAACGAACTACAGCAGCGATGAAGCACGGGCCCTTAGGGGGGTGGTCTCAGACCAGATCGTGCGCGTACTTGGCTACTGCAACGAGCACGCGCTGGTGCACCGGGATAACCTGGTTATTGTCAGCCCTGGGCAACCGTTTTGACTGCGGCATGCAGGCGAGATTTCTGCCGAGCCGCGGCGTTCTTGTGCAGGATGCCCTTGTTCACCATGCGGTCGATGACAGGAATGGCCGCTTCCAGCGCTGACTTGGCGCCATCCGCGTCATTGGCTGCGACCAGGGCGCGAACACGCTTGATGTATGTGCGCACCATGGAGCGCTGGCTGGCGTTGTGGCGCCGGGCTTTGTTGGCCTGGCGTACGCGCTTGCGCGCCTGTGGTGAATTCGCCAAGGGAGGCTCCGAGATTTTTGGGGCGCGTAATATCGCGTTGGGCTGGGTGCATGTCAAGCACTGAGCCCAGCACCGGGGGACCTCGCGGGGAACGGCCAGAGCGGGCTAGCGGCACTCCCAACAGCACTCCCGGCAGCGGTCCCAGCAGCGGCCCCAGAAACCTGGCGCGCCAGGGATCGGTCGTCGCCGCAATGACCGGTATTTCGCGGATTACGGGCTTTCTGCGTGATGTGCTGCTCAGTTATCTGTTTGGCGCCAGTGCGCTCGCCGATGCCTTCTTCGTAGCATTCAAGATCCCTAACTTCTTCCGGCGACTCTTTGCCGAGGGGGCGTTTTCCCAGGCTTTCGTGCCGATTCTTGCGCGCTACCGCACCGGTCCGCGACGCGAACTCGTGGCCTTTGCTGGACGGATGTTCGGCAATTTGGGCTTGGCGGTGCTTGTCGTAACGGCGCTGGGTTGGCTCGGTGCGGAAGCCCTGGTGACCGTCTTCGCCCCGGGTTTTCGAGACGAGCCGGAACGCTTTGCTCTCACGGCAGACCTGCTGCGGATCGTCATGCCCTATCTGGCATGCATTTCCCTTGTGTCGCTGGCGAGCTCGGTGCTCAACGCGCACGACCGCTTTGCGATTCCTGCCGTCACTCCTGTGCTCCTCAACCTCTGCATGATTACCGCTGCGTCGATCGCGATCTTCGGCTACGGTGATGCGCCGCTGACCGGTGTGCGCATCCTCGCCTGGGGCGTATTGATTGCTGGGGTGCTGCAGTTGCTGCTGCAGGTCCCGAGCCTGCGCGCGATCCGTGTGCTGCCGGCGCCGCGGTTGAGCGGCCGAGACCCCGGTGTGCGGGCCGTCGGGCGGCTGCTACCGCCGGCGGTGTTTGCCGCCTCCGTTGCTCAGATCAACAGTCTCATCGACACCATGCTCGCCTCGACCCTTCAGGTCGGGAGCATCAGCTGGCTCTACTACGCGGATCGATTGCTCGAACTCCCCGTCGGCCTGGTGGCAGTCACCCTCGGAACGATCCTGCTGCCAAATCTGTCCCGCCTCGCGGCCAGTGGCGACGCCATTCGATTCCGCAGCACCCTTGATTGGGGCATAAAAATGGCGCTCGTGCTGTCCGTTCCCGCGGCCGTGGCGCTCTACCAGCTGGCGCTACCGATTGTCGCAACCGTGTTCCGTTACGGCGCTCAGACCGGGCTCGACAGCCAGATGGCGGCGCTTGCACTTCAGGTGTTCGCCGCCGGGCTGGTCGGCTGGGTACTCATCAAGGTGTTGGCACCCGGGTACTTCGCTCATCAGGACACCCGCACGCCGTTCCGCTACGGCGTTGCGGCGGTTGCGCTGAACATCGTTGGGAACCTGCTGCTCTATAAATCTATGGGGCATGTGGGCCTTGCGCTCGCCACTGCCGCATCGGGCTGGCTAAACGCCGGGCTACTGCTGTACGGCCTCAAGCGCATTGGCCGCTACCAACCGGGGGTCGATGTGCGCAACCTGGCCTGGCGCGTGCTCGTTGCTACGGCGGCGATGGCCCTGTGCCTTAGCCTCATGCCTTCTCCGGACGCCCTGTGGCTTGAGGGATCGGCCCTTGAACGCCTGAGCCGGTTGTCGTTGCTGGTCGGTGTCGGTGCGGCAAGCTACGCATTGACGCTGTTGTTGCTCGGCGTCCGGCCGGCACAGCTGCAATTTCGTTTGCAGTAGCACCGCAGTACCCTTCCCTTATGGAAATTGTTCGTGGACAGCACAACCTTCGAGCCGGGCACCGCGGTAGTGTAGTGACAATCGGGAATTTCGATGGCGTGCACCGGGGTCATCGGATGCTGCTCGAAGCGGTCCAAACCCGAGCAGAGCAGCACGGTTGCCCGGCAACGCTGGTGACCTTTGAGCCGCTACCGCGGGAGTTTTTTCGTGGTGCCGCCGTACCAGCCCGACTGACACGCTTTCGCGAGAAAATGCTTCTGCTGCGCTCGACGGGTCTTGCGCGCGTGGTGCTGTTGCCGTTCAACGAACGCACCGCCTCGATGACCGCAGCGGCCGTGGTCGATGAGCTACTGGTGGCGGGGCTCGGAGTGCGAGAGCTGATCGTAGGCGATGACTTCCGCTTTGGTCGCGGTGCCGAGGGCGACTTTGCGTTGCTTGAGACGGCTGGGGCTCGGCATGGGTTTTCAGTCACACGCATGGACACGCTGCTAACCGGCGATGCCCGCATCAGCAGTACCCGGATCCGCGGCTTGCTGGATGTGGGGTCGCTCGAAGAAGCGGCCGCGTTGTTGGCGCGGCCCTACGCGATGCTCGGGCGGGTGGTCTACGGCCGGCAACTGGGGCGTACCATCGGTGTCCCGACCGCGAATTTACGCCTGCAGCGCTACCGATCCCCGGTCAATGGCGTGTTCGCCGTTACCGCGCGGGACCGCAGCGGTGTTGAACGTCAGGGCATCGCCAACGTCGGGGTGCGACCCACGGTCGATGGTCAGGAACCGCTGCTCGAGGTGCACCTGTTTGATTTTGAGGGTGATCTGTATGGCGAGCGTCTGTGCGTCACCTTCCGGCGCAAACTTCGTGACGAGCAAGCGTTTGATGGGATTGATGCGTTGAAAGCCCAGATCACACGGGATATCGACGCGGCGCGGGAAACCTTCTCCAGGACCGAATACCCAACGGGACCCGACGTTAACTTCGTGCACCTTGCGGCCGACTCATGACGCGAGTTCTGTTCTACCTTGGCCTGGCGGGCTTGATCGTGATTGCCGATCAGGCGTCCAAAGCCGTGGTCGTTGCTGAACTGGACCTCTACCAGCGCATCGACGTGCTGCCCTTCTTTTCCTGGGTTCGCGCCCACAACTACGGCGCCGCGTTCTCGCTCTTTGATACCCCCGGTGGCATACAGCGGTGGTTCTTCGTGGTGTTGGCTGTGGGTTTTGCTGGCTTCATTGGCTACGAGCTGCGCCGCCTGCCGCCGTCTGAGCCGCTGCTCGGCTGGGCCTACGGCCTCGTACTTGGCGGTGCCATCGGCAACCTGATCGATCGCGTGGTGCATGGCTACGTGGTCGATTTCCTTTACTTCAATTACGGCGGTTGGGACTTTCCAGCGTTCAATGTGGCTGACACGGCATTGAGTATCGGTGCGGCACTCTGGATCCTTTCTATGGTTTTGGAGATGCGTCGGCCGGCGGAGTCCTGAGGCAGGAGCCGGCGACGTGCCCCCGATCGTTCAGGAACTGTTGCGCCATGACGCTCATTGGAAGTGATCAGTCCATTGCTGCGGGATCGAAGGTCCGGCTGCATTTCTCATTGCACCTCGAAGACGGCTCGCTCATCGACGGCACGGCGGTTGATCAACCGGCGAGCCTGGAGATTGGGGACGGTAACCTGCTGCCGGGGTTCGAAGCCTGTCTGTTCGGCCTGCGCGCCGGTGATGAACGCAGCTTCGAGTTACCACCGGACGAGGCGTTCGGTGAGCATCAGGACGGTAACCTGCGGCGCTTGGCGCGCAGCTCCTTTGGTGAGTTAGACACGCCGCTCGAACCGGGGCTGATGCTGTCGTTTGCCTCGCCGGAAGGCGAGTTGCCCGGCGTGGTGCGGGAACTCGTCGGCGAACAGGTCGTTATCGACTTCAACCACCCGCTGGCCGGTCGCACGATCCGCTTCGACGTCACCATCGTTGAGGTCGAAAACACACCGGCAGATAAATCACTTAATTGACGAAATAACCGTTTATCGGCCCGCGAGTGCCGCTTGAGCGGTAGAGCCCAGGCCGTCCGGGGTCTGAGCGCTAAGCTTTCCCTATCAAGAACCGTCGGGAAGGTGGGTGCGTGGTGCTGTCAAAGATATTGCCCGGAGCGGGGTGGCAAAGCCGCAGGGGTTTCACGCTCGTGGAGCTGATGGTGGCCCTTGCCATCCTCGCCGTTGTAGCGGCCGTTGCGGTGCCGCTCTACACAGCGTACTCCGAACGGACCTACGCCACCGAGGCGCAGGCTGATCTACTCAATGCGGCGCAGGCCCTGGAACGCTTCGCGGCGGTGAACTTCAGCTACGAAGGCTCCGCCGACACGGACGGCGACGGCGCGGGCGATGCCGATGCGGGACCTCTCGCGGGTGATATTTACACGCCGCGGTCCGCCGATCAGGGGCGCTACGAGTTCAACATTGCAGCGGCAGCCGGCACCTTCACGCTCACCGCCGTTCCCCAGGTGGGCGTTATGGAGAACACGGGCAACATGACCATCGACGAGGCCGGCAACCGACGTTGGGATCGCAACGACGACGGCGACTACGCGGATGCGGACGAAGACAGCTGGGAGTCGAAGTAAGTTGAACACCAACCCCAGGGCTGGTCGCGGCTTCACCCTCGTTGAGCTGATGGTCACGGTTGCCATTGCAGCCGTGCTACTCGGATTCGCGCTACCGGCGTTCAACGACTTCGTGATGCAGCGTCGGATTACCACAACGGCCAACGACTTTGTGCTGGCGATGAACTACGCCCGGAGCGAAGCGGCGCGGCTCGGGGGCATCGTTTCCGTGCAGGCACTTAACGCCGCAGATACGGACAACGAGTGGGGCCCAGGATTCTGCGTTGTAGAGGGTGATCCGGGCAACTGCAACGATCCGCTACGTGTGTTCGATGTCGGTTTCGGTGACGGCACCGTTGACGCGCTCGATGCGCTCGATGGCGCGGATACCTTTTCATTCAACAGCCGCGGAATGTTGACGGCCGGTGCCGCCGGTGTGCTCGAGGTGTGCACGACCGACGTAACGATCGACCCGGGGCGGAGCCTGACGATTTCTGCGGTCGGACGACCGAGCGTCAACGAACTGGAGTGCCACCCATGAAACGACGCGCTCAACGCACCACGGCTGGTGTTTTGTCGGCACGATCTACCGCCGGTTTTTCGATGATCGAACTGCTCGTCGCGGTACTCGTGATGGGAATCGGCGTACTCGGAATCACGGGTCTGCAGATGGTCAGCCTGCAGAACAACCGGGCGGCGTTGCTGCGTGCCGAAGCGACGCAGCTTGCCTACGACATGATGGATCGGGTTCGCGCCAATCCTTCCGGTGCGCTTCCGGGAGGCGCCTACGATGGCCTCGATATCGGAGATGCGCCGGCTGGTGGCGCCGACTGTGTCGCCGGTGGGTGTGCTGAAGCCGCGATGGTCACCTTTGATCAGGACACCTGGAAGTGTCAGCTCGGTGCCTGGAACGACGACGCAACGTGTACCCAATTTCGTGCCGACGAAGTGCTACCGGACGTTGATGCCCAGCCCGGATTGCCCGATGGCGACGGCTCGATTGCCGTCGACGCCGCGGGTGTGATCACGATCACGGTTCAGTGGACCGGCGCTAACGGTGAAGACCAGACCGTCGTCATCGACAGCCAGAGTTGAGCAAAGCCGGCGCCGTTCGGGCGAGAAATCGGCCCGATCGTCGGAATGGTGGCGCTGGGTCAGCTGAAACGACCTAAGGTTAATCGTGCGCGGTAGCCCGAACCTCCGGGTTGTGCGTACACCCACGCGAAAGAGGGCGTGGGCTAGCGAAGGAAGGTGTTGCGGTGAGCGTTACCTCGAACAAAACAGTGAGCAGGCGGGTCGTCGCACAGCGGAGCGGGCAGGGGTTGCGCCGGCGCTCTGCGCGCGGGTTCTCGTTGATCGAACTGATCATTGCCGTTTCGCTCGGCCTCGTGGTCGTTACCGGCATCGTCCAGCTGTTTGTCGGCAACTCGCAGACCTACACAATCCTGAACGGGCAGAGTCGGCTGCAGGAGAACGCACGCTTTGGCTTCGAGTTCATCTCTATGGCTGCGCGCACGGCCGGCTACTTTGGTTGCGCGCCGCAGGAAGACAACGTGCTCAACACGCTCAACGCCCCGAACTGGGGTGTGATGCCGGAGTTCAACGTCGGCGCTGCGGTCGAGGGCTTCGACGGCCAGGCCGACGGATCCTGGCTGCCGGCGCTGGCCACGCTCCCGCGTACAACCGGTGGCGCCAGCGCCAACGTGTACATTGCGGGCAACGGCGTCGATATCGGTGAGGTCGAAGGTGGCACGGATGTGCTGGTTCTGCGGAGCCTGCAGGAGCCGATTCGCCGGCTGACTCAGGTGCTGCAACCGACCGGGGATCCCGTGGTTGATGCCCCAGGTGGAGACAACCCTTTTGCCGTGGGCGACATTGTCATGGTTGCCGACTGTGAGCAGGGCGCCGTACTCCGAGTGACTGGCGCTGCAGTGGCCGGCAACAGCGTGACGCTCACCCATGCCGCCGGTGGCGCGGGGCTCTACGAAAACTCGCCCACCGTCGACTTACCCACGCAGGCGGGAGCTCCGCGTCAGCTATCGCCCGTCGGTCGCTCCTACGGGCCGGAGAGCGTGGTGGCGGAAGTTGCGACGTCGATTTTCTACATTGCACCGAGTGCGACCACCGACAACCGCGGCAATACGCCGAACGCCCTGTGGCGCAAGCTTGGGACGGAAGCGCCGCAGGAACTGATCGCTGGTGTGGACGACCTACAGGTGCTTTATGGCATCGATACGACGCTTGCGGATGGCGTAACCAACGTCAACCAGTACGTTGAGGCCGATGCGATTCCCGACCCGGACCAGGTTGTGTCACTGCGGGTAACGCTCGCGGTGAACAGCGTCGATGCAGTAACCGATGATGGCGCGCAGCTGAGCCGCACCTTTACGAAAACCATTCTTCTTCGAAACACCCTCCCGGAAGCCTGATGTCATGTCTGCACCCGTGAAGCCCTTTGTTGGTCCGTCGATTGCGCTACCGCAGCGTCAGCAAGGTATTGCACTGTTTATCAGTCTGGTGCTGTTGCTGGTGCTCACCATCATCGGTGTGTCGTCAGTGCAGAGCACAAGTCTGGAAGTGCGTATGGCGCGCAACGACTACGACTCGCTGCTGGCGTTTCAGGCCGCTGAGTCTGCCCTGCGCGATGCCGAAACCGCCGTCGAAGCGCTGCCGGGACTGGCCGGCTTCAACGATGCAGGAGCGAATGGCCTGTGGACCATCGCGCCGATGGATGAAACGCCGCGCTGGGAAGACGCCGCTGCATGGGCTGCGGGGACGAGTGTCCAAGGGTCAGAAATGGATGAGGTGGCTGCCCAACCGCTCTACATGATTGAGCACGTGGCGTCGGTCATCGTCGTGGAGAACGCCGTGTTGCTCGACGACCCTTACGGCGGTGGTGGATCTGCCCAGGTCGAAATGTTTCGAATTACGGCGCGCGGTACCGGCGGTACCGATAACGCGCAGGTGTTTCTGCAGAGTATTTTCGGTCGGGTGATGTAGCGTCGCGACGCCGCGCCCGATTCCCCTGTGCAGGGGAAACCCGTGTGAACACGAGGAGTTCAGATCATGGCTAAACACACAGTGAGCAAAGCAGTATCGCTTCTGTGGTCCGCAGGGCTAGCGCTGGTGATGACCAGCGTCTCGCCGGCGGCGTGGGCAGCGGAGGATGAGGTTGAGGCGAATCTCGACAGCTTTGATGGGGTTGAGGATCAGCCGATTAGCGGCAACGTGCTGACTAATGATACCTGGGACGAAGACAACCCCGTTCCAGCGCCCCGGGAGCTGACGATTGTTTCGCAGCCAGCTAACGGCAACGTGTCAATCGATTCCACGGGTACCATCAGCTACGTCCCGAATCCGGATTTTTCTGGAGTCGATATTGCCCGCTATCGGGTGCGTTGGGTCAACCCATTCTGTTCGTTTTTTGGTTGGGTCTGTGAAGACATAGGGCAAGTCAACTTCGTCGTTTTCGCTGATGCCGATGAGCCAATTGTCAGTGCCAGCGGCGTCACTGGAGAAGAAGACGATGACATTCCTTTGTCGCTTTCAGCCGAGCTCCGCGACAAGGACGGATCAGAATCTCTAGAACTGCGACTCTCCGGTGTGCCTTCGGGTGCGACCTTGAACGCCGGGACGGAAATCAGCCCGGGGGTGTGGGCCTTCGATGAGAGCGCAATGGGTAGCCTTGCCATCAAGCCACCGCCAAACGTTTCCGGCGTTATTACCCTCACCTTTGGCGCGATTGTGACCGATGTGGCCGTTGACGAGGGCGGTGATTTTCTCAATGAGGATTCTGCGAATGCGGGCGCTGTGTTCTCGGTCAACGTAATTGCCGTGGACGATCCCCCAACGCAGGTTGGGCCGACCCCGGACATCTTTATGTCCGAGGACACGCCGCTGTCCTTTAATCTTGCGGGCTTGTTCGGCGATCCAGACTCTCCACTGACGCTAGCCGTGACGGGCGTCAGTCACGCTGCCCTCGAGTCCGTGAATCTGGTGGGCCAAACGCTCAACCTGGTTCCGATCGAGAATGAGAACGGCAGCGGTTCGGTGACCGTCACGGCCGAGCATCCGACGAACCCGGTCAGCGTGACCATTCCCATCGAAGTCGATCCGGTTAACGACGCCCCGGTCGTCGATCAGCCCATTGACGACGTCACTGTCGATGAGGACTCCGGTGATATCACCGTGTCCCTCGCCAGCGCCTTTGCTGACGTGGACATCGCTACGAATGGCGATGCGCTTGCTTACACAATCTCTGCACTGACCGGAGCGGCCGTGTTTGACGATGCGAATGTCGCGGGCACCTCGTTGGTGTTCTCGCTGCAAGAGCACGCGAACGGCATTGCCCAGGTTGAAGTAACGGCCAAGGACCAGGGTGGCGCGCTGATCAGCCAGCTGTTTTCCATAGACGTCCAGCCCGTCAACGACGCGCCGTTCGTTGATGAACCCATTCCCGATCAGTTTCTGAATGAAGACGATGCGGAGCTGGCCTTCAATTTGGAGGACGTGTTCGACGACGTTGATATCCTGACCAACGGCGATGTGCTGTCGTTTTCCGTCGACAGCGTCAGCGATCCGACGCTGTTCGATGACATCTACGTGGATGCGGGGAACGTTCTCCGCGTAGAGCTTGCACCGGATGCCAACGGCACGGCCACAGTCTCAGTGAAGGCCGACGACGGCGATCTCGAAGCCGTGGATACGTTTATCGTCGACGTTAATCCGGTGAACGACGTTCCGGAAGCCTTCGATGACGTTGTGGTCATGGACGAAGACGACGGCGTACTCGTCATCGACGTGCTTGCTAATGACTATCTGGCAGAAGATCCGGCGATCGTCGTTTCCGCAGGTACCGGCGGTTTCAGCGATTCACCGACGGCGTTCAGCTATCTTGACGCGACCGGCGACCCCGTTGAAGGGCCGACGGGCGAGGTCGTGGTGGCCGGCGGTGTCATCGAATACCGACCGCGGGCTAACTTTTTTGGAACGGACACCTTTACCTACCAGATCCAGGACGAGAACGGCGGCGGTGACCTTAGCAACTTCGCCACCGTGACCGTGACGGTTAACTCGGTGAACGATCCGCCGACGAGCGAAGCGGTTAAGACCTACTACATGTTCTCCAACGGAACGATTGACGTAGCTTCGGAGGAGGGTGTTGCTCGAGACTCATACGACGTTGACTATGCGCTGATCGACCCCGATACAGGTGATACCTTGGGCGGTGCTTTCTCAGCCGCTCTGGAGACGCTTCCGGACGTAGGTGGGTCATTCTCCTTCGCCACCGACGGGAGCTTTAGCTATTCGCCGCCCGCAGACTTCACCGGAGTCGCCACGTTCACCTACCGGGTGCAGGACGACCAGTCGTCTTCGGCCGGCGTCTACCAGGCGCGGATTGTCGTGCAGGAGCCCCCGGAGCCCGCGGCGGCACCGGCGGCTGGCGAGGTAGCCGTACCCTTTGGACTGGCCTCGACGCCACTCGAGCAGGCGACCGGCGTGACACCGAACGTCCTCGTAATGATGGACGACTCAGGTTCCATGGACTGGGATATCACCACGCTCGGGAGTGGAAACGATGGAGTCATGCGGCTGAGTAACGCCGCCGCGCGTGATAGCGGGCAGGACCGAACGAACTATCGCTATCTCTGGACCCTGGTAGGTAACTCTTACAGCGAAACGGATAACTCCGGGCGTTCGCTGCCGACAGAGGAAGCATTGGACGCTAACGCCGATACGGACAACAACCAGTACGGTGTCTGGCGTGGGCGGAACCATCAGTTCAACGTGATGTACTACAACCCGGAGATCCGCTACGAGCCTTGGGTTGGCTACGATGCCTCCAACGTTCTGTTTGGTCCTGCGAATCCTTCTGCCATTCGTCTCAATCCGGTGGACTCGACGCAGACCATGGACATACTTACCGACTTCACCTACAACGCAGATAACGTCCCGCAGTGGGACGCGGACGGCGGTACCGTTGATCTTCCGGTGACGGTTTACATTCCGCGCTACTACACCACCACCGTTGACGGCGTGCCGGCCTGGAACGATCCGCACACGCTGATTGAGATTCGCGATGGCGCGGGTCCGCTTGCCGGTGGCCTGTTCCCCGGGGGCTCCAATCGATTCGACTGCGCCGGCGATGGAGATCCCGATACCTGCACCTACGCCGAAGAAATTCAGAACTTCGCCAATTGGTTCCAGTACTACCGCAAGCGCGAGTTCGTTGCGAAAGCGTCGGTTGCCGCCGTCCTCGAAGACGTCGATGACCTGCGCGTCGGCTTTGAGACGCTCAATCGCCGAGACGACTTCGAGATCGCTCAAATGAACGCGCTGATCTCTGAAGGCAACAAGAAAGACATCCTTGACACCGTCTTCGATGTGAACTCGACCGGCGGTACGCCGCTGCGGCGCGCGCTGCAGGATGCCGGAGACATTTATTCCTGCACCCGTGACGGCCGAGACTGTCCAATCCTGCCGGCGCCGGATGGCACCTGCCAGCAGAACTTTGCCTTGTTGTTTTCCGACGGGTACTGGAACGGCGCCGCCGGGGTGGCCAACAACCAGGACGACGATGGCCCGGGTCCCTGGGACGGTGGCCGCTACGCCGACACCCGTGCGGATACGCTTGCAGACACGGCGATGTTCTACTACGAGAACGACATCCAGCCGACGATGGCCGACAACGTTGCACCGACGGCGAAGGACAAGAACGGTCGTGTAATTGGCGAGTTCGATCCGAACGAGCGTATGCATCAGCATATGAAAACGTTCACCATCGCCTTCGGTATTCTTGGCACGATCGACCCCGATACGGTGCCAACGGATCCAACGGAAGCCTTCACTTGGACTGATCCGACGTCCAATCAGGAGCACAAGATCGACGACATGCTGCACGCGGCGGTCAACGGTCGGGGTGAGTTCTTGAGCGCGAGCGATCCGAATCGGCTGCGACGAGTCGTAGAAGATGCGTTTGAAGAGTTCAGCAACGCGCAGTCGTCGGTTTCGGCGGCGGCGTTCAACTCGACCTCGCTGCGCGACGGCACCTTCCTGTTCCGTGGATCCTACGACCTGTCCGATAACACCGGTGAGCTAACGGCAACGGAGGTCAGCGTTGATGGCGTCGTTGCAGCGACGCCTCTCTGGTCAGCGGCGGACAACCTGGAATCGACGGTGATCCTGCCGGAGAACCGACGCATCGTGAGCTACGATCGCGGCGCTCAGGACGGGATCGCATTCCGCTTCGATCAACTGAGTCCGGAGCAGCAGCTGGTGCTGAACGACCTGCAGCTCGACTGGTTGCGCGGGGAGCGCGCACAGGAGATCGAGCAGGACGGTGTGTTCCGCGATCGCCGCCCGGACAAGATCCTCGGCGACATCGTCAACTCGAGCCCAGTATTCGTCGCGCAGCCGCGCGCCATCAACCGCGACCAGGCGCCGTACCCGACGGCGTCCGGCGAGCTGTATTCCGAGTTCAAGGCAGCGAACGACAGTCGCGAGGGTATCGTCTACGTCGGTGCGAATGACGGCATGCTGCACGGCTTTAATGCTGAGACCGGCGAGGAGCGGATTGCCTATGTGCCGAACAAGCTCATGGACAGCAGTCAGCGCTTTGCTGAAGAGCTCCGCGAGCTCACCGACCCGTTCTACTCGCATCGCTACTACGTGGATCTGACTCCGCGCTTGAACGATGCCTACATTTCACCAACGGGCAGCGGCACGAAAGACTGGCGTACCATTCTCATCGGCGGCCTCGGCGGTGGTGGTAAGGGGTACTACGCTCTCGATGTCACGAATCCGAACGACTACAACTCGGACGGCGCGGCGGAAGACATCGTGCTGTGGGAGTTCACTGACGAGGACGACTCTTACCCCGTTGATGAGGACGGCAATCCGCTCGGCGGCGCCGTCGGTGCGGTGACCGATCCCGATGGCCTGCCGGTCAAGGATCTCGGTTACTCTTATTCGCTGCCGACCGTAGCCATGAGTAACGTCGAAGATGCGGACGGCGAGAACGAGTGGATCGCGATCTTTGGTAATGGCCAGAACAGCACGTCGGGCATTGCCAAGCTCTACGCGCTGTTCATCGATGAGGGCATCGATGGCTGGGACGCTGACGATTACGTCAAGATCGACACGGGCTACGGCGTTCCGGTAACGGAACCGGCGGAGTGGGTCGGCTACCCGAACGGTCTTGGTAGCCCGACGGCGGTCGACACCGACCTCAACGGCACCGTTGATCTGGTTTACGCCGGCGATGTCTTCGGCAACCTGTTCCGCTTCGACCTCAGGAGCGATGATCCGGACGACTGGAAGGCTGTGCTGCTGTTTACGGCGACCTACACCGAAAGCGGTGTTGATCGGCGTCAGGCGGCGCTGCAGCGACCGTTGGTCACGCCACACCCGACCAAACCCGGGTTCCTGGTGATCTTTGGTACCGGTAGCTACTTCACCGACGAAGACGCATCAAGCGACGACATCCAGTCGATCTACGGTATCTGGGATCCGGTGGCATCGGA
Source organism: Pseudomonadota bacterium (assembly GCA_039198065.1). Classification (GTDB taxonomy): domain Bacteria; phylum Pseudomonadota; class Gammaproteobacteria; order Pseudomonadales; family Azotimanducaceae; genus CALHVX01. Next base: position 215,787 of record JBCCTU010000004.1, read on the forward strand.
TTCACCGTTCACGGCGGCTGCGAACTCTAAAGCAACGCGCCTGGTCGAGCAGACGATCACTAACGTGGTAGATGACTCTGTAACGCCACCTCAAACGCGCCGAATCGTGTCGCAGACGGATGTGAACTACACGACAGAGACGACTGCTCCCGGTGTGTACGGCTGGTACATCGATCTCGACATGCCCCGGGCCACGACGACGCTGTCGGGTGCGACGAATACTGACTCTACCGGTAACGCGCCACCGGCGGCGCAGTTCCCCGGCGAACGCGCTATCCGTCGTTTCGTGCTTCGTAACGGCAACGTCATCACGACGACCGTGTTGCCGACGACCGGCGAGGCTTCGTGCTTCGGCACCCGTCCCGGCGCTATTCTGATCTTCAACGCAGCGAACGGCGGTAATGCCACGAGTCCAGTGATCGACTTCAACCGTGACGGGGTCGTTGATGACTCCGATCTGGTCGAAGTGGCCGGGTCAACCTACGCCGGTGGGCTGTTGCTGGATCAGGATGAGTTGGACGGCTCGCTGGTGGATCTGTCGACGCTCGGCGGCGATGGCGATACGGACTTCCTGTTCGTGTCCGGTGGTAACGATACGACGTCGTTCCGCATCGAAGAGCTGACCGATGATCGAACCGGCCGCCTGTCCTGGCGTGAAATTCAGCAGGACTGAGACGGCGCTGGAATACCAAACGGAGGTATGCTGATATGAGGTTGAACCACAGGGTGAGCGGAGCGCTCGGCGTGATGCGACGGTTTGTTCTCGGGGTCCTGCTCGCCAGCTCGGCTGCCATTGCTGCGGCGGACTTTGCCGGTGAATACGAGTCCGAGGACGTGGGGCAGATCGAGCGCATTGAGCTGTCGACCAACACGGCCATCATTGGCGGACTGAGTTACGTCATGGATCCGGGCGTCCGGGTTGAAATCAACAACAGCTATGGCGCCTTCAGCATGTTGCAACCCGGCATGTTCGTGCGCATCTACTTCAACGAGCTGAGCGCGACGGACCGTCGAGCGGTGTTCATTGAACACCTCACAAACTCCGCCGAATGGGAAGAGACCTGAGGCCTAGGGCTCTTAGCCTGTTTAACTCGCCGGCTCAACTCGCCGGTTAGGGGCATCGAATCGGATCGCCGCGGCTGTCTTCGGGCACGCCGTCGCCGTCCTTGTCCCGGGCTACGCGTGCGCGGCCGGCCAGGTTTAACACCACCTGCTGCGGATCCTGTGCGTCCTCGTTCGGGCACCAGGTAAACGAACCGTTCTGCCAGTCCGTCGTCCCCCGGGACCGGAAGCGCAGATAGCTGCGGTTGCGAAACGAGCGCCATCGAACGCGAGCTGAGCCGGGCCACCCGGCAATCCGCCGCAGGGCCGCCTCGCGGCGGCTCCGCTGACCATCACCGTTCCGATCGAGAAAGATCAGCGCACCCAGGTGCCACTGGTCGCGGGCTGCGCATTCCACGGTTTCGAGCGCAGCGCGCGTGTCGGCGGGGCAGAGCACGATGCTGTCGCGGTGGCTAAGGGCCGCCGAGCGGGCGAACTGGACCGCGCCCAGGAGCCTGTTGAGGGCGGCGGTCTGGCGTTCCTGATGGATCAGCCGATCAAACGTTGGAACCGCGTAGGCGAACAGCACTAACACGACGGCCAGCGTCACGAGCAACTCGATGAGCGTCAGCCCGGCGGGCTGAACTGCAGGGGGATGATGAGGCACCGGCGCATGCTGGCAAAGCGCTCAGGCCAACGGGGTGCGTAACCGGCACGTCGCCCGGTACGTATGGTGCCAGCCAGCGGTGCAGTACTGGCCTACGGCCTACTCGAGCTCGAGTTTCTTCAGTCGGTAGCGCAGCGCGCGGAACGTGATGCCCAATTCCTTAGCAGCTGCGGTTTTGTTCCAGCGGGTGCTTTCGAGCGCGCGGTTGATCATTGCTCGCTCAATTGTCTCCAGGAATTCCTCGAGCGACTGATCTGCGGGCAACGGCGGTAGCCAGGCGAGATCGGTAGTTTGTGCCGTCGCTGGGGCTCCGGCGCCATCCAGATCGGCAGAAGCGTCGACCACGGCGTGAACGTTGCCGATGTTGCTCACGTTGCTGATGGGTGGTTGCGTGCCGGCTACGCTCGCAACGGCGCTGCCATCGGTAGACAGCTGCAGGTCAGCCAGTTCAATGAGATTGTCGTTACACAGCGTGTAGGCACGTTCGAGGATGTTTTCGAGTTCACGCACGTTACCCGGGAAATCGTAAACTCGGAGGGCCTCCACGGCGCGGGTGCTCAGCTGCGCTTCACCGCCAGCGTAGTCGTCGGCCAGGCGCGTCAGAATGCGTGCTGCGTGTTCTTCGATATCGTCCCGGCGTTCCCGCAGGCTTGGTATCCCCAATTCGATCACGTTCAGGCGGTAGTAGAGATCCTGCCGGAAGCGTCCGGCCTGGACTTCGGCGGCAAGATCCTTGTGGGTCGCGGAAAGGATCCGCACATCGATCGGGGCTTCGCTGTGGGCACCGACGCTGCGGATGGCCTTTTCCTGGATCGCCCGCAGCAACTTAACCTGCATCGAGAGGGGCAGATCCGCGACCTCGTCGAGGAACAGCGTTCCGCCCTGGGCCGCTTTGAACAACCCTTCTTTGTCTGCGTTTGCCCCGGTAAAGCTGCCCTTGGTGTGGCCAAAGAATTCGCTTTCCATGAGCTCGCTCGGGATGGCGCCGCAGTTTACCGGCACGAACGGTGCGTCGGCGCGGGGACCTTGCTCATGTATCAGGCGAGCGGCCACCTCTTTACCCGAGCCGCTTTCGCCACTGATGTAGATCGGCGCCTGGCTGCGCGCCAGCTTGGTGATCTGCTCGCGCAGCCGGTCCATAGCCGGCGAGGAGCCAATGAGTCGGGTGCCGGTTCCGTCAGACTGATTTGCCGGTTCGAGTTTCAGTGCCGTGTCGACCAGCTGGCGTAACCGGTCCAGATCGACGGGTTTCTCAACAAAGTCGAAGGCACCGCACTTCAACGCGCGGATAGCGGCATCCATGGAGCCAAAGGCCGTGATGACGGCGACGGGAAGTGCCGGGCGGTCGAGGGCGATTTCCTGCACCAGATCCAGACCGTTGCCGTCGGGAAGCTGCAGGTCCGTCAAACACAGATCGTAGCTGCGCGAATCCAGGAGCGAGCGGGCGGTGCGGAGGTCGGGGGCCGCTTCCGTGTCGATGTTCATCCGCCCAAGCGTGATCTCGAGCAGTTCTCGAATATCCGGTTCGTCATCGACGATGAGTGCGCGTTTGCTGTCCATGTCTAAAGCTCCCCCTGTCCGTCCTGCGCGGTGTCCCGAGATCGGGGCTAGTGCGTCAGGCGATCTGGATGCGCAAAATTTATCCTAAAGCAGCTGCCCCCGGCGGTGCTGCGTTCATACGTGAGCCTAGCCTGATTGGCTTCGCAGAGCTCCCGCGAGATGTACAGTCCCAACCCGGTGCCGCTCGACTCAGTGGTGTAGAACGGCTCGAACAGGTTCGCCACTGAATCCGAGCTGATCCCGGGCCCTTCATCGATGATGTTGAGGAAGGGCCGATCGGTGCGATTGCTTACGCCACCCTCGAGCCGGATCGTTTCGCGACCGGTCTCGAGCTTGCTGTAGCGCAGCCCGTTGCCGACCAGGTTGGTGAGCACCTGTTCAAGCTGGCTCGGGTCCATGCGGACCTCTGTGTCCTGCGGTTGCACGGAAACCTCAATGATCGCGTCTGGGTGGCCTGACTCTTTGAAAGTCGTCACAAAACGATCCAGCACTTGCTTGAGTTCTATGCGCTCGGGCTTCGGGGCCTGACGGCGCGATACTTCGAGCACATTTTCAATGACGCCGTTCATTCGTCGGCAGTGGTTGTCGATGATCTCTGTGAGCCGTCGGTCGCCCTTATCCAGGTTTTGCGACTCGCGCAGCAGCTGGGCAGCGTGGTTCACCGCACTCAATGGGTTCCGGATTTCATGGGCGATCGACCCGGACAGTCGGGCGAGAGATTTGAGCTTCAGCTGTTGCGCCTGTTGCTGAATTTCACCGGTATCTTCGATAAAGATCGTGACGTCCCCGAACGGATCGTCGCTGCGCACGGCAAAGAAGCTGATGCGGATCTCCGGTGAGTCGAAACTTGATTGGAACGGCGGCGGGCGGTACTGCGTGTTGTCCCGCCAGCGATTGAGCCGCTCGTGCAGCTCTGGGGTCAGCTCCGACAGCCCGGCCTGATCTTGCAGTGCGAGAAGACTGAGGGCTGACTGGTTCGCCATCCGCACATGATTGTCGGCACCTACGAGAATGATGCCGGTCCGCATGCGTTGCACGATCTGGCGGTTGATGCGCTCGAGGTCCGCAAGCTCCGCCGCTTGCATGAGTGCGCGTTCGTCGTTTTCCCGCAGGCGGCTGGAGAAGCCCTGGATGGTCAAGGAGATCGCGAAGGTTAGGATCCCGAGGACACCGGCCTGAAAGAAATTGTGTGCCGTTGCCGTAGAGAGCGACAGAACGAACTCACCGTACAGCGTCGCGATCACCGCCACGGCGGCAAGCAAGGTGCTGGTGCGGCCGGTGACGATGATTGCGCCGACCGATACGGTGATGAGCAACAGTCCGGCCAGGCCGCTGCTGACACCGTCGCTTAGAAACGTCAGCAGGCTGATGGCGATGATATCGGCAAGCACCAGGGTGAAATTCAGCAGCTGGCTCTCGAGGACACGCCGTGGCAGCAGTGACACGCAGGCGACGGTGAGCAGATTTACCAGCACGTAGGCGCCAAGCACCCAGAGGAACGCGTCAGGATCGAGGTTCCCGAGCCGAGTGCTGAACAGCGTCTGCTTCGTTAGCAGCAGCAGGCACAGGCCAACGAAGACCCGGTAATAGTTGTAAATGCGCAGCAGCCGGAGCGACAGATCGAGCCGGCGTAAGTGGAGCTCCTCGGCGAGCCCTGCCCGGGGCACGGCTAGCCGGACGTGTTGGGGGTTCGGCTGGCTTGCCCGGTTTCGATCTGCGGATTGATCACTAGAATCGGCGGCGGGATGTCCGGCCGATCAAGGAGACCCAGGGTCATGAGGTTGATCCAGGAGCGATCACGGTTGTGAATCGCATCGGCGAGCACCAGGTCGCCAGACTTATCGAACGCTGGGTAGTCTGGAAAGTTGAGCGCCAGCACGCGCAGGGTGTTGTTGGCTTCCGTTTTCAGCCCCATTTTCACGTTGGCTTCGACGGACAGCGCGAGGGCGTCAGCGACGGCTTCCGAGCGTCCGAAATTCTCGATAACAAAGCGGGCTCGGTTATGCGCTGCAACGTAGGCCCCACGACGCAGGTAGTAGTCGGCTACGTTCAGCTCGGCTCGGGCGAGGACATTGCGCAGGTACAACATACGCTGTTTAGCATCCGGTGCGTACATGCTGCTTGGGTAGCGTGCCAGCAGCTGGCCAAAGTCGGCGTAGGCCTCGCGGATTGACGTGATGTCCCGCTTGGAGATGTCCGTTGCGAACAGACGATCCATCATGCCGACGTTGCGGTTGAACGCTGATAGACCCTTCAAGTAGTAGGCATAGTCCACGTCGGGATGCTGCGGATGCAGGCGAATGAAGCGATCGGCGGCGACTCGTGCTGCATCGTGGTCAAGAGCCATGTAGCGCGCATAGATCAGTTCCAGCTGCGCCTGTTCCGCGTAGCGTCCGAAGGGGAAGCGGGCTTCCAGCGTCTCGAGGCCCTGGATCGCAGCATCGTAGTTCCCGGCCCGCAGGCTGCGTTGGGTGTTGCGATAGAGCATCTGCTCAGTGGCATTGACGTCGGCGTTTTCAGCGGGATCCTCCGGACCCTTGTCGTCTTTGCCGAAGGGCCAAAGAGCGCAGCCGGACACGAGCATCGATTGCAACAACAACAGTGCGCCGAGGCGAGGCCAGGCGCGGAGCTTTCGGTGCCGCTGATTCGGCGGGACGGTCGCGAGGCGACCGGGGGGTTCGGCCAGGCTTGCGCGGCTGGCAGTCAAAGCTGATCGCAGGGTCATGGAACCGGGCACCGCGGGGTAAACTTCACAAGGGTAATGATCGCACAATCCCGTGCAAGTTCCCTTCTGGTCAGACCAGAGGCTTCGAACAACGGTGTCGATGGACAACGATGGACAACGAAGACGAATCTGATCACTCCCGTGCCCCGCGCGTATCGGGGGTACCGCCTCGCTTAGAGCTGGAGAGCGATTTGGCCGAACCAGACGCCGCCGATGATCTGGCCGGAGTCGCGGATTCGGCTGATCCCCAGGCGGCCGACGCGGTGCGTGACGGTGCGCTGGTAACGGCCGCCTTGGCGGGACAGCGCGCCGACCGGGTGGCGGCGGCCAGCTTCCCCGACTACTCCCGGTCGCTGTTGAAGCGCTGGATGGACGCCGGCTGGTTAACGCTCGACGGCCAACCGGTGGCTCCGAAACACCCGGTCTATGAGGGTCAGATCTTTGAGTTAGCGGTCCCAGCGTCGGCGTTTGAGCAGTGGGATCTGCCGCAGCCGGTACCGTTTCGCGTCGTGTATGAAGATGCCGATCTGCTGGTCGTGGACAAACCCGCCGGCGTCGTGGTGCATCCCGGGGCCGGAAACCGTGATGGGACGTTGGTCAACGGCCTACTGCATCACCGGCCTGCGCTCGCCCGGCTTCCCCGGGCCGGGATCGTTCACCGACTCGACAAGAACACCACGGGCCTGTTGATCGTTGCGGCGTCGCTGGCCGCGCACACGGCGCTTGTCCAAATGATTGCCGAGCGTGCCGTGCGCCGCGAGTACGAGGCGTTGTGCGAGGGCTCTCCGCCCGACGACGGCTGGATGGATAGCCCCATTGGCCGCGACCCTCGGCAGCCCTTGCGCATGGCCGTGGTGGCGTCTGGTCGGCCGGCGCGGACCCACCTGGCGGTCGCCGAGCGATTCGCAGAGATGTCCTGGCTCCGCTTGACCCTCGATACCGGCCGCACCCATCAGATTCGAGTCCATCTTGCGCACCACGGACATCCTCTTGTTGGGGATCATCTGTACGGCGCCCGTTCAGCGCGCCAATGGGCGCAGCGGCTGAAGGGCGATGCGGCCGCCGTGGCGGTCGTGAGCGATTTTGCCCGGCAGGCCCTGCATGCGCGGCGCTTGCGCTTAGATCACCCCGTAAGTGGTGAAGCGCTGGCGTTTGATGCACCACTGCCAAGCGACTTACGACGGCTGCGGGAGGCCGTCGCCACGCTCAACGGGGCATGAGCGCGTGTGGGATTGCCGCAGCGAAACCCAACGCCACAGCGTTGCAGCGTCCACCACCGAGCTCCCCGTTCGCACGCTGACGCCGGCGGCGGTGGGTGCGACGCGGCGAGACCTGCGGATCGCTGTGACCACCCGGCCCGGGACACCGGGGGCGCAGCCACGACAGGGGCTCGGCGATGGCGCGAACTACGCGCTGCACGTTGGTGATGACACGGCCGCGGTGCACGCGCGGCGTCGAGCGCTGCAGCTTAAGCTCGGTGTTCGTGAGATTCAGTGGCTCGATCAACGGCACACGACGGCGCTGCTGCTACCCGGCTCGATGGGGTCAGAACGCCCCCGGGAGACCAGTCCGCTTGGCCCGGTTGCCGACGGTTGCCTGGTGAGTGAGTCCGGCCAGGCAGCTGCGGTCTTGACGGCGGACTGTCTTCCCGTCGCGCTGTGGGCCGATGTCGTCGGTGGTCCCGTCGCCTGCGTGCACGCCGGTTGGCAGGGGCTTTACAACGGTATTCTGGAACGTGCGGTCCGCGCCCTACGTAAGCACGTGGCGCTGGCGGTTCCACTCCAAGGCTGGATTGGTCCCGCCATCTGCGGGGCCCACTACGAGGTAGCCAGGCCCTTAGCGCTACGCTTCATCGAACGCTTCGGCCCCGTTGGCGTGCAGGCATCGCCCCGCGATCCCGACCGGTGTCAGCTGTGTTTGGTGAGCGTCGCGACCCGTGTGCTCGCCACAGCGGGTGTCGCCGGTACTCGCCGCAGTGGATGGTGTACCTACTCCGAGGTTGGCTCCGAGGTTGGATCCGGGGTTGGCAAGCAGGGTGAACCGGGAGGTTTTTATTCCCACCGCCGTTTGCAGCATGAGGTGCCGCGCGCCGCGGGAACAGCGAAGACGACGGGTCGGGTGGCGACGCTGGTCTGGCGCAGCTAGCCGGCGCAGTTGACCGCGATCGCTTCCTGCGCCGCCTGAATGCGCGCCTGTCGATCTTCTTCTGGCAGCACGGTTTGCGTACCGTCTTCAGCTACCACGCGTACCCGACCGATCTTCGTCAGGTTGGTCAGCACCTTGCGGGCCCGCTCGCAGTTCGTGGCCTTTGCTTCGGCCAGCGCCGCCTGGCGGTTCATTTCGGCAGTTTTCAGGTCGTCGAGAATTCGCTGCTGCTCATCGGTGAGTTTCTGCTCATCTTGGGCGGCCAGCGGCACGGCCGGAGCCGGTGCGGTCTCCGCCACCGAGACGCGCCGGTTGGTCGGCTTGCCGATCACCTCGGCCTGGACATCTTTTGGTTTCTGTTGGGTGAAATTGACTACGCCGTTCTCATCGACCCAGCGGTAAATTTCCGCCGCATGCGCGGAAGCGCTAACGAAGAGCGCCACGCAGAACCATGAGAGACGCCAGAGCGGCCGCGTCGGGATGGATCGGTCACGCTGGTGCGGGGGCCTGGGGCTGTGCTGGAACATGGCGGCGATACTCCGTTCTGCCGGCGCAATCTCACGAACTTGAATGGTACTTCGACCGGCCGCGCATGCCTACGGAGCAGATCCCGCGGAGCCGTTCCCGGGTGAGAGCTGTGTCGCAGATTCGTTGACAAGGACAGTAGGCATCGAAAGAATACGCGGCTGCTCGAAATCAGGGCTTTTTGAGCAAATCCAAACACTTAGGTCTGACCCGGGATTGCTACCGCCGAATCGCGGCCAATCAACGGACGGGCCTTGCACTATTAACCATTAATCGACCCATCGGGCACCCGGGCTGGTGGCCGGTCGAGCAAGAGGAAAACCCGACCATGACAGAGCGGCTCTCGGGCGGCGATTTGCTGCTGCGGGCGCTGCAGGATTCCGGTGTCGAATACATTTTCGGCTATCCGGGGGGCGCAGCGCTGCACATCTACGACGCAATCTTCCGCCAGCAGAAGATTGAGCATGTGCTGGTGCGCCACGAACAGGCCGCCACTCATATGGCCGACGGCTACGCCCGGGCGACAGGCAAGGCTGGTGTCGTCCTCGTCACCTCCGGGCCCGGCGCGACCAACGCCGTCACCGGGATCGCCACGGCGTTTATGGACTCCGTGCCGATGGTGGTCATCTCCGGGCAGGTGCGCCAGGAACTGATTGGCACCGACGCCTTCCAGGAAACGGACATGGTCGGTATCTCGCGGCCGATCGTGAAGCACAGCTTCATCGTTCGCACCGCCGAGGAAATTCCCGAGATCGTCGCCAAGGCGTTTCATATTGCGGAGAGCGGGCGGCCTGGCCCGGTCGTCATCGACGTTCCGAAAAACACCACCGACCCCGGTGCGTTGGCCGAGTACCGGTTTCCGCAGGAGGTCCGGCTGCGCTCCTATAACCCGGCTACCCGGGGTAATGCCCGGCAGATTCGCAAGGCTGCCGAGGCCTTGCTTGGCGCTGAACGACCGGTGATCTACGCCGGTGGGGGTGTGGTGCTTGGTGACGGGAGTACGGCGCTTCGACAGCTTGCCGATCGGTTGTCGTTCCCAGTCACGAACACGCTTATGGGCCTCGGTGCCTACCCCGGGGAGGCGCCTCGCTTCCTTGGCATGCTCGGCATGCACGGAACCTACGAAGCCAACATGGCAATGCACCACGCGGACGTCATTCTTGCGGTTGGGGCTCGCTTCGATGATCGGGTAACGAACAACCCGCGAAAGTTCTGTCCGAACGCTACGATCGTTCACATCGATGTTGATCCGGCATCGATTTCGAAGATTGTTGATGCACACATTCCGATCGTTGGTCAGGTCGATACGGTGTTGAACGCGCTCGATGACGAAGTGGCGCGGCAACTGGCGGACGACGACAGTCGGCTGAATCGAACGGCGCTCGCCCAGTGGCAGGCACGCATCGACGAGTGGCGCGCGAATCATGGCCTGCGGCACGATTTAGCGCCGGACGCCGATGCGATGATTCCCCCGCAGTTTGCCGTGCAGCAGCTCTATCAGGTGACCGGCGGCGAGGCCTACATCTCCAGCGATGTCGGCCAGCATCAGATGTTCGCAGCCCAGTACTATAAGTTCCCCGAACCGCGCCGCTGGATCAATTCGGGCGGCCTCGGAACCATGGGCTTCGGTTTGCCTTCGGCGATGGGCGTGCAGTTTGCCTTCCCCGACGCGGTCGTGGCCTGTGTGACCGGTGAGGGCAGCTTCATGATGAACATGCAGGAGCTGTCGACCTGCCTGCAGTACGGCTTGCCGATCAAGATTCTGAATCTCAACAACCAGGCCCTGGGCATGGTTAAGCAATGGCAGGACATGCAGTACGGCGGGCGGCACGCGTCAAGCACCTACAGCGAATCCCTGCCGGATTTTAAAACCTTGGCAGAGTCCTTTGGCCACGTCGGCTTCCGCGTCGATCGCGTCGGCGATGTGGCGCCGGTGCTCGAAGAAGCCTTCAGCGATGCGCTACGCAAGAAACTCGTGCTCATCGACGTCTGGGTTGATCCCAACGAGCATGTCTATCCGATGGCTATAGCTGGAGGTTCCATGCAGGACATGGTGCTTTCGAAAACGCTGTCCGTCGGAGCCGCCTGATGCGCCGCGTCATTGCCTTGCTGTTGGAGAACGAGCCCGGGGCGCTGTCGCGGGTGATCGGTCTGTTCGCTCAGCGCAACTACAACATCGAATCGCTAACGGTCGCGCCGACGGAGGACGAAACGCTGTCTCGGGTGACGATCACCACGTCCGGCGACGACAGCAAGATCGAGCAGATCGTAAAGCAGCTCAATAAGCTTATTGAGGTGGTCAAAGTGCAGGAGCTCTATGACCGACCCCACGTGGAACGGGAGCTGATGCTGGTCAAGGTAAAGGCCGACGGGGCCGAGCGGGAAGAGGTCAAGCGGTCGACGGACATTTTCCGTGGTCAGATCGTTGACGTGACCGGCACCACCTACACGGTTCAGCTTGCCGGACCCAGCGCCAAGCTGGACGCCTTTCTTGAGGCGATCAATCACTCGCGGGTCCTTGAGGTCGCCCGCAGCGGGGTGACCGGTGTTGCACGTGGCGAGCAGTACCTGGCGGTATAGCGGGCTATACGCGTCACCGATTCCGAATCACGACTCCAATGTATACATCACTCTTTCAGCAGGACCCAGGAACACTCATCTCATGCAGGTTTACTACGACAAAGACGCCGACCTTTCACTCATTCAGAACATGAACGTGGTGGTCGTGGGCTACGGTTCCCAGGGTCACGCGCACGCGAACAATCTTCGCGATTCGGGAGTTAAGAACGTCACCATTGGGTTGCGTCGCGGTGGCGGTTCCTGGCGCAAGGCCGAAAACGCAGGCTTTACCGTCGCCGAGGTGGCTGACGCAGTAAAGGACGCGGACCTCGTGATGATCCTGACGCCCGATGAGCTGCAGCGCTCGCTGTACGAGGATCAAATGGCCACTAATCTGAAGTCAGGGGCAACGCTTGCGTTCGCTCACGGGTTCAATATCCATTTCGAACTGATCACACCGCGTGACGACCTGGACGTGATCATGATTGCGCCTAAGGGCCCCGGACATACGGTGCGCTCAACCTACGTAGAAGGTGGGGGTGTGCCGAGTCTCATTGCTGTTTATCAGGATGCGAGCGGACAAGCCAAGAACACGGCGTTGTCCTATGCGAGCGCCAACGGCGGCGGTCGAGCTGGCATCATCGAGACGACGTTCCGGGAAGAAACGGAAACGGACCTCTTCGGTGAGCAGGCCGTGCTTTGCGGCGGCGCCGCGGCGCTCGTACAAGCGGGTTTCGAAACCCTGGTCGAGGCGGGCTACGCTCCGGAGATGGCCTATTTTGAATGCCTGCACGAGCTGAAGCTGATCGTCGATTTCTTCTACGAAGGCGGGATCAGCAACATGTGGTACACGGTATCTAACACGGCCGAGTACGGTGGTCTTACCCGCGGGCCTCGGGTCGTGACCGACGAGACCAAGGCGGAAATGAAGCGTATCCTCGAAGAGATTCAGACCGGACGCTTTGCCCGCGAGTTCGTTACCGAGTTTCAGTCCGGCGCGACCAGCATCAAGGCGATGCGGCGCTTGTCGCAGCAGCATCCGATCGAAGACGTCGGCGAACGCCTGCGCGGCATGATGCCTTGGATCGCAGAGGGTGCGCTCGTGGATCGGGACAAAAACTGAAGTCAACGTCAGCGGAGCGCCTATGAGCAGCAACGCGCCGAAACAACCGACCTCGACGGACGCAGACCGGCGGGTCGTTAACCTGGACGGGGCCGACCCGGCGGCTGCGCCTCGTCATCGCGGCGTGTACCTGCTGCCTAACCTGATTACCACGGCCGCGCTGTTCGCCGGCTTCTACGCGATCATCGCGGGGATGAATGGGCACTACATCGCGGCGGTTCTTGCCGTGTATGCGGCGGTTGCCCTCGACACGGCCGATGGCCGCGTCGCGCGCGACACGGGCACAGAAAGTGAGTTCGGCGCCGTCTACGACAGCCTCGCCGACATGATCGCGTTTGGAGCTGCACCGGCGCTCGTTGCCTTCTCTTTCGCCCTCGGTGATCTCGGCCGCGTCGGTTGGGTTGCCGCGTTCGTCTACATGGCAGCGGCCGCGCTGCGGCTGGCGCGCTTCAGTGTCAGTGGTTCGGTCGAGTACTTTGCGGGTCTCGCGAGCCCGGCAGCGGCCGTTATCCTGACGAGCCTGGTCTGGGTACTGGTCGAGCTGCCACAACTGGCATCGGGAACGGTTGCGGCGCTGGTCGCGACAACCACGGTGGTTAGCGGTTTGCTTATGATCGCTCCGGTGCGGTACTTCTCGCCGAAACAGATCGCGCTGCGGGATCGCGTACCGTTCATCGGTTTTGTCGGCATCGTGCTGGTGTTTGCTTTAGCGTTCCTCGATCCGCCGCGGGTGTTGTTGGTGATCGCGACCGGCTACGCCATATCGGGTCCGCTGACGATGCTATGGAAAATGCGCTCAGCCGGGAACTCTGGCGCCTGAGCTTCCTCTAAGCTTGGGTTAGCTCAAGGGGCAGACCCATGTCGAAACGATCCCACCGTGCGAACCGTGAATCGGTTCGCAGTAGCGAGATCACCTCAGAACGTGCCTTTTTCAATCGCCGACGCCTCCTTGGTGGGCTGGCGGCTGGCGCGGCGCTTACCGGCGGAGCCAGCATGCTGAGCGGCATGCCCGGGCGCACGCTGGCGGCAGCCGACACATCCGATCCTCAGCAGCGGTGGCCCTTCGATGAACCGCTGACACCGGAAAACATCGTCACCGGGTACAACAACTTCTACGAGTTCGGGCTCGATAAAACCGATCCAGCGCGCTACGCCGAGGCGCTGACGACCACGCCCTGGAGCGTCGAGATCGCAGGGGCGGCTGAGCGAACCGGGCGCTTTGATCTCGATGACGTACTCAAGGATCTGGCGGTTGAGGATCGCGTGTATCGGTTTCGGTGCGTTGAAGCCTGGTCGATGGTCGTCCCCTGGCAGGGAGTATCGCTTGGGGCGTTGCTGAACAAATTCAAACCGACCAGCAACGCGAAGTATGTCGAGTTTACTACCCTCAAGCGGCCATCGGAGATGCGCGGTCAGCGCTCGTTTTTCTCCGGTATCGATTGGCCCTACGTTGAAGGGTTGCGTATGGATGAAGCGCAGCACCCGCTGTCGCTCATCGCGACCGGGGTGTACGGGAAGCCCTTACCAAACCAGAACGGCGCACCGCTGCGCCTTATCGTGCCCTGGAAGTACGGCTTCAAGAGCATCAAGTCCATCGTCAAGATCCGATTCATGGAGCGGCAGCCGAAAAACACGTGGCAGATCCTTGCGCCACGCGAGTATGGCTTCTACGCCAACGTGAATCCCGACGTCGATCACCCGCGTTGGAGCCAGGCCTCCGAGCGCCGCCTGCCGAGCACGCTGTTTTCCCCGAACCGCCGACCGACCTTGCCGTTTAACGGCTATGGCGAGGAGGTTGCGGGACTCTACGCCGGGCTTGATCTGCAACGGAACTTCTAGATGAGCCGGGTGCTGTCGACGCCGGCCGCGCATGGGCTGTTGGTCCTGCTCTTGTGTGCGCCGCTGCTCTGGCTCGGCTGGGCGATTGCTCAGGAAGCCCTGGCGCCGGGATCGGTGCTCGGGGCTGACCCGGCCGACGCGGTAGTCGATTACCTTGGACACTGGTCCCTGCGTCTCTTACTCGTTGCCCTTGCGATATCGCCGCTTCGGCGGCTGCTGGGCGTTCCAGCGATCGGCCGCTTTCGTCGCACGGCAGGATTGATCGCTTTCGGCACCGTGGTGTGCCACCTGCTGGCCTACGCCCTGCTGCTCAACGGCCTGGATCTCACGGTCTTAGTCGAAGATCTCACCGAGCGGCGCTACATCATCGCCGGCATGGTCGCCGTGGTGCTGCTCATACCGCTGGCGGTGACGTCGACCCGCGGCTGGCAGCGACGACTGCGCAAGCGCTGGCAAACGCTCCACCGGCTGGTCTTTCCTGCGATGGGCGCGGCCTTGCTGCACTTGTTCTGGCTCACGAAAGATGGCTTTGGTGAGCCGCTGTTCTATGCGGCGGTGTTTGCGGCGCTGTTGATCGAACGGATCGTCAGTTATCGACGCCGACCGACCATTGCCAGTGTCGCCCGAGGTGAGGTGCCTGCGTAAGCGTTAGCCGCGCCGCGTGGCGATGGCCCGCGCAAGATCACGGAGTAGTGGCTCTGTTGCGTCCCAATCGATGCAGGCGTCAGTAATGCTTTGACCGTAGGTCAACGCATCAGCGCTTGCCATGTTCTGCCGTCCTGCAACCAGGTTGCTTTCGATCATCACGCCCATGATGTGCGTGCTGCCACTGGCCAGTTGCTGACAGATATCTGCACCGACGACCAGCTGACGCTCGTGTTGTTTCTGGCTGTTGCCGTGGCTCATGTCCACCATCAGGCGTTGCGGTAGCTCAACTTCGGCGAGCAATCGGGTGGCGGCACTGACGGACGCCGCATCGAAGTTCGGCTCCGACCCACCGCGCAGAATGACGTGGCAGTCCGGGTTACCGCTGGTGCTGAAAATGGCCGATCGTCCCTGCTTGGTCACGGACAAAAAGATGTGCGAATGCGCCGCTGAGCGAATGGCGTCGACGGCGATCTGAATCGAACCGTCGGTGCTGTTTTTGAAGCCGATGGGACAGGAGAGACCTGACGCCAGTTGCCGGTGGACCTGGCTTTCGGTTGTTCGCGCGCCAATGGCGCCCCAGCTCACCAGGTCCGCCACGTACTGCGGTGTGATCGGGTCAAGGTACTCGGTTCCGGCCGATAGCCCGAGCTCGGTGATGTCGCGAAGCAGCCCGCGAGCAAGTTTAAGACCGGCGTTAATGTCGAAGGAGTCGTCTAGCTTTGGATCGTTGATGAGACCCTTCCAGCCAACGATTGTGCGCGGTTTCTCGAAATACACGCGCATGATGATCAGCAGGTCGTCTTTGAGTTCGTCCGCCAGCGGCTTTAGGCGCCGGGCATAGTCGAGCGCCGCCTGCGGGTCATGAATCGAGCAGGGACCGACGATGACGAGCAGCCGGTCGTCCTCGCCGCGCACGATGCGTGCCGCCTGCTGCCGGGATTCAAAGATCAGCCGGCTCGCCTGACTGTTGACCGGCACGGACTCGATCAGATCCTCCGGGGGCGTGACTTCGGCCATGCCCGTGATGCGTAAATCGTCTGTCTGATACTGCATGAAAACTCTTGCTTGCAACGTGGCTGCTCAGGGCCGCGATTCTACCGGTAGAATCCGAAGCTAGGCAGGTTGCGGCACCGGCGTTGACGTGTGGCGCGAAGAGTATTGAGTCTTAGGTGAGCGATGAGCTGGACGCCGCGACAACAACAGGTCCTTGCCCGTATGGGCATCAACGTCTGGCAGGACCGCTCTGAATGGCTCCGGACGTCACTACGCCCCCCCAACCCTCCGGCGCAACCCGCCGTCGACCCTGCGCCTGCGGTTCCGAGCGCTGTCCGGGAGCTCATGGACTGGGCGACGGCTTCCGCGCCGAACCAAAGCAGGAAGACACCATCGGTCGATCGTGCGACCGGCGTGCGTCAGGCGGCGGTGGTGCGTTCGACCTCAAAGACGGCGGCTAGCGCGGCTGGCAGAACCACGCTTGAAGGCTCGTTAGCGCTTTCTTGGACTGGCGGTGTCCTGTTGCTCAGCGATGATGGCGTCGAGCCGCGCGAGCGGCGCCTGCTCGGGGATATTGTCCGCGCAGTCGCAGCGCTGCGGACCGTCGACCTCGGCGCGCCGTCCCATCGGCCCGCACTGGGCGCGAGTCAACGCCTGCTTGGTATGGGTGTTTCAGGTGCGGATTTCCCCGAGCCGGCCGTGGACGCGGTGCGAGGTTTTTTTCGCAAACGGCTAACTGACGCATCCGCGCACGCGGTGTTGGTGGCGACCGGCGGAACGGGGACGGCGGCGCGTTGGTTCGAGCTGGCGGGTTTCCGCGGGTCTTTCGAGGCAGCTAACGATCCGGCGCTCGCGGCGCTCGGCAGCGGCAGCATCGTACTAACCGGTGAGGATGCGCTGCGTGCGATTCACCTGCCTCCAGCGGCAGTGCTGCTGGCGGAACCGGGCCACAAGCGCCGGCTCTGGCAATGGCTCTCGGGGCTGCTCGGACCGTGAGTGTGAATCGTTCCGACCGCGATTCGCTGTTTAATCGCACGCGTGAGGGTTCGGCGGACCAGGCGCTCCGGGTTCGCGCGATGGATCGAGATGACCTCGAGGCGGTTGTGCTGGTGGAAACCCGGTCCTATGCCTTTCCCTGGTCTCGCGGCAACTTTGCCGATTGCCTGAGTGCCGGGCACCTGTGCCTCGTTGGACTCCTCGATGGCGTAATCGTTGCGCATGCCATTGCGACGGTCGCCGTGGGCGATGCGCATCTGCTCAATCTTTGTGTACTGCGAGACCAACAAGGCCACGGCTTTGGCCGCACGCTGTTGCACCTCACCCTGGAGAAAATGCAGGCGCGCGGAGCACAAAAGGTATTTCTCGAGGTCCGACCGTCCAATTTCGCCGCTGCGGGCCTCTATGAATCCGTGGGCTTCCGCGAGATCGGTGTACGGAAAAACTACTATCCGTCGACCATCGGACACGAGGACGCGCGCGTTCTGGCGCTGGCGCTGGACTGAAGCCGAGCGCCTGATTCCATCGCAGGCCGTGCGTATACTGCGGCGCGCGCAGCGCATATCCCCAACGTATTACGAGGTTCCCTGTGTCCACCGTTGATCGACTGGCGGAGGAGGCCATCGACGCCCGTCGTACCTTCGCCATCATCTCGCACCCCGATGCGGGTAAAACCACCATGACGGAAAAACTGTTGCTGTTTGGCAACGCCATTCAGCTTGCCGGGACCGTCAAGGCACGAAAATCCGACCGCCACGCGACCTCGGACTGGATGAAGATGGAGCAGGAGCGGGGCATCTCCGTTACGACCTCGGTCATGCAGTTCCCCTTCCAGGACGCCATGATCAACCTGCTCGATACGCCGGGTCACGAGGACTTTTCCGAGGACACCTACCGAACGCTAACGGCCGTCGATTCGGCGCTTATGGTCATTGATGGGGCAAAGGGCGTTGAACCACGGACCATCAAGCTCATGGACGTGTGTCGGATGCGGGACACGCCCATCCTCACGTTCATAAACAAGCTTGATCGTGAGATCCGCGACCCGATCGAAGTGCTCGACGAGATCGAGTCGATCCTCAATATCCGCTGCGCGCCGGTGAACTGGCCGCTGGGTATGGGCCAGAGCTTTCGAGGCATCTACGATCTGCAACGCGATCGCATCATCTGCTTCGAGAAAGGCCAGGGGCATCACATCCACGAGTTTCCAGAGATCGTCGGCATCGAGAGCAACGAAGCCCGGGAATTGCTTGGCGCCGATTACGATACCTTCCACGACGAGATCGAACTGGTCCGCGGCGCCACCCACAGCTATGCGCAGGATGCCTTCGATGCCGGTGACCTGACGCCGGTGTTTTTCGGGACGGCGCTTGGCAACTTCGGGGTACAGCAGATGCTTGAAACGTTCGTCGATGTGGCCCCTCCGCCGCAGCCGCGGGGTACAAACAGCCGAACGGTGGATCCCAAGGAGGCTCCGTTCAGCGGCTTCGTATTCAAGATCCAGGCGAACATGGACCCTAAGCATCGCGATCGAATTGCCTTTCTGCGCGTGTGTTCCGGTCGCTATCGGCACGGCATGCGCATGAAACACGTGCGGCTCGGTAAGGACATCAAGGTCTCCGACGCCGTGACCTTCATGGCCGGAGACCGGGTTCAGGCCGAGGAAGCATTCGCCGGCGACATTCTCGGGCTTCACAATCACGGAACGATTCAGATCGGCGATTCCTTTTCCGAAGGCGAAGCGCTGGCCTTCACCGGCGTACCGAATTTTGCTCCGGAGCTGTTTCGGCGGGTTCGGGTTCGGGATCCGCTGAAGTCAAAGCAGTTGGAAAAGGGGCTTGATCAGCTTTCCGAAGAGGGCGCGACGCAGGTCTTCAAGCCCCTGACCCGGTCCGAGTTGATCGTCGGTGCCGTAGGGACGCTGCAGTTCGATCTTGTCGCTCACCGGCTGCGAGACGAGTACCGAGCCGATTGCCTCTACGAGCCGGTAAATGTATTCACTGCCCGCTGGGTTCAGTGCGATGACGACAAGGAACTCGCGAAGTTCAAGGCCAAGAACGAAGCCAACCTGGCCATTGACGGTGGCGGTTACCTGGCCTACATCGCGACCAGCCGAGCGAACCTACAGCTTGCCGAGGAACGCTGGCCCGACGTGCGTTTTCTCGCCGCCCGGGAACATTGATCCCCGATTTTTCCTCCGGCTGGGATGTTAACCGGCCAGTTGCTATACCTCTTGATGATGTTGGCCTATGCTAGCTATGGCGCTCGGATAGACGACTGTCTCGGCGCACAGTTTCAACAAGCGTATCCACCGAATCCTATGCAAGGGAAGAGCAGGGAAACAACACGGGAAGAGCAGGGGAGCACCTGCAGCAGGAGGCGTGAGCATTGAGCAGCATCCTCGTCGCGGACGATGACGAGCACGTTCTGGACGTAATCGCGGAAATGCTTCGCATGGCGGGGCACGACGTCACGACGGCCCTCAACGGAATTGAGGTTGAACAGCGCTTTCGGGATGAAGAGATTGATCTCGTCATCACTGATATCGTGATGCCGGAGCAGGAAGGGCTCGAGACGATCAATAACATTCGCCAGTCGGCGGAACATCTGCCGATTATCGCGATTTCCGGCGGTGGTCGGGTTGGGCCCGGCAGCTACTTGGATTTGGCTCGACGATTTGGCGCCAACGCAGCGTTGCATAAGCCGTTTGAACTGGACGATCTCGTTTCCACGGTGACCGACCTCCTGGGCACCGCGGGTGTCCAATGAGCTGATTCGAGATATCCGCGCCTTTGCCGAACGCCAGCGCGATCACCCCCTAGCACGCCCCAACAACTCCCCCTCTCCCGGCAGCGACGTGCAGGCCCTCCTTCAGGCGGAGTGGTCTACCCGACCTGAGTGGGTCAACGCCGAATTCGACGCGAGCCTGCTCGTTGCCCAGGCGCTCAATGCAGAGGTCTCCCCGCGCCTGGTTCGCGCCGAGCGCGATGCCGTGCTCGCTCAGTTGCCGATCGATCGCTGGCCCTGGGAAGGGCTCAAGACGCTTGGCTTTGACGGCGATCGCGAGACCTACGAATCTCTCGACAACAGCCGCATCGACTGCGTTCTGGCTCGTCAGCGGGGAATTCCCATATCTCTTGCTGTGGTGTTGATCAGCGCTGCTCGGCACCTGGGCTTAAGCGCCGCAGGTTTGAACCAGCCCGGTCATTTTCTGGTGCTGGTTGAGGATCGGCTCATTGATCCGTTTTCCATGACTCCAGTGCAGAAGGAGCCAGTGCAGGAGCAGTCGGTGCGCGAGCGGGCAGAGCAGTCCGCTCCGCTGGCGTCGCCGCTGATGCTCATGATGCGCATGTTGAATAACGCGAAGCTGCATTTCCGTTCAACCGGGGCGCTCGACCGGGCGCTCGACATGGTCAGTCTGCAGCTCGCCGCGCTGCCGAAACAGCCGGAGCTGTGGTGTGAAAAAGGCGACTTGTGGGCGTCTATCGGCGGCACCGGTGGCGCTTCCCGGGCGTATCGGGAGGCACTGGCCTGCATGGAGGGCGATCATCCGCTGCGGGCTACGCTGGAATCGCGGCTTATGCGGGTGTCGAAAGACCAGGAAACCCTGCACTAGCCGCAGCTACGCGAGCCCAACATGACTCGGTTCGATCGTAAGGCTTCCGTAAGGCGCGGTGCTGGCGCTCCCGCTAGGGTGCAGCAAGCTTCCGCTTCCCATCGACTTCGGGGCAAGCGTCAAGCGGGTGGTGGGTAGCGGGCAGCGGCTAGCGGCTAGCAGCTAGCAGCTAGCAAAAGGTACGGAGCGATGACGGAGCGTTTAAGTATCTCTTGGGTTGCGTGGGTTACGCGGATGCCGACAGCTGTACCGTGTACGCGGACGCGCGTAACCCCGCGCATCGCACCGAGCCCGCGGCGTGGACCGGTGTTGCTTTTGGTGCTGACCCTCCTCTCCCTGCTCTCGCTGGCTGCTACGCGAGCGAGTGCAATGACGGATGAGTTGCCCACCGGTGCGCGTGATTATCTCCAGTACACGACCGACTGTATGTTGGCGCTCGGCGCGGCCGACTACTTCCTTAAGGATCCAGCCAACCAACGCCGGGCGGCCGTTGATGCGAGCGCGTTGCCGGACTACCTGTCGGCGTGGAAGCTGTACAACGGGTCTCGAACGCTGGTCCTGGACCCGTTCGACACACTCGCCGCGGATACCCAATCGGCTCAATTCAAGGCCGCGCATGCGTCGTTCTGGCAGACCTATGAACGTAAGGGCGGCCGCTATCGAATCAAGAAGCGGGTCTTACGGGCGCTCGTCGCGCGCGCCGATCGGTGCGCCGCGCAAAAAACGGCTGCGATGACCCGGGCCACGCACATCGCGGCCTACGGTAAGGGGATCGAATGCCTGGCGGTTGCACAGCCGCTGTACGCTGGGATTCAGCAGAACGCTAGCTACGGGCTGCCGATCGGTGTCGACGCGGCAGAAGCCGAAGCGCTGTTGCGCCACGCCCTGGCGCGGACCAACGCGGCGGCAACCTCTCTCGCCGTGGATCGAGATCGGCGCGACCGCGATCTTCAGCGGCGCTATCGACTGCTCTGGTCGCCTCTGGATCTCGCGGGAGAGCAGGAGCTCGATGAGGAAACGGTGGCACAGCAGCGATCGGACCGGCTGGTAGCCGCACTGGCGCGCTGCCGAAGCGACCGCCGCTGGACGGATGCAGCGGCGCGCGCCGTCGAATCAGTGCGCGGTGACCGCTGAGCAGGTGGGGCGTTAGTCCTCGTACGGGTTGGACGTTTCCAGTGACGCCGGATGGGCAAAGCCGGGCAGGTAAATCGATCGGTTGCTGATTTCGAGCGAACGCGGTTCGATCACACCTTCGCCGAAGGCGTAGATCGGCGCTACGGTCTCGTCCAGCATGTTCGAGTCGTAGGTCGCTGCACGTTCTTCTGCCCGGACCTGGCGATCGCGATAGGCGTTTAACTGTGCGGTGCCGTGGCGCTGGGTCATCAGCTTCAGACTTTCCTCGGGGGAAAGAATCAGGCTGGTCGCGTTGTTGCCACCGAAGCCTTTGCTGTTGATCAGTGCTCCGCGGCGCTGCTCCGGGCTCAGTTCGAGGGGCTTCATCGCGAAATTCAGGTGGGCCGCACGGACGTCTTCCGCCAGGGCGTCAATCGTTGGGATGCCGGGCAGAATGCCTTGGTAGAAGGTGCCAAGAACCGAGGACAGCTGGTCTCCACCAGCGGGTCCCATGGAGTGGCCGACGAACGCTTTGATCGCACCGACGGGCCAGTGGTCGATGCCGAACGCAGCCGCGAGCTCGCTCATGATCGCGGATTCCGTGGTTCGGTTCTGCGGCGTGCCGGTACCGTGGGCTTGAATGTGTGTGCCGGTACGCACGCCATCATCACCGAGAATGGCTCGCGCGAGCCCCAGTGCCTTGCCAACGGTCAGGTAGTTGCCGATACCGGGCCCGGGAATCGACTTCTTATAGCCATCCGCATGGACGTACACACCTGCTACGGCGCCCAGATTGCGTGCCCCGAGTTCTATCGCAAGCTCGGAATCCATGAGCACCGTGTAGACCCCGGACTCGGAAACCGTAAAGCCGCAGTTTTCCGCGAACGGTCGGCAGGCACGCCGGTGGTCGGCCTGATCGGCGCCGTCGAGTAGCGCGAGGGCTTCGTCTTCCGCCAGTGCGCCCATGGTTCGATAGCCTTCCATAATTTCAGGAATGACCGGAGCTTCGGAACTACCGACCAAGGCGATACGCGCGGTTCCTGCGCGAATCGCGTCACTGCCGCGCTTGAGGTTGTAGAGGAAGGTGGCACAGGCGCCGACGATCCCCGCGGTTTCGCCGGCGGTACCGAGCACGTAGGCGTTGATGAAGTCACCGGGCATCTCGGCGATGCCCAGCGCGACGTTTTTCGAGGTCGGCCGCCGGCCGGTGAGCGGGTTGTTAAACGCGCCCCCAAGGCCTTCGTTGTCGAGCTGCCCCATGGCGCTGGCAGAAAACACGGCGAACTGATCCGGTGGAACCCGGGCTTTCAGGACATCCAGTTCGAGGCCCGTAGAGCGCAGTGCGTCGGAGGCGCCAAACACGGCAAGCTGAAGTCCACGGGGGTGGCTGCGAGAGGCATAGAGCGCTGCGGGATCGAAGCCGCGCGGCAGCTGGCCGGCGGCGTTTACCCGCATCGGCTGGGCGGTGCTGATGAACCAGTTGTCGTTCTGCTGGATCTCGAGCGACACTGGGTCGGCGCTGTTATCTACCACGCGCCAACCGTCGGGCAGCGGGTCTGGTAGGTGCCGTTTGCTGATACCGCAGCGAATGGTCGCCAGCTCCTTGACCGGCAGGTTCCAGCGCATGCGGTCCGTGTGGGGTGCCTCTAACCGCCGGATGAGCGTGCCTTCGCGAACGGTCTGTTGAACTGCGGGGTCGTTGATGTTGCCGCGAAGCCGCATCAGGGTCGCGAGGGCTTGATAGGTCTGCCGCCGGTCGGCGTCAGGCAACTGATCCAGAACGGTGCGGCGATACCCGTGGTGAAACGACAGTCGACCGGTGGGATTGACACCACCAAACCCGACGATGAGCGGTATTCGATCAGCCACCAGTCTTGCCTCTCAACGCTTAGTCCCGCTCCAGGGCGATGGCCGTCGCTTCACCGCCACCAATACACAGGGCGGCGATGCCGCGTTTGCGCTCGAAGCGAGCCATGGCGTGGGCCAGCGTTACGATCAAGCGAGAGCCCGTGCTTCCAATCGGGTGTCCCTGGGCGCAGGAACCGCCGTAGCGATTGACGCGCTCCGCGTCGAGCCCAAGTTCGTCGATGGCGAGGAGAACGACCATCGCGAAGGCTTCATTGATTTCGAACAGATCCACGGAATCGACAGACCAGTCGAGCTTCGCCAGCAGACCGCGGATCGCTCCAACCGGTGCCAGGGTGAAATCTGCGGGCGCAATGGAATGCGTGTGATGCCCGGCGATCCGCGCCAGCGGTTCCCTACTCGCCGGTACGTCCCGGGTCAGCACCAGAGCCGAGGCGCCGTCGGAAATCGACGAGGCGTTGGCTGCCGTTACCGTGCCGTCAGGGGAAAACGCCGGGCGCAGCGTTGGGATTTTCTCAAGGCGTGAGCGACCCGGTTGTTCATCGTGTTCAATGATTGCAGCGCCGATCGCTACCGGGGCGATCTCCGCGGCCAGCGAGCCGTCCTGAATCGCGCGTTTGGCCCGCGTTACCGACTCGATGGCAAAGGCATCCTGGCGCTCCCGGGAGAGCTGGTGAGCTGCTGCTGTCGCGTCCGCGAAGCTGCCCATAGAGCGGCCGCTGTCTGCGTCTTCGAGCCCGTCGAGAAACATCGCATCGAGGGTCTGTCCGTGCCCCATGCGCTGTCCACTGCGCGCTTTGGGAAGCAGATAGGGCGCGTTGCTCATGGACTCCATGCCGCCGCTGATCATGCAGTGTGCATTGCCGGCCGCGATCTGGTCAGCGGCCAGCATCGTCGCTTTCATACCTGAGCCACAGACTTTGTTGATCGTGGTGGCACTGCAAGCGTCGGGCAGCCCGGCCGAGCGGAGCGCCTGTCGGGCCGGGGCCTGCTTTACCCCGGCGCCGATGACGTTACCCATCAGCCCTTCGTCAACCTGCACGGGTTCGATGTGTGCGGCGTCGAGGGCCGCGCGAATGGCGTGCGCGCCGAGCGCCGGTGCGGACAGCGTGGCCAGGCCTCCCTGGAAGCTGCCGATAGGGGTACGTGCAGCACTTAAAATATAGACGGGAGAACTCATGCTGGGCTCAATTTACAGGGGTCGTTCGGCGGTCGGTTCGCTGCCGGCGCTCAAGTTTCATTGAATCGATCGATCAATTCCACAAAGTTGCACGGACGGTGATCGATATCGAGCTGCGGCGCCAGAATCTTCTCCCAGCCTAAGCGCACCGCGCCCGTTGAGCCTGGCAGTGCAAAGATGAGCGTGGCGTTGGCGAGCCCACCGACGGCTCGTGATTGAATCGTTGAGGTGCCGATCTCGTCATAGGAAAGCTGGCGGAACAGTTCACCGAATCCATCGATGGTTTTATCGAACAGCGGTAGCAACGCTTCCGGGGTGCTGTCACGCCCGGTGAACCCGGTGCCACCGGTGCTGATGACGACTTGAACGTCCGGATTCGCGATCCATGCGGAGACGGCAGCGCGCAACGCATAGCGATCATCCGGAAGGATGTTCCGATCGATGAGTTCGTGGGGACTTGCGTTGATGTAGGCCGCGAGGGCATCGCCGGAAGAATCGTTTTCGCGCGTTCGCGTATCGCTGACTGTCAGCAGCGCACACTTCAACTTCATAGGGTCGAGCCTTCACTTGAGAGATGTAGGTGTTCAGGACGCTGTGACCTGAATGGTTCATGTTGGCCAGTGCGACGGTGGGTCGTCACACCACTCCCAAACAGCATCCATTGTGGTCGCATGAACGAATTGGTTGCCGTGCGTGACGCATTGCGAATCGCGGGAAATGCCAACGGATTCATTTGGTTGCGAGTGAAACGGCAAATGATACAGTACTGCGCGAGCAGTGGGAGAACGCGACTCGATTGAGCATTCAAGCGAACGCGTAGCGCACGCCACAAGGCATACACGGGAGAACGCATTGATCAAAGACGCCCTCGACGATGGCGATCGTCTCTATCAGATTGCCGAAAGCCTGGCGGAAGACTTCGCTATGTTCCCCGCCAACGATCCGGAAGTACGGGTACCGGGTCTCCTCACCCGCCGGCAGAACCTCCGCCGCCGAAGTCGTCTCGCTAGCCTCGACACCGACTCGTACATCGAAGCCGTCGTCACCCCGGCGGAAGACCCTGGCCGCACCCCGGCTCCAGCCATTGTGCGGCAACTGGGAATTGTTGTTGAGGAGGACTCGCAGAGTTCCTTCTACAGCGCGGTCGTTGAGATGAAGTTCGCCGAAGAGCCGCGGCTGGTTGGATTCATCGCACAGGATCGGGGATCGCGGAACGGCGTGTGGATGCCGGAACATCACCTCGCCGCCGCCGCCTTCGTGGGGCGTTGCGCACAGCGACGCCTGCCGATTGTTTCGCTGATGGACACACCTGGGGCCGATGCCGGCGAGGATGCCAATCGGCAAAACCAGGCGCACAGCATCTCCCGTTTGATTGCGGAGATGAGCACCGTGGATGTTCCGAACATCGGGATCATCTATGGACTGGGTTATTCCGGCGGTGCGATTCCGCTCGCCGCGAGCAATCTCATCTTCTCCTTAAAAGATGCGGTGTTTTCGACGATTCAACCCAAGGGCCTTGCCAACATTGCCCGGCGGTTGAATCTGTCATGGCAGGAATGTGCCAAGTATGTCGGGTTGTCCCCGTACGAGCTGTACGCGCAGGGCAACATCGATGGCGTGATCGACTTTTCACCGAACGAACCGGAGCTGATCGAAAACCTGCGCTCCACGATTGTCGGTGCGATCGAGCAGGTCGAGCGCCGCACCATGGAGTTCGTGGCGGAAAATCCGTACATCCTCGATCACTATCGCCAGAGTCTTGGCCGTTACCTCAACCCATCTGATGCGTTGAAGATCATGCAGGCCAAAGCCTCCATGCGGTTGACCAAACACCCCACCGAGTACCTGAACGTCTTCGGCGTCGGGTACCGCTATTTGCGGTATCTGAAGGTTCGCCAGCGCATCAAGGCGACGGCGATCAAGCAGTACGGTCGGCTGGCTAACCTGGAGCTGCCCACGGGGGAGCTTTCCCGACGTGCAGACTTTGAGCGGCGGCAGACGTTTTTGCGCTGGCTTCAGGACCCGGACAAGGTCGTGTACGAAGAGTCGCTCGCCAAATCCTGGAAAGGGTATCTGGAGAAGCGCGAAGCGCTGGACGGCGAGCGCGGCCGGATTGCCCAGCTTATTTTTGGTGAGCCGAAGAAAAACTACGAAGATGCCAAAGGTGCCCTGCTTGCCGGGGTGACGACCTTCCTCTACAACCGCTGGAAGCGCGAGGCTGTAGGTAACCTCCGGGAGCTGCGCCAGGTGCTCGGCCAGCCGGAAGACACGCGGCTGATTTTTCGCCAGAGCGACATTCAGGAACCGCGGGCCTTGATTGCTGCAATCATGGCCGACGAGGCGCTGTACAAACCCATCGAAGCGCGCTTCAGCCATGAAGGCAAAAAGCTGCTGCAGGAGCAGGGCATCGTTGGCAAATCCGACGCCTACGTGGCGGCGCAGTTGACGGCGGAGCTCAACCTGGCGATTACGGGTGAATCACTCTACGCAGCACTCGGTGACGATGCCGGTGAGCAAGCGGCGTTGTTGCACAGCCGAGGTGCCTCGAACATTTCCGTTAATCGGGCGCTGCTCCAGGTCCGCTACCCGCAGCACATTGCCCGCAAGTCCATTGAGAATGAGGTCCCGGAGCTTTCTGACCTGACGATTCTTGATGTGCTCATTGCCGAAGACCTGCGTGCGGACTTTGAGACCGAATGCGATCGGTTACTGCTGTTTGATGCGGTCTACGACGAAATTCTTCGGTCGCTCGATTCCATTGCCGCCGAGGCGCAGGAAAAACAAGCGCTGTCGAAAGAGACGCTGGCGCAACTGCTCGATCAAGCTGTTTCCAATGCCGCGCGCGAGCAAGCCCGGCTATTGAACCGGGACGCGTTGAGTGAGGAGCAGGCGCGGGAACAACTGTTCGACTGGTATCAGGCGCTCACACGTTCGAGCAAGAACACGGATTTTTTCCGCCAGGTCGAGGAGTGGAAGAAGGCGAGCTTCCCGTATCTTTCAGAATCGCTGCTTGTCGTGGTGAGCTACCTGTTCGAGGTGCTGCTGCCCTCGTACATTGCCTCGGAACGGGACGGAAAAGCGTTTCAGGGTCGCATCGCGCCACGCAACATCGGCCGCCGCAAGGACTTCTGGAATCGCCTGAACATGGCGTACCGGGATTTGCAGATGAGTAATCTGCTGATTGATCAGCGTCGTTCGCATCCCTTTGGCTGGCAGGATCTCGTGGACCGGTATCTGGAGTCCTTTGAGCCGCGCTATGACGATCTGTTGAGTTCTGACCCGTGCTCCTTTCCCGGCTTTCGCGTATCCATTGAGGGGGCGCTGAAAAAAGACGTCGTGCCCTGTGGCATCGTGTCCGGCATTGGTCGTCTAAATCAGGATGCTGGCGGCATTGAGGTGGGCGTCATCATTTCCAACGTCGCCTTCCAGGCCGGTTCCTTCGACATGGCGAGCGCTGAGAAATTCTGCCGTCTGCTCGTTGAATGTGCAGAGCGGCATGTGCCGGTAGTCTGCTTTATCAGTTCCGGTGGCATGCAAACCAAAGAAGGGGCGGGTGCCTTGTTTTCCATGGCAGCGGTCAATGACCGGGTCACCCGGTTCGTGCGTGATCACGATCTGCCGATTGTCATTTTCGGGTTTGGCGACTGCACCGGTGGCGCCCAGGCGTCGTTTGTTACTCACCCGCTCGTGCAGACGTACTATTTCAGTGGCACCAGCATGCCCTTTGCAGGCCAGATCGTAGTGCCTTCGAACCTGCCGTTGAATTCAATCCTGTCGAACTACCTGTCGCTGGTCCCGGATGCGATGCAGGGACTCGTAAAACACCCGTTCTATCCCGAGCTGGATACCGGGCTGACGGAGATCGACGCAGAGATCCCCATACCGCAGCAAACGATTGAAGACGTGCTGCAGAGCATTGCCGACGGTGTGCTCAGCCAGGAGCACCCCGTTGTCGTTGCGCACCGGCCGAAGTACACGGAAAGCGATCTCATTCGTCCGGTGCGTCGAACGCTGATCCACGCGCGCGGGTGCACAGCGGTGAAGCTGATCCGGATTGCGCAGCGCAACAACATTGCCGTGGTGCTCGTGCAGTCGGACCCAGACATGGAGTCGACTGCCGTCGACATGTTGCTGCCCCGCGACACCCTGGTTTGCATTGGCGGCAACACGCCGGACGAAAGCTACCTCAATGCGCTGTCCGTGCTGCAGGTTGCGGAGCGGGAGCAGGTTGACTCGCTGCATCCGGGCATTGGTTTCCTGTCGGAAAACTCTCAGTTTGCGGAACTGTGCCGGAATCACGGAATCAACTTTATCGGCCCGCCGGTTTCCGCGATGGAAACCATGGGTAACAAATCGAACGCGATCAGCACCTCCATGAAGCTGAACGTGCCGGTTGTGCCCGGGAGTCACGGAATTCTCACCAGTGCGGAGAAAGCGGCGGAAGTGGCCGACAGTATCGGCTACCCGGTGCTGATCAAGGCAGTCCACGGCGGCGGTGGTAAGGGGATTCAGGCGGTCATGGAGCCGTCGGAGTTGCACGGTCTGTTCTATCAGGTGACCGCAGAAGCACGCAGTGCCTTCGGGAATGGCGATGTGTATCTCGAAAAGTTCGTTACGTCGCTGCGTCACATCGAAGTGCAGCTGCTGCGGGATACGCACGGCAATACCAAGGTGCTCGGCATCCGCGATTGCACGGTGCAGCGCGACAAGCAGAAGGTTTTCGAAGAATCCGACTCCACGGAGCTGCCGGCAGAGAAGCGCCAGGCGGTGCTCGACTACACGGCGGCGATCGCCGATGAGGTGGGGTACGTTGGTGCCGGAACCGTCGAGTTCATTTACGACCGGGTCAACGATGCCGTGTACTTCATGGAGATGAACACCCGGCTGCAGGTCGAGCATCCGGTCACGGAGTGGACCTCGGGGATCGATATCGTTTCGCAGCAATTCCGAATTGCTGCCGGAGACAGCATCGCCGATCTGGTTCCGATGGCGAATGGCTATGCGATCGAAGCTCGGGTCACAGCAGAAAAGCTGGTCATCGGTGGCGACGGCAAGCTGAGCTTCCGGCCTCAGCCGGGGCAAATCAGAGAGTGCGTGCTACCGGAAGAAGAGGGTGTTGAGATCATCGCTACGGCGGGCCCGGGCAAGTTTGTCTCACCCTACTACGACAGCATGATTGCGCAGATCATTGTTCACGCCGCCGATCGCCAGGAGGCGATCATTAAGCTTGACCGCTACCTCAGCCGGGTTCAGATCACGGGCATCAGTACGAACATTCCGCTGCTTCGTCGCGTGTTGCAGGACTCGGTGTTCAACGACGGCGTCTATGACACGAATTATCTCGTGCAGTTTTTTGACCGCATTGATGCCGCGGCGTTGCTTGAAGAAATGGAGCAGGCCGCCGGTGGTCAGGAGAGCGGCATCAGCCAGGATTCGATCGAGATCGAAGACAGCGACGAGCTCCGCGTGCTGTCTCCGGCAACGGCGATCTTCTACACTACACCCACGCCCACGGAACCGGAGTACGTTGCCGTAGGTGACTCGGTGGGGGTCGACGACGTGCTGTGCCAGCTGGAAGCGATGAAACTGTTCACACCGCTGCGTTTGAAGGATTTCAACGGCGATGCTGAGCTTTATCCGGCCGGAACGGAATTTGAGGTGACGCGGATCAACATGGTCAATGGCCAGCAGGTCAATGCCGGTGATCTCTTGTTCGTGGTGAAGCCCGTTGCGGCGTCCCTCAAGCAGGTGTCAGGAGCGAACTGACGCCCCGAACGACACACAGCGCGCCGATCGTAAGCACGATCAGGCGCGTCGCCTGCTGAAAATGCGTTTGACTTAAGCGGTCGAGCAGCCGCGTGCCAACGCGCGTTCCGGCGATTGCGGCAACTGGCGCGATCAGTAGCAGCCACACGGGGGGCCAGTCGGTGAGCGCCAGGAGACTCCCCCAGTACCCCAGTTTCAGGGCGTGCCCAACCGCCTGGGTGATGGCCTTGGTGGCCACAACCCCGTGGCGCTCGAGATTTGCATTGAGGTAGAACAGGTCAAGGAGCGGCCCGGACACGCCGGCGAACAGCTGTGCGCCGGTGACGAGCACGCCACAAACAATGGCGGTGAATGGTTGAGTGATGTCGAGCCGGGACAGCGGGCGCACCACCAGAGCAATCCAGGGCACGACGCCCAGCACGATCAATACCCAGGGTGCCGACGGCCTTAGACTCAAGAGTGCAAAGGCGAGAATCGCGAGCGCTGCACCGACGCAGTAGTACGGCAGCACGGACCAGGCGATGTGCTCGCGAAGGAACCAGGCGCGGGATCCGTTGGCGACGCCCTGGACGGCACCGTGGAGCACCATCGTAGCCGGCACCGACAGCACCGCAAGCATCACGGCCATAAGGATCATGCCCCCGGCCATACCCAGCACCCCGGACAGCACGCTTGTAGCGAACACGGACGTCAACACAAGGGCGGTGACCGCTGCGGACATGGGCTTAGGCTCTTCTCAGGACGCGCGCAGTCTGCCGCCGCCTTAATCATGAATAAAGCGAATTAGTAGAATAAGATAAAGTCGTTACGGGAATTATTCGGCCGACAGGAGTGTTCGGTGCTTGAAAACCTGGAAACGCTGGTCACCCTGTCGAAGACCGGAACGATGATGGCGGCGAGTACGGAGCTGAAAATTTCTCAGTCCGCGGTCAGTAAACGGATCGCGGCGCTGGAGCGGTTTTACCAGCGCGATCTCGTCGAGCGTCATGGTCGCCGGGTCGTCCTGACCCACCATGGCACGCGGCTGGTTGAACGGATTGCGCCACTGGTGACTGAGCTGAAAAGCGTGTTCCTCGAGGACCAGGAGCTGTATCGGGGCCGCATCATCCTTGGCGTATCTGAAGCGATTCTTGCCAGCTGGGGGCCGCGGTTGTTTGCGCGGGTGCAGGCAGAGATGCCGGATTGTGAGTTCGATTTTCATGCCCAACGATCGCCCGTGGTGCTCGATCGGATCCGCAGCGGTGAGTACATGATCGGTATCTGCACGGGCAGCTCAACGGCGGATACGGATCTGGTCAGTGAGGTCATCCGCCTGGAGCCGATGGTCATCGTGCCCTCGGCCCTGGGGCCCTTCGATTACCGCGTCGGCGATGCTCTGGACGTGATCACAATCGAATCCCGCTCGGGCGCCTGGCAGTCCATCGAGGACGACATGCGCAGGCTCAATCTCAAGCGCACGACGTCTCTAGAGTCGTTTTTCTCCGTTGCTCAGATGGCGCTTGCCGGATTCGGTCACGGTCTGGTGCCAAAGGGTGTTGCGACGACGCTCGGAGTTGCCGAAGACCGGCTGGTGGCTCTCGACACGGCGGGCCTGAACCGCCCGGTCCGCTTTGTCGCGAGGAAGTCCATGTTTGCGCAGCGG
This sequence comes from Pseudomonadota bacterium, assembly GCA_039198065.1. Lineage (GTDB taxonomy): Bacteria > Pseudomonadota > Gammaproteobacteria > Pseudomonadales > Azotimanducaceae > CALHVX01. The sequence goes on from JBCCTU010000004.1 coordinate 247,791, forward strand.
TTGATTCAGCGATGCTACGCGTTGGTCTCGGCGCACGTGCAGGCCGTGTAAGCTCTCCCGCATCCGACTCAGCAGGCGAGGTTCTGGCCGTGATCTATCTTCACCACTACGACGCATCTCTGTTCTCCGAGAAGGTGCGCGTCATGCTCGGTTTTCTCGCCCTCGACTGGCATTCCGTGCAAATCTCAAGCGTTATGCCTCGACCGCTGCTCATGCCGCTGTCCGGCGGCTACCGGCGCACACCGGTACTGCAGATCGGGGCGAACGTGTATTGCGATACGGCGATCATTGCTCGTGGGCTGGCGCGTCACGCCGCGGACAACCGGCTGTTTGCGGCAGGTTTTGCCGGTAATCGTGTTGCGGAGTGGGCCGATTCGCAACTGTTTCGGGTCGCTGTCGCGCTCAACTTTCGCCCCGAGGCGCTGGCCGCGATGATGGGATCGCTTAGCCCGACGGAGATCGCCGCCTTTCAGAAGGATCGCGCCGAGCTGTCCGAAGGCGCGACCTTGACGACCTACGGTGCACCGGCCGCGTTTGCATTCCTGCGCGCGTATCTGGATGACCTGGAAGCGACTCTTGGGACAACGCAAACGCCGTTTCTGTTTGGCGAGTATCCGACGATCGCCGATTTCGCCGTGTATCACTGCCTTTGGTTTCTGCGGAACAACCCGGTGAACCAAGCCCTCGTGAGCGACCATCCGGCGGTCAAAGACTGGTACGAGCGCATGGCCGCCTGGGGACATGGCAACGTTGAGATCGCGACCGGTGAAGACGCGCTGGCCGCAGCGCGCGGTGCTGAGCCCGTGGTTCCCGCGTTGGTCGGCGTGCCGCCGGCGGGTGTTGCCATCGGACAAGCCGTGCGCGTGACCCCCGTCGACTATGGACGTATCCCGGTCACCGGCACGCTGGTCGCCGCCAACAGCGAGGAGCTCGCCATCGCTCGAGAAACGCCGGAAACCGGCCCCTGCATCACACACTTCCCCAGTGCCGGGTTCGAGGTTGTACCGCTCGACTGACGAGCGTTTGGCATGGCAGGTGGTAGCAGGTGCTAGTCGAGCACGCGGAGCGGTTGTTCGCTCCCGGGCGCTCGGCACCAGCGCGCCAGGGTTGCGACCCAGCGTGGGTCAGCGTTTAAGCAGGGCACCAGCTCGAGTGAGTCACCGCCGGCTTCAATGAAGGTCTCTTCACCCTGGATTCCGATTTCCTCGAGGGTTTCGAGGTTGTCAGCAACGAACGCTGGGCAGGCGACGAGCAGCTTGCGCACCCCGCGCCCCGGAAGTTCTTTGAGCACGGCGTCCGTGTACGGCGTCAGCCAGGGCAGACGGCCCAGCCGCGACTGAAAGCTTGTCGTTACCTGATCGCGGGACAGGCCCAGGGCCTGACGCAAGCCCCGGGAGGTTTCAAAGACCTGATGCCGATAGCAGGTGGCGTGCGCCCTGGACGCCTGTTCGCAGCAGTCGCCGGACTGAAGACAGTGATTGCCGGTCGGATCGGCCTTCGTCAGGTGCCGCTCGGGTAGCCCGTGGTAGCTCAACAGCAGATGATCGTAGCTGTGCTCAAGGTATGGGCGGACGGTCGCGGCCAAGGCGCTGATGTAGTCGGCGTGGGCGAAAAAGGGCGGCACGACCGATAGGGTGATGTCCGCTGGCATGAGCGCTTCGACGGCCTCAATGCACGTCGTCCGGGTGGATGCCGCGTGCTGCGGATACAGCGGGACGAGGAGGATTTCTTCGACGTTGGCCGCTTTGAGTTCTTCCACAGCGCGCGCTAACGAGGGCTCGCCGTAACGCATGCCAAGTGCCACCGGCATGTCTCCGAGCTCCTGCATGAGGCTCTCCTGGAGCGCCTCGCTTTCCAGCAGCAGTGGTGAGCCACCGTCGCGCCATATGCTCGCGTAGGCTTCCGCGCTGTTCTTGGGCCGGAAGGGGAGAATGAAGCAATTGACGATCAGCTTACGCAGCACCCACGGCACGTCGAGGACGTGGCGGTCCATGAGAAACTCCCCAAGGTAGCGCCGTACGTCACCGACGTCGGGGCTGTCCGGGGTTCCCAAATTTGCCAGCAAGACGCCGCGTCGGCGAGGTGCCTTCGCGGGCGGGTGCTCGTGCCGCGTTTGAAACGCCGGAACCTTTTTGATCTCGGGTTCTGGAAGCTGTTGAGGGTCGGACATAGCGCTCAGCGTAGGGGGTTTCAAGCGGGCATGCAGCTCTAATTTAGACCGCGATAACAGCAGGTTAGGTGTGAGCCGTGAGTCGTCAAGGTGTCGTGCGGGCGTTGATACGGTAGCTTGCCCGGGTGCGATTGCGCCGACACCTTGGCGGTTTTGCTAGTATCGCCGGCCTCAGCGCCAGCGCGGCTTCCCAGGAGCTTTCTAGGATCTTTCCCGGAAAAGGGCCGGCGCTTCGAGCGCTCTTGAGTGTTTTACTGAGTTGGGTGCTATGGCCAACACCGACGTCGTCATTGTCGACTACGACGCAGGCAACCTGCGCAGCGTCCAGCGCGCGTGCGCCGAGGTGGGCTTGAGCGCGCGCATCAGCCGGGCCCCGGCGGACGTACTCACAGCTCCGCGAGTCATATTCCCGGGGGTCGGCGCGGCCGGTCCAGCAATGCAAAGCATCGAAGCTACGGGAATGCGCGCCGCGTTGCAGGAGTTTCTCGCCACCGGTCGACCGTTGCTGGGCATTTGCTTAGGCATGCAGATTTCGCTCGAACGCAGTGAAGAGCAATGCACGCAGACTCTGGGCCTGCTGCCGGGGATGGTCCGCCGGTTCTCGTTTTCAGATCCCACGTTGAAGGTCCCGCACATGGGTTGGAATCGCGTTCGGCAGGTGCGACCGCATCCGTTGCTGGCCGGTCTCGAGGAGAACGATGAGTTTTACTTTGTTCATGGCTATTACCCGCAGCCGTCGCGCGACGATGACGTGTTTGCCGTGAGTGATTACGAGTTCGATTTTCCGTGCGCTGTGGGCCGCGCCAACTATTTCGGGACCCAGTTCCATCCTGAGAAAAGCGGTCGCGTTGGCCTGCGTTTACTTGCGGCGTTCCGTCAGTGGGACGGTACATGCTGAGCAAACGCGTCATCGCCTGCCTCGACGTTCGAGACGGCAAACTGGCGAAGAGCGTACGGTTTGTCGATACGCGAGACATCGGTGATCCGGTCTCGAAAGCGCGCGAATACTATGAGGATGGGCTCGACGAGCTGGTGTTCTACGACATCACGGCATCGAGCGATAAGCGCAACATCATGCTCGATGTCGTCGAGGCCGTGGCTGAGCAGGTGTTCATTCCGCTCTCTGTCGGCGGGGGAGTCCGCAGTGTCGGCGACGCCACGGATCTTCGGCTTGCCGGTGCGGAAAAGATCAACGTCAACTCAGCGGCGGTGAGTAACCCAGGGCTCATCGACGCATGCGCCGGCTCGATCGGCGATCAGAACGTCGTACTGTCGATGGACATCGCCAGGGTCGATGACCACGAGGCCTTTCCCTCGGGTTACCGCATTGTGATTAACGGTGGTCGCACACCGACGGACCTGGACGCGCTGGCGTGGGCTTTAGAGGGCGAGCAGCGCGGCGCCGGAGAACTCGTGGTGAATGCGATCGATACGGACGGGACCCGGGAGGGCTACGAAATCCCGCTGACCCGGATGATCAGTGAAGCGGTGCGAATACCGGTGATTGCATCCGGTGGGGCAGGTAAGCCCGAACATCTGGCTGAGGTACTCACGGACGGCGCCGCGGATGCAGCGCTGGTAGCGTCCATGGTGCACTTCGGTGACTATCGGGTCAGTGAGCTAAAGCGCTACCTGCATGACCAGGGCATCAAAGTACGGCTGTCCTGGTAAGGGCTGTTGTCGGGGTACTATCGGTGTGTTGTCGGGGTGGTTTAGGGGCATGGTTTCGCTGTCCGCTTATTAAACGAACAGCAATAGAATTATACGGTTACGTAGGTAAGCGCCAGCGTTTCTTGTGCTGGCGCCGAGTAATAAGGGGTGAACATGCAGGCGGTTACCGTTGATGGGGAACGGTTGTCCTGGGGCACCGTCGCGCGGCCAGAGCTGGGTGCCGGGGAAGTCCGAATTCGAGTCCGTGCAACGGCGGCCAACCGTGCGGACCTTGCGCAGCGCGCCGGGGCCTATCCACCACCACCGGGGGCGAGTCCGATCCTGGGGCTTGAATGTGCCGGTGAAGTCACGGAAGTTGGTGATGGGGTGCAGCGGTTTCGGGTGGGTGATGCGGTGTGCGCGCTGCTCGCCGGTGGTGGCTACGCCGAAGAAGTCGTCGTCGCGGCCGGGCAGGCGTTGCCCATTCCCCGCGGCCTAAGCCTGGTAGAGGCCGCCGCGCTTCCTGAGGTTTTCGCGACGGCTTACCTGAATCTCTACATGGAAGCTGAGCTGCGGCGGGGCGATCGTATGCTAATCCATGCCGGCGCGAGCGGTGTGGGGACGGCGGCGATCCAGCTTGGGGTCGTCTTCGATAACCCGAGTTTCGTGACCGTGGGCAGCCAGGCCAAGCTCGATGCCTGTCTGGCGCTTGGGGCCGATGCGGGACACCTCCGTACCAATGGCGACTTCGTTGATGCTGTCACGAGCTGGCACGGCGGTGGCGGGATCGATGTGGTCCTCGACCCCGTCGGCGCGAACTACCTTGCGAGTAACCTGAAAGTACTTGGCCTCGATGGCCGGTTGGTCGTCATTGGGCTCATGGGTGGGGTAACTGCCGAGCTTAATCTCGGTGCGTTGATGATGAAACGGTTGAGGGTCATTGGGTCGACGCTTCGGGCGCGGCCTATACCGGCCAAGGCGGCGGTGATGGACGCGCTCTACGACGAAGTCTGGCCCCACATTGAGGCCGGACGCATTCGCCCCATCGTCGATCGCGTGGCGCCCATTGCGGAGGTCGAGGCTGTGCATCGGGCGATGGCCGAAGACGAGAACGTCGGCAAGCTGGTTATGGAGTTGCCGGCGTGAGCCCGGTTATGACTCGCGACGATGCGATTCGCACGCTGACCGCCGCTGGCCAGCCCTACGAACTCGGTCAAGTCGACGTGCGCGGTCAACAGCAGACGGTGTTCCGCAACGCTCCGGCAACGCTGCACACGCTGTATCGGGCCGCAGTGAGCGACGACACCTTCCTCGTCTATGACGACGAGCGTTTGAGCTTTGCCGAGACGTACGCGCGCGCAGCGCAGCTTGCCCAGGTTTTGCAGCAGGAGTTTGCCGTTGGCGTGGGTGATCGCGTCGCGATCAGTGCGCGCAACTATCCCGAGTGGGTCATCGCCTTCATGGCGGCAACCAGTATCGGCGCGATTGCCGTTGCCATGAATTCGCTCTGGACCGGGGACGAGCTGCGCTTTGCCATTGACGACAGTGAGCCTAAGGCCCTTGTGCTCGATGGCGAACGCCTCGCGCGGTTGGCACCGCTTGAACCTTCGCTCGCTGAGCGGTGTCTAGCCATTCGCTGCGAGCCACCGCCAGGCGTGCGGGCCCTGGACGTGCAGCTTTCCGACCAACCAGCCACCATGCCGGCAGCGGAGTTCGGACCGGACGACGATGCCATCATCTTTTATACCTCGGGCTCGACGGGGCATCCCAAAGGCGTCCTGTCGACGCACCGAGCGGTGCTTTCCGCGTTACTCAATTGGGAGCTCGAGCAGCAGGTGACCTTTGCTGTAGCGGGGCTGGAAGCGCCGGTGCTCGCCGACCAGCCGGCAACGCTGCTTGGCGTGCCGTTGTTTCACGCCACCGGCTCGCACGCGGTGTTTCTGGCTTCGTTTCGAGCCCAACGAAAGCTCGTGTCCATGTACAAGTGGGACGTCGAACAGGCACTTGAGCTGATCGAGCGAGAGCGCGTGCAGTCGTTTGTTGCACCGGCGGCGATGACCGGAGATCTGATCCGTGCTGCCCGTGAGAGCGATCGCGACCTGTCCTGCATGCGTGTCATCGGTGGCGGCGGCGCCCCGCGGGCTCCGGAACAGGTGCGCAGCATCGCATCGACAGCAAAGCTACCGAATACCGTTCCGAACACAGGCTGGGGTATGACGGAGACCAACGCTATTGGCACAGCCATCAGCGGGGACGACTACCTCGCACACCCGGCAAGTTCCGGACGCGCGTCGGCGGTCATGGCGCTGCGGGTGGTCAACGACGACGGCGAGCCAGTAGCTACTGGAGAGCCTGGAGAGCTGCAGATTCGCGGCGTGGCCCTGGCGCGAGGCTACTGGCGACGGCCGGAGGCGAACGCGGAAACGTTTGTAGACGGTTGGCTCCGAACCGGTGACGTCGCCAAGATCGACGAGGACGGGTACCTGTACATCGTTGATCGCATAAAGGATCTCGTGATCCGTGGCGGTGAGAACATCGGTTGCGGTGAGGTCGAGGCTGCACTGACGGAACATCCGGCAATCCGCGAAGCCTCCGTGTACGGCGTACCGGATGAGCGGCTCGGCGAGGAAGTCGGTGCGACGGTGTATGTCGACCCCGCGGCAGGTCTTACCGAAGCCACGGTCCGGGCGCACATGGAAGCCACCGTTGCGCGCTTCAAGGTGCCGCGCTACGTGAGGCTGTCAACGGAGCCGCTGCCGCGCATCGCGAGCGGCAAAATCAATAAGCGCGCACTCCGCGCGCTGGCCCTCGAGGCTTAGCCGGGCGCCCAAAGCCAGCTACGAGTCGGGGCGGCCTTAGCGCTACGGCCCAGTACCTCCTGCCTTCCTGCCGTTCGCACCCGATTGTGGGGCCATGCGCGCGCCCGCGCGTCCAAAATCCCAACGGAGTCGCTTTGCGCTGGCCTCTTTAGGCTTTATTATTTCCGAAAGGTCTATTGATATATTATCTGGAAATTATGCGATCTCCGGTCGTTACAGAGTTCCAGGCAGGGCGAGCGCGCCCCGCGGTGGGCTGCTGCTGATGGCGGCGCTGCTCATGGTTTGGCCCGGAGCGCTGGCCATTGGCTTGAGCCTCGGCTTGCTCGGGTCCGGGGGCTCGATCCTGACCGTGCCCGTCCTCGTCTTTCTGCTTGGGCAAGATGAAAAGGTGGCGATCGCCGGATCACTGGCCATCGTTGGTCTGATCGCGGCGGCGGGCTCGGTGTCCTATCTTCGAGATCGGCTCGTCGATTGGCGCTGCGCGGTGTTGTTCGGCGTACCTGGCATGGCTGGGACCTATCTTGGTGCCTGTTCATCGGCGTTCGTCAGCGGGACGGTTCAGCTCGCGACCTTCGCCCTGGTCGTGCTCGCGGCCAGCGCCTTCATGCTGCGTCCGCCGGCGGTCTGCCAGCAGCGCTGCGAGGCGAATGCGGCCGGCGGCGCAGCCGGGCCGAACCGAGCGGCCTGGCGCATCACGATCGACGGGCTAGTCGTCGGAGCCGTCACGGGCTTCGTCGGCGTGGGTGGGGGTTTTCTGATCGTACCGGCGCTCGTGCTGCTCGGTGGGCTGGCGATGCATCGCGCCGTAGGCACCAGCCTGGTCATCATTGCGGCCAAATCCGCGGTTGGATTCTTCACGTACCAGAGCGTGTTGGCGAGTCAGTCGCTCGAGATCGACTATAAAGTGATCGCCGTGGTCACGGCGTTTGGTGTTGCCGGCACGTTGCTCGGCAACACGGCTGCCCGGCATCTATCAATGGACCGACTCCGGCAAACTTTCGGCTGCTTTCTAATTGCGATGGGCGTGTACGTTCTGTCCCTCTTAATGCCACCCTTGCTGAGCGCGACGCTAACCGCTGCTTAGGAGGCTCGACTGCGGCGTTTTTCGCGCTGGTTCATCACGAGCCCCCAGCTTTGTGGATTCCTGGTGTACTGTGACGCTGCCCGCGTACCGGTGAAGGGGAGAGATCTGGTGCACAGCCGATGTGTTGGAACGGGAAAAAGCGGGGCGAGCTTCAGCCCGCGAGAGGGGTGGCGACTATTGCGAGCCATGGGGCTGCTCGCTGCTGCGCTGTTTGCCGTTAACCCGCCAGCGCGGGCTGCCGACGCAGCGTACTCGCCGGCGATCGACAACGAATATCCGCGCCGCCTCCTGTGGGGTGACACGCATCTCCACAGCCGCAACTCGGCCGATGCGTACTCGCTCGGCAACCGCAATTTGTCGCCAGCTGACGCCTACCGGTTCGCCCGCGGGCAGGAACTGACCGCGCACAACGGCATGCGGGTTCAGCTGCGCGAGCCCCTCGATTTTCTCGTGGTCGCCGATCATGCCGAATACCTTGGCGGCTACTACCGGTTCGACGTAGGCGATCCGCGCGTTGCCGCAAGCCGTGCTGGAAAGCAGTGGACCGCCTTCGCTGCCGAAGGCGACCCGCTGAAGCGGATTGCGGCCTTTACCGGCAGCATGGATCGACCTGAGGTCTATCCGCCGTTCTCGCGAGCGTTGCGTCGTTCAGTTTGGTCGGAAGCTGCGAGAACCGCCGACGAGTACAACGATCCGGGACAGTTTACGGCGCTCATTGGCTACGAGTGGACGTCGATGATCAGCGGCAACAACCTGCATCGTGTCGTGATCTACCGCGACGGTGCCGACAAAGCGGCGCAGCTTGCGCCCTTTTCTGCGCAGGACAGCCGCAATCCCCGCGATCTCTGGCAGGCGCTCGCACGCTACGAAGTGAAAACCGGAGGCCAGGTTCTGGCGATCGCCCACAACGGCAATTTGTCGAACGGCATGATGTTTCCGACCCAGGTGCGGAGCGGCGATCCGATCGATGCGGACTACGCGGCGCTGCGGGCGCGCTGGGAGCCGCTCTACGAAGTGACTCAGGTGAAGGGCGACGGTGAAGCTCACCCGTTTTTGTCACCGAACGATGAGTTCGCGGACTTTGAAACCTGGGATCTGGACAACATTGCCCGCAGCGAGAAGAAAGAACCCTGGATGCTCAAGCACGAATACGCTCGGGGAGCCCTTAAGCTCGGGCTTGAGTTGCGGGAGTCCTTGGGTGTTAACCCCTACCAGTTCGGTCTGATTGGCAGCACCGACGGACACAACACGTTTTCAACGACCCAGGAAGACAACTTCTTCGGGAAGTTTCCCGAATCGGAACCGGGCCAGGCGCGGACTGAGAACGGCATGGCCAACAACGCGCTGTGGGAAAACTGGCGGATTGTGGCTTCCGGCTACGCGGCGGTCTGGGCGCGCGAAAACACGCGTGCCTCGATCTTTGACGCAATGAAACGTCGGGAAGTCTATGCCACCACCGGATCGCGGATTGCCGTGCGGTTCTTCGGAGGTTTTGACTTTTCCCTTAAGGACACGGCGCGAGCCGACTATGTGGCGCAGGGCTACGCGCGCGGCGTTCCCATGGGTGGGGTGCTCGAGCCGCCGGCGGCGGATCCGTTGAGGGACTCGGAGGCCGCCCCGTCCCCGGGCTTTTTGATCAGCGCGCTCAAGGATCCGGATGGCCCGAACCTCGATCGTGTGCAGATCATCAAGGGTTGGACCGATGCGACTGGGGCTGCCCATGAGCGCGTCTATGACGTGCTGTGGGCCGGGGACCGAACACCGGATCCAGCAAGCGGCAGGCTGCCGTCCATCGGCTCGACGGTCGACCTGGCGACGGCCAGCTACAGCAACCGCATTGGCGCGGCGCAGCTGGCGGGTTACTGGCAGGACCCGGATTTCGACGTTGCACAGCGCGCGTTCTATTACGCCCGGGTACTCGAAATTCCGCGGCCCCGCTGGACCGCCTACGATGCCGCCTACTTCAAGCTCGACTTACCTGCAGACGTTCCCCTGGTGATTCAGGACCGAGCGTACACGTCGCCGATTTGGTACCAACCCTGAGCTAGCGCTCGCGCGCTTGATCGGCTCCCTGAGTGGCGGCTTGCGCTTCACGGCTCGTCGGTTGCGGTGCGGGAGGGTTTAGAAAGCGGCGTTTCAGGTAGCCGTCCAAGCCATCCGTCCGGGTAGTGAACAGGCGGTTTGCCAGGCGGGTCATGAGCTTTGCTTTGAGCTCAGCCAGATGCTGTTGGAACGCGGAACGTTGGGTCATGGTCGTTGCTTAACCTGCTGACGCTTCGTCGCTGGCGGCGATGAGCTCGCGCGGCTGCTCGGCGCGGCGAAGTCGACCCGGGAACCCTTTGAAGTGGGGGACGCCCTGCTCGCGATCCAGATACTCCTCGCTGTCGCTCGATAGCATCGCGTCGCTGGCAATGAACGCTCCACCGAGACAGTTGCGGTTGGTGAGTTCCGGAAACCACCAGCCGTGCGGCACGCGGACGTGGCCTGCTTTCATAGACGGCTGCACGGCCAAGCGCGCGGTTACGGCACCGGTGCTCGTCTCCAGACTCAGCCAGTCGCCGTCGGCAAATCCCTCGCGACGTGCGTCCTAGGGGTGCAGGTACAGGAGCGGTTCCGGACAGCGCTCGCGGAGCGATTCAATGTTGCGCTGTCCGGTCTGAAAGAACGGGTCTTCGCGGACCCCGGTAAACACAAGGTACGGGTAGGTCTCATCGGTGGCGGGAGCCTCCCGGTAGTACGGCAGGGGATCGAAGCCGAGTTCGTCGAGCACACTCGACTTCAGCTCCACTTTGCCTGACGGCGTTGCAAAGCCCGTGCGTCGGTATTTGCGGTAGCGCGGCACGGGCATTTCCATGAATCGCTCGTTGGCAAAGTCGGCGAAGCGGCGGTTCGATCGGGAGAGGCGGTAGTCGAGGAGCTCCTCAAGCGTGTCCCAGGGAAAGTGCTCACCGAAACCGAAGCGATGCGCGAGATCGTGCCAAAACTGATAGGTGCTCGTGGCCGCGGCAGGCGCCGCTACGGCTTTCTGCGACAACGCCAGACGCGTTGTCCAGCTCCAACTGTCGGCGATGTGGTTGCGCTCCGTGAAGCTATCGCCGGGCAACACATAGTCAGCGAGCATCGCCGTTGGTGTCATGAACAGCTCATGCGCGACGATTAACTCTTGATTCAATAAGCCTTTGTGAATCTGGTGCTGGTTGGCATAACTCAGCAGGGTGTTGTTTCCCAGGGTAAAAAACGCCTTGATGGGGTAGGGATCCTGGGTCGCCATGGCTCGGAACACGTCCGTCGGGTTCGCCATGTGGCAGCCCATGACCAGGTCGGCGTAGGGATAACCCCAGACACGCTCGGTGGCCTCTTTGAGGCGCTCCGCCACCCGGTAGGTAAACACCGGATGGTTTTTATACCCTAGCTGCTTTGCCTTCTGCTGCGGTGCAAGCACCTCGTGGTGTGCCAGTTCGGACTCTGGGATGTAGTTCGGATTGAAACCGCCCAGGGTCTCGCCGCCGACAACGTCGAGATTGCCGGTCACGGCGCGCAGAATCGAATGCAACCGGATGGCGGAGGTGGATGAGACCTGCTGATCGGTGATCGGTGTCCAGGGGATGATGGCGCCGTCGGCGGTGGCGTAAGTCCGGGCGGCTGCGGCGATCAGGTTGCGATCAACGCCAGTGATGGCCTCAACGCGTTCGAGCGGGTACTCGTTGACGCGGGCCTTAAGCTCTTCAAACCCCGTGCACCAGTCGCGTACGAACGCCGCGTCGTAGAGTCCTTCATTGAAAAAAACGCTCAGCCAGCCAAGGCACATGGCAGCGTCGGTGCCCGCTCGTAGGCGCAGATGAAGGTCGGCTGTTTCGGCCTGATCGGAAACCCGCGGATCCAGGACGATCACTTTTGCACCGCGGGCGCGTGCGGCGTTGATCTGGTTGTAGATCGGTGTCCAGGAGTGCTTTCGCGGGTTGTGGCCGAACAACACGATGCACTGTGTGTTGCCGAAGTCCCCCATCGGGAACCAGCCGTAGGTCAACCGGTTGACGGCGGCCGTGTTGCCGGCGCACAGCGCGACGCCGCTGATCCAATTGGGCGAGCCGAGGTGATTCATGAACCGACGGTCCATGGCGTGGGTAGATTGCGTGTTCCAACCGGAGGTGGAGACAGCGAACGCCTCCGGCCCGTAGCGATCCACGACACGCGTCAGGCGCTCGGTGATTTCGTCCATGGCCTCGGCGTAGTCTATTTCTGCCCACTGGTTGGCGCCGCGCTCCCCGACGCGTTTCAGCGGTTTTCGCAGCCGGTCCGGGTGGTTGTGGATTTCCGGTGCTGCGACGCCCTTGTATCAGATGTTGCGGGCAAGCATGGGATTGTCGTGAGCCAGGACCCGAGTGACGCGCCCATCGCTAGCTACCGTTCGCAGTTGGCAGCCGAAATCGCAAATCGTGCAAACGGAATAGGTCGTACGCTCACTCATGGCGGCCCCTCATCGCCGGAGTTGCGGAGAGTGTCGTACGGCCCTAGTATTTTATCAACGTTAAAATTTCGGTTGTCGGCATGGTCTCGCGACCGAGGGCTAAGGAGCGAGAGTGAAAGTTCTGGTCAAACTGTTCTTCAGTCCGCTGCTGTTTGCGGTCCTCTTCCTGTTTCCGCTTTTCACAGAACTCGCGCAGCTCTCAACGGACGCTGTTAGTGGCATACCGGTCTGGCAGCCGGCCCTCGCGTTGGCCGTTGGATTGGGGTTGCTGGCCCAGTTTCGGGGTAGCTGGATCGGTGTCAAAGGCTAGCGACGATAGGGGGCAAGGCGATGATCAGTGCAGCAGACCTAAGCCGATTGAGCGATGCCGAACTCGACGCCCTCGAGCGACAGATCGCGGCCAAGTACATGAAGATCGTCCCCTGGGGTGCGGTCGCCTGGGGCTTAACCAATCTGATGGTGTGGCTTTCGCTGTGGCCGCTGGTTCTCTTTGACGCTCTGCCGATTTGGGCGGCCTTTCTCATCGCCACCCTGTGCGTGATCTTATCGTATCTGCCGTCACACGAAGCGCAGCACAACATCATTGGCAACCGGGGCAGCAAGCTCCGCTGGCTTAACGAACTCGTGGGTCATCTGTCCACGATCCCGCTGGTGTACCCCTATCGGGTGCTGAAGGCCACGCACATGGAACACCATGCGCACACTAACGATCCTGAGCTCGACCCCGACTACGGTGTCCACGCAGACAGCCGACTGGCGTTCCTTGTACGAAGCATCCTCAATCGTCAGCCGGAGTCGGGCCGATCCGGCGCCTATCCGGCGGCCTTAGCCCGGGTCGGTAAAGAAGCGCTGTTCATCGATGCGCTGGTGTTTCAGGCGATCTATCTCGTCGTGCTGTTCGCCATGGCGCTGACCGAACATGCGATCGAAGCGGCGCTGCTGTGGTGGTTACCGCGCCACATCGCCTTGACCTACATCGAGTACTACCTGTCCTGGGCGCCGCACCATCCGGGGCACGACCAGGGGCGCTATCGGGACACGCGGGGCTTTCGCAGTCGGCTGGGGAACCTGTTCTCCCTCGGGATGCAGTTCCACATCGTGCATCACCTCTATCCGCGCATTCCTCTCATGAAAACGCCGGCGGCGTATTGGGAGTTAAAGCCGATACTCGAGCGCCGTGGCTGCGACCTCGGCGGACTGTAGCCGGCCGCCGGGCATCGACGGTTGGGGCGTTTACTCCAGTTCGTCGAGCTGCGCGAGCTGTGCGACGACGGAGGCAATGTCCCGCTCGATAGCCGCTGCCTTACCACGCTCCTTCTCGACCACCTCGGCCGGGGCCTTAGCAACAAAGCCCTGGTTGTTCAGCTTGCCCTGAATGCGCCCCAGATCTTTCTCAAGCTTCTGCTGTTCTTTCGAGAGCCGCGCTCGCTCGGCGGCAACATCGATGAGTCCTTTCAGGGGAATGCGGATCTTCATATCGCCCACGAGGCCAAGGGCGCTCGGGGGAGGTTCCTCGCCTGGGGGCAGCCAGTCGATAGAACCAACTTTCGCCAGCCGTCGCAGAATGACGTTGGTCATGGTCGCGTTGGAACGGTCCTGATCGTCGCCTTCGAGCAGCAGTGAGATTTCTTGCCCGGGGTTGATGTTGGCTTCGCCGCGGATCGTGCGAATGGATTCCACGGTCGCTTTGAGCCAGGTCACGGCAGCGCGAGCCTCGGCGTCGTGCGGGAATTCATCGCTGCGTGGAAAGGCGCTCTGCATGATGGTCTCGCCGCCGGCATCAATGCGTGGCGCGACCTCCTGCCACAGCCCTTCGGTGATGAACGGAATGATCGGATGCGCCAGGCGCAGCAGGGCGTCGAGCACCGTCAACAGGGTGTGGCGTGTGCCGCGCTGTTCCTCCGCCGTGGATGACTCATCCCATAGCAGGGGTTTGACGATCTCGAGATACCAATCGCAGTACTCGTGCCAGGCAAAGTCATACACGGCGGCGGCGTAGAGATCGAAGCGGTAGGTGTCGATAGCGCGGCTGGCTTTCTCGATGGCTTCGCCAAGCTCCGCCATGATCCAGCGATCGGCCAGGGACAGGGTCTTCGCTCCGGTGAGATCCTGTCCCTCGACGTTGCTGAGGGCGAAGCGCGTCGCGTTCCAGAGCTTGTTGCAGAAGTTGCGATACCCGGCCACCCGGGCGGTATCGAAGCGCACGTCGCGACCCGGGGAGGCGAGGGCGGTGAAGGTGAAGCGGAGCGCATCAGTTCCGTAGGCCGGTATGCCTTCGGGGAAGTCTTTGCGCGTGGTCTTCTCGATGCGCGGTCCCATCTTCGGCTGGGTCAGGTTTGCGGTTCGCTTCTCCACCAGCGCGTCCAGCTCGATGCCGTCCATGAAGTCGATGGGGTCGAGCCCGTTGCCTCGGGTCTTCGACATCTTGTTGCCGTCGGCATCGCGTACCAGCCCGTGGATATAGACGGTATGGAACGGCACTTCGCCGACGAACTTCAGGGTCAGCATCATCATGCGGGCGACCCAGAAGGGAATGATGTCGTGCCCGGTGACGAGCACGTTCGTAGGGTGGTAGCTCTCAAGGTCGGTCGTGTTGTCGGGCCAGCCCAGGGTCGCGAAGGACCAGAGCGCGGATGAAAACCAGGTCTCGAGTACGTCGTCTTCCTGTCGGAGCGGCACGGTGACATCGAGGCCCGCCGTAGCGCGTACCTCCGCCTCGCTGCGGCCGACGTAGAAGTTACCGTCGGGGTCGAACCAGGCGGGGATCCGGTGCCCCCACCACTGCTGGCGCGAGATACACCAGTCCTTGAGCTCGCGCATCCAGGCGAAATAGGTGTTTTCGAACTTCTTCGGTACGAACTGGGTGCGCCCAGCTTCGACGGCTTCAATGGCTGGCTTTGCCAGGGTCTCGACGGCGACGAACCACTGGTCCGTAAGCCAGGGCTCGATAACCGCACCGGACCGATCGCCGCGCGGGACCATCAGCTTGTGATCGTCAATCTTGTCCAGCAGACCCTCGGCTTCGAGATCGGCAACGATTTGCTTGCGGGCGTCGAAGCGGTCCATGCCCCGATAGCGCTCCGGGGCTTCATCGTTCAGTGAAGCATCGGCATTGAAGACGTTGATGAGCGGCAAGTCGTGACGCTCGCCGACTTCGTTGTCGTTGAAGTCGTGGGCCGGGGTGATCTTGACGCACCCGGTCCCGAACTCGGGGTCGACGTAGTCGTCGGCAATGATCGGCAGCAGTCGGTCTGTAAGCGGCAGACGCACCTGCTTGCCAACGAGCGCGCGATAGCGTTCGTCGTCCGGGTGGACGGCAACGGCGCTGTCTCCGAGCAGCGTTTCCGGTCGCGTCGTGGCAACGACTAGGTAGTCCATTCCTTCGGCGGTGGTCGCATCGACGAGCGGGTAGCGGAAGTGCCACAGGAACCCGTTTTCTTCGCTGTTCTCAACCTCAAGATCCGAGATCGCCGTGCCAAGCTGTGGGTCCCAGTTGACGAGACGCTTGCCGCGGTAGATTAGGCCGTCCTCGTAGAGTCGGACGAACACTTCGCGGACAGCGGCCGCATAGTCGTCGTCCATGGTGAAGCGTTCCCGGCTCCAGTCGAGCGACGACCCCATGCGCCGCAGCTGGCGCGAGATGTTGCCCCCGGACTCGGCTTTCCAGCGCCAGACTTCGTCGAGGAACTTTTCTCGCCCGAGTTCGTGCCGGTCGACGCCCTCGGCTTTGAGCTTACGCTCAACCAGCATTTGGGTGGCGATTCCCGCGTGGTCGGTACCCATCTGCCACAGCGTGCGGGCACCACGCATGCGTTGGACGCGAATGAGCGTGTCCATCAGCGTGTGCTGGAATGCGTGGCCCATGTGCAGGCTGCCGGTGACGTTCGGCGGTGGAATGACGATGCAGTAGGTTTCGTCGTTGCCCTCGGGTTTGAAATAGCCGGCCGCTTCCCAGCGGGCGTAGAGATCCGCCTCAATGGCGTGGGGGTCAAAGTTCGCTTCCATGGGCTTGCGTTCGGTGTGTCAGTTCGAGTCGTCGCGCGCGCGTGGATCGCGGGCCGTGCTGATGGCATCGAGTAGGTTGACGGGCTCGATCGACGACAGCGGCTCTTTGACGCGCAGCTGGATCTCGTCGGCCATGGCCTTGAGTACCCGAGCGCGCAGTTCACCAATGCGTTCGTTCAACAGGGTCTCGAGCCACTCGTGAATCGTTTCGTCAATGCGGGTTCGCAGCGCTTCGTTCAGGGCATCGGTGTCGTCCGGTGTCCAACCCGTTGCGGCGGCGTCGATGCTGAGCCGCGCTTCCTTCAGAACTTCGTCGGCGTCGGCCTTCCAGTCGTCGCCCAGTAGTCGTTCGAAGACATCACCGCCGAGACCGGTTGCGGCTGGGCTGTCCTCGACGACGGCATCGTCGAGCAACGGCACGCCGTCGGCATCGACGGCCGGAGGCGCATCCTTGGGTTCGCTGTCGTCATCGAGCAGCGAGCGTATGCGCTGGAGGTCTCCGAGCAGTTTTTTTGAGTCGTCCTGATCGCCGCTGGCCGCCACTTCAGGCCTCCCAGTCTTCGATGTCGTGATGATGCAGAGGATAGCCCCGGTCCCGATACAGCTTGTAGCGATCCCGGCCAGCGGTCTTGTTTTCTTCGACCACAATCTCCGCAACCCGGTCAAAGCGAGCGAAAAAGTCTGGCACGGCCTCGCCGAGGTTGATCAGCACACCGTCACAGTCCGTCGGCAGCGAAGCCCCTAGGCTGATGGGTGAACGCGGTCTTGCTGCTTGATCCCCCGCCAGCACTTCGTGCGGTACGAAGCGCTCCGCTGGGTAGTTCCAAAGCAACTCGTCAAAGTGCGTCAGGGCCTTCTCTGACGATAGGTGCACGTGAACGCCTTGGCCGGCGCCTGCGGCGCGTTGTGCAAGGCGGCAGGCGAAACGATCCCGAGCAACGAGATCGACATCTGCCAGCAGATAGAAGTCCACGCGCGTCATGGCAGGGTTCGCTCGCCAACCTAGGCGCGGTTGCGCAAAAACTCGAACAGCAGGTGTACGGGGCGTCCCGTGGCTCCTTTCGCTGGCCCGCCCTGAAAGGCGCTGCCGGCGACGTCCAGATGCGCCCAGGTCAGGTCCTCGGTAAAGCGCGACAGAAAACAGGCGGCAGTAACGGAACCGGCTTCGCGGCCACCAACGTTCGCCATATCGGCAAAGTTGCTCTTGAGACTCGCTTGATACTCGTCCCACAGTGGCATGTGCCAGGCGCGATCCCCCGCGCGCTCGCCCGCCTCGAGGAGTTCCTCGGCAAAGGCGTCGTCGTTGGCGTAGAGCGCGCTCGCGTGCGAGCCAAGCGCAACGATTGCGGCGCCGGTCAACGTTGCCACGTCGACGACGGCCGTTGGCTTGTAGCGTTTGACATAGCTCAGCGCATCGCAAAGCACCAGCCGGCCTTCGGCGTCTGTATTGAGAATCTCAACACTCAGACCCGCGTGGGTCGTTACGATGTCCGCCGGACGCGTGGCTCGGCCGCTGGGCATGTTTTCCGCAGCAGCGACCACGGTGACCAGGTTGATGGGGAGTTTGGCGTTGATAACGGCCCGGGTCGCGCCAAGAACGGCCGCCGCGCCGCACATGTCGAATTTCATTTCGTCCATGGCCGGCGGGGGCTTCAGACTGATGCCACCGGTGTCGAAGGTGATGCCTTTGCCCACAAGCGCGACCGGTGGCTTGCTGCGCGGCGCGCCGCGGTACTCGATGATGATCATGCGTCCGGGCGTTTCGCTGCCCTTGGAAACGGCCATAAACGCGCCCATGCCGAGTTCCGTCATCCGCTTTTCGTCGAGCGCGCTGACCTTAACGTTCGTCTGGCCGCGGGCCATGGCGCGTGCCTGCTGCAGCAGGTAGGTTGGATTGGCAACATTAGGTGGCTCGTTGCCCAGATCACGGGCGAAGTCGAGCCCCGCTTTCAGTGCGTTGGCGTCGCGGAGTGCCTTGCGCACCAGGCTCTCACTGCGGCCGTCGGCGAGCACCCCGAGGGTTCGTAGTACCTCGGCCGGGGCTTTGGCTTGTGTTTTGTAATGATCGAAGCGGTAGGCCGCGCGGGAAACGGCAAACAGTCCGGCTGTGGTTTTGCTGTAGCCGTCTGTGTCGATTACTCGGGCCAGACCTAAGCCCCACACGCCGCTGCGAACCGGCAGCCGAGCGAGTGCTGTGGCGGCTGCGTTGCAGGCTTTGCGATACGCCGCAAGGGTGACCTCCGCGTCGAGTCCGCCGACCACCAGCACGCGCTGCACGGCCGCGCCCTTAGGAAAGGTCAGCAGCAGGGTTTGGCCGACGGCGTTGTCAAAATCTGTCGCCGCCGCTTTGAAGTACGGGGTCTGCCGTTCGCTGCCTGCGACCTTTCCGGCGGTGGTCAGATCGGTGACCAGCACTGGCGTCTTCTGTTCCTGGGGTGCGCCCGACTTGAGACTGTATTTCACGCGCCGCTTACTCCTGCCTATGATCGTGAGCTGATGGTTATCGATCTGTGTCCCGGGCCGCTGGGTCCTCAGCAACCGGGGGTGTTCCGATGGAGATCCAATGGCGTTCCTCAAGCCTCGGATCGCGACCGAAACGGGGCGCTGGGGTGGTTACCGAACGCCTCGGTGTGATGCGCTAGTCTAATGCACTGTTGCCCAGGGTGCCTCTGGGAATGAGGTGGCTGAGCTGGCAGAGCTGGCCAAGAGAAGGAGTCCTTGCCCCGTGAGCGTCGCGGCCCGATACCTGAATCGCGAGTTGGCGGCAGTGTTTGCCGTCGTGCTCGTCGTACTGCTGGTGATGTCGCTCGGCGGGCGTTTCATCGGTTACCTACAGGACGCGGCAGCGGGCAAGTTCAACGCCGGTAATCTGGTCGTGCTGATTGGTTTGCGGCTTCCGGAGTTTGCTCAGCTGCTGCTTCCGATCTCGCTCTTCCTCGCGGTCGTGCTGACGCTTTCGCGCAGCTACGCCGAACAAGAGATGACCGTGCTCTTGAGCGGCGGACTCGGTGTACAGCGGCTCGTCCTCTGGCTGCTGCCGGGGATCCTGGTGATCGCGGCCCTGGTGGCCTGGTGTGCGCTGGATCTGGCGCCCCGAGGTCAACGGGCGAGCTATGAATTGCTGCAAGCAGAGCGCGCCGACCGAGACATCGCCAACCTTCGGCCAGGTGTGTTCCACGTGTATTCGAAGGGCGACCGGGTGTCCTATGCCGACGGCCTTGACGACGTGTCCCGGGAACTTGAAGGGGTGTTCCTGAGCGAGCGTACAAGCGATCGGGCGGCGATCGTGGTCCGCGCGGAAGAGGGTCGCCAGTACGTCGACAGCCAAACCGGCAGCCGTTTTCTCCTGCTCACCCGGGGCACGCGCTACGAGGGAGAAATCGGCAAGGGCTCCTATCGCGTCGTTGGTTTCGAACGCATGGGGCAACGTATCGAAGTGGCGGCGCGCCAGTCGGCAGAGCTGCGAGCGACACAACAACCCACTGCTGCGCTGCTCGCAGATACCGCTCCGGCGGCGCGAGCAGAGCTTGGTTACCGACTGTCGCTACCGCTATTGACGCTCAATGCGGGTCTGCTCGCCATCGCCTTGGCCCCCGTGCGGCCACGGCAGGGACGTTTCGCGCGGTTGCCCGTGGCGTTGTTCGTGTTTCTGTCGTACTACCTTTTGCTGGTGTTACAGAAAGATCTGACCGCCTCGGAACGGGTGCCGGCAACCTTCTCCTACTGGCCGCTGCACGCCGGTTTTTTCGGCCTGGCCCTGTATGGCCTAGCCCGCATCGGGAGGCCCCGGCGTGGCTAAGCTCTTTGGCCTTGCCGACCGGTACATCGCAACGCGGATCATCGGTGCCGTGATCGTCATATTGCTGGCGTTTACCGGGCTGCTGGTGCTGTTCGCGTTGCTGGAAGAGTTCGAGGACCGCAGCGGCACCTACGGCTACTGGCAGGCTTCGCTCTATGTTCTGTACACGCTTCCGAGACAGGTCTACACCGTTTTGCCTTACGCGGTTTTCCTCGGATCCCTCGTTGGGCTCGGGAACCTAGCCTCCAGCGGACAGCTCACCGCCTTTCGCGCCGCTGGCATGAATCCCGGCCGGCTGTTTCGCGGCGTGTTCGCTGCCGTTGCGCTGTTCACCGCGTTCGGCCTTCTCCTTGGCGAGCGCGTCGCGCCGGATGGCGAAGCGCGCGCAACGCTTGCGAAAACTCAGGCGCGGCAGGGCAGCCTTGATGTGGTGTTGCGACGCGGCTACTGGTACCGCGAAGACGAGCTGTTCATGAGCGTTGATGGCCTCAGCCGGGACGGCGAACTGCGGGGCGTGCGGCAGTTCTGGTTCGATGGCAATAACCGCTTACTTCGTTCCCGCTATGCCAACAGTGCGAGTTACCGCCCGGCGGCCTCGGGACGACCGGGAAGCTGGGAACTGCGCGGCGTCGTGGAATCGCTCATCGACGACGGGCGAATCGAGACCCAACGGCACGAGCGGCTGGACTGGCCCGGGTCGGTTACTCCGGAATTGCTCAGCAGCAGCGTGCTGCTCGAGCCCGGCAAGCTGTCGATCTCGGCGCTGGCACTGCAGGTCGACTACATGCGCCGCGAGGGATTAGAACCGGGCGTGTACCAGATCGAGTTCTGGAGCAAGCTGCTGCAACCGCTGTCGGTGCTGGCGTTGTCGCTGTTGGCGCTGGGGTTCGTGCTGGGACCGCTTCGACAAGTGAGTCTTGGAACGCGCCTCGCGACCGGGATCTTCACCGGTCTCGGATTTAAATACCTGCAGGACCTGTTCGCGCCGATGACGCAGGTCTACGGCTTGCCGGCACCGATTGCCGTGCTGATACCGATTGCGCTCTGCGCATTGGCGGCGGTGACGGCAATCCGCCGAGCCTGATGGCGATGCGTCACCCAGCGTTCAGGTGCTCCACCAGGTGCCGCCGAGCTGTGGGTCATATTCAATCCGGCTTCCTGACAGCAGATCCGCCCAGCTGCGATTCTGCCGGTCGATGAGAATCCACAGGTAGCCGAGACCGAAGCAGGCTAACCCGAGGGTTCCACCCAGCAGTCGCAGCGCCGCCTGCGCGAAGCGCAGCGGTACGGGTTCGACGCGCAGGCGCCAGGCCAGCATACCCAGCGTTTGCCCGCGGTAGACCCAGGACAGGCCGAAGTAGGCAAACAGTTCCAGGAACAGCAGCGTTTGGTAGGGCGCCCCGCCAATCGCCCGGCCATTGGCGAGTACCAGAACGAACGACGTCAGCAACCAGATGCCGGCGACCGGTAGGAAGTCGTACAGCATTGACGCCAGCACCCGCAGCAGCGGCGCGGGCCGTCGAGCCAGCAGTTCGTGGCTCGACGGTTCGTCACCGGGTGGCGGGGTTTCGCTAGCGGCAGGCTTCAAAGACGACGGTGTCCGGCAGGATCAAAAGGCTGCGGCACCATCCTTAATGTGAACGTCGCGACCGCAGAATTCGTTGGCAATCATGGCGTTCAGGGTGTCAGTGTCGCGGCAATTGGCCCAGCAGCGCTCACCGCCGGGTAGCCGTGCGGCGACGTGCGCGATTTCGGGACCCTTGGCGCCGTACATGACTGCGTAGCCTTCGACTGTCGCGGTACCGGAGGCATCCTTGACGACGTCGCGCTTCAACTCTGCGTCGACTTGCGCCTGCAGGTCTTCGTGCTGAAACGGGTGTGCTGGCGGTGTGGCGCTGTAAACGCCAAAGGCGTGTTTGGTCAAGTACCCACCGTTTGCGGTAACCAGCGCCTTGGCATCGGCATCCTCGCGTAGCAGCTCGACGGTACGAGCGATGGAATGCATGACGTAGTTGTTCAGCGGCCCACCGGCGAAGGTCAAGCCACCGGTCACCGTTAACGGACGCTCGAGGCTTAAGCCCAGCTCCCGCGCCGCCACCTGAACCGCAACCGGGAAGCAGCTGTAGACGTCGATGTGTTTCAGATCATCGGCGGTGACGCCCGCAAGCTCCAGCACGCGACGCCCGGCAAAGCGGATCGCCGGCGATTCGAACAGCGTGTCTCGATGGGAGACGTAGAGATGATCGGTGGCGTCGGTACCCGCGTGGGGGTACACCCATTTTGATTCGGGAATGCCGAGCGCGCGCGCCTTGTCCGTCGAACAGACAATCAGCGCTGCGGCCTGATCGACGTTGTTGTTCGAGTTCATGAACTTTGGGTAGGGAAAAGAGACGGGTCGGTTGCTGGCACTGGGTGTGGCGATCTCTTCGGCGCTCACCGGCGAGCGGATCCAAGCGTGCGGGTTGTCTGCCGCGACCGCGCTGAACCCGGCCCACAGCCGAGCGATATGGGCCTGATGCTCCTCGACGCCGTGTCCCAACGCGTGTCGCAGTGCCGTTTCAAACATCGGGTAGAACTGAATGGGCGCTCGAATGCCGGCTGCCGCTTCGACCTCGTGGTTCATCGGCTTGTCGTCACCGAGCAGCCGATCCGGGGTGCCCGGCAGCTTCATCCATTCTTTGCGCGTGCCCGCTCGGCGCGCTTTCGCCTGGGTGTTTCCACACTCGGCGCCGGTGATGAGAATGACGTCATGGGCACCGCTCTGAATGTCGAGACAGCTCAGATTGGTGGTGGTCTGCACATAGTTGCCACCGTAAGGCGACAGCGCCGTTTCCACCGAACCGAGCCCCAGCGCATCGGCCACGTAGCGCGCCGGATTCTTGTAGGGCCAGATCCCGCGAATGACACGAACGCTGCCGGCGGCGTCGAGCACCCCGGGGTTGCCGCAGTCCTCAGCGGCAGCCCGCAGGGCGTCGATCATCAGGTCGGCGGGTTCTTTACCCTCGGTGTATTCCTGGATGCGCTGCTCGAGCTGAGCGACACCGACGATGACGGGGGTTACGGCAGACCCTGGCATCAACCTTTGCCTCCGATGCTGGCGAGCGCCTTACCTTCAGCAACCAACGTCTCGAGCAGCGGCGCCGGCTCCCAGGCGGGACCGCCGTACACCTCGCCGAAGCGCTTGATCTCCGCCAGCACCGTGTCCAGACCCTGCTGTTCGGCCCAGAACATTGGGCCGCCGGTGACTTCCGGGAAGCCGTAGCCGTTGAGGTAGACGATATCGATGTCGCTGGCGCGCAGGGCAATACCCTCATCGAGGATTTTCAGGCCCTCGTTGACCAGCGGATACAGACAGCGCTTGAGCACTTCGTCGTCGCTGATGTCCTGGCGTTCGATGCCGAGCTCTTTGCTGGTTTCCTCAACAAGTGCGACGACCTCCGGGTCGGGTTGGCCGGCACGGCTGCCTTCGGGATAGATGTAGAAGCCTCGCGAGGTCTTCTGCCCGAAGCGCTCCATTTCACACAGCTTGTCGGCGACGCGCGCCGTGATCGGAACGTCTTCCGGCGCAACGTTCGCGAGCTTGCGAGCGCGCCATCCGAGGTCCAGACCGACAAGGTCGTTCATCTGGAACGGACCCATGGGCATACCGAAGGTGTTCATGACCGAGTCCACCTGATAGGGCGTCGCGCCCTGGAGGATGATCTCGCCGGCTTGCCGGGTGTATTGACCGAGCATTCGGTTGCCAATGAATCCCGGCGCGTTACCGGACAGCACGGGCACTTTGCGCAGCCGCTTACCGAGTTTCATGGCGGTAGCGATGACGTCCTTAGCCGTTTTATCGCCGCGAACAACTTCCAGCAGCCGCATGACGTTGGCGGGGCTGAAGAAGTGCAGGCCAATGACATCCTGTGGGCGCTTCGTCGCGCTGGCGATGGCGTCGACGTCCAAGGCTGACGTGTTGCTGGCGAGGATCGCGCCGGGCTTAGCGACGGAGTCCATCTTGACGAAGGTTTCTTTCTTGACGTCCAGGTTTTCGTAGACGGCTTCGATGATGAGGTCAGCGGTGCCGAGGTCACCGTATTCAAGTGTGCCCGTCAGCAGGCCCATGCGCTCGTTGACCTGGGCTTCCGTCATGCGCCCACGGCTGACCTGGATGTCGTAGTTCTTCTTGATCACCCCGAGGCCTCGATCGAGCGCCTCCTGGTTCATTTCCAGCACGGTCACCGGAATGCCGACGTTGACGAAGCTCATGGCGATGCCGCCACCCATGGTGCCGCAGCCGATCACGGCGGCCGTCTTTACGTCGCGGATCGGCGTGTCCTTGGGCACGTCCGGCACCTTCGTGACCTCTCGTTCGGAGAAGAACACGTGGATGAGAGCCTGGCGCTGCGGGTGCATCAAGCACTGCGCGAAGCGTTCCTGTTCGACGGCCATGCCGGCATCGAAGTCGCTATCGTTAACGGCAGCTTCAACACACTGAATGATCATCTCGGGGGCGAAACGACCGCGCATTTTCCGCGCCGCCAGCTTGCGCGCGTTGTCGAAGATCTCACTGTTACCGCGGTCGGCCTCGATCAGTTTCGTTTCGTTACGGATCTTGCGAGTCGGTGAACCGTTGGCGATGAGTTCGTCAGCGAAGGCGAAGGCACCGTCGAGCAAATCGCCGTCGATGACTTTGTCAACGATGCCGAGTTCCGTCGCCTGGGGCGCTGGGATGGGATCGCCGGTAAGAATGAAATTGAGCGCCTTCTCGGCACCGATCAGTCTCGGCAACCGTTGCGTGCCACCGGCACCCGGAAGCAGCCCGAGCTTCACTTCCGGCAGCCCAACGGGTGCGGTTGGGCTGGCGACACGGTAGTCGCAGCACAGGGCTACTTCGAGGCCACCACCGAAGGCGGTGCCGTTGAGTGCCGCTACGATCGGCTTTTCGCTGCCCTCCATGAGCTTCAGGCACTCGTGCAGACTCGGGCCTTCAGCGGCGCCGCCGAACTCTGAAATGTCGGCTCCGGCAATGAACGCGCGGCCCGCACCGGTGAGAACGATGGCCTTGATGGCATCGTCGGCGAGGGCCTGCTTGATGCCCGCATCGAGCCCGGCGCGAACACCGCTCGACAGCGGGTTAACTGGCGGATTGTCCACGGTCATCAGGGCAATGTGACCACGGGCTTCGTAGTGAACGGTACCTTTCATCAGGGGCTCCCCATAAATTCAGGGGGCGAAGTATCAACGCTTTGCCGACGATCGCCAAATCCGTTCAGCGCTCCGTCAGCTTCAGTTCAGCCCCGAGACAGGCGGGGTTCAGGGGCAGTTCAATGGCCCGGACCTAGGGTAGGTACGAGGCTGGTGAAACACGTTGTTGGCCAGCGAACAGGAGAATCTGCCTATGAGCACTAGCAAACCCAAACGACGCAAAGGCCTCGGTCTGGCGGCAGCAGCGCTGCTCGCAGTCGGGGTTGGTTCCGCGCAGGCTGATCCGCGGCTGGGACCACCCGTCTTCGGCAAAGTCGCGGGCACGGTCGTACCGGTTAATCATCGGCACGTCCGCGATCCGAGCTGGGCTTTAGGCTTTGACAGCGTTGTGGGGCCGTTCTGGGGTGTGTACTTCGGCAGCTTTCATCGACCGCTTTCGTTCGATGATTGGTGCTACCTCGAAGAGCGTCACCGACGCTACACCCGGGGCTTCAACCGGTTGTCACCGCGGCAACGCGCGCGCCTTGCACATCGCCACTACCGTCGTTACCTCAATGATTTTCAGCGCTTTCGCGCCTTTGAGCGACGCTATTACGGCCAGCTGCGCTATCCGCATCGCGCCTATCGCGGTCAACGCGACCTGTTGGCCGAGCATCGCGCGCGCCGCTTCAACGACCGCTTTGATCGCCGCGTGGAGCGCCGCGTAGAACGCCAGCTCGCACGCGAACGCGCCCGTCGTGCCGAACGACGCGCTGATCGCAGGGAGCGACGTGCCATTCGTCAGGAGCAGCGGATCGAGCGGGAGGTCGATCGACGTGTTGAGCGGCGGCTCGCGCGCAACGACCGCGCCGAGCGTCGTGATCGGCGCCTAGACCGAAGAACGGATCGACAAATGGACCGAAGAACGGACCGCCGAACCGATCGTCGTCAGGACCGGCGCCGCGACGGCTGAGCGTCTGCCCCGGCGGGGCGCTTTGCCCAGGGCAACCGCAGCTCGAAACTGGCGCCGGACTCCGGGTCCGGTGCCAGCCGTAACTCACCGCCGCCCTGAGCCAGCAGCTTACGGGCGATGGGCAGTCCGAGGCCGGTACCCCCGGTCTCTCTGCGGGTTGTAAAGAACGGCTCGAACACCTTCTCTCGATTGCCCGCGGAAATCCCGTCACCGTCGTCAGTAAATCGCAATTCGAGATAGGTCGGATGTGCTGTTGCCCGCACCTCCAGCGAGCGGGCGTTGTGGCGCCGGGCATTGTCCACCAGGCACTCGATGGCCGCGGTCAGGGCTTCGGCGGAGCCGCGCACTGCAGCGAGGGGCTGGTCCCGCCAGTGCAGCTTCAGCTGCTCTCCGCTGAGCTCGTCAACGGCCTCGGTGAGCACCGCGCCCGGTTCATAGCTGTCTCGTACTGCTGTGGGTGCCACTTCTGCACGCGTGAGATCGAGCAATCGTTGCGTCAGGGTTTGAAGACGCTGCGTGTCGTTGCCGATGTTGTCTAGAAAGCGCGCGCGTTGGGCATCGGACATGTCGGCGCCGTGGTCTTCGAGCACTTCAACCGCACCACGAATGCTGGTGATGGGCGTCTTGAACTCGTGCGATACATGGCGGGAGAACTCTTCGAGCGCCGCGGCGCGCTGCTCGAGGCGTTCAGTCATCGCCAGAATGCCTTCCTGCAGCTTGGCGATTTCGTAGGTCCGTGCGCTGATCAACGGTTTCAAATCCGTGGCTTCGCCGGCAGCGATCCGATCCGCTCGATCGGCAAGCTGCGAGATCGGTCGGGTGACAAGCCGGCTCGCAAGCAGCGACATGACCCAGGTTAACGCCAGCAAGGCAACAAAGGCCTGGATGAGCAGCCAGCGTTTGGCGTATAGGGCCTGAACGATGTTCGGCGGCGTCCGGGACAGCAGCACCGTACCGACGAGCCGTTGGTGCAGCAGCACCGGTATCGCAACAAACACGCGGATTTCGTTGGTCCGGCTCAACGAGTCAATGGACAGCGCGTCGTTGAGGTCGTCGCGCTTGCGCAGCGTGCTGGCGTGGATGCCGTTTAGCGCTTGACGCACCTCTTCGCTGCGATTGATCTGCAGGCCGAGGTCACGGCCGGTGCTCGCAACGATGACTCCCCAGGGGTCGGTGACGCGAATACCGGCCAGCGTCACTGCCTGGGCGTCGTTCAGCATCGGGACCAGACGCTCCCCCACGGTGACCGCCAGGGTTTCGGCCTGACGTTCGCGATAACCGGACGGGAAAGGCGAAAGGATTGGTGTGGTGGCGAGATCCAGCGTTGCCGGAAACGCGCGCCAATCGGAACCGTCCAGAACGGGACTGCCCGCGACGAGCTCCCGACTGGCCAGGGGCCAGCTGTTTGGTGCGGTTTCGTTGAGCAGCGAACGGTAGGCAGCGGCGACGAAAGCGCCCTGAGCAATCAGCGCGGATTCGGTCTGCCGCACCAGCGCGCTTTCGTATAGGCGCAGTAACTGGATGCCAGCCAGGGGCGACAGCAGGATCAGTACGTTGGACAGAATCAGCAGCGTTCGCAGCCGGGGTTTCGGCCAGCGCACGAGCGTCAGTCGATCTGCAGGCGATAACCGACGCCGTGAACGGTTTTGATGCCTGGGGCACCGGCCTTGTTTAGCTTGTCGCGT
Source organism: Pseudomonadota bacterium (assembly GCA_039198065.1). GTDB lineage: Bacteria > Pseudomonadota > Gammaproteobacteria > Pseudomonadales > Azotimanducaceae > CALHVX01. The sequence goes on from JBCCTU010000004.1 coordinate 275,613, forward strand.
AGCCGCCGGATGTGTGAGTCGATGGTTCGGTCGCTAACGATGCGGCGTGTGTCGTAGGCGCCTTGCATGAGCTGATCCCGCGACAGAACCTTGTCGGCGTTCCGGGCCAGTGTTGCAAGCATGCAGAACTCCGTATGCGTGAGCGGCAGCAGCGATTCGTTGTAGTGGGCCTCAAAGGTATCGCTGTTGATGGTGAGCCCACCGAGCGTCAGCGTGGCGTTCGACGTATCGGCCCGATCCTGATCGACGCGCCGCAGATTCGCTTTGACCCGCGCCACCAGCTCTCGCGGGCTGAACGGCTTGACCAGGTAGTCGTCGCCGCCGAGCTCCAGCCCCAGAATTCGGTCGACTTCCTCATCTTTCGACGACAGGAACACGATGGGCACGGTGGAGCTGCTGCGAAGCTGCTGGCAGACGGCGAGGCCGTCCGCTTCCGGCATGAGGACGTCGAGGACGACTAGGTCCGGACGGTGTCGGTCATGCTGGGTCAGGGCGGCACGCCCGTCCGCGGCTTCGAGGGTTTTGAAGCCGGCGCGCTGAAGCGCGAAGCACACGACTTCGCGAATGTGAGAGTCGTCGTCAGCCACGAGTACGGTTTGCATGCGCTAAGTATACCGGCGCGACGCTCGGAATCCGGCGTTGCCGAACGATCTGCGAGCCGGTTGCGGTTTCTTGCGCAGAATCGACGCATTTCGCCCCGGTGCCAGCGCGGTTAAGCTGCCAGGATGACGTCTACTGTTCAGCCCGCGGCGCGCTCAACGAAGCACCAGCCTGTCGATGCCGCAGCCGCGAGCGGTACCGACCTCGTTGAGGACTTCGCCACCCGTCCGGTGCCCGATGATCAGACCTACAGCGGCTGGCGCATCGGTTTCGTGCTTGGGGGCATCGGTATCGCGCTCCCGGCACTGTTGAGTGGGGCAGAGGTTGGCCAGGCCCTCGGCTACGAGCGCTCGCTTCAGGCCTTTGCGTTGGCCGCACTGCTGGTTACAGCACTGTCCAGCCTGAGCGGCTGGGTGGGCATGCGCAGTCGCCTCTCGACCTACATGATTCTCAAGTTCGCCTTCGGATCGGGCGGTGCGACCTTCGTGAACCTGGCCTTCGCCGTGGCACAGTTCGGCTGGTTCGGGGTTAACGCGTACTTCTTCGGTACGGCGGCGGAGTCCGTGGGGCGGGAAGTCCTTGGGCTCGCCGTTCCATCGGCGGTTTATATCGTCAGCGGCGGTGTGCTCATGATCGCGGCGACCGTGTTCGGCTTCAAAGCCCTCGACAAGCTGGCGCTGCTCGCCTTTCCGTTACTGCTGGCGGTGTTGGCGGTCATGCTGGCGCGGACCTTCGACACGATGCCGGCCAGTGAGCTCGCAGCCCTTACCGGGAACGAGACACTCACGCTGGCGCAGGCCGTTACCGTACTCGCCGGTGGCATCATCGTTGGCGTGTTGCTGGTACCGGATCTCACGCGCTACGCCCGCGGACCGTTCGATGTCGTGATCGCCGTCGTCATCGCGCTAACGCTGGTCGAGACCCTCGTGCATGTCGTAGCGGCCGGGCCGGCGCTGGCGTTTTCAGAGCTCGAGCCCCTGGCGTTGATGCGAGCGCTCGGTTTCGGGGTGGTGGCCTTTGCCTTTCTCATCTTCGCCAGCCTCTCAACCAACGTCGTTAACCTCTACGGTTCGTCCCTTGCCCTGGCTGCAATCCAGCCGCGGGTCCCAAGCTGGATCTACGTCGTCGTATCCGGTGCCATCGGAACGCTTCTGGGACTGCTCGATGTCGCCAGCTGGTTTATCGACTTTTTAGTCTGGCAAAGCGTGCTGTTCAGTGCCGTGCTTGGGGTCTACGTGGTGGATTTCTTCGTCGTGCGTCGCGGCGCCTACGACCTGGCGAGCCTCGAAGGCCGTGCGTCGTTCAACGCCCGCGCCATGATCGCCTGGGCTTGCGGTGCCGCGATTGCGGCGGTGGCTTATCTCGGATGGTTCAGCATCACTGGGGCCGCGAATCTGGACGCCGTGCTGGTTGGGGCCGGTGTGTATGCAGCCCTTGAATCGCTTCGGCGGCGCGGCTGATGCGTATTGGTGTAGACGTTGGCGGTACGCATACCGACGCGGCGCTGCTTGACGGCGAGACGCTGCGTGCAAGCACGAAACAGCTCACCAGCGACGACATCGCGAGCGGTGTGTTGGCCGCCGTGCGCACAGTGCTCGACGCCGCTGGGGTAGCCCCGGCACAGATCTCGATGATCGTGCTTGGAACGACGCAGATGACCAACGCCGTCGTTGAGCGGCAGCGGCTCGAGGCCGTAGGTGCGCTGCGTATCGGCGCTCAGTCCTCGCGAGCATTGCCGGTTGCGGCGCAATGGCCTGCAGATCTACGCGCCCACTGCGTCGCCGATTCGGTGATGGTCGACGGCGGGCACGAGTACGACGGGTCGGCGCGCATCGCGACGGACGAAGGCACGCTCGCCGAGGCCGTTGACGCCTTCCTCGGCCGCGGGGTTGAAGCGTTTGCCGTGACCGGTGTGTTTGCGACGGCGAACCCCGCCGCCGAGCTGGCCGCAGCGGCGGTGATCCGCGCCCGCGCGCCACAAGCACGCATCGCGCTGTCGCACCAGCTCGGTCGCATCGGCCTTTACCAGCGAGAGAACGCGACGCTGCTCAATGCGAGCCTGCTTCGCCACGCCGAGCGCGTGTTCAGCGCATTCGAAGCAGCGTTTGCGGAGCTCAAGTTGCGCTGCCCCCTGTTCATCAGTCAGAACGATGGCACGGTGATGACCGCTCGGTTCGCGCGCCAGTTTCCGGTGCTTACCTTTTCCTCCGGACCCACGAACTCCATGCGCGGCGCGGCGTTTCTGAGCGGTGTTGCTGACGCGATGGTGGTGGATGTCGGCGGTACCACCTCAGACATCGGCATGCTGCAGCAGGGATTCCCCCGGCCTTCAGGCAGCGCGGTTAGCGTTGGCGGGGTGCTCACCAACTTCCGCATGCCCGATGTGCTGGCACTCGGGATCGGTGGTGGTTCGCTGGTTGCCGACGATGGCAGCGTAGGACCGCTGTCCGTTGGTCGGGAGCTGCCCAGCCGCGCCCTGTGCTTTGGCGGTGAACAGCGCACGGCCACGGACGTGGCCGTTGCGACCGGCCGGATTAGCCTCGGTGATCGGATACCGATCCTCGCCGAGGGACTCAGCGACCGGGTGGCCACGGAGATCCGTCGCCGTTTCGAGCACACCATCGACAAACTCAAAACCGAAGCCCGGGAACTGCCGCTGATCGTCGTTGGCGGTGGCGGTTTTCTGGTGCCCGATGTTCTGGACGGCGTCAGTGAGGTGCTGCGTCCAGAGCATGCGGACGTCGCCAACGCCATTGGGGCTGCTTTTGCACAGGTGAGCGGCGAGGCGGAAGTCGCCTTTGCGCACCGGGTTCGGTCCCGCGACGAGGCCCGGGCGGAGGCGCAGGCGCAAGCGGAGGCGCGAGCGATTGAAGCGGGCGCCGTGCCGGATTCGTTGAAACTTGTTGATGTCGACGAAACGCCGATGGCCTACCTTGCCGAGCCGGGTTCAATCCTCGCGACCAAGGTAATTGGTGACGTAGATGTTGATCGCCTCGGGGTGCACCGCGATGCACGTTGACGCCAGTGACGTTCAAGCGTTGGCGCTCGGCGGCGCCTTCCTGGCGACCGGCGGTGGCGGCGATACGCTTATCGGTGAGATCACGACCGGGGTCGCGCTGGAGCAGTTTGGTCCTGTGGCGCTGATCGATGTTCAGACCCTAGCCGACGATGCGTTGGTTTTAGCTGTTGGCGGCGCCGGCTCGCCGACGATCATGCAGGAGAAACCGTCGGCGGGCGACGAGCCGCGGGCGGCGCTCGAAACGCTCGAGCGGTACCTGGGCCGACCGGCCGATGCGTTGATCGCGTTCGAGGCGGGCGGCATGAACGCACTGCTGCCGCTGGCCCTGGCGGCGGAACGAAAGCTGCCTGTCGTCGATGCAGACGGTATGGGGCGCGCGTTTCCCGAGCTGCAGATGGAATCGTTTTCGATCTACGGCATCCAAGCCACGCCGCTGGCCATGGCGACGGAGCTTGATAACCGGGTGTTGATTGAACACGCAAGCAGTCCGGAGGTTGCGGAGCAGTTGGTTCGACAGTTCGCCGTTGCTGCCGGGGGCGGCCACTGCGTAAGCGCCGAACACCCGATGAGCGGCGCCGAGGTGAAACGGGTCGCCGTACTCGGAACCCTGTCGCTGTGTCGCCACATCGGGGCGGCACTGCTCAAGCACGGCCCGCGGATCGATACGTTTGTCGCGTCCCTCGAAGCATTGCTGGCACCCACGCACTACGGCGAGGTGCGGCTGCTGTTTCGAGGCAAGGTGGTCGACATGAGTCGCCGGGTTGAGGGTGGGTACGACCTCGGACTACTGCAAATCGCTGCCTTTGGAGCCGCCGAAACGGTCGAGATTCGGATCAAGAACGAGTATCTGACGGCACACTGCGACGGCCAGCCGCTGGCGCTCACACCGGATCTGATCTGTATTCTGGACAACGAGACCGGCCGGCCGATTACGGCCGAGACCATCCGCTACGGGCAGCGGGTCACGGTCCTCGGCATTGGTGCGCCAGCGCTCATGCGTACGCCGCGGGCGCTCACCGTGGTCGCGCCGCGCAACTTCGGTTTCGACTTCGACTACGTGCCGATCGAGGAACTGCCGCGGCCATCCGAGCGTAGGTGAAAAAACCGTCAGCACTGACGGTTATTGGCATGATCACCAGCGGTCAGTAGAATTAAGCCGCTAGAAAAGGGGGAGCTGCCATGGGCGCGTACAAGCACCCGATGTCCGGTGCGATCTATCGAACGCGGGATGACGGCCTGGTCGACGTGGAGAACAATGGCCTCAGCGGCGTGTTTTACCACGACGGCCGCCGCCACAGCGGTGATTTGTCCTTCGCCTGTCCGCATATGCTGCTGTGGCTCGCGGGCCCGCAGCTTCCCGAATCCGCCACCATGAACCGCCGTCTTGCCAAGCCCGGAGAGATGGCCGAAATGAGCGAGGCCGACGCATGAGCGCAAAACCCGTTCCCGCCCAATCGAGCGGAATCAGCTACCAGGAATTGATCGCTAGCGATGCCGTAGCGCCACCGGATGTCCTCACCCTGACGAGCCGGTTTGACTCGCCGCTTGTATCGGTGCCGGTATCCCGCTACACGACGAAAGCGTTTCACGAGCTGGAGATGGAGAAACTCTGGCCCAAGGTCTGGCAGATGGCCTGCCGGGAAGAACACATTCCCGAGGTCGGCGACTTCCACGTCTACGAAATCGGCTCCTACTCGATCATCGTGGTGCGAACGAAGGAGGGCATCAAAGCCCACCATAATGTGTGCCGGCATCGCGGTCGCAAACTGTGCGATCACCACGGCCATGCTGCGAGCTTTATCTGTCCGTTCCACGGGTTCAGTTGGAACACCGATGGCTCGTTGCGCGGCGTGACTTCGGAGTGGGACTTCCCGCAGATTGACAAAGACGACTTCGATCTCAATCCCGTTCGAGCCGAGACCTGGGGCGGCTGGGTGTTCATTAACATGGATATGGACGCCGAGCCGCTGGCGGATTTCCTTGGAGACCTGCCCGCGCACTTTGACGTCTGGCAACCGGAAAACCGGTATGTGGAGGCGCACGTCGCGAAAGTCATGCCGGCAAACTGGAAGCTGGTGCAGGAAGCGTTCATGGAAGCGTTCCACGTCATCACGACGCACCCCCAGATCCTCGAGGGTTCCGGTGACGAGAACAGTCAGTACGATGCCTGGGGGAATTTCTCGCGCGCGATCACGCCAAGCGGCACGCACAGCCCGCATCTGAAGACGGCACCGACGGAGCAAGAGAAGCTCGATGCGGTCTTTATGAAAGATCTTGACTCGCCGTCGATGGTTGAGGTCCCCGAGGGTGCTACGGCTCGCAGCGTCATCGGCGCGTTGTCGCGCGGAAACTACGAAGGCGTCGTCGGAGAGGGCGCGTCGTTGTCCGACGCCTGCCTCAACGACAGCATCTATTACACGCTGTTCCCGAACTTCCATCCCTGGGGTGGGTATGCACGCATCGTGTATCGCTTTCGGCCGTACAAGAATCACCACGACAAGTCGGTCATGGAGTGTTTCTACCTGACGCCGTGCAAAGCCGATGAGCGACCGGCACCGGCGACCATGACCTGGCTCAACGAAGACCAGGACTGGACCGAAGCACCGCAGCTCGGGATGTTGGCGAAGATTTTCCAGCAGGACTCATTCAACTTGCCGAAGGTGCAAGAGGGGCTGGAGGCAGCGCAGTTCGACGAGGTGGTGTTCGCCAACTATCAGGAAACCAAGCTGCGTCATTTTCACCAGTTGCTCGGAAAGTACCTGGCCTGAAACAACGCGTGAGGCGTGAGACGGCTACTCGTCGTAGTCGTCTTCGTCTTCCTCCTCGTACTCTTCCTCGTCGTCGTACTCGTCTTCATCGAGGGCTTCCGCGGTGAGGCGCGTCTTGGCGAGTTCAAGGGCTCCGATGAGTTCGATGTAACTCGCTTCCGTCTCGTCGAGGAGTTCCTGCAGCCGCGCGCTGAAGTCGGTAATGTCACTGCTCACGATCAGATCCTCTATGCCGGCTGCTGCGGGTCGATGGTTCTTACGACGGTACGCGGAGTGGTACCTGGGGCCGGAGTCGAACCGGCACGGGTTTTACCCCACCAGAGTTTGAGTCTGGCGCGTCTACCAATTTCGCCACCCAGGCGTAGAACGGCGCCATGATAAGCGTGTGCCCATGGGGGTTGGAAGTCCCAAACCCTCACATTTCAACGCCGGTTTGCGCAGTGCGCCTGGAATGTGTGGGTCTCTCCACTAGTGAATCGACCTGTGTAGGCTGTGCAGATCCCCTCGGGTGGAAGACGTTGGTAGGCCAAACCTGCGGCTAGGCCGTTCTGCTCGAGACCCGCGTAGCGTTCGGTCGGACAGGATGTGCGGTGAGACGTCCGCCATGCCTGGGACGTCGCGAAAACAACTGGACACCAAGGTGGCGGCCTACTGCTCGGTGAACGTCGGGTGCTTCTCGATTGAGCTCGGTAGCTTGTGCAACCGTCGGTAATTCACGAACGTCAGCAGGATTCGTCGGTTTGTGTCGTTCCTGGTCCCGACCAAAGTGTATTCCATAAGTTCCGAGAGCCGGTGTTCTTGGCGGCTCGCTATGTCATTTGTCGGTTTATTGCTTGCTTTCCATTGGGGGAATCCAGCCTCTGCGACTTTGGGGGCTAGTAATGATTGAAGCACCTTTCGCGCAGCGTTGGCTGGTCAACCTAAATCAGCTTCACCGTACGCCTGAAGGTGATTCGTTGCTATGTCGACGCTGAGTGTCTGATCTTCTGGAATGCTTGGTCGCTTACGAAAACGCACGTTCTCAAACAGAGATCTAGGAGCGCGGCCTGAGTAAGGGTCTTACGCTGAGCGGTCTGTCACGTGCTGTAAATTCTACCGGCGCTTGCTTCGCTGCGATGTCGAGGTGGGAAGTAGCTAGGCCTAGGTAGCCAGAAGTCGTCAATACTGCGGGTTCTCGTCCTCGTCGGTGTCCATAGCGTTATGCATCTTTCGCAGCAGTCGATGCAGGTCAGATAAATCCTCGGGGGACATGCCTTCCATATACTTCTGCATCGTCGGAGCGACTCGCCCAATCGCAGCGTCGCGGGCTTTTCGACCCAATGGTGTAAGAAACACGAGTTTGCTTCGCTTGTCTCGCGGATTTTCCAAGACTTCGATGTAGCCACGCTCGGAGAGCCTAGCGAGGCTGTTCGTCATAGTTGCTCGTGTTTGGTTCATTTGTTCTGCGAGTCTCTGAGGCGTCTGAGCGTCTCCGTTACGGACGAGGCGGTTCAAGAGACTGAAGTGCGACATGTGCAGCTCGTTGTTCTGAGCCTTGTTGAAATCGCCAGAACTCATCTGATGAACAATATGCACTTCGGCCAATATGGCGAACACCAGCCCAACGTCTTCATTGATTGTTTGGGCTGTCGCCTTTACAGATTTCCTCGTTCTTTTGCCTTTCATTATTTAGATATCGTACTAAATCAAGCCGGTGTCAAGCGGTAAAACTGTGACGCAGGCTTTATTTAGTTTGACATCGTATTAACTAATACGATGTCTTACTAAACCCAAGGCACCAACATCTATCGAATCGTCTTGGAGAAGTTCAGATGACTAACCTATTCCGCACCCACCAGCTGTTTCTAACTCTGATGTTTTCCGCTTCCGCATATGCCTTCTCGGAAGAAAAGGACAATGAAGAGTGGCAAATGTACGACGACTTTCTTGCTCTAGGTGTAGTGAGCGTCCCTGAATACGAAGGCTCCGGAGATCAGCAGATTGTTCCCCTGCTCTTTGGCCAAATCACCTTTGCGGGGAACCGTTACCTTGCCATTCAAGGTACCGGTGCCCAACTGAATGTTCTCAACAGCAAAGAGTGGGCGGTTGGGCCGTCGGTGAACTTCGGATTTGGACGGGACGATGGCGTAGACAACGAAGTGATCGCGCTCCTTGAAGAAGTAGATACTGCTATCGAACTTGGAGGCTTCATAAGTCGCACGTGGCAGGGTGTTGGGCACCCCTCAGGCTCCCTGAGTGCGAGTTTCAACTTCGTACAGGATGTCGCGGACGCTCACGATGGTTGGCAGGCTCAAGCCAATATTGGATATGGCCGTAGTTTCGGAAAGAAGTTGCGATTACAGACAAATTTGGGCGTCACGTTTGTTGATGACAGCTTCTCTGACACCTACTTCTCTGTAACTTCTATGGATTCTTCAGCAAGTGGACTACAGACTTACGAAGCAGAAGGTGGTGTAAAGGACTATGGAGTAAACGCGATAGCGACCTATCGGCTTTCTGAGCGATGGTCTGCAGTGGGGTTTGTTTCATACCGTAGGTTGGTCGGAGATGCGGTTGATAGCCCAATCGTCGACCAAGAAGGTGATGAGAACCAGGTGATCCTAGCGTTCGGATTTGGTTACTCCTTCTAAGTGCTTAGGGGCTTGGGACCCTGGCGGGACCACACGTGATGGTCCCATCTCTGGAGTAGGGCGCTTTCGGCGTCGCCTTGGGCAGGACAGTATTCCGTGAAGCTCCCGAGTTTTCGCGACCCTTTGACGAGCCGTTGAGCGCTAGCAAGGTTTTGCCCTGTTACACTAAAGGTTCGAGCGTACGCCGCTTAGCGTTGAACTATCTCGCGTTCTGAGTCTGGTGCCTCTACCAATTTCGCCACCCAGGTGTAGCGCGCGAGAATCCTGCGGCAACCTACGGAAAAATGACAGCGCTCTGAACCCTCGTATGCCACCAGAACGATCCGCACCGACCCTGGCTGACTACGACTACCGGCTGCCGCCGGAGTTGATCGCGCAACAACCGTTGGCAGAACGGACCGACAGCCGCCTGCTCGTGGTTAGGGAACGCGCACTGGATCATCAGTCCTTTGCGTCGATCGGGCAGCACCTCGAGCCCGGCGATTTGCTTGTTGCCAACGACACCGCGGTCATCAACGCGCGCCTGGCGGTGGTCAAAGACACCGGCGGTGAGGGCGAGCTGCTGGTCGAGCGCGTGTTGAACGACCACGAGTGCCTGGCACAGGTGCGGGTAAGCAAGGCGCTGCAGGCGGGCCGACATCTCACGGGCGCCGCAGGGGAGATCGAGGTGGTGGAACGCCAGGGGACGTTTTACCGGCTGCGGTTCGCGGAGCCGATTTCCGAGGCGCTCGAGGCACACGGTCAGGTGCCGCTACCGCCGTACATTGAGCGAGCCCCGGATGCCGGTGACCGAGAGCGCTATCAGACGGTGTTTGCCCGCGCGCCAGGTGCTGTCGCCGCGCCAACGGCGGGGCTACATTTTTCCGCGCCGCTGCTGGCGGAGCTGGCGGACGCTGGGATCGAGCGCTCGACGGTGACGCTGCATGTCGGCGCGGGGACGTTTTCGCCGGTTCGCGGCGATCTTGAGACGCACCGGATGCACAGCGAGCGCTGGAGTGTGACGCCTGAGGTGGTCGAGGCGATCAACGCCTGCCGAGCCCGCGGTGGGCGCATCGTTGCCGTCGGGACAACCGTGGTGCGAACCTTGGAAACCCTGGCGGCGCGCTTGGACCTGAACAATGAGGACGAGCTACCCGTGGATCGCTACAGCGGCGAAACCGATCTGTTCATCCGGCCCGGGTTTGCGTTCCGACTCATCGATCGATTGATCACGAACTTCCATCTGCCGCAGTCCACGCTGATGATGCTGGTCTGTAGTTTCGCTGGACACCAACGCGTCATGGAGGCGTACCGCACAGCCGTTAAGGAACGCTATCGCTTCTTTTCCTATGGTGATGCCATGCTGTTGGCGCGCGCAGCTACGGCTGAGGCGTACCCGTGAGCTACGAACTGTTGGCCTGCGATGGCGCCGCCCGGCGAGGTCGGGTAACCACCAGCCATGGGGTCATCGAGACGCCGGTGTTTATGCCCTGCGGGACCTACGGCACGGTCAAGGCCATGCGCCCGGACGACCTCACGCGCGCTGGCACGCAGATTCTTCTCGGCAACACGTTTCACCTGATGCTTCGACCCGGGGACGAGGCGCTGGCCGAGTTTGGCGGTCTGCACCGCTTCATGAACTGGGCCGGACCGATCCTGACCGACAGCGGCGGTTTTCAGGTGTTTAGTCTGGATGCGCTGCGCAAGCTGTCGGAGCACGGCGTGGTGTTCAAATCACCGATCAACGGCGATCGGGTGGAACTGACGCCGGAACGATCGATGGCCGTGCAGCACAACCTGGGCACGGACATCGTCATGCAGTTGGATGAGTGCACTCCCTACCCGGCGACGGAGCGCGAGGCGCGCGCGTCCTGGGAGTTGTCGCTGCGCTGGGCGGCACGGTCAAAGCAGGCACACGGCGAGTTGCTTGAGGCGCGGGCCGGCGTCGCAGACCCCGGCCGCAAGCTCTTTGGGATCGTTCAGGGGGGCATGTTCGAGCAGCAACGCCGGGAAAGCCTCGCTGGGCTCGTTGACATCGGCTTTGATGGCTACGCCGTCGGCGGGTTGTCCGTTGGCGAGCCGAAGGCCGACATGCAGCGTGTGCTCGAGCACATCGTGCCGCACATGCCGGCGGAAAAACCACGCTACCTTATGGGGGTTGGGACTCCGGCGGACCTCGTTCACGGCGTTGCGCAGGGTGTCGACATGTTTGACTGCGTGATGCCGACGCGGAACGGACGCAACGGTTACGCGTTCACGAGCGAAGGAGTGATCAAGATTCGCAACGCGAAACATCGGATGTCAGACGAACCGCTCGATCCGAACTGCGACTGCCATACCTGTCAGAACTACAGCCGTGGTTACCTGCACCACCTGGATCGCTGCGGTGAAATGCTCGGCGGAATGCTCATGACGGAGCACAACCTGTACTTTTATCATGCACTTATGGCGAAATTGCGCGCGTCCATCGAGTCGGGTACATTCCGCGCTCTCTCGCATTCGCTGCTGGACGCCTGGCGCGTTGCCGCCTGACTTCGCTCACCCAGAGAGGCTCGTCCCGGCGCTGCTCCCGCGGAACCGTCCACCGGCCGCAACGAACGACCTACAGCCATACGACTTACAGCCATTAGCATCGCCAAGACAGCAGCCATGACACCAAACGCCGACTTAGTCTTTTTAGCCGCCGGCCCCGCGGGCTCGCCACCGCCCAATGCGGGGCTGATCAACCTGATCATGATCGGGTTCATCATTGTGTTCTTTTACTTCCTGATCTGGCGCCCCCAGGCCAAGCGCCGCAAAGAGCACACGACGCTCATGCAGAGTCTGTCGAAGGGCGATGAGGTCGTGAGCGCCGGTGGCATTGTCGGCTTAATTACCAAGGTCGAAGACGAGTTCGTGAAGATCCAACTGGCCGACAACGTCGAAATCCGCCTGCAGAAGTCGGCGATTGGCGCAACGCTGCCGAAGGGCACGCTCAAGTCGCTGGACGGCAGCTGAGATGGCCCGCGAGCCGCGGCTCGTTGGCGAGAGCCTGCTCGGCGTCGGTCCGAGCACTCAGCGTCCGCCGAACACCTACTCATTCTTTACCTATCTGGCCATTGGCTTCGTACTGGTTCTTGGCCTTATCTACGCGGCGCCGAATCTTTTCCAACCGGATCCAGCGCTGCAGCTCAAGGCACCGAACGGGGAAGATCGGGTAACCGCTGATCAGCTGGCTCGCGCGGTCGATGCGCTCACAGGCGCCGGTATTGTCATCAAGGCGAGCGACCTGACCGACGACGGTGCAGCGCTGATTCGCCTGACCGCCGACGACGACCAGTACCGCGGCCGCAAACTGGTCGACGAAGCGCTCAACGACGGTCGCGCTGAGCCGCTCATCGTGGCGTTGAATCGCGCCCCCACGACACCGGCCTGGCTGGCGGGTATGGGGGCTAAGCCCATGGCCCTCGGGCTCGATCTGTCCGGCGGCGTGCACTTCCTGCTACAGGTCGACATGGACAAGTTCTTAAGCGACCGCATGGCCTCGACCCAGGATGCGTTGCTGGATCTGTTTCGCGAGAACCGTGTCCGCTACGCGGGCCGAAACTGGGTGCGGGGTACGGAGCTGCAAATCGCGTTTCAGTCCACGGACTACCGTGACCAGGCGCAGACCCTCATTGCCGAAGAGCTCGACGGCTTCCTGATCCGCACCCAAGACGTGGGTGCCAGGCCCGGTCTGCGCGTCTCGCTCACGGAAGAAAAAATCGCCGAACTCGAAGACTTCGCCATCACCCAAAACCTCACCAGCCTCAAGAATCGGGTGAATGAGCTCGGCGTCTCCGAGCCGCTGGTTCAGCGTCTTGGCCGGTCCCGCATCGTGGTTGATCTCCCGGGGCTGCAGGATCCAGCGGAAGCCAAAAAGATCATCAACAAATTTGCGAACCTAGATTTCCGCCTTGTGGCTGCGCAGGACGCCCGTGCGTCGCAGACCGAAACAATGGAGTACGAGGGTCGGGTGGTTACCCTCGAGCGCGCCAATATCGTTACCGGTGACCAGGTCACCAACGCGGTGCAGAACTTCGACCCGGAAACTCAGCAGCCCCAGGTGGCCATTACCCTTGATGCCGACGGTGGTCGCCGGATGAACGAGGTGACGCAGAGGAACGTCGGCAACCAGATGGCGATCATATTCAAGGAGCAGCTGCCGCGGACCCGGACCGAGACCGTCGATGGCAAAGACATCGTCGTGAACTATACCGTTGAGCAGCGTCGCCTGATCAGCGTCGCTACGATTCAGTCGGCGCTCGGCTTCAACTTTCGTATTACGGGCTTGAGTCTGACCGAAGCCCGGGATCTGGCGTTGTTGCTGCGTGCCGGTGCGCTGGCTGCGCCGATGTACATCGTCGAAGAGCGCACCGTTGGCGCCAGCCTTGGCGAGGCCAACATCAGCCAGGGAACGAGTGCCGTGGCCATTGGTTTCGCCCTGGTGCTGGTGTTCATGTTGATCTACTACCGCTGGTTCGGCCTTGCGGCCAATGTCGCGCTTGCCTTCAACCTGGTCCTGATCGCCGCGGTCATGTCACTGCTCGGTGCCACGCTAACCATGCCCGGTATCGCCGGCATCGTGCTGACTGTGGGTATGGCCGTAGACGCGAACGTGCTGATCTTCTCCCGCATTCGCGAAGAGCTAAAGGAACGGCCGCCGCAGCAGGCGATTGCCGCAGGCTTCGACCGCGCCTTCGTGACCATCCTCGATGCCAACATCACGACCTTCTTCGTGGCAATCATTCTATTCTCCGTCGGCAGCGGGCCGGTGCGTGGCTTCGCCGTTACCCTCGCCGTGGGTATCGTGACCTCCATGTTTACCGCGCTCCTGGTCACGCGTGCGCTGGTCAACCTCATGTACGGCGGTCGCAATCTGAAGGGGCTGGCGCTATGAGTGATTCCACAACCGCTACGGCAAAGACGCCGGACCCGTTCCGCTTCGACTTCCTCGGTAAGCGCACCATTGCCGCCGTGGTATCCATTGCTCTCATGATCGCGTCGATCCTGAGCCTGATTGTTCAGGGGCTCAATCTGGGTCTCGACTTTACCGAGGGGAGTGAAGTTGAAGTTGCACTTGCAGAGGCGGTGCCCGCCGAAGCGGTGCGCGAGCAGCTGACCGCGGCCGGGTTCGAGGGCGCCGTGGTGCAGAACTTCGGCTCCGACCGCGAACTGCGCATTCGCATGCCGGTCCAGGCGGGTATTGAGCAGGCATCGACGGGTGATCGCATCCTTGAGGCGCTCGCGGCGAGCTATCCCGGTACGGACTTGCTGCAGTCCAACTTCGTTGGCCCGGCGGTTGGTGAAGAGCTCCGCGATGACGGTGGGCTGGCGCTGTTGGCGGCGTTGATCGTGGTCATGATCTACATCCTCATTCGCTTTACCAAACAGTTTGCCGTCGGCGCTGTGGCGGCTCTAGTGCACGACGTCTTGATTGTGTTGGGTCTCTTCAGTCTATTTCGCTGGACCTTCGATCTGCCGGCGCTGGCGGCGCTGCTTGCCGTCATTGGCTATTCATTGAACGACACGATCGTCGTTTCGGACCGGATCCGAGAGAACTTCCGCCGAATCCGCCGCGGTGACTCGGTCACGGTCATCAACCGGTCGCTGAATCAGACCCTCGGGCGCACGCTGGTGACGTCGTTGACCACTCTGTTTGTGCTGCTGGCACTGCTGTTCGCCGGTGGTGAGGTGATCCGCTCCTTTGCACTCGCGCTGACCTTCGGTGTGCTCGTTGGTACCTACTCGTCCATCTACGTCGTCTCGAACGTCTTGCTGTGGATGAACATCCGCCGGGAAGACCTGCTCGAACCGATCAAAGAGGGGGCCGACGATCAGCCCCTAGTGCCCTGAAGCGAAGGTGCCCTGAAGCGAAGGTGCCTTGAAGCGACGGCGCCCTGATCCGACGGGGCCTCACATGAACCGGGGAAGCGCGTGACCGTAGATCTCGCAGATCAGGTTGTCCTCATTACCGGCGCCAATCGCGGTATCGGCCGCGAAATGGCGACCGCACTCGGCCGACACCGGGCTCAGGTGGCACTGACTGCACGAGACCCTGATACGCTGCTCGATGTGGCAAAGACAATTGACGCGAGTGGGGGCACCAGCAGTCGCTTCCAGCTCGATGTCTGTAACGCAGCGAGCGTCGAGCGCGCCGTGGATACCGTCATCAACCGCTACGGGCGCATCGATCTGCTCATCAACAATGCCGGTATCGGTGATGGCACCGAACTGCCCTGGGAGCAGTCCGTGGATGCTCTGCAGGCGGTCCTC
This sequence comes from Pseudomonadota bacterium, assembly GCA_039198065.1. Classification (GTDB taxonomy): domain Bacteria; phylum Pseudomonadota; class Gammaproteobacteria; order Pseudomonadales; family Azotimanducaceae; genus CALHVX01. Next base: position 290,903 of record JBCCTU010000004.1, read on the forward strand.
GACGTCAATCTGCTGGGCCCGTTTCGCGTCACCCGCGCAGTCATGCCGCACATGCAGCGAGCCGGGTCCGGGCGTATCGTCGATGTGGGCAGCTTGATCGGGGCCAACCCCAACCCTAGGGCAACACCCTATGCGGTAAGTAAGGCTGCCCTGTTCCGGTGGAATTCCTGTCTTGCCGCCGGGGCAGAGCCGTTCGGGGTCAAAGTCTTCATCATTAGTCCGGGGTTGGTCCGAACCGACATGACCTCGATCCCACGCTTTGATGACATACCGGCGGATCAGTGGGTGCCGATCGAGAAGACCGGTGAGCTGATCGTCGCCCTTGCGAGCGGTCGCGCCGATGCGCTGAGCGGCCGCTTTATTCATGCCATGGATGATCTCAACGCGCTGGTTGCTGCCGCTGATGACATTCAGGACCGCAACTTACAGACCTTGGGCTTCATACCCTTCGAGCCGTAGCTGAGCGGGCGACGCTGCGTCCTGCGATCAGCGATCAGCGGTGTTCCGCGTGTATCTCCGGCGTCAGGTGCGGCTTGATGGTCTGAATCATCGCGCTGAAGAGCTTCCGGTTCGCAGCGACGATGTTGCCGCTGCTGAGGTGTGAGTCGCCGCCGCTGAAATCACCCACGAACCCGCCAGCCTCGGTGACGAGCAGCGCCCCGGCGGCGATGTCCCAGAGCGACAGCCCGAGTTCGAACATGCCGTCGACACGGCCGGCGGCGACATAGGCCAGGTCCAGGGCCGCCGAGCCCAGGCGCCGCACGGCTACACTTTTCTCGGTGACGTCAGCGAGCATGGGGAAGTAGGCCGGGCCGTGTTTGCGGATCGTGGCCGGTGGGATGCCGCTGACAAGAACGGCTTCGTCGAGGCGGCTCGGCGTTGTCACGCGCATCCGCTTGCCGTTGAGCTGCGCGCCCTGGCCTCGGGATGCGACGAACTCCTCGTTGCGCACCGGGTCCACGACCACGGCGTGCTCGACGCGCCGGCCCTGCAGGGCGGCAATCGAAATACAGAAGTGCGGGATGCCGCGAACGAAGTTCAGGGTGCCGTCGATGGGATCGATGACCCAGTTCATCTCACCGGGCGGGTAGAGCTGGCCCGATTCCTCCCCCTGGATACCGTGATCGGGGTAGGCCTGGTGTAGGGCTTCGGCAATTACCGCTTCGACTTCCTGGTCGACGTTAGAAACGAAATCGTTGACCGCTTTCTGCGACACCTCTAACTCGTCGAGACGATCCATGGCGCGGAGCGCAACCGTGGAAGCCTGTCGGGCGGCGCGTAGAGCAATCCGAACTGGCGGCTGCATGACCACCCCCGTTGGAACTATTGGCGGGCATCCTAACAGTGCGGTTAAGGTGGCGCGCCGTTGTGATGATTCTGGGAATGAGGTAGCTCAGTCATGGTCGATGCATTGTCCACGGCAGTACGCTTTGTGCTGGTCGAGCCGGATCATCCGGGCAACATCGGCGGCGCCTGCCGGGCGTTGAAAAACATGGGCTACGGCTCGCTCGAACTGATTAACCCCAAACGTTTCCCCGATCCGCAGGCGGAGTGGCGCGCGGCCGGTGCGCAGGATGTGCTCGACGCCGTCCGGGTTCACGAGCGGCTCGAGGACGTCATCGACGACTGTGAGTGGGTCGTGGGCACGAGCGCTCGTTCCCGTAACATTCCCTGGCCGCTGGTCACGCCCCGCACGCTTGGCGCCCGACTTGCGGAAAAACCACCGAGTGGTCCAGTGGCGATCCTCTTTGGTCGGGAAACCAACGGCCTTTATAACGAGGAGCTCCAGCGCTGCCAGCTACACCTCGCGATACCCGGCAATCCGGCATACCCCTCGCTGAACCTTGCCATGGCGGTGCAGGTCGTCGCCTATGAACTGCACCTCGCCGGTGTGGGTCTGGGCGAGCGAGCCGCCGGCGATGCGATCGACTGGGCCGGTAACGATCGGCCCTTTGCTTCGTCCGGGGAGGTCGATCGGGTGGTTCGGCATCTCGAGCGGATGGCGACGGGCAGCGGCTTCGTCGATCCGGAAAGCCCAGGACAGACGTTGACGCGCTTCCGGCGGCTGCTCCTGAAGGCTGAGCTCGATCGAACCGAGGTGGCGATGCTGCACGGGCTGTTTAAGCAGGTCGGCTATCCCTTAGACGGCTCGGAAGAATTGAATTCGGCCATTTCGACGGGATCAACCGGTGCATCAGAATAGTAGACCGATTTACTCGGGTATTAGATACTAACGATTCCCATTTATCTCGGAATACCGCGCGCAGGCGTGACCACGCGACTGTTGCTGCCCCTGGAGCCGAAGATTCCTCGATGCGATTGACGACTAAAGGCCGCTACGCCGTCACGGCGATGCTCGACATAGCGTTACACGGCCAGGAGCGGGCGGTGAGTGTTGCCGATATCTCGGAGCGCCAGGGAATTTCTGGTCCATACCTCGAACAGCTGTTCACCAAGCTTAAGCGAGCCGGTCTGCTCCACAGTCGGCGCGGTCCCGGAGGTGGCTACGAAATCGCCCGGGCCCTCGAAGCGATTTCCGTATCGGAAATCGTCCACGCCGTGGGTGATGGGGTCGATGCCACTCGCTGCCATGGGGCCGCGGATTGCCGGGAGGGCATGAAGTGCCTAACGCACGATCTCTGGACGGAGCTGTCCGAAGAGATTGATGGCTTTCTGCGCGCGGTTACGCTGGCTCGTCTGGTGGAAAAGCAGCCGAGTTTTGCCGCAGCGCCCGACAGTCGGATACACACGCTGACGCTTTAACGATCCTGGCCGTGATCCTGGGCTGGACCCGCGGTGCGGCACATCGGAGGATGCCCCTGTGACGCTTTCCATCTACGCCGACTACGCAGCAACAACCCCGGTCGACCCGCGGGTTGCGGACGCCATGGCCCGGCATCTCACCCAGGACGGCGTCTTCGGCAACCCTGCGTCACGATCGCACGGCTTCGGTTGGGATGCCGAAGAGGCCGTAGAGCTTGCTCGGGGCCAGATCGCGGCGCTCATCAACGCCGACCCCCGGGAAATCGTCTTCACCTCCGGTGCGACAGAAAGCGACAACCTGGCGCTCAAGGGTGTCTTGTTGCGCGAGCCGGCCGGTCACCTGATCACCAGCGCCATCGAGCACAAGGCCGTCATCGATACGGCAACCTGGCTCGAGGCGCGCGGTTACTCGGTTACGTTTCTTGAGCCTCGCTCCGATGGGTTGGTGCATCTTGATCAGGTGGCGGCGGCTGTCCGCCCGGACACGCGGCTCGTATCGCTCATGCACGTCAACAACGAGCTCGGCACGGCCCTCGAACTCGGGCCGATCGGGCGCTGGTGCCGGGAACGAAACATCCTTTTTCATACCGACGCGGCGCAGGGGTTCGGCAAGCTGCCCATCGACGTGCGCGCCGACGCCATCGATCTGCTGAGCGTCTCGGGCCACAAAATCTACGGCCCCAAGGGCGTTGGCATACTGTGTGTGCGTCGCGATCCGCCGCTGGCGCTAGAAGCGCAGATGCACGGTGGAGGGCACGAGCGGGGGCTCCGCTCCGGTACGCTGCCCACCCATCAGATCGTTGGTTTGGGTCTGGCGGCGGAGATCATGCGTATCGAAGGACCGGCGGAGGCAGAACGGTTGCTTGCGTTGCGCGAGCGGCTGCTCGACGGCGTGCTGGCGATTCCCGGAACTCGCCTGCACGGCGATCGTCACCAGCGCGTTGCTGGCATCGTTAACCTCGGTTTCGAGGGCGTCGACGGCGAGACGCTCCTGATGGCGCTCGACGACGTCGCCGCATCGAACGGCTCGGCCTGCACGTCAGCGAGTGTCGAACCGAGTTTTGTGCTGCGCGCGATTGGCGTTCCCGATGCCATCGCGCACGCGTCGCTGCGGTTGTCCGTGGGCCGCTACAGCACCGAGGCAGACGTGGATCACATGGTGGCCAGGCTCCGCGAGATCACCCAGCGGCTGCGCACTGCGGCCTGAGGCGCAGTCGCGTATACTCCGCGCGCTTCGCGCCGCACTTAGGCCGGCGCTTTGACAAAATAAACCGCAATTTCAGAGGGTTGCCTGCGTTTCTAAGACTCGCCATGAGACCATGGGCGACGCTAACGCGGCACTAGGCACTTGGTACTGGAGAGAGAGATGGCCCCCGCAGCACACACCGAACGCACCTTTTCCATCGTTAAACCCGATGCGGTCGCGCGCAACATCATCGGCAAGATTTTCTCGCGCTTCGAAAGCAACGGGCTGACGATCGTTGCGGCGAAAATGGCGCGGCTCAGCCGTGAGCAGGCCGAGGGCTTTTACGCCGAACATAAGGAACGTCCGTTCTTCAACGACCTCGTCACCTACATGACGTCCGGACCGGTCGTCCTGCAGGTGCTCGAGGGTGAAGGCGCGATCATAAAGAACCGCGAACTCATGGGCGCGACTAACCCGAAGGATGCCGCACCGGGTACGATCCGCGCGGACTTCGCGGAGTCTGTCGAAGCGAACGCCGTGCACGGCAGCGACTCGCCGGAGTCCGCGGCCCGGGAGATCGCGTTTTTCTTCACCGATGAGGAGCTGTGTGACCGCGTCTGACGCCAGGGTACCAACGGTTGAGGCGTTGAACTTCTTCGGCCTCGATCGATTGGGAATCGAAAACCTGTTCGCCGAACGCTACGGCGGCAAGCCCTTTCGTGCGCGTCAGTTTCTGAAGTGGGTGTACCACCAGGGTGTGCGCGACCCGCAAGCTATGACGAATCTTGCGCAAACCGTGCGCGACGACCTTTCGGCCATCGGCGAGTTCGCGCTCCCGGAAGTCGTGCACCGCGCTAAATCGCAAGACGGAACGGTCAAGTGGGCCATTCGCGTCGCCGGTGGCAATACGGTGGAAACCGTCCTCATCCCGGACCGCGGGCGCAACACGCTGTGCGTATCGAGCCAGGCGGGCTGCGTCCTTGACTGCAGTTTCTGCTCGACCGGCAAACAGGGATTCAGCGGCAATCTCAGCACGGCGGAAATCATTGGTCAGCTACTCATCGCTAATGCGGAGCTGGCGGCTCAGGGTGAAGCGGTGTCGAACGTCGTCTTCATGGGGATGGGTGAGCCGTTGCTGAATCTCGACGCCGTGCTGCCTGCCATCAATTTGATGATGGACGATCTGGCCTTTGGTATCTCCAAGCGCCGAGTTACGGTTTCGACCGCCGGCGTCGTACCGCAAATCGAAGCACTGGGGCAGGCCACGGACTGCTCGCTCGCGATTTCACTCCACGCTCCGACCGACGCGCTCCGTAACGAATTGGTACCGTTGAATCGCAAGTATCCGCTGGCGGTTCTTCTGGATGCCTGCAACCGCTATGTTGAAGGCCTGGGCGAGCGACGGACCCTGACCATGGAGTACACGCTGATCCGCGGCGTCAACGACAGCCTGGCCGATGCTCGGGCGTTGGTTGCTTTGTTGCGTGACGTTCGCTGCAAGATCAACCTGATTCCGTTTAACCCGTTTCCGGGTTCCGGCTACGAACGCCCGAGCATGAACCGGGTGCGGGCCTTTCAGACGTTGCTCCTCGATGCCGGAGCCTCGGCCATGCTGCGTACCACGCGCGGAGACGACATCGATGCGGCCTGCGGTCAACTCGTTGGTGCCGTGAACGACCGCACCCGTCGTCAGCAACGCTATCGGGATCGACTGCAGGCGCAGGGGAGCATTCGGTGATGAGTCGATGGCTTGCGGTGTTGGCCGTTGTCGGTGGGCTGCTCGGCGGCTGTGTGACGAGCCAGACCGGCGGTCTGCCGCAGCCGGCACCGAAACAGGAGCGCGTGCGCGCCTACCTCGATCTCGCTCGCGGGCTGCTGAACGAAGGCAACCTCGACCGCGCCCGCGATCCCCTCGACCGGGCACTGGCACTGGATCCGGAGTCGGTGGAGGCGCACGTGCTGAAGGCGGTGCTGAGCGAAAACACCGGCGAAACGGGAATTGCGGAGAGCCTTTATGCGCAAGCGTTGCGGCTCGACGGCGACGACGCTCAGGCGCTCAACAACTATGGCGGGTTTCTGTTGCGCCAGGGACGACTGGAGGAGGCGTTGGAGAAGCTGCGGCGCTCGGTAGAAGACCCGTCTTACCCTCGCCGCAGCGTCGCCTATGAAAACCTTGGCGTTGCGGAACTCAGCGCGGGCAATCAACCTGCGGCTAAGCTTGCCTTCGCTCGCGCGCTGTCCCTTGATGCGGATCTCCCGCGCGCCAATCTTGAGCTTGCATCGCTCGAGTTCGCAGAGGGCAACAGCCAGATCGCCAGCGACTTTTACGAGCGCTATCGACTGCAGGCCCGGCAGACGCCGAAGAGTCTGTGCCTCGGCATCAACATCGCGCGGGCGCTTGGCGACCGCGACCGGTTGGCGAGCTTCAGCATCGCGCTGCGCAACCTGTACCCGCGGTCTGAAGAAGCCAAACGCTGCGTTGGTGGTTGAGGAACGGTAGTGAGCGAATCCGACAGCGGCAGTGCCAACCTCCGTACCCCTGGTCCGCTGCTGCGGGCAGCCCGCGAACAGCTCAACATCGAAATTCGAGAGATCGGTGAGGCACTGCACCTGCCGGCAGGTTCCATTGAAGCGATTGAGCGCGACGATTACGACGAGTTTCCCGCCACCGTGTTTGCCCGCGGGTATGTGCGGTCTTACGCCAAGCTTGTCGAACTCGATCCCGATGAGGTGCTGGCCGGCTTTCCCGGCGGTTCGCCGGCGGTAACGGAAACCGGTGAGGCGTTGCAAACGGTAACGACCGGGTCGAGTCCTGCGGTGGGTGGGGGTTCGGGCGAGGCTTTGCGTCGTGTGCAACGCTTCTACGCCGAGCTGCGCTTTGACTACCCCCGCGCGACGCCCCTCGTCGCCCTCGCCCTCGGACTCCTGCTGCTGCTGATCATCGTGCTGCTCGTTACCGGCGGTGACGACCCGCCGGCTACCGCTGAGGCTGCCGTCGCACCGGCTCTCGATACCGATACGGCGCCAGCGCAGGTTTCCGCCGACGATGGACAAGCACCGGCCGCTGCTGCTTCTCCCTTCGCTGCACTCAGCCAGGGCACTGCAGACGGGGCGAGCGTTGAGACGCCAACACCGCCTGCTCCGCTGTCCGAAGTGGAAAACGGGGACAGCAAGGAAAACCCGAGTGAGGCGCTTGAGGCCGTGGTTCCCCAAGTCGAGCCCGTGCCCGTGAGTACCCTTACTGAACCGGATGCAGAGCCGCTGCCTGCGACAGCTCGCCGTCTCGGTCCTGGCGATGAACGCTTGACCATGCGGTTCACGGCGGACTGCTGGGTCGAAATTCGTTCGATTGAACGACGCATGCTGTTTAGTGCGTTGAGCACCGCCGATTCCGAGCTTGAACTGGTGGGCACCGGGCCCTTCAACATCCTGCTGGGTTACGCGCCGGGGGCATCGCTTGAATTCAACGGACAGGCCGTGTCCCTGGCGCCGCACACGCGCAACAACGTAGCTCGGTTGGTCGTTGGCCAGTGAGTACGCTTGCCCGCCCGACCGGGACCCAGGACTGGACCGGCGCTCGAGCCCGCGAGCTCGCTGTCGTCGAGCGGGTGCTGTTCGAGGTGATCGAAAGCTATAGTTTCGAGCCGCTGCGGCTGCCAATGATGGAGTCTGTCGAGCTGTTCAAGCGCGGCGTTGGCGACGCGACGGACATCGTCGAGAAAGAGATGTTCGTGCTTGAGCGTCGTGGCAACGCAGACACGAGCGATGGGGCGAGGGGCGATGGGGAGAAGGGCGATGGAGAGAAGGGCGATGGAGAGAAGGGCGATCGCGAGGCGCTTGCACTGCGGCCCGAAGGGACGGCGAGTACGGTGCGGGCGCTGCAGCAGGAAGCGCTGCTCTACAACCAACAGCAGCGCGTGTACTACGCCGGCTCCATGTTTCGCTACGAGCGTCCGCAGAAAGGTCGCTACCGCGAGTTTTACCAGGTTGGAGTAGAAGCCTTCGGTTTCGCTGGCCCGGATCTCGATGCTCAGCTGCTGGCACTGGCAGCCGACTGCTGGCGCGCCCTCGAGATCGAAGGGCATCTCAACCTCGAACTCAACACCATCGGCAGTTCGGCGGATCGTGCCCGTTACGGCGAGGCGCTGCGCAGCTATCTCGCACCGCTGCGCGGGGAACTGGACCAAGACAGCCAGCGACGGCTGGAACGCAACCCGCTGCGTATCCTCGATGCGAAAGCTCCGCGCACCCAGGAACTTCTTGAGGCGGCACCGAAGCTGACCGACTACATCAACGCCGAGGCCCGCGCCCATTTTGATGAGCTGCTGCGGGTGCTCGACGGTCTGGGGATTGCGGTGCGGCTGAATCCGCGGCTGGTGCGGGGGCTCGACTACTACAACAACACGGTCCTCGAATGGACGACGGAAGACCTCGGTGCCCAGCGGGCCGTGTGCGCCGGCGGGCGCTACGACGGTCTGGTAGAGCTGCTCGGCGGTAAGCCCATGCCGGCCGCCGGGTTCGCCTTTGGTCTCGATCGGATTGTTCTTCTTCGGGAGCTCGCGGCCAGCGACAACAACGCGACGCCGATCGGCGGACACCCTGCAGACGTCTATCTGTGCGCGCCGAAAGGCGTGGATTCGCTGCAGGTCGAACTGGTTGCCCGGCGCTTGCGTAGTTCGCTGCCGGGGCTCAAGCTCCGCGTGCATCTGGGTGGCGGCAAGCTCGACAAGCAGCTCAAGCGAGCTGATAGCAGCGGCGCGCAGGTGGCGCTCATCTTTGGTCCAGATGAAGCCGCAGCCGATACGATCACGGTCAAGCCGCTGCGAGGAAATGGCGACGAGCAACGCGTAGCGCTTGTCGACGTCGCGCAACGACTCGAGGCGATGCTTAACTGAGAGCGGTTCAACGGCGATACGTTGCCGCGAAGATAAGAGATGCCGCAGGGCATCGACAGGAGTGGAGAGTGTCGGATTATCTGACCGATGAAGAACAGGCCCAGCGGCTCGAAAACTGGTGGGGGCGCTACGGGCTTTTGGTGATTGGCGCCGTCATCCTTGCGGTGGCCGCCGTTGTTGGCTACCGCTGGTGGATCGATCAGCAGGCTCAGACCGTAGCGACCGGTGCAAAGATCTACGAAGAGTTCCGCAGTGCAACGGGCGAAGACAGTCGCGCGTTGGTCGGGCGGCTGGATGCCGAAGCGGGTGCCACGGGCTACCCGGTGCTGGCCCGCTTCCGCCTTGCCGCGCTGGCTGCGGAAGAAGCCAACTACGCGCAGGCCATTGCCGACTACCAAGACATCATTCGCAGCGCCCGTGAGCCGGCGATCCAGGATCTCGCCCGCATTCGCTTGGCGCGATTCCAGCAGCAGTTGGGCAAGACCGATGAAGCGATGGCCGCGCTGCAGAGCGCACGATCCGAGGGCTTTCGGTCGCTGGTGGCGGAGCTCAAGGGTGACATTCTGCTTGCGAGTGGCGACGCCGCTGCAGCCCATGAAGCCTATGAAGCCGCCGTGGCGGCGATGACCGACGGCCAGTCCAACCCGCTGCTGGAACTCAAAGCCTCGAGCACTGCCCAAGGTAACGACACCCAGTTGCCGGAGCAGGACATTGACGGTTGATCTAGCGCCCCGGGTTACGGAGCTTGGGGGCCGCGTGCCCGCATTCGGGTATCGAGCGCTGCGTGGTTCCTTACTGCTGAGCGTACTGTTCGCCGGTGGCTGCAGCTGGTTTTCCTGGCTGCCCTTCGTTGGGGGCGACGACGATGCCGAGCGTAAGGCGAGCAATAAGCCCGCCGAGCTCGAGCGCTTCGATGAAGAGTTGCGGGTCAAACAGGTCTGGAGCCGCAGCGTCGGCGATGGCTTTGGTCGCAAGTTCCTCTACTTGAATCCCGTCGTCATCGCCGATCGGATCTACGCCGGCGACGGTTACGGCCTCATCGCCGCCTTCGACCGTTTCACTGGGGAACGCGAGTGGCGCACGCGGATCGGTGAACCGGACGGCGGCTTTTTCAACGTCTTCGATCGCCGCGACCCGAGCTTCGTTACTGGCGGACTCGGAGGCGGTGGCGGCTACGTCTACGTCGGTACGGCCCTGGGTGAGCTCATCGCCCTTGATGCCGCCGATGGCGCGGAGCGCTGGCGGGTAACCGTCGGCAGCGAGGTGCTGAGCGAACCGATCTACGGCGAAGGTAAGGTGTACGTTCAGACCATCGACGGGCGACTGCTGGCCCTCGACAGCGAGAGCGGTGAAGAGGTCTGGCGCTTCGACAATCAGGTGCCGATTCTCACGCTGCGCGGTACCGCGACGCCCGTGTACGCCGATGGCGTTGTCTATGCGGGATTCGCCAGCGGCAAGGTCAGTGCACTGCGCGCCGAGAACGGCGAGCCAATCTGGGAACATCGCGTCATGCTACCGGAAGGGCGTTCGGAGCTTGATCGCATGGTCGACGTTGACGGGCGCCCCGTGGTGCTCGGGCCGCTGCTGCTGGCCGCGACCTATCAGGGACGAATCAAGGCGCTTCGGCGCGACGACGGCCGGCCGCTCTGGGAGCGTGAAGCGTCAACGTTCCTAGATCTCTCCGAAGGCCTCGGCCAAGTCTACGTGATCAATGAAGACGATGAGATCAAAGCGCTGGATCTGCAGAGCGCGGAAGACTCCTGGGATCAGGACGCGCTGTTCCGCCGCAAACTCTCCAATCCCCTAGCAACGGACAGCTATCTCGTCGTCGGTGACGATGACGGCTACCTGCATGTCCTGGCGCAGTCGGACGGCCGATTTGTTGGTCGCCGGCGGGTCGACGGTAAAGGTTTGCGAGCTCGGCCTCTGCTTGCGGACGATCTGATCTACGTGCAGGGCAACGGCGGCAAGCTCGTCGCGCTCAGCCTCGAAAACCGCTAACCGTGGCGACGGCGGTCCTCGTCGGGCGGCCGAACGTCGGAAAGTCGACGTTGTTCAACCGCCTCGTGCGCGGCCGCGATGCCCTCGTTGCCGATGTGCCGGGCCTTACCCGTGATCGGCGTTATGGACGGATGGCGCTTGGTGACGCGCAGGTGGCGACCCTCGTCGATACCGGTGGGCTGTTTGGGGAAGACCCCTTCGCCGGCGTGCTGAAGACGCAGGTCGACCTCGCCCTGGACGAAGCGGATCTCGTGCTGTTCGTCGTTGATGCGCGCGACGGTCTGCTCTCGGGCGATGAAGACATCGCCGCGCTCCTGCGACGCCGGGGCTTACCCGTGGTGTTGCTGATCAACAAAGTCGACGGCCTGGACGCCGCCGTTGCTGTCGGCGATTTCGCGCGTCTGGGCTTCTCCGAGAGCCTTTCCGTCGCGGCCAGCCAGGGCCGAGGTATGGGGCAGCTTACGGCGTTGCTCGAGGCGCGCCTGCCGGCCACCGAATCCGCGGTTGCGGACGACGATCCAACGGCTATTCGGGTGGCCCTCATCGGCCGGCCAAACGTCGGCAAGTCGACCCTGACCAACCGGTTGCTCGGTGAAGAGCGCCAGGTCGTGTTCGATGGTGCGGGCACGACCCGAGACGCCATAGACATTCCGCTGACCCGCGATGGGCAGGCGTTTACGCTGATTGATACCGCCGGCGTTCGGCGCAAAGGACGCACCGAAGGCATCGCTGAGAAGTTTTCGGTGGTGAAGTCCCTGGCAGCCATGGAGCGGGCTCAGGTCGTGCTGCTCGTGATTGATGCGACGGAAGGGCTCGTCGAGCAGGACCTGCATCTGTTGGGCTATGCCATCGATGCCGGCTGCGCCATCGCGCTGTGCGTGAACAAGATCGACCACCTGCCAAAGGGCAGCCGTGAGCAGCTGCGGTCCGTGCTGGAGCGGCGGCTCCGCTTTGCGCCGTGGATTCCCGTGCGCTACCTGTCGGCGCTGCACGGCACGGGCGTGGGCCGACTGTGGAATCTGATCAAGCGGCTGCACGCAGCCGGGCAGCTCGATGAAAGCACGTCGACCTTGACCCGACTGCTGGAAGGCTTCGTCGCCGCCCACCCGCCACCGAGCCATCGAGGTCGCCAGATCAAGCTCCGCTACGCGCACAAGGCAGCGGATCATCCGCCGACGCTGGTGATCCACGGCAAGCAAACCGATGCGCTGCCGGAGAGCTATCTGCGCTACCTGGAGAAGTGCTTTCGCGAGGCGCTGGCGTTGGACGGCAGTCCAATCCGCCTGCTCATGCGCACCGGTGATAATCCCTTTGCCGACAAAGCGAACACGCTCACCGATCGCCAGCAGCGTCGCCGCGGGCGCATGATTGCGCACCGCAAGAAGACCGAGAAGCGCAAAGCACGCAAGCGCTGACGGTCTCAGCGCAGCAGCGCAAGCGCCGTCAGCGGATCGACACGATGGCCGTTGAGGCTGACGGACCAGTGCAAATGTGGCCCAGTCACGCGACCGGTGGCCCCGACCTTGCCGAGTGTCGCGCCTCGGGTCAGCGCCTGACCTTCTTCGACATCGATTTCGCTGAGGTGGCAGTACATGGTCACCAGCCCTTTGCCGTGATCGATGAGCACCGTGTTGCCATTGAAGTAGAACGACCCGGTGACGACCACGGTCCCCGGCGCGGGGTTGGCGATCGGTGTCCCGGTCACGGCGGCAATGTCGAGGCCGCTGTGCGGACTGCGCGGTTGATTGTTGAGCACTCGGCGGCGCCCAAAGGGACTGCTCATGGGACCAAGCACCGGCTGCAGGAAGGGTTCCACGAGTGTCGTGTCCCGGTCGTCGAACTCCCGGTAGGCCGAACGCATACGTGCGGATTCGCTGCGGATGCGGCTCAGGTTCTCGGGGTCCGGGTTCACCATCTTGCGGTTCTTTATGGTCAGGCGCTGCTCGGGGTAGGCCTTTTCCTTGATCTGAAACTTATGCCAGAGCGGACCGTCGTCCCCGAAGTACACGGCCAGCTCCGCTTCTCCCGCCTGTTGCCCCATGGGGATACCCACCAGGTAGCGGCTGCCGATGTTGAACACGCGCTTCCCGCTGAACTCCACTCGGGTCGCTGCCGGCGGGGCGAGGTATTGGTAGATGCCGCCGGGTACGGGACTGCCTTCGGCGGGGAGCTCAGGCAGCGCTAGGGGAGCGGGCTCCGTTGCTTCCGCTGCATAAGCCGGGATAACACTGGGGCACCCCAGGGCGACCGTCCACAGAAGTAAGGGAAACAGCAACGATCGCCGTGCTGCACGGTCAGGCATGCTCTGAACCTCCGTCGGATGGCGGCGGTGGGCGCGTGAGCGACGCCGCGAGATCAACGTCCTGCACCTCGAGCGTCAGCTTGCCACGGCGTAGATAGGCCTCGACCCGATCACCGGGTTGTAGCTGGTCGGCGCTGTCGACTACCGAACCCGTGTCGCTGAGTACCGCCGCGTAGCCGCGCTCCAGGGTCTGGGCGGGGCTCACCGCGTCCAGGGTGCGCAGCCGTGCCCGAGCGGCGTCCCTGGAACGGTTAACCTGGGCTTGGATCTGCTGCCGGAGCCGGATGTTGCGATCGGCGAGGGTGTCCTGTGCCGCTGCGAGGCGGCGATCCAGGCTCTGCCGCTGCAGGCGTCTGGTTAGATTGGCAAGCGTTTCCCGGTGTCCCTCGAGCAATCGCGCAGCGGCACGATGCAAGCGTGTTTCCCGCTCGTCGGTGCTGCGCATCTGTTGCGCCAGTTCCCGGCGCGGATCGGTCAGACGAAGGCTGCGTTCGCGAACCGCGGCGCGGTGTTCGCTCAGCGTCGTGCGAATCAGCTGGGTCAGCGCACCGTCGATGCTCCGCAACCCGTCGATCAGTGCAGCGCCATCGGGCGTGATTAACTCTGCCGCCGCGGTGGGTGTGGCGGCTCGTAAATCAGCGGCGAAGTCGGCGATGGTGAAGTCGACCTGATGGCCGATAGCAGAGACCAGCGGCACGGGGCAGGCGGCAATGGCCCGGGCCACCGGCTCGAGGTTGAAGGCCCAGAGATCCTCGATCGATCCACCGCCGCGGGTCAGTACAGCCACGTCGACATCGATGGCGGCTAGCTGTTCGAGGGCAGCCACGATTTCAGGTCCGGCTTGGTCACCTTGCACGCGTACCGGCAACAAAATCACGTCGACTGCCCGGTAGCGGCGCTCGACGGTGTGCAGGAAGTCCCGCAGGGCGGCCCCGGTAGCAGACGAGATCACCGCGATGCGGCTGGGGCGTTGGGGTATGGGTTGCTTGCGCGACTCCTCAAACAACCCCTCGCGAGCCAGCGACTGTTTCAGTTGCTCGAAGGCGGCTCGCAACGCGCCTTCACCGGCAGGTTCCAGATGGTCGACGATGACCTGGAAGGTGCCGCGGGCTTCGTAGAGGCTGACCCGCCCGCGCACGAGTACGGCGTCGCCGTCTTTGATCGGTATGCGCACGCGGCGGTTGCTCGAGGCAAACATGGCGCAGCTGACTTGGGCGCCGCTGTCCTTGAGGCTGAAGTACCAGTGTCCGCTGCGGTGTTTGTGCAGATTCGAGAGCTCGCCCTCGATCCACACCGACCCGTAGGCGTCCTCTAACAGGGCGCGCGCGCCCCGCGCAAGCGACGAGACGGTTAAGATCTGCCGCGATTCATTGTGGTGCTCGGGTCCATGCCGTGGCTGGCCTGGAACTGTGCTGGACGTGCGCTCGGCGATGGCGGTGAGCCTGGCTCGACGGAATCAGGTCGAGAGTGTAGCCGATTCGTTGCTGCAGCCGATGGCGCGATTTACAGGCGCCAGCGGCATCGCTAGACTTCGCGTTTTGCGGAGCCATCAATGCTGCGTATCGCTGACGACGCGCTCACCTTCGACGACGTTCTGCTGCTCCCCGCGTACTCTCAAGTACTCCCTTCCGAAGTCTCGCTCGCTACGCGCCTGGCGCGCGACATCGAACTGAACATCCCGCTCATGTCCGCGGCGATGGACACGGTTACGGAAGCTCGACTGGCGATCGCGATTGCCCAGGAAGGCGGCATCGGCATCGTGCACAAAAATATGGAGCCCGATGAGCAGGCGCGGGAAGTGCGAGCGGTAAAGAAGTACGAAACCGGCATCATCCGCGATCCGATTACGATCCATCCCGATCGCACCGTCGCGGACCTCCTCGACATTACCCTGGAACATAAGATTTCCGGTTTGCCCGTGGTCGAAGGCGATGACCTCATCGGCATCGTGACCAGCCGCGATGTGCGTTTCGAGCAGCGCCTCGACGCCCGCATTCGCGAAGTCATGACGCCGAAGGACAAGCTGGTCACGGCGCCGGAAAACACCAGCTTTGAAACCATTACCGGACTGCTGCAACAGCACCGGATCGAGAAGCTGCTGCTTGTCAACGATGCCTTTCAGCTTCGTGGCATGGTCACGGTTAAAGACATCTACAAAGCCGAAGCCTATCCGAACGCGAGCAAGGACCATCAGGGCCAGCTGCGCGTCGGTGCCAGCGTGGGCACCGGTCCCGATACTCAGGAGCGGGCGGCGACGCTGGTATCGGCCGGCGTCGACCTGCTTGTCGTCGACACGGCCCACGGCCATTCGCAGCGCGTGCTCGACACCGTGTCGTATCTCAAGCAAACCTACCCGCAGCTTGCGATCGTCGGTGGTAACGTCGCGACCCAGGCGGGTACGCAGGCGCTGATCGACGCCGGTGTCGATGCCGTTAAGGTCGGCATCGGCCCAGGCTCGATCTGCACGACGCGCATTGTCACAGGCATCGGGGTTCCGCAGATCACGGCGATTGGCGAAGCGTCTAAAGCTGCCGTACCGGCGGGCATTCCGATCATTGCCGATGGTGGCATCCGCTACTCGGGCGACATCGCCAAAGCGATTGCCGCCGGCGCCAGCGTAGTCATGGTGGGCTCGTTGCTCGCCGGTACGGAAGAGGCGCCCGGCGAAGTGGAGCTGTATCAGGGCCGGACCTATAAGTCCTATCGCGGTATGGGCTCCCTCGGCGCTATGGGATCGGCGCAGGGCTCGGCGGACCGCTACTTTCAGGACGACACGGCGGATCAGCGCAAGCTGGTGCCGGAAGGCATTGAGGGGCGTGTGCCGTACCGCGGGCCCGTGCACCCGATCGTGCACCAGCTCATGGGCGGGGTACGGGCCTCCATGGGCTACACAGGCTGCGATACGATCACCCGCATGCGCACGGAACCGCAGTTCGTGCGGGTGTCCTCGGCGAGCATGATTGAGAGTCATGTCCATGACGTCTCCATTACCAAAGAAGCTCCGAACTACCCGGTTTCCTGACGGCCGTGAACGACTCAACCGCCGCCGCAGACCCGGCGCACGACGACAAACTCCTGATCCTGGATTTTGGTGCGCAGTACACGCAGCTCATTGCCCGCCGGGTACGCGAGCAGGGTGTGTACTGCGAGATCCTGCCCTTTGACATCGACGATGCAACGATCGAGGCATTTGCACCGATCGGCGTTGTTTTGTCCGGTGGTCCGGAAACGGTCACCGGCGGTCTGACACCGCGGGCTCCGGAGTGTGTGTTTCGCCTCGGTGTGCCGGTACTCGGGATTTGCTACGGCATGCAGACCATGGCCGCGCAGCTCGGTGGCGCCGTCGAGTCGTCGCAGCAGCAGGAGTTTGGGCATGCGATCGTCGCCGTGAACGACGAGTCGGCCTTGCTCGCAGGTCTGGCGGAGGCCGACGGCACGACCGAAGTGTGGATGAGCCACGGTGACAAGGTGGTCGACGTACCGACCGGCTTTACGATCACCGGCAGCAGCCCGTCGGCACCGATTGCGATGATGGAAGATGCGACGCGACGGTTTTTCGCAGTGCAGTTCCATCCGGAGGTCACACACACGGCGCAGGGGGAAGCGCTGCTGCGACGATTCGTTCGAGACATCTGTGGCGGCAAGGGACTGTGGACCCCGGCCAACATCGTCGACGATGCCATTACCACGGCGCGGGACATGGTCAGAGCGGATCGTGTTGTGCTGGGGTTATCCGGCGGAGTGGATTCGAGCGTGGTCGCGGCTCTGCTGTCGCGCGCCATTGGTGAGCAGCTCTACTGCGTTTTTGTCGATAACGGACTGCTGCGCAAGAACGAGCGTGCAGAGGTTGAAGCGGCTTTCGGCCCAGACAACGCGCTGAAGCTCAACCTGATCGTCGTCGACGCGCGGGAGGAATTCCTAACCGCGCTCGCCGGGGTGGAAGACCCGGAAGCCAAACGCAAGATCATCGGCAACACGTTTATCGACGTCTTCGATCGCGAAGCGATGCGCATCGACGGCGTGCAGTGGCTGGCGCAGGGAACGATCTACCCGGACGTCATTGAGTCTGCGGCGAGCAAATACGGCAAGGCGCACGTCATCAAAAGCCACCACAATGTGGGGGGGTTGCCGGAGCGGATGCAGCTGAAGCTGCTGGAACCCTTGCGGGAATTGTTCAAAGACGAAGTGCGGGCCATCGGTCGGCACCTGGGGCTCCGGGATGCGCTCATTGACCGGCACCCGTTCCCGGGCCCTGGCCTCGGCGTGCGAATCCTTGGGTCCGTGCAGGCCGACTACGCGGATGTTCTTCGCGAAGCCGATGCGATCTTCCTCGAGGAGCTGCGGCGGACCGGTTGGTACGAGCGCGTCAGCCAGGCGTTTGCCGTTTACCTGCCGGTCAAATCCGTCGGTGTGGTCGGTGACGCGCGCCGTTATGCGCACGTGATTGCGTTGCGGGCCGTCGAGACCACGGATTTCATGACGGCGCGGGCCGCGCGCCTACCGTACGAATTGATTGAGACGGTCAGCAACCGGATCGTTAACGAGATCAGTGCCGTGTCGCGGGTGGTGTACGACTTCTCGTCCAAGCCACCGGCAACGATCGAGTGGGAGTAACGCGCGTCGCGACTCAGCTCCCGGCGTCTTCGGCGAGGTGTGCTTCCAAAAACCAAAGCGTTTGATCCAGAAAGCGCGAGGTACCGGTTAGCAGGTCCGCGGTATCGGCGTCGCCGGCATCATTGGCGACGTCGATGCCCGACCGCACGCTGTTGCCGAGGGCCGCAAAGCGATCAGCAAGCGCCGTCAGATGGGCGTTGCCGTCGCCCGCGTCTTCCGGATAGGCGTCCAACCGGCTGCTCGCGGAAACGCCCTGAGCCCGACCGTCCGGCAGCGCTCCGAGGGTCGCGATGCGTTCCGCCATGCTGTCGACCTCGGCATCCAGCGGGGCGACGAAGGTATCGAACAGTTCATGCAACTGTTGAAAGCGTGGCCCGCGCACGGTCCAGTGCGCCTGCTTAACCGCCAGGCGTAGGTCGATGGTGTCGACCAGGAGCGCCTGAAGCGTTTCTACCGAGGTCTTGCGGGTGTTGTCGCTCAAGCCCAGTCGTGTTGCTCGCATTAAGGTCTCCAACGGGTGTGCGTGGCGGGGAAGATATAACTTGCATCGTGAAGCGGTCTGCGTCTCAACCCCAGAGTTCGGTGGTCGGCGCGAACACCCAGCCGTCGCTGAACCGCATCGCAGCCGGGCGATCGGACGCCAGCATGGTCGGTGAGTCGATGTCGACGACCCGAGCCTCGGCTCCGAGCCAGAACGCGGGTGCTGCGGCGAGCGACGTTCCGCCGTTGCTGCCGACCATGTAGTCGATGCCACGTGCTTTGGCGTCTTCAGTGAGAGCGAGCGCTTCCGTGAGCCCACCGCACTTGTCGAGCTTGATGTTGATCACCGAGTAACCGGGCGGTAGCACCGCCAGCGAGTGCCGGTCGGTGAGGCCTTCGTCGGCGCAGAGGGGGATCGGACTGGCGACATCGAGCAGGTTCGTGTCCCGCCCCGGCGCCAGCGGTTGCTCGATGAGCCGCACCCGGCTGTCGGCGAGGGCCGGCACCATGCGAGCGAAGTCGTCGGCGGTCCAGCCACCGTTCGCATCGACGATCAGTTCATGGT
Source organism: Pseudomonadota bacterium (assembly GCA_039198065.1). Classification (GTDB taxonomy): domain Bacteria; phylum Pseudomonadota; class Gammaproteobacteria; order Pseudomonadales; family Azotimanducaceae; genus CALHVX01. Next base: position 309,709 of record JBCCTU010000004.1, read on the forward strand.
CCGGGCAAGCCGTACGAACCGCAGCGAGCCGGTCGCGGTCCTGCGTTGCCGTGGTGCCGAGCTTCAGCTTTAAAACGCTTGCGCTCGCGACGAGCGACTGGGCTTGGGCTGCCATTACCGCTGGTTCGTCCAGGGACACCGTGCCTGTGATCGGTAAGCGCGTCAGGTGCAAGGGACCGAGCCGGGCGGCTACCGACACCTGGCTTCGCTTCGCTTCGAGATCCCAGAGCGCGCAGTCGATGGCGTTGCGCAGGGGGCCGGCCTCGAGCAGGGTGGCTAGGCGGTCGCGATCCAGCGCAGGGGCGTGTGCTTCGAGAAACGCCCGCGCTCGATCCCGGAGCCCGTTGGCGCGATCCTGATCGTACTCGTGTGCCTCGCATTCGCCGCGGCCGATCCAGGGCCCCTCCTGCAAGGTGACGACCAGGTTAAGCGCGTGGGTGAACGTCCCGCGGGCAATGATGAACGGGCGCTGATAGGGCCAGCGCTCGAGTTCGACGGACCAACGCCGGCTCACGGCACGGGCCTGGAGAGGGCCTGGCTACGGTGCATTGACGAGGGGCTGCTAACGATAGCGGCGACAGAGTACTCCGGGTGTTGTTGCATGGTTCGAATCATGACTGTTTTCGGAATCCTGGAAATTCGATGGCGCGCGTGGTTTGGAGTCACCGCCCTGGGGCTTGCGCTCCTCGGCTGTGGCGCCCAGTCGCCACCGTCAACGGTGCAGGACGATGCGCAAGCCCCAAAGCGCGCGCTAGAAACCAGCAACGAACCCCGCTACGAAAGCCGCCGGCCGAGCCGCGACGGGATTGGCAAAGTGTACCTGGGGCGGGAAATTTCCCAGGTTATGGGGCACCTCGGCGCCGGCTGGTTGGAACGCCGCGGTCGCGCGCAACAGGAGCGGACGGATCTGCTTATCGAACGGTTGCCGTTGCAACCGGATTCGGTGGTCGCAGACATCGGTGCCGGAACTGGCTACTTCACCTTTCCCGTAGCCGCGCGGGTGCCCGAGGGTCAGGTCTACGCCGTCGACATCCAGCCGGAAATGCTCTCGATTGTGCAACAGCGGAAGGCCGCGCGCGGCGTTGACAACGTCGTGACCGTGCTTGGCACCGAAACCTCGCCGCAGCTTGAGCCGGCATCGATCGATCTCGCCTTCATCGTCGATGCCTATCACGAGTTTTCCCATCCGAAGGAAATGGGCCAGGGGCTCATGGCTGCGCTGCGGCCCGGCGGTCGGTTGGTGCTCATTGAATACCGTGCGGAGGACCCGCGCGTGCCGATTAAGCCACTGCACAAGATGACCGAACGCCAGGCGCGCCGGGAGATGGCGGCCCTGGGTCTCGAATGGGAGCGCACTGAGGACTACCTGCCGCAACAGCACGTGCTGATCTTTCGTAAGCCCGAAAGCTAGCCTGATCGCACCACGCGAAAGCCAATGTGGTTGGTAGAAAAGTCGCGGTCCTGGCTTTGCGCGCTGTCGGGGCGGTAGCGCGCGCAGTAGTTTGCGGCGCAAAGAAAGGAGCCGCCTTTGATCTGGTTCTGCGACGCGTTTACCGCCGAGTCGGTCCACTCCCAGACGTTGCCGATGAGATCAACGGCGCCGATGCGGTCCGGACCAAAACAACCGACGGGGGCAGTGGCGTAGAAGCCATCCTCAGCGGTGTTCGACAGGGGAAACAGGCCCTGCCAGGTGTTGGCGCGCGGACGACCGTCATCGGCGTAGGCACCGGAGGTCGCGCGCAGCTCATCGGGTAAACCGCGGCGGGCCGCGTATTCCCATTCCAGGTCGGTCGGGAGCCGGGCACCAGCCCAGCGCGCGTAGGCCTGCGCGTCGCGCAACGACACGTGCACCACCGGATGATCTTCGCGGCCGGCGATCGTGGATCCTGCACCCTCGGGCTGCCGCCAGCTGGCGCTGCGATCGAGCGTCCAGGGCTGTGGGCTTGCACTGCCTTCGGGATGTTTGAAGACCGCCGAACCCCGCGGTGTCATGCCGTCGGCTTCGAGCTGTTCGGCATCGGTAAGGTAGCCCGTCGCGGCGACGAAGGCGGCGAACTGGGCGTTGGTGACTTCGTGCGCGAGCAGTTCGAAGGCGGCAATGCTCTGGCCCTGGTTCTCGCTCGGGTTACCGGTTCGCGCGCCGCGCTCGAAGGCGCCGGTTGCGCCGGAAAACGTCCCTGCGGGAACAGAGACGAAGGCGTTGAGACTACCCGGTAGAGGCGCGCAGCTTGCCGGTGAGTCGGTTGCGTGCCGTGAGCAGCTCACGAACGAGGGTAACAGCAGGATCAGAACAAGCTGTCGCACCCTGCGCCGGTCGATGCTCAGCGTTTACGTCCGCCGAGGACCGCCACCAGTTCCTCGACTTTTTCTCGCCGGGCATCGACATCGTCGCCACCGAGGGCGTGTTCGACGCAGGTGAGCAGATGCTCATCGAGCACGACTTTCTCCAGGCTGCCAAGTGCTGCCTTGATGGCGTGGATCTGCCGCACGACGTCGATGCAGTAGCGGTCGTCCTCGATCATTTTCGCGACACCGCGCACCTGTCCTTCGATCCGTGCGAGGCGTTTCTTTGATCCTTCTTTTGCAACGGGACTCATCATTGCCGGGTACTCGTCAACTCAGACTGCTCACGGCGGTGGCGCTTCCGAGCAGCATCCACAGCGCCGTTGCCGTCATGATCAGGTTTTCCGCGAGCGACACGGGGCCAAGCGGTACATTTGAATTACCCCCCACGCAGGCACAGCGAAGCGCGCGCTTCTCGACGTACACGGCCTGCACAACCGACAAGGTGCCGATCGTACCCAGCACCAGCGCCACGGCGCCGGTGACGGCAGGGGCGATGCGCAGCAGCATCAGCAGCCCGACTCCGGTTTCAAGAAACGGGTACGCGACGGCGTAGCGCAGCGATCGTCGGGCCACAAGGTCGTAGGTCAGAAACTGGCTGACGAAGCCACGCAGATCGCGCAGCTTCTGCACACCGAGCAGACACATGCTGAAGGCGACAAAGTCGAGCAGGGTGTCCGCGCTCCACAGCGGCAAGGCCTGGCGCCACTGCAGGCCGAGGCTCAAGGCGACCGCCAGGGCAAACAGCACCAGCACCGGCCGGTAGCTCAGCTCACCAACCTTCGCGGCGGCGCCCAAATGGTTTTCGAGATCCGCCAGACCGCCGATGCGTTGACCTTCGATGAAGATCTGGGGTGTTGTTGCGACGCCAAACCGCGCCTTAAACGCATCCACCTCGCTCCGGCTGCGAAGCTCGTCATCGTCGACCTCGAAGCCGCGGGCCTTCAGCAGCGCCCGCGCTCGCAGCCCAGCCGGGCAGAGGTGTTCTGCGGTGGCCATGCGAACGAGATGGGCGGTCCGCGGTCGTTGCTCGATCGGCGCGCGGTCGTCTTTGTGGGCGCTGGCGGCGCCGTTGCCGGGGCTGGTTGGGTTTAGGGTGGTTCTCATATACCCATACAGGGTATGGGTAGCCGCGGTTTTCTGCAAGCAACGGCGCGGTATTCGGATCAAAAACGGTACGCCTTACCGCGTGACCGGTTTAAACTCCCGTCCGCGACTTGAACGTCGCGCAACCGGAGGCGTGCATCGAATCCGATCATGGCGACCGATCCTGCCATTTTGCGAACCGCTGATGACGAGCACTGGATGCGTCTGGCGCTTGAACAGGCGAGCGTCGCGGCTCGGTACGGCGAAGTACCGGTCGGCGCTGTGCTCGTGCGGGGCGACGAGTGCCTCGCCATTGCGCATAACGGTCCGATCAGCCGGCTTGATCCGACGGCTCACGCCGAAATCCAGGTTCTAAGGGAAGGCGCGCGGGCGATCAGCAATTACCGCCTGCTCGACACGACGCTGTACGTTACGATCGAGCCCTGCGCGATGTGCGTTGGTGCTATGGTGCACGCCCGAATTGGTCGACTGGTGTATGGCGCACCGGAGCCGAAGTCCGGAGCGGTCGTAAGCGCGATGAGCCTTCTCGAGCAACCCTGTTTCAACCATCAGATCGAAGTATCGGGCGGCGTCCTCAGCGATGAAGCCCAACGGCTGATGCAGAACTTTTTCGCCGCCCGCCGCAGGACACCGACCCTGGCGGGATGAGTCCACGCGAGCTGCTCCTTCTTGCCGGGCCCGACGCCTGGCCCGCCCACCGACTTTCCGCTCTAACCCGCGCCCTGCCGGAGGCTGGCCGTTGGCCGGAACTCAGTGCACAGACTCGCTACCTGGTGAGTCTGTCGGATGCGCTGAGCGAGCCTGAGCACGCCAGGTTGCAGTCGGTACTGCAGGCATCTTCCGCGGTACCGCAGCAGCAGCGGGAGCAGGAGCGGTACGTTGCCCCCCGGCGCGGAACAATCTCCAGCTGGTCGTCGAAAACGGGCGATATTCTTCGGAACCTTGGCCTTGCTAAGGTCACGCGGGTGGAACGTCTGGTTGGCTGGTCTTCCGCCGAGGCGGCGCGGCCGCTCTCCCACACTCAGTGGCAACAGCTGGCGACCGGCGTTGTTGACCGCATGACCGAAGCGCTGATCGATGCGGCAGCGCTCGAGACGCAGTTCCTGCCTCGGGCCGCGGATCCGCTGGCGTTGGTGCCACTGCTCGAGGTGGGGCGGGCCGCGCTCGAGGCGGCGAACGAGCGCTACGGTTTGGCCTTAAACGCACTGGAACTCGACTACCTCGATACCGCGTATCGACACTTAGGCCGCAACCCGACGGACGTCGAGTTGATGATGTTTGCTCAAGCAAACTCAGAACACTGCCGCCATAAGGTGTTCAACACCCAGTGGCGCGTTGATGGTGTGGACGAGACCCTGTCGCTGTTCGACCGCATTCGCCACACCTTTCGTTCGACCAACGGCTACGGCGTGTTGAGCGCCTACGCGGATAACGCCGCTGTGGTTGAGGGGCCAACGCTGCCGCAGCTGATGATCGATCCTCAGACGCACGTCTACCGGTTTGTTACGGCGCCGGTGCATCTGTTGATGAAGGTGGAAACCCATAATCACCCTACCGGCATTGCGCCTTACCCGGGAGCGGCAACGGGCTCCGGTGGGGAGATCCGTGACGAAGGGGCGGTCGGTCGTGGTTCAAAACCCAAGGCCGGCCTGGTGGGCTACGTAACCAATCACCTGCGGCTGCCCGGCCACAGCGAAGCCTGGGAACGGGACCTGGATTCGCCGACTCCCGAGCACATGGCAACGGCCCTTGAGATCATGACGGACGGGCCGCTCGGCGGGGCAAACTACAACAACGAATACGGCCGCCCGGCCTTGACCGGTTTCTTTCGAACCTTCGAATCGGACCGCGGAACGCCCACCGACGGGGAGCGCTGGGGCTACACCAAACCGCTGATGCTTGCTGGGGGCGTTGGCAACGTCGCCGAAGCGCACGTTCAACCGCTGCCCGCGGGGGCGTCTCATCCCCTCGTCGTTCTGGGTGGCCCCGCCATGCTCATTGGTCTCGGGGGCGGCGCGGCGTCAAGCCAGGCCTCGGACGCGGCCACGGCGGAGCTCGACTTTGCGTCGGTGCAGCGGGATAACGCCGAACTCGAGCGACGCTGTCAGGAGGTCATCGACGCCTGCTGTGCGCTTGGCGATGCCAACCCGATCGTACTGATTCATGACGTCGGCGCCGGCGGCTTATCGAACGCGCTGCCAGAACTCGTGGCGGACCTCGAGCGGGGTGCGGCCATTGATCTGACCCGCGTGCCTTCGGCGGACCCCAGCCTGTCGCCGCTCGAGCTGTGGTGTAACGAGGCGCAGGAGCGGTACGTGTTGGCGCTCGTGGGTGACGGTCTCGATGTGTTCGCGCGGATTTGCGCCCGAGAGCGATGCCCCTACGCCGTCGTAGGCGAGGCCACCGCCGCTGCTGCGTTGACCGTGGTTGAACCGGCGCAGCCGCAGATGCCCGTTGACCTGCCGCTGGATGTCCTGCTCGGTAAACCGCCGCTGTTGCCGCGCGCCTTTGAGCGGGCAGCGCCGGGTAGCGGCTCGTCAGACCCGTTAGACCCTGCGGCTCTGGCGGCGCTGGATCTCGGCGAGGTTGTGCATCGTGTGCTCGGGTTTCCGGCGGTGGCGAGTAAGCAGTTTCTCGTCACCATCGGCGACCGATCCATAACCGGACTGGTGCTGCGGGATCAGATGGTCGGACCCTGGCAAGTGCCGGTGGCGGATGTTGCCGTCACGGCGGCCGGGTACGTGGGTTACGCCGCCGAGGCCTTTGCCGTTGGCGAACGCCCGGCCGGTGCCGTGTGGGAACCGGCGGCCTCAGCGCGCATGGCGATCGGTGAAGCGCTGACGAACCTAGCGGCCTGCGGTGGTATCGATCGCCGGCGTATTGTGCTTTCGGCTAACTGGATGGCCGCGGTCGATCGTCCGCGCCAGGCCCAGGCGTTGTTTGATGCGGTGACGAGCGTCGGGCTTGAGTTCTGTCCAGCGCTCGAACTCGCCATACCGGTCGGTAAAGACAGTCTGTCCATGTCGACGCGCTGGCGAACGGGCGATGACGCCGCCGACGAGCAACGGGTGACGAGTCCGCTGACTCTGGTCGCCAGTGCCTTTGCGCCATCGGCGGATGGTCGCTGCGTCGCGACGCCGGAGCTCGTGCGCGAGCCGGCGACGCAGCTTGCGTTGCTTACGCCCGAGCCCGTCCGGTCTCGCCTTGGCGGCAGTGTGCTGGCGCAGGTGTTCGATCTGCTGCCCACGGCGGTTGCGGACGTCGATGCCCCCGCGGCGCTGGCGGCGCTGTTTGATTTCATTCAACGCCTGCACGCTGAGGGTCAGCTGCTGGCGTACCACGATCGATCCGATGGTGGATTGCTCGCTGCCGTGGCGGAGATGCAGTTCGCAAGCCGCACCGGCGTGCGGCTCGAGCTCGATGCGCTGCTGGCACTGCAGACAGATGCCTCAGATGTTGTCGGTGCTCTTTTCGGAGCTCTGTTTAACGAAGAGCTTGGGGCCGTGGTTCAACTTAAGGACGCTGACTTCGAAGCCCTCAGGGAGGCCGCCGGCGAGGTGGGTTTGGCGCTCATTCCCGTTGGAACGCCCGCCACGGAAGAAACGCTGACGATCGTTGCCCAGCAGCGTGTGCTGTTCGAAGCCTCCCGGGTTGAGCTTGAGCAGCGCTGGAGCGCGGTAAGCCATGGCGTTCGTCAGTTGCGCGACCATCCAGCGGCTGCCGTGGCGGAGTTCGAACGCATCGCGGCCGAGGATCCGGGGCTGTCGGCCACACTGACCTTTGACCCCACCGACGACGTCGCTCGACCCTTTTACATCGGACGCGATCGGGAACCGGTAGCCATACTGCGAGAGCAGGGTGTTAACGGTCACCGCGAGATGGCCGTCGCCTTTGAACGCTCGGGATTCCTGTCGATCGATGTACACATGACGGATCTACAGACCGGGCGCGTAAAACTCGATGACTTTGCACTGTTTGCCGCCTGCGGCGGGTTCAGCTACGGCGACACGCTCGGCGCCGGCGGTGGGTGGGCGGCGAGTATCCGCTTCGATGATGCGTTGCGCGATCGGTTCCAACGGTTCTTTGAGTCGGATCGCTTGGCGCTTGGGGTGTGCAACGGGTGTCAGATGCTGGCTAACCTGAGAGACCTGATTCCCGGTGCCGCGCGGTGGCCGGCCCTTAAGCCTAACGCGTCGGAACGCTTTGAAGCCCGGAGCCTGCTCGTGCAGGTGAGCGATGCTGCGGCGCAGTCGCCGTGGTTCAGCGGCATGGTAGGCAGTGTGCTACCGGTACCGGTGGCGCACGGGGAGGGCCGGGTGGATGCGGAACCCATGGACTCCGACACGGGCGGCGTGTGCCTGCGTTACGTTGATCATGACCACCAGGCAACGGAACGCTATCCCTTCAATCCCAACGGGTCAGTCGCTGGCGTAGCCGGCTTCAGTGCCGCCGGTGGTCGAGTCGTTGCCATGATGCCGCACCCCGAGCGGGTGATTCGGTCGGCCAGCAACAGTTGGAAGGACCCGTCCTGGGGCGAGGACGGGCCCTGGCTGCGCCTGTTCCGGAACGCACGCGTCGCGCTGCGTTAACAGCCCGCACCCGCGTTCAAGGCTTTGTCAGGCGGGAATCATGTAAAGATTGCAGCAGTCGTCGTCGACGCTTTCGTCGCCGACGCTTTCGTCGCCGTTGGCACTGCGGGCGGGAGCCGAATTCACCAGCGTGAGCAGCCGCTCAGCGGTGTCGTTTGTCAGCGCGTTGTCAACCAGGACGTCCTCGTCGATGACGTAAGCCAGGTTGGGGATCATGGAAGCCTCCAAGAGTGTAAGTTCGGTTGTCGATACCCTTAGCGGCGCGATGGGGAGCCGGTGCGCCGCGAGCCAACCGGTCTACGGTTGGTGTTCAGAATGGTGCAATCGGCAGGCCAACGTTTAGGTTCATCTGCAATTCCTGAAATTTCAGGAATTTATGAAAACCAACGGCGAGGGCCGCCCCTTCGTGCCGTTCGGTGCCGTGCTGCGACGCAACATTCCGGTGCGTAGTATCGAGCCCGCGCGTCCTCTTCGTGCAAATTTCCGGTGACAGTTCAATGACATGCAAGCAACTTCGCGATCATCGTCGACCGCTCCTGGACTAGGGTGATGGACCCCAAGTCCCGCTCGTCGTGGCCCGCGGTGATTGCGCATGCGGATCTTGATGCGTTTTACGCGTCCGCTGAGCAATTGGATAACCCGGATCTTGTAGGTAAGCCGGTGCTCGTGGGTGCCGAGAACCGGCGCGGGGTGGTGCTCACCGCGAGTTACGAAGCGCGGCCCTTTGGCGTCGGCAGTGCCATGCCCATGATGGAAGCGCTGCGTCGCTGTCCAGCTGCGGTCGTCTGTACACCACGGTTCGAGCGCTACACAGAACTGTCGGCTGCCGTTATGGGCGTGTTCCGGGATTTTTCGCCGTCGGTCGAGCCCATCAGCCTCGATGAAGCGTTTCTTGACATGAGCGGTACGGAACACCTGTTCGGAACTCCGGGAGAGATGGCCGAGCAGCTTCGCGCGGCCGTGCGCGAGGCAACCGGCGGGCTGACGATTTCCGTTGGGGTCTCCAGCACCAAGTACGTGGCTAAGGTTGCCAGCGGCTATCGCAAACCCAACGGTGTGACGATCGTGCCGCCGGATCACGCGATCGACTGGCTCGCGCCGCAGCCCGTCAGTCGGCTCTGGGGCGCCGGGCCGAAAACCCAGGCACGTATGCAGGCGGCCGGTTGGCACACCGTCGGTGACGTCGCAGCGGCCAGCGAATCGGCGCTCGTTGCAGCGTTTGGTTCCCAAGGCCTGCGTTTCAAATCCCTGGCGCAGGGGATCGATCCGCGGGAAGTTGAGCGCAGTCGCCGAGCCCGCAGCCTGTCGTCCGAGCGCACGCTGTCAGAAGACCTGGTCGACCATCGAGACATCGGCGCGCACCTGACGCAAAGTGCGGAACGGCTGGCTCGGCGTTTGCGGAACAAGGGCTGGCTTGCCGGCGGCGTGCGCCTGAAGCTGAAAGACACGGACTTCAAGCTGCTCAGCCGGCAGACAGCCGTTGCGCCCACGAACACGGCCGCGGAGCTCGCCCACGTTGCACGAGAGCTGCTGAAACAGGTGATGCACCCGGGGCCGTTTCGGTTGATTGGTCTTGGTGCGTACGATCTTCAGCCGGAAACGTCGGCGTCCCAGCTCGATCTGTTCGGGAGTAACGACGCAGCGGGGCAGGCTCAGGCCGACGGCAGCCGCCGGGCGGCCAAACCGGTGCGGGCGGCGGAATCCGGCCCCCATGGAGCCCGTCAGGGTGCGGCACTCGAGCGCATCATCGATGCCCTGGACGAACGCTTTGGGGATGGCACGGTGCGCCGAGCCCGGGATCTCTCTGCCGATACGGTGCTGCGGGTCAGCCCGAACCTCGACCGGCTTACCGATTTGGACGACGACGTCGACGGCTAGATGGCTCCGTTATACTCCGGCGCTTTTCACAGGTTCGGGAGTGAGTCATGGCGGAAGCCGAAGATCGCAGCGGTGCCGACGCGCGCTGGTCGGAACTGGCCACGAAGGAACTCCGCGGTAAGCCGCTTGATGAGCTGACCTGGCAGAGCCCGGAAGGCATTCCGATCAAGCCGCTCTACACGGCTGAAGACCTCGAAGGAATCGAGCACCTGCACACCCTGCCGGGGATGGGGCCTTACGCCCGCGGCCCGCGCGCGACGATGTACGCGAACCGACCCTGGACCATTCGCCAGTACGCGGGGTTTTCAACCGCTGAAGAATCGAACGCCTTCTACCGACAGAACCTTGCGGCCGGTCAGAAAGGCCTGTCCGTTGCCTTTGACCTGGCGACACACCGCGGCTTCGATTCTGATCATCCGCGGGTAGCCGGCGATGTGGGTATGGCGGGGGTGGCCGTTGATTCCGTGGAGGATATGAAAATCCTCTTCGACGGCATTCCCCTGGACCAGATGTCGGTATCGATGACCATGAACGGCGCCGTGCTTCCGATTCTTGCCGGCTACGTCGTCGCCGGCGAAGAGCAGGGCGTCGCACAGGATCAACTCGCGGGAACGATTCAGAACGACATTCTGAAAGAGTTCATGGTGCGCAACACCTATATCTACCCGCCGCAACCGTCGATGCGCATCGTCGCGGACATCATCAGCTACACAGCGGACCACATGCCGCGCTTCAACTCGATCTCGATTTCCGGCTACCACATGCAGGAAGCCGGGGCGAACGCCGTGCAGGAAGTCGCCTTTACCATTGCCGATGGGCTTGAATACGTTCGCGCTGCGCTGGCCACCGGCCAGGACGTCGACAAGTTTGCCCCGCGGCTGTCGTTCTTTTTCTGCATTGGCATGAACTTCTTCATGGAAATTGCCAAGCTGCGGGCGGCGCGGATCCTCTGGCATGACCTCATGCAACAGTTCTCACCGAAGAACCCGTCGTCGCTCATGCTGCGCACCCATTGCCAGACCTCGGGGGTTTCGCTTCAAGAACAGGATCCCTACAACAATGTGGTGCGCACGACGATTGAGGCGATGGCTGCGGTCCTCGGCGGCACGCAGTCACTGCACACCAACGCCCTGGACGAAGCGATTGCGCTACCCACGCCGTTCTCGGCGCGCATAGCCCGCAACACGCAGATCATTCTGGCGGAAGAAAGCCAGGTCACGCGCACGGTGGATCCGCTCGGCGGCAGCTACTACGTTGAGAGTCTCACGCAGTCGATCGTGACCGAAGCGCGGAAGCTGATCGATGAAGTGGAGGCCCTCGGCGGCATGACCAAGGCAGTCGTGTCGGGGATGCCGAAACAGCGCATCGAAGAAGCGGCCGCGCGTCGGCAGGCACGCATCGAGCGGGGCGAAGACACGATCGTCGGCGTTAACAAATACCGCGTTGACGAGTCAACGGACGACAGTGTGGACGTACTCGCGGTAGACAATGAAAAGGTCCGCGGGGCACAGATCCGCCGTCTTCAGGCGGTACGCAGCAGCCGTGACGATGCTGCCTGCAGCGCGGCACTCAAGGCTCTGACGACGGCGGCGTCGGAGAACCGTGGCAACCTGTTGGAACTCGCGATCGAGGCGACGCGGAAGCGCGCGACCGTCGGCGAGATCTCCGATGCCCTCGAAGCCGTCTACGGCCGGCACCAGGCGGTAGCCAAGCGAACCGCCGGGGTGTATCAGTCCGAGTACGGCGATTCGCCGGCGTTCAACAAGGTCCAGGACGAGATCAAAGTATTCACCGATCTCGAAGGCCGCCCGCCGAGCATCCTGGTGGTGAAGATGGGCCAGGATGGCCACGACCGCGGTGCACAGGTGATCGCCAACGCGTTTACGGACTTTGGTTTCGACGTCAGTGTCGGACCGCTGTTCCAGACCCCGCAGGAAGCGGCGGATGCGACGGCGAGCGGTGGCGTGCACGTGGTGGGCGTGTCGACGCTCGCCGGCGGGCACAAGTCGCTGGTTCCGGAACTCGTAAACGAACTTAAGGCTCGTGGAGCCGACGACGTGGTTGTCGTTGCGGGCGGTGTTATTCCGCAGCAGGACTATCAGTTTCTCTACGATGCCGGGGTCGATGCGATTTTCGGTCCGGGCAGCAACATTCCCGAGGCGGCGAGCAAGATCCTGGAGATGATTCCAGGCCGAAACCGCTAAGGCGATCAGCAAGCTGAGGGGGAGAGGAGCATGACGAGGGAAGGGGAGCATGACGAGGGGAACGGGACGATGACAACGCGAACAGGTCTACGTGCGTTGGGAACGGTTGCGCTCGTTGCTGGGCTGAGCCTGGCGCTGCCCGCGGCGTCCAAGGTCAGCACGGCGACGGTCAACGCAGAGCGCGTCGGCATGGACACCGGTAGGCTCGAGCGCATTACGGCGCACATGCAGCGCGCCTACCTTGAGACCGGTAAGTTCTCGGGCGCGATCAACCTCGTGGCGCGGGACGGTCAGATCGTCTACTTCGAGCCGCTCGGCGTGCGTGGCATGGAAGATCCGCAGCCCATGACCACGGACGCGCTGTTCCGAATCTATTCCATGACCAAGCCAATCACCGCGGTGGCGGCCATGATGCTCTACGAGGAGGGCTACTTTCAGCTTTCCGATCCGATCACCAAGTGGCTACCGGAGCTTAAGGATCTCAAGGTGCAAACCGATGACGGCCTCGTCAACCTCGATCGGCCCATTACCATGCGCCACCTGCTCACGCATACGGCCGGGTTCTCCTATGGGTTCTTTCCGCAGGCCGACCCGATCGATAAGCAGTACGTTGAAGCGGAGCTCTGGCAGTCGGATAACCTCGATGCGTTCGTTGAGAAAATCGCGCAGCTGCCGCTCAAATTCCAACCGGGCACGCAGTGGCACTACAGCATTGCCGTGGATCTGACCGGGCTGATCGTCGAGCGCATCAGCGGTGTGCGGTTTGATGAATTTTTGAAAACGCGCATCTTCGATCCGCTTGGCATGGTCGATACTTTCTTCGACGTTCCGGAAGAAAAACAGGCTCGGCTGCTGCCGAACCACGTCTGGAACGCGAAGGAAGACAAGCAGATGCCCTTCGAGCGCGACGTGCTGGCCCGCTACCAGGACGTGACGCTGTTCTCCGGCGGTGGTGGCCTGGTCTCGTCGACCCTCGATTACTTTCGCTTCTGCGAGATGCTGCGCCGGGGTGGTGAACTCGATGGCGTCCGGCTGCTGAGTCCGCAGACGGTCCGATTCATGACCATGGATCACCTGCCAGCGACGGCGAAAACCGCGGGCCAGGGCGAGAACCCCAGCACCAGCTTTGATGGGACTTATCGCGGCGCTGGCTTTGGCTTGGGCTTTGGGGTTGTGACGGATGTCAGCGGTACCCGCACCATGGGATCGCTCGGCGATTACAGCTGGGGCGGTGCCGCAGGAACGATCTTCTGGATTGACCCCGTCGAAGAGCTGATTGTCATTGGCATGATTCAGCAGATGCAGTCACCGCACCCGTACCGATCAGAGCTGAAGACGCTAACGCATCAGGCCATCGTCGAACCAAAGCAAGATTAGTCGTCGGGAGGGGCTGCGTGCGTCCAAGGCAGCGGGGTCACCGTGCCCTGGACCCCAAGCGACCGTGCTCGAGCGCGGACGGTTTCGATGCGCTCGTCGATCGCTGGGTGGGTGCCCTGAAATTGGTTCAGTGCCTCGGCGAAGGCTGAGTCGGAGCGCAGCGCCTCAAAGAGCTGGTCTGCACCGTCCAGATGACCGTACTCGGCGAGTACCGCTTTCGCTGCCCAGTCGTCTGCGGCCCGTTCCTGAGCGCGGCTGTAGCTCAAGCTTGATGCCAGGCTGATCTGATTGACGAGCTGTGTGGCGAGGCTGTTGTCTGTGAAGCCGAGCAGCGCGGTGACAGCGAGCGCTACGGTCAGGCCGCGGCTGCTGGCGACGATCGGGTGACGCAGCTTGATGTGTGCGATTTCGTGGGCGACGACCATGGCCAGCGCATTCTCGCTGGTGACCTTGTCGAGCAGACCACCGTAGAGCACCAGATGACCGCCGAGGCTCGCGTAGGCGTTTACCGTTGATCCCGGGTCGTAGTGCAGCGTCAAGACCATGTCGTCCGGCAACTCGAGGTGTGGCGAGAGTCGCTCCGCGAGCTCGCGCAGGTAGGTTTGCCGCGCCTCGTCTTCTTCCGACCACTCGCCGTCGTACTCAAATGGCGATCCGATCGTGTCGACAAGCCGGGTCTCCATGGAAAACGGAACGAACTGCGCGAGCCACTGCGCCGACAGCGTCAGTACGGTGATCGCAGTAACGGCGATCAGCACGAGGGCCAGCAACAGGGACACAAACTCCTTCAGCGGGTGTTCCGCGCTGACGTTGATGTCTTCTCGTTGCGCGGGGTTTTCGTAGCTCACGGGGGCACCGCTCAGCGGCCGAGCGCAGTGCCGTAGGCGTAGACTTCGATGCTGCCGATCTGATCGCCCGCACCCTTAGAAATGCTGGCGGTTTCAAGGCGAACGTTGATGACCATGGCGGCGCCGAGGCGCTGCGCCTCCTCTTTCATGCGCAGCAGGGCTTCGCGGCGGCCGCGTTCCAGTAACGACTCGTAGGCGGTCACGCGTCCGCCGAAGAGTGCCCGCAAACCGGCGGCGAGGCGCTTGAAGTAGTCAACGGAGATCACGACGTTGCCGCCGACCAGCTGTGTGCGACGCCATTCTCCGGGCGGTAGTGTGCGCTCGTTGAAGATCAGGATGTCTTTGAGGGTCGATTCCCGGCTGCGAATCGAAGCAAAGTGCTTGCGTTCGGCGATGCGTCCGAAGACATAGCCAAGCAGGGTCAGGGTTGCAAAGACGATGAGTTCGATCATGGCAGCTCGTCTTCCAACACCACGGCGGTACCGTAGGCGAACAGTTCTGCAGCACCAGCGGTCACAGATGACGTGCTGAAGCGAACGTTGATAACGGCGTTCGCGCCGATGGAGCGGGCGTGCTCGATCATCCGGGCAACGGCCTCTTCCCGCGCTTCGCCGAGCAGGTCGGTGTAGGCCTTGAGCTCCCCGCCGAAGATGTTTTTAAATCCGGCAAGGATGTCCTTGCCGACGTGCTTGGCCCGCACCGTATTGCCCTGGACGAGCCCGAGGTGACGGCTGATGCGCCGTCCGGGAATGACTTCAATGTTGCTGATCAGCATGTGCTAAGTCCTACTGCTGGGTAAGCGGAGTGATGTCGGGCGCGTTGCACTACGGCCGCGCACCGACTCTCTGACTGTAGCACCCTCGCCGACGCTACGCGGGCGTCAACAGGAAGTGGCCGTGGGCTGCCGCAATGGGTTTGTCGCGTCGCTGCTGCCAGAGCTCGACCCGTACGTTGGCGACGCGGCGCCCCTGGCGGGTGACGTCGGCGCGTCCGTAGACATCCTGCGGCAAACCAGAACGCAGATAGTCGATGGACAGATCAATGGTCTTTGGCAGTCGCTTCAACTCCGAACCGCGCAACAGCTGCATGAGTGCGGTCAGCTCAAGCATGGAACCGAGCACGCCCCCGTGGATGGCCGGCAAGTCGACGTTGCCGATGAGGTCGTCACGAAAGGGCAGCACCGTGGTCAGCTCATCGCCTTTGCTGTCGATACGCAGGCCAAGGAAGCGGGCGTAGGGAATGGCGTCGGCGACGGCCTGCAGGTTGGTGGCGTCGCCGCGGGATCGCAGCTCTTCGAAGATCTTCATGGTGTCGATTCCGGCGGGCGCTCGCTCGGTGTCCCGAGCATAAAGGTTGCCACGCAGGTCGCGATGGGGTCATCGGGATCGTCGGTGTAGGCGCGAGCCCGCACAAACGCGACGTTGCGTGTCAGGCGATAGCAGAGTGCTTTCGCGTACAGGTCCTTGCCGGGCGCGGCGGGTCCCATGTAGTCGATGCGCAGATCGAGGGTGGCGATGGCGCCGCTGGCGGTTCCTGCAGCGTGTTCCCGCGCATGCTGAACGACTCGACCACAGGCGTTGTCGAGCATCGCCGTAATGACCCCACCGTGGATGACGCCGGTGTCCGGGTCGCCGACGAGGTGTTCGGCGTAGGGTGCGCGAACGGTCAACTCGCCGTTCTCAATCTGCATGAACTCGAGTCCGATCGCCTGGCCGAAGGGTGGGCTGAAGTTCAGGGGATCGAAAGGCATCGTGTGGGGTCTCACAGGCTGAGCACGGGGGCGGTCACGTGCGCGGTAGGTACGCCGTAGGTAAAGGTACGAAACTGTATGGAGATCGAGTGATGGCAACGGAGCGACTCAAGTTTACCAACGCAGACGGATTGGAACTTTCCGGCGTGCTTGAGCCGCCTGCGGGCCCGCCGCGCGCCTACGCACTGTTTGCCCACTGCTTTACCTGTTCCAAAAATCTGCAGGCGGTCCGGCACATTGTCGAGCCGTTGCGCAGCGCCGGCATTGCCGTGCTGCGTTTCGACTTCACCGGCCTGGGGGGCAGCGAGGGAGACTTCGCCGACACTAATTTCTCGAGCAATGTCAGTGATTTACTGGCAGCTTGCGACTTTCTTTCTAAGAATCGAAAGGCGCCTGAGCTGCTCATCGGTCATTCCCTTGGCGGCACTGCCGTGCTCCAGGCCGCTGCCCAGGTGGCGGCGGTACGAGCTGTTGTCACCATCGGCTCGCCGGCGGAGCCCGCGCACGTAACCCATCTGCTGGCCGCGGGTCGGGATACCATCGAACGTGACGGTGAGGCAGACGTGGAGCTCGGTGGCCGCAGGTTCCGCATCAAAAAGCAGTTCATCGATGATCTCGAAGCCGCGGACGTGCTCAGTACCCTCGGCGCACTGCGTAAAGCGCTGCTGATCCTGCACGCACCGAACGACCTGACCGTCGGCATCGACAACGCAAGCGCGCTGTTTGCTGCGGCGAAACATCCGAAGAGCTTTGTCTCTCTCGATGATGCGGACCATCTGCTGTCCCGGGAAGCCGATTCGACCTACGCCGGAACGGTGATCGCGGGCTGGGTAGATCGCTACCTACCACCGCAGGTTGTTTCAACACCCGCTGCTGCTCTGACGCATGCCGCCGCTGCCCTGACGCAAGCCGCGGCTGTTTTGACGGAAGCCGCGGCGCTGGATGAAACGGTGGCACGGACCGTGGGCGGCGGCTTTCGCACCGACGTGGTGTCGGCTGGGCATGCGCTCGTTGCCGACGAACCGACATCGGTAGGTGGCACGAACACGGGCCCTTCACCTTACGACTACTTATCGACGGCGCTGGCGACCTGCACAACCATGACGCTTGAAATGTACGCCCGGCGCAAGGGTTTGAAGCTTGACGCCAGTACCGTGCGCGTCCGGCACCAGAAGATTCACGCCGCCGATTGCGAGGCCTGCGAGACGCAGGCGGGCAAGGTCGATCAGTTCGTGCGCGAAATCGATCTCGAAGGCGACCTTACCGCTGCCGAGCGCTCAAGACTCATGGAAATCGCGGACCGGTGCCCGGTACATCGAACGCTGCACGCGGAGGTTGAGATTCTTACCCGGGCGGCGCCGCGCTAGCGGCAAGTGTCGCGCCGGCGTCCATTGACGGGAACGGATCGCGGTATGATCCAGGCACTGGAAACGGGAGCCGCGTGATGTCGTCGCGCCGTTGGATCAATGGGAACGAACGCCTTGTTCAGCGTTTGCTGGCCGTGTGCGTAGTGGCGTGCGTAGTGGCAGCGCTTCCCATCGAGCTGCGCGCGGACACGGCCTCTGATACGGCTCACGCTGTCATTGATCGCGAGGTCTGGGCGGTCTTTCACCACGCCTTCGAAACGCTTGATGCCGAGCGTCTGAATGACCTTTACGCAGACGATGCGCTGCGAGCGACGCCAGAAGGCCTCGATACCCAGGGCGCCTTCATGGGACGAAATCTCGAGCGATTCGCCGCCAGTCGAGCGCGGGGCGAGCGTGTGGCATTGGATTTCTGGATCGACAGCCGCCGGACAGATGCAACGACGTCCTACGAGGTCGGCTTCTACCGCGTTCGAATTACAGCAGTGAACGGTGCCGAACTGACGACCTATGGTCAGTTTCACATTGTCCTCAAGCGCCGCGACGGCCAATGGAAAATTGTCCAGGACTGGGACACGACTACGATCGGCGGGCGCCCGATCACCTCCGCGGATTTCGACCGGCGGGAGCCCCTGAGCTTCGCCGCAGCGGCGCACGAGCGGTAAGCGGATGAGCGACGAACGGACCCGGCGGATCTGGCTGCTCGCACTGGTGCCCGCCATGCGCCGGGGTCGCTGGGTAAGCGCGGCGCTGATTCTTTTTGTTGGCACGCTGATTTACGGCGTTGGGATCAAGCTGTGGTTGCAGGAGGTGCCTGAACGGGGCTACTACGACGCCTGGCCCGTCGCGATTTTCTTCGTTTGCTCGGTCGCCTACATGGTGCCCGTGTTTCATTACATCAGCGCACGGACCGTAGACGCCCTCGAGGCCTTGCGTCCCTTCGTTGCCGACCCGATGCGACCGCAGCTTGCCCGGGCGGTGGAGTATCGATCGCTGCGATGGACACTACGGACGGCCCTCACAGCGACGCTCATCTGGTTGATCCAGTCGCGCATGCTGACCGAGAGCTGGCTCGGCATGTGGCAGAGCCTGACGGAGGGTCTGTTGAGCTTCGCCATGTCCCTTGGTCCGCTGCTCGTTTGGTTGACGATGTTTTCCGCCATGAGCGCACTGCTTGGCAACGCACTGTTCTTCCGCCGGCTGGCTGCTCACCTGGCTGTGCAGATCTTCGAGCCCGGGAGCTACATGCCCGTCGGACGGATGGCGGTGACCTCGACGTTGGTGACCTTAGGCGCGTTTGGATTGCTGTCGATCATGTGGCTCGACGGCCCGGTGAACTGGTGGACGACGCTGCCGGCGATGGCGCTGTTCGCGCCGCTGTTGGTGTGTTTTCTACTGATACCCGTGTTGCCCATCCACCGTGAACTCGTTGCTCAGCGGGCGCAGGCCATGAACGAGGCCCAGGCGGCGCTTGGCCAGGCGCTTGCGTCGCCGGACGACCTGGCCGCCCGAGCCACGGCGCTTGCGTTGCGGCGGGAAGTTGCCCGGCTTCCGACCTGGCCCTTTGATGTGCCGGCGATCATTCGCTTCGTGAGCTACGCCGTAATCGTGCCCATGACCTGGGCCGGGGCGGCGTTGATCGAGATTCTTGTGAACGCGATCCTTTCCTGACCTCCGCGAGCAACGCCGTCGCGGCATCTCGCGCCCAGTCCGGTTAAGCTCCGGCTCGCGAACGCCGAGTGCCTGGTCACTCCGGTCCCGTGGTTTGAACGACAGTGAGACTCCCTATGGCCCCGATCATTCACCAAAGCCCTCTGCCCGAGGTTGAGATTCCTGAGGTAACGATTACCGCTCACGCGCTGCGGCGGGCAGCCGAGCTGGGCGACCGGGTAGCGATCCGCGACGCCGCCGGCACCAGCAGCTACAGCTACACCGAACTGGCTGGCGCTATTCATCGATTAGCCGGTGGCCTGGCAGCGCGTGGCATCGGCCCCGGTAAAGTCGTGGGGCTTATGGCGCCGAACTGCCCCGAGTACGCCATCGTGTTTCACGGGGTCGCTGTCGCCGGTGCCGCGGTCACTACCATCAACCCGACCTACGGTCCCGAAGAGGTTCGGCATCAGCTCAAGGACGCCGGAGCGACGATGCTGTTCACCGTTGGACTCTTCGCGGAAACGGCGCTTGCGGCGGCAGACGGCACCGACGTCGGAGAGGTGGTCATCATCGGCGATGCCGTTGCCGGGACTACGGCGATGGCCGATCTGTTCGGGGAGCCTATCGAGCAGGTGCCCGTCGACCTCAGAGCCCATACGGTCGTGTTGCCGTACTCCTCCGGCACCACGGGATTACCGAAAGGCGTGATGCTGTCCCATCGCAACCTGGTCGCCAACATCGAGCAGGTTAAGCACGCCATCAAGTATCAGGACAACGAGGTCGCCCTGGCCGCGCTGCCGTTCTTTCACATCTACGGCATGCAGGTGCTCATGAACGGGCTGCTCAGCAACGGCGTAACGGCCGTCACCATGCCGCGCTTTGATATGGTCGAGGCGTTGACGGCGGTGCAGGAACTGAAGATCACGCGCTTCTACGCGGTGCCACCGATGATCCTTGGCCTCGCGAACGCGCCGATCGTTGATGAGTACGATCTCTCGTCAATCCGCCAGGTGTTCTCCGGCGCAGCACCGCTCGGTGCGGAGCTTGCCGAGAAAGCCGCGACACGGCTCGGCTGCGAGGTGGTGCAGGGCTACGGCATGACAGAACTGAGCCCGGTCAGCCACTGCACCGTCGAAGGCGATTACCGGCCAGGCACCAGCGGGGTGACGGCGTCCAACACGGAGACCCGTATCGTCGATCCGGAAACCAGCGAAGACCAGGGTGTTGGCGATCGCGGCGAGCTCTGGGTCCGCGGACCGCAGGTGATGCAGGGTTATCTGAACAACTCGACGGCCACGGCCGAGACCGTGGACGCCGACGGCTGGCTCCATACCGGTGACATCGCGATCATCGATGAACACCACCACATGACGATCGTCGATCGCATGAAGGAGCTGATCAAGTTCAAAGGCTTCCAGGTCGCACCGGCGGAGCTCGAAGCGTTATTGATCACGCATCCAAAGATTGCCGACGTGGCCGTCATTGGCGTGCCCGACGACGAAGCCGGTGAGCTTCCGAAAGCGTTCGTCACCACACCACCGGGGGAAACGGTAACCCTCGACGAGGTACAGGAACTGGTGAGTGCGCATCTTGTGAGCTACAAGCAGATCCGCCAACTGGAGATCATCGACGCGATTCCGAAGAGCGCCTCGGGCAAGATCCTGCGTAAAGACCTGCGAACGCGCTAACGTAGAGCGTCGAAAGCTCTGCCTCGATGCGCAGCGCGATTAAACGCTTCGGAGTACTCATCATGATCAGACGTAGAGTTGTTGCCACGTTGCTCGCCGTTCTCGGCGGGTCCACGACCGTTGCACTGGCGCAAGACGTCGAAGGCGTCGTCGAACATCCGATGTTCGAACGATACCCCGGGCAGGTCATTGCCTGGCAGCACATTGAGAACTACCAGCCTTATAAGGTGCCGGTGGGTCCGGTTTCCGGTTACCGCAAGATTGCGGAGTGGATAGAAACGGAAGGCCGGGTAACCCGTACGTTCTATAAGCTTGAGAGCGAGGACCGCTCCTACTCCGAGGTGTACAAGAACTACCTTGAGGCTTTGGAGGAGAAGGAGTTCAAAATTCTGGGCCAAGGCTTTTCGCCGGACCGCAAGGGTGTCGAGGTCGGCTCCCGGCAGTGGATTGGCACGACGTTTATCGCGAATCCGACCGCTAAGCCCGGTGAGGTGAGCACGCTTTTTGGGGGCACATCGTCATCCGGCGGGGCGGGTGCCATCGTTGCGGAGCGAGACCGGGCCGCCGGCAAGGTGTACGTCGTCGTGTATGTCGAACAGCATGCAAAGGACTACGTCGGCACGCTGATCGACATCGTTGAAGTGGAGGCCGCAGAGACTGGTCTTGTAGTTGTTGACGCCGAAGCAATCGGCTCTGATATCGATGAGTACGGCCGAGTTGTTCTGGATGGGATTGTGTTCGACTTCGATAAGGCAACGCTGAAGCCGGAATCGGTGGCTGCGCTGAAAGCGATCGCGTCCTATCTACAGGCGAACCCAGAGAAAGCGTTCTACGTGGTGGGCCATACCGATTCCAAGGGCACCTTTGCCTATAACAGAAAGCTGTCTTCGGACCGCGCCCAAGCGGTCGTTGACGCACTTCAGACTACCTACCAAGTGAGTTCAGGTCGGCTTGAGCCCTACGGCGTGGGTCCACTCGCGCCGGTGTTTTCCAATGGCGATGACCGAGGTCGGGAAAAGAATCGCCGCGTTGAGCTGGTGGAGAAGTAGCGCCACCGGGCGAGGCACCTTGCAGCGAAAAGGACTGGCGGCAGTCTCGCCTAGAGTGCGAGGAGCAGCTCGCGCACCCAGGTGCCGATGAGCAGGGCGCAGAGCGTCGACAGCAGCGTACCGATCAGCAGGTACTCGGCAAAGCGGTCTGCGTTATCTCGCTCGAGTCGCTTAAAACGCACCAGGCCCTTGGCGGCCAGGATGAAGCCTATGGCAGTCAGATCGCTGCCGCTCACAACCACCAAGTACACAAGCCAGCGCTCGAGAATGCCGATGGCGCGCCCGGCGCGGTAGTCGTCTGCGGAGATGGAGACGAGCTTCGGGTCGCGGGCTTCGAGCGGTTCGCTTGGGGTCGGTTCGAGTCTCAAGTAGTGAAACACGGCTCGAATGACGATGTTGGTTTCGTTGGCCAGCATCAGGAGACCGAACAGCAGTAAACCAAAGGCCGCGGCCGTCAGCGATGTGGGAAAGAGCGGTACGTGGGCGGCGAAGAAGGTAGCCGCGCTTTCTACCCCGGGCGCCAACGACAGATTGCCCAGGAGTGTTGCAACAAGCGTCGCGCCGAGCAGCGTGAAGAATAACGTGAGACTGCGCCAGCCCCGGGCGAGATCAAACCAGCGCTGTTCGAACAGCAGATTCAGGCCAGCGGCCCCAAGAACTACCAGGCTCAAGGCGATCGTTGCGGTGCTCAAGCCGTACAGCAGCCAGATACCCGCCCCCTGCACCAGCAGCAGTACGGCGTTGCGGCGGCTCCCAAGCGGGCCGTCCTGGCGCAAGTACACCATGCGACACAGCAGCAACCCGTTGAAGAATGGCAGCAGGTGCGCCAGATCGCTCATCGGTGCCGCCGCTGTTCGCCGAGCGCGCGGTTCAGGTCGGTCGTGCAGGTGTCGAGAATCTGCGTGATGGGCTCCAGCGCACCGGCGCTGATGTTTTTGTAGATTGCCTGCAGGCTCAAGCCCAGCCGGTCAGCGGTGGAGCCGGCTTTGCGGCCGTCCAGCAGGTCGAGGAGCGTTTCCAGGCGCGCAGGCTTCCAGGTCTCCCGTTGGTGAGAAATCAGGGCCAGCGCCGCATCGAGGTAGGGCGATGCAGGCTCGAGTCCGAACACGCCGTAGCGCCGATTGGCGTTGCGCAGCACGTCGATTCCCCGGCGGGCCTCATGGAAGGCCGGTCCGTCCATGCCCAAGGCGGTTCGTTCGTGGACCCTGGTGACGATGCGGCCGACGCCGATCGCGAAGCGTAACCGCGTTGGGTAGAGATCCCGCTCGATGGCGAAAAGACTTGGAAACAGCGCATCGGCGCGCTCGAACAGCGCCTGAAACTCGTCCCCCAGGGTGATGGTGAATGCGGATGCGATGCCCCGGCGTTTTCTCTGCCGATTGAGCCCTTTCAACGAGGCATCCAGGTTGGCTTGAATTTGAGCTCGCTTTGGCGCTGCGAGGCGCTTGGAAGCCACGATGTCGCCGATCAGCGCCAGGTACTGCGGATGCGGGGTTGCCATCGTTCAACCATAACGGTTGTTTTTCCTTAATACAACTGTTTTGGTTGTTAAACGAAATACATTGAATTTCGATAATTCAACGGATCTCTTTGAATTCTGTTCCGCGCTTGCGGTTGCACACACCCGGAGTTTTCCTGCGCCGTTGCTCGGTGCGAGGGCTTGCCGGGTACTTTGGCTCGTACTTTGGCTGGTACCATCGAAGTGATCAGAAGCGGATAGTCAGGGGGAGCCATGATCGATTTTGAAATTCCAGACGACACCAAAGCCATTCGCGCGAAGGTTCGAGACTTTGTCCAGGGCGAGTGTATTCCAGCGGAGGCCGAGTGCACGGCCGACAACTTTGAAGCCGTGCTCGCCGGGTTGCGCGAAAAGGCCCGCGGGCAGGGTCTCTGGTGCCCCTTCATTCCCACGGAACACGGCGGCATGGGCCTGCGCCCGCTGGCGAACGCGTTGGTGCAGATGGAGCTGGGAGAAAGCTACCTCGGCGCGCTGTCCCTCAACACGCAAGGGCCGGACGACGCCACGATGCTGACGCTGCTCGAGCACGGCACGGACTTCCAGAAGGAGAAGTTCCTGAAACCGTTGCTCGATGGTCAGAAACGCATCTGCTACTCCATGACGGAGAAAGCCGCGGGCGCAGACGCCACCGGTATGCAGACGACCGCGGTCCTCGACGGCGATAACTGGGTGCTAAATGGCGAGAAGTGGTACAGCAGTTCAGCAAGCGTTGCCGACATTGCGGTGGTGATGGCAAACACCGACCCCGACGCGCCGCGGCATCAGCAATTCAGCACCTTCATCGTTGAGCTGCCGAATCCCGGGTATCAGATTCTGCGCAACATCGAGACGATGCAGCCGCATACGGAGCTGGGTCTCAAGCTCGGCGGTTCGCACTCGGAGATCAAGATCGACAACCTCGTGGTGCCGCGAGAAAACCTCCTCGGCGGTCGCGGCAACGGCTTCAACATGGGCCAGCATCGGCTTGCCTACGGTCGGTTGCGCCACGGCATGCACAACGTCGCCATCGCCCAGCGCGCGTTGGATCTTGCCGCAGAGCACGTCGTCAACCGGGAAACCTTCGGTAAACGCCTCGCCGATCGGCAGGGCGTGCGTTGGATGCTGGCCGACTGCGCTGCTGAGATCTACAAAGCCCGCCTGATGCTGCTGCACATTGCCTACAAGGCTGAAAAGGGCATGGATCTTCGGCAGGAGAACGGCATCGCTAAGGTGTTTCTTGCCAACATGGTGCATCAGGTGGTGGATACGGCACTGCAGCTGCACGGCGCATTGGGCTACAGCCACGACACGCCGCTCGCGCGCTGGTACACGGGCATCCGCTCCCAGCGGCTCGTCGACGGCCCCGATGAGGTCCACCGCTGGCGCACCGGTGCCAACGTCATCAAAGCGTTTGAACAGCACGGCACCACGGCCTCGGCCTGTGGTGGCGAGCTGCTCTAGCCGAGCGCGCGCACCATGGAACAGCTCAATGGTCGCAACGCCTTCATAACCGGCGGTGCCGGAGGCATCGGTCTCGCGATGGCGCGGGCCTTTCTCAACGAGGGCATGAACGTTGCCATTGCCGACGTGGATCCGGAGGCGCTGGCCGGCGCTGCGGAGGCCCTGGCGGGGAGTAACGCGAAGCTCGTCACGGTCGAGCTTGATGTGACGGACCGCGCTCGATTTACCCGCGCCGTCGACGAAGCGGAAGCGGCGCTCGGGCCGATTCACGTGCTCTGCAACAACGCCGGCGTGTACCGCGGCGGCGCGATGGACGCGGTGACCTACGAAGACTGGGACTGGGTCATGGGGGTCAACGTCGGCGGTGTGGTCAACGGGCTGCAAACCCTCGTCAGCCGCATGAAGGCGCACGGCGAGGGCGGGCACATCGTCAACACCGCGAGCATGGCCGGGGTCAGCACCTCGCCGGGTCTTGGGGTGTACAACGCGAGCAAGTTCGCCGTCGTCGGCATGTCCGAGGCCTTGCGAGGTGACTTGGAACCGCACGGCATTGGTGTGTCCGTGCTGTGTCCCGGCATGGTGCGAACGCGCATTCTGGAGAGTGAGCGCACCCGACCCGAAAGCTACGACGTGAGTGACAACGAAGCCGTTGCGGCAGCAGAAGCACACAGCGCGGTTATGAATCTCGCCATGAACACCGGCATCGAGCCGGCAGAAGTTGCGGACATGGTCGTCGAGGGCATCAAGACCAACCAACTGTATTTGTTCCCGCACCCCGAAATGCGCGGCGCCGTCGCCGAGCGCATGGAGACGCTGCTGTCCGCCTTTGGCGAACCGGATCCCGAACGCCTAGCGCGGCAGGAGCAGTTCATGGGTCAGTTGCTGGGCGAGACGGGCGACTAGCTACGCGTCGCCAGCTCTTGCCGTCAGGCAATCGCCTGCGCGCCGCGCACCAGTTTTCCCGGACGCGCCTCGGTGGCTTCGCCCTGTTCTTGGATGATTTCTCCGGCGACGATCGTCGCGACGTAACCTTCGGCCTGCTGCACCAGCCGTTTACCACCGGCCGGAAGATCGGCCCGCATGCGGGGGTGAGTTAAGCGCAAGCGGTCGTAGTCGATCAGGTTAACGTCGGCTTTGTAGCCCGGCTGAAGCAGGCCGCGATCCGCGAGTCCGTAGGCGAGCGCTGTGTGTCGCGACTGCGCCGCAACCACCCAGGGCAGGGACAGCTTTTCGCCCCGGGTCCGATCTCGGGTCCAGTGGGTCAGCATGGAGGTCGGGAAGCTGCCGTCGCAGATCATGCCCACGTGGGCGCCGCCGTCCCCAAGACCCAGCACCGTATGCGGGTGCAGCATCATCTGATGACAGGCGTCGAGATCGTAGTCGGCGTAATTGAGAAACGGTGTGTAGAGCAGCGCTTCACCGCCGTCATTCAACAGCAGATCGTAGGCAATGTCCTGCGGTGTACGACCCTCGCGTTTTGCACGGGCGGCAAGGGTTGCCGCGGCCGGCTGCTCGTAGTCGGGGTCGTCCCCAAGCTCGAACATGTAGTTGTAGTTTGCGATGAGCGCATTGAACACGTTGGTTGCCGAACCGCTTTCGGCCTCCAGCACCCGCGCTTTGAAACCCGGGTCTTTAAGCTGCTGAACTCGGCTTGCCAGGGGCAGGCTGGCGATCGTCTGGTAGACGGGATTCAGCGAAAACGGATTCATGGTTGCGTTCAGTCCGAGCAGAACGCCGACGGGTCGACCGCACACCATGGCCTTGATGTTCACACCGCGCGCGTTTTCGCTCTCGATCCAGCGCAGCTGGCTCTCCCATGCTTTCGGGGCGGCCATGGGCTGGGCGAGGGAGAAAATCATGGGGCGACCGGACTCGGTGATCATGTTCCGCAGCAGTTCGCGTTCGCGGCGGCCGTCGGTGAAATCCGACACCATCTGCAACACGCCGGCACCCGCGTTCTTCAGTGCCATGGCAATGGCGACGAGCTCGCGCTCTTCGCAGTCGTAGCTCGGTGTCGGGTCGCCGTCGGCGGTTTGATGGTTCAGCGTTCGCGACGTGGAGAAGCCCAACGCGCCGGCGCGCATGGCCTGCTCGGTTAGCTGTGCCATCTGTCGAATGTCGTCGTCGGTGGCGAGCTGTCGTTCGGCGCCGCGATGCCCCATGACGAACACACGCAAGGCGCCGTGCGGCAGCTGGCAACCGAAGTCGATGTCGTGCGGGCGATGGTCGAGGGCCGACAGATAGTCCTCGAACGACTCCCAGTCCCAGGGCAGTCCCTCGGCGAGCACGGGATTGGGAATGTCTTCCACGCCTTCCATGAGGCTGATGAGTTGATTGCGATCCTGCGGTTTGCACGGGGCGAAGCCAACGCCGCAGTTGCCCATAACGGCGGTGGTGACGCCGTGTTCCGATGACGGGGTGAGGCGGCTGTCCCAGGCCGCCTGGCCGTCGTAATGCGTATGGATGTCGACCCAGCCCGGGGTCACCAGCAGCCCGTCGGCGTCGAGTTCACGATGGCCGCGGCCGCTGACCTTTCCAACAGCCGTAATCCGGCCGCCGTCGATCGCCAGATCGCCGGTGACGCTGTCCTTGCCGCTGCCGTCAATGAGTGTGCCGGCGCGAATGACGAGATCGTGGGTAGTCATGGTGTTGTCTCCCAAGCGGTCGCGGGCTCAGCCGCGTTTCTCTACCTTTCCATTTTTCATCACGAACATCACCTGTCCCATGACCTGCACGTCTTGGCGCGGATCGCTCGGCACGGCAACGATGTCTGCGAGCTTGCCGACGCTCAGCGTGCCGAGGCGGTCGCTCTGGCCGAGGAGCGTCGCGGCGTCACGGGTCGCGGCGACGATCGCTTCTTCGATCGGCATGCCGGCTTCGACCATGAACACGAACTCCTGCCAGTTTGAGCCGTGCGGACACACGCCGCAGTCGGTGCCAAAGGCGATGTTAACGCCCGCCTTGTAGGCGCGAGCGAAGGTGTTCTGAATCTGCGGTCCGATCGCTGCGGCTTTTGGTCGGACGATGTCGGAGAAGTAGCCCTCGATCTTGGCTTTTTCACCAACAAAACGACCGGCGCTGATCGTCGGCACGTACCAGGTGCCGCGCTGTTTCATCGCCCGGATGACCGCATCGCTCATGTAGGTGCCGTGTTCGATGGAATCAACGCCGCCTTCGACGGCGCGCAGCAAGCCTTCGGTTCCGTGCGCGTGGGCGGCGACGCGGAACCCGTAATCACGGGCGGTACGGACGATTTCCTGCACCTCTTCTACGGTGAACTGCGCGTTCTGACCGCTGCGCGCCTGGCTCAAGACGCCACCGGTGGCCGTGATTTTTATCAGGTCGGATCCCTCTTTGTAGCGCTGACGCACGGCTTTGCGGGCTTCGTCGGTGCCATTAATCACCCCCATGGCGGGACCGGCATCAATGGTGAGGTCCCGGCGACGGCCATTGGTGGGATCGGCGTGGCCATCCGTGGTCGCGATGCTCTGACCAGCGGCAAAGATGCGCGGGCCGCGGATGTGTCCGGCGTCGATGGCATCGCGGATGGCGAGGCCGAGGCCGTCGCGGGAGCCGAGGTTGCGAATGGTCGTAACGCCGGTCTCGAGCGTCAGCGCCGCGTATTGGACCGAGCGGTAGGCGTTGTCGATGGGGTCGCGGGTGAAGCGCTCAAGCTGTGTGCCGGGCGAGTTCTGACTGATGATGTGGACGTACATGTCGATCCAGCCGGGGGTCACGAACGCCGTACTGAGGTCGATGACCTCGTCGGCGTTGGAGCCTCGGTTGAAGCCTGGCTCGATGGCCGTGATCTGATCGCCTTCGACGACTAGGGTCACCTTCGACTGCACTTCGGTGTCCTCGCCCGTCATGAGCTGGCCCGCGAGGATACGGGTGGCTGCGGCGCTTGAACCAGCGAGTAGCGGCGCCTTGATCAGTGTCAGTAGCACCAGCGCGGTGAGTGGTGTGCGGTGTCCCATGAGCGGCGGTTGTTTTCTTTCGGTCGCGATTCCCAGCCCTCGCAGTGTACGCAGGTTAAATATGGATAGGTCTTATCAAATGACACAACTTCGGTAGCCGGTTCGGCAGCATTTCACAACCTTTTCACCATCCTGGTCTCGCGCGCCTCCGTGCTGAACCGCTCTGTTGCGGTTTCTAGAACACTGCAGGTCGTGGAAAACCCGCTAAGGAAACCTCGCAGCCCGCGGCCAGTAAGCGGTTCAGCAACGGTACAGCTTCAGAACCACTCAATAACCGGGCCAGATCAACGCGATTTCACGCGTGACTTGTAACAATCTTGTCCTAGATTTCTTAAAAGCTCTTACCAATGGAATTTTGGAGCCAGTGATCGATTCGCTTGTGCCTTCACTCGGCCGTGTCCACGTAGTAGTGGCTGCGTGTTTTGCCATAACCCTCTTGCATGGTTGCGGTGGGGGCGGAGGCGCCACAGCTTCCGGCTCCAGCGGCTCGACGACGGTTGGTAACGGCTCTGTGTCGACTGTTTCGTCGGGCGGCGGCAGCCCTAGCTCTAACCAAAATGCCTCCGTTGATGCTGCGTCGGGTTCGGACGCCGGTCAAAGTGGCAGCAATAACGATTCTGGGGGTAGTACTGAAAGCAGTACTACAGGTGGCTCGGGCGTATCTGACGCCTCGTTTGTCCCCAACGCTGAAAGTCCTTCTGAGATTACCCCTTCAGCTCGCTCGGGTTTCGTGATTGTTCAAGGCAGTGTTGGTGCAGGTACTGCCAGTAGTGCGCAAATCGTTGTTCGTGATGCCGAGGGAAAGGTGGTGGCGCGTACTCAGAGTGGTCTTGATGCTCGGTACGAGGCGAACGTCCCTGTTGATACGCTTTATCCACTCACACTTCAGGCCTACGGCGGTATCGATCTCGTGACGGGTCAACCCCTCGACTTCCCTTTGGAAGCCTGGGCGGCTATACCAGAAGAACGAGTCATCAACTTACTCCCGCTAACGACCCTGCAGCTTCGTGCGCTCAGTTGCCCGGACGCATCTGGTCCACCGGACACAACGATTGCTCGTATCGCCCGGCTGATAGGTACGGAAACGAACGCGTTCAACCAGCGGACTACCGCTATTGGCGAATCGTCGGCGGTCGCCTTTCTTCGCTCCAGTGAAGCCATTGAAGAATGGGTACGCCGAGACGCAGCGCGTTTCGGACGCACCCCTTCTGACTCGCTCAAGGCCTTGGCCTGTGACCTTGCGGACTTTCGGGAGAGTTTTGGCGCGTTGACCGGCCGTTTCGACCGAGAGTCGGCGGCGCGACTCGCAGCTGTATTCGCGGAGCAGCTCTCCGGCGTCCTCACCGTTGACGGCAGGTCGGTGCAAGACACTCTGCAGTACGTGTTGGATCAGTCCTTTGGGCCAAGTGCGCGTGACCTTGACGAGGTGCCCGCGGATGATCGTGTTCTAGAACCGCTCCGAGACCTGCTCGAGTATGTCTCCTGGTTTTCAATCGAGTCAGCCCCCATTGCTCGAGAGCTTTCTGAGGCTCTCGAAGATAAGACGGCAGGTGAAGCGGCGTCAGTCCTAAAAACGCGCTTCGTTGGGCCGAGTGCAGGCACGATCGTACCGCTTGCGCAATTTTCAGCGACGGGTGGAAGCCCATCGCCAGCTGAACCTTTGCCAGCGACAGAGCCAGCTCCAACAGAGCCTCTAGCCTCTCTGGAGCCAGCGCCAGAGCCAGAGCCAGAGCCAGAGCCAGAGCCAGAGCCAGAGCCAGAGCCAGAGCCAGAACCAACAGCGCCGGTAGCCTCTCTGGGACCGGAACCGGAAGCGGAACCGGAACCAGCACCCGCGGTACCGCTTCCCTCGCCACCACCACCGGCGTCGGTAGTCGAAGTAGTCCCCGCAGAAGGCGGTACCACGACAGCGGTTACGCCGCCCACGCCTGTGTACAGCGCACCACCGCCCGAGCCTGTTGCCTCGGAATCGCAGCTACCTTCAGAGCCTGTGCCGGCCACTGATCCGGAACCAACACCGGTCACGGCCGTGCCGGAGACGCTACAGGTCGAGCTGGCGGTAAACTCATCTTGGGTCGCGGCGGGCGAGTCTGTCACGCTGAGCTGGACATCCACTGGTGCCGACAGCTGCACTGCGGGAGGCGCTTGGAACGGGTCGCGAACGCAGAACGGATCGCTACGTCTTGGCCCCTTAACTGGAGACGCTTTCTTTTCGATCACCTGCCGGAAGAATGGGTCAGCTGCGTACTCATCCGTGAGTGTGTCAATCCGACAGGCCGTCGTCAGCTGGGAACCGTCCAATACAAACGTTGACGGGTCACCGGCGGGTCCGCTGGCTGGCTACCGTATTTATTGGGGCCAAAGAAGCGGGGACTACACAAATTCCCTTTCGATCGATGACCCGAATGCGCGTGAAGAGACGATTCCGCTGAATCCCGGACGGTACTATTTCGCTATGCGTTCGCTGGCAGCCGACGGGGCGGAAAGTGACCTGTCCGAAGAGCGAACGAAGTTAGTACGTTGAGTGATGTGGGACGAGTGGTCGCGTGGGTGTGATCGCTAGCAGCGGACACGCACAGTAACGCGACACGTCGGTGTAAATTGCGCCACAACCTACGCTCTGCCGCAGTACGCGCAATCAACTGCGGTCCCTTTGATCACTTGAACGCATCCAGCTTTGGTAGCGATCCGTCCTTGTCAGATAACAGCGTACTCTCCAAAGGCCAATCAATGGCGACTTCGGGGTCGTTCCAGGGCCAGGCCTATTTCAAGTGACGGGTCGTAGTACGTCGTACATTTGTATTCAAAGTCAACGATCTCGGAACGCGTTACGAAGCGATGCAAGTAGCCCGGCAGAATCCAGAATTGGCGATCGTTCTCGTCGCTGAGATGCAAACCCACGTACTTGCCGAGGGTGCGTAAGGAAGAGCTGAAATCCGCAGCGGCGTCAAACACGTCACCGCGTAAGCAGCGTACGAGTTTATCGTGGGTCTTTTCCTCTTGCTTGTGTAGGCCGCGCAGAACGCCGAGCTGCGATCGGCTGTGGTTGTCTTGTATAAAGTCGCCTTGGGTGCTGGCATCTTGATAGCGCTGCGCCTGATCGGTTTTCATGAAGAAGCTGCGCGCATCCCCGAAAGCCTTAGGCTCGGTTATAAGAACGCCTTGAAGCGCTGTTTCGATCACGTTCATGGTCAGGGCCTTTGCGGAAACGAGATAAGGTAAGCACCGTGCTCGTTGTTACTGAACCGTTGCTCCGCGCACGCAACTGTATCGTCTGAAATCCAATCCTGGCGTCAGGTGACATCCTCAGGACAGCCAACCCGCAGACCCTGGCAGTGCTCCAGCGTCTGAATGAAGTGTGACGCCTCAACAAGCGCGTCGTGAGTTTTTGTATCTAGCCACGCCATGCCCCGAACCATGCGCTCGACCCTAAGGGAGCCCTGTTTTAAACAGTGGCGATTACCATCGGTGATCTCGAGTTCGCCTTGATCAGACGGGGTTACCCTCTTTGCAACGTCTACAACCTGGTGATCGTAGTAGAAGAGCCCTGTCACTGCGAAGCGGCTCTTCGGCGCGATCGGTTTTTTTCGATGCTTGTGGCGACGCCGGCGTTGACACCGGCATCGTTAAATGTAGCGACACCGAACGCTTCTGGATTAGCGACCTCATAGGCGAACACGGTCGCACCGAATGCGTTGGCCGCAGCATCAACGAGCTGGCCCGTTAATTCCGCCCCGTAAAAAGAGGTTGTCGCCGAGGACCAGGGCACAGTCATCCCCTGCAATGAAATCCTCGCCGATCAAAAACGCTTGAGCGAGCCCCTCGGGTTTCGGCTGAACCGCGTAGCGAAGCGCCATGCCCCATTGGCTGCCGTCCCCAAGCATAGTTTCAAACCGTCCCGTATCTTCTGGCGTCGAGATGACGAGTACGTTGCGTATCCCAGCCAACATAAGCGTCGTCAGGGGGTAATAGATCATCGGCTTGTCATAAACGGGGAGGAGTTGTTTGCAAACGCCAAGCGTGAGCGGTTGCAAACGGGTCCCGCTACCGCCGGCCAGGATAATGCCTTTTCGTGTCACCTACGGATCTCCTCGAGCGCAATAGATTTCGATTGAGCAACATCTATTCTGTAATTTCGTTTGCGGTTGATGTCACTCGAAAGTGACGTAACGCTTTTCCTCCGTTTGCCAGTCCTCAGATTGTTCCATGAGGATCGCCGAGACAAGGCGTAAGCAGGACGCCTCGTTCGGGAAGAGTCGTGCGACCTTAGTACGGCGCTTGATCTCTTCGTTGAGCCGTTCGATAAGGTTTGTGGTGCGCAACCGCCGCCGATGACTCGCCGGCAACTCGAAGATGTTGAGACCCTCTGGGATGGCGCTCTCCGCCCAAGTTGCCAGCTTCGGTAACTTAACTTTGTGTCGTTCGATGAAGTGATCGAGCAGACGCTCGGCTTCTGATCGGTCTGGCGCGTTGAATACGGCCCGGATCTCTGCAGCAATCGGAGCTCGCTGTGCCTGCTTCGGCACATATTGCCCGGCGTTCTGCTGCAGATGGAACTGGCATCGTTGCCAGGGCACGCTGGGGAACACCGCTCGGCGCGCTGCAGCGAGACCCTCGTGGGCGTCGCTGACGATGCACTGTATGCCGTGCAGGCCTCGATCCTTAAGATCGCTGAGAAAGGCGCGCCAGTGAACCTCGGCTTCTGACAGGGAGACTGAGCAACCGAGCACGTCTCGGCGACCGCTTCGGTTGACGCCGCAGGCAATGAGAACCGCTGCGTCGAGGACTTGGCCGCCCTGGCGGACCTTCTGATACTGAGCATCCAGGATCAGGTACGGATACGCTGCCAGGGGCCGCGTTCGCCAGGCTTCTAGAATGTCGTCGAGCTGGGCCGCGGCTCGAGAGACTTGAGTTGAGCTGACTTCGAGGCCACAGAGTTCTTCTACGACTTTCTTCACCCGGCGCGTCGAGACGCCCTGGACGTACATCTCTGCGATACTGACAAGCAGGACGCGCTCAGAGCGCAGGCCCTTCTCCAGGCTCTTGGGGTAGAACTGGCTGTCGCGGGTCTGTGGTACAGCGAGTTCCAAGGCTCCGACGCGGGTCTTCAGCGTCTTCGGCTTGTAGCCATTGGCGTAGCCACGCCGAGCCTCCGAACGTTCGTAAAGCCCGGCGCTGAGGTACTCCTCGCGCTCCGCCGCCATGGCCGTGTTCATGAACACGGCCATGGCGGCGGCAATGTCCTCAAAACCGTTGTGCTTGAGCAGTTCCAGTGCGTCCTGAATCGAATTATCCTGATCTCGCTGGGTCATCCTTTCTGTCCTCTCGTTGCCTACGCCAATAAGCAAACGAAAGGGTAATCGGGTGGCCCGGCTCTTTTACAGCCTCGCCGATTTACAGAAGAAATGGTGCACTAACTAGATTTTTCTAGCCGAGATGCTTCCCCGCTCGAGCAACTAACGTGGATTAGGACGCTTCGACCGAGTCGGTGCCCAAGCGGTTGAGAGCGTAACTCCCATCGAGAACCGAGTTCCACCACTCAGCGTTGCTGAGGTACCAATCGATCGTCTTTGCTAACCCCGTTTCGA
The DNA here is from genome assembly GCA_039198065.1 of Pseudomonadota bacterium. Classification (GTDB taxonomy): domain Bacteria; phylum Pseudomonadota; class Gammaproteobacteria; order Pseudomonadales; family Azotimanducaceae; genus CALHVX01. The sequence goes on from JBCCTU010000004.1 coordinate 344,083, forward strand.
AGGTCTCGAGCGGTTTCCAGCCGAGGTCATGCTGGATGCGCGATGCATCGATGGCATAGCGGCGATCGTGGGCAGGTCGATCAGTGACGTAGGTGATTAAGTCGCGAAACTGGTCGACCCCGGGAGGTTTGTAATTCGGTCCGCGATCTTCAAGAAGCGCACAGATCGTGTGCACGATGTCGATGTTTTTTTGCTCATTGAGTCCACCGATGTTGTACGTCTCTCCTATAGATCCCCGCTCAAGCACTGCAAGAAGTCCTCTCACATGGTCATCGACGTACAGCCAGTCTCGGATTTGCTTGCCATCGCCATAAACAGGCAACGGTTTTCCTTTCAGAGCGCTAAGGATCATGTGTGGGATCAGCTTCTCGGGAAACTGATAGGGGCCGTAGTTGTTGGAGCAGTTGGTTACCAGCACTGGGAGGCCGTAAGTGCGATGCCAGGCCCGGGCGAGATGATCGGATCCTGCCTTTGATGCGGAATAAGGCGAACTGGGTGCGTAGGGTGTCGACTCGGTGAACAGATCGTCCGTGCCTGCTAGGTCCCCGTAGACTTCGTCGGTCGACACGTGAAGGAACCTGAAGTTGTTCTGTTCTGTATCCGGTAAGTCGTCGTAGTAGCGCCGGGTCGCCTCTAACAGTTCAAAGGTCCCAACGACGTTGGTTTTAATGAATTCGCCGGGACCGTCAATGGAGCGATCGACGTGGCTCTCGGCCGCAAGATGCATGACCGCACTCGGCCGAAACGTGGCAAACAGTTCGTCGAGCTTGGCTCGGTCACAGATGTCTGCGGTGACATGAGTGAATCGATCGCTGGTTGTAGCACCACCCAGGGACTGCATGTTGCCGGCGTAAGTTAGGCGGTCCACGTTCAAGACCCGGTGCGGTGTCTCGTTGATTACCCATCGGATAAGCGCTGAACCGATAAACCCGGCGCCGCCAGTGATCAATAGCTTGCGTTCCATACCGCGGCGTCAGCCTGCAACAACCGACAGCGACGGATTAAAGCAGGCTTCCGTTCGATTGGGGTGTGGGGATGTAACTCAGGGTTAGCTGAGAGTTCGCGGCCTCGCACCTTTCTGAACGACAAGTAAGTCTCTTAGATCGCTTAGAAGCAATATAATGGGAAATATTTCCCATTATATTTACAGATAAAATGGGAAAATATTCCCGGTTTCGTCGAAAGCGACATACACTTGGAGACGCACATGAACGTACAGAAGACTCAACTCGCTCAAGCTGTGGCCGCTGCACTCGTCAGCACCCTGACCCTCACGGGCTGTGGCGGCGGTGGTGGTGGCGGTGGCTCAACGGCCCCGGCGGCCGGGGCCGCCCCGACGACACCGGCCCCCGCGACCAACCCAGCCCCGAGCAACCCCCCACCGGCCAATCCTGGGCCTGGCACCTCGCTTGCGATCAGCCGTGGGACGATCACGGGATTCGGCAGTGTGTTCATCAACGGCACGCGCTACGGCACCGACAACGCGCTGTTCCTCGTCGATGGTAAGCAGGCGACGCAGAATGACCTGTCAGTCGGCATGGTCGTGAAGGTGTCTGGTGACCTGGACGATGGCGAAGCGGCAATCGTTCGCTACGACGAAGACTTCGAAGGTCCCGTCGATGCCGTCGGTGCCGATTCCCTCACTGTGCTCGGGCAAACGGTGCTGATTGACGCTACGACCGAGTTCGACGGCGGATTGACGCTGGCGGACACCGTCGTCGGTGATGTGCTTGAGGTGAGCGGCCTGCGCAACGCAGACGACGCTCTGGTGGCAAGTTACATCGAACGCAGCGATGACGCCGACGAGTACGAGGTCACCGGGCGCATCGCCGACCTCGACAGCGTGGCCCAGACCTTCCGAATCGGAGGGTTGCTGGTGAACTACGCGGTGGCAGAGCTTGATGATCTGGATGCGGGCCTCGCCAACGGCCTGCTGGTTGCAGTGACCGACGAACAGCGTGCCTATAGCCCCGGTGATCTGACACTCACGGCAACCGCTGTTGACGGCACGGCGCTGACGGAACTGCGCGACGACGACGATGAGTTGGATGACGATTTCGACGACGAGTCTGACGGCGATGACTTCGACGATGCCTTCTCCGGGGAAGGTGCAGACCTCGACGTTGAAGGGCTTATCTCCGCGGTCAACGCCGATGGCAGCTTCGTCCTCGAAGGCTTCGTGGTTCGCCTGACGGACGACACCGAGTTCGAGTACGGCGACGTCGCCTCCCTGGCACCCGGTGCGCGGGTGGAAGTGGAGGGTGAGCTCAATGCCAATGGCGAGCTGATTGCCGAAGAGATTGAGTTTGCCGATAACGAAGCGCGCGTGGCCGGCACTATTGAGGCCATCGATCTCGATACCGGTGAGCTCATCGTCTTTGGTGTGCCGGTACGGGTGCTTGAGCTCGATGATGACCTGGACGAGATCGACGATGGAGACGACGAGGACATCCGTTCGCTCGCCGGGTTGATGATTGGTGATCGCCTCGAGATCGAAGGCGTTGCCGTTGATGCCGAACTCCTGGCCGACGACGTTGAACGCCTCGATGCGAACGATGAAACCGCGCTCCGCGGCGTTGCAACGAGCGTTGATGCCGTCGCCGGAACGGTGACGATCCTCGGTGTTACCGTGACGGTCGATGCTGCGACAGAGTTTGAAATCGACGATGACGATGAGATTGGACGCGCCGCGTTTTTCGATGCGCTGGTCGCCGGTCAGAGCGTGGTGGAAGCCGAGTGGGACGGTTCGGTCATCGATGCCACTGTGCCGGTCAGCTCTCTCGAGCCGGACGACTGACCCATGGGAGCGGAGTAAGCGGTGAGCGATGGACCCAACATCGAGCAGCGTTTGCTCCGCGCCGCGCGGCGGATTCTTCGACCGCTGGTGCGCATCATGCTCCGCAACGGCATTGCGTCCGACGCGTTTACGGAGCTGGTGCGCAAGGTCTATGTCGACGTGGCGGACGAGGAGTTTCGTCTGCCCGGCAAGAAACAGACAGTCTCACGCATCTCCGTGATTACCGGCCTTAACCGAAAGGAAGTGACGCGGTTGCGCGGCGAACCGGCAGAGGACAGCTCCGATGAACGTTGGCGCAATCGAGCAGCCACGGTCTTGAGTGCCTGGGAGTTGGATCCGATGTTTCAGGACCGCAAGGGCGATCCGCTGGACCTGCCATTTGCCGGTGAACCACCGAACCTGACGGAGCTGGTGCGCAAGCACAGCGGTGACATGCAGCCGCGAGCCGTAGTTGACGAGTTGCTGCGGGTCGGCGCCATCGAGGAGTTGCCGTCGGCAACCTATCGCATGGCGCGGCGCGGCTACGAGCCATCGGCGGATGCCGGTGCGATGGTCGACATGCTCGGCACGGATACGAGTGAGTTTATCGAGACCATCGATCACAACGTTCAGAACACGGCGGACGATTCGCTCATGCAGGCCAAGGTGCTCTACATGAATGTTCCAGCGGAGCTGGAGCAGGAGTTTCTGACCCTGTCGCGACGGCAGGCTCGCAAGCTGGTGAATGAACTGAACCACTGGCTGGCCGAACGCGATCGCGGTACCGAGCCGGACCGAGGCGAGGGCCGCAGAACGCTTGGATTAGGGATTTATCACATTAACCGAACGTCGCCCTACGATCAGTCGGCGGCGGATGACGAACCAGGGAGTACAGACGCGTGACCACAGCGAATCGATTGCTTGTGATGACGGTGTTTGCGGTGATCTTAGGCGCTTGCGGCGGCGGCGGTGGTTCCAACGACGCGCCGCCATCGGCGGGAACAGGCGGTGGAGGAAGCACCGGTGGTGGTGGCGGCGCGACGCCCGGTCCGGGTACCGGACCTGTCGGTGTAGAACTCGAAGGTGGCGTCAGCGGCACCGGGCTCAATATCGGGCCGATTCAGGGTTTCAGCAGCGTCATCGTCAATGGTTTGGCCATGGACGTGGATCTGGCGACTATCGTCGTCGACGGCGCCGTCGCCGCCGAGAGTGATTTGCGGGAAGGTCAGAACGTTGTGGTGATCGGTGATCTTGCGACTCAGGTTGCCGAACGTCTCGAGTACCGACCGCTGATCCGTGGCCCGATTACGGCGCTGGTGGTCACGGATCCGTTGATCGGTACGGCCGAAGCGACGATCTTTGGCCAGGCGGTACGTTTCAACGTCGCGACCTTCTACGACGGTACGGAGCTCGAGGCGTTCGCGGTGGGCGATGTTGTTGAGGTGAGCGCCACGCGCGATAGCGCGGACTCTTTCGTTGCGACCTACGTTCGCCGCGAGCCGGGCGTGACCACCTTCCAAGTCGTTGGTCCGGTCACGGACCTCAATTTAACGAACTTCCAAATTGGCGATCTGGTCATCGACTACACCAGCGCATCGCTTGAAAACTTCGCAGGTGACACGATTGCGAACGGTGATACGGCCATCGTGCGTGGAAATGCGGCTGACTTTACGGCGCCGGATCAATTCGTTGCTGGAGCCGTCGCGCGCGAGCTGACGCTGACGCTCAACCCTGAGGCCGAAGTCGAATTGGAAGGCTTCGTCACATCCATAACCGGACCGACGGCGTTCGCTGTTGCCGGGCAACCGGTGGTTACGGATGCGGACACGGAATTCGAGCTCGGCGATGTTGACGATCTCGAGCTCAACGCGAAGCTTGAAGTAGCCGGTGTGCTCCAGGACGACTTGTCACTGTTAGCAGAAGACATCGTGTTTCGGCCGCTGCAGGCGGTGCGTGCCGAAGGGCCGATCGAGGCCGTTGATCTGATTGCCGAGACCGTCACGGTGCTCGGCGTGACCTTCGAGGTTCGTGGAACAACGGAGCTCGAGGACGAGCGCGACGGCGTGACCTCTGGCGCCTTGCTGCTGGTGGACCTTGCCGTCGGTGATCAGGTTGAAGTCCGGGGCTTCCTCGAAGATGCAGCCGTGGTGGCCGTGGAGCTCAACCGTGACGACCCGAGCACGGAAGCGGCGCTTCGGGCACCGCTGACGGTATTCGATGCCGTCGCCGGCACTTTGAGCCTGTTTGATGTTGCGCTGGAGACCGACGGGAACACCGAGTACGCAGGGCAAGACGACGACGAGCTGACCCTGGCGGAGTTCTTCGCGCTGCTTGAAACAGGGTTGTTCGTGGAAGCGTCCTGGGAGAACTACGTATCCACGGCGATCCCCGTCGATGAGCTCAGCGTCGAGGACGACGACTGAGATTGTTGCCAGGCTAATTGACGTCGTTCGATTCAGGCTCATTCGTCGGGACTAACATTTCCCCGGCAACTGCTTACACGGCTCACAACATGGTGGGCGTGCGTTCCGCTAGGGTGCGTTCTCACCATCGGGCCGTGGCGATCGACGTTCTTAAACGTCGTCAGCCCCGTGCTTATCCGCTCGACGATAAGGCTATTCAATTGACAATAAATTCGAAGCTTCCCGCATTGTTAGGCTTACTGCTGTGTGCCTCGTCTGTGTTTGGCAGCGAGCTTGCGGTCTCAGAGATTGAAGAACTGACCGTTGTCGGGTCGCGCCTCAATGACGCGAGCTCTGGTTTCGAGAGCACCATCACGGAGGAAACCCTAGAGGCGCTGGCCCCCATTTCGGTCCAGGATGCACTCCGCAGTCTTCCCGGCGTGTTCCTGAGTCAGCCGGGCGGGCGCAGTGGGGTACCGTCGCTCAGTATTCGTGGTGCCGAGAGCAACTTCGCGCTGGTTCTGGTTGATGGCGTACGCGTCAACGATCCCAACAACACGCGGGGTGGTTCCTTTGACTTTTCCACGTTGGACGTAGCGGAAATTACGACGATGCAGCTCGTGCGCGGTCCCGCGTCGGCGGTCTACGGTTCCGATGCGATGGCCGGTGTGCTGAACGTACGAACCTTTGACCGACAGAGTGATTCTCGCCTCTCCGTTGATGCCGCCGACGATGAGATGCGCCGCTACTCGCTTCGCTTGAACCAAGAACTAACTGATGAGCTGTACGCGAACGCGACGCTATCGCGCTCGAGTGAGGAATACGCCGGCGGCGCCTCCTTTGATGGCGATTTTGCCCGGGTGAACTTGGTTTCGGAATCGACGGGGCTTGAGTGGTCGCTTTCCGCGGCATTTGCGGAGACGGAACAACGCGCGTTTCCCGAAGATAGCGGTGGCGATCGGTTTGCTGCGCAGTCGGCCCTTGACCGGCGAGACAGTGAAAGTCTTACCCTCAATGGCAGCCTTCGCTACGCGCTTACAGAGAACCTCGCTTTGGTAACTCGAGCTTCCTGGCTTGACCGGGAGGAAGATTTTCGATCACCAGGAATCCTGCCGGGTCCTCGGAGTGACTTTGGTGTTCCCCCGAACGAAGCGGTCTCCGACCTTGAGCGAATCGAAGTTACATCGTTTGTCACGGGCGACTACGGCCGCGTTAATTGGGTGACAGGCCTGGATTGGCGGCAGGAAGATGGGGCGTCGGTCGGTGAGGTAACGTTTCTTGGCCCAACCGCCTTTGAGATCGATCGCGATCAGCTCGGCGTTTTCGGCGAGCTTTCCTTTGCCGTCAGCGATCGCCTGACGCTTGAAGGTAGTCTCCGGTCAGATTCCACGGACGATGAAGGTGAGCAGACAACCTATGGGTTTGCAGCGACCTATGCTGTGGCGGACCGGACATCGCTGATTGCTAGGACGGGAACAGGATTTAAGCTGCCGAGCTTTTTCGCGCTAGCAAGCCCCTTGGTTGGAAACCCTGCGCTAGAGGCTGAGACCGTTCGCAACTGGGAGGTTGGTGTTGCACACAGCACCGATTCCTTAAGCGTTCAGCTGGTGTACTTCGATAGCGCTTACAAGGACCTGGTCGACTTTGACTCCGAGCTCTTCACAAACGTGAATCGCAGCCAGGTAGACACCAGTGGTGTGGATCTCTCGGTCCAAGGCAGCGTTGACCGCCTCAATCTTGGTTATCGTGCACTGCTGTCGTACGTTGATGTCGATGCCCCGAACCCGTTACGGCAGCGGCCGGATTGGCGTTACGGTTTTGACCTGTTCTGGTCTCCGACCGATCGGTGGTCGTTTACCGGTTCTGTGAACTACACGGGCGATCGCTTCGACAGTTCAATTCCCCGACCGTCGGTAACCTTGGATAGCTACCTTCGAACCGACGTACTGGCCTCGTACTCCTTGACCGATCGCCTCAAGATCAGCATCGGTGCGCTGAATCTGTTTGATGAGGCGTTCGAAGATGCCGATGGCTTCACCGGGCAGGGCCGCCAAGTACGTGCTCGGATGCAATGGTCGTTCTAAGCGTATTGCTCTTTCTTGCGGCCTTGGTGCAGCTCAATGATCCGGATCCCGTTCGTTGGGCGGGCTACTACACGTTCTGCGGCGTACTGATTCTACTGTGTGGACGTCGAGCACCGGCGCTTCCTGCCGTTAGATGGACGGCAGCCTTGGTGTCCATCGCCTCATTAGTTCTTTCCGTCGCCCTTCTCAGCGAAAACTGGAGCGAGGTACGGCAGCTCATCGGATCGTCTCAGATCACCCAGGCAATGAGCGACGCCGCGCCGGTGAACGAAATCGCCAAAGAAGCCGGGGGACTCATGTTAGCGGGCGTGTTTCTGGCGATTGCCTACGTTCGATCCCGCGGCCCCGCGTCGGGCCCGTCCGGCAGTCCGGACGGTCAATAGCATTTCCGCGGGGTTGTGCGATAACCCGTACCGCGCTGTCAACGATCGAAGCGAAAGCCGTTTACGACGATCGCCCGGGCAAGCCGGGCGATCGTGGGGCAGGGCGTTTCGAACGCGATGGTGGCGACTAGCGCGTGATTACGGCAGTGCCGTCATCGCGGTTGCTTGCCGGCGATTCGTTCGTCTCAGGGATGCGGTTGTTGGGATCAACCACGGCGACGACGGTAACCATGATGTGCTGGGGTTCCGGGGGCATCTGCGCGGTAACGTTCACAGCCACTGTTTCCCGAGCGCCCGCTGGCAGGTAGGGAACGGTCTGCATGGAAATACCGAAGCGACCGATGAAGCTGGGTGCGGTGTCGTAGCACAGGATGTCGTTGGGCTTGGTTGAGCCCGGGCGCGTCGGCAGCGGCTGTACGCTGGCGTCGCAGATAAGCACCTCCATGGCGACTTCGATGTTCTGCACGTCGATCGTGCCGACGTTGCGAACTTCCGCGTCAATGGTGTAGGTGCCCCTCGACGCGGCGTAGTTCGTGCCGGCGCCTTCGATGTTCAGGTTGGGCAGGGGAATCGGCCAGCTGAACGAGCGGCGGTTCGATACCTGCGAGGCCGGATCCTGACGAAACAGGAATACGCCTGCCGTCGAGCGCACGTAAAAGTCGGCCTCTGGACGCCGGAGTGCTGCGGGGACCTCGACGGTTTCGGCGAAGTACACGTAGCGGTTGGTCATGTGGGTGATGTTGTTGCCCTGCAGCGCAACGCAGCCGTCGGACGCCGCAAGCGGTGCGCCGACGCTGTCGGTAATGCACAGCTCGAAGGTCGTCTTCAATCCCTGCTCCGCACTCCAGGTGATGGACAGGGTCTGCGACTCGCCTTCTTCAACTTCCGGTAGCGGGTTCGGGTTGACGGACAGCAGCGACACCTTGGGGTTGGCCTTGATGTACCCGCAGAAAATCTGGGCGCAGTCGACGTCGATGTACTGTCCGGTGAGCCAGATCTCGTCGAGATCGGCCGATGCGTGGGGTGCACTGACGCTACCGGCGAGCAGCAGCAGGCACAGAGAAAGGAAACGGGACATGGGTGTGACCTCCATTGGTTGCCCCCGTGGGTCACGGTCCCGGAGAAAATGGTTCAACACCTCGTCTGGGAAGCGAACCCTTTGCCGTTTTGACGGTCGACAGGGGAACGCAAGCGCCGGATTGATCCTCATGTCCCCCATCCACGGTTTTCGCGGGCTCGCCTCGATACTCGCCGGCCTGCTGCTCACCGGCGTTGCCGGGGCAGCCGACGAACGGCCAACGCTTGAGCTGCGCAGTGGCACCCAGGCCACGGCACTGGTCGAGCTGTACACGTCCGAGGGGTGCTCGAGCTGCCCGCCGGCGGATCGTTGGCTGTCGTCCCTCAAATCGTCACCGCAGCTGTGGCAGACGCTGGTACCGGTGGCTTTTCACGTCGATTACTGGGATTACATCGGTTGGCCGGATCGTTTTGCGGATGCGGCCTACGGGCAGCGGCAACGCCGCCACGCTCGAGAAGGTCGGTCCTCGGGGGTCTACACCCCGGGCATGTTTGTAGACGGTGCCGAATGGCGCAGCTGGCGCCGCGGTGGCGCTCCCACGGGAAGTGGAGCAGCGGTAGGTACGCTGGCGGCGACCCTCACCGACACAGCGGCGTCGATCCGTTTCAATCCCGAGCCGACGATCGACGGGCCCTTTGAGGCGACGGTGGCGTTCTTAGGGCTCGATCTCACAAGCCAGGTGCGTGCCGGAGAGAACCGGGGTCGACGGCTGGTGAACGATTTTGTTGTCCTTGGCTTGCGGCGTGTCGCGCTCAAGGCCGGGGCCACGATCCACCAAGGCCAGGTGCCGCTTGGCACCGTGCCTGCAGATACCGGTGCCGTTGCGGTCTGGGTCAGCCGAGCTGGCGCGTTGCCGCCGATTCAGGCGACTGGGGGTTGGTGGTTGCGTGCCCCGACACTCGCGCTGCGGTAGCGGTAAGCTCTTGGTGTTCGGAGCGCGGCATTAGGGAGAACACCATGAACCATCGAACTCTGGCGCGTCGCCGTCGGCTGCGGCGCGAACGGACCGACGTCTCGGGCCTGACCGGCGACGAATTCATCTTCGGCAAGCGCGTTCGTGACGGCGACCGCATCAACATCCTCGTTGAAGGCGATTCCTGGTTTGCCTACCCGCGTCCAAACATCGTTGCCGGGCCGGCGTCGAACATCGTCTCCAATCTGCTCGAGCCGCTGCGCCCGACGCGGCTCATCAACGCGCTGTGTCTGGCATCGAACGGCCACACGCTCAATCAGATCGTCGACCGCGGCCAGCTCGCGCGGCTGACGCGCATCTTCAAACGCTACGGCGAGCAGATGGATCTCATGCTGCTGTCGGCTGGCGGGAACGATGTGATCGGGGGTAAAGAACTCAAGGGATTGTTGCGGGACTACGAGCCCGGATTCACGGCCAGGGACTGCATAGACGCTTCGGCCTGGGAGGCACGCCTGGCGCGGTTACGTCGGGACCTGGAAACGATTCTCAAACTGCAGATTCGGTTTGCCCCGCAGATGCCGATCCTGACCCACACTTACGACGTCGCCGAACCCACATCGCGCAAAGGACGGCTGTTGTTTGGACTGGTGCGTACCGGACCCTGGATGTGGCCTGTGATGAACGACAAAAACATTCCCGAGGGTGCGCTTCGCCGGCAGATCGTTCAAGAACTGCTGAACGACTTCCGCAACCAATTGCTGCAAATCTGGGCTCAGTATCCGGACTCGCTCCTCGTCGTCGATACCATTGGCACGTTGAGCCCGAACGATCTCGACGACTGGGCCGACGAAATTCATCCCACACCGCAAGGCTTCAAGCGGGTCGCTGCGCCGATGTATGACGAGATGCAGACCTTGCTGCCCATCCTCCCGGATCGGGACGACTCTGGGCGCTACCGGCTACGGGTGATTTAGCCTGCGCTATGAGCAGCGCGCAATCTACTTACCGGGTGTCCGGTTGCGAGAGCTCAGCGCGTTTCCGAGGAGGTGCCGGTTTTTATCATCGTAATCGTAGCGATGGGCGCCACAGGCATGGCAGCTGTCCCGCCACGGGCGGTCGTCGTACATCTCGAGATGGCCGTCGCAGGCAGGGTTGGGACACTGATCGAGGATATGGACCCGGTACCACTCAACCAGGTTTTTCCAGGTGCTTTTGATGCTATTGGTGTTCCACATACCAACACTCTACGCTCAACGCGGGCTGCGCGCGACGGGAAGTCGCCACCTCGCGGCGGCACGGATCACCGTTGTTGGCCTGGACGCCCGTTCTATTTGCGCTGGTCGAGCGCCTGCTTTCCAGGACTTTCTGGAAGTGAAACGGATCGTTCCGCGCAAACCGCTCAGACAGCTTTCGAAATTCAGTTTTGATTCGATTCACTGTTGACTCGGTGAGCGTCTTCGACAGCTCCACCCACTCTTGGGTTAACGAGCAGCCTGGTGTCGTCTCGCAAACGCTCGCCGCCCAAGCGTTGTACTCAATTTCGTCTTCCATCATGCTCGGCTTGGCGGACGCGAGTAGGTTAAACGCAACAAGCCGAGGCCTTGGATGATGTTCGTTGAGGACCTGTGGATGTTCATCCAAATAGCGTGCTTCGTTGCCCCCGTATGTAGCCAGTGTGAATTCAGCAACGAGATCGCCGCGTTGTGCTGCACGCGCGAGTAGCTTGCTTCCCCAGTCAACAGGGTGAGCGCCGTTCGGAGCCTGCGCCAGCGCATAGCGACACCCGTCAAACTCTTGCAACTTCTCCGTGGCGTAACTCCCGCCCGCAAGACCAGACCTTTCGTGGTACGAACGCAGGTCCGCAATAGAGTCGTGATTGAACGCGAAGGCGCAGCGATACGTCAGCAGATCGCTCAACTCGACCATCGCCCGCGCGTCGTGTTGCTCCACCCGCGGGTACAGTGCATCAAAGGTCTTTCGGACGGAATCAGTAGAATCGGCGTGTGCCGCGAGGCTAAAGGTCAACGCGACTAGCGCCGTACGTGCTGCTGCAGAACCGCTTTTTTTCATCACTGAGCTGGGTACTAAGACTATCACCCTAGCTCACCAGGTCGCCGGCAACCCCGTAACGCCTCGCAACGTGATCGTGTTGCGCCAGCTGGGGGCGTCGACATTCGTTAGCTCCAGCTTCGGCAAGCGCTCGAGCAGTGTGCCGAGCGCTTCCTGCAGTTCAATCCGAGCGAGTTGCGCGCCAAGACACAGGTGAATGCCCCCGCCGAAACTCAACGGGCGGTTCCGCTGCCGGGTGATGTCGAGCTGGTCCGGGTTTTCGTAGGCCGACGGGTCGCGGTTGGCGGCGCCGAGCAGTGTAACCACCGACGTGCCCTTAGGTATGGCGGTGCCGCCGATCTCGAGATCTTCAAACGCGTTGCGTCCGCTCAGCTGAACGGAGCTGTCGTAGCGCAGGAACTCTTCTGCCGCCGAGGCGCGTGAGCCAGGATCGGAGCGCAGCGCGTCGAGTTGATCGCGGTTGCGGTAGAGCGCCAGCAGCGCGTTGCCGAGCAGGTTGACCGTCGTCTCATGGCCGGCCGCAAACAACAGACCAATATTGGCCGTCAGCTCGTCCCGGGTGAGCTTGCCGTCTTTGGTTTCCGACTGAACCAGCGCGGTGGCGAGATCGTCCTGCGGATTGCGCTCCCGTTCCTCACAAAGTGCGGCAAAGTACGCCTGGCTTTCGAGGGAGTTGGCGTTGGCGTCGGCCATTTCTTCTGCCGACATTGGCGTCGGGTCGATCAGGCGGCCGGAGATCCGCGTGCCCTTAACGAACTCGGCTTGATCGGCTTCCGGGATGCCGAGCATGTCGCAGATCACGATGACCGGCAGCGGGTGATTGAAGAGTGCCTTAAGGTCACCTTCGCCTTGATCGATGAAGCCGTCGATGAGCGTATTAGCGATCGAGCGGATGCGCTCGCGCATGGCTTCTACCCGGCGGGCGTCAAACGCTTTCACCACCAGCGACCGGAGCCGCGAGTGGTCCGGCGGATTCATGAGCAGCATGGTGGTCATGAGGTTGCGGACCGACGCGTTCGTCAGCATGGCGTCCTTCTCTGCCTCGCTCAGCCCCGCGAACTGGTCGTGGCCGAGGCGCTTGTCGCGCAGCGTCGTCTGCACGTCTTCGTAGCGGGTGAGCACGCACAGGTTGGCGTCCGGTACGCGAATGACCGGCTGCATCTGCTGCAGCTGGCGATACATGGGGTAGGGGTCGGCGATGACCTCCGGGGTAAAGATGGATTCGAAGGAAAATTCCACAGGCGGCTGCTCCCCAGCGTGCGCGGTCGCGTAATCGACGATGGGTGGACGATAGTGCAGACCGGGTGTGGTGGAAAGGCAGGGACGATATGCTTGGCTATCCCTTGTACGGAGCACGTCTAGCGTGAGCGCCATCCCAAGCATTCGCTTTGATCGGCTACAGACGGCGGCGACCCAAGCCGAGCTTGCGGACGCCTGCAGTCGCTGGGGTTTCTTTCAGCTCACCCACCACGGTGTGAATGCGAACGAGCAACAGGGTCTGCTTGCGGCCATGCGAGCGTTCTTCGATCTGCCGCTCCCGCGCAAACGCGCCATCGCCCGGACCGCTGCCAATCCCTGGGGGTTCTACGATCAGGAGCTCACCAAGAACACGCCGGACTGGAAGCAGATTTTTGATGTCGGCGACCCGGAACCCGATGGCCCGCTGGCGGGCTGTGAGCCACAGTGGCCCGTGGAGCTGCCGGCGTTTCGCCCGGCGATGGATGCCCACCGGGCGCATTGCGAGCGTTTGTCCAAGGGTTTGCTCGTGGCCATTGCCGAGTCCCTTGGGGTTGCCGGTGACAGGCTCGCGGCGGCGTTCGAGCCGAGCCACACGAGCTTCCTGCGTCTGAACTACTACCCCTTATGTGCTGCGCCGGAAGCACCGGCGTCGATCGCCGTGCCAATGCAAGGTCACCTCGGGATCAATCATCACACCGATGCGGGTGCGTTGACCGTGTTGATGCAGGACTCAGTCAACGCGCTGCAGGTATTCAACGACGGTCGCTGGCACACCATCGAGCCTGATCCCGGGGCGTTCGTCATCAACATTGGCGACGTGGTGCAGGTGTGGTCGAACGATCGCTACACAGCACCGCTGCACCGGGTGCTCGCGAACGCGAAACAGGAACGCTATAGCGCCGCCTACTTCTATAACCCGGCCGCTGCCGCGCACTACGCGCCGCTTAGGGAGCTCGGCGAGCCGCGCTATCGGCCGATTGCGTGGGGCGAGTTTCGTACGGCCCGCGCGGCCGGTGACTATGCGGACAGCGGCGAAGAGATTCAGATTGCGCACTTCGCGCGCTAACCGCTGATTGGTGGCTCAGAAGCTCATGACCGTGCCGCTCTCGACCCGATCTGCATTGTCCAGGGGCGCCAGGCTGATCCCGCCGGCTGATGTCCGCAGAGTGAGTTGCTCACCGCCCGCACCGAGCTGGCCTTGGAGCCGCGAGTTCTTCTTCTTGCCTTCCGCCTGAATCGGCAGGGTTGAACGCACGCCACCGACGGACGTGCGTGCATCGATGGACAGGTTCGCGCGGGGATCGAGGGCGACGCGAATCGCGCCAGCGGACGTTTTCAGGCTGCCACCGCTTTCGTTCCCGGGGTTGAACGCTGCCGTAATGCTGCCGCCGGAGGTTACGGCATCGACGGTGCTGGCGAGGTCTTCGAGCGTGATCGATCCCCCTGACGTACGCACGCGCACGGCACCGGTGACTTCTTCCACGGCGATCGATCCCCCGGCTGTGATGGCGTTCAGATCGCCGTCGACGCCCGTGACATCGATGGAGCCGCCGGCGGTTTTGACGGTGGCGTCGGCGCCGATCTGTTCAACGTCGACGGAGCCGCCCGCGGTACGCGCATCGATGAGCGCGCGGTTCGGTACGTGGATCGTGAACTTCAGGTTGCGCATGCCGCGCCAGCTGCTGCGCTTCTCCGTCCGCTCGGCCTCGACCCGGGCAAGCCCCGGACTGCTTTCGAAGGCGAAGCTCAGGTAGTCCTCGAGATCGTCGTTATCGGCGGTGATAACGACGGTGACGTCCTCGGATCGATCGCCAACGATCTCAACAGCGCCGCCGTCTGCGGCGAGTTCAAAGCGCCCGTCGTTCGCCAGCGGCAGGGTTCGCTCAAGGCGAAAGTCTGCCAGCACCTGCGGCGCGGCAAGGGTCAGGATGACACCTGCCGTTACGACCGAAGCGGTCAGCCGAGGCGCGACATACGGTCGCGGTGCGGTGGTGTCACTCAATGTCATCGAAGTCTCCTGGGGTGTCTCTGCTTGGTGTTTTTCTGCTCGGACTGGCCCGGCGGGCGTTGCACCGGTTACCTGTAGACGATGCAGCAGCCACCCAAAGGGTCGCAACCCCGTTTACTTTCCGCGACTGGCGTTCGGGTTCCATATCGCCAAGAATCGGAGGCTGTCGCACTACGTGCTGCGACAAAGGATGGCTATGGACGAAAACGCGAGCGCTGCCAATGGCTTACTGAATCGCCGGGGGCTGCTCACACTGGGTTCGGCAGCCGGGGCGAGTGCTCTGCTGACGCCGGTGCTCGGGCACGCGTCGTCGGTGGCCCAAGCTCGGGGCGATGAACCCTGGCGGAGCGGTTCCGGCACCCCACCGAGTGCCTACGGGGCAGAGCCCGCGATCGCGGCGTTGAAGCGGGAGCGGGTAAGCGGTCACCCTTTCGGGCCGGCGGCCGGGTCGTCCTCTACGCCGCTGCAGCTCCTGAATGGCACGCTGACGCCGAACGGTCTGCACTTTGAACGTCACCACAGCGGCATCCCCGCCATTGATGCGGAGCGACATCGCCTGACCGTCCACGGCCTGGTGCAACGGCCCCTTCGCTTCAGCCTCGATGCGCTGCACCGTTATCCCCACAGCACCCGACTGCTGTTTCTCGAATGCTCGGGCAACAGCTACCAGAACATGGCCCCAGAACCACCGGACCTCACGGCCGGTGAGCTGCACGGTCTGGTCTCTTGCGCGGAGTGGACCGGCGTGCCGCTGGCGACGCTGCTCGACGAAGCCGGCGTTGATCCTGCCGCGCGCTGGATCGTTGCCGAAGGGGCTGATGCCTCCGGGACCAATCGGAGCGTTCCGCTCTCGATTGCTCGCGACGATGCAATGATCGCGCTGTATCAGAACGGCGAACCCCTGCGCGCAGCCCAGGGCTACCCCATGCGGCTGCTCGTGCCTGGCTGCGAAGGCAACATCAGTATCAAGTGGCTGCGAAGTCTCAAGCTGACGGAGGCGCCGGCTCAGACGCGGGAAGAAACCAGCAAGTACACGGACCTCAAGCCGGACGGCACCGCGCGGCAGTTTTCCCTGCGCATGGAGGTGAAGTCGGTGATCACCGCACCGTCGGGCACCATGACGCTGCCGGCACCGGGCGTGTATGAGATCAGCGGATTGGCCTGGTCGGGTGCGGGCAGCATCCGGTCCGTTGAGGTCAGTGCCGACGGCGGGAAGACCTGGGCCGAGGCGGCGCTGCAGTCGGAACCGGGTCCGCTGCGGCCGGTGCGATTTCGCATTCCCTGGCGCTGGCGCGGCCAACGCGCCGTGCTGCAGAGCCGAGCGATCGATTCGGCGGGTCATGTGCAGCCCAACCGGGAACAGGCGTTTGCCGGTCAAGCACAGCAGGCCTTTTACCACTTCAACGCCATTCAGAGCTGGGGCGTCGATGAGGCGGGTAGGGTGACGAACGTCTATGCGTAGGGTCTCTTGTTATCGGCAAGGTTATCGGCAAGCTTTCGCCACGATGCTGGCGCTGTGCCTTGCGAGCCTCAGCCAGGCGGAGTCGGGGTTGGATCTGAGCTTGGATCTGAAGCCCAAGCTTGGGCAACCGGCTGTCGCTGGTTACGAGTCGGCCGTTATGCCCGACGGCCGTGGACTGCCCGCAGGCGCAGGCACGGTTACCGAAGGCAGGGCGGTGTTTGCCCGTGAGTGCGCGGCCTGCCACGGCGCCGATGGCACTCTGGCCGGCAATGCGCTGGTCGGCGGTCTCGGTACGCTCGCAACGAGCGCGCCGGTGCGCACCGTCGGCAGTTACTGGCCCTACGCGACGACGCTCTTCGACTACATCGCCCGCGCCATGCCCTACGGCAACGAGAAGTCCCTGACGCGAGACCAGGTGTACGCCGTCGTTGCCTACGTGCTGCATTTGAATGGCATTATCGATGCTGACGCGCGACTCGACGCCGACCAGCTGCCGGCTGTGCGCATGCCGAATCGGGATGGATTCGAAGTGGCGCCGGCGTTTGCGCCAATTACCGAACCCACAGACACAAACGAATAACCGAATGAGAGGTAAACCATGGCCGTACCCGGAGACACCGCAACCCAACCGCAGGAGACTCCGCGGGTGTTTCGCACGCCGGAACAGGAGCAGGCGGCGAAAGGTGCCGATGCGCCTGGGGCCTACGATCAACCGATCGAAACCATCAACCCGATCAACGCGCACATCTGGAAGGAAAACCGCTGGAAGGAAGTGTTCGAACGGCTGCGAGCCGAAGACCCGGTGCACTTCAATGAACTGGAGTCTGCCGGCCGCTACTGGTCGCTGACGCGCTATGCAGACATCAAGCGCGTGGATTCTGATTGGGAGAACTTCTCCTCCGCCCACGGCATCACCATTGGTTTCCCGATCGGCACCGAGGTGCCGAACAGTCCGTTCCAGGGCAGCGCCAGCCCCTTTATTGCTCAGGACCCGCCGGAACACGACGATCAGCGCAAGACGGTCCAAGGGGCGGTTGCCCCGGGAAATCTGAAAAACCTCGAGCCGCTCATCCGCGAGCGGACCTGCCTGGTGCTCGATTCCCTCCCCGATGGCGAGGTATTCGACTGGGTCGACACGGTGTCCATCGAGCTGACCACCATGATGCTGGCGACCCTCTTCGACTTCCCCTTCGAAGACCGCCGCAAGCTCACGCGGTGGTCCGACGTCGTGTTCGCCATTCCCGAACCCGGCGGTGTCGTGGAAACGCAAGAAGAGAAGCGGCAGGAGTTCATGGAGTGCGTGGCGTACTTCAGTAAGCTGTGGACCGATCGTCTCGCCAACCCGGGTAATGACCTGGTGTCTATGCTCGCCCACGGGGAAGCCACCAAAGACATCCCGCCGGCGCAACATCTCGGCAACCTGCTGCTGTTGATCGTCGGCGGCAACGACACCACACGGAACACGATGACCGGCAGCGTGTACGGGCTCAATCAGTTCCCGGAGCAGTACGACAAGCTGATTCAAAAGCCGGAGCTGATTCCGAACATGGTCGCGGAAGTGATTCGCTGGCAAACGCCGCTGTCGTACATGCGGCGAACGGCCAATGCCGACGTCGAGATCGGCGGTAAGCAGATCAAGAAGAACGATCAGCTGCTCATGTGGTACGCGTCCGGTAACCGCGACGACAGCGTCTTTGAGAACGCCGACGCCCTGGACATCGAGCGCGCCAAAGCGCGCCAGCACCTGTCCTTTGGCTTTGGCATTCACCGCTGCATGGGCAATCGGCTGGCGGAGCTGCAACTGCGGGTGTTGTGGGAGGAAATCCTGCCGCGCTTTGAAAGGATCGAAGTGCTGGAGGAGCCAGAACGTACCTTTTCTTCCTTCGTAAAGGGCTACACCTACATGCCCGTGCGGCTCACGCGTAAGTAGGCGCTCGACGCAGGCGGCAGAGATAGCCGTCAAACTCTGGGCGGTGATGTGACTCCGTTGCGCCATCGCCCTGGCGCTAGCTGCGTCGCCTCCGCTCTAACCGATTAGCAGCGCACAGGTTCGGCCGCGTAGCCAGCAGGTTCGTCACCCTTGGCTAGATTAAGGGGAGCAATCCACGGACTCCCCGGGTGACGAACGCTTCTGTACTTCTGGTCGATGACGAGCCCAGCATCGTCAACGCCCTCCGGCGCGCGCTGCGTACGGAAGGCTACGAGCTCCGTACCGCGGCGAGTGGTCAGGAAGCGCTGGCGGTTCTCGCCTCGCAATCGGTCGACGTAGTCGTCTCCGATTACCGCATGCCCGGGATGACCGGCACGGAGCTGTTATCGGCAGTGCGCCAGCGATACCCGGAGACGGTTCGGCTCATGCTGACCGGTGAGGCCGACATGCAGGCGGTCATCGAGGCGATTAACGAAGGAGCGATCTACAAGTTCCTCACCAAACCCTGGTGTAACGACACGCTGCGCAGCACCTTAAAGGAAGCCTGCGCGTCTGCCGTCAGTTTCAAACAGCCGCAGATCGAAACCAGCCCTCACGCCGACTTCTGCGTTCAGCTGACCCAGCTGTCGGAGGCGGCCCAGATCGTCGTGCTGGAGCTGCGCAACCCGAGCGTGTTGCGGCTGCTTTCGGGTTACCAGGTTGCGCAGCTGCTGGTGGAACTTGAAGCCATCGCGGCGCGATCGTTGCGGCTTCTGTCACCGGTTCGGCAGCTCGACGACGCCCAGTTCGTGTTCGCGGCCACCGTGCCGGCGAATAGGAATGGGGATGGTGATGCGGATGCGGAGGCCCAGGCGTTCCTGCGTGAACTGGCGCGCCCGATGTCGGTTCGCGAGCAGGTGATCTCGCCGCGCTTTGCCATGGGCATTGCCGACATAGCACAGGATGCCGGTGCGCTGGACGCCCAGGAAGCGCTGAAGGCGGCGTTGGTGGCCGTGACGGCGACAGGCTTTTCCGGGGAGCTGACGCGATTCTCCAGTGAGATCGAACGTTCCCTTGCGGAGCGTCACGCGCTGGAGAGCGACATGACCAAGGGCCTCGAACGCAACGAGTTCTACGTGCAGGTGCAGCCGCAGGTCAACGCGCAGACCCTCAAGATCGAAGGCGCAGAAACCCTCTGCCGCTGGCGCCACCCGGTGCTGGGCGTGGTCTCACCGCTGAAGTTTATCGATCTTGCAGAGCAGAACGGATTCATCCACGAGCTGGGCAGCTGGGTGATCCGCGAAAGCTGGTCGCTCGTCGACCGCCTTGCGGAGCTGGGGGAAGCCGACTTACGGATCAGCGCCAACGTGTCGCCGCGCCAGTTTGCCCACGATGGCTGGGTGGATGAGGCGCTGGCCTGCGTCGGTGATGGATCGCGGGCCCGCTTGCTGGAACTTGAGATTACAGAAAGTACGGTCATGGATGACCCGGGCCGAGCGATCGCCGTGATGCACCGGCTAAAGGAATCGGGCTTCAGCCTCGCCATGGACGATTTTGGAACAGGGCAATCGTCGCTCTCGCTGCTCAATCAGCTGCCCGTGGACTCTCTCAAGTTTGATCGCTCTCTTGTACGCGACGTGACGAGCAACGCGCGGTCGCGCACGCTGTTTACGCGGTTGATCGAAATGACCCAGGAGCTTGGCGTGAAGAGCGTCGTGGAAGGCGTGGAAACGCAGGATCAGATCGAGCTGTGTCAGTCCATTGGCTGCGATCTCATTCAGGGCTTTGCCTTCTATCGTCCGCTGGACGTGTCTGATTTTCTCGATGAGGTCCGGCGCGATCGCTCCGCTGTGACCGATCTCTAAGTGAGCACACCGGGTTAGCGCATGAAAGGCATCGTCTTTAACTTGCTAAACGAAATGGTCGAGGAACGCTTCGGTCTGGCGGCCTGGGATGCTCTGCTGACGGAAACCCGCCTCGACGGAATCTATGTCGCGAGCGCGACCTATCCCGATGCGGAGTTAATGGCGCTCGTCGCGGCGGCGTCGGACGCGACCGAGATCCCTACTGCATTGCTTGTCCACGCCTTCGGTGAATACATGGCACCGAAATTCGCTGAGCGCTACCCGGTCTTTTTTGACGGCCACCGATGCCTCAAGTCGTTCCTCTTGACCGTTGACGAAGTGGTTCATGTGGAAGTTCGGAAACTCTACCCGGAGGCCAATCTTCCCGAGTTTCGCTACGAAGACCGCGGAGACAACTCGCTGACCATGATCTATCGGTCGCCGCGCAAACTCTGCGGGCTCGCCGAGGGCCTGATTGCGGGCTCGGCTAAGCACTTTGGTCAACGCTACACCCTGCGTCACGACGTGTGCATGCACCGGGGCAGCGACCACTGTGTGCTTGAACTGACCCTGTTGCCGGACTGATGGATCCGGAGGTTCTTAAGCGAACGATCGAGCGTGAGCGCAAGCGTCGCGAAGAGGCGGAGCGGCTGCTGGAGGAAAAGTCCCGTGAGTTGTACCTGTCTTACCGCCAGCTCGAAGAAGCGCACGCGGAGCTGAAGGCGAACAAAGACCGGCTCGTGCAGTCGGAGAAGATGGCGTCGCTCGGTGTGATGGCCGCCGGGGTCGCGCACGAGATCAACAATCCCCTCGGCTTCGTCTCCAGTAACCTCAGCACCCTTGATGAGTATCTGGCCGTGTTCCGCCGGCTGATCCCGTTGGTTAAGCGTCAGCTTGCAACGCCGTCGGAGGAGACGCTCGCCGCAATCCAAGCGCTGTATGAGAACGAGGACTTCGATTTTCTGCTGGAAGATACCGCCGATCTGGTGCGCGAGAGCGGGCAGGGGTTGGAGCGGGTGCAGGCGATCGTCGCGGGGCTGAAGCGTTTATCGTTCTCCGGCACCGGGAAGCTCGGCCCCATCGATCTCATCGCCTGTTTGGACGAGACCGTGTTAATGGTGCGCGGGCAGCTGACCCGGGACTGCACCATTGAAACGCGCTACGTCGAGCTGCCCCCGATCCTTGGCAACAGCGGTCAACTTGGGCAGGTGTTCATGAACCTGCTTGTCAATGCAGCCCACGCAGTGCGCGAGGTCAACGATCCGCGCGTGGTCATCGAAGTGCAACCTGTCGATGAGGGTGTGGAGGTTACCGTTGCCGACAACGGTTGCGGGATCTCGCCGGAACATCAGACGAAACTGTTCCAACCGTTCTTTACCACCAAGGCAGTCGGTGAAGGCACGGGGCTGGGGCTTTCGATCAGTCACGGCATTATGCAGGAGCACGGCGGCGAGATCCGCTGCGAAAGCGCGGAAGGCGCGGGTTCGCGATTTACCGTTCGGCTGCGGCTTGCGCTAGCGGCGTCTGATCCGGAATAACAGCTAACGCGAACGACCCGGTGAGTGTTCTCCGCCGAACCGGTACCATCCTTGCTAATTGATCTTGCTAGCCGATCTTGCTAGCTGATTTAGAGGCCGTGCACTCAGGTGCTGCGTCTCTCACTCACGGCACACACAGGATGGTCTGGGTAGCGTATGGCTGAACTGGTTCCCGTTGACCCTTTTGATCTCATCATCTTTGGCGGCGCCGGCGATCTCGCCATGCGCAAGCTGCTGCCGTCGCTGTACCACCGCGATCAGGACGGCCAGTTTTCGGCGGATAGCCGCATCATCGCCGTCGGCCGCAGCCCGATTGACCGGGACAGCTACCTGAAACAGGTGGCCCAGGCCGTGGACGCTGATCGCAGCGACGAAGCGCTCGATGACGCGACCTGGGACCGCTTTGCCGCACGGCTTCAGTACTTCGATCTCGATGCCCGTGACACGGGAACCTGGGGGGCGCTTTCGGACTGCCTCGCGGGGCACGAGCACAAAATCCGTGCAATTTACCTTGCGACACCGCCGACCCTGTTCGGCCCGGTTGCTCAAGGTTTTGGCCGCGCCGGGCTCATGACCGACTCCATGCGGCTGGTGCTCGAGAAACCCGTCGGTAGTGATTTTGCTTCGGCCAAGTCGATCAATGATGCAGTCGGCGAGTGCTTCAGCGAAAGCCAGATCTTTCGCATCGATCACTACCTCGGCAAAGAAACGGTGCAGAACCTCATGGTGCTGCGCTTCGGCAACTCGCTCTTCGAGCCCCTCTGGCGGCGCGAGGCGATCGACCACGTGCAGATCACGGTGGCCGAGGAGCTTGGTGTGGGCAACCGCATCGAGTTCTACAACGAGATCGGCGCCATGCGCGACATGATCCAGAACCACTTGTTGCAGCTGCTGTGTCTGGTGGCCATGGAGCCGCCAGCGAGCCTCGACGACGACGCCGTGCGCGACGAGAAGATCAAGGTCCTGCGCACCTTAAAGCCCATCGGGCGAGAGCAGGTCAAAAGCCACACGGTGCGCGGCCAGTACTCGGGGGGCGCCATTGGCGACGCCGTCGTTCCCGGGTACCTGACTGAGTTCGGGGCGAAAACCGATACGGAAACCTTCGTCGCACTCAAGCTCGAGATCGACAACTGGCGCTGGGCGCGCGTGCCGTTCTACCTGCGCACCGGCAAGCGCCTGAAAGTAAAGCACTCGGAGATCACCATTCAGTTCAAGCCGGTGCCACACTCGATCTTTCCGGAAAGCAGCTACGCCATTGAACCGAACCGGCTCTCGATCCTGCTGCAGCCCGACGAGGGCGTGCAGCTCAAGGTCATGGCGAAGAAGCCGGGGCCGGGGTCTTTCGACCTGCGTCCCGTGTCGCTGGATCTGAGCTTTGAAGAAACCTTCGGCATCCGTTACCCGGACGCCTACGAACGCTTACTCATCGAAGTCCTGCGCGGCAACCCTGCGCTCTTTATGCGTCGCGACGAGGTGGAGGGCGCCTGGCAGTGGGTGGATCGCATCCTGGCGGGCTGGCGTGACGAGGGCACCCCACCGGAAACCTACGCCGCCGGCACCTGGGGTCCCACGCTGTCCACCCAGTTGCTCGAGCGCGATGGCCGAAGCTGGCTAGCGCTCGAATGAGCACGGGGCGCGCACGCGTGTCCTGGTCGGCGTTTGCCGATCGTTCGCAAGCCGCTGCCCACGCGGCCGCTGTGATCGCGGCTCGATTGGCCGAAGATCTGAGCAGCCAGGACCGTGTGAGTATTGTCGTTAGCGGCGGATCGTCCCCGGTGGAGTGCCTGGGACTGCTTGCGCGTGAACCGATCGACTGGGCACGCGTTGATGTGATCCTTAGTGACGAACGCGAGGTGCGCGAGGATCACGAGCTCAGCAATGCGCGCATGGTGCGCGAGGCGTTCCTCAACCAAGGTGCGGAGGCGGCGGTGCTGCACTCGTTAACAGAGCCCAGTCTTGTCGCCCTGCCGCAGCCGTTCAGTGCCGTGTTGCTCGGCATGGGAACGGACGGCCACTTTGCGTCGGTCTTCCCGGACATGAACGACCTTGATGCAGCGCTTGCCTTGGATGAACCGCGTGATCTTATGTCTGTTGTCACGGCCGCTAGCCCGGTGGCGCGCGTGACGCAGACGCTGAGCCGTTTGCTCCGTACCCAACAGATTCTGCTGCTCGTCTTTGGTGAGGAGAAGCGCGCGGTGCTGGACGCCCCGGCGGGCAAACCCATTGCCGCGCTGTTAGAGCAAACCCAAACCTCCGTTGCCCTCATCTGGGCACCCTAGAGCCAACTCGGAGATCGTGATGACCTTGAACGTAACGATCGAAGCCGTCACCGAACGCATCCGCACGCGTAGCGAGCCGCGCCGCACGGCCTACCTTCGCAAGATCGACGCGGCGGCGAGCGACGGCCCACACCGCGAAGCCATCTCCTGCGGCAACCTGGCGCACGGCGTGGCGGCCTGCGATGCGCAGGTCAAGAGCCAGCTCATCGGTGAGACGGTGCCGAACATCGGCATGGTGTCTGCCTACAACGACATGCTGAGCGCGCATCAGCCCTACGAGCGCTACCCGGACATCATCCGCGATGCCGCCGCCAAGGCCGGTGCCGTGGCGCAGTTCGCCGGGGGCGTGCCGGCCATGTGCGATGGCGTGACCCAGGGCCAGCCGGGCATGGACCTGTCGCTCTTCAGCCGCGACGTCATCGCCATGGCGACGGCCGTAGCACTCTCGCACAACATGTTTGACGCCGTCGTGTGCATGGGCATCTGCGACAAGATCGTACCGGGTCTGCTCATTGGGTCGCTCACCTTCGGTCACTTGCCGACGATCTTCATCCCCGCAGGCCCGATGCCGAGCGGACTCCCAAACAAAGAGAAGGCGCGAGTGCGCGAAGCCTATGCCGCCGGCGACGTGGGTCGCGACGAGCTGATCGCCGCCGAATCAGCCTCCTACCACAGCCCGGGGACCTGCACCTTTTACGGCACTGCGAACAGCAATCAGATGCTCATGGAGTTCATGGGTCTGCAGCTTCCCGGCGGATCGTTCATTAACCCGGGCACGGACCTGCGCGAGCAGTTGACCCGCTCCGCGGTGCTGCACGTGCTGAACCTGACGCACGACGGCAATGACTACCTGCCCATCGGCCACATCTTGGATGAGCGGGCGATCGTCAACGGCATCGTTGGACTGCTCTGCACCGGTGGCTCCACCAATCACACGATCCATCTGATCGCTATCGCCGCCGCTGCCGGCATCAGCATCGATTGGGATGACTTTGCTGAACTCTCCCGCGTGGTGCCGCTGTTGGCGCAGGTGTACCCCAACGGCACGGCGGACGTGAACCACTTCCACGCGGCCGGCGGCCTTGCCTTTCTCATCAATGAACTGCTCGGCGCTGGGTTGCTCCACGGCGATGTGAAGACCATCGTCGGAGACGGTGGCTTAGCGCGCTACGCGACTCAGCCCAGGCTTGATGGCGACGCACTCCGCTGGGATCCCGTCGACGAGGGCTCCGGCGATCGATCGATCGTTCGCGGCGCCGCCGAACCGTTTCAAGCGGAAGGGGGTATTCGGCTGCTTAAGGGCAGCGTTGGACGCGCGGTTGTAAAAATCTCGGCGGTTGCAAGCGAACATCGCGTTGTCACCGCACCGGCTCGCGTGTTCAAAAGCCAGGCGGCGTTCGTTGCAGCGTTTGAAGGCGGTGAGCTGGAGCAGGACGTCGTCGTGGTGCTCCCGTTCCAGGGACCCAAGGCTATCGGAATGCCGGAGCTGCACAAGCTCACCCCGTACCTGAGCGTGTTGCAGAACCGAGGCTTCAAGGTAGCGCTGCTGACCGACGGCCGCATGTCCGGCGCTTCCGGCAAAGTGCTCGCCGCCATTCACGTTTCCCCAGAAGCCGAAGACGGTGGCGCCATCGGCCGCATCCAGGACGGCGACGTGGTCAGCCTCGACGCCGACGCCGGCACCATAGAGGTAGGCGCCGATCTCGAGGAGCGATCACACCCGCGACCCGACCTTAGTGCCGATCAAGCGGGCTGCGGCCGCGAGTTGTTCGCGACCTTCCGCCGTGTTGTAGGTGCAGCCGACACCGGCGCCAGCGTGTTCGAGGCCCCCTAATGGACGCATCAAAGGTCTTTGAAGGCATCCGCCTGGTGCCCGTGGTGAAGCTCAGTGACGCAGAAACCGCCGTACCGCTTGCGCGCACGCTCTACGACAGCGGCATTCGCGCCATTGAAATCACGCTACGCACCGGCGCAGCACTGGATGCGATCGGACGCGTCGCGCGCGACGTTCCGGAAATGCTTGTCGGTGCCGGCAGTGTGCGGCGCGCGGAGCAGGTGGGGTTGTGTGTAGATTCCGGTGCGCAGTTTCTGGTGAGTCCGGGGAGTACAGCGTCGCTATTGGCAGCTGTTGAAGACGCGAACGTCCCGTGCGTGCCCGGTGCTGTCACGGCAACGGAGATGATGCGCCTGCAGGAGGCGGGGTACAGGCTGCAGAAGTTTTTTTCGGCGGAGCTGTCCGGCGGAGTGGCGATGCTTAAGGCGTTGGCGCAGCCGTTGCCGGAGGTTCGGTTTTTTCCGACGGGGGGGATTAGTGCTGACAACGTGTCTCGCTACCTTGATCTGCCGCAGGTCGCCTTTGTTGGCGGTAGTTGGTTTGTGAAGGAAGAGAGTCTAACGGCCAAGGATTTCGAGGGGATCGGGGTGCTGGCGGCGGAAGCGGTGACGTTGACGCGCGGATGAGGGAATAACGCTCCGCGTAAGTTGCTCACTACTACTGTCCGCGCAAGGCGGTGCCAGAACCTAGGTACAGCTAGTGATTCCCTTGGCGCGTGTTCTGAGGATCGAGCAACAGTTCTGAAACAGCCTCGGCTTGGGACGTGCTGCTGCCGCTAATTGCGAAACTAAGCAAGACATGGAACGTCGATTTCACGTCTTTTCGCGAACAAGATCCCAACATCTTCCCAATCGAACTTCGGTAGATAGTGGTAAATTTTGGATCGCTGGTGTTGCGTGATCTTTGCTAGGCCTTTTAGCTGAAGGCTCCTTGACTTGAGCTCAACTCGATCTCGCCGGGGCGCCCGTTCAAAAGTCACTTAAACCTGTCATACCTAACCGCTCGGTTCAAACATATTTATGGAAAAGCCCCGCAACCTACTGATTTACGTATTTATCGCTCTTCTGATCGGTTGTTCGGAGGGCCCTGAAGACGCCCCGGAGTACTACGCACGTGCGACAGAGCTCTATGAACGGGAGCAGTACGACCTAGCCTCAGTCGAAGTAAAAAACGCCCTGCGGCTGAACCCCGATTACCTGGATGCGCTGCTTCTTCAAGAGAAACTTGCTGAGGCCGCTCGTGACCTGCCCGCGTTGCTAAAAGTACTCGAGAGCATCGTAGCGGTTGATCCGGGGCGACTCGCAGCCCATTTGCGACGAGCAGAGCTTATGTTGCTGGCAGAGGAAGCTAGCCGATCTCGAGAGCACATCGATACCGCGTTGGAGCTTGATCCGAATAGCCTCAAAGGGCGAAACCTTGACGTAGCGTGGCTCATTCAAACCGGTGCCTACGCAGTGGCGAGCGAACGCGCGTTAGAGCTGGTTGAGTCCGAGATTGCTGACACGATTAGCTACGTGTTAGCCGTGACTGCCTTAGCACAGCAGAGCGAGCTAGATCAGGCGGTCGCGGTGCTTGATAAGGGCCTGGCGGCTTACCCGGAAGAGGCGATGCTGCTGCTCTTGCGCACACGGCTGGCCGGTCTGCAGGGCCGCTTCTCCGAAATACCGGCAGCGTACGAGCATCTGGTGGCGCTGTACCCCGAAGAAATCGCGTTCTGGTGGGAGCTTGCTCGTTTCTACATCCGCGATGATCAGCAAGACGAAGCGATCAGCGTCATGCGGCGTGCGCTCGATGCGAACCCGCAAAACGAGGAGGCCCAGTATCTTCTGGCAGAGTTGATCGCTAACTTTCGGCAAGGCCAGGTGATTGACCAGATCGAATCACTTCTCGAAGAGAACGAGGCCGTGAGTGTGCGGTTTCTGTTAGCGAAGCTTTACGTGGACAGTGCCGACTATGCGCAGGCACGCGAGCAATACGAGGTCATCTCGGAGCAAAGTGACAACCGTTCGGCTGCGATGTCGGCCCGCGCTGAACTTGCCCAGCTTGCTTTGAATCAAGGTCAGCGCTCGCGTGCGGAAGAGCTGCTCGCCGAGGCGTCGGCCATTGATGCTCTGCATCCAGGAACACAGCTCGTCCAGGCTCTACTCGAACTTCAGGATGGCGCCGCGCGAGACGCTATCAAGCGCGTACGTGCCGTACTGCAAGATACCGTTGACAACGATCAGGCTCATACCTTGCTGGGGCGTGCATACCTGATTACCGGTGCGATTGATCTAGCGGAAGACGCGCTACTTTCTGCCCTCAAAATCAACGCGCTAAATGTGAGCGCCGGGAGGCAGCTTGCGTTGCTGTATCGTCAGCAGGGTAAGCCCGAGCGCGTCATAGAGGTTCTGTCGCGTTTCGAAGCTGGTCAGGTTGGCGATCCTGCTATTGAACGAGAGCTGCTGCGGGCGCGGCTGGCAGTGGGTGAGTGGGCTGCTGCTCGTCGCTTGGTAGATCGGGGCGTCTTGAAGCAAAACAATCCGACGCTCAAGCCGATTGTTGAAGCGACCATACTGCAAAGTACGGGACAGCCTGAAGCGGTCGTACAACTAACGAAAGAGCTGCTCCAGGAACAGCCGCAATCGAGGGATGCAGCGGTGTTGCTGATCGGCGCGTACAACGCGCTGGGTCAGAGCGAGGATGCGATGTCATTCCTGGCTGATCACGCCGCGGCGCACCCGCAGTATGGTTGGATCGAAAAGCTGCGGTTTGACACGTTAATGGAGGCGGAGCGATACGCGGACGCGGAAGCGCTGGTCACTGAGAAGATCGCAGCCGACGGACCACAAGCCGACTACTTCGGCTGGCTCGCTTTGGTGAACCTTCGCCAGGGAGCAGCGGACCGCGCAGTTGACGCACTCAAGCAGGGCATAGAGCAGTTTCCAGAGTCCGCCGGTCTCTACGAGGATCTTGCGCTCCTCCAGCAGGCATTGTCTTTGCCAGAGGACGCCGCTGAAAACTTTCGGCGAGCGGTTGAACTCGATCCTCAGCGTCTGGTGGCGGTTAACAATCTGGCGGTGATTTACGCGCAGGATCCTGAAACGTTGGCAGAGGCCCGGTCGCTGGCTGAGCGGCTGCGCGGCAGCGCTGACCCGAACTTTAGCGACACCCTTGGCTGGATTTGCTTCAAAAGCGGCGAGATGGACTGCGCCATAACGAAACTCGAATACGCTACAGGCCAAGCACCGGCCAGCGCTGAGTTTCACTACCATCTGGGCATGGTTTACCGAGCCACGAATCAGGAGAGTCGGGGCGTTGCAACGCTCAAGCGAGCTCAGGAGTTGCTCGAGGCGGGCAACCAGTTTGCGGAGGCTGATCAGCTGAACAGCGTGCTTGGGCAGCTGGACGCCTCATGAGCTAGCGGCAGGGCGCGCGAAGACGCTAAACGCGCCATCTACCTGCCTATTTTGGATTGTGACGGTCCTACTCCAAAACTTTGTGCACAAACTCCGCTCGCCCTATACAAAGGGGCAACAGTCGGGTGGATGGATGTTGATAGTCTCTTAGTCCGTAGTACACGACCCGTTTGGAATCTACCTTGAACGCAACTGCAATCAGCGACCCTGCTGCTGAGATCGTGCCGAATCGGCGGTTGCTTCGTGACCACGTTACGATGGTGCAGTGGGTGCAGTGGATTGCACACGCGTCCGTTAACGGTTTTTTGGTCGCGTTCTTCGCTCGCGAAACCGTAGCTGGCTTTACGGACGACTTTCGCTTGCTGGCTGTCATCCTCGTTATGACGTTCTCCGCCGTCTGTGGATTCATCGGATTCCACCGCCGATTCGTGGTTGGGCGCCTCGGTCTCTGGCGTGTGACAGAGGTCTGGGTGGTCACTTGCCTTATGGTAGCGGCCATTCTGTTTTCCACGGGAACCGTCCGTCGCTTTGACCCTCTTATTCTTGGGGGCATTGCGCTGTTCGGTTACGCCGCGCACATGATCTGCTTTTGGGTGTTCAGGCTGAGCGCGAGATTTTGGCAGCGCAGCCTGAGCATCAATATCTCTTCTCTCGTTGTCGGGACCGGCTCTCTTGGCACACGGCTAGTACAGTCCATAAACCGAAACGACTACATCCCAATGCGCGTGGTTGGCACGGTGGCGCTTGATTCTAACTGCGCGTCATCGGGCTTGGATTCGTTGGGTGTCCCGGTCGTAGGACACGTTGAACAGCTCGATCGGATCATTGAGCAGGGTGGCTTTGATCGCGTGTATATTGCACTGGACGCGAAAGACATAGCTCACCTCCGACCGATCCAAAAGCTTTTGCTTGCTCACCAGGTCGATGTGATCTGGGTTCCGGACATCTTTGATCTTGACTTGCTCAACCCCAGCGTTCGCGAGCTTGGCGGGTTGCCGGTTATCTCGCTTTCGGAGAGCCCGTTGATAAGCGGGCCCAAGGCGTTTCTGAAGTCCGCGATGGATGTCTTCATCACCGTAGCTGCCCTAGTGTGCCTTCTGCCTCTGTTCTTGGTCATTGGGGTGTTGATTAAGCTGGGTTCACCGGGGCCCGTGTTCTACCGACAGGTGAGGCATGGTTGGGATGGCTCACCGTTTCGGATCTGGAAGTTCCGTACCATGTATTTGCACGATGAATCGCATGGTATCGAGCAAGCGAAAAGTGATGATGAGCGCATCACACCGATTGGACGGATACTCCGTAAAACCAGCATCGACGAGCTGCCGCAGTTGTTTAATGTGCTCGACGGGTCGATGTCTCTAGTCGGTCCGCGACCCCATGCTGTTGAGCATAATCATAAGTTCAGCGCCAGGTTAAACGCATACATGGCGCGGCATCGTGTTAAACCGGGCATAACCGGATGGGCCCAGATAAACGGCTACCGAGGCGAAACCGATACCGATGAAAAGATGCTGAAGCGGTTGGACTGTGACCTTCACTACATCAATCGTTGGAGTCTGAAACTGGATTTGTTCATCCTGTTCCTGACGCCGTTCCGATTGTTCAACGAAAATGCTCGGTAGCGCCGACTCCCAACTGCCAACGCGATTGGATGTAGCGCTACGACACTACCCCGATCGACGGTACTGCATCGCAGGAATTCCGGTCGATGCGTTGTGTCTAGAAGACGCCTGCGACGCGATTCATGACGCCGCCGCCGGCGGTGGGTCATTTACCCTGTCCACACCCAACCTGAACTTTCTGCGGACAGCCCTAGCTGATCAGTCATTTCGCGAGAGTCTTTTGACAAGCGAGCTTTGCCTGGTAGACGGTATGCCGCTGCTTTGGCTAGCTCGGTTACTTGGTATACCTGTACCAGAGCGGGTTGCAGGCTCCACGCTCTTTGAACGGCTTCAGCACGATGTGCGTCCGCTAAAGGTTTTCTTTTTCGGCGGCCCGGAGGGTGCGGCAAAGCACGCGTGCGACTCCTTAGAACACTGTAATGGGCTTGAATGTGCTGGTTCTTCCTCCCCTGGAATTGGCACGGTCGACCAGCTTTCGCGCCGTGAGCTCTTAGATCAGATCAACGACAGCGATGCAGATTTTTTGATCCTGGCTCTTGGCGCTGCTAAGGGGCAGGCCTGGATACTGCAGAATCGGGCAAGATTGAACATTCCCGTCGTTTCCCACCTAGGGGCGGTGGTAAACTTCGCAGCCGGCACCGTAAGGCGGGCGCCCCAGTGGATGCAACGGGTGGGGCTTGAGTGGCTTTGGCGGATACGTGAGGAACCGTCACTCTGGCGACGCTATTTCCATGACGCAGTTGCGTTGTTTCGCGTGACGGTTTTGCGCGTGTTGCCCTATCGCCTATGGTTAACACGAAACAAAGACCACGCGACTGAGGCCTTGTCTGCCGCGATAGACTGTCGAGGACAAGACCTTGAGGTTCGACTACAAGGATCCTGTTCCGAGCAGTACCGAGCTACGTTCGCTGAGGTTACGGAAGCCGCCTCGTCGGTCGCTGGTGAGGTTCGACTAGACATGGGGAGTGTCTCGTATTTGGATCCCGCAGGACTTGGTCTGCTGTTGTCGCTAGAAGGTCTCGCCAAGCGTCGGGAGCGTATGTTGCGCGTAACACAGGTGGCGCCGGGCTTGCGTCGCGTTTTTCGTTGGAACGCGATGGATCACCTGTTGATCGATAGTGTCAGTCAACCGTCCGGCTGCGCCGCGTAAGAACTTGATCAGTCACGCATGAACCATTCATCCGCCATTGAGCGCAGGGCAGCCCCATCGTTTCCGAGTTCATTCATACTTGCGGCCGTATGCTCAGTTGCGGTTCTAGTAGCGTATTGGGGAGGCATCGAAAACCTCGTTCATCGCTGGTCGGAACGCGAGGAGTACAGCCATGGCTTCTTCATTCCGCTGATATGCCTCTGGCTACTTTGGCATCGTCGCGATGCGATAACTGAGAGTATTGGGTGTCCATCGTGGCTCGGCGTGCCGCTGTTTTTGGCGGCGCTCGTATTATTGTTCCTCGGGGAACTCAGCTCGATCTTTGTGCTGATTCACCTGAGCCTTGTCTTGCTGTTGTTTGCCGGCGCTCTACTCTTTGGCGGCAACTCTTTGATGAAAGTAGTTGCTCTTCCACTCAGTTATCTTCTCTTCGCCATTCCGGTCCCGTACTTCATCGATGCTCAGTTGTCTTGGTGGCTGCAGTTGGTTTCGTCGAAGTTCGGTGCCGGGATTCTGCAAGCTATGAGCGTTCCCGTGTTTCAGGAAGGCAACGTCATCGATCTTGGCACTTACCAGTTGCAGGTGGCTGAGGCGTGTAGCGGGCTGCGCTATCTCTATCCGCTGCTCGGGCTCGGGTTTCTTGTTGCGTACCTGTTCGCAGCGCCGCTCTGGCAGCGGGTACTTATCTTTCTCTCCGTTGTTCCGATCACGGTGTTCATGAACAGCTTTCGGATTGCGGTAATCGGCGTGCTGGTGAATCGTTGGGGCACGAGCATGGCGGAAGGGTTTCTGCACTTTTTTGAAGGTTGGGTCATTTTTCTCGGATGCGGTGCGCTGCTGTTATTCGAGGTCTGGTTGCTTGATCGGCTCCAGTCAGGGCGACCCCTGGCAGAGTTGCTGGCAGTCCCGCAGGTGTTTCCCGTTTATCCGGCAGAAGTGCCGGTGGGTCGCTCGTGGCTTTCCCTCACAGCCGTTGCGGCCCTGGTGTTGGCGTCGTTTACCGCGTTTCAGATTGAAAATCGGGAGGACGTTCAACCGCAACGTATTTCCTTCGGTGCGTTTCCCCGAGTGTTGGGTTCATGGGAAGGGAGAGATAGCTTTCTCAATCCGGTGGTCGAAACAGCCTTGGGTGTGGACGACTACTTCCTTGCGAACTACCAGTCCGGCGATGGGAGTACCGTCAACCTGTATATGGCTTGGTATGCGTCCCAGCGAAAAGGTAACTCCCCCCATTCACCTCGTGTCTGCATACCGAGCGGAGGCTGGCGAATCGTCGATCTGAAGCGACCGGAACTGTCGGTTCAAGGGGCGGCCCCTTTCCCGATTAACCGCGCCGAACTCGAGTTAAACGGGAAGCGCATGCTGGTTTACTACTGGTTTGACCAGCGAAGCAGGCGCATGGCGAACGAGTATTGGATGAAGTGGTATCTGCTCATCGATGCAATCGTGCGCAACCGCACCGATGGTGCGCTTGTTCGTTTGACTACACCGCTCTTAGAAGGCGAATCGGATGGCGACGCCGACGCTCGGCTACAAGACATGGTCAGGTTGCTCTTGCCGGGGCTCCCTGATTTTGTGCCTCACTGATGCCACCGTGCAGCCACAGCCAGGATTGGTGTGCGGCGTCGGATCAAGCCGAGCCGGTGGTCATCAAAAATAGCGAAGTCTGAGGGGTCACTGTGTCTGTTCTGCTGCCGCTGACTACGACGATATTTGCGATACCGGCTACTTTGGCGTCGCTGTATTTCTTACTCCAGTGTCTTTTAGGAAGGCAGCCGATCGCTGAACGAGGCGATGCGAGTCAAGGTCAATCCTTGGCAATCCTGATGCCTGCACATAATGAAGTTGGAGTCATCGAGAAGACTCTCCCACCGCTTCTGGAGCAACTCACGCCCGAGGACAGACTCCTTGTTGTGGCTGACAACTGCAGCGACGACACAGCTGGTGTTGCCAGAAGCCACGGAGTGGAGGTTATCGAGAGAAACGATCTGGCACATGTCGGAAAAGGGTACGCGCTGGCCTTTGGCGTTGCTCATTTGAACGCTTCACCGCCGGAAGCCCTGGTATGTGTCGACGCCGACTGCGAGGTAAGTGACGTGAGGGCGCTTGCCGACCTCGCCGTGGCTCTGGATCGGCCCGTTCAAGGCTGCTATACGCTCACAGCATCTGAAGGGGCTTCAGCCATTGAGAAGCTGTCTGTTTTCGCGTTCTTCGTCAAAAACTGCGTGCGTGCCCGGGCGTTACAACGCATGGGTGCACCAGGATCAATCGCCGGTACTGGGTTTGCGCTACCTTGGCGGCTGCACTCGTTCCTACAACCGTCCGGTAGCCTTGTTGAGGACGCTGAACTCTCAGCGGAGTTAATGGCTAAAGGTGAAGGGGTTTGGTTCACGGAGAGCGTCCGGATAACCAGTCCATCTACGAAGCGCAAGGACGCGGTGCTCCAACAGCGTACGCGGTGGGAAGCCGGGCGCCTGCGGTCTATGCGCAGCATGGTGGCGGCTGCGATGCAGGCACCACGTAAGGATGTTCCCCACCTTGCTGCAGCCCTCGATATTCTCGTACCGCCGCTCGCTTTGCTGTTGGCCGTGCAAACGGCGCTACTCGTCCCTGCGTTTGTAAGCTACCAATCGCTGGGCGCGTTTTATCCTTTCGCTTGGGTGATTCTGGGCTTGGCGGCTGTGGCTGTCGGAACCTTACTCTGTGTCGGCGCAGCTGGTCAGAGCTACATCAGGCTTCATGACTTTCTGGCTATTCCAAAGTACGCCTTGGGCAAGATGCCCATTTACTTCGATGTACTACGTGGAAAAACCTCGGCGTGGGAGCGAAGTGAGCGGAGTGACGGTTGACGCTACCAACCCGTGTTCTGGGGGTCTTGTGCTTACGCGAGCGCACAGTCGTCAACACATTCTTAGGCGAAAAGCAAACTTCTAGCTCGCTTTACATCTTCACTGTACTACTGTCCGTCACTAGCTGATTTCATAAAGATGCCGCAGGCCGGCGTCCCTCTTGGTTAAATTCAGCTAGGTAGTATCGTTAGTGCAGAAAGTTAACGCTCTCAAGAGTTCTCTGAGGTCGGTGTGTCAAGCGATCATGTACTGCTTGGTGCTCTGGGCTGGCAACGCGTTTGCGGTTAGTTTTAGCTCGAGCAACCTTGAGTTCGCGGGGCTTGGAAGCGTCTCAAATGCTACCTCCTTGGCTTTCGGGCCAGATGACCGCCTTTACGTCCTCTCTCTAACCGGAGAGATCGACGTTTTTGACGTCGTTCAGAACGGGCCAAACGACTATCAGGTCGTGGCTGCGGAAGAGATCCTAACGGTCAAGGATATTCCCAACCATAACGACGACGGATCGCTCGCACCGGGTGTTACGAGCAGAGAGTCCACGGGTATCGCAGTCGCAGGCTCGGAAACGAATCCGGTCATTTACGTAGCTTCTAGCGATATACGAGTCGGCGGCCCGAGTGGTGATAAAGATCTTGACACAAATTCCGGCGTCATCACGAGAATTACCTGGAACGGCACGCAGTGGGAGACCGTTGACATTGTTCGGGGGTTACCTCGCTCCGAAGAGAACCACGCGACAAACGGTCTCGAGTTCGTCAACGTCGGAGGCGTTGACTACCTGATCGTCGCGTCTGGCGGCCACACAAATGCAGGGGCACCGTCGACGAACTTCGCGTGGCACACGGAGTATGCGCTTTCAGCAGCCGTTCTCGCCGTAAACCTGACTCAACTCGAAGCACTACCGGTGCTGAACGATGGTCGGGACTACATCTACGACCTTCCAACAGTCGATGATCCGACCAGGCCGAACGAAAACGGAGTTTCGGATCCTTCGGATCCCGCGTATGACGGCGTAGACGTTGGCGACCCGTTTGGCGGCAACGACGGGCTCAATCAGGCGAAGATCGTCATCGGCGGACCCGTTCAAATTTTTTCACCCGGGTACAGGAACACCTACGACCTCGTCGTGACCGAATCCGGCGCTGTTTATGTCACAGACAATGGCGCGAACGGGGGATGGGGTGGTTACCCGGAGAATGAGGGTCTCTCTGGCACGGTGACCAACAACTTTCGACCCGGTGAGCCTGGCAGCACAAGTGCTGACCCGATTCACGGCGACCCGGCTGTTAACAATGTGGACTCACTGTCACTCGTTACAAATGACATCCAGACCTATGTGTTCGGGAGCTTCTACGGCGGTCACCCAACCCCGATCCGAGCAAATCCACTCGGTGCCGGTCTGTTTGCGCGAGGAGATCACTCGTCGGATCCTACCGATTTAAATGGGAATGGATTTACAGACGACTGGTTTCGAACGACTCCCTTCGATCCCGCTGGTTCAGGCGACGCGTCGGATCCACAACGAGCGCTCCCGGCGGACTGGCCTCCTGTGCCGATTTCGCTGGCCAACCCAATCGAAGGAGACTTTAGAAATCCAGGTGGTGTGAATCCTGATGGTCCAGACGATGAAGTTGTTACGACGTGGCTGACCAATACCAATGGGATCGACGAATACACCGCATCGAATTTTGAGGGCGCGCTTCAGGGTGATCTGATCGCAGGTCGAAGCGGCGGAAATCTCCATCGCGTTCAGGTAAACCCTGCTGATGGCAGTTTGGTTGCGCTTGATCAGAATTTTGCTTCCAATCTCGGGGGAAATCCTCTCGGCATCGCCACTGTTGGTGACGACGGCCCGTTTCCCGGCACGATCTGGGTGGCAACCTTTAACAGCAACATCGTAGTCCTTTCGCCAGACGACGCCATTACCTGTGTTCTTCCAGGTGAACCGTCTTACGATCCGCTTGCCGACAACGACTTTGATGGCTACACGAATGGGGATGAAGAGGCGAACGGCTCCGACGCCTGCAATGGCGGATCGCAACCTTCGGACTTCGACAAGATTGCCGGTGCGCCGCTCGTCTCCGACCTAAACGATCCAGATGATGATGCGGATGGCACAGATGATGCGCTCGATCCCCTTCAGCTCGGAGACCCCGAGAGCGATGACGATGCCTTTGCCTTGCCTGTCGTCAATGATCTCTTCTCCGGAAACCAAGAGCTTAAGGGTTACTTGGGACTAGGCTTCACGGGATTGATGAACAACGGTGCTCCGAATCCGAACTGGTTGGAATGGTTAGACGATACGGACGCAGGACCAAACCCGAACGACATTCTCGGTGGCGCTGTTGGCGCTATGACGATGCAGATGAACGCAGGCACTGCGTTAGGGACGTCTAATACTCAAGAAAAAGGCTTCCAGTACGGTGTGGTTACGGACGTCAACGATGGCGGTCTCGTAATCGAAGGGCGACTACTGAATCTCAATGACGGCGTTCAGTTGTATCCGTTCAGCGGGGACGGTGAGCTCGGTATCTTTATGGGCGATGGTACGCAGAGTAACTTCGTTCAGATCACCGTTGATGATGCCGGAGTTGAGGTACTCCAAGAAGTAGCCGACACCCCTGTTGTCGAGTTAAGCCAGTCCATTCCCCTGGGCAATCGACCGACCAGCAGCATTACGCTCCGGTTTGATGTCGATAGTGCCAGCGGAGAAGTTGCGGCTGCTTACGCGCTCGATCAGGCTGACCTCGTCTCTATGGGAACTTTTTTCGTTCAGGGCGCTGTGCTTCAGGCCATACAACAGGCAAATCAGGTGCTGACCGTCGGTTTGATTGGAACGTCCAATACACCAGGCGCTGAGGTCGAAGGAACCTGGGATTACTTAAACGTTGTCGGCAAAGCGCCGGTCATACAAGCTGTGATGCCTGATGTTGAGCGTAACTTTGACAGCCCGAGCGAAGAGAGTATTAACCTCAACAATTTCTTTGACGATGACGATGGTGACCAAGGCCTGATCTACAGCGTCCAAGAGAACCTGGACCCAACGATTTCCGCCTCTGTGTCCGGTAATTTTCTCGATCTTGTCTATCCACCATTTGATGCGGTTACTTCTCTTACTATCCGTGCTACCGATGCGAATGGTTTCTTCGTCGAGCAAACCTTTGCTGTGAGTATCGCCAACACAGTTCCGATCTTTAGGGTAAACACCGGAGGACTGGCCGTTGATGCAATCGACGGTGGTGTTAACTGGGAGGAAGATACGCCTGCAAATAGCTCTCAATACTTGGTTAGCAGCGGAAGCAACGTCGCCTCCTCTTTCCAAATAAACGGGTTCTCGGCCGAAGTAGATCTGAGCGCTACCCCTACGTCTATTTTCGCTAGCGAACGTTGGGACCGGTCTGGAGGTGGAAATATCGTCTACTCGTTTCCCGTTACACCGGGCGACACCTACGAGGTGCGTGTTTTCGCGGGGAATGGGTGGAGCGGTACAGCGCTGCCGGGTCAGCGGGTCTTTGACGTGCTCATTGAGGGCCAGGCATTTAGTGACTTTAGAGAGATAGACCTATCTGCTCTATTTGGCCACCAGGTTGGAGGTGTTCTTAGCACTACACTTACTGCCCAAGATAACTCCTTGGACATCGAGTTTGTGCACGGCCTTGCACAGAACCCGCTGGTTAACGGTATTGAGATTATTGCCGGGGCAGCTCCCCAGACGGAAACCCCGATACAGCTGCAACCGGTTTCAGATCAGCAAAGCATCGAGCAAGGATCTGTAAACCTTGCGCTAGGTGCGAGTGGTGGTGACACGGGAGGACTACTCTTTGAAGCTACGGGGCTACCGCCTGGTTTGCAAATCGAGCCGACGACCGGGTTGGTGTTTGGCACAGTTGGAGCTGGCTCGACACAGGGTTCGCCGTATCAGGTAACGGTCACCGTTGATGACACAGATGCCGTAACAGACGATCAGGTCAGCGTTACGTTTGTTTGGTCTGTCAGCGCTTCGGGTTGGTCGGAAAAGGATGAAAGCTTAAATTATTCGGCGCGGAGCGAGACGTCGTTTGTTCAAGCGGGAAACAAGTTTTTTCTCTTTGGCGGCAGACAGGCGGCCGACATACTTGATACGTACGACTTCGCGACGAATTCCTGGTCACAGAGTGCGCAGGCACCTTTCCCTGTCAATCACTACCAGGCTGTCGAGTACGAGGGTTTGATATGGCTCGTGGGAGGTTTTCAGACGAATGTGTTCCCGAGTGAGCTGCCAACTGAGCACGTGTGGATCTACGACCCAGCGAATGATGTATGGAGCCAGGGTCCCGAAATTCCTGCTGAACGAAGGCGAGGAGGGGCTGGTGTCGCTGTCTTCAACGGGCGAATCTACATAGTCGGAGGCAACACCCTCGGGCATGACGGAGGGTTCGTTCCGTGGTTCGATGAGTTCGATCCGCAAACGGGGGTATGGACCCCTCTTCCGGATGCGCCTCACGCAAGGGACCACTTTCACGCGGTCGTTTCTGGAAACGCTTTGTACGCAGCGGGTGGGCGTTTGTCCGGAGGAGCTGGAGGGACGTTTGAGCCCAGAGTTGCCGAGGTGGATGTCTTTGACTTCAACAGCGGGACGTGGTCCACGCTGCCTTCGGGTAGTGATCTGCCGACCCCTCGAGCAGGGACTTCCGCCGCGCTTTTCGACGACAAAGTCGTGGTCATGGGTGGTGAGGGCGGTGGTCAGGCCTTCAGTACGGTGGAAGCGCTGGACCCCACAACGGGTACGTGGACAACACTTCCGTCTATGAACTTTGCCAGACATGGCACGCAGGCAATCGTATCTGGTGAAGGTATCTACATAACTGCGGGTAGTCCCCAGCAGGGTGGTGGAAGTCAGCAGAACATGGAAGTCTTTGGAGTGGATCAGCCAAGTGGTATCGAAAGTACGCCTGGTTCCATAGCAATTCCCTCGTCTGTCGTTGTATCAAGCGCGGCCGCATCGCCCGTTCAGCTCGATCACGTTGGTGGAAACCAGGGCATTTACGTGACCTCGATAACTATTGTTGGCGCCAATGCGCCCGACTTTCAGTTGCAGGGCTTTGGAGATGTCCCGTTCCTAATTCCAGTAAATGAATCTGTGGCGATCCCGGTGGTGTTTTCTGGAAGTGTCTCCAATGCGAGTGCGTCGCTCCAAATTGTGTATGACGGTGGGAAGCTGAGTGTCGTAGATCTCGTTGGGAACCCATCAAGTAGTGGTTCAATCACGGTCACCCCGGTTGCAGACCAGACGTCTGTGGAAGGGTCTGTTATCTCGTTGCAGGTGAGTGCAACGGGTGGTGACACGGGCACGTTGAGCTATGCGGCGTTGGGTCTGCCGTCAGGTCTGAGCATCAATCCAG
>JBCCTU010000005.1:0-289051 GCA_039198065.1 Pseudomonadota bacterium
GCCCGACGCCGCCCCGGATGGTGCTGCTTGACCGGCCCAACGTCGGCTAACCCGGTTTTCCCAACTGGCACACCGGGGGGGGGGGGCGCGTATCGGCGCCGCCTTTCTCTTGAACCCGTTTTTTCTGTACGCCGCCCCGCCCATTCGAGCGGTCGCACCGTTAGTGGACGCTCACCTGAGTTGTCGGGGCTTTGAGATACCCGAATCATGCTTGAGCAACTTTCAACCCAGGACGCCTCCTTCATTTTCATGGAGTCGAAGGCGACGCCGATGCACATCGGCGGCCTCTACATCTACCATCAGCCGACCCATCCAGACGGTAGCGGTGCCCCGATCAGCGGCGAAGAAGCGATTCTACGGTTCTTCGAGGAGCGACTGCATCTGTGGAGTTTTTCCCGCCAACGCCTCGTCCGCGTGCCCATGGATCTCGACTACCCCTACTGGGTCGAAGACAGCGAGTTTGACCTCGGCTACCACATCCGCCGGATCGCACTGCCTCAGCCCGGCGATTGGAAAACGCTGATGCAGGTGGCCGCGCGGATCTTCGAACGGCCGCTGGATCTCTCGAGACCGCTTTGGGAGGTGTATGCGATTGAAGGCGTTACCATCCCCG
Source organism: Pseudomonadota bacterium (assembly GCA_039198065.1). Taxonomy (GTDB): domain Bacteria; phylum Pseudomonadota; class Gammaproteobacteria; order Pseudomonadales; family Azotimanducaceae; genus CALHVX01. The sequence continues at coordinate 614 of JBCCTU010000005.1, forward strand.
GTCTTGTCGAGAACGGCTTCGCGATGCTGAGCAAAACCCATCACGCTGCTGTCGACGGTGCGTCCGGCATGCACCTGATCGCGAAAATTCACGACCTCGTTCCGCACGGCGCCAACGTACCGCGGCCGGAGCGGGCCTGGCGGCCCGATCCAATGCCGACGGATGTCGAACTGCTGATGCGGACCGGCGTTCGAAACACGCTGCAGCCGTTCCGCTTCGCGCAGACGCTGGCACGGACTGCCCGTCAGCTTGAGCTGCCCAGGGCCCAGCTCGGCGGCTCCACACGCCGGGCGCTCGAAACCCGGGTTGTGCCGAAGACCCGCTTTAATGGCGAAGTGACGAGCAACCGGGTAATCGGTGGCTACGAAATCGACCTCGCTGCGCTAAAACCGATCCGCGCAACCGTGGACGGGGCGACGGTTAACGATGCTGTGCTGGGGATCTGTGGTGGCGCACTGCGCCGCTACCTGCACGCCAAGCACGAGCTTCCGGGTGATTCCCTTATTGCCATGGCGCCCGTGAATATCCGCAAGGAAGGCGACATCGGATCCGGCAACCAGGTGTCCGCGCTGTTCGTTCCTATCGGAACAGAGATTGGCGATCCGTTGGAGCGGCTCGCGGCAATCCACGCGTCAACATCAGCGAGCAAGGCGGTCAACAATGCCGTCGGCGCCCGTCTGCTGACCGACTACCAACAGTTCGTACCGGCCGTAACCGCAGCCCAGGCTGGTCGGTTAGCGGCCACGATGGCGCAGCTGCCGAACCCCCCATTCAACGTGTCCATTACCAACGTGCCTGGTCCGCAGGCACCGCTGTATAGCCTCGGAGCGGAACTCGCGACCTCCCTGGGGCTTGGACCAATCACCCACGGCATGGGACTGATCATGCCCGTGACCAGCTACTGCGGCCGCATCATGCTCGGCTTCGTAAGCTGCCGCTCCATTCTGCCCGACCCCGAGTTCTTCCGGGACTGCCTTGTGGCCAGCTTTGAAGAATACCTCGCTGCCGCCGGCAGCCTGGAGAGTGCCGCATGAGTCGTCCAGTCGCAGTAATAACCGGCGCTTCTTCGGGCATTGGTGCCGAGCTCGCCAAGGTGTTCGCAGCCCGCGGTTACGATCTCGTGCTGTGCGCGCGTCGCGAGAGCCGGCTTAAGGCACTTGCTGAGGACATCGCGACGCAGACCGGTGGCGCCGCCACCTGCACCGTCGTCAGCTGCAACCTGGCGCGGAGCAAGGGACCAAGCAAGCTTATCGATTCAATCGCGGATCTCGGCCTCGAGGTCGATGTGCTGGTCAACAATGCCGGTGTGGCCGAGAGCGGGCGGTTCGTTGATATGGCCCGCTCGACGACCAAAGACCTCCTCAATCTCAACGTTCGTGCGTTGACGGAACTCTCGCTGGTGTTCAGCCGCCAGATGGGAGAGCGGGGTAAGGGGCGAATCCTTAACGTCGCATCGGTGGTCGCCTTTCGGCCGTTGCCTTCGCTGGCGGTCTACGCGGCCAGTAAAGCCTACGTACTGTCGCTTACCGAAAGCCTGGCGGAAGAGTTTCGGGGCACCGGCGTTACCTTCTCGGCGCTGTGCCCAGGTGTGACGCGGACTGAGATGACCGACGATCTGCTGCCAGAAGCCTTTCAGGGTATGACCGATGTCACCATGGCCGACGCCGCGAGTGTGGCCCGGGCCGGTTACGATGCCTGTCGCCGGGGCGAGGTTATTCACGTTCCTGGCGTCTTTAACCAGGCTTTTGTGAACTGGGGTCAGTACCAGCCTCGATGGAGTTACCGCCTGCTTTCTGGGCTGGCGGCGCGGATGTCCTTCGCGTACAACGAAGAAACAGCAAGTAAGCGCGGCTGAGGACTCGGCGGTTCCGATGGGGCTCGCGAGCGCGGTGGCGCTCACGCAAAACACACCGTTCGATGCGGTGAGCGAACAGCTGAGTTCGCACGGGATCAAGAGTAAGGGGGGGACCAACATGACGGATTCGACGCAACCCACCGACGGTCAGCCGGTGAAGACGGAGGAGGGCGCTGCACGGATCGATGCCACACCGGCGGCTAACGCGACCTACCGGCAACCGGGCGCCCAGGGTGTCGCTATGAACGTGGCCCTTGCCGTCGATCGCCAGTCCTTCGTCGATACCTGGCGCGATCTGTTGGGTGCTGCGGCGGCGCAGCCGCGTGCCGTGCTCGAGAGTGCCGTTCGCTTTCAGGGAGATCTGTTGTCGATCGCGCTGGGGTCGAGCGACATCGAGCCGGATCCGCGAGACGCCCGCTTCACCGACGACGCCTGGACGCACAACCCCCTCTATCGCCGTATCGGCCAGGCGTACCTCGCCTGGACCCGTTCCCTCGATACCTGGCTCGATGAGTCCGGATTAACAGGAATTGAGCGGTCGCGCGCGCGGTTCGTCTTCGATGCTGCCAAAGAGGTGTTCGCTCCGGTAAACCTTCTGCCCACCAATCCGGAAGCGGTCCGTCATGCGCGACAGACCGGTGGCCGTAGCTTGATCAGTGGTATCAAAAACTTCGTTGATGACGTGCGCTACAACCACGGCTATCCCTGTGCTGCTGATCGCGAGGGCTTTGTTGTTGGTCGCGATGTGGCCGCGAGCCCTGGTGCGGTTGTGTTTCGCAACGAGCTGCTTGAACTGATTCAGTATCAGCCGAACACACCGGACGTAAGCCGCGAACCGTTCCTCTACGTGTTCAGCCAGGTGAATCGGTTTTATCTCGGCGACCTCACGCCAGACCGGAGCATGTTCCAACGGCTCATGGATGAAGGCGTGCCTGTGTTTGCCGTGAGCTGGCGCAACCCGACGGCGGAACAGCGCGATTGGAACCTTGGCGCCTACGCCGAGGGCGTTATCGAGGCGATCTCGGTAATCCGCGAGGTTACCGGTGCGGATAAGGTGAATCTCATGGGCCTGTGTGCCGGGGGGCTCAACTCGGCCATGGCCGTGGCGATCCTCGCCGGTCGCGGTGACGATTGGGTTAACAGCTTGTCGCTGTTCGTAAACGTCCTCGACAACCGTCCGGAAGACAGTGACTTTGGATTGTTCGTTAGTGAGCGTTCCGTTGCTGCGCAGAAGGAGCGGGTCCGGCTCAAGGGCGTCTACGACGAAAAAGACGTCTACGAAATGTTTGCCATGCTGCGGTGGGAAGACAACATCATGAGCTTCCTGCGCCGCAACTACCTGCTTGGTGAGGCCCCTCTCAAACATCCGCTGCTGTTCTGGTCGATTGATTACACCCGCGTCCCGGCAGGTCTGCACGCGGACTTTCTCGATCTGTCGCTGGAAAACAAGCTGGCCAAGAATGAGTTTATGGCGCTGGGTAAGCGCGTCAGACTTTCGGACATCGCCTGCCCCGTGTATCTCATGGCAGGATCGACGGATCACATTACGCCGTGGCGCGCGTGCTATCGCTCGACGCAGCTGTTCGGTGGTGACGTACGATTCGTGCTAACGAATCAGAATCACACGCAAACTATCTCAGCGCGTACCGATAACCGGCACCTCAAGTACTGGATCGCGAACGACTTACCACCGGAGTCCGATCGCTGGGCGGAGACGGCACAAGAGCACGCCGGTTCCTGGATGTTTGATTGGATCGACTGGCTCAAGGCGCAGTCTCCGGATACCCGACCCGCGCCAACGGAACTGGGCAGCGCTAACTACCCCGTACTGGACGCGGCCCCCGGACGCTACGTGCTCGAATAATTCTCCGCCCCGCACCAGCGCTGGGGTACTTTGCCCTCAATCCCCAATGCGCGTAGGGTGAAACGGTCGGGAAGGGGAGAGGGTTATGGCGAGCTATATCATGCTCAGCACATTGACCGACGAGGGCCGCAAGACGCTCAAGCAGCGTCCGGAACGGCTGCAGGAGGTCAATAAAGAAGTCGAGGCCATGGGTGCCCGCGTTACGTCCCAGTACGCGGTCCTTGGTGGTTACGATTTCGTGAACGTTATCGAAGCACCCAGCAATGAGGTCATGGCTCGCATCTCCATGGAGCTTGGCTCACGTGGGACCATCAAGATCACGACGCTGCCGTGCATGGCCATTAGCCAGTTCGTCGAAATGATGCAGCAGTCGCCGCCCAAAAGCGGTGACGGTAGCGGCGAAGACGCCGGTTGATGCATACGAGTGAACCACTCGATGCATAGCCGTAGCCCGATGCATAACGCGTAGCGCAGCCTGTCGTGGGACGTTACGTGATGCTGCTCAAGTATCACCCCGACGGGCTCGAGGCCGTGCGGCGGGATCCCGGTACGCTGCTGGGTTTACATGCGAGCATCGAGCGTTGGGAATCAAAGATTCTCCAGAGCTACCACATGCTCGGCGAGTACGATCACTGTCTGATTGTCGATGCTCCGGACAACTTCAAAGCGTATCGGGCAGCGTTGGGACAGGAGCTCAGCAGCACGGCAGAAACAGAGATTTTGCCGGCGATTGATTTGCCGATCTTCGCCCGGTTGCTGTCGCAGTCGGCAGAAACTGACGGTCCGCATGAGTGGCAAATCAAACCCTGGGCACAGTTGATTCGGCGCCTCATGCGCCCCTACGCCTACTCACGTCACGGCTGGAAGTTCTTCAAACCCCTAACGGTCACCGGTACCGAGCGACTGAACACGCTCAAAGGCCCGTGCATTGTCGTTGCGAATCATTCCAGCCACCTGGATCAGTACGCGCTGCTGCCGGCCTTGCCAGAACGCATTAAGTCGAACCTGTACTTCGGGGCCGCCGCAGACCGGTGGTTCCTCAAGGGCCGGGACCAGATCACGCTCCAACCCTGGTACCAGTCATTGGTAATGGGCCTGTATCCCGTGCGCCGCGGTGGGGGGTCAAAGGCCCTCGATTATCCCCGCTGGTTGTTGAGCAAGGGCTGCAACCTGATGTTGTTTCCCGAGGGCACGCGCTCACGCGGAAAGGAACTCGGCAAATTCAAGTATGGGGTCGCCATGCTAGCGCTTGAGTTCAACGTGCCCGTGGTGCCCGTCTATCTCGAGGGGTTAAAGGCGCTGCGCCCACCGGGCACTCGAGAAATCACTCCCGGCCCCGCCGGTGCCCATGTGCTTGATCCGCTGCACTTTGAGCCCGGAACATCTGTGCCGGATGCAACACGGCAACTGTTTGAAGCGATGAACGCCGTGCACCAGCGCGTGCTGGCCAAGACGGAAGCCAGCCCCTAGCCGCCGTCTCAACGACTGACCTTCGACACTACGCCGTCGAGCCAGCTCAGCAGGTCGTCTATCACTTCGGTGCGGTTTGTTTCGTTGAACAACTCGTGACGACCGCCGGGGTAGAGCTTCAGCTCAACGGCGAGCCCCTGTTTTCGGTAGGCGTTCACGAGCCGCGTCAGGTTGGCTTCACCGCCGTGGACCGGATCGTCGCTGCCGCTGAAGACGTACACGGGGAGCGTTTGGGGAATCGTCGCGTGGTTGCTTTGACGAGCGGCTTCCCGCGCCCCGTTGAAGAGATCGACCAAACTGCCGGCGCGCAGCACGAAGCCGCAGTCGGCATCGGTGACGTACTTTCGTACTTCAGCGGCATCGCGACTCAACCATTCGAATCCGGTCGCATCGGCGCTATCGAACGCTTCGTTGGACTTTCCGAACAGCGCCCCCTGCAGCAGTTCGCTGTCGCCATCGTGGCCCTGACGCCAACGTTCGACATAGGCCAGTACCGTTGGAATCAAGGCGGCGAGCGGGTGCGCGAACCCCGGCGAGCCCGACAGCGCGACGCCGTCAATCAGGTAGCCGTAGCGATACACAAACTGTTGACTAAGCATCGCCCCCATACTGTGGCCCAGCAGCAGGGTCGGTACCCCCGGATTGTCTCGCTGTGCAGTTTCCACCAGCGTGCGCATGTCCGCGAGGTTGCTGTTCCAGCCATCGACGCCAAGGTCGCCCTGCGCATCACTTACCAGGCTGCGGCCGTGACCGCGGTGGTCCTTGCCGTAGACGGCGTAGCCGTGTGCGGCCAATACGGATGCCACGGCATCGTAGCGACGGACGTGTTCACCCATGCCGTGAGCGAGCGCGACAACAGCTCGCACGTGGCCGCTGGGCTGCCAGCGCACGGCGTAGGGCTGGAAGCCGTCGTCACCCTTAAGGTCGACGCGTTCCGGTGGTGCTTCGGCCATTGCGTTGGCCGCCGCCGCGCTGCTCAGTCCGCTCCCCGCTGCGTCACTGCCCGCCATCGAGCCTCCCCGTATCCAGTAAGCGGTTGACCACCTGGGCAACGCCCGCTTCGTCGTTTCGGCCGGTCACATACTGGGCTGCGCGTTTGACCCGTTCTTCGGCCTGTCCCATGGCGACGGCCGCGCCGGCGACGGCGAACATGGCCAGGTCGTTTTCCGCGTCGCCGAAGGCCAGTACGGTGTCGGGTGCGAGCCCGAGATGGCTGCAGGTGGCGGTAAGCGCGTTGCCCTTGGTGGCTGCTTTCGCAGTTATCGTGCTGACTAACTTCCCCGTCGGGCCGATCGAGTCGAAGACGTTGACCGTTTCCTCATACACAGGCGCAAGCTCGGCACGGATGGCTTCGTTTAGGGCCGTGCCCTGGATCGCCGCGATGCGCGGCAGGCCCGCGCCACCGGCCAAGGTGGGTGTGAGCTGCGGCACCCAGCGCATTTCCGGTCCCAGATGTTTCGGGTCGGGCTCGCCGTCGAGCTTCAGCAGCACTTCGTCGTCCACGGTTACCGTGGCAATGCAGCGGCTCTGATCGCACAGCGCGTAGAGCGCGGCGGTAAAGTCCTCCGGCAATCGCGTATCAAACAGATCAGCGCCGGTTTGTCGATCGTGCACCTGTGCGCCGGAACAGGCGATCACCGGCTGGGTTAGACCGGTTGCATCGGCGACCCGGAAGGCCATCTCTTTCCAGCGCGCCGTCGCGATGATGACTGTGAGCCCGGCCTCGTTGGCGCGGATCAGCGCATCGCGGTTTGCATCGGGCAGATCTTCGCCGACGAGGAGCGTGCCATCGAGATCGATAGCGAGTGATCGAAATTGCATGCGGGTAGTATTCGCCAACGGCAGACCCTCAGCAAGGAATCGCATGTTACGGCTCGACTCGCTCGCCAAGACCTACCCCAACGGCACCCGGGCGCTCCATGAGCTCACGCTCGATATCCCGACCGGCATGTTCGGGTTGCTCGGCCCCAACGGAGCTGGCAAAAGCACCCTCATGCGTACCATTGCGACGCTGCAGCGACCGGACAGCGGCCGCATCTTTCTCGGCGACCTCGACGTTCTGGCGGAACCGGAACGGCTTCGGCAGCAGCTGGGTTACCTGCCGCAGGAGTTCGGGGCCTACCCGCGGACGTCACCGCAGGTGATGCTCGAGCATCTGGCCGTCCTCAAGGGGCTGACGAACAAAGCCGAGCGACGCCAGCAGATTGAAGCACTGTTGGTACAGACCAATCTCTGGGACGTTCGCAACAAGGCCATCGATACCTTCAGCGGCGGCATGAAGCAGCGCTTCGGCATCGCGCAGGCGCTGCTTGGCGCGCCGCAGCTCATCATCGTCGACGAGCCCACCGCGGGGCTCGATCCGGCAGAGCGCCGGCGCTTCCACAATCTGCTCGCCCAGATTGGCGAGAGCGTGGTCGTCATTCTCAGCACCCACATTGTTGAAGACGTTGCTGACCTCTGCCCGAGGATGGCGATCATGGGCGCTGGACGGATTCTCAAGGCGGGTGAGCCGGATGCTCTTACCCAGTCCCTGGCGGGACGGTTGTTCAGCCGGCGCTTCAGCCACGCCGAAGCAGAGCAGTTCATCAAGGACCGGGAACTTTCCATCGTCTCCATCCGGATGGTTGCCGGCCGTACGGAACTTCGGGTGACGGCGGATGTTGCACCCGAGGGCTTCGAAGCCGTTCCGCCCACGCTGGAGGATCTTTACTTCGACACGCTCTCGCACGAAGAGGTGGCCAATCCAGACTGGTCAGAAGCCGCCGCATGATTGGTTCGGTGGCAGCGTTTGAAGCGCGTTTCCAGCTGCGTAGCGTGTTGCTCTGGTCTATGGGCGGGCTGTTCTTTCTGCTCGCCTTTCTTGCCATGGCTGTGGAGCAGATTCAGGTCGGCGGCGCAGCGCCGGGCGTCAACTACAACGCCAGCCTTGCCATTGTCCGGACACAGCTGAGTTTCAGTGTGCTCGGAATGTTCGCGGCAATCGCCTTCGTGGCGGGTGCGATTACCCGGGATCAAGAGGTGAGGTCGGCCGAAATTCTTTTCAGCACGGCGCTCCGAGGGCGGGATTTCGCTCTGGGTAAATTCCTCGGTGGACTCGCCGCAGCGGTTGCCGTAGCGCTGCTAACGCTTCTGGGGACGCTCATCGGCAGCTTCATGCCCTGGCTTGATGTTCAGCGTGTGGGCGCGTTCGATCTCAGCGTCTATGCGTACACGCTGCTGGTTGTCGTGCTCCCCAACACGCTTATCGTCTGTGGGCTGTTCTTCAGTGTTGCCGCGCTGAGCCGGTCGATCGTCTGGTCCTATGTCGCCGCTCTGGCGCTGCTGATCAGCTGGGCGCTGCTCACCAACCTCGCCGAGCCCGAGACCCTTGAGACCCTCGGCTGGCTCGATCCCTTTGGCATGGTCCCGGTTGCAGTCGAGACACGCTACTGGACGGCCTTTGAACGCAACGCGGAGCTGCCCAGCTTCAGCGGCCAGCTGGTGGTGAGTCGAGTGCTGTGGAGTACCGTTGCCGTGTTGGCGGCCTCGCTCACCGCCTGGCGTTTCCGTTTCAACTTAGATGCCCGAGGGGGTAAGGAAGACGCGAAGCCGACGGTTCCGGCACCAACCGCCGTCTACGTCCCTGTGGAACCGGTGTCCGGAGCACGCCTGGCGGCATTTGTGAGTCAGGTTCGTATCGATGTGCGTGCCCTGCTCATCAGCCCACCCTTCTTTGTCATGCTGGCCTTTGGTTTATTTAATGCCGTCGGCGGCATGCTGACGGGTCTCGACGGCATCTACGGGACACCGAACTATCCGACCACGCGGCAGCTGCTGGAGATTGCCTCCGGTACCTTCAGCCTGACGTTGCTGCTGGTGCTCGTCTACTACTCCGGTGAGCTCGTACACCGGGAACGGGAGCTCCGGGTCCGTGCAATGATCGATGCGACGCCCGTGGCGAACGGGGTCGTCGTGCTCGCCAAGGTCGTTGCCTTGATCTTCGTGCTCTACTGCCTGCTGGCGACCATCGGCTTGGTTGCTGTGCTCATCCAGGCACTCCAGGGGTTTACGCGCTTCGAGCTGTCTCTTTATCTGCGTGAGCTGTTCGGCGTGCAGGCCATGGACTTCGTGATTCTGGCGGTGCTCGCCGTAGTCGTTCAGGTACTTTCGCCGTCGAAGTTTGTCGGCATGCTGATCACCATCGTGATCTTTGTGGGAACGGGGTTTCTCGTAGAGCTCGGCTTCGAGCACTACCTGATTCGCTTTGAAACCCCGCCGGCTCCCTACTCGGACCTCAATGGCTACGGCCACTATGCGCTGCCGTTTCTCGCGTTCAGCGGATACTGGCTTCTTGTCTGCGGACTGTTGATGGTGTTCGCGCACCTGATGTATGCCCGCGGGACCGACGCGCCCTGGCGCGCCCGGCTGGCCATCGCGCGTCAGCGGCTCTTCCAGCCGGGAACGGCGTTGGTAGCGGGGTTTGGGGTCGTCGTGACGGCACTTGTCGGTTCCTGGATCTACTACAACACCAACGTGCTGAACGACTACCAGACCCGGGATGCCGTGCAGTCGCTGCAGGCCGACTATGAATCGCGCTACCGAAAGCAGAACCAAATGCCACGGCCGTCGATGCAGGATCTAAGGCTCGATCTGGATCTGTATCCCTATGAACGACGGCTTGGGGTAACCGGACGCGCGGAGCTCATCAACCTCGATGCGGCGCCGATCGAGGCGCAATTCTTCAATCTCGACCCGGCACTCGATGTGACGCGCTTAACCCTGAACGGCGTACCGGCCACGCGCCGCGACAAGGCCCTTGGACTCGCCTTCTTCGAGTTCGACGAACCGTGGGTCCCAGGAGAAGTGCGTTACCTCGAGTGGGCCCTCGAGTGGACCAATCCCGGGTTTCGAAACAGTCGGTCCTCAAGCCGGCTGGTCCATAACGGAACGTTCATCGAAAGCTCCGATCTGATCCCCATCCCCGGCTACGATACCGGACGCGAGCTTGTCGACCCGACGGACCGTCGGCGCTACGACCTGCCACCGCCGCAACGCTTGCCCGTGCTTGGTGATCCCTACTGGCTGAACGTTGGCCCCTTCGGAGCCAGCCGCACGAATTTCAGTGCCAGCATTACCACCGCCGCGGACCAGATAGCGATCGCGCCGGGCTACCTTGAGGCCGATGAGCTTGTCAGCCCGGGTCGGCGGCGGTTCTCTTATCGGATGGACAAACCGATCTGGCCCTTCGCCTCCTTTACGTCTGCTCGCTATGCGGTTACCGAGCGCGAGCAGGATGGGCTGTTGCTTCAGGTGTTTCATCACCCGGCCCACGACTGGAACGTCGAGCGCAAACTCGATGCGGCTGCCGATGCGCTGACGTATTTCAGTGCTGCCTTTGCCCCCTATCAGCACCGGCAGTTCCGCATTATCGAGTTCCCGCGTTATCAGAGCTTTGCGCAGTCTTTCCCGAACACAATTCCATACTCTGAAGACATCGGTTTTCTCGCAGATCTGCGCGACCCCTCGGACATTGACTACGTGTACTACGTCACCGCCCACGAAGCAGCCCATCAGTGGTGGGGGCACCAGGTCGCGCCGGCCTACATGCAGGGCATGACGTTCATCGTCGAAAGCCTTGCGCAGTACTCGGCGCTGATGGTCATGGAGCGGCGCTATGGGCAGGACAAGATGCGTCGCTTCCTTCGTTACGAGCTCGATCGCTATCTCCGCGGTCGAGGCGGTGAGGCAATCGAAGAACTACCCCTGGCGCTGGTCGAGAACCAACAGTACATCCACTACCAGAAGGGTGGGATCGCGATGTACGAGCTGAAGGTGATGTTGGGGGAAGCGGCGGTCAACCGGGCGCTGCGTGCGTTTGTCGACCGGTTCGGTCCCCAGGCCTCGACGACGGGCCCGCGCTTTCCGACGACCGCGGATCTCATTGATCTGTTCAAAGCTGAGGCAACAGCGGCGCAGCGGGAACGAATTGCTGATCTGTTTGAGCGCATAACCTTGTTTGATCTGTCGGTAGCGGAGGCCAGTGTTGAAAGCCACGACGACGGCTATCTCGTCCGCTTAGAGGTCGAGGCGCACAAGCGCTACGCGGATGGCGCCGGTGAAGAGCGCGACGCGCCGTTCGATGAGCCGGTATGGATCGGGGTGTTTCCGGAGCCTTCAGCCGAGCTGTCGGCTGGTGCACATCAGAACGACCTGCCGAAGCCGTTGCTGTTCGAGGAGCGGCAGCTGACGTCCGGTCGGCAGACGCTCGAGTTTGTGGTGTGCGACAAGCCGCATCGAGTGGGTGTGGACCCCTACGCGTATCGCATCGATCGCAATCCCGGCGACAATCTGAAAGTGCTGTAACGGTGAGAACAAACGGCTCATCGGCGATCAAGGGTCCAGAGATTCACCGGCAAGGGCTTCTTCAGGTAGAGCCCGCCACCTAAGGGTTCGAAGTGCCGGTGAAGCCGCCGCCGATACCAGCGGGCAGGGCGCATATGCTGGGCCCGGTCGGTTCGATCGAAGTCGCAGATCGTTCGATCTTCGGCCGTGACCACGCTGATCAGGGCTGCCGTGTTGCAGGATCGCGCCAGGACCTGCAGCGCGCGGCTGCACTCGTCGTCCCCCAGATAGCTCAGAACGTCAACGCAGACCACCAGGTCCGCTACGGGGCCGCGGTAGTCTGCGATCGACGACTGTAGCCAGCCGTAGCGTCTACAAAGATAGTCACTGTACTCGATTCCCTGCGTTCGAGCCTTCGGATAGCAGCGTCCGAGCGCTCGCAGCGTTCGACCCAGTCCACAGCCGAAGTCGATCACCGATCGGACAGGCACTTCGAGATGGTTCAGATACCCGGCCACAAAAGCAGCCTGACGCTTCGCGGACGCGGGCGTTCCAGCACGGGTTTTCGGGTCCCGGTAGTATCGCTGATAGTAGGCGGCGTCGAACCGGGAAGCGGTGGTGGAGTGTCTGTGTTTGGGGTTGATGTTCGTCATCGTGATTGGACTGCTGATGGCACGGGCGTAAGCGCCGAGGATTGCCAGCATACCCGCCTCAGTGGATACCGCTTGCAGGGAGCCTTGCGTTGACGCGAAGTACGCCACTCGCATCGATTGTGCGCGCGTGCCAGGCGGATCCCGGCGCTGTTCCCGAACTGCATGAGGCGGTGCTTGAGGACATTGCCACGCGGGACCGTGAACTCTTTTCCATGGCTCGGTTGCGCACCGCTGATGCCCGTCGCACCGCTCAAGCGCTGTCGCGCTGCGCACCGGAGGAAGCGCGACAGCTGCCGCTGTTTGGAGCGCCGATTGCGCCGAAGGATCTCTTCTTCTTTGCCGGGGAACCCTGCGCCGCCGGCACTCTGGCTCTGCGCGACTTTCGGCCCGCCTATAACGCCGTCGTGGTCGAACGTCTGCGGCGCGCCGGGGCGGTACTCCCTGCTACAACGCAACTGACGGAAGGTGCCTACGGGCTCCATCACCCGAGCCTTCGTGCTCCGAAAAACCCCCTGCATCACGACTATTGGAGTGGCGTGTCGTCCTCGGGGTCGGGCGTTGCCGTGGCGGCGGGGCTTGTTCCTGCGGCACTTGGTACCGATACCGGCGGCAGCATCCGTTTCCCCTGTGCGGCCAACGGCTGTGTCGGTCTGAAACCGAGTTTTGGACGCATTCCGACCTACGGGTCGGTGCCGCTGGCCTGGAGTCTTGACCACGTCGGACCCATGACGCGGTCCGTCTACGATGCGGCGCTGCTCCTTGATGTCCTCGCCGGCCCCGACTCGCGAGACGTGCGCGGCCGCGCCTTCGTACCCCTGAACGCACGGCGGGCGGTAATGGCTGGCGACAGCCGCGGATTGCGTGTTGGCGTAGATTGGACGTACGTCGCGCAGGGGGTTGATGATCGCGTACTTAAAGGCGTGCAGCTTGCCGCGGACGCGTTACGTGACGCAGGGGCAACGCTGAACGCGGTGCGGATGCCAGAGGGCACGGACCTTATGGTTGAGGCGTGGGGCGCGTTCTGTAGCTATGAAGCGTTTATCTTTCATGCGCAGCGCTACGCGGCCCAACCGCAAGACTACGGCCCGGCGCTCGGTAGCCTGCTTGATATGGGCCGTGACGTTTCCCTGCGCGACTATCGGCTGCTGCAGCGTCATCGGGTGGGCTATCGCGAGGCGTTGGCGGTCCTGTTCCAAGACGTGGACCTACTGCTGTGTCCGAACATGCCGGGTTTGGCACAGCCGGACATCGAGCAACGGCAGCCGCCGCCAGAGGATCAGGCGAACGCGTTGAGCTTCACCGCGCCCTTTAATGCGACGGGACTACCGACGATTAGTCTGCCGCTCGATCTCGTGCGCGTAGATCCATTGCGCAATGTGTTGATGCCACGCACGGTGCAGCTGGTTGCACCCATGGGCGCAGAAGGGCGGCTGCTGTCCGCGGCGGCAGGTCTCGAAGCGCGCTTCGACTACGCCTACGACGCCGCGGACGGTCCGTTATCCGAAGTCAGCCGCGGTGTCGTCGAGACCGGGCGCGACTGATGGCTTCCTTGACCTGGGCTTTCTGATCTTCCGTCAGCGACGGTTCAAAGCCGGCGTAGGCAACCCGTACGTCTTCTAGGGCTTCTGCACTGATGGTCAGGAAAGCCTGCGCAGTGAGCAGGTGGTCGTCGATCGACTCCGAATCGAGGCTTGAGCACAGCGTTTTCGCTTCTGTTGCCCACGCCCGCAGGGCCTCCAGTACGGGGTCCAGCGCACCACGCTGCGTGGCATCCAGATCGAGATAAGCGGCAGCAAAGGCGCCCGCGTATTTTACGTGCGCGGGATCCATGCGTTCGCATTTCTCCTGCGGCGAGCCGCGCCCCATGCGGCGATGGACGGGCTGTACACCGCTCGGCCCACGGTCGTCGGCACCGATGCCCCAGGGTCCGTTGGCGAACGCCTGACCGGGGCCAAAGGAGGTCAGGGCGACTCCGCCCAGGGTAAACAGGATAGCGACGGACAGCAGGCCACCCAGAAAGATTCGCTTCAGATTCATGGTCGTTCCAGCGTTGAGGGGGATTCCTAACCTACCGCCACCCCCGCCGGGCAGGGTCTCTGCGGCTTTGCACTGTGTAACGTTTTGTTGCACTGAACGCGGGCTGTAACCGAGTGTTACCGTTGATCCGGGCTGTCGGCGGTGGTTCTACCGCGGCTCCGCCTATACTGGCGCGGTACCGTCGTTCCCTGCGACGCGGCCAGGCTGGAGCCCTTCGGATGCCTGAACACGCACCCGCTTCTGCGGAGCTGAAGATCCTGCTCGTAGACGATGATGAGCAGATTCGACGACTAATCGCTGACTACCTGTCACGGCACGGAATGACCGTCACCGCCGTTGCTGACGGCGACGGTATGCGAACCGCCGTTAAACGGCATCCGTTCGATCTCGTACTGCTCGACATCATGCTTCCGGGTACGGATGGGCTGACCCTGTGCCGCGAGCTTCGCGAGTACAACCAAATTCCGACGATTCTCTTGACTGCGCTGGCCGAGGAAAGCGATCGCGTCCTCGGTCTTGAGATGGGTGCCGACGATTACGTCGTCAAACCCTTCGGCAGCCGCGAACTGTTGGCGCGAATCCGGGCCGTGCTGCGACGTAGCGGTGAGCGACTTCCGGTGCATCGGCATCAGCAGGACGAGCGCTACGGCTTTGACGGTTGGTCGTTGACGCCGTCCCGTCGTGAACTGACGGATCCCCGGGGCGTGCTGGTATCGCTGACGGCCGGAGAATTTGACCTGCTGCTGGCCCTCGTTCGGCACGCTGGCAAAGTCCTGGATCGGGATCAACTGCTTGAACTGACCCGGGGTCGCCGCGCGAACGCCTACGATCGTGCGGTTGATGTGCTGCTCAGCCGCTTGCGCAAAAAGCTCTCGCCCAACGACTGGATCCGTACGATCCGTGGCGGCGGCTACCTCTTCAGTGCCCGGGTGGAACGTCATGATGTGGCGTAACCGGCTTGGGCAAACGAATTTGTTTCCGCGCATCGCCTGGGGCATCGCGCTGGGATTTCTCGGCCTCCATCTGTTGTACACGGCTCGTTCTGCACACGAGCAGATGCTGAGCAGTGCCCGCGCATTTACCCTATCGACTATCGATCGGGCCGTTGGTCTAGCGGAGGTTGCGGCGGTTGAACCCGCGTTGGTTCAGCGCTTGTCGTCACCGGGCTTTCGGGCCGAGGTGCGCGACGATATGCCGCAGCGCAGCGGTAGGGCCTGGGAGCACGACATAGAAGTACGCGCGCGAGCGCTTGAGCTACTGGCGGACACCGATGCGCTCTCGCAGGTAGAAACGTTCTGGTTCGAGGTCCCAGAGCGCACCCGCAGCTGGGACGGCCGGCGTCAGCGCCGCCCCGGTCCCGAGTTCGTTGTGGTTGTTCCTGCCGGTGAGCGCTGGCTGCTCGCCCGCGCCGATCTGCGCGCGGCAACCTGGCGCAATCAGCCCGCCCGGCGGTTTGGCACCATCGTCTTCGCGCTGGCGATCATCGCGCTGGTGCTGTTCGTTGCGCGGCGGGCGATTCGTTACTTCCCGCGGTTTGCCGACGCTGCACAACGACTGGGTGCCGGTGATCTCAGCCATCCAATTGCCGTTGAAGGACCGAGTGAGGTGCAGCGCGCGGCCCGTGCTTTCAACGATATGCAGGCGCGCGTGCAGGACTACCTGGCCGAGCGAACCGCGATGATGGCGGCGTTCTCGCATGACCTGCGCACGCTGCTCACCCGCATGCGACTGCGCCTCGATGCGCAGGATGCGCTGCAGACCGATGACGCGTTGACCGCAGACATGGATGCAATGACGCGGATTCTTGATGAAGCGCTCAGCTACGCCCGAGAAGACAGCAACAGCGAAGCCTTTCGCGCGGTTAACCTCGAGGCCCTTGTGCAAACCGTGCTCACCGGTGCGGGCCTCGATGCCGAGCGCACGCTAGTGGTCGTCGGTCCGGCGACGTCAGCACTTGTGGTTGAAGCTCAGCCTACGGCGCTCAGTCGCGCCATCACGAATCTTGTCGACAACGCCCTGAAGTACGGCGGTGGTGTGCTGGTCGAACTCGAGGCTTTGGTGTCCGATGAGATTCGCCTTGCGGTGTTCGATCCCGGGCCCGGTATTCCCGCGGCGGACCAACAACGGGCGTTGCGGCCCTACGTTCGGCTTGAGCCGTCACGAAACCGCTATACCGGGGGTACGGGGCTTGGTCTCGCCATTGTTGCGCAGATCGTCCGCCGCCACGGCGCCACACTTCGTTTTCTCAACGAACGGCGGTCGCACGACGGAAGGGTGTTCGCCTTTGGGGTTGGCTTCAACATTCCGCAGACGAGACAGTGAGCCGCTACCGGCGACGCCTTTGATGCAAGGATTGACCGCTTAGCGCAGCGCAAGGCCCCGAATGTGGTCCGGCCGGCGCGACAGTCGCTCAAAGCGCAGGAACAGGCATACCGCGGCTACGGCGAGGCCGAGAATCAGCCCGATCCAGAAGCCGGAGACCCCAAGACCGTTGAAGCCCAGGCCTCCGAGCCCGAGGACCCGGGCCACCGGGAAGCCGAGCAGCCAGTAGGCCAGCAGCGCGAACAGCATTGGGATGCGCGTGTCCTTGTAGCCGCGGAGAGAGCCCATGCACGCCACCTGTCCGGCATCGAAAATCTGGAAGCCGGCAACGAACAGCAGCAGATACGCCGCCGTTTCAACGACGTCGGACTCCGACGAGTACAACCCGGTCAGCCGCTCGCCGCCAATCAACATCACAGCGATCGCCAGCAGCGCAAAAGCCTCGGCGACAACGATTGCCGCCCAGCCGCTGCGCCGGGCGGCGGCCAGCCGCTCCGCACCGACGTTGTGACCGACACGAATGGCCGCTGCCATACCGAGCGCCGACGGGATCATGAAGGCCAGGCCGCCGATGTTCATAGCGATCTGGTGGGCCGCCACGGCGGACACGCTGAGCGTGCCGACCAGTAGCGTCGTCGCCGAGAACAGCGCCACCTCCAGTGAGTTGGTGACGCCTATGGGGAGTCCGAGCTTGATGAGTTGCAGCATCGCTCCCAGGTTGGGCCAGCTGAACCGATCGAACACGCCCGTCGCGCGCAGGTGCGATCTACGTACGATGACAAGCAGGGTAAGAAACTGTAGCCAGACGATGACGGCTGTTGCCCAGCCGCAACCGGCGCCACCAAGGGCGGGAAGGCCGAGTCGTGGTTCGCCGTAGATGAATAGCAGGTTTAATGGAATCTTGAGCGCCAGACCGGCAACGCCGAGCACCATGGCCGGGCGAGTCCAGGACATGCCCTCGCAGAGGTAGCGCAGGACGAAGTAACCGAGCAACGCCGGGGCTGCGTAGCTGGTCGCATTCAGATAGCGCGCGGCTATGGGGATGGCGAGCGGGTCAATCCCGAACCACTGGTATAAGGGTTCGGCACTGCGCAGGTACAGCGCCAACCCCAGCCCGCCAAACAGCGCGATCCACAGCGCCTGACGTACGACCTCTCCGACGGCGTCCTGTTTGGCAGCACCGTTGAGCTGGGCGACGGTCGGAGTCAGGGCCAGCACCGTGCCGGTGGCGAACAGCAGCATCGGAAAATACAGGTTGCCGCCAAGCGCGACCCCGGCGAGCTCCGCGGCGCTGACGCGCCCGGCCATGATTGTATCGGCGACGCCCATGCCCATCTGTGACAATTGGGCGAGCACCAGCGGTCCCGCCAGCCGGGTGAGGGTCAGCAGTTCGGTGCGGAAGTCTCCACCGGCGTCCGGCGCTGCAGGTTCAGCTGCCGTTGCCAAAGACCTGGCGCAGCAGCGCGGTAGTTTGCCGCGCCGGATCCTTGCGGATGGCTGCCTCCTGTTCGCCCAGCTCGTTGAAGATTGCCTGCCCGGCGAAGGACACGACGTGGCCGGTCAGGTCCGCGTCTATGTCCTCGACGAGCGGCAAGGCGTTGTAGCGGCTAAGCAACTCGTTGAACGTCGTGTAGGCCCCAACCTGGTTGAGGCTGCGTTCGATGATCGGTCGCATTTCGGTGGCGAGTTGCGCGCCGGTCTTTTCCTCAAGGTAGCGCGTCGCGGCGTCGTCGCCGCCGTTGTAGATGCCCATGACGTCGGCAAAGGACAGCTGTTTGATGGCGCCAAGAAACAGCGCTTGGGCCTTTGGTGTCGCCGCTTCTGCGGCTTCGTTCATTTTGTCTTCTAAGGTCTGGAAGTAGCCGCCGAGTCCAACGGTGCTGGCGAACCGCTGTGCGGTTTTGAGTGTTTCCGGCAGTTCAATGCGATAGCTCGGGGACCGGGCGAATCCACCGGTGGTGCCGAGGTTGCTGACCACCGTATCGGCGCCGACGGTCAAGGCTTCTCGCAGACCCGCGGCGATCGTCGAGTCCCCGCCCTCACCATTTGCTGCCGCGAGGACGTCTTCGAGGGATAAGTTTTCGCAGGCCGGTAGAACCAGTACGGCGAAACTGAGCGCGAGCAGGGATCGTCGATGCATGACAGTCGGACTCCGTGGGTGCGTCGGCCGCGCAGTCTAGTGGCATGGTGCCGGGATTTACCAGCGCTGCCTTTGCTAGAGTGGCCGGAGTAGATCGGTCACTGGAGAAGGGGAGAACCATGACAGCGACGAACGAGACGGCGAGTGCTGAACCTACCATTCACGGCACCTGCAAACCGGAATTCGAGGCGGTAAAAGCCGCCTTCCGCACCAACTTCACCGATCATGGCGACGTCGGAGCCAGCGTATGTGTGTCGCTGAACGACGAAGTGGTGGTCGATCTTTGGGCGGGCGCTCGCGACGGTAAAACGAACGAGCCGTGGCTTGAGGACACCATTGTTAACGTGTATTCAACCACTAAGACCATGGCCGCTGCCTGTCTATTGCTGTTGGCCGATCGTGGCGAGCTCGACTTTGAAGAGCGCGTTGCACATTACTGGCCGGAGTTCGCGGCCGAGGGTAAGGCGGACGTTCGGGTTAAACATCTCATGGCGCACTCGGCCGGACTTTCTGGCATGGAAACGCCGGCCACAGCAGAGCAGGTGTACGACTGGGACTTCATGGTCCGTGCGCTGGCGGCGCAGGCGCCCTGGTGGGAGCCGGGGTCGCAGAGTGGCTACCACGCGTTAACTCAGGGTTTTCTCCAGGGTGAGGTTCTACGCCGCATCACGGGTCAGAGTCTCGGTACGTTCTTTAGAAAGGAACTCGCCGAACCCCTCGGCGCTGACTTCTACATTGGTACACCGCTTAAGCATCACGCCCGCATCGGCACGCTGGTCCCGCCAAAGGCTCCTCCGGCAAGCGGTGCAGGAGATCCGGACTCCATCGCCGCACGGACCTTCCGCAATCCCGCTATCAACGCCCGCGACTCGCGCACCGCAGCGTGGCGGGAGGCGGAGATCCCCGCCGCCAACGGCCACGGGAACGCCCGGTCGGTCGTTGCCGTGCAGGCGCTGTTCGCCAACGGAGGGGTCAGCCAGGGTAAGCGACTGCTGTCCGAGGCGGGTGTTGAGCGACTGTTCGAAGAGCAGATCAGTGGCCGCGATCTGGTCCTCGGCGTACCCCTGCGCTTCGGCATGGGCTACGGGCTGTCCAGCACCGTCATGCCCATGGGGCCGAACAAACGGATCGCCTACTGGGGCGGCTGGGGTGGATCTTCGATCGTGATCGACGCCGACGCGCGCCTGTGCGTGTCGTACGTGATGAACCGCATGGAAGCCGGGCTCATGGGTGATCCGCGGGGCTTTTCCCTGCTCCAGGCGGCGTACGAGACGATTTTGATCTGAAGTTGTTCGAGGCCGAGTGTGCTGGTGCCGCTCAGCTGCGTTCCAGCTCTCGCCGCGCCGCCTCGAACTCGGCAACCTCGTCGGCTTGAGGTTCGGGGAACGCAATCGGCAACGCGTCGAGCTCGGCTTTGATGATTTCCGCAACCAGCGCCCGCATGGTCCACTTATGGTCGGCCGGGATAACGTACCAGGGCGCATCGCTTGTATGCGTGTGCGACAGTGTTTCTTGGAACGCGTGCTGGTAGGCGTCCCAATGGCGCCGCTCGCGGACGTCGCTGGCGCTGAACTTCCAGTGTTTGTCCGGTCGGTTCAGACGCCGCAGCAGCCGGTCGCGCTGTTCGTCCTTCGAGACATTCAGAAAAAATTTGATGACCTTGGTGCCGTTCGCCGACAGGTGTGACTCGAGGTTGCGAAAGTCGTCGAAGCGCTCCTGCCAGAAGGCATCGTTCACGGTTTTGTTGGGGATCTTTCGTCCATCAATAATTTCCGGATGCACCCGCACAACGAGTGTTTCTTCGTAGTACGAGCGGTTGAATATCCCGATGCGACCCCGTTCCGGCATCGCCTGCCAGTAGCGCCAGAGAAAGTTATGGTCGATTTGATACAGGCTCGGCTGTTTGAAGCTGAAGACCTGAAAGCCCGCAGGATCGACGCCGCTGAACACATTCTTGATCGTGCTATCTTTGCCGGCTGCGTCCATGCCCTGAAAAATTAACAGCACGGCGTAGCGATCGTCGGCGAAGAGCACCTCCTGCCGTTCTGAAATTTCCCGCACGAGCTTTTTCACCCGGTCTTTTGGATCGTCGACGATCCGCGCGTCCGTCGGATAGGCATCGAGGCGCCGGTTGGGGTCAAAGCGAAAGTCTTCTGCGCGGGTCCAGCTCATGGTTCGATTGTTTCCCTGATGCCTCGCTGAGTAAGCAGGTAGGTCGCGAAGCTGCCAAGCCCGTGACCGCCGGTGGTGCTGGGGTCGATGATACTCTGGAGTCCAGCACGTCGGTGGCGAGCCACCGCCCGATACAGCGCCGCGAGGCGAGCATCGTCGGCGTCTAGGGCACTGCCGATACCTTCCAGCATCCAGGCGCGGCTGAGGTTTAACCGGTTGAAACGGGCGGGCTGACCTGCGGGTTCAGCTCCGGTGCCGGCCACGGAAAGCTCGTCATCGGCGCTTGCGAGCTGAGGCAGAAACGCCGCCAGCCAGCGCCGGTAGGCAAGCGGATCGAGCACGCGTCGCATAAGGTCCGCTTCGGCGAGACAGGGTGACAAGAAGTCCCGCCCCGAGGGTTCGTAATGCAGCGGACACTGCTCGTCCTCACCGTAGAAGCGCCACGCTTCCCGACGGATCAGTTCTAGGTGCTGCTGTTGGTCAAAGGCCAAAGCCCAATCCCAATACAGGCTCAGGGCAAACGCCGTCTGGCTGTGGGTACCGCTGCGCACCGGGTGGCTCAGTGCCAGCAGCGAGCGTTTGAGGTGCTGCGTTGCTAAGGTCACCACGCCCTCAAGATTGCCACTCAGCTGATCCGCGAAGGCGTCACCTTCCGCTGCCCACTCGGCGAGCTCGAGATCGAGCTGCAGGAGCCAGGCGAGACCGTAGGGCTGCTCAAACCCTTGCTGTGTTGGCTTTGCGAGGTTGTCTACCTCAAGCGCGAGGTTATTTACCGATAGCGATTCGAACAGGGCCTCGCGGGCAGCAGCGGCGCTGTCCAGCTCGGGGAACAGACGTGCCAGGCGGGTCAGCAACCAGTGACCTTGAATCGAGCTGTGCCAGCTGACGCAGCCGTAGAACGCCGGGTGCAATTCACTCGGTGGTAGCACATCGACCGCGGACTCCAGGCGATGCGTCGGCGTATGCGGGTACTCGCGGTGAATGCAGGCGAGGGTTGCGTTCAATAACTGCTCGACCCGCTCGGTCGTCAGCGGATCCTGGGCTGGGGACGGCGGGATCGGCTGCCCTGCGGGCAGCGTATCAATCGCGTGCGTCCGCGGCGGTGTAGCGCTCGGTACCGTTGGCGTTGGCGCGGGCCGCGCGGACGGTGCAGGCGGCGTCTGCTGCGCGCAGCCTGTGGCCAGGATGCCAAGCAGGCTGCACATTGCCAGGGATGACACGAATCGTTGGGTCATGCGATTTGCGGGACAGTTCACAGGGAGAGTCTGGCCTTCGGCGACACTCTGCTCAAGGAACCGTGCGCCAATTTCGAGGGTTGATACACTCGACGCATGAGCGAGAGTTTTCGATTGGTGTTTCAGGGCGAGGTCGCAGCAGACCAGCACGTGGCCGTCGTCCGCAAGCGCCTGGCGAAGTTGCTGAAGGCGAACGACAAGACTCTCGACGCATTGTTCTCCGGCGAGGCCGTGGTCCTGCGCAAAGCCATAGACGCCGCCGGGGCAGCGAAGTTTCAGGCGGCGTTCAAGCAGGTGGGCGCCCGACTCAGGGTGCAGCCCCTGAACGCCGCGGTGCCGAAACCAGTCGACGCAGAGAGTGCGAAAAGCGCGGAGCGTGCGGCGGGTGAAGAGACGCCTGCGACGACGGACGATCCCGCCTCTCGGCTGCGGCTGTTGCCGGTAGGTTCGGATTTGCTGGAAGTTCACGAGCAGTTACCGCCTGCTGCGCAGGCGGTTGCCGTGGACCATCTCACCCTCGCCGAGCTCGGCGCGCGCCTCGGACCGGTCGTCGACATGATGGCGGACACAGAACGTTTTCTGGCGTCGGCGCGCGCGTTTGAGCTGGCAGAGGTTGGTGCCACTATCGGTGCGGCTGCGTCAACGGATGCTGCGCCCGTTGCGGCACCCACCTTTGATCTGGCGGAGCCCGGAGCCGTAATCGGTGCCGAGTCGACCGACGCATCGCGGCCGCCGGTAGAAGCACCGGACTTTGACCTTGCTGAAGCGGGCAGTGTCCTGGCTAAGGTAACGGAGTCAGCGGCTCCTCCCCCTGCACCGTCGACCGACCACATTGAACTCGCAGAGGAATCCCCGCAGTCGTGATCATGGGATTGTTGAAGAGACCCGCCCTGATCCGCGGCTAACCGCTGCAGCATTAGAGAAGAGTACACGGGTGAAGCTACACGAATTTAACAAGGCGCCGAACAGCCGTCGCGTACACATCTTTATGGCGGAGAAGGGCGTCGAGATACCGCGGGTCGAAGTCGACATTCTCGGCGCCGAGAACCTCTCGCCAGCGTTCAAGGAAAAGAACCCTATGGGGCGGATTCCGGTGCTCGAGCTGGATAACGGGCGGTTTATCGCCGAATCCGTCGCGATCTGCCGCTACCTCGAAGAAACGAACCCAAGTCCGCTGCTGTTCGGCTCCACGCCAGAGTCGAAAGCGACGGTTGAAATGTGGAACCGTCGTGCAGAGCTGAGTTTCCTCATGCCCGTGGCGCAGGCGTTCCGCAACTTGAGCGGCGCGTTCAAAGACCGCGAGACTTGCAACGCCGACTGGGGCGAGATCTCAAAAACCGTAGCCGCAGAGGCGGTGCCTGCGTTCGAAGCGCAACTGGCCTCGACCGAGTATCTTGCCGGAGACAGCGTCAGCATCGCCGACATTACGTTCCTTGTGAGTCTGGATTTTGCCCGCCGGACGCAGGTGTACACCGCGGAGCCCGGTCCCAATGTCGCTCGCTGGTACGAGCTGATGCAGACGCGCAGCAGCACGGGCGCGCAGTAGGCCATCGCCCTGAACCTCTGCACATACCCCGACCGGTCCATGAGCGATGCGTTCAGCGCCGTTAGTCTTTCGTAGGCGTCGCTGATGGCGGCCTGGCAGGACCCACCTTGGCTACGGTTTGGGCGAACCGTTAGTCAACGCATCGGACTCTTCTTTACCTTTGTCTATCGGCGACGAATTGATTCCGTTCGGTCGGAACCAAAGGGTGTGATTACTCGTGTCGTTGGAGCCGCAGAGCTGGCCCCGTTCCTGGGAGCAGACTACGATCTCGATGCGGACTTTGTTGCTGAGGCGACGGCGAGAGGCGATCGCTGCGTCGCTAACTTCCTCGGTGACGAGCTTGTCGGTTACGCCTGGATCGCTTACGGACCGACCCCACACCTCGACGGTGTCTGGTGCGAGACCGGCAGCCCGGACCGATACGCCTATAAGGCGTTCACCCACCCGCGCTTTCGCGGCAAACGGTTGCGGGGCACCTTTCACGCCCTCGAAGCTGACGATGCGGCGTTCGGCGTCACGCACTCGGTCTCGTTCATTGCCTGGTGGAATCGCTCTTCCATGAAAGCGATTGCACGCAATCAGGCGGTTCGCATCGGCTGGGCGGGTTATTGGACCATCGGCACGCGCCGATTCTGTTTCCGCTCACCGGGCGCGCGTCGAGCGGGATTCCGCTTTTTCGTCCCCCGCGAGTAGTGGGCGTTGGGCCGGGTGGCTTGGCGCCGGAAGAAGGCAATGAATGGCCGCCCTTACGCAGCCAAGCGCCTAACCAAGATCAAGAGCCGCGTAGCCGGCTCGCTCAATGGCTTCGATCACCGCCTCGGTCGAGCCAGGGCAGAGCGCAATCATTGACCCACCGCCCCCACCACCGGTCAGCTTGGCACCGAGTGCGCCTGCCGCGCGGCAGCGGTACACCAGATCTTCGATTTCCGGCGTGGACAGCTGCAGTGCGTTAAGCAGTCCGTGGCACAGGTTCATGCTTGATCCCAGCTGTTGCCAGTCGCCGGCTTCGAAGGCTTCGCGACCGCGTAAGGTGTGGTGTTCGATCTGATCGAAGATGGCGTCGATGGCAGCCGTTTGGGCTTCCCAGGCGGCGCGCACCTGTCCAACCATGCCGGCGGTGAGGCTTTCCTTGCCGGTGATGCCCACAACCAGACGAAGCCCATCGGCGGGCTCGCAGATACTGAAGCTAGCGTCGCCAGTTCCGGGCTGTGTCCGTGCCTCGGCGGCGCGTTGGTACCAGAGCGGCCGGCCGAACGTTGCCACCGTGTTGTCGATGCCCGACGGCGTCCCGTGCGCTGTCCGTTCGCACTCAAAGGCGAGGGCATTGATGCGTGTATCGTCGAGGTGCAGTTGGAACGCGGCGTCGAGCGCGCGGATGATGGCAACGGCCAGCGCCGCAGACCCGCCGAGCCCCATGGCTCGGGGCACCGAGGGTTCGACCTCGATCGTCATATTCGCCGAGCCGAGGTCGAGGGTGTCGAGCAGCATGGCAAGCATCTGGCCGACGCCGCTTGGCTTCTGCTCAGAGCGCAGATGTTGTTCGATGCCCCAGGCGGGGATGACCACCCGCACACCGTCACCGGCGTTGGCTTGGGTTGCGCGGGCACTCATTGCCAGCGGTACCGGTACCGCCAGCGCCGGCCGCCCGTAGACCACCGCGTGTTCACCGAGCAGGATGGCTTTACCGCTGGCGCTGGAGCGTTCGGCAGCTGCCGGCTGACGCGGCTTCTGCTTCAGTCGATCGGCAATCTCCTGCGCCTTCCAGACCTTGATCTCGCCTCCAGCAATGAGCTCTTCGACCACGGCATCGAACAGGCTTGCGGGGACCTTCGCGGTGCTGGCGACACTGCGCGCGTGCAGCGTCATGTGATTCTGTTGGATGCCGTCGGTAGAGAGCGCACGGAGAGCAGCGAAATTCTGCGCGAGCCCAACGACACCCATGATTCCCGCAAGCGTACTGGCGTTGGGGTTGCCCAGGAGCCGGTGGTTCATGCGCACCGTCGGGTTGGTTTCGAGCGAGCCGCCTACGGTGCCGACCTTCATGGGTATGTCGATCTCGCCAACCAACGGCCCATCGTCGCCGACGAACCAGCGGGTAAGCGCGCGGTAGCGACCGTCTCGCGCGGCAAAGGCGTGGGCAGCGGCTTCAAGGGCGCGCCAGTCGTTGCCGGTTGCGATCGCAACCGCGTCGACCCCGTTCATGATGCCCTTGTTGTGGGTCGCCGCACGGTAGGGATCGACCAGCGCCAGATCGTTGGCGAGGACAATCCCGTCTCGGACGGCTTCCCCGCTATAGCCTTTGCCGGCGAGGTTGGCTGCGGGAATCTCGACCCGGGCGTGCACCAGCGCACGATCCGTAAGGTTTGACAGTATGCGGAGAAAGACCTTGCCGCCGGTCAGGGTTTCGACCAGCGGAGCAACGCCTTCGCACATGGTGTTGACGAGGTTTGCACCCATGGCGTCACGGGTGTCCACGTACAGGTGCAGCACCAGCATGGTTCGGCCATCTTCCGGCGCTTCGTGTAGGAACACGTCCAGATCGCGAGCCCCACCGCCACGGGCGACCATTTTCGGATGCAGGCTGTTCGCAAGTGCCAGCAGCTCGTCGCGGTGGCTGAGCAGGGTCGTGCGGGCTGCCTGTGGATCGCCCATGTCCACCAGTTGGACCTGACCGATAAGAATCGGGTCGGTGGTGGTAAACGTATAGCCGCCGCCAAGCCGGGCCATGCGCGCAGCACCCGACAGACCGGCAACAATCGATGGTTCTTCAACGGCCAGCGGCACGACGACATCGCGTCCGTTGATGAGAAAGTTGAGCGCGACACCCTGGGGCAGGCCAAACACGCCGATCACGTTTTCGATCATCTTGTCAGCGACCGGCAGCGACAGTTGCTGATCGCCGCTGAGCAGCAGCCGCGCGTCTGCCGCCGACAGTACGCCCCGTTCAGTCAGGGCATCCAGTCGTTCCCGTACGCTCATGCGAAAGAAGTTTGGAATGCGGGAGCTGGGTTCAGTGCTGGAGTCGGAGGCCATGATCGCTTTGCCTTAGTGCAGTCACAGTGGGCCTGGGGCCGGATAGCGCTGGGTCATTCAGCGCCGCGACGCAGGCGTCGAGGTCCGCATCCGTGCGCCCGAAGAGCAGTCCGATGTCGCCACCACCGGCGCCGCAGGGCTTATACGCTACCCCATGGCGGGCAGCTAGCGTGTGCAATTCATGATGCATCGCCGTGTAGATGCCGAGCTTGCTCACGCGGTCAAACGCGTGCAGCGCGTCGGCATAGCACGTCAGCGCATCAAAGGAGAGTTCGCTGCGGACGCGTTCCGCGGTGTTGCAGAGTTGGACGAATTCCCGGTTTGCCGGGTTGGTGGCCAGCCAGTCGGAAAAACGATGGATGAAGCGCACCGAGTCGGCCGCCTGCGGGGTTGCAATGACCCGGTAGCCAAAGCTTGGAACGTCGCTTATGCGTTCAACGACCGGGCCGGTTGTGGTTTGCTGGAGCGACGTCAGGCCGCCATGAAACGCGGTCGCCACGTCGAGACCGCTGCCTTTGCCGCCCTGGGCTGTGCGATGGGCGACCATTGCGGTTTCAAGTCGTGGCCTGTCCCCAGCCAGGGTTTCAAGGAGTCCGGTGAGGGCGGTGCAGACGGCGGCACTCGAGCCGATGCCGAGTTTTTCGCCGTCTCGTTGAAAGGCACGGGAGTCGAGGGTAAGCCGACCCCCGGCAGGAAGCTCGTTGATCAGCCCTTTGATGCTGTTGAGCGCATACCAAAGCAGAAACAGGGGGCTCGAGGGCGGCGGTGGCGCTTCGATAATGATTGCCGGTAGGAACGTGGTTACGGGGTCGCTCGCGAAACCGAGCGTTTCGATCGTCCAGCGACGTGTGGTCGGATCAACTTCGAAGGTGCAGCCGGCAGAGGCATCAAGCGCCAACCCGACTCCTGGTGCACCGGCCAGCACGGCGTACTCGCCGGCCAGCACCAGCTTGCCCGGGGCCGTGGCCGTGGTTACCGGACGTCGGGCGCCACGGGTCACCGATGGTTGGTGAGTGGTGCGACGCGCACACCACCGCCGAGGGTCAGGCGATGCGTATCAAGCACGCCCGGCAAGGCACTGAGCGCCCGATCGACGGCTGCCGCAGACTCGGGCGTACAGACGGCTTTCACCTGCGGTCCGGCGTCGATGGTGAAGAAGACCCGCTCGCCGGCGTCTTTGAGCTCTCGGATCTTGTGAATCGCATTCACCGTCGTGCCGTTCCAGTAGAGCAGTCCCGGCGCCGTGGCCAACATGAGGGCGTGCATTTGCAAGCAGCTGCGCTCGGCAACCGTCGCCAGTCCGTCGAAGTCACGCGCGTCGACCGCCGCCAGCGCCTCTACGTAGTCCTGCTGGGTCTGCTCGATCCAGGCGGCGAAGTAGGGTGAGTGTTGTCGCGACGCCTCCATACCTGCCGTGGACGACAGCGCTTTGCGTTCAACGCTGGTGATCGCGACGATCACGTTCAACGGCCAGGCATCGCAAGCCAACAGCGGTTCGGCGGCCCAGTGCGGGCCATTCAACGTGACGAAACCTCCGAAGACGGACCGTGCCGCGGATGCCGACGCGCGGCGCGCCCAAACCGAACGTTGCTCGGCGCCGAGGTTAAGTTCGCAGCAGCTGTCGATAGCACTCACCAGGGCGGCGAATCCGGATGCCGACGATGCGAGTCCGGACGCGGTAGGAAAGTTGTTCCGGCTGTCGATCAGCAGCGGTGGTACGTCGTGCTTGCGTCGAAAACTGCGCAGGAACGCGCCGATCTTCGGGTCGTTGGTGGCTTCACCGTTGAGATACACCGAGTCCGTCGAACCCCCGTGAGGCAGTTCGCTGCGAGAAATACGCGTGCGGCTGGTGAAGCCGTCGAGGGTAATCGACAACGACGGCGTGGCCGGTATGTTGTTTTCGACGTCAGCCTTACCCCAATACTTGACCAATGCGATATTGGGGTGCGCGATCGCTTCAACGGCATCTTCCATCGGGAAAGCGCGTATTTTTTTGCTCAGGGGTAGCTGGGCGGCGGGACGAACTCGAAGCCTACGGCTTCGAGCGCTTTGGCCGCACCGATGGTAACCAGATCGCCGTACTCGGGTCC
This sequence comes from Pseudomonadota bacterium, assembly GCA_039198065.1. Classification (GTDB taxonomy): domain Bacteria; phylum Pseudomonadota; class Gammaproteobacteria; order Pseudomonadales; family Azotimanducaceae; genus CALHVX01. The sequence goes on from JBCCTU010000005.1 coordinate 29,352, forward strand.
CACGATCTGTACGCCAATGGGCAGTCCCTGGCCGTTCAACCCGGTGGGAATGACCGTCGACGGAAGGTAGCTCACGCCGGTCAGGCCGGCCCAGAAGACCTGATCGAAGTACGGTCGTTGGAGATTATCGATGGCAATGGTCCGCTCGCCGAAGTCGCGATGATCGTGGGGGAACGCTGGGGTCGGCATGATCGGCATGAGCACCAGATCGAAGTCGTTAAAAAACTTATGCCAGTGCCAGCGCAGGTGATTTCGCGCCTCGTTGGCCCCGGTCCAGTCTTTGAAGCTCGCCACCTGAGCGCGCAGGGTCCGCGCCGACGGAGAGTCGTCGTCATCGGCAAGGGTTGCCACGTAGGCTTTGAGCCCTTCGTAGTCCTCATCGGGCATGCGGCTGGCCATGGTGGCCTGCAGCAACTCTCGATAGGTGGTGTCACTGTGGTCAGTCGTGAACCCGGGCCGAGCCTCGGCGTCGAGGGTCGCACCGGCGTCGGCCATGGCCTGGACGACGCGCTCGAGGGCCGTCTTGACGTCGGCACTGATGGGGCAGTGATCGTCTTCGGCCCAGACCGCGATTTTTTTGCCGGCCAGTGTCCCGCCCGCCAAGGTCGGCAGGTCGAGCTTGAGGCCTCGGCTCGCAATCGGATCGGGAGCCGCCAGCAGGTTTACCGCCAGCTCCAGATCTTCGGCTCGGCGTGACAGGGGGCCGATGACCGAGATGTCCGGTGTGCTGCGCATGTCGCCGGGCGGCGCATGGCCACGCATCCACAGCAGGTTCCAGGTCGGCTTGTGGCCGAACACGCCGCAGAAGTGTGCAGGGTTGCGAATGGAGCCGCCGATATCCGAACCCATCTCAAGGCCCGTAAAGCCCGCCGCCAGGGCAGCAGCGGAGCCGCCGGAAGACCCACCGGCGTTGCGGGTAAGATCGAACGGATTGTTGGTGGTCCCGTAGACGTCGTTGTAGCTCTGGAAGTCCGCCAGAGCCAGGGGCACGTTGGTCTTCCCGAACACCACGGCGCCGGCATCTTTCAGCCGTTTGACGGACTCCGCGTCTTCGGCCGGGACGTTATCTTTCCAGGCGGGGTTACCCCAGGTCGTCGGCGTCCCAGCTAGGTTGTAGGACTCTTTGACCGTCATCGGCACGCCGTGGAGCGGGCCGAGGGACTCGCCCTTCGCCTGCACGGCGTCCGCGTGGGCCGCGGCCTTCCGGGCCGCGTCGCGCTGCTCGACGACGATCGCGTTGATGTCATCGTCGAAGCGATCGATCCGGTCGAAAAAGTGTTCCAGCACCTCGGTGGCCGAAAATGTCTTCCGCCGAATCCCTTCAGCGATTTCGATCGCTCCAAGGAATGCCGGGTTGCTCGTTGTCTCGCCCTGGGTTTTACCCTTGATTTCACTCCCGCTCATCATGCCTCCCCCTATAAAGCGCGTTACCGCATTTAATCACGCAGCATGGGGAAAGGCAGCAATGAACACGAATCGGCAATGGCTTCTGGCGAAACGGCCGCACGGGATGGTGGGCAAGGAGAACTTCGAGTACGCGGAAACACCGATTCCGACCCCGGGCGACGGCGAAGTCCTGATTCGGAACCTGTACCTGTCCTTCGATCCCACTCAGCGCGGTTGGATGGAAGATCGCGAAAGCTACCTGCCGCCGGTGGCGATCGGCGAGCCGATGCGCGCCGGATCCGTGTCGCAGGTCGTCGAATCCAACGATCCGAAGTTTGCCGCCGGTGACCTGGTGTCCACGACCGGCGGGTGGCAGGACTTTACGGTTGTTAATCCGAAGCAGACGCTGACGGGCATGGGCAAGCTCCCCGCCGGCATCGATCCGACGCTGCCGCTATCCGTCCTCGGCACCACGGGCCTAACCGCGTACTTCGGGCTCCTTGATCTCGGCGATCCGCAGCCTGGCCAGACCGTATTGGTATCCGGTGCCGCCGGGGCCACGGGTTCCGTTGCTGGCCAGATTGCGCGTATCAAAGGCTGTCGGGTTGTGGGCATCGCCGGTGGACCGGAGAAGTGCCAGTGGCTGAAGACTGAGGCAGGCTTCGACGACGTCATCGATTACAAGAACGAAGACGTCAACGCGCGCATTGCCGAGGCCTGCCCGAAGAAGGTCGACGTGTTTTTCGACAACGTCGGTGGCGACATTCTCGAAGCAGCGCTCAACCACATCGCCATGAAGGCTCGGGTGGTGCTGTGCGGCGGCATCTCCGGCTACAACGCGACCAAGCCGATTCCCGGGCCTACGAACCTCATGAATCTCGTTATCATGCGCGCGCGCATGGAGGGCTTCATCGTCATCGACTACTACCATCGACGGGAAGAAGCGTCCCAGGAGCTCATGAGCTGGATTCAGAGCGGCGAGCTGAAGCATCAGGTCGACCTGCAGGAAGGGTTTGAGCATATTCCCGACACACTCAACCGCCTCTTTACCGGTAAGAACATCGGTAAGCAGTTGCTGAAAATCGCCGACCCTCAGTAAAGGCTACCGAACGCTCAGGTGCCGGGCCCGTCGCGGCCCGGTATCCTCCGTGCCGAAGGACGACCACTGCGCGTCGCCGACCAGCGAGGGGGAACCATGAGCGCCTACGAATTACCACACGTTTCCGTTGATCTGACCGATCAGGTTGCGCTCGTCACGGGCACGACGTCGGGGTTGGGCAAACGCTTTGCCCGGGTGCTTGCCGCCTGTGGTGCCAAGGTTGCGTTGACCGGGCGGCGCACGGAGCGGCTGACCGAGCTGGCCGATGAGATTCAGGCGGCGGGTGGCACCACCGCCTGCATTCCCCTCGACATGACGGATACGGACAGCATCCTCAACGTCGTTAAAGAGACTGAGGCCCAGCTCGGGCCGATCTCGATTCTGGTTAACAACGCAGGTATTCCCGATGCGCAGCGCGCGCACAAGATGTCGATCGAACTCACGGACGCCGTGTTCGATACCAACCTGCGCGGGCCCTGGGTGCTTTCCTGTGAGGTGGCTCGGCGCATGATCGAGCACGGCAAAGGCGGGCGCATGGTGAACATCGCGTCCATTGGTGCCTTCAACTACTCAGGGCAAGGCGCGGCGCTGTACTCGGTTACGAAGATGGGCGTGGTGCGCATGTCGGAAGCGCTGGCCGTTGAGTGGGCGCGCTATGGAATCAACGTCAATGCCATCGCACCCGGCGCGTTCAGCTCGGAAATGATGGATGGCATGGTGTCGCGGATGGGCGACATTGCGCAGCACTTCCCTCGCAAACGCATCTGCGATCCCGCGCTCATGGACAGCACCTTGCTATACCTCGTGTCGCCGGCGTCAGAGGCGGTGACGGGCACCTGCATCAAGATCGACGACGGTCAGGGCCAACGCTAAAGGAGTTCGGCTATGACGGTGCGACCGGACGAAGCGTTCTGGCAGTGCTTTCAAACGCTGCCCAAGGTCGAACTGCACAACCATCTCGAAGGCGGTGCCATGTACCCGGATCTTGCCCTTCGGCTCGCACAGCGCAATGGCATGGTGCTGCCGTTCGCGAGCGAGGCCGAGGCCGACGAGTACTACCGCTTTACCAGCCTGGATCAGTTCATCGACATCCTGCGGACGACGGTTGCAACGCTCAACACGGCCGAGGACTACGCCGACGCCGTCGAGCGTCACGGGATCGAAGCCGCTCGGCAGAACATTCGCTATCACGAGCTGTTTGTAACCTACGGGCTGGTGGCGAGTCGCGGTGTGTCCTGGGACGCACTGGTCGAAGGCCTGGTCGAGGGTCGACGGCGCAATCGTGAGCGTCATGGCGTTGCGACGGCGTTCATTTGCGATCTGGATCGAACGCTGCCGGAAGCGACGGCGCTTGCTCACGTCCAGCTTGCCGTAGAGGCTAAGGACAGGGTTGGCTTCGTAGGGCTGGGGTTGGACTGCCAGGAGCGGGGCTACCCGGCCGGTCGGCTGCGGCGCTGCTTTGATGCGGCCCGCGACGCGGGCTTTCGCCTTACGGCGCATGCGGGAGAAGACGGCGGTGCGCAGAGCGTTTGGGATGCGCTCGAGAGGTGTGGTGTCGAGCGTATCGACCATGGGGTGCAGTCTGTCGAGGATCCGGCGTTGCTTCGGGAACTCGCACAGCGACAAACGCTGTTGACCGTATGCCCTCTGAGCAACGTCGCGCTGTGTGTGTTCCCGTCCTTGGCGGACCATTCCCTGCCAACACTGCTCGACGCTGGCATCCCCCTGTGCCTGAACTCCGACGATCCGCCGATGTTCTCCTGTGACCTGACAGCCGAATACCGGGCCGTCGCCAGTGCCTTTGATCTGTCGCAGGACACGCTGGTCGGCATGGCCCGCAATGCGGTGGCGCATTCGTTTCAGGTGGAAGAAGAGAAACAGCGCTTGCTCGATGTGTTTGACGCAACCTGGTCCCGATTCACCGCGCAGGAGCACGAGGGCGCCGCGTCGTGACCGGCATCGAGTACGTAGAGGCCGCAGCGGCCCAAACGATGCCCGGCCTGCGCCTGGCGCTCACCGTCGGGGTGCCGGGTCCCTGGGGCCAGGCCGCGATGTTCGCGTTCGACTACAAAGGCATTCCCTACACGCCCGTGGCTCAGTACGCGGGGGAAGACAACGCCGATCTCGTCGCCTGGACCGGCATCCGGAACGCGCCCATCGCCGTGTTTAACGATGAAGCGCCACGCAGCAACGCGCTGGACATCGTCGCTCTGGCCGAGCGCATCACCGCGACGCCGGGTTTGATTCCCAAGGAAGCAGCCGAGCGCCAGCGCTGCTTTGGCATCAGCTGGGACATCTGCGGTGAAGGAGGCTTTGGTTGGACGCGACGGATCACCATGAGCCAGCCGCTACCACCGGAGCTGCAAGCGCTCGCCGATACACCCGATGACGGCGTACCGCCACTGTCGAACCGCGACAACATGGCCCGAGCGTATCGGCCCGCCGAGGCTGAGGTGCGGGCAGCGGAAGATCGGTTGTGTGCGATGTTGGATTCCTTCGCGGCGACGCTTACAGCGCAGGCAAAGCGCGGGTCGCCCTATTTTGTCGGTGAGTCACCCACACTCTGTGATCTTCAGTGGGCGGCTTTCACCGCCGTCCTCGAACCGCTACCCCACGCCGATAACCCCATGCCCAACTGGCTACGAGCGCGCTACATGTACCTCGGTGATCGCGTGGCAAAGCACAAGCACACCATTCTTCTCGAGCACCGGGATCACATGTTCGCGCAGCACCTGTCGCTGCCGCTGCGGTTTTGAATTAAAACTCCAGGGCAACTGATGCGAACACCGTCCGTGGCCGCGATGTGCCCAGGCGAAACGCAGCGAAGGCGTCTGGCGTCACACCGGTTTGAGTCAGCAGGTACTCTTCGTCGGTGAGGTTGTTGACGTTCAGCTGAAACTTCCAGCCGCCCTTTCTGAAGTAGGTCGTAAGTCCGATTTCCGTAAAGCCCGTGTACTCGGCGCGGTTTTCTGCACTGGCGAAGGAGTCTCCCTGGTAATAAATGCTGCCGCCCAAGCCGAGCAAACCACCCGCGAGCGACAGCTCGTAAAACGATGTGAGGTTTGCGTTGTGCTCAGCGATTCCGCCGAAGGTATTGCCTTCGTCAAATCCGAACAGCAGAGGCCCAAAAGCGAAGGCGGTGCCCCCTTCGATGACTTCGTTATCGATGAAGCTGTAACCAGCCTGAACGCGCCAGCGATCGGTGATGCGACCGACGACTTCGATCTCGATTCCCTGGGTTTCGTATTCGCCAATGTTTCCGAATCGTTGTTGCGCAGCGGGCGCGAACGGATTTGCGAGAAAAGCAACGTCTTCTTCGACCACGCTGTACAGCGTGCCCGTGAGGAGGAGGCTTTCGCCGTTCGGCTGCCATTTGACGCCGAGTTCCCAGGCAGTGGACGTTGCGGGATCAATGACCGAGTCGTTTTCGTCTAATCGGCCTTGGGATGACGTATAGCCTTCGGCGTAGCTTAAGTACGCGGAGAAGTTGTCATTGAACGAGTACACGATGCCGCCGCGAAAGCTGAGATCGTCGTCGTCGAAGTCTGTGAGCTTGTCTTCGTATTCGGAATAGCGAAACCCGAAGAGCAGCGCCCAGTGTTCGTTCAGCGTAACGTAGTCGAGGACATTCAGCCCCGTCTCATTGAAGTCCTGGCGCACCCCGAAACCCGTATCGAAGAATGTCAGTAACGAGGCGGGATTACTCGTGGGAGCGGCCGGATTGTTTACGGCGTAGGTACCGGTGACGACGTTGTAGAACACCGCGTCCGTACTTGCCCGACCGCGGCCGTCGGTCTCGAACTCTTCGTAGGTCAGAGATGCAAGGATCTGGTGTTCTATTTCGCCGGGGCCGTTAATGTCGAAGAAATTTTTGACCGTGTACTGGGTCGTCTCGCCCGTGGAGTCAGCACTGTTTGCTGTTATGCGCGCGAAGTTGTCGAGCGGTGAGCCTTCGGCGCCGATGAATCCAAAGGTGGCCGAGACAGCGCTCGCGTTGGTGTCGAAGAGCTGTTTGTCGTTCTCTATGTTCGAGATCGTTCCTTCAATCCGCCAGTTGTCGAGTAAGTCGTACTCGGTTCGAACGTAGAGACGCGTCGACTCAGCATTCGACTGATCGTTAAACCCGGGAATGCCGTAGAACTGCTCGATGTCTTGCCGCGAGCTGTAGCGGTACCCGCCGAACAAGTCGCCGTCGAGAACCTGACCGCGGTCCTGGGTGTAGTCGTCGTCGATGTACTCTATGCCCGCGACTACCGTGCCGCGGTCTCCGGTCCAGGAAACGGTAGGGTTTACGAGCAGTCGTTCCCGCGAGATCTCGTCACGAAAACTCTTGGAGTCCTCGTAGGTCGCCACGACTCGGTACGCGAACGGACTGTCATCTGCGAACGCGCCCGTTGTGTCGACCTCAACTTTGTAGAAGTCGAAGCTGCCGCCAAGGACTTCAATCGTTGTCGATCGATTGGCCTCCGGTCGTTTGGTGATGTAGTTGATGACGCCCCCCGGGGCTCCCTCACCGTAGAGCAGAGCAGAGGGACCTTTCAGCACCTCGATCCGTTCAATGTTTCCGGTTTCCGTCGACGGAATGTTTGATACGATCAGACCGAGACTGCTGCGGGCGCCGTCCTTGAAAATAGAGCCGGATGCGTCAAATCCCCGAATCGTAAATCGCTCTTCGCCGCCGTTTCCGGTCTTAAAGCGGGTTACCCCGGCGACGTTACGCAGCGCCTCGTCGACGTTGTTCACCTGCAGGTCTTGGAGGATATCCTGGCTGATGACACTGACCGAGGCCGGTGTGCGAACCAGATCCAGACCGAGTTGAAACGCGTTGGCACGCGTCGCGTCGTATTCGCGGTAGTGGCCGATCGCGATCACCTCTTCGATCCGTTCACGGGTGGCGGCGGGGGCCGGGGTGTTTGGGTCAGCGCGGAGTGCGAAGGCTGTTCCGTTCACGCGCACGATTTCGAGTCCCGTTCCGGCGACGAGCGCTGCGAGGGCAGCATCGGGCGTCATTGTGCCGGTGACCTCGGGGCTCTCGAGGCCTTGAATGAGGTCCGCATCGACGCTCACCTGGCGGCGCGTTTGTTCCGCAAACTGCTCCAGCGCTTGCTCTAAAGGTTGCCGCGAGAAGGAAAACGGCCGTTGATCTGGCTCTGCTGCGGAAAGGACCGCAGTAGCGGCAGGCAGCAGGAGCAACAGCAGCAGCCTGATCAGCCGTGCGGGTCTGGGTATAAACATCGATGGGGTACTCCGTGAGGGTTCGCACACAGGCGATTGCGCCCGTGTCCCTATAGACGGCACGGGGCAGGAAAACCCGGAAAGGTTGTTTCAGCGGCTAGTGGCGGGTCGGAAGTGGCGGGTAAAGTCGCAGCGTCCGCCCGGTGCGCTCCGTGCGCAGCCGATGGGTTTCGATGAGGGCGAAGACCGCGTCGTCGGCGCGATCCAAAAAGTAGGTGCCGGAAACCCTCGCGCTAGCCTCGGCGAGCCCCGCTACGTCTACGCGTAGGTTGGTATAGGGCGCCAGGGTTTCGAAGGCTTTGCCGAGGGGCGCAGAGCGTAACACCAGCTTGCCTTCCCGCCAGTCCAGTCCGTACTCGGATGCGTCTGGCAGCCGTTGCAGGCGGCGCTTAACTGCCTGGATCCGCGCATTGCGAGTGAGCTCAATGGTCTGATCCTGGCCAGAAACGGCCACGGAGCCTTTCAGGACGGAAACCATGGGCGACTCTGCATCTCGCGCGTCGACAACGAATTCTGTGCCGGTGACCCGAGTCACGATGCCGCTAGCGGTAACGCTAAACGGACGCGCGAGGTCCTCGGCTACGGCGAAGGCGGCCCGCCCTCGGCGCAGCACAACCCAGCGAACCTGGTCTGTAATTTCAACCTCGGCCTCGCTGCGCCAATCGAGCCACAGGGTTGAACCGTCTGCGAGCGCTATTTGCTGGTGACGGCGACCGGTCCTGAACACTTCCGCTTCCGTACTGACCAGTGGCTGCGCCGGTGGCAGTGACGGTTGTGTTATGTCTCCTTCAAAGGCCCACCAGAGTGCGCAACCGCCGAGCACGCACGCCATGGCTGAGAGCATCGTCCGGCGTTCGCGCAGTCGTGCGGTACGGGCCTCACCCTTAATCGCCCGCTGTTCTGCAGCACTGAACCGGCGAGGCCGGTAGTGCTGGAGTTGGTTCGCGAAGCGTTCAGCGGCAACCAGGGCGGCTTCGTAGTCTTCCCCACGGGCGCGGAAGTTGTACAACAGCCGCTCCCGATCCTGCGCTGGCAGCTTGGCGGTGCGCTCGATTAAGGCGAGTGCCTCTTGTAACAGTGCGTCGTTGAGTGCCACCGGAACGCGAGCTCCCTGTGCCGTTTATTCAAGAGACGGCACGGCTCAGAGCATTCCGTAACCGTCCGCTCTTAAGAGCGTAGCGCGGAAAGCCGTTTGAAACAGTGGCGACGAGCGATGCTCAAGCGTTTTTCAATCGTAGACAAATGCAAACTGTGTTCTGCCGCCAGTTCGGCTTGGCTGCGACCTTCGACATAGTGGCCAATGAACAGGCTTTGGGTAAGCAGCGGGAGCTCTTTGAGCGCCGCGTCTACCGCTCGAAAGAAGTGCTCTTGCTCGTATGCCGCATCTGGTGCGAGCGGGTCTGCCTTGTGCACATAGGCAAACTCAACTTCCCGTTGGCTGCGGCGTTCGTTGGCGCGGAAGTGGTCTATGGCCGCATTCCGGGTTGCGGAACGGAGGAAGCTGCGAGACTCCCGTGCGGTCGTGCCGCCGCTTAGCAGCTTCTCGGCTACGGCTTGCAACGCGTCATCGGCCTGGTCGGTGAAGCTGAGAAGGCGCTTGAGGTAGCGTCGGATCGATACGTTACCAAGCAATGCCAGCGCTTCGTTTTGTGCGTCCGACACCGGGGTTCCCGTGAATAACAAAAACAAACTATATTGCGAGTGATTCTCATCCACAACGAGTTGCCAGGACGGATTACGCAGTGCACGGAGAAAAACGCATGCTCAGCAGTCACGTTCTTTGCAAGGTCCATGACTTACACGCGGCGGTGGATTGCTGGACGCGTGCCGGGTTTGTGGTGCAGTACGGCGATGCGCCGGAGCGATCGCTCAATGCTTTGATCTGGTTTGAGGCCGGTCCGTTCATTGAATTGATCGTCGCCGACCGCGTCCGCCCACCGGCGGTGTTTCGCTACGCCATGCAGCTGATCGGTCGCGGTCGATGGCTGCAGCGATTCGAGCGTTGGCGTGCGCAACCGGAAGGCTGGTGTGACCTGGCGCTCGAAAGTGAGGGCGATATTCGTGAACCGTTAAAGGGCTTCAAGGCCAAGGGGCTCCGCAGCTTCGGACCCATCCCGGGGCAGCGAACGCCGCCGGATGGCGAAACGGTCAGAACACAGACCTGCTTTCCCATGAATCCCGGCATTCCCTTTCTCATGGGCGCGTACCGGCCCGACCCGAGGCCCAGCTCCGTGCGGCACCCGAATGGCGCCACGGCCGTCCAGTCCATTCGAGTCTCCGTAGCGCCCGAGGACCGTGCAGAGCTCGCCATCCCCCTTGCGGACGACGATCCCTGGCTGGTGCTAGAGGATGGAGACTACGTTGTGCAGGAGGTCGTCCTGGAAGGCCTTGCGCGCGATCTTGCGCCGGAGGAAGTCAGTGGCGCCAGGGTGACCCGGGTGAGTTAAGAGGCCGACGCGACCAGGGTCCGCGTGGGGGTTGCAGGGAACGATTCGGGACACTCTGTCGTCAGGGCCGCGCAGACAGGATCGGTCCGGTACGTTCGATGTAGTCCGTGATGAAGCCGTCCACAGGAAGGGACGCGTACTGCTGCGCTTCGTCTGCCGAGTCGACCATTAGGAACAGGTGGATGCCTTGGGCATGAACAGCGTTTAGAAACCGGTAAGGCCAGCCCCACAGGTAAGGCACGTACTCGACAGGAATGGCCATGGTGCGGCCGCGATACGCGTCCGGGATAGCGATCAAGCCAAAGCTGGCAAAAAACGGGGCGAACACGTCTTTGACTTCCCGGCGCGTGAAAAATAGGGGCTTGATCTCGGGATATCGGCTTTGCAAACGCCCCTGCAGTGCGGCAGAGCTCCAAAACCACAGGCGCGATCGTTGTTCGGTTGGTACATCGGCCAGTTGCTCAATCAATATCTGTAGTGATGCCTGGTCCCAGTCTTTGTGATCGAGCAGGAACGAGCGCTCGGGGAACGCCTGCAGCGCCTCCCGAAGGGTAGGTAGCTTTCCAACGCCGCGGCCACGAAATGGAAAGGATTGGCCTGCGTCTGCCGTGTAGCCGAAGCCGATGTCCAGCGCCTTGAGCTCGGCAACAGTTCGCTCGGCAACCAGACCGGTTCCGTTGGTGCGGCACTCGAGGGCGAAATCGTGGAACAGCACCAGGTCATTGTCTGCGGTCTTACGTATGTCGATCTCGACCACGTCGGCGCCGGCGTCGAACGCTGCGGCAATGGCTTGCAGTGTGTTCTCGAGAAAGGCGTGGCTGGGCGGAAAGATGTGCTGCGCCTCGCAGCCGGTCTTCAGGTCGTAGCGCCCTTTGTGATAGTTCAGATGAACGCCGCGGTGCGCTAATACGAGGGTCGTCGGTCGCTGATCTTGGGTGGGGGGCTGGCCGCGCCACAAAAATTGAACAGCAACCAGGAGTGCCAGCAAGCCAAAGCTCAGGACTAGGGCCCGACGCCAGGTCAGCCGTCGCTGCATGGCGGCCTCACGAATGGTTCGCGGACGTCAGGATGTTCGAGCCTCCGCAGCTACGTTCTTTTTCAGATCCTAGCACGCTTCAACCGCCGCGAGCCGCGCCGCCGGCCGGAGGCGACCGACCGCAGCCTGTCGCCTCAGACCCGCATGCGTTAGAACTGCACACGCACCCCGGCAAGAAACTCCTGCGGCTTGATGGTGGAGCCGAATGCTCCCCCGCCGAAGACTTCCGTGAGTTCCCGCTCGTCAAAGATGTTGTTGCCCGCCGCGTAGATCTCGACGCTGTCCGAAACCCGGAAGCTGATGCGTACGTCGACTAAGGTGCGTTCGTTTGTTTCGCTGATCGGCGCGTTGTTGAACTCACTGAAGTAGCCGTCCACGTAAGACACCGTAGCGCCGAGGAACAGGCCCGTTAGCGGCTCGACATCCGCGTTGAGGTTTGCAGTGAACCCGGGCGCCCGTTCCAGCTCGTTTCCTTCGACCGCGGTCGCCTCGTTGAACTCGGTGATTTCCGTTTCAAGTACGCCGATCGACCCAGACAGCTCAAACCAGGCGGTGGGACGCACCGTAGCCGACAGCTCAATCCCGTAGGTTTCCGCCTGTTCCGCGTTGGTAATGATGCTGCCGAAAATCTCCGGGGCAAACTCGACTCGTTCCCGAAGCTGGACGTCGCTGATGTCGTTGTAAAACACATTGGCTAGCACTTCGAAACGGCCGTCGAGGAAGGCCGAGCGTAGATAGGCCTCATAGGTCCAGCGCGTTTCTTCAGCAAACTCTGGCAGGTCGAAAGGCGTGACACCATCGGCACGTCCTGCGCCCGCGCCCGGGCGAGCAAAGCTGAAGCCCCCTGAGGTGAAGCCTCGCGCAACGAACGCGCCGACGAGCACGTCGTCTGAAAGATCCACTTCGATGGCTGCGCGGGGTAAAAGCTCTCCGAAGCTGTCGTCGTAGTCGACGGGTGTCGGGTTCGACAGCGTCTCGGCGCTGTTTGACGCAAGCACTCCCGCACGCTCCTGTGCCTCGTACTGATAGCGAAGCCCGAGGGTCGCGCGAACGGTCGGTGCGATTTCGTAGGTGCCTTCGCCATAGACCCCTACGCTGTCGCGTTCTTCGTCGAGGAGCGTCGCGCCAAAGTAGTCCCAGTCCATCTCGACGTCCTGTCGGCGAAGGATAAGGCCGGGCGAAAACTGCAGCCTGCCGTCGAGGGCTTCGACCGCGAACGACAGTTCGTTTTGATAGTCCCGGGTCGTTTGATCGAGGCGAAATGTGCCGTTGCCGCTGCGCCGCCGCAGGTCAGATGTTGCCAGCGTTAATGTGTTCGTCAGTGCCACGCCGTCGGCGAGCTCGTAGTCCAATGCAACGACACCGCTGTGGGCTTCGTTGAAGAATGCGGCGACATTGGCGCTGCTTCGTTCAAAGTCCGTGTTAGGCGCGTCGGAAACATTTTCAGTTTGGGGGCCGTTGGATTCGGTGTAGCTGTAGATCGCTTCAACGCGCAACCGCTCGACGTTTGGCGGTGTCCACACGGCCTTGCCGCGCGCAGTCAGCTGTTCGAACTCAAACTGTTCGTCGATCTGAAAGACTGGATTGGTGTAGTCCAGGTAGGTATCTCGCCCGTTGTAGTCGACGACGACGCGCGCCGAGAGTGTGTCGGGAATGAGTTCTCCAGACACCAGACCGGCCACCTGGTACTGATCAAACGAGCCACCTTCCGCCTGAAACTCGGCTTCGAAATCTGCGTTCGGGTCGCGGGTCACTACGTTTAGTGCGCCGATCGCGCCGTTGACGCCTCCACCAGTGGTTTGCGGCCCGCGAACGACCTCGATGGATTCGACGTCGTAGATGGAACTGGTGCCGAAGGTGATCTCGCCGTAGGCGAGCGGACGGCCGTCGACGGTAAAAGGCGTCGGGATTAGCCGCCCCGGAATGATACCTAGGGCGGAGTTACCGGCACCCTCGGCGTTCTCACCGCGGATGTTAATGAACCCATTGGTTGTGCCCAACACGTTGATGTTAGGGGCTCGGCGCAACACTTCTTCCACGCCCGTTGAGCCTCGGTCTTTCTCAAGGTCTAGATTGTCAAAGAGCGTGACCGATAATCCGGCTCGTTCGCCGCTGACGACGATCGTTTCCATAGATGTGTCTGCGGTGGCGGACGTTGCCTGCGCCGCGCCGCTGACCAGCCCAGCACTGGCAGTAGCAGGTCCGGAAAAAGTCGCAAACAGCAGTGCGGCAGCACGCACGACCGGGCGGGCGGTGGAGGGCCCGCGGGCAGTGAATTTCATAATGGTCCCCTAATGAACGATTCCGCTTGAGTGCGGTTGCGCTGTGTGTGGTTGTGTCTAGTGCCTACGTAGATTTCGTCAGTACGTTGTACTAGTACTATGTACTAGTACAACGTACTGACGAGGTTGTGAATTGCAAATGAGAGGCATTCCCTTCTGAAGCTTCGAACCGCTCATGCCGCCGGCTTGGCCGAGTGCCGTGGCTATACTCTGCGCGTTCGGAAGGGGGACTTGGTGATGGCGGACAAGCGCAGTCGGCGCGAGCTCGCGAACGAGGAAGTGATTGTGGCGGCAACTGAGCTTGCGAAGCTGCGCGGCATGCAGTTTTCCATGCGCGAGCTGGCGGCGTCGCTGAACACGTGGCCAAACGCGCTCTATAAGTTTTACCCAACCAAGCAGGCGCTGCAGGCAGTCATTATTAATCGACTTATGGGCGAAGCGCTGACGGTCGATGTCCTTGCAGATCTTGAAGACGAATCCAAGCCCTGGCAGCACCGCATGCGCGTGATCAGCGGGGTCGTTTTCGATGTTGCCGCGCAGGTGGCCGGTCTTGGCCGGTTGCTTACACACGAGTCCATGTTTGCATCGCCCCCACTGCTAACGCTCGTCTACTCGATCGTGGAGCAGCTCATTCGCCTCGGTTTGTCACGAAAACGAGCGGGTGAACTGGTACAGATTGTCGCGTTTTACCTGCTCAGCATGGGTGAGCTGGAGGCGGCGCAGCGACGCGGCGGCACCACTGCTGGGGAGTTCGAACCGGGAAAGGCCGTGGACGCGACCTCACTTGCCGATGACGCGATAACGGCGCTCCTGAGCTACGACAAACGGGAACGTACGCTTGCTGGGGTTGACCTGATGATCGCGGCGGCAGAGGCCGAGATCGCTGCCTGCGCGGCCGCAGAATCCTTGTAGGACACGCTGCCTTGGTCTGTCGAGGCAGTCCCGGCTGCACTCGGCCTGGCTGCAAATGCGAACAGATCTCACTTAAACTGTGATCTGGCGGGACACGAATAAATCGGATGCAACGTACTCGGAAGTCGACGAAGCCAACGCTTACGGCCGCCTACCGCTGGCATGTCGCGGCCCGCGGCCTGCTTGCCTTCTTCGGTGGCTTCGCGCTGGTTAGCGCGGTTGGCGCGCTTCTAGCGACCCTGTTCGAACGCAGCGGGTTGATGCCGCAGGCCCAGGCCGTTCACGTGATGACGCTCGTGGGCTATCTGGGATGGTGCGGTGTGGCGATGTGGGTGTTTTGGCATCCGCGCCTCGGGCGCCTGACAGGAATCGTGGTCGGTAGCACCGCGATATGTCTAATGACAAATGTAGGACTAAGAGCACTATGACGAGCCAGGGTTTTCAGGGCGCTTTTCGGCAGTCGATGGCCTGGCTTCATACCTGGTCCGGTCTCGTCTTGTCGCTGCTGCTGTACTTTATTTTCATTACCGGATCCTTCGGTTACTTCAACCTCGAAGTTGACCATTGGATGGAACCCGAGCGGCCGGTGCCTTCTGACGATAGGTCTTCGGCTGAGCTCGCCACGGTGGCGATGGCGTATTTGCAACGCGAGTACCCCGACGCTGCCCGCTACTTCGTTGGTTTGCCGACGGAGCGTCAGACGCTGCTACGCGTGTTCGCCAACCTGAAAGAGCCGGGGCCGGACGGAAAGGCCTTTGCCGACGCGTATCTTGATCCAGCAACGGGCAACCCCGTCACAGTACGCGACACCGGCGGTGGCGATGCACTTTATGAAATGCACTATTCGCTGCACTACATGCCCTATGAGGTCGCGATCTACGTCGTCGGGGTCGGCACCCTCTTCATGCTTCTCGCCCTAGTCACCGGTATCGTCACGCATAAGAAGATATTTGTTGACTTCTTCACCCTGCGGTTCGGCAAGGGCCAACGCTCATGGCTTGACGCCCACAACGTGTCGAGCGTGCTCGCGCTGCCATTCATGCTCATGATCACTTACTCGGGGCTGGTGTTTTACACCTTCGAGTACTCACCCGGCGTGCTGTTTCTCAACATGGGTATCGACGAACAGGCGCAGGATGAACTGTATGCGCATATTTACCCGGGGTTTGAGGACATCGATGCGGTGGGCGAATCCGCCGAGTTGCTACCCGTGGCTAACATCATCGAACGGGCGCAGCAGCAGTGGCCAAACCAACCACTTCGGTATGTTGACCTAACCCATCCGGGGGATAAGGCCGCGCATTACGGCGTCGGCGCGATCACCACAGATCTGAGTCGTGGTGGAACGCCGCTGCGCTTCGATGCCGTGACCGGCGCCGCGATCCCCGTTGCGGCGACGCCAGTGGACGCGATCTTTTCCGATGGCATTCTTGCCATGCACGAAGGTCGTTTCGCCGACATCCGGCTGCGCTGGCTGTACTTCCTGAGTGGCTTGCTGGGTGCAGCAATGGTCGCGACCGGGCTTGTGCTGTGGGCAAAGAAGCGCCGCACTCAACTCAAAAAGAACGCACCCGTCCCGCGGAGCCTTGTATTCATTGAGCGCACCAATCTCGGCATCATTGTCGGCTTACCGCTGGGCGTTGCCGCATACTTCTGGGCTAATCGCCTGCTGCCCTTGGGTCTCGAGAATCGGGCAGAGTGGGAAATGCACTGTCTCTTCCTCGTCTGGGCGGCGAGCTTCGCGCACAGCGGAGCCCGAGAGCTGAGCCGCGCCTGGCGCGAGCAGGTGGCTCTGCTGGCTGCGCTGTTCGCGCTGGTGCCGCTGCTTAACGCACTCACGACAGATACCGGGATGCTCAACGCGGTGCTGGCCGGCGACTGGGTGCGTCTTGTTTTCGATCTGACCTGTTTGGTCTTTGGTATTTGCTCGGCGTTGGTGTGGCGAAGACTTCCGGTTCCAGTGTCCGCTCCTGTTGCAGGTGAGGCCCCGGTCGATCAAGCCATCCTTGCGCGTGCAGCAGGCAGCGCCGGCGGGTGAGCTTCGCGCTCGGCCTGGGAGCGTGCTTTGTTGCTATGGTGCTGCTGGCCCTTGCTCAGAAGAAGCAGGCGGCCTTGGTGCTCGCAGCACCCGTTTCCAGATCCGCTCAGCTCGCAGCGCGCGCGGCAGCAGCGCTGCTTATTGTTGCGAGCCTTTGGAGCGGTGTCGATGGATACGGCGCCGGCGTCGGGTCAGTGTTGTTTTGCGCTTGGCTCTGCGCCGCAGCCTGGATCGTGGCCCTGTTTCTGAGCTGGCGTCGCAGTCGCGGGACACGTTGACGGTCCGTCGTGCCACGGAACAACCACCAGGGCCATCGAGACTACTTCTTGGGTCTCGTTGCACTGTCTGCGTCCTTACATGGGATTCTCTTGTTGTGGATTGGTGATGCTGGCGTAGCCACGACTCGACTTACCGATAAGCGGCTTCCAACCCCATCTCTACTTCTTGAGATCGTGCCCGTCCAAAACAGCGAAGCCGCGATGGCATCCGTGCGTGCGGATCCCGCGGTTGCACGCGTCGGAGAGCAGTCCGGCGTGCGGGAACCCGAGCAGAGCGCGACCCCTATTCCTGCCGCGCAACTGCAGCCTGCTCCCGAGGACCCAGCTCTGGCGCGCCGCGCTCTTTCTGAACCCACCGCACCCGATCTGGTCGGCGACGCGAAGGAAAGTAGCCAGGCCGTGGAAGACCGAGGACGACGTTTACGCCTGGATCGCACGGCAGATCTTCCTTACGACACCCCGAAGCCTTGGACCGATCCGGTCCTGGACGAGCTGGCGGATGAACTCTCGGACTCAGTCTTCAATCCGGCCAAGCGACGCGAGATTGCCTCGACGCAAAGAAATCAAAGAGTTCGATCAATCCAATCCGAACTCCGCGAGCTGCGCACGGGCGTTGCCTACGATGGCTACGACCCGAATGGACCACAGAACGCGAGCAAGGTCGGAGACCATTGCTATAGCCAGGACGCGGTATGGGGCATCTGGACCCGTAGGCGCTGCCGGGGCATGGACAACGACACTGCGCGCCGATCCCTTAAGCGTGAACTGGCGGACCTGGACGGGCGCTAAGCGCGCGTGCGTCCTCTTCCGTCATCGGGCCCAACGAAAGTCAATAGCGGCTCGAGGCCCAGCCGATAAACGCGCTAGCCACGCCGGCAAAGGCGCCGACGATGGCGAATGCGAGACCAGCGTCGTACGCCGAAGTGCTCCCCTGACTCCAGCTCGACAGGATCGCAACGGTGGCAGAAAGAGTACCGACGGCAACACCGCCGAAGCCCCAACGCATGCCGGCCAGGGCCGTGCGGGGTTTCTGTTCCAGATTGTGCATAGAGATCTCCAGTGCGGCGGCGACGGATTTGATGGACTGAGTTGAGCCGGACCCCTCGGACTCCAGGCGCTGAACCGTGCGTGTGCTTAGTCCGGCCGCAATGGCGAGTTCTTCCTGGGACCAGCCCGCCTCCTGGCGTAACCGTTTCATTAGCGGGCCGTTAATCGCTCGGTTCATAATTGCTCTCGTGAAAGCTGATGCGCATGATGCGAAGAACTCAGTGCGCGCACCACGACAGCATTACGTCATGTGCACGACAGCGGTAACGCAGGCACGGGCCGGTCGCCAACCCTAGAGACAAGGAGCGGGGTACGCATACCATGAAATCTTGCTCGTCAGACGTGTTCGATCTCTGCGTCGTCGGTGCAGGTATAGCGGGACTGAACGCGCTCTTTGCGGCGACGCAACAGCTGCCGTCAAACGCTCGAGTAGCCCTTGTGGACCGTAATTCGGCGGCGGGGGGCATGTGGAATGGGGTCTACGACTACGTCCGGCTACACCAGCCGCATCCAATGTTCACCGCCGGCAACATTCCCTGGACCCTGTCCCAGCCGCGCGAGTATCTGGCCACCGGGCAGGAGGTGCTCGCGCACCTCGATCACTGTCTTGACACGCTGACGGCGCGCCTCTGCCTGACCACGTTTTGGCGGGCCGAGGCGATCGGCGTCGATGAACGCTGCCTCGACGGTGGCGCACTTGCCCAGGTTGAGATTGCTCCCGTCGACGACTCCAGTAACGGTCGGCAGACCCTGTTGGCGAAACGGTTGATCTACGCGAAGGGGCTTGACGTCCCGAAACTTGAACCGCTGCGATTGAACTCGAAGCAGGTCGTGAGCTGCACGCCTGAATCGCTTGCTGAACTGCGGCAGCCGGCGCGGCCGATGTACGTGGTCGGCGGCGGCAAAACCGGAGTGGACACGGCATTGATGCTGGCGGACCGCATGCCACAGGTGCGTCGTACGCTGCTCGCCGGCGACGGCACGCTATTTAGCGACCGCGGTCAGTTTTTCCCCACCGGGTGGCGCCGCTACCTTAATCGGTCCACAAATCTGCGGCTCTCAATAGATATTTCAGAACGCTTTGATGGCACGAACGCCAAAGCCGTGTTCGAGCATTTTAGATCGACCCGCAGTATTGCACCGGGGAGTCGCGGAGAGAAATTTCTCTTTGGTATGTTATCCGCGGACGAGTGTCGGCGTGTTGAGCAGTCGACGGACCTCATCTTTGGCTATCTCGATGACGTGGTCGACGGATCGCAGGGCCCGGAGCTACGACTGCGCGGCGGCGGCCACTGTCCTGTTGAAGCGGGCTCTGTATTTATCAATTGCACCGGGCATCTGTTTAAGGGCTGCGGCAGTGAAGAAACGCTTTGTTCCCCTCAGGGCACGACGCTGACGATCAGCTCCCGCGCAGCATTCAACTTTCTGCCGGCGATCTCGTCTTACTTCCTTGCCAATCTTTTTCTGAGCGAGCGACTCGAGGCGCGGCTGTTTTACTATCTCGATCTCGACGCACTGTTAGCCATCGATCCGAAGGTGGCCTATGCCGCCGCTATGACACAGGCGTTACTCAACCCGCTCCTTGCGTTGGGCGTAGTGCAACCCAAGGTCCTGCGCCAATTCGGTCTGGACTTCGATCGCTGGCACCCGCCACTCCAGCGGCTAGCCGGCCTGGCTACTCTGGTTCGGAACCGCGCCCGCTACGTGGCGCATTGCCAGCGTTCCCTGGACCGGGTGGCTGGCGAATATGGGGTGCTCTGTGGGCCGATTGCCGAACGAACCTGAACTTGGGATGCCAATGCCCCCGGAAGCGAAGTACCAGGTTCTGCTCGGAGTTTACGTTGGTGCCTGGGGAATCGTTCCGGGCTTGACCCCGAAGCTGATTGCGCTGGATCTGTCCTGGTTTGGACTAGGCGTGCTGTCCTTCAGTTTTGGTGCGTTCATGCACGCGATCACTTTTCCCTGCACGGATGCCGTAGCGGAGGTTTGGGGCTCGGCTCGCGCTCGGCGCTTGATCTACCTCGGAGTCGCAACTTACCTCATAGCCGTTTCTTTCTTTCTGCTCGGGGTCAATCTGCCACCAGCGCCGGGTTGGCCGCACAACCAGGCCTACCTGGATGTGTTCGGCCAGGCCTGGCGCATGATCGCCGCATCGATCACGGCAACCGTCGTGGCTCAGTTCGCCGACGTGTGGCTCTTTGAGCGGATCAAGGCAGCGACCGGTCGGCGGTGGCTGTGGCTGCGCAACAACGGCTCGACGGCCGTCTCCCAGCTGCTCGATACCGCCATCTTTTACTCCATTGCATTTTACGGGGTGATCGACACCGCGCTGCTTCCCACGCTCATTTTTGGCACCTATCTCGTTAAGCTTCTACTGACCCTGATTGATACGCCCGTTGTGTACCTAGTAGTGCGCTGGCTCACGGGAGACTGGAACAGCGGCGGGGATCTCCGAGACGATGAGACCCCAGGGCCGGAGGGTTCCACGGTCGGCCGCGCCTGACCCCGTTACGCCCACACACCCATGCTTTACCCGCATGGGCTTCGATTGCACACTGCGACGTGCGACTGTTACACAGGAAGATAACGATGAGGCGAGTGCTCAAACCGCTGTTGGCTGTGCTGATACTTCTACCTGCAGCTGCCGGAGCATTCACCTGGTACAGCTTGCAACCTAAATCGCAGGATCTCCCGATGCCGGCGGCGCTGGCGGCGGCGACCAGCCCAGCTGGCCAGACCCTACTCCGCGAGGCGGAGTACACGGCGGACTACGACGCACTGACATCGGCTTACGTATCGCAAGTCAACATCAGCTACTGCGGGGTTGCCAGCGGCGTCACAGTGCTTAACGCCCTTGGCCGACAGACAAACCAGTCCGAGTTCTTTACTCCCGAAGCAAGCGCGGTACGCAGCCGCTGGCAGGTCACCTTTGGAGGTATGACCCTCGATGAACTTGAAGGATTGCTCGGTGCCCATGGTATTGAGACAGAGGCAACTCACGGGGATGCGCTTACCTTGGATGCGTTTCGCGCGACCATCGAGCGGAACCTCGGGACGGCAGGTGACTTTCTGCTCGTGAACTATCAGCGCCAGAGTCTGGATCAAGAGGGGTCGGGTCACATTTCGCCCGTGGCTGCCTACAACGCCAGCGCCGACCAGGTGCTGGTGCTTGACACGGCGAGCTTCAAGTACCCATACACCTGGGTGCCGGTGGAGCTGCTTTACGATGCGCTACAGGACGTCGACCCCGCCTCTGGCCGCCCTCGCGGTATTCTCGAGCTATCGCGATAGCTGGGGTGCTGTTCTCGTGAGTTTGCCAATCACCCTTGCTGAACGAACGCTAGTTCCCGACTCGCTCATCCGCCTGGGTATCCGCTCCATCTGCAGCAAGCGGCTGCGGGAAGAACGGCGTATCGGATCAGAGGAACGATTGCAGCGCTTAGCCGAGCTTCGCCAAAGCCACATCGCGCTGCACACCGGGGAGGCCAACGAGCAGCACTATGAAGTCGCGACGGAGTTTTTCGAGCGTGTGCTCGGCCCTCGGCTCAAGTACAGCGCGTCCATCTTTCCCCGGGCCGACGCGACCTTGGCAGAGGCTGAAGAGAACACGCTGGGTCTCTATGAGCAACGGCTTGCGCTTGACCCTGGCCACCGAGTGCTCGATCTGGGCTGCGGGTGGGGTTCCTTTTCACTTTGGCTCGCCGAACGACGACCCGATGTACGCCTGACGGCCGTTTCGAATTCGAGTACCCAGAAACGTTACATCGATCAGCAGGCGAGCGAGCGTGGGCTTACGAACCTGGAGGTCGTTACTGCCGACATCAACGCGCTCGATCTCGAGCCAGGGACCTATGACCGGGTAATTTCCATCGAGATGTTCGAGCACGTGCGCAACTACGCGGAGCTCCTGGCAAAGATCAGTCGTTGGATGGCCGCCGACGGTCGACTGTTCGTACACATCTTTTGTCATCGTGAGTTTCTGTACCCATACGAGACACGCGGTGCATCGGACTGGATGGCGAAGTACTTCTTCACCGGTGGACTCATGCCGGCGGTCGATACGCTGTCGCACTTTCAGGACGACCTTACCCTCGTCGACCAGCAGGTTTATTCAGGCGATCACTACGCCCGTACGTCGCGAGCGTGGCTCGCCAACATGGACGCCAGTCGCGACGACGTTCGTCGTGCGCTAACGGTGACCTACGGTGATGACCAGGTTGACCGCTGGGTGCAACGCTGGCGCATCTTCTTTATGGCCTGTGAAGAGCTGTTTGGTAACCGAAATGGCACGGAGTGGCAGATCGGACACTACCTTTTTGAGCAGCGAAATCCGTAGCTTTGCCCGAAGTCGATCGGTCGAAGTCAGTTCCGCAGTGTTCGAACGAACACGAAGTCGCAGGAATTTTTACCGGCAGCAAGGGTCGAAGGGCGTTCAAAGCGCATACCGTGCTTTGCCGGTGATACTTCACTGGCCCAGTTCAAATCCCAGGCGCAATACAGCTCGGTCAGCTCAGGTGCATCGTGGCGACGAAAGAAATCGCCGTAGAGACATCGCGTTACTCTCATGACGTAGCGCTCGTCGGCATCGGCATCGGTTCCGCCTAGGCGGCCTTTGCGGCCGTGACCTCAACCGCAGGGTTGGCGAACACCAGCGACTCGTCTTCGATCGGTGCGTGCCGCACCATTTTTCGGTCTGCCGTGAAGTCTTGGGTATTCATCCACGGCTGGCGGTCGCTCTGTTTCGGGAACAGATGCATGACGCGCTGCATGTAGCCGGCGGAGAAGTCATCAATCCAGGGGCGCGCCGGCATGTTGCTGTCTTTGGCGAGCACCGTCGGAGTGACCTGGCGTGCGCCCTGCGCGTCCATGTGGTTAATCACGCGGCAGGACCACTCGGCGGTCAGATCGGCCCGCAGAGTCCAGGATGCGTTGATGTAGCCGAAGGTCTGGATGAGGTTTGGTACACCGGAGTACATCATGCCCTTATAGGTGAAGGTCTCCGGGAAGTTCACAGGCTTGCCATCGACGGCGAACTCAGCGCCTCCTAGGACCACCAGGTTGAGGCCCGTTGCGGTAACGATGATGTCCGCGTCGAGATGTTCACCGCTTTTCAGTGCGATGCCCGTTTCGGTGAACTGCTCGATGTGATCGGTAACGACATCGGCGCGCTTCTCCCGCAACGCTTTGAACAGATCCGAGTTCGGAACCAGACACAGGCGCTGATCCCAGGGGTTGTAGCTGGGGGTGAAGTGCTTGTCGACGTCGAAGTCCGGGCCGAGCTCTTCACGAACCATCTTCAGGATGGTGTTTTTGACCTTTTCCGGCGCCGTGCGCGTGCGGTTGTAGGTGATGGCCTGCATGGTCACGTTCTTCCAGCGGGTCAGATCGTAGGCCCACTGCTCCGGCAGGAAGCGGCGCAGGGTGTTGGCGATCTTGTCTCGATCCGGACGTGAAACGACGTAGGTCGGTGAGCGCTGCAACATGGTGACCTTAGCCGCCTGTTCGGCCATGGCCGGGACCAGCGTCATAGCCGTTGCCCCGCTGCCGATAACGACGACCTTCTTCCCGGCATAGTCCAGGTCCTCGGGCCACAGCTGCGGGTGGATGACCTGGCCTTTGAACGCATCGCGATTCGGGAAGTCTGGCGTGTAGGGCTTGTCGTAGCTGTAGTACCCGGCGCACATGAGTAACATATTGCAGCTGAACTGACCCACGCCCCCGGCCTTGAGAGCCGTGGTCAGTTCCCATCGTGCGTTTGCGCTGTCCCAGTTTGCTGCGGTCAGCTTCTGACCAAAGTGGATGTTCTCTTCGATGCCGTTTTCCGCAGCGGTTTCGCGCACGTACTTGCGGATCGACGGGCCATCGGCGATCGCCTTCGCATCGCGCCAGGGTTTGAAGTTGTAGCCAAGCGTATGCATGTCGCTGTCGGATCGGACGCCCGGGTAGCGAAACAGATCCCAGGTTCCACCGATGGCATCGCGTGACTCAAGCAGCGCGTACGTTTTTTCCGGGCACTTATGGGTCAGGTGATAGGCTGCGCCGACGCCGGACAGACCGGCACCCACAATGATTACGTCGAAGTGCTGCATGCGTTCTCCCTGGTGGGGCTGTGAAAGCTACGTCACAGGGCCCAAGCCGGTTGAGTAGGTAAGTTGATGAAAAACATAACAAAAGCGGTGCCGGGGGCAAAGGTCGCCAGGCCTCGTTTTGTACGAGGTATGTGGTGCTGACGAGCCTTTGCGTCTTTTGTGGGTCGCGCTCAGGCAACGATCCTGCCTTTGAGACCGTCGCCCGGGCGTTGGGAACACTTCTTGGGCAGCGATCGGTCCGGCTCGTTTACGGCGGCGCGCGCATAGGCACCATGGGTGCCGTTGCGGACGCAGCCCTTGCCGCCGGAGGAGAGGTCCTCGGCGTCATACCGCAGGCGATTGCCGATGTGGAGGTCGCTCATGAGGGCCTGACCGAACTGCACGTGGTGGGCTCCATGCACGAGCGCAAAGCGCTGATGGCAGCGCACGCGGATGCGTTTCTTGCGCTGCCCGGTGGCCTTGGAACGCTCGAAGAACTGTTCGAGGTCTGGACCTGGTCGCAGCTCGGTATCCATCGCAAACCGCTTGGCGTGCTTAACTTGAACGGCTACTACGACGCGCTCGCGGCGTTGCTCGAGCACATGATCGCGCAGGGGTTCGTGCGCCGCGAACACGCAGCTCTGCTGCATACGGCGACTACCCCTGAGCTTGCGCTGCGCGCACTCGAGCAGGCAGCGGCTGAACCGGTTACCGGTTCGCTGCGCGATAAACTCGACCCTTAAGATGACGACAGCAACTCCCAGCCGCGGCATGCTGGTCGTGGCATTGCTGGTTATCGCGAGTGTTATGGGGCTCGCGGCGACGGATCTCGTGTTGCCGGCAATTCCCGATCTGCCTGCCGCCCTTGGCGGCACACCGACCGAAGCCCAATACGTACTTGCCTCGTTCTCCATTGGTGGCGTGTTCGGCCTGTTGGGTTTTGGTGCGCTGGCGTCGCGTTACCCACCGCGGTGGCTGTTGCTGAGTTCGCTGCTTGTCTTCGCCGTACTGTCGATCGCCGCGGCGCAGGTCGACGGGATCTGGGCGTTGATCGCACTGCGATTCTTCCAGGGCATCGCCAGCTCGGCGGCGCAGGTCATCGCACCCGGTGTGATTCGTGCCTTGTTTTCCGAGCAAGGGGCGTTGCGAGCGATTGGTGTGCTGGGCAGCTTCGAGTCCCTCGCCCCGGCGCTGGCCCCCATTGCCGGTGTCTGGTTACTGAAGGCCTTCGGCTGGAACGCAAGCTTTTACACCCTGTGTCTCACGGCCGCTGTGCTGCTTGGCTGCACGCTGCTGTTGTTCCGCCACTTTCCAACCACGGTGGTTGCCAGCACCGAGGCGAGTGATCGGTTCAGCTACCTGCGCCTGCTCCGCAGCCCCGTCTATTGGCGCTACGCCGCCAGCCAGGCGCTGACGCTCGGTGGGTTGCTGGTGTTTGTCTTCGGCGCGCCGGTTGTTATTACCCGCTCGCTCGGTGGGGCGATCGAAGACTTCATCATCATGCAGGTCAGCGGCATCAGCACGTTCATCCTTGCAGCTAACGCGGCCCCGCGGCTGGCGGAGCGCTTTGGGGCGGAGCGGATAATTTTGTTTGGTACGACACTGTCTGCCGCCGGCGCTCTGGGGATACTGGTGTTCGCGCTGCTCGGCGCCGGCGATCCGGTGTGGCTTATACCGCTGTTCATCCCGATGAACTTTGGGCTCGGCTTACGGGGCCCGCCGGGGTTTTATCACGCCGTGCTGGCGGCCGATGGGGATGATGCGCGCGGTGCGGCGTTGCTTATCTTGCTCGTGTTGCTGTTCACCTTCGGCGGCACGGTTGCGGTGGCGGAAGTGATCGAACAGGGGCTGGTACCGCTGGCGGGAGCCGCGCTGCTGTTGAGCATGAGCTCGGTGGTGGTATTGCTGACGCTCCCTAAACTGAATACGACAACGACAGCTGACCTGGACTGATGCGAGCAAGGATTCTGTTTCTCGCGAGCCTCCTGAGCTCGTTTTTTTTCTCTGGCATCGCGAGCGCTGCGGAGGGTCCGGAGCTCGCGCCGGCGCCGGAAGCCGTTGATGGGGTGCGTCGGTACGAGCCACCGTTCTTTGTGCGCTTCTATCCGCAAACGGCCCTGGACATGCTGCAGCGCCTGCCTGGATTCTCCCTCGATGGCGGTGACGAAGTGCGCGGCTTCGGTGGCAGCGCCGGTAACGTACTCATTGATGGCGCCCGGCCGTCGACCAAATCGTTGGATCTCGAAGAGGTACTTGCTCGTATACCGGCGAAGTCCGTGCGGGCGATCGAAGTCATTCAAGGTGCACAGCGCGCCGGCGAGACCGCCGGACAGTCGCTGATTGCAAACGTCATTCGCGATTCCAGCCGCACCTCGGGTGCCTGGACCGCCGAAGTCAAGCGGGAGCCGGACGGCTTGGTGTATCCCGTCTTTGAGCTGTCGCTGGCGAACCAGCTTGGTGACTGGTCGCTTGCTTCTCGCGCCAATTATTACTGGGAAGAGTTCGACTTTCAGGAGTTCACCCGTCGGCGCTTTGATGCCGACGGCAATCTTGAGCTGTATCAGGATGAGTCCGCACCGCGTAAAGAGTATTCAGGTGCGTTTGCCACGGAGGCCCAGCGGGCGTTGGGCGAGGGCACGCTGGTGCTCAACGGTCGCGTTGCGTTGTTTGACTTTGCCAACGACGCCGACCGCATCGGCTTTCGCGGTCGCGAGGGCGTCGGCGAGCCCGACGAACGACGCCGTATTCAGTTCGATGAGCGGAGTCAGCAGTTCGAGTTCGGGTTGACACTGGAGCAGCCACTATTCGAAGCGTGGCAGTTCAAGAACATTACGCTAGCCTCCCTTGACCGCCGGGAAGAACAATCGCTGGTCGTTTCGGAAGAACCGTTTGGGACCGTGGATTCCTCGTCGGTCTTTTCCGGAGAGTCTGATCAGACGGAGTTCATCACACGGTTCACCTTTGGTCGTGACCCGCTTGGTTCGTTAGCGCCAGAGGTAGGCTTCGAGCTGGCCCGGAATGAACTCGATCGTGCGCTCAAGCTGACCCGCGATGAGGGTACGGGACCGGTCGCGTTCAACCTGCCGAACGCGAACGCGGTAGTCGAAGAACTGCGCGGCGAAGCCTTCGTTAACCTTGTGTGGACCCTGAGCCCGCGCTGGATCGCTGAGATCGGCATGGCGGGAGAGGTGTCAGAGATTTCTGTTGCTGGGGATTCCGACAACGAGCAGCAGTTTTCCTTCCTCAAGCCAACGCTCGCTCTCAATGCGCGACTTAACCCCAACGCTCAGCTACGGCTCTCACTGCGGCGCAGCGTCGGGCAGCTCGACTTCGACAACTTCGCGGCGGCAACCGAAGTGCAGGATGACCGGCTTCTCGGCGGCAATCCGAGCCTCGGGCCGGATCAGACCACGACGGCCAGCATGACGTTCGATCTGCGCTCGGAGAAGCGCGGCGCCCTGAACGTTGAGTTGTTTCACGATTGGACCGAAGACACGCTCGAGCAAGTAGTACTGCCTTCCGGTGCGTCGGGGCTTGCCAATGCGGGGGACTCGCGGTTCTGGGGCGTCTTTGGCTCCGCCTTTGTACCTCTCAATGGGCTGTTGCCCGGCGGGTTGTTGCGCCTTGAGTTCGAAACCTTCGAATCGGAGTTTGAGGATCCGATCACTGGCGAGACGCGCGACATCACCGACTTCGATACCCCGAACGTCGAGCTCACGCTGCGCCAGGATCGAACCGCCGAACGCTGGTCCTGGGGCCTGTTCTATTCGGTAAAAACCGATACCCTCGACTACTTCACCGATGAGATCAGCCGCGGGGCACGAGGGGAAGAATGGACGGCGTTTGTAGAAACCACGCGACTGTTCGATCTGCGCACTCGCTTGGAGCTGCGGTTCTTCAAGCGGCGCGGTTTTCCGCGCGAGCGTTTGTTCTTTGCACCCGATCGCAGCGGCGCCTTCGTTGGGTCGGAGCAGCTCGATCGCGAACGAGGCATGTTCATCAACCTTCAGTTTTCCGGACAGTTCTAGCAATCGTAGTGCTGGCGCTGGCGTTTAACGCCCGCGCCGAAGAGACGCCGGGTGCCGTTTTCGATCGAGTCTGGGATGCGGCGCGGGAGTCCATCTACCCCCATACGCTGGTCGCGTCGCATTTCACTGAGGCCACCCGGGAACGGCTGGCGCAGGCGGCGGCAGCGGCGCCCTCCGTTGATGCTCTGCGACCGATCATCAACCCGTTTCTCGACAGCCTCGAGGTTTCACACACCCGCTTCTATACCGCGGCGGATCTCGAGTACACGTTCTTTCGATCGTTGTTCAGCACCCGGGAGCTTGATGCACCAGGCGTTGCGCATCTGGGCTATCAGTCCGGTGCGCAGCCGGAACGCGTGCGTGAGGTGCTCGATGGATTGCCGGCCGCCGTCGCCGGTGTTCGGCGAGGCGATCGACTGCTCGACGAACGTGGCGAGCCCATTGAGCAAGTCGTGGCGTGCCGGCGGCCCGAGGCAACGTCGCGTGCCTATCGATTCATCATTGAGCGGGGCTCGCAGCGACTGCCCGTGCAGATGACGTGCGTTGAGCAGAACCCGAACGCGTCCATGTTGACTGCGATGGAGGCAAGCGTCCGGCGTTTGCCCTTAGGGGAGAGGAGCGTGGGCTACCTGCACCTGTGGAGCGGGACCCATGAACGAATCCTCGCTCGCTACCTTGAGCTGGTGGATTCCCTGGCGGACACCGATGCTCTAATTCTTGATCTGCGTGGCGGTTTCGGTGGTGCCTGGTACGAGTATCTGGACCCGTTCTTTCCCGATCGGTCAGAGTTTTATCGCTTTACGGTGTTGGATCGCGAGGGATCGGAAACGTTTTCCGCGGATCCGGTTGCAACCCACGGGTTCTACGACAAACCCATGGTCGTGCTGATCAACGAAGGTGTACGCTCGGGCAAGGAGGCGCTCGCGTATCAGTTCAAAAAATCGCGCGCCCTCGTCCTCGGCAGCACTACGGCCGGTTTTTTCAGCGCTGGCCAAGGCATCTTCAACGAGCCAGACGAGCCGTATTTTCTATACCTGTCTGTCGCCGAGTTTCGTCTCAACGACGAGCGTATTGAGGGCCGCGGGGTAACACCGTCGGTGACGGTGCCCTATCCGGTCGACGAGGCGCACCACGTCACTGAGGATCCCCAGTTCAAAGCCGCCATGGAAGCGCTCGAAACGGTGTTCAAGGCGGCATTACCCGGGTAGCAGGATCGTCGAGCCGGTGGTTTTGCGGGCTTCGAGGTCCCGGTGTGCCTGCACCAGCTCGGAAAGCGGGTAACGCTGGTTGATGTGGATCTTGATCACGTTGTCCGTGACCAGGGAGAAGAATGCGTCGGCCAGCGCCAGTAGATCTGAGCGTGCGGCCGTATAGGTTGCGAGCGTTGGTCGAGTGAAGAACAGCGAGCCCTTGTCTTGGAGTATTTGCGGGTCGACGGGCGGGGCAGAGCCTGAAGCGTTGCCGTAGCTTATGAACATGCCCAGGGGTTTTAGTGCGTTCATCGACCAATCGAAGGATGCTTGACCAACGGAGTCGTAGGAGACGTCAACGCCAGCCCCACCGGTGAGCTCGCGCACCCGGGCGACGACGTCTTCCGTGCGGTAGTTCACCGCGTGCGTGGCGCCGTTTTCTACGGCCAAGGCGGTCTTTTCATCACTGCCGGCGGTAGCGATCAGCGTGGCACCAATGTGGCGACCCCACTGACACAGAATCAGGCCGACACCTCCGGCGGCCGCGTGCACTAGTGCGGTGTGGTGGCGGCCGAGGACGAAGGTGCGGGTGAGTAGATACGCTGTGGTGAGCCCCTTGAGCAGACTTGCGGCGGCGACGTCGTCACTGATGCCCTCAGGAAGCGGAACCAGGCGCCCGGCAGGAACGAGATTCCAGGTGCCATAGGCGCCTAGTGCGCCAGCGTAGGCCACCCGAGTCCCGACCCTAAGGTCGGTGACGCCATCGCCCACGGCCTCGACTACCCCGACAGCCTCAACGCCAAGCCGCGTCGGTAGCGGCAACGGGTAGAGCCCGCTGCGGTGGTACGTGTCGATGTAGTTGAGACCGACGGCCGTGTGGCGCACCAGAACCTGACCGGCAACCGGCGCCTGCGGTTCCGCGGCCGAGAACTCGAGAACCTCGGGGTCTCCCGGGGCCTGCATGCGAAAGAAGCCGTGCATCGGGCGTGCTCCGTAAGAAAGAGCTGAGACTCTAGCGGCGAGCTTCGGTGCCCGCCAGTCGCTGCAGCCTGAGGATTGTCGCCTGCATGCGATCCCACTGTTCGAACAGAAACTGCTTCAGTTCATCGCGCCCTGAGGGAATCTGCGCGAACGGAATACGCCAGAACTCGAGATGCACCTGCGCGCGGCGCCAGGACCCGTTGATCAAGTTCTGAAAGTGGCTGGAGCCTTCGAAGCCCACGTGGGCCATGAACAACAGGTCCCGGCCGGGGTTGGCTTCGAGCATCGCAAGCGTACCGCCGAGGCGCGGCGGCAGCAGGTCGGGCCAGCGTTCGAGCTGACCCACGAGCTTTGGTTGCTGGTTTCCTTTGCGCTTAAGCGCATCGTGCTTTTCGCGAGAAAAACGGGTGCCTTCGGGATAGATCAGCACACCTTCGTTCTCACCCAACGACGCAGTCAGCTCACGAATGCCGGCGACGGCCCGCTCCGTGTCCTGGCCGCTACGGCCAACGAAGACGTTGGGTAGACGATTGCCGAACAGGTCCAGGCAGGGATCGAACAGCAACTCCCGCTTCATGATGTAGCGCAGGTGGGTTTTGAAGGGCTGGGCGAAGTAGGTCACCGGGAGAATCGTGTCGGCAATGCTGGCGTGGCGCGGCAGCAGCAACGCGGGTCCACCGTCGAGGGCGCGGCGGTTGTGCAGGTGAAACCGCAGCTGAAAAACGCGCTCCGCGAGTTTCTTCAGACCGCTCGCCCACCAGCACTGGATGGCAAAGTTTCGGCGCCAGCCCGCGTCCGATTGATCGTCCTGCGCCAGCGTCAAGAACGCGGCGAGAATACCGGCGGTTTCGTACCAGAGATAGCCGGTGATGAAGAGGAGCGTGGGTACTGCACCGCGAAACTGAGGCAGCACCGATGCCAAGGCCGCCAGCACCAGCAGCAGCGGAAACAGCGCGGTCACCAGCAGCGTCAGCAGCAGGTACAACGGAATGGTAAGAAGTCGGCGACCCAGCACAGTCACTACCTGAGAATGCTACAGCTCCGTGACAGTCTTTATCGCTGGCCCTGAAGGCCGGGTCAAGCCTGCGCTACGGCGGTCTTGGGCGCTGGAAAGAAGCGGTTCCTGAACCAGATGTAACCCAACACGCCCATCACGCCGTTGCTGATCGCTGTCGCGTAGAAGATGCCCTGGTAGCCAAAATAGCGATTCATCACCAAGGCCAGCGGGACGTAGAGAATGAACATGCGGGTAAACGACAACGCTGTCGACGGCAGCGGTTTACCGAGCGCGTTGAAGGAGGCGGATGCCATCATCAACACGCCCCAGAGTCCGTAGGTCCAAGGCACGATCGCCAGATAAATGGTTGCCGCGCGGACGACCTCTTCGTTGTCATCGACGAGCCCGGCGAAGTTCACGCCAAATACGTACACCAGCAGGGCTGCTACGGCACCCCAGGCGATGCTGAACTGGTAGCTGACGTTGAGCCCCTGCTGTACCCGGTCCTTGCGGCCAGCCCCCCAGTTCTGGCCAACGAACGGTCCGATGCTCCCGGATAACGCGAACAGCAACATGATCGACACGGCTTCAATGCGCGTGGCCACCCCAAAGCCCGCAACAACGACCTCGCCGTGACCCGCCAGCATGCGGGTGATGATTGCTGCCGATACGGGGCCGATCATTTGCGTTGCGATGGCGGGAATACCGATCGTCAGGATTTGGCGGGCGGAGGCGAAGAACCCCTGAAACACGGCCGTCGTCGCCACCAGCTGAGTCCGGTACAGGTAAGTCAACAGCACCGTGACCATGAACACACGAGAGAGTGCATTCGCGGTCGCCGCCCCGGCGAGCTCCATACGCGGCAGGCCAAACCAGCCGAAAATGAGCACAGGATCGAGGGCCAGGTTCAGCATTGCCCCGCAGGTCATGATCAGCCCTGGGATTCCCGCATTTCCGTTGGCGCGCAGGACGTTGCCGGCAACCATCGAGAGCGTAAGCATCACCACCGATGGGTAGTAGATGTCGAGGTATTCGTGGATCAGCGGAAGCGTCGTGGCATCGGCACCGAGCGCGGTAAAGACTGCATCGATCGTCAGCCAGCCGATGAGGGACAGCAGGGATAAAACACCGGCAACAAGGAACAGGGCGTGGGTCCCGAGTCGTCGCACCACGTCCCGTTCACCGCTACCCACGGTGCGGGCGATGACCGACGAGGTGCCAATACCGATCCCGAGGGCCACACTGTTCAGGATCATGACCAGCGGAAAGGTGAACGTAATTGCCGCCAGTTCCGCGGTTCCGAGCTGGCCGATAAAGCCGATCTCGATCATCTGAACGACAATGCTGCTGGACACGGCCAGCATCATCGGCGCGGTCAGACGAAACAGTGAGCCGGCGACGCCGCCCTGAGTGAGGTCACGCGCTGCCACGGGTCAGTTGGGATGCTTCAGGCAGCGGCGGTGCACGTGGCGGTGATCCTGGTCCATGGCGAAGTAGAGAGACACCATTGTCGCATCCCTAGGTGCCCAAGCGGTGTGACGGTGAACGGGGGGCGGCAGAAATCGGTGAGCAAGGTACAGGTGTGAAGGACGTGGGCGGTCAGTGGGAACCTGCGTTCGCGCCACTGGCGGAGCGGTTGGCAAGCGCGACCCAGGCGGGGGACGAGCTCGGGTGCAGCTTCGCGGTTCGTCAGGCGGGCACTCTCCGCTTTGTCGGCTGGGCCGGCTGGCAGGATCGTGAAAAAAGCGTTCCTTGGCAGGAGGATACTCTGTGTTGCTGTTTCTCGGTGACCAAGGCGCTGGCCAGCCTGGTGGTACTGAACGTCGTCGCCGAAGGACACGTGGGTTTGGAAGACCCGATTGCTCGCTACTGGCATGACTTTGCTCAAGCGGGCAAAGCGAACATCACGCTGCGCCAGGTGTTGAGCCACCAGTCCGGCGTCGTCGGTTGTCGGACATCTCTTGCCGTCGACGACTACCTCAGGAGCGTTGGCATGGCCACGGCGCTCGCCGCGGAGCCACCCTGGTGGCCGCCGGGCACGCAGCACGGGTATCACGCCCGTAGCTTCGGGCTGATCCTCGATCGGCTTCTCCAGGAAGCGACCGGGCAAGCGCTCGACCGCTGGCTGGCGCGCTTCGTCGAGCACGCCTACGGGGTACACCTAGGGCTTAATGCAGAAGCAGACCTGGCGCGGTGCACGCCACTGTTGCCGCCGCGCGCTACGGCGGAGGAACTCAAGGCGTTGCCCGAAGACACCTGGGAAATGCTTCGTGCGATGGCGGACCCTCGTACACCAACAGGTGCTGCGTTTCTAAATCCGCGTCTGCCCCGCACCTACATGAATCAACGCGCATTCCGCACGGCAATGCTGCCGTCGTCAAACGCCCACGCAACGACGGCAGAGCTAGTCACGACCTTTGCAGAACTGTACGCGCGCCTGCCGTCATCGCTGCAGCGTGATGCCGCGACCGTGCACGCCTACGGTCAGGATCAGGTGTTGCTCACCCAAACGGCGTTTGGACTAGGACTCATGTTGAAACAGCCCGACCAGCCCGCACCGCTGGGGCCCGGTACGATCGGCCATGTTGGGTCCGGCGGAGCGGTGCTGTTTCATCAACCGGAAGCTGAACTTACCGTCGCCTTCCTGGGAAACCGCATGCGCCCCGGGGTCATGCACTGGGGGCCGACGGCTGAGGCGTTGATGGCAGAGACGATGACGCTCATCCGATAGCCGGCTGGGGGTTGATCTGCGACGGTTCCTGCAGAACGGGAAAGAGCAACCGGAACTCGCTGAAGCTTTCGCCATCGCTGTGACATTCGATGCCCCCGCCGAGCGTTTCCATAGCCAAGCGACAGAAGCTGAGCCCGATCCCGGCACCTTGCCCCAGACCCTGAGTGGTATAGAACCGCTCAAAAATCCGGCGCTGATCAGCCTTTGAGATGCCGGAACCAGAATCAATGACCTGGAGTACGTCCCGGTTGCCCTGACGACTTGAGCGGATCAGCACGCGTGGCTCATCAGCACCGGACGCAAATCGAATTCCGTTCTTGATCAGGTTGAAGAGCACGTGCACGACCAGAATTGGCGGCGCGTTGATCCTGAAATCGTACTCGACGTCAGCGCTCGTCATCTGGCGCTCAAAATCGTTGTTGAACGGAAAGCGCCGAACGGCCTCACGAACGCAGTCCGCCGCGCTGCAGTACTCCGTACGATCCATCCCGAGCGGGTTTTCCGAAGTAGACATCATCAGCATGTCGATAATCGTGTGCGAGAACTCGACCTCATTGAGAATGCGGCCTGTGTTCGTCGCGAGGGCTCGCAGTTGTCTTGGCGTTAGCGGGTTCTCCACTTCACCGCGGGCAACCGACTGTTCGTAATGTTCGATCACCTGAGGCAGGTTTGCTTCGGAGTTGTTTGCGAAGTTGCGAATGGAGGCTAGGGGCGTGCGTAGTTCGTGTGCGACGTTGGTGCCGATGCGGGAGGCTACAGCGAATTTTTCTTGGTCAACCAAGTCCGACTTGCGATCGAATAACGCGCCAAAAAAAACTGCCGTAGCGAACGCTGAAATAGGATAGATGGAAACGCTTTTGAGCGCTGCCGCAGCCTCAGGAAACAGACATACAGTTAACGCAAGAGAAAGAACGGTCCCAACCGTCCAGAAAGGGACAACCAGCCATAGTCGACTAATCAACTGCACGTGTAAAAACGTGGCAACCAAAAACTGAATCATCCAAAAGTCGTTCAGCTTTTCTGAATCAGATACAAGTGCTGCATTGATGAAAAGCATCAAACCGAACATGAACGGGAAAACTAGCGTACAGGCGATAATCCAGTAGGTCGGCCATACCTTGGGATTTACTCGGCTTAGGCGGGTTTTCCTGATAGCAATCGGAACTATCAGTAAAGCTGCGGTGATACGAAGCGGAAGTGTGTTGAATTCACTTTCCCCGACGGCGGAATCGAAGAAGGCGAAAACAGCCAGCGCTGGCGAAAAAAACGCAAGGGTTTTTACATGATGCTGGTTTAGCTTAAAGCTCTTTTCTGCCTCGAGGTGGAAGGCTTTGCGAAACCTCTCGCCGCTAGATGGGATTGCAACGTTGGACAACTCACCGGTCCTCAAACAGTAAACGCAAGTTCGATGACAGAATCTAAGTCAATTCGCTGCCTGGCGACACTGGTTTGTACGGCTGGTTAGATTGACGGCGTACTACCAATTGCCGGGCTTTTGCGATTGGCGTCACAGATGACTAGTTGAAGTTAAATTCTCGGTGCCTTCCGAAAATCCCACGTATATCATGCAGTTGGACGCGTGGAATTACTCCACTTTTTTGTTTTCGGCGAGGCTATGACGGCGCTCGATTCCCTACTATCGTGGTTGTTTCCCAAAGCACTTATCGAGGGAACCCCTTGGTTAGTGATGTGGGAGGAACGCGATCGATCCGCGTTTCTCTCCACCAATCGTCTTCTCCTGCCCTTCATTGCGATCGCCTATATAGCGCACATTTGGTTCTACGACATTCCAAATTCTCTTGAGCCTATGGAGGGATGGGTCGCGTTTCGAATCAGCACTGCTGCGTGTGCGTGTTTTGTTTTGGGGTTGTACGCAACGGCGTTCAGAAGATCTCGGTTCGTACGGTTGCCGGCCCTGGTGTTCTACTGGGCAATTTGCCAATCCCAAGCCGTCGTGTGGTTGGTTCACGGAAGAGAGAGCTGGGTTTTCTGCTTTATCCTACTAGTTGCATCCGTCTTAGCTCTGCGGATGTCAGCATTGAACAGCCTGATCTTCGTACTGTTCACTGTTTCAACACAGTCGATCGTACTTCTTACAGGAGACTTCCCGACAAGCTACATCTTTACGGGTACGGTTACAGTGTGCGCCATCACTCTGATCGTGCGGTCGACATACAAGTCCGAAGTAGAGAACTTCTTGCTCAATCAGCGAAACGTTGCTGCTCAAAAGCAAATCATTGAGCTAAACATCGATTTCGCCGAGCGAATTCGTGCGTTTATTCCGAAAGTGATTTCAAAGCGAATTCAGCGGTGTATCGAAGCTGAAGGGAAGTCTGTGCTGGAAGCGTCCATCGATGTTATGCAACCACGAAGACGCGATGTAGCTTGTTTATTCAGTGACATCAGGGGATTTACTGAAAACTCAAAGAACCTAGAGTCCTTCGTTAAGGATGGAGTCATACCAGAGGTCCGCGCGGGGACGGAGATAGTTGAGTCACTCGAGGGCGTACCAAGAAAAATTGGCGATCTTCTATTCGCTTACTTCGATGACGATTCTGCGCGTTCAAACGTGATGAATGCAGCCATCGCCGCAGTTGAACTCGCTAACTTGAACAAAGACATGAACCTGTCTGGTGGTGGACAGTTCGTAAAGCGATTCGTCCTATTGTCCTTTGGAGAAGCTGTCGTAGGTAACTTGGGAGGGTCGAGCTCCTCAGTAGAGATCACCGCGTTGGGAACTCCGGTTAACCTGTTAAGTCGCGTTGATGAAGCCACCAAGCAGATCGAGAGCATCGTCGGGCTAGAGAGTGGGGATATTCTTCTTACTGAGCGTTTCGCGGAGCTGCTCTTGTCGTTCGCTTCCCAAGTTCGATTACAGAAAATTTTGCTTCATCACGTTGGAGTGTCTCTTAGAAACTTTCCGGAAGAGACTGTTCTGTACAAGATGTCCCCAACGCGGGCGAACGAGGTAGCATTAAAGAGCACTGGTGGCGACAAGGCGCTAGCCAATGAAAGAGACCGCCAGCCAGAAGCGCGAGAGCAGGCTTTTGCGTAGTGTCGGACTCGCTGACTCCCGTTCATTCTAAAATAGTTCCCGCTGAAATCAGATCTCAGGATCGAATTCTGGCAAGAATTCGAAACAAGGCTCTAGGCAGCGAGCTCGTTGATGTGCAGAGCTGGAGGCTATCTCCCCTCGGAATTGAAGTAGTTGAACCTTCGGGACTTAGCTTGGAGCTTTGCGCAGGAGCGCTTGTTGAGATTGAGGTTCTAATTGCGGGCCGGCGGACAACCCACGACGGCATAGTAGTTGATCGGTTTCGGGGCGAGACCGACGTTCAATTGATTGGAATCCGCTTTGTCTCTGAAGAGGAAGAGACAACGGGCGACCGTAGAGCCGGGACGCGTTGGTTGTGCAATGAGACCTATTTCCCAACATGCATGGCTGCAACTCCTGGCCGGTTTGATGACTTCATGTATTTCCAGGTGCGCGACGTTTCCGAGTCTGGATTGCAGTTGACCACGAGCCTTCGAAACAAGTTCCTAGTGCCTGGGATGCGATTTGAGCTAACGGCCGTCTTTCCAATGGGCAGCGTTGCGCCCATTTCAGTCGTCGTCGCGCGGGTTGGCGTTGTTTCTATTGCTGGTCATGATCGGTTGGTTGTGGGCGCAGAGTTTCAAGATCTGTCTACGCCCAGCAGGCAGGCGATTGGGCAGTATCTCCTGCAGTTCAGCCTATCGAGAGTCAGCAGCCGAGAGCTAAAGGCAGCAGGGTTTTTCCCGACGTCTATCGCAAGTGGAATTGATTTCTTCAGCGTCAAGACAGCAAGCGATTATCAGGCCGTTCTTCAGCTACGTTTTCGAGCGCATGCGGAGTCTGGAAATACAAAAGATGATGTAACGCCTGAGATGATGGGCGATAGAACCGATGCTGCTTCCCGTGTGCTTGCGGGTTCCTACAAAGGGCGAGTCGTCGCGACTGCCAGACTTCAGTTTTCCGACTTCAACGATCTCTTACTTGAGTCAGGTGAGAGCTGTTGGCCAGAAGCGTTGCCCAAGAAGTATGAAATGATAGAGGTCTCCAGGCTGGCTACGGACCCAGAGTTCAGATCGGGCGATTTGCTTCTAGCGCTAGTAAAAGTCTGCACTTCGAACGTTGTCCAGCGTGATAGACCATGGGTGGTGATTTCATGTCTTGACGAAATGGTGCCTTTCTACGAAAAGTTGGGATTTAAGCGTTCGGGCGTAAGGCATAAAGAGAGCCTTTGGAAGGACGGCAAAATCCTCAACGTTCTCGTCGCTAACTCATTTGACGCGGTTCAGGGAAAGGGCGTGGATGCCGTTTACTGGGTTATGGTGTATAAGCCGATTGCTGAGCAGCTTATGAGTGCTGGGGTAATCGTACCGAAAGGGCTCGATCGGCTGCGCATCGCACTCTTTAGATTGGTAAGCCTTCTTCCGTTGCCAGTGCTTAGAAGAAGGCGTCCACGAAAACACTAAATTGGCCTCAAGTTGTATCGTCTCCAGTTCCTCTTTCTTTTCTTTCTAGTTCTTCTTCTGTTAGTCGGTTTTCTTGGTTTGCCTTCGGTTGAGGTAACGGCCAACAACCGAACCTTATTCGGGGGGGATGTCCCGGCTTATCAGAATCTTCTCGCGGCAGAGTCGGACTTTGGCACTGTTTCTGAGGTTGTTTGGTTAGTCAGCTGCCGCTCTGATAAAGACTGCGAGGACCAAGAGCTATTTAGAAGTTCTCTTGAGTTAGAAAAGAATTTAGAGCGCTATCAAGACGTTAGCGCCGTCAGTAGCCCGTTTTCTCTCCGGGTCTCTTACGTTGACCAAGACGGCATTGTTCAAACACGGCCTTCACGCAGTCAAAGCTGCATCGATAGCCTGCCTTGTCAACGCCAGCTAAAAACGATGCTGGATCAGCTCTCGCACAGAGTTGAGTTCTTGAGTGGATCACATGCGCTGTTGAGGGCGTCTGTCGATGTGGAAAGGAGGTCTAGCGGCTCAGTCTTGTTGCTTGCGAAGCAGTTTACCGACGTCGAGAACCGATTAGAAAAAATGTACGAGTCGTTAGACATCGCCCATACAGGCGCGGTACCGATGATGCATGCGTTTTACGAGGCATCAAGTAACGATTTTTCTCGGCTTGGTATCGGGTTGGCCCTGGTACTTCTGTTTGTGGCCTCCCTTGTTTTTCGAAGCTTTCTGGTTTCTGTTTTCTTTTTATGTCAATCCCTACTAGGTGTTGTTGTTTCAATAGGAGCAATTGGCCTTTTCGGCATCACGATCAATTCTGCGACGTCAGTTGTTCCTCTTGTCGTACTGACGCTAGGCGTGGCCTCCAGCGTGCACGTTTATGTGGATTTTGTTCGTAAACCCGACCAGCTTGAAACTAGGAGGCAGCGGATCCACCGCGCCGTGTGGGGTAACGCAAAGGGTATTACCCTGGCTACCGCTACATCATGTGTTGGATTGTGTTCATTGCTCTTTGTCAGTAGCCCTGCTTTACAGCAGCTGGGTGCTTTTTCGTCCCTGGGTTTGCTGACTACTTATCTATTCGGGTTCTCTGTTCTGCCTTGGCTATTG
The DNA here is from genome assembly GCA_039198065.1 of Pseudomonadota bacterium. GTDB lineage: Bacteria > Pseudomonadota > Gammaproteobacteria > Pseudomonadales > Azotimanducaceae > CALHVX01. The sequence continues at coordinate 68,696 of JBCCTU010000005.1, forward strand.
CTGGCCGTTAAAGAGCCAAAGCAAGGCGTCTTGTTGGCTCAACTAAGACTGTATTCGAACGCGCTAGCCCGAAGGGTTGAGGCCTCTGGTGGAAGCGGACTCGTCTTAGTTGTTCTTTTACTTTTGGCAATCCCTGGACCCCTGTTCACTGGCTTCAATGAAGACTTTGTTGATTACTTTGCGCCTGAGAACGAGTTTAGGGAGGCTACAAAACGCATCGAAGAGTTTGCGCATACCCCTTATACGCTGGATGTTTCGATTAGAAATGGACAGCGCGGCCAAGCCCTTGACGCACTAGTTTACTCGTTTGTAGGCGAGGTCTCGCGTGAGCTGAGAGAGAATCCTGCGGTGGTAAACGTTCGGTCTGTAACTGACCTTCTAGAGTCGTCTGCGGCCATCTTTGGGGATGAAGTCGACATCACACAGGGCGTCGAGCAGCGCTTGCTGTTGCTAGAGTTTGGTTTGGAAGAAGGCGAATCGCTGTCTCCGTTGATCAGTGATTCGCGTGACGCTATGCGGGTGTCAGTTCTCCTTAATGTCTCCGGTGCTGCCGACATTCAGCGAGTATCGTCGGAAGTCTTGAGTGTGTTTTCTAATGCAATGAACGATTGCTGTCCCGAAACTACGGTTACTGTTTCAGGTGAAGGGCTTGTGTCTGCTGACTTTTCTGTTCAAGGCTCTCGCGAGTTGGTTTACGGCGTTGGACTAAGTTGGATTCTTGTTTTCGCGTTGATTTCTTCGATAACCCGAAGTATTCGGTTAGGTGTGCTCGTAGTGTTGGCATCGATCGTGCCACTAGCAGCGGGGCTTTCACTTTTGGGAGTCTTTACAGGGACGTATGGATTAACATCGATGCTTGTGGCTGCAGTCACGCTAGGGGTCGTGATCGACGACGTAGTTCACTTTGTAGTCAGGGCCCACTACGGATCTGTTGGGCTTCGTCTTTCAAGTGCTGAGGCGGCTTCTTATGCGGTTCATCGAGTTGGGCCGGCAGTCATCGCGTCATCGCTCGCGCTTGTTCTTGGATTTATGGTTTTGCTTGCTTCCGAATTCCAAGTAAATCGTGAGTTTGGGCTGGGCGTTGTTATTGTGGTTATTGGAGCCTTGGTTGCTTCTTTGATTGCTGCGCCCAAGCTGTTAGTGTTGCTGCTTGACAGTCCGGGGGATTTGCATGGCTGCTCTGGAGAAGACGGAAGCAGCCAGGGAACGGCGGCTAGCAGGGAGCATTGAGTGGGGAGACTACGCGCGTAGCTATGACGTGATGGCGAAGTACAACTTAGAGTACTTAGCCAACATGGAAATGGCCGAGCGAGTCATTACGCAGCAGTTTCCTGGCAAAACAGTGACGATATGTGATATCGCGGCTGGCACGGGAAATTATATTAACTTTTTGTTAAGCCGCGGTCTTCTTCACTCAGCAACACACATCGACGCGAGTCTCGCAATGAACGCGATTGCGCTGGAGAAATACTCAGCTTTTGATTCAGTAGCCGTGGATGTGAGAACTGAGCCAGCTGAGGCCCTATCTTTTTTAGAGGAGATTTACGACGTATACCTATGTTGTAACGCGCTCTACGCGATTGCGGAACGTGACTCAGTTGTCCGAGCAATCACGCGTTCAATGGGCGCGCATTCAGTAGTTCTTGCAATCGATTTCGGTCGCGAAATGAAAACAGCAGACTGGACGCTGCCACTACTTAACGCGGCGTTTTCCAAATCCGGTTTTCGCGGCGTTGCTGAGCTGCTTGCGTCCAGCAGAGAGATTGCTCGCCACAACCGACATGGCGGCGACGTTCAGAAGAGCGGTGGGTACTGGCTTCATGATCTTTCTGAGTTTACAGATCTCTTTGTGTCGAACGGCCTAGATCTGATTGAAGCTGGTGTCTGCTACAGAGGGTACTGCGACTATGTTGTCGCGAGACGGTGACGCTCGGGAGTGTTTTCCCATCACCACCTGCCTGTTCGATGTTCTTTACTTTTTTCGATGATCGCCTGCCTCTCGAGTGTGGCCCCGATCAACAGATGTAAATGCGGGTGGTTCGATCTGGATAGGTTGGCTTGCAACTTTCTGAGCGCTTGAGGTTTCTCTTTTTCGGTGACAATGCTTCCTTTATCCAAAAGCATCGTGGAGCTTTCTACCAACGAGCTTCGCAGATATTCAGAAACCGCCCGCGACCTAGCTCTTCTCGGCGGCAGCGAGACTCTCAAATACTTCCGCGGACCTCTCGATGTAGAGACTAAGCCTGGCAAAGGTAAGTTCGATCCAGTCACTGCGGGCGACCGAGCGGCGGAGCGGGCCATTCGTGATGCCATTGCAGATCGATTCCCGGAACACGGGGTCTTGGGCGAAGAGTTCGGCTTAACCGCCGGTAATGGTCTCACCTGGGTAATCGACCCGATCGACGGCACGCGCGCGTTTATGTCCGGTTTGCTTCATTGGGGCGTTCTTGTCGGCCTTTTCGATGGGCAGCGCGCGGTTGCCGGAGCGCTCTGTCAACCGGTTACCGGGGAAGTGTTTTGGGGCGATGGCAGCCAAGCCTGGTACCGCCGTGGAGAACGTGGGGCGGTGCAGGAGCTCTCCGTTCGGCGAGCGCCGGCGCTTGAGGAGGCCATTGGCGCGACGTCCTGGGTTGGCTACTTCGAGCACGAGCAACGCCGAGATGGTTTTACGCAGCTTGTGAATCGGCTACGTCTCATGCACCGGCAGGGCGACTGTTACCTCTATGGCCTGCTCGCCATGGGTCAACTCGACCTCGTACTTGATGGTGGACTCCAGCCCTACGACATCCTGCCGCTCATCCCGATCATCGAAGGCGCCGGTGGTGTGGTGCTCGGTGCGCACGGGGAGCCTGCCCATGAGGGGGGCTTTGTCATTGCTGCGGCGTCGCGGGCCATGGCAGACACGGTGCGAGACCTGCTGGTCAGTGACGCTGCCTCACCGTAGTCTGCGGTCAGGTTAGAGGGGGCACTCATGCAGTACGGTATTGCGCTGGCGACTACGACAGAATCCTGGCGGATCGCAAAACGCGCGGAACAGCTCGGATTCGACTACGTCTGGTTCTATGACACTCAGCTGTTGAATCCCGACGTCTTTGTCGCAATGACCCAGGCTGCTATGCACACGGAACGCATTCAGCTTGCGACCGGGGTGCTGATCCCCTCAAATCGCATCGAGCCGGTCACGGCAAACGCGTTCGCCTCGCTGAACCAGATTGCGCCCGGGCGCATCCACTTCGGCGTGGGTACGGGCTACACGGGTCGTCGCACCATGGATCTTCGTGCGATACCCCTGGCCCAGATGCGTCGCTACGTACGGCGGGTGCAGAGTTTGCTTCGAGGGGAGCGCGCGAACGTTCGGCTCGAAGGAGAGTCCCGTCGGATTGGCTTTCTCGATCCGGAACTCGGTCTCATCAACACCACCGATCCGGTGCCGGTTCACACCTCTGCCCTCGGGCCGAAGGCGCGCCGCGTGGCGGCGGAGCTTGAAGGCGGTTGGATTAACTTTGGCGCCGATGAAGCTGGGGCCTTGAAAACGCTTACAGACATGCAGAACGCGTGGACGGAGGCCGACCATGAGCCTGAAAGCCTTTACTCGACGCTATTCGCTCTGGGCTGCATTCTAGAGCCGGGCGAAGGATTCGATTCGGATCGGGCCATGGCTCAGGCTGGTCCCTACGTATCAGTCTTCTTTCATAATCTGGTGGAAACCAGTGAACCGGGCTCCATGGAATCCGTGCTCGGTAAGGTCTTAAGCGATCAGCTGGAGTCCTATCGGGAGGTTTACCTGAGCTATCCCGAGGGCGAACGGCATCTGTACAACCACCGTGGTCACCTCATGTACGTCCGCGAGGATGAACGGTTTCTGGTAACGCCGGAGCTCATTGAGTCGTTGACCTTCACTGGCGACGCCGCGTCGTTGTCGGCTCGGCTCGCCGCTCTCGAGGCCGCTGGCTACAGCCAGTTCTGCATACAGCTCGTTGAAGGGCAGTTGGACGCGATCGAAGGCTGGGCTTCGCTGTTTAGTCTGTCGGGCTGAGGTTGGCGGCGGGGAGTTTGGTCAGCAAATAAGCTTCCGCTGCCTCCCCTTCCACTTTTGCGTACTAGTGACGTTAGTAGTGACCTTTCCCTGATCTTTCCCGAGTAAAGGTACCCATTGCTTATCGGATCATTCCCATTGACCTTTCCCCTGCAGGGTGTCCTTGGCCGACGTCAAATCGGGGAACCAATGCAGGTTCATAACTCCGTCCTATAGAACGGCTTTGCAATTGCGAGGAACAACACATAGCTGATTGAAACGATGACCACGGGAGTGGAAACGACAAGAAAGAACCAGTGACGTCGAATTGCTGATTCATATTCAACGGTGCTGCCGTTACTCCGAATCGCCAGCTTGTTTCCACCGAAGTGCGCGAGGTGGTAGTCGGAAAACTCAACGGGCAGGAAAACAAGCACGACGATTACCATTTTCATAGCGAACCATCCAGACGCTGGGCTCCACCCTCCAGTTACCATAAGTAACAACCCGGTAGTCAGCACGACGGGAAATGCGATGTGCTCCAGAATTGCGCCGTCATCGAATCGTTCCATAGCCCAGTTACGCAGCTGTGTTTTGTCAATGCTGCTTGGATCTGCATGCCACGCCTTTAAGAGTGGAACGACATAGTTACCGTACGCTACAGACGTGCTCCAGAACCACATACCCACAAAAAAACAAGTGCACAAACTTGATGTGCAGATAGTAGGGGCTCAACCATGCAGCGACTGCATCCATCTACTTTACTCAGCGCGAGTTGATATTTAATACGATTATCGTACAGTTTGCATCGTGAATTGGAAGGATTCCGGTGGTAAGTCACGACGAAGAAGTCAAGAGCCTCATGCTCGATTTGCTGGAAGGGTTCATCTGGTTTGATCAACAGCTTCAAGCTCACCTTGACTCTGAAGGTATGCCTACGGTGAATCGGACCGAGTCCATGATCATGTTGTTGGCGGGAAGCGGCGTTCGTCGCCCCACGGAGCTTGCAAAGAAATTAGGCTTGGCACGGCAGACGATAAACTCGTCGCTTCGTGCTCTTGAAACCAAGAAGCTCATCCGGCTTGTGGTAGATCCGGAGGATCGAAGGTGCAAATACATCGAACCGGCAGCAAGCGGCAAAAAGATGTATGCAGTTGCACAAGAGGGGCTGCAGCTTTCTGAGCGTACGCTTCAGAGCCGTATTGGAGTGCGCCGCTTTGAGGCGTTAGCAACTTCACTCGCAGCTACGTGGCGTTAATGCGATGCGATCGATCTACTGTGCTTGCATCGCTCGAGCTACAGCCTAACTCTGTAAGTACCTTAGAGAAGGAGCAGTTGAAAAATGCCGAGGTTAAAACAAGCCGGGCGGGGTGAAGGCAGCGACACGGCGGATCAAATATTTCAGATGTTGTTTGGCGATCGCGATCCCATCAAGGAACCTGGCACAGCTACCGGCACACCCGGAAATTGGTGGACCGTATTCAACCTGGTCCCGGATGCATTTGATCACACCACCGCCGGATTTCAGTTCTATCGATCCCCGAATCGGAAAATTGATCCGCAGTTGCGCGAACTTGGTCAGATCCGTGCAGGTTATGTCGTCGGATCACAGTTCGTTTTTTCACAGCACTGCAAGGCATGTCGTGATGTTGGATTAACTGAAGAACAGATCCAGGCCATTCCTAGCTGGCAAGTCGCTGAGTGCTTTGACAGATTGCAACGCGCAGTGCTCGCCTATACAGATGCCCTTGTTCTACAACACGGACGAGTAGCCGACAGCACGTTTGCGTCGTTGCAAGAAGATCTATCAGATGAGGAAATCCTTGAGTTAACGTACATCACATGCACTTACATGATGCATGCGGTAATGAGTCGAGCACTACGACTTGAGTACGATGATAAGGACGATCCAGTTGTGGAGATTGCAGCACCCACAGGTGCTGAACAAGACGTTATGTCGATGGTTGACGTGAAGGAGTAATCGATGAGTTATCACCATCTTGCGCTCGCCGCAGAGAGTATGTCTGAGATGCATGCGTTCTATGAGAACGTAATGGGTTTTGAGTTGGTCAAGGTAGAGATTGCCCCCATCATGGAAGGCGGTTGGGGCAAACACTTTTTCTACCGAATGGGTGGCGATGACTCAAAGTTCATTGCATTTTGGGAACTGCACGACACGCCAAGTCAAGAATCGCATCAGTACGACTTGAATAAGGCTGCGAATCTGCCCGCTGGCACCAATCACATTTCGTTTACCGCTAGCTCGCACGAAGAACTGATGGCCTGGAAAGACAGGTGGAACGCTGCTGGATTGGACGCTCTGGAGATTGATCACAATTGGTGCCATTCGATTTACACCAAAGATCCGAACGGCAACATGGTTGAGTTTTGCGTAACTACGGGAAGCTTTACGAAAGCGGATCGCGACGCTGCTCTGGCTGCACTGGATGAACCAGAGTTTAAGCCAAGCCCGGCACCGGCTAAGTTCCAAATGTGGCCAGCAGCTGGGTTGTAGCCCTGCATTAGGTAGTTGGTGCGTGCGGCCTATATCGGCGACGTGTCCAGGTATAATCGTTATCACCGGCGAGCACTCATCCGGTCAGCGAACCTAGAACACGCGCGAGTTCTGATGGTCTGGTTCTGACCAAAGGCACACTTTCACCGTAAATGCGGCAGCCTAGGCTTCTCACTCAACGCACTCAGATATCCGCTGTATCGTTGGTGTTCGATCCGTTTTTGCGCAACGCGGAAGCGTCCTCTTGCCATGGTTTTTGAGATGAGGGCACGCAATCCGAGTTCAGATCATGTCGTGGCGCTTGGTGTTTTGTAGAGAGTCCCGTTTCGCTTCCATACCTTTCGGGTTAGCCACGGAAGGAAGATAAAATTCCGCGAACATGCAAAGAAGTGAAGAGTGAGATCACCACAAAGCGCGACCAGTAAGGCAGATGAAGTAGCGAATACCGCCGATGACGGATACCGATTCGTTCGTGGGTTAGCAGCGCTCTTGGCGTTTCAAATCGCTGGGGAGCTGATGACAGTTGTCTTCGACTTGCCTGTCCCCGGCCCTTTGTTGGGTATGGTCTTTCTATTTTCTGGCCTCGTGCTGTATGGCCGTGGGAGAGCTGTCGATCCGGGGGGTTCAGTTGAGTTTGCGTCACTTGGCCTGTTGAAGATATTCCCGCTTTTGTTTGTACCTGCGGGCGTCGGGGTGATGTTGCACGGTGCGTTACTCGCCCGTGAATGGCTCGTACTAATCGCCGTCCTGGTGGTCAGCACGTTGTTTTCCATGGCGGTTACGGCGCTCGTTGCAGAGAGAGCGTTCGCTTCCACTGAAGACACGGGCCGCTGACTGTGGATGCGTTGAAAACCCTGTGGGTTTACCTGTCGGCATCGCCGTTATTGATGCTAGCGGGAACCTTAGGTGCGTATGTGTTGGCGAGTACGGTCTTTCTTCGGTTGCAAAACCCGCCACTACTGAACCCGATTCTAGTGAGCGTCGTGCTTCTTGTGGGCCTCTTACGGCTGACCGGGACGGAGTTTGAAGCCTACTTTGAGGGTGCTCAGTTCATCCATTTCTTGCTGGGTCCAGCAACCGTTGCGCTCGCATTTCCGCTGTACCGTCAGCTGTATCTGCTTAGACGCTACTGGCTGGGCATTCTAGGCGTCATAGCGCTAGGTACCTGCGTGGGTACGCTGAGTGCCATTGGCATCACCTATATCCTGTCTTCTTCGATGGAGTTGCTGCTTTCGGTTGCCCCAAAGTCAGTCACCACTCCGGTGGCCATGGGCATCTCGGAAAAGATCGGCGGCATACCATCTTTGACGGGTTCGGCGGTGGTTTTGACGGGAATCGTCGGGGCGGCAGTCGGACCCAGTTTGTTCAGGTGGTGCAGAGTGACAAGCCCCATTGCTAAAGGTCTAGCGATGGGGACGACTGCTCACGGCATCGGTACAGCGCGCTTAATGGAAGACGACGTTCAGTCCGGGGCGTTTTCCGGATTGGCAATGGCTATATCTGCCGTGCTTTTGGCGTTCCTCTTGCCGACCGTATTGGCTGTGCTTGAGTTGACGTAGCGCTTCTGGGCAACAGAAATCGGCCGACTGTCACCTCAAGGGTTCCTCAAAGACGGTTCCAGGTGCCAATGCCGGTTTAAAGTTGACCCCTTAGTTAGGAGCAGGGGCTCCTCAGTCATCCATCGGCGGTATGGGCTCTGTGGACGTTTTGGTCGGCTGCGGTGTTACCCCCAAGACGTCCACTGGCCCAAAGGTCTCGAACCGGTGCCATGTGTGCGCAGGAACAACGATGAGCTGTCCCGCAGAGAGCGAGTTGCGTGATTCACCCTGTTCGCTGAAGAGAATCAAGTCTGTCCGCCCTTCGACAATAAGCACCAACTCGTCGCCCGGGTGCTGTTCCCAGGGGGAGTAACCGGAAAAGCTGGAGGCGAATAAACCGCCGTCGCTAAATTCGCTGAGCATTTGAAACACTACCGTCAAACGTTCGGCGTTGGGGTCCGCTACGTCACCGTCCCGGCTGCGCAGCATCAGGAAGGTTCTGGCGATGTCGACGGGCGTTGCTTTCATAGTGCGTGCCTCGGTGGCTGTTTTATGCCTTACGATCACACCTAACCGGGCGGTCTGTCGATACGGAGAGGGTCGGTCGGTTGCTGCCCGATGCATTGATGGCGCCACGGCGCATGCGCTGTTGCGCTCAAACTGTGGCGGGCTGACCGGACGAGCGCCAGCCGGTGTCGCGAGCTCGTCGATGACTTCCGCTGGCCAGAGCCGCCATCGCGACCTTCTGTCAGCGGACGTTGGAGATTCGCACTACGCGGCTCGGTTTTCCGTGTCTAACGCGTGCGCTACGGGTTTTAACCAGCTTGGGCGATAAGTCAATGTCATTGCTGTCGCGACGGCGGCGCAGGCGAACAACAGTGGCCAGACTAGGGCCGCAAAGCTGACGCCGTCACGTACCGCACAGGGAACAAGCGCGCCGCACACCAACAGCCAACCCGTCGCTGCAGTTTTTGGTGGGCTCGCAGCCCGGTTGTTTAATACGTCGCGCCAGTTTCGTTTTTGGCTGAGTGCGAGCAGGATGCAGCCCGCTGTGCAGAGGCCCAATGCGCCAATCAGTAGACAGATGCTTAAGGCACTACTCACTCTGCCGGCCGGAGCTCTGGTGCCATTGGTCCCATCACCATGCGATCAGCGGCTGATGACGGGTCCTTTTTCGTGAGTCCACGGGCGGCTAGCCATGCGATGCCAGCGCCAACTAACAGAACGCCGTCCATACTCCATATCTGGGTCAAGCCTGCTTCGTAGGCCGCGATGGGATGATCGCCGGTAGTCATCCAATTGAGTGCCACTGCTGCGGAGGTGGCGATGGAAATCATTAGGCACTGCTCTCGCCAGGCGGTAGTTCCGCGAGCGGCCGCGTGGGCGTAGGACGCAAGCCACACCAGGTAGAAAAACAGAACTTCGAAGTTTGCACGACCTAACCCGAAGCCCGCCGACTCCGTTGGAATTAATCGGTTGGCTAAGAGATACGCCGTGCTCGCGAGAATAATCCCCGTAATAGAGCCAACTGCCAGGCCCCGAACAACGCGGACGCTGCGTGGTTCAATTTTCCCCTTGCGGATGCGGGACTGCATCCAGAAGACGAGGCCCGAGGCGATCATCAGGCTGCCCAATAAGCCGCCGCTGAAGTAAAGCCATCTAAGAACCCAGCTGTCGAACTGGATGAAGTGCGCTCCGGCAAGCCATGCGTAAGTGCGCTTTGCTGGGCCGGCGCTGGTATTGCTCAAGATGGTTCCGTCCCGAGCGGATATTGCCGTGAGGTGCTTATTCATAGATACAGCGCGCGAGGGAAAGACCTCCCGCACCATGAGATAAGCGTTCGCGTCGTTTGCAAGCTCGAGCCCGACGGAGTCCGCGCGCGGCGCGGCGGTTGGGGCACTGGATGCCCACAGCGTCTCGACTCTTTCAATCAGCTCATCGATATCGAGCGCCTTGGTCATCGGGGCTCCGGCGGGTTCGACGGCGGGTATTGCGAACACCTGTGAGACGCGCGCGGCGTTGTCTCCATCGAACACGACATTAGCGGACCAGGGCAGATAGATTTGAAAAAAGATCATGAGCCCCGTTAGGGGAAACAGGATATGCAGTGGAAGAGCGACCAGGCTCGACAGGTTGTGTAAATCGAGCGTTGAACGTCGGAGTGATTTGTTGGGTCGGAAAGTAAAGAAGTCTTTCACGATCTTGCGATGGATAAAGATTCCGGAAACCAACAACACCAACATCGCCATAGCGGAAAAACCAACGATCCAGTAGCCGATGCCGGCAGGAATGTGCAGGCTGTAGTGAAACGGATAAAAGAAGCCGGTGCCGGCGTGGCTCTCCGTTACGTCAACGAGCTCACCGGTAGCAGGGTCCGCTTGCCCTCTGATGAACTCGCCGTCTTCTGTCTGGTAGAACGTAAAGGCGAGCGGCTCGCGTTCCGAAGGCGCACGCACGAACAGGCGCGTAGCGCCCTTCGCAGCCCCGGCCTGAAGTTGCTCGAACACCGCGCCGTAGGAGAAGGGCTGAGGCGGTTCCGTTACGCGCAGCTCGGGCTTCATCCATTGGTCGATCTCACGATCGAATACCGCCAGCGACCCCATCCAGAAGATCATGAATAAAAAGCACGATGTGGCAATGCCGGCCCAGGTGTGGAGCCAGCCCATGGCGGCGCGGAAGTCTTCGGAGACCTGTAGTTTGTACGTGGACATCAAACGAGCATCCCAGCGAGGCGCGGTGCGCCCGTGATCATGGCGAATGAGCTGAGAAGAACAGCGAGGGTCGCGCGTCCCGGGTGAGGCGTGGCCGCCACCCAAACCACCACGACCGTAAAGATGAGGAAGCTAGTAAGTACGCTCCACCACATCGCTTCCACACGACCGACACCTAGGAGCGCGAGCGACACCGCGAACAGGGCAAAGAAACCAACTGTGAACGCGTACCCACCAAAAGTGGCGACCAGCACACGGAACCACCGACTTGTGACCGCCGTGTAAATCAGCTCTTGAACGGCCCCAGCATGTCTTGAAAAGCGTTGCATGATGGCATTATCGCGAAATGTAGTGGACCTTGGTCAGCTTTTTGATTTGAGGTGCGATGTGTTACGCCATGACAACTTAAATTGTCAGACCGCGCGGCGAAGAACCACCGACGCTGCCGAGAAAGTATCTCTGATGCTGCCGTTAACGGGCCGCGAAGTCTGACGCCGAGGGTTGCGGTCGCGCAAGCCTCAACGGACCCTGCCCACCCGTTCGCCAGTGTGCTTCGTAAGCGGGCGATCGGAGCCCTTCATCGTCCTGGATTATACGGCTATAGCGCCTGATGCCTGTTTTGCTGGCCAGGGCACGAGGTCAGATGGCCTTGTTTCTCCAAACAGGTTGGGAAATCGCTCAGCGCAACATCAGTTCCACGCGGCGATTCCGGGCGCGCCCCTCGGCGGACGTGTTCGGCGCCTTCGGGGCCAAAAAGCCAACGCCGTGAGCTTCGAGGCGCGTACCGGCTATGCCGAACTCGGCGATAAGGGCCGCGCGGACGGCCTCAGCGCGCTGACGCGACAGGTTCAGGTTGTACTCGAGCGCGCCTTCGTTGTCCGTATGGCCCACAAGCAGCACCGGCACATCGGGTGTGCTCTTCAGAAACCCAGCCATCTCCACCAGTACCGGTTGCGATGCCGGCAACAGCTCGCTGGAGGCGCTGGCGAACTCAAGGCCGTAGATGGCGGCCGTGCCCTGATTCTCGATGGCGCGGGCGATTTCATCGGCAGAGAGGATCTCTAGGTCGGTTTCTTCGGCGTCTGTGCGCGCCGTTTCCAGGTACATCATCGGTGCCCGGTTGGGCGCGCCCACGACCAGTAGATGACCTACTTCACGCGCGTCTCCCTGGAACCGTTCGAACACGATGTATCGCTGCAGGTCGGCCTGGCGCAGGCGACCGCTGCCGCGGCCGTACTTGTTGAGCGCGTAGGCGACACTGCCGCCGCAGCCCTCCATGTCCCTGCACTCATAGAGCGCCGCGTAGCCCATAGACTTCAGCGCCCGTTCGTAGGCGCGGAAGACCTCGAGTACGGAGCGACCCTCCGGTGCCTGGTAGAGCACCATGTCTACGCTGCCTTCGAAAAGGTCCTGTTCCCCGGGCTCGAATTTGGATGGGAAAGGGCCGGTGTAAACCCGCATTTCGTCGTACTCGATCGCCGTCTCCAAGACGACCTCCGAGTCCGGAAAGCGGGAATCGAAGATGTCGCTGTCTGCGGCGATGCCCGAGTGGGCAAACAAGAACACCGATAGTGCCAGGAGCAGATTTCGGGGTCGGAGCATGAGTGTAAAACCTATGGGTGAACGGGCTGCGCCAGCCTAACCGAATCGCTGCGCAGTAGCGCTCACGTAGGCGCGTTAGGCGAGGTGCGCAGAATCAAGAAGCGCCGGTTACCGCCACGCGGGTTGCCGGGTTCAGATCATCGCGGGGATCACTCATCAGGCCCGCGGGGAATGAGACGCGTAGGGGTTCGCCGCCGCGATCGAGACACAGTTCGTGGTTGTTGTCGCCATCGTTCAGATCGGCAAGAGCGAAGGGTACGACGTCGCTTTCTTCCTCACCCACTCGCACGGTGACTCGGTAGGCGGCGCGCTCTGCATCGTCGATCGCAGCGCCGCCGGGCTTGCTCACGCCGCCTGCCCAGGTTGCGCGCACCACCTGCTTCGTGCCTATGGGGCAACTGTCTCCACCCCCGCCGGGAAATGCCGTGCCGCCGTCGCCGAGGGTCCATTCCGCTTCCGGTACGACCTCGGCCCACACCAGTGTTGGGCCGTCTTCGAGGGGAATGACCTCGGTCTTCGCGCCGCGAAAGTTGAGCTGGCCGTCCTTCGACAGCAGATTGCCCACGATCTCGACCTGGGCCGGAGCGTCTTCGGCGCTACCGTACTGGCCGATGAGCAGTATGGTGCGTGCTTCGCCGATGTCGTTGGCCGGTGCCGGCGTAACACAGAGCACCGGTCCAATAACCCCAGAGGCCGAAACAACCTTAAAGTCCCCGGCTTGAAGCGTGGCCAGATCGACTTCGTGCGAGAACACGACCGGCATACCATCTATGCCACCGGCGCCATCGCAGAAGATGCGCTCGGCGACGGCCGGGAGGGCATCATCGAGCCCGAAAAATGCTGACAACAGCACCGCTGGTCGACCGAGCGCGTCCTGGGTCGCGCGCACGTCCGTTGTTGTGGTGTCACTCTGGGTGGTATCGGTGAGTGCTCGCAGTCGGGCCGCTTCAATGAAAAATCCAATGCGTTCGCAGCCGGAGAGGCTGGTGCTCAGCCAGACGACACCAAGGACGCTAACGAATCGGATGCATCGGATAGCAGTCACGGTTGGTTGTTCTCTTTCGTTGCGGGAATCGGTGAGCCTACGTGCGGATACTCGTTGGCCGGATGGTCCAGCGGCCAGACGCAGCGGAAGCCAAAGGTTGCAGTCCAGAAGTCTGGCGCTGAGAAGCCCCGAAACGACACACGCATCTGCGCTGGCGGGTAGCCCCAGCCGCTGCTTCTGAGCGCTTTCACCTCGCCGTTGTCGAGGCCCTCGGGGTTGGTCACCGGTCGTTTGTCGTAGGGCGCATCGGCGATCCAGTCTGCGGTCCATTCGTAGACGTTGCCTGCCATGTCGAAAAGGCCGTAGCCGTTTGGTGAGAACGAACCCACGGGAGCGGCACGGGGAAAGCCGTCGTCGTAGCTGGGAATGGTCTCAAAGTCCGGAAAGCGCTTCGAGGTGGAGATATCTGGTGCGTTGATGGGTTGCGTGCCGTCCTTGAGCGGCAACGGTTCGTTCCCCCAGAAGTAAATCTGGTTGGATTTACCGCCCCGCGCCGCGTATTCCCACTCGGCTTCTGTGGGCAACCGCCCACCGGTCCAGCGGCAGAAGGCCTGTGCGTCGTACCAGGACACCTGCACGGCGGGCCAGTCGTCCGCGCCCAGGGTGTCGCGGTGGTACGGGTGTTCCCAGTCCAGGCCCGGCATCCAGGCCCACTCGCGCTGGTCGAAGTCCCAATAGCGTCCGACACCGCGTTCTTCTGCGCGCGTGCGGTGACCGGTCGCCTTGCTGAAGACGCGGTACTGCCCGATGGTGGTTTCCGTGCGCGCGATCCGAAAGCCATCAGTAAGCGTGACCTGGTGTTGGGGGCGTTCCGCGGGGTCGCAGCTCGTGTCTACCGGGACGCAGCCCATGAGAAACACACCGGGCGGCACCTCTTCTGTGTTGATGGTTAAGGCGATGATCAGTGCGGTAGCAGGGCCGAAGGCGGCGACAGAGATCACAAGAGGCTTCCGTTGCGACGCAGTGCCATCGTGCCGCAGCTTTGCTTGCGTTGCTATTGATCGGGGAGCGTTGGCGCTATGCTTTTCTGCCTTGCTTCCCTGGGGCGATACTGTGCTTACGATTTACCACGTTCCGGGCATGCGCTCGGTCCGACCGGTCTGGCTGTGCTACGAGCTGGAGCTCGAGGTCGACGTGGAACTCATCGATTTCTCGCGCAGCTATCGCGATTCCGATGCCTGGCGCGCGATCAGCCCTGCGGGGAAGGTGCCCGCACTGGTCGACGGCGATCTCACGATGCTCGAGTCCGGTGCGATGGTCGACTACATCCTCGAACGCTACGGAGCGGGTCGATTGCAACCGGATCTTTTGTATAAGGACCGTGCTCACTACCGCCAGTGGTGCTGGTTCGCAGAGGCGACGCTAATCCGGCCCCTGGGTCTCGTTCGCGTGCTCCACACGCCGCGCGAGGCAGCGAGTGCGCTGATCGATGAAGCGGATCGAAAGCTTCACGAGGCGCTTGCGTTGGTTGAAGCGGCGCTCGTAGACCGCGACTACCTGCAGCACGACTTCACCGCGGCCGACATCATGATGGGCTACTCCATTGCGCTCGTAGAGCAGTTACTCGATGGGCGGTACCCGAATCTGACCGCCTATCTGGGTCGCCTAAAGTCGCGCGAGGCGTATCAGCGTGTCGTGCGTTTGTCCTATGCCTGAGAGCCGGCAACGTCACTGCGCACGGACCGGCTGGATGCCCCGTCCGGGTTTGTCTATGGAGCGCTGGGTGTGATCGCCTACGTGACCGTAGGTATGGACGACATGACCGCAGCAAAACGGTTTTACTCGGCTCTGTTGCCTGCGTTGGGTTACGAGCTGAAGGAGAGGACTCTGGGCTTGAGTTACGTGCTCCCTCGGCAACCGGGTCAGGCGATTGCGTTGCCAGACTTTTACGTCAAGCATACCTTTGACGGCCTCCCGGCCTCGGCAGGTAACGGCGCCATGGTCGCCTTTGAGGCGCGCAATCAGCAGCAGGTTCGGGAACTCTACGCCGCGGGGCTCGCAGCAGGGGGCGTGGATGAGGGTGCGCCGGGATTCCGTGACACCTACGGTCCCAGGTTCTACGTGAGCTATCTGCGCGATCCGCAGGGCAACAAGCTCGCGCTGTTTTCCAACAACCCCGAGGAGCCGGGTCGGAGTGGCTAGCTCGGGCCGTCAGCGAGTGCGGTGGGTTCGCAGCGTGAGTCTGATGAACGATTCTCGGCGAGCGTAGGTGGGTGTGTTGATTGCTATTGATGAAGTGCTGCTGACTGAGCGCTGTCGGCTGCGCTATCCGCGGCATTCCGATATTGAAGGCGTCTGGTCCGCGACGCGCACGCCTGGGTTCAACGATGGGCTGGCGTGGGAGGCGCCCACCAGCCTGTCCGAACTCGAGCAACCGCTCAAGGATGCCTGGCAAGCTTGGCAGGATGGCAATGCCTACTCCTGGGTCATCGAAGATCGGAACTCGTGCGCGTTTCTTGGACGTATCGCGATCAGAAGAACACAAGCTGAGGGCGAGTGGTCGATCGGGTTCTGGATCCATCCGGATCAACAACAGCGAGGGCTTGCGACGGAGGCGGCTCGCGAGGTCGTGAGCTTTGGGTTCGATCGGTTGGGAGCGAAGGTTATTTCCGCAGCCCATGCCACGTGGAATGTTGCCAGTGGCAGGGTGCTGGCGCGAATTGGAATGACACGCATGCGTATTAACCCGCAGGGATTACGAAAGCGCGGTGCGTGGGTTGCGGAGTACGAGTACGAAGTTCGCGCGCGGTAGCATCGGTGCAGCCGCTGGTGTGCGAGCAGCAGCGAACGCTCCTTGGTGAGGGTCTGATATGAAGAACGCAGTCTCGCGTATCATCAGGCAGTCGGTTTCGATTGCGCTGTTCGGTTTGCTGTTGACGGTTGGTTGCAGCAACCTGATACCAACGAGCCTCACGGCGCTGCAAGCCGACAGCGTCCGGGTGGTGACAGCGGACCAATTGCGCTACGTGCCCCTGAACCCGGCTCGGGGTGATAGGAGCCCGCAAGCGGGTGTGCTCTGGGGCGACATTCGCAAAGACGAAGCTTCAGGCACCTTGCTCCGCTTCGCCGACGGCTTCAGTTCCCCACCGCACATACACAACATTACCTACCGCGCGGTGGTCATCAGCGGTGAGATCCATAACGATGATCCTGAAGCAGCCATGTTATGGATGGATCCCGGCTCGTTTTGGATTCAACCGGCTGGCGAGGTCCACATAACGGCCGCTAAGCCCGGGCGTGGGGGGACCGCATTCCTCGAGATTCTGACTGGTCCGTATCTCGTTCAGCCGTCCACCGAGGCGTTTGATGATGGAGAGCGCCCGTTGAACCTGCTGAGAGACAACATCGTTTGGATGAGCGCGGAGGAGTTTCGTTGGTTAAACGGCACCGGCGGCGCAGAAGGCGTGCAGGCAGCACTGCTGTGGGGTGACCTGCGAAGCGGGGCCGAAAAGGGCTTGTTCTTGATGATGCCTGCAGACTATCGGGGTATGTTGCGCGCCGTGGATCATGGGATTCGTTCGGTAGTGGTTAAGGGAGGCGTGGAGCATCAGGTTGCCGGGGTCACCGAGCTATCGAGCTTGATGGCCGGTGGGTTTTTCGAGTCGGCTGCCGGTGTTGAGCACTCGCTGAGCTGTCGCTCCGCAAGCCCCTGTTTGCTCTACGTTAGAACCCAGGGTGCCTTCGAGGTGCGGTAGCGCGACCGGTGCACGCTGACGCGAGCAACTCAGTCACGCGGGGCTTGGGGTATTACCGCCACGGTGTTTTGAACGCGCATACAGCCCCAGCAACACGCACCAGAGCGTGATCCAGGCGAGGTAAACTACGATGTCGCCCGGGGGATTCTTCGCGAATGTCAGGAACGCGGTGCGGGCGGCGATCCAGCAGGCCCAGAAGGTGATCAGCCGCGGCGTTCGCCAGAGCCCGAGGACGTGCCAGGCGAACGTGCCCGTGATCGCAAGCGTCATCAGCTGAGCCAGGGGAACGGTGACCGTAAAGAATAGGTTCCCGGTAAGGTCGACGCTTGGAGGCACGTACTCCACGAGCACCCGCAGAAACATGAGGTCTTCAAGAACCCCATGGGCGAGGCCGAGCAGTACGATGCCCACCCAGGCGAGTATCACTTTGAGCGTGCTTATGGCGACTCTCCGTCCGCGTTAAACCGCTGGCGGCGACCTAGGAGTCGCCGACCAGCGTGGTGACGTCCGCCAGGACCTCGGACCAATCCGCGCGGGAGCGATAGCCTTCTTCGGCCCACTTAGCGAGGATCTTTCCGTCCGGTGCGATCAGCACCACACCGGGGTAGGGAATGCCGTAACCAAAGCTACCGGGCCCGTACTCCTGGTTACGAATGCCCCAGGCATCCACGTGCTGGCGTTCCACGTCTTTCAATATGGGGTAGTTGATCTCCCACTTTTCGCAGAAAGCCTGGATGATTTCAGGTTTGTCGTAGGTCATGCCGGCAATACCGACCCCGAGCGCTTTGAACTCATCCTGCAAGTCATTCAGTTTCACGAACTGACGCATGCAGAAGGGTCACCAATCGACGGAGCGATTGAACACCATGAGCAGGCCCTTAGCGCCGCTGAGACTGCGGAGTTCCTGTAGTTGGCCGGCCTGATCCAGGGCTGAAAGCATCGGTGCCGTAGTACCCACGGCTGGTCCCCATTTATCGGCGGTCTCCGGGTCTGCGTGGGCGAGCGAACCCAAGCAGGCGAACAGGGCGGCGAGTACCAGGCGATGAATTCCAGAGAAGTTTGGATGTTTGATCATGAGTGTCTCCTGTATGGGTGCCTTGGTACTTGGAACGCGTTGGTTTCGTAGTGGCGATATATCGGGCGGCTTACCATCGGGCATCTCCCCGCGACGGTGGTCAGCACCTCCGATAGAAAATAATGTATGTCATTATTTTCAACTCATCAAGGCGTTGGTGCGCGCTGCGGCTGACGCGGGCGAGCACCACTTGAAAATTAGTACAAGGCTGTACTAATTTTGGCTGAGGGATCACGGAGGTGAGAGATGGCGGAACAAAGATTGTTGAACGTGCTGGATGTCTGGCCCGACCAGGAGACGCGGGGTCATACGATTCCAGGCTCACGGTACACGTCGGCTGAGTTCTTTGAGAAAGAATGGGAAGGCATGTGGACCAAGACCTGGCTGCTGCTTGGCCGGGAGGCGCAGCTGCCGAAGCCGAACGACTGGCAGATGGAGCCCGTGGGTCCCGAAGAAATCCTCATGGTCCGCCAGGCTGACATGAGCGTGAAGGCGTTCTACAACGTCTGCCAGCACCGGGCCAACCCGCTGGTGAGCGAACCGCGCGGTCACGTGCGCAGCCGCTTCGTCTGCAAGTATCACAGCTGGGCCTTTACCCCCGACGGCGAGCTGAACTTCGCGCCGGATCGCGATGACTTTCCGCAGGGCAACCCGTGCGGCAAGGTGCGGCTGGTGGAACTTGCCTGCGAGACCTTTGCGGGCTTTATCTGGGTAAACATGGATCCGGACGCGAAGCCGCTTAAGGAGTACCTCGGTCCGATCTGGGACGAGTGGAACGCCCGAGAAGTACACACCTGGAAGCGCACCATGGCGCGGTCGATGTGGCTGCCGTGCAACTGGAAAGTGGTGCTCGACAACTTCAACGAGTCGTACCATGTCCCCACGGTGCATATGGGCGCGACCCCCAAGACGGATCGCAAAGCGATCCGCAGTAATATCCAGACTTACTACAAAGAAACGCGCTTCGACCTTTCGAACGAAGGTCATAACCGTATGGTTATGAAAGGAGGCTACGGCGCGGGGCAAACCGATGCCGACGGCAACATTCTGGACCCGCTGCGCAGCCTGCTCGAGTACTGGGAGATTGATCCGGAAGCGTTCAAGGGTCGACCGGAAGACACGCGGGAAGCGCTGCAGGTGGCGAAGCAGAAGCTCGGCCCAGAGCGGGGCTACACGCATTACGCAACGGTCCCACCGGAACAGTTGACGGACGCGTTCCATTACACGCTGTTCCCCAACTTTGCCGTGTCGCTGTGGTCCGATGGCTTCCACTTTCTCCGCGCCCGGCCGCACCCGACGGATCCCGGTCAGTGCTTCTTCGACAACTGGTGGTACTCGAGCCCGGCGTCCCTCGACTCGCCGCTAACGAACCGCGCGGCGTCTGTGATGGAAGGCAGTCTCGAGCACGCCAACCCGGAAACCGGCGAAGTGGATGTGTCGGTACTGTCGTATCCAGAAGATTCGATCGGTCCGGCGATTGAAGAAGACGTCGCCGTGTTCGTTACCCAGCAGCGCGGCTTCCGCTCCCGCGGGTTTAAGGGCGTTTACCTTGCCAATCAGGAGAAGCGTATTCGTCGCTACCACGAGCTAATCGACGACTACATCGAAGGCCGGCTGCCTTAAGTCGCGCATTTCGATGGATGAACTAACGGCCGCGGAGACCCTGCCTGATCCCACAAGCGTTCGCGAAGGGGGATTTTCGAAGAGCCAGGAGACCAAGCGGCGCATTCTCGATGCCATGCTCCGGCTTCTGGCGGAGCAGGGCTATGCGGCGACCAGCATGCCGGCGGTTGCCAAGGCGGCCGGGATGTCCCGCACCGCCATGCTGCATCACTTTCCCTCGCGCCGGGTGCTGCTGGACGCCGTAGTTCGTCATGTCATGCGGCGGCGTATCGAGCTGCACGAAGCCTTTGTGTCGGGAATTCCCCGAGACCAGCGCTTCCGCGGCGTCGCTGTTGATGCGAGCTGGGAGCAGCTGCAGGCGGTTGAGTTCAAGGCGTACTACGAGCTGTCGGTGGCGGCACGTACCGACGCAGAGCTCAATCAGGTGTTTCAGGAAACCCTAGAGGCCTTTGACCGGGCCCGTCGCGACGTCGGGGTGAAGCTCGCCGAGCCGAGCGTTGCGAACTCACCGGTGTTCGATCTTCGCCGCGACATCCATCGCCTGGTTATGGAAGGCATGGTGACTGGTGAGGGGATTGCCTTTGATGTGGAGAAGCGCTCCAGTGAGTTGGTCGCGTTTCTAAAACTGTTGTGGTCAGATGAGGGGGCGGCGTTTCTCCGCCGCGCGCAGGCCTTGGCTTTAGAGCCAACAGGGAAATGAGCCGGCTCTCGCTAATTTAGGACGCGTCGGCCACGTCTCGAAGGTGGAAGCATCGCTCGGAAAGAACGCTGAGCGGGGAGCAGACCTTCTCGTAGTGATGAGGGAAATTTAGCAGAACGTCCGGAACGCAGCTGTCGCTGCTCTTCATTTGATCCAGTAACCAGAAACACGCCAGTCCCCATCGCTTTCCTGGAAGAGCGATAGAGTTTCAGTCGCGTTGTTCTTCCTTGAAAAAGACGACTTGAAAGAGAGAACTCGATACTCTCCGTCCGGTGCTGATCTGGGGTTTGTCTGCCGTATCGCATTCTCTAGCTCGCGTTCTTTGAGCGATTCTAAAGGTGCCCTAGCGGTCCGAATCGTCTGTTCCCAGTCTTTTTGAAGAATGGTGCTTTGAAAAATGCTAGCCGACGAATTCCAGCTCTCTGCGTACTGCGATTCATCGACTAGATCTAGCCAGGCCAAAGCGGCCTTGCGTTGACTCTCCGTGAGCTCAATAGACGAGTTGCAGGCGCTTAGGGCTGTTAGTGCATCGTTTCTTCTGTAAATCGGCGAGGCTGTAAAAGCGCCGGGCCATCCGATTACCCTTTCGTTTGCTTGTTGGCGTAGGCAACGAGAGGACAGAAACGATGACCAAGCGAGATCAGGTAGGAGGTCGGTATCTCCGTCGGCACTGTGGAGCACTACGCTGGGCGGGTCCATCGACATAGAAGCGTCATGAACTGCCATCCGTGCGCTGATGTCCGTACAGCGTTGGCCTGATAAGAACAACGTGTGTCGTAATGAAGCAGCTCTGGTTACTTAATGAGCTCGACAGTTTTTCTTTGTTGTCGGCTGCCGCTGTTTGTATAAACGACAGTTGTCATCTCTTTCGCTCGACATATCTGAAGCGTCTGTTTGCGAATATTTCGCATTTGTAGTCGAATGCTGCGATCGGTGTAAACGTTGGCAATCCAGAGCGAAGCAGCATGAATCGTTGCCGCTTTAAGTCTCCTAAGTATTTCGGTCTCAGTCTTGGTTAGCAGAACCACTTCAGAGCTAGCTGGCCACAGTGCTCAAGATAACCTTGGTAGGTGCGAGGATGATCGGTCGTTAGGTGATGCAACGACCCAAGAGGTCTCTGTGCTCTACGAGCAGACCATCGATGAACTTGTCGCCTATCTGAGGCGTCAGTTCGGGGAAGGTCCTCCCGAACCACAAGAGGTCGCCCACGCGGCTTTCGAGAGACTGCTTGCTCGCCAAAACAAGACCCCGATTGAAAACTACCGCGCATTCTTGTGGACAACTGCACGCAATTTGGTCTTAAACACATTTCGCCGAGAAAAGGTCCGAAGAGAAAACCAATTCTCTGTCGAGCAGCACTTTTTTCCTGAATCTGGTGACGAAAAGGCTCCGCATCGTGTCATAGATATACGGCAACAGTTGGCGCTCATCAGTGAAGCGCTCGAAAGGATGCCAGATGAACGACGTACAGCCTTTGTTTTGTGTCGCATCGACGGGCTGACGAGTGCGGAGGTGGCGAGGCGTTGCGGAGTCAGTCGAACTATCGTCCATAAGCGCCTAGCAAAGGCTTCAGCCGAGGTTGCGCTGGCCCTGGACCGTGGTCTGCCGGGGCATAAGTAAGTGGGACAAACTGCAGAATTCGGAAGCGGCACGCTCGAAACAGCTTTTGAGTGGCGGATTCGTATTGAACAACAGGGTCTGTCTGACGTTGAAAAAGAGGAATTCGACCGATGGCTCGATGCTGCGCCGGGTCATGCTATCGCATACGAGCGTGCATCAGCAGGCTGGCACCAGTTCGGCAAACTTGAGCGACAAGACCTGACCAAAAGCGCTGTCAGAACCTCTCCTGTTTTATCAGCTTCCTCTACTAGCCTGCGCAACAGGCTATCGTCGCTATTCAGTGTCGGACCCGCGCTCGGGTTCGTTACAGCAATGATTCTCCTAGGTTTTTGGGTGTTTCCTGTTCCGCAACAGGACGATTCGATCAGCGGGCCACTTAAGCCTGCTGTAGCTGCCTATAGCACTTCGAAGGGCGAGATACGGACAATAACGCTACCCGACCATTCTCGTGTCACGTTGGGAGCAGCCTCAACGCTCCTGAGTGAGTATTCAGACACCGCACGTGAGATTTCGCTTGAAGAGGGCGCTGCAGTGTTTGAAGTTGTACCTGATGCTAATCGTCCGTTTTCCGTGCAAGCGGATGCGGTTACTGCGACTGCTCTAGGCACCGTTTTTGAGGTGCGAAACAGCGGTGGCACGGTACGAGTAGCGGTAAACGAAGGGCGTGTGGAATTCGCTAGTCCGTTAACCATTGGGCAGCGTGCAACTGATCTCATGCAACGAACGCCGTTAGCGCCTGGCGAGTTTGGTGCGGTCTTTGACAGTACTGATGAGACGTTGATTGGCGCGATTGCAGAGAATACCTTCGCAGCGTGGCAGCACTCGCGCTTGGATTATGAGGCTGCCACGTTGAACGAAATAGTCGCGGATGCCAACAGGTATTACGAGATCCCCATTGTGCTCTCGAGTGAGCTTGGGGACATTGTTCAACGCCGGGTTACCGCATCGTTTCCATCAGGTGATCTGGAGATGCTGATTGCCGGCGTGGAGGCACTTTTTCCGGTCATTTTTGATCGTAGCAATCCCGAAGAAGTGGTAATTCGGTCAAGACCCTAATCGAAAGGAATCAACTCATTTCAAAATAAGTTGAAAAACTGGTTACGGATTCCGCTCCGATAGTGTCGAGGGTATGTAGACGCGATTGAAAATCAATTGCATTACCCAAAACAAGATTCGGAGAGGGTGGGATGTCTAGAAGGAAACGAATTTGCAGCCTCACGCGATTTATTGGACCACTTGTCGTAGCAATCATTGTTTTGCCGGTACAGCCGGTATTCGCCCGATCAGAAGCAGCTAAGACGATAGAGGTCCCTGCTGGGCCACTCGGCGTGGCGTTGCGCTCTATAGCTGAGAAGTTTGATGTCGGTCTGTTTGTCGAAGAGGCCGTCGTGCAGAACAAGCAATCCGCATCTTTGAGAGGCACGTATTCCGCCGAAGAAGCGTTTCGACAAGCACTCAAGGGGTCCGGACTGACCATTGAGGCAACTGGAGAGCGTGTCTACACGGTCTCGGCGCCGGATGACAGTGGGCAGCTAACTGATAGTTCAATCAGCCAACCTGGGCGAGAACAGAACTCATCCCAAGAGATTATCGAGTCAATAGTTGTTACGGGATCTCGTATCGAACGAACGGCCATAAGTACCCCAGCACCGATTAATATCTTAACGGCGGACGAAATTGAACGTTTCGGCTTAACGGACACCACTGAGGTGCTGCGGTTCGTACCAGCGCTACAGAGTTCACTGACTTTAAGCAACGCGGACCGCGGAAGACAACAGTTCGGACTCGCAAGCCTGGACCTAAGAAGCCTCGGAGCCAACCGAACGCTGGTATTGGTCAATGGCCGGCGGCACGTATCGGGCGTCGCCGGCGAAGCAACCGTAGATGTGTCGTCAATTCCGGAAGCCCTTATCGACCGTGTGGAAGTTCAAACGGGTGGCGGCTCTTCGATATACGGTGCGGATGCGGTGTCCGGGGTCGTCAACTTTGTGTTGAAAGACGATTTTGAGGGTATCGACTTTCGTGCCACTACTGGACTGCCTACCCAAGGCGGTGGCGAGTCCTTTTCCGGAGCCGCCGCGATGGGAACGAACTTCGCCAACGGTAGGGGAAACGCCGTCATAAGTTTCGATTACTTCAAACAGACGGAACTTCGGGCTTCTGAGCGCTCTGCGTCAAGAACATCGTCTGGGGTATTGCAAAATTCGGCGACTCTCTCCGAGCTATTAGGCGCTGATCCCGCTTTTCAAAATGTTGTTGTACCTGATCTGCGAATAGGTTTTGCGACACTAGGCCCATATTTCTCCTTAACTGGAAGTGGTGCGTTTCCATTAATTGGAGCGGGCAGCCTTGAACCGACGGCCGGTGTCCCTGCTGTCCAAATTATCGATTCAGAGACAGGAGCGATTCGTCCCATCGGCGTACCTTTAAACGGGCCGGGAACATTTGTCTTTGGGGGCGAGGGAGTTTCCAGTGGCTTCGCGAATCCTCAGACCTCAACAACCCCAAACATCGATCTGTACACGATCAACTCGCTAATCGACTATGAATTCAGTAGTCGCGCCATAGGCTTCTTAGAGCTTAAGTACTCGTTAAATCGAACGGAAGGTCGCCCGCCCTTCGGGCCCAGATTCTTTGATATACCGATTGCCAACGACAATCCATTCATACCAGATCTTGCACGAGATCAGCTTGCCATCCTGGATGCCGAAGGTGTCGATACCAACATAACTGCAACACGAGTGTTTTACGACGACAATGCTACGCGGCCTGACGAAAATGAGCGACAGACAATACGGATTGTAGCTGGTTTGAGAGGAGACCTTTCAAACGCGTTTTCTTATGAGGTGTCTGCTAACTACGGTCGAACAGATACGAGCTTGGTGCGACGTACCGAGCCATTACTTGATCGAGTATTTGCTGCAGTAGATGCAGTTTCTGATCCAGTAACGGGGCAACCAGTGTGCCGCTCAGATCTTGATCCCAACGCGGTACCGCCGGGTGGGTTTTTCCCGAATCCGGCTGCTCCTGGTATTCGATCTTTTGTGCCGGGAGACGGGAGCTGCGTACCGCTCAATATATTTTCTCAGTTCAATGCAATCGATAACGATGCAATTGACTTCGCGTTTCAAAGAACCGAGGAAGAATATGAGATCGACCAATTCGTTTTGAACGCAACTTTCACGGGCAAGAGCGAGGACTTCCTCGTGCTTCCAGGTGGTGCAGTAAGTTATGCGGGCGGTATCGAATATCGTGAAGAGACCAGTGTTTCTAGACCTGATGGTCTCCTGCTAGCCTCTTTGGGCGAAGTTCAAGACTTTGATTTTCAGATAATCGAAGGTGAGTTTGATGTCATCGAAGGATTTGCGGAACTTAGCGTACCTGTGCTTTCTGATTTACCTCTCGCACGGAGTCTGACAGCCGATCTGTCCGTTCGGTTTGCCGACTACAGCACCGTCGGATCAACGACTTCGTACGCGTTTGGAGGGATATGGCAACCGATAGACGATCTGCGTGTTCGTGGTGCGTTCAATCGCTCGGTGCGGGCGCCAAACATCGGCGAGTTGTTCGCGCCCATCGCAGCGCGGGATCAGCTCGTTGAAACGCGGCTCGATCCGTGTAGCCCTGAGTTGATCAATCAAGGGACATCCGCTCGTCCAGGGAATTGCGCTGAGCTTCGTCAGGGCATTCCATTTCCCGAGGTCAATGGTCTATTTGCAACCCAAACGATCACTGGAGGCAACCCAAACCTATTAGAGGAGACAGCAGACACGTTTACGGTTGGCTTGGTGTACACCCCTTCGTTTCTTGAGGGTTTTTCAGCGACAATAGACTACTACGAGATACAGATTGAAGATGCTGTCACGTCTGGCGTGGGTGATGAGGAGATCCTGCGAAGGTGCGTTGACGCCGCGTCCCTAAACAATCCATTTTGCGATGCGATAACGAGGGACCCAGCGACCGCGTTTTCGACGCGGATCCTAGACACAACTCTAAATCTCTCGGAAAGCACAGCGAGAGGGATCGACTATCAGATTGCTTATCGATTCACTCTCGATCAGATCAGTGGCATGAATCTAGGAAACTTCGCTGCGCAACTGGCGGGGACATACTTTATAGAAAGAGAGGACCAGCGCTTTGCTGGGTTTCCGGATAGCAACAATAGGTTTATCGGCGAGTTTGGTTTTCCAGAGCACTTCGTCAACTTCTCACTACGTTGGGTCAGAGGAGCATTGAGCGCCGACTACGGATTCAATTATCAGTCTAATCAGGTCCAAGGGTTTGATATCGAAGATTTAGACGCAAATCCGCTGTTGCTAGACGATCCAGATCTAGGCGATGCGTTCGTCCATTACATTGGTGGCGCATACCAAGTCGATAATAATTTTCAAGTAAGTGTCCGTGTGAATAATCTTTTCGATGAGGAACCTTACAGGGCTGGGTTGAACGGCATAGGCCAACGGCCCACGAGTTTAATAGGACGCACGGTGCAGCTCGGCGTTACTGCGCAGTTCTAACAGTTGAATGTGCAACCACCGTACTATTTCTGCGTTAGTGCACCATTTCTTCTGTAATCTAGCGAGGCTGTGAAAGCGCCTGGGACTTCAACTTAAAGGTAAGCCGCGCCATGCAACTCGCGATCTGGCTAACAGCAGTCGGCCTCTTCTCTGGACTCTGGTGGTGGCAGCGGAGGCAGCCGTTAGTGGTTGGCGCACTTGGTGGTCTCCTCCTGGCGCCGACGCTGGCGTTCTATCCGGGGTGGGGCTACATCAAACTAATCCCCGTCATCTCCGCGATCCCGTCATTTGTTTTCGTCGGGGACTCGGACGGTACCGACATGGTGGACCTGTTGTGGTGGTTCGTGGGCGTCCCCTATCTGATCACGGCAACAGTGCTCGCTGTCGCAACGTCAATCGTGGCTAGATTCCTTCCGCCGGACGACGGTTCCTGGACCTAACGCAGGCCGTCCCCCGTCGCATCCCCCCTCCCCCTAGCACCCTCCACGACAAGCGATGCTGTATATACGATACATTACTGTGTAGTGCTGGGTCGGAGAGAAAGCACCTCAGTCGCTCATGCGCGCCGTCTGGTGACGTGAGAGGAGGCTCCGGAAATTCGGACAGGTGCATAGGTGAAGGATCTGCTCAACAATGGGGCTGAGCCCCGACGAGCAGAGATGAGAAGACCAAGGCGCAATCACAGCGCTAAATTCAAGGCAAAGGTCGCGATGGCGGCTTTGAAGGGCGAGAAAACACTGGCGGAGCTTGCCGAGCAGTTCGACGTACATCCGAATCAGATCACGGACTCGAAGAAGCAACTGCAAGCGCAATCTGAGTCGATCTTCCTGACGAAGGCGGAAAAGCAAGCGGCTCAGGCAGGTCCCTCCGTCGAACAGCTGCAGGCCAAGATCGGCCAGCTGACGATGGAGAACGATTTTTTAGAGCACGCGCTCGGCAAGCTGGACGGGCCGAGCGGAAAGCGATGATCGATCCAGACAGTAAGCTCTCGATCAGGAGTCAAGCTAAGGTACTGGGCCTTTCGCGATCCAGCGTGTACTACCAACCGGTGCCGCTGAGCGCACGAGACGAGACGCTCATGCCGCTCATCGACCGGCTGCATCTCGAGTATCCCTTCATGGGGAGTCGCCAGTTAAGACGACAGCTGAAAGGCCTTGGCCACAAGGTTGGCCGTCGGCATGTCAGCACGCTCATGAAGCGGATGGGCATCGAGGCACTTTATCGTCGGCCGCGAACGACGAAGCCGGCCCCGGGGCACCGGGTGTATCCCTACCGGCTTCGTGGCTTGACCATCGACCGGCCGAACCAAGTCTGGGCGCTCGATATAACGTACTTGCCCATGAAGCGCGGCTTTGTTTACTTCGTGGCTGTCATGGACTGGGCATCACGGCGCATCTTGTCCTGGCGGCTGTCGAATACGATGACGGCAGACTTCTGTGTTGAGGCGCTCAGCGAAGCCCTCGATCGATACGGTACGCCGGAGATCATTAATACGGATCAAGGTAGCCAGTTCACGAGCCAGGAGTTCGCTACCATGGTGCTGGAATCTGGCGCCAGACTGAGCATGGACGGTCGCGGCGCATGGCGTGACAACGTCTTTGTGGAGCGGTTCTGGCGGACGCTGAAATACGAGGAGGTTTACCTCAGAGCGTACCCGAGCGTCACAGACGCGAGAGTCTCTTTAGGTCGATACCTGGCGTTTTACAACGAAGGGCGTCACCACAGTGCACTGCAGGATCGAACACCAGACGAGGCGTACTTCAATCAACCGCTGCAGCACGCAGCATGAGGAACGCGTTGACCACCGCGCGCTTCCCCGGCCTATGTGGGGCCGGGGGCGCTCCGTGGACAACGCTCAATCTGCAGGTCCATCACTTAATTCTTGGAAAAAGTGGTCCAAGAAAGCGGAGCCACCTCTGTTGTCGCCCGGTTGCACTTCGCCGAGCGGCGCCGCCTCGCGGCGTAGCGTGGGGTAGGTCAGGTAGTCGACCTTGGCTTCAGCCATGACCGCCAGCAGCCCACTGCTGAGCCGTTCGCGTTTCGCCCGTTCACCGAGGTAGCGTTCTTGCGGGTCACTCTGGATCGCGGCGGATCGTTGCACTAACGGCTGAACCGGAGCGGCTAGCTTGCCCGTTGCAAGGATTGCGTTGAGGTCACGTACCGGGGCACTGGGGCGGCTGGCAAGGTAGGCGTTGATGTCCCGACCGAAATCGTGGGCCAGCACGTAAAAACCGTCGTCGACGGCCAGCGTCATCGCGAGCAGGTCGGCTACGGAAACATCGATGACGTCTGCACCCAGGGCGCGTAGCTCCGCCAGGGCTGCATCGAACACCTTGGCGACCGCGTCGTCGGCGGCATCAATGCGCACGAGGTCGCGAACGACGCCAATGCGTGCACCTCGCAGGGCGTCCGGCTGAAGCGACGCGAGGAAGCTGTTTTTGAAGCGCCCGATGCTGGCCGCTGTCTGGGGGTCGGCGGCGTGGTAGCCCGCGGTGGCGTCGAGAATGAGCGCGAGGTCGGTGACGCTGCGGGCAAGGGGTCCGCCGATGTCCTGAGTCGACGACAGCGGAACAATGCCGTCGCGACTCGATGCCCCCTGAGTCTGCCGCAGCCCGACGAGCGAGTTGTGGGCGGCCGGATCGCGGATCGACCCGCAGGTATCGCTGCCCATGCCGACGGCGGCGAAGTTGGCAGCAACGGCGGCCCCGGTACCCCCGCTTGAGCCGCCGGGGTTGCGCGACGGATCGTAGGGATTGCGCGTAGTGCCGAAGGCGGAGCCGATCGTTTCGATGCCGTAAGCAAACTCATGCATGTTGGTCTTGCCGAAGATCACGGCGCCGGCCTTGCGCAGCCGTCGAACCAGTTCGGCATCTTGTGCCGGGGCGAAGCCTTCGAGCACGAGCGAGCCGGCCTCCGTCGGCATATCAGCGGTTTCGAAGTTGTCTTTCACCAGTATTGGAATGCCGTGCAGCGGTCCCCGGGGGCCGCGCTCGGCGCGCTCGCGATCGAGGGATGCCGCCACCGCTCGTGCCGACGCGCTCAGCGTTGCAACGCTGTTGAGCGTGGGTCCTGCCGCATCGAGGCGCTCGATTCGTTCGATGTAGAACTCGAGCAGCGCGACGGCGCTGGTGCGCCCGGTGCCCATGGCCAGCTGCATGTCGAGTATTGTTGCTTCCAAGGGGTCGAAGGCGGGTGTGGCGTCTGCAGCCCAGATGTTCGAGCTGAAAAGCGCTATGAACACGGCGCTCAGTACTGCGCGGCTCTTGAGGCGTCTCGTATACGCAGAGGCCATGGGTTGTCTCCAGGTTAATTAGCCATCGCCGCATCGGGGCGCTCGCCTCCGTGACGGGGATTTGCTCGCGTTTTGATAGAACGTCGCGTATGGAGCTCACGAGTCTCGACCTAATCATCGTCGTTGTCACCCTGATCGCTGTTCTTGCAGGCGGTGTCGTCGCCGGTAGAAACGTACGCGATGCCGATGGGTATTGCCTTGGCAGCCGGCAAGCCCCCTGGTGGGTCGTGGGGCTATCCGTGTTCGCAACCTACGTGAGTGCACTGTCGTTTCTCGGCGCTCCGGGATGGGCCTACGACGACGGCCTGCGAACGCTCATGCTGCAGGCCAACTTTCCACTGGTCGCCCTGATTGTCGCTCGGGTGTTTGTGCCTATGTTCTACGAGCTGCGAGTTGCCTCCGTGTACGAGTACCACCGGGGTCGCTTCGGAACGGCCACGAGCGCTCTGAGTTCCGGGCTGTACCTGCTAACTCAGGCGTTGTCGTCCGCCGGTATTCTGTACACCTCAGCACTGGTGCTCGGAGAGGTGCTGAACCTGCCGTTTGTGACCGCGCTGCTTGGTGTTGGCCTATTAACGTTGCTCTACTCCGCCGGTGGCGGCATGAATTCAGTGCTCTGGACTGACGTGGTTCAGTCCGTCGTGCTCGCCATCGGCCTGCTGCTCGTCCTCTTCTTCGCGATTAGAGATTTCGTGACGATGGACGTTCTGGCGGATGCTGCGGATTCAGCTCAAGTACGTGCGGACCGCAACCGTATCCTGTTCTTCGAGTTCGATCTGAAAGACAAGTACACGATATGGGCCGGTCTGCTTGCCATGACGCTGTATCGGGTGCAGGCGCAGGGCGCAAGCCAGTTTGTCATTCAGCGAACGCTGGCGGCCCGAAACGTGGTTGATGCCCAGCGATCGCTGTTGATTCTTGGTTACTCGGTGGTGCCGATGCTTGCTGCGATGCTGGGGATCGGCGCTTGCCTCTACCTGACGTACGAAGGCCGAAGCTTCGACAACAGCAATACGATCATCTTGCAGTACATTTCGGATTTAGCGGTGCCGGGGCTAGCCGGTATTTTGATCGCGGCACTCTTCGCAGCGTCGATGTCGAGTCTGGACTCCTCGCTCAACTCTTTGTCGACAGTCACCTTTCATGGCTTTCTCAAGAAACGGTTCGAGCTGTCGCCGGTCCAGAGCCTTCGTTCCCTGCGGTTATTGAGTGCGTTTTGGCTCGCCGTGCTCCTGCTTCCCGCGTACCTGTTCTCCCGAGGAAAGGGATCAATTCTCGAGCGCGTCGTCGAGATCGGAGGTTACTTCGCCGGGGCAGAACTTGCGCTGTTCTGCCTTGGTTTCTTTGCCGTGAGCATTGGGCAGGCGCACGTGCTCTTCGGCGTCGCGACAGGCTTTGTGGGTGTGTTCTCTGTTGCAACCCTTACGGAGGTCAGCTGGCCCTGGTTCTGCGCCGTCGGGTTTTTGGGGACGTTCGCGGGCGCTTTTGCATCGCGCCTGGCCTCGGGCCCGGTGTCTTTAACCGCTGAGCAGTCTGGCTTTCTTTACCATTCTCTGGGGCGAACGACCCGAGTCACCGGGCTCAGAGGAAGCGAGTGGGGGTTGGTAGCGTTCCTGCTGATCTGGCTAGGTCTCTTAGCCTTGCTCGAGCGAAGCCTTTGGGGCTTTTCGGCGTGAGCGGATTCGGCGTTCTTAACTGGACGGTGTTGGTTGCCTACGTCGCGGCGACCCTCGGTTTAGGCGTGTTACTCAGCCGTCGGGTGCATACCGCGGATGATTTCTTTCTGGCGGGGCGAACGATTCCCTGGTGGGCCATAGGCATCTCGGTCGTTGCCACCTACGTGAGTGCGCTTTCTTTTCTTGGCGGGCCGGCCTGGTCGTATCGCGAAGGGTTCAGGGTTATTGCGATCCACCTGAATTACCCGCTCGTGATCTTTATCGTGGTGACCTTCTTTCTTCCGTTTTTCTATAACAGCGGCGTACCGTCGATCTACGCCTACCTGGAAGAGCGGTTTGGCAGTGCGTCGCGAACGGTGATGTCCTCAATCTTTTTGATCACTCAGACGCTAACGACAGCGGCGGTTCTGTACGCGACGGCGCTGGTCATTGAGTTCATTACTGGTATAGACGTCCAAGTGGCCATCATTTTGGTTACTGTGCTGGCGTTGGGTTACACGCTGCTTAGCGGCATCGCCGCTGTCATTTGGACCGACGTGATACAGGCCATCGTGCTGTTGGTTGGCGCGGTCGTTATTTTCGTTCAACTGCTCGGTGCGTTACCGGGGCCCGTGGTTGAGGTACTGCGATCCTTGAACGCCGAGGGGAGGATGCAAGCGCTCGATCTGAGCGTCAGTCTTGAGCGTGAGGCAACGGTTTGGAGCGGTCTGCTGGCGATGACGCTGTTTCATACCACCGTGTACGGCGCCAATCAGATGATGGTGCAGCGAACGTTGGCTGCCCGCTCGCTTGAGGAGGCTAAGAAGGCTTATCTCATGATGGGCTTCGCAGCCTTCTTCATCTATTTTCTCTTCATCGTCATGGGCCCGCTGTTTTTCGCCTACTACGACGGGCGAACGTTTGAGAACGGGAACACGATCATCCTTGAGTTCGCCAACAGCCTGGCGATTCCTGGGCTCCTCGGTCTCATTGCGGCGGCGGTAGTTGCTGCGTCTATGTCAAGCCTCGACTCGTCGCTCAACTCGATGGCAACGGCGAGTGCCGTTGACTTCTACCAGCGCTTTTTCCGACCAAAGGCGACGTCTGACCAGTTGCTCAGGGTCTCGCGGCACTTCACCGTGCTGTGGGCTGTCGTCATCGTTTACCCCGCGCTGCAATTCGCGCAGAGCGAAGGGTCGGTTCTGCAAACGCTCTCTAAGGTCGGCTCCTACTTCGTTGGCGCGAAGCTCAGCATGTTTGCACTGGGTTTCTTCTCCAAGCATGCGACGGAGAAAGGAGTGCTCGTGGGGGTTGCGGCGGGCTTTGTCGTGATCTGGGCCGTCGCGCTCAATACGGACATCGCCTGGCCCTGGTACTGCGCCGTTGGTGCTTCCGTTAACGTTCTCGTCGCACTCGTCGCAAGCAGGGCCTTAGATGGCGCGCAATCGGAGTGGCATCGCTACACCATCCGAGGCCAACAGCAGCTGCAACTTCAGCGTGAAAATCATGATGAGAGTCGAAAGCGTTTACCGGGAAGCGTTGATCGAGTGTCCTGGTTGCTGCTGGTCTTTCTCGTCGCGAGTGTTGGCGCACTCTTTCTTTTCGACAACTGGTTAGAAGGCTGAACTACGAGTTTTTTTTTCGTCGTCGTTTTCACGGTCGCGCGGCTAGCGTTGCGCGTTTCGTTTGAACTGAGCAGGGGCGTGCTTATTCGGCGCGATCTCTGCGACCGATGTCGAGAGTCTGTGAATGAATCCGTTGAAAACCCTTATCCAATGCACACTGATCAGCCTGCTGATTCCGGCGAGCCCGGTCGGTCTAGCTGCACAGGGGGTGATTGAAGAGGTCGTTGTTGTTGCTCAACGGCGCGAGCAGAGCCTGCAGGACGCGCCGCTCGCGCTGACCGCAGTCACGGGTGAGAACCTGCAGGACAACGGCGTTGTTGATCTCACGCGTCTGGAACAGCTTACACCGGGGCTGCAGTTTGGTCAGAGTGGTAACGACGCGCGGCCAGCGATTCGAGGCGCTCGCACCGAGAGTGTGGCGGTTCAGCAGGATCCGGTCATCGGATTCTTTCAGGATGGCGTGTACCGCAGTCGAACGTCGCAAGCGCTAGCCGCTTTCGTCGATGTTGAGCGGGTTGAGGTCCTGCGCGGACCGCAGGGAACGCTCTTTGGACGCAACACCTTTGGCGGCGCGATCAACGTCCTTTCGAGGCAACCGGAGCAGGAGCAGGACTTCGGCATGATCGTAACGCTCGGAGACTACGACCGCCGTCGCCTGGAAGGGTTTTTCAACACCCCATTGACCGAGACAGTGGCGCTGCGCGTGGCCGGATCACTGGATCAGCACGATCCCTATGTCGAGAACAGTTTTGACAGCGACAAGGGATTGCGGGATCGCGAGGAGAACTATCTGCGTGGAACCGTACGCTGGGAGCCGAATGACCGCCTTGACCTCAGTGTACGGGCCAGCTATTGGACGCAAGGGGGGCGCGGTAACAGCGATTTCGGATACTTCCTCCTTGGGACGCCGCTGGAGACAGACAGCGCCGAGGCGGTGATCCGTTCGCCCATCGACCGGACCAATCCTCGGGTTGGTGGTGGCTTTGGTGCCGCAGATGCCAATCCCTACCGTATCCAGCGTGACTTCAGGGCTGAGCTCGACACGACGCAGGAAACGCTGGATCTCGATCTGAATCTT
Organism: Pseudomonadota bacterium; assembly: GCA_039198065.1. Lineage (GTDB taxonomy): Bacteria > Pseudomonadota > Gammaproteobacteria > Pseudomonadales > Azotimanducaceae > CALHVX01. The sequence goes on from JBCCTU010000005.1 coordinate 103,002, forward strand.
GACCTCGGCTTCGCATCCGCCCGGGTGCTGGCGGCCTACGCGGATTTTGAATCGACCCGAACTGCGGATTCTGATCTCTCCACGGCGGCGAGCGCGTTTTCCGGGCAGCTCGATCGTGCCGAGACGCGGTCCCTCGAAGTGCTGTTCACCTCGCAGCACGAGGGGCCGCTTGAGTGGGTGGCGGGCGCCTATTACCTGGACGACGAAACACAAGGCATCTTCTTCTTTGATCGCCTGTTTGCGACGGATTCCGTGACCAACCTCCCCGATCCGACGCAGCCGGCGCCGAACAGCGATTTCAACTCGCGGGCAGATGTGGATACGGAGTCACTGGCGTTTTTCGGCCAGGGCACGTTTTCCCTTACCGAACGGTTGCGGCTCACCGGCGGTGTGCGGTGGACGGAAGACGAGAAAGATTTCACCCGCTTCGTTAACTTCAGCTACGTCGAGCCGCTCCGGTTTGACTCGGCGCCGTCAACGCAAGAGGCGGAGAGCTTCGATCGGGTAACGGGCCGCTTGGGCATTGATTTCGATCTGGGCGATAACCATCTGCTTTACGGCGTGGTTTCCGACGGATTTCAGTCCGGGGGCTTCAACAACACGCCAAGCCCGCTGACCGGAAGCGCTGCCTTTGAGCCACAGGAAGTGTTGGCCTACGAGGTCGGATTGAAGAGCAGCCTCGCGGGAAACAGTGTTCGCCTGAATCTCGCGCTGTATCAGAACGCGTTCGATGACCTCCTGGCGCAGGAGTTCGTTGATACGGGCACGACGGTCGTGACGGTGTCGACCAACGCAGGCGAAGCGACGGTTCGGGGGCTCGAAGCGGAGTTGACCTGGTTGCCCACGGCCCGAACGACGCTGACCGCCATTGCAACGCTAACCGACAGCGAGTTCGGGACGTACCTGGTGTCTGAGCCCGTGTCCGGGGAGGTCATTGACCTTGATGGGGATGCCTTACCGCTCACGCCGGACTACACGCTGGGTGTAAACGCCACGCACGAGTTTCTGCTGCCAAACGGCGGCACCCTGACACCGGGGCTCAACCTGTATCTGTCGGATTCCTATAAAACCAACGACATTGGCTATGGGTTTGCCGAGCAGGACGCCTATGCGACCGTGGACCTGAGGGTTGTTTATCACGCCCCGGACCGAGCCTGGTTCCTGGAGGTGTTTGGCCGAAACCTGACGGATGAAGAAGTCCTCAACCGCACCGTTCGGTTCGGGCAGAACGCGATTGTTCAGAACTTTAACGATCCCGGTGTTTACGGTGTGCGCTTCGGCGTTGGCATGTAGGCACAGGAAAGGCTGGCACCCGCTACGGGCTGGGGGCAGGTCGAGCAACATCAGATACAGGAAGCGGGCATGACTCCTACCGCGGTACTCTTCGGCTCCATTGGCGTATTGGCAGAGACGTCAGACATTCAGCGGCGCGCATACAATCAGGCGCTCGCGGAGGCCGGCGTCGACTGGCACTGGGAGCCAGACACCTATCGAGACCTGCTCACCAAATCCGGGGGCAAGAAGCGTCTGACCCGGCTCAGTGAGGCCGAAGGCGGATCGTTGACGCAAGCTCAGATAGATACCATTCACGCTCGCAAGACCGAGATCGCCTGCGCTGAAGTGGCGCAGGGTATCTCCTTGCGCCCCGGTGTTGAACGCTTGATCGGTGAAGCGCTGGACGCTGAGGTGCCGATCGCGCTCGTGACGTCTACCTACCGCCCGAACATCGACGCCATCGCGACCGGCGCCGGCGGTTCACTTCCGTTGGATAAGTTCGCAGCGGTGCTGACAACCGAGGACTGTGCGCAGGGCAAGCCGTCTCCGGAGGTCTACGAAGCTGCACTGCAGCGCCTTTCGATTGCGGCATCAGGGGTAGTGGCGATCGAAGACAGTCAACCGTCGGTACAGGCGGCGAAGGCGGCGCAGCTCTTTACGCTGGCGACACCGGGGCAGTTCACGTCGACCCAGGACTTCTCAGCGGCCGATCAGGTCTATGACTCGCTGGAGGCCCTTCGTCTGGATGATTTGCTCAACCCCTGAACGGCGTTAGTGCGCCGCCAGCGGCGCTTCCCCCGCGCACATCCCTCGGTGCAGCACGCGGTCTCCCAAAACGGCCGAGTGATCAGCGCGATGCATGGTGCACCGGTTGTCCCACAGAATGACGTCTCCCGGTTGCCAGCGGTGAACCAGTAAGGATTCGGCCCGCGTGGAGTGTTCATAGAGATCCTGCAGAAGCTGCGCGGGATCCGATACGTCGATACCGTCGACAGCGACACAGCGCTCCGGGGTCGACAGGTACAGCGCAGTTTGTCCGGTCTCTGGATGCCGGCGAAGCAGCGGATGCCAGTGGCCGGTCTCAGCGCTATTGTTCAGGGTGAGCCCGGTGACTTCATGGCGTACGCGCGCCGTTGCCAGTTGTTCCCGGAGTTGGGCCGGTAACGCATCATAGGCTCGGTACTGATTGCTGAAGAGCGTTTCTCCGCCCTGAGACGGGGTGACCACGGCTCGCAGGGCGGTAAAGGATGGGGGACAACTGACGTAGCTCGTATCGGTATGAAACACACTGCGCGGTGGGCGGGCGCGCCCGACGTTAGTGACAACGTTGAGCTTGGGCTGGGCGGCGACGGGCTGCTCGCCGACGGTAAACGTCAGCGGAGCGAGCTGTTCGAGGAACTGGACGAACTGATCGTCCGACACCACCTGGTCGCGCAGAACAACAACACCGTCGTGCGTCGCAAGACGCCTGAGCTCCGCTAGGTTGTCGTTATCGAGTGAAGCGATCGACAGCTCAGTGATTTCGTGAGCGAAGGGGTCCAGCGTCCGAACCTTCAATGGAATTGATCCTGTGTCATTGATTGAACGCGCTAGCTTTGAGTGCACACGGGCAACTGGGGTTGTGAATCGCGGCTCGTGCGATTGGCTCTCAGCGGACCGCTCAAGCGAAACGCTCGGTTCGCGCTAGCGTATGCGCGCTGTCATTGTAATCTGCGCGAACGCACTGGTGTGGCTGTTCTTGCTCGACGCGGTCGTTACCGTGGTCGATACGCTTTGGAGTGGCGATCCCGAGCGCACGCTGACGTTCATTCGAAATCGGCTCGCGCGGGTGGTCATGGTGCTCGCTGGTCTATGGCTCGTGCTGCTCGTGATGTTCGGCCATCTGCTCAAGCGCTGGCACCTATTCTGGCTAGCAGTCGGTACGTTCTGGTTGAACTTCGGAGCCCAGCCCATCGGCTTGTTCTTCGATGGTTCGGCTGATCCAGCCTACGCTCTGTTACTCGGAGTCACCCAACTGCTTATTGCCGTGGCAACGATCCTGCGGATTCGTGGACGCTGTGGTGACTGGATACTCAACGGCGCTTGCCTTATCACGCTAACGGACGGCGTATTGCCCTGGGGCGGCCGGTTAGTCGGCCGATTCTTAGCGCTGGTCCTGCTCTTCTTTGTGTATCTGCCGTTTTATCTTATTACGCAGGTTGGCCAACTGTCCGCGGGTTATCTCGGGTTCAGCTGGCAGGGAATTTACGTGCGCGACGTTGAGTTTTCGGATTCCGACGGCCGCTTGCTTCGCTTGGTAGCCACCATGCACGTGGGTGAACCGGTGTTTTACGAAGCTATGCTCGAGAGCTTTGAACAACCGCGGACACTGATCCTCGAAGAAGGGGTCCGTGACCGATCACGATTGCTGGGCCTCGAGACACGTGGGCGGCGGCGCTTGCAGCGCTACGCTCCGTTGTCGATGCAGCCGTCGATGACGGAAGTGCGGGGTGCACACCCTATCTCCAGTGTCGCCGAGCGGACCGAGTGGGTGAACGTGCTGAATGCGGACGTGGATCTTGCTGACCTCTCTGACGCGACTCGACGTTGGGCGATAGAAAGCTCCAGGGTGCTGGAGGCGGTTCGGCAGGGTAAGGCGGATCTTCTTCAGCTGCTCGTTGATGATGCCACGGCGCCCCTGACCCAGGAGGTCTATGCGAGTCTTCTCTTTCAACGGAACGAGCATCTCATCAGGGTGCTGGCGTCTGCTCAGGATGCGTTTCAGCAGATTGTCATTCCCTGGGGGGCGCTGCATATGCCGGATCTTGCGCGGCGTGTGAGCGAGATGGGTTGGGAACCGACCGGCCGGCAACGACGTCACGAGCTAATCCGTTGGCGCACGTTTTGGGCACTGCTCCGCGGCGAAGGTAAACGACTCCAACGCAAGCTCACGTTGGCCGAGCTCGAGCGCCTCGCAAACCAGGGTGCTGATGCCATGCAGGCGGGTCGGCGGCCTGCGCTTCGGCTGTCGCCTGTGCGTGGCGAACGCAGTAACCCAGAAGTCGACGTTCGCTTCGGCGGGTTGCCGACACGTTTCGTTGGCGAAGTCTGGCCCAGAAACCTCCGGACGGGCCGTCCTATGAGCTTTGTGTTCGAGCTGGAGCGCACCGAAGCTACGGCTTCTTTCCTTGGAGACATCCGTCGGCTGCGGCTGTTTGTCGACTACGACACCTTTGGTGCAGTGGAAGATGAGTCTTCCTACGCCCTCTGGATCACCCGGGTCGACGATGAACCGGCTCGCGAGGTGCAATGGACCGGTGCGGAGCTCGCTGCACTAGAAAAGGACTTCACGGTTAACGACGACCAGATCTGGAGCGCGCTGAGCTGGCCTGAGATTCCGCTACAGCCTGAGTCGATGGTGACGGCAGACGTGGAGCTGATGCGATCGCGGAGCGCGCTGCTCGAGCGCGACAGTCGGCGGGATTGGTACCGTGTCAGCGACCGGGTTCTAGCCGAGTTTTCTGAACGCTTTCCCGACACGATCGTAAACTCTGTGGACACGCGACTCGGCGGCTATCCCGTCTGGCTGCAAGGGCCGGATGATCAGCAGTTGCCGTTCTTCCTGCAGGTGTATCCGGAAGGCGACATGATGTGGGGCGGTGGGGGTGTCTTCTACCTGTTTCTCGATCCTGCCAATCCAACGGCGAACAGGATGATCGGGCAGATGGACTGATCACTGGGAGAGTGGAAGGTCACAACGCCGCTCGCGAGGTCGCACTTCGGGTCTGGAGCGGTATGGATCCATCAACTGGCTAAAAGATTGGGTAGACCGTAGATGCAAATGAGAATATATTGCATTTAGAACAAACAACGGGGCTTCCCCATGCGACTCGGAGTGCTGTTGAACTTCGGCGAGATGCTGGGTGATACGGCCGAGGTAGTGTTTGCATTCTCGCTTGAACAGGCACGGCTCGCGGCTGAACTCGGCTACCGCGAGCTGTGGCTCACGGAGCACCATTTCATTCCGTTTGGAATTAACCCCAGTGCTTTGACCAGTAGCGCATTCCTGCTTGGTCGCTTCCCTACGCTGCACGTTGGCACGGCCGTTACCCTTGCGCCGTTGCAGAATCCCATAGAGCTGGCCGAGCGAGCGGCCCTCCTTGATCAATGGTCCGGCGGGCGACTGATGCTCGGTTTAGGGCGCGGCGGCTATCTAAAAGACTACGAAGTACTCGATGCCGAGCCGGAGCGGTGGTCGTCAGAGCCCGTGTTCTGTGCCGAACGACTGGCCGAAGCGTTTTCCGGTGCTGATCTTGCGGAAGCTGACCACCAGACCGGCGTCAGCCGGCTGCGCCCTCCACCCCACTCTGACGGAGGACCACCGCTCTATTTCGCTACCAGCAGCGATAGTGCGTTGTGTTACGCCGCACAGTCGGGCATCCCCTTGCTTCACCACTTCGCCGCCCCGGAAGACGCGCGTGCGGCACTCGAGACTCGGTACGCGGCGCATCTGCACGACCCGTCTGCCCGCGTGGCGCACGTTCACATGCTCACAGTCGTTGTCAGTGACGACGTCGATTCGGATCGGGAACGGCTTACAGACGCGCTGACCTGTGCCTTCGAAGACGGCGACTGGCCGCATCTTCCGGATCTTCCAAAGCGTCACGTAGATGCGGCGGGTCCCCCGTTGTCGCGGCGAGACCGCGCCGCCGCTGCGGCCGCGCGCGCCGTCATGGGTGATGCCGAAACAGTGCGAACGGCGCTCCTTGATTATGCGGCGAGAACTGGCGCGCAACGGTTGGTCGTGAATGCGGAAGTCATTGATGACCGCGAGCAGGCCCTAGCGACGCTTGCGGCGCTTGCTCCGTTGACCCACGCAAACGAAGGCATTGCGGCAGGTCCAGGTTCGGGAGGTGTACATGCATCAGAGTCGAACGTGCCGATGAGCTAAGCACCGCTAAATTCTGTGTTTGATGCCCAGGCCTTAGGGAAGAGGCACACCACGTTCGAACACCAGGTGTTCAGGTGCCCAGGCTGGCACGCAGGTCACGTGCAGCCGAAGATCAACATCGCCCTCGTTCACGATGTTGTGCCAGGAGTTAGCGGGGATGAGTACGGTATCACCTCGCTTAATCGTCTGACTCTGGTCTTCAACCATGACGACCCCCTGCCCATCCAACACGTGATAGATCTCTTCCATATGGTGTTGGTGTGGCCGCACCGTGACGCCCGGTGGGACAACGATTTCTGCAATGCTGAGCGTTTCGGTGCTTGAATTCCGAGGGCTGATGAGCTCTCTAGCCACAGCGCGATCTTCGGCTTCGTACCAGGGCTGGTCATCGAGCGAAATGATCTCTGGTGCGCGGGCTGATCGTTGCGTATGTGTTGATCGTTCATTGTTTGCAGACGAGTCCAACGCTGGCCCGCCCTCGCGTTCGAGGTGCGCGTAGACGTTGTGCGGCATTGTGAGCGTTGCAGTCGGGTACACGGTTAGGAGCAGCTCTAGCTCGCTAAGCGCTTTGTGCTGTTCCAGCAGTGTCGTGCCGATGGCTTTGATGAGCGTTTCCCAGTAGTCCGTTTTCGTCGGATAGGACGTTAACAACTCGATGACTTGTTCGCGCAGAGCGTCCGCGCCGGGTACGGCGTCAGGTGCCGTGCCTTCGTCGAAGTGGGCCACGGTCGTCAGATCAATCACGTTCGGCCCCTGGTATTCGAGACCCTGTCGTAAGAGCGGCACGTGCATGACGAGTTTAGAGGGACCACCGTTTCGTTGGGCGATCACCGAGAATCTGTTCTGCCACAGGTGTGCGGCCGATGGTTGAGGGATGACCGTAAGTGAAAGCTGTTTGAACGCCTTGTAGTCTTCGAGTGCCCGTCTGGCTAAGTCGCTCAATAGCTGGGGCCAAGGGCTCGGCGTAGGTGCTGGATCGTCAGCGTGATCCGGAGAAGTGGATCCAAGCCAGCTGCGTAGGTCTTGCTCAAGCGCGATAAAGTCCGGGTAGTCCTTCTGCCGCATTCCGCTGCGGTATTTGGCTTCTACCAAGAGTTCTGCAAGCTCGCCTGGCCGCGCTGGGGAAACAACGCGCTCGACGGTCAGTTTGAGCGTCTCCTGCGTTACGACTACGGCGTTGCCCATCGCTGAGCTAACGCTGCACAGGAGAAACGCGGAGACGAAAAAGACAGTACTGCGTTGCATTGTCTCAGCTGTCTCTCGACTTCGATTCGATAGATGCCGCAGTCGTCGATTTCGGAGGCCAAAAGTCGATAGCCAACGAGTCGGTCAGCTCCGGTGCATTTGGAATGATTCCGTGCGTCGCGAATTGCTCGGCCGTTCGTTGCCAACGCTCCGGGTCAATGGCGCCTAGCTCTACCGCACTTTGCGAACCGCGGACCTTCGCTAACACCCGCTCAAGGGAGCGAGCTTGTGCCATGGCGTCGTGGTAGTGGCCTGCAGGATCAATGAACTCATCAACGAGTACCTGTGCCGCCGCCGTTGGATCCTCTGACGCCAGACGCCACCCATCGAAAACTACGCTGAGAAGTTTCTGCACGGCACTGGGCTCTTGTTCGAACAGCGAGCGGTGCGTGAAGAGTACCTGGGCGTAGGCGTCGTGACCGTAGTCGCTCAGCGATAGTATGGTGGGCTCAACGCCCGTCTGCGCGAAGAACTCGATGGGTTCGTCAACGCCGTAGCACTGCACGGCGGCGAACTCTCCAGCAAGCAGACGCTCGAATTTGTCTTTTCGACTAATGCGTTCGACCGCCGGGTTTGGGAGCTCTTTGAAATGGCTATCGATGACCAGATCGAGCACCTGAGCCCCGTCGATGTGCACACCAACCGGTTTTGCCGCTAGATCGGTCAAGCGCTCCAACCCGCTCGTTGGTAACCCCATCAAGGCCAGTGGCGAGTTTTGAAACATCGCAGCCACCGCAATCAGTGGCTTACCTTCTGCCTGCGCCGCCAGGATCAGGTTCTGCTCGGCGCAGCCAACGGTCAGGGGATCCTGTGCGACCCGATCCGTGACAGCCATACCTGACTGCCAGGGTAGGATTTCGACTGAGAGTCCGTGGCTGCGGTACAGACCCGCGTGCTGGGCGAGCAACACCCCAGCGAACTGCGCATTGAACACCCAATCGAGCTGCAGGCGTAACGGGAGCGTTGCCTTCCGGCCCAGCGCTGTGGCGCTGGGACTCGAGCGGAGCGAAGCTGTGCATCCGGCCGCCGCGCCTCCAAACGCTGCGCTCCCCAACAGCGCGGCCGCTGTTTTAGAAAGCAGGTGTCGTCTGGACTGGCTGATCAGAAGTTAATCTTGAAGCCAGCGACGAACGTACGTTCCGGGGCTTTAGTTACCAACGTATTGGCGGCAAAGACCGGGTCAGAACCCAGGAAGTACTCTTCGTCGGTCAGGTTGTCGATGCCAACCACGGCTTCCCATCGATCAGTCCGGTAGCGAACGGACGCGTTGAATATCGTTGCGTCCGGAAGCTCTTTGGTGCGGTCAAAGTCGAGCCAGAACTCTTCCTGCCACTCCATCGAGAGGTTTGCGCTGAAGCCGTTCTGAAAATCGTACAGCCCGAAGAGCTTGAAGGTCTTCTGCGGCTGTCCGGGGTATACAAGATCCGGGTTGTTTGTGGGTCGAGCAAAGTCTCGAGTTCGGCCGTCGAAGCTGCCAGTAGAGAAGTTGCTGGTGAGCTCGCCTCCGTAGAGCGCCCAATCCTGTTCCGACATGGGTATGGTGCGGAAGCCCAGCTCGTCAATACGCCGAACCTCGAGGTCCGTGTACGAGCTGATGACGGTAAAGTTCTCCATGACCTGCCAGGTCAGTTCAATTTCAAACCCTTCGGCTTCGAGTGCCTCACTGAACCCTTCGCGCACGTTGAACTGACTCTGTTCCCATTCGTAGACAGCGATGGCACCGTACAGCTTGCCGTCGAGGAAACTGCCTTTCAGGCCCGCTTCCCACATCTCGTTCTCGGCGAAATTCCCTTCCCCAAAAATGGCGCCGCCCTGGGTTGGGTCCGAGGACGTACCTTCTTGATAGCTGCCGTAAAGATACACCTCACCCGCGAGACGGATGTTTGGGCCAACGCTCCAGTTGAAGTAGTCGGTGTCGCTGCTTTGTGCTTCCAATAGCGGTGCGTTGCCCGCGGCAATGGCACGCTCTGCGTCCCCCGGTAGGCCGATGTCGAAGTCTGCAAATTCGAACCGGGCCGACGCAATGGTTGATATGCGATCCGTCCACTGGGTTTCGAAGGTGGCAAAAACCGAGTACTGCGTGAGCTCGGACTCCACGTTCGCGCCTCCGACGGCGGTGGGCGACCAAAGATTAAGGCCGCCGACCGGCGACTGGTTGCCCACGAGCAGGACCGTGTTCGGACTGATGGTTGGGTTCAGGATGTCTCTCCGAGCGAAGGGCTCTGCAAAGAAGTCCTGCAGTATCAAGGCGTCGGTGTAGCGTAACCCGCCACCTACGGTAGTGGTGGTGTTGGGAATGGCAACGCGATCAGTCATGAAGAACTTACCGGCAACCACCGTTTGTTCTGTATCAATCGCGTAGCCGTAGGAGGACCGTTTGGTTGTTTCAAGGTCCTCGTAGAGAAACTTCAGTGTGTAGGTCCGGTTGGAGTCGCCGCTGAACAGCACATCAGCAAACAGCACGAGATCTTCTGAGTCAGCGAAATCGCTGGTGTCCGCCAAAACCGTACTGCCATCGATGCTATCGGTGAGCACCTCACCGCCGTTGGCGAAGTACTCGGGTGTATAGACGTACACGTCCTGCGGCGTCGCCTCGTTGGCGGCGAGGGTCGCTATCAAACCTGGCGGAAGCGGATCGGCGCCAAATATCAGGCCGGAGCTGTCGTAGAGTTCGGCTCGCGCTGCGGCGTCGTTGAGGTTCAGCATGTCCGCGAGATTGGCTGCGGGGATTCGGTCCCGAGCCACAGCGCCTGGGATGGCGAGGGAGAACAGCCGGGGGTTGATTGCTGTGGCGGTGGGAAACTCAACGGCACCGCGGTCCAAGGTGCCCCGCCACTCGGGCGAGACCATGGCGGCGGGCTCGCCGATTACATAGCGATCGCTGTCGATGAGTTCCTGTGTGGGTCGGTTCCAGCCCGCATTCTCGTTGGATTGGAAATCAAAGTACTCACCGCCGACGAACACGGAAATGCCGTCACTGGGTTGGAACTTCAGCGACGCGTAGATCGACGTGTAGTCGTTGTCTACATCATCCCAATAGGTTTCACCGTCCTGCGAGGTCAGCGAGACACGAAACGCGGCGGGTGTGTTCCCCGGTAGAAGGAATGGTGCACCGACGTCAGCGGTGACGCGTTGCATGCCCCATTGATCAATGTCGAGCGTGACAGAGCCAGTACTCTCATCGTAGTAGGGACTTTTCGGAATCAGGTTGACGAAGCCACCAATCTGGGTCGGTGCGAAATCGGCCGGTGCCGGGCCCTTGACGATGTCGATGGCTTCCAGGGAGCCGAAGCTCAACGGCATTTCGTTGCGCTGGTACGCTCGCAACATGCCGTTAAGGAAGGTGCCCCCTTGAGCACCGCGGATGATTGGCGTGCCCGCCAGGCCGTAGAAGTTGTAGGTCTGCGTTCCCGCCGCAACCTTCTTCAGGTCAGACAGATCCTCGATATTGAATTCATCCATCATGGTCGGCGACACAAGCGTCACCGATCGAGGAACCTCAAGGACGTTCGTTGTATCTCCGAAGAGGCCGGAGATCTCCCGTTCCGTGGGAAGCAGGGTGTCTTCGAGCGCTGAGTCCGTTTCGGAGACAATGAAGTCTTCCAGCGCTGACATTTCTTCTTCGGCTTCTTCACCGTGCGCGGTAGACATCCACACCGCAGCGAACAGCAACGCCCCGAAGCGTGTTGCGTTTCTCATGAACTGATCCCCCTTTCATTGTTATGACGCAGCAGGGTCTCGGCGCAGCGGCGCTCAACCGGCTCTTTCACAAGAACAAGGTCGGGGGCCCAGAAACAGATGGCTTACGTTCGTAGAAAACAAGCAGTGGTACGAAATTTCCGCCTGCACCGAGTGCGTGCTGTAACAGCTGAGCTGTAGTTCGAACTAAGCAAGCCACGTGCCAGAGCGAACGGAAATTCAGCGGCAAAGCGTTCGTTAAGTGGTCAGGGTGTGTGGTTGCGGTTGCTGTCTTCGGCGCGAACGTACGGTTTTGAGCGACGGCTGCGGGAGCGGTGAACTAGTCAACCCAGCGCTGCTGAAGCCGTTTGCGCGCCCGCGCTGCGTCCTGGTGCAGGACATTGGTGTCTGTCCCTGGCAGCGCACCGTCGCGCAGCACCCATCGACCGTGAACCATGACGTCACACGCAGACAGCGGCTCACCGCACAGCACCGGTGCAAGTTCCGGGGCCCAGAGACCAGCTAGTCGAGGTTGCTCGAGATCGTAGATCGCGAGGTCTGCCGCGCACCCCGCAGCGAGACGCCCGGTGTTCAGACCCAAAACCCGTGCACCACCGGCGGTAGCCCAGTGTGCGATTTGGTGCGCGTCGGTCGCGGCAGAGCCGCCGATGGCACGGTGCAACAGCCACGCGAGCGACATTTCGCTGAGCGGGGTCGCCGGTTCAGCCGAGGCGGCACCGTCCACGCCCAGCGAAACGTTTGCCCCCGCTGCATCCAACGCGGGTGCCGGCGCAATCCCGCTGCCGAGACGGCAATTAGATGTCGGGCAGTGAGCGAGACCGACACCACGACGCGCGAGACGCGGTAGGTCCTCTGGCTTCAGGTGCACCAGATGTGCGTACCACACGTCGTCTTCTAACCATCCGATTTCATCGGCGTAGTCAAGCGCGTCGAAGCCGTGCAGGGCCATCGCCGCCTCGTTGTCTGCGGCCACTTCAAGGAGGTGGCTGTGGCGACGCAGTTTGTGGCGGCGCGCGAAATCGCCAAGTTCGCGCATGAGCGCGGGCGGCGCGCCGTGAACCAACGACGTGGGCGCAACCACCACTCGCTCGCGTGCATCCGGTGCCGGATCGTGGTGCTTGCGCACCGTCGCTTCGAGACGCTCGAGCCACTGCGTTTGGGATTCTGGCTGCAGCATTGAGCGGCGCATCCCGGGGTGGCTCTTGCTTTGCACGGCACCGCCGCGGCAGAGCACCAGCCGCATCCCGAGGTCATCGGCGGCCTGCCATAGCGCGGCTTCGATCTCTTCAGAGGTCGTTGCAGCGTAGAGATAGTGATGATCGGCGCAGGTAGTACAGCCGGCACGCAACAGCTCATAGAGCCCGAGCCGGGCTGCGGCATACAGTGCATCGGCATCGATGAGCGGCCAGGCGGTATACGGGACCGCAGGCAACCAGTCCGCCAGCGGTGCGGACAGTGCTGCAGGAACGCCCTTGAGTAAGGTCTGTGCAAGATGGTGATGCGTGTTAACCAGGCCGGGCCACAGCAGCTTGCCCGTTAGATCCAACCGCTGAGCGCCGGCCGGTACGACAAGGTTGTGCCCAACCGCCGCGATGTTCGACCCCTCGATCAGAAGGTCTTGGGGGCCATCGAGCGTGAGGCCACCAGCCAGGTGCCACAGCTCGGGTGCTGCACTGCGATTGGACACTGCCGAGCTTACTCGGGTCTAAATCGCTCCGGCAGGTAGTCGAAGCCGAAGGCGCGATCGACCTCAACGGTACTGTCAAGCAGATCCAGCGCTTCGAGGTGGCCAATGTGGGTTACTAAACGCTCGCGATCAAAGCGGCCGAACGCTTCGCCAGCCGTTCCTTCGATCAGATTGTTGTCTGTCAGCGCCTGTTTGGTAAACGTCATGAACTCGGGCGTCTGCTGCGGGTTAAGGGCCGCGAGGCGTTCGTGCACGGCACTCCCGTCGCCTTCGATATAGGTCATCCATCCGCGCGCCGACGCGTCGAGAAATGCCTGCACCAGCTCCGGGTTCTGCGCTGCAAACTCAGCGTTGGTGTAGACGATTCGATAAGGGTCAAAGCCTGAACTCGACAGCGGCAGTACACCGGCCTCAACGCCTTGCTGCGCAACAAAGAAGGGCTCGCTGGTAACAAAGCACTGCTGGACAAAGGTGGGATCGGCCAAGAACCGAGTCAACGAGTAGTCTAGCGGTACCAGTTGCAGCTTGATGCCCAAGGTCTTCTGCAAATACTGAACGTAGGCGGCACCCGGGTTGAGCATCACTGTGCGTCCGTCAAGGTCCGCTAGCGTTTCGATACCGCTTTCTTTGTGAAACATCACGCACTGCGGATCGTGCTGGAAGTAGGGAAACAGTGCCAGTAAGGGAATTCCCCGGGAAATGGCCATGATGAGGTTGTCGCTCGTGCCCACAGCGAATTGAATGCGGTTGGTCGCGACCATCTGCGGCACGTTGTTAATATTGGCTCCCGGGCGGATTTCCACATCCAACCCGGCTTCTTCGTAGTAGCCTGAAAGCTGCGCCTGATAGAAGCCGCCGTGTTCCGGCTGCGCATACCAGTCGGTTTGCAAAATGATCTTTGGTAGTGCCGTGGTCGACGCATCAGAACTGTCGTTGACTGAGGAATCGCCGCAGCCTGTCAGGAGCGCCAGTACGAGGGCGGGCAGCAGTCGTCGTATGCGCATCATTCAATCATCCAACAAATAGGAATCGTGCCAGCGATGCAGCGTCCACCACGCCAGCAGATTGACCAGACCAACAAACAGAAAGCCAATGGCGCAGGCGACGAAGGCCGAGGCAAACAGCGCTGGGACCTTAAACTGAGCGCTGAAGATCATGACAACGAATCCCAAACCGGCTTCATTGCTGGATCCCATGCCGGCGACGGTATCCCCGTACAGCGCACCAATCGGTGTCAGCGCCGCTGCGATTTTGAGGCCGGTCATAAAGTAGGGCAGTGCACCTGGGACGCGCAGCCAAAGCATCTGCTGCCAGCTGCTGGCCTTGTAGACCTGAAACAAATCCATCAGGTTGGCGTCGGTAGAGCGCAACCCCATGGTCGTGTTCGCAACGATGGGAAAGAAACAGATCAAAAACGTAATAGTGGTGATGCTGGTCAGCCCCTGGCCTGCCCAGAGGATGATGATCGGCGCGATCACGATGATCGGCGTCATCTTGAGGAGCAGGATGTAGGGGTAGACGCCACGGAACGCCCACTGACTGGACGCCAGGAGCACCGACAGGGCGATGCCCCCGATGACTGAGGTAAAGAAGCCGATGAGGCAGGCGATGGTGGTTTGCACGGCACCGGAGAACAACACGGCCCGTTCGTCGAAACCCGCTTCGATTATCCGGTGCAGCGGCGGCAGCTGATACTCGGGGATGTCGAAAACGGCGATGGCCGCGTACCAGACCGCAAGCAGCGCGGCGCCGAACAGCAGCGGCCAGCCAACGGCCATGAGAGTTTTCGATGACAGTAAGCCGACCCGGTTTGCTGTGGCTGAGAGGGTCTTTGTGCGCTTCTCGGTTGGCGCGGCGCTGTCAGTGGCCGCATCACCGTCGGTAGTCAACTCAGCCATGATGCACTCCGTGTAACGCGCGGGTGACTTCGAGCACCAGGCCACCGAACGCCTCGCTTTCACGCGTTGCCGGCGTTCGCGGATAGGCAAGGGGAATATCGAGCACGGCATCGATGCGTCCGGGGGTTGGCGCCAGCACCACCACCCGCGACGCGAGGAAAACGGCCTCGACGACCGAATGGGTTACGAACAGGGCGGTCCAGCCGGACTGTTCGCGGATTCGCAAGAGTTCTTCGTTCAGGGTATTGCGAGTCATCTCGTCTAGGGCGCCAAAGGGTTCGTCCAAGAGCAGCAGCGCTGGCTCGACGGTAAGCGCCCGTGCGATCGACACCCGCATGCGCATGCCACCGGACAGTTGCCGCGGATACTGATCAGCGGCATGGGAGAGCCCCACCAGATCAATGCACTCTTGTGCGCGCTTCAGCCGCGCGGTGCGTTCGAGGCCAGCGATTTTCAGGGGCATGGCGACGTTGTCGATGACGCTTAACCAGGGCAGGAGGGTTGCATCCTGGAACACGTAGGCCAGCCGGTCGCGGACCGGTGGCTGTTCCTCAACAAAGTTCAACGCCCCGGCGGTTGGTTCGATCAGTCCAGCGACGAGCTTGAGGAGCGTGGATTTGCCGCAGCCGCTGGGCCCGATGAGGGCGATAAAGTCTCCGCGCTCGATCTGCAGGTCGACGTTGTTCAACACCTGCGTCTGCCCGTCGAAGGACTTGCACACGCCATCGAGCTGCAACAGCGCGTCCGTCGCACGCCCACCAGTTGCAGGCGTCGTAGGCGCCAGGCCGCTGCTCTGCGACACCGCTGTTGTCATGGTTCCCCCGAGGCAATCGTCCGTCTCGTCCGGCAGCGTGTCGCCCCCGGCCAGACGCGTGGTTTTCTCGTCTTCGAGTTGAGCAACGAGCGTGCCAATGATGAACCCCTCACGGGACGGCTCCACGGGTACTCTGGGGCCGCCGCACCGCAGGGTGCAGGGGTGTGCACCGAGATAGCGCTGGCGGCGCGCTAATCAGGGGCAACTTTCGCTGCGACGACTTCGACCTCCACCAAAAACTCAGGGCGAGTGAATCCCACGACGATCATAAGAGTGGATGCCGGTGCTGGTTCTCCAACGTACTCATCGCGCACTGCCATGTAGTCGGCGAAGTGCTCCCGGGCCGTCACGTAGGCATTGATACGGACCAGATCGGCGAAGCTCATACCTGCTTCGCGCAATATGGCGCCAATGTTTTCAAAGCACTGGCGCGCCTGACCGCGTACCGTCGGGTCAATGGCATCATCCTTGCTGACACCAAGCTGTCCGGAGGTGAAGACCAAGGCTGCGCCGGGCGGCACCCGCATCCCGTGGTGGTAGTTTCCAAAGGGGACGCGCACATCGTCAGGCGCCAGAAAGTCGAACACGGTCAGTCCTCGGGCTAGGTTTTTCGCATTTTCGACCGGTGCTCAACGAGATGGCAAACGTTCGCTTTTGGCACAACCTTACGACCAGTGAGTTCACGTCGCTGGATCCCGAGCGTACCGTCGCCCTGATGCCCCTCGGGGCAATCGAGCAGCACGGACCGCATCTGCCGGTCTCGACCGATGCAACCATTGCTGAACAGATGTGCTGGCGGGCCGCCAAACAGCTAGGCGACAAGATCCCGTTGTTGGTCATGCCGACCTCAACGGTCGGCAAGTCCACCGAGCACCTGCAGTACGAGGGGACTATCACTCACAGCGCCGAAACGCTGCTGCACAAGTGGATGGAGATTGGTGACAGTGTCGCTCGTTCGGGGATCAGGAAACTCGTGTTTTTCAATGGTCATGGTGGCCAGCCACAGATCATGGAAATCTGCTGCCGAGAACTCCGCATCAAACACGGCATGCTCTGTGTCGGCACCAGCGGCTGGACCTTCGGCCCTCCACCGGATAGCCCAGTGCCTGCCGACGAACGGCGCTTCGGGATACATGCGGGAACTGTCGAGACGTCGATAATGCTATATCTGGATCCGGATCACGTTCATATGGAACACGCTGCGAATTTTTCCGGTTTGTTAGCCGATGTCGAAGCTGATTACGAGCGCTTGCGAATCATTGGCTCTAGCTACGTCGGCTGGCAGGCGCAGGACCTGCATCCAGCAGGCTGTTCCGGTGATGCGAGCGAGGCCACGGTTGAGATTGGTCGTCTCTATACCGAGCATGTCGTTAGTGGGCTGTCGGAGCTGCTGGTGGAGATTTCGCGCTATCCTCTGACGAACATCCGCAACCGTTCTGACTGGTGACAGGACTCGTGCGAAGCGGCTTCGGCATGTTGCGGTGGTGGTTGGCTGCCACCGCGCTCTTCGGCGCTGTCGGCCTAGTAAACGCGGACGATCGAGCGCTCCGGCTCACAACCCTCGATGGCGTCCAGCATTCGCTGACGATAGCCGAGCTGGATGAGCGGGTTGGGGTGGTCACTCGCGATATACCGCTCGATTTTCACTTTAAAGCGAACCGCCGCTTTGTTGGCTACGATCTGCGCACGCTGCTCAAAGCCTACGGGCTGCCGACCGACGACCACTACGAACTGATCTGTGAAGACGGCTACATCGCGACACTGACGCCGGAGCAGATCAACAATCCCAACGCCCGGGCTCTGGTCGCGCGGGCCGATCTTGCCGCACCCGAGGGCGATCGATGGGACGCCTACCACATTGGTGAGCGAAAACTGTCCTTCGATCCGTTTTATATGGTCTGGTCTCCACAAACGGAGGCGCTATCGCCCGAGGCGCTCATCAAGTGGCCCTGGCCCTATGCCCTGGTTGGCATCCGGCCGGTAAACACCGAAACACAGTTTGCGGCTGCTACGCCGACTGAAGGTGCGGCCTCGCCGGTTACTGCCGGGTTTCGCGTGTTCCGCGAAAACTGCAGCAAGTGCCATGCGGTCAACGGCGCGGGCGGCAAACTGGGCCCGTCCCTGACCGACAGTCCCTTCGTCAGCTATTTCCCAAAGCCTCAACTCGTCGAGATGATCGCAGACATCGGGAAGTACTACGCCGACTCGAAAATGCCCAGCTATGGCGATCGTTTGAGCGCAGCTGAGCTCGAAACAGTCGCCGACTATTTGCGCTTTATGGCTGGAGCCTCGAGTACTGAGGCATCCGCACACTAAAGGGAATAGTGCTCCGCTCGGCTTTGAGCATAGACCCGGCGCCCGCTCTTAAACGTGGCCAGGCGCGGTGGTGGATCGGCGACAACCGTGCGTTCGTCGTAGGCATCGAGCACGACCAGGTCGGCCGATGCACCGTCCTCAATCACACCGGGGTGGCCGTCGAAGAGACGTCCAGCATCGGCGGTTACCAGATCCAACACCGCATCCAGCTCGCTGTCGCTTGTCAGTTGGTTCAGCTTTGCAGCCAAGCTGGCTGAGGCGAGAGGGTCATAGCCGCCGAAGGGGTTGAAGGCGTCCTGAACGTTATCGGAGCCTGCGGCGACGGGCACGCCAGCCGCCTGCAGAGCTTTTACCGGCGCTGAGCCGCGCGGGACGGGCCAGTGTGACCGTCCCATGAGCACCAGGTTACATTCCGGCAGCGCCCCCACCCCGATGCCCGCGTCGGCAACTCGGGCCAGGATTGCATCGCGTTCCTGAGCCGCCATGAAGGCCAGCGAGCAACAGTGGCTGGCGGTCAACGGACCTGTGAGTTGGCGTTCGATTGCACCGACCGCGAAAGCCTCAAGGGTGCGGCTGCTCGGGTCCTCGTTCTCGTCAATGTGGAGGTCTACGGGGATGCCATGAGCCTGCGCTGCGTCCAGTGTCGCAGCCACGTTAGCCGCTGGATTTTCAGCCAGCGCCGGAGCACCGCCCACCTGGTCAATGCCGAGCTGCAATGCGGCTTCGATCAGTTGCTTCGTTTTAGCTGAGCCATCGAGGCCTGCCATACCCACGAGCTGCAAGGTCAATCGATCCGCATAGCGCTGGCGCAGATCCACCATGATCGCGATCATTTCGAGGTCGTGGTCATTGCCTAAGTTGAGATGGCTACGCAGGCGCGTTACCCCTCGGCTCACGGCGGTTCTCAAGGCACGGTCGGCGTTAGCCTCGATCGCGTCTGCCGTCCGGCTAGCAGCAACCCGGTTAAAGTGCTCGATGGCACCAATGAGCGTCCCTTCCGGATTCCTGCTCGGGGTGAAGGTTTTATCGAGATGGGTATGGAGTTCGACCAGTCCCGGCAGTACGAGCCGGCCCGCAAGATCCCAGGTGCCGCCTTCAGCGTCGAGGGCTGGCGGTGCTGCCGGTGGTGTGCTTGCTGCGAGCTGGGTTGGCGCGATGCGCAGGGTGTCTGTGTCGACGTTGAGATCCCAGAGTCCTGCACGACCCCGCAGGGCTGCACGCTGAAGGATCCAACTCATGAAGTCTCAAGCGCGTGTAGGTGCCCTGGGTTGAGCAGCCCGTGCGGATCCCAGCGGCGCTTCGCTTCGAGCATGCCTTCACCGTACCAGCGGGTATCGTCGTCCAGAAAGTAGGTGTGTGGGTTGGAGACTCGAATGTCATTCGCCTCACAGTAATCAATTAACGCCCACAGCCGCTCTTTGGTCGAAAAGCGGACGATAGTCAGTCCGCCGGCACGGAGCTCGCCGTCCCCACGGGTAAACTCAACGTGCTCCTGCACTTCTGGAAAGAGCGCTTTGCGCGCTTCGATCTGCTCAACGAGCCGTTCAATGACGAACCCATCCTGCAGGTAAGTAAGCGCCGGATCGGTTTTCATGGCCCACTGCGTGGTGTGGTTCCAGGTGTAATCGTAAATCTGGAACCCGCGGGTTTGCGCTGAGCGTGGCCCGTCGTGATAGCTGATCGCACCGCCAAGGGCCGCTGCCCGCGCTGCGACGGCCTCGGGTCCTTCATCGGTGTAAAGGAACACCAGATGCTTGCCCTCCGGGCAGCCGCCCCGCTTAACCAGCGGCCGGAAGTAACTTGGAACGGGCCATTCGAAGGCGGTCAGGAGCCGCTTGCGCAGCTCGTCGTCGCGGCCGAGAGCTTCCGCCGCCGCGAGCGCGTCGCGCAACGTATCAAAGGCGAGCACGTACTGCTGCCAGGCGACCTTCGGGGCCAGGCCTAGAGTCACCTCGGTAACGAAGGCTGTGAGCCCGCAGTTATGCATGACATTGGGTAGGTCTTCACCGGTAATGAGTAAATCTTGCGGCTCTTCCTCGATGGTCAAGATTCTCAGCGCGCGAACGTTGTCAGCCTCCCGTAGCATGCCCCAGGTGATCGAGCCGACACCGCCGGATCCACCGGTGATGAAGCCGCCAGTGTGTGAAGTGGGAACGGTAGAGGGGAAGCAGCGCAACTCTGCGCCGTGCTCTTCGGCCGCTTTCTCAATGTCGTAAAGGATGTAACCGGCTTCAACGCAGGCTTCGTCGGCGTTGATGTGCACCAGCCGGTTGAGGTGTTGCGTGCTCACCAGGATGCCACCGAACAGGGGGACACCCTGACCGTAGTTGCCCGTGCCTGCGCCCCGGGGTGTCAACGGAATTCGTTCGCGAACGGCGAGGGCGATGATGTCGCGCAGCTGCGCCTGGGTCTGTGGACGGACGATCACGTCGGCCATTTGGCCATCGAGCTGCGGGATGAGCACCGGCGAGAAGTGGTAGCTGTCTTTTGACCCCGACCGCACCTGGCGTTCTTCGGTGAGCACGGCCTCCTCACCAACGATGGATTGCAACGCGGCGACAACGGCTGGCGTGACGGTGCCAAATTGTGGGCGTGTTGCCTCTGACTCCTGTGTAAGCGTGCTCATTGGGCCTCCATGGTTATTGCGGGCGCTGCGCGGCGCGCAGCGTTGGGTTGGGGAATACAAGTTCCATGCCGCGAAGGTTACACAGCTCAGATGAAGCAGCGGTGCAGCCGGCAGCGGCATCGATCTTGCTTTATTCCGGTCACCGAAAATGAAAAAGCGAAGGAAGAACGGTGCGAAGGAAACAGTGCATAACTGAGCGATCGAAGCGGTGCTTTGACGCCGCGCTTTCGGGTGCTGCGCGCGTGCGCCCGTCGGAGCGCCAAGGCGGGCCCTGGCCTTGCTGACGCTCAGGCTTGTCAAAGCGGCGTTCGTTGCCGCGGTCGCTCTGTTTGCGCTGCTGGTCGGTTTGAACAACCTGATCGACTACGACTCGAATTTTCAGTTTGTGCGCCACGTGCTCAGCATGGACACGACCTTCGAAGGAAATCGGCTCATGAACCGGGCACTCACCGCCCCCTGGATTCATCACACGGCCTACGCGCTGATCATCGCCGCCGAGCTTGCCACTGCGGCGCTGACGGCCTGGGGTGCCTGGGCTTTGTACCGGGCGCGTCATGAGTCGGCCGCCGCATTTGCCCGCGCTAGCACGACGGCGACCTTAGGCCTGGCGCTCGGCATCGGCCTGTGGCTCACAGGGTTTTTGACCATTGGTGCCGAGTGGTTCCTCATGTGGCAGTCGCAGAGCTGGAATGGGCAACAGGCGGCGTTCCGCTTCACCATGGTGTTGTTCGCGGTGTTGATCTTCTTGCACCTTCCCGAAACACCATCGGAAACCCAAGGCAGAGCGTAAGGGGAGCCGCCATGCTCGTTACCCAGCAACCCGTGTTGCGTCGGTTTTACTACACCACCGTGCCCGAGCTTTCGCTCAATGACGGCCCGGTACCGTTCACGCTCCTCGGTGAGCCTATCGTGATTTGGCGTCAGGCCGACGGTTCACCGGCTGCGGTCCGAGACCGCTGCTGCCACCGGACGGCAAAGTTGTCTAAGGGTTGGGTCGACGGCGACAACATCGTCTGCGGTTATCATGGCTGGACCTACGACGGGTCGGGCCGCTGCGTGCACCTGCCCCAAGCGCCGGAGCAGACCGAGTTGCGAGATATTCGGGTACCGGCCTACCACTGCAAGGTGCGCAATGGGTTTGTCTGGGTGGCGTTGGAAGAACCGCTGCAGGATTTACCCTACATCCCCGAAGATGATATGGCAGACGTGCGCTGCATTCCCCAATTCTACGAACGCTGGAACACCTCAAGCCTGCGGTTCCTTGAGAACGCCTTCGACAATGCCCATTTCAGCTACGTGCACCGCGCCACTTTCGGTGACAACGCCAATCCGGAACCTTCAAGCTACGAACTCACCGAACACGAGTGGGGATTCGAGTCCAGCACCGAGGTGCCCATCCTGAACCCACCGGAAAGTCACAAACTGACCGGCAGCAACGAGCCTCGTACCGTTCGCCTGTTGAATAACACCTACTACCTGCCGTTCGCTCGGCGGTTCGGTTGCCGGTACCCGAATGGTCTGATTCATACCATTTTCAACTGCGCGACGCCGATTGACGATGAACACATCCAGCTCAGTCAATGGCTTTATCGAAACGATACGGAAGCCGAGGCGCCAGCGGAGGAGCTGGTCGCGTTCGATCGGAGAGTAACGAACGAGGATAAAGACATTCTGGAGAGCACAGATCCGGACGCGTGCGTAGACGTCTCCCGGCGGGCAGAGAAACACATGGTTTCGGACAAACCGGGGCTACTGATCCGACGCATGCTGCTGGATCTGCTGCACGCGCACGGTGAAGAAGAAGTGCACGGCTGACACCGATTCCGGCGAGCCAGCACCGGGCTGGCGGTTCAGCTGCCGTAGCGCGCCTGCCACTGGGCCTGCTTGCGCATGTCTTCGGCATAGCTTAGCCAGCGGGTCGCCTGGCGCCGCGTGACGTCAAACGAGCGGGCCTTGCGGAGCGCGGCAAAGGCGTCTTCGAAACGCTCCTGTTCGGAGCGCGCAATACCAAGGAGCAACCAGGCTTTGCCCGGGGATTCCAGGCCGCGCTGCAAAGCATCCTCGAGTGCGGCCTCAGCCGCGCCCCATTCACCCCGTTCAACCTGTAGGTTCGCCACCCGGAGCATGGGTTCGCCTGTGCCCTGGAGCTCAGCCAACTCACGGAGCGCAGCGATCGCTTCATCTTGCTCGCGGGCAGCCATCCAGGCACTTGCGAGCATCTCGACGTAGTCTTTGTTCCGTGGCAGAAGCTGATCGTCAAAGGCCTCTTCCAAGAGTCTGGCTGCGTGCTCGGGCATCCCGCGACTGGCGGCGAGTTGAACCATCGACTTGATTGAGGATTCTTTTTCCAGCACCCCATTAAGCCAGGCCAGGCGCAGCACGGCGAGGGCCGTTCGTTCTTGCTCCTGAACAACATGGACGCTGGCCAGCTGTTCCCAGTAGCTGGAGTTGTCCGGCCAGTGTTCAACCATACGTCGCAAGGTCCGGGCTGCGTCTTTATAGCGTCGCAGTTCAAAGTTGGCTGCAGTCAGGAGCTGATACCAGCTGGCGTTGGGTTTATCGACGGCAACAACGGCACGCTCCGCATAGGGAATAGCTTCCGCGTAGCGCTTGGTTTGAGCGTAGATGTTCGCCATGAACATCAGTTGATCGGGTGTTGGCGCCTCAAGGGTATCGAACCAGTCGGCAGCGAAGGCCAGCGCTTCGTCGAACTCGCCTTGGGCGGCATGGAGCTGAGCAACCATATAGCCGACGTTGTACTTCACTTTCTCCGGGAGTCGATTGATTGCCAGGCTTGCTTTGAGGTTTTTGATTGCCTCCGGAAACTGTTCGTTTGCCATTTGCGCATAACCCAGCATCTGCAGGGTCAGCGCAGCATCGAGCGTATCGCCCGCGACTTCATCCGCCAGGGTTTTAAGATCGGCGATGGCCTGCGTGACATCACCCCCACCCATCATCTCCTGAGCGGCGGTCAGCTTTTTGTAGGTCTTGCTTGTCACCGAGTCGGCAGCTGCGACTGTTGACGCTGAGGCTCCGAAGAGCGCGGCCAGCAAGAGCGTCTTGATGGCCGTCTTTACAATCGTCGTTTGAAGCGGTGCGGTCGTTCGATTAGCCATGATCACTTGAGTTTGAACTCGATGGTTTGTTTCGCGCGCTGCGCGACCGGCGTCCCATCAACAATTTTCGGGCGGAACTTCCAACGTCGCATTGCCGACAGTGCAGCGTCGTCAAACATGCGGGGCGGATTTGACTCGAGCACCTTGGCATCGGCTACGGTGCCGTCAGGGCGTATGGTGACGGCCATGATGACCTTGCCCGAGATGCGCGCAGCTTTCGCCCGGCGCGGGTATGTCGGCGGTACTCGAACAACGGGAATGACATCGGTGTCGAAACCGGCGAGCCCTTGGCCCTGCTGTAACGTACCCAGGTAGGCTCCGTCGCCTTGGCCTACGTTAACGCCGATACTCGGCATGTCCATGGACAGGTTGGCGCTGACCTGGTCGATCTGGGTAGAAAAGTCGGGTGTTTCTGGCGGCTCGTCGGGCGGTGGCGGTGGCTCGGGTAAACGACGGTCCTTGGTACTGACGTCTTCGTTTGCAGGGTCTACGCGAATGAAGTTCAGATAAGAGCGATTGCGGTCCGGGCGCTCCAGAATCCCGTCGCTGCGGATCAGCAGGATCATCAAAAAGAACAATCCGAGCCCCGAAGCCAAAGCCAGAAGTGCAGCAGAGGCCTGCTTGGCAAGCATCAGGGCTCGTCCGTTGCTACCGAGACACTCGTTGCGCCGGCGAGGCGAGCTTGATCCATCACCTCAATGAGGGTCTCGGTGTTTGAGAGGGCATCAGCAATGATGATCACTGCGGCCCCAGGGCTTTCGGCGAGGCCCTTTTCGATATTTGCTCGTACGGCACGTTTATCCACCTGCCGCTTGTCGATCCAGATCTGGTTGTTTGCCTCGATCCCGACCTGAATACTCGACGCGTCGGTGGGTACGGCAGTTTCTGCATCGGGACGCGTTACGTCGACACCTGATTCCTTTACGAACGTGGACGTCACGATGAAAAAGATCAGCATGATGAAAACAACGTCGAGCATCGGCGTCAGGTCAATCTGACTCTCTTCGTCATCTTCAATCAGAAAGCGGGAGCTATCGGACACCGTTACTCCTTAGTGATTGCTTCGGCCAGCACGCGCAGATTGCGCCGGTAGCGACGTTCGAGTTGAGTGGCAAACGGAATCGCAGCGAGCGCAACCACCATTCCGGCCATGGTGGGGATCGTGGCGGCACTGACGCCGTTGGCCATGGCCCGCGGGTTGCCGGACCCCATAGCAGCCATGACATCAAACACCTGAATCATCCCTGTTACTGTGCCGAGCAGGCCGAACATCGGCAGCAGCGCAATCAGCGTTGGAATGACTTTCATGTTGACGCTCATGGCGCAGTCGATTTCGGATAACACCTGGCGATGTTGGTAGTCGGCATACCAGGAGGTGCGCTCAACGCGTGACGACCACTGGTCGGTCGCTTTTTCGAGCAGTTGTTTGAATTCGGTACGAAAGAACCAGAAACGCTCCAACATGAGCCACCACAGCACGATGGCGATGGCCAGGATAGCCCAGAGCACGGGACCGCCCTTGTCCATAAAGTCGAGAAACTGGTTGACCAGGTCCCGCACAGGTAGCCTAAGCAGACCGTGCTGTGGCTACGGCTTCGGCTTTGCGAGCCATTAAGCCCGCCGCCTGTTCACCGATAATTTTGCTTAAGTTCGTTGCCCGGCTGTTCAGAACGCTGTGCGAAAGCAGCAGCGGTATTGCCATACACAGGCCCAGAACCGTGGTGACCAGCGCTTGCGATATGCCTCCGGCCATAAGCTTTGGATCACCGGTCCCGAACAACGTAATCGCCTGGAAGGTGCCAATCATGCCTGTGACCGTGCCGAGCAGTCCCATGAGCGGCGCAACGGCGGCGAGTACTTTGATCGTCGGAAGTCCTTTACGCACCTCTGCAACGTCGGTGATGACGACTTGCTCAAGTTTGCGCGAGATCACATCAAGATCTTCCAGGTGCTCATTTTCGTAGTAGGTGGCCATGATCCGGCCGAGCGGATTGTCGTCGGTCACCCGGTCCAGGTCTTTCATCTGCCGCTTGATCTTTGAATTGATGAGAGACAGTCGGAACAGGCGCTCCAGGACCAGCAACAGCCCAAGGATGCCCGTTGCAATGATGATGTACCCAACGGTTTTTCCCTGTTGAATCCGCTCAAGCAGGCTTGGCGACTGCACCAGGAGCCCAAGCAGAGCGCCCCGTGACGGGTCGAGCGCAAAGCCTACGGCGTCGCCGGCATCGGCGCTGGTCAGTTGCCCGGCCGTGCGGCGCAGATGGCCAGCCGGTTGGCGTGGCAACTCGACCAACGCGTCGTTCTCCGACTGGTAGTTGAGGTACTTATCGCCGGTAACGATGTTGAAGAGGCCAACGCGCGTTACCTCCGCCTCGTAAGCGCTCCCGCCCGGAGCGACCACGTCGGTTTGAAACGTCGCAACCTGACCTGACAGCACAATCTCTTGCATCAGCAAGCGCCAGAGCTCACGCATTTCAGGAATTGTGGGCACTTCGGTCCCCTCTGCGAGCGTCGCAATCTGGGTGCGCCGCTCCGGGTACTCGAGCGAGATCAACGAATCAAAGAGCAGGGTTTGAGTGTCGTCCGCGGTTTGTCGGTAAACCCCAAACAGCTCTCCGAGATTGCCGATCTGACGATCCAATTCGGTGGTGAGTTCGGCAAGCCGGTCCTCGTTGGCGTCGAAGGATGCTTTCAGTTGCTCCTTGCGCGCTTCACGTTCTTTGATCGTCTGCTGCATCTCGGCGAGCAGCCGTTGCTGCTGATCGCGGGCGGCACGAAATTCGGCCTCGCGTTCCCGGTTTCGCACGGACTCGGACCGCGCGTTGTCTTGAACGCGTTCGTACAGTTCAAGCAGTGTGCCGGGGGCTTCCGCTGACGTGGCCGTCAACGGCACCACCAGGGCCGCAAGAAAAGCAACGACGGTGCTCAGTCGCCTGGGGTGCCGGTGCCTTAGGGTTTCACTCCATGCGCTTCGTACGCGGGAAGCCGTCACGCCGCGTCTCCAGCACTGTTTATCGGAAGCGTCAGCAACTCCGGGGGCGCCTGTTTGCGCGCGATGCGAAGTCCAATCTCGATCTGCCGGCGGTAATCGCCGCTGACGACTTCCCAGGCCCCGCGACCGCTGTTCCAGCGCCCGCTCTCGCCGCCGTCCAGGGTTTGATAGTAGAGCCCGACCCGGCCCACGCGTAGAAAATCCACCGTGCGTACATCGCCTGCCGTCTGAAGTTCACCGCGGTACGCCTCGATGGTACGGCCATAGTCGACTTCGATGAGATACGCTTCCATGATGCGTCGGTACTTCTCGCCGGCGGTAACATCAGCACGGTCAATGAGGGTACTTAGGTTATCGATGCGCTCGGTGCGTTCAGCTGTTAAGAACGGAACGTCCCGTTCCACCAACTCACGGAGCGTATCCGTCATCTCGATCATCAGCGGCAGGGCACCGGTCTCGATGGTTTCGATTTCGTTGGTTTGCCGGCTAATGCTTGAAATTTCGGTCTGCTGCGACTCGATCAGGCGCGCCAGCTGTTCGTTGTAGATTTCAAGACTCTCTGCGCGTTGCAGCGCGATGCGGTATGACTGCAGAGCCGTGGCGGTGTCGTCGGCCATGGAATCGATTCGTTTTTGGCTCGCAGCTGCTGCGGAATCAGACCGCTGCTGATTCGCGATCGCGTCCTCGACGGCGTGGACCGATGTCGGTGCGAGCACCATCCCCAACAGCCCGGCGGTGGCCAAGCGTCCCTTAAATCGCATGCATTGCCCCCAATCAACGGCGCTCTTCACCGGCGCGCTTTATTGGCACTCTTTATGAGCACTCTCTATGAGCGCTTTCGTGAATTGGCGCCCGTGACAAACGGGCAGCGCCTTGTGACGGGTAAGGAGCAATTCCCATGCCATACGACGGACGGCAGCCCTGTGCGCGTTAAAGCAGATCAGCTCGGCTTTGCGGGTACTGCTCTAGGGCCGGGCATCCAGAACCGGAGCAGCCATCCGACCCAGCTCGCGAGGTGCACCAAAATGCGCGCTTCGCCTGCGCGTTTTTTGTGCACTTCAAGTCAACGCGCTGAGGTGGGGTCAGTGAACCAAAGAGGCTCCACACACTTTGCGTTCCTCAAGGAAACGGGCCGCGCGCAACAACAGTGCTTCGCTGCCGGGGCGGCCGATCAGCTGTACTCCTGTCGGCAGGCTGCTGCCTTGGACCGGGGCCGTCATCACCGGTAGGCCTACGAGCGTAAGCGGCTGGGTGAACAGGCCGACGTTGGGACGCAACGGCAGGTCACGATCACCGAGCCGCAGCAGCGTGTCGGCGAACCTGGGGGCAAGGACTGGGGTCGCAGGTGCGACCAGCACGTCGACCCGGTCGAAGACTTCCCGGATGCGCTGCTGCCACCAGCGCCGAAAGCGCTGCGCCTGGAGGTACCAGGCCGACGGCAACAGCGCTCCGGCGAGCAGTCGATCCCTGCTGGCTGGGTCGAAGTCGTCGTAGCGCCTGTTAAGTCTCGAACGGTGCAACGCGCCACCTTCCGCCGCCGTAATGGCAAATGCTGCCGTTCGTGCCAAGGCCGGCTGCGGAAGCTCCACGACGGGCTCAGCGCCGAGCGCCTCTGCAACGATGTCCACCGCAGCGTCGATCAACTCGTCGGCAGTCTGGCTGAAGTAACCGCCGAGGCGTGCGCTGCGGACGCCACTGAGCGACGTTTCGGCATCCGTGCTGGCGGATGCAAGCGAGTCCGTCTCGTCAGCGCTATCCGGCCAGCAGACAGGATCGCTCGGATCCGGCCCGTGCATGGCACCGTATGCCAGGACTACATCGGACACATGACGGCCGAAGATCCCGATCGTATCCAGGCTCCCGACGAACAGAAAGCTGCCCGACCGACTCAGGCGCCCGTAGCTGGGTTTGAAGCCCCAAAGCCCGCAAAACGAAGCGGGCACGCGGATCGAGCCGTTGGTGTCGGTGCCCAGGGCGAGACTGGTAAAGCCGGCGGCTACGGCAGCTGCCGAGCCACCGGATGAGCCTCCGGCGGAGCGATCCTTTGCGTGTGGATTCAGCGTGGCGCCGTAGTGGTGGTTGGCGGTTACGAAGTCATAGGCGTACTCGCCCATGTTGGTCGCACCCACGCAAAGCGCGCCGGCGGCTTTTAACCGAGCAACTACCCTGGCGTCTGCGGTCGCCGGCGGGTTATCCGCGTTGATTCGTGATCCTGCCAGGGTGACTTCCCCGGCGACGTCGAACAAGTTCTTGACCGCGAAGGGAACGCCCGCGAGCGGGCCCGGGTTTGTACCACGGGCGATTTGTTTATCGATGCTCCTGGCGTCAACCAACGCGCGATCACTGAAGATGGTCGTAAACGCATTCAAAGCCGCGTTGCACTCGGCGATCCGCTCGAGCGCGGCTGCAGTGAGCGCCTCGGCGCTGACGGTGCCGTTCCGTACAGCAGCCGCCTGCTCTAATGCGCTTGCGTGGAGAAGGGTCGAGGGATTCATGGTCGGAAAACGCCGGCGATTTCATCCTGATCATCGAGCTCAAACGCCATGAGTGGACCCATAAGCTCGGCGATGGTCGCCAGATTTCCGGCTACCGCGTCACTGTGGCCGGCAGCTGCGGACAGCTCCGTGAGTGCTGCCGCAGCTTGCGCGTAGCGCACCGTAGCGGTGCTTACTTCGGGGCGATGCGAGACATGGGCCGATACGATGCGCCAGCCTTCTGCGAATCGCGCCCAGACCTGCGTTTGGCGACCGTGGCGTTGCTCGTCACCAAAGGGACCTGCAACGACGACGTTGAATTCCTGAGTCGTCACACCCAACTGCTGACCTAAGGTCAGCGTCGTGCGTTGTCGGGTCACGCGCTCTCGGGGCGGCGCGCCCCGTTGCTTGCGGAACTGAGCGATGGCATCGCTTCCGTAGAGCTCCTCCGCTACACCAAAGCGCAGCGCCTCTGGCGCTTCCCAGAAGAAATCCGTTAGCGCTGCTACGTCGTTGCTGACAAGGGCAGCCTCGTAGCTCTCGGCTATGGCTGTCAGCTCGAGGACTACCGCGGGTGCGTTTATCTCGAGAGGGTCGTTCGTCATTCTCAGCGCGCCAGTGTTCGCGCCAGCACAGCGCGGTCCTCGTCGGTGAGTAGCACCCGCTCACCGCCACGGATCAGTTCGGCGAAGTCTTCATTTGGCACCATCAGGCACAGGGCGTAGAGCTTGCCGGGTCCCGTGTTCTCAATGATGTGTTCCTGGCCCGGCGGCAAGGCGAGCATGCTGCCGGGCGACAGCGCGACACAGTGCTCACCACAACGTCCGGTCCCGGTCCCTTCAAGCACGTAGAAGCACTCTACGGCATGCGCGTGGGCGTTCGGCGGTGTGGCACCCTGCGGCTCATAGATTTCGACGACGAGCGTAAAGGAGACGCCGTCCTCGACCGGATCTAGTAACGGCGCAAAATAGTTAGTGTCCTCCGGCGCGATACGAAAGGCTTCAAGATCGTCTGGCCGTCGGGCGATGGGTGACGTGATCACGACGTCTGTTCCTCCGCTGCATCGAGCGATGCGATCAGTGTTTCGGCGGTGACGGTAAATCCAAAAATCTGCCGGACGTTGTAGAGGGTTGCGTCCAGGCAGAAAGGCGGTGACGTCGTTGCTGTCGCGTCTTCGATGAGCAGCGTGTCGTAGCCGAGAAAGTTGCCGTCCGCGAGGGTGTGGAGCACACACTGATCGGCGTTTACGCCGGCAAACAGCAGCGTATCGACTCGAAGGTTCCGCAGCATGGCATCGAGCGGCGTATCCCAAAAGCCGCTCATCCGATACTTGTCCACACACAGGTCTTCCGGCGCAACCTTAAGCTCGTCGACCACCTGCGCTGACCAGGAGTCCTTTTCAAGCACCGCCGAGTGCCTTGGACCCAAGCGGGCGCCGATGCCGGCTCCGCTGCCTTCGCCATCGTAGACGTGAAGCAGCGCAGGAGACAGGTTGGCGCGATCGGGCCGGTTGCCCCAGTTGATCCAGAGTATCGGTACGCCGTTCGATCGTAGCCGCGGCAGCAGGCGGACCAGGGGCGCGATGGCGGTGCGGGCCGGGGTCACGTCGACGCCAATACCGGCGAGCCAGCCGTCGGGATGACAGAAGTCGTTTTGCATGTCGATGACCAGGCAGGCGCTTCGTGCCAGATCAATACGGACCGCTTTCGGTTGTGCCGCAAGGTCCACGGGCCGCGGTTCCATTACCGGGCGCAGCAGACTTGCGCTGTCAGCGTTTGTTGACCAGCGGTTCCGTGCGTTGGGCCCGATGGGGTTGTGACTCATAGTCATAGCGAGGTTTCCTAAAATCGATGCGGGCTGCTCAGGTGAGGCCCGTCGCACGGGTCTTTGACCAGGCGGCCTGTAGACGTGGCGACTCGTAGAGCGCGCGCCCTTGCCGATAGGTCCCAAGGACATCTTCCGGCGTCACCCGCGTAAGGATGGAAGCAGGCAGGTGGCGGGTCTGCGCGAGGTGCGGCTGTGTGAAGTCAAGAACGACAAAGCTGGCCGGGAGCCCCGGTGCGAGAAACCCGTAGTGATCGCCACCCAGTACCGTCGCAATGTTTGCGGTAGCAAACTGAAGTATGTCGAGTGGATCCGGTGCAATCGAGTTGCCGAACTGGCTCTTTGCGAGCTTGTAGGTGAAATCGAGCTCCGCGAAAAGGTTCGGGCTATTCAGCAGGCCGTTGTCGGTTCCGAGCAACAGGTTTACACCGGCCTGCATAAGGCCAGCAATCGGCGGCAGTGGTAGACCGAGGTTTGCGTTGGCTCGGGGATTGAGTACGGCGGTAACGCCGCTGGCTTTGAGGGTGGCTATTTCGTCTGCGTTCGCAACCGTCATGTGCACGATGATGTCGGGGGCGAGCAAACCGATGGCGCGTTCGAGGTCGCCCCGGCCCGTGATGCGTATGCTGTCGTCTCGGTAGCCGGTGTTTTCAAGGCAGTGAATGGCGCGCCGTTTGTTTCGCTGTTCCGTGATCTCGCGAATTTCGCACCAAGCCGGGTCGGTGAGGTCGTTCATTGTGCTTTCGCTGAACCCGTCGGCAACGTCCAGGATAGCGTTTAACTCAGTAACGAACGTTGGTGGCAAGGGCTCTGAGTTGTTGCTGAGGGTTTCTTTGTCGAAAGGAACGCCATCGAACTGGCCGAGAATTATCGAGTCGATTCCGACGGCAGCAGCGGCCTCTCGCAGCAGCGCACTCCCCGCTGCACCCTGTTCGCGAAAGTCCAGGTGGCAGACGGTACCGGTGCGGGCCATGTAGCGAAGCTGCGCCGTAACCTGGGCGAGCTGAACGTCCCACGGCATCGCGGCGAGGGCTCGGTATTTGTAGCCATCGGGGCGAAAGAATCCCTGCTCCAGGGTCAGACCGGTTGCACCGTCGGGTAGGCAGCTGTCGCCCATATGGGTATGGCCGTTGTAGAGCGCGGGGATGATCACCAGCGCGCCCTGATCGAGTTCCATCACGGGCGGGCCCAGATCCATGGTGCCCAGGGTGTCGCCGTCAACACCAAATCGGTGGCAGTGGTGAGGTGCGAGCGTTTCGCCCGCAAGAACGATGCAGTTATCGAGTTGCTGCATCAGGGAGGCGTCGCCAGAGCTTCGGGGGAGCGATGCGCGAGTCCACTGGCGAGTGCTTCCTCATGCGCTTGCGGTGACCAGTAACCGGTGAGCCAGAAGTGCAGCAGATATACCAGCGGTGTATCGGCCAGGGCGATACAGAGTTTGAGTAACCAGTAGCCGACTGTCGCCGAGACGAGCGTCTTGAGGTCCCAAGAGCCGAACAGGTAGAAGGCAATGCCGTTAAAGAGGATTGAATCGATCAACTGTGAGCTGATCGTGCTCAGGTTGTTGCGCAGCCACATGTGCCGACCGCCGGTGACCCGCTTCCAGAAGTGGTAAGCCCAGACATCGTGGCTTTGAGCAGCGAGGTATGCACACAGCGACGCCAGAATAATGACTGGAACAGCGCCAAGCACGGTGGCAAACGCCGCCTGGTGCGGATAGGTGGCATCTGGCGGCAAAGCGACGGCCCAGGTCGACAGCAACAGCACCAACAGGTTGGTTAGAAAACCCATCCAGACCATAAGCTGGGCGTTGCTGCGACCGTATACCTCCGCCACGACGTCAGTAATCGGGAAGGTGATCCAGTAGCAGATGATTCCGGCGCCGACGACCGTTGGCCAGACCGGTAAGTCCGTCAGTTTGGCGCTGATCACATTGAGGATGCCGAGTGCGGCGACAAACACAGTGAGCAACACGACGTACTTGCGATCAATGTGCCGCATCGATCAGCCGAACGCCTTAAGCAGGCGGTGTTCCTGCCCGTAGCCGCAGCCCACTTAGCGATTCGCCTCCGACAGAAAAGCAATCAGGGCCGCATACTCCGCTGCGCCGAAATCAGCGTGTGCGGGCATCGACGTATCCGGGTAAATCTGTTTCGGGTTCGCAACGAGCTGCCTGAAGTAGGTGGGGTTCGCCGTTGCGAGGGCCGTAAGCACCGCAAAGGGTCGTGCTGAAGAGTTGCCGCCGGCGCCGCCGATTCCGCGGTGGCAGGTGTTGCAGCGTTGCAGAAACAGGCTTCGACCAATCTGTGCCTGTGCGGAAAGTTCAAGGTCGAGCATAGCTCCGTAGCGTTTTGCGACGCTGGTGGCGCGAACTTTGGTGATCTGTGTCGCGGCGATCATGCCGAAGGCTGGCGACGTGGGAAAACTGGGGATCGGCTCTTTCGCATCGAACACATAGAAGGGTGCGAGCGGTTCTACGTCACCGCCCCAGGCGGGCCAGCTACCGGAGGAGGGTTCCGCGCCGTTGTAGAAGAGCAGCAGCTGCGACTCCTGGGTGGTCACATGGTCAAGGGTGAGAAAGCTCTCCCAGTGGTTGAGCGTTTCAAGCACCAGTCCGTCGGCACCGGGTGTGAGCGGATAGGCTTGGAGCAGCGCCGTGATGGGCAGCACCCCAAGGACTACGGCGGGCTCATGCGGAACAAGTTTGGCGGTGAGCTCGGTAAAACCTGGCAGCGACGCGAGCTGTTTGCGGGTAACCGTCATTGGTTCTGCAGAACCCTTCAAGACTTCGAAATCACCAACCAGAGCGAGCGTATCGCTGGCGTGGCTTGGATCAATCGGATCGCTGGCAAAAACGGCGCCGGTCCCTGTGAACGGTAGTAGCGCAGCGAGTAGCAGACTGATGTATCGCTGTCTCATGAACTTGAAGGCCGTGCGCTTCATGGTCGAGCGCCGTAGAGCATGTGATCGAGGTCCAGCGATTCCTCGATGAGGCCGCTGGCAAGAAAGGCAGACTGCATCGCAGCCCACTTTGACCGCGACATCGACAGGACGGGTTCATTGTCGGGCAGTACGAAGCGCTTCAACGCAGTGGCTTGAGCCGCCACCATGGCGTCTTCTACGGCGTCGCTTGGGTACTCTTGATTAACGACGCTGGCGGCGATGTTGGGTGACCGCATGGCCCGCTGCCACCCTTCTGCCGATGCGGTCAGGAAAGCGTCGACCCACTCCGGATGCTGATCCAAGGTTGCACGACTCGTGTAGATGACCATGGAGTACATGGGTAGGCCAAGGCGCTCGAACAGCAGGATATCGACCGGACGGTCCGTCATTGCCGCCAGGCGCAACAGCTCGTCGGTTGCATACCCTTGGTGCAGATCGACGTCTCCGTCGAGCAGCACCGCCATATCGTGTTGCACTGCCTTAGCTTGGGCTGCGTCCGGACCTAGCCCCGCCTGCTCAGTAAAAAAAGGCAGTAGCCGCTCGGCGTAGTTGTGCACACCGACGCGTTTGTTGGCGAGGTCCGACGGGCCTTGGATCGTTCCATCCGCGAGGTAAATGTAGCCGGCGGGACTCTCTCTGAGCACGACGCCAATCGCGACCAACGGTGCCCCTTTCGCGATGGCGTTGAGGAAGATGTATGCCTCGGTGGTCCCGAAGGCAGCTTCGCCGGAGGCTACCGCGCCGAGAAAGTCGTTGCCGAAAGAAAACGGCGCGAAATCAATGTCGAGTCCTTGGGCTGCGTATAGGCCGTCGACCTGAGCCCAGAAGAATCCAGAAAACTGTGCGTTTGGAAACCAGTCGGGCTGGAAGCGCAGGGTTTGTAGCTCTCCGTCGCCTGGCTGTGGCCTGTGCTCGGCGGAATTGGCCTCCGCTGAATGTTGCGGCCCCCGCTGATCAGGCGAGGGCTCCGCCAGAACAAGTCCGGGACTGAGCCAAAGCACTAACAGACAGCTAAGGCGGATCCATGCGAAAGAATTCATCTGGCAGTGTGGCGGTCGACGTTAGGCCTTGGCCACGCACGAAGCACCTTTCATGCCAGTGGGTTCTGGTGATCACTCGAGCGGTTCGATGCGTGCATCGATCGCCTGCTTGCGTTGTGCATCAAGTCGTTTGTCCTGCAGTACAGCGAGCCTCCGTTGGATGGATCCGGTAGACATCAGATGCGAATGAGAATATGTTGCATTTAACCCTCCGCGGCCACACGCGTTATCTGCGTGTCGCGGCACCAGCGTTCAGGGCAGGACAACGATGGCTGAGCACAGCTTCGACTACGTCATTATCGGTTCCGGTGCAACGGGACTGTCCTTCGCGGACGTGCTGCTGACCCACAGCGACGCGAGCATCGCGCTCGTCGACCGGCGCAGCGATCCCGGTGGTCACTGGGTCGACGGTTACCCGTTTCTGCGGCTGCACCAACCGTCCGCGTACTACGGCGTCGAATCAACGCCGCTCGGCCGTAACCACATCACTGAACAGGGCCCGGACGCGGGCCTTTACGAGCGTGCCAGCGTGCATGAGCTGCGCGGGTACTACGCAAACCTGGTGACGGACCGCTTTCTGCCCTCCGGCCGCGTTCAGTTCTACGGCAGCTCCGAGTATCTAGGCGAAGAAGACGATGCGCACGTCATTCGATCCTGCTGGAACGGCACCCTCAAGCGCCTGCGCGCACGTCGGGCTTTCGTCGATGCGACTTATATGCAGTCGATTGTGCCGGCGACCCATACTCCGTCGTTTTCCGTTGCCGAAGGCGTCCGCCTGGTAACGCCGACGACGCTCGTCAATAACAGCGATGGAGCCGACGGGTTTACGGTCATCGGCGCCGGTAAAACGGCCGCTGACGTCTGCGGTTGGCTGCTGGAGCAGGGCGTCGATCCGGAGTCGATCGTCTGGGTACGACCGCGCGATTGCTGGTTCAGTAACCGGATTGGCGCACAACCGCTGGCGCGGGTGGATGAGATGGCCCGGTCCCAGGCGAACTTCATGGAAGCCGCGGCGAAAGCCGAGGATGGCCCCGATCTGGCTCTACGCCTGGAAGCGTCGGGCAACTACGTTCGCCTGGACGACCAGGTGCGGCCCGAGCTGTTCCGCGGTGCCATGCTGTCGCTGCACGAGCTGGAGGCCTTGCGCGGCGTGCCGCGGGTGGTGCGACGCGGCTACGTCGAAGCGATCGATCGACACCGCATTCAGTTCGAGGACGGCGACGAGCCGTCGACGCCGCAACGTGTGCACGTGGACTGTACCGCCCGAGGACTCGCGAGCTCGCCACAGGTACCCGTCTATGCCGATGGTCGGGTCACCATCCAACCGGCGACGCCGGGGGTGGCGCCCTGG
Source organism: Pseudomonadota bacterium (assembly GCA_039198065.1). Taxonomy (GTDB): domain Bacteria; phylum Pseudomonadota; class Gammaproteobacteria; order Pseudomonadales; family Azotimanducaceae; genus CALHVX01. The sequence goes on from JBCCTU010000005.1 coordinate 139,235, forward strand.
AGTGCGGCGGTGCTCGCCTGGGTGGAGGCCCACGTGGACGACACGGTTGAGAAAAACCGCCTGTGCCCGTCGCTCAGACGCAGCGGCCGGCAGGCCGACCAGCCCGGAGAACTCCTGGCGGCTTTTTCTGCGGAGATGGGGCGGCGTGCTGAGCCATCGTTTCGAGCCTGGGCTGCCACCTGTCGATTAAATCCCGGGCGCGGGTTAAACGAACGATTGAAGCGCGCGGATCTCGCAGACGTTGCTGGGCGGATGGCTGAGTACGGTCCGAAGGCAATGAAAAACCTGGCGCGAATAGCGAAGAGCTAACGCAACCCCGACGAACCGCTTCTCACTTCATCTTCGTCGCGTTTCTGACCGCGCTCGATGTGCGGAATCGAGCAACCGGCTTTTCGGGGATCGTAATGATATGTATTATCATTAACATCTCTGATCCCTGAATCTGTGGCCGTGTCCAGGGGTTCTCGGGCACCTAACCGCGACCATTGTCTAGAGAATCCTGATGAAATTTTCCAAACTGCTCTGTGTAGTCTCAACGCTTTTAGGACTTTGCCTTCCGGTCGCCTCGCTCGCCGCGGCGTCCGACACCTCGATTGAGGAGATGGTTGTGGTCGCTAAGAAGCAGGTGGGTTACCACGATGGCAGCGCAACCAGCGCTATGCGGCAGGATTTATCACTGCTCGAGACCCCAGCGTCGGTGTTTATCGCCAACAGCGAGCTGATTGCAGACCAGCAGTCCTTTCGACTGGATCAGATTCTGCAGAACGACGCCAGCGTGCAGAAGGCAAACAATTTCCTCGGCGCGTATTCGTCGTACCAGGTGCGGGGCTTTAACCTGCTCAATGGATCCAATTACCTGCGCGATGGACGCGCGTTTTTTCAGCTGGCGTCGGCGCCAACGGAGGTTCTAGATCGCGTTGAAGTGCTCAAAGGCCCAGCATCTGTCCTTTACGGCACGCTCGCTCCCGGCGGCCTGGTAAACATGGTGCCAAAGAAACCAACGGAAGAATTCCAGGGCATGGTTAAGGCGACGGCAGGGTCCTTCGATCTTCAGCACCTGCACGTCGACGTCGGCGGCTCGATCGACCCGGGGGGCCGGGTCCAGTACCGCGTTAACGTTGTGAACGAGGAAAGCGAGTATTTTCGTGAGTTTTTCGACGGCAGCGCGTTTGACGTAGATCGAGATATCTATGCGATTGCCCTTAGCTGGGACATCAGCTCGCGCACGAGGCTGTCGATGAACTACGACCAGACCGACGACGATCGCCCCCAAGACAACGGGTTGATCGGTGCCGAAGGCGAGGTGTTCGATATCCTCGACTACGACCTCATCTACAACCAGCCCTGGTCGCATTACGATTCTGAAGTCTCCAACGTTGTCGTGGAGCTCGATCACCAGTTCACGGACGCATGGCGATTGAAGACGGGCTACAGCCTGCAGGAGTTCATGCGTGATCGCTACGACAATCAGCTGCGGTCCTTTGATCCGGAGACGGGCGACAATGTGATTCGAGCGCGGCGGCGGCTGAACCGCCGCGACTACGAGACCTACTATCTGGATGTGTTTGGTGAGTTCGACACCGGTGCGCTCAGTCACAATCTGCTGGTCGGAGTGGACACAACGGAGATCGACCGGCGCGACCGAGAGATTGAGAACGCCGACCGGGTGACCTTCACCAGCAACATTTTCGGCGAAGCGTTTCCTGACCCAAGAATCCCGATCGGGAATCGGCGTGTAGAAGGTGACGAGACGCGTCGAGGTTTCTACTTTCAGGACATGATTTCACTGACCGATCAATGGCGCGTGCTGGTGGGTGCGCGCTATGACGATTATGAAACAACCATCGGAAACAGCTACGAAATCGACAACCTCACACCGCGCGCAGGCGTTGTGTACCTGCCGCAGGACAACTTGTCGGTCTACGCCTCCTATAGCGAAAGTTTCGAACCAAACGGTCCCGTCGGTGGCGGCTTTGCCAACGAGGGGGAACAGCTCGACCCAACGGTAGGCTCCATGTGGGAGGCTGGCGTCAAGTGGGAGGGCTACGATGGCAATCTACTGATTGCGTCTGCGGTGTTTACGATTGAGCGCGAGGGATCACCTATTGAGGACCCGGTCGCCAATACGATCGAGCAGCGCGGCCTACAGCGCCACCGGGGCGCGGAACTCACGGTGAGCGGCTTAGTGGGCGAACGCTTGAGCCTGATCGGTTCCGCCGCGTTTCTTGATGCGGAAATCATCAAGGACGACGATGCATCGCTGGTTGGCAATTCTCCCTTCGGTGTGGCCGAGCGCTCCCTCAGCTTGTGGGCCGAATACCAGTTTGACGGCTGGATTCCTGGCTTTTCGCTCCAAGGGGGCGTGTTCTACGAGTCCGACCGACCCGTGGATGACGCCAACAGTTTCGATCTGGACGCCTACACGCGCATTGATATCGGTGCGAAGTACGTCTATTCCATGCGAAACGAGTCGGACCTGACGGCCCGTTTGACGGTGTCGAACGTGACCGACGAAGAGTACTTCAAGGCTCGAAGCCCGTTCGCGATTAACCCGGAGCGACCGCGGGAAGTTCGATTTTCGTTGCAATACAGTTTCTAGATCACGCCGCTACGGGGCACCAGCACAGACGACCTTGTGAGCAACGCCGCGGCCCGTTACGCCATGTCCAAAGCATCGGAGCTTGACGCAGACCGATCCTACGCTGCGACAGCTGCTACGCAGCGTCGCCGCCCTGCGCCCAGAGAAAAGACCCAGCGGCGACGTTTGTTCGAGCTGCACTCGTGGCTCGGTTTTAACCTTGCTCTGTTTATGTCGCTTGTCGTGTTTACCGGGTCGCTTGCGGTCGTATCCGATGAGCTGGACTGGCTGTTCCGCCCGGCGATGCGTGCCGCCACGCCGGTGACCGAGCCCGTAGACTGGGGCAAGCTCGAAGCGTCGGTACGGGCTTTCGCACCGCGCGATGCGCTAACGACCTTAAGCGCTGGGGAAGAGCCGTACTTCAACTACGCGGCGACGATGCTGACGCCAGAAGGTAGCCGGTACTACGTTTACCTAGATCCCGTCACCGCTGCGGTGACCGGCACGGCGCACGGACTCACCATCCAACGGTTCCTCCGAGATCTTCATCGTTACCTGTTTATGCCGTCGGTGCTGGGGTTACCGCTGGTAACAACGATGGCGGTTGTGCTGCTGATTTCTCTGTACACCGGCTTAAAGACCGTGCGGAACTGGAAAACGGTCGCGACCCGGGTGAGGACCCACAAAGGGTTACGGGTGCTGTTGGGCGATGCGCATAAAGCAGCGGGCCTGTGGGGAAGCTGGTTTTTCGTGATCATTATCGCGACCAGCTTCTGGTACTTTGCTGAATTTTCCGCGGCCATCGGCGGTAAACGCTTCGAGCCGCCCCGGCCGGGCCCAACGATTGAAGCTATGGCGTCTCGAGGCCCGGTGGTTAAGGATCTTTCCGCCGACGCAATCATCCGTGCCGCGACGAGTGCGTTTCCCGAGCTCCAACCGGTACAGCTCCAGTTTCCCCTGCGCTCGACCCAGGCGGCGACCGTCCTCGGTTTCGTTGCAGACCCGCTGGTGCGCAAGCGTGCGAACCGGGTCTTCGTAGATCCGGTGAGCGGTGACGTGATCAAGGTGCAACGCTCGAAAGAGCTCGGCTGGGTGCCATACCTGAATGAAATTGCCGATCCGCTTCACTTTGGATTCTTTGGCGGCCTTGTGACCAAGCTCCTATGGTTCGTGTTTGGACTCGCGATGTTCGCCTTGACCGTGACGGGGGTGATATTGACCTGGAAGCGTTTGCGAACGCGCTCGCTCACGCAAGCTCAGGTGGCGACGATTCCGGTGCTGGTACTGACGACTGCCTTCGGCGTGCCCTACGTTCAGCGCTATCTGGACGACGGCTCCCTGGCACAGTCGCGGGTGCTTGCTGTTCGTGAACCATCGGACGTTCTGCCCGTGTCGCTTCACCTCGTTGCGGCGGAAGACTCGGATCAGTCCCTGACCGGCGAGGTAAGGCTCGAGATCGAGGCCATGGGTGGGCGCCCCTTGTTGGAAGGTGCGACGCTACTTCTCGGGCAAGATGAGCGGATCAACCTCCGTTTCGGAGCCCAAGCCGGTGTGATCGTTGCCAAGGGTACTGCGCCTCTCGACCAGTTGCTCCCAGGCACTCGCTTCGCCGTCGCGCTGGATTTAGGTGGTGACGAACCTGCAATCGTTAGTCTGCGCCCGAACCATCTGGAAGGGGCGGAACTCGCTTCGCAACAGAGCAGCTAGCCCTCCGCTGCTCCTCGACCACGACTTGTCGGCCAAACACCGCCGTTCCGGGTTCAGGCTAACGCGGCTTAGGGGCATCGGCTAGACTGGCGGGGTCCGAAAGCAAGGGGTTCCCGGTGATGTTGCCGGCTCGTGACACGCGCTCATCGCGCGACGTTGTTGTTAAGTTCTACCGCGAATCCTTTCATAGGTTTGTTGCAGACTTGCGCGCGAAATTTGGGTCCGGTCCGCCTGATCCCGAAGACGTTGCACAGCAAGCGTTCGAAAAGCTCCTGAATCACAGCGAAGCGCAGGAACCCATAAGGAGCGTCAAAGCCTACCTGTGGATGATGTGCCGCAACATCATTGTCTCGGAACTCAGGGCGCAAAAGGCCGCTAAGGTGCGGGATTTCGAGTACGCCGAGCAACAGTTTGATCTTCAGGGTTCCGTTCTGTCCCCTGAACGCGTCTTAGCATCAAGAGAACAGCTTTTGATCGCTGAGGAGGCTCTGGCAAAGATGCCCAACAGACGTCGGCAGGCGTTCACCCTGGTTCGACTTCACGGTCTAACGCCTGCGGAAGCGGCTCGGGAACTGGGTATATCGCGTACGGCGACGAGCAAGCATGTCGCCAAAGCCACTCAAGAGATTCTGTCGGCGCTACTCGATGACAACAGAACCAGGTGACACCATACCGGGAATCGATAAAGCGCTGATCGATGAAGCGCTCGAGTGGCGCGCACTGCTGGACGATGGTCTTGTCGACAGCGAGAAACGAGCCGCGTTTCATGTGTGGGTCATGGCGGATCCGTCTCACATGCAGGCGTTCGACTACGCTGAGCGATTCTGGGAGCAACTCAAACTCGTCTCCGACCCTGACAGCGTGCGGACCGGAGGTTTCCGTCCTGCTTTGGAAGCGAATGCACGCAGTGCCAAACGTGGTCGTGTACTGGTTCGAAGGTCTTTTGCCATCGGCACCCTTGGCGCTGTGGCGTTGATGATTGCTGGATCTCTCTATCGCTCGCAGACAGACGCGGATGATCGGCCGCCTTCGATTTCCTATCAAACAAACACGGCAGAGTTCTTAGCTCTTGACTTAATTGACGGTAGTTCGGTTGTTCTCGGCCCCGGAAGCCTGATGGAAACCCGCGTTAACGACACGGAACGTGCGGTCGCGCTCCTCCGGGGCGAGGCGTACTTTGACGTCGTTGAAGACTCGAGCCGACCGTTCTCCGTGGTCTCTGGCAGCGCCAGTATCTCTGTCGTGGGCACCCGGTTCGACGTGCGTAAGACAACCGAAGGTACCCAGGTAGCAGTCGCTGACGGGCGTGTGGAGATTGGACTTCTGGGCTTAGATCCGCATGACGGGTCAGCAGTACCGGTCGCACTCGCCGCCGGTGAGGCCGTAGCCGTTGGGGAGCACACCGTCGGCAAAGTTTCAGCCATTAGCACTGACCTCGTTGGCGCTTGGCGGAACAACCGACTCGTGTTTTTCAACGAACCGTTGAACGTCGTCATTGAACAGGTGAATCGGTACGACCCCCGTACGATCGTTCTTGCCGACAGTGAGCTCTCTGCGCTCACCGTTTCGGCAACACTCGACGTCAGCGATGTCGATGAATTGCTGCAGACGTTGGTTGAGATCTACCCGATCGAAGTCAGCCAGCAGAGCGCAGCGGAGCTCGTCATCTCCAAAAAAAATTAGACCCGGTTTTCGCGATCTGGGGGTTTCGTATCGACCCGTGGTTGCGTCTTAGCTGTGACACGAATGATAACCATTCGTAAATAAGGCAACGCTAAGGAAGCTTCGGGTGATAGATAACTTCAATATTTTCAGGGTGATACCGGTTCTTTGGGTCACCCTGATGCTCAGTGCGCCGCTTGCGAGCGCGGGGTCAAATGAGGAACAGCGCGTCGAGCTGCCCGCTCAGCCCCTGCAGCAATCCCTTGTCGAGCTGGGTGCTGCGTACGGTGTGACCATCGTAAGCAAGGGCGGGCTTACGAGTAACAAAGAGGGTCCTGCGGTTTCCGGCCGCTACACAATTGACGATGCACTGGCTGTTTTGCTCGCAGCCTCCAATCTTGAGGCTCGACGAACGAGTGCGGGCACGTTGGTTGTTGAAGAGCGCTCGTCATCCACAGGTGCTGCGAGGCTGAATCGGTCGTCCACGTCGACCAACAGCGGCGCGGAAAGCCGAAGGCCGACGGTGATCGAACAGATCGTCGTGACCGGTCAGCAGATTGACCGCACGCTGCAGCAGACCAAGGAGAGTGTAGCGCTGGTGACTGCGCGGACGATCGAACGTCGCTCTCTGTTTGAGATTGAGGATGTTCTGCTGCAGTCGGCCAATGTCGCGATATCCGATCCAGGCTCTTCGAACGTCGCGATCCGGGGAGTTTCGCGAATACCGTTCGCGATCGGTGGGGTCGGCGACACGAGTACGACGTTCTACGATGATGTCGCGATAACCAACCAGGGCATTGCGTTCATTTCCCAAAATCTGTGGGATGTTGAGCAAGTAGAGCTTCTTCGGGGGCCGCAGTCTACGAACCTGGGGCGCAATGCGCTTATTGGAGCGCTTGTCGTTCGATCCAGGAATCCAAGTCTTGAACGCTTCGAAGCCGCAGGCCGTGTAGAGCTCGGTAACTTCGATACGAATAACCTTGAGGCTATGGTCAACATTCCCATGTCCTCACGGACGGCCCTGCGCATCACTGGCGAGCGGTCGCGCACGGACGGCTTTATCGACAACGTCACCCTAGGTACCGACGACGAATCGAAGCGCGACTTCACGACGGTGCGTGCGAAGCTCCTTACGGAGTTCTCAAGTGCGTTTCGCGCCACGGCTTCGCTCCAGTTTCTTGAGGGGGACTTGGCTAATCAGTCATACATAGCCCAAGCCGACGGCCCCCTGGACACATACGAATCGAGTGCGAACATTCGACCTTTGAACACGTTTGACGGGTACCTTGGCTCACTGAATTTCGAATACACGATGTCCGATAGCTGGTCGTTTCAATCGATAACGGCGTTTTCGAACGCAGATTCCGATAGCGAAAACGACCAAGACGGTACGGAACGCGACGAAGGGAGCAGCCGCTTTCCGAGTAGCCAAACCAACTGGTCGCAGGAGCTAAGGGCGTCGTTCGAAGGCGCCAAGCTCCGCGGTATCGTAGGGGGCTATTACCTCGACGACCAAGTCGACTCGCGATTCATCGTGAGTGGCCGGATCAACCCGGCGTTGGTGGGCGTACCGCAACCTTTGCTTCCGTTTTACCCGCCGCTCCTGTTTTTTACGCAAGACACGGGCTCGGATGTGGAAACGACCAACTTGGCGCTGTTTACGCAGTGGGAATACAGCATCAGTGATCGCCTTACGGTTTCGGCAGGATTCCGATATGACCGAGAGTCGTTCGACGCACTGACCAGCGGTCAAACCGCGCTGGATGCGGCAACGCCGCTGCCGGACCCGGTGCAGGCCGGTTTACTCGCTGACGCTCAGCAGCCAGGGTCTGGAGCCTTTGTCGAAGGAGGGGTAGCGGCGGTCAATGGCGCCCTCAACGCTCAGCTTGGCTCGTTTACGGAAGGTCAGGACACAACGTTCGAAGCGTTTTTGCCCGAAGTTGGGGTGACTCTGGAACTGGCGCCGGATGTACAGGCATCGTTTTTCTACAAGCGCGGTTACCGGGCAGGTGGAGCGCGCCTCGATGCATCAGGCGCCCTTAACGAATTTGATCCAGAGTTCCTCGAGAATTTTGAGTTATCGCTTCGATCCGAATGGCTTGATAACAGGCTTATGCTCAACGCGAACGCTTACTACGCAAACTGGGTAGATCAACAGGTCAACGTGCCAATTGATGGCAACCAATTCAACACGCGCACGGAGAACAGCGGGGAATCCCGCATCTGGGGCCTCGAGGCGGAAGGCGTCTACCGGCCGACTGGCAACACGGAGCTGTTTGCAAGTGTGGGGTACGCCAGTACCGAGTTCATCGAGTTTTGTAGTCTGAGTTCTACCGCAGTGGGCCTGTCGGATTGTGAGAGAGACGGAGTCTTGGGCAAGGATCTCTCGGGCAACGAGTTCGGTGTTTCTCCCGACTGGACGGCGGCAATCGGTGGGCAGCAGTACCTCACGAGCCGCATCTACGCCCAGCTAAACCTTACCTATCAGGCAGGATCGTTTGGAGACGCGGAGAACCGAACGAATTTGCGAGTCGACGGGTTTCTGCTTGCGAATGCCAGTATCGGTTTCGAGGGTGATGCCTTTGACGTTCGTCTGTTCGCACGAAATCTCTTCGATGAGTTCTACGAAACGAAGAGGTTTAATGGGCAACTTGCGAGAGAACTCGGGGTAGTTCCTGGACCGCCCCGGGAGTTTGGAATAATCGTCAGCGCACAGCTTTAGCTGTGTCGCAATGTAGCGAGCAGGGAAGCGATCGCTGCAGCGCGCCAGCGTGGAAGATAGGTATAGCACCAGGCCCGGCCTACGTGTTTACACTGTGTGCCATTCTGTAGCCTAGCGTTCAAGCAGATGACCGAATACCAGTGGGAAGACGCCGGCAATTTCGGAACGCTTTACGAAGAACTCTTCGTACCCGCTCTTTTTCTCCCCTGGGGTGAGAAATCGGTCGAGGCCGCAGCCATCAAGCCCGGCGAGACGGTCCTTGATGCCGCCTGTGGTACCGGAGTCGTTGCGCGGTTCGCGCGCGAGAAGACGTCGCACGTTGTGGGCATTGACCTAAGCGACGCGATGCTCGCAGCGGCCCGCGAGCTCGACTCAACCGTTGAGTGGCGCCAGGGTGACGTGACCGACATGCCCTTCGATGCCAACGCGTTTGATGTAGCGATCTGTCAGTTCGCATTGATGTTCTTCCCCGACAAAACGCGCGCACTTCGAGAGCTCGCGCGCGTCGCGAAACGACTCGTCGTTGTAGTCTGGCAGGAGCTTGACCAGAGTCCCGGTTATCGAGAGTTCGTGCAGCTGATCCGCGAGACCGCGGGCTCCGAACCGGCGGACGTGCTTGCATCCCCGTTTTCTCTGGGGGACGTCGCAACGACCCGGGCGCTGTTTCGTGATGCAGGGCTGTCACCCACGGTGGCGACGGACGCGACCGAAGCGCGTTTTTCGTCCATCGCTGATTGGGTGACCACGGATGTTCGCGCCACACCGCTAACGGCCCACTTTGATGCGCAGGCCTTGGAGAAGCTGATCACTGCGGCGCAGTCCACGCTGTCGCAGTACACGGACGACAGCGGTGTCGTGCGCTTTCCGGCGCCGGCACATCTGTTTTCCTGCACGACCGAATAACCCGTGACCAGGATCTAACGCCGCGCGATTGACCAGGACGCGCAAACAGGCCTTCAGCGGCTCGCGCCGCGTTGTTGCGATCCCAGCAATACTGTATATATATACAGTATGCCCACACTCGTCGTCGCCTGGCGCCACAACCACCGCCTGGTGGAGCTGCATCAGGATTCCTCTGGTCAATCCATCGGTGTGCTGCTGAAAAGCGGTGCGTACCGCTACGTCCCCTGGTTGGGCTTCATTGAGGTCGAGCGGGCCAAGCGTATTGGCCGCCCGGTGCGCCTGAAGGTCGACCGGGTTGGGATGCAGGGGGAATTCAGCACCGAGTGGCAGGATCTGGCCGCGCAGCAGCACGTGCTGGGATGCCTCGTCGAGCGCGGCGTGTACGCGTTGGCGGATCGCTGGGTGCAGGTAGTTTGACGCCCGAAGCGGTAAAACTTTCCGAGCAACGACCAGTCAGGTGCAGGGAGATGAACGAAGCAGAACTAATTGCGGTGGTCCGGGCCAACAGCCAGCGCCCGACGCCCAAGACGCTCAGCGAGTGCGCCGAATGCGCGCGTTCGGGTGATGCGTCGGCGCAACGCCAGGTCGTTGCCGCCCAGTGTTGGGCCGCGTTCGCCGCGCCCGCCGGTATCGAATCCGTGTACGACGCTTTAGCGGCCGGTTGGTTCGGGCAGGCGACATCCACCGGTGACGGGCTCAGCGGGGTTCCCGAAGTTGCCATTCCCGACGCGCTTTGGGATGCGCTCCGCGCGATTCTCGCCGACGCAGACGGTTTTGATGCGGGCACGATTACGGCGCGGGTCGCAGCACTCGGCGCGCTGACGGATCCTGGCTTTGGTGAGCTCGCAGAGGCGGCCGCCGCTGGGCACCCGAAGGCGAACGACCCAGTGCATCAACAGGTGCCGCCGCTGATCGATGTGCCAAGTCTCGCGGATGCGGATGCGGAAAGTCTCGCCGGGCAGCTGTACCACATGCTGGTGGAGAACGGTTACGACGCCGAAGTTCTCGATCGCGAAGCCATTGGTCTCGCGGCGCTGCCGCCGGCGCTGCGCTATGTGAATACGCGGATCCTGCAGATGCACGACGTCTGGCACCTGGCGGCAGGCTATCGCACCACGGCGCTGCATGAGATTGCGATCTCCGCCTTCCAGCTCGCGCAGTTCGGTCACAACTACTCGGCTATGTTTCTGGCCGCGGTCGGCGCGATCAGCCTGCACCGAAGCCCGGAAGGCTATGGCCTGCTCATGCAGACCGTGCTCGAAGCCTGGCAGCACGGTCGTCAGACGCCGTCGCTGATGGCTATCGAATGGGAGCAGCATTGGCGTAAACCACTCGATGAGGTGCGAGAAGATTTCTCTATCGCTCCCTTTGCAGGCAGCTTTCCCGCCGATCTCCTGGAGCAGCTCAACCCAGCGACCTAGAGGTACGGACCAGACAGCTCAGTTACGGCTGAGGGTGCTCAGTGCAGCTCCGCCGGGGTGCTTCCTGACTCCCGGAACCGCCGACCGTCCGGGGCGAATGCGGGCACCTGGCGCGCGTAGTCGTCGTACTCGGGTAGCACCTCCTTGAGGTCGTGTTCTTCCCAGCGGATCGCCGCCACCATGTAGAGGGTCGTTGCCACGGCAAAGACCAGGTGCGAGATCGTCATGTGCGGTGCGGCCCAGATCAGCACCATCCAACCGGCATAGATCGGATGGCGAATGACGTGGTAGTAGCCCCGAACAACGAATGGTAATTCCGTGTAGGCGTTGCCGCGCAGGTTAATCCAGGCCTGACGCAGGCCGAAGAGATCAAAGTGGTTGATCAGGAAGGTAGCGCTGACCAGCAGTGCCCAGCCACCGGCGTAGACCCCGAGCATAACCAGTTCCGCTGTGCCGGTGAGCTCCCAGACCGTCCCGCCAAGCGGTCGCCAGAACACCATGAGGGTCATGAGCGCGAGGGTTGAGAAGAGTACGTAGGTGCTGCGCTCGACCGCCGGTGAGACCACGCGGGTCCACCAGGCCTTAAACGATGGCCGGGCCATGACGCTGTGCTGGAGCGCGAACACCAACACCAGAACCAGATTGATCAGCAGGCTTTGCCAGAGCGGGCCGATGGCGGGGCCGTCGAGCGGATTGGGCACGACGACGCCGACCAGCCACAGAGCCATGTACACGAGGGAAGCCATGGACGCGGCGTACGCCAGGACCGAGTAGAGCATGAGGAAGATGCGCGAAATCATGAGAGTCTCCGTTGTCTTGGCCACGCCTGTCGTGACCTCGAGGGCAGCCTGGCGCTAGACTCGAAATCAGTCCTGATCTGACCCTGATTCTTTCCTGACCTTTCCGTGACCTGGTCTACGACTGCGTGACCGAAGAAGAAATACAAACAGAATCAAACGCATACGAGTTTGCTGGGCTCACCCTGAGTCTGGCCACCCGGGAGCTGACCCGGGATGGGGAGGTGATCGACGTCCAGCGTCGGGTGTTCGATCTGCTCGCATTTCTGCTTGAACACCGCGATCGCACGGTGTCGAAGGACGAGCTTCAGGACGCGGTCTGGCCGGGAACGATCGTCACCGAAGCGGCGCTCAGCCGCGCCGTCATGAAGGCCCGGCGGGCCGTTGGCGACGATGCTGGCGACCCGCGCGTCATCCGAACCGTTCATGGGCAGGGTTACCGGTTCATCGCATCGGTCGTTCCCCTAACACCGCCCGCGATGGTTGGCGGTACGGTCGCTGTGCCGCTTCAAGACGACGGCGTGGAGACGGCGGAACGGCGCGCCGATCTGGTGCGCGGGTTAGCTACTTACGGGGCTCTGGCCTGGCTCGTCAACCAGGCCGCGGCCATGGTCTGGGAGGCGTTTGAGTGGGACAAGCTCGGACTGCGTGTGCTGCTTGGCCTCTCCCTGGCCGGTGTGCCATTGGTGATCGCATACCTGTGGTTTTTTCGCGGCACCGCGGCGGGTCTCAAGTTTCGCGGTGAGCTTGCGGCGAGCGCGCCACCGCAACGAGGCGCTGGGCTGGCGATTGGCTTGCTGCTGGTGGCCCTGGCGCTCTCGCTGGCCTGGAACTTTCGCCCCGTGCCACCGGAACCGGCCTTTACCCAGCTTGCGGTGCTACCGGTCGACTCCCAGATCGGGGACCCGGCGCTCGAGTGGACCGAGCTTGGGCTTATGGGCCTCATAAACAGTGTGCTCGAAGAGGGCGGGTTGGTTCCTGTTCGACCGACGGACGTGCTGCGCATCCTGGCCTCGGACCCATCCAACGCGGCAAGTGCGACGGAGGAGCTTAGTGCCGAAATTCTCGCTCGCCTCCGTCGGGAAACGGGTGCGCGGCTTGCGGTTCAGGCCGAGCTGGCTCGGGCTGGAGCGGCCTTTGTCGTCAAAGCCTCGCTCTTCGACAACGGTGTGGCTCGCCCACTGCCCGGCTTTACCGCGGATTCGCCTTCGGAGGCCGCAGCCAGCCTAGCCGCCTTTATCGTCGGCGAGTTGCTCCCGGTGCGGACGCTGCGTGTCGATGACTTCCAGTCGGATGATCTGTTTGTCGACCAGGCCTTCGCGCGCGGCATGCATGAAGTCATCAGCGGCAATCTGGAGGACGCGCAGAACCTGCTGCGGGTGGCGCACCAGGCGGAACCGCAGGCGTTCTGGCCGGCCTACGAGCTGGGCGTCATCGAACAGAAGCTCGGTGACTATCCGCAGGCGAAGCAGCGGCTCGAAGCACTGTTGGCTGCGTTGCCTGAACCACCTCCGCGGCGTCAGGTTGCCCGCATCCACAATGCCCTTGGCATCATCGCGGATCTGACCGGGCGATTGGACGACGCCGAAGCGCACTACCGGGAAGGGCTAGACTTCGCCGACGCCAAGCTTCTGCCCGACGTTCGCGCTGTGCTCTGGATTAACGCGGCGATCGCCGCTCGGGCTCAGGGCGACTTGACCCGGGCCCGGGAGTACCTCGGCTCGGCGCGCTCGGCGTACACGGATGCCGGCATCGAGGTGGTCCACGGCGACTTCTACGTCGCCCTTGGCAACATTGCAGCTGACAGCGGCGATATGGATGAAGCCCAGGCGCAGTACCGCTTGGGACTCGAGGCTGCGCGGGTGCGGCGCACACCGCAAGCGGAAGGCGTGGCCCTGTCGAATCTGTCTTTTGCGGCGCGGCAGCTTGGCGATTACGACGAAGCGGCCAGCTACCTTGCCGAAGCCGAGGCGTTACGCGAACGCATCGGTGACCGCATGGGCATGCTGCGCAGCCGCAACAGCCGCGCGGCCTTGATGTTCCAAGTCGGCTCGCTCGCGACGGCGGATGCTGTTGCGAGCAGTGTGCTCGAGGCACCCGAAGCGAAGAACGATGGCGATCTTGCGACGACGGCGTTGGCGACTCGCGGAAACGTAGCCCTGGCGCGCGGTGATGGCGACGCGGCCCTCACCTTCTTCAGCGAGGCGCTGCGCATCGAGCGCACCGGTGGCACACGCTTCGGCCTATTGCGCGCGTTGGACGGGCGAGGGCGGGCATTGCTGCATATCAATCGCCTGGCCGAGGCCGCCGTCGTGCTCAGCACCATGCGTGAAGAGAATGAGGACGCGGCCATTCCACGTTTTGCCGATCGCGAGGCGTTGCTTAAGGCTGGTCTTCAGCGTGCCCGGGGCGAGCAGGATGCAGCGGAGGCAACGCTGCGCGCAGCGCTCGATCGAGCCCGGAGCGCTGGCACGATGGAAGCGTTCGCGTTGATCGCGTCGCGACTGGTGCCGTTGCTTATTGATGCCGGTCGATTAGACGAGGCGGCGGCCGTTGTGGGCATGGCCGTGGACGCCACCGATCGGGAACCGAACGTGGTCCTTGCCCAGTTCCGTCTGGCTCACGCGCGAGGTCAGGCGGAGCGCGCAGCGTCGCTGCGTGAACGGCTCACTGAGTTGGCCGGTGATCGGTTTGCCCTCGAGCTGGCGGCGCTTGGGTTGGTGGATCGTTCGTAGCCTCTGTTAACACAGGAATAAAACTGACACTTCCGCGGCGCTTTCCGTCCCGGTGACCTGCCTGATTTCTTCGGACCAGTTGTAGCTTGAGGATGGCGGTTATGCGTATCGTGCTGTCACCGGTACTCAACTCGACTCCTGCGCCAGGTTAAGCAATATCGACTAAGACAACGATTCTCCAGCCATATTGATATGCGCTGAAACAAAGACAGCATCTTCACCTCTGGGTTCGACCTCGAGGCAAAGATCCTGAGCTCCGGCGGCGGATACCTCGACGGTTTTTCCAGACGCTTCGGCAAAGACAGGGCTTCCCAACAGGTACCTGCTTTGAAGGAGCTAGGACTTAATCAAGACAGTCTCGCCAGCTATCGCATGACCTGAGATAATGAGGATGCCCAGAAAGCTGGTTTCTTATTCATCCTCGATCCTGGTTTCTTCGCAAAGTTTGCAACGCTCATGATGAATTGCAAACGTCGGTTATCGGCCACCCTCGGACGATTCGACTGAGAGTACGTCTACGTTGCGCAACGCAGGATCCAGCCTGCCACTCCTCATAAGCAGACACTCGTCCGGCCTACGTTTGACACTTCGCCCGTTGAATCGATCAAAGAGAGGAGGTTGAAGTGCCCAGTATCTCAACTGTCTCGGCGAGGAATTTTTGCAAAGGACACTACGTGGAAAATTTCATTGGTGTAGGTCTAGCTGTCCTCGGAAAGACTGAAAGTCAACAAACGAGCTGAATCGCGCTATGTGCATGCTGCCGATTAAAATCAGACACGCTCAACGAATTAAGTTCCTGCTTGGACAGCAACACTGGAATCCGTGGTAGTTCTCCCCTGCATTTCGCCTGCCCAAACGCTGTTGGGATTACCAGACAAAGCGCGTTGGTGAACACCGAAGCCCATCCGCCAGAACGCAAAAGCCCCGATCAAAGCAAGGATAGATACGCTGACCATGTGCCATTCCTGATCAATTACGCTGGCCCAGATTGGCCGATCAATGATGACCGCATCTACCATCGGTATCGCCGCAGTAAAAGCGGCGCACGCGTAAAGGACATCCCGTGCGCCTTTTGCAACGGAACGAATAAAGCACCAAGCGATAGCGGCGAAAAAGACGGCATAGTACGCGTATTCAGTTAGCTCTGGTCGGTTGGCTAGATCCATGCTCAGCCTGCTGACTAGAAAGGCTGCTGAGATTCCCGCCATGCAGCCGATGCAAACACCGCTGTTTAGCTTCGCCAAAAAAATGGTGTCTTTGCGCTGTTCGCGTTGCCGTCGCTTCCGACGGCTTTCGACCCACAGTAGATTTCCCGAGTAGAAGAGATATGCGCCGGCCAAACCAAGGAAGAAATACACCCACTTTGCTGTGTAGCCGCCGAACGAGACGAAATGCAATGCATACAGACCAAAGAACATCGTCGCTCCGGGGCTCGCCTCTCTCGGGTCGTCGATTGAAACGATTTCATTGTCAACCGTTGAAACCGTAACCGACGCGTTGGCGATGAGTGTGTTGCCATCTTGGAGCGTCCCGGCTATTGAAGCGGTGCCGTTGGCATCGCCCGCATGGCGATATTCGATCTCGCTTGGGATCAATCCGGGCAGCTCTGCCTTTGCACTCGCGATCAATTCCTCGACGCCTAGCATGGCGGCTGGTTCACCGAGCGCTTGACGCGGTTGTACTTGGCCGAGGTCCTCAGTGACCATTTCAGCGAGATTATCTTCGAAGACTAAGAACTGGAACGGTGCAAGCAGGAAGATGCCAATGGCAAGAATGACACTGCTCCAGGCGTACATGAAATGCCATGGCAGTGAGATCACTCCAACTACATTGTGAGTATCCAACCAGAACCGCTTTCGGTTCTTAGTTGGACGGATGATCAATAGATCTTTGAGAAAGTTTGGGATGAAGATCAGCAGCCCCGTAACCATCGCTAGCCCATAGATAAGGGCTACGATTCCGAGCACATACAATCCCCAACTGTCGGGAAGTCCGGCGTTGTAATGAAGCTGATAGAGGAATCCGCTAAGCCCTGAATTGCTTTGCTCAATAACCTTCAACCTTTCGCTGTCATCAAGCGTATAGCCAAAACTCTCGAGGGTTCCGTCTTCGAGCCTGTTGAACCAGAAGATCTCGTGGGCGTGGCCGTGCGATTCGGACAGATGCAGATGGAAGTCGTTCGCAGCGCCAGGATCCGCGTCCAGTACTTGTTCCACCAGTCGTTGTGCTTGACCGTAGTCCTGATAGACCTGGGCTTCCGGGTGATAGTCATCCCATTCGGAGACTTCGTGGTAGAACACGGTCATGGAACCGGCGTAGAACGCGATGAACAACGCCATGCCTGTGGCCAACCCGGTCCACGTGTGCACTTTCGTGAATGCCTTGATGGTCGATGTCTTCATGCGCCGCCAACTCCAGCAAAGTTTAGAAACTTGATCAGGCCATACCCCATCACCGATACCGCTATCAAAGCCAACGCAGCGTCACGCGCCGTTGGAAGAAGAAAGCTCGCCGACGCAACACCCACCCACACCGGTACCACCATCAACAGTGTGGGTATGCGCCAGGCCGGCATGGGCGGTGTGGCCACCAGGAAAAGCGCAATCAAGATGACGCTTGCCGGAATCGAAAGCAACACTCCAACGATCGACCTAGCGATCATGACGTCTCTCGTACAAAAACACGATCCATGGTGTAACGACAGTGGTCAAAAAGTAAATCGACAGGATCGTGTAGAAACCAGGCCAGAAGCCACCGAATGAACGACCGAACCAGAGGCCAGCACCCAGCATCACCAGCGCGAAGGCGGAAAGCAGTCTTCTCTTTGTGCTGTTTACGGCGCGAACACCGGCGTGCGTAAGGCCTGCTGCGACGACCGAGAGTGAAATCGCTACCGCCGTCATTGCGCGCGGTCGCGCCCCGGAGCAAAAACCATACTCATGTTATAGAGACACCAAAAAATTCAGGGGGCAATTCGCTGTGCATGATTCCCAGCGCGCTAGTACCTTGCGGATACGATGAGACCAAATTGGCGAGGGGTACTGGGAACAATACTGAAGTCGCCATTCGCGCCAAACGGTGCAATGCTCAGTGTATCGAACTCGTCAAACAGGTTACGCACGTAAAACCTGACGTCAAATCGGTCCCGTTGATACCCGAGGCTGGCGTTAACCAACAGAAGGCCACTTGAAAGGGTTTCAGGCTCGTTGTCTACAGTGCCGAAGGATCCGCTTTGATAGGTTGCGTTGGCTTGCAGGAAAATACGGTCTGTTAAAAAGTGTTCACCGCCAGCCGACACAGTCCAGTCTGGGGATAAGCCAAATTCATTGCCCGCCAAGTCACTACCGGTCACTCCATCAACGACGCACTCCGACAGGTTGACAACAGTCGATCCGATGCGACAGAACTCCTTAAATTCGGTTTGAGCGTAGCCCACAGAGACGAACAATTGGGTGTTGGCGCCAGGGGTATAGTCTGCCTCCGCTTCAAAGCCCCAAATGCGCGATTCGCCAGCGTTCACCGTTCGCGTGTTCAGCGGATTTCCGTTGATAGGCACGTTGACCTGCTGATCGTTCCAAAAGCCGAGATAAGCGTTAGCATTGATGGTGAGCGTGTTGTCTAGCCATTCAGAGCGCAACGACAGTTCGAAATTTTCAATGAATTCCGGGTCGAATTCATTAACGTCCCCACCAAATACTATCTGTGAGCCACCCGCGCGGTAGCCTCGCTTATAGAAAAGCGATGCACGGAAGTCGTCATTGAATGCATAAGTAATACCAGCCTCTGGCAGCAGGGCTTCAAACGTTGTGCCCACATCATTTGTGGTCGAGCCCAGCAGTGCCGACAGAAAGCCGTTAACCTGAGCAACGCCTCCCTCAACGGCAGCGCCGCTACCAGGTGACAGTGCTTCCGCTTGCATACCCGCCGCAACAGGGTCCGGTAGCGGAGTTGATGGATCGAGATTGACCGACCTCATTGACTGCCGGTCAAAACTCTCCTGGTCGTATCGCAGGCCCGTTGAGAAGGTTAACTTATCGCTGAAGAAGTAATCCCACTGCGTAAAAAAAGCGAAGTTCTCGGACTCAAATTCTGATTCCGTAACCTGACTGACGGTGAAAAATTCCGGGAAAAACGGCAGCAGAAATGGGGGTACACCGGCATCGGAGGGTACTACGGCGTTATTGATTCGATAGAAGCTCTCTCTGTCATCATCGAGATAATAGCCTCCGACAACACCACGTAGCTTGTTGCCTTCGAAACTTAGGCGGAGTTCCTGGGAAACATTGAACTGACTTTGAGGATTAGAATCTGTGCCAATGTCGAATTCAGTTGCATCAATGTCTCGTTCAAACTCCGAGTCACCGTCTGAAAACGCCGTGATGGATTGAAGCGTCCAATTGTTCGCGAAGTCGTAGGTAAGATTCAATGATCCCGTCGTGCCCTCATAACCAAAAAAAGAAGGCGCGTTGTTTCGTCTTTCAAAGCTATCCAAGGGCCCGTCGGCTGGCGCTACATAGAAGCCCTCACCCTGCAACCCATCGACGTACTGAATGGATGCTAAGGCACTGAACCGGTCTGAAAACTCCACCAGATACTTAGCACGGACGGTCGTGAATTCCTCACGTCCATCATCCGTAGCTCCAGTTGTCACATTGTCAACAAAGCCCTCTGTAACCGACCGCTCACCCGTGATTCGTAGCGCGCTGTTCTTGGTTACCGGCACATTAACCATGCCTTCATAGGCAAAGGTGTCGGCGTTGCCGGCTTCTACCCGGGCGGCCGCTTCAAAGTCATTGAGCTGGGGGTTCCGGGTACGAATGACTAACGCACCAGCTAGTGCGTTCCGCCCAACGTTCGTAGACTGTGGCCCCCGCAACACTTCAATCTGTTCAACGTCCCATGTGTTTCGGCTGATGAAGCCCAACGCCTGATTGGTAATTGCCACATCGTCGTAGAACGTATTGCTGGTATCTCCAACACCGCCAATGGCGAAGGGCGCTCGCGATATGCCGCGAATGGAAACGTTGCCAACTACACTAGCACTCGGGGCAATGTTGGCGGTTTGAAGAAGTACATCCTCGATGTCGAGCAGCGTTCGTTGATCAATCGTCTCGGCGGAAACAAGCGCAACGCTTTCTTTGGTTTCCTGCAGCGACCGGTCAATCTGCTGACCCGTTACAATGATCTCTTCGATCGGTTTCGGCTGACGCCGCCGCGTCTTCCCCCTGGACGAAGCACCCGACAGCTCCGGGTTACTGTTGGTGGCTGTCGGATTGCGCTGTTGCACAACAAGACTTCCGGAGGTCGACCGTCGGGTTTCAAGGCCGGTACCCCGCAAGACAGCCGTAAGCGCTTCATCAAGCGTGAGGCTTCCGGTAACTGCAGCACCTCGTTTGTTTGCTGTGATGCCGCCCTGGCTCACGATGGTTACGCCGTAGGTTGCCCCAAGCTCAACCAGCGATTGCTGGAGCGGCTGTGCGGACAGGTCAATCTGCTGTTCCCCGTTCGATTGTGCGCTGTCCGGTTGTGCCTTGGCGGGTGTAAAGCCGCCCAAGAGGAAAATTAAAAGTGCAGTTATCGTATTGATTACATTGAATTTTTTATTCACAACGGTCCCACAGCGTCTACGAATCTACAAATGCTTCTCATTTGTGTTACTGCTAAGACGCAGACGAAACCCGAAGTGAAACCTTCCCTCTAAAAAACTCCTATTTTTTTCTCGTGATGACGAGCTGGTTTGGCCTTGTCTCTGTGACGGATAGTGGGTAAATCTCCGCCAGCGTGTCCAACAACGAATCGATATCGCTGGCATCCAGCGTCGCTGACACGGTCAAGGTTGCTACCTCTGGGTCGCCGAGCAGGATCTCACGGCGGTCATACCGATTGACCTGTTCCACGACGCCGGCCAAAGGCTCGTTGAAGAACGCAAGTCTATTGTCGCGCCAAGCGCCTATCAGAGCGACACTAACGGTTGAGACCTCGCCAACACTACCCTGCTCCAAAACCACAGCTTGACCAGGGTTCAGCGATACTGGCCCCGTCGGACTGTCTTCAGGTAAGGGGGCTGGGAGGTCAACCTTTACCAGCCCTTCCGCTACGGCAACATGAGTCTTGGTGTTAGCCGCCCGCACATTAAATTGCGTTCCAACAACCAATATTTCAGCGTTTCGAGTTGATACAGAAAATGGGCGTGTCACGTCCTCTGCGACATCAAAGTACCCCTCTCCGGTAAGGAGGCTAACCGCACGTGACTCACGGTTTATAAGCGTTTCCAAACGACTACCTGGGCCAAGGAAAACTTGACTTCCGTCGGCAAGCGCAAACGTTCGAGACTCTGCAAGATCTGTGGAATAGGTAACAGCGACTTGTGTTTCAAATTCGTCGCCCTGCGTATCTATCGCCAAAAGGGCAATAGCCACCGCCACCAGGGCGAAAGAGACTAACGACGCTGCTACAGAAAACCTTCGGCGACTCTGCAACTGTCGAGCGTAGACAACGTCGAGCAACGACGCTGGTTGCGGGACGTCAGTATCCGATACAACTTTGAGTTGCTCCCAAAATCTTTCGGCGTAATCGAAAGCTTGCATGTGAGAGGGATCAGACATGACCCACTGATGGAACGCGGCTCGCTTATCACTATCGACGTTCGCGTCGTCCATCTCCGCCCGCCATTCGAGCGCTTCATTGATTAGCGCCTGATCGATACCTGAGATGTGGTCATTGCGATCTGTGGTCATCGAATAGCACCGAAAGAATCTCTTGGGTAGCTTTCGCAACATGCTTGCTAACAGCGGTTCGCGAGATGCCCAGCTCTCGCGCTACTTCGGTTTGCGAAAGCCCGTGCACTCTCATTAGGAGAAACGATTTTCTGCGCCGGTCGGGCATTTTGCGAAGCTGAAACTGAACAATCGAAAGTTGTTCTCTCGATGCTAAGACGCGCTCGGGGCTTAAAACGAAACCCTCTTGATCGGATTTCTGCTCAAAGTATGCAATATCTCGTTGTTTTGCCGTTTTCTGCGACCTGAGGTCGGAGATGATGATGTTTCTGCAGACCATCCAAAGGTAGGCCTTTACGCTCCGAATCGGGTCATCCCCGCTACTGTGGTTCAGTAACTTCTCGAACGCCTGTTGTGCCACGTCTTCTGGGTCAGGTGGACCGGAGCCAAATTTCGCTCGAAGATCTGCAACGAAACGATGAAAGTGATCGCGATAGAATTCGACGACGACATCGTGGGACGAACTTTTTTCTTGTGTGTCGACGGGCTTCACGTTCTGTCCGCTTGATTGGACGCGCTAGTCTAGCCCAACGAAATGAGACTTGTTAGCGTCGCTGGGATGGGTGGGTACAGACACTCGCGGCAAAAAAAACTAAAACTGAGCGCAGCTACGCCAGCGTTGAGGACCTAAGAAATCGAGTAAAAGCAGCCAAGGACGAGTAGCGTTCGGACAGTCTTTTTCGAATCGCGCATAGTTCAAAAGGTTGCAGGACACACGGATCAAACGTCCGCATTTCAGTTAAGCCGAGGATGACCCGCCGTCCAAAGAATCTTGATGGCGCGCGGTACCTAACATTTCATTTGGATCGAAAGTAGTCATTGAGAGTAAATGAGTCGGAAGAGGTAAGAACTCATCCGCTTCAGGGCTTACGCGCCGGTGGAAGGAGTGTCAGTAATTTTGTGTTTGTGAGCCATACGATGAAGACTATCCCGAGGAGGGACGTATGGCTCAGACCCCGATTGACCCGAAGCTGCTCGACGAGCTGCTGAAGGGTCAGGACCCCCAAGAAGTATTCAGGTCTGATGGCCTGCTAGGCGATCTGAAGCAGGCCCTGGCTCAGCGCATGCTGGAAGCTGAGATGGACCACCATCTCGAGCAACCTGAGCAGAAGGCCGCTGGCAACCTCCGCATTGTCGACTGAAGAAATCGAGACACGACACGCTGACATCAGAGTGCAGTGTTTCTAGGGTTTCTCCAGAAAAGCGTATCGAACCCTACAACGCCAAAGAAGCTGGGCGCTTTGCCAGCAAACTGTTCAGTTGAAGCTATCTTATCAACGCAAACGCTACGATTTTCCTGAAATGAAAACGGCCTAAAATAAGGTCCCGAAGATTAGTCCGGCAACCAAGAACATAGTTGATTTTAGAAGCATCATACACAGCTAGGAAAAGAGAATCCGTTACTCGCCCATGCTCCTTAACAAATGTTTCTTCGAGCAGGCACGCTTCTTTAGCGTGCATCGCAGTCACAACCTAAAACGATGCCCGAGCCGTAAGCGTCGCGTAGCGTCCGATGAGTCCAGAGGTATAGCTCACACCTTCGATTACGTCGAAAGCAAGCGGGATGGGGCGCGGCGCCTGTTCGTCAAATACGTTATCGATGTTTAGTTGCAGGCTTATCGTATCGGTCACGTCGTAGCTAATTGACGTGTTGAGGGTCCAGAATGAATCGATCTCGGATACATCGCGTGCGTTTGGATTATCACGCGAGTCGAAGACTACGCTCGACACCCACCGAACTTGATTGTTGACGCTGAATCTACCGCTTTGCCAGCCAACGGCGGCAGTTACCCGGTCCTCGGGGAAGTTCAACTCTCCCACCCGCTCGCGCGGCTGCTGTGTTGCGGGAATCTCCGTGTATTCGTCGGTGTAGAAGTAGCTAAGTGAAAAATCGAAACTGCCAAAACGCTCTGTAGGCAGGAGATAACGTCCTCCAGCAGTCAGGCCGGAGAACTCGACCCCGGCAACGTTCACAACGCCGGTTTGCAGGAACGTCAACTGTCCATCCGGCCCGCGGGTGAAGTTGGAGCACGTAGCGCCACCAGGGAAGGATGCGCTGTCGTAACACGTTTCAAGGATAGCGGCGCCATTGAGACTCTCAACAGCATCTGAAATCTCAATGTCTATCCAGTCGAGTGATATCGAAAGCCCCGGAATAAATTCGGGCTGAACAATGGCTCCAATTGTCCATGATTCAGCGGTCTCGTTCTCGAGGTCTGGATTGCCGCCTGAGAGCGTCGGGATAATCGATGCATCTGAGCCTATCGACTGAAACGGCTGTACGATTCCGTCCGCTGCGCAGTTGGCCGCGCGCCGTTCTGGGAAGTTACCGAGACCTATAAAACGTGAATCGCACGGGTCCTGCGCGCGCGTGTTCGATTCGTTGCGCGGACGGAACAGTTCGTCGATCGTGGGTGCGCGAATGGCCTCGGTTCGATTACCGCGCAGTTGCAGTCCAGGAAACGGCTCCGCCCGTGCTCCGAGCGTCCACGTCACATCGGTGCCGCCGATTGAGTTGTCCACCCAACGGAATGCGCCCTCGAAATCAAATGATTGGATTCCGAGCGGCTTA
This sequence comes from Pseudomonadota bacterium, assembly GCA_039198065.1. Classification (GTDB taxonomy): domain Bacteria; phylum Pseudomonadota; class Gammaproteobacteria; order Pseudomonadales; family Azotimanducaceae; genus CALHVX01. Next base: position 163,108 of record JBCCTU010000005.1, read on the forward strand.
AATTGATTGCCAATCAAAGGAACCACGAGCTCTCCGTAGACTTCGGTTGAGTCGAACTCCCCGCTGGTCTCAGGAATCTGCGGGAAAGGCACGTCGTTGGATGCCGAGAGCGCGTTTGCCACCCTGGAAGCTTCTTCCGTGCGGAAGTCAACACCGGCAGAAAACTCGACTTTGCCGGTCGGCAGGTCGAACAGCCCGCCCGTGATGTTTGCCATAAACACTTGCTGCTCGTTTCGTGTCGTCCCACCGATATTGCCCAAGACGAAAGACAAATCTGGGTTCGCGATCATGACATTAAACGGGACGCAGCCGTTTGACGGATCGGCACACGCGGGCTCACCCGTTGAGGGATCGACAACGACATTCACGGCCTGTGTGACCCGAGATGCCCGCAAGACGGGCTGTGAGTCAGTCGACTCTGATTCGCCGTATACATAAGCGACTTCCCACGATAATTCTTGATTAGCGAGATTGAACTCGCCCTCGAGTCCAAGGACGGCGCGGAGTAGTTCGTTATCGGAAGTGACAGGCGTGACGCCGCCGGCAAGTGTGAAGGTGCGGTCGACGAAAAAGCCAGGGGCGTCTGGGTTGCCGTCACCGTCCGTATCGATGTTAGCGTCTGGGTTGCCGTCACCGTCTACATCTAGCGCTCGGCTGACGATATCACGTGTGCCAGACGTCACGAATGGGTTGTCGAGCAGAACTGGCACAGGCCCTGCACCCACGTCAGTGAAGGTGCCTGCGCCGAGCAGGGCACTTTGATAGAGCCCTTCATCCGCAGGCTCATCGACATCAGCGCGGTTGATCCAGCCCTCGAACTTTAAGCGTACGTTGTCGGAAAGGTCGTACCGAGCAAGCAACGTCGCCTGCGTGCGCTCCGACTCTGATAAAAGCGAGCGGAGCGCACTGAAGTCGGCGCCATCGCCGCCAGAACGGAAGACCGGACTGCCGGTTCCGCTACCGGGGTCATATGGAACGAGGTCCCCAACGGCGTTGAACTGGGCCAGCGGTGAATCAGGATTGCCGGGGTCGAGTGGAATGTCAGCACCAAAGGTTACTGGAACCCCTGGGATTAAAACGGGGTTACCGGTGGTGCTTATGATGGCTGTCCGGGTGTCTTCGACAAGAACTTGGTTGAAGGGTGAATTGGCGCCCGGGTCCGGCGCCTGAAAGGAGTAGACGCGTCCTGAGGTATCAGGCCGATCGTTAAAAACAAGATTGTCTTGCGTGTTGTATTCGAGTGAAAAGGTGACGTTCGCCCGACCGTCGAACAGGTTCTTCCCGAAAACAACTCCTGTGCGGCTGCGAAACGCGTCGCCCTCGTCAGCGGCTACGCCAGCCTGTCCGTACAGTTCAATGCCCTCGTAATCGTCGTTAAGAAGAATGTTAACCGTGCCGGCGATCGCGTCCGTGCCATAAATCGGCGCGCCACCGACAGCTACTGTTTCGACACGTTCGATCAGCGGCAACGGAATGTTGTTGAGATCCACGGCAAGCCCGCGGACGCCCGCGGAGGGTACGAAGCGCTTCCCGTTCACGAGCGTGAGGGTTCGACCGGTCCCCAGTCCAAGAAAATTCACTTGATTCTGCCGACCGCCGAAAAGGGGCGTGGATGAGTCCGTGAAGCCCGGTTGCTCGTTCAGTGCGTCGGCGACATTCGCAACGCCACGCACTTGCATCTGTTCAACGTCGACCACAATGGATGGAAGAAGACCCTCAAACTCCGACCGTTGAATGCGCGAGCCAGTCACAACAACCTGCTCCAACAGTGCGGAAGCGCCGACGCCTGATAGCGGAGAATCATTACCTTCTCGAATAGCAAAGTTCCCCTGCTGATTTATTACTGTCAGACCAGTATCCGATACCAACATCAATAGGCCATCGCGAGCGCTCATGCGCCCCGAGACGGTGTTCCCTTGCAACCCTCGAATTGCATCCGAATCCGCAGCTACTTGGCGTTTGGTGGTTTTGCTAAATTCGACTAGCGCTTGAGCCAATGGCTTAGCTGATATGTCGAACTCGAACAGCGTTTCATCTTCAGCTTGGGCGAGTGCATTGAGCGCGAGGAGGCTCATGATGCAAATCGAAAGTACCGCCTGCGTCTTCCTGGCGATCTGAGTAATCAATCTATCGGCTCCCGTGACGTATCAGGGGAACGAGAATCAGACCCCCTCTACATAAGACGTCAGCCGATTGGGTGGCCCCTACTTTTTTTTCTGTCGCTTCAGCGATCGCCTGATTTTCAGCGACTTGCCGCGGGGAACGGCCTCTAGTTCGTGCGCACTGAGGATCAACCCGAGCGAGGTTTCGGCCTCATCTATGAAAAACGCGCCGGTCACCAGACCTGGATGGTCTTCGATGTCAGTGGTATCCAGCACGAGCCGGGTATACGGCTGGACAGCGGCAATGGCCTCAGCGACAGGTCGCTCATCGAAAACCAGTAGCCCGTTTCGCCACTGCCCAATTTCATTGGAAGATCGAGGACTTACCTGGAGAAGCCTGCCTTGTTCGATCTGAACGCTCTGCTCCGCCATTAAGGCTACGGACTCCGCTTGGGCCTGTACCTGCACGCTGCCCTCTAGTACCGACACATCGATCAAATCGTTAATCTGCCGAGTCACCACGAATTCCGTACCGGTTACGGTCGCGGTCACCCCGCCGCCATAGACCACAAAGGGGCGCGTGGAATCGCTGGCCACTCTCAGCGCCAATACGCCCTTGGTGAGGTTTACGTGTCGAAATTCGGCATCAATGGAGACTTCTAGCTCCGTTCTCCAGCCAAGCCATAGGGTCGATCCATCAGAGAGTGTCACTTCCCGCTGCTGACCCCATGTAGTGCTGTAGAGTTCGGTCTGAGCTGCTTTTGTTTTTACTTCTGTGAGCACTGGCTGATCATCCGTCTCTAGTTTGGAGTAGACAGCAGCCACTCCAAGGCTCACAAGAAGTATTGCGACACTCGACAGGCCAAGCCAACGTTCCTGAATACGCGCGAAAAGCAGGTCGAGATCAAGCGTGCGTCTCTGCCACCAGGACTCTGGCGCCAGGTCAACTTGGTCAAAGAGATCAAAAAACCGCCCGGCCCTATCGATTTCGCTGGCATGGGTCGGTGATTGATCTCGAAACGCAGCAACGGCTGCAGCAGTTTCAGGGCACGGATTGTTTTTGAGCGCTTCTACAAGCTCAAGAGCCGTTGCCTCTAGATTCTGCTGCTCCGATTGGGAAGTTTTGGGTAATTCGCTCAAACGTCCCGCCTGCTTTCGCACGCTGTATAAGTAAGACGTCCGTCATTGTAGCGGACCCTACAAGAGCGATAACTAATCTAAGTGGTCTTTGACCTGCCGGTAGCAGCTAGCCTTAGCCTTGGCTAAACGCTTTTCCACCGTCGAGAGCTTCAGCCCTACGACCGCGGCGATCTCCGATCGAGGCTTTGCTTCGAGACAGGCTAGAACAAATATCTTCCGGTCTGTTGGGCTCAGACGACCAATCGCCCCCCGGAGAGCTTCAAGCGCCTGGGTACCAGCCACCAAACGATCTGGAGAGCGATCGTCCACCGTTTCAGCAGCTGACGCGAAGGCCTCCTCATAGCCGCGCCTACGCATTTCTGAACGGACTCGATCGACAGCAGCGTTTCTCAGCATGGCTGCTAGATAGCTCGCGTTTGGACGATCACCGCTTTTCACGATCTTTTCAGCAACGGACTGAATCGCATCATCTGCAGCTTCAACAGACCCCAACCACCGTTCGAGCTGGCCATGCCTGTCAAAGAGTTTTTCTTCGAAAAACGGAACGTCGGAGGACATCGCTTGGTTGAGCATCCACGCACAGAAACACGGAACTTAATGCGACTGATTGTTATTTACAAATCTTGCTAGCGGGACATGTGGGAAGGCCTCTCCAACTGCGCCGTGCTGAAAGGTTGGGCAGGGAGGCGATGCGATCTACCACTATAAGTAAGTCTGTTAGATATCAGGGAGTAAAAGTTGGCTGTTTCTGATTTCTAAGCGTGCCGGGGCTCAGATCTACAGTGAACGTTACGAACAAACTGTTCACTGGGCTCTAAAGCGGACGCTCAGGTCAGAGGCGCTTTAGGCAGCAACCGGCCAGAACCAGCCGGCGAAAGTAACCAAAGCTACGCCCAGGATGAATCGCGCTTCAACGCACGAAAGCGATCCAGACGTTCACGTTTACGCCCAGCAATTTCAGCTGCCTTCTTGAACAAGTCCCCGCACTGGTTGTCGACATCCGACCCGAATCCGGCTTCTGTCAAAGTACCGAGCGCCAACGTTTGTTGCCAAGCTAGCGTTCTGCGGTGAAACGCTCGACCGCATCGATGAAACCCTGCCAGGACGAATCATTCCTGAGCATGACGTGGTTCTTGGTCTGCAGGGGCAAAAACTCGGCGCCGGGTATGGCGCTCGCTAGCCGCCGTCCTTCCTCGAACGGGACAGCCATATCGCCAACGCCGTGGGTTACGATCGTCGGGGCACGCACCATCTTTGCCAGCTCGGTGATATCGACATCATGCATCGCCGCCTCAAGTTGCGCCGCGGTTTCACCATCGCAGGTCGTACGCTGCAGCTCGTTAAACCAACGCACCTCCTGTGGGCCGGCGTCCGGTGCCATCTGCTTGGTAAACAACTCGACAAAGCGGTTATCTGGCAACGCCCAGCCGACCTTGGCCAGCTCGACCTGAAGACCCGCCTGCGACATCTGCACAGCATCACCGCGGCGATTCATGCCTCGCGCGTAGCAGCCGTGAAGGATCAGGTGATCCACGCGTTGCGGATATCGGGCGGCGAATGCGACGGCCACCGGTCCTCCCTGAGATAAACCGAGTAAGGAAAACCGCTCATGGCCCAGCGCATCGACAACGCGTTTGAGGTCATCGACCCAGAGATCGATATCGTTGACCAACATCCCGGAGAGGCCGCGATCGGATAATCCGCAACCGCGACTGTCGTAACGGATATAACGATGGCGACGCGACAGATCCCTGACCCAGTGGCCCCAGATTGGACTGTCGACATCTTTCTCAACGTGGGTCAGCCAGTTGGCCACTTTCACGAGCGGCGGACCACTACCTGACTCCGTGGCGGCAAGCTTCACACCTCCGCGCACAGTGATGAATCGTACCGATACGCGCTCTTCAGGTTTCGGGACGACTGAGTGCCTGTCGATCTCGACAGGGCCGACAAACTGGTAGCCGCGTCCATGCACGGTACGAATCATACGTTGGGTCTGGCCGTCATCCCCGAGTAGCTTGCGAGCGGCTTTGATACGGGTTGTTAGCGTCGATTCCGTGACAATGCGCTGTGGCCAGATGTCGTTAAACAGCTCTTCTTTGGATACGACTCGGCCACGCCGTTCCACGAGATACTGCAACACTTTGAACACCAACGGCTGGATTGGCAGCACATCGTAACCGTCGCGAAGTTCGATCCGGGCAATGTCCAGCTCGAACCGGCCGATCCGATAGATATGAGACTGCTCGGTCGTTTGGCGATGCTTGACCATCGCACCATGTTATCAACTCGGGCTGCGGTAGGGGCACGCTCAAAGAGTGCTCAAACCCATCTCAGGAATGGACCAGTTCCGGGGGGTAAGGTCATCCCGAAGCGAAAAGATTGCTTTGACCCTCAGTTCGACCAGTAGATGTACTCGTCGTTCTCGGCGTCCGCGACGCTCAAGTCCTTATCGATGTTGATCGGCGACGCGGCCTGACTCGGCCAGGCCGGGTCCTGCTGGGCTGCGTTGTGCGTTGCAAGCGCAGCCAGCATCGTTTCCAACCGGTCCTGCCGTTGACTGCTCAGATCGATCTGCTCGTTCGGGTCGGATGCGAGGTCGAACAGCCAGGTGCGACCGGGTGGATCGCTAACGTTGAGCTTCCACCCATCGACCAGCGCCGATTGCGACGCCCCGCTGCGCCAGAACAGTTCCCGATGCGGTACGCCTTCTGCTTCGCCGGTCAGGAAGGGAACGAGATCGACTCCATCCATGACTCGGTCCGTCGGCAGCGCAGCGCCGGCGGCACCGGCGGCGGTGGCAAAGAAATCGAAGTGATGGACCGGGGCGTCGAACTCGGTTCCCGCAGGAATACGGGCCGGCCAGCGGGCAAAGAACGGAACGTGGATGCCGCCCTCGAACAGCGTGATCTTCCACCCGCGATAGGGCGCGTTGACGTCGGGTAGGCCGATGTAGCCCGCACCGCCATTGTCCGAGGTAAAGAGCACCAGCGTGTTGTCGTCGATGCCGTGCTCCTCGAGTGCGGCCATTACGGCGCCCACACCGCGATCAAGGGCGCGAATCATGGCGGCGTAGACCCGCTCTCGGTGCAGCTCGATGTGGTCTAGGGCATCGTAGTCTTCGCGCTTGGCCTGCAGCGGCGTGTGCGGCGCCCAATGTGCGAGGTAGAGGAAGAAGGGCCGGTCTTTGTTGGCTTTGATGACTTCAACAGCGTTGTCCGTGTAGTAGTCGGTCAGGTAAGTCTCTGGCTCGAATGCGGCACCGCCGTTGAAGGAGGCGGCGTAGGCCATGGCCGCCCACAGAAAGCGGTCGATGCGATCGAAGTCCTGTTTCGAGTTCACGACGTCCGGATGATCTTCCGGCAGGTACAGCCCGCTCTCCATCAGCAGGCTTTCCTTGAACCCCTGGTCGTGCGGCGCCATGCCGTTGGCGCGGCCCAGGTGCCATTTGCCAATGTGCGCCGTGTGGTAGCCGGCATCGGCGAGGACCTCGGCGAGGGTGATTTCCGACGCCGGCATGCCCATGTCTTCGAAAGGCAGTGTCTCGGCTCCGCGATTGGGCACGCTGCGCCGCACCCGCGGGTTTGGATCGGAAAGCATACGGAGCATCGGCATCATGCCTGGCGGCGTCGGCGTAAATTCGAAGCCGAACCGGGTGCCGTAGCGCCCGGACATCAGCGCTGCGCGTGACGGCGCGCAGGTGCCGTTCGCCGCATAGCCGTTCCAGAAGATTGCGCCTTCCCGGGCGATGGCGTCGATGTGGAGGGTTGGTACGGTGCCGCCGGCAACACCGCCGCCGTTAAAAGTCAGGTCGTTCCAGCCAAGGTCGTCGGCGACGATGAGAATGATGTTGGGCGGTCGTTCTGCGGGCGCCCGCCCTTCGGGATCGGGACCGCTCTGCCACAGGACCGGTTGCGTTGGACCGATTTCTCGGTTGTTCTCAAAGTACAGCTTGATGGCGCCAAGCATCAGGGCTTCGCGATTCAGATAGCCGATGCCGCCAAGGAGCATCAGCACACTGAGTGTGATGGCCAGCCATTTCATTAGACGCATAGCGATCTCGGCATCAGGTGGAACGGTAAAAGTCGACGATGGTCTTTACGACCTCGGCGGGCCGGTTTTCCTGCAGGAAATGACCGCCGCCCTGGATGGTCGTGTGCGGCTGGTCTTTGGCACCGGGTACGCGGGCGATGAACTCGGCGTCGCCGCCCTTGGTTACCGGATCGTCGTCGGCAAAGGCGCACAGTAAGGGCTTGTCGAATTGGTCGTAAAACGCCCAGGCTGCTTTCTGCGCCTCCGTCGACGGATCGTCTGGAAACATCGGCACCTGGCTTGGCATGGCGCGGATGCCCATTTTGTAGCTCGGATCCGGGAATGGTGCTTCATAGGCCATGCCGACCGGGGTCGAGGACCGCAGCGGTGCATAGCCGATGCGATGGAGCAGGAACGGAAACAGCATCGACAAGCGCGAGGGGCGATCAAGCGTCATGGACATCATGAAGCCCACGGGCATGTCCTTCGTTTCCCAGCAGAACTTCTGCCAGTAGGCAAAGGCGGCCTGGCGGGTTTCGGGCATGTTCTGGAGAGCTTTCGCCATCTCCAGCAGCGTCGGCGTCTTCGCGTTGGCGCGAAAGTCCCGTACCTGCGCGATGAGGGCTTCGGGCACGTCTTGGGCAAGCGGTAAGCCCGTGTTCGAGATGACGACCCGGTCGAAGCGATCCGGTTGGTCTGCGATCATGCGCAGACCGATAAGGCCGCCCCAGTCCTGGCCGAAAAACGTTAAGCCGGTGAAGTCGTTGGCCGTGAGCCACGCGCCCATCCAATCCACCTGGCGTTGGTAGCTGTAGTCTTCGCGCGCCGCGGGTTTGTCGGATTTACCGTAGCCGGGCAGGTCCGGCGCGATGACCCGGAAGCCTTCGGCGACCAGCAGCGGAATCATCTTTCGGTAGAGGTAGCTCCACACCGGTTGGCCGTGCATGCAGAGCACGATGGGTCCGTCACTCGGTCCTTCGTCGAGGTGATGGATGCGCAGCGGTACGCCCTGCACCGTATCGATTGTGGTGTAGTTGGGTGCGAACGGGTAGTCGGTGATGTGTTTGAACCGTGCATCCGGTGTTCTGAGTACTTCCATCGTAGTGCCTAAGTCAGGTTGTTCGTGGTTGCGGTCGATACGGTCGCGCTGAGGGCAGCTTCGATCTGATCGACCAGATTACTGAAAAAGAGCTCTGCGGCTGGGCCGCGGAAGCTGCCGCCGTTGCGGGCCCGCTTGGTCAGGGCGTAGAGACCGAGGCCGAACAGGTTGTCCAGGCGCAGGACCAACAGATCACTTGGCAAAGCGTTCGTGACTTCCCGAATCGGTTCCTGGAGCGCTCCCGCACTCGGTAGCGTTTGAGCTAGGCGCGTGACGCCAAGGTTGTCGCCGGCGATCAGCAGCTGTGATCCGAAATGGGCCAGGAAGGCGCGGAAGCTCCGATCTTCCCGGCAGAGCAGGAATGGTGCCCGGATCATAAGCTCGCAGGTATCTCGCAGAGAAAAAGTCTTGGCTTCACGGAGCGCGTCACCAATGAGTCGTTGGCGGCGCGCATCGATCTGCGCGCTGCGGCGCTCGAGAATGGCTTTGATCAGGCCTTCCCGGCCGCCGAAGTGATACTGCAAAGCCGATTGGTTCTTTTGCCCCGCGGCGCGAACGATGGCCCGCAGTGACACGTTCGCTAGACCGTTTTCCAGGAACAACGCTTCCGCCGCATCAAGCAGCCGCTGCTGGGTTGAATCGCTTGTTGACTCGCTGACCGAGACCATGGAGAAACGCTGCACCAAGGGGTTGTTCAAAGATTCCAAATTAATGCATTGTATTATTTGATGCAATGCATTAATTTAGACCCATGACTTATGAAAAGCTTGGTCGCGCTGCGTCCCTCGGCCGTCGTCTGCTCCCTTACCTCAGCGTACTTTGTCTCACGGTACTTGCCGCCAGCGCGCAAGCGGATCTCACGGGGCATTGGTCACCGGAGGGTCGGTCCGGGGTCGTGTCGATTGCCTTTGCTGACGACGTGGGCGAGGGGCGGGTGGCATCTGCTGACGGTCGCGAAGAAGCGCTCGGGCGGGTGATGCTGCGCAAACTGAAAGCGAGCGGTGAGGACCGCTGGGGAGGCGAACTCTACGTCGCACCCCTCGGCGATTTTGCGCCGGTCACGCTGAACCTGCTCGAGCCCGATCGTCTGAGAATGACGGTTCGGCTTCGAATGATGAAACGTACCGTCTACTGGGCACGGGTCGAACCGGCGGCTTCGGCGGCTGACGAGGCGGTGGAGTAAGCCATGACACGCATCCTGTGGATCGGGGCCGCCGTGCTCTGGTGCCTCTTCACCTATTGGTACACCAACACGGCAGGCCCGCTCCAACCGGAAGAGATCGACGCGTACCTCGACGCGCTTCGCTCGCGAGAAGACGGCTCGCTTAGGGCCGGGTCCGACGGTGTCGACGAGGCGTCCATGCGTCGCTTCCTCGAGGCCGATGACGGCGGTCAATTCATCATGGTCAATCTCTTGGATCTGAACGACAGCCCGCCGACGGTCCCGGGAGCGGATCCGGGAGAATCGGCGGCCTCGCTGCTTGGGCGCTACATGGAGTTTATGTACCCGGCGTTGTTTCGGCGCGCGTGCCACCCGATCTGGGCAGGGCGCGTCGCGGGTCCAGCGGTGGATCTCATCGGTGTCCCCGACGGAGGACACTGGGAACAGGCGGCGCTGATGCGCTATCGCAGCCGCCGCGATCTCATGGACATCGCGAGTAACCCGGAGTTTGCCGGGCGGCATGACTTCAAAATGGCTGCCTTAACGAAAACGATTGCGGTACCCACTGTGAATCAGCTTTCGTTCTCTGACCCACGATGGCTGTTGGCGAGCCTGCTGGTGACGGTGTGTGCTCTGCTTACGTTGCTGCGTCACCGCTAAGTGCGACGCGTCGTCAACGGAGACTGCGGATCGTCGTTGAGCCTTGGACCCCGACGTGCTGAGGGCTAAGTACCGATGACCCCGTTTGAATTCCCGGACTATGGTTGGCTGACAACGCTGGCGCGGTCCCCGCTTTTCTTACTCGCGATCGCCGCCTTGGCGCTGCTCGAGGCCGGCTGGCGCCTGCGGCATGGAAAGGGTTACAGCCGCCGCGAACTTGGCCTGTCGATTGGCGTCTTTGTGGGACAGCTGATCTGTAACGCGCCAGGCATGCTTCTCATGCTTGGGCTCTTTGTCGGCGTTGGGTCTGTGATTCCCTATACCTGGGCCATGGACAGTGCTCCGCAGTGGTTCGGTGCGTTTCTGCTCGTTGAGTTTGCCTACTACTGGCAGCACCGCATGTCGCACCAGGTGCCCTGGTTCTGGGCGACCCACGCCGTCCACCATTCGGCGCAGGAGTTCGCGCTGCCGGCAGCGTTGCGCTTAGGATGGACATCCTGGCTGTCGGGCGCGTTTCTGCCGATGTTGTTCCCGGTGATCGTCGGTGTCCCACCGATCGTCGTGTTGCTCCTGCTGGCGCTCAACCTGCGCTATCAGTACTTCATTCACACCGAAGCCGTTCGTAGTCTGGGGCCGCTCGAATGGGTGCTCAATACGCCATCGCACCACCGGGTGCATCACGGTGCCAACCCGGAGTATCTGGATGCGAACTTCGGCGGCGTGTTGATCCTATTTGATCGGCTGTTCGGAACGTTCGTTCCTGAGCGAACGGGCCTCACGATCCGCTACGGTCGACACGATGTGGACGCGGGCCAAACTGTTGTGGGTGTGGCGTTCCATGAATGGCGTCGTCTGCTCACGGTGGCGCGAACGTCCGGTGGCGTGGTTGCCGCGATTCGACGGCTATTCACACCAACACCTCGGGGTACCGCGGATCGCGCCTGACGGTCGCGCCGTTGACTGCGATGCGACGTTGACTGCGATGCGTCTTTGTCGAGCCAGCAGCGGCCCGGGTAAGCACCGTTGCCAAGGTAGGTTCGAGTGCCAGCCCCGCTTGGCTAAGCTCGCAATGGGATTCCCAGTCTGGCTCTTTCGGCGAGCGTCAACCCGAAACTGATCTATGCGCGGTCCCTAGCACCGGGGTACATCACCGTTGCATGAGAGCTAGGTGGATGCGGCCTGTGGTTCCGTGATTTGCCAGTGTCGATCCGCGAGTTGGGCGTTCCACATTTCTGCGTATCGCCCATCGAGTGCAACCAGGCTGCGATGATCGCCTTCTTCCACGATCTGCCCGTCTTCGAGCACAATGATGTTGTTTGCCGCTACGATCGTCGACAGCCGGTGGGCGATCACGAGCACCGTTTTGTTCTGAACCAGCGTGTCGATGGCGCGCTGCACAGCAACCTCACTTTCCGTATCCAATGCCGAGGTGGGTTCATCGAGAATCACCACCGGCGCATCTTTAAGAATTGCCCGGGCGATGGAGATGCGCTGGCGCTCGCCGCCGGACAGTGCGCCGCCGATCTCGCCGACGCCAGTGTCGTAGCCCTTAGGCAGAGCGGAGATGAAATCGTGGCAGTTAGCGGCCGTCGCCGCGGTGATGATTTCGGCGTCCGTCGCATCGGGCTTTGCCAGTCGAATGTTCTCTCGAATCGTGTCATCAAAGAGGTATACGTCCTGAAACACGACGGAGAACTGCCGCATGAGATCGGTCTGGCTCAGACTCCGGACGTCTACGCCACCGATCGTGATGCTGCCCTGCTGAGGATCCGCAAACCGGGTCAGCAGCCTGGAGATGGTTGTTTTTCCGCTTCCGGACGTTCCCACCAAAGCGGTAAGGCTGTGCTCCGGAACCTCAAAGGACACGCCCCGGAGCACGGGAGCATCGCCCTGATCGTAGGTGAACGAAACCTCGTTAAAGCTCACGTGGGCACTGTCCGGTGCCGCGCTGTCGCCGACCTGAGGCAGCGGCGGTACCGCCAGCAGGGCGCTGATGCGCTCAACGGCCGATTCCATGAAGTCGAACATGGATGCCAGATTGGCAAACAGCGCGAGCGGTTCGCTGAAACGGATCGCGATGACGATCAGGGCAAACACTGCGGCAACGCCAAGGGTTTTACCCAGGACGAAGCTTACGGCCAGTGCCGTTATTGCAAGGATACCGAGTTGTACAACGCCGGACATGACGATACTTGGGAGTGTAATCAGCTTGGTGCCTTTGGCTTGCGCCTCTCGAAGTCGTTCGAGGGACGCCTGTAGACGCTTGGACTCGGCCCCGACCTGGCGCGTTGCGCGAAGCACGCTAAGGCCCTGGGTGTACTCGACGATGTGTGACGCGGCATCTGCGTGAGCGGTCTGCGACAGACGAGTGTCGCGCGCGCCAGCGGCGCGGATGAATCGGTAGAAGGGAACCGCCATCGGGAACAGCACGAGCATGGCAAGCGCCAGACGCCAGTCGACGAAAAACGTGGCCAAGATGGTTACCGTGGGCGCGACCATGGTGTTCACGACCATGCCAAACAGCCCCCCGGCGATGGAGACGACGTCATTTACGTTGCCCGTGAGGACGCTGTTCAGGTCCCCGGTCTGCCGCCGGGCAAGCTGCTCAAGGGGCATTTTCTTCAGCTGAGCACCGAGGTTCGATCGCGTCTCGTCAGAAACCTCGATGTAAACGCGCCAGCCGCCGTTGGATTCGCCGAGGCGAAACAGCGCATCGAGACACGCGAACACGGCAATTCCGCCGACGTACCACCATACCCCCTCGTCACCCTGAACCAGGGCCGTGAAAAAGGGGAACAGAAGCGCGTAGGCCAGGCCTTGAGCGATGGATGCAAGCAGCGAGTACAGCAGCGTCAGCCGCATGAGATCGGCGCGCGAGCCGCACGCCTCGATCATGTTCGTAAACGAGGCGATCATGTCCGCTCCCCTGAGGTTGCGGGCGCTGAGTCGGATGCCGGCGTCGCGGTTCGCAAGCCCCATCCCTGCGCCTGGTTGAAGTGGGACCAGAGCCGCGCATAGCGGCCTTCTCGGGCTACCAGTTCATCGTGCGTGCCGCACTCGACAAGCTGGCCCTGGTCGAGCACGGCGATGTTGTGCGCATCGCGGATCGTTGACAGTCGGTGCGCCACGACGATTAGTGTTTTGCCCCGAGCAAGCTCCGCCAGCGCTTGGTGGATCTTGGCTTCGTTGTCGGGGTCTGCGAAAGCCGTCGCTTCGTCCAGCACGACGATTGGCGCGTCCTGGAGGATGGCACGGGCGATGGTAACTCGCTGGCGCTGACCGCCGGACAGCGTCGAACCGCGCTCGCCTACGCGACTGTCGTACCCGTTGGGAAGCTCGTTAACAATGAACTCGTGGGCTTGCGCCGCCTTGGCGGCTGCCACGACTTCCGCGTCGGACGCATCGGGCTTGCCCAGCCGGATGTTGTTGCGAATCGAGTCGTGCAGCAGGAATGGAGCTTGAAATACGAAGGCAACGGATTGCATCAGGGCGTCGGTGCTGAGCTCCCGGACGTCAACTCCGCCGACCAGCACCTGACCCCGCTCCACGTCCCAAAAACGCGGTATGAGCTGGGCAATGGTGCTCTTGCCGGCACCGGAGGCGCCAACTAACGCGGTGACCGTACCCGCCGCCATCGTCAAGCTGACATCGTTCAAGGCGTAGTCGGTGCGACCGCTGTAGCGAAAACTGACGTTTTTGAACTGAACCGACGCGTCCGCGGGTGCCTTTCCCACCGTCGCTTCAGGAAGAAGCTCTACGGCGCGAAGTCGGCCGATGCGCTTGACCGCGGCACTGGCGTTTACCAGCAGCTGCTGCAGCCAGACGATTGGCACGATCGACTCAGTCACCGTCGGCGCGAGGAGCAAGAACATCATCAACACGGAGAGATCAAGTGTGCCGGCACGCACCATGGGAACACCCGCGGCAAGCAGCACGAGCACCGTCGGCAGCGCCGCGAAAAGCGTACGGGCGACATAAGCCGCGCGTTGTGAGTGCTCGGTCCAGGCCTTCATCGTTTCTGTCGCTTCGTTGAGTGCGTCGCGGTAGCGCTGGAACGAGGCGGAGCCGTCGTCGAAGGTACGCACGACGTGCATGCCCTGCACGTATTCATTGATCACCCCGTTTATGCGTTCCGTCGCCGCATCGACGCGTTTGCGAGCGACGTCGTAGTCCCGAAACGCCAGTGACATCGCGACCATGCCGACGGGAAACAGCAGCAGGGACAACAGCGCCAGACGCCAGTCCAGCACCAGCATCAGAACGATACCGAGCAGCGGAGCTGCGATGGTTTTCGCGAACAGCGGTGTGCTGTCGGCGACGAAGGCGTGAAGCGCGCGAACGTCGTCTAGCACCACCTTCTTGAGGCTGCCGGAACCGGCGTTGACCACGTACCCGAGGGGAACCCGAGCGAGCCGATCGGTGAGTTCCGTGCGAAGAATCTGCTCCAGGCGAAACGCACCAAGATGCGAAATGCGAAACGACCAAACCCGGCATACGAGCGATGCGGCGATTAGCGCCAGACTGATTCCGAACAGGCGGCTGAGTTCGGATGGGTCTGGTTCCGATGCGGTGATTGACTCGGCGATCGGCAGGAACAGGAGGATTGAGCCGAGCCAGGCCACAAGACTCAACAACGAGACGAACATGCCCGCATAAATCTCGCGGTTGACCGGCGCGATGATGCTCCAGAGCCCCGGCTCTTGGGCCTCCGGGGTGTCCGTCGCGTCGAGCGCGTCGCCGAGTGGGGCGGTGGCTGACTGAGCCATGGGCGAGCGACCTCGGGCGTTGCCTTAACGGTCAATTCACGTTAATAGAAATGATTCGTATTTGCAAAGACCTTGGCAGGGCGCGCGAAGCTGCTGCCGAGCCGGTCCATCGGATAGGGCCGCCCGACCGGGGCACGTGTAAGCGCGCCGACGCCGGGTTGGTTAGGTGGTCCGGCTCTGATCTCGTGCCAACGTGTCAGCGACGATCTGCCAGACGCGGGGATTCACTCCAAGACCCAGATGGGTGCCGCTGACTTCGATGTTCTTAGCTTGCGGGTTGTAGCTGTCGATGGCGGCCTGCCATCCGACCACGCCGTCGAGTTTGCTGTAGACGACCGTAATGGGCTGGCTCAGGCCAATGGAGTTACGGCGATGCACTTCGATTTCGAAGCGATCGAGGTTGATGCCACGCGATGCAGCAAAGCTCGCGCCGATCGACGTGTACTTCGGCCCGCCTTTGACCGGCGTTCCCATGGTGATGATCTCGGACACGACTTCGGACCGGGTCCGGGCCACTTCTCGAGCGACCACGCCGCCGAGACTCCAGCCAATCATCGTAACCGGCTCTTCGTAGCGCTCGGCGATCCCGGCGACGCGCTCTGCAACGGACGGCACCATCATGTCGACACCGCCGCGGTTGCGACCGATGCCCCAGTTGTAGGTGCGGTAGCCGAGGTAACGGAGAAAGGCGGCGAGGGGTGCCATCGAACTTTCACTCGCGCCGAAGCCCGGCAAGAGCATGATGGGTCGGGAGCGACCACGCGGGGCAAGTGCCAAAGCGGGGCTCGCGAGAAAGAGACTGCCGATTTCCAGCGGTACCCGTGCTTCCAGGAAGGCGTTGAAGGGCGATGGCTTTTCGCAGCGGGGCACTTCCGATCGCACGTCGAAGCCTGTATCTAAGCCTGCATCTATGCCGGAATTCAGCGCACTTTCCATTACCATCAGGCCTCCTGAGCTAAGGCAATCGCAATGTCCAACATGAGCATAGACGCCGTGAAGCATCGGCGAGCATTCGGCCGTTTTATGACCCTTTTGTGGGCGCTGGTCTTTACTTCGTCCGTCACTTTGCCTGTCGTGGCCGCTCCGGACGCACCAGCCGCGGATGACGGCGATGAGATGCCGATTGCCCTTGCGATTCATGGCGGCGCCGGCACCATTGATCCGTCCCGTATGACGCCAGAGCGCGAAGCCCGCTACCGCGGCAAACTCAATGAGGCGCTCGATGCTGGCTATGCGATCCTGGAAGCCGGTGGCGCCAGCCTCGATGCCGTCATCGCGGCGGTTGAGGTGTTGGAAAATTCGCCGTTGTTCAACGCCGGTGTGGGTGCCGTGTACACCTGGGAGGGTAGCCACGAACTCGACGCAAGTCTGATGGTGGGTGATTCGCTCGCCGCCGGTGCCGTTGCTGGCGTTAAGACGATCGCGAGCCCAATCCGCGCAGCCCGAGCGGTGATGGAACAGTCTCCCCACGTGCTGCTGTCCGGTGACGGCGCCGATACCTTTGCCCGTTCTCAGGGGTTGGTGCGGGTGCCGAACTCACACTTCGATACGCCCGCGCGACGCGAAGCACTGGAGCGGGTGAGAGAAGAGCGTAAGGTCGATCACTCGGCGTCGCTCGATGCCGTTGAGCCGAACTGGCGCTTCGGTACCGTGGGCGCGGTGGCCCTCGATCGAAGCGGCACGATCTCGGCCGGCACATCGACCGGCGGTATGACGGCTAAGCGCTGGGGCCGCATCGGTGATTCCCCGCTCATCGGCGCGGGAACCTATGCCGACAATCGAAGCTGTGCCGTGTCGGCGACCGGTCACGGGGAATACTTTATTCGCTTCAACGTCGCCGCGGACATCTGCGCCCGGGTGCGCTACCTCAACCTCGATATCGCTGAGGCCGGACGACAGGTGATTTTCGATGAGCTCAAGCCGGCGGGTGGAACCGGCGGCGTCATCATCGTCGATCCAACGGGGCAGGTCGCCATGCCTTTCAATACCAGCGGCATGTATCGCGGCAGCATCGACGCGAGCGGCAATCGCCGCGTTGCGATCTATGCCGATGACCCGCCAGCCGAGGCTGCGGATACGCCGGAGTAGTTCGAGGCACTACTCAGGAGAGGCACTACTCAGGAGATGACGCAGCGTGTACAGCAGCAGGGCTTTCTCGGCCTGCTGTACCCGCGTCCGCAGGGCTTCGACGCTATCGTCTGGGCAAACCGGAACGGTCGTTTGCGTCAGTATCGGACCGCGATCGTATTCTTCATCGACGAGATGCACGGTAGCGCCGCTGCGTAAGTTCCGATCCGCGAGTACCGCGCTGTGCACACGGTCGCCATAGAATCCTTCGCCTCCGTAGGCGGGCAACAGCGCCGGGTGGGTGTTGATGACCCGACCGGCGCAGGCCTGCAGTGTCTGCGGCCCCAGGCGCTTCATGTAACCCGCAAGCACCACCCAGTTGGGTCGCGCATTCTGGAGCGCGGCCGCGATGGCCGCATCGACGTTGTCCGGATCCGTGCGCGCACTGATGTGCCGGCACGGAATACCCGCCTGCCGGGCTCGGACAAGGGCGCCCGAGGTACTGTTGTTGCTGATGACCAGCACGACGTCAGCGTGGAGGGAGTCGGTTTTTCTGGCGTCTTTGCTCGCGTCTTCACTCGCGTGCATGCAGGCGTCGATCAGCGCCTGCAGCGTCGTACCGCCACCGGACGCCAGTACCGCTAGCCGGGGTCGGCGCTTACGGGTTGTCATAGGCCTGCGCCGGCAGCCAGGTCACCAGTTCCTGCCAGTAAAAGATCAGTGCGAGCCCCAGTAGTTGAATGACGATGAAGGGCAGCACACCGCGATAGATCGTCTGGACATCGACGCCCTCTGGGGCCACGCCCTTGAGGTAAAAGATCGCAAAGCCGACCGGCGGCGTGAGAAAGCTCGTTTGCAGACACACGGCAAAGAGCACCGTAAACCAGACCGGATCGAAGCCGAGCTCGACGACCACAGGAGACACCAGCGGCAGGATGATCAGCGTCAGCTCGATCCAGTCGAGGAAGAATCCCAGTACGAACGTGGCGATCAGAATACAGATGAGGATGCCGTTGGCATTGAAGGGCAAACCCAGCAGTGCGCCTTCGATTAGCTCATCGCCGCCGAGCCCGCGCAGCACCAGGGAAAACGCCGTTGCGCCGAGCAGAATGGCGAAGATGAAAGCCGTTGTCCGCGTAGTCTCTTGAAGCACGTCTTTCAGCACCGCCGGGCTTGTCGCGCCGTTTACCCACGCCAGCACCAGCGCGCCCGCGGCGCCTACGCCGGCGGCTTCCGTTGGTGTGGCAATGCCAAAGAAGATGCTGCCGAGCACGGCAAGAATGAGCAGTGCGGGCGGAACGATGGCGCGCAGCAGGCCGACGATGAGCCCCCAGTCCGCCTGCAGCGGTTCGCCGGCCGGTGCGGCCGCCGGACGCAACACGCCGGTCAGCAGTATGTAGCTGATGTAGAGCAGGCTCAGCAGCAGTCCTGGGAACACAGCACCTAGAAACAGATCGCCAACGCTCATCGCCATACGGTCGGCCATGAGCACCAGCATGATCGATGGCGGAATGAGAATGCCGAGGGTTCCGACGGCGCAGACGGTACCGGCAGCAAAGGACCTGTCGTAGCCGCGCTCAAGCATGGCCGGGAGCCCGAGCAGTGCCAGCAGTACGACGGACGCACCGATGATTCCGGTGGTAGCGGCAAGGAGCACGCCGATCAGTGTGACCGTAATGGCGAGGCCCCCGCGAATGCCGCCGAACAGCTTGGAGAAGTTCTCCATAAGCGCCCGGGCGATTCCGGAGCGGTCCAGCAGCAATCCCATGAAGATGAACATGGGCAGGGCGACCATGACCCAGTTTTCCATCACGTTCCACATTCGATCGACGCTGATGGACGCGTAGGACCAATCGACGGCGCTGGTCACCGCAAAATCCACCTCGAGCACGATGGCAATCGCAGTAAAGATCACGGCAAGCCCGCCAAGGATCCAGGCGACGGGAAAGCCGGTGAAGACGAGCAGAATGAAGCCCGCAAACATGCACAGCGCAAGAATGTGGTTACCGGGCATCGGCGGCCGGGTCGGGTGATTCGCGAGATTCGGGTGCCGGAAACAGACACGCCCAGACCCGAGACAACCGAGCCAGTGTGCTCAACAGCAGCAGAGCGAAGCCGATGGGTAACAACGCCTTAACAAGCCAGCGCTGGCTCAGACCGCCGGGCGCTTGCGACCGCTCGCCACTGGCCCAGCTGTCGGCAACGAACGGCACAGAGTAAATCAGGATCAAGGCGATGAACGGCAACAGCAGCAACACGATGCCGTACAGCTCGATCCAGGCGCGGTGCCGCAGCGACAGGCGCTCGTGGATCAGATCGACCCGGACGTGTGCATCGGCCTGCTGGGCGTAGCTCAAGCCCAGGAGAAACCCAAAGGAGTACAGGTGCCACTGAATCTCCTCGAACTCGATGCGCCCCTGATCAAAGGCGTAGCGCATCAGCACGTTGGTAGCGATGACCAGCAGCAGGACCACCCACACATACGAGGTCAGCTCACCGACGCGCTGGATGCAGCCGTCGGCCCAGCGGGAGAACGCAGTGGTCGGATAGTCGGTGGCCATGAGTCAGAGATCGCGCGGCAGATAGGCGCGTTCTTTCCAGTACTGGTAGTCGGCGCGAAAGGCCCGTTGGGCGGTGAGGATACGATCGAACCAGGGGTCCTGCGCGGCCTGGTCGTCGAGGACGCCCTCGGTCACGGCTTTAAGCTCCCGCAGTATGGGCTTGGACAGCAAAACCGGGGATACGCCACGATCGGCGAACGCTTCGATGACGGTTCCCTGCAGCGCCTCGGAGCGAGCCAGGCTTCGTGTGACGCCGGAGGTGCAGGCGACGGTGATTTGCGCCCGCTCGGTGTCGTTGAGACCCAGCCAGATGTCGCGATTGATGACCAGATGGAAGCCCGTCGCCGGCTGATGCCACCCGGGGAAGTAATTAAAGGGCGCAACCCGATCGAAGCCCAGCGACTGGTCAACGGCTGGCATCGAGAATTCCGTCGCGTCGATGGCGCCTTTCTCCAAGGCCTGGAAAATCTCGCCGCCGGGCAACATCGTCACAGACGCGCCGAGTTCGGCGAGTACTTTTCCGCCGATGCCGGCGAACCGAATCTTCAGACCGTTGAAGTCGTCGAGGGTTTTCACCTCGAAGCGGAACCAGCCGGCGGTTTCTGGTCCAGTAATGCCGCAAAAAATCGGCACCAGGTTGTAGGGCTCGTACAGCTCGGCGGCAAGCTCGGCGCCTCCGGCGTCGTACCACCAGGCCGCGAACTCCCAGGGTTCCATGCCAAAGGGTACGGCACCGAGCAGTGCGCTCGCCGGGACCTTGCCCTGGTCATAGCCAAGCCAGGTGTAACCGGCCTCTACTTTTCCTTCGCGAACGGCGTCGGTGATGCTAAACGCGGGAACCAGCTCGCCCGGTTCGAACACCGTGAAGTCAAAGGCGCCACCGCTGGCAGACTCAAGCGCTTCCGTTACATAAAGAATATTGTCGCCGAGCACGGGCATGGTGGTTTGAAACGCACCGGGGACGCGCCAGCGATGCGTCGCGCCGGACCGACTCCCTTCCGCAGCGACGCCAGCCCCTCCGGCTGAAGCGGCAGTCGTTGCAGACCCCGGTGGCCGGAGCGCGAGGCTGCCAAGAAGGCCGCTCAGTAGGGCGATCAGGACGGCAAACGCGGCGGCTCGGTAACTGATCATGACTGGCCTGCGTCGCGCAGGGGATCAGGTATTGGCGATGTTTTCACAGGCAGGCCAACGACAATATCAAAACAAGCGCTCGATTCTGAAAAGTGCGCGGTTGCGATGCAACTCGCAATCGTGACGTCGCACAGCAGGCGGCTGTGCTCACAGGTCGATTAACTGTTGGGTACAAACGCAGCTTGTGCGGCCGTTGACCATTAGCTAGCGTGCTTCGCGCTCAGGGAATGGTGAATCGCCTGGCCCGGAAGCGTCGTCGATACGGGCCGTAGCCGCATCGCGATCGACACCCAACACTAACGCTAAAAACGATAAACGGTTCGGTTGGGTCGCATCGAGGGACCCGGACCGTGCCACTGCTACAGCAACGCAAGGGGAAGGGCATGCAGATCGGGGTGCCAAAGGAAACCTGGCCGGGGGAACTGCGCTGCGCGCTGTCTCCGCAAACGGCGAAGAAACTCACCAAGGCCGGGTGGACCGTGCAGGTCGAGGCCGGTACGGGAGCGGACTCCGGATTCACGGACGCTGATTACACCGAGGCCGGCGCAACCGTAGTTACGGATCGTGGGGCGTTGTTGTCGACGTCTGATCTGATCCTTCGGGTACGTAAACCGGCGGAAGATGAGATCGGGACCTTTAAGCAGGGCGCCGTTCACGTCAGCTTCCTCGACCCCTTCAACGAGCGCGGGCTGGTTAGCACGCTGGCTGGGAAGGGCGTGACCTCCATCAGCATGGAGATGGTGCCTCGCTCAACGCGCGCCCAGAAGATGGACGCGCTGTCTTCACAGGCAAACCTGGCCGGCTACGTGACGGTCATTCTAGCGGCACAGCACTGCCCGAAGATCATGCCGATGATGATGACGCCCGCGGGCACCATCGCGCCGGCGCGGGTCTTCGTGATCGGCGCCGGGGTCGCGGGGCTGCAGGCGATCGCGACGGCCAAGCGCCTGGGTGCGCGGGTCGAAGCCTTCGATACCCGGCCGGTGGTCGCCGAGCAGGTTCGCTCGCTTGGCGCCAAGTTTGTCGAGATCGACCTCGGCGACACCGGGCAAACGGATCAGGGCTACGCGAAAGAGCTGACGCCGGAGCAGATCGAATTGCAGAAACAGGGACAGGCCAAGGTCATTGCCCAGTCCGACGTAGTCATCACAACCGCGCAGCTGTTTGGACGACCTGCCCCGCGAATCGTCAGCGGAGATATGGTCGCGTCCATGCAGCCGGGCAGTGTGGTCGTTGACATGGCCGTGGAAACCGGCGGCAACGTTGAAGGCTCGGTGGTTGGCGAAGTCGTCGACGTTAACGGCGTCAAGATTATCGGCCAGGGCAACTTGCCGGCTCAGGTGGCGCGCAACGCAACCGAGATGTACGCCAACAACCTGTTTAACCTGGTCGACGAATTCTGGGACGCAGAGAGCAAGACCTTCAACCTCGACCCGGAAGACGAAATCGTGCAGGCCTGTGTCATTACGCGCGGCGGCGAAATCGTCAACGAAACCATTAAGAATCTGTAGGGGGATCGTCATGGAAGCGGTATTTCTTGCCTTTGTGTTGATGCTGTCGATCTTTCTCGGCTTTGAGCTGATCTCGAAAGTCCCAGCAACGCTCCACACGCCGCTGATGAGCGGCGCGAACGCTATTTCCGGCATCACCGTTGTCGGTGCTCTGGCGTCTGCCGGTGCCGACGTGCCCTGGCTCGCTACGATGCTCGGCACTGCGGCAGTCGCGGCAGCGACCATCAACGTTGTCGGTGGCTACATGGTGACCGATCGCATGCTCTCGATGTTCAAAAAGAAAGACACCGGTAGTGCACCGGGCACGACGGGGAGCTGAGCATGAGCGTTGAACTGATTAACGTCTGGTACATCGCTGCTGCAGCGTTGTTCATTTTCGGGCTCAAGCAGCTCGGGTCACCGGCGACGGCTGTGCGCGGGAATCAGCTGTCCGCGGTCGGCATGTTGCTGGCGATCGTCGTCACGCTGTTTGCCCGCGACATCGTCTCTTACCAGTGGATCATCGTGGGTGGTCTCATCGGCGCGGCGATCGGTGCCTTCGCGGCCCGCACCGTGGCCATGACCGAAATGCCGGAGATGGTGGCGCTGTTCAACGGGTCCGGCGGCATCGCCAGCCTGTTCGTGGGCTGGGCCGCGCTTTACGGCGCAGACGTCTCCGCGTTCACAGCGTTCACGATCATTCTCTCGATCCTCATCGGTGGTGTGACCTTCACCGGCAGCATCGTGGCGTATCTGAAGCTGTCGGAGCGGATGGACGGCAAGCCAATCGTGTTTGGCGCACAGCGCATCGTGAATGGGGCACTCCTCGGTGCGCTGGTCCTCAGCGGATTGTTTTTCTGTCTTGATCCGAGCCCGATGTCCGCGCTGCTGTTCGTGGTGATCGCGCTGTCGCTGGTACTCGGCGTCATGGTCGTCATCCCGATTGGCGGTGCCGACATGCCGGTGGTGATCTCGCTGCTGAACAGCTACTCGGGCCTTGCTGCCTGTGCGGCGGGTTTCGCGATCGGCAATAACATCCTGATCGTCGCCGGGTCGCTGGTTGGTGCCGCCGGTATCATCCTGACCAACATCATGTGCCGAGCCATGAACCGTTCGCTAGCCAACGTGCTGTTCAGCGGCTTCGGCGCGGCCAAGCAGGCAACGAAGGTTGAAGGTGAGGTCAAGCCGATCAATACGGAAGACGCGTACCTGATCCTCGAAGCAGCGTCCACGGTCACCTTCGTACCGGGCTACGGTATGGCCGTCGCGCAGGCTCAGCATGTGGTTCGCGAGCTGGGGGAGATGCTCGAAGGCAATGGCGCCGAAGTCACCTTTGCGATCCACCCCGTGGCGGGTCGTATGCCGGGGCACATGAACGTACTGCTTGCGGAAGCCAGCGTGCCTTACGATCAGCTCGTTGAGATGGACGACATCAACCCGCGGATGGAGACCATCGACGTCGCGGTTGTGATCGGCGCGAACGACGTAGTCAACCCGGCGGCGCGGGAAGACGAGAACAGCCCGATCTACGGCATGCCGGTGATCAACGTCGACAACGCCCGCACAGTATTCGTGCTCAAGCGCTCTATGGGCAGCGGTTTCTCAGGTGTAGACAACCCGCTGTTCTTCGGCGAGAACACGCGCATGCTCTTCGGGGACGCAAAGGAGTCGATTTCCTCGATCGTCGCCGAGTTTAAGAGCTGATTGCCGGCATATGGCAACCGGGATCAGACCGGGCGAAGCGTATCGCCCGGTCGAATGGTCCCGCTGCTGCGCACATAGGCGCGTAACCCACCGGATACGACAAAACCTCGGACAACCTGTGCCGGGGTTACGGAATCTGTCGCCAGATCGTTGCCCAGCGTTGAGCACGGGTCGCAGAGTTCCATCCCCTCGAGTTCGACTTCACCAAGCATAAATCGCTGACCCACCAGCGGGTTCAGGCGGATCCCCCGAGTTAACAGGTTTCTCCGCGTCCGAGGTGCGGTCACCTCGGTACCGTGGTCGGCATTAAAGGTATCGATCGCTTCTTGTTCGATGAGCGAGACCACTCCCGGCGCTTTGAAGTAGCGGTCCCCGCGCAGCCCTTGGCCGGCGACCAGCTCAGCCTCTCCGATGGAGCGCTGGGGTTGCCCCGAGCTGCCGGCGATGTGGATGGCGACTAGAATTCCGGGCTCAGCCATGCTGGAGTCCTTGCGTGTGGAGGGCAAAGCTTCCGCTGTGCATTGGGTTGGGTCAATGGCCGGGGCACCCGACGTGCGAGTCTGTCCGAGCAAACGGCAGCCTCCCACTCGTGCCTCTGAAGATCGTATTCTGTTGATCAGTATTTATTGGATGATTTGATGAAGCTGACCATCGTCGACGTCTTTGCCGAACGGCAGTTTGAGGGCAATCAACTCGCAGTCATCGAAGATGCTGCAGCGCTTTCGACCGCGACGATGCAGACGATTGCCCGGGAAACGAACTTCTCGGAAACGACCTTTGTCATCGAACGCACCGGTGACGAGGCTCGGGTGCGAATCTTTACGCCCGAGGACGAGCTGCCTTTTGCCGGACACCCAACACTGGGTACGGCATGGGTTCTAACCGGCGGTCAGGGCGCGATTACGCTGCGGCTCGACGCGGGTCCGGTCACGGTTAGTTTTGCTGCGGATGGGGTTGGGTCGTTCGAACCACCGCCGGTAACGCTGAACGGCGCCTACCCGCGGGCGCTGGCCGCCGCGTTGGTGAACCTCACTGTCGACGATCTGCACGCGACCGCCGACCCCGAGCTCACCGTCGTGGGCCCGGAGTTTCTGTTGATCCCGGTTGCGTCCCTCGATGCGCTGCGCGCCGCGCGTGTTGATGAGCATGCCTACCGCGCCCAGCTCGCAGAAACCCCGGGAATCCGAAGCCTGTTTCTCTTTTCCGAGCCGGGCTATACCGGGAAGGGCGGGTCGCCGACAGGCGGAGATATTGCAGCGCGCATGTTCTTCGACACCCACGGATTCCGGGAAGATCCCGCGACCGGTAGCGCCAACAGCGCGTTGGCCGCATACCTCAGCCAGCGTCATGGACGCACCGGCCGGATTGTTGTGGATCAGGGTGTCGAGATTCTGCGTCCGAGTCGGCTGTACCTGGAGCTCGGCGAACGTCTACGCGTAGGCGGTCGGGTGTTCGAATCGGTCCGTGGTGAGCTGTTGGTAGGGGACAGCACCTCTATGAGTTCTCGGACTTGATTTCAAGAACCCTTTTGTTGGGCAGAACCCGCGTTTTACTCTCGCGCGGTTGATGGGAAGCTGCACCCGTGAACGAAGGATTACGCGTTCCTGAATGGATCAAAAGTGCGATTTCAATCGACGATCCCAAGGTTCAGATGTTGGTAGACGAAGTAGCAGCAGCGCGAGTGGTCTATCTTGGCGAGACCAACCACTTCGTGCACGAGAAGACCGACTTTCGTTTGTGGTGGTTGTCACAGTTAGGTCTGCGCAAACGATTAGTCATAGGTGAGGAAATTGCGCACCTCGATGGACAGGAGATCAATGCCTTCCTGCGCGATGGGGACGCTCGCCACTTAGATCGGGTCGCAACCTTCGGCTACAGCGGGCGCAAACGTACGGATCGCGATGATTGGCCGCCGGTTTTCAAGAGCTCCCCATACCCTCATGCCGGTATGCGATATGAGCATGAACGGTTGTATGCGGCAATTCGTCACAAAGGAGCCGTCGAGCGGTTTTTCGGCTTTGACGTAGACGCCGATGGTGCAGGGTCAGCCGAACCTGTAATCGGCGAAACCCTCGAAGACGAGCTCATGCGCCTTGAGGCAGCGGGTAGCACGCCGCGCACCCAGATCGAGTCGTTGCGTTATCTCCACCTAATGGCAGGTGCAACGGAGTTTGAGCAAACCCGCGCCGCAATGGCGTACCGCGAGGATGTCATGAAACGACGCGTCGACGAAGTTCTGGCGGCGACAGACCCCGCACATCTCATTGTGCTGCTCGCGCATGCCTTTCATCTCGCGGAAGATGACGCGTGCTTCGGGTCCGGCGCCGGCATCGGTCCGGGAGGTGGGCAAGCCGATTCGCTTGGCCATTACCTCACGCAAGACCGACGCGTCGATACCCGCGCCGTTTGGATGTTGTGCGGAGAAGGCACAGACAGCCAACCGCTCACGGGCCTTCCTAATGAGCTGCGGTATCCCCGGCGTTCGCTCAATCGACGACTCGGCGCTAAGCTTTCGGACGTTGCGCTGTTGCGATCCGGCCCACGGGGAATGGTCGGTGTTGGACATCTGTATAGCGCCGTCGCGGAAGTAGAGTTGGCACGACAGGCGGACTGCGTGATGTTTTTTCCAACCGTGACGCCGCTGCAATCATGACCATGACGCAATCATAAGAAATCGCGCAAAGTGCTCTGACGGGTTACCGCGCCCAGGGTCTGAGAAGGATGGACAGCAGGCTTACCGCCAGAATAGGACCAGGGACTCACCGATCCCCAGCCTTTGCCATCGGGCACATAGCACGTCCAGCTTTTTTCGGATCTTGCCAACGCTCTGTTCGCTCAGTTTCGGACGCTTAATGTTCGATTGAGCGCAGGCCGCATCAAAAACCTGCAAAAACGTGACCAGGTCGGTCCGTTCACTCCACATCTCCGCTTCGAAGCATTCAACGAGGCGCTCCGCTTGGATCAATTCAACAATATCTTCGCAGGGCGTTTGAGCGCGGCTGGAGCTTCGGTGACCGCCTGAGCTCGTGATACTACCAATATCTTCCGGGGCGCTCCCAGCAGCCACACGCCCCCAAAAACCAGCTGTCAATTGCAGTTCGGATTCGACGACTAGATGGACCGCATCGTGCGGAAACAGCCCTTTTTTTGGGAACGTAGTGGTCGCCAGCGAACCGTCGGGGCGACTAACCTCAATCGTGTCTAGAGTTCGGCCTTTGGTGATCGCTATGTCCATGGATGTGATTGGTGCCTCAGACTGGGGTCCACGACCGATCCAACGAACAGGTACGAGGACCCGCTTATTCCAGCTCACCGTATAAGGTGATCACCTGGCCCCATTGGAATTTGTCCGTCTGGGTAAACACCCTCTCCTGCTTCGCTTGTCCGTCCGCATCAAACATCTGCGGAGCCGGATGCTGCGAGATCATCGCATGGAGCGCCTCGGTTAGCACAGGCTCGACCAAATCACTCACCGCACTGGTGAGCTCACCTTCACAGGGCAGCGGGACAACGCCCACTGATGGAGAACGGTGCGGCATCAACGGGCAGCCGGTCAACTGAGACTTCATGATGGTCGCGTACCAGATCGTGTCATTGCCCAGCGCCGCAACGATCTCGTTGGACCCCTCTTCGCGCGCAATGTCCAACTCGAGACTGGGGGCAAAGAAGTCGACGATTACGCTTAACCAAATATTGGTGCCGTCAGGGCCGAGGCTATCGCCGACGAAGTCGACCTGATACTGACCCAGCTGATAGGTCAGATTACCTCGCCCCGTATCAAGAAAGACTGGCGGGTCAGGATGGATCCAGGTGAACGGTACCATGGTCGGTTTCAATTCGATGGTCACCTTGGTACTTCCCAAGCTCGCCAGAGCGCTGTGCAAGGAAACCAAGGTCGTGCCATCCAGTTCCGGGAGATCATCTGTCGCACATCCGGACGCCATGCCTAGATCTTCGCAGCTCGGCTGGAGTGCGCTAAACATGCTGGCGGTTGGAAACCGCTCTCCGATGACCTGGTTCAGAGTACCTGTGGTGAGGCTATAGGACACATCGAATTCGTTGCCATAAAAGTTTCGGCTGTCACTGCAGGCAGAACCGCTCGGCAGTGCACCACCCTCACAGGGAAAGTCACTGCGCGGTGAGTGTACAAATTCGGCCCCGGTGAACACCGGGATGAACGGGCGCAGCCGCGCGGCAGAATTGTATTTGCCCAAAATCCGGTCTTCCGTGGACTCGATGCGAACGATGTCCAGATCTAATTCAACATCCGTCATGTCACCGAGGCGACCGGTTTCGTAACGAGACAGCAGC
Source organism: Pseudomonadota bacterium (assembly GCA_039198065.1). Classification (GTDB taxonomy): domain Bacteria; phylum Pseudomonadota; class Gammaproteobacteria; order Pseudomonadales; family Azotimanducaceae; genus CALHVX01. Next base: position 191,333 of record JBCCTU010000005.1, read on the forward strand.
TGATCTAGGGCTACCGCCTGCTGCGTGTCAGGGTGCTCGGCTTGCCATACGGTGTCCAATGCCCCGTTCATGACGCCGTAGAACTCGCCCAGCAGTGTCTCCGCGTCAGCGCTAACAAATTCCTCGGCGCAGGTGGTTGTGGCGAGGTCTGTTTGGGGCACCGGAGGAAACTCGAATACGTCCGAAGCCACCAGTTGTGCATTCACCTCGAGACGCTCAGGGTCAGTGGATGTTTTTACTTCATAGACCAGCGGGTCGACGCTCTCCGCTCGATAGGCATCAACGTCCAAAACCGGGCAACTGCTCCACTGCGCAACGGTGCCGTTGTCCAGGCGCTCTGCTTCTTCCAAGTCTGCCTTCGGACGACTAACACAGCCGAAGTGATCTACGTTCCAGCGAACGAACAGATTTTGCAGTTCGACATCGACGCCGCCACTCACCCGTTTTAGCTCATTTATCGCCTCTATCGTGACGTTCTGACCTAAGCCGAGCTGCACGTCGTTCACGCCCTCGATGGCCAGCTCCCGACCCGTGCCTGCCACATCGCTAACGCAAACTTCGAAGCGATCTTCCCGCGGTTGTTCGCGGACGCAGAATGTCCGCTCCGCCACACAAGCAGCCGCCTGAATAATAGGATTAGGCGCGCTCTGGCACGTCTGTTTCGTGCTTTTGTACATCGTAAGCTGCGTCTGGGCAGCTAGAAATGCTTTCTTGTAGGCACTGGTCTCAGTGAGTCCAGCGACCGTATCTACGCCAACACAGGCTTTCGTTGAACTGCCGTAGTTTGTATTGGTAGGCAAGGAAAGTGATTCGCCAGCAAATTCGGCAGTTAGCGCATCGTTAAACTCATCCAGCGAGGGATTCGGTAGACTGGACTTGTGTGGCGATTGCAACGCCGTGAGTCCCTGGTTCGTAAGTTCGAATGCAGCGCTCTCAGACAGCGCTCCGCTGGACTTCATGTTCATATCGTCATCCCAGCGTTTATCGATGACGATCACCCGAAATCGGGAGACCACTTGCATGCTGGGGATGTGATACAACTCTGCCAATACCGGCAGGTATAGGGCTTCGGTGTTGCTGAACTGATGCACATAGGGAATCCAAGTGGGCCAACCGCCCAGGCCCGGGGGTGGAAGCGGGCCAATGGCGACATCAGCGGCGAAATTCACGATGCCGCCGCCGCCACTCACAATGCTCGCACCGAAGCCATTTAAAAGGACCTGGTAGTCACCCAAGGTTCCAGATGGGATGCCCGCGATCGCACCTCGAACCTCGATGGTTTGGTCAAATGGATCGTAGAATGAAGAGGTCTGTTCAAGTTCGGTGCCGTGAGACGGCATCGACAGTGTGATTTCCGCGCCCGAACTCGATACTGCGAAGCTGAGTAACATCAAACTGAGTGTGAATTGAGCAGTGGTCTGGGCAGAGCTGCGCATGGGAATGTCCTGTTTAGGATCGAACTATTTCATGAGTCACCATCGAGCTCGTTCTGGTTCAAGTGTTTCCCCGCGGCTCTCCGGAGTCGAAAAGAGCGACCTGAGATCGAGGACCCAGGGACAGTTGTGGCCACAGAGCGGCCCGTTTCGGGGCCGTTGCTCTCAATCGGAGTGGTGGGTCTGGTGCCGATGCCGTAAAACGGCCGTGTAATTCGAGCTGAATTCGTCGTGCCTTGAAGCGGGTCAACACACCCAACACGGGCCGCTACGCCGTCTCAAGGGCGGTTCCAATGTCCCGTCGCCCGCCTCAAGCGGATTGACTCTGAAGCTTGGTTCTCTCGATTCGTTTCGATCTGCGCACCACAGATGCTGGCAAGGTTCGCTTGAAAAAGACGTAGACCCCTGTCCCGCTTAAGAGGATCAGCGCGAGACCGGTCAACACAGTGAGAGTTTCCTGGAAAATCCCAAAGATGTGGCCGCCGTGCAACGACAGCATGAGCGTGCCAAATATCTCTGGTGCCCCGTGCTCGTTTAACGACGTTGTCCACATCTCACCGGCGCAGCGTGCGTGGACTTCGGCCACGACGTCTCCGAAGCGTACATTCCAGTCTCCGGGCGCGCGCAGCGAAATCTGGTACTTTGCTTCCTTACCCGTAGTTATGGTCAGCATACTGATGTGACGCCCCGGGTAAGCTGACAACGCCTGGTCGGCAGCCTGTTGCGGCGTGATGGTGTCGCCACAGTCCTGCTTGAACCTGGCATCCCACTCGGCAGGTTCGTCAATCTGTGACACTAACGGCCCGAGCCACTCCGGTTCGCTCAGGCCGATGCCCGTGATGGCAAACAAGAGAATGAGTCCGCCGAGCCAAGCGCCGGCGAGGCCGTGCCAGTTGAACATTCGTGGCACCAGCTTGCCGTCGGTCTGAAGTCTCACAATCTTCTTACGCGCACTGGTTCCGCCTCTGGGCCACCAGAGGTAAAGCCCTGTCAGGGCAAAGCCGATCATCAAGACACCGATTACAGCGATGAAAATCTGCGCCCACTCGCCCATCAACAGAGAGAAATGGAAGTCGTTGAATTCGTGAGCAAACGCGTCGTGGAGTTCAAAGCTGCCTTTGTAAGTCGCCGAGACTGGATCGACGCTTGTCATCATAACGCCGTGCTCAGCGTCAGGAGCGCTGCCATACACGAGGGCGGTTTCCAGCCCTTCGACACGCGTGTCCGGCATGAAAACGCCTAGGGTCTGCAGGCCTGCGGGGTGCCCCTCTGCACCTGCGCGAATAATGTCTGCGATGTCCGCAGGCGGGCCTTCCTGCGCGCGGACCATATCGCCGTATTGGAGCTCGAACAGCTCGCCGAAGAACGACAGTGTCAAACCGGTGAAGGCGATAAGGAAAACAAAGAGGCTGGCCACCAGCCCAATCCAGCCGTGAATGAGGGCCATCAGGTGGCGGGCAGACCGGTTTGCGCTTACTTCTTTCTCCACTTGCAGTGCTCGCTGGTTACAGCCCAGGATTTGCGTGTTTCATGAATCTGTCCTTCGCGATTGCAGTTCCGTATCGGTGTCATCAGTAGACGCATGTACCTTTACTGCATGCTCAGAATCTATAGTTGATTGTCAGGACAGCTTCAATCGGGGGGCCCGCATAGTTCTGGCGAGCTAGTCCGCCGACGGAGTCGACGTAGGTCTCGTCGAACAGGTTAGAGACGTTGAGCTGCGCATCAAATCTCTCTTGGGTGTAGTACAGGGCAGCGCTCGCCACGAAGTGCCCATCAACGTTCAGTGGATCGACGGTCGTCGGGTCACCATCGATGTCAGCGGACGCCAAGCGCTCGCCAACATACTCGTAGCCAATACTTGCCCCCCATGACTCGTTGAAGTCATAGCGGGTGAACAGAGCTGATGTTAGGTCAGCGGTGTTGAGCCGATCGATGCCATTCTCATCTTCCGCGTCCACGTAGCCAATCGAGAAAATCATGGACCAGTTGGTGGCGATCTCTCCGCTTACATCGAGATCGAAACCTTGTGCGGTTTGCTCGCCGCCGGCAACTGACCCCAATGGATTGACGACTCCGGGCTGGGCAAGCTGCGCATCGGTTGGTGGGACCGCTACGTTGGTGTTTGTAATGTCGAAGTAGCTGAGCGCGTAAGAGAAGCGTCTGAACACCATCCCTTTAACACCGAACTCAAAACCCTCGCCCACGTTCGGAGGCAAAATGTTGTTGAAGAGGTCAAGTGTTGAGGTGGGGTTGAAACTCTCAGAGTAGTTTCCGAAGAGCGAGAACGCTTCGCTGAACTCATAGAGGATACCGGCTTGAATCGACGTATTGTCCGTATCGATACTGACCGCACCGGTGTCTGAGTTTTCGATCAGTACATCGTCGTATCGGACGCCCGCGCTGATCAGCAGTTTTTCCGTCGGATTGAAGTAGTACTGGAGAAACGCGCCGTAGCGTTCCTGGTCCTGAGGTGCGCCCGGAAAGGGGGGAAGGGTGCTCCCGTCCGGAGGAAGGATCGAGTAGTCCGGATCAGAGAGACTCAACGGGAATGCTTGTGATGGATCGAAGCCCGTGATGGTCTGCGTGAATGAGTCGCGATAGTCCACTCCGGCGGTGAAACGACTCCGCGTGTTACCCAATTCGAATTCGCCAAAGAAGTTGAGCTGTGCCGCGATCTCGTCGCTGTCGTTGCCCTGAATCGCCGGGACTCGCAGAACGGTACCGTCACCGGGGATGTACCGAAAGGGAAGAAAGAGTGCTGAATACTGGTACGTGGATTCAAAGTAGCGGACGCGCCCTTCGACGGTCAGGCCATCGAGCAATTTTTGCTCGACATCTACCCCAGCCATATAGAATTCTCGCTTGTTTTCGTCATCGGGATGATTGATGACGAAATCGCGTGAGACGGCGAGGTCGCCATCTTCATCGAGCACGATCCCGAAGTCCGATTGACCGTTTTCAACGGTCGCCTCGCTGATGAAGGTGATGATGGTGCCGTCGAAGGGGTCAAAACGTACCGTTGGGCTGAAGGAGTAGGTTTCGATGTCGTTATTGAAGTCCCGTTGCCCTTCATCGATTTCGTAGAGCCCCACCAGTCGTCCACTAACTTTTCCTGAGTCGGAGGCGACGTTTAGATCGACGCGCGGGCTGACCGAGAAGTTAGACCCGACCTCGGTCTGGATATGAAAAAAGTTTTCTTTTTGAGGCCGCTTGGTTCGCAGGTTGATGATCCCGCCGGGGCTCGATTCACCGTAGGCAATGGAATCGGGCCCTTTCAGTACTTCCACGCGCTCAAGGTTCCAGAGTTCCGGATTACTCACGCCGCCGAACGTGTTGACTCGAAACCCGTCGCGAAGGATCGGCGTGTTGTCGAACCCGCGGACATTGAATCGCACCTCGCGGCCATCGTTGTTGCCGTCGAAAGTCACGTTTGCACTGAGCGTGACAAGGTCTTCAAGGGCTCGGGGCTTAAAGTCCTGAACCAGCTCGGCGTCGAAAATCTGGATAGATCGAGGTTGTTCGATCGCGCTGAGGGCGTTGCGGCCGACGGAGACCGCGCCGGTGCTTTGGGAGCCCGTGACGACAATCTCCTCGATCGCGCCTCCACCCGCTTGGGCCGCGATCGCCGGTGCTGAGGCAAGTGCGGTGCATAGCGTCGACACGAGGACCGTGATGCCGATGAAGATCTTCTTTTCAGCCATACTTTTTGATACCACCAATAACAATAAGAATTATTCGCATTCACGATATTGTCACTAGTGGCCGAGTTTGACGCAAGCCCTTGAGTCGATCTTTCGTATCGATTGGTGGGGTAGACAGCAGAACTGGGGCGCGGGCACGACAACGCCTTCGTTGAAGCTCGGAGTCGAGCTGCGTGCTCGAAGAGGTGTTGAGGTTTCTGTAGCTCTCGCAACCGGAGCCAGGATCGCGAGCCGACCAGGTCGGCGGCCAGACGATCTGGGCCTCAGGTCTTTGACTTAGCGTTAAGCCGAACTCAGTCGCTCTGGCCACACACGTTGCGGTTCAGGCGCGATAGCTCGCGAGACTCAGCCCGAACCACACAAACACCACACCGGTCAGGCCTTTGAATGCGCGTTGGACGCGTGCGCTGCGTGCGCGCCCGGCAAGGCGCGCGAACAGCACCACCATGGCGCCGAACCAGAGCGCGTTCAGCAAGGCGTGCAGGCTGACGAGTATGAAGCCTGAAACAACCGCACCGTCACCGGGGGCCATGAACTGGGGGAAGGCAGCCAGGTAGAAGATCGACACCTTAGGATTCAGCGCGTTTGTGAGCAGCCCTTCAACAAAGGCCCACCGCAGCGTCCTGCGCCGTGTCGCGGGTTCTACTGCCGGTGTCGATGCGACGCCGCGCAGCGCGTCCAGGAGCGCTCGGACTCCGAGGTAACAGAGGTATGCGGCACCCAGCAGTTTGACCACGAAGAATGCTTCGGCGGAGGCGAGCAAGAGGGCCGACAGGCCGAGAATGGACAGCGCGCCGTGAAGATAGAAAGCTGCTAGAAAACCCAGCACGTTGGCGAAGCCGGCGGCGCGACCGGAGGTCGGAACCGTGCGTGCGATCAGCACGCCATTTGGCCCGGGAGAGACAACCAGCAGCGAGGCGACGGCGACGAAGCTCAGGGCATTGGTCCAGTCCCTGGTGTTCTCCCGATGTGAGCCGCGACAGTGCCCGAGGAAAGCCCCTGGCTCAACGATCCGATGCTTCTTTGCTTAGGTCACTGCTGTGGTCCTAGCAGCCCTGTGGTGGCAAGCGCCGGATCCAAATGCCGCGGAGTCTGTCGCGGCACGGGCTGTGAGTCGGCCTGCGACTTGGTATGAGTTTGGGCCGAGTCGCCCCCGGCGATCCAGCTGCTGAGCGGTGGCAGACCGAGGGCGAGGGCGACGCTGATGGCAAGACCAACGCCGGCCTTTGCCAGATCGCTGCCGGCGTTTTTCGCCGCTTCACCAACGCGTCGGTGGTTGAGCATCAAGGCCAGCGCGATCTCGCGGCCGGCGAGCATGCCGAGGAAGACCCAGGTCGTGCTCATGGGAATGTTCGACATCTCTTTGAACACCATGAGCACGAGGCCGTAGGAGATGTCGATGAAGCTCGCGGCGCGGATGTCGGTGGTGTTGGTCTTTGACAGGACAATGCCCTGAATGCGACCGCCGCGGTTCTTAAAGATGATGGCGTGCAGCGCCAGCATCACCACCAATGCCATGAGCACCAGTTCAAAGCCCACAGTGCGTGGCAGGTACACGAAGATGTTGGCGAGATCCTGGATCAGCCACTGGCTCCAGAGGAAGGCCGTCGACGCCCACTGAAACAGGACCCAGCCGAAGCCCGGTTCCGTGTCGCGGGTATCCATGAACTGCTTTTCAACAAAGCGCGAGATTGCGGCGAATAGCACGAGGCCAACGACGATGGCAACCGCGTAACCAAGCAGCGACTTCTCCAGCATGCTGCTGAGGTTTGTCGGCGCGAATACGGTCAGTACGAGGAATGTGGTGCTGACCGGGATACCGAAGCGCGTCAGGATCAAGAGGATGATCGGCGGAATGCAGTGGAACCAGTTGATGTGCCCGTCGGGCTCCGGGAATTTTTCCAGGCGTCCGTAGGCGGGGTCTCCGCCGTTGACGATCCAGCCGTAGATCACGACGACGGTGAGGATGGAGCAGGCGTAAAGCCACAGCACCCACCAGGGACGTTCGGCGTTAGAGCTTAGGAAGGTGCCCAGGGTTTGAATCGCATCGTTTGCAACGATGCTATAGGCCGCCAGCAGAAAACCGACGAGCATGAAGAGCTCGGTCGCCCCGAAATCCATGACCTGATCCTTAGCGCTACCGCGTCGCTGACTTCATGACCCTGGGTCCTGAGGCGTAGCTTAAGCAGGGGCGTTTCGCGGCGGTTGTTTCAGCGGTTCGATACAGCGACACGTTGCATCGTTTCCCACAGCGCTACCACGTGCTCTTTCGCCGTTGCCTCCACGCCGATCGATACTCGCACGATCAGACGGCCGTTCAGCTCCGTCGTGCTGAGGAACGCCTCGCCGGAGGCGTTGATCTGCTCCACCCACGCCGCCGTGTGGGCATTGAGGGCGGCCGCATTATCGACCAACTCCGGGGGGCAATGCACCATGCAAACGGTCTGCAGGGGCGTCGGGGCGGCCAGCTCCCAATCCGGCGTTCTCGACGCCTGATCGCGTAGCCATTGCGCGAGCTCGAGGTCCTCCCGCAGCCGGGCGCGGATCGCATCGGGTCCATCGATTCGGAGGTGAAACCAGAGCTTCAGCGCCCGAAAGCGGCGGCCTAAGGGGATGCCCCAGTCCCGGTATTGCACCACGGCCCCATCGGCGCGGGAGCGCAGATAAGCCGGTGTCGCCGCGTACACGCGGGTGAGCAATTCCGGCTCGCGCACGTAGAGCAGGGAGCAGTCGAGAATCGTTCCCATCCACTTGTGCGGGTTGAGGCTGATGGAGTGAGACTCCTCAACGCCGCTCCACATCCACCGACACTCCCGCAGCAGCATCGCCGAGCCGGCCATGGCGGCATCAACGTGGAACCAACAGCCGAACTCGTTCGCAAGATGCGCGAGGCCTTTGATTGGATCGATGGCGGTCACTCCCGTGGTGCCGACGCTACCGATGACTGCGCAGGGCACGCGACCGGCGGCGACGTCCGCTTCGAGGGCAGCCCGCAGTCTGTCGGGGCGCATGGCGAACTGCTGCGAGTCGACCTCGATCTTGCGAATGCAGTCGCGGCCGAAGCCGGCGATGAGCGCGGATTTGATGACTGAGGAATGGGCTTCGGCCGTGGTGTAGACCATCAGCGGCTGCGCGACCGCCTGCATCCCGCCGCGGTCGAGCGCGTAGTCCGAAGACCGTTCTCGCGCAGCGATGAGGGCCGTGGTGCAGGCCGTTGAGGCCGTATCCTGAATGCAGCCTTGCCAGGCGTCGCTGAGTCCCAGCAGCTGACGCATCCAGTCGCAGACCACCTGCTCGAGTTCGGTCAACGCCGGCGCGCTTTCCCAGGAAATGCCGAGGGCGCCAACGCCACCGCTGGCCAGATCGCCAAGGACGGACGCAAGTGCAGCGTTCGACGGAAACCAGCCAAAGTGCATGGGGTGCTGCACCTGGGTGAGATGGGGAACGATGTGTGCGTCGAGATCCTGGAGCAGTGCGTCGATGGAGTCGCCGCCGTCCGGTGGCTCGTTCGGCAGCGCCTTGCGCACGTCGTCGGGTTGGGTCTGCGCGCGTACGGGACGGTTTTCTATGGATGCGCGGTAGTCGGCGATCCAGTCTACGAGGGCGTGGCCGGCACGCCGGAACTCTTCGGGTGTCATGCGCGGATGCTACACCGCAGGGGGTGACCGACCCAGCCACATCCGGGCTGCAGGCGAGGCGTATCAGCCGATGTGGCGCAGAAACTTGAGGTGTGTGTCGTACTGATTGACGACGTCGTTCTGCACCTGCTCCGTACTCCAACCCATGATGCAGTAGAGCTGGCTGCCTTCGCTGAGCAGGACCTCGGCACGCCCGTAGTGTTCGGCCTGCTTGCCGGCCTGTTCTCCCGCCTTTTCTCCCGAAGGGGCGGACTCCGGCATCGGGTAGCTGCGGGCCTGAACCTCGTAGCGGAATGGCTGGTCGCCGCCGTGGTCGACGTCGAGTATCGCGGCCCCCGTCGCGGAGTCCTGGGCCACCCGAACGTCGAGGCCGTGGTGTTCGAAGCGCGCGCCAACCTCGGTCAGTGCCGCCAATGCCACGCGGTCAATGTAGCGCTGGACGTCCCCGGGAAGCGGGTACTGAAGCAAATCGTCGAGACGGTCGCGCCAGGTCTCGGCATCGGCCGCGATGGCTGCGGTGCGAGCGTTTTCCAACGCCAGGCGCTTGGCGTGGTCGACGCCGAGGGCCCGCGCAAAACCCCAGATGGCAAACAGCACAACAATGGAGAACGGCACCGCGCTCACCAGCACCGCCGTCTGTAGGGCACCGAGCCCGCCGCTCCACATGAGCGCAATAGCGGCGACGCCAATGCTCGCGGTCCAAAACAGTCGCCGGGTTATGGGCGTGTCATCCCGCCCATGGGAGGACAGCATGTTCAAAATCATGGCCCCGGAATCGGCCGAGGTAACGAAGAACACGAGGATCATCACAATGGCAACGGCGCAGAGCACGGACGAGGCGGGCAGATACTCGAGAAACTGAAACAGGGCGACGGACTCATCGGCCAGCACGGCGTCGCCGAGGGCCGACTGCCCGCCGTCAGTAATCAGCGCGATCGCCGAGTTTCCGAAGACGGTCATCCAAAGAAAAATAAACAGGCTCGGCACCAGCAACACGCCGAAGACGAAGGACCGCAGGGTGCGGCCGCGGGAGATGCGGGCGATGAACAAGCCGACGAAGGGCGACCAGCTGATCCACCAGCCCCAATAGAAAATCGTCCAACCGCCGAGCCAGTCCGTGGGCGCGTAGGCGTAGAGGTTGAACGACTTGGTGACGAAGTTTCCGAGATAGCTGCCCACGTTTTGCAGGAACACCTGCAGCAGGAACACCGTAGGCCCAAGGGCGAGGACTGCCACGAGCAGCGCAACGGCGAGAATGCTGTTCAGCTCTGACAGCCGGCGAATGCCTACGTCGAGACCAAGTGCTACGGACACGGACGCAGCCGCGATCGTGAACAGCGCCAACAGGGTCTGCACCTGCAGGGTCTTCGGAACATCGAACAGGTAGTTCAAACCCGCATTGATCTGTTCGACGCCCAAACCGAGCGAGGTCGCGATCCCAAAGATCGTGCTCAAGATCGCGAACACGTCTACCGCCGTGCCGATAGGCCCGTAAATGCGTTCGCCGATCAGTGGGTAGAGTGCGGAACGCAGGGTCAGGGGCAGGTCCTGGCGATAGGCGAAGTACGCGAGCATCGCCGCGACGATGCCGTAGATGGCCCAACCGTGAATGCCCCAGTGAAAGAACGTCAGCCGCATCGCCTCGCGGGCGGTTTCGAGGTCGTCGTTGCTGCTGTTCGGAGGCTGCAGCAGGTGCATGACCGGCTCGGCCACGCCAAAAAACATGAGCCCGATGCCGATTCCGGCGGCGAACAGCATGGAAAACCAGGTCAGCAGAGAGTAGTCCGGCTCGGCGTGGTCGGGCCCGAGCTTGATCTCGCCGAAGCGCGTTGCGCCGAGCACGAAACAGGCAATCACGATGACTGCGACGACCAGCACGTAGTACCAGCTCAGGGTGTCGACGATGAAATCGAGTGTTGCCTTGAGGTTTGCAGCGGTCGCCTCGGGGAAGAGGACGGCCGGGATGAGCACCAGGGCGAGCAGCGCCGTCGCAGTCAGAAACACCGGTCGATCGATGGGCGGCGGAGTCATGGGTATCGACGCACGCGTGTTCATGGCGCGGCAGATGTCTCAGGGTCGGCTATGGCGAAGCGTTCGCGGACGTCCGCTCCCAAGGCAATCTTCAATGGATCCAGCCACGCGTCATAGTGCGTCCAGGTGTCTATGGACGTGCGAAACAGCGGCTGACGCACCTGTTCCGAGCTGGGCGTTCGGACCTGGCGTTCCGTCCGGTGAAACTCGAGGCATTGAGCTTCAAAGGGCACGTCGCAGAACGCCAGCATGCGGCGGACCTCGCCTTCGAGATCGTCAAGCACGTCTTCGTGCTGAACACGCAGTACGAACCCGGGCAACACCTGGTCCCAGTGATCCATCAGTGCGACGTATTCGCGGTAGTACGTGCCGATTTCCGTGAGGCCGTAGCTGAATTCCTGGCCCTGGCCAAAGAGCTGCTTGAAGCCGCTGAAGCAGCAGGCCATGGGGTGGCGTCGCGCGTCGATGATCTTGGCGTTCGGCAGCATCAAGCGGATCAGCCCCACATGGAAGAAATTGTTCGGATTCTTATCGATGAACAGCGTACCGCTTCCACGATAGATGCGGGTCTGCTCGATGAACTGTTCACCAAAACGGCGCAGTAGATCCGGCGAAAGACTGTCGAGCAGCTCTGGGTACGTCTGCGGATTGGCCTGGCGCCGCCCGCCGCGCCGGAGCCGCTGCACCAGGCTGATGATGTGTGGCAGCTCCATGGTGCCGTCGATCGCGCTGTGCGACGCGAGAATCTGTTCAAGCAGCGTGGACCCGGCGCGCGGCAGGCCAACAATGAAAATCGGTGCCGGATCCGGGTGGCCAATCTCGCCCTCGCGCAGCAGTGCCGCGAACCGCTCACGGGTGAAGTAGTGCTGCTGTGTCTCGCGCCGCTGCACCAGGTATTCGGCGCGGTGGGACACCGACGCCTGTTTCAGTCGGTTACCGCGCTCGTAGTAGACAAAGCTGTCTTCGAACGCGCCGCGGTCCTCGAACGCTTTGCCGAGGGCGAAGCACAGGTGTACGCGATCGTCTGTTGCCGTAGCCGGGTCGGCTTCGGCCGTTCGCATAGCCGTGATCTCATCATCGCTGAACCGATAGGCCTTGGTGTTGGCCAACGACCAGTAGGCGTCGCCGTAGCACGGTGAACGCTCATAGGCCTGTTGATAGGAACGCTGCGCTGCTTGGGCATCGCCCAACGTTTTTTCGGCGTGCCCACGCATCACCAGCAGTTGCGGCTGTTCGGGGCTTCGCTCGAGTACTCGATTGTAGGTGTCGATGGCTTCGGCGCTGCGCCCGACGCCCGCCAGGGCGTTGGCGTGGAGCGCAAGGTAGGGCAGGTGGTCGGGTGAGCGCTCCACGAGGGCGTCGGTGAGGCTAAGCGCAGCCTCGAACTTCTGCATTCGAAGCTTCAGGTTGGCAAGCTCGTAGCACGCGGCGGTTGTGATTTCATCGTCCTGGGTCGTTTGCTGCGGTTGTGGTGGCAGCGCCAACAGGGTCTCGAGCAGAAACTCTGCATCAACGAGCACGCCCCCTTCCGCCAGGATGCGCGCCAGCAGCCGCATCCCGTCCGGATGGGTTTTATGCTGCGCGAGGAAGCGCCGGCACAGGTCGTCGGCTTCCTCCAGACGCCCCTCATGCAAAAACGATCGTGCCTGCAACAGCGGTGCCGGCAATCGCTCCAGTTCGCGGATTTCGGCTGTGGCGACAGCCCGGCGCTGCGCGTCGGCTGCCCCTTGAAGTAGGGGCAGCAGAGCGTTCCAACTTGCCAGTAGGGAAGGGTTATGTCGCAGGGCCTGCTCGTAGGCGCCGCGCGCGTCGCGCAGCCGCTTGAGCTCTCGCAAGATGTGCCCCTGCTCCTGGTACCCGCGCGCGTTGTTTGGACTCAGAACCAGATGGGCGTTGATGGCCGCAAGCGCATCGGCAGCACGGCCGCCGTAGCGCAGGGCTACCGCGCGCAGATAGTGCAGGGGGGCTTGCTCGTCCGCCGTGCGGGCGAGTTTCAGCGCTGCATCGGTCGCTGCCAGCGCATCGTCGAAGCGGGCGGCTTCAAGCAGCGTCTGAATCGAGCGCCGCGCCACCGAATCGGCGGCGGACGAAGACGGAGCCGAGTCGCTTGCCGTAGCCGTAGACCCGTCCGCGGCCATTACTGAAATTCGTAGCCGAAGCGCAGTCCAAAGGTTCGCGGGCGATTGGTGGTGACGCTCGGCGTGTAGTCACTGGCGTTGATGTTGAGCTGCGCGCGCTCGTCGAAGAGGTTGTCGATGTACAGTTCGGCGTTCCATCCGTCCCGCTCGACACCGACCGCCATGTTGACCAGCGTGTAGGCTTCCTGCTCGTAGCGCGCGGCTCGGAAACGCGTATCGCCGTTGGCGTCCACGCCGATAAAGCTGGCATCGGTGACCGAGCTCAGATCGCCGCCGGTGAGCGGTGTTCCGCAGAAGCCGCCTTCCTCCTGGATCTTGAGTCCAGAGCCGCGGCCGAACACCTGACGGGTCACGTCTTCGACGAAGTACGCATCGCAGGTCGTCTGAGCGCGGCTGTCACCGGTGTAGACGATGCCGCCGCGAACGTACGCATTCGCCTGCAGCGCGTCCAGGGTGAAGTCGTAGCGGGCGCGAAGGTTGGCGCGGAATTCGGGCGTCCAGGGTAGGCGGCTGCCGACGGGGACGACGATCTCCTCGAGCTGCGGGTTCACGCGCGTCAGCTTGTTGTCGACGAAGCTCGCCGCGCCGTTGATGGTCAGGTTCGCCGTGGGCACCCAGGTAAAGTCGAGGTCGAGGCCCTGAATTTCGGCATCCCCGGCATTCTCGATGAAGACCAGGAAGGCGATGTTCGCGGGGTCGAAGCGCGACACCTGGAGGTCGGTAATCTCGGAGTCGTAGAAGGTGGCGTTGACCTGCAGCGTGTTGTCGAGGAACCGACCCTTGAGACCGAACTCCACGTTCTCCAGCTCGTCGGTGCGGGCGATTGCCGGAACCAGATAGCCTTCGTAAACCCCGGACTGGTTGCCGCTTGGCTGACCCGCGTTGCGATTTGCCGTTTGCGGTCGGAAACCTTCGGAATAGGCGCTGAAGAGCATCACGTCGTCGGAGAGGTTCCAGTTCAACGTCGCCCGGTAGATGGTGTCGCTTTGGTTGATCACGCCGCTACGGTCGAGGCCGTCGAGGAAGAAACTCCCGTCGGCAGCACCGGCCGCGATGAGGTCGGCCTGGCCTTCGCTGTAGAAGTCCAGCAGATCGTCGCGGTTGCCGCTCGACTCGAAGGCGCCAAGGGCTTCGAGGCGCTGCGATACGCGATTGTCGAAGCTCTGGCCGTCGCAGGGTTCGGTGGCACCTTTGCAGCCAAAGGACGATCCCGTCGAGCCGGTAAACTCGAAGTCGATATCGTAGTGGCGCGCGCCGATACCCAGCGAGACAGTATCGGTGAGGTCAAAGGTCACCTCGCCAAAGAACGCGATCTGATCTTCCTCGCGGGTGAAGTTATTCACAAAGATCGTCGTTGGGCCGCGACCGAAGGGGTTATCGACCCCTTCTACGGTGCTGACGATGTTGTCGGCGGTGGGAACCGCGTTGGGCGGGTTGGTCACCGTACCTGGAGCCGTTGAAACGTTGAACCCGGCATCGACCGCGCCGAGGTACTGAAACTCACCGTCAGAGATCGTTTCCTGGGAGTCGATGAAGACGCCACCGGCGAGCTGGATACGATTCGTGGGTGCCCAGTCAACGCGGAACTCGTGGGTGAAGCGCTCATTGGTCGTTTCGCCCAGATACTGCTTGGTCGGATCAAAGCACTCGCTGTAGTTCGAGTATCCGCCGGTGCAGATGTAGTACGCCTGATAGCCGCCACCGTTGGTGTAGCCCGTATAGTCCTGGCTGAAAAACACGTCCCGGTCGAGATAGCCGCCGGTGTAGACCACGTCGAGCTCGCCGATCCGGCCTTCCAGGGTCCAGTTGGTGAGCCCGAACTCATCCTGATTACGGCTTGGCGTAAAGCGGTTGACGGACTCCTCACCGCTGAGCACCGGGTCGTACTCGAACACGCCTTCGGTCTTCAGGGTCTGCTGCGTGTGCTGTACCAGCAGATCCCAGTTGTCGTTAATCGCTAGAAGGGCGCCGATACGGGCCCCGCTATACACGGCTTCGTTGAAATCCGACTCGACGAGTCCGCTGTTGTCGGCCGCGGCCATGGTTGCCCGGACTCCGCCGCAGTTGCCGCCGATGGGATCATCGACCGCCGGGTTGCCGGTGCAGATGTGCGCAGCGGAGGAAATCTGGTTGCGGTTCATGACTTCAATGTCGCCGCTGTAACTGCCTTGAACGTTATCGATCCAACCGCCGGCCCGGTCGTTAAAGGCGGCGACGCGCAGCGCGAAGTTATCGGTCAAGGGCAAATTGAGGAACGCTTCAACGGCGTTGCTCGGCTCGCCCCCCTCGGTGAACTCAAGCCGCGATTCGAAGCCGGCTTCAACCTCGTTGAGCCGCGGCTTGTTGGTAATCAGGCGAACGGTTCCGGTCTGGGAGCTGGCGCCGAACAGCGTGCCCTGGGGCCCGGGCAACACCTCGATGCGCTCCAGGTCCGTGGCGTAGATGTCGAGGTTTCGACCGCCAAAGGATACCGGCTGCTCATCTTGGTAGAGCGCGACGGCGGGTGCTGAGCCCTGCACGGAAGAGACCGTGATGGAGGATTGTTCCGTGGCCGCGCCCCGGATGTAGAGCTCCGCCTGGCCTGGGCCGCGCCCGGAGTAGACGACGTTCGGCAGGTACTGCACGTAGTCGCCGAAGTTGTCGATGCCAAGCTCGTCAATGTCGTCGCCATTCATTGCCTGGATCGAGACCGGAATATCCTGCATGGACTCCGAGCGCTTGGTCGCGGTAACGACGATCTCTTCGATCGTGCCGCCGGCGCTGAGGGCGGCTGGAGCAGCCATCGCCGCGATTGCGGCGGCGACGCCGCGGCTCAACTGTGAGCGTCGAAGACGCGGGGCCGAGGTGTTTTCGGTATTGCTGGTGACTCGCGGAGCGATCGGTGCTGACCGGCGTCCTTTCGTTCTATAGCCCACGATCTCTCCCCTGAAATTCTATTTAGTACGAACGATTCGTCCGCCTTTTACGCCCAAGATCGATTAGTGGTGTAAGTATTGTCTTCGACGCGATGCGGGAGTCTACAGGCTTCCTATGGCTTTTTCTCAGGCCTGCAACGAACCGAGGTTGTATTAGGCCAGAGCTGTACTTTTTTCATTCGTTCGATTACTAAGCTTTGTTGACTCAATATCACGCTCGAAATTTGTAGAACCCTTAGCGAGCTGCTCCTAGACTCGCCGCGTCGGCAGGAGACGTCGAAGTGGATCAATCCCAGCTCAGTCAGGACGAACGGGTTCTCGTCGCCCTCCGGCAGATCATTCGGGCGACGGCCCTATCGTCGCGGCAGCTGAATAAAAAGGTCGGCCTGACGTCGCCGCAGCTGCTGGTGCTGCAGGCGATTCAGGAACTTGGTGCCGTGGCGCTCTCGCGACTTGCCGGTTCCGTCAGCCTGAGTCAGGCAACGGTCACGACCATCATTGATCGGCTCGAGGCGCGCGGATTGGTCGAACGACGCCGCAGCACCGTCGACAAGCGGGTCGTCCATGCGGCCCTCACTGCCAGCGGCTGCGCGATGCTCGATGCCGCACCGAGGCCGTTGCAGGACGTGTTCAGCGCCCGCTTTGCGGACCTCGAGGAGTGGGAGCAGGCGATGATCGTTGCCGCGTTCCAGCGCGTGGCGTCGATGATGAATGCCGAGAACATCGACGCGTCGCCCGTGCTGCACGTGGGCGGTGCAGTAGCGGAAGAGGCGCCGCCTACATCTGTTTGAATCGATCGCTGTAGCGGAGGCTTGAACGCAAGGTCTCGCGGCGGCCCTTGAGCGTAAGCACGTAGCGGCCCCGTAGGTCCCGTTCAGCACGGGCGATCGCATCGACCCGCACGATAAGGCTGCGATGAATCTGCCAGAACGCGTCCGGTTCGAGCTGCGCGGCAAGGTCTTTTAACGCCGTGCGCAGCAGATGTTCACCCGCTGCGGTCACCGCCGTGGTGTATTTCTGATCGGCGCGGAAGTACAGCACGTCGTTGACGTCGACCAGCTCGACGGCGTCGCCTTTGCCGACCCGCAGCCACCGAAGAGGCGCCTGTCGCGGTGCCTCGATGTGCTGCTGCAGTTGCGTAAGCAGGGTTGTGAGTTCGCCCCCGGGGACGCGCGTCGGCTGGGCTAAGCGGGGTGCCAGGCGCTCCAGGCAGTGCTGGAGTCGTTCCACCGCGACCGGTTTGAGCAGGTAGTCGACGGCGGCCGCGTCGAAGGCTTCGATTGCGTACTGGTCAAAGGCGGTGACGAACACCAGCAGCGGTGTCAGCCCCTCATTCAAGGCCGTGTGAGCCACCTCGATGCCTGTCATGCCGGGCATTTGGATATCCAGGAAGGCAACTTCGGGCTTCAGGCTCCGCATCTGCTCCAGTGCCTCGATACCCGAAGCCGCGGTGCCAATCAGCTCGAAGTCGCCGAGCTGCTCCACGGGCCAATGCTGGTGCAGCAGCCGCGCCAGGCGCTTTGACAGATTCGGTTCGTCGTCAGCGAGCAGTACCCGTGTCATGCGCTGCCGTGCATCTACTTCGGTGAGGGCGGGACGGTGGCCGGTACCCGTAACCTCGCCCGGGTGCCTCCGGTCGGCCGTTCCGTGAGTGAGAGTTCCGCACGGCTGCCGTAGGCGGCGGCCAGGCGCTCCCGCAGATTGACCAAGGCCGTGCCGTTGCCCTTGGCCGGCGCAGCGGCGGCAGCGGTGAGCCCGCGTCCACTGTCGTCAATCTGTACCACGATTGCGTCGGCGTCGCGCTGGACCCTGACCTCGACCTTGCCGGGCTTGGCCTGGGGCTCGATGCCGTGGCGAATTGCGTTTTCCACCAAGGGTTGCAGCAGTAGAGGCAACATCGGCTCTGAGTCCGTGTCTCGCGCGGCGTCGATCCGGTAACTCAAGCGTGAGCCCATGCGGATGCTCTGTATCTCAAGGTACGCGCGGACCGTGCGCAGCTCTTCGGCCAGGGTGGATTCGGTACTGCGGGTTTGGGAGAGACTTTGGCGCAGCAGGATGGTCAGGGCTTGCAGCATCTGATCGGCCTTGTCGGGCTCGTCGTGAATCAGGCTCTGGATGTTGCCGAGGGTGTTGAAGAGAAAGTGGGGTTCGATCTGCGCCTGCAACAGGCGCAGCTCCGTCTCGGCGAGTCGGCGTTGCTGTTCAGCCTGGCGCCGTTCGAGCTGCTCCACCTCGAGCTGGGCGTACAGCAGACGCGCCCGGGTTCCGAAAATCAGGTATCCGGTGATTCCGAAAGTTGCTCCGAGGACCAGCGTCCCCGGGGCATTTAACAAAATGACGAACGGTCGTCCGAAAACGAGCTGACTGCCGATGATCACGCCGAGCAGTAAGCCCAGGGCGGTCAGCACCAGCGCTCCCGGTCCTTCCCCGATACGCTGTGCCAACGGTATGCGAAACAGAACGAAGGCGGCGTTAACCGACAAACCGATGGAGAGTGAGATTGCAAAAGATGACGGGAGATCGGACGCGCCGATCATCCACAGCATGATCGAAATGGCGATGCTGAAGATTGCCGTGTAGACGAAACTCAGGGCGATCTCGCGACTCGACCGCGCCGGTGCCAGGCCCCGTTCGGGGGTGCCAACGGTCACGCGCGCGGCGACTCGCGATAGGTGCCGTGAAAGCCCAGCGGCATGGCGTAGGGGAGCACCGCGCGGGCGCGGGGACCGGCGGCAAGCGCGTCGGCATCGAACAGGTGCAGCTCGGTGCGACGCTGTTCGAGGTTTAGGGCGGTACCCAGAAGAAAGCGCTGTTTGCTCGCGGTGGGCGTAACGACCGTGTGTTCTTCGACCATGTACTCGGGCCCGTAGACGTAGCGGTCAACCGTGTCGCTTCGTCGATCGATGCGCAGAACCTGATTTAAGCCGCCAGGGCTGGCCTGCCCCGGGGTGCCCGCCAGCATCCAGACATGGTCGTGATGCCGTGCGACCTGGCGCGGATCGATACGGGGGAACTCGCATTCGAGGTCGTCGAGCAGCAGGGACTCATCGGCACGACGAGCGTTGAGATCGACCCGGTACTCGGTCCACCGCACGGCCGGTGGGACGTGCCAATGGCCGGCCATCACGGATCGAAAGCTCTGAGTCAGAATCTCTGGGCTGGGGCTGCGTGCCGCGTCGAAACGCACGATGCCCCGCCCGTCGTCGTAGGCGTTGCCAAAGTGAAATACCCATTGCGCCGGCAGTTCGACAACCTGCTCGAGTTCGAGATCGGATTTGCGCACGATCACAACCCGCGTCGCGCGGTCCGGATACCACCGGTGCAGATCGAGGAAACTCGCCGTTTCCAGATCGGCGTCGGGGTTGCGGTGCAGCGGCGCGAGGAGAAAGACCAGGTACCGCTCGGTAACCACGAAATCGTGCGGCATGCCGACGTTTTCGATGCGCAACGGCTTTAACCGTTTAACGCGTCCCGTTGAATCCAGGTGCCACAGCACGAGCAGCTCGCCGCCGCTGTAGCCAAAGTTCCATAGGGTGCCGTCGGCTTCGACCTTCGGGTGCGCCGAGAACGGCAGACCGGCGGCATCATCGGAAAACTCTGTTACGCCTCGGGTCTCGAGCGTGTCGGGATCCAACTCGTGTGGCGATCCGGCTTCCCAGAGCGCGAACAGCCGCTCGTGGTGGGCCAGGACACTGATGTTTGCGGGATTCAAGTCATCCGCTGAGGTCACACCGACGCCGTTCGGCGGTACGGTGCCGAAAGCCGGCAGGGCTGCCCGCCCCAGTGCCCGTTCTTGCCGTCGCTTGGCGGTCTGCACCAGAGCCGCCTGATGGCTGAGACGTCCTTCCCCCGCCGCGAAGCGCTGGACAAGGCCATCGCCATCGAACCAATGCCGGTAGCGGAAGTCGCCGATGTCGTGCAGCGCTGGCCCATTGCGGTAGAACGCCCCGTCGAGTGTGCGAGGCCAGTCGCCTTCGATCGCGACACGTGCTTGGTACCGCTCCTGGTCAACGCTCCGGTAGCCGAGAGCCCAATCGCCGCGCACGGCGTCGGCGCGCGCGGGTCGTTGCTGGCAGGCCGCGGCGAGCGTGGAACCGCCCGCGGTGCCGAGGGTGGCTGACAGGCGCCGCAGCGCCTGGCGTCGATTCAGCGGCACGGTGACCTCCTTGCCCTCGTTTGCGTGGCTGCGCGTCGTCGTCGCTGAGCTACTGCAGCGTGATCGTCAGCGCACCGGCGGCCGGGTGTTCAAAGCGGGCATCCTTCCAGCTCGGCGGCCCGAAGCGGCCCTTTGCGTCATTGGACACCCCCCAGGGCTCTTTCGGCATCCCGACCATGTTGGTTTTCAACTGGCCGTCGCCGTCCAGGTCCTGCATCAGACGAACGGCGTAGTCGCCGGCGGGCAGCGGTGGAAGTTCGAACCGCAGCGGCGCACTGCTGACGGGAACCACCAGCTGCGCGGCAGCGGGGCCGCCGTTCTTGAAACTTTCTTCATCCGGGAGAACCTGGACGTATAGCTGACCGCTGGGTTCGGTGACGTTAACGACCTCGATGCTGAGCGGTGTTGCTTCGGCCGCGTCTTCGGCTTGAGCGCAGGGTGTGGCGATGGCGCCCACGCCGGCAAGCAGCGCGAACGCCAGGGCATCGCGTCGAATGTGGGTTGCGAATGCGGCAAAGGTGGAAGGACGGGTACGCATCGGTTGCCTCCGAACGATTCAGGTTTGTGGTGGGTGACTGCGAAACCAGGCTAGCGGCCGGAGCTGGCCAGGTACACGGCCTGCGACGAATCGGCACGGGTATCGATGAAACGGTACTGGCAGGGACGAACGGACAGGATCACGCGGCGCGCTTTCGATCGATGAGGCGCACCGTCCGGGGAGAAGAGAAGAGCGCCAGGCGAGCTCGCCCGGCGCTCGGTTCGGTTAGTTGACGGAGCGCTTGCGTCCGGGTGCGTGACGCTCGCCAACGACCGGTCCCCAGTCCGCGCTGAGTGCGCGACGGAGTTGACTGGTCGCTTCCCAGCCAATGCGGGTGCTGAGCGTTTGCTCTGCTTCCCGCAGCGACTCGAGCGCCGCGTTGATCAGGTGCGTACCTTTCTCGCTGAATACGATGCGGTTCGCCCGGCGGTCGTCAGGATCCGGTACCTGGGTGACCAGTTCATCCCGCTCGAGTTCATTGATCTGTTGCTGGATCGCCTGGCGGCTGACGCCGAGAACTCGGGCCAGTTCTGCGGCACGGGTGATGCCGTTGGAAATGTTGATCAGAATCATCGTCTGCGTACGCGTACGGGGCGCGTACCCAGCGCTCTGCAGACCATTCTGCAGGCTTTCGTCCATCCAGTAATACGCACGCAGCAGCGAGCGCATCAGCACTTCGTTCGTTTGATCGTCCATATCAAGCCTCATCAAGCTGTTGCCAAGTGGACAACGTCTCGCCGTCACGCTGCAGGGAACGCGTTGGTAAGCCGCTTCTCGATTGACCGCAGGTGCCTGTCGGCGAATTGAAGGTTCTAGTATTGTTTCTTAACAGAAGCCGGCAGGCAACCTGCGAAACGCCAACCTGACCATTCCTCCCGGTCTTTGGTGGCCCGTTGTGGCGGCCTGTGGTCAGACAGGAGGGGTCCATGCCCTCAGAAACGCCCGATTCCTCCGCCGTCGGCGGTCGCTACGCCCGCTACGTGCTCGGGGTGCTGATCGTTGTCTATATATTCAACTTTATTGACAGACAAATCCTGTCCATTCTGGCCGAAGAGATCAAAGCGGATCTCGGGCTGACCGACGCGGACATCGGTTTCCTCTACGGTACGGCGTTCGCCGTGTTTTACGCCGTCTTCGGCATCCCTCTCGGCCGGTTGGCGGACCTGTGGGTCCGGCGCAGCCTCATCGGCGCCGGCCTCGCGTTCTGGAGCCTGATGACGGCACTGTCCGGGACCGCGCGCAGCTTTACGGGCCTCGCCCTGTACCGCTTTGGGGTTGGGATCGGCGAAGCCTCGGCCACCCCGGCTGCATTCTCGATGCTGAGCGATCTGTTTCCTCCAACGCAGCGCGCAACGGTGCTTTCAATCTACTCCGGCGGTATCTACATCGGGGCCGGGATTGGCCTGTTTCTCGGTGGGCTTATCGTTGATGGCTGGAGTGGCGCCTTTGCACCTGGGACCGAGCCCTTGGGTCTCAAAGGCTGGCAGGTTGCGTTTTTTGCCGTCGGTTTGCCGGGGCTGCTGACGGCGCTGTGGGTGCGCACGCTGAAAGAGCCGGTGCGGGGCCTCAGCGAAGGGCTGGTCGTTGACACGCACCCGGCGCCGTTCCGTGAAGCCTGGGAATCGTTGTGTTCTGTGCTCCCGCCTCTGACTCTCTATTCTCAGTGGCGTCATGGCGGTGGGCGCGCAGTGGCTGCGAATCTTGTTCTGGCCGCCACCGTTGCCCTCGGCGCCACGGGGTTGCACCTGCTCGTGCCGTCGGCCATTCAGTGGACTGCACTCGGTATCGGTGTGTACGCCGCGGGGTCCTGGATTCAGGGGCAGCGGCGTATCGATCCGATGTCTTATCGATTGATGTTCGGCTCTCGCTCGTTCGTTTTGGTTACCCTGGGCTTTCCTGTTATTTCTTTCATGACTTACGGCATTGGATTCTGGATGCCACCATACATCGTGCGCCACTTTGCCGTTCCGCTCTCCGAGGCGGGTACGGTGCTGGGGCTTAGCGCTGCGGTAGGTGGCTACCTCGGCATCACGCTGGGCGGGTTGTGGGCTGACCGCTGGCGCCGCAGCAACGTGAACGCCCGGCTCTACATCGGGGTGCTGGTGCCAGTGTTGACGGTTCCACTGATCGTGGGCTTGCTGACCACGGATTCCGTTGTGATGGCCTACGGCTACAACCTGCTGTTGAGCGTAACCTCAACGCTGTGGATTGGCTCGGCGGCGAGCACGGTCACGGACCTGGTACTGCCGCAGCAGCGCGGGACGGCATCGGCCTACTACGTGCTTATGAACACGTTTCTCGGCCTTGCGCTCGGTCCGTTTGCCATAGGCCAGCTCAGCGATCGGTTCGCCCGCACCGGCATGGCTGCCGATGCGGCGTTGAGCAGCGCTATGCTGGTGTCTCTCAGCGTGCTCGTTGTTGCGATTGTGGCGCTGCTGCTCGCGACGCGTACCCTTGGCGCTGACGAAGCATCGAAAACCGAACGTGCCGCCGCCGCAAGCTAGTCGACGAGATAGCGTTCCTGCAGGCGCTGCATACCGATCAGCCAGCGATCGTAGTCACTGGTTTTGCGCTTGATGTATTCGGCAACTTCTTTGTGCGGCAGGACCAGGAAGCGTTCGTCCCGCAGCGTTTGGATGACCTCTTCGGCGACGTCGTCGGCTTCGATCATTCCATCGACGGCAGCAACGCCCGGGCCACCCGCGGTCATGGGCGTGCGCACGGCCTGTGGACACAGCACGGATACCTTAATGCCGTCGCGACCATGGGTGATGGCAATCCACTCTGCGAGCGCGACTGCCGCGTGTTTGGTCACGGCGTAGGTCACGGAGCCGATTTGCGACAGTAGGCCTGCAGCGGATGCCGTGTTCAGTAGGTAGCCGCCACCGCGGGCTTTCATTCTCGGGATCAAATGCCGCGCGGCGTAAACGTGCGCCATGGTGTTGATCTGCCAGATCTGTTCCCAGACCTCGTTGCTGGTATCGAGGCCCTGGCCTATGCCTACCCCGGCGTTGGAGCAGAACAGATCAATCGGACCGATTGCGACCTCCGTTTCTTCGATCAGCGTTTTGATCGCCGCTTCGTCGGTCACGTTCAGGGCTCGTGCCGTAGCACGATCGCCGTGCTTAGCGTTGATTTCTGCAGCGCCGGCGGCAACCTGCTCGCCTTGCAGGTCCGCCAACACGACGGCTTTGGCCCCGTCGGTCGCGAATCGCTTTGCCATGGCCGCACCAATTCCACTGGCGGCGCCGGTGACGACGATGATTTTGTCTTGTACTTCCATGGCGGTGTGGCCTTCCTCGTTTCTCGGGGCGTTACGTCGGCGACGATAGACGCAAACCGCCGGGTTTTACAGATGCCGCATCGGGAGGACATACTGCCGCGTGGCGAAGGGTGTACACCTCTTCGGTCAGACCATCAGTGGCACGCTGGGCAGCGCTTTGACGACTCTCTCGCAGGTGTCCACCGACCTCGGTAACGAGCGATTGAACGAGACACGGAGCAAACGGGGCAACGGAATGCCCGCGCGGATCCTCGTGGTTGAAGATCAGCCAGAGGTTCGCGAAGTAACCCTCGCCATGGTGAAAGCCTTGGGGCATGAAACCGTTGGCGCCGCGGATGGTGCCGAAGCGCTGGCGCTGCTGCGCAGCGACCCGTTTGATCTCGCCTTGCTCGATATCGCGTTGCCGGATATGTCCGGTGAGCAGGTCGCCGAAATCATTCTCAACGAATCGCTGGATGTAGCCGTCGCTTTCGTGACCGGACTCGCTGTGTCTGGCGTTCGTGAAACTCTGGCGGACAATTGGCCCGATCAGGCGTTGCTGGCTAAACCCTATCGGCTCGCCGATCTGCGCGCGGTGCTTGAGCGTTCGCTCTGACCGCCCAGGTTTCCTCAGCCGTCCCGTTCCCTAACGCTTAGCCGTTCATGGCCCGGCAACCGATCAAGCTGTTCTGGTCTCGGGGTACGGCAAAGCGGGGCGGTCCTCGCAACGCTGGTGACTGGTACGCACCGCAGTTGATTGAGCACTTGACCGGTCGCCGCGTGGCGTTCGCGCCGGTCACTGCCTGCGATCTGGTGTCGACGGGCAGTCTGCTCGATCGCTTGTCCCGTTCTCACCGACTGCATCGACTGGGCCTGCGCCGCCGCTTAACCATCTGGGGTACAGGCACGCTGGCGGCAGAACACCGTCTCGCCGGGCAGCATCGAGTGTGTGCGCTGCGCGGCGCGTTGACGCGCGAACGGGTGTCCAGCGCCACGACCACAACGCCGCTCGGTGATCCGGGCCTACTGGCCGGTGAGCTGCTCGAAAGACGCCCCGAACGTACGGCGGCGCTTGGCGTTGTCGTCCATCAGGCGCACGCAGAGGATCGGGAGCTTGGCTCCTGGTTCGAGACCAATCCCTGGGTGAAGCAATTGCCCGCAACGCTTCCGCTGGACAACCTGTTGCCGGAGATTGCGCGCTGCGAGGCGCTGTGGTCGACGTCGCTGCACGGTCTGATCTTTGCCGATGCGCTGGGGGTTCCGAACCGCTGGATCGACCGGCCCGGCTTGGTCGGGGGGCGATTCAAGTTCGACGACTACTACAGTGCGTTTGGCCTCCGCCTCGAGCCGCTGTCGCTGTCGCAGGCCGATCCGCGCAACCCCGTGGACGACTACCTGCGCCCGGGCCTCGCTGAGCTTCAGGCCGGTTTGCGCGGCGCGTTTCCAGAGCTGTGAGGCAGCGGTTGCGAGGAACCGGCGATAACGAGCAGCGGTAGCCAGAAGTACATCCAGAACAGCTCCGCCCGCACCAACAGGTGGTCGCCGCTCGTCAGGTTTGCGAGGAGCCCGCATCCGACCATTCCGAGCCAGGGCGTCTTGCCTCGCTGCAGTCCGTGGCGCAGCACCAGGCCAAGGGCGAGGAGATTCACGACCAAGCCGATTAGACCCTGATGGTAGAAGAGCGCCAGATAGATGCTGTGGGCTCGCTCACCCTGCTCAAGTCCCGTGTCGATGAACAACGGCGTGGTCAGACCGCAGCCGACAAAAACCGAGCAGTCGCGGGTTTGGTCGATGACCTGCTGCCAGATCTCGAGACGAAAGGAGAGGCCGCGGCTGAGCCAGATGCTTTCCAGATCATCGAGCCCGACGACACCGACGGCGGCGGCAACAATGACGGCTACCGCTGCCGCGATTGGCAGTGCAAGGCGTGGCCGGTGGGTGAGTATCAGTCCCGCGAAGATCACCACGTACGCCGCAGCTGCGGTACGAGCTCCGGCGACGCTTAGCAAGACCAGCGCTGTCAGGTTGGTAGCGAGTGCCACGAGCCCGCCTCGATCGGAGCCATCGAGCCACCATTTGATACTGAGGACGCCGACGCTGGTGACGAAAATGGATGCGTGGACCGGGTTAATGAACGTCCACGCACCTTCGAAGCGAGGCCGGGGCGCATCGGCGCGGAGCGTAAACCACCAGATGGCCAGCGCGATCCAGGAAGCCGTAAGGGCCGTAATCACAAGCCCGTGGAACAAACGCCGTTCGAACCCCGGGTGTCTTGATTCGTGATGTGCAAGCCCAACATAAACGCCGACGATGCAAAGGGCAGCAACGAGCGCGTCTTTGATGGCGTCGGAGCTGTCGACCGGATCGGCGCCGGCGCTCGCCCAAAGGAGTGACAGCACGGGCAGAGCCAGTATCGCGAGCAGCCCGATGCCGGGCCGGTGGTGGCGTAGGCGCCGGCGGTGGGCTGGATCCAGGAGCTGCATGAGGCCGACGCTGGCAGTCAGGTACAGCAACCAATTTCGCTGCAGCTCCTCCGGGAGCAAGGCGAAACTTGCGACCAGCATCAGCAGCAAGAGTCGAAACAGCGCCGCTGCACGATCGATTTGGTCAACCATGGCCGGTACCTTAGCGGCGCGGCTGCGCGCTGACCATGAGCAGGAGTTGAACAGCATGAGGAACCCACGCATGACGTCACAACAGCGAATGCCCCAGCCCTTGTGTCAGAACTGGTGTCAGAACTGGTGTCAGAACTGGTGTCGGCGCTGGTGCCGATGCTGGCGCTCGTTGTCGCTACTCCTGATTCTTTCCGGTAGCGGCGTGTCCCGTGCGCAGTTGCCCGTGGCTCTGGCAGACGGTCAGCGGTTACCGTCTCTCGCGCCCATGCTTGAGCAAACGACGCCGGCGGTCGTCAACATTGCAACCTATACGACCGTCAAAGTGCGCAATCGGCTCCTCGAAGATCCCTTCTTTCGGCGCTTTTTCAACGTCCCTGACAGCCAACGCTACCGACGCACGCAAAGCGCAGGCAGTGGCGTCGTGGTGGATGCGCGGCGAGGTACGATCATCACGAATCATCACGTCATTGACCGGGCTGACGAAATCCTCGTCACGCTGGCCGACGGACGCTCCCTCAACGCCACGCTGGTCGGCAGCGATCCGCAGGTCGACCTGGCCGTGCTGTCGGTAAACAGCGACGACCTGTCGCAGCTGGCCTTTGCCGATTCCGACGAGCTTCGGGTTGGCGACTTCGTCGTCGCGATCGGCAATCCGTTCGGCCTTAACCAGACGGTGACCAGCGGCATTGTCAGCGCTCTGGGACGAACCGGTCTGGGGATTGAAGGGTACGAGGACTTCATTCAAACCGATGCGTCGATCAATCCCGGAAACTCCGGTGGTGCTCTGGTCAATTTGCGCGGCGAATTGACGGGCATAAACACGGCCATCCTCGCGCCCAGCGGCGGCAACGTTGGCATTGGCTTCGCCATACCGGCCAACATGGTGCGTGCCATTGCAGACGAAATAGTCGAGCACGGGCGGGTGCGGCGTGGATACCTTGGGCTGGCCGTGCAAGCGTTGAATCCAGAGCTCGCTGAGGCGTTCGGGTTAAAGCGCAGCGAGGGCGTCGTGGTGGTCGAAGTCGAGCCCGGCGGTGTAGCCGAAGAAGCCGGGGTTCGTACCGGTGACGTCATTTTGCGAATGGGCCAGCGGGCGATCGAGCGCGAGTCTGACTTCCACAGCCAGTCCGCCATTACCTTTGCCGGTGATCGTGTTCCCCTTACCGTGCAGCGAGACGGCCGTGAACGTCGGCTACGCCTTAAGGTCGCCGAAGAGTCGGAAAACCGGGTGGTCGGGGCGCGGCTGGATGCCCGGCTGTCCGGAGTGGAATTGCAGAACTTTCGTGACCAGGACGACCCGGCAATGAGCGCGGGGGTGCTGGTGACTCAGGTTGACGCACAGTCCAAGCCCTACGCCTTCGGCTTGCGCAGCGGTGACATCATCATTTCCGTAAACCGACGCAAGATCCGTAACCTTGCCGACCTCCGTGAGACGGTGCAGCGGGATTCAGCTCAGCTGCTGCTGCGGGTGTATCGAGCCGGACAGTTCGGGTTCATTGCCATCCGCTAGCGACTCAGAAACCGTAGAGCGAGGCATGTCGAAGCGTCGCTCGGAATCGCTATAGCGTTCGAGTGCTTCACGCTACACTGCGGCCTTTGATAACCGGCTCGTGAGGACGCGCGCTGAACATGCGCTTCGACAATCTCGTTGTGCTCGGACTCGGGTCGAATCTGGGGAATTCCGCCACGGTGCTTGCCGACGCCTGCACCCGGCTTGCGGGCTTTGCCCGTGGCGCGGTGCTGCGCTCGAGTTGTTTTCGAACCTCGCCCGTGGACTGTCCGCCCGGCTCCGCATCGTTTCTAAATGCCGTTGTTGCGCTGGAGCCGCGCTTTGGCCTGACCCCGGAGCGCCTGCTGTATCGTTTGAAGAGTCTTGAGCGTCAGTTCGGGCGAGAGCAGAACCCGGTTCGCCATGCGCCGCGCGAACTCGATATCGATTTGCTGCTGTTCGGGGATCAACGAGTTGCAAGTGAGCGATTGGTGCTGCCGCATCCACGGGCGGTCGAGCGGCGCTTCGTGCTAGCGCCGCTGGTGCAAATCCTGCCGGAGTTGGTCTGGCCCGACACCGGGCGGACCGTCGCTAAACTCCTCGATGAGCTGCACGGCGACGAACGGGTAGAGCGTTTGGCGCTCGCCGGGTGGCCTTAAGCGTGCTTCGATACCCTGTGCAACGATTGAACCGGTTTACCGGCTGGGGCGTTGCTGTTGCTGTCGTGGCGTTCGCCGTCGCGGTCGGTGGGCTCACCGGAGCGCGGCCGGCTCAGGGGTATGAAGGCAGCCGCCATCAGGAGCTGACGTTTTTAGCGGCCCGCTACTTCAATGCGTGCATCGACGCTGGTGGGCTCAACGCCAAGCCGTTGACCCCACTGCAGGTTCGCTACATCGCCAAGACCAATCGGCGCCAGGCGCAGGGCAATTTTTTTGGACGTCTGTTTCGCTGGGACTACTACGACCCCCACGAACAGTCGACGCCGTCGCTGCTGTGGCTCGTCGACACCCGCTTTCACCGGCACTTTGACGAAGTCGTGCGTCGAGTCGCTGAGCCCCGGTCCCAGGCGGCGTTTTTCAGTGATCTTGGCCGGCTGGTGAACTACGTCCAGGACGTTACGTCACCGGCACAAACCGTACCGGTCTACACCGGCCGGTTCTGGCGTTTCTCCTTCGGCGATCGGTTCAATGGCTTTCCGATCGATTCCGATGCGGTGCATGGTCGACTCGACGACGCCTGTGCGGAGGTCCGATCCTTGCCAAGCAGCTACGACGCGATCCTCCGGCAGACGGCAGCAATGACCCTCGCCGCAATCGAGCGACCGCTCGACGGTATGCCGGTCAGTTGGCAAGCGTTTTGGCGGCCGGACCCCGACCCGGGGGACTTTGGTGACTACGG
Source organism: Pseudomonadota bacterium (assembly GCA_039198065.1). Lineage (GTDB taxonomy): Bacteria > Pseudomonadota > Gammaproteobacteria > Pseudomonadales > Azotimanducaceae > CALHVX01. The sequence goes on from JBCCTU010000005.1 coordinate 220,650, forward strand.
CGCGGCGGGCAACAACTTTGGTAAGTCGGTGCAGTTTCGCTGTGGTGACAAAGACGCCCGCCAACGCTGCGTGTTGCTCGATAACGACCCACTCTATCGGGCCTTTGCCCTTGATCGGCACCGGGACGCCGTGATCGCCACGATGCGCGTTCTGTTGTTGGCGCAGCAGCGGGTCGCCGTCGATGGGTTGGCACCGGGCGGACATTGACCCGCCGTGCACCTTGGAACGACACCCTGGTCCTTTCGTGCCTTGGATGCAGACCGCCTCGCAGCCCAGGCGGAACGGGCGGAAGCGCTGGGCTTCGATTCGTTTTGGCTCCCGGAAAATCATTTCAGCGACGATCCGGCTGCCGCGGCTAACCGCTCGGCGTTGCCCGATCCATTGATGCTGCTGGCCGCCTGTGCGGTGCGGACCGAGCGGCTTCGACTGGGTACTACGTCCTACCTCCTGACGCTGCGTAATCCGATCCAGGCAGCCGAGCAGGTTGCCGTCCTTGATCAGCTCAGCAACGGTAGAGTGACCTTGGGCGTTGGGCGCGGCTTCGCACCGCCGATGTTGGCCGCCTACGGCGTCGTGACCCGGGAGAAGCGGCGGATCTTCGAACGCTGCCTGCTCAGCATGCAAGCGCTATGGCGGGGTGAGAGTCTTGCCGCGGCGCTTCCTCCGGATTGGTTTGAGGATCTCGGCGGAGGCAACGCCGACGCCGTCCGGGCGGAGCTCGCGAATCAGTTTCTGGCACCGCTTCCCGTTCAGCGGCCCCATCCACCGATTTGGGTTGCCGCCTTTGGACCGAAGGCACTGGCTCAGGCCGGGCGTCTGGGTTTGCCCTATCTGGCCTCGCCCATGGAATCTCTGGCGCAGCTCGAGGACAACTGGCAGCGGCACCGTGACGCCGGGGCCGCCGCGGGAACCACGCCACCGCAGGCGGTTCCGATCATGCGGACCGTGCTGGTTACCGGCGATGCCGCCCTAGCCCGGAACCTCAAAGCTGCGCTGGCTGCGACGACGGCGTCACGGTCCGCAACGCCGCCTGCACCCGTGGACGAGTGGGCCTTGATCGGCCCGGCCGCTGAGATTCGCGACCGGCTCGCGCGCTATCGGGAGCGGCTCGGGGTCACGCACCTGATTGCGACTCGGCTTCGGGTCGAGGGCGTAGACCCATCAATCTACGAGGCGTCGTTAGCTGCGCTCAGCGACCTGAGCTCCTGATTCTGTGTAGCCGAACTGCCTGCGTGGCAGGTCGGCTGTCTTGTCTCGCATCGAACGATTGGCTTGACCCTTCAATTTTGGGACTGGATTAAAAGTAGTTGTGACGGGTCAGGCTGCCGCCGCGTCGCCGTAGGGGACTTCGTCGTGTTCGTCGAGCCCAAGGTACGGTCGCAAGCGACCCACAAGCCAATAGAGCGGTGCAGTGTCCAGGGCGGCGACGAGGAGCTTGAACACGTATCCCGAGAGGATAAACGTGATGAGCTGGGGCCAGATCGGCTCGTCGCCGTTTACCGGCAGCGCGTTGGCGTAAAAGTGGGTGATCAAAATCACCGCGGTGGTGTCGACGATCTGACTGGTCATGGTTGATGCGTTGTTCCGCAGCCACAGATGTTTGCCGTTGGTCAGACGTTTCCAGAAATGGAACAGCTGTACGTCGCAGAACTGCGCTGCCATGTAGGCCATCATCGATGCTGCAACGGCGCCGAAGGCCAGACTTCTCACTTCGAAAAACACCGGTTCCCGACCGGCCGCGTCGCGCACCAGTTGTCCGGTTTGTGGATCGGTGCTTTCAAAGCCTGGCAGCACGCCACCCAGCCAGAGGATGAAAATCACCCAGGCGTTCAGCATGAGCCCGGCCCAGACGACGTCGTTGGCGCGTTTGCGTCCAAACAGCTCACTCATCAAGTCTGTGCACAGAAAGGTAATGGGATAGGGCAGCACGCCGATGGCGACGACCAGCGGAACGTTGATCCCGGCGACGTCGAAGGACATATCGACAAAGCGGCTGATTCCAAGAATGTTAAGCATGGCCAGCGTGCCGAGAAAGATACCGCTCAGCAGCAGGAATACCCGTTCGCGGCGCAGCGCGTAGTCGATGGGAGAACGCTCGGTCGTTTCCGCGACAGTCACGATTCGATCTGCCCCAGGTTGGCGTGGATCACAGCACCGTTGACGACCGGTGCATGCGCGGCGAACCAGAGCGTTTCGGCGATTTCTTTGGGCTCCACCAGGCGACCGAAGGTCGATGCCGCGGCGATCGATTCGAGCGCATCACCGGGCACGTGGGCCCGCAGCATTTCCGTATCGGTAAATCCCGGGCAGACGCAGGCGGTGTGGATCTTGCTCCCCGCCAGGTCCTGGCAGGTTGAGCGCATCTGTCCGATGTTGGCGTGTTTGGTGGTGACGTAGCTGTAATTTCCCGGCACGGCCTTTTCCGACAGGGTCGAGCCAACGTAGAGAATGGATGAGCCAGCCGCCATGTGTGGCAGTAGGCCGCGATTGAGCGCGGTAGGTGCGATGACGTTCAACTCAATGACTTCCCGAAGATCGTCGTCGCTGATGTCCGCCGTTGTTCCACCGCGCAGCAACGCAGCGTTGTGCACCAGGTGCACGACTTCCGAGGGTCCGATGAGTGATGTCAGCTCAGCGACGGCCGCGGACCGGGCGTCGGGATCTGTCAGGTCGCAGGCCAGGTTGTGAACGCTGGTCTCGGGGCAGGGCCTGCGGGACAGGTTAACCACGCGGTAGTCGGCGCTGGCGAAGCGCTGAGCTGTCGCCAGCCCAATGCCACTACTTGCGCCGGTAATAATGAGTGAAGCCATAGGCGCCATTCCTGTGTGTTGCGCGAAGCCGAGCGCACTCGATTCCGCAGCCTGTTCGTTTTTCTTGAGGTGTGCTGACTGCGCTTTCGGGCACGCTCGGCGTTAGCGTTTAAACCGGCCGCTGCCAGTCGCTTCCCGCCCACTGACCACTTCCGGAAGACACACGAATCTGCATCGATGCCAGCTCCAGCGCCTCAACCCGCGGATTGTCGAGGAGTCGTTGCAACACCAGCGGTGCCAGTTCTTCTACGGCGACGTTGCGTATCGGTAGCAGCAGCACGTCTCGCGGCAGAAACGGCAGGTCTTCGCCGTTGAATCGTGCGATCACGTACTCGGTCTCGTTCAGCAGAGTCTCGCGGCGTAGGGACAGGTAGGGTGAGCGCTCGGGGAGGAGCACTTTCTCATCCAAGGCGTCGCAAATCGCCTTCAGCTCGTTCTTTAGGCTGTTGTAGTCGAAGGCCAACCCATTGTCGCCAACGGGGGCCGTTACGGTCGCTGTTACCCAGAACGTATGACCGTGGAGGTCTTCGCGTTCCGTTGATGAAAAAATAGTGAAGTGCCCGGAGGAGAAATGCAGATACTCCTTGCTGATCTCGATGCGGGTCATCGTTCGGCGATCGCTCATGGCGGGACTCTAGCACAGCGCTGTAGCTCACCCCGTCGGTGCAGTTAGCCGACGACACGATCGCGAATCAGCCCAAAGAATGCCGGCTCCTGACCTTCGAAGTACCAGCCGAGGTGTTGCTCGCACGCGCTGCAGTGCGCATAGCGCCAGAAGTATCCGGCAAACCAGGAATCGGCATGGCTGGGTTGACCCGTCACGGCACAACCAAGTGCCGTTTCGAAACACCCCACGTCGAATTCGAAGCCGTGTGGGTTGACGCAGAAGTGCCGATGTTGGCCGTTTATCGCGATTGCGTTGTCTGGCCGTGTGATGGCCGTATTGCAGCGTGCGCAGCAGATGAAACGCTCGTCTTCCGTGCGCCGCTCGTCATCCGCTACGGCATCGAGCAGCCGTTTGAGCTCCGGCTCGAGGACGACCGGTGGATCGGCTACTTCGTCAGCCATAGCGGCACTTGGGTAGACACGGGAGCGTCGCGAGCGCACGAGACGCTCGCTCAGACGCAGATTTCCGATGGTACTGACGTGGCTCAGCCGAGCAGCCCTTTGAGATCGTAATCCGGGTCGGCGAGCAGGCTCGCGTCGACGGGTTTGCCGATCAGCTGCTTGCAGACCATGAACTCCTTGGCGCTGTTGACGGCGTCCGCAGCGACAACCTGGCCATCCTTGAGGTAGAACACGGCGAACTGATTGTCTTCCTGACTCCCCCGAATAACGTGCGTGTCGCCATCGGTCGAGAAACCGACCATTTGCAGCTTGAGCTCGTACTGATCGGACCAGAACCAGGGCACGGCGTCGTAGGTTTTGTCCTTGCCGCAGATGTTTGCGGCGGTAACGCGCGCCTGGTCCATGGCGTTCGGTACGGATTCCAGGCGCAGGCGTCGGTTGAGGGTTGCGTTTGGGTGGTTTGTGCAGTCACCGATGGCCCAAACGCCGGCGGCGCTGGTGCGGCAATGGTCATCGACCAGGATGCCATTGTCGCACTCGATGCCGGCGGCTTCGGCCAGTTCCACGTTCGGAATAATCCCGATGCCGACGATGACGAGATCCGCATCGAAGCTTGTGTCACCACAGTGCACCTGCTGTACGCGGCCGTCGCCGGAGAAGCCGGACACCTGCGTTTTGACGTGCAGATGCACACCACGGCCCTCATGGAGCTGATGGTAATAGGCGGACATGTGGGGCGTCGTAACGCGCTTTAGAATTCGGTCCTCCATCTCCAGCACATGCACTTGCATGCCGTGCGAAACGCACACGGACGCGACTTCCAGGCCGATGTAGCCGCCACCGACGATCACGATCCGCTTGCCTTCACCGATCTCGGATCGGATGGCGTCTACGTCGGCCACGGTCCGCAGGTAATGAATACCGGGCAAATCGGACCCATCGATGCGCAGTATCCGCGGACGGCTGCCGGTGGCCAGGATCAGGTGCTCATAGCTGTGCACGGCACCGGAGCTCGTCGTTGCGGTTTGGGCGACCGCATCAATGGCGTCAACCCGTACGTTGGTCTCCACCGCGATGCCTTTGTCGGCGTAAAACTTTTCCGGTCGCAGGTAGACGCGCTCGAGCGGCTGTTCGCCGGCAAGATAGGCTTTAGAAAGCGGTGGTCGCTGATAGGGAATGAAGGGTTCATCGCCGAGTAAGCGAATCTCGCCTTCGTAGCCTTCCTGCTTGAGGCTTGCCGCTGCTTGGCCGGCCGCATGGCCTGCGCCGACGATTAGTACTCCACTCATGGGGTGCGCCCGCTCGTAATTTGCTTATCCGAAGCGCTAGTTTACCGGTCTCCCGTGAGAACGATGCAGCCGTTGCTGCTGAAGGCGTCGCAGGCTGAGGCGAAATCATCGGCGGCGACCAGCAGGTAGTCGGTGTCGAAGGTGGAGATCGCAAACAGGCTGATGCCCTTAGCCGCCAGGGTGCCGGCTAGGCGCGCCATGATGCCCACCAGCTCAAAGGCGAGCGGGCCCTCGACCTTGAGCGCCCGCCAGCCCGGCTGCACCGTCGGAGGCTGCGGCTCCAACACCTGCGCCCGATGGGTCGGTAGTACGAGGCTCAGTTCTTCATCGGTGCGGGCGAAGAAAACCCAGGGCGTATCGAGCACGGCGGTCGGTAGGGCGGTATCTGCGGGATAGCGGCAAACGCTGAATCCGTCCGTGAGCGTGGTAAGGGTCAGCCTGTGCTGCATTGTATCGTCGGTCACCGCTCGAGTCCGATCTGTTCCGCGAGCCAGCTCGGAAACTCGCGTTCAACGTCTGCATCAAGCTCCAGTAGCGCGGTCAACGGTTTGCCGGCGATGCCGAGCCCCAGAGCGGTGGTAGCGACCAGCAGGACGATCATGCGAGCCTGTTTCAGCTCTTTAGCCGATGCGCTGGGTAGCTCTGCTGCCGGACCGTTGTTCTGCCCGTGTCGATACAACCGCATGGCCACGCGCTCGATCACGCCGCGAAACAGGTCCTGATTAGCAAGGATCGGGTCGGCGAAGCTGGCTCGGTTTTCGACCGCGGTCCAGGCGAGCAGCTGGGCGTGACCGTTGTCGGCAATCGCAGCGAACAGCTCTTCGCACAGCGTGGCGGGGGAGTCGTCCCGCTGCAGTGCCACCAGCACGTCGCCGAGCAACTCCCGGGTCATAAAGCGGATCAGCTCCTTCCGCATACCCTCGGAACTGCCGAAGTGGTGAATGATCGTGGCGTGGCTGATGCCCGCCTGATCGGCAACCCCGGTGAGATTGAGACCCTCAAGCCCCTGGGCCTTTAACCGAGCCGCAGCGGTAGCGAGTACGAGCTGCTTGGCTTCCGCCGCGGAGCGACGTCGCCGTTTACCGGGCGTGGTCGGTGAAGGCCCGTCGGGGGAAGTATTGACACTCATGTAGATAAGGCTATATTGACATTCAAGTCAGTAAGCAGTGGACCCGTCAGCTATGACAATGCCGCAGGATACCAAAGGCCCCACGCAGGCTTCGGTTGATCAACGGGCCCGACCCGGGTCTACGGAGCCGCGGGTTAACGGCCGGCTTCAGCCGCTCACGGCGTTTCGGGCACTGCGCCGGTTGATCGCCGACCCCGAGCGTACGGAAGAGGTGTTCGTCGTCATCCGTGCGCTTTCCGGAACGTCCCTGGAACAGGGCTACGCCCGCTTCCGTGCAACGGCGCTGGGTCAGCGCGTGCTTGCCGAGCAGCGCGTGCTCATCGACCGTTTAACGGATCGCACCGCACTCCGAGCGCTGCCGGCGGACAGTCTTGGACGAGCGTATCTAACGTTCGTCGAGCGCGAAGGCATCACCGCCGAGGGGCTGGTCGAGGCGAGCGATCATGAGTCACTCATCGCCGATCCGGGGCTGCTGCTGTTCAGCCAACGGCAACGCGACATGCACGATCTTTGGCACGTCACCACGGGCTATGGGCGCGATACCTTCGGCGAAGTCTGCCTGCTGGCCTTTACCTACGCTCAGACCCGCAACCGGGGCCTTGGCGTTATTGCCCTCGCGGGGCTGGCGAAGCATCTTCGCCCGATGGGATGGGGCGTTCTGTCTGCATTCATTACGGCGTACCGGGCGGGCAAGCGCGCGCGCTGGTTACCGGCTGAGGATTGGGAGCTGCTGCTGACCCGGCCGCTTGATGAGGTACGCACAACCTTGGGGATTTCCGATCCGGTGCGCTATCGATCGTTGATCGCGCAGGCGGCGCCCGCGTACTGAGGTCTGGCGGGAAACTGTGTGTATCGCCGCCTATTCCGCCGCCTACACGAGAAGGGCAGCCGCCGGTTCAGCTTCCGGGTTTGTTTGAACCGCGCGGCATCGGCACCGGGAACGGCGCGACGTTGCCCGTCGTTCCTTCGGTGACCTTGGCGATACCTTCCTTTTCCACTTCGTCGATGCGAATGACCGAGTGCATGGGTATGAAGCTTCGCTGTACGCCCTCGAACTCGGTTCGCAAGCGGTCCTCACCGGGATCGATCACCACCTGCGTTCGCTCGCCGAACACGTAGTCTTCAATCTCGATGAAGCCGTAGAGCTCGCTTTGATACAGCCCTTTGGCGTAGACCTCGTAGATCTGTCCCTGGTTGTGGAACAGAACCTTGTAGATGTGTTGAGTGGCGTCGGACATCGTTTTCCCGGCGCGCGGTGCGCGCTGACTGAATAAGGGATCGTGACACGAAAACATTGGTCCTGTCTGCGTGGATTTCAAGGCGTATAATCGCGCGCCGAGCGATTCGTTAATCGGCTCTCGATTTTCTAGCCCAACAATTCCACCCTGAGGCACTCCGTGAACCCCGAGGCACTCCGTGAACCCCGAGGCACTCCGTGAACCCCGAGGCACTCCGTGAACCCCGAGGCACTCCGTGAACAAAGACGTTGACGATACACCGGCTGTATCTGGTGTACCCGATCCGGGTACGCGGCGTCGTTTGTACGTGAAAACACACGGTTGCCAGATGAACGAATACGACTCGGCACGCATGGCCGATGTGCTCGCCGAGAGCCACGGCTACGTCCGCGTTGACTCGCCGGAAGAGGCCGATCTGCTGCTGCTCAACACCTGCTCGATCCGCGAGAAAGCGCAGGAAAAGGTGTTTCACCAACTCGGCCGCTGGAAAGCACTGAAACGCGCCAACCCACAGCTCCGCATCGGTGTAGGTGGTTGCGTTGCCAGTCAAGAGGGCGATGCGCTGCGGCAACGGGCCCCCCAGGTTGATCTGGTGTTCGGGCCGCAGACGCTGCATCGACTACCGGCGATGATCGACGCCCAAGATGCCCGGGCGCAGCAACCGCAGGCTGAGCGGCTCTCGGTTGTGGACGTAACCTTTCCCGAGATCGAAAAGTTTGACCACTTGCCGGAGCCACGCGCCGACGGTGCTTCGGCGTTCGTCTCGGTCATGGAAGGCTGTAGCAAGTACTGCAGCTTCTGCGTCGTGCCTTACACGCGCGGTGAAGAAGTGAGCCGCCCGGTAGATTCGGTCATCGACGAGGTGCGTTCGCTCGCCGGCCAGGGGGTTCGGGAAGTCAATCTGCTGGGTCAAAACGTCAACGCCTACCGCGGCGCGATCGATGACGACACGGCGGATCTCGCTGAACTGATCTACTACGTGGCCGACGTACCCGGCGTCGACCGCATTCGCTTCACTACCAGCCATCCCATGGAGTTTGGTGAATCGCTGGTGCGTGCCTATGCCGAGGTGCGAGAACTGGCGACCCACCTCCATCTGCCGGTTCAGTCGGGTTCCGACGCTGTGCTTGCGCGCATGAAGCGCGGCCACACGGCGGACGACTATCGACGCCTGATCGATCGCATTCGTGTAGCCCGGCCGGGTATTGCGTTGTCTTCGGACTTTATCGTCGGCTTTCCCGGCGAAACCGAAGCAGACTTTCGTGCGACGCTCGAGTTGGTCAAAGACATCAACTTCGATCTGTCCTTCAGCTTCGTATACAGCGCTCGACCCGGCACGCCGGCTGCCGCGCTCGAGGACCCGGTTCCGGAAGCTGAGAAGAAAGCATGGCTTGCGGAACTGCAGGCGCAACTGCGCCGGCAGTCGGACGTCTATGCCGAGGCGATGGTGGGCACGGTGCAGCGCGTGTTGGTTACCGGACCGGCCAAAAAGGACGATGCATGCTTCGCGGCCCGCACGGAAAACAACCGGGTCGTGAACGTCCCGCTCCCGGCCGACGCGTCGAGCAGGCCCGACGGGTTCGTTGACGTGCGCATCACGGAAGCACTACCGAACAGCCTGCGTGGTGTGCTGTGTGTTTGATTGACAGCTTTCGGTGGCCAGATATATTTAGGCATCCATTCAAACGCAGGGTCACTCGTTGAGCGATCCCCCCGGCGCACCACTGGCTGCGTCTGAATCCGCAACTGCTTCCACCGACCAAGCCGAGCGTTCCGTAACACCGGAAGGGCGCGACACGTCTGCGCACGCGGGCGACTCGGGCCCAGTCGCAGTGGCCTCGTCTTCCGCTCCACCTGAGTCGACACCGCGACCGACGGTGCGGCAAACCACACTGAATCCGGACGAGCCGCAGCGGCTCGTTGCATTGTGTGGGCCGGTGGAGGAAAACCTGCGGCACCTCGAGCGGCGTCTAGACGTTCACATCCGCAACCGAGGCAATGAGTTCCAGGTCAGTGGGCCCGCAGCTCAGGTCGAGGCGTGCATTGCGCTGCTCAACCAGCTGTATCGCGAAACCGCAGACGGCGGCATGGTCGAGCCGGACCTGGTTCACCTGTATTTACAGGAGTCCGGTGTCGATGCCCTGTTGGCCCGGGAGACACCGTCGCCGCTTGCGGACGCAACGGAACCTGTGGTGGTACAGGCGGGTCGCAAACGCGTGCAGCCTCGCGGTACAAACCAGACCCGCTACGTGCGGGACATTCGAAGCCACGACGTAAACTTCGGTATCGGACCCGCGGGAACCGGTAAAACCTATTTAGCCGTGGTGTGCGCAGTGGAAGCGCTGGAAACCAATCGGGTCAGCCGCATTCTGCTGGTGCGACCGGCGGTAGAGGCGGGCGAAAAGCTTGGTTTCCTGCCCGGTGACCTGGCGCAGAAGATCGACCCTTATCTGCGGCCACTCTATGACGCGCTCTACGAGATGCTTGGTGTCGAACGGGTGACGAAGTTGATCGAGCGCAACGTCATTGAGGTGGCACCGCTCGCGTACATGCGGGGTCGAACGCTGAATAACGCATTCATCATTCTCGATGAAAGCCAGAACACGACCGTCGCGCAGATGAAGATGTTCCTTACCCGCATTGGGTTTGGCTCGACGGCCGTCATCACCGGCGACGTTACTCAGATTGATCTGCCGCGGGGACAATTGTCCGGCCTTAAGCACGTCATGCGCGTACTTGCCAACGTCGATGGCATCGCAGCAACTGAATTTCAGTCCCGAGATGTGGTTCGCCATCCGCTTGTGCAGCGGATCGTCGAAGCGTATGAGAGTTTCGAAGAGAGCAGCGCCTCCGACGACGAGGCTGCTGGAGACCGTGGCCGTTGAGCTGCAGCTTCGCGTTCCGCTGAGCGGGGTCGATGCGAACGACCTGGCCACGGCGTTACCGTTGTGGGTAGACGCGGCTCTCCGTCATGCCGGGCGCAGTGCAGCAGACACCCCCACTCCGCGAGAGGTCTGTGTTCGCATCGTCGATCGCGCCGAAGGGCAGTCGCTGAATCGTGAGTACCGTGGCATCAACAAGCCGACAAACGTGCTTAGCTTTCCCTCGGAGCTGCCGGCAGCTCTGCGTGGCGAGCTCGAGCGTGAAGGACTGCCCGTTCCGCTTGGTGATCTGGTGCTCTGTGCTCCCGTCATCGCATCGGAGGCGCTAGATCAGGGCAAGAGCGTTCGCAACCACACCGCCCATCTCGTCGTTCACGGCACTCTGCATCTGCTTGGGTTTGATCACCTCGAAGAGGGGCCGGCGCAGGCGATGGAAACCCGTGAAGTCGCAGCGCTTGCGGAGCTCGACATTCCTAATCCCTACCTGTGGACGCCCGACCTGGAGGCCCTGTCATGAGTGAGGCGCTCGGCGTTGAACCCCGCCGATCTCTGCTGAAGCGATTGGGGGATCTGTTTTCTGACGAACCGACCGATGCAGCGGAGCTTCGGGAGCTGCTGCAGGGAGCCGCCGAGCGGAACCTCATCGATGCCGATGCGCTAAACATTATCTACGGCGCTCTACAGGTAACGGAAATGACCGTGCGCGACATCATGCTGCCGCGCAAGCACCTGGTTGCGCTCTGTGCACAGGATCGCCCGGAAGCCATTTTTGAACGCATCATTGAGTCGAAGCATTCGCGCTTTCCGGTCTACGGCGATGACCTCGATGACGTCAAAGGTATCTTGCACGCCAAGGACCTGTTGCCGTTGGCGCTGGAGCGGGACGCGGAGCTGTCCGAGTTCGACATTAAAGACTACATCCGGCCCGCCACGATGGTCCCGGAGAGCAAGCGGTTGATCGTTTTGCTGCAGGAGTTTCGGGCCACGCGCAACCATATGGCTGTAGTTGTTGACGAGTATGGTCAGGTCGCGGGCGCCGTGACGATCGAAGACGTTCTCGAGCAGATCGTCGGCGAGATCGAAGACGAGCACGATGTTGATGACGACGGACTCATCAAGCAGATGTCGGAAACGACCTTCAACGTCAAGGCAGCGACGCCTATTGACGAGTTCAATGAGCAGTTTTCCGTGGCCTTTGCCGAGGACGAGTTCGACACCATCGGCGGGCTGTTGCTGAAATCCTTTGGCCACGTGCCGGAGCGCGGCGAGAGCATTGTTCTTGGCACGTTGCGTTTTACGGTCTTGAGTGCAGATTCCCGCCGCCTTGGCCTTCTCGAAGTGCAGCGCGCGGGCAACGCGCGCGCGTGACCTGGTTTCTTCGGGCCGCAGCGGCGGTTGCCGGTGGGCTGCTGCCGCTGTCGCTTTCCCCCTTCGGCTATGAATGGCTCGCCCTGCTGACGGTTGCCGCGTTGTTCGCGCTGATCGAACGGTTTCCGAATCAGGTGCTAAGCCTGGGCGTGGCTTTCGGTCTCGGTAAGTACGCGGTCGGTGTCTCTTGGGTGTACGTCAGCATCCACCAATTTGGGAATGCATCCGTTCCGTTGGCCTTGGCGCTGGTGGGTCTGTTTGTCGTGGGTCTTACGGTGCTGTTCACAGTGCCGCAGTTCCTGCTGTTGAAGGGGCTGCTGGCGCTCAGACCGCGCCCACTAGAACGCGTGCTGTTGTTCGTTACGCTTTGGGTGCTCAGCGAATGGCTGCAGACCTGGCTGCTTACGGGCTTTCCCTGGTTGTTCGCGGGATCAGGCCAGCTCACCAGCGCCTACCTCGGCTATGCCCCCGTGTTCGGCGTGTTGGGGGTGTCCGCCGTTGTGGTTGGCAGTGCGACAGCGCTCGTGTATGCCGTGCAACAACTGCTTGGGCGGCGCATCAGAACAGGATTCCTGAGCTTCAGTGTTGTCGCCGCACTCTACGGTGCCGGTCTGGGGTTCGACCGAATCAGCTGGGTCGAGCTCGGACTTCCCCGCAGCGTCGCACTGGTTCAGGGCAACGTCGACCAGGCCACGAAGTGGCGGCCAGAAAATCGCGAACCGATCATCGGACGCTATCTGGAGCTGTCGGCCCCCCACTGGGGGCGGGATCTGATCGTCTGGCCCGAGGCGTCGATTACGTTGCTCGAGCATCAGGCCGCGCCGCGATTGCAGCGCTGGTCGCGCCAAGGAGAAGCGCGGGGGACGACCCTAGTCCTTGGCATTCCGAGCGTGCAACCCGATCCGCGCTCAGAAACCGGTTACCGGTTCAACAACATGGCAGTGGCGCTGGGGGCCGGTGAAGGCCGCTACGCCAAACGCCGGCTTGTCCCTTTCGGTGAGTACGTGCCGCTGGAATCGGTGCTGCGTGGCCTGATCGACTTCTTCGACCTGCCCATGTCCCGGGCCCGGCCCGGTGATCGCCGCCAACGCCTGCTCGATCTCGACGGTGTCCCCGCCAGCATGGCGATCTGCTACGAGATCGCCTACCCCGATCTCATTGCAGCCGACGTGCCCGAGGCGCAGGTGCTGCTGACGATTTCCAATGACGCGTGGTTTGGGGCGTCCATTGGACCGCATCAGCATTTGCAATTGGCCCAGATGCGGGCGCGGGAGGCGGGCCGCTATGTGTTGCGCTCTACCAACAGCGGCGTTACGGCCATCATTGACGAACGGGGACGCATCGTAGACCGACTCGCCCAGTTCCAGCCCGGCGTGCTGACCGGGGAATTTCGACCGGCGACCGGCGCGACACCCTACGCCCGGTACGGCGACCTGCCGCTGCTGGTGCTTGTCGTTCTTGCAGCGCTGGCGGTGGTATCGTTACGCGCTTTCGCGCCCGGGCAGTCTCGCTAGCGCTGCCAAGCGGTTCACTGCGCGGAGCATTTGCACGAGAGCTTAGAGGTCGCAGGGCGCCATGGCTGAGGAATACAACCCGCATGAGATCGAGGCCGCGGCACAGCGTGCCTGGGCTGCAGCTGACTGTTTTTCGGCCGAGGGTGATGCCGCCGCGGATACGACGCTAGCGGACGACGCGTTTTACTGTCTGTCCATGTTCCCCTACCCCAGCGGTCAGCTGCATATGGGGCACGTTCGCTGCTACACGCTCGGTGATGTCATCGGCCGTTTCCAGCGCCTCAAGGGAAAACGCGTCCTGCAACCCATGGGCTGGGACGCCTTCGGGTTGCCGGCGGAAAACGCGGCGATCAAGAACGGCATACCACCGGCCCGTTGGACTCGCGACAACATCGCGTACATGCGCGAGCAGATGCAGCGTCTCGGCTTTGCCTTTGACTGGTCGCGGGAGTTTGCGACCTGCGACCCCGAGTATTACCGCTGGGAACAGTGGTTCTTCATCAAGCTTTATGAAAAGGGGCTCGTATACCGCAAGAGCAGCATGGTGAATTGGGATCCGGTCGATCAGACCGTCCTGGCGAACGAGCAGGTGGTCGATGGCAAAGGTTGGCGCTCCGGTGCAACCGTCGAACGGCGCGAACTGCCGCAGTACTTTCTGAAGATCACCGAGTACGCCGACGAACTCCTGAGCGCGCTCGAAGACCTTGACGGCTGGCCAGAGTCGGTCAAGAGCATGCAGCGCAACTGGATCGGCCGCAGCGAAGGGGTTGAGATCGATTTCGCCGTGGCCGGAGTCCCGGCGGACCAGAGCCTGCTCACGGTGTACACCACCCGTCCTGACACGCTGCTCGGCGCAACCTATGTGGCGATTGCACCGGAACATCCGCTCGGAGGTCTCGCGGCGGCAAGCGATGCGTCGCTCGCTGAGTTCATTGAAGACTGCAAGAAGGTAAAGGCGGCTGAGGCCGATCTCGCCACCATGGAAAAGCTTGGGCGAGATACGGGTCTTAAGGCCGTTCACCCCCTCACGGGGCGCGAGCTCCCCGTTTGGGTGGCTAACTTCGTACTCATGGAGTACGGGTCCGGGGCGGTGATGAGCGTGCCGGCGCACGATCAGCGGGACTGGGAGTTCGCACAGAAGTACGGCTTATCGATCGAGCAAGTGGTTGAACCTGAGCCGACGGCGTACGACGATCCGCCGCTCTGCGATCTCACTCAAGCGGCGTACACGGCCTACGGTCGGCTTGTGAACTCCGGTGAGTTCGATGGACTCGACTTTACCGCGGCCTTCGATGCCATTGCTGCGGCGCTCGAAGAAAAGAGCGCGGGTCGTCGCACGGTGAACTTTCGGCTGCGCGACTGGGGTGTGTCCCGCCAGCGTTACTGGGGTTGCCCGATTCCCATGGTGCACTGTGACCGCTGCGGTGTTGTACCGGAGCGGGAAGACCGCTTGCCCGTGCTGCTACCGACGGATGTGACCTTTGAAGGGGTACAGTCACCGCTGGTCAATGACGCTGAGTTTCTGAACTGCACCTGCCCGGTGTGCGGCGGGCCGGCGCGGCGGGAGACCGACACCTTCGATACCTTCATGGAGTCGTCCTGGTATTACGCCCGGTTTGCGTCTCCAAACAGCGACGACGCGATGCTCGACGAGCGCGCCAAGTACTGGACGCCCGTCGATCACTACGTCGGCGGTATTGAGCACGCCATCCTGCACCTGCTCTACGCCCGCTTCTACCACAAGCTCCTGCGGGACGAGGGTCTGGTGGATTCCGATGAGCCGTTCGAGCAGCTGCTGATGTTGGGCATGGTCCTCAAGGACGGCAAAAAGATGTCCAAGTCCGCCGGCGATGCCGGTAATCCGCAGAAGCTGTTGGAGAAATACGGCGCGGATGCGGTGCGTACGGCAATGATGTTCGCTGCGCCGCCGGAGCAGAGCTTCGAGTGGTCCGAAGCCGGTGTGGAAGGACAAAGTCGGTTTCTGAAGCGGTTGGCGCAACAGGTCGAACAGTTCCGCAGCAACGGGACCGAAGCGGCCTTGGATGTTGCTGCGCTCAGCAAGGCGGGCAAAGCGCTCCGGCGCGTGGCGCACGACGCGTTGAAGCGAGCGGAAGACGATTACGGTCGGCGCGTACAGTTCAACACGGTAGTGTCGCGGGTTCATGAACTCAGCAACGCGATCAAGGACTTCCAGCCGGAGGTTGACGCGGACCGCGCCGCCGCGCAGGAGGCCCTCACCTTCGCACTCATGATTCTCTCGCCGATTGCGCCGCATGTGACGCAGCACCTGTGGGAGCAGCTCGGGCACCACGAATTGCTGGCTACGGCGCGGTGGCCGGCCGTCGATGAGCAGGCACTGGTTCTCGACACCGTCGAGCTGGTCGTACAGGTTAACGGCAAGGTGCGCGGCCGCATTGAGGTGGCGCCCGACGTCCAGGCGGATGCTGCTCAGCAAGCGGCGCTGAGTGATCCGAACGTGGTGCGCTTCACCGAGGGCAAGACCGTGCGCAAAACGATCCTCGTGCCGGGCAAGTTGCTCAATCTGGTGGTTGGCTGAGGTGGCAAGGCGCCGTTTTGCCAGTGGCATCGCGTTGCTCGCAACCCTTGGGCTGCTCGGCGGTTGCGGTTTTCAGCTGCGCTCCTACGCGCTCGATGAATCCGCCGGTCGGCTGCTGGTCGCCTCGCAGCTTGATCCGGCGCGGATCGATGCGCCCGCCGAGTCGATGGCCGACGTACTGCGTTCAGCCTTTGAGAGTGCCGGTGCGGAGCTGGTTGATAACGCCGAGGACGCGGACCTTATTCTTGAAATTCTCGACGAGCGCAGTGGTCGCCGCAGCGTGTCGGTGACCGGCAATGCGCGAACGGCTGAGTATGAAGTCAGTCGCAGTGTGAACTATCGCTTGGCGCGCGCTGGCGAGGAATTGATCTCGCCGACCTGGTTGCGGGTGCAACGTGTGTTGCGGTTGGATCTGAACAACGTCGTCGGCAGCAACGCCGAGCAGGCGCTGCTTGAGCGGGAATTGCGCAGCGACCTGGTGCAGCAAATCGTTCGCAGCGTAAACCAGACGCTGCGGAGGCAAAGCTAAACCGTGCCGCTGCGGCCGGCCGATCTCGACCGCCACCTGGCGGGGACTCTTGCCCCGGCCTATCTGATAAGCGGTGACGAAACCCTGCTGCTCGAGGAGAGCTGCGATGCGGTGCTGACGGCGGCGCGGAGTCAGGGGTTCGATGAGCGCGAAGTGCTCCATGCCGATGGCGGGTTTCGTTGGGGCGAGCTCATCGATGCGTCCGCGTCCATGTCCCTGTTTGCCAGTCGTCGGGTACTCGACCTGCGCTTACCGACAAACAAGGTCGATCGAGAAGCCTCGGACATACTCCGCGAGTACCTGGCTTCCGCACCGGAAGACGTCCTGCTGCTGGTGCGGATGCCGAAGCTCGACGGCCGGCAAAAAAACTCGGCGTGGTTTAAAGCCTTCGACCAGACTGGAATCGTGCTTCAGGTCTGGCCGCTGGGTCGCGCCGAATTGCCGCGTTGGCTGCGCCAGCGGGCGCGACGGCTTGGGATCGACCTGGCCTCGGACGCCCTCGGGCATCTGGCCGACGTCACAGAGGGCAACCTGCTCGCGGCCCGCCAGGAACTCGATAAACTGGTGCTGCTGGACCTCCCACAGCCCGTTGAACTGGATGCCCTGTTGGCAGCGACGGCCGATTCAGCAAGCTACGGCGCCTTTGATTTGATCGACACCGCCCTACTTGGTGACGGTGCCCGGGTGCGGCGCATGCTGCAGGCGTTAATCGCTGAGGGCACGACGCTGTTTGCGCTGCAGGGAGCACTGCGCTCCCAGTTTGGCCGCTTGATTGGCGGCGGCGCGACCTATGGCCCGCGGGAGAAGCAGCAGGCGGTAGCTGCGTTTCGCAAGCGGCTCGACCGTGAGCCACGGCTTCTTGACGAACTGCGCTCCGACATGGCGCTGATTGATGCGCAGGCTAAGGGCGCATTTCCCGGGGATGCCTGGGTATCCTTCGAGCGGCTGCTGCTACGCCTGGCGGGTTACGACTTCCCTTCCCTCGAAGTCGAAGCCGCCTGGCTGCGCGGCTAGTTAAATCATCCCATAGGCTGAGCGGGACGTCGGTACCGACGCCTTTGTCTGCTTTTTCGGCGCCTGGGTCGGTGTCTGGGTCGGCGCCATGGTTCTTCTATTGTCGCGGTGCTGCATCGCCGTTGCAGGCACGACGCTTTGTGTCGCTGGAACCGGTAGCCTTGCCGGCACAATCGTCTGGCCGGTGACGATCGGTGAATCCATTTCCGGTTGCTGAACCAGTACACGGCTCGACTCGCCCGCACTCAAGTCGCGCACCGGCAGGCCGGGCAGAGGCCGCGGCAGCCGGGTAGTGACCACCCGGGCACCATCCTCAAGGGATGCGCTGCGCACCAGCAGCAATCGTTCGCCGGTTGCGGGATGGATCTGCTCGCCGAGCCGTTCGATGGGTACGACGGCAAGCACGTTCTCTTCGACAACATAGATCCGCTCCCCGTCATAGATGGCACTCTCCGGAACCGCGACCGCGTTGCTGACCGGTGGCAGGCTCACGATCAGCTGCTGCGTTGAAGCAAGCGCGGGTAGGGCAGTGCTGTCGGCTGCGTCGAAGCGGAAGATCGCGTTGACCTGGCTTTGGCCGGGACGCACGCGGCTTGCAAGACGGTCGAAGGTGAACCGGTAACCGAGGTCGCTGGTGGCTTTGATCGGCAGGATCGACTCTCCTGCGCGCTGCTGTTGCGCAGCCCGCTGGTAGGCCGGCATGGCACTGGGTGCAACGGGCAGGCGCACTTCGTAGCTGGTGACGTCGGCGAGGGTCAGCAGAGCCTGGCCCGGTGGCACCTGGGCTCCCGGGGCAACATCGACGGACAACACGACCGCATCAAAGGGTGCGGTCAAGGCCAGCTTGTCGAGCCGCAGCTGGGCCTGACTCGCTGCCGCCTGGGCGACCGCTAGGTCGGCCTCGGCAGCCCGTACCCGCAACGGCGCCTGAGTCAGTTTCTGCTCATGGGATTGAACGTCGATGCGCACGTCGGCGGTTTGAGCGCGAACGTCGTCGAGCAAGCCCTGGCTGATCAGCCGGCGCTCCCGCAGTTGTTCGTGTCGCTCAAGCTTGGCGTTGGCGGCCGCCAGCCGCGCCGCCTGATCGGTACGCTGGCTGCGCAGAAAGACGAGCTCTGCACGGGCCGCTTCCAGGTCTGCGGAGCGCCGTTGCACCTCAGCTTGGCGCTTTGCGGATTCATATTGCTGTTCCACAGGATCGACGGTCAGCACGCGCGTACCCGCGGCTACACGGTCACCCTCGCGTACCAGGATTGCCTCGATCTTGCCCTGCACTTCGCTGGCGAGGGTGGCCTCCGCGCGCGCGGTCACGGCGCCAAAGACCAGCTGTCGTTGCTGCTCGATCCCGGGCGTTACACGCAGGGTTGTGACGGGCCATACGGGCTGCTCCACCGTTTCCGGCTCAGCGACGGGGCCGGTTGCGAACAGCAGGACGCTGATGGCGAGACCACCGGCAAGACACGCGCCAGCGAGGACCAGACCACGGCGCCGCGACGGCATCGCGTTTGCGGCGCTGTCATCGATTGCGTTCGTGGAATCAACCATAGTTTGGGCTCCTGGGTTGGACATTTGTTGAGCGCAGGCGCTTGCGCAGCGCCTGGGTGTAGGCCTTGAACTGCTCAAGGAGCAGCAACATGGCGGGGATGACGATGAGCACCAGTAGCGTTGCGAAGGCGAGGCCGAAGCACAGGGTGATCGCGATGGGCGTCACGAAAATCGCGAGGCTCGATTGCTCAAGGAGCAGCGGTGCCAGTCCGGCGATCGTTGTAAGAGACGTGAGTAACACGGCCCGGAAGCGTGCCTTTACGGCCTTCATGAGGGCCGGCTTAAGCGCCATCCCCGCATCGAGTTCCCGCCGCAGAAAGCTGATGAGCACAATGGAGTCGTTAACGACGATTCCGGTGAGCGAGAAGAACGCCAGCAGTGCCATGGCGCCGACGTCCCAGTCCATGACCCAGTGGCCGACGACCGCACCGGTGAAGCCGAACGGGATCGCCAGCATTATGGCGAGTGGCCACAGGTAGGAGGCGAAAGCCCAGGCCAGGATCAGATAGATCAGCAGCAGCGTCAGCAGACCGCCGATGGCCATGGTGTCGAGCAGGATTTCGTCTTCGAGCGACTTGCCACCGAGACCGTAGCTCAAGTCGTAGCGCTTGAGCAGCTCCGGCAGCACGTCGTCCCGGACCCGGTTGAGCACCTGGAGCGCGTTCGCGCTTTCGGCGTCCACGTCCGCACTGATGCGCACGGCCAGTTGGCCGTCGGAGTGGCGTATCAGATCCGTGCCCGTGCGTCGGCTCAGGGTCGCAACGGTGTGGAGCGGCATGGTCGCGCCGTTGACGGCAATCGGAAACTGCTCAAGCCGTGCCAGCGAGCGCCGTTCGTCCTCGGGCAGCAGTAACCGAACCTCGAGCTCGCTGCCGTGCTCGTTGAATAGCTGGACCCGGCTACCGCTGTACGCCGCCCGCAGCTGCCGTGCGAGGGCCGAACTGCTGAGCCCGAGCCGCTGCCCGGCCGGTGTCAGCTCGAATACGATCTGCTCTCGAGCCGGTGGCAGGTCGTCGATGACGTTGCTGATCCCGGGGAAGCCGGCCAGTTCGCGCTTCAGCTCTTCGGCCCCGGCGCGCAGCGCATCGAAGCGGTTGCCGCGAAGCACCAGCGTGATGTCGGGCTGGCCACCAGAGGCACCGCCTTCAACGGCGATTTTCAGTCGCTCAACAAACGGCGGCGGGTCTATGCGTGCTTGCCACTCGCGGACGAAGGTCTCCGGCGCAATTGTGCGGGCCTCGGCGAACGCATAGTCTGCGCGCAACGATGCCAGGTGTTCCCCGATTTCGCCGTCATCGTCGCCGTCGTCGAACTCAGCGAGATGCCAGCGCGTCGAGTACCCCTGCAGGTTGCTGGTCCCAAAGCCTTTGTCGGTTTCGACGAGCGCGTTTTCTAGGTTCTGGACAAAGGCGCGGCGCTCCTCGGGGCGCGCGCTGCTGCTAAAGGCGACGTCGGCGCGCAGCGCTTCGAAGTCCATACCGGCGACCAGGCTAAAGCCTACATGGTTAGAGGCCAGCAGCGACAGGGCGACAAGCAGCGCAGCGAGGGCAGCGGTCAGCGTCACGCCGGGTCGCTCGAGCGCCCAGGCGACAACGGGCAGTACCCGATCATCTCGAAAGCGTTCGAAGCCGGCGTTGAAACGTTGCCGCCAGGGTGCGACCGCGGTGGAAGACTGGCGCCCCCCGGGCCCCTTCGACAGTCCCTGATTCAGGGGGCTGAGGCTGTGTCGAAGGTGCCCGGGAAGCACCAGAAAACATTCCACCAACGAGGCCAGGATCACGCACAGCAGTAGGGTTGGCAGGGCCAGAATGATGTCGCCCATGACCCCGCCCATAAGAATCAGAGGCAGAAAGGCGGCGAGGGTGGTGAGCGACGACGTCACGACCGGTGTAAACATGCGCTTTGCACCGGTTATGGCCGCCTGTTCCGGATCCATACCGGCTTCGGTCAGAGCGACAATGTCTTCGCCGACGACGATGGCATCGTCGACCACGATGCCGAGCGCCATGATCAGGCCGATGATGGCCAGGATGCTTATGCCGAAGCCAAAGCCGAGGTGAAACAACGCCAGGGCGAGCATGAAGCTGACCGGGATGCCAACCATGACCCACCAGCCGGCGCGCAGGTTGAGAAACAGGTACAGCACGCCGATCACCAGCACCAGCCCGGACAGGCCGTTGCTGAGAATCATGTCGAGCTGGGCACCGAGCAAGTCCCAGACGTTTTCCGTAACGGTGATGGTCACGCCGGTAGGAAGGGTCGGCCGCGTTTCTGCGAGCCAGCGTTCGAGCATCTTCTGGCTTTGGTACGCATCGCTCGAGGTGCTGCGGAGCAGGCTCATCTCCACCGCGTCGTTCCCGCCGCGGCTGATCAGCGGTTCACCCGGGCGTGAGCGGCGGACGACGTCGGCAATGTCGCCAAGGCGCAGGAGCTGGTCGTCAATCGTGAGGCTTAGGGCTTCGTACTCGAGGGGATCGCGTCGCTCCGCCAGGCCGCGCAGCTGGGTTGCCCCGTTACCGGTGCCGAGGGCGCCCCCGGGGGTGTTGCGGGTCCGATCCGCAACGACACTGGCGAGTTCACTGAGCGTCATGCGCAGCTCGGTGAGACGCTGCGTACAAACCAGCAGCGCGATTTCCTCGGCGGGCAAGCCATGGATGTAGATTGCTTCTACCCCGGCGTCGAGCAGGCTTTGCTCGAAATCGCGGACTACGGGAACTAATTCATTGAGGCTGCCCGGTGCGCTGACGATGAGGCGCGCGATGGGTTCGTAATCGCGGGCCCGACGGATGATCGGAGTCTCGATTCCGGCCGGTAAGTTACGAATGCTGCTGACTCGCTGCTTTACCTCGTCGAGGGCCTGCTGGACGTCGGCGTCGTGATCGAGCTGCACGACCAGACGGGCGTAGCCGTTTACGGAGCGGGAGGTGAGCTCTCGAAGGTCATTGAGATTGCGGAGCTGCTGCTCGATGGGTGTGGTGATGAGCGCTTCGACGTCTTCAGCGCCGGCGCCCTCCCAGGTGACCTCGATCACAACGTAGGGCAGATGGGCCGGCGGATCTAGCTGGGTCGGCATCACCCGCAGCGCCCAGATACCGGCCATGATCATGGCAATCATGGTCAGGTTGGCCGCGACCGGGTGGCGGGCGAAGGCTGCGATCACGTTGGGCTCCCAGGAGTGCAATTGCCAGTGGGATTACAGGCTTCGTGCCAACGTATGAACGGCGACTGAGTAGAAGCCATAGCGCTCGCGTTCGTTAGTTAAATCAGTGGTTTAGTGTGGTTAGTGGAAGCGCTTCGATGGACCGTGCGGCGCGGTCGGCCAGGGTTGGGTGTCCGCGACCGGTGGCGAAGCTCACCAAGCCTTGTGGATTTTCGCCATGCGCCCGTGGTGTCAGTTGACCCGGGTCTCGGCCTCGGCGCCGAGTCGACCAAGTCGCAGCTGGCCCGCGTCGACGATCAGCTCCGTCACCGATACATGGCTGGGCCGGAACACGACCATACGATCGTCGCCCGTTGCCGCACCGACGGCCAGGTTGATGGCGACAAAGTGACTGAACAGCACCTGATCCTGGGTCTGGGAGGCCAGGAACTCGATCAGCTGTTCGCGAAAGATGCGCTGAGCTTCTGGCAGCGCCGTCCAGGGTCCAGCCATGGCGTCGCGCAGCCACGCGGCCCGTGCCTTGAGGTCCGGATCCGGTGACGGGATCTCACTGATCGCGTCGCTCACGAGAACATCCTGCTGCCAACGCGCCGCCAGCGGCGCGGCGGTCTCCCGAGCGCGGCGGATCGGCGAGCTCAGCACCGGGATCGGTGCCAGCCGCTCAGCCAGGTGCTCAGCGTTTTCCTGAGCCTGTTGATGCCCCAGCTCGTCCAGGGCTGGATCGCGATGGCTGTCGAATCCGGCGGCCGCCTGGCCGTGACGAACGAGGAAAAGCGTACAGCTGGTCATACCGGGGGTGCTCCGCTCGGCCGTTGCCTTCGATTCCAACGCGCCGCGCCCGTACAATACGGGATTGGGAACGGTTCGAGGTGATGATGGAGCTTGGAGCGGGTTTGGCGATCGAAGCGGCGCCGGATACTACGGTCAGTGTGCGCGATGCCTTTGGCATCGATCAGGACCTTTCGGTCCCCGCGTTTGCCACGGCCAGTGACTATGTGCCGGCGGTCGATCCGGACTATCGATTCGATCGGGCGACGACGCTCGCGATCCTGGCCGGGTTTGCTCATAACCGTCGGGTCATGGTCCAGGGCTATCACGGGACGGGAAAGTCGACCCACATCGAGCAAGTGGCCGCACGCCTTAACTGGCCCTGCATACGGATCAACCTCGACAGCCACATCAGCCGCATCGATCTGGTGGGTAAAGACGCGATCGTGCTGAAGGACGGTAAGCAGATCACGGAGTTCAAAGAAGGGCTTTTGCCCTGGGCACTACAGCGTCCGGTGGCGCTGGTGTTTGACGAGTACGATGCCGGCCGCCCGGACGTGATGTTCGTTATTCAGCGGGTGCTCGAGGTCGAAGGCAAGTTGACGCTGCTGGATCAGAACAAGGTGTTAGCGCCGCACCCGCACTTCCGGCTCTTTGCGACGACCAACACCATCGGTCTCGGGGACAGCACGGGTTTGTACCACGGCACGCAGCAGATCAACCAGGGGCAGATGGACCGCTGGAGCATCGTCACCACACTCAACTATCTGCCCCACGACGAAGAGACGGACATCGTGCTCGGCAAGACGCCGTTCTTCGACGCCACGCCGGAAGGACAGCGTGTTATCGCCAACATGGTGAGCGTCGCGGAGCTGACGCGGCGCGGTTTCATCAACGGCGACGTATCCGTCGTGATGTCACCGCGCACGGTGCTGACCTGGGCGCAGAACGCCGAGATCTTTGGCGACGTGGGTTTTGCGTTCCGGCTGACCTTCCTCAATAAGTGCGACGAACTTGAGCGGCCCATCGTCGCCGAGTACTACCAGCGCTGTATGGGGGACGATCTCGGCGACGCAACCGCGGGCATCGCCCTGAAATCTGCCGGCTGAGGTCTACGGGCAGTCTATGAGTAACGAGCAGGATCATCCGCTCGAGCCGTTTAAGCGCGCAACGCAAGCCACTATTCGCGCGCTCGCCGGCGACGACGAAATCGAAGTGACCTTTGGTCAGGGCGCACCGTCGGTCCGTGGCAATCGAATCCGGGTGCCGCTGCCGACCGTTGGCTGCAGCGAAGACGAGGTCAACGCGACCCGCGGGATTGGCGACGAGTTTGCCCTGCGGTTGCGGTATCACGATCCCGACGCCCACGCCGCAGCGCGGCCGGTCGGCGGTGCGGCTCAGGAGATGTTTCAGTGGATCGAAGACGCGCGGCTGGCATCGATCGGATCCTTGCGCATGGAGGGCGTTGCCCAGAATCTCGATAGCCACCTGGAACAGCAGTGCCGCCAGTCGGCTTTTGACACCATTACCTCCGAAGCCGATGCACCGTTATCCGTAGCCGTCGGGCTGCTCGTGCGCAGCCGGCTGACGGGCCGAGCCCTGCCACCGGCGGCAGAAAACGTCGTCCAGTTCTGGCGCGGGTTTATTGAAGATAACGCGAGCGAAAGCATCGATCAGCTGCGCGAGCACGTCGGTGATCAAACGCGCTTTGCCGAGGTTTGCCGCGGCCTCATCGCTGACCTGGGTCTCGAGGCCGAGCTCGACGAGCCGCCGCAGGGCGATTCGGCGGACAACGAACCGGAAAGTGTCGACGAAAACGCCGAGTCCGAATCGGAAGCCAACCCCGAAGACGTCATGCTCGACGACAGCTCCATGACCGACGACAGCATGGAAGGCGAGTCGACGCTGGTCGAGATGGATGCCGATGCGGATCTCGAAGAGGCGGGGGCTGAAGCGGATCCAGATGAGCTTCCACCAGAACTGCAAGACGATAGTGGCCGCATCCGAGTCGACTTTAACTACGGCGCGTACCTGGAAAACTTCGATGAGATCATCCGCGCCGAAGAACTTGCCGATGCCGATGAACTGATCCGTCTGCGAGCGCTTCTCGACCAACAGCTGGTGGCGCTCCAGGCGACCACGTCCAAGCTTGCGAACCGGCTGCAGCGGCGACTGATGGCGAAGCAGAACCGAACCTGGGAGTTTGATCTCGAAGAAGGGCAGCTCGACGCGGCGCGACTGGCGCAGGTGATCGTCGATCCCATGAACCCGCTGGCGTTCAAGCAGGAAAAGGAGATGAAGTTCCGGGATACGGTCGTGACCCTGCTCATCGACAGTTCCGGGTCCATGCGGGGGCGCTCAATTACTATCGCCGCCATGTGCGCCGACATTCTTGGCCGCACCCTCGAACGCTGTTCCGTACGCGTCGAGATTCTCGGCTTTACCACCCGGGCCTGGCGTGGCGGGCAATCGCGCGAGCGCTGGATTGCTGACGGTAAACCTCAGAATCCCGGGCGGTTGAACGATCTGCGGCACATTGTTTACAAAGCGGCCGACGACCCCTGGACGCGAACCAAGCGCAACCTGGGCCTGATGATGCGCGAGGAGCTGCTGAAGGAGAACATCGACGGTGAGGCGCTGATCTGGGCTCACAACCGAATCGTTGGACGCACGGAGCAGCGCAAGGTGCTGATGGTGATTTCTGACGGGCTACCGGTTGATAACTCCACGCTGCTCGTCAACGCCTCAAACTACCTCGAGCAGCACTTGAAGTACGCGATCGATCAGATCGAAAACCATTCCCCCGTCGAGTTGGTTGCGATCGGCATCGGGCACGACGTCACGCACCACTACAGCCGGGCGGTGACGATTACCGATGCCGAGCAGCTGGGTGGGGCGATGACGGAACAGCTGGCTGAGCTGTTCGCGCTGCCGAAGTAGGCGCCCTTGGCTCCGAGTTTGGATCCAGACCGCCGGCGCCTGCTCGCGCGCCTCGACGCCTACCTCGGGCGTTACCCCGATGAGCAAGCGGCAAGCGATCGCATCCGCGGACTCGTTGAAGCGCACGAGCGCTGCTTTCACCGCGACTGTTTTCCCGGCCACATCACCGGCTCGGCCTGGATTGTTAACCGGGCCGCGACCCACGCGTTGCTGACCCACCACCGCAAGCTCGGGCGCTGGTTGCAGCTTGGTGGCCACTCGGACGGCGAGGGCGATACGCGATCCGTTGCTCAACGGGAAGGTCAGGAGGAGTCTGGACTGCGTCTTGAGCTCCTCGACGCGGCGATCTTTGATATCGACGTGCACGACATTCCTGCCCGCGGTAACGAGCCAGCGCACGAGCACCACGACCTGCGCTTTCTGTTTCGCGCCGATACCGAGTCGTCGTTCGTCGTGAGCGAAGAGAGCCACGACCTTGCTTGGGTTCCTATGGAGCAGCTTGAGGACTATACGGATGAGTGGTCTGTGTTACGTCTCGCTCACAAGTTCCTGAATCAGCGCAGCAAATTGGTCTGATCAGCCCGCCCCTCGGGTTTGACTTCACCTGACGCTCACCCTATAAAAGAGGCGGGATAGGGAGACCGACCAAGGTGCGTCGGTTACACGTCGATCTAAATCGCGTGTCTTCGAGGTGAGTTCGCGGCGGCATTGCATGGCGCGCGGTCTCACTCAGCAGTTTCGTTGCAGCCGCGGCCAGCACTGGACGCTACTGACCGAAACACCCCACGGCTGGCTGGGAACCACCCGTGGCGCTGTGCACCGCACCGGCTTTCTTTTTAAGTCGCTCTTAAGAGTAGCTTGGGATATCGGGTCGTCGACCGTGTCGTTGGGAGACGCGGGCGGCGTTATGACACCTGTTCGTCAGGGGTCGCAAAGAGAGGGGAGTTCTATGGTGCGAAGACGCCTGGTCACGTCCGTGGCCGCCTGTTTGTTGACTGCTCCACTGGCACACGCTGCCGAAGAAGGTTCGGGCCGACGGCAGATTGAAGAAGTGCTGGTTACCGCCGAAAAACGCGAGGCCAGTGTCCAAGACACGTCGATTTCGATTACCGCCTTTGAAGGCGAGTTCCTGCAGGACTTCGGTATCCGCAACCAGGAAGACCTTGCCAACTACATTCCAGCAACCACTATTCAGCCCTACGACATGGCCGTGCGCGGCATCGGTCGCTCTTTCCGGGCGCTTGGCGGTGACCCGGGCATCGCAACCTACTTTGACGGGGTCTACTCCGAAGACTTCGGTATCGCGTCGACGGAGGGTGGGCTTTACGACATCGAGCGGATCGAAGTGCTGCGGGGTCCCCAAGGCACGCTGTACGGCCGTAACGCCGTCGGTGGCGCCATAAACTTCCTGCCTAACCGTCCGTCAGACGAGTTTGAAGGCGAAATCAAAACCAACATCGGATCCTTTGGGCTACGTGAATACTACGGGCTGGTCTCGGGACCAATCATTCAGGACAAGCTGAACTATCGGTTTAACGGGGTACGCCGCTCACGCGACGGGTATTACGAAGACTTCGGTATAGGCCAGGACGGCACGCGCAACCGCGACGTCGGCGACTACGGTGACGAGAACTACACCCTCACCCTCGAGTGGATGCCCTTCGAGAACATGTCCTGGAAAGTGCGAGCCAACGAGCGCTCTTACGCTCGTCGCATGGGCGGTGCGGGGCAGACCGCGGGCATCATCGCCTTGTCCGAGTTTGGTGGTCAGGCTCGGGATACGCAGTCAGAAGTGTTCGGCTTCCGCCCCATTCTGTCGTCGAACACCGATCCGCTGGCGTCGACCTTCGATCCGAGCATGGGTGCTGATGCGCTCGCCGCAACGGCTAACGCCAATCTGAACCTGACTAACCCAGGCGCTGGGAACTTCCTCAACACGTCGTCGAGCGCGCTGACCGGCAACGGATTAACGGATCTGTTTTCCTTCACCAACCCGCGCACCGGCGAAACGGTGCTGGCCCAACGGCTGCGTCCCGGGGTCGATGCGGCATTGGATGACGAGCCGAGCCGAAACTTCAACTGCAACAGCGATGCGAACCCGGACTGCATCCTCGCCCCTGTGGTGGATGCTGAGGGCTTCGACGGCGACGATCTCAACACGGCGACCAACGGTCAGCAGTACGAGTTTTTCGACCACCAGGCGATCTATTCAAACCTTGAGTTCGACATCAACGACAGCCTGACGGTCAAGTACATCTTCGGCTACACCGACTACTTCTACGATCGAACCACGGACCGGGACCTGAGCAGTAACGCACGCGCAGGAGAAACCTTCTACGTGTCGCAGGAAAACGAGAACTTCCAGCACGAAGTGCAGTTCCTGTTCGACTTCGGCGAACGGGCAACGTTCACGACCGGTCTGTTCTACTACGAAGCGCGGATCGATCAGCGTGGTGACTTTCATTCCGAGGACGGTGAGGCGCGGTACACGCAGGCCGTTGATTACGGCCTCAGCCCAGAAGGGATTCCCAACGCGGCGATTCTGGGTGGAATCTTCCCGGGACAGGTCGGGCTCTTCACGGGTCGAGATGCGGCACGATCGGGCACCTTAACGGCTGCGCAGCAAGCGGCGTTGGATACAGGCAATACGGCGAATACGGTCGGGCTTTGGCTGGGTGACAACCCCGACAACCCCGGGGGCTGCACGCGGATCGAGAGTGGTCCCACTACCTGCGGATCGTTCGTGGAGTACGACACAACCACGAACACGGAAGCCTTTGCCTGGTACAACCAAGCCGAGTTGTTTCTTACCGATCAGTTCTCGCTGACCCTCGGTCTGCGCTACGCCGAAGACGATCGAAGCGGCGAGGAAAACGTGGTGATCTACTCTGAGTCCGATCCGGG
Organism: Pseudomonadota bacterium; assembly: GCA_039198065.1. Classification (GTDB taxonomy): domain Bacteria; phylum Pseudomonadota; class Gammaproteobacteria; order Pseudomonadales; family Azotimanducaceae; genus CALHVX01. The sequence continues at coordinate 249,366 of JBCCTU010000005.1, forward strand.
TACGGCCAACTTAGCCTCTGGCAATATTGCGCTGGCGGAAGTAGTGCTCTTGAGCGGTATACCGTCCGGTGCGACCGATCCGAACACGGGGGCGAGCCTGTCGCTGCTCGGTGCTCCGATTACCAGCACGGCAAGTCTGGCGCAGTTCAACATCGGCACCGGAGCCATTGATCCCGCCACCCTGCAGCAGACCGGTGACAACATCACCCGCTACGGTGGTGTGCCTTTTGCGATCAACTTCTATCGCCCGGTGGAAGAAAAGTTTGACGCCTGGACCTATCGGGTGAACCTCGACTGGGAGCCGAACGAACACACGCTCATCTATGGTGGCGTAACGACCGGTTACCGTGCCGGTGGCTTTAACCTCGCGAACCTGTCGGATATCGCGGTCTACGACCAGGAAGAGATCACGGCTTATGAGATCGGCTGGAAAGATCAGCTCTTCGACCGATCCCTGCAGATCAACGCGTCGGTGTATTTCTATGAGTACCAGGACATCCATCAGACCTTTAACGGCTTCAGCACCTCTCTCGGTGCCGTCGTGAACAACGTTGAAAACGTGCCCGATGCGGAGGTGTACGGCTTCGAGTTCGACGTGTTCTGGCTCGCCACCGACCGCTTGGCGCTCGGCGGTAACTTCTCTTACACAAACGCCGAGTACACGTCGGATATTCGAGGCCTGGTGGATGTTGACGGCGACGGCACGCCGGATGCGAACCCGAACTCACCAGACGGTCAGTTCTCGCGCGTCGCGGACATTTTCAATTCGAGTACGCCGCAATCGATCTTTGACCCGAATCAGGTAGTTACAGACGTCAACGGCAATTCGATCCTTAATCTCGAAGCGAATATCGAGGGTAATCAGCTCCTGCTGGTGCCGGAAACCAAGTGGACTCTGTTCGGGATCTATACCCTGCCGCTGGGTAACAAAGGCGAGATTGAGTTCCGCTCAAGCCTCGCATTCACGGACGAAGTGTTCTTTTCGATCGAGAACAATCCCGTTGATAAGGCCCCCGAGTACTACCGGTGGGATGCCCGTGCAACGTGGACGAGCCCGCGTAACAACGTGGTTGTTTCGGCCTTCGTGAACAACATCACCGACGAGATTGGCGTTCGTCAGATTGCCCGCTACGAGGAAAACCAGAACTACCTGCGTACGGCCACGCCGACCGATCCGCGGCTCTTTGGGCTGGAGTTCACCTACCGGTTCGGAGCCTATCCGCAGTAAGCGGATACGGTAACGGGGGGACGAGGGCGCCACTGGGCGCCCTTTTTTTGTTGCGTAGTCTGAGCGCAGCTAGACCAGATCTAACGGGATCGGAAATAGATGAGGGCTTAACTATGACGATCGTTCACCAGCAACTGACGGCGACCGGCATCGGAGTGGTCACGCTCGATGATGGGAAGGCCAATGCCGTTAACCACGAGCTGCTCGATGAGCTCGAGCAGGCGCTTGATGCGCTTGAAGGCACAGCGAAGGCGGTGGTGCTCGCAGGACGACCGGGACGCTTCAGCGCAGGTTTTGATCTGAGCGTTATGCGCGGCGGCGATTCTGCCGCCCTCGTGCAGCGTGGCGGTCGGCTGTTGCACCGGCTGTACGGGTTTCCACTGCCGATCGTTGCGGCGGTAAGCGGCCACGCGTTGGCTATGGGGGCGCTGTTGTGTCTCGCCAGTGATACGCGCATCGGTGTTGCTGGAGACTTCAAGCTGGGCCTTAACGAGACTGCTATCGGTATGGTGTTGCCAGACTTCGGTTTGATTCTTGCGCGGGAGCGCTTGCAGCCGCATCGGCTTACGGAAGCGATCATTCAGGCGCGGGTGTTTGGCCCTGAGGACGCGGCGGGTGTCGGCTACCTTGATCGCGTGGTTCAAGCAGCAGACCTGGCGGCTGCTGCGCTGGCTGAGGCAGAAGCCTTGGCAGAGTTGCCCGGGCCGGTCTACGGGCGGATCAAGCAGGCGGCGCGTCGTCAGGCGCTGGCGGATCTGGAGCGCAGTCTTAGCGGCTAGGCGCGCTCTCTGGCTGGGCATCGAGCCGCTTCGACGTACAGCCCTGGTGCAAGAGACTGCCGGTCGGACCCGATTCCCAACGCGGATTTCACGCGTCTCCCGCCGTCTTGTTCGGTCAGCGCGGATGGTCTGAAACTTGCTGCTTTTCTGACCAAATCATCCGGTCCGGCAGCGTCAGGTAGACTCTCGCCGGTCAACGCGACGAAAACAGCCAACCAGCAGGAGCGGTAACGATGGCGGAGCCGGTAGCGGATCTTCCTGAGCAGACCTTTGTGCAAAGCGCTTTGAAGCGCGTGGCGAAATCGAACGATGTCGCAATAGCAAATAAAGAGTCCCGCGTACTCCAACCCGAACGCTACGTGAATCATGCCTACGTCCACGACGCGCGCAGCCGGTTCCTCTGGTCTCTTCCACAGCCGATCCTTGTCCTAGGCTCGATGCTCGCGATCGCGACGGCGATCACCACGGAGTGGGTGGATGCGGACCTGTTCACCACCTTCATGATCCTGCTGCCGCTGCCGCTCTTTTTATTAGCCGAGCGCTACGTGCCGAAGCGCACCGACTGGATTCTCGAGCCTAAGGAGCTGGCGGAAGACGCCTTCTGGCTGGCCGGTGCAGCCTTCATTTGGGTGCCGCTGTACTCCGACTATTACGAAACACCGATTTCCTGGGCCTTTGAGTGGCTTCGGGACGTTTCGACGGTACCGTTTACGCTGAACCCGGAAACAACCTTAGGCTTAATCCTGGCTGCACTCTTCGTTCGTGCGACCTCTGAATTCATCTATTACTGGTTGCATCGCATCCAGCACGAAACGCTGTTCTGGTGGCGGATTCATGCAACCCATCACCACATCACCAAGATGAGTGCGGCCCGCGGCGACCGCACCCATCCTCTTGAGTGGCTGGCGCTCAGCCTGGGTACGCCGATCGTGCTGGCTCTGTTCGGGGCCACCGATGACGTTATCGCCGTCACCGGTGCGTTCGGTTTCTTCAACGGCATCTGCAATCACTCAAACCTTCCGCTGGTAACGAACAAGCTCTATGGGTTGTTTTTCTCGACCGCGTCAATGCATCACGTGCACCACGCTCACGACATGGAATACAGCAACAAGAATTACGGCTGTTCTATCATCATCTGGGATCGGATTTTTGGTACCTATCTAGACGTCGATATGGTTGATGCGTGCGGCGCTGGCAAGGGCGAAGCGCTCGATCTCAAGACCCAATACGCACTCGCGTTTTACTCCGATGAGGAGCTGAAGCAGCTGTAGGCGAGTCGTGCTGCGACATCCGAGAGGCCTGCGAATCAGTTCGCAGGCAGATTAGCGAAGCCGACGCTGGCGAGTGAAGTCGGGTTGGTACATAGGGAACCCGTAGGGACGGTAGCCGCGCCCGACACCGTTCATGACGATGAAATCCGGGAGCACTTCAACCGCCTCCCTGCCATTGATCAAGTGCACCACGGACAGACACTCTTTTAATGCCGCCACCGGGAGCGTGAGACCGCGCTCGTTGGGCCTAAAGTTGCTCCGGAGCCGATAGTCGACGCCGGGCTCTGAACTCATATCGATCTGGCCGCCCATGAGCGCTGCAACCGGCATCTCCTCGGTAAACCTACTGAGTCGCGTGACGCTATTAAAGTAGGCGTCGTAATCCCGAATCACGATGCGACCCGGTAGCATCGTCGTACCGGTAAAGAGAAAGTCCGTATACGGGTCGTAGAGACTGATGCCGGTTGCGCTCGTCCCCGGTGTTGCAAGCACATGAATAATTCGACCGCCGAGATCCAGCGTGCCTTCGGTTTCCGACTGAGCGTTAAGCAAGCTGAGCTTTGGTAGCCCGCCCGGTGTAGCGGTTGCGATTCGAGTGTTTGGCCGACCGGTGAACTGACCCAGTCCGGCCGTCTGTGCCGGTGCATCACCGGTGGTGAGGATGACGAGTTCCGGTTCCGTGTCGTGCTGCTGGGCCGTCGTCCAACGGGCGATGACCGCATCGACGACGTTCCGTAGGGGAAAGTACTCGAGTTCTTCCGTTGCCCCAGTGTCGATGAGCAGGACCCGCTCAGCACCGAACAGCAGGTACATGAACGGTGCTTCCCAATGTACGGCGGGGTTTTGCCGAAGGATGTAGCTGTGTTCGTTGTAGCGATGGATCTGAATCCGCGGGTCGGTGTTGTGCATGGCACTGATGCTGCCGTGGATCCATGCGAACCGCAGATTGCCTGGAGCCGGCTTCGCGGGATTGAAGTCGGTGGCTGCCCACCCGTCGCCACACACGAGGGCGCATGCCGCGATCGCCGCCAGGAGCGCGTTTCGTCGGCGGGTCGTGTTCGCTGATGAATCGGTATGCATGTCAGGGGTCCGTCGTCGTGGCCCAGGGGATTTCGTTGTAGATCATGAAATCGTCGAAGATGTAGATGCCCGGTTTCGAAATCGTGTCCGTCGCTTCAAGTGCGACATCGAGCATTGCGCGGGTCATTTCCATCGGCGGTTCGTTGGGTTGCCAGGTCGTGCCGATGGGGTAGTCGACGCCCGGTGTTGTGGTCATCTCGATGTGATTGTTGATGAGATGCGCGACCGGGTACTCATCGGCGATGGCTCCGAGCCGCTTGATGCTTGCCGCCCAGGCGTCCCAGTCATCGAGGTAAAGGCGACCGCGGTAAAACATGTCGCCCGTGTAGAGCAGATCGGTCCAGGGGTCGTAGAGCGAGAGTTCGGAGCCCTGATGCCCCGGTGAACCGGTGACGATGAGCGTCCGGCCGCCAAGGTCGAAGGAGATGCGTTCTTCCGGAAAGTTGGTAAAGCCCCAGAAGTCCATGACCTCTTCGTGGGTCAAGCCGACCATCACCGTGTTCGGGCGATCAACAAACTGATTCCAGGCCGCGTAGTGATCGCCGTGCAGATGACTGTTGGCAACGATGAGCTCCGGTTCCGGCACCCGGTGTTTCGCAGCCCAATCGGCGATGACCCCGTCCACAACCTCACGTAAAGGGAACAGGGCAGCCGAAGACGTGGACCCCTGGTCGATCAACATCACCTGACCGTTGCCGAAGAAGAGATACATGAACGCCCCTTCGTAGTTGATCGCCTTGTTCTCCCGGAGAATGAAGGTGTGGGCGTTGTACTCATGTACCTGGACCGGGGGATCGGTGTTGTCCACCGCTGATTTTGAGCCGTGAATCCAACGCTCTGGGAACGTTCCCTCGGCGCGACCCTCGGGATCGAAGACCAGCGGTGTGTGTTTTTCTCCGACAGCTTGGTCGACGATCAACAGCGTCGCTGCCACCAGCGCAACGCCCAGCACGCGTCGGCCAGAGGCCTGCGGCGATCGGTTTGTCATACCCTATACCCCCTTACCTGTGCTCTGTCTGTCCGATGCCCCATGCCCCACGCCACGGCCCCGGCAGCGCTCGTCGGCCGGTTCAGCTTAGCAGTCCAACCCGGTCGATCAGCCAGTACAGACCTATGCCGGCGACGAGGGTCGCCGCAGGTACTGCTATGCAGGTCTCATACCAGCGGAAGCGCTCAAAGACCCGCAGCGTTGCGACCGCGGCGACCAGCACGACCAACTGCGCCGCTTCGACGCCGATGTTGAAACTGAACAGCGCGAGCGCGCGCTGCCCCGTAGGCAGGCCGACTGCGCCCAACGCACTGGCGAACCCAAGACCGTGGAGCAAACCGACGGCAAACACCAGCCCGATGCGAAGCTCGAGGCGCTTCCCCGGTGCGCGCGGGTTTGGCGGTCGCAGCAGTCGTTCGAGCCCGACACCGACGATCGAGGCGGCGATAAGCGGTTCCGTAATCGCGGCTGGAACCGTGAGCACGCCGAGCGTGGCTAGAGCCAGGGTGAGGGAGTGGGCAACGGTGAATGTCGTCACCAGGCCGATCAACGCGCGCAGCGATCCACCGATAAGGGCCAAACCAAGCACGAACAGAACGTGGTCCGTACCGAGCGGCAGGATGTGTTCAAAGCCGATGAGGGCGTAGACCCCAAATAACGTAGCGACGGGCTCGTTGCCGGCGGCAGCGCTGTCGGTATCCGTAAGGGGCAGTTGCTGCGTTTGGCGCCGGTCGTCAGTCAGCACAGCGGACACCGGCAGCGTTCGCTGACTGCTGTCGAGACGGACAACCAACGGCCAGGGGACATCGACCGAATCGTCCAGGGCAAGGGTGAGCGCAGCGGCGTCAACAACCGGGGGCAGCGCCCAGCTCAGCGTTGCGAACTGTGGCGTTAGCGGGTTTTGGATCGCAGCCAGGGAGTCAGCGGCGAGCGCTGCTTCGAGAAAAGTGAGTGGCAGCGAGACACCAGCGACGCGAACATCCAGGGCGGATTCAAGCTCGCGAACGATCGGGGATAAGCGCTGCGTTCGACGCGTCGGATCGAGCTCCTGGACCAGCGACCAGTAAGCCTGGGCACTCAGCAGAGATTGGCCGAGATCAATGGTTACCCTAAGCGTGCCCGGGCTGTCGCGTGCAACGGCTACATCCACGCGGGTCATATTGAGCAGGTGAGCCTGGGCGCCGCTGCAGAGGAGAAACACGGCGATTCCGATGCAGCGTATCCAGCCTGCAGGCAAGCGTGGAGCGCGCGCTCCTTCCGCACCCGTTGGGGCGCGCCGCATCAGGCCACCGGGTCGAGGACAGCGACGGCTTGCCCGGCGTCGATCGGCGTGTTGGCACCGGCAAGAATCTGAATGACCTGTCCCGACTCTGGTGCGAGGACGGGAAACTCTGTCTTCATAGACTCGACGATGAGAATGGTTTCTCCAGCCTCAACCCGGTCGCCGACCTCGCGGAGCACCTTCCAAACGGAGCCCGTTACCGGGCTATCAATGGCGGTACCCGTGAGCGTTTCCTCGCGCACCTCCGGCGCCGGAGCGATGAGCGTTTCGCCGGTACCGAGGCCCGCTTCCGCCCAACGTGCGCGCTCTTCTGCGAATGCGGTCTGCTGACGGCTGCGGAAGGCGGCGATGTCATCGGTGTGCTCGGCAAGAAACGCTTCGTAATCCCCGAGGGCAAAGCGTGTCTCCTCGATCTCGATAGGCACCCGACCAAGGGGGAAGTCCCGGCGCAGCTCAAGCAGCTCGTCGTTGCTCACGGGGTAGAAGCGCAACTGGTCAAAGCTGCGCAGCAACCACGGGCGCACAAAGGGTGCCGTACGTTGGGTGTTGCTCCAGACCTGGATCGTGCGGCCGACGAACTGGTAGCCGCCGGGTCCCTCCATGCCGTAAATGCAGAGGTAGGCCCCACCGATGCCCACGGCGTTTTCCGGCGTCCAGGTGCGGGCTGGGTTGTACTTGGTGGTCACGAGACGATGGCGTGGATCGATCGGGGTGGCGACCGGAGCGCCGAGGTAGACGTCGCCTAAGCCCAGGACCAGATAACTTGCGCGGTAGACGATGTTCTTGACCTCGGCCTCGTCCTTAAGCCCGTTGATGCGGCGAATGAACTCAATGTTGCGCGGACACCAGGGTGCATCGGAGCGTACCGTGCGTGCGTAGCGGTCCGTCGCTTCCTGGGTCGCCGGGTCATCCCAAGCGAGCGGCAAGTGGACGATGCGGCTCGGGACTTCCAGGTCTTCGGGCTTGCCGAGCTGGTCGATGCCGTCCTGAACCAGGCGTAGCAGTGCTGCTCGGTCGCTGCTCCGCGGTATCCGGAACTGCAGCGACCGAATCCCTGGCGTGATTTCGAGGATCGGAGACGAGTCCTGTTGCTCCAGCCATCGGCGAAGCGCTTCGGCGCGGATTCGTGACCGCAAATCCAGCTCCGCAGGACCGAACTCGAGCAGCGCGAAGCGATCGCCAGCGGCTCGGAGCACGATGTCACGCCCGGTGTCCCGTTCCAGTGCAACGTCTTGCGACCGCCGGCTGCGGTCCGAGTTCGATTCCGGGACTGGGGCTTCCCCCGCCATGGACGCACCTGGGCTTAAGCGTTGCGCGGTACCGAGGTCGATCGGCAGAAAGCGTACCCGATCACCGGCGCGCAGCTGACCCAGCTTCCAGCTGTCGGCTTCGCAGATGGCCGCCGGACTGACGAACCCGCCAAGGCTCGGTCCGTCGGGTCCAAGGATGATCGGCATGTCGCCGGTGAAGTCGATTGCGCCAAACGCATAGGCGTTGTCGTGTACGTTCGACGGATGCAATCCGGCGTCGCCGCCATCGTTCCGCGCCCATTCCGGGGTGGGGCCTTGCAACCGGATGCCCGTGCGCGAGGAGTTGTAGTGCACGACCCAATCCGTGTCGTAGAAGGTGGTGAGGAATGCTGGTGTGAGAAAGTCTGGAGCCGCGAGCGGTCCGGCAACGACACGGAGCTGGGTGCGTTCTGCGAGCGGTACGGCCGCTGGGATTGATACCGGCAGCTCGGCCTCGGCCACCATGGGGCCGAGGGGAAGCACGTCTCCAGAGCGCAGCGCGCGACCGCAGTGGCCACCCATGTTGCCCAGATCGAAGGTGGCCCGACTGCCGAGCTTCTGCGGAACGTCGATGCCGCCGGCAATCGCCAGGTAGGCGCGCAGCCCGACGCCGTCGACGGCGATCTTCCCAACGGTGAGCGATTGCCCGGCCTGAACGTGGACGGCTTGATCGTGGGGAACCGCTTCGCCGTCCAGCGTTGCTTCTGAGAGCGCGCCGCACAAAGCGATCCGCGTATCGCTGGCGAAACGCAGCGTCGGTCCGTTTGCAAGCAGCTCCAACCCCGCGGCTTCTTCCGCATTGCCGACCAATACGTTAGCGCGGGCCAGCGAACAGCCGTCGAAGGCGCCGGAGGGCGGCACGCCGATGTGCCAGTAACCCATACGGCCACCCACATCCTGAACTGTGCTCAGGGTGCCCGGCGCCAGTACCTCCATGCTGGTCTCAGAAAACCGCAGGGCTGCGGCTGTGGCGGTGTTGTGCTCCGCAGTCACGAACGTTGGATCGGTCAGCGCTGCTCGGAGGAAGGCCAGATTGGTCTGTACACCATCCACCCGGGCATCGGCGAGCGCGGCGACAAGCCCTGCGCGAGCGGCTTCCCGATCGTCTCCCGCGGTTAACACCTTCGCCAGCATCGGATCGAAGTCCGGCGGTACGACCACGCCATCGACCGCCCAATCGTCGACGCGCACGGCGGCGGTAGAAGCGGGAAGTGCGTAGTTCGTGATGAGACCCGGCGACGGACGAAAGTCGCGGTGTGGATCCTCGGCGTAGACCCGAACCTGGATCGCATGGCGAACGGGCGTTTTTGACGTGATGAACGACCGGTCACCGGCGCCGAGGCGCAGCATCCATTCCACCAGGTCAACGTCGGTCACGAGTTCCGTTACGCCGTGTTCGACCTGCAGCCGGGCGTTCACTTCAAGGAAGCTGACCGCACTGCGGGTGCGGTCGTAGAGAAACTCGACGGTACCGGCAGAACGGTACTGCACACTCGTGAGCAGCCGTTCGGCGGCCTGATGCAGGACCGCTCGTAGCTCCTCCGGCAGGGCTGGGGCCGGCGCTTCTTCGATGATTTTCTGGTTCCGACGCTGCAAAGAACAGTCACGATCGCCGAGGATCGCAACCCGGCCGGCGCCGTCGCCAAAGGCCTGCACTTCGATGTGGCGCGCGTCGTCAATGAATCGTTCGAGGTAGACGCGCGCGTCGCCGAAGCTGGCGCCGGCTTGCGCCACCACCGCATCGTAATCGCGCTCAAGGTCTTCGGCGCTCCGACATACGCGCATTCCGATGCCGCCGCCGCCGGCGCTGCTTTTGAGAATCACCGGATAACCAAGCGTCGCGGCCGCCGCTGTTGCCTCAGCCAGCGAGTTCAGCAACCCAGAGCCTGCAAGCAAAGGCACGGCGGCTGCTTCCGCCAGGCGCCGTGCTTCGTGCTTGAGTCCAAAGGCGTTTATTTGATCCGCCGTCGGACCGAGAAACACGTGCCTCGCCTTTTCCACAGCGGCGGAGAAGTCGGCGTTCTCCGATAAGAAGCCGTAGCCCGGGTGGATCGCGTCAGCGTCGAACTGGGCCGCGATCGAGAGCAGACGGTCGGCGTCGAGATACGTTTCCTGGGCCCGTCCGGCCCCAAGGCTGACCGCCTGATCGGCCTCGGCAACGTGGCGAGAGGCCCGGTCGGCTTCGGAGAACACGGCGATGCTTTCCATGCCCAGGCGCTTGAGGGTGCGCTGGATACGAACGGCGATCGCGCCGCGATTGGCGATCAGAACGCGCTTTAGTGTGGTCGTCATCGTAACTTGAACAGAACTAAGGGGTTTGGGCGTCGGCGGTGGCGACGGTCGGTGCCCGGAGCGGCAGGTCATAGGTGATCCGAGCGCCATCGTTCGCCGCGAGGTCGTCGGGTCGATCGAGCACCAGCATGCGCGTGCCTAAGCCGAAGGCTTCCGGGAGGTCGTGGGTCACCATAACGACGGTCATGCCGTGCTCGTGCCACAGTTGCGTCAGCAGCTCGTGCATCGCGGCACGGTTGCCCGGATCGAGGGCGCCGAAGGGTTCATCGAGCAGCAACAACGGCGGCTTGCAGGCGAGCGCCTGGGCCAGCGCTAACCGTTGCTGCATACCGCCGGATAGCTGGACCGGGTAGCGGTCAGCGGATTCTTTCAGTCCCACCGCCGCGAGCAACGCCAGCGCCTGTGCACGCAGGGACCGACGTGTAGCGCCGAAACACAGGCCGAACACCGGGTCACCGTGCCGGAGTTCCAGACCGAGCCGCACGTTTTGCGCGGCCGTCAGATGCGGAAATACCGAGTAACGCTGATACACGATGCCGCGCCGCGGATCCGGCTCGGTTTTCAGCGGCTCGCCATCGAGCAGGATGGCCCCTCGGGTCGGTCGCTCCTGGCCGAGGAGCAGTTTCAACAGCGTGCTTTTTCCGCAGCCGCTGGCGCCGACAATCGTGCAGAACGCGCCGGAGGCTAGGGTCAGGTTGATCGGGCCAACGACGGTGCGGTCGTCGTAGGCCTTTTCGACGCCGTCGAGTTCGAGGGTGCTCATGCGTTGCGTCCCGGCTCAACCTGCAGGGCATACCAGGGAAACAGCAGGCGGCTCAAGCGTCGCACCGCGAAATCAGTAAGCCAGGCGAGCGCTGTTATACAAAGCACGTACGGCAGGATGATGTCCATGGCCAGGTAACGGCGCACGAGAAAGATGCGGTAGCCAAGACCCTCTGTTGCGGCGATGGCCTCGGCGGCGATCAGGAACAACCATGCCGCGCCGAGAGACAGGCGAATGGCATCGAGCAGCCGCGGCAACATCTGCGGTAGCACGATGCGCCAGAGCGTTAACCAGCTCCCTGCGCCAAGGGTTTGCGCTTTGATCAGCTCTTCCGTCGGCAGCTCGCGCACGCGGGCTTCCAGGTCACGGGCAATGAAAGGTCCAACGCCAATCGCAATGAGCACGATCTTCGACAGCTCGTCGATACCGAGGGTGATGAACAGGATCGGCAGAATAGACAGCGGCGGTACCATGGCGAAAGCGGCAAGAAACGGCGACAGCGCGCTGCCGGCTGTGGGTAACAAGCCAGCTAACACACCGACCAGCAGCCCGAAGAGCGCACCTAGAGCAACGCCGGATGCAAGGCGCACAAGGCTGGCCTTGGTGTCGGCAATGAGTAACCGTTCTCCGGTGCGGCGGTCCGGTTCGATTGCCATGCGCTTCATCGCATCCGCCATGGTCGAAAACGCAGGCAACAGGCGGTCTTGCGGGTTCTCAGCGAGGCGGATACTCGACGCGCTCTGATAGGCGAACACCAGGAGCACAAACGGTAGGGCGGTGAGCAGTAGGGCAGACACCCGGCCCGGCCGCCGATTCATCAGTCGCGTCATGAGTTCGCCTGCAGTCCGGGGATACGCCCGGCTTAGGGGCCGGATTCCACAAGCTTTGGCGCCTGCGGCACGCCGGCCGCGCGCATAAAGGTGTCGGTAAAGCGCAGCTGGACGTTGGCCTCGTTACCCCACACGCCACCGTCAGCGAACTCGATACCGACAAAGCCTGGGTCCGGTGCCATGGGTCCGAGCAGTCCTTTATCGAACGAGAACTCGGCGACGCGTGCCATGGTGGTTTGTGGCGCGTCGCTCGTCACAAATTCGACACCGGCAGCGGGTTCCGCGAAGAGATAGGTTGTCTCCAGCTGCCCCTTGAAGCTCGCCAGGTTGGTACCGGATGCGTTCGCCATGTGTTCCAGCACCGCTTCGCGCTCTGCTTCAGATTGCATCAGCGCGATCGTTTCGTACCAGGCGCCGGCAAGCGCGTGACCCAATTCCGGATGTGCTTCGAGTACGTCGGTTTTGACCACCGTGAGATCGAGGATCTCGCCAGGGATCTGGCTCGAGTTGAAAACGGCGTTTGCACCGGGCTGACTTTTAATTTCCGCGAGCATGGGGTTCCAGGTCACCAGCGCCGGTACGCGGGCGCCGGACCAGGCACTGACCATATCGGCATCGGTCGTGTTAACCACGGTGATATCGCGTTCGCTTAAATTGACGGAGTCGAGTGCCCGCGCCAACAGGTAGTGGGACACCGACAGCTCCACCAGGTTGACCCGCTCGCCTTTGATGTCCGCCAGGTTGGGCGAATCGCGCAGCACTACGGCGTCGTTGCCGTTCGAATAGTCACCGACAATCAGTGCTGTGCTGTCGACGCCGCTGGCACCAGCGATGGTAAGGATGTCCATGTTGGTGGCGGTAACCGCATCGAACTGACCGGCCGTGTACTGATTGACCGACTCGATGTAGTCGTTGATCTGAATGACATCGATCTCAATGCCGTAGCGGTCCGCCCAGCGATCGACAATGCCTTTTGAATCGGCGTACTCCCAGGGCATCCAGCCGACGTAGATGGACCAGGCCAGGGTGAACTTGGGCTTCTCTGCGGCGCAGGCTCCCAGAGGCGTAAAGAGGAGCGTGAGCACCAGGCCGAGCACGGCGATAAGGCGCGAGGAAGGATCCCGGCGGCCACCAATCCGGCGAAAGGCTGCGAGCGGAAAAACAGTGTTAGCGTTCATTTGGTAAAGCCTGTTGCGTCTTGGTGCACTCATTTAGTGCTTGCACTACTAGGGTGCGTTTCAACCTTGGAAAAGGTGTCGAGGTATGCGTCGTGCCAGTGCGCGATCGGCGCCTCATGAGTCATCGTCATGGGCCCAACGGAAAAAGCCTCAGACTCTACCGTGGCCTGCAGCCGCTCCGTCATCGCCGCGTCTTCGTGTTCCGTGATTGCTCGAAAAGCCGCCAGGAAGTCCTCGGCCACGGACGGGTCGAGAGCCTGATCGGGGGCAACACGGGCCCGAAAATGCATCCGGGCACGGGCGGGACCCAGCGGCTCAACCCAGCCAGTGGCGAAGTACGACTCACCGGTAAAAAGAGTCAGGTTTGGAAACACCAGGTGGGCGCCGTTGAGGCGTTCTCGTGATGACAACGACGGAATCGCCTTGAGCGGCGGTACGAAGGAACCGGCATCCGCCCGGGTGGGCTCGAACGACACCCAGTGCTGGGCGGTCTGAAGCATTTCCCCGGCGTGGTGATCCCACATGCGGAGCGTTTCTGGGTGCGTATACCAGAGGTGGTACCAGTCCACGTGGTTCTCGATGTAGAACTTCCAGTTGGCGGCGAAGTCGTAGTGCCCGCTGGTCAGCGTGCTGAGCGTATCGGGCCGGTAGCCGTTGAGCAGCGTTGGCAGATCCCCGAGCCAGTCTTCGAACGCCGGCGCAGCCCCGTCAGGATTTAAGAACAGTAGACCGCGCCACTCCGCGAGGCGTGCTGGTCGTAGGCCCCAGTCGTTCAGGTCCATGGCCGGAAGCTGGGCCTTGCGTTGGGGCACGTTTTTCAGCGTGCCGTCGAGGTCGTACTGCCAGCGATGGTAGGGGCAGGTCATGGTCTCGCAGGTGCCCGAGCCATCCATGAGCAGGGCGCCGCGATGCCGACAGACGTTGTGAAAGCCGCGCAGTTCGCCGTCTGCACCGCGGACGACCACAACGGGTGAACCTCCGAGAACGAGTGAGCGATAGGAGCCGGTACCGGGAAAATCAGCGGTGTCGCCGATGTAGTTCCAGGTGCGGCGAAACAGCTGGCGCTGTTCGCGCCGATACCAGTCCTCACTGTAATAGGCTTCCGCAGGCAACCGGTAGCCGTTGCCTGGCTGCAGAAGATCTACGATCGAAATTGATTCCGTCACTGGGTCACAGGGTCACAGGTTTAAGGGCTTGCCGGGTCGCTGGGCGCCGTCCTTTCGAACCATTCATTGAGCGAAGCGCACGCAAGATGGCGGGCACTGTGCCCATGGGCAATCGCGCGACGGTTCACGGGTCTAATTATGCATCGAAGTTTGCAGACTCCGTGCCACCCTGTCGGCTCTGAGTTCTCAGGTTCGACGCGGATCCGGCCAGCATTAGCGTGCTGCCAGGTATGCGCGCCAGCCCCCCAGTTCAGTGATGTCCTTAGCGCCCCGGTCGCAGCCGGCGGCACCGATGAACCCAACCACTTCTGACCCGTCATCGAGCCGCACTCTCCCGAGACCCAGCGGGGCAGGGATCCCCGCGAGGAAGCTGCCGACGGTCTCGACCGGTAGTTCCCACAGTTCGACCTCGATCTTTGCGCTGCCGTCGGGATCGACGATCAACGCTGGGCGTTCCGGTGGGCCCCCGGGCAGCGCAAGAAGCCGATGACCGGGGGCTGTGTGGCAGCGACGGAGCATGCGACCGCCGCGCTCCCGGACCTGCCAGTTCAACGGCAGCCCGTCCATGTGCGCACCGGCCAGCAGGATCGGATAGCCCCGTTCGGCCTGCCAGGGCTCACCCAAGAACAGTGCGCCGAGTTCGAGCAGCGCAGTATCCGTACCCGCGGGGGCAAACAGCGTGATGCCGAAGGGCAGCCCATCGGCGTTGCTACCGGCAGGGACCGCGAGCGCGGCGTAGTCGAGAAGGTTCATGAAGTTGGTGAAGCGACCCAAGGCCGTGTTTTCGCCGATCGGGTCGGCTTGCAGCGCCGCTAGGGTCGGAAATCGATCGGCGGTGGGGAATACGATCGCGTCGACTTCCGCGAACACGGCGTTTGCCTCTGCCGCAAGCGCGCGCAGCCGGTCGAAGCCTCGAAACGCCTCGCGGGCTGACAGATCGCGGGCAGCGCCAATGATCTGAGCGGTGACAGGATGGATGTCACCGGGGTGGGCCTGGATGAAATCACCGACGGCGACGTCTCGCTCGGCGACCCAGGGCCCGTCGTAGAGCAGCGCTCCTGCAGCGATGAAGGGCGTTGGGTCGATGGGTACGAGGGTGCAGCCCAGGGACTGTAAATGACTGCAGGCCTGTTCGAATTCCTTTGGGCCCCAACGATCGTCGGGAAACGACAGCGATTCAACGGACGGGACCCCGATGCGGGTCGGCGTAGGAAAGAAACGCGGCGTCAACGTGCGACTGGTGGGGTCGTCGGAAGCTGGGCCGGCAAGGACGGACAACAGTTTGGCAGCGTCGGTAACGGTGCGGGTGAAGGTCGTGACGCAGTCAAGCGATCGACACGCAGGCACGACACCGCGGGTCGGAAACAGTCCGTAGGATGGCTTCATCCCAACGAGAGCGTTGAACGCAGCCGGGATGCGGCCTGAGCCGGCCGTGTCGGTTCCGAGCGCGAAGTCTGCCTCGCCGAGGGCGACGGCAACGGCTGAGCCGGAACTGGATCCACCGGAAATGCGATCCGGGTGCAGCGCGTTGCGGCATTCACCGTACGGCGAGCGGGTGCCAACGAGGCCAGTTGCGAATTGATCGAGGTTGGTTTTTCCAAGCGGCACGGCGCCGGCAGCCAACAGGCGTTCAACAACCGTGGCCGAGCGTTCCGGTACGTAGCTATAGGCAGGACAAGCGGCGGTCGTCGGTACCTGCGCGAGGTCGATGTTGTCTTTCAACGCAAAGCAAAGACCGCGCAGTGGTGCCTCGTCGCTCGGGTTGTGAAACCCTAGGCTCGCATCCGGCGTTAGGCGTTCGATCCAAACCTGGTGATCCGCGTTCTGCTCCGTGAGCTGGGCTCGCTCGCGAAGGCGCGCGGCGAGATCGACGGTGGGTGTTTGAAGGTCGGAGAAGGTTTCAGTCATGGGGTCCTGCGGCTCCGCGATACGCTAAGCGTTGGTTGGTAATCGGCAGTTGCCAGCAAGTTCCGTTCCGAGTTGTTCACGGAAGCGGCTCTGCGAATGCTCAGCTGACGGCCTTAACGCGAGGGAGGGACAACACTGTGAGCGATGATCCGAAAACGTCCACTGCGAAGAACAGGGAGATGATGCTTGCCAAGGCAGAGTCGATGATCGATGCGTTTTACGCCTTCGACCGGGAGCACCTGGCCCGGTTGCTCGAGAAGGCCGGTACTGCAAGGGACCAACTCCTGTACTACCAGGGCTGGGCAGAAGGGGGCAACTACCGGGTGCTCGAGCGCCGCGCCTGTGTCGCCCGGGGCGCGTCGGAAGTTGTCTGCGCAATTACGGTAGAGGACGATCCGGTGCTGGCGCTGGGACTGGACTTCAAAGTCACCGACACCTTTACCTTGCGCTTCGACGGCCTCGACATCGTGGATGTAACCACTGATTCCAACGACCCACCAATCTACTACGCGGCCCGGGACTGGGTGAAGGCCCACCGGCCGGACATCATGGCGGGCCCCTGCGCTGGCATGTGTGCCGGGGGTACGACACCCGGGGACTGTGCCCGAGCGATGACCGAAGCGTACGCGCAGTACGCGGCCAGCGACGACTTTCCGGGCAGTGACGACGGCCTACCAACGACTGAAACGAGTGACTGACCGCGCGAAGACCCTAGCTGGCGGCTGAATAGCGGTGACACGCCACCTGCCGATGGGCATCGGTGGCGATGAGCTCAGGCGTAGTATTTCTGCAAACGGCTTCGGCAACCGGGCAGCGGTTGACGAAACGGCAACCGGCGCCGACGTTTACCGGCGATGGGATCTCGCCGGAGATTAGCGTTGATGCACGATCGCGTTCGGAGCTCGGATCCGGCTCCGGATTGGAACCCACCAGCAGCTGCGTGTACGGATGCTGCGGCTCGAAGAACACCTGGTCTGCCGGTCCGATTTCAACCAGTGATCCCAGGTACATGACTGCCATGCGATCGCTGACGTAGCGCACCATGGACAGGTCGTGGGCAATGAACAGCAGCGTCAGCCCCATGGATTCTTTCAGGGAGTCGAGCAGATTGATCACCTGCGCCTGCACCGAAACGTCAAGAGCCGAAATCGGTTCATCGCAGACGACGAACTCGGGTTCCATGATCAGGGCGCGCGCGATTCCGATGCGCTGGCGCTGACCGCCGGAGAATTCGTGTGGATAGCGGGACATGTGATCCGCCTGCAACCCAACGCGTTCGAGCCAGTCCGCAACCCGTTCCCGAAGCTGGATCTGCGTTTCGTTTTTGTGCAAACGCCGGCCTTCGCCGATGATCTCACCGACCGTCATGCGCGGGTTCAGGGATGAGTAGGGATCTTGAAAGATCATCTGCAGGCGATCGGCCTGAGCCTGAAAGTCCTGCGGTCGATAGCTGCTGGGAAGCGCGTTGCCACGATAGCGAACTTCGCCGCTGGTTTTGTCGTGCAATCCGAGCAGCGCTTTGCCAAAGGTCGACTTACCGGACCCGCTTTCGCCCACAAGGCCGACAATTTCCCGTTCTTCAACGGCAAGACTGACGGCGTCAACGGCGTGCACGCGGCGTTCCCGATCGAGCTGAAAGTGCTTCGTGAGTGCGTCGGCTTCAATCAACGGTGGCATGGTGCAGACCTTTGATGCGGTGCGGACTGTTGGCGTGCTGAAGCCAACAGCGCGCGCGATGCTCGGCTGCCATGTCGACGACGGGCGGTGGTGTGTCGTGACACACGCGCATGGCGTGCGGACAGCGTGCGCAGTAGCCGCAGCCTTGCGGCGGCGCGAACAGATCAGGTGGGCTGCCATCGATGGGTTGCAGCCGGTCTTCCGCGGCGCCGGCAACGGGGCGTCGGTTGGTTGGCATAGCTGCCCGCAGTCCGAGCGTGTACGGGTGCGCCGAGCGGTAGAAGATATCGTCCACGGACCCGGCTTCGACGATCTGCCCCGCGTACATGACAGCGACCCGATCGGCCATCCGCGCAACGACGCCGAGATCGTGCGTGATCAGCACGATCGCCATATTCGTTTCTCGCTTGAGGTCGTTCAGCAGATCGAGAATCTGGGCCTGAATCGTAACGTCGAGCGCCGTTGTCGGTTCATCGGCGATGAGCACGTCGGGTTCGCAGGCGATCGCCATGGCGATCATCGCGCGCTGCAGCATGCCGCCGGAAAACTCGAAGGGATACTGTTTCGCCCGGGCGCTGGCTTCGGGGATGCGACTGAGGTCAAGCAATTCAATAGCCCGCTGCATCGCCTGGCTCTGGCTGTAGCCGCGATGAACCTGCAGAGGTTCGGCAATCTGCGCCCCGATCGTCATGGTCGGATTCAGGGACGTCATCGGATCCTGAAAAATCATGCCGATCTGATCGCCGCGAATCGCTCGGCCGTTGGCCTGGGTTGCGCCGAGGATGTGGGCTCCCTGGAGGCGCGCGCTACCCTCCGTGATGCGTCCCGGTGGCATGGGCACGAGACCCATGATGGCCTGAACGGTCACGGATTTGCCGCAGCCCGACTCGCCAACGATCGCGAGGGTTTCGCCTGCCGCAACGGAGAAGCTCACGCCGCGCACGGCCTGGACGACGCCGCCGTAGGTGTCGAACTCGACGGCGAGATTGTCTACCGCCAGCAACGGCGTTGACGGACCTTCGGGAGTCTGCGTCGTCATGACTATTCTCGGGACCGCATACGGGCGTCGAGCGCGTCACGAAGTCCGTCGCCGAGCAGGTTGAAGGCCAGCACGGTGATGCTGATGAAGAGCGCCGGGAACATCAGTTCATGGGGATGGCTGAGCATGGTCTTCAGACCTTCGTTGCTCATGCTCCCCCAGGATGGCGTCGGCGGTGCGACGCCCATGCCAATGAACGAAAGAAATGCTTCGGTGAAGATTGCGCTCGGTACGGCGAAGGTGAGGGTGACGAGAATCACACCCATGGTGTTTGGAATCATGTGGCGCAGGATCAGGTAGTTGGTCGGTGCGCCAAGGAGCTTGGCGGCGCTGATATACCCTTCTTCCCGAATCAGCAGGATCTGCCCGCGCACGAGCCGCGCCGTCGCGGGCCAGGACAACAGCACTAACGCCAGCAACATAGGCAGGATGCCGCTCTCGCCGGCCTCGGCGCCAAAGGCGAATTTAAACAGGATCATGAACAGCAGGAACGGCAGCGCGACGACAAAGTCTGCGAAGCGCATCATCACCTGGTCCACGGCGCCCCCAACGAACCCTGCGAGGGCGCCGTAGAGCATTCCGAACGCGACGAACAGCAGCGGCGCGACGATGCCGATGAACAGCGAAACCCGGGCGCCGTACATGAGGCGGGCGAGCATGTCGCGGCCCAGGTAGTCGGTGCCGAGCGGGTGAAACTTGAGTTTCAGGGGTGTGCCAAGTTCCGGCGGGTTATCTGCGTCGATCAGGTCCCGCGCCGCAGCTTCAGCGACGGTAATGACTCGCGTCACCTCAACGGGAAGGGTGTGGAACTGCTCCGTGCGGCGGCCTTGCTCATCGACCCCAACGATCGCGTAGTAGTAAGTGCGCGGCGCCAGATCCAGACGATCTTCGAAGGTCAGCGCATCGGGGCGGAGGTTTTCCCCGAGGGGCAGACCGAGCGGCAGACCGTCCTCGGCGGGGAAGATGTTGCGGAAGATCCGGTAGCCCGTTGCCCCGGGCAGCGGTGCCCAGGCTAGTCGCACGGCCTGGGTGGTCGCGGAGCCGATGACGGCCAGGTCGCTCTCCATGCGTGGTGCGGCGTTCTGATCCCAGGGTGTGAACGGTGCGATAAGTACGGCGTCGCGATTGGCAAAGGGCGGTTGGCTGATCTGATCGACGTCCTGTGTGGCTGGGTTGACGCGCCAGAGCTTAGGACCAAGAACCGTGAAAGCGAGCATCCCGATCACGATCCAGAGGGACGCGATCGCGCGGCGGTTGCTCTTCAGTCGCCGCCAGGCGTCCTGCCAGTAGGACAGTGAGGGTCGCGACAGACCCTGCGATGCGCTGCTGCTTGGCGCAAGCGCAAACGCCTCGGGTCCCGGGGCTGCGATGGTGTCCAGAGGCACGCTGCTCATCGGACCCGCACCCGGGGATCGATGTAGCCGTAGACCAGATCCACAAGGATCACCATGAACACCAGGAAAGCGCCGTAGAACACCGTCGTACCCATGATCACGGTGTAGTCGAGTTGCTGCACGGCCTGCACGAAGTAGCGGCCCAGGCCCGGGATCGCGAACACCAGCTCGACGACGAAACCGCCGGTGGTGATGGCAGCGATAGCCGGCCCGAGAACCGTGATGACCGGCAGGACCGCGTTGCGGAGCTGGTGCCGGGTGAAGATCTGCGCCGGCGGTACCCCCTTGGCATGGGCGGTTCGCACGAAGTCCGAATTCACGATTTCGAGCATCGACGAGCGCATGAGCCGCGTCAGGTAGGCCATGGTGCCGAGCCCGAGAACCAGCGACGGCATGAGCATGTGGCGAATCGTGCCCCAACCGGCGACGGGCAGTACAGAAACACCGACCGCGTCGTTCACGTTTACGATGAAGAGCTGGCCAAAGGCGGCAATGACGAAGCTCGGCACGGATATGAACAGGATCACCAGGAACATGATCACGAAGTCCGGGAGCCGGTTTCGATAGAGCGCGGTCAGCGCCCCCCAGACGATGCCCCCGAGTGCTGCAAACGCCACCGCGAGGATTCCGAGGGTTGCGGAGACGGGAAAGTGCTCGCGGATGATGTCGTTTACGAAGCGATTTTCCTGGGTATAGGAAATGCCCAGATCGCCGCGCGCAAGGTTGGCGAGGAAGGTTCCGTATTGAACGTACACGGGCTTGTCTAGCCCGTACTTGGCTTCGAGATTCGCCCGAATCTCGTCGGTCATGGCCTTTTCGCCGGTCAACGGATCGCCCGGGGCGAAATACATGGCAAAAAACGTGGCGGTCGCGATGAACCAGACCGTCAGCACCCCCTGCAGTACCCGTTGCAGCGTGTAGTTCAGCACTCGGCTAGTCCTCCGCCGCGTCGATGTAGGCGTAGGTAAAATCCGGGTCGTGGCCTGCCGCGCGGCGAACGATGCCTTTCAGCCGCGGATCTGTGACGTACACCAGCCCGCGCTCGTAGTTGTAGAGGAGTACCGCGTCTTCGTAGAGGATGCGTTGGATGTTGCCGAAGGCTTCAGCCCGTATCACCTGGTCCAGCGAGCCTTGGGCGACGCGGACCCATTTGTCTAAGTCTGGGTTGTCGTAACGGCCGCGGTTGTTGAGATTCCAGCTGGCGAAGAGATCGCCAAAGGTCAGCGGGTCATCGAAGTCCGGGCCCCAACCGGCCAGCACCATATCGAATTCACCGGCCGTCATTTTTGCGAGCCGCTGTTTGAAGATCTGCTTGTCGATGCGCACCTCTATGCCCAGCGTGCGTCGAAACAGGTCCTGGTAGTACTCGCTCTGCTTGTTGGAAATCGGATTGTCGCCGGAGAGTAGAACCAGCGGCGGGATTTCGTCGACCCCAAGCTCGGCCTTAGCGAGCTCGAGCTGCCGGCGAGCTTCTGCGACGTCTACGGTGGGCGTTGGTGCCGGGTACTCTTGCCGCAGCAGCCGCTCGGCACCCTGTAACCAGACCGGGAACAGGCTTTCCCCCGGCAGATAACCCGGTGCTTTGAGCACCTTGTAGACCAGCTCGTCTGGGTCATTGACAAGCTGTAGCGCACGTCGCAGGTGGTAGCTGCGGGTGGGTGTGCCCTCGCGATGATTGAACTCAATGTAGAACACCGAGCCGTCCATAAACCGATTCAGCTCAAAGCGCTGTTCCAGGGCATCCTGGAGGTTTTCGGCCTGCAGCGTGGTGTAGGCGATGGAGCCGTCTTTGAAGAGGTTCAAGGTCGCGTTGACGTCGGAGGTTAGGTACGGAAAGTCGATGACGTCGAGGCGGATTTCGTTGGCATTCCAGTAGTAGGGGTTTTTCTTGAGCCGCACGTGTGCGCCGTGAACCCAACGATCGATGACGAAGGGGCCGCTGTAGAGCAGCATGTCAGCGTCAGCACCATAGCGGCCGTTGGTCTGGCGGAAGAACGCTTCTTTAACCGGCCGGTAGGTCACAAACGCGACCAGTTTTTCGAAGTAGGCGATGGGTTTTTCGAATTCGACGATCAACGTCCGGTCGTTGGCAGCGCGGACCCCGAGTTCACTCACCGGTACGTCGCCGCGGCTGATGGCTTCGCCGTTCTTGACGGCGTAGAGAATGAACGCGTACTCCGATGCGGTTTCCGGGCTGACCGCCTGCTGCCAGGAAAATACGAAGTCCTGAGCCGTGATCGGGGTTCCGTCGCTCCAGCGCGCGTTTTCTCGCAGCCAGAAGGTGGCGCTGGTTTCGCTGACCTCCCAACGCTCGGCAATGCCCGGGTGAAGACGATTGTCTGCGCCGTAGCGCAGCAGGCCTTCCATGACGTGTCCGAGGATCATGCCGCTGACCTGATCGGTCGCTTTGATGCTGTTGAGCTGCGGTGGTTCCTCACGCAAGGCGAGGGTGATGGCCTTCGCGGTGGCGTCGATACCGGGTTTCGACGCCCCGCTCGCTCCGGTCAGCGAAGCCAGTCCGGACAGGGCGATCACCAGCAGGCTGAACGCCAGCACCGCACCGCCCCCGAGCACGAGGAGCTGACGGCGCCCGGCGGCCGCGCCGGTGGCATTGCCGGCATCAGCGGTAGAGGCGGACGGAGGAGTCGATCTCGCGAGGTCTTCAGTAGCCATGGTTTGGATTATGCCGTGCGCAGCAGTTGCCCGACTACGCGTTCCAGGTGCAGCAGCGAGTTACATTCCGCTAGTTGGTGACAGTATGCCCCATAGCGTCGCATTTCGGCGTCCCCCTGCTGCCAGCTTCGAGGCGGCTCGGGATTGAGCCAAAGGACCCGCTTAGAGCGCTCGAAGATTTCCTTGAGGATTTCCGCGCGGGCGTCGCCGTAGTTGTTGCGTCCGTCGCCGAGGATGATGACCGTGCTGCGATTGTCGAGGTCATCCAGGGCGAGTCGTCGGAAGTCGACGAAGGCCTGGCCGTAGTCCGTCGAGCCGCCGCCGTGCTCGGCGATCGTTCGGTTGATCGCTGTTTCCAACGGCTCGCGGTCGAATAAATCCGTTACCTCCGCAAGCTCACTGGAGAAGGCAAAGCTGCGGACGTTTGGCATGACCGCTTCGAGGCTGTAGAGAAACATGAGCATGAAACGCGCGTAGCTGGCGACCGACCCGGAGACGTCGCAGATGGCGAAAACCTTTGGACGGTCGACCCGGGTGGCCTTCCAGCGCAGGTCGAAGATCGCGCCGTCGTAGGCCATGTTGGCTCGCAACGTCTTCGGCAGGTTGAGTTGCCCCCGCCGGGTGATCTTGCGGCGCCGCGAATACAGGGCGATCAGCTTTTTCGCCATGCGGCCAACAACGTCTTGGATTAGCTTGAAGTTGCGGTTGTCTACATTGGATAACTTGACCCGGCGCAGTAAATCTTCGCGCAGCTGGCGACCGTCGGCGTCGGCGTGCAGAAGGAACTGTTGCTCGACGTAGTCCCGAACCTGTTCCCGGAGCCGATCGCGACCCATACGCAGGCGTTGGCCAACGCGCCGCTGGTTGGCTTCTGTTGCTCCCTCGAACGTGCGGATGTCTTCGAGCAACGCTTGCTGCCCCATGGCGTCCAAGATGCGCCGCGAGTAGAGACCCTTCTGGGTGAACATCTGAATAGACGCCAGGTTGACGGCTTCGGCAGCCGCCTGCAGCCGCAGGGAGAGTTCGCTGCGGTCGTTGGCGAGCAACAGTTTGCCGAGTTCGGAACGGACCTGCGGTTGGGTGCCTGGTGCCGCGGTTTGAGCCCCGTCCTCGCCGCTCGCTGGTGTGGGTCCGGTTGCCGGACCGTTGGTGTCGTCGTCGGCGGCCCCCGCTTCGCGCGCCTGCTGACCGTCGCCGCCGTGGCCACTGCCGCCATCGTTGTCATCGCCACTCTGCGCGCCCGAGGACGGGTTACTGGCGTCATCGTCACCGCCGCCCCGGTCCTGTGATTCATTCCCGAGCACTGGCGGTGCGAAAAACGCCTCGAAGCACTCATCGAAAGCCAGTTTTTCATCTGCTGTCTTCGGCAGAACAAGGCGCAGGGTGTGTCGCAACCGTTGGCGATCCCGGTAGCCGACGACATCCACGGCGGCAACGGCGTCGAGCATCTCGGCCGTTGATACCCGTACGTTGGCCATGCGCAGCGCGTCGATGAAGCGAAGCAGTGGACGGTCCACGGGTTGCGGCTCAGCTGTTCCGAGGTTCGGGCGTTGCCTGGGGTCTCGGTGTAGCGGCCCGCGCCTGTGCCGTGAGCGTGTTGACCTCAGTGGTCACATTTTCAATGTCGTCCTGAAACTTGAGCACCACGTTGAGCGTGCGGCGGACAAGGTCCGCGTCCAGCTCCTCGGCATGCAGCAGCAGTAACGTACGTGCCCAGTCGATCGTTTCCGAAATGGCGGGGGCTTTTTTCAAATCCAGCTGCCGCAGGCTTTGAATGAAGTGCACGAGCTGGCGTTCCAGGGCCGGTGGCAGCTCGGGAACGCGCGCGCGGATGATACGCGCCTCGAGATCTCCATCGGGAAACGGAATGTAGAGGTGCAGGCAGCGGCGCTTGAGTGCGTCGGAAAGTTCCCGGGTGTTGTTGCTCGTTAGGAACACCAGTGGCGGTGCCGCCTCAGCGGCTACGGTTCCGATTTCGGGGATCGAGATCTGATAGTCCGAGAGCATCTCAAGCAACAGCGACTCAAACTCCTGGTCCGCTTTATCGATCTCGTCGATCAGCAACACGCAACCATCCGGCTCCTTTAGCGCCTTGAGTAGCGGTCGGGGCTCGAGGAAGTCCTCGGAGAAGAAGATGTCGCCGAACTCGTGTAGCCGCGCCACCGATTCCGCAAATCCAACAGCACCTTTAAGCACGTCGTTGAGCGTTTCTTTTAACACCTGCGTGTACAGCAGCTGCTTGCCGTACTTCCACTCATAGATGGCTTTCGCCTCGTCGAGTCCTTCGTAGCACTGCAGGCGTATCAATGGCAGGTGCAGGACCTCGGCGCTGGTTTTTGCCAGCTCAGTCTTACCAACCCCCGGCGGCCCTTCGATGAGGATTGGTTTACCGAGCGACTGCGCCAGGAAGACGGCGGTTGCTATGTCTTCGCTGCAAACGTAGTTGTTGTTCTCAAGGGCGCGTTGAACCGCCTCGGGGGACTGACTGAATTCGGCGTTGCCAGTCTTCGGCATGCGGGTGGCCATGAGTTGCGGGCTCCGGCTATGCGGTGGGGTGTACGCGCATCAGGCCTTCCTGCGCGGCGCTGGCAACGAGCTCGCCGTTGCGATTGAAGATCTGGCCGCGGTTAAGACTGCGGGCGCCGGTCGCGCTCGGGCTGTCTTGGGCGTAGAGCAGCCAGTCATCGGCGCGGAACGGGCGATGAAACCACATGGAGTGGTCCAGGCTTGCCATCTGTACGTTGTCACTCATCCAATTCAGCGCGTGCGGCAGCGTACCGGTGTCGAGCAACGACCAGTCCGACAGGTAGGCCAGGGCGCATTGGTGCAGGCGTGGGTCGTCGGGTAGCCGGTCGCGGATGCGCATCCAGGCAAACTGCTGCGGCTCTCGCACCTCCGGTGCCGCCGGGTTCATGGGGTTGACCGGTCGGAATTCGATCGGTCGGTCGCGAAGAAACGGCTCCCGGTGTTCCGCTGGCAACAGCTTCGCTTGTTCTTCGCGCAGCTCCCGCTCGTCCTTGAGCGTTTCCGGCGCCGGAACGTCCGGCATCGGGAACTGGTGTGCCAACCCCGGCTCGTCGATCTGGAACGAAATCGAGAGGCTGAAGATCCCACGGCCATGCTGGATGGCGATGACGTTTCGGGTCGTGAAGCTGCGCCCATCGCGAATGCGATCGACGCGATACAGGATGGGTACCTTGATGTCGCCCGGACGCAGGAAGTAGCCGTGCAGCGAATGTGCCGTTCGGTCTTCCGGCACGGTGCGCGAGGCGGCAACCAGGGCCTGCCCGAGGACCTGGCCGCCGTAGACGCGCTGCCAGCCGTCGCTCGGGCTGGTAGCCCGGTAGTGGTTATGCTCAATTTCCTCGAGGTCAAGGAGATTGAGTACATCGATCACGGTCTGGTCAGTCATGCAGCGGTGCAGGCCAGAAGGCTGATCGTGCCAATCAGTAGCGGTATGAGTCGGGCTTGAACGGGCCTTCCTGTTTGACGCCGATGTAGTCCGCCTGATGCTCGGTGAGCTTCGTCATGGTCCCACCGAACCCCTCGACCATCAGCTCAGCGACTTCTTCGTCGAGTTTCTTCGGCAGTACCTCAACGGTGATCGGTGCGCGCTGGTTTTCCGGTTGGTCAGCCCAGCGTTGCTCGTACAGGTGCATCTGCGCGAGCACCTGGTTGGCAAAGGAGCCATCCATGATCCGCGAGGGGTGACCCATGGCGTTGCCGAGATTCACCAAGCGCCCCTCGCTCAACAGGATGAGATAGTCGTTGGGTGCATCGCTTCGATAGACCAGATGGACCTGCTCCTTGACCTCTTCCCAACGCCAGACTTCGCGCATGAACGCGGTATCGATTTCGTTGTCGAAGTGTCCGATGTTGCAGACCAAGGCGCCCGGTTTCAGCGCCCGCAGTACGTTTTTGTCGCACACGTCTGCATTACCCGTGCAGGTCACGAGCAAGTCCGTGTCTTCAAGCAGGCGAGTGTTCATGTCTTCGATACGACCGGTGTTGGCCCCGCCGATATAGGGTGAATCCACTTCAAAGCCGTCCATGCAGGCCTGCATGGCGCAGATCGGGTCCACTTCACTGACCCGAACCACCATACCTTCCTGTCGCAGGCTCTGGGCAGAACCTTTACCCACATCGCCGTAACCCATGACCAAAGCCCGCTTTCCTGACAGCAGCATGTCCGTTGCGCGCTTGATGGCGTCGTTGAGGCTGTGGCGGCAGCCGTACTTGTTGTCGTTCTTCGACTTCGTGACGCTGTCGTTGACGTTGATCGCTGGAACCCGGAGCGTTCCCGCTTTTAACATGTCGAGCAGGCGGTGAACGCCGGTGGTCGTTTCTTCGGACACACCGTGAATGCTGTTCAGCATATCCGGGTATTCCTCGTGGATCATGATGGTGAGATCGCCGCCATCGTCGAGCAGCATATTGGCGTCCCAGGGCTTCCCGTCTTTGAGAATCGTCTGTCGCAGACACCATTCGTATTCCTCTTCGGTTTCGCCCTTCTTCGCGAACACGGGGATTCCCTGAGCGGCCATCGCCGCGGCGGCGTGGTCCTGGGTCGAGAAAATGTTGCACGACGACCAGCGCACTTCGGCTCCGAGCGCCACCAGCGTTTCGATGAGCACGGCGGTTTGGATCGTCATATGAATGCAGCCGATGATCTTGGCGCCGGCAAGGGGCTGGTCGTCTAAGTACCGGGCTCGCAGCGCCATAAGTGCTGGCATCTCGTTCTGGGCCAGCATGATTTCCCTGCGGCCGAAGGCGGCCAGATCGATGTCTTTGACCCAGTAGTCGGAAAAATCGCCGGTGGTGGCTGTTGCTTCGCTCATGCTTATCGAAATCCTTGTGTTGAGTGTCATTGCAGGATCGCGCGGCCGGATGGTTCCAGTGGCCGGTTAGCGATGCGGACACGGCGTTTAGCGGGTTGCGTTGAGGGCCTATCGGCTTCCGTTGTGGAAGGAAGCTACTGCTGTTGTGTCGAATACGACATGATAGCAGCTTGATCGACGACCTTCCCTCGCTAACGATTGAATTGGGCATGAACGCGCTTCAACCGCCACCGATGACTCCCCTTGCCACCGAGAGCAAACTTCCGGCGACCGGTGTGACGATCTTCACGCGTATGTCACAACTCGCAGCTGAAGTCGGCGCGCTGAACCTGTCCCAGGGGTTTCCGGATTTCGATGCCCCGGAGCCGTTGCTCGAACGGGTCCAGCATCACCTGCGAAGTGGCGCGAACCAGTACGCACCGATGATGGGCGTTCCTGCGCTGCGCGTGGCGGTGGCGCGGAAGGTCGCAGATCTTTACGGCCGCCGCACCGACCCGGACACCGAGGTCACCATCACCTCCGGTGCGACTGAAGCGCTGTACGGCGCGATCGCCGCGACGGTGCGGCCCGGCGATGAAGTGATCATCTTTGAACCGGCCTACGACAGCTACGAGCCCGCGGTCGTACTGCACGGGGGTGTCGTACGTCGTGTTGCGCTGGTCGCCCCGGAATACCGCGTTGACTGGGATCGGGTCCGGTCGCTGATGTCCGACCGCACCCGGCTCATCATTACCAACACACCGCACAATCCGACCGGCGCCGTCTGGACCCAGACCGACATCGAGGCGCTGCAATCCATCGTGCGGGGGTCGCACAGCTACGTGCTTGCCGACGAGGTGTATGAACACATTCTGTTCGACGGACAGCGCCACGAAAGCCTGTGCCGCTATCCTGAGCTTTTCGAGCGCAGCTTCATCGTGTCGTCGTTTGGCAAGACCTATCACGTCACCGGCTGGAAGATCGGCTACTGCGTGGCGCCGGCGGCGCTGACCGTCGAGTTTCGAAAGATTCACCAATACGTGACCTTTACTTCCAATACACCCGTGCAGCTTGGACTCGCCGACTTTCTCGAAGCACACCCTGAGCATCACCAGCGCCTGAGTAACTTCTACCAGCGTAAGCGCGATCGTCTCCTTGCCGGGCTCAGCGGCTCCCGCTTCCGCTGGCTGCCGACAGCCGGGACCTACTTCCAGTGTCTTGAGTACAGCGCGATCAGCGACGAGCCGGATACGCGCTGGACCGAGTGGCTCGCGCGCGAGCGGGGCATTGCATTGATTCCCGTGTCCGTGTTTTCCAAGGAACCGGCCGGTCCGGCGCAGGTTCGCGTGTGCTTCGCTAAAGACGACGACACGTTGGATCGAGCTGCGGAACTGTTATGCGCACTCTGACCCTGGGTCTCATTCAAACGCGAACGGTCTGGCACGACGCCGTGGCCAATCGAGCGTTGTTCGATCGCTGGATCGACTCGTTAACTGAGCCCGTCGATCTACTCGTGTTACCGGAGATGTTCAGCACCGGCTTCACCATGGCGTCTCGCACTCA
The DNA here is from genome assembly GCA_039198065.1 of Pseudomonadota bacterium. Classification (GTDB taxonomy): domain Bacteria; phylum Pseudomonadota; class Gammaproteobacteria; order Pseudomonadales; family Azotimanducaceae; genus CALHVX01. The sequence continues at coordinate 278,583 of JBCCTU010000005.1, forward strand.
GGCCGAGACCATGGCCGGACCAACGGTTGCCTGGATGGTCGCGCAGGCGGAGCGCTTGGGTTGCGCGCTCTGCGGCAGCCTTGTGATTGAAGCCGACGGCCAGTACTTCAACCGTTTATTGCTGGTGCACAACGACGGCCGCATCGATGCATACGACAAACGCCATCGCTTTCGTATGGCGGGCGAACATGAGCATTACGCCGCCGGTGATGCGCGCCGTGTGTTTCAACTCGCCGGGGTTCGGATACTTCCGCAGGTCTGCTACGACCTGCGATTCCCGGTGTTCAGTCGCAACCAGGAGGACTATGACCTCGTGCTCTACGTTGCCAACTGGCCAGCGCCCCGGGCGCTCGCCTGGCGCACGCTGCTGCGAGCCCGGGCCATTGAAAATCTAGTCTACGCGGTGGGGGTCAACCGGCTGGGCACCGATGGTAACGGCATTCGTTATCTTGGCGACAGTGCCGTGGTCGGGCCGACGGGAGAGGCCCTCGTTGACTGTGGCGCGCGGGAGTCGTTGACTCGGGTGACGCTTGATCTGACCGAGCTGGACGGGCTTCGTGACACCTTTCCCGCCTGGCAGGACCGCGACGACTTCACCCTCGGGATCGCGCCGTGACGCCCAGTCGGCGACGCGTGGTGGTCGCTGCGCTTTTAGCGCCCCTGTGGGCACTTGTGGCGGGCTGTGAAGGCGTTGGGGAGGCTCACGACGGGCCTGGCGGCCAGACCTACCTGCGCTACTGCTACTCGTGTCATGCCGGCGGAATTGCCGGTGCCCCCCGGGTGGGAGACGTGGATGCCTGGAGTGAGCGTGCCTCGGCCGGTTTGGACCATTTGTTGGCGCGCACGATCGCCGGAATAGAACCTGGCATGCCGCCTCGCGGTGCCTGTCGGGAATGCAGTGATGACCAACTGGCGGCGGCGATTGAACACATGCTGGCCTTGAGCGGTCTAAGCTACAGCTCAGACGGAACACTGCAGGAGAACGAGCCATGAGCCATATGCCCGGTGATGTACTCTCACGTCGCAAGGGGCTGGTCATGCACCGCGGCATCGCCCTCGGTAATGGTCAGGTTCTGCACAACACCCCAGGCCGCGGCGAGCATGTGTCGTCGCTGAACGAGTTCGCCGCCGGACGCCCGGTGGCCGTTGAGCGTCGGTCGCTGGCGCAGCGAGAGCGGGCGCTGGAACGGGCCAGCCTGTACCGCGGCGGTGGGCGTTATCGCTTGCTGACTAACAACTGTGAGCACACGACTACGCGGGTGACCGATGACCGCGCCCGGAGCCCCCAGCTGCGCGGTTGGCTGCTTGGCCTTGGAATCGCCGGCGCTACCTTGGCGGTCACACGGCATCCGGGATGGGCTGCCGCCGGCCTGGCGCTGGGCCAGCGTCTCGCCAAGCGACGCTGAGATCAACCCGCGGTACCGCCCTTTTGACGGGCCGCGAAGGCGGGGCGCGGCGCCACGAAGCGACCAAAACCTGGGAGCTCCAACGAATGCGCGTGCAGGCACAGACGTCGGAACGCCTGTTCCGGCGCCCGAGGCGTGCCATACAGCGTGTCGCCGACAATGGCATGGCCAATCCAAGCGAGATGCACGCGAAGCTGATGCGTACGCCCGGTTTGTGGGCCTAGCATCAGCACACTACTGTTTGCCTCACGTCGGACGAGCCGAGCTCGCGTAGTCGCAGGATATGCGGCCCCGCCATCGCTCTCGCAGCTGAAGTGATCACCGCTGCGATGAATCGCGTCGCGCGGCGCGGCGATGCGATAACGGTTCTTGCGCCCCTTGCGCAGCGGCAAATCCAAGGTCGCCGTCCCGGCAAGATGCAGCGCACCGACGACTCTCGCCAGGTACCGCTTTCGTGTCGTCCGGGCGGCGAACGCTTGGGTCATAGCCTTCTGCACCTCAGCTCGGCGCGCGAGGACGATCACGCCGCTGGTGCCTTTGTCGATGCGGTGTACCAGCTTTAGCGGCCCGAAGTAGGCCTCGGCAAGCGTCCACAGATCCGCTGAACCGGTACGATCTTTGAGGACCGACAGCCCGCTAGGTTTATCGACGACCAGAAAATCGTCATCTGCATACAGCAGCCAGGAGGGGTCGAAACGGTTGAGCGCTGCCACGATGGTGCGTTCCGGTCTTGCCGCCTCTTTTTCCAGCTGTGATCTAGCTACGCTCCGTTTAGCTGGTTCACCCGTTTGGGCCAGCATCTTGTTCCGCTGTTGAGGTCGGCTATTCAGGGTTGGTCGGCGACGTTATGGTACGTCACGAATTCTCACGACTTAAGATCTTTGAACCTTAGAGACCTTCGATATCTGGTGGCCGTAGCCGAGCATCGGCATTTTGGTCGCGCGGCGGAAGCCTGCTATGTCAGTCAACCGACCCTGTCGACTCAGCTCAAAAAACTCGAAGAAACGCTTGAGGTGACGCTGATCGAGCGCACCAACCGGCAGGTCATGCTCACTCCCGTGGGTTTACAGATCGTCGCTCAGGCGAATCGAGTGCTCCGCGAAGTTCGAGAGCTCGAGCGAATCGCCGCACAGCACACGGACCCCTTCGGGGGCGACTTTCGTCTTGGAATCATTCCCACGGTCGCGCCGTACCTGTTGCCAAAGATTCTGTCCCCAATCCATAAGTCGTTTCCGAAGCTCAAGATACAGCTCACAGAAGCGCAAACCCACGCGGTGTCCGCAATGCTGCGGGCCGGGGAACTCGACGCCATGATTCTGGCGTTGCCCATCGAAGATGATCATTTCGAATCACGGCTGCTCTACGACGAGCCGTTCTACTTTGCCGCGGCGAAACAACATCCGAAGGCAGGAAAAAAAGCCGTGGATCTCCGCGACCTAGACGACGAAGAGGTGCTGCTTCTCGAAGATGGCCATTGTCTCCGGGATCAGGCGCTCGAGGTGTGCAATGCGCACAACGCGCGGGAGAACACGAGCTTTCGGGCGACATCTATCGAAACCCTACGTCAGATGGTGGCCGCCAATGTCGGCATAACGCTGATACCCCAGCTCGCGCTCGGCCGGAGCGGTGCCATTCGCTACATTCCTTTTGCCGGCAAGCCGCCGAGCCGTCAAATCGGAATCTGCTGGCGGAGAAGCAGCCCGCGCCAGGCGCTGCTCGAGCAAATGGCGGACCTGCTCGAAGATCTTGAACTGGCGAACACATAAGGACGGCGCTCATGAGCAATCTTGAAGACCCCCTGGCGGCGCCCTGCGATACGCCCGGGACCTGCCCGTCGATTCGCTACCTGATTCGGCCGCGAGCTAAGGACCTGGGTGAGTTCTCCGTTCGCCGTGTGCTGCCCGCTGCCGCGCAGCGCATGGTGGGGCCCTTCGTGTTTTTCGACCACATGGGACCAGCGGAGTTTGCGCCGGGGCAGGGGATCCAGGTTCGACCGCATCCGCACATTGGGATTGCGACCATTACCTATCTGTTCGACGGCGAGATCCTGCATCGAGACAGCCTGGGTTACGAACAGCCGATTCAGCCTGCCGCGGTAAACCTCATGACCGCCGGGCGCGGCATCGTTCATTCCGAGCGTGCCGGTAGTGACCTCGAGGTGTCTTCTCGCCTGCATGGCATTCAGTCCTGGATTGCCCTACCGGTAGAGCAACAGGAGCGGGAACCGGCGTTCATGCACTACCCGGCGGACGCGCTGCCGGAACAGGTCGAAAACGGTGTGTCGGTACGCCTGATCATGGGTAATTTCGGAGACCTGCGCTCACCGGTGACAAGCTACTCGCCCACGCTGTACGCGGAACTTCAGTTTGAGGCCGGAGCCGAAATTGCCTTGCCCAGCCACGTTGAGGAGCGCGCTCTGTATGTTGTTGAAGGCGCCCTACGCAGCGCGGAGACGCGAATTGCTGCGGCAGAAATGGCCGTGTTCGAGCCCGGCGAGACCGTCGTGCGAGCGACCGAGGCTGCGCGAGTCATGCTCATCGGCGGTGACGCTATCGGATCACGCCACCTCTGGTGGAATTTTGTTTCCGATGATCCCGCGCGCATTGAGCTGGCGAAGCGGGACTGGCAGGCGGGTCGATTTGGGACGGTAGCGGGAGACGATGAGTTCATCCCGCTACCTGAGTAGCGCATCGCGATTCAGTGGAAGTCCGCAGCGAGCGCCGTTCGGTTGGCCGGCGAGAGCTCGGTTTGGTGCGGCAGCTCTGGGTGATCGATGCCGATCACGGCCTCAGCGCCGGCCCGCAGCGCCTCGACGTCGGCGTCCGAGAGTTCGAAGCGCAGGAAGTGCACGGCAGCCGTCTTGTCATCGTTCGAACGATCAAGATCTTCATTGGCGATGGCGAACTGCTTGTCACCGCTGCCAACCTGGATCCAGATCTTGTGCTCCACGCCAGGCATCCGGGCAAGCGCTGCACGCCGTTCATCGACGTCGGGATACTCGATCAGCATCGTGGCTTTTAGGTTGCGGCCGTCAGGAATGAGCGGGTTATAGGCAGCCAGTTCTTCTTCAATGCCACTGGCGTCAAAAATCCGCTCGACGCGCAGCATTTCCTGGATCTGGTATTGAATCGTCAAGCGATCTTCGAACATCAGCGTGACGTGGGGACCGAGCGCGATGCGGCGCTTAGCTTTATGAGCGATCACCTTGGCGCGGAACCCCTGCCGCTCTTCGGCGTAGCGCTCCAGGGTCATCAGGTCGCTGCGGCTCAGTTTGCTCGGGGATGGTGCTGCTTGCATGGCAATCTCCAAACGGTTGATTTAATGAGTTTGACCCGGCGCTCAGAGGCCGTAGGCGCGGCGGATCATTGTGAGCGGGTGCGCGGCCTGACCCTCCGCCTCGTCCATGCCGTGTTCGATGAGGCGTCCCGCCATCGGGCAATCGCTCCCAAAGGTATCGGGCTCGGCCTTTTTCACCCGTGAGACAACGGGCCGCACGATTTTCATGGCCTTGGCGTAGGTCTCGCTCTTCAGCGCGTAGGTGCCGTCGTGGCCCGAGCACCGGTCGATCATCGTCACTTCGGTATCGGGGATGAGGTTCAACAGCTCGCGCGTTTTCGCGCCGATGTTCTGTACCCGCTGGTGGCAGGCCGCATGGTAGGCGACTTTTCCGAGGCCTCGCTCGAAGGTGGTGTTGAGGAGCCCGGCTTTGTGTCTGAGCATCAGGTATTCGAACGGGTCGAAGAAGTGGTTGCGGACTCGCTGCACGGACTTGTCATCCGCGAACAGCAGCGGCAGTTCCTGCTTGTACATCAGCACGCAGGACGGGATCGGGCTAACGACGTCGTAGCCGTTCTCGATCGCGTCTAAAAAGACCGGAATATTGTGATCTTTCTGGCTCTCGACTTGTTTCAGATCGCCCAGCTCGAGCTTGGGCATGCCACAGCAACGAGCATCTTTAAGCACGGTCACGTCGAGACCGTTGTGGGCGAGCACGGCGATGGTGTCGTCGATGAGCTGATGGTCCGTGGCGTCGCCGTAGCAAGTCAGATAAATCGCGACCTTACCTGTGGTGCGGTCGCAGCTAGAAGGAGCGCTCGTGGGCTTGGCCAAGGCTCTAGCGCTGCGACTCAAGCGTGAACTTGTGATCTTTGGCATAGGCGCGTCGGGGTGGAAACCTACGGTGCTGTCGAGCGCCTTGCGAAACGCACCGCTTTCGTTGGCTGCATTAGCGAGACCGGCTAGTCCCGGTCGGGCGAGGGTGGCAAACACCTTATCGGTGCTCGTGATCAAGCGATCGCGCCATTTGATGTCGCCCTGCTCAAACTTGAACGCCTTGGCGCGCAGCATGAGCTTTGGAAAATCCAGGGCCCACTCGTGCGGCGGCAGGTAGGGGCACTTGGTCTCGGCACACAGGTCACAGAGGAAGCACTGGTCGACGACTTTCATGTAGTCGCCTTTTTCAACTCCGTCGACCTCCATCGTGTCGGACTCATCGACGAGGTCGAACAGCGTGGGGAAGGAATCGCAGAGGCTCACACAGCGGCGGCAGCCGTGGCAGATGTCGAAGGCGCGCTCGAGTTCGCTGAAGAGCGCCTCTTCATCCAGGTACTCGGGCGCTTGCCAATCGACCGCTGCGCGCTTGGGCGCTTCGAGGTTTCCTTCTCGCATAGAGATTCCGGGGTGCTGAACGTTCTGAGGAAGATAAAAAAGGGGACTCGCGTCCCCTTTGGCTGGATCGATTTCGATCGATCTGTATTACATCGTGTCCAGCGCTTTCTGAAAGCGATTGGCGTGCGAACGCTCCGCTTTGGCAAGCGTCTCGAACCAGTCAGCGATTTCATCAAAGCCTTCGTCGCGTGCGGTCTTCGCCATGCCCGGGTACATGTCTGTGTACTCGTGCGTTTCGCCCGCGATCGCGGCTTTGAGGTTGTCGGCCGTAGTGCCGATGGGCATACCGGTCGCAGGATCGCCGACGATTTCCATGTATTCCAGGTGGCCGTGGGCGTGGCCAGTTTCACCCTCTGCGGTAGAACGGAAAACAGCGGCTACGTCGTTCTCTCCTTCTACGTCCGCTTTAGCGGCGAAGTACAGGTAGCGTCGATTGGCCTGTGATTCACCGGCAAACGCGTCCTTCAGATTCTGCAGAGTCTTGCTGTCTTTGAGCTCCATGGAGTCCCTCGTGTAAGCGTCGAAGTATGTCGTCGGTCGCGGGCAGACGGCCACGGACTAAGCGGCAGTCGCCGGCGGTTCATTCAACGGTCGGATCTTGGATCGGTGTCGATCTCTGTCCCGATCCGTGCAGTATTGGCACCGCAATCGAGACGTCTAGTTGAACCTATTAATCGACACGATAGCGTGAAGCTATCGAAGCGCGCGATTTGCTAGGAAACGACAATGATTCTCATTTCAAGACCTGAGTCACTCAGCAGCAGGAGCCGGGTCGTCGCGCAGGTGTTGTTGCCAGAATCGAATGGATCGTAATGCCGCCGTGCATTGCAACAGAATCGGGACCACGAGGACCGCGACGACGTAGTGTTCGTTAAGCCAATCCCCGGCGGCGAGAGCGGCACTCCCCAGTTCCCATAACGTAATGATGCCCAACAGTGCCAGAGTCCCCACGGGACCGGACTGGCCAACGCGTCGCGCCAGGCGATGATCCATGAACAAGCTGGTGCACGCAGAGCCGGTGCCTGCGGCATTGGCGAGAAAGTAGCCAAGGAGGTTCCCGTTGCCGATGAAGTAGACGGCCGTACACAGAGCGAAAAGCAGCGCGAAGTGCACCAGAAAGTCCATGAGGTGCGGCGGTTTGTTCGTCGATGCGATGCCGTAGGCGAAGCCAACCCACATGGAAATGGCGGCAACGGAAACGTCTACAGCCTGGAGCAGCTGGACGAGCGTACGCTCGTTTAGGCCAAGCATGAGGCTCAAGAGATTCTCAAGGATCAGCGCAACCGCAATCGACAGGAGTGTCAGTTGAACCGTAACGAAGCGCGCTTTCAGAGTAGTGCCCGGAGCCTGCACGGTCGGCGCGCCGTCTGCCGTCGGCTTAGCAGGACGCCAAGCGGTAGTACTCGATGCCGTGGTCGTCGGCGGCTCCGTTCCGTTGCCCGACGCGGTCGATCACAAACCGCTGGACCGACGGGCTGGCGAGGGCAACGACGGGTTGACCGTTGTGCAGCCGCTCGTAGTTCTCGTGATTGAGGGTGACGGCGTCGGCGAGGGCTTCGGTCACGCCGCTTTGGGCGGCGGCCTTTTCCCAGCCAGAAACCAACGTCAGCGGAATGACTTCGGCCGCGTCGCCGCTGCCGTAGCCGATGGTCAGCAGGCTTTTGCCCGAGAGCTCGCGGCCTTCCGCCGCGGCCTGTTCGAGGCCCGCGGCGAGCCATAGGGGCAGCGATGCCGTGTACAGGTTGCCCACCTGGCCGACGGCCTGGGTGCCGAGCGGTGTCAGCAAAGCCTGAAAAACCCGATGCCCCCGAAGGCTGCGCGCGGCACGGGTGGCGAGCGGGTAGCTGTCGTCGGCGATGCGCTCCGGGTGGTTGAGTTCCTGTTCCGTCGATAACTCCTGCACTAATGCCTCGACGTCGACCTCGGCCTCAGCGGCGTAGCCGGCGAGTTCGTCGTAATCGGTTTCGTTGCCTAGGGCGAGCGCCAGCAGGTAGCTGACCGCGAGACCGGTTTCCGCCATTCGCAGATACGGCCGATGCAAAAACACCGCGCCTTGAGCTCGAAGAAAGTCGGCCGGGTTGCCGTCGATGCGCTGGAAGGTCTCGCGCAGCGCCGCCAGCACCTCGTCGACGTAGCAGGTCGTTGAATACTTGCCGTTGAATACGGGGAAGTCGCGGGGTTGGGCGAGGGCCGTGGGTTGCTGCTGCATGAACCGTAGAAACGGTTTGCGGAAGTCGACGCCGCGGTAGTCCGATGCGGATCCTGCTCTGCCAAGATCGATGGTGGCAATGCGGGCGTTGGCCTCTACCAGCATCGCCACTGCCCCGGCACCCTGGGTTACCTCGCCGGATGTGTTTTTTTCGTACTCGGCGACGTCTGAACTAACCACAACGGCGAGCCGATCGGCGCCGTCGAGCGCAAGGTAGCGAGCGGCCGCTTTGAGCGCATAAATCCCGCCGAGACAGGCGTGCTTGAACTCTGGCACCTCGCAGGAGCGGGCGATGGGAGCGCTGCCCCGTGCCTTTAACGCATCGTTGACCATACCTTTCACGATGATTGCGCCGGCAGAGTTGTCGGTGCTGGACTCGGTACCCAGCGCCAGAAAGCCGATGCGGGCCGGATCGAGCTGGTGGCGGTCGATGAGCCGCAAAACAGCGGTGGCTGCCATCGTGTAGGCGTTCTCGTCGTGCGAACGCATACGGAAGCTCGTGCCGACGACCTGGTTGACCTTCTCCCAGCTGTCACCTCGCCACTCGCACCAGTCGGCGAGATCGACTTCGTACGCGGGGACGTAACTCGCGAAGGCGCTGATGCCTACGCCATTGGCGCTGCGGGTGCCGGATTCGTTCATTTCGTGCCTGTGAGCCGTGCCTGTTAGCTGTGACTGTTAGCTGTGCCTGTTAGCTGTGACTGTTAGCTGTGCCTGTTAGCTGTGCCTGTTAGCTGTGACTGTTAGCTGTGCCTGTTAGCTGTGCCATTTGACGGTGCCTTTTAGGAGGTCTTCTTAAACGTGCGCTTTAGCGGCTGTATCTGGCAGTCGCCCTCATCAGCTATTTGCAGGCTTTAAATGATCTGCAAAGTCAGTGGTAAGACGTTGCCATTCTAGGAGAAACCACGGCGTGAACCGGCGGTTTGATTGTGCAAGTTCTGAGGAAAGTTGCACCGGGTCTATCCATTCCCAACCGTCGACCTCGGTTGTGTTGATGGTCGGTTCCTGATCGCCGCAGTGGCCGAGAAAGACAGAGCAGAGCTCATGCTCCGATCCGAGGTCTCCAAAGCGAGCCTGATACTGGAATCGATACGCGAAGTGCGGGCTGATCGTGAGCCCGAGTTCTTCTTGAACGCGCCGCACGACCGCGGTCTCAATCATTTCCCCTACCCTAGGGTGAGAGCAGCAGGAGTTCGACCAGTAGCCACCCCAGAGGCGCTTTTCGGCCGCGCGTTGCTGGAGCAACAGTTCACCGCGGGCGTTAAAGATGAATGCCGAGAACGCCCGATGCAGCACACCGTCGCCGTCGTGACAGGCCGCTTTGGAAAGGGCTCCAATTTCCTGGTCGTTCGCGTCGACGAGAATCAGCGAGTCGGATTCCGAGGAAACGATATCGGCCTTAGTCGCGGTTTTGGCGGTCACTGGACGATTCCCGACCCTTCAGCAAGTTGGTGCGGGCAGAGATTATCAAAAAGGTCGTCGACGGGCGTATCGCGCCTGCGACGCTAGGCTTCAGCGATCTTCCAGGGAGTCCGAATACGATGAATCCAGTCCCGTCACCGTCCGATTCCGCTGCTGGTAACGCCCGTGAGCCCGCCGAAGCGGCGACGCACCCGGTGACTGGGCGTGTCCCGATGAGCGACGGGCGAAGAATTGCCGTGCATTGCTGGGGGCCGGACGACGGTCAATGGGTGCTGCTCATCCACGCGACGGGGTTTCACGGCCGCTGCTGGAACGAAGTCGTGCGTGCTCTGCCCGGTCAGCTGCGGGTGCTTGCCGTAGACCTCCGTGGGCATGGCGAGAGCGATCCCGCCCACAGCTACGGCTGGGACGCGTTCGGCGCCGATATGATCGCCATTGCCGACCACTACGACCTCCATAATGCAGTCGTCGTCGGTCACTCGATGGGTGGCCACTGCGCTGCGCAGCTCGCTGCCGCCCGCCCGCAGCGTTGTGGCCGGTTGCTGCTGATCGACCCGGTGATTTTCGAACCCGCCGCCTATCCCGCAAATAGGCACCGGATGTTCGAACGCGTGGAAGATCATCCCGTCGCGCGGCGCCGCCGGCATTGGGATTCCTGGGAAGCGATGCGCGATCAGCTCCGCGAAAAGGGCTACTACGGACTCTGGGCACCTGCGGTGCTTGACGACTATTGTCGCTATGGCAGTAAACCGCACGCAAAAGGC
>JBCCTU010000006.1:0-235522 GCA_039198065.1 Pseudomonadota bacterium
GGACGTGACGGGCGACGTTCAGTTGCCGGCGGACGTTGAGATGGTGATGCCGGGCGACAATGTGAACATGGTGGTTACGCTGATCAACCCGATTGCGATGGACGAAGGTCTTCGGTTTGCGATCCGGGAAGGCGGGCGAACCGTGGGCGCAGGGGTAGTAACCAAGATTATGGAGTAAGTTCTGGCGCCCACGGTTCGCCTAGAGTTTGCCGTTGGCAAACTCTCAGGTCGTTCCAAGTGTCGAAGGAGCCGGTGTTGTTACGAAGATTATGGAGTAAGTTCTGGCGCCCATGGTTCGCACGTTGTTACCAAGTGTCGAAGGAGCCGGTGTTGTTACGAAGATCATGGAGTTGAGCGGGAGTTTTCGCGCATTGCCGCGAACTCTTGCTGACCGCACATCGGTCAGCCGGTAACCAAGATTACGGAGTAAGTTCTGGCGCCCATGGTTCGGACGTTGTTACCAAGTGTCGAAGGTGCTGGTGGGCGATGACCGCAGAGCGGTCAGCCGGTAACCAGCTAAGGGCCCGGGTTCTCCGGGCTTTTTTTCGAGGAGAATTCAACGATGCGTAGTGTGGCGAGTCGATACAGCGCGAACCGCGCCGCGTTGATCCTGCTGGTGTTGGCGGCCGCTGGTTGCGCCCCCGAAGGAACACCCGGCGCTGAACGAAATGCGTCATCGGCCGGCGGTGCGATGGATCACAGCGCGCACGGTGCAGGATCCATGGATTCGATGGCGTCGATGGAGGACGCCGAGGCGCAGCTGCTCGCGGAGCCACGGTTTGGGACCGCGACGGCGGATCTCCTGGCGGTGGCCGAGGACGGGTCAGAGGTGACCGTTCGCCACAGCGCTTTTGACGGTATCGAGATGGGCGCCATGACGATGGCGTTCGATGTGGCCGAATCAGTGGCCCGGGATGCGCTTCCGGAGGCCGGCCGAGTGGCGCTGCGGGTGCGGCAGAACCGCAATTACACCTATGAACTCGTGGCAATCTGCCCCACAACAGAGGACAGCGTGGCGTGCCTCGAATCGGAGGCCCGTGCTCCCGCGACAGCGCCCTGACCAGCTACGGCAAATGTGCTTGCCCCCTCATGGCACGATCTGTATAGTCCGCCATCCCGATTTCGGGGGCTCTTTAACAGAAGTTTTTAACGGGGTCAGGGCGATTTCGCCGCCGCAGTGAGCGAGCGAACCCCTCGATCTACCCGCGGCAGTCTCGCGGGTTCGCGCCGGATTGGATCCCGCGCATTGGGTAACCCGATGCGCGCATCACACGGCGGCTACAGGTATCGATAGGAGTACCACGTGCAGAACCAGCGAATCCGCATTCGCCTGAAAGCGTTCGATCATAAATTGATCGATGTGTCGACGCAGGAGATCGTTGATACCGCCAAGCGCACCGGGGCTCAGATTCGTGGTCCGATCCCGTTACCTACGCGGAAAGAGCGCTTCACCGTGCTCATTTCACCGCACGTCAATAAAGATGCGCGGGATCAATATGAGATCCGCACCCATAAACGACTTCTGGACATCATTGAACCCACCGAAAAGACCGTCGACGCGCTCATGAAGCTCGACCTCGCGGCCGGTGTGGAAGTACAAATTAGTTTGAACTGATGCCGCGGCGACCCCTTGGGTTGCCTGGCACGGTGCGCGCGGCCGAACTGGAACACGAACTGGTCCAAAAGGTCGGCAGGACGCGGCAACAAGGCCCCGATAGGGGGTCGGCGACGGATCAATACCGCTGGTCACCGGGTGGAGGCTAGCGGTCACCTTGCGATCAGGGTATGGCGCGTCGCCGGGCAGTAACAGGGTAGCTATAGAAGCGATTGCGGCGCCTCGAGCCGCACCGCGCAACTGGGACGATTCGCCATGGCGATTGGAATCATCGGCAAAAAGGTAGGTATGACGCGCGTCTTTACAGACGAAGGCGTCTCTACGCCTGTGACCGTTATTGAAGCCGAGCCGAACCGCATCACGCAGGTAAAAACCGCAGACTCGGACGGCTATGTGGCACTGCAGGTGACGACGGGAACCCGCCGGGCCAGCCGGGTGCGTAAACCGCAGGCGGGGCACTATGCCAAGGCTGACGTTGCTGCCGGTCGTGGTCTATGGGAGTTCCGCGTTGATGGTCTCGCTGAAGATCATCAGGTCGGTGGCCAGCTGACCGTTGAGCAGTTTGAGGCCGGGCAGAAGGTTGACGTCCAGGGCGTGTCCAAAGGTAAGGGCTTCGCAGGTGCCATCAAGCGGTGGAATTTTCGCAGCCAGGACGCGTCGCACGGTAACTCGATTTCGCACCGCGCGCCGGGATCCATCGGCCAGTGCCAGACACCGGGTCGGGTTTTCAAAGGTAAGAAAATGGCGGGCCACCTCGGTGCCGTCAAAACGACCACTCAGAATCTAACCGTCGTCCGAGTCGACGCCGAAAAGGGCCTCATCCTTATCCGGGGTGCGGTTCCAGGGCCGGCTGGTGGCGACGTTTGCGTTAAGCCTGCAGTTAAGGCCGGAGGTAGCGCATGAACCTGAACCTGCTCCAGGATTCCGGGCAAGTAGAAGTCTCAGACGTGGCTTTCGGTCGCGAGTACAACGAGGCGCTGGTACACCAGGTCGTCGTCGCACACATGGCCGCTGCACGCCAGGGCAGCAAAGCACAGAAGACACGCTCAGAGGTCGCCGGCGGCGGTCGCAAGCCCTGGCGTCAAAAGGGTACGGGGCGCGCGCGTTCTGGAACGATCCGCAGTCCAATCTGGCGCGGGGGCGGTCGAGCGTTCGCCGCCAAACCGCGCGACTTCGAACAGAAGGTCAACCGGAAAATGTACCGGGGCGCGATGCAGTGCATCCTTTCTGAGCTGATCCGCCAGGAGCGCCTGGTAGTAGCACCGGCGATTGAGCTCACAGCGCCGAAAACGAAAGAATTGCAGCAAAAGCTGCGCGCGCTCGGGCTCGACAACGTACTCATCGTTGCGTCGGAGGTTGACGACAATCTTTACCTTTCATCGCGCAACCTGAAGCACGTCGATGTCATCGATGCCGAAGGCATCGATCCGGTGATCCTGCTGAGCTACGAGAAGGTCCTGGTGACCGTGGACGCGCTAAAGCGTCTCGAGGAGTCCTTGTCATGAGTCGACTCAGCAGCGAAGAGCGTCTCTATACCGTGCTCTACGAGCCACACATCTCCGAGAAAGCCTCGATGGTCGGCGATGCGGCAAACCAATACGCCTTTAAAGTCGCGACCGACGCGACCAAAGCAGAGATCAAGGCGGCGGTAGAGAAGCTGTTTAACGTCACCGTGGAGAATGTCTCGACGATGAACGTCAAGGGCAAGGTCAAGCGCACGGTCTATGGCGCTAACCGCCGCAAGAACTGGAAGAAAGCCTACGTGCGCATCGCGGAAGGCCAGGAAATCGATTACATGGTGACGGATTAATCCCATGGCGGTAGTCAAAACAAAACCGACATCGGCCGGTCGCCGCTTCGTCGTCAAGGTTGTTAACCCGGAGCTCCATAAGGGCGCACCGTATAAGCCCCTGCTTGAGCCGCAGCACCAGTCGGGTGGTCGCAACAACGCCGGGCGGATAACCACGCGTCACCGCGGCGGTGGTCATAAACATCACTACCGAATCGTTGATTTCCGCCGCGACAAGGACAACATTCCGGCCGTCGTAGAGCGTCTTGAGTACGACCCGAATCGGTCGGCTGATATCGCGCTTCTAAAGTATGCCGACGGCGAGCGTCGCTACATCATCGCACCCCAGGATGTTCACGCTGGCGACCAGCTCATGAGTGGTGTGTCTGCGCCGATTCGTCCTGGCAACGCGATGCCGCTGCGTAATGTCCCGCTGGGTTCGGTTATCCATTGCATCGAGCTGAAGCCCGGTAAAGGCGCGCAGATGGCTCGGAGCGCCGGTACGTCAGCGCAGCTTGTCGCTCGCGAAGGCCGATATGCGACGCTGCGCATGCGCTCCGGTGAAATGCGACGTGTGCTGGTCGAGTGCCGGGCGACGCTCGGTACCGTTGGTAAATCAGAGCACAACCTCCGATCACTGGGGAAAGCCGGTGCCACGCGGTGGCGCGGCATCCGGCCGACGGTGCGAGGGGTAGCAATGAACCCGGTTGATCACCCGCACGGTGGTGGTGAAGGCAAGACCTCCGGTGGACGTCACCCTGTGACGCCCTGGGGTGTGCCGACGAAGGGGTACAAGACCCGCAAGAACAAGCATACGAACAAGCTGATCGTTCGTCGTCGCGGCAAGAGGTAAGCAGAGTGCCTAGATCGCTATTTAAGGGCCCATTCGTCGATCTTCATTTAATGAAGAAGATAGAAAAGGCAGTTGCGAACAATGAGCGTCGCCCGATCAAGACCTGGTCGCGGCGGTCAATGGTCCTGCCGGACATGGTGGGGCTGACCATTGCTGTTCACAACGGACGGCAGCACGTACCGGTGCTCATCAACGAAGACATGGTGGGCCACAAGTTGGGTGAGTTCGCCCCGACGCGCACCTATCGCGGTCATGCCGCTGACAAGAAGTCGAAGCGCTGACGGGAGAGACGGTGATGGAAGTAAGTGCACATGCGCGACGCCTGCGGATTTCTCCGCAGAAGGCTCGGTTGGTTGCCGACCAGGTACGCGGCAAGCCGGTTGCCCAGGCTCTGGACATCTTGAGCTTCAGCAAGAACAAAGGTGCTGTGCTGGTTCGCAAAGTCGTTGAAAGTGCGATTGCGAACGCAGAGAACAACGAAGGCGCGGACGTCGATGAGCTGAAAGTCAGCACCATCTTCGTCAACGAGGGAATGACGATGAAGCGTATTCGACCGCGGGCGAAGGGCCGTGCGGACCGAATTTTCAAGCGCACCAGTCATATCACGGTCACGGTTTCGGACGAGTAAGTTATGGGTCAGAAAGTACATCCCACCGGAATCCGTCTGGGAATCGTCAAAGATCACACATCGGTCTGGTACGCGGACAAAGAGCAATACGCGGACTACCTGATCAGCGATCTCAAGGTGCGCGAGTTCCTGCGCAAGCGCCTGTCGCAGGCGTCGGTCAGTCGGATCGACATCGAGCGTCCGGCGCAGACAGCTCGGCTGACGATTCATACCGCACGCCCGGGCATTGTCATCGGTAAGAAGGGTGAAGATGTCGAGCGGCTGCGCGGGGAAGTTTCTCGCCTGATGGGTGTGCCCGTTCACATCAACATCGAAGAGATTCGTAAGCCTGAGCTGGACGCGTTGCTGGTCGCGCAGAACGTAGCGCAACAACTCGAACGTCGCGTGCAGTTTCGTCGCGCCATGCGTCGCGTGATGCAGAACGCCACACGGCTCGGCGCTGAAGGCATCAAAGTGCGGGTTGCCGGTCGACTGGGTGGCGCCGAGATTGCGCGTTCCGAGGTGTATCACGAAGGACGTGTGCCGCTGCACACGCTGCGTGCAGATATCGACTACGCGACCTGGGAGGCCAAGACCACCTACGGGATTCTCGGTATCAAGGTTTGGATCTTCAAGGGCGAAATTATCGGCAGTCAGGCGGAGCCCGCCGCGGCACCGACCGGCGCGTCGGCTGCGTAAACCGTAGCGCGACCGCGAAGACGCACGACAGAAGATAGGAAAGAGGTAAACGGTGCTACAGCCAAAGCGAACCAAGTTCCGCAAGCTGCAGAAAGGCCGCAACCGAGGCCTTGCCCTTCGGGGCAGCAAAGTCAGCTTCGGCGAGTACGGGCTCAAGGCAGTAAGCCGGGGTCGGCTCACCGCACGGCAGATCGAGGCCGGTCGCCGCGCGATGACGCGTCGAATCAAGCGGGGCGGGAAAATCTGGATCCGGGTGTTTCCTGATAAGCCGATTACCAAAAAGCCGCTCGAAGTGCGCCAGGGTAAGGGTAAGGGCGCCGTCGAGTACTGGGTTGCTCAGATTCAGCCCGGCAAGGTGCTGTTCGAGATGGAAGGTGTCGGAGAGGACGTAGCGCGGGAAGCGTTCCGTCTGGCGGCAGCCAAGCTGCCCTTTGAAACCGAGTTTGTTAAGCGGGTGGCGATGTGATGGACGCTTCGGATCTGAAGGCCAAGAGCGTCGATGAGCTCAACGATGAACTGCTGCGCCTGCGTCGCGAGCAGTTCGGACTACGCATGCAGCGTGCGAGCGGCCAGCTTGGCCAGCCGCATCTGTTAAAAGAGGCCCGCCGCGACATCGCTCGGGTTAAGACGATCATCGCGGAGAAGAAGCGACATGGCTGAAAGCTCAGCTACTGACAGTGCACAGGACCAAAGCAGCGCGCGCACCGTCAGCGGGACCGTGGTCAGCGACAAGATGAATAAGAGCATTGTCGTTCTCGTTGAACGTAAGGTGCAGCACCCGGTGTACGGGAAGGTCATTCGTCGCTCAAGTCGTTTGCATGCGCACGATGAAGAGAACAGCTGCCGCGTTGGTGACACGGTGACCGTTGCCGAGTGTCGGCCGATGTCGAAGACCAAGACCTGGAAGCTCGTCAGCATTGTTGAGCGGGCCAAAATTATTTGAACGCGGCCGTCTCGACGGAAACCCGCAGTAGCCAGTCGTAGAGAGTCAAAGCAATGATTCAGACCGAAAGCATGTTGGAGATTGCCGACAACAGCGGCGCGCGAAAGGTCCAGTGCATCAAAGTGCTGGGCGGATCGCATCGTCGTTACGCCGGCATTGGCGACATCATCAAGGTCACGGTGAAAGAAGCGATTCCGCGAGGTCGGGTTAAGAAAGGGCAGGTCATGAACGCGGTCGTTGTGCGGACCCGCAAGGGCGTCCGCCGCGCAGACGGCTCGATCATTCGTTTTGATCAGAACGCAGCGGTTTTGCTCAATCCGCAGAACCAGCCAATCGGCACACGGATCTTCGGGCCGGTAACCCGCGAGCTTCGATCGGAAAATTTCATGCGCATTATTTCCCTCGCGCCAGAAGTGCTTTAAGAGCCGGGCGCGAGGCATAGCGGATACAGACGATGTTGAAGATTAAGAAAGACGACGAGGTGGTGGTTATCACCGGTCGCGACAAAGGCAAGCGGGGAGAGGTGCTTCGCGTTCTCCAGGACGGCCGACTGCTCGTCAGCGGCGTCAACATGGTGAAGAAGCACGAACGCCCGAATCCGAATCTTGGAAAGCAGGGCGGCATCGTCGAGCAAGAAGCGCCGATCCAGGCATCGAACGTTGCGATCTGGAACGACACGGCAGGTAAGGCGAACCGCGTCGGTTTCAAGATCGACGGTGACGAGAAGTATCGGGTATTCAAGTCCGACGGTAGCCGGCTGGACAACTGAGGCCTACGAAATGACTGATCTTCATAAGCACTATAAGACCGAGATCGTACCGAAGCTGAAGGCGGACCTGAGTCTCGACAACGTCATGGAAGTGCCGCGTCTCGAAAAAATTACGCTCAATATGGGTGTGGGAGAGGCTGCCTCAGACAAAAAGGTAATGGACGCAGCAGTAGCCGATCTCATCAAGATAGCCGGACAGAAGCCGATCGTGACCAACGCCCGAAAGTCTGAAGCCGGGTTCAAGATCCGCACCGGCTGGCCCATCGGCTGCAAGGTAACGCTGCGCCGCGCACGTATGTATGAGTTTCTTGAGCGTTTGGTTGGTATCGCGATCCCGCGTGTCCGCGACTTCCGAGGCCTGAATCCGAAAGCCTTTGACGGCCGCGGCAACTATTCCATGGGGCTGACCGAGCAGATCGTCTTCCCGGAAATCGATTACGACAAGATTGACAAAATTCGTGGTCTCAACGTCACGATCACGACTTCGGCTAAGACCAATGAGCAGGGCTTGGCGCTGTTGAAGGCGTTCAATTTTCCGTTCCGCGGCTGAACGAAAACGAATCAGGTAGGGAAAGCATGGCAAAGGTTTCAATGGTCGAGCGCGAGAAGAAGCGCGCGAAGACGGCGGCTAAGTTTGCGGCCAAGCGAACGCAGCTGAAGGCCGTCATCAACAATCGTGAAACCAGCGACGAAGAGCGGTGGGAAGCGCAGCAGCAGCTCCAAAAGCTGCCGCGGAACGCATCGCCCGTCCGCAAGCAGCGACGCTGCGGCCTGACCGGCCGTCCTCATGGCGTGTATCGCAAGTTTGGCCTGGCGCGTAACAAGCTGCGAGAAGCAGCCATGCGCGGGGACGTACCCGGTCTCGTGAAGGCGAGCTGGTAAGAGCAGAAGGTAGAAATCATGACGATGCAGGATCCCATTGCCGACATGCTCACCCGCATTCGAAACGCGCAGATGGCGCGTCATGAGGCGGTCGAGATGCCGTCTTCGACAGCCAAGGTCAACATCTGCAAGGTGCTGCGCTCGGAAGGTTATGTCGGTGAGTACCGGGTAAGCGGCGACGCACAACCGGTGCTGTGGATAGAACTCAAGTATCACAACGGTAAGCCGGTCATCGAGGAGCTTGAGCGAATCAGTCGGCCCGGGCTGCGCAGCTATGCGGGTAAAGGCGATCTGCCGGACGTCCGGGGCGGGCTCGGCGTCGCTATCGTGAGTACGAATCGCGGTGTTATGACCGACCGCCAGGCCCGCGCTGAAGGCGTTGGCGGCGAAGTGCTCTGCACGGTCTTCTAACAGGAGAGTCTGATGTCACGGGTAGCAAACGCGCCGGTTGCCATTCCCAAGGGCGTTGAGGTCAATCTCAGCGGCCAGGCCGTGAAGGTCAAAGGCGGCAAAGGTGCCATGGAGTTTACGGTGCACGACGATGTGTCGGTCGCCGAAGAGGGCGGGCAGCTGACGTTTGCCGCGAAGGCTAAAAGTCAGCAAGCCGTTGCCCTCGCGGGCACGACGAGAGCGCTGGTGAACAACATGGTTCACGGTGTGTCTGAGGGCTTTGAGCGAAAGCTGCTGCTGCAGGGGGTCGGTTATCGGGCCCAGGCCCAGGGCAAAAAGCTGACGATGCAACTCGGCTTCTCGCACCCCATCGAATACACGATGCCGGATGGCGTCGATGTTGCGACGCCAAGCCAGACGGAGATCGTCGTTACCGGTGTCGACAAACAGCGAATCGGTCAGGTCTGCGCGGAGCTTCGCGCGTTCCGACCGCCGGAACCGTATAAAGGTAAAGGGGTCCGCTACGCCGATGAGTACGTGCGTAGAAAGGAATCCAAGAAGAAGAAATAAGCGATGAGCGACAAGAAAACAGCTCGGCTGCGTCGGGCGAAGCGAATTCGGCGCCGTATGCGCGAACAGGGCGCGGTGCGCCTGGCTGTCCATCGGACGCCACGTCATATCTATGCCCAGGTGATTTCAGCCGAAGGGGATCGCGTTCTCGCGGCGGCTTCGACCTTGGAGGCCGATCTGCGCTCCGGTTCGACCGGTAACGTCACCGCAGCCGAAAAAGTGGGCGAGCGCATCGCTGAGCGAGCGAAAGAGAAGGGATTGTCCCGGGTCGCTTTTGATCGCTCCGGATTCAAGTATCACGGTCGCATCAAAGCGCTTGCTGATGCGGCACGTAACGCAGGGCTGGAGTTCTAACGCATGGCCTATACGGAAGAGATTCGCGAAGAAGGCTTGATTGAGAAGCTCGTTCAGGTCAATCGCGTCGCTAAGGTGGTCAAAGGCGGACGCATCTTTGCGTTTACCGCACTGACAGTTGTTGGAGACGGCGCTGGTCGAGTTGGCTTTGGTCGCGGCAAAGCGCGCGAGGTCCCTACGGCGATTCAAAAGGCTATGGAGTCTGCTCGACGCAATATGATCGATATTGAGCTCAACAGCGGGACGGTGTGGTATCCGATTACGGCGCGCCACGGTGCGTCGAAGGTGTACATGCAGCCCGCGTCCGACGGTACGGGCGTCATTGCCGGGGGCGCCATGCGCGCTGTGCTTGAAGCGGCCGGTGTTCATAACGTGCTTGCCAAGTGTTATGGCTCAACCAATCCGGTCAATGTCGTTCAGGCCACCCACAAGGCGCTGGCGAATATGCGTTCGCCGGCCATGGTCGCGGCGAAGCGAGGCCTGACGGAAGAAGAACTAAAGGCCGTCTCGGGCTAACCCGAGGAGGCGCTAGCGCTTTTGCGCAGGACGGTAACGAACGCAGCGGTACGGCAGCATGAGTGATTCAAGCAGCAAAAAGATGATCCGGGTCAGTCTGACGAAGAGCACGGCAGGACGGTTGAAGAGCCACAAGGCCTGCGTTGCTGGTCTTGGGCTCCGCCGGATTGGGCACACGGTCGAGGTGGAAGATACGCCCTCAACGCGCGGCATGATCAACCGCGTCAATTACATGGTTAAGGTGGTCGACTGATGAGCCTTCGTTTCAATGACATGAAGCCCGGTGCGGGCAGCCGCCGAGGCGCACGACGAGTGGGTCGCGGACCCGGTTCCGGCTGGGGAAAGACCTCAGCGCGCGGACAGAAGGGCCAGAAGGCGCGTTCCGGCGGCAAAGTCCGGCGCGGTTTCGAGGGTGGCCAGCTGCCACTGCAGATGCGATTGCCTAAATTTGGTTTCCGCTCGCGCGTTGGCCTGACGACCCAGGAAGTGCGGCTCTCGGAGCTGGCCAAAGTAGATGGTACCGAGATCACCTTAGAAAGCCTGATCGCCGCAAACGTTCTGAACCGGAACGTACAGCGTGCTCGGATCATGCTCTCCGGCACCATCGAGCGCGCGGTTACGGTGAAGGGCATCAAAGTAACCAAGGGTGCCAAGGCCGCGATCGAAGCCGCCGGTGGCACCGTTGAAACCGCAGGGGAAGAGGGCTGAGCCGTCGGCTCCGGCGCTCACCCACAGAGAGACAGCAGAGAAAGTTTTAGATGGCAACGAACGCAGGACAACTTGCAGGCATGCAGGCGGGGCTCGCAGAGCTCCGCAACCGGCTGCTGTTTGTGCTGTTCGCGCTGCTCGTGTTCCGTGTCGGCACGCATATCCCCTTGCCGGGCATCAACCCAGAACAGCTCCGGGCGCTGTTCGAGCAGAACCAGGGCGGAATCCTCGATCTGTTCAACATGTTCTCCGGGGGTGCGCTGGAGCGCATGAGCATTCTCGCCCTGGGTGTCATGCCGTACATCACCTCATCGATTATTATGAATCTGCTGTCGGTCATGGACCCGCGCATGCAGCAGCTACGTAAGGAAGGCGAAGCGGGTCGCCGCAAAATCACCCAATACACGCGCTACGGGACGGTGCTACTGGCACTCATCCAGGGCATGTCGCTTTCGGTGACGCTGGCCAACCAGGGTCTGGCATTCGATCCGGGCTCGATCTTTTACTTCGTGGCTACGGTGACTCTCGTGACCGGCGCCTGTTTTGCTATGTGGCTCGGTGAGCAGATCACAGAACGCGGGGTTGGCAACGGTATCTCGCTGCTCATCTTTGTCGGCATCGTCTCCGGCTTCCCGGCGGCTATCGGGCAGTCCTTCGAAGCCGCTCGCCAGGGCGATATCAATATCATCGCGCTGCTGGTCATCGCCGCCGTTGCCGTTGGACTGATCGCCTTCATCGTCTACATCGAGCGCGGTCAGCGCCGTATTACGGTGAACTATGCAAAGAAGCAGCAGGGACGGCGCATGGTGCAGGGGCAGTCCACGCATCTGCCACTGAAGATCAATATGTCTGGTGTTATTCCGGCGATCTTCGCGTCGAGCTTGCTTCTCGCGCCGGCGTCCATCGCCCAGTGGTTCGGTTCTGCTGAAGGGTTCGGATGGTTGCAGGAGATCGCGCTGGTGCTGTCGCCGGGCCAGCCGCTCTACATTCTGCTGTTTGCTGCAGGCATCGTGTTCTTTTGCTTCTTTTACACGGCGTTGCAGTTCGACTCGAAGGACATTGCGGACAATCTGAAGCGCCAAGGCGCCTTCGTGCCGGGTATTCGACCGGGTCAGCAGACGGCCAAGTACCTCGATGACGTGCTGACGCGGTTGACGGTGTTCGGGGCGCTGTACCTGACCCTCGTGTGCCTGTTGCCCGAGTTCATGGTCGTTGCGTTCAACATTACCTATCAGCTCGGCGGTACTGCGATCCTCATCGTCGTTGTAGTGGCAATGGACTTTATGTCCCAGGTGCAGGCGCATCTTATGTCCAGCCAGTACGCCAAGCTCATGGAGAAATCGAATTTGCAGGGGTATCGGCGTCGCTGACGCCGTTCCGCTGGCTGCCCTCTGCAGGGGCAGGTAATTGGAGACAGGAACGGAAGATGAAAGTCAGAGCATCCGTCAAGAAGATCTGCCGCCAGTGCAAGATCGTTAAGCGAAAGGGCGTCGTGCGCGTTATCTGCGCGGCCGAGCCTCGTCATAAGCAGCGACAGGGTTGATCGATGGCACGTATCGCAGGGATTAACGTCCCCGACAATAAGCAGGCACGCATTTCACTCACCTACATCTATGGCGTCGGCAGCACAACCGCACTGAAGCTGTGTGAGGCCGCGGGTGTCGACCCGGTGAGCAAAGTTCGGGAACTTTCTGAAGCGGATCTCGATGCGCTTCGTAACGAGGTCGGCAAGCTGACCGTTGAGGGCGACCTGCGACGCGAAGTATCAATGAGCATCAAGCGGTTGATGGATCTCGGTTGTTATCGCGGTATGCGTCACCGCCGTTCTTTGCCGGTTCATGGCCAGCGAACGAAAACGAACGCACGCACACGTAAAGGCCCGCGTCGGCCGATTCGGAAGTAATTCCTTCCGCAACTAAGCGCAGAACATACGTAATGGCAGAAAAGAAAAAGATTAAGCGGGTTGTCACGGACGGTCAGGCGCACATCCACGCCTCCTTCAACAACACGATCGTAACGATCACCGATCGGCAGGGGAATGCGCTCTGCTGGGCCACCGCTGGTGGCTCGGGCTTTCGTGGGTCGCGCAAAAGCACGCCGTTCGCAGCGCAGGTCGCTTCCGAACGTGCCTGCCAGACAGCCCTTGAGTACGGCATGAAGAGTGTTGATGTGTTCGTCAAAGGCCCGGGGCCGGGCCGCGAGTCCGCCGTGCGTGCACTGAATGCCGCAGGCCTGAAAATCAACAGCATCTCCGATGTAACGCCGATCCCGCACAACGGCTGTCGGCCGCCAAAGCGCCGCCGGGTGTAAGGAGTACCAGTACTAATGGCACGATATCTTGGACCCAAGCTGAAGCTGGCCCGACGGGAGGGCACCGACCTCTTTCACAAGAGCGGTGTTCGCCCGATCGATTCGAAGTGCAAGTTTGAACAGCCGCCGGGGCAGCACGGTGCGCGCCGCGGCAGGGCGTCGGATTACGCACTGCAGCTTCGCGAGAAGCAGAAGGTGCGGCGCATCTATGGTGTGCTCGAAAAGCAGTTTCGAAACTACTACAAGAAGGCGGACCGTCAAAAGGGCGCTACAGGTGAAAACCTGCTGCGGTTGCTCGAGGGTCGTCTGGATAACGTTGTCTACCGCATGGGCTATGGCTCGACGCGGAACGAGGCGCGACAGCTTGTAAGCCATAAAGCCATCTTGGTGAACGGCGTTAAGGTCAACATCGCCTCCTATCAGGTACAGCCTGAAGACGTCGTTGCGGTTACCGAAGCGGCGAAGAAGCAGCTGCGCGTGCAGTCGGCACTGCAGCTAGCGGCGCAGCGTGCGTCGGTGGAGTGGGTAGACGTGGATGCGACAAAGATGGAAGGCGTGTTCAAGCGTCATCCCGATCGCAGCGAGCTGCCATCTGAGATCAACGAAAACCTCATCGTCGAACTCTACTCCAAGTAATTAACGATTCAGGAGAATCTTATGAGTCAACCGGCAGCCGAGTTTCTGACGCCGCGAAACATCGATATTCAGATGAGCAGCGCGACCCGAGCGAAGGTCACGCTTGAGCCGTTAGAGCGGGGCTTCGGCCACACGCTCGGCAACACGCTGCGTCGTATTCTGCTTTCTTCCATGCCGGGTTGCGCGATCACGGAAGTTCAGATCGACGGCGTGCTGCATGAGTACAGCACCGTTGAAGGTGTCCAGGAGGATGTGCTCGATATCCTTTTGAACCTCAAGGGTATCGCGATTGCGCTCGAGGGCACCTCAGACGAAGCCGTAATCTCGCTGACGAAAGAAGGATCAGGTGAAGTAACGGCGGGTGATTTCAAGCTCAGCCAGGACGTTGCCATAGCCAATCCGGACCACGTGATCTGCACCCTTAATGACAACGGCGCGATTCGTATGGAAGCCCGGGTTACCCGCGGGCGGGGCTACGTACCCGTCGACAGCCTACAGGAAGAAGAGGAAAGCCGGCCGATCGGCGTACTTCGCTTGGATGCGACCTACAGCCCGATGCGTCGCGTAGCCTACAGTGTCGAGAGTGCGCGGGTGGAACAGCGTACCGACTTAGACAAGCTGATCCTCGATCTCGAAACGAACGGTACGATTGATCCGGAAGAGGCGATCAAGCGGGCAGCGACCATTCTCCAGCAGCAGCTGTCGGTGTTCGTCGACATCCAGACCGAGATCCAGGACGAGCCCGGCGGTGATGAGCCGGAAATCGATCCGATC
The DNA here is from genome assembly GCA_039198065.1 of Pseudomonadota bacterium. GTDB lineage: Bacteria > Pseudomonadota > Gammaproteobacteria > Pseudomonadales > Azotimanducaceae > CALHVX01. Next base: position 14,416 of record JBCCTU010000006.1, read on the forward strand.
CTTACGCGCCCGGTTGACGATCTCGAGCTGACGGTCCGGTCCGCAAACTGTCTCAAGGCAGAAAACATCTACTACATCGGGGACCTCATTCAGCGCACGGAAGTCGAGCTGTTGAAGACACCGAACCTCGGCAAGAAGTCCCTGACGGAAATCAAGGACGTCCTCGCCTCCCGTGGTCTGTCGCTCGGCATGCGGCTTGAGAACTGGCCTCCGGCGAGCCTCCGGGGTGATCACAAAGTCGCTTGAGATTTATCAGGCGCCCAACGAGTTAGGAAGCAGGCATGCGACATCGTAAAAGCGGACGACAGCTGAACCGCAACAGTTCTCATCGGCACGCCATGTTCCGGAATATGGCTGCGTCGTTGATTGAGCATGAGGTGATCAAGACCACGCTGCCGAAGGCGAAAGAACTTCGCCGGGTTGCGGAGCCGCTCATTACCCTTGCGAAGGAAGACTCGGTCGCAAATCGTCGGCTCGCTTTCTCCCGGACGCGCAATAAGGCGGCGGTTGGAAAGCTGTTCTCGGAGTTGGGTCCGCGCTATCAGGAACGTCCTGGTGGCTATACGCGTATCCTCAAGTGCGGATTCCGTGCCGGCGACGCAGCGCCCATGGCGTACATCGAACTCGTTGATCGTCCCCGCGTCGAGGAAGACGATGAGCTGGACGATACGGAAATAGATGCCGAAGAGGATTGAGTCGAGCCCTCGTAGATCGCGCATCGATCCTTCACCGATGGACGGAAGCCGGGGCAGGCCCCGGCTTTTTTGTGCCTCAAGATTGCGGAGCGCACTGTCAGTCAGCGGTGGTAAGGGCCATTCGTTCGAATGCTCTGAAGTCTGCAATGACCTCTTTCGCCGCGAGCTGCGCGATCGTTTCTCCCGCCTCTGGTGTGGCGAGTGCCGGATTGGACCCGATTCGACCGTCCGGAAATCGGTTCCGGTAGTCTTGCGCGTCGGTAAAGGGCCCCGTTGGCGCGATCTCTGGAGCGAGTGGTGCGGATTTGATGTGTTTCGGATAGGCGTACTGAGTCACGGCAACTTCCGATGGCGTCGCGTGGGCACCGTGGGCCTTGCCGTACAGCGCCTTGCATTTCGCGAAGGTCTCTTTGCCGTCCCACCAGTTCCTTAGCCGGCATCGGACCGGCGGATTGCCGCGGCCTGCGGCAAGCGAGCGGCTGGCGTAGATCTCTGCAAAGCCGGCGTTGATGGTTGCGACGTTGCCGCCGTGGCCGTTCAGCCAATAAATGTGTGTGAAGCCGTGCCGTGTGAGCGAGTCCGCCCAGTCCACCATCGTAGCGATGAACGTCGATGGTCGCAGCGTCATGGAACCGGGAAACGCCATGTGGTGTTGGGCAACGCCGACGTTGAAAGTCGGCCCCATGAGGATACCCGCTTCCGCAGCCACCAGGTTGCCAACGATTTCCGGGCACAGCGCGTCGGTGCCGATTAGTCCAGTGGGTCCGTTCTGTTCGGTGGATCCTATAGGAATCAGGATCGCCGTACTCTGCTCGAGGTATGTCTCGACTTCCTGCCAGGTGGAAAGGTGTAGACGCATGGTGATCGCAGCCTCTGGGAGATTGCACGACAGTAGCCGACTTGCGATCTCAGGAGAATCTGTCAAACAGCGGTAAAGCCCGAGGTTGTGGGTCCTAGGGTGTTCCGAGGCTTGTTACTGCAATGGATCACATTCGAGTCACTGGCCTAGCTCTAATCTTTCACACACAGCACTTTGTAAGGTTCGTCGTAATGCAAGCTACACCGCCGAACTGGCGTGATGAGTTCCAAACGATAATTTTATGGAGTGTCGCTACACTGTTGTTTTGTCTATGGGCGCCGGCCTCCTTTTTCCCCATCGTGGGCGCGGCGCGCGCTTGGGGAGATCCGGCAGCAGTTCTGATTCAGCTCGCGTTCTTTGCAACGGGTGTTTTCGGGCTGCTGGTCGCCTTCCTTGCGGTTCAGTGGTTGCGGGTTCCGCAACCCCAAACTGAAGAAAGTGAAGACAGGCAGGGGCCCTCCAACCGCCTTACGCGCATCAAGGTGCTAACGCTCTACGCAGTCGTCTGGCTCACCGCCTATAGCTGGTTAACCCTGGCCTAGCGTTCAAGCGCACACCGATCCGTGTGTCGCGCTTCGTTGTGTCAAGTCAGCGTGTGGCGCGTCGTGCCGCTCCCTTGGCGTAAGGAGGCGTAAGGAGGCGTAAGGACGCGTCCGCCGACGCGTCGCGAGGAGCATTAGCGGAAGTGCGAGCAATGCGAACGTCTCAGGCTCGTGGACAGCCGTTGTCATCCGTTCGACCGTTACGATGGAATCGCCCATGGGCACGCCAGGAACGGACGTCGAATCAAGAACGATTGGTGACCCGTCTCCCGTGCTGACGGTGTGTTGGAACAGCGAGAGGCTCTGTCCGTTCGTACCGGTAAAGAACTGGACTCCGGCGATGATCTCTCCGCCGCCGATATTGAAATACGAGTCGAGCACGACCTCTTCAGTGACGGTGTCGAACTGAAACGCAAAGAACACCGAATCGCTGATTCCATTCGCTACCGTGTCATAGCTCAACAGCGGCGTACTGTCGGGATCAAAGAAGCTCACGGTGAGCGATGTGAGGGGGCTTACGGGGCCGGCACCTTCTCTAGGCACGGGGAAGGTAAACGCCGGGTTGCCAACTTGGATGACGGACCCCTGAGCGGCGGCGTCGAAAGAAAACGAACCGGCGAGCGAGTAGCCGCTTGCGCCGGTCCAACTGAATCGGTACGTCGGGTCTACGGGCGTCGCGAAGGCCGGAGCCGTGAGCGAGCACAGGGCACACACCCTTAGGCAGAAGCGGACAAAGGACTGGGTGGCCATGAGCGAAACTCCGAAAGTTGATTGACAAAGAGTAGATGCCGGGCCACAGGCGAAACATGAGGAGCTTGTAAGCCGCGAAGCAGGTCAAAGAGCAGGCCAAGGAGACGGCGCTGGTGCAGGCGATGGTCCGGGTGTTTTCGCCGGTCAGGGACTGCCGAAGCGGCGCAGCAGGTTGGAAATGGCCTTCGTGACCGTCAGAAGTTCCGGCGATTGAGGATCGTGGGTGGCTTTTAGGCTGGCCCGCAGGTTCTCCAGATCGAAGAGGATTTCCCGCACCGCTGGATCCTGCAACTTGCTTTGGATCCATCCGACACACACGATCCGCTCACCGGCACTGACCGGCGTGATCTGATGGATCGACGTCGATGGGTAAACGACCAATTCCCCGGGTTCAAGGTGCAGCGCCTGAACCATCCCTGCGCTTTCAATTTCAAGGGCTCCCCCTTTGTAGTCGCGTGGAGCGTTCAACGCCAGGGTGTACGACAGGTCGCTGCGCATCCGCGCTGCCCCGGTACCCATGAGGGCGTTGTCGATGTGCGGACCGTAGCCACCGCCGACGCTGGTGCGGCTGATCATTGGGTCCGAGAAGCGAGCCGGCTGGGCGGCGGCTTGAACGACGGCATTCTTTCTTATGGCGGTGAGGAGCGTCTGTTGCAGCTGGCGACCGACGCCAGCCTTGAGTTTTGCCTGCTCGTTTTTCTTAACGGCTCGTGCGAGCGAACCGGCGGTACGGGCGCCGTCTTCCCACTTCAGCGCCTTCAGCTGGTCGGTCAGCACGCCCAGCGTATCCTCGCTTAATACGTCAGCAATTCGAATCAACATTGGGCTGGCCTGCCGGACTGGTTCCCGTACACTAAACGCGAATGATAGTCATATGACTCGCTGCGCGCATGGCGGCGTGCGGGCCACGTTGATCAGACAGATACGACAAGGACCAGATGGTATGCAGACTCGAATCAAGCGTTGGACCGGCCTAGGCTTTAGTACCGCGTTGGTTGTGACGGCACTGAGTGGTTGTGCTGAAGGCGAGGGTGAAGCTGGGGACGTCGGCGACGGTGTCGGTGAAACCGGTGAGGCTGCACAAACGGCGTCTGCATTGGTTGGTGAGGCTGGTGAAGGCGGTGAAGGCGAAGGCGGCGAAGGCGGCGAGGGCGGTGAAGGCGAGGGCGAAGGCGGCGAAGGAATAGCTGCCATGGAAGACCTACAGCCAGGCTATCGCGCGGCGTTCATGGCTGGGCATGTCGAGGCGGGTCTGGCGCTGTACCGGGCTGATGCACCGGAGCAGGCTGCCCCACATTTGCAACATCCAATTTCTGAGACGCATGAGGCCGAGCGCGCTGGGTTAGCTGCGCTGGGGCTCGATACGGAGCTGTTTGAGCAGGTCTCCGGAGCGCTGAGCGCGGGCATCTCAGCAGATGAAACAACGGCGCTCCTTGATCGAGCAGAACGCAATCTCTATGAGGTAATCGGTGCTACCGACACGGATACAGTGGACACCATGGTCTATCTCCTCGATCTCGCGTACGAGGAGTACGACGTGGGTGTTGAAGACGGGGCAGTCACCGATCCCGGTGAGTATCAGGATGCCTACGGTTTTACCGTAGTGGCTCGAAAGCTGGCCGAGGGCATTACGCTCGAAGATAAGCCTCTGATCATTGAGCGGTTGGATGAAATGCTCGCGCTGTGGCCGGAAGGTGGCCCCCTCGCCGCGTCCACCCCGGCGCCGGTCGGGCAGGTTGCCGCTCAGGCGTCTCGGGTCAAGCTGCTGCTCGGCAACTGACACCCGCCCAGCGGCCGGCGGGTTCGCTCAGGCCGCGTTCTTTTTCGCCGTGAGTGTGTACATGAGCGGCACGAGCGCGCGCTGCTCGGGAGGCAGCTTGTACTGGGTTCCTTCGAGCGTCATGTGTGGGAGTGCCTGCCACTCGCAGCCGTCGTGCTCCACCAGCGTCTCAAGCGTAAGCCCGACTTGCATCACGGCGGTCACGATTTCCGCCAAGCCGTGATTCCATTCGTAGGTTCGCGTATGCGTGAGCACCTTACCGGGCCCCGTGTAGGTTTCCTCTTCGTCGAAGACCAGCGGGTCGGCGGTTTCAAAGTACGGGTACTCGACCACCAGCGAGCCGTCGGTGGTATCGCCCAGTGCCCACAGCATCGGGTGCCCCTCACGCAGGAACAGCCGTCCGCCAGGCCGTAGAAGGGACGCAACGGTCGTCGCCCAGCGGCTGATGCTCGGTAGCCAGTTCAGCGCGCCGACGCCGGAGTACACGAGATCGAACGTACCGGTTAACACGTCGCGTGCGTCGTAGACGTTGGCTTCGAAGAACGCCCCTTCGGTCTCAGTAGCGACGAAGAGCTCCCGGGCTACGGCCAGCGAGGCTTCGGACTGGTCAACGCCGCAGACGTTGGCACCTAGCCGCGCGAGGGAAAGAGTGTCGGAACCGATGTGGCACTGCAGATGAACCGCACGCTCGCCGGTTAGGTCACCGAGCGCTTGCCGGTCAAAGCGAACCACGTCGCTCAGGTGCGCTGGATCCGCGTGGAAGCGCTCCAGAGCGTACATCTCGGAGCGGGCATGCACCACTGCGCGGTCGTTCCAGTTGGCGCGGTTGGCGCTGAAGTACCCAGTCTGGTCTGTCATGGCTCTCGGGTGCCCCTACGCATCGTTTTGAAGCATGCCGTTTGGATTGAACTTGAGCTCGCACCCGCCGAATGGGATGCGGGTCGTTTGAACGTCTCTGTCAGGCGTTTTCAGGCGTTTTCAGGCGTTGTCAGGCGCTGTCATTCGCTGAGCAAAGGCTTTAGAAACCGACCCGTATGCGAGCCTCGTTTCTTCGCGACAGCTTCCGGCGTGCCTTCGGCAACGACCTTGCCGCCTCCGGATCCACCTTCCGGGCCCAGGTCGATAATCCAGTCCGCCGTTTTGATGACATCCAGGTTGTGCTCGATGACGACAACCGTGTTGCCCTGATCGCGGAGCCGATGGAGGACGTCGAGTAACTGCGCGATGTCGTGAAAGTGAAGTCCGGTAGTTGGTTCGTCGAGGATGTAGAGCGTTTGACCGGTATCGCGCTTGGAGAGTTCGCGAGAAAGTTTAACTCGCTGCGCTTCACCACCGGACAGCGTCGTCGCACTCTGTCCTAGGCGGATGTAGCTCAAGCCTACGTCCATGAGCGTTTGCAGCTTACGGGCGAGCACCGGGACGGCGTCGAAGAACTCCCGGGCCTCCTCCACGGTCATCTCCAGCACTTCGTGGATGTTCTTGCCCTTGTAGCGCACATCCAACGTTTCGCGGTTGTAGCGCTGCCCCTTGCACACATCGCAGGGCACGTAGATGTCGGGCAGGAAGTGCATCTCGACTTTGATTACGCCGTCGCCTTGGCAGGCTTCGCAGCGGCCGCCCTTTACGTTGAAGCTGAACCGCCCGGGCTGGTAGCCACGGGTACGCGCTTCCTGGGTTTGTGCGAACAGCTCACGGATCGGTGTGAACAAACCAGTATAGGTCGCTGGGTTCGAGCGCGGGGTTCGGCCGATGGGGCTTTGATCGATGTCCACGACCTTGTCGAGATGCTCGAGTCCTTCGAGCACCTCGTGGGGTTGTGCGGTCAGTGTCGAGGCCTTGTTCAGCGCCGTGGCGGCGACTGGATAGAGCGTGTGATTGATAAGCGTGGATTTTCCAGAGCCGGACACCCCGGTAATGCAGGTCAGCAGACCACAAGGAATAGAGACACTGACGTCCCGCAGGTTGTTGCCGCTCGCGTTCACCAGCGTCAGTTGCTTGTTTGGATCCGCTGCCGTGCGTTTCGACGGCACCTCGATGGCTTTCCTGCCCGACAGGTACTGGCCAGTGAGCGAGTTCTTGCACGAGAGTACGGATTTCAGTGAGCCTGCGGCGATGACCTCGCCGCCGTGAACCCCGGCACCGGGGCCGATGTCGATAAGATAATCGGCTGCCCGAATTGCATCCTCGTCGTGTTCCACGACCAGCACGGTGTTGCCGAGGTCGCGCAGGTGCGTCAGCGTCTTTAGAAGCCGCTCGTTGTCGCGCTGGTGTAAACCGATGCTGGGTTCGTCGAGGATGTACATCACGCCGACGAGCCCGGCACCGATCTGGCTGGCCAGCCGGATTCGCTGCGCTTCGCCCCCAGACAGCGTATCGGCGCTTCGATCTAGCGTCAGATAGTTCAACCCGACATCGACCAGGAACTGCAGCCGCGCTTTGATTTCTTTGACGATTTTTGCCGCGATGGTGCCGCGTTTGCCGCGGAGCTTTAGCTTGTTGAAGTAGTCGAGGGAGGTTTCGATCGAGCCATTTGTGATGCTCGGCAGGTTCCGTTCGTTGATGAAGACATGACGCGATGCCTCCTTCAGTCGAGTGCCGCCGCAGGCAGGACACTCGGCAACCCGCAGAAAGTTCTGCAGCTTCTCACGAACGAGCGTTGAGTCTGTCTCGTGGTAGCGGCGCTCCATGTTCGGAATGACGCCTTCGAACTTGTGCGTGCGGTGAATGATGTCGCCGCGATCATTGACGTAGCTGAAATCGATACGCTCGCGACCGCTACCGTAGAGGATTGCATCCTTGTGTTTCTTCTTGAGTTTCTTAAACGGCGTTTCAACATCGAAGCCGTAGTGATCCGCGATCGACGACAGCATGTGGAAGTAGTACACGTTGCTTCGGTCCCAGCCGCGGATGGCGCCTTCGGCAAGATTCAGCTCTTCGTCCTGCACAACCAGTGCGGGATCGAAGTAGCTCTTCACACCGAGACCATCGCACTCCTCGCACGCTCCGGCCGGATTGTTGAAGGAAAACATGCGCGGCTCGAGCTCGCTCAAGCTGTAGCCACACACCGGGCAGGCGAAGCGCGCGGAAAACATCAGCGGTGCGGCGGATTCGTCATCCATATTCTGGATCGCGACGATTCCGTCAGCGAGATCGAGCGCTGTTTCGATGGACTCGGCGAGGCGCTGCTGCATGTCGGCTTTGACTCGCACCCGGTCAACCACCGCTTCGATGGTGTGTTTCTTTTTCTTATCGAGTTCCGGAGGTATGTCGAGATCGACCACCAGTCCATCAATGCGGGCGCGAATGAAGCCGCCGGCGGTGAGCTCTTTGAAGACGTGCAGGTGCTCGCCTTTGCGATCGCGAATGATCGGCGCGAGCACCATAATCCGCTGGCCTTCTGGCAACGCCAGAACCTGGTCGACCATCTGGCTGACCGTTTGCGCTTCCAGCGGTTCGCCGTGCTCCGGGCACCGAGGCTCGCCAACCCGGGCGTACAGCAGCCGTAGGTAGTCGTAGATTTCCGTAATCGTGCCGACCGTCGACCGGGGGTTGTGGGAGGTCGATTTCTGCTCAATGGAGATCGCCGGTGACAGCCCCTCGATGGTGTCGACGTCGGGTTTTTCCATCATCGACAGGAACTGTCGCGCGTAGGCGGAGAGCGATTCCACGTAGCGCCGCTGGCCTTCGGCGTAGAGCGTGTCGAAGGCCAGCGAGGACTTGCCCGAGCCCGACAGGCCCGTGATCACGACCAGCTTGTCCCGCGGCAGGTCGAGGTCGATGTTTTTCAGATTGTGGGTACGGGCCCCACGGACGGCGATGGTATCCAAGCGCGTGTTCCGGCCGGCTGAACGAAGGGAACCCGCGAACATAGAGGCTCGCAGATTTCCGGGCAATAGCCTGACGGTGGTCGCAGCGAAGTGCCGTGTTTCCGTCAGGTTTGATGCGCTAGACTGCCGGGCTCAGCGTTACAGGAAGATGAGCCATGGCGCGCGGCATCAACAAAGTCATTCTCATCGGCAACCTCGGCCGAGATCCGGAAACCCGCTACTCCCAGGGCGGCAGCGCCGTGACTAACTTCAGCGTTGCAACCAGTGAAAGCTGGCGTGACAAAGGGTCTGGGGAGATGCAGGAACGCACCGAGTGGCACAACGTGGTGTGCTTCGCGCGGCTTGCAGAAATCGCGGGCGAGTACCTGAAAAAAGGCTCCAAGGTGTACATCGAGGGCAGCCTGCGCACGAGTAGCTGGGAACAGGACGGTCAGAAACGCTATCGGACCGAGGTGATGGCGCGGGAGCTACAGATGCTCGATTCCCGCGGTATGCAGGGCGGTGGCGACAGCTACGGTGGACCGCCGGTTGATTCCTACGGTGCCCAGGCCGGTGGACAGGCGCAACAGCCGTCCAATCGTGCCCCGGCGGCGGCCGGCGGTGCAGGTCCGGCCCCGGTCAGCGACGACGATTTCGACGACGACATCCCGTTCTAGATCCTCGTTCGAGTCCTGGGCTAACCCCCGTTTTAGGCGCCCATAAGCAGAATCCCGAACAGCGCTCCCGCCAGGAACAGGCGGTAGACCACGTACGGAAACATGCCGGTGCGTTCGATTAAGCGCATGAACGTGTGGATAGCAAGGTAGGCGGTCAGAAACGACAAGCCCACGCCGGCGATCAAGCGGTCGTAGCCAAGGTCACTCCCGCGTTCGAGGACATCCAGCGTTAGCAGTAGCGCACCGCCGGCAATCGTCGGGATTGCGAGCAGAAACGAAAACTGTGCGGCTGGGGTGCGCGCCAGGCCAAGCAGCAGGCCAGCGGTGATGGTCACGCCGGATCGAGAGGTCCCGGGAACCAGCGCAAGCGCCTGGGCTAATCCGATGCCGATCGCGGCTGGCCAGCTCACGACTGCCGTCGTGCCGGGGTTGCGGTCTGCGATCCAAAGCAGAATACCGAACACCAGTGTGGTCGTCGCGATCACAGCAATCGAACGTGCTTCAGCTTCAATCAGGTCCTTGAACAGGAGCCCCAGCACCACGGCGGGCAGCGTGGCGATGACGACTTTCAGGGCAAGATCCGCGTCTTCGTTCCAACGCCGCTCGGTTAAAACGGCAACGCCACCGGTCGCGAATCGGCCGAGATCGCGGGCGAAGTAGACCAACACAGCGCCCAGAGTGCCGAAATGGACGGCAACGTCGAAGGTCAGTCCCTGATCCGGCCATCCGAACAACTGTGCCGGTAGGATTAAATGAGCGGAGCTTGAGATCGGCAGAAACTCGGTTAGCCCCTGCACGATGGCGAGCACTATGACCTGCAGCCAATCCATAGTTGAAGTGTACGTGGCTGCCCCGCCGGCGGCGACCGGCCGGCGCTTCGAAAAGGCGGCGGCGACCGGCCGGCGCTTCGAAAAGGCGGCGGCGACCGGCCGTACTTCAAAAACGCGGCGGCGACCAACCCTCACCTTAACGCGGCGGTGCAGGTGGGGTGATAGGCTGCCCGCATGGCCGAACTTGTCGACCTTCCGCTGTTCCCCCTTCGCACCGTGTTGTTCCCCGGCGGCCAGTTGCCGTTGCGGATCTTCGAACCGCGCTACCTTGATCTCGTACGCAGCTGTATGCGGGACAGCACGGGCTTTGGGGTTGTTTTGATCCGCGAGGGAGACGAAGCGAAACTCTCTGAAGAGTTTGACGTCCCCAAGGTGTTTCAAGTTGGAACGGAGGCGAAGATTGTCGACTTCAATCAGCTCTCCGACGGGCTGCTCGGGATAGTTGCTCGCGGTGACGCAAAGTTTCGGTTGGTGGAAAGCTCGCTCGCGAGCGACAAGTTGCTATGGGGTCGGGTGGAACGGCTGGCCGAGGAGCCGAGCGGCCCTGTTACTGAGGAGCACGATCATCTCGTCGCACTGCTCAAGGAGCTCTCGCAGCATCCACTCGTTGCCAAACTGAACCTCGATATCAACTTCGAGGACGCGTGCTCCGTGAGTTATCGACTCGCCGAGCTACTGCCTATCGAGCCCGAGATCAAACAAAGCTTGCTGCAACTCAGCTGGCCGCGGGAGCGATTGACGGAGCTCGGGCGCATCGTCCAGAAACTGCGCAGCTGAGCGACGTTGTCGTTGGCTGCGCCGCTTCCGCACCTCACCTATAATCGCGATCGGGATGCCGTCCCTTAGCCGGTCTTGTCGGTGATTTGAATCGTTAGCGGCCATATGGTCGGACCAGACTGCCAAAATTCTCCGGACCGGCGGAACCGCCCCGAGCGGAGACAGGCGAAACGGGCGAGATGGGCGAAACGAAGAAAACGAGCGAAATGAGCGAAGCACTACCGACGACTGACCCCCAGACTCTGATTGCAGAGCTTGGCCGCGCGGCTCGCGCGGCGAGCCGGGTACTCGGTGCTGCGCCAACGGCGACCAAAAATGCGGCGCTCATGGCCATCGCGGCAGCGCTCAACGCACGTCGTGATGTGCTCAAGCGGGCAAATGCTCAGGACCTCGCAGCGGCAGATAGTGCTCGCCTCGATCAGCCGCTTCGCGATCGCCTCGAGCTGACGGATCGCGGTATCGATCAGATGATCGATGGGGTACAGCAAGTGGCTGCGCTCACCGACCCCATCGGCCAGGTGACGGACCTCGCTTACCGACCGACGGGGATTCAGGTCGGCCGCATGCGCGTACCGCTAGGCGTTGTTGGCATCATTTACGAATCGCGCCCGAACGTCACCGTCGACGCGGCGGCGCTGTGCCTGAAGTCCGGCAATGCGTGCATTCTGCGCGGCGGCAGCGAGGCGATTCATTCGAATCTGGCGATCGCCGATTGCATCGCCGCCGGGTTGGCTGAGGTGGGCTTGCCAGATGCCTGCGTACGGCTGGTGCCGACCACTGATCGCGCCGCCGTCGGCGCCATGCTCACCCGCGACGACACGATCGACGTCATCGTCCCGCGCGGCGGTAAGGGCTTGATTGAACGCATCTCGCGCGAGTCTTCCATCCCGGTGATCAAGCACCTCGACGGTGTGTGTCACCTCTATCTGGATGCCGACTGCGATCCTGAGATGGGGCTGGCACTTGCCCTTAACAGCAAGACGTCCAGGTATGCGGTCTGTAACGCGATCGAAACGCTGCTGGTACACAGCTCGGTCGCGGCATCGATGCTGCCCATGCTCGGCCAGGCATTTGCAGAAGCCGGTGTCGAACTGCGCGGCTGTGAACGTACCCGTACCGTGCTCCAGGAGCTGGCGGCGGCGGAAGAAGCGGACTGGTACGCCGAGTATCTCGGCCCCATATTGGCGCTTAGGGTCGTTGACGATCTGGAGAGCGCGATCGAACATATCAACCGCTACGGCTCTCAGCACACCGATGCAATCGTGACGCGCGACTACAGCCGCAGCCGACGCTTCGTTGCGGAAGTCGACTCGGCTTCAGTGATCGTCAACGCGTCCACTCAGTTCGCTGATGGCTTCGAGTACGGTCTCGGCGCCGAGATCGGCATTTCTACGGATAAGCTCCACGCGCGCGGCCCCGTGGGCCTCGACGGCCTCACCACTCAGAAGTACGTGGTGTTTGGCAACGGGGAACTACGGCAGCGTTGATTTGTTGTTACGGCGGCACCTTCGACCCGATTCACCTAGGCCACCTGTCCGTCGCCCTTCGCGTAGCCCATACCCTTGCGACACCCGTTCGCCTCGTGCTCTCTGCGCGACCGTCGCACCGCGATCAACCAGGGGCATCGATTGAGCATCGCCTGGCCATGCTCGAACTCGCCTGTGCACCCTGGCCGCAGCTCGTGCCGGACGGCAGCGAAGCCCGCCGTGATGGACCCTCATATACGGTGCATACCCTGCAAGCGTTGAGGGACCGTCATCCTCAGGCGTCGATTGGTTGGGTAATCGGCCGAGACAGCCTGTTGGCGCTCAACACCTGGTACGACTGGCGACGCATACTCGAACTGGCGCACCTGATTGTGATCCAGCGAACCGGCTACGACGCAGAACTGCCGGAGGACATCGCCACGGCGATCGATGAACGAATGACTGATACGGCTCCGAACCGCCCGTCGGGGGTCGTTGTTGATGTGGCCGGGGAACCTCCGGCCGTCTCCGCGACCGAGATCCGCCGGCGCCTAGGCGTCCGGGAACCGGTCGCTCACCTGATGCCTACCGGCGTCTTTCAGTACCTGCGAAGCAGGGCATTGTATGGAGGATAGTGTGACCCCAGATGCTCTCCGGGACTTAGTTGTTGATGTGCTCGAAGAGTACAAAGCAACGGACATCGTAGCGCTTAAAGTCACTGACGTTACCGTCATTACGGACTACATGGTTATCGCGAGCGGCACATCGAGCCGCCACGTCGGTTCCCTCGCCGATCGCCTCGTGCAGGAAGCAAAAGAACGACGGCTCGACATCAATGGTGTCGAGGGACAGCAGTCGGCCGAGTGGGTGCTACTCGATCTCGGTGACGTGCTTGTTCACCTCATGCAGCGGGAAACTCGGAGCTTCTATGATTTGGAACGGCTCTGGGGTGACTTGCCTACGGACACGGAAACGCAGGTCTGAGCTGACGACTGTCCCCGTTCCCGCCGATTTATGAAGCTCAGGTTGCTGGCGGTCGGGCATCGCCAGCCGAACTGGGTGAACGGCGCCGTTGCTGACTACGCGAAACGGTTGCCGCGCACGCTTGGCTTCGAACTCGTGGAACTGCCGCCGGCTCGGGCCCGTTCGCTCACCCGGGACCAGATTCGTGACGACGAGGCGGGGCGCATCCGCGAGCGGCTAAAGCGCTGGGGAGCGGGTCAACAGCGCTGCATTGCCCTCGATGAGCGAGGCGCATCGAAAACCACCGCACAAATCGCTGAATCGCTAACCCATTGGCAACGTGAAGGCGATCCCGTCGCTATGATCATAGGAGGAGCCGGAGGTCTGGCCCCGGATCTGCTGCAACGCGCCGATGAACAATGGTCGCTTTCGGCATTGACCCTGCCTCACGGGCTGGCCCGCGTGGTTATTGTCGAGCAGCTTTACCGAGCCTGGACCCTGACTCAAAACCACCCCTACCATCGCGAATAGTATGGCGCGCGAACAGCTTAAAGATCGAAGTCAGGAACTGTCGCTGTTCCGCACCCGTGCCTGGCTCGCGTTTGCCGTGAGCCTGGTGCTCAGCGGTGTACTGCTCGCGCGCTATTTCGAACTGCAGATCGTTGAGCACGAGACCTATCGGACCCGGTCGGAAGACAATCGGATCCAGATTCAAGCGCTGCCGCCTACGCGTGGCCTGATTTTCGACCGCCGCGGCGTACCGCTGGCGGAAAATCGGGCGATCTACGAACTGTCGCTGGTGCCGGAACACATCGACGACCTCGATGCACTGCTCACCGAGTTGTCGCTGCTGGTGGAGCTCGACGCCGACATCGTTGATGACTACGAACGAAACAAAAAAAATCGCCGTCGACCGTTCGACGGTGTAACGCTTAAGTCCATGCTCAGTGAGCGTGAAGTCGCCCTGTTGGCGGTGAATCGGCATCGGTTGCCCGGTGTCGCCGTGAACTCAACCATGGTGCGGCGCTATCCCTTTGGCGAGCTGTTCGCCCATGCACTTGGTTCGGTCCGCCGCATCAACGAGCAGGACGAAAAGCGGCTCGATCGCACGCTCTATGCCGGTACGCGATTCGTTGGCAAACGCGGTGCCGAGAAATTCTACGAGTCATCGCTGCTTGGAGAACCCGGTTACCAGCAGGTTGAGATCGATGCCCACGGACGAATCCGGAAGGTGCTCGACGTTGAACCGGCACGAGTCGGCCAGAACATTACGCTGCAGCTCGACAGCCGGCTGCAGATCGCCGCATCCGCCGCCCTTGGAGACCGCCGCGGTGCCGTCGTCGCCATTGACCCGAACTCGGGTGGCATTCTCGCGCTCGTCAGTCAGCCTGGCTACGACCCGAACCTGTTCGTGACCGGCATCTCTCAAGACCGCTATCGTGGCCTAGCGGACTCGCGGGACACCCCGCTGTTCAACCGCGCAGTCAACGGTCAGTACGCACCGGGTTCTACCTTTAAGCCCGTGGTCGGGCTTGCCGGGGTCTCCCAGGGTGCGATTACCTGGGACGAGATCGTCGAAGACAACGGGTTTTTCCAGCTGCCGGGGCAGGAGCGGGTCTATCGGGACTGGAGCTGGACGCGGAACAACGCCGGCGGTCAGGGCAAGGTCGACCTCACGCGAGCCATCTACCGCTCTTCTAATATCTACTTCTACGATCTGGCGACGCGCATGGACCCGTTCTCCATTGCGAGCTTTGCCCGTCAGTTCGGCCTGGGCTCACGCACGGCTATTGACGTTGCCGACGCTAGTGCCGGATTGGTCCCGGACCCGACCTGGAAACGCGGCGCCAAGGGCGAGATCTGGTATCCCGGGGACTCGGTCAACTACGGCATTGGCCAGGGCGACCTGCTCGTAACACCGCTGCAGCTCGCGACCATGACTGCGATCATCGCCCGCCGGGGGCAGCCGGTGCAGCCGCGTCTTCTGCTTGCCAGCGATGAACCGCTGGAAGAATTCCGCCCGGCACCGTCTCCGGCGCCGATTCTCGGTCCGAGTGCCGATGATTGGGAACGCATGGTGGATGCGATGGAAGCGGTCGTGCATCGAAACGTGCGTGGCTATCGTCAGAACGGTACGGCGTGGGCGTACATTGGACGCGACATCAGCTATCGCATGGCCGGAAAGTCTGGCACGGCTCAGGTTGTTGAGATTCGCCAGGGAGAGGAATACAACGAAGAGGAGCTCGATGAGTATCGCCGCAAGCACGCCTGGTTTGTGGCCTTCGCTCCGGCTGACAAACCGCTCCTGGCGCTTGCCGTGCTGGTCGAGAACGGTGGCGGCGGAAGCAGTGTCGCGGCACCCGTCGCTCGTGAAATTATGGACGCTTATCTGCTACCGCAACTCGCGTCCCTCGGCAGAGCCCCGTGAGCGGTTCGGATTTCGTTCGCAGTCTGCCGACCCACGAAAGCCCCACCCGACAACGCGTGGCGAATCTTCCGTTCGATCCGATTCTGCTCACGCTGCTGCTGACGGTTATGAGCTTCGGTTTGATCGTGCTCTACAGCGCGGCGGACCAGCAGACCTCGGCTGTCGTGAACCAGGCCCTGCGCCTCGGGCTTGGCCTGGTTCTCATGCTCGCACTGGCTCAGCTTCCGCCCCGTCTCTACCTGCGCTGGACGCCGCTTGGCTACGCGGCCGGCGTGGTGTTATTGGTGCTCGTCTTGTGGGTAGGGGTGACCGTAAAGGGCAGCCAGCGCTGGCTTGAAATCCCGGGATTGATCCGCTTCCAGCCATCCGAGCTGATGAAGCTTGCGGTGCCGCTCATGGTGGCCTGGTACTTCCACGACCGGGCGCTGCCGCCCAAACTCTCGGACGTGTTCGTCGCCCTCGGCCTCATCGCGGTACCGGCGCTGCTGATCATTCAGCAGCCTGACCTGGGCACGGGTCTGCTTGTCGCCGCGGCCGGTATCATCGTCGTTCTGCTGGCGGGTTTGCCCTGGCGCTACCTGGCTGTTGCTTTGGGCAGTGCTTGCGCGCTGGCACCGCTGGCGTGGTTCTACGCGCTGCAGGACTATCAAAAGCGCCGCATCCGTACGCTGTTCGACCCGGAAAGTGATCCGCTCGGTGCCGGCTGGAACATCCGCCAGTCGACTACCGCCATTGGCTCTGGTGGCCTCGATGGCAAAGGTCTGTTCCAAGGCACGCAGAGTCATCTCGATTTTCTTCCGGAAAGCCGCACGGACTTCATCATTGCCGTTATTGGGGAAGAGCTCGGGTTTGGCGGTGTGCTGCTTCTGCTGCTTCTGTACCTGGTGATCGTCGCCCGTTGTGTTCATACGGCGACGCTGGCGCGGGAGAGCTTTGAGCGCCTGATCTGCGGCGCGTTGACGTTTACGTTTTTCGTCTACGTATTTGTCAACGTAGCTATGGTGAGCGGCATGCTGCCGGTGGTTGGTGTGCCGCTGCCGTTGATCAGCTATGGTGGCACCTCTGCGATCACGCTACTCATCGGCTTTGGGCTGATCATGTCGGTGTATCTTTCTGTGCACGGCAACCGCCGCTGGTAGCGACCCGGTCGATGCGGTAGACGAACGTGGGCGGGGTGAGACGAATCATTGAGTTGGGGAACCTTAATGCGCATATCGCTGGTGGTTGGCAGTCTGCTCGCGGCTATTGCACTGATTGTCTATGGCACCGCACAGGCGGAATACACCGAGCGCGAAGCCGTCCAGGCCTTCGCCACAGAGCTCGTTGACGAACACGGATTTGATCGCGCCGCGCTGCTTGAAACGTTGGCGAACGCGCGCAAACAGCAGAGCATCCTCGACGCCATAAGCCGTCCTGCGGAAAAGACCTTAAGCTGGCACGAATACCGGCCGATCTTCGTCAAAGATAGCTCGATCACACAGGGTCTAGAGTTCTGGCGCGAACACGCCGATGCGCTGGCGCGGGCCGAGGCGACCTATGGCGTTCCGGCGGAGTACATTGTCGCGATCATCGGTGTGGAAACGCGCTGGGGTCGTATCCTCGGACGCTATCGAGTCCTCGATGCACTCGCGACGTTGGCCTTTGACTACCCGCCCCGATCAAAGTTTTTCCGCAAAGAGCTGATCGAGTTTCTGCTGCTTGCGCGAGAGGAAGGCCGCGACCCAGCCAGCCTCAAGGGCTCCTATGCCGGGGCAATGGGGTATGGGCAGTTTATCCCGTCCAGCTACCGCGCCTACGCGGTTGACTTCGATGGCGATGGAGAGCGCGATATCTGGAGCAATCCCGTAGACGCTATCGGTAGCGTCGCGAACTACTTCAAGCAACACGGTTGGAAAGGCGCGGCACCGGTGGCCGTGTTGGCAAGCATGCCAAGCGCAGAGGATGCCTTTGGCCGGCTCGATGCGCTGGCGAACGAAAACCTGAAGCCGTCGAAAACCGTCGCCGAGCTCCGAGGCATGGGGCTCTTCGTTGCAGATGTCCCCGGTACGGCGGATGCGGCTCTGTTCCGCATGAAGCAACCCGACCGCGACGAGTACTGGGTCGGGCTCCATGATTTCTACGTCATTACGCGCTACAACCACAGCCGCCTCTACGCCATGGCCGTGTTTCAGCTTGGGCAACTGCTCGCCGCGGCCGAGGATGCGGCCTGAATGCGGCGACTGATCTGTGCGTTGCCGCTCCTGATCCTGCTTGCATCCTGCAGCACACGGTCTCCTTCGCAGGCGTCTTCACGGGCAGACCGAGCGCCGTCGCTCAATGCCGTGCAGCTTGAACGGCTGCGCACCCTGGCGGATCCGGTGCCGCGCCGTGAACCGCTGGCCGCTTCGGGTAACCCTGCTGAGTACCGTGTCTTTGGACGAACCTATCGAACGCGACGCAGCGCCGATGGCTATCAAGCGACGGGTGTTGCGAGTTGGTATGGCTCGAAGTTCCACGGTCGCCTGACCTCGAGTGGTGAACCCTACGACATGTACGCGCTGACCGCCGCGCACCGTGAACTGCCGTTGCCAACCTATCTAGAAGTTACCAATCTGGTTAACGGCCGACATACCGTTGTCCGGGTGAATGATCGGGGGCCATTTCATGCGGATCGAATCCTCGATCTGTCCTACGCCGCGGCGGTCAAACTGGGCTTTGAGACGACCGGCACGGCTCGGGTTCGCGTACGCGCGCTCCCGGCAGCCATAGATCCAAAGCCTGCTCCGTTACCGCTGCCGAGCGTGGAGCGCTACTACGTCCAGGTCGGTGCTTTTTCCGGCGAACCCGGGGCCTGGTCCCTGAGGCAGCGAATCGCGGATCTGTTGCCGGCCGCGGCACCCGTCGAAGTCGCGGCCTCGGCGGGTTGGTATCGCGTTCGGGTTGGACCGCTACCGACGCCGGAGGCGGCGGAAATTGTGAAGTGGGACCTCGCCCGCGCAGACATTCGTGGCGCTCTAGTCTTGGCAGAAGGTCTAGCGGAGTCGCCGATACCCTGCCAAGGGGTTTGCTGAGCGTCCCGAAGTTTCCCTAGGATGACGAGCCTCCCGGGGGAAGCGAGATTTGGAGTACTGATGGTTTCGTTAGCGACCCGTAACCTGGTCCGACTATTCGCTCTAGTGGCTGCGGCTGCTGGCCCTGGCTTCGCCTACGCCGCGGCACCGATTATTCCACCCCCACCGGATGTTGCTGCCAGTTCGCATCTGCTCATCGATCATGCGACGGGCCGGGTGCTGACGGAGACGAACGCCGACGAGCCGCTGCCACCGGCAAGCCTGACTAAGATCATGACGGTCTACATTGCCGCGACGGAAATCGCTGCCGGGCGCTTGTCGCTGGAGGAGGAGGTGACGGTCAGCACCAACGCCTGGCGTACGCCAGGATCGCGCATGTTCCTCGATGAACGCAGCAAGGTGCCGGTTCTGGATGTTTTAAAAGGCGTGATCATTCAGTCCGGCAACGACGCCAGCGTTGCTTTGGCCGAGCACATTGCCGGCAGTGAAGACGCGTTTGCGGACATGATGAATCAGCAGGCCCAGGCGCTTGGTATGGTCAGCTCGCAGTTTCAAAATGCGACTGGCCTACCGGCCGCGGACCACTACACGACGGCCCGTGATCTCATTCTTCTGACCCAGTCGATGATCCGCGAGTACCCCGAGCTGTACGCGCTGTACTCAGAGCGGAAGTTCAAACACAACGACATCGAGCAACCGAATCGCAATCGTCTGTTGTGGCGAGACCGGACGGTTGACGGCGTGAAGACGGGCCATACCGACGCTGCCGGTTACTGCCTTGTTTCATCCGCGAAGCGCGAAAACATGCGACTGGTTTCCGTGGTCATGGGTACAGACAGCGACGAAGCGCGCATGCGCGAGAGTCAGAAGCTGCTCTCCTACGGCTTTCGCTACTTCGAAACCCGCGATCTCTACAGCGGCGATGAAGTGCTAAAGACCGCGCGGGTCTGGTACGGAACGGCGGATCAAGTGGAGCTGGGGTTAGCCGATCCGGTGGTGTTGACGATCCCTCGAGGGGCCTTCGGCGACATTGAAGCAGAGCTCGAGGTACGAAAAACCCTCGAAGCGCCAATCGCTGCTGGAGAAGCCGTGGGAGAGGTCACGCTTCGCTTGCACGACGACGTCATCTACACCGCACCGCTGGTCGCCCGGGAAACCGTCGCCGAAGGCGGCCTGGTGGGCCAGGGCATGGATTTCATCCAGCTCTTTTTCAGCCGTCTCTTGAGCTTGGAAGAATAAGGGTGTCAGAACCACCGAACGACCCGTCGAAAGACCCGCCGAAGATCGAGTTTCCCTGTGATTACCCGATCAAGGTGTTCTTGGAAAACGAAGATGAAGGAGCCGTGGCGGACGTTTATACGATCCTCCACCGCCACGCACCCGAGTTCGACGGCACGGACACGTCGATTCGCGAAAGCCGAAACGGACGGTTTCTGTCCCTGTCGATCGAAATAGTCGCGACCGGTGAAGAGCAGCTGCGTGCGCTGCACACAGACCTGATGGCCCTTAGCGCTGTTCGGCTGGTGCTTTGAGCGTGGCGCTTCCCCCCGCCGTTGTACGGGAGCTTGGTCATCAGCCCTACGCTGGGGTGTACGAGGCCATGCAAACGTTTACCCGGGAACGGACTGCAGCGACGGCAGATGAGTTCTGGGTCGTGGAGCACGACCCCGTGTTCACGCAGGGGCAGGCGGGGAAAGCCGAGCACGTGCTTGCGGCGGGGGATATCCCGGTGCTGCAGACGGATCGAGGCGGGCAGGTGACCTACCACGGTCCGGGCCAAATCGTGATTTACGTGCTCGTTGATCTGCGGCGCGCGGGACTGGGTGTAAAGCGTCTGGTCGGCGGCATCGAACAGGCCATGATCGATACCCTCGCAACCTTTGATGTTCGTGCGAACACTCGCGATGGCGCACCCGGCGTGTACCTCGGACCCACCAAGATCGGCGCGCTGGGTCTCCGGGTGCGACGGGGCTGCAGCTATCACGGTCTGAGTCTCAACCTTACGACGTCCCTTGAGCCCTTCAGTCGCATCAACCCCTGCGGCTTAACCGATACCCGGGCAACGCGGCTTATTGATGTCAGCAACCGAGCCCGCAGCCTTGCAGCGGAGGCGCTCTGGCAGGAAGTCCAGGACCGTCTGTTAGCTGGGTTGAGCGCTGCTTTTGGACTGTCCCTAGAAGCAAAAGACACAAAAAAAAGCGGGCTTGCGCCCGCTTGAGTTTCGGTCTGCGTCGGCGTTTGTTCGCCGTATCGTTGTTATCCCCCGTGGAGCGTGGGAGACAGGTTACGCGGCGATCCGACGACGTACCGCGAGACCTGCGATGCCGAGACCCAGCAGCGCGAGGCTGCCCGGCTCCGGAACGGCTGCAGCCGAGAAGGTGCCACCGGCATTGGACGAGTAGCTGAACGACCAGGCCGTATCGTCAAAGCCGTTACCGCTCATGGTCGCGATGCCGGTCACTACGGTTGCGACGGCCGGCATGTCCATGATCACGTTGATGCTGTTCAACGTCATGGTGAACCCCGCAAGGGTCCAGTGAGCGCCAGGCGTGAAGCTTCCGATGTCGAGGTCAGCAACGGTCAGGGCATCGCCGTCCGCGATCCCTGCGGCGGCGAGGTCGCCCGTCGCGTAGTCCACTTCAACGTTGTCGAAGGTGTAGTTGGTGCCGGTGCGCTCGAACTCGCCACCCCAGCCTACGGAACCGGTGATCAGCATGGCTGACGCGTTCGCTGAGAACAGCAGCGATGCTGCAAGAATTAGCACTGCTCGTTTCATGTTTACTCCTGGTCTAACGGTGTCAATCACGTCGGTGACGCGATCAACCGACGCCGAGGACAGTAGCAAGACGGTGTTGACTGAATGTTCGAACGCGTAGCCAGAGGTACGCGCTTCGTAAGCCGTGCAACGCGAATTTTTGGTGTTTCAAAATTTTGTTCGGTTTGTAAGAAAAGTATGAGTCTATCCGTAAAGAAGGTGGTCACCCTCGTTAGCGCCTGCACGATGGGTTGTTTTCCCGCTCAGGATGCTCTGCAGCGCACCGCACGCGGCTCCCAACGTGTGCGCAACGCCCAGTACCACCGCACTTTCCACGGGACCCTCGATACTGCGCACCAGCCACGGATCGACCAGAACTTTGCTCAGGATCAGTGCTGCAAGCAGGAAGCACCAGCGACCGAGGCGAACGCGTTGGCAGCTGAGGGCGATCACGGCAAGACCATGGAGAATACCGGAAAGACCACAGTAGTGTGTGACCGTGCTTTGTGACGTTGTCGCGTTCCAAACGATTAACGCCACACTGAGCAGCATCGCTTGGCAGACGAGGAGCCAAAACCGGTCGCCGTGAGTGCCGGGCAACCAGGCCCAGAGGACCGCCAACCCCACGAGGTTTGTGGCTGCGTGCTCAAGGGACACGTGGCTTCCGTGACCGCTTAACCATGTGAGCAGCCAGCCAAGCAGGCTCTCAAGGTCGCCGCGTAAGGCAGGCTCGGGAGGCGCAAGGGCGAGGGTGAGGTTCACACCAGTGCTTTACACGCTGGCGGTGCCTTGGGCGGCCTGCCGAACCTTCGGCTCGCAGTCAGAATCAGGACAAGACACAGCAGCGTCGTTCCAGTGAGAGAGCCGGCGCCGGTTAGCTGCAGCGTTGGGTCCTGGGTGAGCCGCTCACCCAGGCGCTGCAGCTGTTGGTCCGCTGCCTCAGCTAAGGCTGACGCGGCATGTGCAAGGCTTGCGACCTGCTGTGTCCTCAGGCCCTCACGCGCATGCACCAAGGTGGTCACCTCACTATCGCTATGGCCACCACTGGCGGTAAAGAGGAAGCGGCGGCTGTCGAGATGCAGGACAGTGGCGTAGAGCTGTGTCTCAACCCGTCGCGCGTGACCGGGAACAAGGAACGCGCCAACGACGGACAGATCGAACAGCGACAAAGCGCGGTCGTCGAAGTACCCGAGCTGCTCGTAACCAATGAGTGCTATGACGTCGATGTTGTAAACCAGACTTGCAAGTGACAGATCATCAAATCCTCCGGACGGCTGCAGGGCGTTGTCAGGCAGCACGACGACCGAAGCGACGTAGGGGCGGTCGCGAAAGGCGTCAGCCAGATCTTCCAGCACCCGCTGGAGGCTGCGCGCGGGAAGCTGCGCGCGCCCGGTGGCGGGTACAAAGGCGAGGCCGACGCGGAGAGGTGTTCTCAGTTCGGTGGTTTCCGAGACTTGGCGTGGTCGGGCGGAGCGGTCGTCGCCGTAGAGGTACGCGCGCACCGACTGCGACCCGTCCTCCGTGGTTGGTCTGAGAGCAGTGTCGGGGTACAGCAAAGCGCAGCCCGTTGCGCAAAGAGCACCCCAGAGCATCAGGCCGACGCTTAGGGTGAAATGTGTGATGGGTGTGGATGTGCGTGGAGAGGATGTCGTTCGTCGTCGGCTGCGTGGCATCGCATAGGCTCCCGTGGTTGTGTGCTCAGCCTGCGGCAGTCGATGTGCCCTGCCCTGCGCAACGTTCCAAGTCGCGGTGAACGCGACCTAGGGGCCTGCCGACTGCGACTTCTGGAGCAGCGCGTGAGCCCCAGGATGTGACGCGTACCCGGACGACGATCTACGGTCGCGTTTCACTGGGTCCAGGGCAGCTGCGGTGGCATCGTCTGCCGCCGGACAAAGGGAAGTTCATGGTGTGACACAGACCACGACGGAAGCACCGCAGCCGGAGGTGCCGGACGAACTGATGACCAACCCGCACGTTGCCGGCGTGCAGCGGATGTTGATCCAGGGCGTGCCCGTGGACAGGATTACCCTTGGCGCCGTTATCAGCCTGACAGCGGCCGTGATCGAGGATCGCCGGCAGATCAGCGTCATGGCCGTAAATCCGGAACAGGTCGTTCGTGCGCGCCAGGATCCGGCGTTGCTGACGCATCTGCATCGTTCCGACATTCTCATCCCCGACGGCACCGGTTGTGTGCTCGCCATGCGCTGGCAGGGCTTTGGCGTTGAACGTCTCCCCGGTGCAGAACTGATGCCGGCGCTGTGTGAGCGGGCGGCCGGGTCCGGCTGGCGGGTGTTTCTCTTCGGTGCACACCCGGAGGCAAACGCCGTCGCGGCACAACGGCTCATCGAGCGGTACCCGGCGCTCCGCATCGTCGGTCGTCAGCACGGTTACCTCGGGCCGGATGATGAAGCCGAGCTTATCGAGCGCATCAACGCAAGCGGGGCCGAGCTGCTGTTCGTTGCCACCGGCAGTCCCCGGCAAGAAGCCTGGATCCATCGGAATCGAGATCGGTTGCGGGTCAACGTGCTACAAGGTATCGGCGATATCTTGGACGTGGCTGCCGGTACGGCGCGGCTCGGCCCGGATTCCTGGCAGCGGTGGAAGCTCGCGTGGCTCTATCGCTTGTTGCCTCAGCCGCGGCAATGGCGGCGACAGCGTGCGCTGCTGGTCTTTGCGCTGCGACTCATCGCCGAGCGCGCCGGTTTTGCGGCCCCAGCGAGCCCTGCGGACGTGGACTGATCAACCTGCATCCCGATTGACCCGGACCGTCAGCAATCCCGACAATGTGGGTTGGTCGAAAACTGGAGAGAGCCATGAGTTCGGATGTGGTGTTGTTTGAAAAGCGCGGGCACGTTGCCCTGATTACCCTCAACCGTCCGGAAGCCCGGAATGCGGTCAATGGGGAAGTCGCCCAGGGTCTAGAAGCCGCCCTCGATCAGTTCGAAGCTGATCCGGACCTGTGGGTTGGCATCCTGGCGGCGAACGGTAAGGCGTTTTGCGCCGGCGCAGACCTCAAAGCGATTAGTGAGGGCAAGGGCCACGAACTCGGTACTAAGAAGGGCGGATTCGCAGGCATTGCACGTCGGGAGCGAAGCAAGCCGCTCATCGCTGCGATTGCCGCTAGCGCCCTTGCTGGAGGTACGGAAATCGCGCTGTCCTGCGACATGATTGTGTGTGCAGACGACACCAAGTTCGGATTGCCGGAAGTGAAACGCTCGCTCGTTGCCGGCGCTGGGGGCCTCTTTCGTCTGCCGCGGGTTATTGGCATGGGTCCGGCGCTTGAGGTCATTCTTACCGGCGATCCGCTGCCGGCCCAGCGGGCCTACGAGCTGGGTATGGTCAACATGCTGGTGGCAGCTGACGCGGTGCTCGATACGGCCTTCGAGCTGGCAGAACGGATTGCCGTTAACGCACCGCTTGCCGTACAGGCAAGCCGCCGTGTCGCCTCTCAGGCGTTAGCGGAAACGGACGACGAGTTGTGGCAGCGCAGTGCGGATGAATTTCGCGAGATCGCCAAAACCGAAGACTACAAGGAAGGTCCCCGCGCGTTCGTTGAGAAGCGCGCGCCGCAATGGCAGGGCCGCTGAGCTCGCCCGGAACGGTCCGTAGCGCACCTGGGGAGGTCGCAGCTGCGGCCGCTCCCGGTCAGGGGAGAACATCATGAGCGCACAACCACAGGTTGCGAGCCCAATCGCGGCGGTGCTCGAAGATGAATTCGAGCGCCAGCGCCGGGCGCGGGATCATGCTGAGCGGGTGCCACTCGAAGACATTGACGTCACCGACTGGAAGCTGTGGGCGTCGAACACGCACTGGCCCTACTTCGAGCGGTTGCGGCGCGATGCACCAGTGTATTTCCACGAGCGTTCCTTCGTCGGCCCCTACTGGTCATTGACGCGTTACGCAGACATTAAGGCCGTCGACTCGGATCACGAACGGTTTTCGTCTGAGCCGGGCATTACGGCGTTTGAGCCGGCGGAGGATTTCTCCTTTCCGTCGTTTATCGCCATGGACCCACCAAAGCACGACGTGCAGCGTCGCTCAGTGGCCCCCGTGGTCGCACCGCGCAACCTTGGAGCACTGGAAGCAACGATACGCGGTCGTGTCCAGCGCGTGCTTGATGGCTTACCGGTCGGCGAAACGTTCAACTGGGTCGATCGAGTCTCGATCGAACTCACCACCCAGATGTTGGCAACGCTGTTTGATTTTCCCTTCGAGGAACGCAGCAAGCTGACCTTCTGGTCAGACGTCGCGACCGGTGGGCCTCAGACGGGCGTTGTCGACACCCGCCAGCAGCAGTTCGACGCGCTGATGGATTGCCGCAACACGTTTACTGAGCTCTACGAGGCGCGCAAGAAGAACCCGGTGGGTAACGATCTGCTGTCGCTCATGGCGCGCGACCCGGCAACCCGGGATCAGGACCCCGATGAGTTCCTCGGTAACCTGTTGCTGCTCATCGTTGGTGGCAATGACACAACGCGGAATTCCATGAGCGCCGGTGTGCTTGCGATGAATCTGTTTCCGGACGAGTACCGCAAGCTGCGCGCTGACCGGTCACTCATCCCGAACATGGTCGCAGAACTCATCCGCTGGCAGACACCGCTGTCGCACATGCGCCGGCGCGCAACCTGTGATGTCGAGCTGGGCGGGCAGACGATTCGTGCCGGAGACAAAGTCGTGATGTGGTACGCATCGGGCAACCGCGATGCCGGCGTGTTTGAGGATCCAAACCGGTTTCTAATCGACCGCGCCAACGCGCGTTCTCATTTGTCCTTTGGCTTCGGCCTGCATCGCTGTATGGGTAACCGGCTGGCGGAACTGCAATTGCGAATCCTGTGGGAGGAACTCGAGCGGCGCTTTGCCACCATCCGGGTCGTCGGCGCACCGGAGCGAACCGTGTCGCCGTTCGTACACGGCTATACAGCCTTACCCGTCGTGCTCGAGACCTTCTGAAGTGGCATTGCCGCAGCTCGAGCCGACGTCCAACGCGGCGATTCGCTGAGTGAGTTCCTGATGGAACGCGGGCACGGCGTCGGCTGCCAGGCAGATGTAGGTGCCCCGTAAGCCCTCATTGCGAAACGTTTCGTTGTCGACCAGCCGGTAGGCCCAGTCGCGCCACGCCGTACGATACCCACGGTAGATCTGGCGGCCGAGTTCCTCCGCGGCGATGGTGCCTCGAAGCAAGCCGGCGTCGCGGGCAGACAGGCAGGCGTTGATGGGCAGTTGAACCGCGCGCTGGGAAATGTCGAGGATCCCCGACGTGTCGCCGTCTGCGTTGAGGCTCTGCTCAACGTGCTCAGCGACCAGCAGCGCTGCGCGACTGAAGTCTTCGTCTTCCTGAAACACTCGCGTGCTTTCGATGATCACGGCTTCTGCCATGGTGAGCGGATCTGGAAACTGTTCCCGGGTCAGGCTGGCCTCGAGCCGATGCACCAGATCTTCGAGCAAGGTCAGCAGCAGAGCGTTCTTGTTGCCAACGAGGTTGTAGATCGTCGGCACGGTTACTTCGGCCGCCCGGGCAAGATCGCGCAGCGTCAGGGCACTGAAGCCGGAGCGACCAATGATCCGGCGTGCCTGATCGAGAATCGCTGCGCGTCGCCGGGCCATGGCCGGATTTAGCGCCTGGCGCGGGGGCCGGACTCTGAGACTGGATTCGCTCATGGGACGTTGTGATCGTTGCCGCGCAGGTAGGGCGACCCAGCGTCGCCCAATCCTTGAGGTCGCAGCCTACCGAAGCCGTCGTCAAGGTCCAAACCGTCGCCGGCGAGAGCGCTACGGATTCGTTACGCTCGTGCATTGGCAGGTGAATCGGCGCTGCTAGACTGGCCCGATCAGATGGAACGAGCGACAGCGCAACGTGGGAACGATCAGCGGACACACGGCAGTGGCTGCCGAGCGGGGCCGTCGCCGCTTCGTGCGCCGTCTTCGGGATCCGATCGACGAATGGTGGCCACGCGGTTGGGCGCTGCTTCTTGGGCTGTTTTTGCTTTGGTTTGCTGGCACCTTCGTGCTGGCGCCAAAGATTCAGGACGCCGCTGCCGCATCTGTCCAGCAAACGCTCACTGATGCCGGCTTCGAGGTCCTCGAGGTCGATGCATCAGGTCAGCGGGTCGACGTCAGGCTCGATGCCGTTGGCAACCCGACCCGGGCGCGGGAGCAGGCCATTGCCATCGCCCGTGGGTCGCTATGCGACAGCTGGGCTGGGGCATTGATCTGTCCGACGCGCGTTCAGGTCTCGCTCAGTGAGGCACCGCCACCCGCGGCGCCGCCGGCCGTGGACCGAGTGCCAGTCGCGGTTCCTCGGTCGCACGATTTCACCGTGCAGCGCGACGGACCGAGGCTCTCGGTAAGCGGCGAGGTGGCAGATGACGAGACCCGTCTGTGGCTGTTGGCGTCTGTGCGCCGGGCCTACCCTGAGGCGGAGCTGAGTGAGTCGCTGACGGTGTCCGGTGAACAGGCAGGTGCTGCCTATCGGACCGCGGCGTCCGCTGCCCTGGCGGTTCTCGCGGCGTTCGAGCGCGGCTCGGCCCGGTGGCTCGACGGGCGCCTCTTCGTTCGCGGCCTGGTGCGCAGCGACGGCGAGGCGGCGGTGCGTGAGCAGCTAGCGAGTTTCGACCGGAAGGCGCTGCGCCCGGATCTGGACTATCGCGTTGCCAAACCCTTCGA
Source organism: Pseudomonadota bacterium (assembly GCA_039198065.1). Classification (GTDB taxonomy): domain Bacteria; phylum Pseudomonadota; class Gammaproteobacteria; order Pseudomonadales; family Azotimanducaceae; genus CALHVX01. The sequence continues at coordinate 42,457 of JBCCTU010000006.1, forward strand.
CCGCTGCGCGGAGGCGTTTAGATCCGCCCTTGCGACGTCAACCATCAATTTCGAAACGGGCAGCGCAACGATCGCGGCTGACAGTCAGGCGTTGCTCGATGCGCTGGCGGAACTGGCAGCGCAGTGTCCCGGGGACCTGGTCGTTGAAGGACACACCGACAGCGTCGGCAGCGATGCGTCGAATCTGACGCTCAGTCAGAACCGTGCTGCGTCAGTGCGTGACGCGCTGGTGACCCGGGCGGTTAACGCCCGACGCGTCACCGCCGAGGGGTTCGGCGAAGCGCAACCGTTGGCGTCAAACGAAACACCCGAAGGTCGCGCGGCGAATCGACGCATCGTCGTACGGCTTGCCGATCGCATCCAGCCTGATCGGAAATAGTTAAGGGGGCACCAACCATGGCCTATCTGCTTTCCCAGTACACGATTCTGTTTCTTGTCACTGCGTTGCTGGCCTTTCTCCTCGGTCGTTGGTGGGCCCGGCGACACTACGTCGATGTCACGGAAAGCTGGGAGTCCCTGCGCACATCGCGGGAACAGGAAGAGGGGTTCCGAGATCGGCTCTGGACCGGGCTCGAGGAACTGCGCCGCTCGGTGGCGCCGACGGTGCGCAATGAACTGGCGGCGCTGCCGCAGCCGGAGGTCAAAGACGTGGATCTCTCGAGCGTACTGGCGGAGCTCCGCCGGGTACACGAGCGGATCGACGCACTGCCCCAGCCCCAGCCGGTCGCGTTTGATCCGGTGTTGAGCCGCCTCGCCGTTCTCGAGCAGCGCATCGAAGCGCTGCCCGCCCCGCAAGCGATCAACTTTGATCCGATCGCGAAACGCATGAGTGAGCTTGAGCAGGCCATCATGGCCATCCCGCTGCCAAAGAACATCGACCTGGCGCCGTTGCAGCGTGAGGTAAAGACAGTGCGGGGTCTGCTGGAGGCGTTGCCCGCGCCGCAACGCTTGGATCTGAGCCCTGTCGTTGACCAGGTCGCCGACCTCGATGCCAGCATCAAAGCTCTACCGCAGCCTGCCGCGGCGGATTTCACCGGCGTTGAGACGCGCCTCGATCGCGTTGAAGAACGACTCGGGAACCACCGTGCCAGCGACGTTGATCTGTCCCCGCTGAACGAACGGTTGGCGAAGCTCGAGCGCCTGCTCGAGGAGCTGCCAAGGTTCGATCGCCAGGACCTGCAGAGCGTCAACTTCCGACTTGGCGAACTTGAGCGCAGCCTGCGCAGCCCGCTTGCATCGGAGGCAGAGCTCAAACGTGTGTCCCGACAGATGGCAGAGCTGGAACAAGGGTTGGCCGTCCTTCGGCCAGCGGCCGATCCTGCCGGCGTGGCTGCGCGCAGGTCGGAGTCGGTGCCTGCGCCGCAGCTGTTTGATTCACCGCCACAGCTTTTCGACTCACCGGAGCGGGGAGAACCGGACGATCTCAAGCGGATTTCCGGTGTTGGCCCAAAGCTTGAGCAACTGTTGCACCGCAACGGCGTGTACTACTTTTGGCAGGTCGCGAGCTGGAGCCCGGCCGACGTGCAGTTCATTGACGACCGCCTCGAGGTGTTTCGGGGCCGCATTGCCCGCGACGAGTGGGTCAAGCAGGCGCAGGCGTTCGTTGCCGAAGCAGACGGCGACGCTTAGGTCGTACACCCAGCCGTCGGCCGAGCCGTCCGCCAGTTGCGCGGGGTCAGTTCACCAGCTGGATCGGCGATGACCAGGCGCGTTCCTGAATGGTCGGCGCAAGGTCTTCCCGGGGTGCGACACCGGCCCGCAGGGCATCCCAGGTCGACCATCGACAGGTTGGAATTTCCAGCGCCCGCAGGTAATAAAACGCGCGTTCCCCGACACGATGATCGGGGTCGGTCCAGAGCGTCCGCAGGGCCGCATCCCCCGCGTTCTCATCGAACGCGCAGGTTGCAGCGTCGGGTTGGGTCGATGCGTTAGCACACCGCTGCGTTGCTCGATCGGGGGGTGCGCCACCGGCGCAGGCGACGTCATAGACACGCTCGAAGGTCGTGCCGTCGTCGTTTAAGCCACCTTTGACGATCTGTAGCCGTTCGAGCGGCGCGCTGCCGCTGTCGCGCAGCGCCTCGACGAAAAAGCTCGGCGCCCGGGTGCTGGTTTCCATCGTGCCGCCCATGCGTACGGCTGACGCGTACAGCGCCGGTGCCGGGTTGACGCTGCTGAGCAGCTCCGGGTCGAGGCCGTAGCCGCCGAAGAAGCGAACCCGGATCCGGGGGCCGCTCGTGGCAAAGGTTTCCTTGCGTCGCATGGCGTCGTAGAGCGCCTCGCGGGAGTTTGCCTCGGCCCAGACACCAGCCAAACCCGAGGCGCCCCAGTCGGCGAAGCCGCCGACACCGGCGGTGGCGTAGCGGCTGCCGTCGGCGTCGGGCTCATCGAGGGGCACGGATCCTCGTTGCACCGGCGTGCCGTCGACGATACCGACTTTCGACCAATAGCCGGATTCGTCGAAGGAGCCGGCGCCAACGTGCGTGTCCGAGGAGCCGATCAAACCGAAATCATAGGGATTAGCGCCCAGCTCAGCCTCAAGCATCAGTCCGTGCCGGAGGGCTTCCCGGACGTAGCTGCCCTGCGGTTTGCTCGGTAGAACGGTGGCGACTTTCACCTCCATGAGTTCGAAGTCTGCCCACTCGTCGTTCGGTGACAGCAGCGGATGGGTGTCCGAGGTGCCCTTCACCTGGGTGATCTCAACCAAGGGTTCGTTGCGAAGGCGTTGGCGTGCGTAGCCTAGGTCCATGGGGGATCCGTCACGCTGCGTCAGCTCAAACATGAGGCCATCGGAACCGTTCGAGTTGTGCGGGATCGCCAGCCCTTCGATTCCGGCTCGCCGCTGCTCATCGAGCCAGTCCCAGAGGTCCTCGGGATTGCGCGAATCCATGCTGGAAAATGGCGCCTCCGGTGCTGCACCGCGGAACACGACGTTGCGGTGCAGATTTTCCCGGTCATCACCACCGGCCGTGTATTCGTACGCGATGAAGGTCGTGAAGGTACCGGGATCGTTGTGCGCTTGTGCAGCGGCCACGGTCTGATCCCAGGCGCTCGACAGAACGGTGCCGTCGAGGAGGTCGTCGGGTCCGTCGAGCTGCTGCCGCAGGTACGGGAACATGCCCTGGAAAGCCAGGATTCGGGCCGCCGGTGTGGCCGCTTCGCGAATCTTTAGGGCAACCGGGTGTTTGCCTGCTGCGGATTCGGGGTCGGACATTTCTTCGAGCATGCCCATGTACATGGCGTGATCCGTGACACCGAGGAAATCGAGCGGTCGGTCAAGCTGCATGTCGAAGCCAGATGGGTGTGCCAGGGACTCTCCTTTCGCGAATCGATAGGCGCTATCCGGCGTCGAGCGGGTACCGAAAATGTAGGCGTCGAAGGACAGGCGTGTGTGGACGTGCAGATCACCGAAGTAAGCTTGCCGCGAGCCGTTCCCGGGCAGCAGCGTTGCCGCGTTGGGCGTGGCGACAACGGGTATCGGCGTCGAGTCGCGGCCGCCGTCGACCGCCTCGGCGGTCTCCGATGCGGGTTTCTGACAGCCGCCGAGCGCAACTAGCGCGGCCCCAAGCACTAGCCCCCGGCGGTAGCCCTGCGCTACCCGGTCCTTGCCCATTCGGCGTCTCCCCTCGCGTTTTGGTTGGATATTTTTAAACTAAATTGGTCTGACCAAGTTACCGCGAATGGTCGTTTGAGCACAAATCCAGTCGCCCATCGAACCATCAGGTTGAACCTTCGCGCCATGTCCTGTGACTCAACCCATGACACCGCAGTACATACCGCGGCCGCGCCAGGAGCGCACACCAACGAGGACAACGCCATGAGCCCCATGACCCACGAGCTGATCGATTTGGCCGAAAGTAACCATCAAGAACTCGATGCATTGACCCTGACCGGTTGGCCCCAAGCCGACGCGACCGCAGTGCTGCGCGCCGATGCCTGGGAACGCGTCGCGCAGCGGCACCAGCCGGCCGGCTTACGGTTCCGCTGGTAGTGGGTCGGGTCGTCGAGTTCGAGGCCGAACGCATGCGTCGAAGTGCCCGCCGAGCGAGTGCCGATCCGTCCGCCGATCTTTCAGGCGACCTTTCAGACGACCTTTCAGGCGACCTGTCACTGTCACCCGATTTGGGGGCAGCCGGGGGAGCAGCGCGTCTTGAGCGGGAACAACGCGGTAGCTACAGTCGCGAGACACTGGCCGCCGCATGTCCGGACGCAGTCCCGGAGCGCGCAGTCAGACACCGCTCACTGCCGGGGAAGAACGTGCCGGAGTACAAGCCGGAAGTTGATGACGATTCGGAGCGTGCGCTCGTTGCTGCCATCGCGCAGGGTGACAAGCGAGCGTTCGAAGCGTTGTTTCGACGGCACGGCGAACGGATCTTCCGCTACGTTGTGCGCCTAATTGGCGACGCAGGAAAGGCAGAGGAGGTGACCAACGATGTCATGCTCGAAGTCTGGAAAAACGCCGGACGTTTCGAAGCGCGCTCCAAGGTCAGCACCTGGTTGCTCGGCATTGCCCGGCACCGGGCTCTAAACGCCGTTCGGCGAAAAGAACTCGTAACCACTGATATCGACGATGCGGCACCGGTTGCCGACGAGTCGGCGGTCAGCGGCGAGGAGATCGAGGAGCGCGCCCAGGACGCCGATCGGCTGCGACAGGGGTTGCGGCTGGCGCTATCGAAACTGAGCCCCGATCACCGCGATGTGGTGGAACTGACGTTCTTCCACGGCTGTACCTATCAGCAAATCGCCGAGATCGCGGGTTGTCCGGAGAACACGGTAAAAACCCGCATGTTTCATGCGAAGAAGCAGCTGCGACGAATCCTCGTCGAGCTGAATCTTGATCCAAAGACTATGGAGATGGCCTCATGAATCGTCAGGAAGCCGAAGCGCTGTTGCCCTGGCACGTAGCGGGCACCCTGTCCGTCGAAGAAGCGCAGGCAGTACAAGCCTTTATCGACAGCGGCGAGATCGATGCCGCAGAAATTCACTCGCTGGAAGAGTTTGCAACAGAGATCCGCCGGGTCGACGACGACGAGCCGGCATACAATCCGGCGCTGCTGGACAACGTCATGGCGCGCCTCGATGAGGTGCCGCAGGAGAGCATCAGCCTCGCGAGCAACGACGCCGAGGCGCCTGCCGGGTTCTTCGAGCGACTGCTGGGATCCCTGCAGTGGTCCGCAACACCTGGCGCTGCGCGCTGGGCCCTGGGCGCCCAGTTTGCGGCGATCACCGGTCTGGTGGTGGCGCTGGTCGTGAACCCCGGCGTGTCAGGTGACGAGGTGTACGAAACGGTTGCCGGCCCGGCACCGGTGGCAGCGACCCTACCGGCACTCAGCGTCGGTTTTGAAGAAGGCGTGACGGAAGCGGAACTGCGCGCTCTGCTCACCGGTTTCGATCTTGAGATCGTGGGTGGCCCGTCGACGATCGGTCTGTATCAGATCGCGCCTCGAGCGGAAGGTGTGGATCTGGCTGCTTTGGCGGCGAAGCTGGAAGCCTCAACGGTTGTCCTCTTCGCCAGCCCAGAGTAAACCTGTCCTTAGCCCTCGAGATACAGGACTTGCGCCGTGATCACTCGCCCAAGCTTCGCCTGCCGCCGCGGTGCACGACTGCCGCTGCTCCTCGGGCTGCTGCTTGCTCTGCTGGCATTAGCCAAACCGAGTCAGGCCGAACCTGTTCAGGCCGAACCGAACGACCCGCTGTTTCGCAGCAGCGGGTCCTGGGGTCAGCCATTCGCTGACCAGTGGGCGCTGAAGCAGCTTCGGGTCCACGCGACTGCTGCGAATCTGGGCCGGGCGTCCGCACCGCAGCAAACCGTCGTCGCCGTCATCGATACGGGCATCGACTACGAACATCCGGATCTGGCCACCAGCCAGCTGTGGCGTAACCCGGCAGAGACCCGTAACGGCCGCGACGACGACGACAACGGCTACGTCGACGATCTCATCGGCTGGAATTTCGTCGACAACACCAACAACCCCTGGGACCTGAGCGGCCACGGCACCCACATCGCTGGCGCGATTGCCGCGTGCACGAACAACCAGACCGGCATTGCCGCGATAAACCCCGACGCCCGGATCATGACGCTGAAGGTTGCCAACTTTGCCGGCCAGGCCCGCAGCAGCGCGGTGGCGGCTGCGCTGTACTACGCGGTCGATCAGGGGGCGCGGGTGATCAATCTCAGTCTTGGCGGTGAGCTCGCGACCGACCTCGAGCGGAAGGCGGCAGCTTACGCCCAAGACAAGGGTGTGCTGCTGGTCGTGAGTGCCGGCAACCGGGGACTGAAACTCGACAACAACGGCTACCCGGGGCTACCGGGGGCGCTGGTCGTTGGCGCATCCGACCAAGCCGATGCCCGGGCGGGTTTCTCGGCGTTCGGCGCCGGCCTGGACGTCGTCGCACCGGGCGTGGACGTGGTCTCATTGCGCGCGCGCGATACGGACTTTATTGCTCTGTCGGAGCCGCTCGATTATGAGCCTGGGGCCGCGACCCTGGGTCAGGACGCGGCCTACTACCGTGCCTCGGGGACGAGTTTTGCGGCGGCACTGGTGTCGGGTTTGGCGTCGCGGCTGTTGAGCCTCAACCCGCAGCTGACGTTGACGCAGCTGCGCAACCTGCTGACCGAGTCCGCCGTCGATGTAGAAGCTCCGGGTATCGACGCCCTCAGTGGCTTTGGCCGCATCGACTTTGCCCGTGCCTCGAGTGCGGATCCCGATCAGTTGACGGTCGCGCGGTTAACGGGGGTCGACCTGTCGCTCGAGGATCAGCAGATTCTGCTCGCCATCCAGGGGCAGGCGCAGGCGTCATCCTTCAGCGGAGCGGAGCTGTTCGTTCGTCCGAAACAGGAGGTGGTTACGGCGCCTGCACCCGCGCCGGTGCTGTCTAAGAAAGAACAACGCGCGAAAGAACGCGCCGAACGCGAAGCCCGCAAGCGTGAGGCCCGCCAGCGTCAAAAAAACAAGGGCAAGGACGTCCCGCCGCCGTTTGACCCCAGTGCCTGGCAGTCGCTGGCGCAACTTGAGAAACCGGTGCCAGAGGTCGGTGTGCTGACGACCCTTAGGTTGGATGAACTGATCGAACGCACCGGCGGTGCCCGGGCCTGGGAGGTCAAGCTGGCAGTGGTGAACGCAAGCGGCGTCAACCGGGAAGCGGTGCTCGAAATGGCCTTGCCGGCCCCGGAGCCGCTGCGAGAAGCAGCGGCCGGTGAGCGAGGTGGCCGATGAACCGTCGAGTCACCTCGATCGAGTCCCTGATTCTGCTGGCGCTGCTCAGTTCGGGAGCGCACGCGGTCGATGATCTTGAGTGGTCTGAGCCGGTGCGCATTGAGCTCCCGGCGCCCACCCGGCAGATCAGTATCAAACCGGGTGCGGATCTCGCGACACTTGTCGAGCGCTATCAGCTGGAGTCCGCGCAACAGCTGTCCCTCGGCCAGGCGGGTACGGTGCTTGAGATCAATGCAACGGATCAGCAGTGGGCCGGGCTCGAGCAGTCGCTCTGTAACGACGCGGCCGTTACCGCCTGCGACACCGCAACCTGTCAGTCGATCCAGTTTGAAGCCGAAGTGGACCCGGGCCCTCGGGGCGACTCCGGCGCGATTCGCGGACGCATTGTGCGTTCGACGCCCGAGGCGCTGCTGACGCTACCGGGGGAAGCGGACATTGAAACCGATGCGGCAGCGGGGCAGTGCCGAGTGGAGCCGCTCGCTGATCTTCTGGATGAGCCGGCTACCCCTGGACTGAACCAGGATCTCATGCTCGATCTTGATCTTGTGGAACAGGCCGGCAGCCGCGGCCGCACGCGCAGCTATGAGGTCGATCTGGCAAAGCAATTCAACGCCACCGGCGGCGCTGACATCAGCGGCCAGAACCTGCCGTCGGACAGCAGCGACTATCAGCTCGAACTCGCCGCTTCCTGCGGAACCGTTAGCGTCCCCCTCGACTGCGTCAAACCAGCCTTCATTCCCGGACTGATCGTGGCGCTGGTCGATGCCGGTGCCGCGGGTCAGGTTGCAACCCAGAACGGTCTCGCAGTGGTACGCGAGGTGACCCTCGACTCAACCGGTGAGTCCATCGCCGTCTTTGCGACCCCGAGCGATCTGCCCACGGCCTTGACCGGGCTTGCCCGCGATAATCGCGTGCGGTTGGCACAGCGCGAGTACGTGTATCGCACGACGGCGGAGGCCGCCGAAGCGGAAACGACCGCGACCGGTGCACCGGTGCGTTACTCCGATCCCTTTGCTCGCTTTACCTATGGACCGGACCGCACCGGCGCGCGGCTGCTGCAGGCGGGGGTAACCGGTGAACTACCGCTGATCGCTGTGATCGATGCCGGTGTAGACGGCGTGCATCCCGAGTTCGATGCGCGGGTTACGGTCCAAGACGCGACCGGCAGTCCGCTGACACCGTCGGCCCACGGTACGGCGGTCGCCGGCATCATTGCGGCGGCGGCGAACAATGGCGTTGGTATCTACGGCGCCGCACCGACCGCGCGGATTCTGGCGCTGCAGGCCTGTCTGCCGAAACAACCGAACAGTCTCAGCGCTCGGTGCCGTACGAGCACGCTGCTCAAGGCCCTTGACCTCGCCATGGCTGCCAATGCCCGCATCATTAACATGAGCCTGGCCGGACCGCCGGATCCGCTGCTCGAGCGCTATCTGCGACTCGCGCTGCAGCAGGACCGGCTGGTCATTGCCGGCGCCGGGAACGGTGGCCCGCACGCCAAGCCCGGCTACCCGGCAGCCATCGATGGCGTATTGGCGGTGACCGCGGTGGATGCTGCGGACAAACACTACGCCGCGGCGAACCAAGGGGACTACATTGATCTGGCGGCTCCGGGTGTCGAGATCTTGAGTCCGACACCGGATGGGCGTTACCCACCGCTGTCCGGCACGTCCATGGCAACGGCGCAGGTGGCGGGCGTCGCCGCACTGCTGTTGCAGCGCGATGCGTCGCTTGGGGCCCGGGCGCTACGATCAGCGCTTATCGGTACGGCGGCCGATCTCGGCGCACCGGGAAAAGATCCGATATTCGGTTATGGCGTGGTCGATGGCTGCGCGGCCGCGAAGCAGCTACAGCTCAGTGATCGCGGAGGGTGTCCCGCGCGCCCGGATGAGGCTACGGATTCGAGCGCAACAGGAGGTGATCGTGCCGTTGGTCCATAGTGCGAAAGCCTTGGTGAGGGTCCGCGCGGGGCTGTTCGCGCTGGCCGCGCTGGTCGGTGTCGAGAGCTCCGCTCAACCCGCCGCGGCCTTGATTTACCCGAGCGACAAAGGGGGCTTTCAGTACAGCGATCCGCCATCGGTCCCGGAGGTCGAGCTTGATCTGTCGCCCATCGAACGCGAGGTAGCACGCGCGGCCAGCACTCGCTGCGGCACTGCCCTCGCCGCCGAACCGTTGGATCTCGGTAAAGCCGACAGCTTCCTCGGCAACCTGGCCGGTAACGCAGCTAAGGCGGCAGTGGGTCAGCTTGTTGGCGGGCTGCTTGGGAGTCCCGGAGGCGGCAGCAAGAAGCCGAAGATGGACAAGGATCCCGTTAAGAAGAAGTACAAGCAGAAGATCGCTCATCCCGAAGGAAACGCGCGCTTACTCGTTGGCGGCCAGCTCTACGAAGACGGCATGGTGCTCTCGGCGCGCGTGGACAAGGCGAAGGGTAAAGGCACGTTCCACACTATGTTTCTGGAACGGCCGGACTGCACTCGAATCTGGCCGGAAGAGTATCTGCGCTATGGGCTCTGGGGCAGCTTCAAGCTATCCGTGTCGGTAACGAAAACTACGAGCAGCTACCGCAACGGACGCCTGGTCGACCGCAGCGTTGACCGCTCGAACTGGTCGAAAGCCGGGACCTTTGACTTCAATCGGGGGTTCTCGATCTGGGATCAGTTGCCCGGAGAAGCGCAGCGCATGGTCCTGGATGCGGACGAGGCTTACCTCACCCAGCTGCGTAACGAAATCGGCACGCCGGCGTGGCAGGAGCTTGGCTTTGCCAAACCCGTACAGGGTTTGCGCTCGGCCGGTGGTCTGTTTCGGGTGCAGCCGTCGGAGCTGACGCCGGGCACGATCGCTGTCGTCCACATTACGTCCGTGGATGAGGGTCGCTACAAGACGATCGGTTTTCCGATGACCTTCGAAGTGGGCAAGAAAGGCCGCATCAGTTTTGAAGCCCTAAACGAATAGCTCGGCGATCAGACGATCCCTAGGATCCCTAGGGTGCGTCCGAGCGTGTGCCCTCCTGGGTCCGGAGCTGCTGGTCCCAGTGGCATACCGACTGGTGTAGCGCCGCCTGTGTTACGGGCTTGGTGAGGTAGTCATCGACGCCGGCATCCAGCGCCCGCTGACGCTCAGACTCCAGCGCGTGCGCGGTCAGAGCCACGATCGGAACCCTGGGCGGGGTCGCGAACGTGGATTGCGAACGTATTGCTCGGGTCGCCGTCAGGCCATCCATGGTTGGCATGGAAACGTCCATCAGGATGAGATCGAAGACCTCGTTACGGCAGGCCGCCAGGGCTTCTTCTCCCGTCTCAGCAAAGCTTATGTTCAGGTCCAGCGGCTCGAGCATCTTGGCCACGATGCGCCGGTTGACGGGGTTATCTTCCGCGACCAGCACCCGGGTTAAATGAGTTAGCTGCTTTTCTTCGCGTGCAGTAGCCATAGTAGAAATTGCCTCGGAAGCCGAGGCCTGGGGATCGGGCTCAGCGCGCGGCAAGCACAGCGAAAAGCTGAAGCGTGCGCCCTTGCCCGGCTCGGACACGACAACCAGGTTTCCACCCATGAGACATACCAGGTGGCGAGCGATGGCAAGCCCGAGACCCGTACCGCCAAAGCGCCGGGTCGTGGAGGTTTCAGCCTGCTCGAATTGGTCGAAGATCGACTCGAGGCGAGCGGGGTCGATTCCAATGCCGGTGTCGGTCACGCGGAACGCGATTCGGTGCAGGGTGCCGTCGTTCAGAGGCTCGCTCGTCACAGCAAAGTGAACCGAACCGCGGTTGGTGAATTTGATCGCGTTGCCCAGGAGGTTGCTAAGCACCTGACGCAGCCGGGCGGCGTCGCCGACGAGCGCTGCGGGAATCTCGGGGTCGATGGAAAGGTCCAAGGCCAGCTGTTTCTTCGCTGCCTATGGCGTAAACAGCTGCCGCAGCTGGTTCGCAAGTTCGTGGGGATCGAACGGGTGGCTTTCGATCTCAAGCTTGCCGGCTTCGATTTTGGAGATGTCGAGAATGTCGTTCAGCACCAACAACAGCGCGTTCCCAGAACTGAGAATCGTCTCGGTAAAGCTTCTCTGCTCGTTGTTCAGGGGCGTTTGATCGAGAAGCTCCGCCATACCCAGCACGCCGTTCATGGGAGTGCGGATTTCATGGCTCATGTTGGCGAGAAACTCACTCTTTGCCGCGCTCGCGGAGTCGGCTCGCACCAGGGCGTCGGTGAGTTCCCGGGTGGCCTGTGACATCTCTGCCCGGTAGATGATTGCGATGACCGTCAGGAAGGCCGCTGTGTGAACAACGGATTTGGCGACCAGTTCTGGAACCGCAAGCGAGTAATTCGCCAAAAACCATGCGAACTCGGGACTTGGGGGTAACTCGAGCAATGCCCAGACGAAGGCGCCGAGGATTGCGAGGTAAGCAAGCCCCGTGCGCCACCCGAGGGTCAGGGCTGCGCAGACGACGGATGTCGGGAAGAACATGCACACCAGGTCTTGTGTTCCTGCACCGATGTACGCGAGGAAGCCGAGCATAGGACTGACGACCGCAATTATGATCGCGGCGGTAAGCCGGGCGTTTTGGGACCAGTAGAGCCCGATCGGCGTCGTGAGAAGGATGAACCCGGCAGCGACAGACGTGGCGGCGTAGCTCGGTTGCTCTGCCCACAGAGTGGTTCCTATATCGGTCATGGAATTGAGCAGCCCAAAGACGCCCCCAGCGGTGCCAAAGGTCGCGACGATGCGCCGCCGGGCCGTTTCTTCCGGATCGCCCGTGATCGCAGGCGGCCACAGCAGTTCGCGGAACCGAATGGGGTTTTTTGCCTTTGGTGCGCTGTCCATAGAAAAAGCGTAGTCGACGAATTGCCGGCGAGGCCTTCCGGCCGCGCCCTGTGCGCCTCGGTATCGTCGACCGGCGCAAAAAAACACATATTTCTACAATACCGTTGAACCCTCCGGTGGCGGGCCGTGACCTACGGGTGCAGCAAGATGACTTGCTCGAAACAACACCCGAAATCACTGCAGACCGCACTGGAGCCCCGCAATGAAAAAGACGATTTTCGCACCGAGCCTGCTCATGGCTGGACTGCTCACCGCCGGCGTTGCCGCCGCTGAGCCCTACTCTTCCTGGAAAGGCGTACAGAAGTCTGACGACGATCAGCTGACGATCAGCGATTCGTTCAAGTCTGACTACCGTGATTCTTCTACGTACAGCGAAGACAACGACGTTACCAAGAGCCTGGACTACACCAGCACCCGTCGTACGCACGAAGACAACGACATCACCAAGACCTACACGCGCACGGAAGACAACGACGTTCGCACGGATCTTGACTACAAAAGCGTGTACCAGACCAGCGAAGACAACGACGTCACGAAGACCTGGCAGAAGTCTGAAGACAACGACATCACCAAGAGCTGGCGCAACACGGAAGACAACGACTACACCAGCACGGTGACGGAAGACAACGACGTGACCAAGGACTTCGACTACACGAGCTCCTACGAAGCCAATCAGGACAACGACGTTACGGAAGACAACGACGTCGCTGTTGATGTCGACTTCCAGATCGCTACGCCGACGATCACGTCGCACAAAGATCAGCGTCAGGACGCAGGCCATCAAGCCAAAGGCGCAGCCTACGGCTCGGCTCAGGGTCACGATGTTGGCGTTCAGGGCGGCTACACGGCGGTTAGCGCAGGCAACGACGAAACGGTCTTCTACGGCCCGGCGATGGTGAACAACAACACCAACCAGCTGCCGCAGAACAACCTGTTCGTTCAGGGCAGCAACATGGCGCCGATTAGCCAGTCAAACACCTTCGCGGGTCGCGACATGGGTCCTAAGGGTGTCTTCGCACCGGTCGGCAACACCTCAGCCATGGTAGGCGGTGACGTCGGTCAGACCTCCGGCATCTCCTTCGACCAGGCCGGTGACTCTGGCAACTCAATCCAGGACCCAATCAGCTCCGGCATCAGCCGCTGATCAACGGGCTCTGACGCTGGGTGCAGCTTCTAAGGAGGCTGTCCCCAACCCACCGGCGCGGGGTCTGCGGAAACGTAGCCCCGCGTTTTTTATAAGGAGAAGCAGACCATGAACGCTCGATGGATTGCCGTGCTTGGCCTGTCCGCATCGCTGATCGCGCCATTGGCTACGGCACAGCAGCAACCGACACGCGAGCAGATTCTGCTGCAGAAGATGTATCAGATGCGCATGCAGCTTGAGAACGAGCGCGCTCGACGCGATAACGAAGCACGCGCCAACGTGCGGCTCATAACCCCGGGCGCCCCGGGCCGAGCCGATGCACCGACGGTAAGCGGCCTGCGGGCGCAAACGAATCAGCAGCTCGCGCGCTACGAGCAGCAGTTTCGTTGTCTCGAGGTCGAAGCAGAAAACAACGGCGGCAACATGGTTGTGATCTGCGGTGACAACACCGGGGACATCAACGGTTCGAACGTATCCGCCGACCGGGACATCGTGACCATTCAGGGAGGTCAGCCATGAAATCACTCAATCGACGCCAGGGTCTTAAGGCCCTGGGCCTGGGGCTTTTCGGCGTGGCGCTTCCCGTGGCCGCTCAAACCCCGCTGCCGTTTCCGCGTTTCGGCGCTGGCTTCATAGTGCTGGCGGAACAACGCTTCAACCCGTTTGTGCAGCGGCTTATGGCAGAGCAGTCACTTCGTGCCTTCCCGCTCTACGGGGGGCAGCTGTTCTACGTTGGCCCGACGGGCTATGACCGCCGTGAGGAAGCCATGCAGATCCGCTACCTCGAAACCCTGCTGCGGGAGCGAGCGGCACGCGAACAGGAAACCGGCGAAACGCCTGCAACAGAGCGCTGAATTGAACCGCCGTCGCGATTGCCGTGACCCAAGATTCAGACGCACTCGGGGGAAACACACCATGGACTTAATGACTCGAAACATCTCACAGGCCTTAGCGGCTGCGTTGGTATTGGCGTTAGTGCTCGGACTCGTACCGGCCGAGGCGCTGGCTAAAGGCAAGCGAAAGAACCGCGGTATGAATGCTGAGGAACTGGAGGCGGCGCTGGCGTCGATCTCGTGTCCGGCGCTGAAGCCCCGCGTCGCGATCTACGGGTTTTACGCCACCGGAAAAATGGCGTCCTTTGAGGGCTACAACATCGGCGACGGCCTGGCGGCTCAGCTGGCGACGGAGCTGACCCGTACCAGCTGCTTTGTGGTGCTCGATCGTACGGGGCTCTCGGACGTGCTCCGGGAACAGGAACTTGGCCTGGCCGGCGTGGTCAGCCGAGGCACAGCACCGGCCGCCGGCCGGATGGTTGGCGCGGAAGTGATCGTGAAAGGCACGATCACCGAGTTCGATCCGAACAAACGTGGCGGAGGGATGACCGTTGGCGTCGCGCTGCCGAACACACCGCTTGGCGTGCGCCTTGGCCGCAACGGCGGGCGCGCTCATGTGGGACTCGACATCAGCCTCATCGACGCCAGTACGGGGCAGATCAAGACCGCCCATCGGGTCACGGCGGACGCGAAAACCGGCGGCTGGACCATTGGTCTCGATCACGAGCGTGGCAGTGTCGGTGGTGATCGGTTCGCGAAATCGCCGCTCGGTATCGCTTCCCGAAACGCCCTTGGGCAGGCCGTGCTGAAGCTGGCGGAAGATCTGTCAACGGGGAGCGAACGCCGCTTCCAGATTGCGAGCCTTGATGGCAACGAGGTGTATCTCAACGCGAACGCCTCATCCGGTGCGCAGGCGGGGGACACCTATACGATTTCGACGGTCGTGCGGACCCTCGTGGACCCGTCTACGGGTTTGATCCTCGACACCATCGAGCGCGAAGTTGGCAAACTGAAGCTGGTCGAAGTGACCGAGCGCTACGCCCGCGGTGAACTGTTGCCCGAATCTATGCTTGAAGGCGCGCGGATCCGCCGGGGTGACTTTGTGCATCTTTAAACGTCACTGAAACGTTCGGAAGCTAAGGTCAACCAACTGCCGGCCTACGCGTTTCTCTGCATAGACGGTTATGTCAGCGAGACGACGGAACAACTGACTGACCCCGGCAACACTAGAACCGTAGCGGCCAGGGACGGCTGCTGCCACGACTTTCCACCAGCGGCAGCGAACTCCGCCGCTGGTCTCTCGATCCGGTGCCCCCTACGCCGGATCACCGGTGGTCCTCCCTGCCACCGTTGAGCGGCAGCTCGATCTGAGCATCGGCTGCCGCTTTCTTTTCTTTCGATTCTTGTCTGCCCTTGGATGCAGTGCTGGTTCGTTTCGCCGCCTTGCGGGATCCAGCGCTCCCCGTAGGACGAATGCCACTCCGGCGGCTGCCGTGC
The DNA here is from genome assembly GCA_039198065.1 of Pseudomonadota bacterium. Classification (GTDB taxonomy): domain Bacteria; phylum Pseudomonadota; class Gammaproteobacteria; order Pseudomonadales; family Azotimanducaceae; genus CALHVX01. Next base: position 57,955 of record JBCCTU010000006.1, read on the forward strand.
TTGGTCTGGATGGCGTTGGCCGCATCCCGGTAGTCGGTGCCGCGGCGGACCGCATAGATCCTCTCTTTTGCGCTTCGCGCGGCAGCCAGGTGGTCGACGATCGGGGCCGGGTAGCGTTTACCGAGCACGGTGTCGGCATTGGGCGCTTTCCAAGGCTCCTGCAGCCAACGGCCGTCGATCACAGCGAGCTCCGGGATCCAGCGGCGCACGAATGCTCCTTCTGGATCCTGATCGTAGCCCTGCTTAACCGGGTTATAGATCCGCACGGTGTTGATGCCCGTGGTACCGGACTGCATCTGCACCTGGGGCCAGTGAATGCCCGGTTCGTAGTCTGTGAACAAGCGCGCCAGGTGTTCTCCCGGTTTGCGCCAGTCAAGCCAGAGGTGATAGCTCGCCGTTGCCATCAGCATCGCGCGCATGCGGAAGTTAAGCCAGCCCGTGGCGGCGAGGGAGCGCATGCAGGCATCGACGAAGGGCAGCCCGGTTTCTCCCCGTTCCCAGGCAGCGAGACGGGTGGTGTCCGGTGACGTTGGGCGCATCCCATCGTAGGCACGATGAAGGTTCCGGGTTTCAAGCGCCGGTTCGTCTTCGAGCTTCTGCATGAAATGGCAGTGCCAGTGCAGACGCCCGTTGAACGATTTGAGGGAGGCCCGAAAGCGTCCGACGGTTTGCGCAGCGTCGGTATCCCGGTCAAGCGCCGTTGCCTGGTGTTTTAACTCGCGCTGTCGGTTCCAAGTGTGCTGCGTCACCTCGCGCAGTGACAGACAGCCGAAGGCCAGGTACGGCGATATCCGCGAACAGGCCTCGGCGCCGGCCAGTGGGCTGGCCATCGCACTGCGGTAGTCCGTTCCGCGGTGTTCGAGGAAGCTGTAGAGCCGGTCGAGCCCCGCTTCGCGACCGCCGCGCTGGCGTTCAGGGCAGGCGTCGGATGCGAGCCCCAGCGAATCTCGCGCTGGTAAACGGCCCAGGGGTAGCGCCGCCTTGACTGGAGTGAGGGTCGGTGCCGGCTCCACGGGCTCGGTCATGAATTGATCCCAGCGGCGAGCCCAGCCGTCACGAGCCTTGAGGCGGCGAATGACACCGAACTGCCGCTCTTCCCGCCAGTCGATTCTGTTGCTGCGGCACCATTCCGCGACGGCCAGATCCCGCTCATAGCTCCAGCGGTTTCCGGTCTCCTCGTGGGACCAGAGGGTGGCGAAGTCGGTCTCGGCCTTGAGCGCCGCCAGCACCGAGCGAATCTCACCGACGCGAATGATTAATGGCTGACCGGCGGCCGCGAGATCACCGCGGAGCTCCGTGAGGCTCTCGCGCAGGAAGTCCCAGTGTCGACCGCTGGCCTCTGGCTGGGCCCAGAGTTCCGGTTCCACGACGTACAGCGGCACCACCGGGCCGCGCGCTGCGGCACAGGTCAGGGCGCGGTGGTCCACGATCCTGAGATCGCGCTTGAACCAAACCAGTTGAACGGGCCGAGCTGTTGTCATAAGGCAACGATCGGCCAAATCGGATCCACTGAGAGTGAATGCTTCTTTTTCTGTGGGGTCACTCAGGCGAGTCGCGAACCGTTCGGGACCTCGGCATCGGGCACGGCAAGCACGACACTACCGTCGGTGCGGTGAAACCCGGTAACCAGGCATTCCGAACGAATGGGACCGATCTGCTTTGGGGGGAAGTTCACGACGGCGAGTACCTGTCTACCGATTAGTTTGTCCGCCTGGTACAGATCCGTGATCTGCGCGCTCGACTTCAACACGCCGATCTCGCCGCCGAACTCCACACGGAGCTTGAAGGCGGGTTTGCGCGCCTCGGGAAAGGGCTCGGCGGCTACGATGGTGCCGACGCGCAGCTCTACCTTTTCAAAGTCGGTCCATTCAATGGTCGCCATGGGGTTCTCCTGCGCTTAGGGCAGTGCGCGAACGTATTCGGCTCAGGGCAACGGGCGTGATGCCCAGGTACCGCGCGATGTCTTTCTGTTTCAGCCGGTGAAGCAGGTCGGGCGAACGGTCGAGAAGGTCCCGATAGCGCGCCTCTGCGGACAGGCACAACAGCTCGCGCTCCCGTCGCTCCTTTTTCATCGCGAAGCTTAAGAGGAAGCGAATGACCGTAGCAGCAAGCTCCGGCCGTTTGGCGCTTTCAGCCAAGAGCGCATCGAAATCGACGGGTGCGACGATCGAGTCTTCCTGACACACAAGGCTGAAGGAGCAGGGCCCCTTCTGATAGGCGGCGCTGAGGCTGCCGATCACATCGCTCGCTTGAATGAATGACTTGATCGTTTCACGACCGTCTTCGGACAGGTAGTAGGCCTTCAACAGACCTGATTCCACCACATAGAGTCGACGATCGGTATCGCCTTGCCGGAAGACATGGTCGCCAGCGCTTAAAGAAACGGGCTCGGGAGTGAAGGGGAGAGTTGCGAGCAGGCTCATTGGCGTTAACCCAGGATAATGAAACGTACGCGCCAGGTCCTTAGCGTGCATCCCGTGACGTCAATGCGGACCAGCGACATGGAGATTACCGAAAAGACGGTCGTCTTGACCGGAGGCACCTCGGGCATCGGACGGTGTCTGGTTGAACGGTTACAACCGAGCAACCGCCTCTTTGTGCTGGCGCGCGACCGTACTCGCCTCGCGGCCCTGGCGCAGGATATCCCGGGCCTCGAGATCATCGAGGTGGATCTTGCCGATCGAGTCGCGCTCGGCGCAGCCGTTGAGACTATTGCGCGTCGGGCCGACTCCGTTGATCTGCTCATCAACAACGCGGCCGTGCAGTACACGCCGACCGTTCTCGACGCTGCTTTTGACGTAGACGCGATCGAACGGGAGGTGGCGGTCAACTTCACCGCCGTGTGTCAGCTCAAGGTGATGCTGCTGCCGCTTCTGCAGCACAGTGACGCCGGCACGATCGTTAATGTGAACTCCGGACTCGCGCTGGCGCCAAAAACCACGTCAGCAGTCTACTGCGCAACGAAGAGTGCGATGGACAGTTTCAGTCAGTCTCTGCGTTACCAGCTCGAGGCAACGCCAGTGTCCGTCCTGCAAGCGTTTCTCCCCCTCGTGGATACGCCGATGACTGAGGGACGTGGCCGCGGAAAGATGACTGCCGTGGACGCAGCGGATCGAATTCTCCTCGGAATTGAACGCCGAACCGTCACCAACGACATCGGAAAAACCAAGCTGCTTAGGGCGTTGCTGACCGTTGCGCCCCCGCTCGCTCGACGCATCATGAAGCAAAGCTGAAGTGATGCGTCGCGTGTGCAATCAGTGAGTGCGGGGTTATCCGTTGATGCTGATTCGATCGTTAATCAGTGTTTCGACGACCTTCGGCTCTGCAAGGGTGCTGACGTCACCGATCTGATCGACCTCGTCGGCGGCGACCTTGCGTAAAATCCGCCGCATGATTTTCCCCGACCGCGTCTTCGGCAACGCATCGGCGAATTGGATGGCATCGGGTTTCGCAATCGGCCCAAGCGTTTTGCGCAAGGTATCGATCAGCGCTTTGCGCTGCGCGTCGCTGCCACGCTCGCCGGCCCGTAGGGTAACGAAGGCGTAGATTCCCTGGCCCTTGAGATCGCAGGGGCAACCGACGACCGCGGCCTCGGCGACACTTGGGTGACCGACGAGGGCGCTCTCCAGTTCGGCGGTGCCGAGCCGATGCCCGGATACGTTGAGTACGTCGTCGACCCGGCCAGTAATCCAATAGTCGCCGTCGCCATCGCGGCGGCAGCCGTCGCCGGTGAAGTACTGCCCCGGGTACGTGCTGAAGTAGGTCTCCAGGTAGCGATCGTGGTTGCCGTATACGGTCCGGAGTTGCCCGGGCCAGCTTCCGGTGAGGACGAGGTTGCCTTCTGCTGCACCGCTCAGGGTTTGGCCTTCGGCGTCGACGAGAGCCGGGGTGACGCCGAAAAACGGCTTCATCGCCGAGCCCGGTTTCATAGCGGTCGTACCAGGTAGTGGCACCATCATCACGCCGCCGGTTTCGGTCTGCCACCAGGTGTCAACGACCGGGCAGCGGCGTTCGCCGACGACCTGGTGGTACCAGTGCCAAGCCTCGGGGTTGATGGGCTCACCGACGCTGCCGAGCAATCGCAGCGACGTTCGCTTGTGGCGCCGTACCGGTGCTTCCCCCTCCCGCATAAGTGCGCGAATAGCGGTCGGCGCAGTGTAGAAGATACTCACGCGATGCCGATCAACGACGTCCCAGCAGCGGCCCGCGTCCGGGTAGCTTGGCACGCCTTCGAACACGAGCGAGGTGGCGCCGTTGGAAAGCGGCCCGTAGACGATGTAGGAATGGCCGGTCACCCAGCCGACGTCTGCCGTGCACCAGTAAACGTCATCGTCGCGGTAGTCGAACACGGTGTCGAAGGTTAGGTTGGCGTACACCAGATAACCGCCCGTGGTGTGGAGTACACCCTTAGGTTTTCCCGTTGATCCGGACGTGTAGAGGATGAAGAGCGGGTCTTCGGCGTTCATCGGTTCCGCCGGGCACTCAGCGTCGACGTCCGCCAGGGCGTCGTGGAGCCAGCGATCGCGCCCGGCTTTCATGGCAACCGCATCCCCGGTATGACGGATGACCAGCATGCGGCGGACGCCACTGGCTCGCTTACAGGCCTCGTCACAGTTGCCTTTTAGGTCGATGCGTTTGCCGCCGCGGCGGCCGCCGTCGGCGGTGATGAGGTAGTCCGAACGACAGTCCTCGATACGCCCGGCGATCGCGTCCGTTGAGAAGCCACCGAAAACCACCGAGTGAATGGCGCCGATCCGTGCGCAGGCAAGCATCGCGATGACGGCGTCGAGAATCATGGGCAGGTAGATGGTGACCCGATCGCCTTTGCTCACGCCGTCAGCGCGTAACACATTCGCGAAGCGGCACACGCGGTCGTACAGCTCCCGGTAGGTGAGTGACGCTGTGGTGCCGGGTTCGTCTCCCTCCCACAGTAATGCGACCTTGTCGCCGCGGTGCTCGAGGTGCCGGTCGACGCAGTTCACGCAGGCGTTGAGCTCGCCGTCGCCGTACCAGCTGACGCTGTGCTCACCGGGCGCCCAGGTGCTCCGGCTCGCGTAGCTGTAGGGTGTGCTCCAGTCGAGTCGCAACCCCTGCTCGGACCAGAAGCGTTCCGGATCGTCGATGGATTGCCGGTACAGGGCTGCGTAGCCGACAGCGCTGAGTTTTGCGCGCGCGGCGAAGGGCTGGGGGACGTCGACGCGATCCTGAACGGGCGAAGCCGGTTTGACGACTGCGGTTGCGATCGGCTGATGCGGTACGGGGACGCTGGCCATGAACGGTCTCCTTTAGGACTCGATACTTCCTCAGAAGCTGTATTTGGTGGAAAAGGTAAAGCGCGTAATCGTGCCGTTGTCGCCGTTGGTCAGTTCGCGCTGGCCGTACTGGGCTTCAACACCCAGCGTTACCTTTGGTGCGGTGTTCCACAGCACCGTGACATTGAACGACTGGACAGAGTCGGTGACGGCCGCAGTCACGATGTCGTCGTAGTCGGCGAACAACCCGGAGTAGCCGAGGGTCAGGCGGGCACCGTTGCGAAACAGATGGCGCCAGGCGATCAGTCCGCCGGTCGAATCGATGGCTTCGATGTCGCCGTCAGCGGGGTTTACGGCGGCGCCGGCGATGGCGTTAAGACCGATGTAGCGTCCGATGCCTGTGCCTGTCGCAAGGTTGAAGCGCAACTGATCTGTGGGGGTGAGATCGATGCGGCCCGAGGCCGACAGCCCGATCGCCAGATCGTCACTGTCTTCGCCGTTGAGATCCATGCGTAGCTGGCGCACCAGTGCTGCAAAGGAGACGTTGCCGAAGTCGCCTTTGACGTTGTAGCGCGCCACCAGATCTGGAATCAGGCTGGTGTCCGATTCCATGAAGGTACCGGAAGTCGTTAGCACCGTTGTGTCGCCGTTTTCGATCGCGAACTGCCAGGGGCCGTTGCTGTAGCGAGCGAGCGGCTGTCGCTCGAACACCATGCCATCGGAGAGCGTCAGGAAGCTCGCGCTCTCAGGAATTGCCGAGGTGTTTTGAAACGTTGACCAGTCCTGGCCGAAGCGCCAGTTGCTGAAGTCGAAGAACGCTAGACGCAGCCGCGGGGAAAAGGAGCTGGAAACGCGCTGATTGCCCTGGAACGAACCGAGGAAGTCCATTTCGATGTGCGCGCTGATGGTCTCGTTGCCCCCGAGGTGTGCGGCATCGAAGAACAGCCGCGTGGCCTCGGAGGTCAGGTCGGAGGCGGTTGTGCCTTCACCGCCGATGGGCGTTGAGCTCGGGATGTAAAAATCCCGGGCGATGGAGTTCGCGGCGATGCTGCCGTCGGAGAGATCGGTGAAGTGCGTATCTAAGTCGACGTAGCCGCCGATCTTGATCGCCGTGTCCTGGACGCGGAAGCCGTCGCCGGCGGTCTTGCGGATCGTCTTGAGGACGTCGAGATCTTCTACCGGCACCTCGGGCCGCTGCGACTGCTCAGCGACGCGCATCGAAAGCTCCCGCAGCTGCGCTTCCAATTCCGCGATACGCGCTTCGAGGGCGGCAGGGTCGGTGTCAGCCCAGGCCGTACCCCAGGTTGCCATCGTGGCGATGGCAAAGGTGATCAGCAGCAGTCGATGTGTGATGCCTGATGATCGTCGGTGTGAGTCCGTCATGCAGAGTCCCCTCTCTCCCGATGCAGTATTCGGGGGGCAGCGACGTTCGCCTATTGGGCTTTGGTGCTACGACCTTTGTCCTATGGCGTTTTTGACCTGGTCCGGTTTCGGGTTGAGGCGCCCGCTGTAGTCTGGTTTGATGATATGCGGCCGGCTTGAGGGGAGCAGGTGAACCGATGAATTCCTACGAATCGTTGCCCGGCAACGACGCTGAATCCGTCCATTGCGGCAGCATTTTGATCGTCGACGATCACCCGCTGTTCCGCGATGCGCTGACTGGGGCCCTGGCCCCCCTCCGTGACCGCTTCCAAGACGTCCTGCACGCCCATTCCATCGCCTCAGCCTGTGCCGTGCTGGATGCGCAGCCCGTCGATCGGGTGCTCCTGGATCTGAATCTGCCGGATGCCGAGCAGTTTTCCGGCCTGCAGCACCTTCGGGGTCGCTACCCGGACCTGGCGATCTATGTCGTGTCGGCCGCCGATGAACTCGCGACCATACAAACGGCGCAGACCCTCGGCGCCCGCGGGTTTTTACCGAAGGTGCTTGAGAACGCGACGCTGAGCGACGCACTCGCAGCGGTTATCAGCGAACAGTGCTGGTTTCCAGCGAACTTCGAAGCGCAGACCGACGACAGTCCGGCGGCTCGGGTGGCGACCCTTACACCGGCTCAGCAGCGCGTCATGGAAGGTCTCGCTGAAGGGCTGTTGAATAAGCAGATCGCTGACCGCATGGATATTTCCGTTGCTACGGTCAAAGCGCACATGACCGCCATCCTGCGCAAGCTCAACGCCACCAACCGCACGCAAGCGTTGCTCGTGTACCGACACGGGTTGGGTATCGGCTAAGCGATCAGCTCCTGGGTTCTTCGTCGCCCTGGACTACGGGTCAACGGTGGCTTCGGTGGCGGGCGCTCTCGGCGCTGCGACCCGCGGTCAGCGTGCTCAGCAGATCTTTCGCGCGCATCGGTTTTCTGAACAGCGCAACGCCTTCCGCCGCGCACAGCCGTTCGATGTCGGGTCCACTGCGGGCCGTGATCAGCACCCGCACCAGGTCCGGGCAGGCGACGCCCTGGTGTTTTAAGAACTCGAAGCCAGACTCGCCGTCGCGAAGCTGAAGATCGGCTATGACCGCTTCCGCCGGCCAGCGGGTGAGCTGACGCGCGGCTTCATCCAGATTAGCCGCCGTACGCACCTCACATTGCCAGCTTTCCAGCAACATGCGCAGGCCATCGAGCACGGTCTCTTCATCGTCGATGCACAGGCACCGCATACCGACCAGGGCCTGTTCATTCGTTTGTTGCAGTTTCTCTATCCGGCGAGGTGGTCCGGCGGGATGCTGTTTTTCGACCCGCTCCACGGCGACGCGAAACACCGACCCCTTGCCCGGGCGCGACCGCACGCTGATTTCGGCGTTGGTGAGCCGTGCAAGACGGCGTACGACGGCGAGACCGAGTCCGGCGCCTCGTAAACCCTGATTGTCGACGTCTTCCAGCCGCGCGAACTCGTCGAACAGGCGGTCGAGCTGGTCGCTCGGGATGCCGGGCCCCGTATCCCAGACCTCAATCCGCACCTGCTGCCCGACGCGCCGGGCACCAATCACAAGACCACCGCTGCGCGTGTAACGATGGGCGTTGCTGATGAAATTGCGGACGATACTCTGCAGGTAGTTGGGATCGGCGCGCACCATGAGCGAACTCGGTACGAGGCGGACGTCGAGGCCGGCCCGGGCCGCCATTGGCTCGGCTTCCTCGGCCAACTCTTCGAGCATCGGGCCGATCGGGAACGCGTCGATCTGTGACGGCGGTGCGCGGTGATCGAGGCGCGTAATGTCGAGCAGGCCGGAGAGTAAGTTGTCAGCGGAGCGAATCGCGTTGTCGGCTTTATCCAACGCTTCGCGATCAGGGTCCGAGAGCTGTGTTCCGCTTACTGCCCCAACGAACAGGCGGGCCGCGTTCAGCGGCTGCAGCAGGTCATGGCTTGCCGCCGCGAGAAAGCGGGTTTTCGATGCGTTGGCACGGTCTGCTTCCGTTCGTGCGATTTCGAGTTTTTCCGCCAGGCCTTCCAGCTCGGCGGTGCGTTCCTGCACGCGGGCTTCGAGCTGTTCGTTCGCTTCGATCAGCGCCTGTTCCCGGGCTTTGTCCTCGGTAATGTCGGTAAAGGTGGTGACGTAGCCGCCTCCGGGCATGGGATGACCGGAGATCCGCAGCCAGCGACCCTGCGGACTGCGCCGCTCATAGCTGTGCGTGGTGCCGGCGCGCATGTGGTCAACCCGGCGGCGGGCCTGCGCCTCGGCGCTCTGCGGCTCGAGCCAACCCGTACGGGTGTTGTACTCGATGAGATCGGTGATCGGTTGGCCGATCTGAAGCAGTCGCGGCGGGTAGTCGAACAGCGAACCGTACTGCTCATTCCACGCGACCAATCGCTGCTCGTTGTCGACGACACTGATGCCCTGATCAATGTTTTCCAGCATCGACTGCAGCATGTGTTGGTTGAAGAGCTGACTGCGATCCCGTGCAGAGACGACCGACAGGACATCGCCGAGATCTTCGGCACTGCCCCGTAGCGCCGACGACATGACCAGTCGCGCCGACGGTGCGCCGAGGGCGGTGGCGAGCAGTTTTTCCGTGTAGCCAACCAACTCCGCATCAGCGTCTTCGTCGTCGCCGAGCGCTTCCGCTCGCGTTGCGAAATATCGTTCAAAACTCGTATCGACGGCGGCCCGGTCAAGGAACCGCGCCGCGAGAGCTTTGAGGTCAGTGAGACGAACTCGCGCCTGATCCGCGCTGAGGTTACCCACGGCGCCGGCGGCCCCGTTCGCTGCGAACGCTACGGCCTGCACGTCGTCGATCAGAGATTTGGGGGCGCCAAGGGATCCGACGACAAACAGGAGCGTATTGATGGCCAGGCTCATCACGACGCCGTGGGTCAGCGGGTCTCCGACGTCGACGCCAAACAGGGCCAGCGGCGACAGCAGGCTCGGAAACAGGTCATCGGTGTAGGCGGTTCCAAGCACGCTCGGGAGCAACAGCGTGTGCGCCCAGATCGCCATGCCAGCGAGCATGCCGAGGCACGCGCCACGCCAGTGAGCGCCGCGCCAGAAGAGAGCGGCAAGCAACGCCGGTCCGAACTGAGCGGCCGCGGCGAAGGACAGCAGTCCGATGTCTGCCAAGGTTCGACTGCCGCCCGCCACGAGGTAGAAGCCCCAGGCAGCGGCAAGGACAAGGCAGCAGCTCACGCGCCGAGTCAGCAGCAGACGACCGGCCGCGCGGTGGGTGTCGCGGAAGCGTTCGTAGCGCAGCAGGACCGGGACGACGAGATCGTTGGTAATCATCGTCGACAGGGCGATGGTGGCGACGATCACCATACCCATGGATGCGGAGAAGCCGCCGAGAAACACCAGCAGCGCGAGCAGGCCATCGCCCTGAGACAGGGGCAGGGCAAGTACGTAAACGTCCGCCGCTACCGTGGCGTCGAACTGAGCCGACCCCGCTAACGCAATAGGCAAGACGACGATACTGGTCACGAGCAGGTAGCCGGGAAAGACCCACCGCGCCAGCTTAAGCTCGCGGTCGCTCTGCCGTTCGATGTTGGCGATATGGAATTGTCTTGGCAGACACAGAACGGCCAGCATGGACAGCACGAGAATGCTGAGGAACCGTGACGGTTGCGGGAGTTCGGTGAGCGCCCGCGCCGCGGCGCTGCTTAGGCTCGGCGTGGGGTCACCGGACACCGAAAGCAGTGTCAGCGCTAGCACGCAGACGGCCGCGAGGGCGGCGAGCTTTAGCATGGACTCGAAGGCGAGCACGCGCATGAGGCCCGCGTTGCTTGCCGTCGTGTCGGCGCTCCGCGCGCCGAACAGGATAGCGAACGCGGCGAGGACAATTGCCAGGGCGGTGACCACGCCGTCGCTCGCGCCAGATACGACGAGCGGGTCGGCTGCCGTCAGCTGAGCGAAGCTCTGACCCATGGACTGCAGCTGCAGAGCGATGTATGGCAGGCTGCCCATGAGCGCGGTGATCGCGGCAAGGGCTCCGACGCGTCGATGCTTACCGAAGCGAGCGGCGAGAAAGTCCGACAGCGACGTGACGCCTTCCCGTTTGCTGACCCGCGCGACGCGCGCCACGACACGCCAGGCGAGCAGGTACGTGAGGATGGGGCCAAGGAAGATGGGCAGATACTCCCAACCGCGCGCTGCTGCCGTACCGACGGCACCAAAGTACGTCCAGCTGGTGCAGTACACGCCGAGCGCCAGTGGGTAGATCGCCGGATGTTGGGTGAAGCCCGCTTTCCGGGCGTGCCGATCGCGTCGCCAGGCCAGGGCAAACAGCCCGGCGACGTACAGCAACGACGCGCAAATCACTAGCCAGACCGGCATACCTGAACCGCTCACTCCCCCAATCCCCGAAGGCGACACTGGGCGTCCCGGGCGGGTGGGTCAAGGTGATAGGTCAAGGCGATGGTCTTGGGTTGGGTCCTGCGCTAACAGCGCGAGTAAAAAGGCCCTCCAACGAGGGCCTGGTGGTGCGGGAGTCGTTACGCTGGCCACGACGCTCAACCGCTGAGCGCGGGCGCCGGGACCATGTCGCCGTCGGCGATGCCGTGGGGTTTGCGGGTTCCCGGTACGCGAATGTCTTCGACGAGGTCCTGAACGTCCTGCGGTGGGGCTTTCGTGACGAGGGCGACACCGACGCCGACGACGAGCGATAGCCACATGAAGACGAAGCCGATTCCCTCCGGAGAGACCCCGAACAGCCACTGGTCCGGCGTGCCGCCGCCGAACTTGAAGTAGTAGATGTAGCCGAAGGTGGAGATCAAGCCCGTGATCATCGCGGTTATGGCGCCTTCCTTGTTCATGCGCTTCCAGAAGATGCCGAGGAAGATGATCGGGAACAGCGATGCTGCGGCAAGACCGAAAGCGAAGGCAACGACCTGAGCAACGAAGCCGAGCTGGGAAGCGAACAGACCCAGAAGCCCCGCGGCGACCACGGCGCCGGCCGCGGAGACTCGAGCGACGCGGAGCTCAGTGCGATCGGTCATGGTTGGGAAGAGGGTGCGTCGGCACAGGTCATGGCTCACCGCTGAGGAGATCACCATCAGTAGCCCGGCAGCGGTAGATAGCGCTGCGGCGAGACCACCGGCGACGACCAGCCCGATCACCCAGGCCGGAAGATTGGCGATTTCCGGATTGGCGAGGACGAAGATATCGCGGCTGGCGATCACCTCGTTCTCGATGCCGTCCGATGCGTTCGGGCCGCGGATCTGCATCAGTCCGTCGCCGTTCTTGTCTTCGAAGCTGAGCAGCCCGGTCTGCTCCCAGGATTTAAACCAGGCAGGTACCGGCGTACCGCCGCGTTCCTCGATGGCCTCTGCTTCGAGCACATAGCTGTCCGAAGTGACGTAGGTGGCTTCGTTTACCGTGTCGATGAAGTTCAGCCGCGCGAAGGCGCCGACAGCCGGTGCGATCGTGTACAGCAGGGCGATGAACACCAGCGCGTAGCCGGCAGAGACGCGCGCAGCGCTGGCGCTCTTCACCGTGAAAAAGCGAATGATCACATGCGGGAGCCCCGCGGTGCCGAACATGAGTGCAGCGGTAATGCAGAACACGTCGATCATCGATTTGCTGCTCGACGTGTATTCGAGGAAACCCAGATCGCTGACGACGGTGTTCAGCTTCTCCAGCATCGGCCGGTTCTCGCCCGCGACGTCGCTGATGAAACCGAGCTGAGGAATGGGGTTGCCGGTAATCATGATGGAGATGAAGATCGCTGGAACCGTATAGGCGAAAATCAGCACGCAGTACTGGGCCACCTGCGTATAGGTGATGCCCTTCATGCCGCCGAGCACCGCGTAGAAAAAGACGATCACCATGCCGATGACGATGCCCCATTCGAAGGGAATGCCAAGAAAACCCGAGAATGCGACACCGACACCTTTCATCTGACCCGCGATGTAGGTGAAAGAAACGAACAGGGCGCAGACCACGGCGACGACGCGCGCGAAGGTGCTGTAGTACCGATCGCCGACAAAGTCCGGGACGGTGAACTTACCGAACTCCCGCAGGTACGGGGCAAGCAGCAGCGCAAGCAGCACGTACCCGCCAGTCCAGCCCATGAGGTAGACGGAGCCGCCGTAGCCGAGAAAAGCGATGAGGCCGGCCATGGAGAGAAAGGACGCGGCGGACATCCAATCGGCGGCTGTGGCCATGCCGTTGACCGCGGGATGCACGTCGTGGCCGGCAACGTAGAAGTCGTCCGTTGATCCGGCCCGCGCCTTCAGTGCGATGCCGATGTAGAGCGCAAAGGTCGTGCCGACGAAAAAAAAACTCCAGAAACTCTGGTCCATGACTCAGTCCTCCCCCAGGCCGAATTTGCGTTCGAGGCGCCGCATGGCAACGCAGTAGTAGAAGATCAGCCCGACGAACACGTAGATCGAGCCTTGCTGCGCAAACCAGAACCCCATCGGTGCGCCGCCGACGCTGTACTGGTCGAGAAACTCGCGAAACACAATGCCGGCGCCGCAGGACACGACGAACCAGATGACCATGAGCCAGGTGGTGAGGCGAAGATTGGCGGCCCAGTAGCCGCGGGCATCCACCTCTGAATCAGAACGAGCCATAGTTTTCCCCTCTCTGCGTAAGCTGCGTCGAAGCAAAGTGTCACGCTGCATCGCGTCGAGCGGTAGGGAGACTTTGGTCGTACGGGCGCTAATCCCGCTTTGAATGGGTTTTGCGGTTTTATATGTCATTGAAAATCAAGGATTAAGCTAACAATGGGACTGCTGGTGAGTACCGTGTTTCTCTGGTTGCCGGGCCTATGAACCTGCGCCGCCGGCGTTTTTTGTCGGGCCTTGCGGGGGCGTCGCTCGGCGCCAGCTGGGGGTGCACGTTTCAATCCACCGCACCGGCCGCGGTCGAGTCGATTGATCCACTGTGGTTTCCGCTTGCCGATGGCAAGCGCCTCGCGGGCCGCTTGTGGCGCCCGGTCGGCCTTGGCCCGGTGCCCGTAGTGCTGGAGTACATCCCCTATCGGGCGCGCGATGTGTACCGCGCGCACGACGATTTCTGGGGTCCGCAGCTCGCCCAGGCGGGGTTGGCGTATCTGCGACTCGACGTGCGCGGGAGTGGGGACTCGGACGGCCTGCTGACGGATGAGTACACGGATGAAGAGCTCAACGACGGCGTTGCCGTCATCGAGCAGCTGGCGCAGCTCCCCTGGTGCAGCGGCCAGGTGGGTCTACGCGGTATTTCCTGGGGAGCAATCAACGCGCTGCTGCTCGCGGCAAAGCAACCGCCGGCGGTCCGCGGGGTGCTCGCCTTCGCCGGGACCGACGATCGTTCCCGCGACGATGCACACTTTCTCGGTGGTTTGGTGTCCAGCGCAAACCTCAACTGGGGACTGTCTTTCAAAGTCTTTGCCGCCGCGCCGCCGGATCCGTCCATCGTGGGCGAGGGCTGGCTGGCGAGCTGGCGCCAACGTCTCACCAATGCGCCGCCGGTGCTGGCGCGCTGGCTTGATCGGCGGGCGCGGATTCCCGAGTGGCACGCCCGTCGGCTGCGTCCCGAGCGCATCAGCGTGCCGACGTTGCTGGTTGCCGGTTGGCAGGACACCTATGCAGCGCCCATGGTCCGAATCGCGCGCGCTATGGGCGATCGCGCCCAGCTGTGGCTCGGCGCCTGGGGTCATACGTACCCGAGCTTTGCCGCGCCCAACGGCGTTGACTGGCTGCCGCAGGAGCTCAACTTCTGGCGCTCGTGCTTTCAGCATGCCAAGGAACCGCGGGAACGCCGCGATCGAGTCTTCATAGCTGCGGCCGTGCCGCGCGCGGTCTTGCCGGATCCGCTGCCGGGCGGCTGGTTCCATGCGCCGCCGCAATGGCGTGAGGCGTCGGCTGCTGCGAAACCGCTGAGCTCGCGATCGAGCCCAACCCTGCGCTTGCGCAAACCCCGAGCACCCGTTGGCACCCATCGCCCCGAGTGGCTGGAGGTACTGCCGGGCCCGGAACCGCGCGCCGAGAGCCACTGGCTTCCGCTGTCCCGTCCCGCGGACGAGTCGGTGCTGCTGGGTATACCGCGGCTGCGCTTACGCCTGCGGACAACGGCGGTGCCGGCAGCGATTCGCTGTGCGCTTGTGGTGTCCGACTCCACTCGGGGGCCAGCGCGACTGTTGGCCGATGCTACTACCGAACTCGGTTTCGGCCTTGAGTCGGGTCGCTGGACGTCGGTGACGTCCGACCGCTGGTTCGAGCAACCGCTCGAACTCAGCCCCGTGAACTATCGACCCAGTGCTGGCCAGCGTCTGTGGTTGGTCCTGAGTTGGCCGCCTTGGCCGCTGCTGCTGCCGCTGCCTGGCGCGCCCGAGCTCGAAGTCGATCTTAAGGGCTCGTCGATCGCGCTGCCTTGGGTTGTGGCGGGCGCGCTCGTGCCGGCCGAAGTCGACGCCGTTTCGCAGCCGGCCGCGGAGCCTGAACCGTTGAGCCCGGTGTTACCTGAGGCTGATGGTGCGTTCCGCTACGAGCGCGCCGTGCCGCTAACGATAACGACCGTAGCTGCGACGGCGACGAGGCTGTCCGCGAGACGGCGTGAGTCGGCCCGGTGGTGGCCTGACGGACGCTTTGCCTATGAGGGCGAGCATGAGCGCCGCTTCGAACGCGCCGATTGGCGCTGTCGCGTCACGGCCAGTTACAGCGTCCGCGTTGAAGCGCCGGACGCGGTAGAGCTTGTTGTGCGGGAGCGGGTGAGTGGCTATTTCGGTGACGACAGGATTGGCGGTCAGGACCACGAGACTCGCGTTCGTCGGTAACGCCAGCGTCGATCTTTTGCCGACGTGTGGAAATTAGGTAGTCTCGGCGGTGGGAAAGAAGGGCCGCGCGGCAGCTGCCGCAGCAAACAGGGGAACGCTATGTCAGCAAGTGAAAAACTTGTGAAAACGAACGATCACGAGATCGTATCCATCTATCCGTTCAGTGACGAAGAAGTCGACACGCTCATGACCCACGCTGGTGAAGCGGTGTTGATGTGGGCGACGAAAGACGGCTGGCCCGTCGGCGTAACGCACGCCTACGTGTGGAAAGACGGCAAGATCTGGCTCACTTTCGCCGCGCACCGGCACCGGGCGGCAGCGATCCGCCGGGACCCGCGGGTCTCCGTGAACGTCAGCAGTGCAAGCTACGGTGAGCGTATGCCGAAAAACGCGCCGTTCGGCGCCATCACGTTCAAAGGGACCGTCGAGTTCTTTGACGACGACGAGACCAAAGCCTGGTTCTACCCGGCGTTGGCGAAGAAGGTGAACCCGAACAATCCCGACGGCGAAGAGTTCTTCAACGAACTACTCGACTCGCCGACGCGCACGATCATTGCCGTTACACCGGTCAAAAAGATCATGTACAACTCAGGGCTGGCGGGCCGCCATATGCAGGGCACGGTTAAGGAGTCCGAGCTCGGTGACCGGCTCGAGAGCGACAAGGTGCGCATGAACAGACTGCGCGAGGAGCGCGGACTCGAAACGCGCTGAACGCGGCGCGATGAACGACGCACAGCACCTGCTCGAGCGCCTCGACCGGCTTGAGTCCGCCGAGGCGATTCGTCGTTTAAAAGCCGCGTACTGCGCCGGCTGCGACGACGATCATAATCCGGACACGTTGACCGACCTGTTCTGGCCCGATGCCGTCTGGGAAGCCGCGGGGATCGCGCACTGTGAGGGAGAGACGGCAATCCGCGCCTTCTTTCAGCAGATGCGTGATGGCGGGACCATGCGGAACTCGGCGCATCATGCCATCAACCCCGACATCGAAGTCGACGGAGACACGGCCAGTGGCCACTGGCGTTTGCTCATGCTCTGGACCGGCAACGCGGTCGGCGGCGATGTTCAGTATCAGCGCATCATCGGCTGGTACCGGGAACGCTACGAGCGGCGCAATGGGATCTGGAAGTTCAAACAGTTGTACTGCGAGGTTGAAGAAAGCGGTCCTTACACTGTAGAGCCGAGTCGTATGCCCGGTGCCTGACCCGGGCGACCGCAGGGGAATCGAATCATGAGCGTAGCCAAACTGCCGCCGGGCACGGCCCGATGTCCTGGGCCATCCATGCAGGACATCATCGCCACCGATGGCGACAACGCCCCGGCGGCGCTGCGAGAGCAGCGCTATGCGTTTCTCGGCGACGGCGATCTTGGCTACGACCGGGTTACGTCGCAGGCCTTCTACGATGCGGAGGTCGAGCGGGTCTGGCCCCGCGTCTGGCAGTGGGCCTGCCGTGAGGAGCACATCCTGAATCCGGGCGATAGCTGGGTGTACGACGTTGGTCCCTACTCGGTGCTCGTCCTGCGGGGTTCGGATGCATCGATCCGGGCCTTCGTTAACAGCTGCCCGCACCGGGGTATGCAGCTGGTGGCGTCCGGCAGCGCACCGCGGGCGAAGCAGTTCGTGCGGTGCCCGTTTCATGGCATGAGCTGGGAGCTCGATGGCGAGCTGCGCGACATTCCCTGCGGTTGGGACTTTCCCCACGTTGATGCAGCGAACTTTGGTCTCGACCCGGTGCGTTGCGAGGTTTGGGGCGGGTTCGTATTCATTAACCTTGATCCGAACGCCGAACCGCTGGCGGATTACCTGGGTGTTCTGCCCGAGCACTTTAAAGACTGGGACCTGGGTCAGCGCTTCGTTGCCCAGCACACGCGCAAGGTACTGCCGGCAAACTGGAAGACGGCCGTCGAAGGGTTCCTCGAGGCGTACCACATACTCGCGACGCACTCGCAGGCGGTGCACACCGCGGGCGATGCAAACGCGCAGTACGACATTTTCGACCGCCACGTGAATCGTTTTGTGCACGCCGTTGGCTACCCGAGCCCACATCTCAAAAAACGTCCCACGGAAGCGGAGCTTTTTGCGGCCCTTGGGCGCGACCCCGACAGCCTGCCCGCCGGCGCGAGTGCCCGGGCCGAGCACGCCGCCCGGCTGCGGAGCGAACTGGGCGCTGCCTATGGCACGGATCTATCGCAGGTGTCGACCACTGAGTTGCTCGATTCTATTGAGTACTTTGTGTTCCCGAATGCGTGCTTCTTTCCTGGCGTGTCGATCCCGTTGATCTACCGCTTTACGCCCATCGATGTGGACCACTGTTACCACGAAATCCTGTTGCTTCAGCCCCTGCCCGATTCGGGCGAACGCCCAGCGCCGGCACCAATCATTGATCTTGACGTCGACGACTCTTATCAGACCATCCCCGACTTTCCTCTGGGATTCGTGCTCGATCAGGATACGGAGAACTTCAAACGCCAGCGTGCGGGGATCAAGGCGTCGCGCAAGGGCGCGCAGACCTTGGGCAACTACCAGGAAGCGCGTATCCGCCACCTGCACCAAACCCTTGATAGCTATCTGGCCGCGGAGTCAGACAGAGCATGAAAGCAGGCGTGTTGTTTTTTGCTGCCCTGCTCAGCGGCTGTGCCAGCCTGTCGATTCCAGAAGATGCTCCCGAGTACTTCATGCTGCGACCTGAGGTCGAAAAGGCGTTCGGGTACACGCACGCGGTAAGAGTCGGGCGTGAGGTGAAGATCGCCGGAGCCGTGAGTATGGATGATCAAGGACGTCCCACCGCCGTTGGCGACATCAGACAACAAATGGTCAACGTTTACGCTGACCTCCGCGAGCTACTCGCCCACTACGGATTAACCTTCGCAGACGTGGTGTCCGAGGACGTCTTTACCACCGATATGGCGGCCTTTCTCGAGGTTTCCGGCCCGGATCGCGCGGAACTCTATGAGGGGCGGTTTCCGATCGGCACCTGGGTTGAAGTCAAAGGGCTCGCGTTACCCGAGTTCATGATCGAGATCGAGCTGGAGGCCCTGAGCCCGCGTTGAGACGTTCGGAGGGGCGCACAAATCCTGCGAGTCACGCGCCGGCCTTTGGTTGACTGTTGCCTACCAGTAATCAGCCATCAGTTCCGTGGCCCAGCGGGGTTGCAACACGTTGGACCGCGGTAGGAACTCGTGCATAACCGGTTTGATGTCGACGATCGGTGTGCCGTCAATCGCGTCGAGTCCCTTGACGGTAATTTCGAGACCCTCGATGGCGATTACTTCGCAGATCGTTGCGCCGATTCGGTTTGGTCGATTCTTACCCCGCTGCGCGAGTATGCCGACTTCCGGCCAGGCTAGGTTCCCCCTGGGTCGGCGGGCGTCGTACGTAACTCTGCTGTTCTCCACCCGGTGGAACAGGTAGATGACCTCGATGTGTGAAAAATCACTGAGGCCCTGCGTTGCTGAATGCCCGAGCGTAGCCGGATCCAGCACAAGCAACGACTGCTCACGATCCCAGTTGTCGTCGACGGGGTCTGTTCGAGATGAACGAACCGCGCCAATTGGTTCGATGCTGAATGCAGTCATGCCTGCCACCTACCGTTTCCTTTGAGTGAGGAGAAGTCGTTTAGTTCGCGGTCCAGATTCCTTCTTCCGTAAACCCTAGGGCCGCGAAATCCGATGCGCGTAGCGCGCGCTCTTGCTCGTGATCAAGGAAAAACTCATCGAGCTGTGGCGTTGGCGTTGATGTGTCTGAGAGCATCGCGTGCACCTGGCCGCGGTGGTGTACTTGATGCTGAAAGAGGTGCAGTAGAGTTCGGTCCACACGTTCGGTCTGCACGAACGTTGCGCGCTGGTGTTCGACGGAGTCTGTAAGCGTTTGGTCCGTTAGAGCGTCACAGAAGTCAATCAGTCGTCGATCGGCCTGCCGCTGCTGTTCTGCGAGGGTGACGATCTCCGTGTAGGGAATCTCGGGTTCAAAGGCCGATACACCGAGCGACGATCCCTCTAAGCCGCTCAGGTAGTACCAGTCCACGGTCAAAACATGATTCAACGTGTGGATGATGCTTGGAAAGAAGCTCGCTCGTTTGGCGGACAGCTCCTGTTCTGGGAGCGTTTTGCATGCCGTTAGCAGGCGGTGGTTCGCCCATGCGTTGTTGAACGCTTGGGCTCGAAAATAAGTAGTCGCAGACATAGAGTTCTGTAGCGGTTTTGGCGATCTCGAAAGTTGCGCGAGCGCTCGTCCCGCTATCTTCACAACGGCAGCTTGCGGAATGAATGTGCGAACGTACTCTGCTTCGCCTGATGATATCGAGAACACACGGGCTGCCGAAGCCCCGTTTTGTCCCTGAGTCTCGTTGACACGCGTTAAAGCGAGACCTACCGTCCGATCGAAAGTAAGGCCAAAGGATGAATCCATGCGGCAGCGCGCGAGTATCGCCTTCAGCATCCTTGTGACACTGAGTTTCGCAGCGACGACAGTCCACGCCGGCTCGGACTGGCCCTTCGTACCCGCGGATTTCCAAGTTCCTGCAACGCTTGAGAAGCCAACCTATCGATTGCGCATGCTTACGGTTAACGATGTCGTGAAGGACTACGACGCCGTCATGAGCAGCGCGACGCACATCCAAGACGTCGGCCCACCCGGCATGACCTGGCCCACGGGCTTGACCTTCGAGGAAGACCTCATTGATCTCGGCTGGCACCAGAAGGAGTTCATCAACCGAACCTCGTTCGCCTACACGGTCGTCACGCCGGACGAGTCACGCGTGC
The DNA here is from genome assembly GCA_039198065.1 of Pseudomonadota bacterium. Taxonomy (GTDB): domain Bacteria; phylum Pseudomonadota; class Gammaproteobacteria; order Pseudomonadales; family Azotimanducaceae; genus CALHVX01. The sequence goes on from JBCCTU010000006.1 coordinate 78,148, forward strand.
TTGGCTGTGTCTACATCAACCCAACACGCAAGGAAGGCGCAGATGCGGCGGTATCGCTTTGGACGCGGCCACCGGAACAGCTCGAATTTCTTGACGAAGCCAGGCTCCGCGCCGACGTGCGCGCTTGGCTGAAGAAAGACTGGCCCTTCGAGAATCCGGTGTTTCCAGGAAAGGACATTAGCTGGGCGGACTGGTCGTCGCTGCCAGAACACCCGCGTTAGGCGTCTTCGGCGTTTTCCTCGTCTCCGTCCTCTCCTTCGTCGTCTTCCGCTTTGCTGCACGACTCCGGCAAGAAGCGCTTTTCCAAGGCGTCAACGGTGACTGAATCGGCTACGCAGTCCCACTTGATGCTGTCGTCGTCCTGGGCTCGTGCGATGAGCAGAAAGCCGGAGGTGACGTCCTCGAATCGTGCGCCAAACTTCGCCATATCGACCAGCGCCTTGAGCGTTCCGGTGCGTTGTTTGTCAGCAGCGGGGACTCCGAGCTCGCCGGCTCGATAGTCCATGGCGTTGAGAATGCCGTCCGGGGCGAACGAACTGAGATCGATGTCTGTTTTTGACTGCGGCATCTCGCCGTGCGTCTGGAAGTACGCCTCAACGATTGCCTGCTGCTCAATCCCGAGTTCAACGGCGGCGGACACGGCGCTCTCGATTCTTGCGTTGTGGTAGAACCCATAGGCGACGGCGATGACCACGGACGCAACGATGGGGTAGACAACCATCTCGGCCGTTGTGAGCCCGCGCTGCCGGTGTCCTGGTTGGGGTGTTCTCATCGGTCTGTAGGTCCAAGGTTGCAAAGTGCGCTGGCCTTAAGCGGTCCAGGCTCGGAAGGCGATGCAACTTTCGCACCTCTGTAACTGACACTGCTTTGTGAGCCCTGCGAGCGTCTCCTCCTCGCGCACTAATGGCGCTGTCTCTTCTCCGTCGTCTCGCCAAGAGCTCCGCCGGGCATAGAAATTGCCTCCATGATTCCATCTTCCGCTGACCGGGCGAAGCGCGCTAGTTCGCGAGTGTTTGCGCACCGCTCCGGTGCGTTTTGCTGTTGCGGTTCTCCATTTCGAGGCAAGTCGAGGCAAGGCCAAATGGAAACGTGGAACAAGCTGGTCGAGAAAATTGACCTGCTTTTGACGAGGCTGAAATTTACGAGCGCTGTGAAGATTGCGGGCAGGGAGGTGCCCCCGGTCGTCATGGGCTTCGCGTTGATCGTGCTCTGTGTTCCTGTCTGGGGCTACCTGGAGATCGAAGGCAAGAACAAGTTCGTTGGCGCGGTGGTTGTTGTCTTGATGGCGTGGGGCGTTGCCCAACTGGGGGCGCTCGGGCTTGGTGACGGTGTCGGCGAGAAGCCGGGCGATTTCCCGACGGAAGAGTCCTAGGCGATCGAGCATTCCATGGAAGCAACAGAAGCGACGGAAACCCAGCCAGCAGAGCAACAACGCGTCGCTCGACGTGCGTTCGCCGGGGTCATTGTCGTGCTGGCCGTTGTTTACGGATTGAGAAATTTCGACCGCTACGAGGCGGTGAACGCGGAGTTTCGTTATCGCGAGCTGGTTGATCTAGTCGAGCCGATCAAAGACACGATGGAGACAGCGTTGCTTTCGGGCAGCATAAGCGACATTGAAGAGTTCCAGAGCGGAACCGCCGGCCTCCCCGAAGAAGTGTTCGCTACTGAGGACGCGCACGGTGTTTCCGTCATCGAAGGCCAGATCATTGCGACCTGGATGAGCGACGAATCCGATCTTGATGGCGTGACCTATATCCTCACGCCATCGATCGAAGATGACGGTGTCGAGTGGGAAACCACCGGGACCTGCGGCAGCAAGAAGGCCTGTTAGCGGTTCAGTGATGCAGGTAGCGATGAATAAAATCACCTCAAGCACACGCGAAGACGTTTTGGAGCAGCGGTAATGAGTGATCAATCCTTTAGCCCGCTAGACATGGTTAATCCCCTCGACACGGGGGACCAAGCGTCCTCGGTTGTCGGCGCCTCCGGGCATCCGATCGTGCGCACCGAGAACGGTGTGGTTACGGAAGGCAGCAAAGTGACCTGGGACAGGAAGGCGATTCTTTGGGCGCTTCCCCAGCCGCTGTTGGTTGCTGGCTCCGTGTTCCTTGTTGCGAACCTGGTAGTGAATGAGTGGGGCGGTGAGTACTACCGCGTGTGGGCGTTGCTCGTCGCGATCTCGGCTACACCGCTCCTGCTGATTGCCGAACGCTTCTGGGCAAAAAAGAAAGCCTGGCTGCTCAAGCCTGACGAACTCGCGGAAGACGTGTTCTGGATGGCGTCCGGCGGCCTGCTCTGGGGCCCGCTCATCTCGGATCTGTATCGCACACCGGTGTCTGATGGCTTCCAGGCCCTGCGCGATATGTCACCGCTGCAGATCGAGTTCCAACCCACCACGGTCCTTGGGCTCATCGGGGCCATGCTGGTTATTCGCTTTACCTCCAGCTTCTTCTACTACTGGTTGCACCGGATCCAGCACGAGTCGCTGTTCTGGTGGCGCATGCACGCGACGCATCATCATCTGACTAAGCTGAGCGCGATGCGCGGCAACCGCACCCATCCGTTCGAGTATTTAGCGCTTGGCCTCGGTACGCCCATGGCTCTGGCCCTGATGGGTGCGAGTGACGAAGTGTTCATCGTCGCAGCTGCCTTTGGCATGTGGAACGGTAAGTTCAACCACGCCAACCTACCTATGGTCTCCATGCCCGTATGGGACTGGTTCTTTGCGACGGCCCAGCAGCACCATTGCCACCATGCGCTGGAGCGCCGGCAGGCAGATTCAAACTACGGGTGCGACATTATTTTTTGGGATCGCGTGTTCGGTACCTACTGCGGCGATGCGGAGGTCGGACCTGCGGGCGCGGGTATGGGTGTTCGTCTCTCCATTAAAGAGCAGCTCATGCTCGCTTTCTATTCCGACGAACGGCTGAAGAATCTGTAGGTACTGGGCAAGGGACAAAGCGTCATTCGCAACGCTCCGTTCCCTGGCGTGCTGGGACTTTCTCGCGAATCCGTCGCTTGTTGATAGCCCTATGGCTATCGCACATTCCGCACCACGGGCTTTTCGTCGGCAGGCCTTCGATTCCGGCACCGATCATCACGTCCTCGAAGTCGAACCAGCGTTCGCGTGCTGCCCGGACAGAAGTCGTGTGGCACGGCGGACTGTGCGACCCCGCCTGGCGTCTGGGTTACGCAGGCATCGCCGCCGTTTGGCAAGTAATCCCGTTTGAAGCCGGCGCCCACGGGGCCGAGCGGTGTACTGACTTGAGGGCACCGCTTGTTGATCCGCTCTAACTGGTTGACTTCGGGCCGTAAACAGCGCGCACTGTTCCCGTTGCTGCGGACCTCAAGATTGTACCCTGTGGGACAGCCGTACCAGGCGCTTGCCGGCGCGCTGAACAGCGCGCTTCCGAGGACCAGCAGACCGAGGCCGAGGAGAGTAGATACATGCATGATGTTGCTCCGGATCATTTCGTGCTGCCGTGTAGTTCAGGCAGTGATGAGATGCTCAAGCTTGCCCGCCGAGAGGAACATTCCCCGAATTGGTGAGAGGCCGTTCTTCGGTGGCGTACTAGTCGAACCTGATGTAGAACCCGGGAGGGAAACGGTTTTAGATACACAAGCTGGTCAAGAACATCGGGCACCATTCACCTCGAGCTCGTGCATAAACAGATGAAGGCAATGAACGCACTCTTTGGTTTGCAGGCCGCGATGGCAGGGCTGGTCCTGGCCCTGGGTACGGCGGGACAGGCACTGGCGACCGAGGGGACAGAGGCTACAGAGTCCTGCAAAGGAGGCTGGCCCGGGGAGGTTGGCGTACCGGTGGTTGTCGCGGTTGAGGGGCACGCACAGGACGCGGAATGGCGCGCTGTAGTCAAGATTGCAAGGAGCGAAATCCGTTCCCTGACGAAGCTGGAAATCGTGGCTGACGTCTTTGATCTTGTGCTGGATCTGAACGAGGCCGCAGCGCAGCGGTTACGAGCCATGCGGGCATCGGCACGGGGCGCTGGCATCACAGACGCCGCGCTAATCCTTGATGTATGTGATGAACCGTTTTCCGTCGCCTATCGACCGTTGCTCGCGCCCGGCGAAACGACCCTTCGCGTTGTGGGCGAGGGATCCACCTGGGGTGTTACTGCCGCTCGCGCAGATCAGTTGATCTCCGGCGTGGGGTTTTAGGCAAGTCAAGATGCGGGCTTTGCCGGAGCAGCTAGTCCCACCACAGGAACAGCGTTTTCGCCTTGGCAAGCGTCGTAAGCAACTCCGGATCATCCTCTGCATCTGGACACAGCTCGAGAATTTCTCGGCCGAGATCATGAAGGGACTCAGGCAACGTAGTGAAGGTTATGCTCAGGCTGTCCGCTGTCGCCTCGTTCGTCGTTACACCGTAACGGTCATCCCAGCGTCCCAAGGTAGCCACGATCTCGTCGGTCGTGGTGTTTTCTCCCGCGGTGCCATGCTCATACAGCAAGAAAAATCGCCGATCGCGGGACGCGTTAAGCGCATCCAACTTCGCACGCGTTTCGTTGCTCATCTGTGCGATCAGCCAGTCTGATACGTGCTTGTGCCCTGACCTGCGGGCGTAGGTTGACGCGGTCCACTCAATCTCGCCCCGATCAGCGAACGCGCTGCGATTGACGTCGGCTCCCGCGTTGACCAGCAGCTGAACGATATCGAGCCGGCCCATCATGGCTGCCTTCATCAATCCGGTTTCATTCTCACTGTCGCGTTCCGGCTTGATGCCGTTGCGTAAAATCAGGTCAACCATCGTGGCGTTTCCCGTGCGGATTGCCGAGGTGAGGTGCTGGGGTTGTAGATGCATGCCGTGTTCGGCGAGGAGCGAGAGCATCGCTACGTTGCCGCTGTCAACATGATGGCCCACCAGATCCACTCGGAACGTCGCTACGATCGCCATGTCGTCATCAGACTCAATAAGCGCGGGTACGGCAGCGACGTCGCCGTCGTAAATTGCGCTAATGAGCGACCCGATATGTTCACCGGAGGTCTTGGCGCCGTGCTCAAGGAGTGCGGCCTGTATGCGGTCACGTTTCGACTCGTCCGCCAGCGTGCTGGCCATCCAGGGCGTCCAGCCATCGCTGTCGGCACGGTTAGGATCCGCACCGCAGGCGAGTAGTGCCTTGACGGCGTTGAGCGCATCTTGACCGATCGAATGGGTAAGCAAGGTGCTGCCGATGCGGACCGGACAGGGTGCCAGGTCGGTGCTGTCCACTGAGAGGAGTGCGTTTGGATCAGCACCGGCAGTACAGGCTTCGTTGATGGCCTTGAGCGCTCCGGGTTTCCGCGGATTGAGTACTGCGCGCAGCAGATCCGTGTGTGGTGGTGTTTTCACTGAAACGCAGTTGGTTGCTCTACAACGGCACTTTGCTTTAAGACCACTCCGCCTGCTGGCAGGAGTGTCGAGGGGGTTAGTCCACTCGTCGTACGGCTGCGCAACAGATCAAGCAGCGAGGGCCTTTTCTGGCGCCTTGGCATGGTGGAGAAAATGGACATGGGCTTTCCGCGATCATTGGACCATGGTCCGTACATTGGCCCGGGACGTGCGCTCCCGCCAATCTGATACAGGCGTAGCACGTTCTCGGTGAACGTGAGCTTCATATCGTTACCGAAAGCACGGTAGTTCGGCCACGCGATACTCCCGGTGAACTCGAAGTCTTCGGTCTCGGTCTGACAGCGGCCGTTTGCATCGTATACGTACTTTTTTCCAAGTCCTCGGAAGGTCAGGCGTCGGGGTTGATTCAGCGGTTCAAAGCCTGGCGGGTGTTCGCACGCGGAGACCGAGCCTGCGAATCTGATTCGATACTTGTTGCTCTCAATGATCCTAAGCGCTCCCGTAGACTTGTATCGGTTATGCAGACGCACATACCTTGTGTTATTCATTGTCCCGCGAGCTTCAATTTTCAGTGGCCGATCTCGGGTCACGCTCCCTGCTTTGATGGATTGTCCTTTGAGGAGACTGATCAGCAGATGGTCGCCGATTCCGGCGCTCTTGAGCGCGCCGGGACTCCAGCTGCCCGAGCCGATTCCGTTTGCCATACCGATGTCGGCGCCCCCGATCCCAGCGCTGATGCTCTTTTCAGTCGTCAGCCGCAACACGAAGCCGGTGAGCTTACTCGCTGTTTCGATTGCGCTGCCGTCATTGAGATCACCCCAGACGATTCCCGGTACGGACGTACCGAGCGCGCCGACCATGGAGCTGGCGATTTCGCCGCCCATATAGGTTGCGTGGGCCAGCTCTCGTCCGCCCCAACTTTCCTCCGTGGACGCCGGTTTATCGTTGAGCGAAACCGAGGATACGGCGGCGGCAAAATTCACTCGAATGATCCTATCGCTGTAGTCCTGTGGTGTTTTTTCCATGGTTTTCGGAACGTAGGAGACGATGACTCGAACTAAAGGCGTCTCATCGTAGATCGCGAGCTGATCGGTGAGGTGGTAGTCGCGATAAAATACGCCGCCATTGCCCTCGAACTGAATGGGTTTCATGAGGCAGGGTGCGTCGGCGTTTTCCTGTGCCGATTGAAAGCAGTCGAACTTGGTGTTGAGCCCAGACAGTTCCGCAAGGGAGAGATAGACGTCGTCGATAGCCATGTCTGATCGCGAAGTTCGAATAGAAAGTGAGAAGGGCAGGCCGCGATTACTCGACGGCACGATTTCAACACAACGCGCTGAGTAGGGCGCCAGTGACAGAGTGAGCCCGCCAGAATCTGTGGTTGATGCTGAAATCCGTTCACAGCCGTTGAAGGCAAGCTTGTGGGCCTTTTCCCGGTTGAGGCGGCCGTTGAACTTCCACTTGTGGTACTGCGCGAGTTCCGCCACGTATTGCGGAAAGATACTCTCAAGCCCCGCAAGCTTTCCATCGATGCTGTCGAGCCATTCGTCTACATAAGCGATGCCTTTGTCCTTGTGAACCTCACGTACCACGGTGGCTAGGGGGTTGTACTGATCATTCATGTGGCGGCGCATCACGTGCAGCCAGAACGAGCCCGCAGCGTATTCGATGTTTTTCGCATCGTGGTCGGCGATGCTGGCTGGCCCATTCAATGGATACCAGTCGAGGGGTCGATAGGCGGGCCTGTGGAGATAAAATCGCGCCTCGAAGCGGTTTTCGACACCCCGGCGGTAGACTTCTGAGTCCTCAAAGGTCTCATCGACGAAGTCGAGCATAAGAGCGTCCGCAATTCCCTCGGTGACCCAGTCGCCGCCTACAGTTTTGGTTTGGGCGCATCGAAGCTGCCCCTCCATTGCGCCCGCAGTAAAAACATGCCCCAGCTCGTGCGCCGCTGCAGCGCCAATGTAGGCGAGGGAACCAGAGGCCGGATCGAACATCGCATTTACCCCGGAGCCGAAGGCGATCGCGTTGTTATCGTTCGCATGTTCCTGACCGGTGCAACGATAGTGGACACCGTACGTGCCCGCTGCCTTGCAACCCGCTACCAAAACAGAGTTCGTTGTTGCGAAGCCCTTTGCAGCATTGGATAAGTTCTCCGGCGCCAAGGGCAGTCGTTTCGGTGGTGCGAAACCCTTTTTTCGGAACCAGTTAACTCCTTGGCCGAGCAGGGTTTCAAGCCAAAGGGCACTCCGCTGCGCCACCGAGTCGACCTGCTTGCCCTGATAAAAGCAGGTCTGAGCTCTATTTTGGTCGAGCATATGCTGGGCGAGCTCGGCCGTCGGCGACGCCAGGTCATCTAGCGATTTCAGTTCAGGCCGTGAGCTATGCACGAAAAGCCATTCGAGCTTTTCAATCTGTTCCCACGTGAGTGGCTTTGGATCGGCCCATGCAGCCGACGCCAGACAGGATCCGATCATCAGGCTGTACGTGAGCGTTCTCACCGTCGAGCAAGACGTCAGACACATAATGCGTTCCTTTTGACATTTCCGGTGTGTTTGAGAATCAAAGGCGCGGCGATCGATGCGCCCTACTCCTGGAAATAGTGTCATCGTCGCTCCGCAGGTCTCAGCGACTAAAGGGCCGCGGGCTCGGACTCAGGCGCTACGGATCGACGTCATCGCTGCCCGGCTCGTTGCTCTGCAAGCATCGCGTAGAGCGGATCTTCCGGCGCCCGTGCACCGCGCGCCAGACCGTCGAAGGGTGGGCCCTCATGGATGGCCGTTGCGGGTTGATTAAGGTTCCAGTCCATGACGACCTGACGGTGGCTGATTCGCCAGACCGAGCCGCGTCGCTCGAAGCGGTCCAGATAGCGGCCAAGAAAAATCATGTCCTGGTCGCCGGCAGGATCCGCGCGGTAGTGGTAGGCCGTAACGTAGGACTCGACGGCAGCGCGGTGCTGATCGGCGTTGAAGTCGATGAGCGTGTTGCTGACCACGTGGGCTGTGCGGTCGAAGCCACGGATCGCTTGCGGGAGAATGGCGCAGAACTCCTGCGCCGGGCCATTGATGCCGCCGTATGCGACGGTTGCGTCGTCCCAGTAACAGGCGCGCAGATCGGCTTCGACGGCGCGATCAACACCGCGGGAGTGTCGGGCCAGCACCGCCTGGATCGCGAGCCGATTGGCAACCTCCTCCAGCTCCGGCATCGCGCCGGGCTCCGCGCCCTCGTTCATAGTGCCTCCGCGTTTTGGTTCTGCAACTTGATCCGCGCTTTGGCACACTCTAGCGCAGAGCAGGGAGGTCGCGTAGGTCGTAGCGGGGAGCTGCAAGCCGCGCGGCGTTGGGGAGGAACCATCATGCAGAATCCGCACGAGCACGCCGAGGTTGCCGATCGGTTGGCGATCATGGAGCTGTCTGGCCGCTACATGCGCGGGCTGGACCGGCTCGATGCAGACGCGTTTCGAGGCCTGTTCTGGGACGACGCCCACCTCGAGTACGGCATTTACAGCGGCGGCCCAGCGGAGTTCATCGCGTTCTGTCTGGAGGCCCTCAAGTCCCATGGGGCGAACCAGCACATGCTGGGCCAGATCATCATCGATTTCGACGAGGCCGAGCCGGATACCGCGTTTGGCGAAGTGTATTACCAGGCGTACCACCGAACGCAGGACGACAGCGGTTCCGATCGGGACCTGTTCATCAGCGGGCGCTACGTCGATCGCTATGAGCGCCGCGGAGGACGCTGGGCTATCGCGTACCGTAGCGAGCTGGTCGATTGGACCCGCGACGACCCGGCGAGTGATCAGTGGTTCGCCGGTAGCGCCATGATCCGCGGCGCCCGAAAACCCGACGATCCGCTCTATGATCGCGCGGCGATGCGCTAACCCCACCGAGAAACTTCAGACCTGCGAGGAGCCAGCGATGAGTGATTCTGCTGATACGCCGATGGATGTCGAGGCGCTTCATTTGTTCGATACACAGGTTCAGGCCTGTCCCTATCCGGCTTACAAGCGGCTACGCGACGAATCGCCGGTGCACAAGTGCCCGGCGTCTGGCATGTATCTCGTGACTCGCTACGACGATGTCCGCCGGGTGCTGACGGACCCCGAGACCTTTAGCAGCCGTACCCAGGGGTTGCGGGGCGGACCCGAGAGCGAAGCGCGTGCAAATGCGGTGACCGAGCTGTTCAAGTCGGAAGGGTGGGTGCCAGCGGCGACCCTGGCGGGCCGGGATGATCCGGAACACAAGCAGATGCGGTCGATCTTTAACCAGGCCTTTCGGCCGAGGGTTGTGCAGGAGCTCGACCCGGAAGTGCGCGATCTTGCGTATCAGCTCATTGATGACTTTCTGCCCGACGGGCATTGCGATTTCGTTCGGCAGTTTGCGATTCCGCTGCCGCTGCAGATCATCGGTACGCAGATGGGTGCAAATCCGGCAGACATCTGGAAGATCAAGAGCTGGACCGATGCCTTTTTCCACCGCATCAGCGTCATGTTGCCGAAGGAGCAGGAACTGGACACGGTGCGCAAAGAGATCGAAGCGCAGCACTACTTCCAACCGATTTTTGAAAAACTGCGCAAGAACCCGAACGGCACGCTCCTGAGTGAACTGGTCAATACGGTCATCGAAGAGTGGGGCCGACCCCTCACGGACAACGAGCTCCACGCTGAGATGATGGCCGATACCTTTGTTGGCGGCTCGGAAACGACGACCAACGCCTTATCCGCGGGCGTTAAGCTGCTCATCGAAAATCCAGACGTCTGGGGCCGGCTCAAGGACGAGCCCGATAAGGTCAAAGTCTTTATCGAAGAAGTGCTGCGCCTTGAAAGCCCGGTGCAGAGCCTGATGCGGATCACCACTCGGGACGTCGAGCTTTCCGGTGGGGTGATTCCGAAGGGCAGCCTCGTGAACGTTCGTTACGCGGCCGCCAATCGGGACGATCGGAAGTTTGATAACCCCGATGCCATCGACCTGGATCGTAAAAGCCCGGGCGCGCACATGGCCTTCGGATCTGGCGTGCACCACTGCCTCGGCGCACCGCTCGCCCGCCGCGAATTAATCTGGAGCTTTACTGCGCTGCTCGAAAAGATCGACGAGATGTGGTTCTCTCCAGAAAAGAACGATTTCAGCTATCACCCGCACTATCTGTTGCGGTCCCTGAAACGCCTGGAGATTGAGTTTCGCCCGGCGTAAGGCGCTCGAGCCAGCTCCGCGGCAGTTGATCAGAAGTTGATCAGACTCGGGCGAGGCAGATGACGACGTCGTCCCGCGTCGCACTGCCAGTGAAGGTCTTCACGCGCCCGGCTCGGAACCAGGAGCCGGTCCCCGTGGTGACGCCGCCATCCTTGTCCCAGCTGTCGCTCATCTTCTTGGCGATGTCTACGCCGACGTTGTCCACGCGGTAGACGATAAAAGTACCGTCCTGAACGCCGTCGCCATCCAGGTCGCAGGCGTACTTGGTGTTGGCGGTAACCAGCAGGTCGACGAACGCACCGGCGTTGATGGGATTCTCCAGGTCGTTTTCGAGATAGGGGCCATCCCACCCAGGAATGGGCGCCTGGGCACCGTTGGCTACGTTCAGCATGAGCTGACGTTGGTGGGCCTTGGCGTCGTTCGGCGTATGGCGTGGCCAAGTACCGGTGTCTTCGTAGTAGCGGGCCACGACGCTGCTCAGCTCGTTCGCCTCCCTAATGAGCGCACTCACCCGAGCCTCCTGAATGGCGTTGAAGATTTGTGGCATGGCGACGGCTGCCAGGACGGTGATGACTGCCATGGCCCCGATCAGCTCCATCAGCGTAAAGCCCTTTACATGGCTTTGATTCTTCATCTCGATTCCTCATACGACGGTGCTCCGGTCGCTCGTTGCGGAACCACCCTCGCTTAAGCGTAGGTCTCGGGGCGCTTTTTGCTCGGGTGAACTCGATCGATTCACGGCGGCAATTTGGGCGTCGTCACAGGGTGGATGTTCACGCGACGATCGGGGGAACAACAGGACACTGCGTGGACCCGGCGTTTTGAGAGGTACAGGAATGAACGTTGTTTCCGGAGGAGGTGTGCTGGCACTGAGCGGACTGCTCATAGGTGCGCTGTCGGCCTGCGGATCGCAGTCGGATGCAACGCGCGAGTGGGAGGCGGTCGCAGGTACGGCGCTCGAAGTCAGCGACCGCTGGGTGCGGCAGCGGCTACCGGGTACCACCCGGACTGCCGGCTATCTGACACTGCGCAACCCTGGCGCTACGCCGCTGGCCCTAGTCTCGGCGAGCATGCCGGAGGCGGCTGTGGTCGAGTTCCATCAGACGCTGCGGGACGGCGATCGCATGCGCATGGTTCGAGAGCAACCTGTCGTGCTTCCCCCCGGCGAGACTCTGGTATTCGAGCCTGGCGGGCGCCACATCATGATCCTCGGGCTGGCAGACGACTTGCCTGATCGCGTGACCCTAAGCTTTACGCTGGCACCCATCGCGGACCCCAAAGCTGACTCCAAAGCGGGGCGCGAGCCTGGGGTAGAGCGGCCGTTTACCCTCTCGTTCCCTGTGCGGGCCGTCATGGCGGAGTGAAATACTCCGTCAGCCCGGCCGAAAACGCTGGACGTTCACGAAGCCTTGACGTATGTTCACCCTCAAGTATTCAAAAATTCGAATATATAGATTCATAAAATAGAATCAAAAGCGTGTCAAAGCGCCTAGTGCGCGATAACCCAGCAGCCACGGGGCTCCGCTTGCACCACTCTCCGGAGCAGGCAACGGGGCACACCCTAAATCCTGAAGGACTAACCCTGCCGGCTGCTTCCCGCGCTGATTCGAATGCTTGGAGTTCCCCGCTCATTGGTAGCGGATTAGACGGTGTCCTGCGCGCTGCGCGACGGCCCGTCAGCGGGAAGAGACGTTATGCCCAGTCGCAAGCTGGTCGCGCGAGAGCTCGCGGAAGTATTCAAGGTACTTGCGCACCCTGATCGCATTCGCGTTATCGAAGAACTCCGTCTTGATGAACAAGACGTCGCAACGCTTGCCGCTCGCCTGGAACTCTCGGCAAGTCGCGTCTCCCAACATCTGAGCCTGTTGCGTGCTCACCGCATGGTGGACGAAGAGCGCGACGGACGCCGTCATCTGTATCACCTGGTTCAGCCCGAGCTGGCGGCATGGATTATCGACGCCTTGTCGTTCGTCGAAGCCCGTGGGCACAGCTTGTCGGCTGCCAGTATCGACAGTGTTCGCCGCCAGTGGAGCGGCGACACGGGGAGCGGCTCATGAGCCGCCGGAAGGGCCGCTTAAGAGGCTGCAGCGTCTCAGTGTTGCTTGCTGCCAATCATTCCAGGGTATGACCCGGAGGTTATCCAAATGAAATTTTTCGACTTCTCCAACATGCGCGGCGATGTGTATGGCGGTTTAACCGCTGGCATCGTGGCGCTGCCGCTCGCGCTCGCCTTCGGTGAAGCCTCCGGTGCCGGGCCCATCGCGGGCCTCTGGGGCGCGATTTTTGTTGGCTTCTTTGCCTCGTTGTTTGGCGGTACCGGCGCTCAGGTTTCCGGCCCGACCGGACCGATGGTGGTTGTGTTTGCAGGCATCTTTGCGTCCTTGTCCGGGAATCCTGCGCTTGTGTTCGCGGCCGTTGTACTCGCCGGGGTCTTGCAGATCCTCTTTGGGGTGCTTCGGCTTGGTCAGTACATCCGCCTTGTGCCTTATCCCGTGATCTCCGGATTCATGAGTGGGATTGGCTGCATCATCATCGCGCTGCAGGCCTCGAGATTGTTAGGTCACGAGCCCGACGGTGGGGGCACGATTGCCGCGTTGCAGGCCATCCCGAGCGCCGTGCTTTCCCCTAATGGTGCGGCCACGGTAATCGGCGTCGTGTCTCTTGCCACGGTGTTTGCCTGGCCCGCCAGCTGGGGGCGCTATCTTCCTGGTCCTCTAGCTGCCCTGATTGTTGGCACCATCCTCGGTCAGATCATCATTGGGGCGCCCTTGCTTGGCGACATACCGACCGGTCTGCCGAGCTTCGTCATGCCCGAGTTCACCGCTGAGACCTTCCGCCTGGTGCTCGAGGCTTCTGTGATTTTGGCGGCGCTCGGTGCCATCGATAGCCTGCTTACGTCGCTCGTTGCCGACAACATGACCCGTACCCGCCACGATTCGGACCGGGAGCTCATCGGTCAGGGTATCGGTAACACGGTGGCCGGACTCTTCGGTGCGATTCCCGGTGCCGGCGCTACGATGCGTACGGTGGTCAACATCCGGACCGGTGGTGCCACGAAGATTTCGGGCATGCTGCACTCGCTGGTGCTGGTCGTGATCGTCGTAAGCCTTGCACCGTTGGCGGCACTCATTCCCCACGCGGTTCTCGCCGGTATTCTTGTGAAGGTCGGGTACGACATCATTGATGTGGCGTACCTCAAGCGCGCGCACCGCGGTCCTCGCTGGGATCTCGTCCTCATGATGATTGTGTTGGGTCTGACAGTCTTCGTTGACCTCATTACGGCCGTGGGTGTCGGCGTCGTTATGGCGGCGCTGGCGTTCGTCAAACGGCTCGCCGACACGCAGCTCCAATCCCTTGGCATCGAGCCGACGGCAACCAGCGACGAGGAGCAACAGCTGTTGGCGACCGGCCGCGGTCGGGTGATGCTGTTTGACTTCGCTGGACCCTTGAGCTTCGGTGCCGCTGCCGATCTCGGGCATCAGGTTCGTGAGCGCTCAGACGGTACGTCCCAAGCGATCATCCTCGACTTCTCGCGCTTGTCCTTCATCGACGTGTCGGCGGCCCGCGCTGTGGAGACCATTGCCTGTGACGGTCGTCAGGCGGGTAAGACGGTCTACGTGACCGGTATGAATGAAGAGGTTAGGAGTGTCCTGGCGGGCCTCAATGCCGACCACTGCCTGCCGGCAGACACGCGATTTGATACGCGTGTCGAAGCGCTCCGGGTCGCCGTTGCCGCGATCAAGGACTCGCCGTCGGGAGGTCGTGCAGCGACACCGGCTTTCAGCAGCTGAGGGACCTCAACCGCGCGGCAGCAACGCCAGCTGCCGCGACTGGGCGACGAGTTCGCCGTCCTGGGTCCACAGTTCGCCGTCTTCCTCGAGCATCCCCCCGCTAACGAAACGACTCGTGAACTGTGCCATCAGCCAGTCGGCCGGGGGCCGCGAGCGAATGTGGCAGGTCAGTTCTACTGTCGGCGTCCAGGCCACGGGCAAATTGGCGTTGAAGATCGTCGGCGGAAACGCGTCGAGGGCCGTCAGCAGTGCCAGCGTGTCCATGGGTTCGTCGTTCCGGAGGCGGAACCAGCCGCGCATGCGGGCGTCACCACTCGGTGTGGCGGTGAGAAAGCCCGCATCCCGCGGGTCGAGCCGCAGATCGACCTTGCTGTGAAACGCGGGTGGAACCGCCCCGTTCCCGGCGGCGGGTTCCTCCGCCTGCACGTGACCGAGGTGCCGATTGCACTCCTCTAGAGGGGTTACGTCCGGTGCACCATCTAAGCGGCGAATGTCTGAGATCGGCTGTGCCAGGTCACCGAAGGATCCCAGCAGTGCCAGCATGGGTTTGCCTTCGGCATCTGCGAGTCGCCCGCTGACCGTCGCGAACAAGCGCCCGGTCTTTACCGTTTCGCATTCGAGCGACACCGGTCCCGGCCGGCCCGGACGCAGATAGTGCGCCGTGAGCGTCACAGGATCCGGTCGCTCGGTGTGATGGCTGAGTGCGCGAGCAGCGAGGCTCAACAGGTAGCCGCCGTTGGCGTTACCAGCAATGTCCCAACCCTCGGCGATAGTGCCGCGGTAGTGGCCGGGGGTGGTGCAATCCATGGCCGTTGCCGCTGCGAAGCTCATCGTTGATCGTCTCCGTCGTTTCTGATGCACGGGCTACCTACGGATGGGTCAGCCGTCCGCGCAAGACGTTGCCGTGGCGTTTCGAATAGCATTCGTCGCGGAGCTTAGGGCGCCGCTCATCAAAGCGCCGCTAAGCGGCGTCCGGATCGGAAGTGAGGGCTGGACCGTCGCTGCGCTCAAGGGTCGTAAAAGTTTCAACGGCAGCACGGCGGAGCCGGGTTAGTGTTTGGGTCGGCTCCCCCAGAGGAATCATGGTGGCGAGGGCGTGATGGCTGGGCACGCCAAGCAACGCTTGCACCTCGGCTTCTGCTGGCGCCAGGAAGGTTGTTGTTACGCCGCCCAGTCCTTCGTTGCGGGCGGCGAGAAGGATGTTCCAGACGAACGGGTAGATCGAGCATCCTGAGATGAGACCGACACGATCCAGCATGGAATCCATACTTGCAACGACACTTAGATCGACAAATACGAACAGCAGCACCGGTGCGTTGATCATCGACAGCAGGCCGGCCTCGTTAATGGGCGTTGCTTCAATTTCCTCGGGGCTAAGTGCCGTAGGCACGATCGTGTTCCAGGGATTCTCACCGGCCTTGCGTTGCGCAAGGTAGCGCTGCCAGGTCGGCCGAATCAGTGGCAGCAACTGGTCTCTGGTTTCCTGCGATCGGACGACCACGACTTTCCAGCCCTGCCGGTTGCCGCCGCTTGGGGCGAAGCGCGCAGACTCAAGAATCCGATAGACCTGCGCATCGCTCACCGGTGTGTCGGTAAACGTTCGCGCCGCGAAGGTGGTGCGCATGATTTCGTATAAGGGTTGGGAGTCCGTCGTCGCCATAGCTGGTCCGATCGTGGGTTAACGGTCCAGCAGTGTGCCACGGACCGGGAGCGGTCCGTGGCGGCGGTGGCGGTCGCTCTTGAGTCAGCAGTTCGACCAGCCAAAGGACGTGTACACGCAGCCGTCGCCGGTGCCACCTACGGCACCGCCGGCGGCGTTGCTCCAGTGGTTCCAGTTGCCCTGACTGTCCCGGGAGCCGCTGCCGTAGCGGCTGTGGACGTCGGAGCTGCCGCTGCCACCCTGGCCTAAGCAGCCGCTGGTGCCATTGGTCAGGTTCACCCAGCAGCCGAGCGCGTTGACGAGGTAGTTTCCTGGGGCGATGCGGGTGCCGATCTGCGCTTCGAGCTGGCGCAGCTGAACGACGCTGAGCTGGGTGCCGTTGATGGCTACCGGGGCCATACCGTTGGCTGCGACGTCTAGCGAGGTGAGGCTTGCCAGTGCGCTGAGGCAGAGGCAGAGCACTGTTTTGAGTAGTCGTTGGTCCTTTGAATGCTTCATGGTGTGTTCTCCGGTTGCTGGTGTCTTTAGGTCACACCCAGCAACCGGAGGGTTCACCGTTACCGGCGGTCAGCGCCGGTACTTGAACTCGACGACAAACTGGTCGCCGAGAATCGACAGGGCGTCGTCGTCGAAGTCCTGGTAGGTGGCAGACACCAGAATTCTCTCCGAAAAGAAGTACGTGGCGTTGAGGGTGTAGTTGACAAGGCTGCCAACGCTGTCGCGGTCTGCGAACTCGATCTCCGCACCGACGCTGAACTGGTTGTTGAAGTACCAGTCTCCCATGAGGGCTAGGTCGAAACCGTCGTCGTCCTGGCCGAAAATCGTATCGGTCTGCACGAAACCCACCAGCGCGTCGACGGTGTAGCTCATACCGTTTTCGAGCTGCGCGACGTGCTTGATGTCAACGGCGTAGCGATCGGCTTCGGCAATGTCGAAATCGGTGTTTTCATAGCTGAACAGCAGCTGCGTCGCATCGGCCAGGTAGCGGCCGCCAGCGATGCGGACGTAGTCGACCTCTGAATCGGCAAATTCCGCGTCGATGTCGTTGCGAACGAGTTCGCCCTCGACAACCCAGCTGTTGGCAACGATGCGAGCGAAGGCGTTCAGGATGTCGGTCTCAACGTCACCGTCGTCCTCGATCTGACCGTAGGCGCCACCGATACTTGAGACCTGGCTCAGGAACGCGGCTTCTTTGAGGGGACCGCTGTCACAGCTCACCGGGGCAAGAAACACCTCACCGCTGACCACGAAGCCGTCGTAGTCCACGGTGTCGTCAAAGCCTGGCGAGGTCTCTGGCACGGTAATGCCGGGCGTCGGCGTGGTGCCTGTTCCCGTTCCTGTTCCTGGGGACGGAGGCAACCCCGGCGATCCAAGGTCGGTGGGCGGCGTGTACTCGGGAATGCTGTATTCCGACTCGGTCTCGCCATTCAGGTAGGACACACCCCACTCGGTACGAAAACAGTCGGCCAGCGCTGGAAACGCCAAGCCGCTGAGCGCGGCTGCGCTGATCAGCTTCTTAACTATCACGGTTCTCTCCTGCAGGTTGATAAAGGCGCGGCATGCATCGATGCCGGACTCGCTGCCTTGGGTCACGGTCTCCGCCGTGTGGGTTCAACGAATGGAGAGAAGGTAGCGAAAAGCGCTGCGTCTACCGGTCACCGAAATGCGTGACAGGCCCGGCGTTCCGGCGCTGGGGATTAGACAACGGGGACTAGGCGGCGGGCGCGCCGCAGGCAGGGCAAGACGCCAGTCGCGGCAACTGAAACTGTGAAAAGCCGCTGCCCCAGGCGTCGTAGTGGGTCAGGCGCCCGACGGCCGCACGTTCGGGTGCGACGACCAACTTGATAGCTTCCGTTGCCATCAGACAACCAATGGTTCCGACAACGGGGCCGACGACACCGCTTTCCGCACAGCGGTCGACGGTGTCACCGACCGCCGGCTGCAGACATCGGTAGCAGGGCGAGTCTTCGCGCCGGGAATCGAAGACCGTAACCTGTCCTTCCCAGCGAATGGCGGCCCCCCACACCAGCGGTGTGCCGGTCTTCAGGCAGGCCCGATTTATAGACTCCCGGCTGGTGAAGTGGTCGGTCCCGTCGAGAACGAGATCGACCCGCTCACAGAGCTCAACAAGTCCATCGTCCGTAAGCGCTTCGGCGTGCGTGTGCACCTGGCACTCGGGGTTGCGTGCCGCGAGGCGGTCCTGGGCCGCAGCGACCTTGGCTCGCGTGCGATCGTCATCGCGGTAAAGAATCTGACGCTGCAGGTTGCTCAGGTCGACCTCGTCCGGGTCGACCAGTTCGAGCGTTCCCAGGCCTGCGGCGGCAAGGTATAGCGTGGCGGCGGATCCGAGTCCGCCGATGCCGATCACCGCAACGCGGGTGGCCGCCAGCTGCTGCTGGCCGGTGATATCGATCTCCGGCAGCATCAGTTGCCGGCTGTAGCGCAGCAGCTGCTCGTCATTCACGACGCGATGCCTCGGCTGAAACGTTCGTGTCCGTAGCTGTCGGTAATGGTTTCGACCTGTGCGTAGGTGTTGCGCTGAAACAGGCGACGAACAGCCGGTCCCTGGTGATAGCCGTGTTCCAGAATCAACGCGCCCCGCGGCAGCAGATGGTCTCTCGCCACGGCGATAAGCGCTTCGAGGTCCTCGAGTCCCGTAGCGCCGCTGACCAGCGCGTCGACCGGTTCTGCTGCCAGTGTCGGCAGGTGCGCGTCGTCAGCGGCAAGGTAAGGCGGATTGGAAAGCAGCAGATCGAAGCGCCCGCGCAGGGCATCGAACCAGTCGCCTTCGCTGAATCGGAGCGCAACACCATGGCGCGCGGCGTTGGCCTCGGCCACGGCGAGGGCGGCTGGTGACTGATCCGTCGCCCAGATTTCGGCCGGCTGCGGGTACTCGCTGGCCAGCGCAATGGCGATCGCCCCGGACCCGGTGCCCAGGTCGGCGATGCGCGGCGCTGAGTCGGCCGATGGGACTCGCGCTGCGAGAAAGGTGCGTGCCACATCGATGAGTTCTTCGGTCTCCGGGCGTGGAATCAGCACGGACGGATTCACCGCAAGCTCGAGCCCGCGAAACGACACGGTACCGAGGACGTAGGCCAGGGGTTCCCCAGCGGCAAGACGTGACACGTCGCGATCAAGGTCTGCGAAGCGTTCCGTGGTGAGCGGAGTGTTCCGCGCCCGCACCCAGTCGGCCAGGCGCCAGCCGAACCGTTCCAGCAGCAGCGTGCGGCAATCGTGCTGCAGGTGCTCCGGCTGGGCCCTGAGCCAGCGTTCAGGCGGCGTGCTCGTCACCGTTGGCCATGGCCTGCAGCAGGTCCGCCTGATGTTCGGTCACCAGCGGCGCAATGACGCTTTCCAGGCCACCCGCAATGATCTCGTCGAGCTTGTAGAGCGTGAGATTGATGCGGTGATCGGTGACCCGCCCCTGAGGAAAGTTGTAGGTTCGGATCCGCTCCGAACGATCCCCGGAGCCCACCAGATTGCGGCGTGACTCGGCCTGCTCCGAGTGCGCCTGGGCCTGGGCCTGGTCGTTCAGCTTGGCCTGTAACAGCGCCATGGCGCGGGCGCGGTTCTTGTGTTGGGAGCGCTCGTCCTGGCACTCGACCACGATACCTGTCGGCAAATGGGTCAGCCGCACGGCGGAATCCGTTTTGTTGACGTGCTGTCCTCCGGCGCCGGACGCGCGAAAGGTGTCGACCCGGAGATCGGCTTTGCTGATCTCGATTTCCTCGACGTCAGGAGGTTCGGGCAGCACGGCAACGGTGCAGGCCGACGTGTGGATGCGGCCCTGGGCTTCCGTCTCCGGCACCCGCTGCACCCGATGGGCGCCGGACTCGAACTTCAGCTGCCCGTAGACATCCTGACCCTCAACCCGACTGATGATCTCTTTGAAGCCGCCGTGTTCGCCGGGGCGTTCGCTTAGCACTTCGAGCTGCCAGCGTTTGAGTTCGGCGTAGCGTTGATACATACGGAACAGATCGCCGGCGAACAGAGCCGCTTCGTCACCACCGGTGCCGGCGCGGATCTCGAGAAAGACGTTGGCGCCGTCGTTCGGATCCTTCGGCAGCAGCAAGCGTTGCAGTTCCGCCAGGGTTTCTTCCTGCGCGGGCTTGAGCTGGTCGAGATCGTCGGCAGCGAGTTCCTTCAGCTCCGGATCGTCGTCGCTGAGCAAGGCTTCGGCTTCGGCAATGCTCGCCGCCTGCTGCTGACTGCGCTGAAAGGTCTGAATGACTGGGTCCAGCTCCGCGTACTCTTTCGACAGACTGGTGAACTGGTCCCGATCCGCCATGACCTCGGGATCCGAAAGCAGCCGGCCGACCTCCTCAAAGCGATCCGCCAGCGCGTCGAGTTTGGCGCTCATCGATGCCGTCAGTGCCATGATCAGCTGAGTCCGTAGAGCTCTTTGATCAGATCCACGAGATCGGTGCGGCCGGCCTCGCTCGCCTTCCGCAGACCCGCCGTGGGGGCGTGAATCAGCTTGTTGGTCAGGCTGTGAGCCAACTGTTCAACGACTAGCGCGGGGTCTTTCCCGGCGTCCACGTCGCGCAGCGCGCGCTCGACCTCGCGCTCCTTGAGCGTCATGGCGTTGCCGCGCAGTTCAGCCAGCAGGGCTCGATCAAGCTGTACTCGCCGGCGGGCGAGGTAGCGGCTGGCGCCGGCGTCGACCAGTTCCTCAGCAGCTTCTGCGGCCATCAACCGGCTCTGGGTGGATGCTTCGATGACGCTCGCCAGGTCGTCGATGCTGTACAGGTATACGTCGCTCAAGTCCCCGACACCGGGTTCGATGTCGCGGGGAACGGCGATGTCCACCAGAAACATGGGGCGTCGCCGGCGGCGGCGAATGGCGTCTTCTACGGCGCCCTTGCCGAGCACGGGCAGTGAGCTGCCCGTGGATCCGATGACGATGTCGAAGCGGTGCAGCTGCGCGGCGATGTCCGTGAGTTGCATGGCCTCGCCGCTGAACTGGGCGGCCAGCGTTTCGGCGTTGCGCAGCGTTCGATTAGCAATGGCGATGCTGCCAATGCCCGCTTCCTTGAGGTGCTCGGCGACCCTGCTGATGGTTTCACCGGCGCCGAGGAGCAGCGCGTGCTTGCTGCGCAGGTCGGCGAAGATCTGTCGCGCCAGGCTGACCGCTGTGTAGGCAACGGACACCGGGTTGCGCCCGATATCGGTGTCGGTGCGCACCTGTTTGGCCGTGTTCAGGCCGAGGTCGGTGAGCAGCGTCAGCTCCGGCCCGAGCGTACCGGCTTCGCGCGCGGTCTGAATCGCCGCGCGCACCTGGCCAAGGATCTGTGGCTCACCGAGCACCTGCGAATCGAGGCCGGCGGCTACTCGAATGAGGTGGCGGGCGGCGTCTTTGTCCCAATGCAGGTAGGTGAGATTCTCAAGTTCCGTCGGCTCGATGGGCCGCTGGCGGGACAGCCAGGCCGAGACTTCGGACTGCGCCGGCGGCTCGACGACGCAGTAGAGCTCGGTGCGATTGCAGGTCGACAGAATTGCGGCTTCAGAAACGCCAGGGACGACGCTGGTGAGATCGCGCAGCGCCGCTTCCAGGTGCTGTTCCGGAAAGGCGATGCGCTCCCGCACGTCCACGGGGGCCGTTTGATGGCTCAGGCCATAGGCGAGTACGGCCATCAGTTCCGGCCCTCTCGGCGCAGACAGCCGCGGAGGCGGAGCAGGCGAAACTCGAAAGCTCGGTACTGGCGTGCGTTCATGGCCCTGGTTTAGCGTAGGCGTCTCGTGAACGAGACGAGAAAACGTCAATTTCAAATGATAGCAAGGATACGGGCCCAGTCCGGCCTATTGCTCGCGGCGGCACTGACCCTATCGGCCTGTGCTGGTCGGCCGCCGGCGCTGCAGACGGCCGCCGACTTCAGCGCCAACGGGAAACTCACGGTCCGCGGCGCGGCAGGCAACCTGTCAGCGCGATTTGCCTGGCAGCAGTTGGGTGATGCCTACGATGTCGAGGTTTGGGGCCCCTTTGGCCAGGGTCGCCGTCGACTGCAGGGCAATCCGGCCGAGCTGAAGGTGCTAACGGGGGATGATCGGGTGCTGCTGTCCGGACCGCCCGAGGATATTGTCGAACAATCTTTGGGGTTTGCTCTACCTCTCGCTGCACTCCGCTATTGGATTCAAGGGCAGGCGAGTCCGGACTACGGCCTGAGCGCGGTTCAGCGCGATGCCGTATCCGGCGAACTGAGCAGCTTCGAACAGGCTGGATGGCGCGTTGCCTTTGCCGATCGGGAACTCAGCGGGCGGCCAAAAATCATCAAATTGAACGGGCGTGGCTATCAGGTGTCGGTGCGGGTGTCCCGCTGGGTTGTCCGCGCTCTGGCGACGCCGAACACCATGCCCCCGGCAACCTCTCTGGCGGGGCTTTCTCGTCGTTTGACAGGCTCCGAGACCCTCACCAAAATACGCGGCCCGCTTGGAGGCGGGCTATAGTCAGTGAAGCGCTGACTGTGCGAGTTGGGGTGTAGCCAAGTTGGTAAGGCAGCGGGTTTTGATCCCGCGATGCGTAGGTTCGAGTCCTACCACCCCAGCCATTTTCCGGGTCCGACGCGCGAGCACGGTTGGCGGTGTACTGCACCGTGGATCGACCAACGTAAGAGCGGCGGACATGCAGGTTAAAGGCAGTCGATGCGCACGGATCACGGATACCCGTGGCGCGGCGGGCTTGCCAGACCACAGTCCAGAACGCCGATACCGCACCATGCCCAACCTCATGATTTTTTCCGGCAGCTCCAACACGGCGCTCGCTAACCGCGTGGTGCACGAGCTGCGCATTCAAATCGGACGCGCCAACGTCAGTCGCTTCAGTGACGGCGAAATCAACATTGAGATCCATGAAAACGTCCGTGGTCAGGATGTGTTCGTACTGCAGAGCACGTGCTTCCCAACGAACGACAATCTCATGGAACTCATGATCATGGCCGACGCGATCCGCCGGGCGTCGGCCCAGCGCATCACCGCCGTAGTTCCGTACTTCGGCTACGCGCGGCAGGATCGACGACCGCGATCGGCGCGGGTGCCCATCAGTGCGAAAGTGGTCGCGGACATGCTGTCGAGTGTGGGCATCGACCGCATACTCACCGTTGATCTACATGCCGACCAGATTCAGGGCTTCTTCAACATGCCGGTCGATAACGTCTACGGTTCACCGGTGCTCGTCGATCACGCGCTAACGCAGAACTACGAGAACCCGGTCGTCGTCAGCCCCGATGTCGGCGGAGTGGTTCGGGCGCGAGCGATCGCCAAACAGCTCAACGATCTGGATCTCGCCATCATCGACAAACGCCGTTCCCAGGCGAACGTTAGCGAAGTGATGAGCGTGATCGGTGATGTCCAGGATCGCACCTGCCTGCTCGTCGACGATATGGTCGACACTGCGGGCACCCTGTGTTCCGCCGCAGCAGCCTTAAAAGAGAACGGCGCCAAGCGCGTGGTCTCGTACTGCACCCATCCTGTGCTGTCCGGCAACGCCTTGGATCTGATCAGTACCTCGGCGATCGATCAGCTGTACGTCACTGACACGATTCCCCTGAGCGACGCCGCACGTCAATGCGGGCGCATCCACCAGCTCAGCCTCGACCGGCTCTTGGCGGAATCGATTCGGCGCGTCAATAACGAAGAATCCATCAGTGCCATGTTTCGCTAAGAGCCCGAGGCATCGGGGCGTGCTTTAAGGAGACATGGCCGGATCCGGTAACGCCTGGTCGCGAGCGTTCCCGGCACGCGTGAAGGTCAGCAAGCTAGGCTCACCTCCACTAACCCAACCGCAGAGACACCGCATAGCAGCGGGTCCTGCTAACTGAGAGCAACAACATGTCAGAGCGGATTCATCTCGAAATTGAACCGCGCAGCGATACGGGGAAGGGTGCGAGCCGCCGCCTGCGTCGCCAAGGCAATCTGATTCCGGGAATCATCTACGGCGGCGCCGCAGACCCGGAGACGATTATCCTGAAGCGCAATGAACTGGTTAAGGCCATGGAGCAGGAGTCGTTCTTCTCTCAGATCATTGATCTGAGTCTGAACGGCAAGGGCCAACAGGCGATCGTTCGGGACGTTCAGCGTCACCCGGCTGCCAACGAAGTCATGCACATCGATTTTCTGCGAGTGCAGGCGGACCAAGCGATTACTATGAATGTGCCGCTGCACTTCATAAACGAAGAGGAATGCGTCGGGGTCAAGCTCGGCCGCGGCAGCATCGCCAAGAGTGCGGTGGAAGTGGAAATCAGTGCGCTGCCGAAGGACCTGCCGGAGTACATCGAGGTCGACATGGCCGAGGTCGAGGTTAATCAGGTGATCCACCTGTCGGACCTCAAACTTCCCGATGGGGTGACGCTGGTGGCGCTGACCTACGGTGCAGATCATGACCACAACGTAGTCAGCGTGCAGCCGCCGCGAGGTGGTGCAGCGGCCGCCGATGAGGAAGAGGGCGCGGCCGAAGGTGGAGACGAAGCGGCAGCCTCTGAAGGCTGATCGGTGAGCGCCTTGGCGCTACTGGTCGGGCTCGGCAACCCGGGCCCGACCTATGCCCGCACCCGCCACAACATCGGCGCCGACTGGATCGAGACGCTGGCCGAACGCTACGGCATACCGCTTGCGGTCGAAGGTAAGTTCCACGGCCGGGTGGGTCGGGGGCGCGTTGCAGGCCATGACCTTCGACTGCTGATCCCTACCACCTACATGAACGACAGCGGACGTGCCGTGGGTGCGCTGGCGCGGTTCTACAAGTGGTTTCCGGAGCAGATTCTCGTCGCCTACGATGAGATGGCTTTCGAGCCCGGCCAGGTGCGGCTGCGCCAGGGTGGTGGAGACAACGGCCACAACGGGATCCGAAGCCTCGTTTCTCACCTCGGAAATTCGAAGAACTTTCATCGTCTGCGCATCGGCGTCGGGCACCCGGGCGATGCCCGACGAGTAACGAGCTATCTCACGCAGCAAACGCCCAGCGTAGATGAACGCGTGGCCATTGAGCGCGGTTTGGACCGGTTGAACGATGAGTTACTCAGCACGATTCTCGACGGCGATATCGCTGCGGCGATGAATCGTTTGCACGCCCCGGGCTAGCCAAGCGAACGTTCCCGTCGAACGGGTGCCGCAATGAAACGGTCGGGTGAGCACCGACAAGATACACACAGGAGAGTGCTATGGGCTTCAACTGCGGCATCGTCGGTTTACCGAACGTCGGTAAGTCAACGCTGTTCAATGCCCTCACAAAGGCGGGCATCGACGCCGAGAATTTCCCCTTCTGCACCATCGATCCGAACACGGGCATCGTACCGGTTCCCGATCCACGGCTGGAGCACATCGCGGCGCTGGTGAGCCCGCAGAAAGTCATACCGTCTACCATGGAGTTCGTCGACATCGCCGGCCTGGTTGCCGGTGCCTCGAAGGGTGAAGGGCTGGGCAATCAGTTTCTTGCCCATATTCGCGAAACCCAGGCAATTGCGCACGTGGTTAGGTGCTTCGAGGACGAAAATATCGTCCATGTGAACGGCCGGGTGTCGCCGCTCGATGACATTGAAGTGATCAACACCGAACTTGCGCTTGCGGATCTGGACACGATTGAGCGAGCGCACGATCGCAACCGACGTATCGCAAACGCAGGCGATAAAGAAGCGAAGGCCGTGCTTGCGGTGCTCGAGCGGGTGCAGGCGGCGTTGAACGACGGTAAACCGGTACGCGCACTGGAGCTCGACAGCGCGGAGCACGATCGGCTGCAGGGGCTGCACCTCATTACCGCCAAACCGGTGCTGTACATCGCCAACGTCGCCGAGGACGGATTCGAAGACAACCCTCAGCTCGACGCGGTGCAGGCCTACGCGGCCGCCGAGGGCGCGGAGGTGGTGGCGATCTGTAACAAGATTGAAGCCGAAGTGTCGGAACTCGAAGACGACGAACGCGCCGACTTCCTGGAGGCCTTGGGTATTGAAGAGCCCGGTCTCAACCGCGTAATCCGCGCCGGTTATCGGTTACTCGGACTGCAGAGTTACTTCACCGCCGGGGAGAAGGAGGCTCGAGCGTGGACCGTGCCGGTAGGCGCGAAAGCTCCCCAGGCCGCCGGTGTCATTCATACGGACTTTGAAAAGGGCTTTATTCGCGCCGAAGTCGTCGGTTACGACGACTTCATCGCCCACAAAGGCGAGCAGGGCGCAAAGGACGCCGGCAAATGGCGCCTCGAAGGCAAAGACTATGAAATGCAGGACGGCGATGTCGTGCATTTCCGCTTCAATGTATAGGGCTTAGTACGCCGGGTGCAGGGCGTCAGGGTGCCGGCATAGCGTGTGCGATCATGCGGCTGCCCTCGAAGACGGCGCGATCCATAACGTTGCGATCATCGACAAAGACGAAGTCGAGTACCTGGTTTTCGTTCAGATCGCGATGCAGCATGACGATGAACATCTCGCCGCTGCTCAGACCCTTGTGTACCATGATGTCGACGTCCTTGTTGCGCCCATCCTTCAGATAGCTCGCACCGACGTACTTGTCGCCGTTGGGTTTTCCGTCTTCGAAGGGGTGGATGACCAACCAGCCGTTGCCGTCGATGGTGACTTCTTTGAAGGTCAGCGTCCCGCCATCGCGGGTGACACCGTCGGTAATGATCCAGTTGCGCTTGCCGTTCCCGAGAGTGATTTCGCTCCGGGCGGGGCCCGGGGTGTCGCTGGATTCAGCGGCGTCATAGTCCGCTTCGCCGAAGCTCAAGGCGGGCAGTGCGAGAACAGTGATGAGCAGCGTGCTGCCGAGGCGAGCGCGGGAAACGATTGCTTTCATGGGCGGGCTACCTTAGCTGGGCGAGTTGGATTGTGATGCGTTCAGCGCGGATCCAGACGCAGGACGATGCGATCGGCCTCGAAGCGCCGGGTAATGCTCGGGTCCGTCACCGGTACGGCGATCGCGGGGTAGATAACTTTCGTGCCATCGAAGCGAAAGCGCACCTCGCCATTGTTGCTGATGTGCTTGTACCAGGTGCGTTCCGCCGTAGGATCGATGTAGAGCTGGCCCTCAACGGTTACGGCGTTGATCTTGACGGAGTACGGCTCGGCCGGATTTGTCTCCAGCACGATGACGCTGGGGTCCGGTGGGAGTGTTGCGGGGTCGAAACGAGCCGTCGGACCGGCAAGCGCACCGCCAGGGATCGGTCCCAGCGGTCCGTTGCCGCAGCCCGTGAGTGTCAGCCCCAGTACGAGACTGAGAAAAAGCGAATACATCCGCATCGCTGCGTAGGATGCGCACGCCGGTTGCGATGGTGTCGTCATCGATGTCTTCCCCGGCCCCCAGCGTCAAGTGTGCACGCTTACGCGGAGGCGGGGAAGCTGGGGCGCCGGCTCAGCTGATGATTTCGAAGGTCACGCCGGCGTTGGCTGGCAGGCGCTCCAGGAGTTGATCGCCCATGGCGCTTGCCGGAGTCCAGAAGCCACCGCTGCAGGTCAGCTCATCCTGCGCTAGGCACACGGCGCACTCGCTCAACATCTTGGCCGTTGACCCATAGCCTGGGTCGCGGTCGCCCCAAACTTTCAGGCGGATGTCCTTGGCGCTGTCGTCCGGATGCTTGGCGAGCAGCTCAATGTCGAAGAAACCGCGTTCCTGCTGGGCTGTGCTCGGCCCGGTACCGGCCTTGGGGCCGACGCTCTTGAGAAACGAACGGGTCGGACCGAAGCCCGCCATGGCGTTTATCGTCGCGGTGCCGAGGCTGAGACCAGCAGCGGCGAGCCCGCCCCAGGCCCCCCAGGGCATGAGCGTCGCTTCGTCGTAGCGGAAGTTCATGCCGTAGCGATAGTTCATTAGCGCGTTGCTGCGCCGCACGACCCGGGTGTTGATCTGTGCCATGACGAACGGACCAACCCAGCCGCCAAAGTCCGCGTCCCATTCCGGCGTGATCTTGTCAGGACCGTCCAGGCCTTCCCGCGAATCGGGAGGGTTCAAGCCGTAGGGGTCGGCGACGATGGCTTTGATGCTCGGATCGGCATCCGCCTGCTCCATCATGGTGATCAGGCTGTCGAAGGTGCCGCCGGAGAGGCCGCCGGAGGCGTTGCGCATTCGATACTTGATGGCCGCTGGTGCGCAGCCGTGCCGATGCTCCATCTCCTTGACCAGTCGGTATGCACCAATGTCCGAGGGAATGCTGTCGAAACCGCAGGTGTGCACGATGCGCGCGCCGCTGTTGATCGCAGCCTGGGAGTGCTGGGTGATCATCTGCTGCATCCACTGCACTTCACCGGTGAGGTCACAGTAGTGCGTCCCGGACGCGGCACAGGCGGCGACCAGGTTGCTGCCGAACTTTGCGTAGGGACCAACGGTCGTCAGAACCACCCGGGCGCGGCTCACGAGATCCGCCAATTGTTCCGGACTCTGGCTGTCGGCCACGTAGATGGCTGGTACTCGGCCGTCGGCAGTTTTCACTTGCTCCGCAACGCGCTGCAGCTTGGCTTCGTTGCGCCCGCCGAGCGCCCAGGTGAGATTGCTCTGGCCGTATTGACGCTGCATGTACTCAGCGACGATCTGGCCGGTAAACCCCGTTGCACCGAACACCAAAATGTCGATCTCACGGGGGGTCGTGGTGGGTTGGGTTGTTACGGATTCGCTCATGGTTCTGGTCGTGGTTCTGGTGATGGCTCTGGTGGCAGGTGTGGTGATCGCGATGCGTCAGGGTGACGCTGCGGCGCAGATCGTACGCCGGTGCTTGTGAGTGTTGAATCGTCATCGCTGCGCGGATCCAGCGCAAATGCGCCCTGAGTGGACCGGGTGTTGAGCTCGTAGGCTTCGAAGTGAGCGCGGGGCGCTCGTCGCAGCAGCATCATCAGCAAGACGATGGCCGTCGCAACGGCGAAAAAGCCGGTCGAGAAGACGAAATACCCAGCCAGGTCCGGATCCAGCCCGGTGGTGCTGCGCGCCAGCGTCGTCACCGCAATGGGCCCGGACATCGATCCCAGAGTGTTCATGAGCAACATGGTCGTGCCGATGCGAAGAAAATCGCCGCTGCTGTTGTCATTCGCATGGGCCAGGGCGATGGAATAAACGGGCATGACGCATCCACCGAGGAGTCCCATGACCAGCAGCGCGGTCCAGAGATCGGCACCGGCCCCTCCTCCGAGCAGGCCGCAAACAAGCGCCCCGGCGGTGGTCATCGCTGCAAGCACCAGCCGCCGGTCGACACGATCGGAGAGCCGCCCGAGGGGCAGCTGAAGCAGGGCACCACCGGCAATCGTTGCCGCGAGCAATGTGCCGGTGTCCCCGCGACTCCAGCCGTCTTTTGCAAGCAACGCCGGGACCAGGGTCCAGAACGCTCCGGTGATCAGCCCGGCGCAGAAGGTTGCCAGCGTTGCCGCGCGCGATGCCCGAAACAGCTCGCCGATGGAAAATCGGAATGCCGGCAGGGGCTGGGGAACGGGCGCTCGGGTCAAACCGACGGGTACAGCGGCCAGCAAAATGAACAGTGCGCCCAGCACCAGCATGTCGGTGCTTAGCGGGTCGCCGGCTGCAAGCAGTTGCTGCCCGGACGCGATGGCGACAAGCACCAGCACGGTGTAGATGCTCAACACCGTGCCTCGCTGCTGGCCATCGGCCATTTCGTTTAGCCAGCTTTCCATTACTAGGTAAAGCCCGGAAATGGCCCATCCACTGGCGACTCTCAGGAGCAGCCAGCCCCAGGGGCTGTCAATGAGCGCGAGCGCCAGCAGCGAGCCTGCGCCAACGGCGGTCAGGACGCCGAAGGTGCGAACGTGGCCAACGGCACTGACGACGCTCGGCACCGTAAAGCAGCCAAGTAGAAAGCCGGCGAAATAGCTGGTGCCGATCCAGCCGATCCAATCGACGGACCAGCCGCTGAGTTCAGCGCGCAGCGGTACCAGCGCAAGCTGTAGGCCGTGTCCAGTGAGAAGAATAAACGCGGCGACCAGTAGGGTCCCGAGCCGGTTCAAGGCGCTGCTCACGACAGCGTACGGGGGCGCCGCAGATCTAGCGTTAGCGGGAACTTGGCGTTGTACTCCGTCGGTGGTGCTGCGTACTGCCGCTCGGCGGCACCCCAGACCTGAAGTCGAGCGAGCCGTCGACTTTCCGCCTCGTTGGCGTTGATCGGGAAGGTGTCGTAGCTCCTACCACCGGGGTGTGCAGCGAAGTAGGTGCACCCGGCTACAGCAATGCCGCGTTCGAGGTCGTAGATGTCGACGGACAACGGTGTGTTGACGCCGATCGTCGGGTGCAGAGCGCTGGCCGGCTGCCAGGCGCGGAAGCGCACACCGCCGGCGAGTTCGCCGAGCGTTCCCGTCGGCGCGAGCGGCACCCGTCGGTTGTTGCACACCACAATGAACCGTTCGCCCGGGGCACCGCTGAGTTTGACCTGCAGGCGTTCGACAGACGAGTCGACGTAGCGCACCGTACCGCCAACGGCGCCTTCCTCGCCCATGACGTGCCAGGGTTCGAGGGCTTGGCGAAGCTCAAGGGTCATGCCCTCAAACTCGACCCGACCGTAGCGTGGAAAGCGAAACTCTAGATGCGGGGCGAACCAACTTTCTTCAAAGGGATAACCCCAGCTGTTGAGGTCCCGCAGCACGGACCGTAGATCCTGCAGAACGAACGCCGGCAGCATGAAGCGGTCGTGTAGCTGGGTATCCCAGCGCACCAGCGTTCCCGGTTGCGGCGTGTTCCAGAAGCGCGCCACGAGTGCGCGCAGCAGCAGTTGTTGCAGCAAACTCATCTGCGCGTGCGGCGGCATTTCAAAGGCACGGAATTCGACCAGGCCGAGCCGTCCCGTCGGGCCGTCCGGGGAATACAGCTTGTCGATGCAGATTTCAGATCGATGCGTGTTGCCGGATACGTCGATGAGCAGGTTGCGGAAGATCCGGTCTACAAGCCAGGGCGGCGGTACCTGTTGGCTTC
Source organism: Pseudomonadota bacterium (assembly GCA_039198065.1). Classification (GTDB taxonomy): domain Bacteria; phylum Pseudomonadota; class Gammaproteobacteria; order Pseudomonadales; family Azotimanducaceae; genus CALHVX01. Next base: position 109,015 of record JBCCTU010000006.1, read on the forward strand.
GATCCGGGACCTGGGCGAAGGCAATGTCCATTTCGTAGAGTGAGTCGAGCCGCGCTTCGTCGATCCGCGGCGCCTGGCTGGTGGGTCCGATGAACAGACCCGAAAACAGGTACGACAGGCTCGGATGCTGTTGCCAATAAGCGATCAGGCTCTTCAGCAGATCCGGGCGCCGAAGAAACGGACTGTCGGCAGGGTTCTCGCCGCCGAGCACCAGGTGGTTGCCGCCGCCGGTGCCGGTATGGCGGCCGTCGACCATGAACTTCTGCGTATCGAGGCGCGCCAGCCGGGCTTCCTCGTACAGAGTCTCGGTGATGGTAACGGCGTGGCGCCAGTTCTTCGCCGGCTGAATGTTCACCTCGATGACCCCGGGATCGGGCGTGACCTTGATGACGTTCACCCGAGGATCGAAGGGCGGCGGATAGCCCTCAAGCTGAAGACTCACGGCCAGCTCGTCTGCTGCGCGTTCCGCCGCAGTCGCAATCTCCAGATAGTCCTCGAAGTTGGCGAGCGGCGGCATGAACAGGCACAGGACGCCGTCGCGCCACTCGAACGACAGGGCGGTACGTACGGTGCCGTAGATCGGGTCGCCCCCTTGCCGTTCATCCGGTTGCTCACCCTTTGAGGTGTTACCCGCAGCAGTCACGAAGGCCTGGCCGGTACGCGGTTTCGGTGGATGCAGATGGCGTTTGAGCCGTTGAAGAATTTCCTCCCGGGTCGGAAGCGGGGGCAGCGTGCCGTGGGGGTCCGCCGGGTACACGTTCGGATAGTTGGTGCTAGTCAGGTGCGGCAACCCGGTGAGGGGTAGGCGATAACCGAGCTGTGAGTCACCGGGAATCAGCAGCAGGTAGCCGCTGCGGGTCTGCCAGAGCTCGGTCATCCAGCGCGCCGCGGACGCTGGGGCATTCCAGCGCTGGATCGGTAGCACGTAGCCCGTCGGCTGCGTGAGGCCGCGTTCGAATACCCGCGCCAGCCGTGCCCGCGCCTGTGGGTCTTCGAGCTTGTTGTTGGCCGGCGTCAGTTCTGGAGCCAGCTTGGCTTCCTGATCCATGAAGTGCAGCGGGTCTTCGTAGGCCGGTGCGACAGCGGCCGGATCCACGCCCAGATCGCGGGCAACCAGCACCGCGAAGCGTTCCAGCGTTTCTGTTGCTGCTGCGTCCGGCGGTTCCTGAGCGACGGCCTCGGCAGTACCGGCGCGCGGTCCCGCGTGCTGCCAGAGCACTTCGCCGTCGTCGCGCCAGTACAGTGCCAGGGCCCAACGCGGCAACTGCTCGCCGGGATACCACTTGCCCTGACCAAAGTGCAGCAGCCCCTGGGGTGCGAAGCGTTGTCGCAGCCGGTGCAAGAGGGCGTTTGCGTAGTGTCGCTTCGTTGGCCCGACGGCATCGGTATTCCACTCGGCGCCGTCGGGATCGTCGATGGTCACAAAGGTCGGTTCCCCGCCGACGGTCAGGCGCACGTCGCCGGCGACGAGTTCGCGATCGACCTGCTCGCCTAGGGCATCAATACGCTGCCATTGAGCGTCGCTGTAGGGCTTCGTAACCCTAGGTGTTTCCACCAGCCGGGTGACGCCCATATTAAAGTCAAAGGCGACGTCATCGGCCTCCAAATCACCGGTGATCGTGCCCGTGATCGGGGCGGCGCTGCCCGGTGTTGGGGTGGCGGCCAGGGGAATGTGCCCCTCTCCGGCGAACAGGCCTGAGGTGGGATCCAGGCCTACCCAGCCAGCGCCGGGCAAGTAGGCCTCGGTCCAGGCATGCAGATCGGTAAAGTCCTCGCTCGCGCCGGAGGGACCGTCGAGGGACTCCTGGTCGGGCTTGAGCTGAATCAGATAGCCGGAGACGAAGCGAGCAGCGATGCCGTAGTGCCGCAAGATGTGGATGAGCAGCCAGGCGCTGTCGCGGCAGGAGCCACGGCGGCGCTGCAGCGTTTCCGTGGGCGTCTGAACGCCCGGCTCCATACGGACGACGTAATCGATGTCCTGCTCGAGCTTCTGGTTAAGAGCGACAAGAAAATCGACGGTGCGTGGTCCGTGGGCGCCGACCGCTGGTGGTGGAATCACTCGATCGAGTTGTTTCAGGTAATCGTCCAGCGGCGCCGAACGATCCGGGGGTTTGAGGTAGGGCTCGAGCTCTGCTCGCACCTCATTGACGTATGCGAACGGATAGTGCTCGCCCTTCGGCTCGAGGAAGAAGTCGAACGGATTGAAAACCGCGAGTTCCGCGACCAGATCGATCGTTACCTCGAAGTGCGACACCGGCTCAGGAAAGACCAGCCGGGCCATGAAGTTGCCGAACGGATCCTGCTGCCAATTGATGAAGTGATCCGCGGGCGACACGGACTGCGCGTAGCTCTTGATCGTTGTGCGACCGTGGGCCGCCGGGCGCAAGCGAATCACTTGCGGCCCGAGGGTCACAGGTTTTCGGTAGCGATAGCGGGTCTGGTGACGCAGAGCGACTTCAATGGTCATGGGGCGCAATCCACCGGCGGAACTTATGCAACGCGTTGCGGTCTGCAAGGCGCGCGGACGATACGTACGGGCGTCTCGCGGTGCAATCGATTTCCGCGCTTCGATCTGCCCTGGCGTAACTGACGTACCATGGGCGCCGCGCGCGGCTTCGGTGTCGAGCACCACAACAGTCAAAATAATGTAGACAGACAGAGGGTAGACGGAGCGTGACGTACGGGCTCGGCATGTTGACGGAGGCGGGCCTGGTAATGGCCAGCGACTCGCGCTCGAACGCGGGCGTCGACCACGTAGCTCGGGTATCAAAACTCAGCCGCTTTGAAGTCCCAGACAACCGCGCGCTCGTGTTGCTTGCCGCTGGCAACCTCGCGACCACGCAGGCCGTGCAGCAGACGCTGCAGCAGGCGTTGGGCACGGGGTCGCTCCAGGATCTGTACGCCCAACTCAGCCTGTTCGATGCCGCCCGATGCATCGGCAACGTATTGCGTTCCGTCATGCAGGCCGATGCGGACTTCGTTCGTCCCTACGGCGACCCGTCTGCAACCTTCTTGTTCGGAGGCCAGATCGCTGGCGGACCGCCGGGGCTGTACATGATTTACTCAGCGGGCAATTTCATTGCTGCGGATCAACGCACGCCGTTCCTGCAGATCGGTGAGACCAAGTACGGCAAGCCGATCCTCGACCGGTCCTTTCATCCACAGCTTGATCTTGAAACGAGCACTAAGCTCGCACTGCTTTCCTTCGATGCCACTATCCGGAGCAACCTGTCTGTAGCCGCGCCAATCGACCTGGTGCGCTATCGCACCGATCGATTGGCGCTCGGTACCACCTATGAGTTTGGCACCGGAGACAGTTACTACGATGCGGTCACGGGCGGCTTCTCGACCGGGCTCACCGACCTCGTGGATCAGCTTCCCAACCCACCGCGAAACGAGACGCCCGCATGATTTCAATTCCGCCCAACGTGGCGTTTCTGCGGCTCGCGATGTGCGGCCTTGTGCTCGGCCTCGTTGGCTGCGAACCCGGTGGCACCGCCGCAACCCCCCGCGGCCCCGGTAAGCGACCACCGACCGCGGTCGTTGCCGAGGCGGTACTGCCGCGACCCATGCGCGACACCATTGAAGCGATCGGAACTGCGGTCGCGAACGAATCACTCACGCTCACCTCAAAGGTTACCGATACGGTCACTGCCGTACGTTTCGACGACGGCGACTTCGCCGACGCCGGTGCGGTGCTAGTCGAGCTCGCGAACGAGGAAGAGTCGGCGTTGCTCGAAGAGGCGGAAGCCACGGTGAATGACACTCGACTGCAGCTCGAACGACTGGAAGATCTGTTCAAACGACGCGCCGTGCCCGTTTCCGATGTAGACGTTGCGCGGGCGCGGGCCAACGAAGCCAAAGCACGCTTCGAGTCGATCGTCGCCCGGCTCAATGACCGGCTCATCCGCGCTCCCTTTGCCGGGGTACTGGGGTTCCGCCAGGTGAGTCCGGGGACGTTGCTCGCTCCGGGCACGGCGATCTGCACCCTCGACGATATTGAGCGCATCAAGCTCGACTTTGCCGTCCCCGAGGTCTATTTGGCGATTCTCGAACCGGGCATGACGCTGACGGCGAGCAGTGCCGCGTACCCTGATTTGTTTTTCGAGGCCGACGTCGAGACCGTAGGGTCGCGAATCGACGCCGTCAGCCGTACGGCACAGGTGCGCGCCATCATCGACAACCCGAAGCGCCGGTTGCGACCGGGCATGTTGCTTACGGTGCTGCTCGAGGCGCGGGAACGAGTCAGCCTGGCGGTGCCGGAGGTGGCCGTGGTGCAGCGCTCCGGATCAGCCTTCGTCTATGTCGTCACCGATAGCGATGGCGACACCCCCGTCGCTGCGCTGCGCCAGATCCGCACCGGCGCTCGCTTTAAGGGTTGGGTCGAGGTGCTCGAAGGGCTTTCCGATCAGGAACGGGTCATTACCGACGGTGTCATCAAAGTACGCGACGGTTCGCCGATCCGGTTGCTGGATCGCGCGACGCTCACCGGTTGATCGCACGGCAACAAGGAGATACCCATGTGGCTTTCCGATACCTCAGTTAAGCGGCCGGTTTTCGCAAGCGTCATCAGTTTGTTGCTGGTCGCGTTCGGGACGCTCGCCTATCTCAGCCTGCCCCTGCGTGAGTATCCCGACGTTAGCCCGCCGGTGGTTTCTGTGAAAACGACCTACGTTGGCGCCTCGGCGGACATCATTGAAAGCCGGGTTACGGAGATCATCGAAGACCAGATCAGCGGCGTCGAAGGCATCAAGTCCATTCGCTCGACCAGCCGCGACGAACAGTCGTCTATCAACATTGAGTTTGCGCTGAGCCGTGATATCGACGAAGCGGCCAACGATGTTCGGGATCGCGTGTCTCGGGTAATCGACCGCCTACCCGATGAGGCAGACACGCCTGAGGTTGCGAAGGAAGACAGCGACGCGCGGCCGGTTATGTACATCAGTCTGTCCAGCGACCGCATGTCGGTTATGGAACTCGACGACTACGCCAACCGCTACATCGTTGACCGCTTTTCTGTGATCCCCGGGGTCTCCAGCGCACGGGTAAACAGTAATGGTGCGCCAAGCATGCGCATCTTTCTCGATCGGTTGGCGCTGGGCGCACGCAATCTGACGGTTGACGATGTGCTAGCGGCTTTGCGGCGCGAAAATTTGGAGTTGCCTGCGGGCCGCATCGAATCGGAAAGCATCGAGTTCCGAGTGCGCCTGGCACGCAGCTACCGCAGCCCGGCGGACTTTCAAACGCTGGTAGTTTCGACGGGAGACGACGGCTATCCCATTCGTTTAGGCGAGGTCGCCCGCGTTCAGGTTGCGCCGTCTAACTATCGCCAGACCTTTAGCGTCAATCAGAAACCGACCGTTGGCATTGCCATTTCCAAGCAGTCCAACGCGAACACGTTGGAAACGCTGGAGCTGGTAAAAAAAGAGATTGCCCGTACGGGAGACGGCTTACCGGAGCATATGGAGTTCATTGCCAGCTCCGATGACTCGCTGTTCATCCGCGAGGCGATCAACTCGGTGTTTCAGACCATCGGTCTGACGGTTGTGTTAGTGGCGCTGGTAATCCTGGTTTTCCTCGGCACCGTCCGGACGATGGTGATTCCCGCAATCACCATCCCCGTATGCTTGATTGCCTCCTTTATGGCGCTTGCGGCGTTCGGGTTTTCCGTCAACCTCATCACGCTCCTGGCTCTGGTTTTGAGCATTGGGCTGGTCGTTGACGACGCGATTGTTGTACTGGAAAACATTTACCGGCGGTTGGAGAAGGGTGAGGCGCCGCTCCTCGCTGCGTATCGCGGTGCCCGGCAGGTATCCTTTGCGGTTATCGCAACGACCGCCGTGCTCGTGGCCGTGTTTACTCCCATCATGTTTCTCAAAGACAACACGGGCATCATCTTCCGAGAGCTGGCGGTGGCGATCAGCGCGGCGGTGGTGTTCTCAAGCGTGCTGGCTCTGTCGCTGGTACCCATGCTGTGTTCAAAGTTTCTGCGCCACTCGCCGAAACCTAACGCCTTGAGTGCAACGCTCAACCGCGGCTTCGACCTGCTCGAAGCGGGCTATCGAGCCTTGCTCGGCGCGCTCATGAGGCAGCGCTGGATCGCGTTGGCCATCACCCTGGGTACGGTTGGGTTGGCTGCCTACCTCGTTGATCACGTGGCCCGGGAGTACACACCGGCCGAGGATCAGGGGCTCATCTTCGCCCGCGTCGTCGCGCCGGAAGGCACCGGCATCAACCGCATGCTGGCTGCCATGACGGACATCGAAGAACCGGCGATGCGCCGGCTGGAAGAAGGCAGCGTCGCGCGGGTGTTGTCGCGGGTGCCGGCCTGGGGGCAGACGGCGCCGAACACGGGCATCCTGTTCGTCACCATGAGTCCCTGGGGCGAGCGCAACAAAAGTTCAGCGGAAATTGCTCAGGAATTGACCCGCGAGTGGAGTGCCATTCCGACGGTTCGGGCCTTCGCCTTCTCGCGCTCAGGTCTGTCCCGGGGCGGTGCCGGTGAACCGGTGCAGTTCGTGATCGGTGGGCCAGACTATTCGATACTCGCCGACTGGCGGGACCGCATCATGGAAGCGGCTGAGGATTACCCGGGGCTTACCCGCATGGACGCGGATCTAAAGGAAACGCAACCGCAGCTGCTTGTTCGCATCGATCGCAGCCGAGCGGCGGATCTCGGCGTGTCGGTTGAGACCGTGGGCCGCACCCTGGCAGCGATGATGAGCGAACAGCAGGTCACCACCTTCGTTCAGGATGGCGAGGAGTACGACGTGATCGTATCCGCCGAACCGGAACAGCGAGCGTCGCCAGAAGATCTTACCAACGTCTACGTCCGATCCGACCTCACCGGTGAGCTGGTGCCACTGGCAAACCTCATTCGGGTCGAAGAGATGGCAGGGCCTGGGACATTGAATCGCTACAACCGGATTCGTGCGGTAACGCTGTCCGCCAACCTTGCGCCCGGTTACGCGCTGGGTGATGCCTTGGCGTTCCTTGAGCAGGCGGTGAAGGACACGCTGCCAGACACGGCGCAGATCGATTACAAAGGCGAGTCGCTTGAGTACAAAGAAGCCAGTGGTAGCCTTGCCTTCACCCTCGGGCTTGCGCTGCTTATCGTGTTCCTCGTTCTCGCGGCTCAGTTCGAGAGTTTCATTCAGCCCATCGTGATCCTGCTCGCGGTACCGCTGGCGATTGGCGGCGGACTCCTTGGGCTTTACGTCACCGATTCGACGCTCAACATTTACAGTCAGATCGGCATGGTGATGTTGATCGGCATTGCCACTAAGAATGGCGTATTGATCGTTGAGTTTATCAACCAGCTGCGGGACTCCGGGCGGCCGGTCGATGAGGCGATAATCGACGGGGCCGTGATTCGTCTGCGCCCGGTGCTCATGACGACCATCTCCACCGTTGCCGGCGCCGTACCGCTGGTTCTTGCCACTGGGGCTGGGGCCGAGAGTCGGACCGTGCTTGGGGTCGTCATATTCTTCGGGGTTGCTATCGCGTCGGTGTTGACGCTCTTCATCGTGCCTGCGTTTTACTCGCTGTTGGCGAAGCGATCGAGTTCGCCGGAAGCCGTGGCCCGGGAGCTCGACGATCTGCTCTCCGAGGCGTGATGTCCGCATTGGATTGGCGTAGAGCCGGCGTTTACACAGTTCGGACGCATCTTCACGTAATCGGGTAACTTCCGGCCGGCCGAATCGCCTATGCTGTCAACTAGATGATGCGCATCGCGCGTCTTAGCTTTATGACGCTTTCCTCGGCTGAGGCCTTCCAGGCGCGCTAGCCTGGGATCCGCGGTAGGGCGGATGCGGGCCCCCGAGCTCGCCGACCCCTGCAACCGGGCGAGTACACAGACCCGAGGCATCCCATGACTAGTGCAGTACGATCGTGAACACCCAGAACCGTGCGTTTCGTGCGAGTCAACCGGCGCCCGTGAGCGCTTTTGGTTCCCGCGGCCGGGTCGTGGAGCTCCCGCGGTCGAGCGCAGAGCGGGATCTACACAGGCTGGCGAAACCTCGCAAAGCGATGGAATCGGCATCAACCTACGGCGAGTGGGCGGCCGCCGCGCAAGCCTATGACGAACGCTCCGGTGCTGCAGCCTGGAAACGTTACGACGTAAGCAGCCGCTACGACTACCGGATCATACGTCGGCGAATGGACGAGCTGGCGCGTCTACGCCGCAAGGGCGATCCCCATGAACTGCTGTTCTTCCTGAACGAGGGTATGCACGGCAACGTTGGCGGAATCGGCTCACCGGCGATGTATACGCGGGCCCAGTTTGGCACTAAGGATCTGATCACGGGCTACCTCGAAGAAATGGCAGCGGCTGTCGAGCAGGTGGCCCAGGTTCCAGATACCGAGATTCCCGTGCACGAGAAAGCGGATTTCTTCGATCGTGCGTCCATCTGTTACGGCCGCTCGGCGTTGATGCTGAGTGGCGGTGGCGCGCTTGGCCCCTTTCATGTCGGTGTCGTAAAGGCGCTCTTCGGCGAAGGTTTACTGCCGCGGATCCTGTCCGGTGCAAGCGCCGGTTCGATCGTCTGCGCAATCATCGGCACCCGCAGTGATGCAGAACTGGCTGAGTTGTTCGCCGAGCGCGCGCTGGAACGCCCGCTGACGGAATTGATGCTCACCAACTCGCTGGAAGCCGCGCCGGTTTCCGCGGCAGCCCGCGGTCGCCGGATTGATGTGGGCAAACTGATCGACGTTATCGCTGCTCTGATCCCCGATATGACCTTTGCGGAGGCATTCGAAGAATCTGGCCGCCACATCAACGTCTCGGTCGCTCCCCGGGATGTGCATCAGCAATCACGACTGCTGAACGCGGTGACGTCTCCGAACGTCTTTATTCGCGAGGCGGTCCAGGCGTCCTGCGCGATTCCAGGGATTTTTCCTGCGGTCACGCTGGCGGCGAAGAACGTTCACGGCAAGCGCCAACCCTACGTGCCATCGCGCCAGTGGGTGGATGGATCGGTGAGCGATGATCTGCCGGCTAAACGGCTCGCGCGTCTCTACCGCGCGAACCACTTCATTACCAGTCAGACGAATCCGATCGTGCTGTGGGCGCTTGCCGATCCCGGTCGCGATGATATTTTCGCGCGCAGCTGGAACGTGTACCAGAACGCCTGGAAGGAATGGTTCCGGGCGACCTACCCCTTCGCCATGCAGATAACAAAGAATCTGTATCCGCTGAATCTGCTGACCCGTATTGGCTACAGCATTGCGATTCAGGACTACACGGCAGATGTCACGATCCTGCCGCGGCGACGGTTTTGGGATCCGCGCAAGCTGCTCTCTGAATTGAGTCCGGAAGAAACGCTGGCCCTGATCCGCCAGGGGGAGCAGTCCACCTGGCCCAAGATCGAGATGATCCGTAACGCGTCTCGGGTCAGCCGAGCGCTGGACGCCGCGATGCTGGAGCTCGATCCAGGGCGCCGCCGCTAAGCTCAACCAACGGCCCGGCGCCGCGTTACTCAGCCACAGGGTCTAGCGCGCGGCTGGGCGTTCGAAGCGGCTCTGACGTTGCCAGTGTTCGCCGTCGTAACGCACCGTGGGTTGGCTGCCGGTGTGTATCCAGAAGTAATCTCGATCGAACTGATACTGGGGGTGGTATTCGGGGTGCAGCGCCGCCAACGGGTAGCGCTTGAGGCCGGTAAGCCCGTTCTTGCGGGTCGACTCGAGCAGATACTCCCGCCCTTCGCGGAACAGAACGACCCAGGCGTGGCCCTCGCCGCGCATGGTGCCGACCGCTACCCGCGCTCGCTCGCCAATCCCGATCAACCAGTCAGCGAGCAGTATCGCGTGGTCTTCGCAGTCCCCCTGGGGTTCACGGAACGCCTGACGGCTGGTCTGCCAGAGGTCCTCGTCCGTTCCGATGCGGTACTGCTGATGATCGTAAAGGTAGGACTTGCGCGAAGCTAAGTGCAGCAGCGGGTACCAGGGGTTGTCGACCTCAAATGGCACGTAGCGCTCCAGAAACGACTGCCAGACGTGGTAACCGCGATCGACACCGTGGGCTAACCCGAGGGCGCGCTCTACGGGACCGAGATTGAGGATCAGCGGGACGGCCCGGTTCCGGTAGCTGGCCGGTAGGGACCGCACGATGCGCGCGGCTGCGTGTCGCTCGTTGTTTGCTTCCAGACGCACGAAGCCGCGGGTCTCGCGGCGCTCGAGATCGCTGTCGTCGAGCTTGCGGAGTGCCAGATCGATGGCATCGCTGTAGCTACGGGTGGGATCTTCGGCGCCGGCAAACACCAGCGCGAGGATCACCACCAGCGTCAGCGCGATGAGGAGATCGAAGCGGCTCAACCGCGAAAGCCAAAGGCGACGATGACGGCGACGAAGATCAGCACTGTGGACGCGAAGATCGCGACGGCCACGTTGCCGGCCTTAAGTTCAGCCTCGATGTCGATCCGTGTCAGCAGGCGGGCGTCGATGGCCTTAAGGGCGATTACGCCGACGATCAGGGCGAGGATCGTAAAGGCGAGGTTCAGCCCCAGATTGACGAGGGTGGCGGTGAGAAAATCCCATTGCATGCGGCGGGTTCCGATTCAGGTGAAGGTCAGATGCCGGAGCCTACCCTGTGATTCCTGCGGCTGCAGTGTGGTTTGCCCCTCGTCGCCGCCCATCGACATCGCCGAGCTGTGACCGACCGCGCAGACTTTACGTTTCATCACCGCGCCGCCATGGCGCTTTGATGCAGAATGACGTTCGATCAGCTGACTACCCGGAGCCCACCATGCGACGAATCCTTGCCCTTAGTGCCCTGATCGCCCTGTGTGCGGGTGCACAGCCCCTGCTGGCTGCGGAATCAGTGATCAAGAAAACCCTCGACGGCCGCTGCCTGGCGCCCAATCACCCGGACTACTGGAAGACCAAGGTCTATACGGCCAAGCCCTCCATGGAAGCCTGCCTCAAGAGCGGCGGCAAGAAAGCCTGAATCCGTCCCCACCGGAGGCCCGATCAGGCGGCCCCCATCTGGACGCCGAGCCAACGCTCGAACTCTTCCGGTGGCAGCGGCTTGCCGAAGAGGTAACCCTGGAGGAGATCGCAGTTCATCGTTTTCAGAAGCTCCGCGGTTTTCCGGCGTTCGACACCTTCGGCGACGACCCGGAGTTTCAGCGCATGGGCGAGTTGGATGATTCCTGAAACCAGGGCCTGAGCTTGCGGCGCCTTTTCGAAATCCTCGAGGAACGCTTTATCGAGTTTGATCTCATCTGCCGGCAAGTCGCGCAGGTATGCAAGCGACGAGTAGCCGGTTCCGAAGTCGTCGATACTGATCGCAACACCCAAGCGCTGCAGTGCGCGCAGCTGCAGGGCCACGGCCTTCGCATCTTCTACGAACAGCGACTCCGTCACTTCGAGTACCAGCCGCTTGGGTTCGACGGAAAAGAGCTCGAGGGCATCCTTCACAGCGAGCGCAAGCCGGCCGTTGGCAACGAGGCTGGCGGGCACGTTGATGCTGATTGAGAGATCTTCCGACCAGCCCTGGGCATGGCTGAAGACGGTGCGCAACAGGCGGTGGGTGAAGGCCTCAACGTGGCCACTGCGTTCCAGCGTTGCCATGAAGTCAGCCGGGGCGACGACACCGCGCGTTTTCGAATGCCAACGCGTCAAGGTTTCGACCCCGATGATGGTCTGAAACGCGGCGCTTACCTTGGGCTGAAAGTAAGGCACGAACTCACCGCAGGCGATGGCTTGCTCCAGGTCCGACTCGAGGTTGGCGTCAGCCTCCGAGCCTGCGTGGTCGGCGCGATTTCCAACGCGAATCGATTGCCCCGATCGTGACGCATGCTTCAGGGACTCGACGACACGCTGGATAGCGCTGACGGGGTTGTCTCCCCGCTCGTTGCGGATTAGTGCGCCGCAGTAGCGGATGGGATAGTCCTGGTTGAGCACGGAGACCGGGGCCCGCAGAAGCTTCTGCAGCTTGGCACCGGCCAACTCCAGGTGCTCATCACTCTCTATGCCGCGCAGAATGATGGCAAAGGTGGAGAGGTCGATTTCAATGATCTGATCGCGGCTGCGAAGCGATTCTTCGATTCGCTCCTGCAGTGCCCGCGATTCCTGCTTTGCGGTTTCCGACACCAGCCCGTCTTCTACCGGTGCTGAGAGTTTGAAGCGCACCAGGCCGATTCCCAGAAACAGCGGTCGCTCTCGCTCTGCGTTGATGCCGTGGAGATTCTTGAACGCGGCATCGAGCGGCTGCTTGAGCCGTTGCAGACTCATAAGAAGTACTCGGAGGCATCCAGACCGTGGGTGCCGGGCTCGAGCTCCTTAACGATCCACACCGGATCCTGGCCATGCGTGTCCTGGGCGTACTTCATCAAATCGATGGTTGTTGGGTTCGCGATCCGTTTGCCGTCCCGGGACATGACCAGCATCACCTTCGGACGCAACCGCCGAACGTTGTTTTGGGCGACGACGATGCCGACCTCACCGGTGTTGAGCTCGACCAGGGATCCGGTGGGAAACAGGCCAACGGCTTGCACGAACTGCTCGATCAGCGGCTTGCTGAACAGCGATCCCTGCATATCGATGAGTTCCTGCACCGCGGAGAAAGACGTGTGTGGCCGCGCGTAGGGACGCGGTGTCAACATGGCATCGTAGGTGTCCGCCAGGCCCGCGATCTGGGCCAGCAGCGGAATCCGATTCGCAAGCAGCCCGTTTGGATAGCCGGAGCCGTCGTAGCGCTCGTGGTGATGTTCGATGATGTCGAGCACTTCGGGTTCGACGTGGCTTTTGTCTTCGATGAGCGCGAGGGTGAACTGCACGTGTTTTTTGATCAGTTGCCACTCCCGCTCGTCGAGGGGACCGGCTTTGTTCAGCACTTCCGATTTGATGCGGGTTTTGCCGAGATCCTGCATGGCGGCGCCGACGGCCAGGGACTTAAGTAACGATTTGTGCAGGCCGAGCTGCTGACCGATCAAGGCCGCCCAAACCGCTGTAGAAATGGCGTGGTTGTAGAGGTAGTCGTCTTTGCGCTTCATCCGCGCCAGGGCGGCGAGGGCTTCTTTGTGGCTGACGACGCTACGGATCAGGGGTGATATGGCAGATTCAACTGCGGCGACGTTCAGTTCTCCGCCGTCCTGAATTTTGATGAACACCTTGCGCACCGCTTCCCCGGCGCTTTCGTAGTCTACCTTTGCCACCTTGAAGTGATCCCGGAGCAGATCCTGTGGCGGCGACGGTTCCCGTGGGGAAAATCCGTTTCGCTCAACGCGCCGGGGATCCACGTACACGGTTGAACAGTAGCGGGAGAGTTCGAGGATTTCCGCATCAGACTGGATGTAGAAACCCTGCAGGAGGAACGGTGTCTCCAACCAGGGGCGGTCGAGCTCGGCGACGAACATACCGCGCTCCAGGTTATGCACCGGAACCTCGAGATAGGTTGATGAGAAAGCCTTGTCCATCACGGGCAAGAATAGGGTCCTCGGGCGTGCCGGTCGTCGGCATCGGCTCACCCTGTGCGCCAGATCACAGTCGGTGCCTGATCGACGACCGCCTTCGAGTCCGCAACGGGCTCTGGCATACTCGACGGCCTTAGGAACAGCTGATGCGATCGGGGGGAAGGGATGGCCGAGACCACCACGGCCGCGGCGAACACCGCGATTTTTACCGAGTCACCGGAGCTGGACGATGCGATTGTCAGCTCGCTGTTCTGGTCCGATGAAGCGCGGATTCACGAACAGCTGCGATGGCTACGAACGAACGATCCGCTGCGCTATCTGGAGCCGAACGGGTTTGAGCCGCTCTGGTGCGTCACCAAGTACGACGACGTCCGGACCATTGAGCTCAACAAGACCGGGTTCATCAACGATCCGCGGCCAACGCTCGCGCCGTCCCTGGTGACCGCCACCATCCAGCACATGAGTGGCCGGAAACACCTGGTCCGCTCGTTAGTGCAGATGGATGATCCAGACCATTTCGAGTATCGGCGCCTGACGCAGGCGTGGTTCATGGGCCGCAACCTGCGCAAGCTGCAGCAGCGTGTCGATGAGCTTGCCGAGCAGTACGTCGATCGACTTGCCGAGCTTGGCGGTGAATGCGACTTCGTTAAAGACGTCGCGATCTGGTATCCGCTGCGGGTGATCATGTCGATTTTCGGGGTCCCAGAGCAGGACGAGCCGCTCATGATGAAGCTCACCCAGGAGCTCTTCGGCAGCGACGATCCGGACATCAACCGGTCGTTCGAGCTGAGTGACTTCGTTGAGGTGGTTAAAGACTTCGAGCAGTACTTCGCCGATCTGTCCGCGGCCCGCCGGGCCAATCCGACGGACGACGTGGCGACGGTGATTGCGAATGCCAAGATCCACGGCGAACCGATCCCCGAACTCGAAATGAACGGGTACTACATGATCATCGCTACCGCGGGTCATGATACGACCAGCTCATCGACCGCCGGCGGGCTGCTGGCGTTGTTGCAGAACCCGGAGCAGTTCGACGCATTAAAGGCGGACCCTGATGGCCTGATGGCAACGGCGGTGGATGAGATGATCCGCTGGGTGTCTCCGGTGCGTCACTTCATGCGTACGGCGACGGAAGACTACGAACTTCGCGGCAAGACGATCAAAGCCGGGCAGTCTCTGATTCTTTGGTATCCGTCGGCCAACCGTGACGAGGAGGTCTTCAGCGACCCGTTCGACTTCCGGGTGGATCGCAAGGACGGTAAACAGATCGCCTTTGGTTACGGCGCGCACGTCTGTCTTGGTCAGCACCTGGCCCGGATGGAAATTGCCGCGCTCTATCGTGCCCTGCTCAAGCGTGTGGATCGCATAGAACTGGCCGGTGAGCCGAGATACACACAGTCCACGTTTGTTGGTGGGCTCAAGAGTTTGCCGATCCGCTACACCCTGAAGTAGTCGGCACGTTCAGCGGGCTTCGGGCGTCCGTTCGAGTAATCACAGGTTGCCGTCTGCGGTCTGCGCGCAGGCGAACGCTCTTGCTATGATCCGCGCCGTCGATTGAGTCTACACCGGGGAAGCATGGCGACTAGCAGTAACCGCATTAAGCTGATTTCCGGCACGTCGCATCCGGCGCTTGCGCGGGACATCGCCGCCGAGCTCGATATTCCGTTAACGGCGACGGACATCAAACGCTTCGGCAATGAGAACATTCTGTT
Organism: Pseudomonadota bacterium; assembly: GCA_039198065.1. Lineage (GTDB taxonomy): Bacteria > Pseudomonadota > Gammaproteobacteria > Pseudomonadales > Azotimanducaceae > CALHVX01. Next base: position 124,139 of record JBCCTU010000006.1, read on the forward strand.
TCAGTGCTTGGAGAACGTTCGCGAGTGCGACGTGTTCGTAGTGCAGACGTCCTGTCCCCCGGTTTCCGACGGGCTGCTGGAACTGCTCATCATGATCGATGCGCTGAAGCACGCGTCTGCCCGCCGTATTACCGCCGTGCTGCCGTACTTCCCCTACGCGCGGTCCGATAAAAAGGATCGGCCGCGAATTTCGATTACTGCGCGCTTAATGGCTGACCTGCTGGAGACTGCGGGGGCCAATCGCGTGCTGACCATGAACCTGCATTCGCCCCAGGTGCAGGGGTTTTTTCGAATCCCCGCCGATCAACTTAACGCAACGCCCCTGGTTTGCGATCACCTGCGTTCGACGACGGACCTTGCGGACAGTGTGCTCATCGCCAGCGACGTCGGCGAAGCCAAAGACCTTGGCGAGTACGCCAATCGGCTGGGGTTGCCCATGGCGATTATCGACAAGCGGCGCTACGACGATACGGAGCAGCCGGAGGCCGTGGCCCTCATTGGAGATGTCCGCGACCGAAACGCGTTGATCATCGACGATGAAATCGCCAGCGGCGGCACTATGATCGCTGCCGCCGAGTTCCTCAAAGCGTCTGGCGCAGCGCGCATCGAAGCCGCCGCCGTGCACCCGGTGATGTCCGGTTCGGCGCGGCTGCGGCTCGACGAGGCCTGCATTGAGCGGGTGGTCGTGACTGATTCGATTCCCATCCCCGAGGAGCGCCGAAGCGCGAAGATACAAACGGTGTCCGTCGCCCGGCTGTTTGCCGAAGCGATCTACGCCATACACCACGGGGCATCGGTGTCGGAGTTGTTTCGTTGATTCGAAGCGCACTTTGCAGAACGCCGAGTTTCGCTTGCTGAGGAGGCCCGATGACCATTGATCCGGACAGGCTTCGCGATGCCCTTGAAGAAGCAGATCTGCGAGCGTTGCTGCTCACGGTGTACCAGCTTACCGGGGAGGAGAAGTGGCTGACCCTGCAACCGCGCCGCGACACGCGCATTCTTGCGCCGGAAGACGCAGGTCTGAGCGCGGCGGAACAGGGTGAGCTCCGGGCAGCGGCTTTCGACCTGCTTTCAACGGATGCGGCGCGCACACCGGTCGTTGCCGATCCCAGCGACGACGAACTGCACGCGCTGATGAACCTGTGTCTGGGCGAACACATGGCACCTGAGTACGTGCCCATGATGCGCGAAGAGTTAGGCCTGGCGAGCCGCGACGTTCAGTGGCGCGAGGAGCCATCTAAGGTACGCAAACGGGTGTTAATCGTTGGCGCCGGCGTCAACGGGATAGCCCTCGCGCGTCAGCTCCAGGGGCTCGCTATACCCTTTGAGATTGTTGAGAAGAACGCGGACGTGGGTGGCACGTGGCTGGAGAATCGCTACCCGGGTTGCGGCGTGGATACGCCGAATCATGCGTACTCGTTTTCCTTCGGCGCGCCGTTCCCCTGGACCAGCTATTTCTCGCGCCGCGATCAGATCCTCTCCTACATCAAGCGGACCGCCGATGACCTCGGCCTGCGCGAGCGCATCCGCTTCAACACGGAAGTGCTGGCGTGTGATTGGCGCGAGGAGCGCTGCTGCTGGTCTGTGCATGTCCGAACGCCCGCCGGGGAGTCGACCCTCGAGGCCGAGGTGCTGGTGTCGGCGATCGGTCATTTCAATCAGCCGCAGGTGCCCGCCATAGCTGGACTCGATCGGTTCGGTGGTCAGGCGTTTCACACGGCTCGTTGGCCGGAAGACCTGGATCTCACCGGTAAGCGCGTTGCGGTGGTTGGAACGGGCGCGTCGTCTATGCAGCTGGTCTCGGCCATCGCTGAGCAGGTCAGCGAGCTGACGATTTTCCAGCGTACGCCGCAGTGGGCGCGCCCGATTCCACGCGCCCGGGAACACATCGGTGCCGGCGCGCAGTGGCTGATGCAGACGGTGCCGCTCTACGCCCGCTGGTTCCGATTCCTGATGTTTTGGCGCTACGGGGATGGCCTGCTGCCGTTCCTCCGCTATGACCCTGCTTGGCCGGACGCGGGCCGATCCCTCAATCGCGGCAACGACAAACATCGACGGGAGATGGAAGCCTATATCGCCGAGCAGTTAGCCGAGCGTCCTGAACTCATCGAGGCCTGCACACCGCGTTATCCCCCGTACGCCAAGCGCATGCTGATCGACTTCGGCTGGTATCGCGCGCTAAACAACGATCACGTCCGGCTTATACCCCACGGTGTCGAGCGGGTTGAGGGCAGCACCGTCGTCGCGGGAACGGAGCGGGTAGAGGCTGACGTGCTGGTGCTTGCGACGGGCTTCGATATGACGTCGATGGCCTCGCGGTTGAACGTGACCGGTGTAAACGGTGACACGCTGGCGGCGCGCTGGGCGCCAGACGACCCCAAGGCCTACCTGGGCATGCACGTACCCGGGTTCCCGAACTTCGCCATGTTGCTGGGGCCCAGCTCGGGCCTGGGCCATGGTGGCAGCGCGATGTTCGTTGCCGAGTGCCAGGCTCGCTACGTGGCCCGGTGGATTGCCGACCTGCACGAGCGCGGGTTGGCGAGCGCTGACGTCACCGAAGCGGCCTATGATCGCTTCGTTGAGCGCGTAGACCGCGAGCACGCGGACCTCATCTGGACCCATCCGGGTATGGAGACGTACTACCGCAACAGTGTCGGTCGGGTGTTTTCAATCATGCCCTGGCGGCTCGTCGACCTGTGGCAGATGACCCGCGCGGTGGATTGGCAGGCCTTCGACACCGCCTCGCAGGCCTGAGGTTGCTGCGACAGGGTCGTTACGCTCAGATCCGCTGTAGCGCGAGACAAACGCCGAAGATGGCCAGCGCTGCGAGGGCAAGGATTCGCGTCTGGCGTTCGAGGGGTGGGCCGACATAGCCACGGCTCGAGAGCGGCTCACCGCCACCGACACGCTGCAGCAGCACGGCGCCACCGAGCGCGACGAAAAAGCCGATCACGTTCCACCAGAGCCAGGACACTTGGGGTGCCAGCCAGGCGACGGCGCCGTTCACCGCGATCGCCATCAGGAATGCGCTAATGGCCGCCCGTTCTTTGACGCCTTTGAAGAGCAGTGCAAGACAGAACAACGCCAGCAGTGGGCCGTTAGCCATGGAACCGATTTTGTTGATGGCCTCGAGTACCGTCGGTGCAATCTGCTCAACCTGAAAGCTGAAGGCAACGGCGAACAGCCCCCAGAACAACGTCGTAGCGCGAGACCAGAACAGGGCGTTGCTGCCATCCATGGCGTCGCCCTTAGCGGTGCGTTGCGGGCGGACGAAGTCTTCCATGGTGGCGGCCGACAGACTGTTGATCGCAGAATCAATGGACGACATGGCTGCTGCCAGTAACCCGACCATCACCAGGCCGACGAAACCCGGCCCGAAGACGTCGAGCACGTAGCGTGGAAACACCAGGTTGAAATTCGGTGTCCCGGCTGCGGTCAGCGGGAGGGCGTCGATGAAAGCCGGGTTGGCGCGGGCGAAGGCGGCTAAGCCGAGGCCAAGTAGGCAGTAGGCGAGAACCAGCGGAAACCGACACAGTCCGTTCAGTAAGAGCACCCGCTGCGACCCTTCGTCCGTCGAAGCGGCCAGCACCCGCTGGGCCTGGCTCTGATCGCAGCCGTAGTAGGCCGTGTACAAAAAGAAGCCACCGATCAGCATGGGCCAGAACCCGTAGCTGTTGCCGTCGACGCCCCAATCGTTCACGAGCGTCGTTGTTCGATCGGCGAACAGCGCCGCCCAGCCGAAGTCATTGACCAGAAAAGCCAGGCTCACGAGCACCGTGAGCGTCAGCAAGGCGAGCTGAATGACGTCGCTGATCACGACCGCACGCAGGCCACCGAGCAGGTCGTAGAGCAGGGTGACTCCCATGAGCAACACCACGGCGAGGGCGTAGGGCACATCAAGAATCAATGCCAGCACGAGGGACACGCCGTAGATCGTCACCCCCGTCGCCACGCCCCGGAAGAGCAGAAAACAGGCACTGGCGAGCCGCCGGGCGTTACGACCGAGCCCGGCTTCGAGAATGCCGTAGACCGACGCGCTGCCGCCTCGCCGGGCCGGTACCAGCAGCCACAACAGGGCGGCCATGGCCAGCGGAACTGCCAGCTCGTACTGCAGCCAGATCAGACCGCCACCCACGGTAAAGCCGACGAAGGCGGGGGCGCCGAGCAGGCTGTTGGTCGAGCATTGGGTGGCAATGGTCGACGCCGCGAGCGCGCTGCTGGGGAGGGCTTGCCCGCCGAGAAAGTAGTCTTCAGCGCTCTGTTGTCGGCGACCGAGCCAGAAAGCCAGCAGCAACATGCCAAGCAGATAGACGATCATGACGAACCAGTCGATGGCACTCACTGCACTCGCACTCCGTTTACAGATTCGATGGAATCCTTCATGGCCGCTTCGACCCAGCTCTTGTATCGTTCGCGTCTTCTCCGATGAGCCCGTCTTTGTTGAGCAAGGAATCTGCCGACGCTTCGATGCCGCCGCTGTCGCAGGACGCTACCAGCGCCGTGCACGAGGGTAGGGGTGCGCCTGAAATTCCGAGGCTCGACGCCCCCGAAGCCGTAGGCCTGACGCGTGAAGACTCCACCGCACCGGATGACGTCCACGAGTACCGGCTGCGCGAAGCCCTGGGCCTGCTGTACGGCAGTGGTGCCGCAACGGGGATTGCCAAACGGCTGTTGCAGGCCGCGCGCACGACCCGATCGCGGCTCGAGGACACGGGCGATCCGCGCCTTGCCGGTGGTCCCCGAGCGCTCGAGGCGCGGGACCAGCTGCTGATTACCTATGGCGACAGTCTGGTCGGGAGCGGTGAGCTGCCGTTGGACAGCTTGAAGGCGTTCGCCGATGCCGAGCTCAAAGACTGCATCAGTGCGATACACGTTTTGCCCTTCTTTCCATTTTCCAGCGACGACGGGTTCGCCGTCATCGACTACCGAGCGGTTCGTAATGACCTCGGCGACTGGAGCGAGGTGCGGGCCCTCGGCGAACACTTCGATCTGATGTTCGACCTGGTGATCAATCACTGTTCGCGAGAGCACCTCTGGTTCGCCGACTTTGTCGGTGACCGCGCACCGGGCAACGACTTTTTCATCGAAGCCGATCCACGCACGGACCACAGTGCCGTAACCCGGCCGCGCAATTCGCCCTTGCTTACGCGAGTGCATACGTATCGCGGTGTACGCCACGTCTGGACGACCTTCAGCGAAGATCAGGTCGACCTGAACTTCGGCAACCCGAACGTCTTCGTGGCCTTCGCCGAGATTTTGTTGTTCTATCTTGAGCAGCGCGCGCGGTTCATCCGGCTCGATGCAGTGGCGTTTCTCTGGAAAAGACTGGGCACGAACTGCATGAGCCTGCCGGAGACCCACGCCGCGGTGCGGGCCCTGCGCAGCTTGCTTGAGGCAGCAGATCTGCCAACGCAGCTTCTCACCGAGACCAACGTTCCGCACGCTGAGAACGTCAGCTATTTCGGTGACCGGGACGAGGCGCACCTGGTGTACCAGTTCAGTCTCGCGCCGCTGCTGCTCTACAGCTACCTGTTCGAAGACCCGACCTATCTGCGCCGGTGGGCCGAAACGCTCGATCCTGCGCCAGAAGGCTGTGCCTATCTCAACTTCATCGCGTCCCACGATGGCATCGGCCTGCGCCCGCTCGAAGGCCTGGTACCGAAGGACGCGGTTCAGGCGCTGCTCGATCTTGGGCACGAGCGTGGCGGCTACATCACCTTGCGCACGCTGGCGGACGGGACCGAGTCGGCCTATGAGCTCAACATTGCGCTCTTTTCCGCCTTTGGCGGGACCCCAGCGGACATTCCGCGCTATCTCGCTGCGCACCACCTTCTGCTGGCGTTCCAGGGCGTGCCGGCGCTGTACGTACACAGTCTTTTTGGAACCCTGAACGACCACGACGGCGTTGAGCGTACCGGCCGAACGCGGTCGATTAACCGGGCCCAGCTGGATGCCGACACCCTCGCGGCGGCGCTCGCGGATTCCAGCTCGCCAACGGCGGAAATCTTTCGATCTCTGCGCCGAGCTCTCGAATTGCGTCGCGAGCAGCCAGCCTTTGCACCCGCGGCGTCTCAGCGAGTGGTGCCCACGCAGGATTCCCGCATCTTTGTCCTCGAGCGTCGGGCCGATACACAGACGCTTTTGGTCGTTGCGTCGTTTGCCAGCGAGTCCGTGCAGGTCGATGAATCGGCCCTGACGGCGCGCGGTGGGGTGGATCTGCTCACCGGTCGCTCGTTGGCCGCGGGAGAGGCGATGGTTCTGGAGCCGTTTCAAGTGCTCTGGATTCACCAAACCTGAGAGTGCCGGGCCCCTGTGGCGTGCCACCGGTGAACGGGCGTCAGCTGTTGGCGCTGATCGCGATGGAAGGCGTTTTGGTCCCGGGTCCAAATTCCGCCATGTCTGCCGCAACCGCCGCCTTGAAGTCATCAAAGACCCGGCAGTATGCGCTGGTAACCCGGTTCCAGGTTGGGATGAACGGGGTTTCGTCGCCGCTCTCCAGAAACGACTCGCCGGCTTTGAGGAGGTTGGCGGCGAATAGCTCTACGGCGCGCTCCTCGGCGTCTCGATCCAGCGTTAGACCGTTGATCGCTGCGTCGTTTGCATAAGACTCAATCAGATCCAGGGCGATCCGCAGATACGCGGCCTTTACCGATCGCACGGTTCCGCGATCGAAGACGCCGCCGTGGGTCGCCAGCTTCCGGAACAGCGACTTGCTGATGTCTAAGCTCATGCGCGACAGGCCCCGGGTCGCGTCGTCGGGCGACAGATCCTGGTGTTTGTGATCGTAGTTGTCGGCGATCTCGACCTGGCATAGGCGGTTGGTTGAGTAGTTGCGGTATACCTCCGACAGGACGCCGACCTCGAGGCCCCAATCGGAGGGTATGCGCAGGTCTTTCAACACGTCGACGTGCATGGAGAACTCGCCCGCGAGCGGATAGCGGAAACTGTCCAGGTAGTCCAGATACGGATCGGCACCCATGACTTTCTTCATGGTTCTGATCAGCGGCGAAACAAGCAGCCGGCTCACGCGGCCGTTCAGCTTGCCGCCGGAAATGCGTGCGTAGTACCCCTTACAGAACTCGTAGTTGAATCGCGCGTTGGCAATGGGGTAGAGCAACCGCGCGAGCATGGCGCGCTCGTAGGTCGTGATGTCGCAGTCGTGGAGCGCCACCGCTTTGGCGACGGCCGTGGCCTGCACATAGCCAAAGCAGTACCAGACATTGCAGCCTTTACCGAGCTCGGTTGGCGCCAAGTGCAGCTTTGCTAAGCGATCCTGCAACACGCCCATGCGCGGGCCGTCGTTCCAGATCACGACGTGGTCCTGCGGCAGGACACTGAAGAACTCGAGGGCATGGCGGTACTGAGATGCATCGGCGCGATCGAGTCCGATCACGATCTGAGAGAGGTAGTCTGCACCCTTCAGCTCTTCAACGATGCGCGTAAGCGCCGGGTGTTCGAGCTCCGAGTAGAGACTGGGCAGCACGAGGGCCATCGGGCGACGTTTGGAGAACCCGCGCAGTTCGTCTTCGATTGCGGTCAGTGGCCGCTCGCACAGGTTATGAAGGGTGGTGATGATTCCGTTCTGAAAAAAGTCGGTCATCGGCGTTCCTCCAGCGGAACCGGGTGTTTGCTGGTAGCGCAGAGGTGTGCGGTCACCGCTCGGAGCCAAGCCTCGTGTCCGGCGAGGGGTGCTTGGCACACGGGCTTGTCAGCACCGAGTTCCAGATAGCTGCCGTCGCGGCGGGGAAACAGAATGCAGCTGCTGGTGAACTCAAGCAGCGCCTGATCGTTCGGGCTGTCACCGCAGCCGATTGTGCGAGCCGACAGCCCGCTGCATTCGAACCAGCGCTGGACCACTTTCGCCGCCGCCATACCTTTGTCCGTCTGCGGCATGACGTGAAGAAAGCGACCGCCTTCGACGAGCTGCAACCGAAACATGCTCAGGTACTCGGCAAAGGCGCGCCGTGATGACTCGGTGTCTTCCCAGACCAGCGGTTCCGTGGCCTCCCGGGCCAGCGCCAGGGACGCCATCTCCGGGCTGAGCCCGCAGCGTTCGGCAAGCTCGGCCGCATTCATGGCGTTGAAGCCGCGAAAATTGAATTGGCCGTTCACCCGGACCCGGTCGAGGCGCTCGCAGAGTTCGGCGTAGCCCGGACCTTCGATTTCTATCGACGCACGGTCGCCGTAGTCGATCCCTTGCCAGGCAATACCGGCGCCGTTCTCAAAGATCAGGGGCGTTTTGATGCGCCGCAGCGCGTTTAGGGCCTCGCACTCGCGCCGCGTTTTGCTGGTCACTGGGATGGCGACGGCGCCGAGTTTCACGACGGCGTCCAGGGCGTTTGCCGCGGCAGCAAGATCGTAGCGGTCATCGAGCAGGGTGCCGTCGAGATCGGTGAAGATCAGCGTATGGATCGAGCGTCCCCGCGAGAGCGTTTTCACCGATGTTATCTCCTTGGCAGCGAAGCTGTTCAGGGTGTACGTCGACACACCGTTGATCTTCGCCGTCGTGGTATGACCACCACGTGAGGGTGCAAGGACGGTGCCAGCCCCTTGTACTAAAGCTCAGAATGAAAAAACTGCGCGCCGAACGCGTCGCGGTGAATGCACGGTGATGGTGCTGCTCCCAGCAATTGGGAAATCTGCATTAAATCGGTGCGGCGAGCTGCACCAAACTGTCACTTTGCTGCACTGCACGATGCACCCTGCCCGGAATTCGAGCAACGCGGGTCCGGTCGGTCCCGAACTCTTGCTAGACTGGCGCCTGGCGGATCTGGCGCGCTATGACAGCCACCCTTTCACTTCTGGCGTTGGGTCTCACAGCGCTCTTGGTCGGCGGAGAGTTCACGGTTCGCGGTGCGTCCGGTATCTCGCGAGCCTTTGGTATCCCGGCCTTTGTGATCGGCCTTACGGTCGTTGCGTTCGGCACCAGCGCACCGGAGCTGGTCGTTAACCTCATTGGTGCCTACAGCGGTCAGTCCGCGATCGCGTTCGGCAATGTTGTCGGTTCGAACCTGGCAAACATCGGCCTCGTGCTCGTGTTGTCGGCCATGATCGCCTCGGTGCATGTGCAGGGCTCGGTGATTCGCAAAGAAGTACCGCTGCTGCTGCTCGTAACGGCCGTGTTGCTGGTCACCGCAAGCGATGCGGTGCTGCGCGGGGAAACGCCACGCATTGATCGATCGGATGCGCTGGTGCTGCTGACCCTGTTTGCCATGTTCATTTACATCACCGTCACCGACGTGCTGCGGCAGCGCAAAGAGGACCCGCTCCTGATTTCTCTTGACTGTCGCGATCCGGACATCGGCTTCATGGACATCCCCGCCGAGGCGCTGGATCTCGACAGCGTCGCGGAGCTTGAACGTCGTGAGGAAACGGCCTCGCAGGCCGGCGAGGCAGAGGACGAGGCGCCACCGCGGGTCGGTCTCAGCGTCCTGATCACTGTGGCCGGGCTGGTACTGCTCGTGGTCGGTGGTCAGCTGACCATCGAATACGCATCAGCACTCGCCGCTGCGCTGGGCGTCTCCGCGGCGGCGATTGGTATTGGTGTGGTTGCTGTCGGAACCAGCCTGCCAGAGCTGATTACCTCAGGGATCGCGGCACTGCGCAACGAGCCGGACCTGGCGGTGGGTAACGTTGTCGGGAGCAACCTGTTCAACACGACCTTCGTCCTTGGATTGAGCGCGCTGGCGGTGCCCTTACCGGTGCCCGCGCTTGGCGAAGTCGATCTGATCGTCAATCTGTTGCTCGTGGCGATCCTGATCCCGTTCGTCATCACGGGACCGCGGCGGCTTGAGCGGGTGGAGGGCGCGGCGCTCATGGTCGCCTACGCGGGATACTTGTTTTGGCGATTTTCGCAGTAGCAGCGGAGCTTCAACCGGATGCACGCCCGCAGCGGGAGTTAATTGGGTAACCGGCGGAAGCTGGAGGGGCAATGAGTTATCTGGAAGGAAAAACGCTGGTAGTGACCGGCGCAGCCGGTGGTTTTGGTTTGCTTGTCAGTGAGCGTGCCATTGCCCGGGGAGCGACGGTGGTCATGGCGGACGTCCGTGACGAAGCGCTGGCGGCTGCTGCCGAACCCTTAGGCGACGCGGCCCTCGCCGTAACTACCGATGTTGCCGATCTTGGCGCCATGAAAGCGCTGGCCGGTGCTGCGCTTTCGCGATTCGGCAAGATCGACGTATGGATCAACAACGCCGGCATCATGCCGCTGGCGTTCTTCAGTGATCACGAGCAGGCCGCGGAGGCCTGGCACCGCTGCATCGACATCAACATCAAGGGCGTTTTGAACGGCTTAATTGCGGCCTATGACCCGATGATTGCTGCCGGACGGGGCCATGTCGTGAACCTGTCCTCGATCTACAGCAACCATCCTGTGGTCGGCGCAGCCGTATACGGCGCGAGCAAAGCCGCGGTGAACTTTCTCTCTGAATCGTTTCGCGTCGAGTCTCAGGGCAAGATCAAGGTCACCATCGTGCGGCCGACCGGTGTACCGCTTACCGGGTTAGCGAGTGGGGTCATCAACCCCGAGGCGGTTGTCGGCATCGTCGGGCAGAACGCGGGCACCTACGGCCAGTTGATGCAGGGCTTCATGGGTGGCGATCTGCCAGAGTCTTACACCAGCAAGGACAGCATCGAGTATCTGGTGCTGGAACCTGAGCACCTGGCGGAGCAGATTCTTTACGCGATCGATCAGCCGGATGGCGTGGCTATCGGCGACATCACCGTGCGCGCGTCCGGTGACTCGTACATTCTTTGAGGCTTTAAGGACTACCGCGATGGCCGGCCGCTATTTCGACGAGTTTTCCCCCGGTGACACGTTTTCCCACGAGCCCAGCCGAACGGTCACCGAGACGGACAACCTGCTCTTTACCGCGTTGACACACAACCAGCAGCCCCTGCACTTCGATGCTGAATTCGCCCGCGGCGTCGGTGACGGTCAGATTCTGGTCAACAGTATCTACACGCTCGGGCTGCTCGTGGGCCTGTCGGTCGCCGATACCACGCTTGGGACCACGATGGGCAATCTCGGCTTCGAGCGCACCGAGTTTCCGCGGCCGGTTCATATTGGCGACACGCTTACTGCCGCCACCCGGGTGCTCGAGGTTCGTGCGAGCCGTTCAAAAGACGACCGCGGCATCGTGACCTTTGAGCACACGGCAACGAACCAGCGGGGCGAAGTCGTGTGCACCTGTGTGCGTAACGCCATGATGATGCGTGCAGCGCGCTGACGTTGTCGCTGGCGGAGGTTTTTATGGGGTTCAGCAAAACGCGAGCGCGACGCATCCTGGGTTCGTCGCTGTGAAGGCGGGCGGTTGGCTGGCGATCGGTCTCATCGGCGCTTACGTGCTGTTTGAGGTCACGCACCTGCAGCGGTTTGCTTACCGAATGGAACCGGACTACATCCTCGATGAACTCGTTCGCGCGGACCGGGCGGTCACGCTGTGCGGATCACCACCGGACGCTGAGCGACAGAAGTTCCTACACAATCTCTCAATCGTTCGCGAGCGGGCACAGAGCGCGTTGCTTTCCAGCGACCCGAGCCTCTCGCCTGAGTCCGGCCGCGCACAGGTTGCGCTCAAGATTGAAGCGGCGGCGAGCACAGTAGACGACGTCGTTGCCGGCGAAGGCTGTACAAGCGCCAAGGTCTGGCGCTGGATCAAGCTCCACGAAGTCCGTGCGCGCCTGAATATTCAGGCGGCTGCATCATCGGACTGATCAAAACGCGCGGTTGTCGGTTGGCTGCTGCAGGGTTGGGTACCTTGGTTTAAGCCAGCAGGTGTGTCAGCGCCTGGTAGACAGCGTGTGCAAGTGCAGACCAGCCTTGGGTTCCAAAGAACAGTAACTGGAGTCCTTGTTCCAGCAACAAACCAATGCCACCCCAGAGCAGTACGGGGTGCACGGCCCCTGTTGTCATGCGGTCCAGTAACCAGAACACGGGGATGGGAGCCATGCCAAGGCCAAAGCTAAAGACATTGAAGTTGTGCGGAAACGCTGGAAAGTAGTATCGAAGCCGGACCCATGCTACCCAAAGCAGAAGGACAGTAGCGAGCAACATCCATCGTTTGTGTGCGTTCGGATCTTTCCGCTTCATGAATCCGACTCCTGTCAGCACACCAAAGGTTAGGGCGTCGAGGACCGGCCCGAGCACGAAGTCAGTCGCGCCTTGATCACCCTGGAGCTGATTGCTGACCTCTTCGTAGGCAACCCACGGCAAGGTGATCATGACCCCAAGTACGACTCCTATGCCCAGAATGCCTGCACTTCGGTGTAGTGCGAGGCGGCCGTTTTGGACAAACAGAGTCTGACAGAGAAACAGGATCAGCCAGGCGGCGCCAAAGAGTCCGTGGACGTGATAGATCGATGCGAAGCTCGCGTTGTCGATCAGTAGCGGACGAAAGTAGGTGGGAAAGAAACCGGCAACGGCGAGTGCGATGCCGAAGGCGGCAAAGGCCAGAAAGCGAAACCGAAGCACCGTTAGGCTGTTGGTGGTACCTAGACGCATAGCAACTGATCGTGATCCTTCCGTCGTACTCTCGTCGTAAACTGTACACTCCTAGCGCAGGTAACAAGGCAACGTTGGAGAAGCTTCGATGGGGGAACTGTCTGGCCAAAAGGCGCTCGTCTTTGGTGGAACGTCGGGGATTGGTCTGGCAACGGCGCACCAGCTCAGCGCCTTAGGCGCGACGGTGGTGGCAGTCAGCCGCAACCCGGATCGCGCAGGATCGCTGGACGGAATCGCACTCGAGGCATGCGATGTGCGGGACGCTGAGGCGTTGACGGCACTCCTCGCGCGGCACGCGCCCTACGACATCCTGATCAGCGCGGCGACCGGGGGTGAGCGCGCGTCGGGTCCGTTTCTAGAGATGGATATGGATGCCTATCAGGCCTCTTTCGACAAGCTTTGGGGTTATGCGAATGTGGTTCGCTACGGCGCGCAGCACCTGAGCGATTCGGGCTCGATCACCTTGGTGTCGGGCTCACCGGCGCGCAAGGCGAAAGCGGGGCAGTCTGCACTGGCCTCTGTTGGCGGTGCCGTAGAGCAACTGGTGCGTGCGCTGGCAGCAGAGATCGCACCAAAGCGGATTAACGTCGTGTCCCCGGGGTTGATCGACACGCCGATGTTTGGTGACGATGCCGACGGTCGACGTCCGTTCCTCGAGCAAGCGACCGCGGGCAATCTTATTCCGCGGCCTGGCACACCCGATGAGGTAGCCGAAGGCATTGTGTTTGTTGTCCGTAACCGCTTTGTCACCGGCACCACCGTGGATGTCGATGGAGGGTGGTTGCTGAGTTAAGAGTCATTGCGTACCGCGCGGAACGCTTTCAGGCAGCGTCGAAGTCATATCCCTTGGGGCTCGGCGGCTTGCTCTCGACGCTGTTCAGAAACACCTCGTCCGGCGTTGCCATGATTTGCTCCAACGCACCGTTCGGGTAGCGGAGGTGCGGTTTGTCGAGGTCGACCTCCGGGTTTGGCAGTGGTGGGCCTTCGTTTGAGTAGGCGGCGGGGGACATGAAGCTCTTCAACTCGCCCTCCGAGATACCGGCGAGGGCGACGACTTCGGGATCAATCCACGTCCCCTTGGAATCAAGCGGTGCTTCGGCGGCACCACTCGTCGAGATCTCAAGCGACAGGTTCTCCGGTCCGGCGAAATAGATCGAATGGCACATGCCGTGGTTCAGCGGCCCCATGACGGTGATCCCGCGGGAGCGGATACGGTCGCGCATGGCGAGGACGTCATCCAGCGAATCCACATTAAAGGCGATGTGCTGCATGGTGCCCGGGGCGGATGCCTCGCCGGCATTGCCCGCATGGGTCTGTTTCATGACCGTGTCGATGGTTTTGATTTCTTCCTTGAAAACAAACGCGACCGCCTCGTCCCCCATTTTCATGAAGCCGTGGAAGGTGTTTTCCACACCGTGCATCCAGTACAGAGCGACCAGTTCCATCCCCAGGACGTCGGAGAAGTAGGCGATCTGCGACTTGATGTTCCCCGTCGAAATCGCGATGTGGTGTAGTCCGTTCAGTTGGGTCATGGCAGGTTTCCTCGGTTCTTTTTTGTTAGCTGGCTGAGGAATCATGGGTGCCGATCATCCTAAGCGGTACTCGCCCCCCGTTGACGATAATCAAATACGGCCAAAGTAAATAAAGTTTCCTTCTCTGTAACCTTTTCGCGTTGCACATCGTAATCGAGGAGGCGCAGGCGTCGATCTACGGAGCCGGCGCGTGGAGTCACTCAACGATCGAAGGTCACGGCCTGCTTGGGCGGCCGTTCGCTGCGATGCAGTAAGGAGAAAACATGAGTTTTGGGAAGCTGAAGGGGGTTGCGGCGGCGTCCGCGGTGTTGGCGTTTGCGCCATTCGTCGAGGCGCGGGTAATCGAGGTAACCGTGGAAAACCTGGCGCCGGAGGACAGCATTACCTTTGCGCCGCTAAGGGTAGGTTTTCACAACGGCACGTTTGATGCCTTCAACAACGGCGAGATGGCTGGGGATGCGATCATCTCGGTAGCCGAAGGGGGTAGCGGTAACCTCTGGTTCCCGGCCTTCGAGGCGGCAGACCCGACCGCGACGCTGGGTTCCGTACTCGACGGGGGTCCGCTGTTGCCAGGGACGTCGGCATCGGTCCTTTTCGACGTCGATCCGATGATGAACCAGTTCTTCACCTTTGCGGCCATGGTCGTGCCGAGCAATGACTTGTTCATCGGCAACGACAATCCAATGCAGTATCAGCTGTTTGATCTCAGCGGCAACCTGAACCTGACCGAGATTACGCTTTTTGGAAGTGACATCTGGGATGCGGGTTCAGAGGTGGCGGATCCGGCGAACGCTGCCTTTATCGAAGGTGGTATGAACCCGCTCCGCACGGCGGAGAACGACGTGGTGAATTTCAGCTTCGATGAGCTGAACGTCTTCGATGGTCTCACGACGGCCGCGGGTTATGTCTTCGACACGCAGATAACCGGGGCTACGGAGATTTATCGAATCACCTTTGCAGAGGTTGCATCGGTACCCGAGCCTGGCACCGCCGGTTTGATGTTGCTCGGTGGTCTCGCGCTTATTGCACGCCGTCGCCGCAACGCTTAAGTTTGCGTAGCCCTGCCCAGCGCCGACGCGCGAGGCGGGGCGCATTCCCCGGTCCGTTTCCTCAGCCGGCGCTGGCCGGCTCAGGCACAGCGTTGCGCTCAGTGAATTTCAGTACGCTGATCGTTAACGCGGGGAGCATGCTCAAGGTCACCAACATTGAGCCGAGAATCCCAAACATCACGATTACCCCGACTCCCCGGTAGAGCTCCGTGCCTGCCCCAGGGATGAGGACCAGTGGTGCAAGTCCGAACAGCGTGGTGAGCGTTGACATGGCGATGGGCCGCAGCCGGGTTCGCAGCGCTTCTCGCACGGCTTCGACCGGCGCCATGCCGGCGGCCGAATTCTGGAGCGATCGATCGACCACAAGAATGGGGTTGTTGACGACCGTTCCCATAAGAATGAGAAAGCCGAGCATCGAAATCATGTCGAACGGCTGAGTAATCGCCGCCAATCCGAGGCTCGGTAGCAGTGCTCCAACGCCGTTGAGCAGCGTCAGGCCGACGATACCGCCAGCGATGCCCACGGGTATGGTCGTGAGGATGAGCAGCGGGTAGCCCCAGTGGCTGAAGATCGCAACCATAAGCAGGTAGATGATCAGCAGCGCAACGAGATAGTTGCCGAACAGGGATTCGCGGGTGGCGTCGAGCTGGTCCGCAGCACCGGTAATGGTGATGCTCACGTCCTGTGGAACTGCACCGGTACTGCGCAGGTAGCCAACAACGTCGGTACGAACGATTTCTACGCCAGTCTCAAGCGGCGTGGAGCGGGGAGGGATCACGTTTAGAGTCACCGTTCGTCGGCCGCCGACCCGGCGTATGGCGCTGGTGTCGACGGTTTCCTGCAACCTCACAAGGCTCCCAAGGGACACTACGGTCCCCGACTCGGTGAAGATCGGGACCTGGCCAAGCCGGTCCAGCACCAGGTCGCGCCCGCTGGCGCTGTAGAGATAGATGTCGATCTTGTCGTCACCTAAGAAGAACTCGTCGACATAAGCGCCGTCGGTCAGGGCGGCGACGGTAAAGCCGAGGTTTTCCGCCGAGATCCCAAGCGACGCTGCGCGCTCCCAGTCCGGACGCAGTTGAATGAGTGGCTGCGCCAGGCTTAGCGACGACGGTTGGCTTTGAATTCTGGGGTTGCCCAGCACGGCAGCTGCGCGAGCCTCGGCGGCTTGAGCGACGCGGTAAATGCTATCCAGATCCGGACCCGCGATGTCCAGGTTGATGCTGCGGCTGCCGCCGTCGTTGCTTGAGATGATTGAGCCGCGAGCGGCGAACGCACGCATGCCGGGATACTCCCGGAACAATCCCGTAAGCCCATCGAGCAGTGCTTCGATGTCGCGGGTTTCAAGCGGCTCAGAAATCACGCGCAAACCGCCGCTGTCGACCGACAGGCTGGCGTACTTCATGGGCGGAATCTCCGTTCGACCTTCATCGAAGCGGCTGCGTTCGGCGTTGACCTCGACCTCGAGCCGTCGTTCGATTTCGACACTGATGGACCGCATGGTCTCCAGGTTGTAGCCCGGCGGTGCGCTCATAAAGGCGAATACCTTAGGCTCTTCGCCTTCCGGGAGGTACTCGGCCGGTGGTGTGAGCCAGGCGATGATCGTCGCGCTGACGAGGGTGGCTATCGCTACGGTGCCAAGCCTGCGCCCTCGCGTTTCGATGAGCCTAAACGCGCCGTCGAGCGCCCGATCGGCAAGCGGAGACGTCGCCGTGCGTGTCTTTCCAGCCGACAGATCGAGTCGCGCAGCGGCCGTCGGCAGCAGTGTTACGGCAACCAGCATGGACGCGATGATCGCTGCGGACACCGCTATGGCGATGTCGGAATAGAGTTGCCCCGCCTCCTGAGCCACGAAGGCAACGGGCAGAAACACCAGCACGGTTGTCATGGTTGAGGCGAAGACAGCCGGCCAGACTTCTTTGACACCGGCCAGAGCGGCTTTGAAGGGTGCCAGCCCCTGGCGGCGTTTCAGCTCGATGTTCTCGAGCACAACGATGCTGTTGTCGAGGGTCATGCCGAGGGCGAAGGCGATGCCTGCAAGGGAGATGACGTTGATCGTCCGGCCCCCGATCAGCAGGCCCAGGAAAGCAACGATGACGCAGATCGGTATACCCAGTACGCCAATCAGCGTAGCCGGTGCGGAGCGCAGGAACAGATACATGATGGTCGTCGCGAGAACGGCGCCGATAAAGAGATTCGTCCACACATTGCTGATCGATGCCCGCACGTAGCGAACGTCATCGGACATGAGCGACATCTGCAGCCCGGTCGAGGCAAGTTCGCGTTCGTTCAGATCGGCGATGGTCTTAAGCATTTGATCTTTGATGTCGAGCACGTTCGAGCCGGCTTCGCGGCGAACGGCCATCATGATGTGTGGGCTGCCGTTATAGGTTGCTGCGGAGCGTGTCTCGTAGTGATCGAGCGTTACTGTCGCAACGTCGGCGAGGCGAATGATGCGATCGCCATTGCGATCCAGGATCAGGTCGCGCAGGGCATCTAAGTCTTCGAAGCGTCCCACGGTGCGCAGCAGGTACTGGCGCTTACCGTCAACGACGTCGCCGCCGGAGCGATCGCGGTTGCGGGTCCGGATCGCCGCACGGACCTCCGGCAGCGTTAGGCCACGTTGAGCCAGGCGGGCGGGGTCGATCATGATTTGTATCTGCCGCTGGGCACCGCCCCAGATGGCGATCTCCGAGACGCCGGACACGCTCGCCATCTGCGGACGCACGGTGTCCCGCAGATAATCGAGCACCAGATCCATGTCGATACCCCGGGGGTTGCCCTCGAGGGGGCGCACGGAGAAGAACATGAACGCGTTGCTCGAGAAGGAGCTGGCGAAGATCTGCGGTTCGTCGACATCCTCCGGATAGGACGGCACCTGGCTCAACGCGTTGCTGACCCGGATCATCATTTCGGTGATATTTGTACCGAGGGGGAACTCCAGCTCGATCTCAGCGCTGCCGGTTTCTGCCGTGGCTGTAATGCGGCTCAGGTTCGGCAGGTTGCGGAGGTAGTCTTCCTGTTCGATCAGGATTTCTTTTTCGACATCCTGCGGTGTTGCGCCGGGCCAACTCGTGCGGACACTGATGACCCGCGTGTCGAGGTCCGGGATCATCTGCACCGGGATCCGCAGCGCGGCGACGATGCCAAGCACGCAGACAATCAGCGTGATGACCGTCGTCAGGATGCCGTTGCTGATCACGCGTTCAAACATCTCAGGCCTCCGGGTTCGTCAGACGGCGCACGGGCTGCTGATCCTGCAGGGCTTCGTTCCCTGCGACGACCACGGCGTCGCCAGCGGCAATGCCATCCAGCACTTCGACCTGGCCATCGAAACTCAAACCGATGGTCACGAGGCGCTCGCGGGCGCGTTGTCTGCCGTCGACGGTTTCGATGATCCAGACGACGGTGCGTCCGTCGCTATAGCGCAATACCGCATCCCGCGGCACCGTCACTCGCGAGTAACCGGTATCGAGAGACAGCTTCGCCGTCGCAGACATGCCCGGCAGCATACTGGCGTCTCGTTCCTCCGTGCGAACGCGAAGCAGGAAGGTCCGGGCAGTGGGGTCCGTAACGGGGACGCGGGCCGCAACCTGAGCCGGGATCCCGGCGCGGCTGCGTTGTCCCGGGAGCTGAATCTTGAGCGGCATACCCACGTCGATGTCGCCCAACAGCGCCTCCGACACCTGCAGGTCAACGTACAGATCTTCAAGCGATACCAGTTCGAATACCGTATCTCCCGGAGTCACCCATTCACCGAGATCCGTCTGCCGAGTGCTGATGACTCCAGTGAAGGGGGCTGTGACCTGATGCCGGGCCAGTGTTGCCCGGCTCAGCCGGGTAACGGCGGTCGCGCGGGCGAGGGCGGCCTCGTCCTCGATCACCTCTGATTCCAGATCCCGAACCGTGGTGCGAGCAACCGTTTGTTTAGTCGCCAGCTCCTGCACTTCGGCCAGGCGTCGTTTGGCGTCCTCAACCGCTTGTCGTGCGCGCCGCTCATCTGCCTCATCGCGCTGGAGCTGATACCGTGCCAATTCACTGTCGAGGCGCAAGAGAACGGCGCCCCGCTCGACCCGGGCGCCGGCATCGACTTCCAGCGCGGCGACCAGTCCGCTGGTCGCGGTCGACAGCGCCGCGGCGCGTTCGGCGGTCACGCTGCCGGTAAACTCGAGACTGCGACGGATCGGTGCTTCCAGCGCCGTGACTGTGCGCACCGGAGCGCTCGGCAGATCGCTGGCAGCCGCTGCGTGGTCGCAAGTCAGGATCAAGCCCAGCGCTAGCAGAACCGAAGCGTACGAACCAGAGGCCTGAACGGCCGGCATCAGACGTGGCGCTGGATGGCATGGAGACGAAGTCATAGACGCGGTCGAACCGGCTCGTGGGATGTTGGGCGCGAAGCATACCCTTGGGCCCGTGTAAAAACCGGTCGCGACTACCTCGCGCCTTGTCCTACAGCTTTCGCTGGTCCATGCCGTGTAGCGTCAGCTCATAGTCGATCAGTTCGTAGCCTGCATCTGCGGCGATCTTCCGCAGTCGGCATTGCAGCGCGTCGTGTCTGAACGCTTCGACGGCTCCGGTACGCATATCCACGATGTGGTCGTGTCGATCGGGGCCGACGATCTCGTATCGCATGCGCGGGCCGCCAAGGTGGAGCCGGCGCAGCAGGCCGGCGCGAACAAAGCCGTCGAGAATCCGGTAGATCGAACCCAACGAAATCCGGCTGCCGCGGGCGCGCAGCCGGTGGTGAATGTCATCCGCGCAGGGTTGATCTAGCGCCTCGTCCAGAATGTGACACACCTGCTCGCGATGAGCCGTGCGTCGCAAACCCTGCTGTTGTAAGCGCTCGATCAGGCGTGTTCGCATGTGTGCTCGTCAGCTCAAAAACAACGTTCTATGTAGATGACGTTTTCAACAGGAAAAATCCCCCGTGCTGAAACAAAACGTTACAGAATGGCCGGACAGGCTCTTCAAATTGCGCGATCGGTTTGCGAAAGAACTTGCGCCGTCCCCTGGGGCAGCCCGTACAACGAACAGGTTCGATGGACACACGCGAGACGATGAAAGCTTCGTTGACGGTAAGTGAAGTAGCGGCCCTCACCGGCCTGAGCGTTAAGGCGTTGCGCCTCTACGAGCGGCAGGGGCTGATTTGCCCAGCTCGTACCGCGGCAGGCTGGCGGGTGTACGACGCAGAGGCTATTGGCGACCTGCAGAAGATCAAAGTGCTCAAGCGCTTGGGTTTTCGCCTGGCGGAGATTCGTCAGCTGCTGCGCGATGGGATTGCCCTGACATCACTGCTTGAGACACAGCAACAAGCGCTCGAGGATCAGCTGCTGCGCCTGACCCGGGCGCTGGCTGCGGTTCGCGAGGCGCGGACGCAACTCGCAGCGGGTCGCGCGCTGTCCACGGACGACCTAGTTCAACTTGTAAAGGAAACTCATTCGATGGACAGCTTCACCTGGACAGATGCCGATCAGAGATTGGCGGAGAAACACTACACACCCGAGCAGCTCGAGCGAATTACGCAACACAAAACTGCCCCGGCCTTCGAGGAGGAGGCAAATGACGTGTGGGACGCGCTTCTGAAAGACATCGAAGGCGCCCTTGGCGAGTCTCCAACATCGGCCCGGGCTCAGGCCCTCGCACAGCGTTGGCTCGACGCGTCGCTGGCGTTTCACGACGGCGACGAAACGCTTATGCGGGCGACCGAGTCTTGGTACCGGGAGGGATATGCAGATCCCGCGACGGCCGAACGAATGCCCTTTCCGAAGCCGATCTGGGCGTTCGCAGAAGCCGCGGTCGCAGAACTGCGGCGGACGCACACCAACTAGCACGACGCTTGAGCGGGAGCCGTGGTCTGCGCTCCCGCTCACGCAGCGCTGATTCGTCTTTGCTTTACGTCGAGCTTGCTAGCGTTTGCACGATGTAAAGCGCTGGCGGTCTGCCCGTGAAGTCAATCGATCCCCGTATTGCCCGGCTGCTCACGCTCGGCCGTAACGCCCTGGCAGCACCGCCCGGACGTGGCCGTCGGGCCGTGGCGTTGGCGATGGGGTTCTGCTGTCATCTGGTGTTCGCGGCCGCGATCGCGTCGATGGTTTACGGCATGTTTTTCGGCCTGACGATGGCCCGCGGAGCGGTTTCGCACCCTTGGTCCTTACTCACAAACCTGCTGCTGCTGATCCAGTTTCCGCTCCTTCACTCATTGCTGCTGACTCGTGGCGGACTTAAGGCACTCGCCTATCTCGTACCCGGGCCCTACGGTCGTCCCCTTGGCACAACGACCTATGCGATTGTCGCGTCGGTGCAGTTGCTGCTGGCTTTCTGGCTCTGGACGCCGAGCGGCGTGGTCTGGTGGCGGGCTGAGGGCACGGCGTTGATTGTCTGCAGTACAGCCTATGGCGCTGCCTGGGCGGTGCTGGGTAAGGCGATCCTCGATGCAGGGGCCGACGTGCAGAGCGGTGCGCTAGGCTGGCTCTCGCTCCTGGCTGATAAGGCCCCCGTGTTCCCGGGGCTACCAACGCTCGGACTCTTTAAGATCGTGCGGCAACCGATTTATCTGGCCTTCGCGGCAACGCTCTGGACCGTGCCGGTGTGGACACCGGATCAGTTCGCCCTCGCCGTTGCCTGGTCCCTGTACTGCGTGGCTGCGCCGGTGCTCAAAGAACGCCGCTTCCTGAACCAGTATGGACGGGACTTCGAGCAGTACCGCGAGCGCGTGCCGTACATGGTGCCGGGCTTGGGTCGCTCACGAACTGCGCGGGCGTCGAAGGAGTGATCGCTGCACCGGCGACCGATGCATTTAAAGGCGCGGACCTCGCATCGTTCCATTAGCGGCAGGCGGCGACGGACTTCTAAAGGATCCGATCACGTGGCTCCAGTGGCCCTGGGCTTCGAGCTGGCACAGATTGCCGTAGACGCCCGAGAGGGTGCGATTGATGAACATCAGATCGGGCGGTAGTTCCAGCCGGGTCAGTTCCCGCAGGTAGCTGCCGTTGCGGTCGAGCAGCAGGCTGTATAGGTCGTTGCTGCGCGAAAACTGAAACGGCTCAGGTCCAACGATCTGCAGCACCTGCTCAGCAAGGGGCGCGATGACGGCTTGAGGAACGCGCTGCCCGGTGGATCGGTCGTAGACGCCGAGGGCGTGGAGCAGATCGGGAAGATCCGCTAATCGCTGTTCAAGGCAGGCATCCAGCAGCTTGCGGCAGCCCCGGGCAAGGGGCTCGGGGACGTCTTTGACGCAACCCTGGTCGTAGACAACGAGCGTGCCGTCCTCGCGAAACGCAAAGTTGCCAAAGTTGGGGTCGGCATGAAGGAACTGATGCTCCAGCAGCCCCCGCAGCGTAAAGCTGAGAAGCTGTTCGCCCCAGCGGTTTCGCAGTGCCTGGCTGTAGCTAGACGAGCACGCGTCTTCCGGCGCGATACCGGGTACGTAGTCCAGTACTAACACGCGCTGGCCGCTCGCACGCTCGACTACGCCAGGGATCTGTACGGTGGGGTCGTCAGCGTAGTAGCTGCGCATGCGAGCTATGTTCGCGGCTTCCTGTCGATAGTTGAGTTCCTCCAGCAGCCGTTCTCTAAGCTCCAGCCAGAGCGGTTCGAAGTCGATGTCGACGACCATGGCGATCAGGGAGCCGAACAGCTTCTTAAGGTTCTTCAAATCTGCAGCGACGATGCGGTCGATGTCTGGATACTGAACCTTTACGACCACATCGCGACCGTCCTGAAGCTGGGCCCGATAGACTTGCCCGATCGACGCGGCCGCGAGCGGCGTTCGATCGAGGTGCCTGAAGCAAGCCATCCCGCCAGGCACCTCGGCGTCGATGACCGCGCGCATGCGAGCGAAGGAGACTGGCGGCGCGTCGCGCTGAAGCGTACGAAGCACCGCACACACCTCTGGCGGTAACAGGCCTTCGTGGACTGAAAGCATCTGGCCAACCTTCATGGCCGCGCCTTTCATTTCTCCCAGTGCTTCTGTGACGCGCATGGCGTTAAGCACAAAGCTCTCGGTTCGCCGAGCGTTGGCAATGGGGTCGCTCAGCCAGAAACTCATAGCCTGCTGGGCTGCCAGGGAGGTGCTCACCCGCGTCGCGAGCGTGCCCATGCGCAGGAGCCGACCGAGTGGTGACGTAGTGAGGGTGCGGGGCATAGGCAGTCAGGCGGGTAGTGGCGATCTGGACGAGTGGTTTGAGGCCGAAAGGCTGCCCTAAGGGTGCGAAGTGTTGTGTGAAGACCACGCGTCAGACCGCGCGCAGTGCTGCGCTGACCGTTGGTGTTAGCGCGAAATCCCAGACGCGATAGCACGGGCGCGTTCCAGCTGTTCCTCTCGTTCGGAGACGAGCTGCTCAAGCGAGGCCGTGTAGCCGTAGTCAGCCAGATCTTGCTGCGCTTGCTGCATCGCCTCGCACGTTTCGTCCCCCGCATTGCGCCAAGTTTCTGCAAGAGACACGCACCGAGCGGCAATCGACGAGCTAAACGGGGATGCCGCTTTGCGGACGACGTCGGGAACGCCCCAGCGTTCGAGTATCACTGCTGTGAGTCCTGCGGGCTCAAAGCCGAAGGCCTGGGTAAGGCGCTCCTCGAACGCGTCTAACGCCTGCTCTGCGATCAAGCTCTCAACGATTCGCGGCTCGAAGGCGGCCAGGGCAAAGACCCCGAGCGATCGCAGCAGGCCACCGAGGTAGGCGCGCGCGTTAAGGGCGCCGGATGGGTCCGCATGGCTTGCAACGAGCTGAGCCAGTTCGGCGCGGTGTACGGATTCGATCCAGAACTGGTCTTTGGAAAACCCAAGGCACGACGGTGACGGAAGATTGGATGACAGGATCATCCCCAGGACAACGGCGCGCGTCGTGTCCAGACCGAGAACGCGTACCACGGCGTCGTGCACCCGCTCTACCGGGCTGCGAACGGCGTAGTGCGGGCCGTTGGCCAAGCCGATAATCCGGGCAGCAATGACCGGGTCTCGATGACAGATCTCAACGACCTTGGTGCTCGGCGTTTCATCGTTCGACAGCGCCTGCATCACGTCCAGCTTGTCCGCTGCAAGTGGTTCGAACTGAAACTTTTCAATAAAGGTTTCGGCGTCACCGGTAGGGTTGGTCTTGAGTCGATCTTCGGGGGTTGGCTCCGCACGATTCATCTTATTTTGCTCAATGCGGTCGTTTTGGGGTTCAGGGATGGTGTAGTGCGCTCGCTGGAGCGGGCTCAACTACCTTGAGTGTAGAACCTGATGGTCTCCTGTGCTGGCCTGCGACGGATCGTCATTCCAGGTTGAGTGTCCTTCAGGTTACAGAAGGTCAGGAATCCGGGGCTTAAGACTTCAGTCGTTAGCACCTGAACCGATTGCCGAGGAGACCGCCGTGCGATGCCTACCCCTAGTCACTGCCTTGACCGTTCTGAGCATCGTGCCGAGTGCGCTCGCAGACTCGAAGCTGAAGGCAAACGTTGAGCTCCAGCCTGCTGCGGCTGCGGTCGCATTCGCGCCGAGCATGCCGGATCCGGGCGGTGTCCAGACTGCGACAGTGACCCGTATCGGGCACGCGCCGGACCTGCCGATCGAGAGTCGACCGATCCCGTTGTGGCAGCACGTAACCGAGCCCCTGGCGTATTTGATTCCAGCGGACGCGGAAGACCCGTTTGCGACTGGATTGAGTAAAAAAAATGAATCGTGCGGAGCCAACCCCAGAAGATCGAACCGAGACCGATGCTACCGGTGAAGCCGAGACCTTTATCGAAAAGTTTCAGTTCGAACCACTTGCAGCGGACAAGCTGGACGTAATGTTGGGTGAGGCGGTTACGGAACGAATCACCGTCCGGTGTCAGGATGGCGGCGAGATCAATCAACAGCTGCGGTTGGCAGAAGAAAAAGTGGCCCAGGCGCTCAGGACCTCCGGTGAAGAACAACGGCGTCTCATCGCGCTTGCGCAAGGTCATCTGCGGGCAGCGAGCGTCGCGCAGAGCCCGGATTGTCGCGAAGGGCTCGCAACGAGCTTTCACAAAAAGCCGTCCGACACGGCAAACCCGGTGATCGGGAAGATCTATTAGCTAACGAGCGCGTGGAGCAGTCCTCAGCCCTGGCTTCTACGGACCGACCCATGGGCTGAGACGCCCTGAGGGTATCGGCACAGCTCAATCAGCCGCTGACACGGGATAGGCAGGGGTTAAGCTCGACTCGCCATTGATCAAGGTGGGTAACTGCGCAGACGGTGTACTTTCGCGTCCAAGCGATTGTCGATGCCCCGGCAGACTCCGTAACACGTGAACTCCGTGATTCCTTGGGGCGTGTTCGTGGCTCTCCGGTAAGGAGCACTGTGCGGCCGGGAGCGCCCTCCTTTGCGAGACGCCCAGCAGCGACACCAGGGCGGACGGAGTTCTTTAGCCGTCGGGGGGTCAGTCTTTCGGTGCCGGTGAGAGAGCGGCCGGTCCTTGTGAGCTGGGCTTTAAGCAAGAGTCTGTTCAGTCCCGATGTAGGCTGGAACGTAGTAACCATGGACACTGCGTCGGCGGCTTCTGACGCGTTGCTTTCGCGCGATCATCACGACCAACGTTCGGTGACGGACAGCCGCCGCGACCGCTTCATCTCTCCTTGGCGCTTTTTTCGCCTCAGCCTTATCTCCATTGCCGTAGGTTTTAATAATTCTTGAAATTACTGGAAATTCAGAATTTTCAGAAAACTTCGCAACTGGAGGCAGCCATGGCAGAGATCCCGTTCTTCGCACCCAATTCATCTACAGACCGCGCCCGCAAACGAGCAGGTGTTCTGGAAAGGTTCCTGTCGCGGGGGTACGTCCCTGGATTCCAGTGGGCTGAGGCACACGCCCACTGGTTGCTGCGGCTCCCCCTTGCGGCGCTGATCTGGGGCTACGGTATCGATAAGTTTCCTGGTGCAGTGGTTAACCCAGGCGACTTCGGTGTACCCGCGACTCTGTATGTGTTGAATGCCTTTGGAGAGGTGCTCGGTACCATCGCACTGCTGCTTGGGGGTGTTGTTGAAAGCCTGCAACCTCGAACGGCGCTGGCGCGTTTCGGCGGTGATCTGTTGACCCGCGCAGCCGGTTTCGCCCTCGGCGCAGCGGTTGCAGGCGTGATTGTCTTTTTTTACTGGAGCACGATTACGCTTTCGAACCCGCACACTATGCAGTTGGGCATTGCGCTCTACTTCGCGTTGCGCGGAAACGGCCTGCTGTCAGCTACGAAGCGAGCGACGGCATACGCATAAGCAGTGCACCAGCCAGGCCAAAGGCTCACGGATTCCACGCCGGTGAGTCCTCGGCCAGAACTTAAGATCCCGCATCGCAAGCATCTGCGGTTTGGGTGGTCTCGAAATTTTGCCGGCAAGCTAACCAGGATTCCTTTGCGCTGGGGATGGCTGTGGAAGGGCGCAGACGGTTAGAAGCGTGTCTCCAGAACCACCCCGAACGCTTGCGGCTGGCCGAGCGTTGCCGTTGAGAACGTGCTGCCGGGCGTGTCCCCGGCAACGCTCAACAGGTAGTCCTCGTCAAACAGGTTGCGTCCGTACACATACGCCGACCAGTGCGCAGCCTCATAGCCCAGTCGAATGTTGGTCACGAAGTAGGAGTGCACCCGCTGGCCAGGATCGTTCTGAACACCGCTCAGGAAGTCGTCCGAGTACAGGGCGTCAATGGTGAGCCGCAAGCCAGAGTCAAGCCGCAGCGTACCTCCGAACGACGCGTTGATGCCCGGCTGATTGGGGAATTCATTGCCCTCGAGGTTGGCACCCTGGAACAGAAACTCCCCAAGCTCGGACTCGGCGAAGCCCACGGAGCCGTACAGGGAAAGACTTTCCGTCGCTTTCCATTGCGTTTCAATTTCCAAGCCGTAGAGCTCCGCCTCGCCAGCGTTGTCAATGAAGCGGTTGATGGGCACAGCGGGATCCGGTGCGAAGCGAATCTGCATATCGGTGTAATCGATTAAATATAGGTTCGCGCCGAAGGTTAGGGTGCCGTCGAGCCAGGTGCCGCGGAACGCCAGCTCGTAGTTGTCGGTGTATTCCGGGTCGAATTCAATCGCGGCGTTCGTGTCCGGGCGAATGTCCGCTCCCCCGGGCCGGTAGGCCTGCTGATAGGTCGCGCTGACGCTCGCGTTGTCGTTCAGGCTGTAAGTTAAGCCCAGTTTCGGAAGGAAGGCGTTGAACTCAGCGTCACCGGCGAATTCGGTGCTGACGTTAGGAATGAACGCGAGCGGTGGGTCGAGGCGTGTTGTCGCGTTTTCATCCCGGCTCGAGTCTTCGACGTCGTAGCGTGCGCCTACGGTTAAGGCTAGGCGATCCGTTACCGCGAGTTGCGCTTCACCAAAGACTGCGAAGTTGCGAAAGTCGTTGTCGTAGCCGTCGCTGCGAAAAAAGTCGGCACCGAACAGCGTTCCGGTCAGCGTTCGCTGGCTCGATTCCTTAAAGTCGTTGTAGTACACGCCGCCGATAGCGCTTACGGCGCCACCGTTGTTATAGTTCAAGCGCAGCTCCTGCGTAACTGTGTCGTCCTCGGCATTCAGCACTGTGCTTACACCCTGCCCGCCGAGCGTTGCCTCGACCGGACGCGTGGTCAGGCTCAGATCGGTTACAGAAGTTACCGAGGTCAGACTCAGACTGTCGGTCAAATCGTGGGTGGCTTCGAGCACGAAGGACGTAACGTCCGTCTCGTTCACATTGATCACCTCAGAGGCGCGGCGCGCGAAAAAATCGGGGCCGTTTACTGTGTTCGGCGCCTCTGTGCTTTCGCCACGGGTAAGGGTCAGCAACACGTCCGTCCGTTCGCTCGGGCGAAACAGCAGCTTCGCGCGCAGCAGGTCGCGGTCGGATTGTCCGATGTCGTCGATCGTCGCTCCGTCAACGGTCTGGAAATCAGTGAAGCCGTCTGTTCGGAGCAGGTCGCCAGAAATCCGGAACGCAAGCGTCTCTCCCGCGAGCGGTCCGCCGATCGCTGCCGCGTACTGCTGGGTGCCGAACTCACCGGCCGCGACCCGGGCCCGGCCGCTCCAATCAAAGTCGGGATCCACCGTATTCACGACGATGGCACCCCCGAGGGCGGCCCGACCCTGGGTCGTCGTTTGCGCACCCCGAAACACCTCGACCTGCTCGAGATCCCAGGTGCTTGTCAATCCAGCGGAACCGCCGAATTGAGATTGAATGGCGCCATCGACGTAGACGGCAGAGGTTTGGGACGTATCGCCGGTACCGCTCCCTACCCCCCGTTCTGGAATGCCTCTGATTATTGGACCGAAGCCCGCGTCGGCAACATTCACCGTGCGTTGCAGTATCTGGGTCAGGTCTGTGAGGTAGCTTTCATCTACGACCGAGCCCGGCAGCACCGCGACGCTGGTCACGGTGTCCATCAGCGTGCGTTCGAATTTCTGTCCGCGGACGATGATCTCTTCTACGGGTGCCGCGTTCTGGGCGTCTACACGTCTCGGTCTGGGCGCCCTGTCGCGCGGCGTTTTCGGCGCGACCACGAAGACTCCCGAACCGGTCCGACGGATTTCCAGTGTTGAGTCGGCCAGCGCCGCGCGCAGGGCCTCGCGGAGGGTCAGCGTGCCAGTAACGGCCGGTGAGCGTTGACCGCGCACCTGGTCCTCGTCAGCCAGAATGCTGACGTCGTAGAGGGATGAAAGCTGAACCAGCGCGTTACCCAGCGCCTGAGGGCTCAGATCTACCGGTCGACGCTCATTCTCGTTTCCACGTGCCTGTGCAGACACACCGATCAGCACGGCGGCGGCCAAGGCCAGTACGCGCGCGCGTTGGGTTTTGAACATATTTAACTGAATCACCTGTTTCCCTCAATGGCTTAGCCCTGGCCGCGGCCCGCCGTGTGGCGTTTGCTGACCAGATAAGGCAATGAAGATTCAGGCGGTGAAAAATGCACCTCGCGGTGCGTTTTAGTTTGCTCTGTGTTGCAACACGATCTGCCCCCCAGCGGATCGCTGGACGTCCACGGGGTGAATGAGGCTGATCGATTCCAGAATTGCCGCGACATCCGTTGTTCGAAACGCGCCCCGGATCTTGAAGTCGAGGATGGCTTCCGATCCCGGCTCGATTTCGATCGGGGTTGCCGTGTACCGCGCGGCGTCGTCGATGAGTTCGGCCAGGGTGGCGCTGGAGTAAACCAGGCGTTTTGAGCGCCACGCGCCCACATCCTGCGCTGCTATGGGTGTTACTGCGCGCAGGCCCTTCGTATCCCCGGCAATTGACTGACCTTTCCCGAGAACTTGCCGAGTCGCCGCGGGCTGCGCGTTGGTCGTGGCTGCGCCGCTACTGACCCGAACCTGCCCTTCGGCAACGGCGACCCGGGTCAGGCCCCCGCCGATGCTGAGGTCGAATTCCGTCCCCAGTACCCGAACGGTCACCGCACCGGCCTGAACAATCAGCGGGCGGTTTGCATCGGGTGCGACGTCAAAGAAGGCGGCCCCGCGTTCAAGGTTAAGCATCCGTGCGTCATCGGAGTAGCTGACGGACAGGGAACTCAGGGGCCCCAGCGTTATCTGGGTTGAGTCGTTTAAGATCAGCGAACGGGTTTCAGCCACGGAGGTGGTTTCGAGCTGGTGAGCCAACGGCTTGCCAATCGAGGAGGGCGCGTACTTGAGGGCGATCGGGGTTAGCGCGACAAATCCTGCAGCCGCGGCGGCTGCCAGACCCCAAATCCTAAGCGGGTTCCAACCGCGGTGACTGCGGGGATTCGGTCGTTGCGGCTCGGCGCACAACACATCGGCGGGAGAGAGTGTACGCAGCGCGTCAGTAAAGGTTGCCGCCTGATCCATGAGGTCTGCGTTCTGTGGGTCGGCCTCTAGCCACCGCTGAAACGCCTCTCGGTCGTTTGCCGTTACGTCCGGATCTTCCAGCAGCAGAAGCCAATCGTGGGCCTGCTGCAGCCGGTCGTCGTGCGGTGCGGTAACGTTCACCCCTCGACCCTAATCCCTCGCGGGGCCGGTAAACAAGGCGTGGAGCTGCCCTTGTGCGCGGCTGACGTGCTTGCGAACACCGGACACACTCATGTTTAACCGCTTCGATACCTGGAGGAGCGTCAGGCCCTCAAGTCGGTAGAGCAAAAAGGCGCGCCGACGTGTATCGGGCATCTGCGCCACGCACTGACTGATGGCGCGGAGTTGCTCTTCGGCCGCGAGAGTGATTTCAGGACTTCCGTGTTCGCCGCGTAGGGGAAACAGTAAATGCTCTACCTCGAAGTCGTAGCGTCCGCGGGTGGTCTCCGTTTTCTTTACGTCGAGGACAAGATTGCGGGCGACGCGCCAGACGTAGGCTTTCAAATTCACGATTTCTGCCGTGTTGCGCTGCTCGTAGACACGGCGAAACGACTCGTGAATGACGTCGGCGGGGTCCGGTGGCCCCTCGCCGAAGCGCTGTCTCACGCCAGCGATAAGCTCATCCGCGCATTCCTCGTAGAGCGTTTGAATGCGCGGATCTGACGCAGAACTGTTGGAGACAGAGCGACGCGTGCCAGCATTGTTTGCCTCTTCAGCTGTAGCACTGACGATGGGCTCTACTGTGGATTTCATGGTCCCAACGCAACAACCAGCGGCCGGGCTCCCTGCACTGAGCGCCTAGCGGTTCCCCGGTGGTGCCGCAGCTCTACGCAAATACGAATCATTCGCTGCAGCGTACCAGACGCACGTAGAGTACGTAGGTGAAGATCCGTTCCTATGATTCCTGGCTATCGCTATTGCCAGTCCTTTCATCCCTCCACGCGCCCGCCGGTACGTGAGGTTTGTCCGGTTCTGATTGTTTGATGCCGGCTCGGGGTTCTGACTCGCTGCAACGTCAAAACCAGCGCCTACACTCGAAGAGCGCATCCTTGAGATCGGGAAACTGTGCGCACGCTTCAATTTTCCGGTAAACACCCTGTCGAGTCACTGGTGCTGCAAATCCCAAGCTTTGAATGGTTCGAAGACCCGCAGGAAAACTTGAGGGTGAAAGTTTTTCTCTGCGTGTGCGTCGTGTTCTTCCTCATCGTGGGTGCGGGCGCTGCGATCGCGTGGGTTGTCGATGGGCCGTCACTCAAACGTCTTCCATCTCTATTTAACCTCCTGATATACGCCACCTGCGTCGGGATGAGCTTGCGAGCGCGCTCGATTCAGCGGGCCGCCAAGCTTTTCGTGTTCAGCCAGACCGCGTCGGTGATGGTCTACACCTATCAGACCGGAGGTCTGGACGGATACGGCGCGTCCTTCATTCTTACGATGCCCTTCGTGGCACAGCTGTTTTCTACCCGTGCGGTTTCCGTCGGCGTTTACCTCGCGATCCTCGGTTTGTTCTGGGCCCTGTTGCTGGATCAGGGCGTCGCGGATCGGGACCTGTTGCTGCGAACAATCTTCAACTCCCTGGCCTTAACCGGGTTGCTGGGCATTAGTCTGGCTTTTGCCGTCATGGCGGATCGATCCAGGGCTCAGCTCGAACAAGCACGCGCCAGTGCGGAAGCTGCGAATGAAGCGAAGTCCGCGTTTCTTGCCAACACCAGCCACGAAGTCCGAACGCCGCTGAACGGCATCCTGGGCATGGCTCAGATCCTGCGTCAGGACCCGCTCAATGCGGAGCAGCTGGAGCGGGTGGAGACTATTCTCGACTCCGGAGAAACGTTGCTGGCGGTTTTGAACGACGTGCTGGACCTGTCAAAGATCGAAGCCGGCAAGCTCGAGATCGCACCGGCTCCCCATAGCGTTGCGCACGCCCTGAAGAGCGGTGTGAAGCTCTGGGAGGGGAAAGCGGCAGAGCGCGGATTGGCGCTCGAGCTTTACATCCCGCCGGAGGCCGATCCGGTGATGATGTTTGACGCCGTTCGGGTACGGCAGTGCCTTTCGAACCTCGTTTCCAACGCGATCAAGTTTACTCATGAAGGTGGGGTGCGAGTCTCTGTGGCCGTGTCACCGCTGGCAACGCGTACCCGTGAGGTGCAGATTGCCGTCGCCGACACGGGTATTGGCCTCACCGAAGCCGCTCAGGCGCGGCTGTTCAAGCCCTTCAGCCAAGCGGACAAGCACACGAGTGCGGACTATGGCGGTACAGGGCTTGGGCTCAGTATCAGCCGCCAGCTCGCCAACCTGATGGGGGGAGATGTTGAGGTTGAGAGCGTAGCCGGGCAAGGATCAACGTTCACTATGACCTTCATCGCGGACGTGGTTGATGATGCGAACGACCTTCGGGATGCATCGCAAGCCATCGAACGCACTCGGCCAAACCGCGCGGTGTCGGCGCGCGACGTGCGTGTTCTCCTGGTGGACGATAACCCAGTGAATCGAAAGGTGGCGCGTGCGTTTTTGAAGGAAACCACGGAGCAGATCGTTGAGGCAACGAACGGCGCGGAAGCATTGGAGCAGCTTCAACGGAGCGATACGGTCTTTGATCTGCTGTTGCTCGACATGCAGATGCCGGTGCTCGACGGACCGGAAACTATCGCCCGGATTCGAGCGTCTGAAGCACCCTGGCGACACATTCCCGCGATCGCGGTGACGGCTGATGCGATGAGCGGAGACCGGCAGCGCTACCTGGCTATGGGGTTGTCGGGCTACCTTTCTAAACCGATCGATCAGCATCGTCTGTTGGTGGAGATCGACCGGGTCTTGGCGGCTCGGGCGGCCTTAGGAGAACGATCCAGCACGGCTTGCACGTGGTCTGGCAGTTGATGCAGAGCCTCGAGGGTCGACAATGCGTCATCAATGGTCGCATCGCCCATCGGTTGGACGCTGTAGTCCATCAGCTGGTGCCCGAAATGCCGGAGCACCAGGTTGTCGACGATACGTTCTTTGAGGCCGTGCGGAACGCCTAAGCGCTCAACAATGGACGCTTCAATACCCATGTGTACGACCTCGTGAATGAGCGTGTTTAGGGGGTTTTGGTACTGCTTGAAGCGACCATCCGCCGTCGCAAAGATTCGTATTGAACCCGTTTCCGGGTCGTAGCTACCGCCAGGTCCATAGAGCGTCAGGGTGATCGAATACCGAGCGTGAGAAGCGAAGCCCCAACGATAGCGGGTAGCTTCGAGTTGCTCGAGCATTGCAGTGAGTTGGTTAAGGACGCCCACAATCTGACGGTGTGCGGTCTGATAGTCGCTGCGTCGGTAGATGTTGCGTTGCATGTGCCTGACCAGTGCTTGATTGTCTGCTGGCGTCAGTGCGTTGCCACGCGCTTTCGCGATAAGCGTTTGAAAGAACGCGCCGTCCGGATAGCTCACGCTGTATCCGTTTTTCTCAAAGAAAGCCGTTGCATTTAGGTTTTGCCAGAGGTAGGCGGCTTCCTGTTCGGCTGTGGGTATCTTGATCTGGAAGCGCGATGCCGGGCCATTGGCGAGGGCAGCCGAGCAGTACAGGGCCAGCAGCAGCCCTAGCACGGCGGCGAGGAAACGCAGGATCAAGGTACTCAACTCATCCTGTCCGAGTCAGCCGTGATACTGAAATACGGCGTCCAGCGGTACGTTGAAAACCTTTGCGATTCGAAAAGCAACTTCCAGCGACGGCGAGTACTTGCATGCTTCTATGGCGATGACCGTTTGCCGGGTCACACCGATGGCGTCCGCCAGCGCCTGCTGGGTCATCTCGCCGTGCTGGGCCCGTAGCGCTTTTACGGCGTTGTCGATCGGCAGTTTCGCTTTCGGCATTAGACACCGCGACGATAAAACAGGATCCGTAAGGCCATGGCCAGCAGCTCACTCAAGAGCAACGACGCCAGCAGCCCGTGCGCGATGAGTACGGTACTGACGCCGACGACCATGGCGCTGATCGCACCGACGATGCCAACGCCTAGAATCCATGACGACGAGTACTCGGCTCGCCAGGCGATGAGTTTGTCGCGCTCGTCTGACTGATCGGATCGGCTGAGGATCAACGCAGCCGCATTGCCGGCAATGAGTACGATGATCAGCAGGATCACGCTTACGGCAAAGACCGGCACATAAGCCTTAATTTCCATCACACCTGCGCCGTACATCTGGTTGGCGGTGAGGAAGTAGCCCCCTAAGACGAACGCAAGCGCTGCGAACTGGATCCAAGCCGATTTTTCTTCGAACCCCGTGTTCATCTTGCACGCCGCTCTGTCGTTGAGTGATGTAAAAGATATTTAACATCCCTCTTTAGAACAAGAGATGTCAAATATTTTATACATTTCCCGGCGAGACTGCGCCCACAGGTTGCGACAATGCCGGTGGCCTACGGCCCGTTCGCGAGTGGCGGAAACGGGTTCTGAAGCTTTGCCCAGGCTTTGCTGTTTGCTTTCGCGAGTGCCGGCTCCAGCAGACACTCATCGAGCAGCTCGCGCGTTGCCGCTTCATCCATATTTTGACCGATGAAGACGATTTGCTGGGCCCGGTCGCCGAATCGTGGGTGCCAGTTGGGCTTCTGGTCTGGGCGCTCGCCATCGGGATGATTCCAGTGTTTGCGAGGCACCGCGGCCCACCACATACCGTCGGGATTTACGTTGCTGACACCGCCGGCCTGAGCCCACTCGTAGGCGACGCGATGATCGGCGGCAACCCAGAAAAAGCCTTTTGAGCGCAGCACGCCTTTCCAGTTCTTTTCATCATGAAGGAAGGCCCAGAGTTTCGTCGCATCGAAGGGATGCGACGTTTTATAAGTGAAGGACGCGATCCCGTACTCCTCTGTCTCGGGTACGTGTTCGCCTTCCATTTCACGAATCCAGCCGGCGGACGCTGCGGCTTTGTCGTAGTCAAAGAGGCCGGTGTCCAGCACCTGCTCAAGTGCGACGTCACCCTGCGTCGCTTTAATGATCTCAGCGCCCGGGTTGAGCGCCTTTATGATGGCTTCAACTTCCTGGGCTTGGGCCTCGGTTACCAGATCAAGTTTGTTCAGAACGATGACGTTTGCGAACTCCACCTGATCGATCAGCAGGTCTGTCACCGTTCGGTGATCGTCGTCGCCGAGAGACTCGCCACGGTCCTGCAGGGCATCTGCTTCGTTGTAGTCCCGGAGAAAGCTGGCCGCGTCGACCACTGTGACCATGGTATCGAGCCGAGATACATCGCTTAAGCTGACACCGTTTTCGTCTTCAAAGGTAAAGGTTTGGGCAACGGGAATGGGTTCGGAAATCCCGGTCGATTCGATGAGCAGATAGTCGAACCGATCTTCTTGAGCAAGACGGGACACTTCGGCAAGCAGGTCGTCGCGGAGCGTGCAGCAGATGCAGCCGTTCGACATCTCAACGAGCTTCTCTTCCGTGCGAGAAAGTTCAGCGCCCCCGCGTTCAACGAGTGCGGCGTCGATATTAACCTCGCTCATGTCGTTGACGATCACGGCCACGCGCCGACCTTCGCGGTTATTGAGCACCTTGTTGAGGAGCGTGGTTTTTCCCGCCCCCAGAAAGCCGGAAAGAACGGTGACCGGGAGTCGTGACGGTTCGTGTTCGTGCAGTGCCATGGTCGCTCTGGGTTTGCCGATTAATGTTACAACATAACATGACGGCGCCCGCGCAGCCTTTCAACCCTCGACCTGCTTACTCAACAACGTAGAGCTTCCCTGTCTTCGGATCTTTGAACACCCGACCGACGGCTTCCAGTCCGTCACCGGTTTCATTGGCCGACGTCGGCAGGCTCGGGAGCTCGCGGCCGAGCTGGTCCTCGTCGATGACACGGCGCTCAACCAGAGCGCCCGTAGAAGCGGCAAGGGCGGCGATCAGCCCCGTGACGAACACGAGCATCAGATCGGCGAGGTTGGGCAGTTCGAGCCCGGTCTCTGCATCGAGCTGATCGTCAAAGCGAGAGCGGCTGAAATCACGCATGGTTATGCTCCCTCGTTACGCACTCTGTTTATGCATGCTCGGTCTTCGATGCTTCCGTAGCCTCGAGCCGATCCAAGGCTGCCTCGTAGGCGACCCGCCGGAAACGGCCAATGAGGTAGCCGAGCAATCCGATCAACAGGCCAAGCACGGTCGTGTCGAAAGCCGTAGTGACGGCCTGCGACAGAGTCTGATAATCACCGCGGCCGAGGGCTGCGATGCCCGGACCCAGGGGAATCAGTGTACCCATCAGTCCCAGAGCCGGCCCCACGCGGGCGAGAATGTCGACCCGGCGAATACGTGTGCGGGCCCGAGTCTCTAAAGCTGATGAGCTCGTGCCTTTTGTACCGTCAACACCGCGCAGCCACTCACCGAGCGCCAGACCCAACTCATAGAGGGCGACCAATCCAATGAGCAACAGCCCGGCAATGACGGGCCACAGCAGTAGATCGACAACGGAATGCAGTAGGACTTGAAGATCGATCATCAGCGGTTCATCAGCCCTCGGCGAAAGCCCACGCCTACCACGATCAAACAGCCGAGGAGGATGGCAAGGCCTAAGACCGTGGATCCTGACGCATTGTCCTGCGGTTCCACCTGCGACAGCTCGCGGATGCGTTTGGGTGGCGTCGGGTTATCGGCTGCGGCGCTCGTTCCCCGCGCGGCGTCGCGCGCCGCGGTTAGGGCGTCCCGGGATTCTTCGGACACCCGTTCGGCCAACCAGTCGAGCATGGGGTGATCGGGGCGGGTGTGGCCGCTCCCGGGCAGTCCGGCCGCGGCGACGGCCGTCGCAAAGCGTTCGCCCAACTCGGCGATGGTCTCCGCGGACGTCTTCCAGAACCCCTTGTGCGCAGCGACCAGCATGATTGCGAGCATGTTGGCCTGCACGGGCAGGTTGGCGGACTCGTTTAGAAACTCGGAGACTCCGATCTCGTAGCGGTCGTCCAGGTAGATCGCCTTGGTGTCCTCCCAGATCGAGTCCGGGAATAACTCCGGATCCGTCACTTCCCAACCCCAGAGGTTTTCGAAGTACGCGACGTTCATCGTGCGCGCTCCCGCGTACCCGTGGGGCATGAGGGATTGAATCCAGGCAGGGTTTAGCTGCCGACCTCGGAGCTCAGCAACGATCGCGCTTTGCAGTGCCGGCATGCGCGGTGCCGTTGGATCGCTTACATCGACGACGAAGCCCGTGGGCGCCGTTCCGTTGGCCAGCTCGACGGCCAGATTGAGGCCGCCGAGGTAGTCGAAGGCGTCGTTGTTGTCGACGAGGCCGTAGAGGTTACTCGCGCGGCCGAGAAAGCTTTGACTGGTGTTGGCGAGCCGGCGTCGAAACGTCGCCTGTTCTGCAACGCCGGTGACGCCTACCCCATAGGCGTGGCCCATGCGTGCAAGGTAGGTTCCCGCGATCTGCTGCCGATCTGACCAGGCACCGGAGCGCTCGGCGAGGCGGTTCACGCCGGCACCGTACTGACCAACGGCGGGCGCGAAAACCCGCAGGCTTGCGGTGCGTGCGGAACGGGCGTCAGGCGCGGACTCTTCCCGCATCTGTGCCACCCAGCTCGCCGCAACGGCGTTTTGTTCAAGGGTTTCAATGCCCGGATTCCGCAGCTCTGCTAAGGGGGCAAGGGTTGTGTTGAGCAGTACCTCGAGCTCCGGGTGTTCCTGTGCAATCGTGCCCGCGGCGCCGTCGAGAGCAAGCAGAACAGCCTTGTCCAGCCACTTCATCTGTTCGCCGTAGAGATCCCGGAACAGCCCCGAGGCGACAAAGGTGACGTCTTGGCGCGGTTCGCTCGCGGTCGCAGGTAATCGTTCAAGACCTTTGATGATGCCGCGGCCGTTCCAGACCGGGCGAATGCCAAGCCGGCTCATGCCAAAGGAGATCATGACCCCACCGTCGCGCACCGTATCGCTGGCCCAGAGCACGACGGCCGCGTCGCCATCGGTGGTGGGCGTGTCCCGCGCAAGCCCGGCACCGAGCTCGTAGGCAATGGTGTTGGGAATCAAACTAGAATCGAGGCCGTAGAAGTTCCGCCCGGTGGGAAGTGCATCTCGCGATCGCAAGGGATCGTTCCCTTTGCCCGGCGCGATGAAGCGTCCCTCGAGTCCCGCCAGCAGTGCGGCCATTTCCGCGTCCGGTGATGCGCGTAGTGCAGCGGCAGCTTCCGGTGCTTCCATCGACGTCAGCATGGTTTCAACCGCTTCGTCCGACCAGGGCTTGCCAAAGATGTGCAGCCCCAGCGGCATGAAGTCTTCCTGCATCTCCGTGAGAAAGTGACCGGCTTCGTGAACCAGCAGATCGGGCTCGATCTCATCGAACACAATACGCTCGCCGTTCCCGTGTTCCAGCTCCAGTTCGGTAACCAGGGCGTCCTTTATGCCCAGCGCAATGACCTGGTCTTTGATCCGACCGAGCGCCTGCAATCGCGTCGCCTCACCGGCCGGCGACGGATCGGCTGCTTCGAAGCTTTCAACGAGCTGCCGCAGGCTCAGAAGCTCGTCGTAGAACGGCGTTGCCTGCAGCGGCGGCGTCAGATGGTCGATGATCACGGCGAGGCCGCGACGTTTCGCCTGCAGGCCTTCGCCGACGCCGTCGACAATGTACGGGTAGAGCCCGGGCACATCGCCGGCAATCAGTCTTGGGTAGTCGAAGCGCGCCAGCCCCGTGCGTGGCCCGGGCAGAAACTCGTAGGTCGAATGGCGGCCAAGATGCACGATGGCGTGCGGATCGAGGTCTTGCCGCAGCCACTCGTAGAACGCCAGATACTGATGCGGTGGCGCGATGCTCATGTTGGCATGAAGCACTTCTTCGTTTACTTCCCAACCGCGCGGCGGCTGAGGGCCGATGAACAGGTTGCCGAAGCGCAGGCCCGGAAAGACGAACGAGCCCCCGGCGGTCATCACTTCACCAGGCGGGGTACCCCAGCCCCGCAGCCCTTCGATGCCGTGCTGTCGTAGTGCTCGGGACAAGGTGTCGATGGCGTCGGTCTGGTCGCTACCGGCAATGTGTTTTTGATACGCCGATTCGAGCTGATCGAGCAGGTCTTCGGCCCGGGCGTGGCGATCGGCCGGCGCGCCTTCAACGACATACGCCAGATCCTTCATCGCGTTGGCCAATCGCTCTGTTGCTGCCGCGGGTTTCTGGCGCGCGAGCGCTGCGTTGATATCCGATTGCAGCGTAGCGAGCGGACCGTCCGTCATCTCGCGCCGCACTGGTTCTGGAAGCGTCTGAAAAAACGTCTGGTAGTCGGCGACGGGCATGGTGAAGGCGTTGTCTGCCATCGTTTCGAGGGCGGTGCTGTTTTCCGGGAGGTTCACGGCCCGCGCTTGGAGCAGCGCCAGTAGTTCGTCTTGGGATGCGGGCAGCTCCCCGGTTGTATAGCCCTCGGCTTTCAACCGCTGAAGCAGATGGAAAAGGGTCGCCGGCACATCCAGGTTGTCGGCGCCAATGTTGTGACGGCCAGGAGGGTGGTTGTAGTAAATGATGGCCACCCGCTTATCGGCGTTTGGCGTGCTTCGGAGCTGGGTCCAGCGGGCGATGCGTCGCGCCGCGCTGTCAACTTCCGCGCCGATGGACTGAGTAACCTTTACGGCGATGCCCGAGGCTGGGTCCAACCGCGTGGGCGCGGATGCGGCCAACACCAGGCTCTGACCGGCGCCATTCAGCTCAGGCATAGCGATGCGATAGTAGACGCTGTCGGTGGGTAAGCCGTCCTGGCTCTGACGCCACTCATCAGGGCTGAGTTCCTGCAGGCGAATGCCCTTGACGACCGGTACGTCGAGCGATGCCAGAGCCTCGTCGGCCCGGGTCCGTTCCGATCCGCCCAGCGCGAAGTCCTGCAACATCACCAGCGCCGACGGTTGCATCGCTTTCGCTTCTTCGAGCATGTCGGCCGTGTGCTTGCCCCAATCGGCAAAGACCGATTGGCATCGCAGCGACTGCGCGATCAATGCCGCACAGAGCTGTTCGTGAAGCTGGACGTTGCCGGCCTGGTCGCCGGTCTCATAATCCAGCACGAGCACCAGGCGATCCTCCGCATCTCCTACCACGTCGCCGTAACGGACCGGGGGCAGGGGAGTCGGTGGGGCGAGCGCGGCGCGTTCCTGCGCGCTTGCAGTAACGAAGCGAAAGAGCACGCTGAGGTTTGCCGGTCCCCGGGCTTGCCAGTACGCATTGGCTTGTCCCCAGGTGCTCGCAGCTGGGTCGGCGATGGCGGCGTCGATGCGCTCCGTGGTTGCTTGCCACCCGTCTAGGGTCCGTGACGCCAAAACGATCTCGCGCGCTGAG
This sequence comes from Pseudomonadota bacterium, assembly GCA_039198065.1. Lineage (GTDB taxonomy): Bacteria > Pseudomonadota > Gammaproteobacteria > Pseudomonadales > Azotimanducaceae > CALHVX01. The sequence goes on from JBCCTU010000006.1 coordinate 164,244, forward strand.
CTAACAACGAAGATCGGGATCGTCGACGGCACGCTATCGAGCAGTCGCCGAAGGCGGGTGGCGTCGTCGCTGAATACGCCTGCGATCAAGACCGCCGTCGCGCTCGTTAGGCGTGCCCGGATCTCTGCGTCGGTCAGGGTCGTCAGTTGTTGCGGCGTACGCAGCAGAATACGGGCGCCGGGCTCCTCAGCCAGGTAAACCTTGGCTGCCGCCGCTGCGGTCGCCGAATTACGATCGGAAATCACCCCGAACAGTGTGCGTTCCGACGCCAGTGCAGAGCTCAGGGGCGTGGCTAGGAGCAAAAGTAGGAGTGCGAAACGGCGGAACGTCCAAGGTGTAAGCAGAGGCTCAGGTATCGGTACGGGCATGACACATACTCCTGTCGATGCGGGGAGCAGTGGGCTCCACGCCTGCCGGGGTTCGATGTCGTCATGACGGGTTGTTAGCCGATGCGCCTGGCTCATCCCGGCCTCGCGCATAGACGACGTGGACGGCAGGTCTCCTGACTCGTGGGTCGTTGCTATAGACGCCCAGGGCCTTCCCGAAGTCGCGCTTCAGTGGCCGCTGCGCAAGCTCTCCACTTACAGTTGCGGGGACAGCGCTGGTCTTTCACCAGCTTCCCTTTTAAGCCTCACGCCGCGCATGCTGTCGCGGCCGGCACCGTCTGGGCGTAACCCTACCATCACGGCGCGCGCGTGGGTCACCGCGACGCATCGATGTTCCTGTTGCTCGCCCTTCCGCTCGATCGGCCCGTGCGCCATGCTCCCCTTATGGCCAGTACGTTAATCATTGGCGGCGCGCGGTCCGGCAAGAGCCGCCGCGCACTGCATCTCGCCGAGGCGGCGGCCTCCCAGCGTGTGTTTGTTGCGACCGCCGAGGCCTTCGACGAGGAGATGGCGGCGCGCATTGAACGTCACCGGACGGAGCGGGGCCCAGGATGGACCACGCGGGAGGCCCCCCTCGAGCTACCGGGCGCGATTCGTGAGTCGCTCCAGCCCGGTCAGGTGGTCGTCGTCGATTGCCTGACGCTGTGGCTCTCCAACCTCATGCATGCGGAACGGTCGATTCCTGACGCAACCCGCGCCTTACTCGCCGTGATTTCGCAACCGGGGGAGCTGATTCTCGTGTCGAACGAAGTCGGCCTCGGCCTAGTCCCAGAAACACCGCTTGGACGCGCGTTCCGTGATCACCAGGGCCGGCTCAATCAGCAGGTGGCCAAGGTTTGCGATCGGGTGGAGTTCGTGGCGGCAGGGTTACCGCTCGTTCTTAAGTAAGAGCCTGGCTATGAGGCGCTGCCGGTCCTCGGCAGACCGCGGTAGCCCGATTCGTAGGAGCTCGTGGGTCCAGGGGAACCGGCGCGTATAAATCCCGCCTTCGCACAGTCGAGTCCAAGTGGTGTGGGCGTCTGCCACGCGAATCATGCGGAATAGATCGGTCCCGCCGACGACGTCGATTCCGCGGTCGTGCAACGCCGCATCCAAGGCCTGGCGCGCTTTGGCGAGACGAGCGCGGGTCTGCTGGTGCCACTCGAGCGCCGCATAGGCGTCCGCCCCGATGTGCAGCGCAGGACCGGAGACGCGCCAGAATCCAAGGGCCTGATCCAGCGAAGCCAGCAGTGGTGCCGGAGCAAGGACCGCACCGAGCCTTAGACCAGCTAAACCGAAAAATTTTCCGAACGATCTGAGAACGATGAGGCCTGGGGTCCCGGCATGGGCGGTGAGGCTCAGTTCGGGCGAGAGCTCCACGAACGCCTCGTCGACAATCAGCCAGCCGTTGCGCTGCTGCTGCGCCCGCAAGCTGCGGATGAGTCGGTCGGTACTGAATTGCTGACCGTCCGGGTTGTTCGGGTTGCACACGACGACGACGTCCGCGGAGCCTGAAGCAGCCAGTGGGTCCGTCGTCTCGGTGACTGCCGCTCCCGCTGCCCGCCAACTCTGGGCGTGATCGCTGTAGCTCGGTGTAAGTACCGAAACCGTGGCGGGCTCGCGCGCGTCGGCTTGCTTGAGTAACGAGGGCAGCAGGCGAATCGCAAGCTCGGTGCCGGGGACGAGCGTTAGTGTTTCGCTTTGCGTTCCGTAGACCGAGCCCATGGCGCGCTTGCACCGTTCGATCTGGGCGCGCGTCGGGAGTTGGCTGAATACCGCAGGATCGAGTGGTCCAACGGGCCAGGGCCAGGGGTTGATGCCCGTCGAAAGATCCACCCAGGGTTGGCGGGCCTGGGGAAACTGCTGGGCGACGAGGTCGAGGGCGCCGCCATGGCTCAGGTCGCCGTTCATAGGATGCGAGACAGGGTAGCGAACACGAGCAGCACCAGGGCACCGACCGCGAGCGCGCGGCGGTAGATCAAAAGCCCCTGCGCGATGGACTCCGCCCCGGGGTCCGCTGCCGTGGCGTTGAGCCAGGGTTCGTCGGTGACCCCGGTACTGTAGCGACGCGGCCCTGAAAGCCGTACCGCCAGTGCGCCAGCCATCGCTGCCTCGGGCCAGCCTGCATTTGGTGAGCGGTGCCTGCGTGCGTCGTTGCGAACAACGCCCCAGGTGCGACGCGGTCGCGGTCCGGCAACGGTGATCAGCAGGCTCGTCAACCGCGCGGGTACCCAGTTAGCCACGTCGTCGATGCGCGCGGCGGCCTTTCCGAAGTGTTCGTAGCGCGCGTTGCGATGACCAATCATGGAGTCGAGGGTGTTAACCGCTTTGTACGCCGCAAGTCCTGGCACGCCAAATAGCACGCCCCAGAACAGCGGCGCGATGACGCCATCGGACGTGTTCTCGGCCAAACTCTCGAGCGCCGCGCGGGCGATGCCCGCCGGGACCAGCTGCTGAGGGTCGCGCCCGACGATGTGCGCAACGGCGTCACGGGCTTTGTCGATGGGGCCGTGGCGAAGTGCGTCACCAACGGCCGCTACGTGCTGATACAGGCTCCGCGACGCGAGCAGGCTCGACGCCAGCAGGCCTTGAATGAGGAGCCCGAACGCGTTTGCCGGCAAGGCAGCGACGGCCGCGGCGGTCACTCCGTACACAAGCACTATGACGCAGACAGCCGTAGCTGTACCGGCAGCGAGTCGGCGGCGGTTGCTGTGCTGCTCGCCGTTCAGGAGCCGATCGGCACGAGTCACAAGCCATCCGATCCATACGAACGGATGGCGGATGGCTCGATACAAGGCGTCGGGCCAACCCAGGGCGGCTTCGACACCCCAGGCGATGAGCAGCGTCGTAGCGGTCATTTCGGGTGGGGCGGGGGGGGTCGGGGCGTGACCGGCGCGGCTGCGGCAAACAGCGCGTCCACGTCGAGCGCTGCATCCAGTTCGTCGGCCAGATCGTCCAGCGCCGACTCAACGGCGGCCGTGTAGTCGAACGGATCGAGGTTCGGCGCACCAAGGCCCCCAAGCCATTGCCTGCGAAAGTGATCGTTGGCGAATACACCGTGCAGGTAGGTACCGGATACCCGCCCGGTGGGGCTGATCGCGCCGTCCCGTTGACCGCCGACATCAAACATTACGCGTTCGCAGTCCTTTCCGCGGGTTTCTCCAACGTGAATTTCGTAGCCGGTCACCTCCATTCCGCTGGCTGTGCAGTGGCCGCGCACTGGTCGTACCGTTTTGTTCGGCACCATGTGGGTCTCGACGTCGAGCAAGCCAAGCCCTTCGACCGAACCCGCCGCGCCATCGACCCCGTCCGGATCATGAATTCGAGTGCCAAGCAGCTGGTAGCCACCGCAGATGCCGAGGATGTGTCCGCCGGCGCGGGCATGGGCAATGATGTCGTGATCCCAACCCTGCTCGTGGATGAAGGCGAGCTCAGCGAGCGTGGATTTGCTGCCAAACAGGATAACGAGATCGCAGTGACGTGGCAGGGGCTGGCCCGGGGGAACCCACTCGAAGTGCACGCCCGGCTGCTGGCGTAGCGGATCGGCATCGTCGAAGTTCGCCATGCGCGACAACATGGGCGCTGCGATATGAAGCACCTGTGGTTCAGATGCCTCACTGCGGTCTAAGGACACGGCGTCTTCAGCCGGCAACCGACGCACAGACGTGAGCCAGGGCACAACGCCATAGGCTTGCCAGCCCGTGCGATCGACTATGGCGTCGACGCCGGCATCGAACAGTCGCGGATCGCCGCGGAATTTGTTAACGATGAAGCCTCGTACCAACGCTGCGTCCGCTGGATCGAGCACGGCGTTCGTCCCGACCAGACTTGCGATAACACCACCGCGCTCGATGTCGGCGACGAGGCATACGGGGACGTTGGCAGCGCGGGCAAAGCCCATGTTGGCGATATCGCCGCGACGCAGGTTGATCTCCGCCGGGCTACCGGCGCCCTCGACGAGGATTAAGTCGAACTCGCGGGTAAGCCGGTCGAAGCTTTCGAGCACCGGCGTTAACAATGAGCCGCGGTTGGCGATGTAGTCGCTGGCGTCGGCAGACGACAGGGCTTGGCCCTGAACAACGACCTGGGATCGCCGATCCGACTGCGGTTTGAGCAGCACAGGATTGAAGTCGACGCGGGGCGCCAGGCCCGCTGCGAGTGCCTGCAACGCCTGGGCGCGACCAATCTCTCCGCCGTCCCGGCAGGCAGCGGCGTTGTTTGACATGTTCTGGGGTTTAAAGGGCGCTGCGTTCAGGCCGCGACGTTTGGCCAGGCGCAGCAAGCCGGCGGTCAGTACCGATTTGCCGACGTCAGAGCCGGTGCCCTGGAGCATGAGCGCGCGGGCGGTCACACCACACCGTCAATGCGTACGGCGACACCATCGATCTGCGCGCGCACGCCGTACACCTCGGCCATGCGGGCTTGTGTCAGCGTCTCCTGCGGTGGCCCGTCGGACACGAGCCGACCACCCTGCATCCAGATCAGCCGGTCGGCAAAGCGGGCGGCCAGGTCTACTTCGTGCAACACGACCAGGGCCCCGTTGCCCGCATCAACGAAGGCGCGGATCAGGGCCATGGCCAGATATTGATGTCGAGGATCGAGGGCCGCTACGGGCTCGTCGGCGACCAGTAGCGGCGCTTGCGCCGCGAACGCTCGGGCAAGGTGTACGCGAGACAGCTCGCCGCCGGACAGCGTATCCGTTGCCCGCTGTGCCAGGTGGTTCAAGTCGCAGGCATCGAGGGCAGCGGCAGTGGCTTGCTCGTCGGCCGCGCTCAATCGGCCGAGGGACGCGCCGTGCGAAAAGCGACCGAGGGCTACGACGTCGTGCACTGGGCTCGGCCAGGCGAGGGGACGACGCTGCGGGAGGTAGCTGACCATTCGCGCCCGACGGGCAGAATCAAGGTGTGCCGTGTCTTCACCGGCAAGCAGGGCCCGTCCACCGGAACGCGGGGTGAGGCCAAGAGCGGTCCGCAACAGCGTGCTCTTGCCGGCGCCGTTTGGCCCCAGCAGGGCGACGAGTTCACCGGTCCTCAGGGTGCAACTGCAGGGCTTGACCAAGGTCGCACCGTTGCGGTCGACGCGGAGGTCTTCGATGCGGAGCTCAGTCATTGACGACTCGTCGGCGCATGGCGATCCAGGCGAACACCGGAGCCCCGAAAAGTGCCGCCACGACACCGAGCTTAAGTTCGTTGTCCGTGGGCAGGAGGCGCACGCCGATGTCCGCAATGACCAGCATCAGTCCCGCGAGCAGCGCCGAGGGCAGCAGAGAGCCTGCTGGATCGTAGTTAACCCACGGACGCGTGAGGTGCGGTGCGACGATGCCGACAAAGCCGATGGCGCCGGCAAGCGCGACGGCGCCGCCGGTGGCGAGACCGGAGCCCAGTACGACCAGCGTGCGTTGGCGCGCGAGATCAAGGCCGATCCCACTGGCAGCCTCATCACCGAGCGTGAGCGCGGACAGCCCGCGACGGCAGAGAAACAAAATGGCGCCACCCGCCAGGATAAACGGCGCAGCGAACCCCAGGTCATCGAAGCTCCGATTCGCGACGGAGCCGAGGAGCCAATTCACCATATCGGATAACGAAAACGGATTCGGGGCCAGATTCATGAGCAGGCTCATGGCCGCGCCGGCAAAGCTCGAAAGCCCGACGCCGATGAGGATGAGCGTCACGATCGATTCCGTACGGCGAGCCGCCAGGGAAATCACGAGTGTTGCCAGCAGCGCGCCAGCAATGGCGGCGGTCGGCAGGACCCAGGGACTGAAGCTGACCAACCCATAGTAAAGCGCGGCCGTCGCCGTCATCGACGCCGTGGCGGACACGCCCAAAACCCCTGGATCGGCGAGCGGGTTGCGTAGCAAGCCCTGCAACGCGGCCCCGCTGGCCCCCAGAGCGGCACCGACGACGAACGCGGTCAGTGCCCGCGGCAGCCGGATGGACCAGACCACGAGCCGATCCCCCGCATCGGCGCCGCCGGTCAGTGCCGCGAGTACTCGCTGGAACTCCAGCGGTGTCGAGCCGAGTAAGCAGGCGCACACCAAAGCTAGGAGTACGGCCAGCACCAGCAAGGGGGTAAGCGCCCGGGTCATGGCGACTGAACCTGAACGTCGGGATCGGCGAGTGCCTCTACCGCGTCCATGAGAAACCATCCGGCGCAGGCGGTCCAGGCGCCTTTCAACGGTACGGTCGGTTGCCCACGAAGCGTTGCCCGGGCAACGGGGTGCCGCATCGCTGACCAGGCATCCGGATGGCTCGTGCGCGTATCGAAGAACGCAGCGGCCACGCGATCCGGTGTGTCATAGGCGAGCCGTTCGAGGGGAATAGGATTCCAGCCCGGTTGCGTTTGAAAATTTGTTAGCCCGGCGCGAACGATCATGTCATGAACCAGTGAGCCTGGTCCCGTGGTCACCCCCGAAGGGGTCATGTAGAGCGTCGATGCGCTGCCGGCACGCGCTGCCAAACGATCCAGACGTCGCGCCATGTGCTCAATCAATGCCGTTCCGCGTTCCTGCTCCTGGAGCCCGGTGGAGACACGCCGCACGATGTCGAACACAGCCGCAATGTCTGAGGCCCAGCCGACCTTGACGATGGGTATACCGGCGCGTTCAAAGAACGCTGTGGCTCCTGGGCCACCCCCATAGGCACGCACAACGAGATCCGGCTTGAGGGCGAGCACATCCTCGGCGACGGGCCGGACCACGGGTACGCCTGCCGCGGCCTCACGCATGTAGGAAAAGTCCGCGGTCGCCTTTGGTGAGACCGCAAGGATTCGCTCGCGGTCGACCAGTTTCAGCACGTACTGATCGGCGCACAGATCCAGGCTGACGACCCGCATGGGCTTGGTGTGCTCTGGATTTAACGACGGTTGAGTCTCCGCACCGCAACCCGGGAGCAGCAGGATGACCAGTACCACTACTGCTGTTGCAGGAAAGGAGGCTGTGCGCACGTCGCGGCTCACGAGCTCAGAAACGTAGTCGCAAACCCACGGAGCCTGAGAGGCCAGGGGTTCCGTAGCCGAGGATCTGCTGGTAGTCCTCATCGAACAGATTCTCGATGCGTCCATATACTTCGACGCGATCGCTCACGGCGTAGCGCCCGCTGATATCGACCCGCGTCCAGCTATTCAAAGTCGTGCCATCGGTGTTTTCTTCATTGCCGTTGTAGCGCAGCAGGACGGCACCGGATAGGCGCCCTAGCGCGTTGTAGCTGAGCGTCAGATCGCCCGAATGCTCGGGCAGCCGGACGAGGCGATCACCGGTCCCATCTTCGGCATCGATGTAGGCGTAGTCGAGCGCCAGGCTTAAGGAATCGCTCAGTGCGACCTGACCCGACAGCTCAACACCGCGCGACTCAACCTCGTCGATGTTGAGGTAGCCACCGGCGGCGAAATCGAAGTCGATTTGGTTTTCCGTATCTTGCTGAAACACAGTGGCGCTCAGCTGGAGCAGGCCGTCGCGCCGTCGCCAATCGATGCCAGCGTCAAAGGCTGCCGAGTTTTCCGCTTCGAGATCGGCGTTCGGCGCGGTCGCGCCACAGCAGAAAAACGTCGTCTGAAAAATCGTTGGTGCCTTGAAGCCCTCGCCCCAGCTCGCCCGCAGCGACACCGTATCGCTCAGTTGCCAGGCAGAGGCGACACGAGCGGTAGTCTCGGAGCCGAAGCGCTCGTGATCGTCGTTGCGCAGGCCGAAGGTAACGGACCAGGTGTCCGTAGGGGAGAGCTCGTACAGCGCGAACAGACCGTTGATCGATGTGTCGTCGTCGTTAGCGGTCGTGTCTTCGCGTTCTGCTCCGAAGGCGATGCGATGACGATCGTTCGCCGTATAGGTCCCCTGATAGCGATACAGCAGCCGATCGCCGTCGGCGGTGAAACTTGACGCACCGTCGGTAAAGTTCTCCCGGCTGATGTCCGAAAAGCCGACGAGAACAAGGTTCTCGAGCCGGCCGTCGAGGAGCGGCAGCGTCAGGGCCAGGTTGCTGGCGAGTTCTTCGGTTTCGCTTACCTCATCGCCGTCAGCCAGGTTTCCTTGCGCGCCGAAGGTGAAGCTGTCGAACTCCGTTTCGGCGTCGGTCCATAGAACGTCGGCGCTGAGGCGCGCGCCACGGGCCAGGTTCCAACCGCCCTTGGCAGAGAGGGTGGTTGAGTCGAAGGCGTCTTCTTCGGAGTTACCGTTGGCTTCGTCAGCCTTCGAGATACCGTCGCTCGACACCCGAACGGCAGCGAGACGGAAGTCCCCCAGGTCGCTGCTGTTTGATACCGATGCGCCGCCGCGAAAGGTGGCGAAGGAGCCAAACTCCGTAAAGACGTTGCCGCCCAGCTCCTCGTCAGGAGCCCGCGTGGTGACGGACACGACACCGCCGATGGCGTCTGTGCCCCAGAGCGTTGATTGCGGTCCTTTGAGCACTTCGACGCGTTCGATGTTCGCCGTATCGAGCCGGGCAAAGTTAAATCCGCCACCGGGGGTACTGGGATCGTTCACGGGGATTCCGTCAATGAGTACCAGCGTCTGTTCGCTGCTGGCGCCGCGAATACGAACGCTGCTGTTGCCGCCGAAGTTCCCGTTTTGATTGACCGTTAGGCCGGGCACCTGGGCCACGGCGTCGAGCAGGTAGATCTGTCCAAGCGCCTCGATCTCCTCGGCGGTGAGCACGGATATCGATGACCCGGATTCAGTGGACGCCTGACCTAATCGTGTTGCACCGACGACCAGGGTCTCGATGCGGTTGCCGGGCTCTGGTTGTTCGCTGCCCGGGGCGGCATGAGCGGAGCCGAAGGCACAAGCGGTAAGGACGGCGGCCGTGAGGCGACCGAGGTACGGGATAGGTTCGGGGTTTTTTCTGGTGTACACGGTGCTATTCCTCCGCCACCCGTCCGCCCGACGCGGGTGTGCAGATCAACGACATGTGTCACCGGCGCGACGATACGCGGGACGGCCCGGTTCAGCTTATGTCGTTGCTTGGCTAAGCACGGCGAATGGCGCGGAGCTTTGCTGCCCGCAGAGGCTATCCCGACCCCCGGACGAACGACGAGATGGCAGGTTTCCTGGCTTGCCGATCGCCGTTTCAGGTCGCCTTCCCAGAGCCGCGCTCCAGTGGCCTGTGACCCTCAACTCCTGGCCTACAGTTGCGGGAACAGCCGCGGACTTGCACCGCGTTCCCTCTTAGCCGCAGCGCTGCGGCACCATCGAGCGCAAGGGTGACCATGGGTCGTAAGCTTGTCAATTCTTGCAGGCCGAGGCGCGAGGCTCAGAAGTCGATACCGCGCTGGGCCCGGATGCCGGCCTTGAAGGGGTGTTTCACTTCGTTGATCTCGCTGACTAGGTCCGCGTAGGCGCAGAGGCGCTCCGGCGCATCCCGACCCGTCAGAATGACGCTGGTGTTCTGGGAGCGATCTTCAAGCCCCTGCTCGACGGCTTCAGCGCTCAGGTAGCCGTAGCGCAGCGCGATGTTGATCTCATCGAGGACAACCAGTTCGTAGTCGCCGCCGCTGAGCATGGCTCTCGCCCGCGTGAACGCTGCCTCTGCCGCTTTGGTATCGGCGTCTTTGTCTTGCGTGTCCCAGGTGAAGCCATCGCCCATGGTGAACCAGTCAACAGTACCGACGGCGTCGTCGAGGTGTTTGAAGAATTCGCGTTCACCGGTCTTCCACTTTCCCTTAATGAATTGAACGACGCCCACGCGGTGTCCCCAGCCGAGGGCGCGAATGATCACTCCAAAGGCAGAACTCGATTTGCCCTTGCCGTTACCGGTGTGGATGAGCACGAGCCCCCGGTCGGGATCACGAAGCTCGCGTTTGCGCTCACGATGCTTGGCCTGAAGCTCTTTCATGGCTGCTTTGTGCTGTTCTGATTCGTTCATGCGCGGGTCTCGTCAGTAGTCAGGGTAGCTTTGTCGCACCACAGTCGGGTGGCGCCATAATCGATGCGGGTCGTGAAATCGGCGCTGTGTTCACCGGTGGCGAATGCCGCACGGACGACGCCTGCGTGGCAGACGACAAGGGTGTCTCCGGAAAGGTTGCGGTAGTCGTTGAGCGCGTCGAGGCACCGGCGTTGAAAGTCGCGGACGTTCTCCCCACCGTGGGCGCGGGCGTCCATGAAGTCCGCGGCCCAGGCATCCAGTTCCATGCGTGGGATCGCAGACCAGGCGCAACCTTCCCAGGAACCAAAGTCCATCTCTTGCACACGATCGTCAACACATACGAGTGTGTCTTGGACCGCCGCGATGCGCTGCGCCAATCGAAGCGCCCGGCGTAGCGGGCTCGATACGATCCGTGTGACAGCAGGCAGTTGTCGAAGCACATCCTTAAGGTCCTGCTCAAAGGTCTCCGCCACGTCGACGTCGAGACGCCCGTAGCAGATCGAGGCATCTATCTTTGGTTTTGTATGGCGCAGAAACACTACTGCCATGCGAGCACCGCCAGGTAAACGCTGAGCTCGCTGACTTGCTGAACCGCCCCGAGCGTGTCGCCCGTGTAGCCACCTAACCGCCGTTCGAAGAGTGCGCGCATGCCGAAGTGACCGCCAATGATGAACAGAAGCAAACCGATCGTCGCCCCGGGGCCGATGACCTGCACCAAGGTTAGGAGGACGATCACGCCAGTCGTAATGGCGATCCCTAGGCTATGTCGATCGATGCCCGCCGCCGTTGGCTTGCCCGCACCCTGATCCCGGACGTAGGTGCTGCTGGCAATGACCAGCACGGCAGATAAGCGAGAAAGACCGTGCGCTGCGATGAGGGCCGCGGCAACGGTTTCCGGGGCAAGTTCATGCAGCGTGGCGACCTTGAGCGCGAGTGCCGTACCAAGCGCGGCTGCACCGTAGGTGCCGATTCGGCTGTCGCGCATGACGCTCAAGGCCTTGTCTTTATCGATTGCTCCGAAGCTGTCGAAGGTGTCTGCGAGGCCGTCCTCATGGAACGCGCCCGTGAGCATCAAGCCGATGGCAACCGTAAGCAGAACGGTCACAAGTTGCGGAAAGACGAGCATTGCCAGTTCGAAGGCACCGGCACACACAGCGCCAACGCACAGACCGACGAGAGGGTAATACCGGGGCGCTTGGGCAAGGCGCTGTTCCGAGTAGGCGTCGCCCACGGGAATCGGAACGCGCGTAAGAAACTGAACAGCGAGCGCGAAGATGGCGAGTTCGTTCGTGAGGCGCTGTTTCACGCCGGGCCGTCAACGCCGGCGGTTTCGAAGCTTGCCATGTCGCGCAAAAACGCCCCGGCCGCCTGCACCAGCGGCCAGGCCAGCAACGCTCCCGTACCCTCGCCGAGGCGCAGATCGAGGTCGAGCAGGGGGTCTGCCTCAAGCGCCTCGAGTACCCGCTGGTGGCCTGCTTCTGCGGAACGATGCGCGAAAACCAGCGCCGCGCGGATAGCCGGGTCCAGCTTCAGCGCAGCGAAGGCGGCGGCAGTACAGATGAAGCCGTCGACCAGCACGAGTCGGCGATTGCGAGCGGCCCCGAGCATGGCGCCAGCGATCATGGCGATCTCGAAACCACCGTACTCGGTGAGTGCTTCTTCTGCCGACAGCGACGGGCCTGTCCGCTCGGCGGCCTGTTCCAGCAGTGCACGCTTTCTTGCGAGGCCTGCATCGTCGAGCCCCGTCCCTCGCCCGACCAGGCTACCCACCCCCGTACCCATGAGCTTCGCGGCAATCAGGCTTGCCGATGACGTGTTGCCGATACCCATTTCGCCAAAGGCCAGGACCGGATGGTCTGTTTCTGCGCCAAGCGCTTCACCGAGGCTGAGTGCTCTGCGACACGTAGCCGTGCTCATGGCAGGCTCAACGATGGCGTTCGCTGTACCGGTCCCAAGACGCAACGACCGTAACGACGGATGCTCAATTGGTTCGCCAGCGACACCGGCATCGACGAGGGTGATGTCGGCGTTGAAGGTTCGAGCAAAGACGTTTGACGCCGCGCCGCCAGCCAAGAAGTTCAGCAGCATCTGACGCGTAACGGATTGCGGGTACGCAGACACACCGGCGGTTGCCATGCCGTGATCGCCGGCGATAAGGATCAACCCACAGGATGAGGTGTCGGGGTCAGTGCGCCCTTGAACGGTAGCTACTTGCAGTGCCAATGCTTCGATTCGACCCAACGAGTGAAGCGGTTTGGTCTTGTTGTCGATGAGCGCTTGAACGTCCTGCGCCAGCCCTTGGTCGGTCATTGGTCCTTAGCTACGGTTTGGATTCGCTGGGTTGCTTCGATGTTTGCTTCGCTGTTCAGGGTGCGGTGGTGCGCACGAACAGCTCCGTATCCGGCAAGCTGGCCTCGCCGTAGGGGTAGGGCTGCCAAAACAAGGGCGTCGGGACGTGTTCCCCAGTATCGAGGTCGTAGATGCCGACGGAAACCCGCGCTTCCGTCCAATCCTCAAGCGCTGGGTCTTCCGCCCGGGCACGCTCGCGTATGAGTGCCAGGGGAATGGCGAACTCGGCTCGGTAGCCGTGATCCCCGGGGACGACCCGGTACTCTATGGCCTGGTTTGTGGTTTGCACGAAACTCAGCAGCTCGTCGTCCATGGTCGCGCCGGTCGCAACGATGGTGCCGATCTGTGCCGCCATGTCGCCGCCCATAAGGGCTTCACCGGCGCCCATCTTGCGGTTCCGTGCGGCAGCACTGCGAGGGTCAATGAAGAGACGGATCGAATCCTGTGCCCGCGGCACGAGGTCTTCGTGCAGCTGAACGTCGTCGTCGGTCACGTCCACGGCGACGTATAACTGGTCTTCCCCCTCACGAACATCAAAGGCGAAGGATGCATCCTCTGGCGCGAGATCCGCCGACAAAATGTCGCCTTGACGCGCGACCTTGAAGCGTAGCGCGCCCCATTCGTCCAGTGAGCCATCGACGGTCACGGGACCCACGGGCGGGATGGCGAGACGCGTCCGCGGCAGCACCGGTTTGGTGATCGGAAACTGCACGGGCCGCGGGCCGATGGTGCCGGTGACGGTCCAGCGAACAGCGGCGGTCACCAGCTCCGCGTAGGGCGTGGGCGAATCGACCGTTAGCCGGAGGTCCAGTGCGCGCCGCTCTCCGGCCCCCAGGGTCAGCGGTTCGAGGCCTGCAATCTCGAAATTGGTTTTCCGGGCCAGCTCCGGTGAAACGGTGAGGGGGGCATCGGTCGGGTTCACGAACTCGACCGTTAGCGCTGCACCGGTGAAGTCCTGCGTGGTGCCGAGCTCCGTTTCGAGGGTCACGGCGGAAGAAATGGCGTTTAACGCACCCAACAGCTCTGGGTTGGAGACGTCGACATCCTGAATGCCGTCGAGCAGCAGGTTTGCAATCGTCGGTCCGTCGGATCGCATGGTCACCCAGGCCACGTGGTCGAACTCGCCGTAGGCGGTGCCGCGCAGTCCACTGCCGCCGCCGGTGGTTGCCAGGGTGATGAAGTTCCGATTGTTGCGAACCTCGCGGCTGTACTGATGATAGTGCCCGGCAAAGACGGTGTAGTTGCGCTCGCCAAGCAGTCCCTCGATTTCAAGCCAGTCGGGGTTGATCGTTCGAGCGGTCCAGAGCGGTTGGTGCAGCAGCACGATGGTCCAGCGGGCATCGGTGTTTTGCGACAGAACCGAGCGGATGAAGTCCATCTGCTCCGCCTGCTTCCAGGGGCCGGGGACCGGTGTCTGCGGTGCGCCCACCATCCCGAAGAGTTCTGAGTTCAGCACGACGAACAGCACGTCTTTGTACTCGAAGTGGTAGTAGCTCGGGCCAAAACGACGCTGCCACTCTTCGGCCATGACGGCGTTGTTCATGTCGTGGTTGCCGGGGGTATAGAAGAACGGAGCGTCCAGCGCGCCGACATAGCTCTCGATCTCGTTCCACTCGCGGGTGAGCTGTGCGGGGTTCTCGGTATAGCCTTCAATGAGATCACCAACACTGACGACGAATGCCGGGGAGACCAGGTTGACTTTCGGCATGGCCGACGCGAATACGCCGGGTCGCGCGCAACAGGTTCGGTCCGATACGACGACGAAGTGAAAGTCGTCCGCATCGTCCTGCAGCGCGGCATCGGTCCAGGGCGTTGCACCGGTAAGTTCCGGAAGGTTGAACGCTGGCTCGGCTGCCTCCGCCGCCGGTTTGGTGCAAGCCGCAAGCCCGAGGGCTGCGAGGAGGTACAGCGCATAGGTGAGGTGTGTTCGTGGGATCATGAGTCGCGTCTCGGCATCGTCTGTGCCCACCCTAGGCCGGTCGCGATCGAATTGCTATGTGTCGATCGGCGACGCCGGGCCAGGCAAACTGGCGCAACGATTCGGAGTACGGCAAGGAGCGGGGGCACGTCATGAGGGGTCGGACACTGGGTCGGCGAAGCGCCGGCCGGCTGCTGCTGTGGATGCTTTTGGGGATCGCCCTGGTCGCCCTCGGCTACACCGGCGCCCGGTGGGCGCCGATCGTCAACGCCGGCAGTGGCTATGCCGCGAAAAACATCTGCTCTGGGCATTTCTTGAGTGGCTTTGATCCGCAACTCGTCGTTGACCAAGCGCTCATCGGTGCCTCACCGCTGCTCGGCCGCGTGTCTTATGAGGTGGACACCGATGCGCAGCAGGTCAGGACCCGACTCTTCGGCCTGTTCCCTCGTGTTGCGCAGTATTCCCCAATGCTTGGATGCACCCTGTTGCCGTCGGGCAGCAACGCGGCGGCGCCGCAGATTGAGGCGGTTCAAGCGCCGGAGCGGACTACGGCCGACGAGTGGCCCATCGCGTCGCTGACGCCAGTGGTACGAGAAGAACTGGATGCACTCCTTGCTGCCGCGTTCGAGGAAACGGACCCAGCCCGACCGAGAAACACCAAGGCCGTTGCGATCGTCCACCGAGGACAGCTTATTGCCGAGCGTTACGCGGACGGTGTGGGGCCTGAGACACCGCTCCTGGGCTGGTCGATGACCAAGAGTGTGACCGGCCTGCTCGTCAGTTTGCTGGTTAAGGATGGTCTGCTCGACGTCTCCGAACCCGCGCCGGTACCCGAATGGCAGGATGAGGCGTCGGATCCTCGTGCCCGCATTACCCTCGATCAGCTGCTGCGCATGAGTAGCGGTCTTGCATTCAACGAAACCTACGGGCCGGGCAGCGATGTCACGCAGATGCTCTCCGGGGAGTCCGATATGGGTGCGTTTGCCGCCCGTATGCCTCTGACGTCAGCGGAGGGAACAACCTGGGCCTACTCGTCGGGTACCAGCAATATTGTCGCGGGCATCGTCCGCCGCGCTGCCGGTGGCACGGCACAGGATGCCTATGCCTTTGCCCAGCGACGGTTGTTTCAGCCGCTCGGCATCCGAACGGCTGTTATGGAAGTCGATGCGTCCGGGACCTTTGTCGGCTCTTCTTATATGTACGCGAGCGCCCGGGACTGGGCTCGTTTGGGCTGGTTGTGTCTCGCGGATGGGCGTTGGCAAAACGAACAGCTGCTGCCTCCAGCCTGGCTCAGTTATCTGACCACCCCGGCACCCGCGAACCCGGCCAATAACTATGGCGCGCATTTCTGGTTGAATCAGGATCCGACGGATCCGGTCACAGCGCGCGTGTTTCCGTCGCTACCGACGGATGCCTACGCGATGGACGGCTACCAGGGGCAAGCAGTGATCATGGTGCCGTCGGCGGAGCTGGTCGTCGTCCGGCTCGGGTTTACGCCGCGGGGGAACGACGGCATCGAAGCGCTTGTAGCCGGTGTGATTCGAGTGCTCGGCGCTGCGTCGATCGCCTCCGCAGACTAGCGCGCGGCTCGCTTAGAACGGGACCGAGACCACGGCGCTCCGCTCGTACCCATAGCGTTCTGCTTGGGCTTCCAGCACGGTTGATTCCTGCCCCGGGCTCTCCTCGGCAAGCACGAGTGGCTGGGTGTACACGCGCCAGTTCTGTTGCCCGGAGAAACGGTACCCGATCGCCGCACCCGGTGTCGGCGACGTGAGATGCACGCGTCCTGCGCGGACGTCTACGACCGGTGCTGCCGTCACCGGCTGTTCCATGCCGGGCCACATGCGCGCGATCATCTTTGCCTCCGGCTGTTCTGATGCGTCACCCGCGCGGGCAGCGAACGCGTCGTAAGCCGCGCGCAGTCTTATCAGCGTCTCGTGGTGTTGTGGGTCCTTCGCGAGATTGATGACCTCATGGGGATCGGTCTGCAGGTCGTAAAGCTCTTCCGCTGGGCGGTTCGGGCTTAGCAGCGCGGCGAGCGCCGGTGGTGCCGTGCCCGCGGCGTGCGCGCGCCAGATCGCCTGCATCGTCGGCATCTGATCTCGAAAGCTGAGCGGTCTGAAAAAGGGCGCCTGGGGTTTGAAATTTCGGATGTACTTGTAGCGTTCGTCGCGGGCTGCGCGGAGCCGGTCGGGCACTTCGTCGTGACGATCCATGGCCGCGTACACGTAGCTACGGCGAGCTGCTGAGTCGGTACCAAAGACCACCTGTCCCTGCACAAACGACGGCACCGGTTGCTCTGCGTAGCTGAGAATCGTCGGCGCGAGATCGACAAAGCTTACGAGCTGGTCGTCGACCTGGCCGGCGCCACGTCGATCAGGGAACCGCACCAGCATGGGTACGTGCAGCCCACTGTCGTAGAGCGAACGTTTCATGCGCGGGAGGCCATCGCCATGGTCGGTGGTAACGATCACCAGCGTCTCCGCCTCGAGACCATCGGCTTTGAGGTCTTGAAGAAGCGTGGCGAGTTGTCCCTCGGCGAAGCTCAGATTGTCGTACTGCCGGGCGATGTCCGCTCGGACCGCGGGGGTATCGGGCAGGTAGGGCGGCACGGTCACGCGGGCCGGGTCCGTCCGTTCCTGCTTGTCCTTAAGCTCTCGCTGATTTCGTTCGCGAATGAACTCGACCAATCGATTGTCCGACTGCCCCTCTGTTGGCCAGAGGTGGCTCTCGTGCGTGGTCATGATGTTGACCATGGCGAAGAACGGCTGACCTGTCGGGCGACCGCGCCAGGGGTGCGGTGCCGCCGCATCGTCCCAGATTAGAAAAGGTGTACCGAACTGATAGTCCGTCTTACCGTTGTTGCTCGTGTAGTACCCGGCAGCGCGCAGCAGCTCGGGGAACGCGCGTACGGTGGGCGGTGGAACCGCGTCGTACTCGATCGGTCCACCGCCTCGGAGGCCGGGCACCGGTGATCGGGTGCGCATGTGCTGGGTGCCGAGCGTTTGCTGGTGGACGCCGGTGATCAACGCTGAGCGGCTCGGGGCGCAGACACCGGCGGTGGTGAAGACCCGGGTGTAGCGGACGGACTCTTGGGTGAGGGCATCGAGGACCGGCGTGTGGGCTACCGGGTCACCGTAGGCTCCGATCCGCGGGCTCAGGTCCTCGAAGACAACGAGGAGGACGTTGTATCGCGTGGAGGTCGGATCGACGGCCGGTGGTTCTTGCGTAGTGCAGCTCGCGAGCAGTAAAGCGATGAACGCGACGAGGCAGCGCTGCCGGAGTCGATCGGGCGAACGATGGCACTGCTTGCCGAGCGATTCCGGTTGTTTGGCGCGCGGAGCTCGAAAACTGTGCATGAGGGCTCTCTCGTCGCTTCACCAACGGGTTAGACCCCAAGGCTACTGCACCGGCGGAATCTCCGTTAGCCTTTGGATCTCCGTTTTGATGAGTCCCGAGCGGCCAATATGGAATTTAAACTGTGGAACATTAAGCTCGAGCCCAAGGTACAGGTCGCGTTCGCGATCGGCTTCCTGGTCGGCATCGTGATCTACAGCATCTTTGCCAACGCATTTGGTTTGCTCATGCTCATTCCGCTGTACTTGGCCTATCGGCTGTATTGCGGTTCAAAACGCAAGAACTCCTGAATCTCGGCGCTCAGCAGCCGGTCCTGCAGGAGACCGATTTGACAAAGCCTTTTGCGCGTAGTCACGTTAGGTGTTCACGAACTTGCGTGTGCTTGCGTCTGATTTTCTTCGATCTTGGGTCACTACTGACCTGGCATTCTCTTTTCGTCACTGTTTTGTCGCTGTCTTTTTTACTGAGGATCCGCCGTGTTTGATGATTTCGGAATGATTCTATGGCTTCGTCGCGTCGCAGCGCCGACCCTACTGATCGCGTGCGCTTGGTGCAGCAGCACGCTTGCTGAAGAGGCTTCGGAATCCGACGAACTTTGGTCGGAGGACACCTTCACCGGGCTGGCGCTCAGGAACATCGGTCCGGCGCTCATGTCCGGACGGATCTCCCACATAGAAATCCAGCCCGACGATCCTGCAACCTGGTTTGTGGCCGTGGGCTCTGGCGGTGTCTGGCGTACGGACAACGCGGGGACGACCTGGAAGCCGTTGTTCGATAAAGAAGCGTCGTACTCCATCGGAACTCTGGCGCTCGATCCGCACAACAGTGCAAGCCTTTGGGTGGGTACCGGCGAAGACGTTGGCGGACGACACGTTGGCTTTGGCGACGGTGTGTATCACTCGAGTGATGGTGGTGACACCTGGCAACACCGAGGCCTTTCGAAGTCCGAACACATCGCAAAGATCCTGATTCATCCGGAGGACCCAAACACCGTCTGGGTAGCCGCTCAGGGTCCGCTCTGGTCGAAGGGGGGCGAGCGCGGCGTGTTCAAGACTACGGATGGTGGCAAAAACTGGCGGTTGGTGCTGAAGAAGGGCCCGTGGACCGGTGCGACGGATCTGTTAATCGATCCGAACAACCCGGATCGGCTGTACGCCGCGCTGTGGCAACACCATCGAACCGTGGCCGCCTATGTCGGTGGCGGACCGGAATCCGGGATCTATCGATCAAGCGATGGTGGTGAGTCCTGGGAGCTGCTGTCGACGGGGCTACCGAAAGACGTAAACGTCGGAAAGATTGGCCTGGCGATGTCGCCCCAGCGCGCCGAAGTACTCTACGCGGCCATCGAGCTCGACAACCGTACCGGCGGTGTGTGGCGCTCCACCAACGGTGGTGCGTCCTGGGAAAAGCGTTCCGATCAGGTGAGCGGTGGGACGGGACCGCACTATTATCAGGAGCTGTTTGCGAGTCCCCATCGGTTTGACCGTCTCTATCTGATGAACAACCGGACGCAGGTTTCGGACGATGGCGGTGAGACGTGGCGGCCGATCAACAACGAGTACAAGCACGGGGATGACCATGCGATCGCGTTCCGGCCAGATGATCCAGACTATCTGCTGGTTGGCTCCGATGGCGGCCTGTACGAGAGCTACGACAACGAAACGAGTTGGCGGTTTCTCGCCAATCTTCCCGTTACTCAGTTCTACAAGGTCGCGGCTGATGATCTTGAGCCGTTCTATCAAGTGTACGGCGGGACGCAGGACAACAATTCACAGGGGGCGCCCTCGCGCACCGACAACCGCCACGGAATTCGAAACTCGGATTGGTTCATCACGCTGTACGCCGACGGTCACCAGTCGGCGGTCGAACCCGGCAATCCAGACATCATGTACGCCGAGTGGCAGGAAGGAAATCTGGTGCGCGTCGATCGGACGACGGGCGAGTTCATCCGGATCAAACCGGAAGCGGCTCCCGATGAACCGCCAGAGCGCTTCAACTGGGACAGTCCGATACTGGTCAGCCAGCACGATCCAAAGCGGCTCTACTTCGCATCGCAACGGCTCTGGCGTTCCGACGATCGGGGCAACAGCTGGACTGCGGTCTCTGGGGACCTCACGCGCAACGAGGTTCGCGAACGGTTGCCGGTCATGGGCCGCCTGTGGTCGATTGAGGCGCCCTGGGATCTGTATGCCATGTCGCAGTACAACACCATCACGTCGATTGCGGAGTCACCGCTGGATCCAGACAGACTTTATGTCGGTACCGACGATGGCTTAGTTCAAACGACGACCGACGGTGGCAAGAGCTGGAGTCGAGTAGAGGTCGGTGATCTTCCCGGTGTGCCCGCCACGGCGTTTGTGAACGACATCCGTGCCGACCTGTTTGATGCCCAAACCCTGTATCTGGCGCTCGACAATCACAAGGGAGGAGACTTCTCGCCGTACCTGCTGAAGAGCACCGATGGTGGCAAGACCTTTGTGAGCATCGCCGGCGATCTTCCCGATCGCCATCTCGTGTGGCGCATTGTCCAGGATCACGTGAAGCCGGAGCTGCTGTTTGCTGCGACGGAGTTCGGTCTGTTTTTCACCGTCGACGGCGGTAAGGATTGGGTTGAACTCCAAGGCGACGTGCCGACGATTTCCTTCCGCGATGTGACCATCCAACGGCGTGAGCAGGACCTGGTCGCGGCGTCCTTTGGTCGCGGCATCTTTATCCTGGATGACTACACGCCGCTGCGTGCCCTGACGCCAGAAAGCGTTAAGCAACCCGCACTGCTGTTTCCCACCCGTAGAGCCTGGTGGTACATCGAACGCCACCCGCTCGGGTTTTCCGAAGGCGCAACCCAGGGGCACGGATTTTTTCGCGCACCGAATCCGCCCTTTGGAGCTGTGTTTACCTACTATCTGAAAGACAGTTTGCGAACCGGTGCAGAAGTGCGGCAAGAGGCGGAAAAGGCGAGCATCGCCCGCGGGGAATCTACGCCGCATCCGGGTTTTGATGTTGCTGAGCAGGAGCGGCGCGAAGAGACGCCGAAGGTTTTCCTAACCATTCGCAATGGCGACGGTGAAACCGTGCGTCGTCTTTCAGGCCCAACGACCAAGGGTATACACCGGCTCGCATGGGATCTGCGGTACCCGCCAGTCAACGCCATCGCGTTTGATCCGCAAGAGCGCCCGTTGCCTGATGATGAGCCTGCGGGCCAGCTGGTCATGCCCGGCGACTATACGGTTACGCTGTCGCAACGGGTGAACGGCGTCACAACGGAGCTTGCCGCTGCGCAACCCTTTGATGTGCTTCCGCTTCGGCAGCCTAAAGAAACGGATGATGCCGATGCTGCGGCGTTCGAGTTTCGTGAGCGAACCGCCGCGTTGCAGCGTAGATCCACGGCCGCCGCTCAGATGCTACTCGAGCTCAAAGACCGTGTGGATCTGCTTTACCACGCACTCCAACGGGCGAGACGGGGATCCACGGCGCTGGACGATCAATGGAGCACGCTGAACAACGCGCTCCACACGCTTGATGAGCAGCTCAACGGAGTCAAGGCGGCGAACGACTTCGGCAACGCGGTACCCGTGAGTGTCGCGTCCCGGATCAGCACGCTGGTGTCCGGTAGTCGTAACACGACTGGGGGACCAACGAACACCCAGCAGAGGTCACTCAGCTACGCGGAAGACGCCTTGGGTGCTGTTGAAGCGCGCATAGCGACCCTGCGGAAGCAGTCTGTTCCGGCGCTGAAAGCGGCGTTGGATGAAGCCGGGGCGCCTTGGACTCCGGGTTCGGCGTTGCCGCAGTGACAACGGTGCGAAGCTGGGCTTGGGTAGCAGTTGCGCAGCGGTCGATGTGTTGCGCGGAGGTAAGTGATCCTAGCCGGATGAGTCAGAGGCAGTAACCACTGAGTCACGTTGCTCCAAAACGGAAGTGCTCATGTCGGAAATATTCCGTGCATTTACGAAACACAAAGACGCGCTTCGTCGCGTAATTCGTCGACACTCGGGGCCGGCTCAAGACGCGGACGAGCTGCTTCAGGAGTCGTTCTTGCGAGCCTTCTCCGCTGAGCTGAAGCGCCGCGTCGAGAATCCAAAGGCCTTCTTGTTCCAGATCGCTCGGAACACGGCCCTTGCCGAATTGAAGCGAAGCAGAGGCGGTCCGATAGATGAAACTGCGGATTTCGAGGAGTCGACACTCTTAGTGCACAGAGAGAGTGAAGATACCGAAGACATCGTAAACAGCCGACGCAAATTGAGGGTGTTTGCGGAGGCCGTTGCGCAGCTTCCGCCAAAGTGCCGACAGGCTTTTTTGCTGCGACGAGTCGACGGTCTGACATTCAAACAGATTGCGAATCGCATGGATATCTCCGTCAGTGCGGCTGAAAAGCACGTTGCACTAGGGCTGGCGCGATGCCACGAGCAGATGTCGAAGAAGGGCTATGGTCCCGATGAGCTGGGTGGCAAGCCGAAAAAGCCCGCGAAGCCTGCGTCGCAGCAGACTCGAAAGCGAGAGAGATGATGACAGAGCAGAAGCACAAAGTCGTGAGCTTCCCGGATCGAGATGAGATAGAGCAGCAGGCAGCGCTTTGGGTTGTGCGACATTCCGAGGGTGAACTGGATCCTGCTGATCAGCGCGCGTTCAGCCGCTGGTTAGCTGCAAGTGACTTGAACCAAGCTGCGTTCGAACGTCTGACCTCGCTTTGGGATGAAGCCGAAATTCTTGAAGAGCTTTACGACATTGCCGACGCTGTTGAGCGAGAACAGCCATCCCGCCGTCGATGGCTTCGCTATCGCGGTGCCATTGCTGCGGCCGTTGCATTCATCACCTGTTCTATTTGGTTGAGCCTGACATCGCCTGAAAACGGTGCAGACTCGGGTCCTCGCGACTACGTTTCGGCGCTGGGTGAACGGCGCACGGTGCGACTGCCTGACGGTACGGTAGCCCAACTGAACACGGCAACGGCCATCTCCTTCACGCAGGACGATCGGTTGCGAACCGTCCGGCTGCTGCGCGGAGAAGCGTTCTTTGACGTTGCTCATGATGCACAGAAGCCGTTTTCGGTGCAGTCCTCGGCAGGTTCTGTAGAAGCGTTAGGAACCGCATTTGCAACCCGATTGCTTAGCCACGACGCACTCGAAGTGACTGTCTCTGAAGGGCGGGTGGCCGTTGACCCGCGACGGTCGTCAGCTGGCGATGCGAAGGTGATTGGGAAGAGCACGGACGCACGCGCTGAGTTGTCCGCTGGGAATTCTGGCCTCTTTTCGCGAGGCGAGCGCAAGGTGACCGTTGAGTCAGCCGCCGAGATCAACCGAAAGCTCGCGTGGCGAGAGGGCGTACTTGTCTTTGCGGGCGAACCGCTTGGCGACGTCGTCGCGGACGTGAGTCGCTACACCGACATCTCCATAGAAATCGCCGACTCAGAACTCGAGGCGCTCCCCATTGGTGGCTATTTTCGCGTTGGAGAAACTGATGCGCTGTTCGAGGCCCTCGAGCTCTCCTTCAACGTAAGAGTCACGCATCTCCCCGATGGCCGGATTCGCCTAAATCCGGCCGAACGTGAAAAAAATTAAGCGGGAACTGAGGATTTTACTGTCAGCAGACTCTTCATTATTGAGCAGTCTAAATCGCCGTGCAGTATCAGTGCATCGACTGCTCATAAAGAAGGCTTTCTGAACAGTGATCATGAGATTGCTCGTTCTAGGGGTGTTGTGCACCGCTGGAACTGCGACGGCAAAACAGGGCGAAGATCCTAAGTACCGTTTCGACATTGCTGAATCTACCCTTGGTGCTGCCCTTGAGGCCGTCGCCAGGGTAGCAGATGTTAACGTCCTCTATCCCTATGACCTGGCTGCGCGGAAGATGCCAAACCGCGTCGTTGGTGAATTAGACCTCGAGCGTGCTCTGTCGGTGCTCCTGCGAGGAACTGGGTTATCCGGTCGTCTGACCAGCAATGGCGTCATCGTAATCACTCCAGAATCCGTACAAGCGAGACAAGCGAGTGACATACCTATGGACCAAACACATAGAAACCCGCGCCGGGGAGTGCTGGCGGGTTTAGCGGGATTGATAATCGGAGCAAGCGCTTCGGTTTCGCCGGGGGCGACCGCTGCTGAAGAGGCGGACAACGAATTCATTGAGAGTCTTGTCGTAACTGGGGTGCGCGGCAAGCCAAGATCTGTAATCGACAGCCCGATTCCGATCGATGTGTTCTCAGAAGAGATCCTTGACCAGGTGCCCCAGCCCGGCGGGCTATTCCAGCAGCTGCGTTACCTCGTTCCGTCGTTGAATTTCCCTCAGCGCGCCGGAGGTGGAACGGCGACGTTTATCGCCTCAGCCGGTTTGCGCGGCCTTAACCCCGATCAGACGCTCGTGTTGGTCAACGGAAAACGGCGACACAAGACGTCGCTCATAAACACCAGCACAGGCCTCTTTAGCGGCTCGGCCGGCGTCGATCTTAATATGATTCCAAACTCGGCAATTGAGCGCATCGAAGTGCTGAGGGACGGTGCGGCAGCACAGTACGGTTCGGATGCGATCGCAGGTGTGATAAACATCATTCTTAAAGAAGACGCCGAAGGTGGGCGATTCTTTGCCGCAACAGGTCAGAACTTCGACCGCGGCGACGGTGACTTTACCAACGCAGGAATCAACGGTGGCTTTTCCCTCGGCGATTCCGGATTCCTGAACCTTTCCCTCGATTTTCGCGATCGCAAAGGCTCTGAGCGTGCCAACCCGGTGCCGGTGCCCACCGAGCCAGGTTCTGGTTTCCGCTTCTTCCCTGATGTGGACAACGGAGATGGGACGTTCTCCGTCGATCCTCGAGAGTCTTTGGTCAATCGTTTAGTGAGAAATTACGGCAACTATCCGACTGATTTTTACTCCGCATCGATTAACACCGGGTACAACTTTGGTGAGGTTGAACTCTATGGGTTTGCTACCTATGCGAATCGTTCCTCGACCCTGTTTTTCACCTATCGTCGTCCTCGCGACCTGAGGAACAACGGTGAGCTGTATCCGAACGGTTTCATTCCGGTTGAGGAGATTCAAGAGGAAGATTTTGAGGTCGTTGTGGGTGTGCGCGGCACCACGGCAGGTTTTGACTGGGATGTCTCGGCAAGTACGGGTACCAATGAGGCGGATTGGTTCAACACACGTGGGGCCAATGCGAGCCTTGGTGAGTTCAGTCCCACGTCGTTCTACCTCGGCGCCTTCCAAACGGAAGAGGATGTACTACAGGCTGACTTTACCCGTGGTGTTCCAACCGCGTTCGGCGATCTGCAGGTCTCTTTTGGCGCACAGTATCGACGGGAGTCGTTCGAAATTCGTGAGGGTGATCCAAAGGGAACGATTACCTACGATGGCCCGGACATCGTCCTACCCAACGACCCCCGAGGTGCGCAGGGCTTTCCAGCGTTTGGGCCGGAAGACGTTAACGAAGAAACCCGGCACAACGTTGGTCTCTACGGAGAGCTGGGCCTGCAGATGACGGAAGACTTGTTTCTTTCCGCCGCCGCGCGATACGAGGACTACAGTGACTTCGGTGAGGAGTCCATCTTCAAGTTGGCAGGACGCTGGGACCCAACGCCGTGGCTCGGAATTCGAGCGTCGTTTAACACCGGATTTCGGGCGCCCGGTATTCAGCAGCTCGGATTCCGTGGTACGCGTGGCCAGTTCGTTGATCTTGATAACGATGGTGTCGCAGAGTCCATCGTGCTGAGACAGACGTTGCCACCAAGCGATCCCGCCGCGGCGGCGCTTGGTGCATCGCCGCTGCAGCCGGAGACTTCGGTAAATTTCAGCGCCGGGGTTACGCTTACCCCTGGGTTTGGGCTGACTGTGACGTTGGACGCCTATCAGATCGATCTTGAGGATCGCATCGTGCTTTCTAGCCAGTTCAACCGCGGCGACGGTACGGCCGCGCTCGGCGGTGGAACGATTGGTGGCGAAGTGAGTGCCCTCCTTGATGCGGCAGGTGTTGATGCTTCGGTCCAGGGGGTCAACTACTTTACCAACTCGATCGATACCTCAAGCCAGGGCATTGACCTCGTGCTGACCTATCGGCGTGACACGGACGTCGGCGATTTCACGCTGAGTGGTGCGTTTAACTACAACGATGTCGACATCGATCGGATTGGTGACAATCCTCCAGAACTTTCCGGTCTGGTGCTGGCAGACGGAACGCCGCTCCAGCAGTTTGACCGAGCCCGATTGGGGACGTACACACGAGAAATTCCAGGTACGAAAGCGGTTTTCTCTGGAATCTACGACATCGGTCGCGTTGGGGTTACGCTGCGGGCGACGCAGTTCGGCGCGTTCGACAACGTGAGCAACAATCCGGCCGCTGACACCAACAACGATGAAGAATGGATCGTCGACCTTGAGACCCGCTACTCGCTGGACAACGGAATCCTGTTAACGGCAGGTGCAAGTAACATCTTCAACACGTACCCCGATGAAGTTCGCTCAGAAGGGGTGTTCGGTGGCGGGCAATACGACGGAAACTCTCCTTTCGGATTTACTGGTGGGTTTTGGTACGCGCGTGCCGAGCTGACCTGGTAATCGATCCGTTGCGTTTCGACCAGATCGTCCAGATCGACCAGGCCACGGTCGCCGTGACGGCGGTGGCCGTCGAGTTCCGCCGAGTTTATTTCGAATGAGTGATTTTATGAACGACCTAAAGAAGTGTCTCCTGATCGCACTAGTCTTTGTCCTGCCAAACGACGCGTTAGCCGCCGATTCGCGTGGTCGAGTCGTTGAGGCGACATCGTTTGCGGGCAAGCCGCTCTATCGCTATGAGATCCCTGTGGACAAGCGAGCCGACGTCTACGAGCAAATTGCAACCCTAGAAGCAGCCAGCCCCAAGTCCGAAGATGCGTACATCCGATTGGGCTACTTGTACATCGAGGTGGGGCGTTTCCAGGATGCGATTGATGTCTACACCCGTGGACTGAGCGAGTATCCGGATTCCTTCAAGCTGCTTCGCCACCGGGGGCATCGCTACATCAACGTAAGAGAGCTCGACAAAGCCATCGTTGATCTCGAGCGCGCGGTGGAGTTGATTGGAGACGAACATCGGGACGTCATTCAATACCGCCTTAATGGCGCGGCCTTTGGTACCTATGAGCACTGGGTCTGGTACCACATTGCCCTGTACCACTACCTAAACGGATCCTATGAGCGTGCAGCAGCGGGCTATGAGCGGTGCGTAAAGACTGCCATGGCAGACACGATGTTGGTTGGGGCCGTCGACTGGCTTTGGAACGCTTATCGTAAAGCGGGTAACGAGAAGGCCGCCGCCGCGGCGCTTAGCTATGTACCGGACGACGTCGATGTTCCTCCTCAGTATGCGTACTACCGTCGAGTTATGTTGTACAAGGGGCAAGGCGATCCCAAGGAGCTTGTGGACGTGGACAAGGACAGCTGGAATGGCTTGGACATCACCCTCGGTTACGGCGTTGCCAACTGGTATCTGACTCAGGGCGACGAAGCGACCGCTCAGAAGATTTTTGACAAAATCCTGGAGGCCGGTGTCTGGAATGCCTGGGCGTACGTTGCGACGGACCGGGAGCAGGCAGCGAAGTCCAATACGCCGCGATAGCCGCTCCGTACCCACGGCGCTACCATTGCGCTCGATCAAACAGCCAGCGCTCATAATCCGGAGGTTCGATGCAGGTACTAAAACGGGTGCGCCGTTCGGCGTGGGTGGTCGCCCTGTCGCTTTATATGGTCGGTGCTGGCCAGGCCGCCGAGGGACCCGCCTTTCCTAAGGGCGTTCAGATCCAGTACCACATCGGCGTGCCGATGCGCGACGGGGTACGGCTAGCAACCGATCTCTACCTGCCTGGCGACGAGGGGCCCTACCCGACGCTGCTCGTTCGAGACATGTACACCAACGGCACGTCGGAAGTGCGGCAACGCTATGCGCGCTGGGCCACGGCCAACGGCTACGCGTTCGTGTTTCAGAGCGTGCGTGGTCGGGCGGACTCGGACGGTGCCTGGTATCCCTATTTTCAGGAGATCAACGACGGCGGCGACACGATTGACTGGATTGCTGACCAACCCTGGTCGACGGGGAAGGTCGGCATGTTTGGTTCGTCCTACCTGGCGTCAGTGCAGTGGCTCGCGGCGCTGAACGCGAGCCCGGCGCTAGCCGCCATCGTGCCGGCGGTCAGTCCGGGCAACTACTACCGCGATGTTGCCTACCCCGGAGGTGCGTTCTCGCTGCTGTCCCGGGC
Source organism: Pseudomonadota bacterium (assembly GCA_039198065.1). Classification (GTDB taxonomy): domain Bacteria; phylum Pseudomonadota; class Gammaproteobacteria; order Pseudomonadales; family Azotimanducaceae; genus CALHVX01. The sequence goes on from JBCCTU010000006.1 coordinate 192,310, forward strand.
TGGCTGGGGTATGGGACCGGCGGCTTACCGTGTCTCGGCGGGATTCCCCATCGTCTGGGAGGAGCAGGTCGGCCATCTGCCGCTGGAAACGCTCGGCCCGAGCCTCGGCTTTAACGTGCGTCACTTTCAAGACTGGCTCGCCCACCCGACCTATGACGCCTATTGGCGCCCTTTGAATCTCGAGGATCGTGCCGACGAGATGCGGGTGCCGGCGCTGAACATCGGTGGTTGGTACGACGTGTTTCTGCGGAGCACGATTGGCAGCTACAACACCATGCGCGAAAATGCGCTGACGGAAGAGGCTCGTAATGGACAGCGACTCATTATCGGTCCCTGGCCGCACGGGTGGAACCGGTCAACGACCACCGGGCAGGTCGACTTCGGTCCAGACTCGCGTATTGATGCAGAGGCGCTCCAGCTTGCCTGGTTTGATCACTGGCTGAAGGGCGAACCGCTGCTCGAAATGGCGCCGGTGCGCCTGTTCGTCATGGGGGCCAACGTCTGGCGAGACGAGCAGGAGTGGCCGTTGGCTCGAACCCGCTACGAACGCTGGTACCTCCAGCCGGGCGGCGGGCTGGCGCCTCAACTGCCTGAACCCACCGGCAAACCGATGACTTACCGCTACGATCCGGCCGATCCGGTTCCCACGCTTGGCGGCAACATCATGCGTCCGGCGCTGCGTGGTCCCTTCGATCAGGCACCGTTGGATGATCGTAAGGACGTGCTGCGGTTTGTTTCGACACCGCTTGAAACGCCGACAGAGGTGACCGGGCCGATCCGGGCCATTCTGTACGCCGCGTCGACGGCGAGGGATACGGATTTCATGGCGAAGCTGTCGGTGGTGAAGCCGGACGGTCGAGCCTTCAACCTTGTCGACGGTGTTCTGCGCGCTCGATTCAGAGAAGGCTTCGACAAAGAGGTCATGCTCACGCCGGGCGAAGTGACCCGCTTTGATATCGATCTGTGGGCGACGAGTTACCGCTTCGATGCCGGGGATCGAATCCGGGTCGACATAACGAGCAGCAACTTCCCGAGGCTGGCCCGGAACCTCAACACCGGCGCTCCCTTTGCCAAGAGCAGTACCCTCGAGGTCGCGACCCAAACGCTCCATATGAAGGCGGAAGCCGCGTCGCACATCGTACTGCCTATCGTGCCCGTCGACCCCTAACACAGAGGTCCCAGCGGGATCGTTGCGGTGGGCGCGAGTTTGCTATCCTGACGCGCCCCGGCCCACTGATTCGAATCCATGCTTGAGGCGATTGCCGACTATTTCGCGGGGCCTCTGGGCAAGCTCGAGCTCGTCGCTACCCTGCTGTTGATGGCGAATGTCTATCTGCTCGGACAGCAGCGGCTCAGCAACTACTGGTTTGGCCTGGCCGGCGTGGTGCTGTTCGGGTTTCTGTTCCGTGAGTTCAAGCTCTATTCCGACATGCTTCTGCAGTGGGTCTTCTACGCGCCGCTCCAGATCGTCGGCTTCCTGCTCTGGAAGTACGGACGGACGCTGGGATCAGAAACTGCGTCTGTTACCCCCGACAGCATGGCGGTCGTGCTTCTGCCGCTGCGATTCTGGCCACTGCTTGTTATCGCCATCGGCGCGGCGGCCTGGGCGCTGGGCGCGTACATGGCGGCGAACACGGACGCCAGCTTCCCCTACGCCGATGCGTTGACGACGACCATGAGTGTCGGTGCGAGCGTACTCATGCTCAAGAAAATCTTGGAGAACTGGGTGCTCTGGATTCTCTTGGATCTTATCGCCGTGCCGGTCTATTACCTGAAAGGCCTGTACGTCACTGCGGGCCTCTACGTCGTGTTCCTCGCGCTGGCGGTATTGGGTTTTTCCCGTTGGTACGCCGACTACCGAAATCAATCGGTCGCGACCACTTCAAATGTCCCTTAGCCGGGGCCTGACACTGGGGAAATTCTCGCCGCTGCACGAGGGTCATGCGCTCCTGCTGCATGCCGCTGCAGCGCATTGCACTGAGCTCACTGTATTGATCGGTGTTACATCTGAAGATCCGTATTCCTTCGAACAGCGCCGACGGTGGGTTTTGGACCTCATGGCCGGTGTCAGCCGCGATTCGCACGCAGTCGTACATGTCGTACGCGACAGTATTGCTGATTCCGGCTTTGCGAAAGACCCGCTGGGGACGATTACGAATGAACGGTTCTGGCGGCAATGGCTGGACCAAAACAAGCCTCATCTCGAAGGCATCGATCAGGTGTTCACCTCTGATCGATACGGTGAAGCCATTGCGCGCAGAATTGGCGCCCGTTGGTTTCCCGTGGATCCAGATCGTTCCGTAGTACCGATTTCGGCGAGCCGCATCCGCGCGGATCTGCGGTCGAATTTCCACTACGTATGCGATGTGGCTAAGCCCGATGTCGCAGTAACCGTTGCCGTTGTTGGTGCCGAGTCCACTGGCAAGTCGGTGCTGGTCAAGGCCTTAGCGGAGCACTACGGCACGCGCTTTGCTCCGGAGTGGGGGCGAACGATCAGCGAGGCTCACGAAGCGCTGAACGCGTCAGACTTCGATGCCATTCTGACGATGCAGGATCAGCTTATCCGTGCGGCACAGCTCGGCTCAAACGGGTTGTGCTTCACCGATACGGAGGCCATTACGACTGCTCTGTTCGCCCCGATTTACCTGGGCGAGGATCACGCCGCTGCCTGGCGCCGTGCACAAACGCAGCGTTTTCCACTGTATCTGTTACTCGACCCCGAGGTTCCCTGGGTTGATGACGGTACGCGGATCCTCGATCAATCCGCTCGGTTGGCGTTTCATCGGTCCTTGGTGGATGCGTTGGAGCGATTCAAACGAAACTACCTCGTCGTGTCTGGGCGCTCCTTTGAAGAGCGGACTCGCGCTGCTCAGTCTGCCGTGGATGCCTTCCTTCGTGGGCAGGTAACCGAGAACGTTTAAGCTGCGCTGAGTCGTTTGCGCGGCTGAGACGTGAAGACGTTGAGATGCTGAGACGTAGAAATGGGGGAGCTGATGTTACGAGGTAGTGCGGAGTTCATTTGGACGCCGAAACAGGCGATCGTTCCCAGGGCCATGTTTGGCGGCGTTGTGCAGGGCAAGCGGCGGGAGCACCCGTTGAATCGGTGGTTTTACTTTCGACGCAGCTTCCAGCTCCGCACCGTTCCTGCTTCCGCTTGCGCCCAGATCACGGTTGACGGGCGCTATCAGCTGTTTGTCAACGGCCGCCGCGTAGGACGGGGGCCGGCCCGCTGTTCGCCGTTGGCACAACGGTATGACGAGTACGACCTGGCGCCCGATCTCAGGCCGGGGGAGAACGCGTTGGCCGTGTTGATCCGCGTCTATGGTGAGGACATGTCCTGGTACGAAACGGTAAAGGGACTCTGGCGCCCGGTATTCGGCGATGGCGGACTGTTTTTCTGCTCAGATCTCGAGACCACGGCCGGACGCTTGCGAAGCGATACCCGTTGGCGCTGCATGCAGTCCGCCGCGTGGCGCGAAGATACCCCTGCAGCGAACCATGGCCTGGGACGCATTGAAGTGCTCGATGCCCGGCTTCAGCCCCTCGACTGGACTAGTCCAGGTTTTGACGATGGCCACTGGGATCACGCACATCCTCTTGTTGCCGGTGGGGGCGGCCCGGAAGCCTTCTTTGGTGGCATGGAAGCACGACCGTTTCCCGTGTTGAAACCCAATGAGATAGGTCCGCTGAAAGAGACGCTGCTCAGTCCGCAGCGTGTCGTCTGGGCCAAGCGCGTCGCGGTTAACGCCGACCTTCCGGTAGAGGATCAACTGTACCAAGAAGCGTTTCTTGCCGACCTGGGCACTGATCCTGCGTCGCCCGTCCTCAGCGATGGAGAGACCGAGGGATACTCAATCACCACGTTGCCTGGCGAGGGCGTGTCCCTGTTGCTGGATTTCGGTCGCATCACCACGATCTTTCCCCATCTTGAACTCACCGGTACCGGTGGTGAAGAAGTCGACGTCGCGGTCTGCGAGCGACTGCCCGGGGAGTTCACAGCAGATGGGCCTCTTGCTACGGCTCGCATCGCGCGTAACGAACTGTTGGGTCTGGATGCGCACCTGTCCCGCTACGTCGCTCGGGCCGGCAGGCAGACGTTCGAGCGCTTTGAGTGGCAGGCTGCGCGTTGGATGCAGATCACGGTCCGCAACGCGCCGGATGGGCTGACCCTGCATAAGGTAGCGGGTCGCTTTGTGACCTTTGACGCCGAGCCGCGGGGCAACTTTCGATGTTCCGATGAGTTCTTGACCCGGCTCTGGGCGACGGGCCTGTATACGCTGCAGTTGTGCATGCACGACGGCTGGGAGGACTGCCCCAGTCGCGAGCAACGGCAGTGGCTGGGTGATGCGACGGTGGAAAACCTGGTCGGCCATATTGCCGTTGGCCCAGCTACGGCGCGGCTCAATCGGGAGTACTTACGCAAGGCCGCGGAAAGTCAGCGCGCAGATGGACTAACGCAGATGTTTGCGCCGGGTAACCATGGTGAAAACGGCCTGCTCATTCCCGACTGGACCCTGCAGTGGATCCTTAACGCGCAGGACCACTACGCGTGGACCGGCGAGACCGACGTCATCGAAGAAATCTTCCCTGCCATTGAGAGGGCCCTTGCCTGGTTCGACAACGTGAGTAACGAGGCCGGCCTCGTTGAAAACATGCCGTACTGGCACTTCATGGATTGGGCTGGCCTGGGTCGGGCGGGAACAGCCACGACACTCAACGCTCAGCTTGCCGGGTGCTTCGATGCGGCGGCTCGCCTTGCGGTCGCCGTGCAGCGTGACGCGTTAGCCACTCGCTACAAGCAGCGCCGGGACTCGATCCGGGCTGAGCTGAACGACAGCCATTGGGATGACGCCCGCGGTGTGTACGTTGACGGTGTTGATCCGCGATCCGGGGTTCGGTCGAACAGAGTGTCTCAGCATGCAAACGCAGCAATGATTCTCTGGGGTGCCGCGCCGGCGTCGCGTTGGGGACGGATGATCGAGTACGTCTGCGACCCGAAGCGAATCCGGTTTACAGCGGCGCCTCCGATTGCGCCGGCTGGTGAGGTGTTTGATGAGTTGAGCGACGTGGTCATGACGAACACGTTTTACAGTCACTTTCTCTATGAAGCCCTTGCGCACGCGGGTCGCTCTGACCTCATGCTGAAGCTCGTGCACACCCGCTACGGCCCCATGCTCGATCGTGGCGCGACAACGCTTTGGGAAAGCTTCGAACCTACGGCAAGTCTGTGCCACGGCTTCTCGGCGTCTCCGACCTGGCAGCTTTCCACGAAGGTGCTCGGCGTTAGCCGAGACCCGCAGGCCCGTGAACGACTCATAATGAAGCCAGACCTCGTGGGTATGGATCACGCCGAAGGCCTGGTGCCGCTGCGGGAAGGCGATGTTGAGGTTGTGATTCGACGAACCGGGGACCAAACCACGGCCGAGTTTGTTGTTCCAGCATCGGTTAGCTATCAGGTGCAGAGTGCGCCGGGGCTCCGCTTGCTTGATGTTCAAGACGGGCTTTCCTCGAAAGACCGGACGCGGGTGGTGGTGAACTACACCAGCACGGAATCTCAGCGCTAAGGCGCGTAGCGGTACCGAGACCAAATATCCCCCCAGGCGTCACCGAATCGAAAAGGGCGCCTGTTCCCCTTACATTTTCTTACACATCGCCCGGGATTCTGACTCGCTTCCTGACCCGTTCGCCGCGGTTTTCCCGCTTCTGCTCTTACCAGAAGTACCGCGATAGGGTCCGTTATGTCACGCAAGCTGGATTTTTCAGTAGTACCAGCGTTGTTCTTCCTGTGGGTGCTGGGTGTCGCACAAGCGCAAGCATCGGCCTGTGCCGAGGCCTTTCCGCTGCAATGGCAGATCGTCGTTGACTCCATCGAGGAGACGTCGAGTGCCGGTCAACCGGCCTGGAACCTGTTCTTACGGGCAGAGGTCGTTGGCGAAGCGCCGCCGGGTGAGGTGCAGTTCCGTTGGGCTGGAGCGCCACCAGGTGCGGAGCTGAGGTATTTCGCGTCCGTCGATAACCTGGACACGGTCGTGGTCTCGGCTGAGCTTGATGGGGTGAGCCAAGGTTCGCTGACTCGCGTGATTCGGCCCTCGACCGGTCTCGTACCTGGGCCTAAAGCGGGCTTCTCGTTCGAAATCGAAAACGACACCATCAGCTTCACCAATGAGACCCAGAACACCAACGGGGTGCGCCTCAATTACGACTGGCGATATGGCAATGAGTCCACGGGTTATCGGCTCTGGCGCGGTGAGGTCCCACCGCCGGCGACGTTCCCGCCCGGTGAATATTGTGCCGTACTTTTTGTGGGTGAGCAGTCGGGTACCTTTGGTGGGTTCGACGAGTTTGACCAACGCGATTTCATCTTCCAAGACTTCATTATCGGCGGTGGAGAAACCACCCTTACGATTACGCCCGATAAGGACAGCTACGACGTCAGCGACGATCCCGAAGTGCCAACGACCGGTACGGCAACGATCCTCATCGACAACGCAGGCACCGACGAACACGTCGTTACCTTTGCTGATCCGTTCCTGACGCTTGCACCGGATTGGGTCGTCGAGCTTGAACTGCCCGAACTGCCACCGTCGGTTACCGTAGGAGGTGACCGTCCACCCTACACCTTGACCGTCCCCTTCAATGTGCTGGAGCACGGTGTAGCGATACTCTCTGGAGCTCTGTCCTCCCGGAATACGGTTACGGGGCTTACCACCGAGGTAAAAGAAGACGCGCCGATTGTCGCCTCCCCGTTCAAGATCGAGGTCAGCGTGGAGCCACAGGTCTTTAAGGTGAACGACACGCCGCGGGATGATCTGACTCAGGCGTGTCGTGATTACCGGCGGCCACCGCCGGTGAACCCCGATCCAAACGAGCCGCTCCCGAATCCCGAGGTGGCGAACTGTGTTGAGGTTGAGGTCAAGGTCACCAACATTACCTCGCAGCCCATAAGTGATGTGACAGCGCTGGACGAAGAGAACATCCGTCAGGCCGTACGTTCGCTTGACCCGGAGGAAATAGGCAGACCCCTGACCCATCTTGAGTACCTGCCCCCGCTGCTGCCGGATGAAGAAACGATCGATCGTGATCTGGCCCCGGGGGAGACCAAAACCCACCGGTTCCTGTTGGAACCTTTCGGTGGATCGTCCTTGCTTGAGGTGCGGCCGGTTTTTCGCGGTACACAGAACGGCGAACAGATTCAGGGCTCCGGCACGGCCGAATTCAAGCTCGTTGAGGACGTACTGTTGCGCTTTGGCGCCCGTGTAGTGGATCCCGGGCGAAGCCGGATCGCCGGCGCGCCGATTCCCATCGCCGGGTTCATGGAAAACCTGTCTACGACGAACTGGATTACGGCTACCGTGTTCCCAATCGTCGAGGACAACGCGGGCCGGGGCCATCTCTACGACCCTACGCTGGAGCGGGTCCGGATAACGACCTTCGATACGGACGATTGCAACGCCTTTGCAGAAGTGGACGCAGCGCAGCTACCGGAGCTGTTCGTGCCCATCATGATCCCCCCGCGGGAGTCCGAGACGGCGCCTGCCACGCGGGTAGATCTCGAAGGCGTTCTGGCTACGCTGTGTTGGCAGGTGAATTCCAACGCGAAGGTGAGCTACGTCGTAGAAGCCTACACGCTGGAAACCGACGAAGACGGAAACCGGGTAACGCAAACAGTGGGTGGTAGGGAAGCCTTTCTCCAGAAGGACCGCCTGGTCGATCAGGTCGAATACGTGACCGACGCGCCGTTTAACTTCAAGTTCAACGTGCCCCTTCGGGGCAACCCTAAGGTTGAGGTGTCGGACTCATTCTGCGACGAGCTGGACTGGCTTGATCAGTACCTTGCCTGCGAGGCCGCCCGCGGCGTGCATTCCTTTGCTACGGGTTTCGTTGAACTGCCGGGCTTTCTCATCGACGGCACTAAGTACGTCGTGAAGTCGAACGTCACCTACGGTGCGAGTCTGATGCATTGGTCGGCGAATCAGCTGGTCGTGGGCTACGACGCCCTCCTTGGGGAAACCGACGCGTCGAAGGCGGCAGCGCGAGCGAAGCTCCGCGCGGAGATCGATCTCCTGCTGTTTTCCTTGGAACGTGGAGCGATCATCACGGCGGAGCAGTCCGACAAGATCGGTGACGCGGCGGTCGTGGCGATCGACGGGATCGTCGAGGATTTCCGCAACGGTGATTATCGACAGATCGCCGGTCGTACGGCCTACGCGGCAGGAGACAACATCGATGCCCTATTGACTGGCGGGGTCGTTAAGACCATTGCGTCACGGGTTCAAAAGGGCTACCGCGTAAAGAAGGTGGGGCAGGTTTCCGAGATCGAGAAGGCCGTTGGCGAAGGCCTTGAGCAGCTCAGTAAGCGGCGATCGCAGCGGGAAGTTGATCGGATCGCAGAAGAGGCGCGGCGGCGTGGGGAAGACATCCTCACCAACGGCGACCTTAAGCCGAACGATCCTCTGTCATACGACCTGATCTATCGATACGTCGGCGTTGCGAAAGAAACGGTAGAAAAGATCGAGGACATAGCGCAACGCTGGAAGGTGCAAATTGCGTTTCGCAGCCGGGGCTTTGGCGCGATTGCGAAGATTCGCGATGGGCTGGCGTATTGGAAGCCCATGCCAATCAAGCAGAAGAACGTCAATCAGATCGATATTGATTTTCTCGGCTATCCGCCGGAAGCCAAGGACTTCGTTCTGATCCTCGAGCCCCCGCTACGGCCGGATCCTCTGATCCGTGATTTAAAAGACTGGGATACAAGCCAACTGTTCACGAATCAACTCGATGAATGGATGACGCGTACTGGCATTGCCCGACCCGCCGGGCTGGAAGCGCTGGACGCGCGGCTTGCGGAAGCGTTCTCCCGAGGCGAAAACATTAAACTCGACGATTTTGAACTGCCGCAGGACATGGATCGTTACCTGCAGGTCCGCGAGCGGCTGCGAACGCGGGTTGTGGAGTGGGAGAAGTACACGTCAGATCCGAAGCTGTTTGGGCCAGATCTCGATGGCGACTTGCTGACGGACGGCGTGAACATGCGGTTTGGATTCCGCGAGCAGGGTCTACCCGCGATTTTCGACACCCTTGCCCCCCGCGATAATCTGCTCGGCAATCAGCGTTCATTGCGTTTGGTGGAGGGCTTTGAGAAGCCCGACGGGACGATCGTGCGTCAGGTAGACGGTCGGCAGGTGTACGATCTTCAGATGAACGGCCCGGCAGGGTTCAAGCGCATCAGCGGCGACATTGATTTCCTGACCATTCTCGACAAGAGCGGCGGCATCATAAAGAACCCGCTGCGCCGGTTTGCGGTGTATCTCGAACTGTCCTGGGCTGTGGGTATGCAGCACGGAGAGTCCTTTACCTTCTTCCTGCGGCTGGTGCGGGCGCGTTTCCTCGAAGCACACGTCCTGGGGCGGCGCGGATCCGAAGCGCTGGTGAACATCATGCACCATAACGACGGTACAGCCCGCCGTCGTGCGAGCTACTTCGTTCGAAATCGTGCGGTCATGGAAGACCTCGACAACGGCGTCGTCCGCCTCGATCCGGATCAGCATTTCATTCCACTGACGTCGACGAACCAGGTGCTTCGTTCAGGGCGGGACATTGCCGCCGGAATCCTCAAGCCCAGCAGCTATCTCGAACGCGTGGACTACTGGCTCAGGTTTTACTTGAAGGGGATCTGGCCCCTGCGCTCCCTCTCTTCCCGCGTTGATGGGCTTTCGGATGAGGATGTCGCATCGGAGTTCGAGGGCGATCCAGCGGCAGACGACAGCCGCGTACTCCGGGCCACCGGTGAGGGGTTGTCGGAACTGGTGCCAGCGCCGGGAGACGCCGCTGGCGGAGTCTTTATCGATCTAAGGTCGTCGACAGACGGTCCGTCGAAGCGCTTCTTCATCCCTGATGTTCAGCGTGCTGAAGATGCACCGGCAGTACGGCAGATCGACTTTGTCTGGCGTCAGCTAACCGTTGCGCAGGCGAAACAGAGCGATGGACTCATCCGATCACTGCCCATCACGGTGCTTGAAGCGCGATCGCAAGCGGGAACAGCGGCGATCGCCGTCGCCGGCCTGGAAACGCTTGCGATGCCCGCGACCTCGCCGTTCCTTGAAGTGGGTCAGACTCTGGTCATCGATCCGGCGGCACCGAACGCTGAAGTCGTCGTGATCGACAGCGTGGACCCGCTCACGTTGACCGCTCCCCTCACGCGCACCCACGATTCCGGCATTCCCGTTGCGGTTGTTCCGGCTCGCTTTCTCACCGGTGCGACAGATCAGCCCGTTTCGGATACAGACGGAGATGGGGTAGCTGATGTCAATGATGCGTTCCCGAACGATCCACTGGAGACGCAAGATACCGACGGCGACGGCGTGGGGAACGTTGCGGACCCGGACGATGACGGCGACGGTACATCGGACGACGATGAGGCTCGCTTTAACTCAGATCCACTTGACGCGCTGGATACTCCCGAAGACCACCGTCCGGCCAGACCGAGCGTCCTCGCTGCGGTGATGGACCCGATGGCACCGTTGTCGAGACTGTCTGTTGACGCGACGGCCTTCAGCGATCCCGACGAAAGCGGTGAAGCGACGAGTCGTGTGGTGCAGATCACAGGGCCGCTGGATGACGGGTCCACGGGCGTCCTCTTCCTGGGCGCGGTGCAATCCCTCGAACCGCTGACGCTCCCGCAGGCACTCCTCGACCCGGGTACGCCGTACGAGCTGTACCTACGCTATGGCGACGAGTCCGGGCTGACCTCTGGTTTTTCTGAGCCCGTTGGCTTTTCGACTGCCGAGGAGAATCCGGCGGATCTCGATGGAAACTCCGTTGAGGATGCTGCAGAGCTTGGACAAGACACCGACCTCAACGCGAATGGAACCCCCGATCCTGAGGAAGGCATCGTCGCGTTCGCCGAAGGGGTCTCCGGATTGCCCATGGGCCTGGCGGCCAGTGACGGATCGGTCGTTCACGTCTCTACACTCACAGCGGCTGAACTGGCGTTCGCCGTCGACGAGGACCTGCCCTACGGCCTGGTTGGCTTCCGAGTCGATGGTCTGGCACCTCGAGCCAGCATCGACGTGACGTTTTACCTGCCGGAGGAGGGTCGCGGTGAACGGCGCTGGTTGCAGTACGATCCCAATCGGCAAGCGCTGATCGATTTGTCTGCGCAGGCTAACGCTGACGGCAATCGTGTCGTCGTCACTTACGTCGATGGCGGCGTTGGCGATCTCGACGGTTCGGTTAATGGGCGGATTGTCGATCCCAGTGGGCTCAGCGTGACGGAATGCGCTTCCGGGAACTGTGCTGCTGACAGCGCCTCCAGTAGCAGTGGATCCGACAGCCGCTGTTTCGTTGCAACGGCGCTCTTTGGCAGCTCTGCTCGAGAAACCGACGCGTTGCGTGCCTTCAGAGATCAATACCTCCGACGGAGTACGCTTGGGCAGTGGTTCATTGAGTGGTACTACGCGCACTCGCCGAGCTGGGTTCGTGCAACGAACGATCTTCCTCGCGTACGGGCAGTGGCACGGTTTGCGCTGGAGCCTTTCGCTGAGGCCGCAGCCGCCGTAACCGGGGGTAGTGCTCGCGTCCCGGTTCCACAGGTCGGTCTGCTGATCGCGTTACTTCTGTTTGCTCAGTATCGTCGCTCCTTGGGGCGCGTCCAATGACGCCCCGCTGCTTTGCTGGTAGGTATCTACAAACGCTCGTAAAAGTGGCTCGTAGAGCGCGCCGAACTGATGAAATTCGTCGGTTCGTGTGTTGATCGCGAACGCAATCGACAGTTGAAAGTCTGGAAACACCAACAACCAGCACTGCGCACCCCGACTGACGCCACCGTGGTTAGCATTGCGGGCAAGCCCGACACCATCGACCGTCCATTCCCGCCATCGCCAGCCAAGCGCGTAGTTCTGCGCGTTCACCGAGCCATCGTTGAGGGTCTGTGGCTTCCAAAACACTGCCCTCGTCGACGCACTGACGTACGCATCATCCAACCAACGCGCGCCCATGCGTGCAAGATCCGTTGGCGTCGACACGAAACCGCCACCCGGTAGTCGATGACTAAGATCAACCGGTCGCCATTCACGAATCCTGCCGTTGCGGTTCAGATAGAACCTGGCCAAATTGCTCCCGTCCTCATGGTACATCGGAGCGACGCGGGTTCCCGTCATCTCGCTCGGTGCGAGCACCCGATCGCTGATGATTTGCCGATACGACTTGCCGGCGGCTGCGCTCATGACCGCGCCAAGCAACACGGTTCCTAAGGACGAGTATTCAAACTGGGACCCTGGCTGGTGCAACAATGGGCTGCCATCGAACAAGGACAACGCTTTCCGAACGTCGGGATAGTGTTTGTCCAGCTTGATCGTTTGGTAAAGGCCGAGCCAGTCCCGATTGTCACCGTAGTTAGGGATGCCGGCCATATGCGATGCGAGTTGGCGAGCCGTGATTGCATGCCATTGCGGGTTAGGCATCGGTTGCAGGTAGTTCCCGATCGGCGCATCGAGATTGAGAGCGCCATCCTGAACCAATTGAGCGAGTGCCGTCGCCGTTATTGCTTTGGAGGTACTGCCAATGCGAAACAGGGTTTCCACGTCGACGGCGCGCTTTGATTTGATATCGGCCCACCCAACCGCTCCACGCCATACAACCTTGCTATCAACAGCAACGGCGGCCGACAGCGCTGGCGCGCCCATCTCTGCGCGATGCGCAATTAGGGAAGTCATAGCGAGCTTACCGGCTCGCTCAAAGCGAGTATCCAGGAGCTCTTGCGTAGCGGGCGCTTGCTCAGGGACGGAGTGCCAACCGAAGGGCGAAAGCGGCAGTGTTCCGCTGTGTGCCTCGAACAAGTAATACGGCCAAAGAATCCAAAGCAGTACGCAAATGCTTGACGCGACAGACCACGAGGCAACCCTGCTCAGTCTACCCATAGCTAGGCGTCGACCTTACCAAACCGGCGCCGGTAGGCGGACGGTGTGCAGCCGCAGAGCCGCTCGAAGGTGCGCCGAAACGTATCTACACAGGGGTAGCCCACATCAAACGCGATTTGTTCGATCGAACCGCGCTCTGACACAAGCCACTCGCACGCCGATTCCACACGAATGCGTTCGATACGCTTGCTCGGCGTTTCCCCAAAGACCTTTGTGAACTTGCGTCGAAAGTGACGCTCGCTGAGATTGACTTGCTGTGCAAGTGCACCGCATGACAGGTCGCCATCGAGATTATTCCCAACCCAGGCAATGAGCTCTGCAAACTGGTCGCCGGCGGTAGCCTGATGCCTCAGGATGTTGGAGAACTGGCGCTGATCGCCCGGACGCCTGCAAAACACCACGAGGTGACGTGCCACCTGAGACGCGAGTTTTGGCCCGTGGTCTTCCTCGATGAGCGACAAAGCCAGATCTATGCCGGCCGTCACACCAGCCGCTGTAAAATACTTGCCATGACGAAGGAAGATATCGTCCGGCGCGACAGTAAGATGTGGGAAACGCGCCTGCGCCTCATCAACGTGGTACCAGTGCGTAGTGACCCGTAGCCCGTTGAGCAAGCTCGTTTGCGCTAGGATGAAGAGGCCTGTGCAAATGCTGCCGATGCGCTTCAGTCGTGGCGCCTCCGACGCGATCCACGACAAAACATCCGGCGCGAAGGGCGTGACACGTGCTCCAGAGCCGCCGCTAACAATCAGCGTGTGCAATGCGGGACAGTTTTCGATGGAGTGGTGTGCGCCGAGCGAAACGCCGGACGCAGTTTCGACGGCCTGACCTTTACGAGTAATGACTCGCGTCTCGTAGATCGGTCCGTCTTCACCGACTAGCTGATTCGCTTCCTCAAACGCCTCCAGCGGGCCCATTAAGTCGAGCCCTTGAACACCGTCGAAGGCGAGAAAGCCAATTCTTCGTTCACGCCGCTTCACCATGCGATCCTTATCGCACGCAACGCGTGATGTCCGCCAGGGTGTAAGACCGACGAATTCGGCCATCAAGGCAGCGCGTCGCTGGTTCGAACGGGACTAGAGTGCCGAGCTGGCCCGGTGGCTCGACACGATCACCTACCGAGTTTGGATTCCGATTCAGACTTTAAAGTCCGGTAGGCTCTCGCCTTGGGGTGGCTGGTTGCGACTTCGGCCCATGGCTCGATGCCTTCAAGAGCACGTAAGGCACGCTGCGGCTGTGCGCGCTCCAGATGCGCGTTGGCGACGTAAAGTGTTGCGTTCACTCGTTCAAGGGTGTCGAGGCCTGGGCTTGAAGACAGATTCAGCAACGCCTGAGCCTGTTCTAACGCGGCATCCGTTTGCCCCTCCGCCGAGCTGATGAGCCAGCCTTTGTTGTGCATCACCTCCGTCGCAGGGTGCTGTTCCCCAAGTTGTTCCCGGAATAGGGATAGTGCGCTGTTGTAGACCGTGCGCGCCTGTTCAGGCTCTCCGGCCTCTGCCAGGCAAGAGGCTACGTCGTACTGAACATTGGCGCATTCTGTTGCCCTGTTGCCGAGCAGCGCGCGGCAGTCTGACAACGCGGCCTCGTACGCGTCCCGTGCTCGCATGGGGGCGCCAGCTGCACGCAGACGCCGGCCCTCGTTTCGATTTAGGCTAAACGTGTTGGCGCGATCGGGTTCGTTCAGCAGCTTCGCGGCTGCAATGGCATCCTGCAGCAGGTTCTCAGCAGAATCGAGCTCGCCCAGGTCCGTAAGCAGAAGGCTCAGGTTGCTCTTTGCGGCGATAACGTGTGTGTGCCGCTCGCCGTAAAGGGTCTCGAGCGTGTTCGATGCAGCCTCTAGGTGTTTGACTGCATCACGCACTTCGCCACGCTGATAGGCAAGCAGGCCGCGGGCATTCAGGACAGCTGCCACCTCTGGGTGATAGTCACCAAAGTTCACCCGGGCAATGCGTTCGGCTTGCTGTAGGCGTGTTTCGGCAAGCTCGAAGCGGCCCAGCTGAACCAACGGAAAGCTTGAGTAGCGCAGGGGTTCAATGAGTGCGTAGGAGTTTTCAGACTCAAGCTGTCTAACCCGTAACAGCGCCTCCTCGGCGGCTTCAAACGCGGCGGGCCAGTCCGCCCGTTGAGTCTGCACGTAAGCTAGCTCGGCATAGAGCTTAGCGGCTAGCTCACTCCCGGTGGCACCCTCTGCTCCCTGTTTGATCAGGTCAAGCGCCGATTCCAGATCGCGTATGGCCGTGTTGTACTGACCGCCCTCGCGATGCGCGTAGGCAAGCGTGCGAAAGCGCTCCGCCCGCAGTGTGGCCGGAGCGTTCGTTAGCATCGACTCCCATACGCCGTCGTTAAGCAGCGCTAGTGCCGAGCGGGCGTCACCGTTCTTTGCGAGTAGGTACGCGCGTCCAAGAAGCACCGTGGCGAGTTGTTCCGGGTCAGCATTCGCCGTGAGTGCAGCCTGTGCAGCTTCTAGCGACCGAGCAGCTTGTTCGTAGTTGCCCAGCACGGCCTCTACGGAACTGCGCAGCCGGAGAAGATCCGGAGAAGGGCCATCAGTGAGTTCGGGTTCGAGAACCGTAAGTACGTCTTCTAACACCGTGCGCGCGACCAAGGCTGTGCCCGTC
This sequence comes from Pseudomonadota bacterium, assembly GCA_039198065.1. Classification (GTDB taxonomy): domain Bacteria; phylum Pseudomonadota; class Gammaproteobacteria; order Pseudomonadales; family Azotimanducaceae; genus CALHVX01. Next base: position 207,845 of record JBCCTU010000006.1, read on the forward strand.
TGTTGCTCAGCTTGCTCGTCCACTAAGCGTTCGAATGTATCTGTGACGAGGCTGGTCATGGCTTGCAACACCCGCGCAGAGGTATCCGCACGCTGTTCCGCGAGAAGGCGAGCGCCGTTCAACTGGTAGGTGTACCACACAGACCCCAACGTCAAAGATAGAACGGCCACGGTGGCAATTGCGCTTTCCGCGGCATGTCTGCGGACAAACTTGCGTAGGCGGTAGGGAAGCGTTTGCGGTGCAGCCTGTACAGGAAACCCGTCGCTAAACGCCTGTAGGTCACTCAACAGTGCGTTGGCGCTTGGGTAGCGTTCGTCGGGGTCAAGGCGAACGCACTGTTCGATAATGGCGACGAGCTCCGCTGGCAGGAGCTGGCGTACTTTGCTGTCTATGGAGTAGTCCATGCCGTAGCGTGCACGCTCAAGCGCTTCTGTAGCGGATGTCTCCGTGCGCAGTGAGGTACCGGCAACAAGTTCGTGAAGCAGTAAGCCAACTTGAAAAATGTCGGAGCCGACACCGGGTGCGTTTCCAAGAAGCTGTTCAGGGCTCGCATAGCTTGGTGTTAAAGGGGCTACGCCGGACTTGGTGCCACTGTCTTCCTCCAAGAGTTTCGCGATACCGAAGTCCAGTACCCGAACGCGGCCGTCTTTTCCCACCATGACGTTCGACGGCTTGATGTCGCGATGCACGATCAAGCGGCTATGGGCGAAAGCAAGTGCCGTTACGAGCTGCCTTATCAGGACAAGTCGTGCGGATAACCCCAGCTTGTACTCCGAACAGTGCTCATCGATCGCCGCTCCGTCAACCAGTTCCATGACGATGTACGGCATGCCGTCTGGGGTCAGTGATGCGTCGAAGAGCTGAGCAATGTTGGGGTGATTCAGGCCCGCCAGCACGCGCTGTTCGCGTAAGAAGCGTTGACGGACCGCTGTCGAGTAGGAGGCCTGGGGTGACACCTTTAGTGCAACGGATCGCGTGAACGTTCCGTCCGTGCGTTCTGCCCGATACACACGGCTCATGCCGCCTTCAGCCAGCAGATGCGTTATCCGGTAGCCGCTGATCTGCTGATTGAGGAGCGGGTCGGGGGCTGGGTCGTCGCTCAGGTACGCGAGGCCGGCTCCGGTCACCAGGGCCCGGTCAAGCTTGCCTTTGGCCTTGGGATCGCCTGCTTCCATGGGTCCAATTGCAGCAGGAAGGCTTCGGCTCAGCAAGGTTTTCGATGACCGTTGGCGGAAAAACGACCGGAATTACGATCTTAGGAGTAGGGCTGTAATTGTCGTTGTTGGGGGCTTGGCCATGAATCTCTATCTCAGGCTGCTTTGGGCACTGTGCTCGGGCGTACAGCGTGGGTCGATTCCCCACGACGCTACCGCCCTGAGCTCGTTTCGAGTGCTGCCTCATGATCTCGACCTATTTGGGCACATGAACAACGGCCGCTACCTCCAGATTATGGACGTCGCCCGAGCTGAATGGATGCTGCGTTCGGGTGTTTTCCGATGCATGCGCGAACATCAATGGACGGCGGTGCTTGGGGGCAACATGACCCGCTTTCGTCGATCACTCAGGTTATGGCAACGCTACGCGGTAAGTAGCCGGTTGGTCTGTTGGGACGAGCGTTGGTTCTACTTCGAGCATCGATTTGTCGATCATCGTGGACAGGCCCTCGCCATCGGCGTAAGTCGCGCGGGACTTCGTAACGCCCGTGCTTGGGTCCCCGCTTCCGATGTTGCCGCGCGGGTGGCACCGGGGGCAGAGTCTGCGGAAATGCCCGGCTACCTCAAGCGATGGGTGTGTAACGAAGCAGCTATGGCAGATGAGGGCGCTGGGGTGCGGTCGTGTCTTGGGCTGAGCTCCGAGGTTGCGCAGTCATGACTGGTTCTAAACCCCATGCCTCATCGCTGCTCGCGCTCGCGTTGCGTCTTCTGGAATTTCCAAAGTCCGTAGTCTTCGTTGCCGTGGTCGTCTTGCTTGTCTTTGCATCGGGCCTGACGCGGCTCGTAAAAGACACGTCGGTCGACGCCTTCGTGCCGCCGAATCACCCCGCGCTTGAGGCGAATAGCCGCACGGAAGAGCTGTTTGGTCTTGCTGATCCGATCGCTGTAGCCGTGTTCCCGAAATCGGGTTCAGACGTGTTTACGACAGAGGCGCTGACTGTGCTGCGCGCCTTGTCGGATGCGCTAAAAGAGTTGCCGAATATTCGCGACGACCGCGTGCTCAGCCTTGCGACGGAGGCCTCGATCGCAGGTCATGACGGCGCCATCGACGTTCAAGACTATCTCAACGCAGATCCGCTCAGCGATGTTGACTTGAAATCGCTGAAACAGCGTTGGCAGGCGATGCCGCCGCATCGCGCCACGCTTGTTAGCGATGATGGGGGGGCTGCGGTGGTTATGGCGGAGCTTGTGGATCCTTTCCGCGCCGCGGAAACCTATGAAGCTGTGCTTGCGTTGGCTGCTGATGCGGAAAGCGACAGCGTCGAGGTACTCGTGGCGGGCCCCGCTGCTGTCAGCGGCTTCTTGTCGGCGTACATCGATGCCGATGCCCGGGTGCTGCAGCCGTTGGTGTTTCTGGTTGTTTTGGCGTTTCTCTTTCTGGCTTTTCTCCGCGGTTCTGCGCTGGTAGGACCGTTGCTCATTCTGCTGGGCTCCGCGGGGGGCGCATTGGGCTTGATGGCCTGGCAGGGTGTGCCCTATTTCGCCATTACGAACGCGCTCCCGGTCATCCTCGTTGCGATTTCGGTAGCCGATGCGATCCATATTCAGTCGGCCTACTTTGAACATCGCGCCCGCTTTTCAAAATCAACGGTCCGGCAGTCGGTGGACGCATCGCTTGTGGCGATGGTTCGCCCGATAACGCTGACAACCCTGACAACCATTGCCGGTTTCGTAGGGATCGCTCTCACCTCAGTTATGCCGCCGATCTCCTACTTTGCGGCGTACGCAGCCTTGGGCGTGTTGCTTGCCTGGGCCTACTCGCTGTTTGTGCTTCCGAGCGTGTTGTTGTTGCTCGCTCCAGCCCCAAGTCCACTGTTCGCAAGCTGGCGCGCTAATCGACCCGATCCGGTGGGCCGTGTGCTTGCGCGCGTTAGTTTGATTGCCTGCCGAAACCCCGTGCAGACTCTGAGTGTCGCTGCCGTACTCATGGGGTTTGCAGCTCTTTGCGCGCTTGACGTGAGAGCGGATCGCTCTCAAGTCGATAACTTCGGCGTTGACGAACCTATCCGGATCGCGGATGAGCGGATCCATCAGCGTTTCGCCGGAACAGCCTTCCTTGATGTCATCGTCTCGAGCAACGGGGGCACGCTGCTTGACGGAGATCGAATGCAACGCGTAGCGCAGCTTCAGTCCTTCCTGGATGAGCTGCCGCACGTCGGTAAGACCGTGAGTATTGTTGACTATCTCTCGGCGCTGCACGCGGCCGTTGAGGAGCGCACGCCTATGTCCCGTCGGGAGCTACCCCAGGGTGATGGTGCGATCGATCAGTATCTGATGGTCTACGAGGCCTCGGGTGACCCGACGGACCTGGATGAAGAACTGACCCCCGACTACAAACACGCACTAATCCGAATAATCCTTGACTCGCACTACTACAGCGACAGCAAACCAGCCGTCGAATCGTTACAAGCCTATATTGACGAACGCCTGAGCGATGGCGATCTGCGAGTGACCATCGCCGGAGACGTGAACGTCGCTTATCACTGGATGACGAGCCTCGTTGAGTCACACATCGCCGGGGTGGGTGTCGCGTTGTGTTTGATCCTTCTGGCTGGGGTCATGGTGTTTCGCTCTGCTGCGTCAGGTGCTCTGGCAGTTCTGCCGGTAAGCCTTACGGTGCTGTCCGTGTATGGCGTAATGGGTGCACTTGAGATTCATTTAGAACCCGCGACCAGCATGTTTGCCGCGATCGCCGTGGGTGTCGGCGTCGATTTCTCAATCCACTACATTGATCGTATTCGTACTGCACGAAACGGCGGTGCTCAATCGGTAGTTGCGGCCGTTGCAGAGGCCGCGCCTGGCACTGCCCGGGCCTGTTTCTTCAATGCGGCAGCGCTCGGCGTCGGCTTCGCCGTACTGCTGATATCCGATCTTCCCACACTTGAACGGTTTGGCGGCTTGATCACCCTGGCATCTGTTGTGAGTTTCCTTGCCGCGTTAGTTCTGGTTCCCGCCGGATACTCGTTGTTCACTCGATTTCGAAGACAGTGGCCGACGCTCATCGCGCCGGTGCAGCTCTCGAGCTGGATTGTGGTCGCCCTAGGACTCTGGGTGCTTACACCGCAAAGCAACGCCGACTCAGGATTGGCGCTCGCAATGGACCTCGCGAGCCGTCCCGAGGCGAAAACGGTCAGTAAGCGCATCTCGATGGAGCTAACGAATCGGCGCGGTGTTACCCGGAAGCGAGATGCCATGGTGTTTCGGGTGAACGATGCCGAACGCCGACAAACACGAATCACTTACCTGCGGCCGAGAGCAGTCGCTGAACTGAGCTTTTTAAGCTGGGATGCGATAACGTCCCAGCGAAAAGATCAACGCTGGCTTTATCTTCCAGCGGCGCGAAAAGTTCGCCGCATACCAGCCTCCGATCGCGGCGACTTCTTTCTTGGCACGGATTTCAGCTACGAAGACATTCAGTCAGACTTCAAATTTGATGTGGAAGAGTATCGCTTCCTTGATGTGGAGCAATCGAGCTACGCGGACTTACCGGCGCTTGTTCTGGACGGCACGCCAATCTCTGATCAGCTCACCCGCGAACTCGGCCACGGTGGTTTTAGGGCTACGATCGACCCGATCACGATGTTCCCGCGAATTATCAAGTTTCGCACCGCCCAAGGTGAGCCGCTGAAAACAATCCATGTCGAGGCGCTAGAACAACGCAGCGGAATTTGGACGGCGATGCGGGTCGTTGCTGAGCACCACATCAGCGGGCATAAGACGCTGTTTCAGTACTCCGACGTACAGCTGAACGCCGCGATACCGAAGCAACTCTTTGAGGCCAATCAGCTTAGCCGCGGATTGCCTAAGCTGTGATCCGGTATTCAGCGCTCCTGGGAGCCTATCTTTTGAGCTCCGTTGGTACGGCAAGCGCTATCGATGTTGATGTCGGGTTAGCCAGCCGGTTCAGCTACGCTCATGGCACCTCGAATGATGTGGCCGTTGGCGCGATACTGGAATTGGAGCCGGAAGCACGCGTTGACGTAAACGAGTTGCACCACCTGCAGTTGTCTGCACGCGTTCGTGCCGATTACCGTCAGTCGTGGATTCCTGGATCGCCGAACTTTGAGACCTACGACCGTATCAGTAAGCCGGCAACTCATGGGAACAACATGTTTGCCGAGCTTCGAGACGTTTATCTTGAGCGGCGTTTGGAAAATGGACTCGTACGGATCGGGAAACAGCAGATCGTTTGGGGCGCGCTGGATGGGTTGAAAGTCCTCGACGTGTTGAACCCCCAGATGTTCGATCAGTTCATCCTTCAGGATTTCGATCGTTCCCGTATACCGCTCTGGAGTGCGTACGGAGACTTCACCTTCGGATCCTGGCGGATTGAAACGGCAGCGATTCCAGACAGCACGACGCACTACCTTCCCGAGCCCACGGCCTGGTTCGGTTTCCGTGCCCCGCGTTACCGGTTCGGCGCGCCGGTGTCTGCCGACGACTCGCTTTCGGCACCGCGAGAGCTGGACGATGACCGAGGTACGGTTGCACTGCGGGTCTCGCGCTACATTGGCGGAGTTGATGCACAGTTTGTCGCCGTATCCGGTTTAGACTTTGAACCGATCTTGAGACGCGAAGAGTCTGAGGGCGCAACCGCTGCAATAACAACGCATGAGCGCCGGACCCTGCTTGGTATGGCTCTTGCCGGCTCGGTTTCCAATCTTGCTGTGCGCGCCGAAGTGGGCTATACACCCAAGCGTCAGTTCAACACCCATGGGGTCCGTGGCCCAGAGGTAGTAAGTCTTCGCCAATGGTTGGTTGGCGTCGGACTAGACTGGAACGCACCCTACGATACATTCATGAATCTGCAGTTTCTTATTGACCGGGTGGTAGATGCGCCCGATGCGTTGGTGCGTCCGGATCGGGATCGAATCGTGACGGTGTTTCTTCGGCGGCGATTCAACTACGATGTAGTCGAGCTGCAGGCCCGTTGGTACCACGAGATGGATTCCGGGGATGATCTGGTCCGAGTAGCGGCGCAGTACCAGCTCACTGAATCTCTAAGTGTTGAGTGCTCGTACGAATCGTTCTCTGGCTCGGAGCAGGGCATCTTTGGTCAGTTTCGTAACAGTGATTTGGCCCAGCTCACCTTTGAGCATCGGTTCTAGGCATCGGTACTTTTTCGAGTTCAAGCTATTCGTTCAGGACTGTCGGGCTAATCAGACTGCCTAAGGAAACGGCTCAAGGTAAGCGCTTAAGTTAGGAGCTTAAACACCGCCCGAACTCATCTATCGGGTGCCCTGTGTGAGTGTTCTCAGGCCACAGCTAAGGTTGCTCCTGACTCTCGAGCCAGTGGGTGCTGCTTCAGTCGTCGGATTCCCGCAGCAATGCGCCAATGCGCTCACGCGCTTGGGACCACAGTCTTTCCGCCGTGCGCTCCGAGACGCCGACGACTTCGGCGGTTTCTGCCATTGAGAACCCTGCAAAGTAACGACACTCAAAGGTGTGTGCCAGCCGTTTGTCTTCTCTCGCAAGCTGCTCAACGAGCCGATCGATTTGAAGGAGTAAGTCGACATCGTGCTGAGATTCGTCAGCGATCATTGAATCGGAGAAGGTAGCTTCTGGTGCGTTCCGTTTCTGTGCAGCGGCATGGCGTACCTCGTCAACAATGACCTGGCGCATGATGGTTGCGGCCAAGCCGAAAAACTGTTGGCGATTTTCCGAACTTACCTGTGAACCGGAAAGTAGTTTTAGAAAGGTTTCGTTCACCAACGCTGTCGCGTTGAGCTGAAGTTCCTTGTTGGCACGTCGTCGCGCCATAGCCTTTAGCTCCGGGTAAATCAGCTCCGCAAGCCTGTTGAGTGCCTGATCATCGCCAACCTGAAAGCGTTCGAGTAGTTGGGTGATGTTTTGATTCACGAGCGAGACTAGCGTTGGATGTGTGATTCGATGAACTGATCAATGTACACGTTGATGGTGATTTAAGCTTCAGCCCCGCTGGGCACAGTGGTCTTGAGCTAAAGTTCGATGCCAGCACGTTCTGCCGAGGCTCGCGCTTCGGACCCGTAGATGCCTTGTGCCATAAGCGAAGATTCTGACTTGCGACGTTTGAGATACACACGCGCCCTCGCTGCCTGCACGTCCTTGGAATCGGGCTTCGCCAACGCGGCCATTTCAACAAGCTCGCACGCTACGCGCAGATCGCCATGGTGTGTTCTCTCTTCCGCGCTACGCGCGAGCGCCTCTGCACCTCCTGCAAGTTCGGCGACCGCCCGCGCCATGTCTGCCTGCGGTGCAGGTTTCAGGGTTGCCGCGTTGCCATCCCACCATCCCCCATAGAGACGCCAGATGTTCCGAATGACGAACTCGGGTTCGTCGTAGGTGGGGCGCATATAGGGTAGGTCCAGATACTCCTGCGGTACCCGTACCTGATTGACGATAGTGTCGAGGGACGCTCCTTCATTCATGAGCGCCACGGTTTGCTCAACAAGTAACTCTAAGGCAGATGCCATGTTGTCCAGCATGGTGCGGATGCGATCGCGACCTGCGACCGGTAGTCCGTGGCCCGGTAGCAACAGCTCAGGTTCGAGAGAAATCATATGACGCAAGGCGAGAGCCCACTCTCTAGGATAACGTTGAACCTTCTGGGGATTTCCACAGTTTGGAAATGCCCAAATCAGAAAGTCGCCTGTCGCAATCGTTTTTCGACCCGGTAACCAGATGAAGGTGTGATCGTCTGTTTCGCCCCGGAAATGACGAAGCTCGAACGCCTCACCGCCGACGGTCAGCGTTGTTCGGTCCTGGTACGTCACGTCTGGGTAGATCCAGGTGCTAGGGCCAAAGGTTGGCGTCTTTGATTTCAGTTTCAGCTTCGACTGGCTGAACTGGCGCTGATTGATGTGGTAGTTGAATCCGTTCGTTAATTTGTATCGCTCATAGCGGTTTAGGAGATTCTGATGTGCGTAGAAGGTCGGCCGACGGTGTCCACGTTGTAGTGCGTCGTCAACGAGCGTTGCCGCACCACCCACGTGATCGATTTGGCCGTGAGTCAAAACGACGCTGTGGATCGGAGCGTCTGTCCAGTTGCGAAGGGATTTTAGGACCTTCGGTGCCATCACATCGGAAGAGGTATCCACCACCACTAACCCGTCAGAGGTCTTGAAGACGGGAACATGGCAAAAACTCTCGATGAACGCCGTGTTGTCATCGATTTCTGAGAGCTCTCCAGTAACACGATTGACGACCAGCGTGTCCCCTGCTTCGGTTGTGCTGTTTCCATCGATGATATCAGCGGACAGTCTTAACAAATCAGCCATAGGTATTCGCTCCGCTATTTAGCAAAGACTGCTTTAGACGCCTGCACCTCTGCTTTTTTCACTCTACGTCGAGAGTAACACGTGCTGTCGGGATTCCGCGGTGCCCCAGGCTGCCATAAGCCTCAGTCGTGGCGATACTTCGAGTTGCTTCCAGACAATGGCGTCAGTCGTTTTCCATGGCTTCCTTAGAGTGTGGATGCTCAACTGCGGTGGTTGTCGTATTCAGCAACGTCGTTACCACAGCCGTAGCAGCGTGTTCGAGTTCGTTTGCAATAGACGAGGAGCCGCATGCTCCACTGACTAACAGTCCGCCTATGGCGATTGCCACGGTACTTAGCGCCTGTTCCCGGCTCACTTGGGGCTGATCCCGCCGAATCTCATCTACCAGCTGCGCCACCGCGTCAGCGTAAGCGCCCTGAGCGGAATCATTGGCTCGGGCTACCTCTGCGCTAAGACTTGCCAGGCTGCACCCACTGAGCACGGCGCTTCGGTTCCTGGGGTTCAAATAGTCACGAAAGGTTCGAGTTGCGCCTTTCTTGAGGGCGTTCGGCGTTCTTGACCGAAGGCGTTCGATCAGATCATAGGGCCCTGAGATGACGTCGTTGAACAGCGCCTGTTTCGACTCGAAATGGGCGTAGAAGGTGCCTCGAGTCAGGTCGGCGTCGCTGCACAGATCATCAATGCGTGTGCCTGCGAATCCCTGAGTGCGAAACCGCTTTGCCGCTGCTGTTCTAATCGCAGCGCGCGAGCGGGCCTTGTGTTCAGCGGAGTAGCGGGCCATAGATTCGAGCCTTAGATATGTTGAAGATCATGCAATATTTTATATATGATTGTGAACATACAAATACGAGCTGATTGAGATGCGATTGCACCAGTTTGCGTACTCTCACTTTAACGAGAAGGTTCGTTGGGCGTTGGCGTGGAAAGCGCTTCCTGCCTGTCGGCAGACGTATTTGCCGGGTCCCCATATGAGGCAGGTCGCTAAGCTGTCTGGCCAATCGCAAACGCCGGTGCTGCAGCACGAGGACGAGGTCGTTGTTGGCTCTGCGGCCATAATCGACTGGTTAGAGCGGCAGCAGCCGGTGCCTGTGCTCTATCCCGCAGACCGCAACGATCGCCTCGCCGCGCTAGCGCTCCAAGCTGAGCTTGACGCTGGCTACGGTCCCGCGGTTCGACGGCTGGTCTTCTCCGTGCTCGTTGACGACCTCGGCTACCTTGCACGTATGTTTGCGTCGCAAACGAGCGCTGCACGGCGCCTGGCGTATCGATTTGTCTTACCGCTGGTAAAGCCGCTTATGGTAAAGGGTAACGGTTTGTCACCGGATGCGGTCCGTCAGGCGGAACAGGATGTTGCGAACACGATGGACCGAATGGCGGAACGTCTGCATAGGCGCTCCTATTTATTTGGTGAGTCATTCAGTGTTGCAGATCTCACCCTAGCTTCATTGACAGCGCCGCTTACGCGTCTGACACATGAAGACATGGCGAAGCCGGAGCCTGTGCCGGATGCTATGCAGGCTCTAATGTCGCGCTACGCCGATCATCCAGTGACACAGTGGACTCAGGCGTGCTATTTGCGACATCGTTGCCGCGCGGCCGGTTAACGTTCGCTACGTGCCAGCGTTTTTTGAATCCCTTCGCTGGTCCGATAGGGTCTTTGCCCGCGCGTTATTTGCGTCCCGAGCATCCAGAGTGGAGGCCATCGATCGGTTGAGCCTTCGACAACCTGGATGCTTGGCAGTCCAGCTCAAGCCGCAACCGCTCCCACACTATGTGCTGGTTCCACCGGCCTAGGCCGATGTTGCAGGCCAAGGACCAGTGCGCTGCTCACCCAGACAGCGATGGCCGTAAAGAAAAGGGCGCCGCCGTCTGTGTTGCCGGCTGGGTCGACGATGCGGTCGATGCCCAGTGGCGTAAACAGATGCGCGAAGAGGGCGCCGCTGATGACTACCAGGCTCAGGCTTGCACCGAACAGTCGCTGGCGAGGGATCAGGACCAGCGCAGCAGCAATCAGTTCGAGGGTACCAACACTGTAGGCGCCGAGATCGCGGGCAGCGTCGACGATCGCACCCGGAGCGCCGATTGTTTGAAGCCAATCGCTGAGGGTGTTGAAGATGATTACTGTCTCCTCAGCGCCGGTGAACTTGAAGAACGTGGACTGTACGAATACAAAGGCGATGAATCCGCTGAGTGCCCAGACGAGTCCTGTTTTCATGTTTCTGTCTCCTAGTTTTAACGTATTAGGTTGCGGTGCTTAACGCAGATTCGAGCTGCCCCAGAGTTTGGAATACGCCTCGCAGTGAAAGACCAGCGATTGGTACTTGTTGAGATCAACGTCGCTGGGAATGGCAATCCGAGCACTGCCGTCGAAGTCGGAGATCTGCTTGATCAAGCGGCTTCCATCGACAGCGTTGTCCCCCGTCACCGCATCGGATGGCATGGGCGACAGAAAGATCTTTACGTCTGGTCCTTGCTTGGCGCGAAAGTTATCGCTGAGCTCGATGAAAGTGCCGCCGTTGTCCTTGACGATCTTCCAGTCGCCTTCGAGCGAAGGGCGACCCCAGGAGGAAAACGCGCTGCTGAGGCTGCCGGCGGCCAGGGTGGTATCCATCTCGGCGGCCTGGACGTTGGCTGCAGAAATTGCGCCGAAAACCGCCAGGGCTAGAGCTAGGGTTATGTTTTTCATAAGTTTTCTCCGATGGTTAGGGACTGTGTCGGTGGCTGAACCACGGGGGTTATTTAAGCGCCCTGCGGCCCGTGGCAACATGTTCAAACGACTGAGCTTTATGTCCGAACCTCCAGAATGGTGGCCAAAGGAGACGTTCTCGCGTGGATGCGCTGAATCAGCTGCTGGCGACCTTTCGTCTCAAAACTGATGTGATCAATAACGCCCAGTACTGCGGTGACTGGGCGATAGATACGTCCGGCACCGGCAAAGCGAGCTTTCACATCATCGCGCACGCCGACTGCTACATCCGCAGCGACGATTTAGGCGAGACGATTGCATTGGAAACCGGCGATTGCGTGCTGTTCCCGAGAGACAGTAAGCACCTGCTGAGCAACGTTCGGGACTGTAACCTGCGCGCCAATCAGCAGTCGGCGGTCAGCTACGAGGATGGCCTGCAGGACGATGGCGTGGGTTTAATCTGTGGCTACTTTCATTTCAAGCAGGGCGCAGCAACGGCGTTGCTGGAGGTTCTGCCAGACGCCCTCGTCATTCAGCGTCGGCAGGCTGACGCCAGCGTTACGACGCTTCTCGACCTGATGATTCGAGAGTCCCTAAAAACAAGCGCGGGTACGGAGGCGGTAGTGGATCGCTTGGCAGAGGCGCTGTTTGTCATCATTCTCAAAGACTTCATTGAGAAGAGCGATGAGGCCAGCGGACTGGCCGCTGCGCTGCGCGACCCGAAGATCCACAAGGCCCTGGTAGCTCTGCAGGCAGAGCCGGAAGCCAAGTGGTCGGTAGACAAGCTGGCCGAGTTTGCTGCGATGTCTCGGTCGGCCTTTGCTGATCGTTTTAAGGCGCTCCTTGGTGAGAGTCCAATGGAGTATCTCGCCCGATGGCGGATGCAGATCGCCTACAACCTGCTCAACGAAGAGAATCTAACCGTGCTCGAAGTGGCGGCCCGCTGCGGGTACGACAGCGAATCCGCCTTCGCTAAGGCGTTTAAGCGCGTGATTGGGGTGGGACCCGGCGCTGTGCGCCGTTCATAAAGAGCGCTGTGCGGCGTTCATAAAGAGCGCTGTGCGCCGTTCAGCGGGTTGCGCGGATCGGCTGCCGGTCTTCTCTCAAGCCACTGTCGCCGTCCTTGAGTGTGTCGAGGTGCATCAGGCGCGTCAGCAGGGGTGACACCAGCGCGAGCCCGACCGCAACTGCGATCGATAGCCATCCGACGTTCGAGTAGACCTCGAGGACCTGACTGTTGCCGTTGGCATCCGTCGCTGCCGTGGCCTGAGCGATCAACGCGGCCACGGCGTTGCCGGCACCGGATGCAAGAAACCAGGTGCCCATGATCAAACCGACCAGGCTTGGGGGCGACAAGCGGGTCATGGCGGACAGACCGACCGGTGACAGGCACAGCTCTCCGGTGGTGTGCAGAAGAAAGAGCAAAAAGATGAACAGCACCGGTGTCAGCGCACTACCTGCACCGGTTGCACCCCAAACGAGTATCAGGAAACCGAGACCTACCTGGGCGAGCCCCAGTGCGAACTTGAATGCGGTCGATAATTGCCAACCGCGGCGGTCCAGGAACGGCCAGAGCCAGGCGAAGATCGGTCCGAGCAAAATAATGTAGCTCGCGTTGAGTGACTGGAACATAGACGCGGGAACGATCCAGCCGAACAGGTTCCGGTCGACCTGATCGTCGATGTACAGGCTCAGTGAGGAGCCGGTCTGCTCAAAGAGGCCCCAGAAGAGAATCTGCAGGCTGATCAGAATGAGCGCTGCGATGATGCGGTTGCGGGCTTCGGGGACTAGCCGCGACACGGAGAACATGAGGATGTAGCCCACAACGACGGCGCCGAACCCGGTTAAAACGAGATTGACCGTGCCCTGGTCCCGTACCAGTACCCAGAGCACCAGGGTCATGACGCCAGTGCCCAGATAGATCAACCATTCCGTACTGATGCCAGCAATGAGCGGTGTGCACAGTCGCTGCGGATCCGGTGGTTCGCCGGCGCCGTGCAACAGCGGTTTGCCCCAGATGAAGACCAGCAAACCCAGCAGCATGCCGACCCCGGCGGCGCCAAAGCCGTAGCGCCAGCCGTAGGTTTCGCCGAGATAGCCGGCCAACAGGGCGCCGAGGGCGGCACCGGTATTGATCCCGACGTAGAACAGGGTGTAGGCCGAATCGCGTCGCTGATCGGTCTTCGCGTACAGCTCCCCGACGATTGTTGAGATGTTCGCTTTTAGAAATCCAACACCGGCAATGATCAGCGCCAAAGAGAAGTAGAAGATGTTCAGCACCCTGGGATCCGGGGCACCGCCTGGTGCCACGGGGTCGCCTTCGAGTGCCATGCCGGCGTGGCCTAGCACGAGCAGTAGCGCGCCGAACAGCACCGCTTTGCGCTGGCCCAGATAGCGGTCGGCCAGGTATCCGCCGAGGACCGGGGTGATGTAGACCAGGGTGGTGTAGGCGCCGTAGAGCCCGAAAGCAGCGTCTCGGTCAAAGAGAAAGTGCTTGGTTAGGAACAGCACCAGCAGCGCACGCATGCCGTAGTAGGAGAAGCGTTCCCACATTTCTGTGAAAAACAGAACGAAGAGGCCCGGTGGATGACCTAATACGGAACGTTGCGAGTTCGCTGTGGGCTGATGTGAGGAATTGCTCATGCGTCTTCTAACTGCCGCCGGTCGTTCTCAGGTACGCGGTGCAAGGCAGATCCGGTCACCGCGTCGGGCAATCCGAAAGCCGTTGCCTCTTACTTCCTGGCTTGCTTTGGACGTGGGATCACGAATCGGGTTGGTGTGGTTGTAATGAATGAAGTGCAACCGTGCCCGCACGGCTGCCGGGCGATCGCTGAGCAGAGCCATGCTTTCCCGTACCCGCGGGTGGGGGGTTTTGCTCATGTCTCGTCCGGGTAACTCGTTGTCGTCAAAGAAGGTGGCGTCCACAAACGCCAGATCCACGGAGTCCACCAAGTCGGCGAAGTCTATACCATGGCGATCCTGCCATTGCTGCCAACTGTCGATATCCGGAACGAACAGCGTCTGCTGCCCTCCCGCGGTGATGAGATAGCCGACGGTTTCTGAAAACTCGTCGCGGTGGGGAACGAGAAGGGGCGTGACAATGAGGTCATCGTTAACGGCGTTGACCTGGTTGGCCTGCAGCGGTTGCAACCTGATGTTTTCGAGTTCAACGAGTTGCGACCAAGGACCGTTGTTCTTCAGGTAGGCCGCCATGCGCGGCATGGCGAAGACGGGTACGGAGGTCGCGCCGGCCGCTTCTCGCCCCAGGAACATCAATCCTGCGTAGTGACCGATATGCGCGTGGGTCAGAAAAATGCCGTCGATCCCCAAGCCGCGGGTTTTGGTCGGCGCTAACTCGTCCAGCAGTTGAAGCTGTTGCGTGATATGGGGCGTGGCCTCGAACAGAAAGCGTTGCCCCGATGAATGAAAAACCAGGGCGAGCGCGGTGGCGGTCAGTCGCCGGGACGACTTCTGCCAGGCCGGGTCTGAAGGGTTTCCAATCTGCGGTGCGCCGGCGTCCTGTCCGGCGCCCAGCACCAGCAGTTCAACCTCGCACGTCGTCACCAACGTCTGAGAAGGGAGCGGTTGGACCGTGCAGGACACCAGCGTGAACATGAAGATGGGCGCCCAGTAGTGCAGCGGTGGAAAGCGATCGAGAGTGAAATTTGGCATGGCCCGGGTGCCCACAGGACGTGGATGTAGCTGATTGCAGAGCTCAGAGGCGAAATTGTCGCCCAGACCTAGCACCCTGCAAAGCCAAAGGATTCGCCGCTTCGACGAGCGGCTCACCGCTCGGCAATCAGCTGCCCGTCGCTGAGCTCGGCGCCGGGGTACAGCACGACGCTCTCATTTTCTGCGAGTCCATCGATGATCTCGGCGAAGGCACCGTTGTTTTGCCCTAGGGTGACCCGTGTTTCTACAGCGGTGCCGTCGACGGCACGAAATACGGCCCAGGCCTCACCGCTGCGAAACAGTGCGCTGGTGGGTACCTGGAGTACCGCGTTCTCTTCCCAGACACGAATGGCGACTTCGACCCGGTAACCGTGACCCAAGCTGGCCCGTTCCGCTGCCGTGCTTGTGAACTGGATGATCGTGTTCACCCGTTGCTCCTCGACACCCAGAGCCGAAAACTTGGTAAAGCCCCAGGGTTCGATGCGCTCAACGACACCCTCGAGATCGTTCCCACCGCCCCAATCGTGGATTACGACCGGGTCACCCGTGCTGACCTTTACGGCGTCTGTCGACAGCAGTTCGGCAAGGATTTCGAGGTCTTCCCCGACGTCACCCACTTCAAGGATCGGTGCACCAGCGGCGACGGTTGTTTCGCTCTCTTGGATAACCCGCAGGACCGAACCCGAGACCGGTGCAACGATCGGGATGACCCGTTCCATGGCGGGGGCACTCGAGCCGCTTTGCAACGCGTCGCCAAAGCTGATGAGGCGCGCTTCGGCGCTCACGACTTCTGCTTTGCGCATGGCGATTGCCGCATTGGCTACGTCTGCGGAGGCAGCCGCGGCGCGGGCTTCCCGTTCGGCCTGATCCAGAGCAACCTTCGAGATCGCGTTCTTCGCGCGCAGAGCGCGAACCCGTTTCACCTGTTCATCGGCAAGGTCGAAGTCCGCCTGCGCCTTGGCGAGATCGGCTCGGGCGACCGCCAGCGCCGCCTCCGCAGCGCTCACTGCAGCCTGTGCCTGCTCCCGGGTTCTTAGGTCTAACGCCGATGGGGGTGTCGGAAGCAGCTGAGCGACGACGGTGGTTCCACCAACCACCTGATCGCCCGCTTCGATCTCCACGCGCAGTAGTCGACCGCTGACTGGCGCCGAGACAACGTAGGGGTTTCGGACCCGAGTGCGGGCTTCCTCATTTACCGTTACGGCGAGCGGTCCGCGCACTGCCGTGCCGAAGTCGACCAGTACCGGCTGTGGGCGAAGCGCCAGCCCGAACAGCGCGAGCAGGGCAAGCGTGATGACCAGCCCGATGCCGTTGCGAAGCCGTTTGCTCGCCATAGTCAGTCCCTGCTCTTCAATGCGTGGACGATATCGAGGCGGTCCAGGTCGCGCTTGACGATGAGTGCCGACGCCGCCGTTGCCAGCAGCACGGCGATCGCCGCATTGGCGTGGGCGCTCAACGGAACCGCTGCGGGAACCTGGTAGAGGTCCGTGCTGAACGCTTCTGCAATGACCTCCGCGAAGGCTTGGCCACCGATCATGCCGACGGGCAGCGCAACGACCGTCAGCAGTACGAGCTCACCGAGCAACACGAACGCGGTTTCGGCGCGCGAAAACCCGAACACCCGAAGACTCGACAGATCGCGGCTACGCTCAGCAAAGGCGATACGCGCGCTTGTGTAAATGATTCCGAAGGTAATCAGCCCGGCGATCACGGCCATGACGTGGCGCGTTGCACCGGCGCCTTCGTTCATGACACGAACGATGGCATCGCGCGCGTCGGCCTTCAGGGAAACACCGGCGACCGCGGGCATGTCCTTAATCTGCTCGTAGAGGCGCTCCGTTTCAGCGGCGTCGATGGTGAGGTAAACACCGGACACGCGGCGGTCCTCGTTGAGCGCTCGATTCAATGCGTTCAGCTCGAGGTAGGCCGGTGCCCCCAGCAGGGTACGCGCGACCGCGAGCACGGGGAGCTCCAATACCGGTCGCCGCCCCTCGCGGACCTCGATTACGACCCGATCCCCGGCGTCGACGGCGAGTTCCTTCGCCAGCGGCCTGGACAGGATCAGCCCTTCTCCGCGAATGAACAGAGGTTGCAGATCGGCATCCAATGCGCGCTGTAACTCGGGCTCGGACAGGAACCCGTTGATGGAGCCGAGGTAGCTCTGGGTACCGTGACGAAACCGCACGGCGACAGCACGTACGGGTTCTGCCTCGTGTACGCCACGCAGCCGGCGCAGCTCATGCACGACCCGCTCACTGCGGGGTTCGATAAAGGTTACGGTGAGGTCACTTCGATCAACGACGGAGAAATTCAGCTCAACCATGCGTTCGAAGCCGTGCATCATGGCCAACATAGCGACGGACAGGGCCATGCCCGTTGCGATCCCCGTCACCGCGAGGCCCGTGCGACCGGGTTGGCGCAGCAGCTGTCGGAGAATCATGCGGCTCGGCTGGTCAAAGCGATCGAGGAGGCCCTGCAGCCAGCGGCTGCTGCGCGCGAAGCGTGGTGGAGCCGGCGGCCGCATGGCAACGGCCGGCGACAGACCGAAAACTCGGCGGACGACCAGCAGGCCACCGATCGATGCGGCCAGTACGCTTACCAGCAGCCCAAAGATCATCACCTGTGGGGGTACGGTGAATACGAGAAACGGAAACTTGAAGTACTGCTGATACAGCTCTGCCATCGCACGCCCCATGGTGATCCCAAGCATGCACCCGATGAAGGCACCCAGGGTTGCAATGGCGAGCACGAACTTGGCGTAGTGCCAGCCGACTTCGATGCTGGAATAGCCGAAGGATTTAAGTAAACCGATCTGTTCCCGTTCGGTCTGCAGCATGCGAGCCATCACAACGTAGAGCAGGAACGCAGCAACCGCGAGAAAGACCGGAGGCACGCTGGTGCTGGACGCTCTCAAGCCGCGGATTTCTTCGCTGACGAAGCGATTGGAGAGTTGCTCGGCCAGGGGGTAGGCGCCGAAGCCGCCGTGCGGCTCAAGCAACCGATCGACGGCTGCAACAACCTCCCGTTCGCTCGCGCCGCGCCGCAGCTTAATCAGCGCCTCGTTAAACGCACCGTCCATGTCGTAGGCCGCCTCGAGGGCGTTCCGCCCGAGCCACAGCACAGCGAAGCGGGCGTCGTCTGGTGCCAGCTCACCCGGTGCCATGGTCGTCACGAACTCCGGCGCTTGAGCGAAACCAACGATGGACAGACGCTGGCGCACGCCGTAGATCGTCGTGGCGAGTTCGTCGCCGAGAGCGATGGAACGTGCCTGGGCGAATCCATCGAGTAGTACGGCTTCTTGCGGCCGCGCGGCGTCCGGTCGGCGGCCGCGGGTGAGATGCAGCTCGTTGAGCGGCGAACGCCCGAAGTCTGGTAACGAAATCACCTGTGCGCGTACCGGGGCGCTCTCAGCATCCAGATCGATCAATGCACCACCGCTGATGCGGCCGACCACCGTATCAACCCCTGCAAGCTGTTCAAGCGACAGCAGCGCCGGTCGCGGCGCTCGCTTGAGCGGCGCGAACACATCGGCGAGCCGGTAGCGCTCGTAGTACGCGCGCCGGGTTTCTTCCAGTGAGTTCACGAGACCATGCATCATCACCAGCAGCGCAACCCCGAACGCTACGACCAGGGCGATGCTTGTTGCCTGGCCGCGGCTGGTCCAGAGATCGCGCAGCAGCTTGCGGTCGAGCGGACTCACCAGGCAATGGCCTCCGGCGACCGTTTGTCGAGATTGCGCTCCATGCTCAACACGTCGCCGTCGGCGAATCGCAGCACCTGATCGGCCATCTGTGCAGTCGCCGCCGCGTGGGTGATGATGAGCAGGGTCGCTCCGAGCTGCTCGTTGACGTCCCGCAGTACCTTCAGAACGGTCCGGCCCGTCGCACTGTCGAGTGCCCCGGTCGGTTCATCGCAAAAGAGAACCGCCGGGCGTTTGGCGACGGCCCGGGCGATGGCCACGCGCTGCTGTTCACCTCCAGAGAGCTCGGCGGGAAAGTGCGTAGCCCGATCGCTTAATCCAACCAAAGCCAGCGCTTCGTCCGGGCTCATGGGATCTGCCGCGATTTCTGTAACGAGTTCCACGTTCTCCCGGGCATTGAGGCTCGGCATCAGGTTGTAGAACTGAAAGACGAAACCGACCTGATCGCGGCGGTATCGGGTGAGCTCATGATCCGACAGTGCCGTTAACTCACGCTCGTGGAACCAGGCCTGGCCCGCGGTGGCGCGGTCCAACCCGCCGAGGATGTTCAACATCGTGGACTTCCCGCTCCCGGAAGGCCCAAGAACGATGACAACCTCACCGGCCGGGATTTCAAGGTTAACGCCACGCAGCGCGTGAACCGCCGTGGACCCTTCGCCATACACCTTGG
This sequence comes from Pseudomonadota bacterium, assembly GCA_039198065.1. Taxonomy (GTDB): domain Bacteria; phylum Pseudomonadota; class Gammaproteobacteria; order Pseudomonadales; family Azotimanducaceae; genus CALHVX01. Next base: position 227,043 of record JBCCTU010000006.1, read on the forward strand.
TAATCCCTTGAGCGCGGAACGCCGGAGACTGCGCTGATTCGGAGATCGCCACGATCGAACTTAACTCGGGGCCAGCTACTAAACGCGAAAAATGGTACCACGGGTGCCCCGCCCCGACTGACACGAAAGTGTCACAGTGAAACCTAAGGGTAATGCTGTAACCCATTGTTCAACGAAGCGTCACTGATCTGTCGCTTTTACTCCCTATGTTGCGCCGTTTTCTGGGGGACCGTACATGCGCGCGCACATCATCAGCACAACGACCGTTCTGGCGACCGTCGTCGGCTGCTCAATTGCTTACCCGTCACGAGCTGCCGAGACTGGCATCATTGAAGAGGTAGTCGCAGTTGCTACACCGATTCGCGACAGTCAACGGGCGGCTATCGAGTCGAAGCGTTCATCGAATAACGTCGTTGACATATTGGCTGCCGATACCATCGGTCGTTTTCCGGACCAGAACCTCGCCGACAGTCTCGGCCGGGTGCCAGGTCTCGCGATCGAACGCGATCAGGGTCAAGCCCGGTTCATCAACTTCCGCGGCGCACCATTCCGTTACACCAAAATCGCCTTTGACGGGGTGGATGTACTCGGTGCCGAAGACGGGCGCACGCCGCGCTTCGACGCGTTCCCCGCCGTTGTGACGTCTCGCATTGCAGTCAACAAAGCGGTTACGCCGGCGATGCCCGGAGAGGCGACTGTGGGATTCGTCAATATAGAAACCTTCAAACCGTTCGATCGAGAAGGCTTCAGCTTCTCCGGTGAGGTTGGTCGCGGCAATCAGGAGCTCGGCGACGTCGATATCGATAAGTACAACGGCCGCCTTTCGTTCTCTAACGAGCGCTTTGGCATCGCCGTTTTCGGATCTCACAATCTGCGGGGCCGAATCACAGACAATCGGGAGTATGAGTACGAAGATACGGACGGAGACGGTATTGACGACAGTGTGATCAATCTCGACTTCCGATCTTACCGAGGCGAGCGGGAGGACAACGCGTACGGTGGACGGGTCGACTTCAAGCTGAGCGATACCGTCGACATCTTCTTTTCTTCGCTCTACTCAGAGTTCATTGATCGTGAAGAGCGGAACCAGTTTGATTTTGACTTTGCGCCGGTGCCGCTTGGGACATCGGCGTATTTGCCGATTATCGAAGTCTCTCGCTTGCTGGAAGACGGGGAGTACGAAAATTCGACGTTCACCAACACCCTAGGCCTGGACGCAAGTTTTGGGGCGTGGGACGTCAGCGCTCGCCTCAATTATACGCAGACTGAGAACAATACCGATCTGCCGCTTCCGTTAAGCGTTGGCGGGGTTGTCGGAGGAACGGTAAACGTCGGCTCCATCGAAAATCCGAGCGTGTTGCCCACCCAGGTAGATCAGCCGGGTACGACAGTGGACGTCAACCAGCTCGACTACGCGGCGACACTTGGCCTAGTGTTCGCCGGGGAGCTCGATACCGATGCCACGAAGGTGATGTCCGATGCGGCTCGCACCTTCGAATTCGGCGGCCGGCCAACAGAGTTTCGCTTTGGCTTTCAGTACGACACGCGGGAAGCTGAGGGCGGGGACGTCCTGGTCTTCGGGGGCTTCCCGGACTCTATAGACATCAATGACTTCGTCACCTCGAGCCGTTGGGACAGCGATTTCAACAATACGATTGATGCTGCCAACGTTAACAACGTGGCATTGCGTAACGCCTGGGCCGCTGCCGTCGGTGGGCTCGGTGCGCCGTTTGATGACGACACGCTAATCGAGATCGACGAGGACGTAATCGCCGTCTTTGCCATGGGTACGACAGAGTTTTCCTGGGGGTCGCTCGTGTACGGTGCACGAATCGAGCAGACCGACTTCACTTCATCCGGCTTCCTGGTTGGGGAAGAGGGCGAGTTGACCCCGGTATCAACGGACAACGACTACACCAACGTCTTGCCATCCGCACACTTGAACGTGGATATGGCCGAGGATCTTAAGCTCCGCCTGTCGCTGTCGACGGGCATCTCGCGTCCTCGCTACACGGAGATCCGAGCGTCCCAGACCGTCGATCCTGTAGAGCTGGTTGTGTCCGGCGGTAACCCGGAGCTGGATCCGGAAGAGTCCATTGGCGTAGATGTGGCGCTCGAGTGGTACTTCGCCGATGCCAGCCTGCTGTCGGTTGGTGGCTACCATCGACAAATCGACAACGTGATTTACGCAAGCCAGACCACGGTGGATGGGTCAATCTATGCGCCGGGGCTGATTGCGCCTGGAACACCCACGGAGTTCAACTCGTTCTTCAACGGCGACGATGGCGAGCTCACGGGCTTCGAAGTGAACTTCATTGGGTCTCTTGCCGATGTGGTCGACGGGCCGATCGGCGGTCTTGGCTTCAGCGGCAACGTGACCTGGATCGATAGTGAGTTTACAGCACCCACGCTCGATGACCGCACGTTCTCCCTGCCGGGAACGTCAGACCTGGTGTACAACGCCTCGCTCTTCTACGAGCGCTATGGTTTGTCGCTGCGCGTGAACTACCAGTATCGCGACGACTGGCTGTCGACGACGGAGAACGATAGCCTTTCCGAGTTCTGGGCAGAAACCGAGCGGGTTGATGCCTCCGTTCGCTACACCCTGCCGAACCCCGTGTACGGTATGAATCTGACGCTTGCCTTGAACGCGAACAACCTCTCGGATGAACGCGATGTTCGTTTCATCAACTCTCGGCGAACACCGAACCAGGTTGAAGGCTTTGGCCGCCGCTGGGTGTTCTCCGTACGGGCGGACTTCTAGTGCGCGCTTGCGGATCGCTGGTCACGGCGCTCGTACTGTTGAGCGCTGTGGCGGGGTGCTCGGATGCCGATCATGCTGCAACGCCGGAGCCATCGGTCGATGCAGCGCTCCCAAGGGTGTCGCTGGAGGTAGCTCAGGGTGATGCTCCTGCGGAGTACGCGTTGTCCTGGGCGTCTGGCCAAGCGTTCGACGTGTATGTCGCAACCAGCCCGGATGCGTCTCTAAGTGAAGCGACGCAACTGGCGTCTGATGCCACGTCGCCCTTCCGCTGGCAGGCGGAGGACACGAGTGAACGCCGCTACTTCAGTCTGGCGCGCGACGGCGTCGTGATGACAACGGCTGCGATGCGGCTCCTGCCGCTGGAAGGGGGGCGCAATTTTCGCGACCTTGGTGGCTACGAGACGAGTGATGGCCAGCGCGTGCGCTGGGGTCGTGTGTTCCGATCGGGTGCTATGCACAAATTGACGGCTGCGGACTATGAGTTTCTGGGGAAGCTCGGCATCGCGACGGTGTGTGACTACCGGGCAGAGGCTGAACGCCAACGTCAGCCAACCCAGTGGGCGGCGGAGGGTGCTGAGTACCTGACCTTTCCTGATCCGGAAGACACGGCGGGCAGTTCCTTCATGACCGTCTTTAAGGATCCTGAGATCACACCGGCAAAGGTCTCCGACGCCATGGCCGCAGGCTATGCCAGCATCGCGAAGCAGCATGCGCCGGCCTACGCGGCCATGTTCGACCGCCTTGCCGCCGGCGAGATTCCGCTGGCCTTTAACTGCTCCGCCGGCAAAGACCGGGCGGGGATGAGTGCTGCGCTTCTGCTCACAGCATTGGGTGTGCCGCGCGAGACGGTGGTTGAAGACTATGCGCTGTCCGAGCAGTACGTGGATTACATGGCCGAGTTCTTAGATGACGAGGAAGCGAGCGCTGAGACCGCCACCGAGCCCGATCCTTACGCTTTTCTGAAGCAGCTGCCCAGAGAAGTGGTTGCGCCCCTGATGCGCTCGGATCCGAAGTACGTGACGCAGGCGCTTGACGATCTGGAGGCTGAGTTCGGATCGCTGGATGCGTTCATTCGTGACGAGCTCGAGGTGACGGAGGCGGAGCTTAGGTCCATCAAGGCTGCGTTGCTGGAGTCTTGAATCCCTGGTCTGTTTCCAGCACGGTACCGGAGCGTCGGAGCTGTCCGTGCACATACCCAGAACGGCAAAAACGGTAAGAACCCACATCATCAGCGGCTGAAACCATGTTGGGAAAGGCTGGAATGCTTAGCAGCGTGAGTTTCATCTCGCTCGTTGCAATCGGGACGTTCTTGAAGAACCCTGAGAAGACAGGGCCTGATATTGACTGCGCGCAAGAGAGGGCGATCCACTGGGCTTCATCGACGCGGGCCGCAACACCTCAGCGGCACAACTCCGCTTTCGAAAAACAGGCCCGGGCTGTCTGGATGGACGCGCAGTTCGATCCAAGCAGGCCCGTTAGCTCAGCGAACCCCATGTTTTCTGACTCTCAGCTGGCGATTATTAACGCCTGGAGCTCAAAACATGGATCAAGAACGCAAATAGCCCTTAAGGATGGCTTTCCGGTACAACGTCCGTTCGACCATGTGTCGAGCTACGTAACCTACGACACGTCAACGCTCGCCCGACTAGCCCCGGCAGACGACTTTGCGCTGGCAGAGCTTGCTCACAGGTGGGTTAGTTCTGGTGACCTAGCCGAGGCGCTCCCTGTGATCAGAGAGGCCGGCGTTAGAGCCATCGCCCAGCCGTTGAAAGATCTTGCAGAGTTTTATGTGAGGAGGGGGAAACAACGTGCGCGATCCTCCGCCGGGTCTGACAGCGTGAGAAAAGACTTCGTTGAAGGTTTAGCTTGGAAATGGGCGATGCACCGAATTTTTTTGGAAAACCCGCCCGGGCTAAGAGACGACAGCAACCTCATTCGGTACGTTAGCGATGAGCAACTGGATGCGATTCTCGCCAGGGCTACTGAGCGTGGTGATCTAATCTTCGAAGGTCTGCTGGCAGAGCGGCATTCGCGCGGGCTGGATGCGTACCCTAAAGATCTACCAGCTCTTATTGAAGAGCTGTGGCGCTCGAGTTGATCGTTTAAGGGATTGGACCCGCCAACGTTCCGTAACGCCTCGAACGTTGGCAGAAAAGCCTAAACACGACAGCCAATAGTGCCCGGTCTCAAGGCAATGCGACTGAATGACCTGAAGTGTGTGGCCCCTGCTCCTCCCGCGGGCGGTGCTTTGCCAATATCGAAACTCAATCGCTCACGTGTTTTTCATAATACGCTAGCGAGACGCCGTTAAATGAGCCCGTGAACACCAGCTTGTATCCACACTTAGAGTAAAAGGCGCCTGCACCGGCGGCAGCTGCGTAAGCATCAAGACGGACAGCACGAAATCCCCTTTCACGAGCTATGCTTTCGATTTTTTCCATGACACCGCGACCGACAGCGCGCTTCTGGTGCGCAGGTAGAACCGCCATGTGGAACAAATACAAAGACGGTCCGTCCGGCACCGTAAACCAGTTCGTGTTGTACCAATATGGTTTGGTTGTCTGAAGCTCGAAGGTGGCGATAGGATCCTCGTTCTCTTCTACCAGATAGATTTCCTTCTTGAGCACGTGCGTCTTCAAGGTACGTAGAGTGAAGACCTCGGACCAGTGCCCCTCCCCGTAACGACGTGTCAGCGCCTTTGCGGCCGCGAGACGGATCTCACGAACGGTAACTGCGTCAGACAGCTGGGCCTGTCGGTAGCTGAATATTGCTGATGCCTCAACGGTTTGATGTTCAGACAGCGGGTGTTGTTCGCAGTTCGAATCCCACTAAACGCGGTCTGCGCGCCCTGTTCTAGTGAGCCCCTAGCGAGACTCAGACCACGGACGGAACATTGGCTTTGCCGTTTTGTTCGGATAGCAGGTCGGTTAATGCACGCGGCAGTTGGTCGATAGTGAAGGGCTTCCTTAGCATTCTTCCGGGAACGTCTTTGGATTTTTCCTGATCGATCCCGGTGAACCCGGAGCAGAACAGCACTTGCGCTTCTGGTGACTTTTCTAGGGCCTGCCAATATACGTCCACGCCATCGAGGTTTCCAGGCAGGACGACGTCCAAAACCAGTACGTCGAACTCCATGAAACTCAGCAATTCGAGCGCGCTCGTGCCGTCGTTTGCGGCGTGCACCGAAAAGCCCAGGCGCTCCAAGTGACGCTTCATTATGCCGCGCACCATCTCGTTGTCTTCCACCAGTAAGAGGTGTTCCCCGCGGCCTGGTGTCGTGATCGGCCTGGGGGCTGATACCGGCGCCGTCCCTTGCTCGTAGGTGCGCGGCAAATACAGCTTGAACGACGCTCCCTGACCTGGGTTGCTTTCCACATTCAGGAAACCGCCGGATTGATGTACGAAGCCGTGCACCATGCTCAAGCCGAGGCCGGAGCCGCCGCCTGATTTCGTGGTGTAAAACGGATCGAAGATCTTGTCCCTCTCGTCGCTCGAAAAGCCGCAGCCGTTGTCCTCGAAGGTGATGCAAACGAACTCGCTGCACAGAGCTTCAGGATCACGGTCGCGCTCTCGGTCATGCTCCTGTTCAGAATTCACGCGAATCACGAGTGTGCCACCCGCTCCGCAGGCATCTAGGGCGTTGATCGCCAGATTAATGCTCGCATCCTCGAGCAGGTGTCGGTCCGTCAGCGCCGTCAGCGGCTCGTCTGGGAGCTCGATGTGTAATGCGAAGTCCTCACCCAGCGTTCGCGAGAGCACAGTTTCGAGCGCCGTTAGAAACTGGGCAACGTCTACCGGTTCCTTCTTTAGCCGTTGAGCTCGACCATAGGCGAGCAGCTGGTTGGTGAGAGCCGAGCCGCGTTCGCTTGCCTTAATGATTGCCGCGGCGGACTGTTTCCAGTCTCTGTCCTCCTTGCGCATCAAGGACAGTTCGGCATTCCCTAGCACAACTGACAGAATGTTGTTGAAGTCGTGCGCGACACCTGCAGTGAGTTGTCCGAGCGCCCGAAAGCGTTCGGAGCGGCGGGTGTATTCCTCGGCTTCTCGCTCGGTTGTAATTTTCTGCGTTGTTCCCCGGTAGCCTGAGAACTCGCCCTTGGCGTTGTACACCGGACGGCCATGCGCGCGCCACCAGCGTTTCTCTCCTTCCACGGTCAGCGTCGAATACTCGAAATTTGTGAAAGCCAGACGATCATCGAGCTTCGCGCGCAGCGCACTCCAATCCGCCTCTGCTTCTGTTGCCGATGTGTCTTTGAGCTCCCAAAGCGGGTGTCCAATCGATAGGGAATCTGCACACAGCTTAGCCTGAGGATCCGACGGACCGGTCCAGGTAACCTGAAAGTCCTCGTTCGTTTCCCAGAGCTGATGAGCCGCGGTGCGGGCAAAGTCGGAAAGTCTGTTTTCGTTGTTCTTCAAACGCCGGTTGGTCCGTTCGAGCTCAGCTACCGAGGACTCCACCGCACGCGTCATAGGTCGAAAAATCAGGAATACCTCAAGCAGCACGAGTACGAGTATAAGGAGCCAGTTGTACGTGAGCAGCGTCCGCAGCTGACGTGTTGAGTCTTCCTGCGCTTTGAGCGTTGCCGAATCCAGATTTAGAAGCAGCTTTCCGATTGATGCTTCCGACAGGTTGGTGAGATTGGTCCTCGCTCGCTCGCTAAGGCCCCTGTCTGCGAGCGCCTCGGCGGTAGCTAAGAACTGCTGGAGCTCCGGTGGGAGCGGTTTTTCGACGGGCTCAAGCGGTTGTTCGATGCGCGCCTCGTTGGGACGCGAAAGACAGGGCCCACCCGCCTCAATCAGGGCGCGCATTTGCGTGGCGTCACGGGACTCAAGCGCGATATGGGATCGGGCCATGAGGTTAGAACAGTAAGCGAGAGTGGCTCTTAAGGCAGCGAGGCGCGACGGCCGTTGATTGGGCTGGCTGATGCGCTCGCTTAAGAGGGCAAGGCGTTGAGACAGCATGCGCTGTCGTCCGGACAGATTAATTTCAAGCGCGGAGACAGCTTGACGCTCAGAGGCGACCCGAAGGCCAACGAATTGGGCGGCTACAGCCAGGACAATCAGTGCGAGTCCGAGGGTATGGGCTCGCTTAGGAGAAAGCGTGAATTTCGCCCTCCCCCGACCTGCGGTAGTGCAGTGAGCACCGACTGCCGCCGAGCCTAGCGGAAGTGCCAGTAGATATCAGCAAGTGTTTGCAGACATAGGAATCTGCGTTGATCGGGTGTGCGCGAAATCTTTGCTGGCCAATGTGTTCCTCATCAGGGGACGTAGCGCTGGTTATATTCATCCTTAACGCTCAGTAGAAGCAGCCACAGTTCCCTCTCAAGGTGCTGTGTAGGTGCGGGTCTGTAGGCTACTTCTGGGCGTTTAACCGGGACCAGTGTTTGTGATCAAGGGCGCTCAAATGTATGGGGTGTTGCCAGCTTTTCCTTTGAGTGCGCGCTGCATCACAACGTTTGTCCATCGTGTGTCGAGTACTAGACTTCCAGCGAACCGGTTCAGCAAGTGACTCCAACCTATGGCTTGGTCGAGAATTTCTGGCGCCTATGCTGATACTGCAGTTGTACTCTTGAACACGCTGCTACTTGGCGTTGTCGTGCTTGGTTTGATGGAGATTCTCCTGCCATCTGCGGGAGGTGACACAGCTCAGTCGCCCTACATAAATCACGTGTACTCGCCGAGATTCGAGGTAAAGAATTACCGCCTGACTCCGGAA
>JBCCTU010000007.1:0-187964 GCA_039198065.1 Pseudomonadota bacterium
CTGCGATCGTAACGACAGTCGATCAAGAACAATCGGTATAAGCGTTTCCGGCAGATTAATGCCAAACCAAACGAGCAGCAGTAGCACCGCCGCTCGCCGGGTCGCATGTCCAGCAAATGAGCCCACCAGTAGCGTTACCATCGATAGCGCTAGGTAGAACTCTCGCCAAGACATGTCGTCCATTAGCTTGGAACGTTAATTGGCGGTTTGTTCGACTCACTACCGCCTGCAGGGATTTCTGGATCTTCCAGCAGGTGCTCCGCCCGATCGAGCAACGCCGCAATGTACCCCGCGTAAAAGTTCGCTTGCGCGTCGTTGCCGGCTGCCAGCGCTCGGTTCTGGTTAATCCGCGCGTTCTGCAGGCTACAAACGTTCCAAATAAAGTCCTCTTCGGACGTCGCAAACTTTGCCTTCATGTTATCGCCTGACATGGTGCTCCTTCCTGACCTGGTTATTAGTACTCCCCGCCCTGATGTGCGGCAAGAGACCAAATCGTCTCACCAGCAAACGCCCGATAAAAAAAGTATTGCTTATTTTATAATCTTTGCTTATTTTTGCAAGCGCTTGCTTATGGAGACCGCCATGCGTTTAGGACTTACTCGAGCACACATGGATGAGCGCGCCCGCTGGAGGGCGCAAGAGCATTTCCTCCGCAGCCGCATTGAAGCGCGCGACCGCACGATTCGTGCAATAGCTTGGATCATCGTCGGCGTCATTCTGATGACGGCGGTGACGGAGCTGGCCGGTCTATGAGATCTGCACCGATTACTTCTCGACAGCTGGAGCTGCTTCAGGCAGTAGCTTTTGGCATTGCGATGTATGGGGTTCAACCAACATTTCAGGAGCTGTGCGGGTTTTTAGGGTGCAACAGTCCTAACTCGATCAGATCAATTGTTGAAAGCCTAAGGTCGAAGAAAATCATTGCCGAGGGTAACAACGCCGCCAGATCACTAAAAATCAACTGGAGCAAGGTGTGAGCGACGCTAGGACCCTGCCACCACCCGCACTGATCGGCGAAGACGCCGCCATGGAGCGGTACGACCTCACAAAGAACCAGATCGACTGGCTTCGCCGCAAGCACTGGACGGAAGGCGTTCACTACGTCAAGAAAGCGCGCAAGGTTTGGTACGACTGGCGGGAGATAGACACATGGCAACAGTCAGCCGAGACGGGGAACGGATACGAGCCCGCATACTCGTCGACGGGCAACGCTATTCCGCCTCGATCGCACTCAAGCCCACCGCGCGTAATCTCGCGAAGGTTAAGAAGCAGCTCGAGGACGCGCGGCGCTACCTTGAAGAAACCGGAGATTGGGCAACCGTTAAGTCACAGCTCACCGGCAAGTCACACGTCATCCGTGACTCCCTTGCCCACTACGCCCAGAAGTTCCTCGACACCACCACCGTAGCCCGATCAACGCTGCTGGAGTACCAGCGGACGTACAACCGGTATTGGGGCGAGCTGGGTAACCGCATGATCCATACACTGCGGAAATCGGACCTACGTGATCACCTGTCTACGTTTGACCTGGACCCAAAAACCGAGCGAAACGCCGTAGGCGTGCTGCGGCTGGTGCTTAAGGTCGCGCTCGAGGACGGGCTGATCACCGCCTTGCCGACGGAAAACTGGAAGTACGAGCGCAAGCACAAGCGGCCACCACGCGTTTACACACCTGAGCAGCGCGACGCGATCCTGGAGAGCTTCCAGCACCCAGTGGCGCACGCGTTTTACCTGACGGGCTTCCTGACTGGCATGCGGCTGGAGGAGCTGCTGGCGCTGCAGCCGGAGCACCTGGACCGTCCGGACATCGTGGTCACCCAGGTCCGGACGCGCCAGAAGGTCGAGGAGCGAACCAAGATTTACGCCGAGCGGCGAGCCTACGCACCGCCGGCGGTGTGGACCGCACTGGAGCCGTACCGGTTTCAGGACTGGGTGTTTCAGCGACCGAACGGGAATGGATTCACCGACGCTAACGTGCTGCGCGGTGAGCTGCACGCCGCGATAGAGCGTGCTGGCGTACCGGCCTACCCAGAGCAACGATCAATTTGGCGACACACGTACATTTCAATCGCGCTCATGGAGCGCAAAGACCCGCGGATAGTGGCTGCTCAGACTGGCCACGACCTGCAAACGCTGCACCGCCACTACTACGCGTTTATACCAAGGGATCGAGATCGCGCGGAATTGGCTAGCATGTTCGAAAACACCATCTAGGCGGCGACCATGGAACCTTCAGACGCAATAGCAGCAGCAGCATTGGGCCTGGCGTTACTTAATTCAGCCGTTGGACTAGCGTATTGGGCATACACGCAAAGGAAGGTGGCTAGAGCAACCGTTCGACTTGCAGACTCCACATTCGGGCAGACTGCGGCTGGCCGATGGCAACTTAGCCGGCTAAGCCTTTTTGTCGCTAACACTGGTAATCAAGACATCGTCGTCCTGAGCCATTCACTGGTTTATGGGGACGAAAAGTTTAACGGCGAAAACTATGAAGTGGTGCCAAACACGCTTAAGAAGTGCGCAATAGCGCTGAAGCCAGGCGAGATTGGCATAGTGCCTATTGAAGAACTTGAGTTGTACCGCGCGTCAGATGGAGTCAAGCAACAACCTCTGTCATCTGTGTTAGTTCTACACTCCCCCCTCGGAGCAGCTCTCCACGCCACAGCGTTGGACGAGCTTCTTTCGATGGATGAATCCAAAGGTGAAGAGCTACAAGGATCCTTTAAAGCAACGGTTGTAACTATCGATCAGGTCTTTCTGCACGCTTCAAATAATTCTTCAACGAAGATACTAAACAGACACAGATCAGACGCTAAGGTTTCAGCGCTTTGATGGCTTCTACAACAGCGTCGGCAAGGGCTTTAGCAAGTGCTACTGATGGAACGTCTTCAATGCTTGCCTGCCTATCCGTTGGCTTTTGAACCATCCGCACAAGCGTCAGCGTTAAGAGAGCAGGAAAAGCGAACAACAAGCCTAAGAGAGCGATGTGGTAGCCATGGAGAACAGTACTAGGAAACGTGCAGAAAAGCCTCCAAAGAAAAGCAAAAAGCACGATCGATGTTAGAAGTATGCCAATCGAACAGATCCAGAAGACTGTGCCCTTCCAGGCTTGCCTTTGGACCTCTTCTTTCGATTCGAGGTAAATCTCATCGGCGTAGCCTGACGACACTGTCGCTTCCGAAAGGTCATCTTCGTCCGACATTGGCTCTAGGAAACCCAGCCGAGATTTTTGAGCCGGTACTGCATAGCAACTTCCGACACCTCAAAGGCGCGCGCAAGTCGCGCAAGACCGTGATCAGTGCGCTTGACGAGAGCGTTCACCGCCACACGAGGCATCAGAAGTTCCGCTGCAAACTGATTAGCTTCAGCTTCGTCTGGATCGAAGTTTTTGAGCGAGAACTCTGCACTTGTATCCCGTTTACGGCGGGTCTCACCTCTGTTGAGGTGACCGAGCACTACATGCCCAATCTCATGAGCGACGGTGAATCGTTGCCGAAGGTTGGACTCTTGGGAGTTTACGCGGATCACCGGGCCGTCGCGCCGCGCAACGACTTCACCGCTGGCGTCACCAAGGGAGTCTGTTTCTCTGACATCAATCTTGAGTTTTTCAGCGATCAAAAAGGGGTCGACCGGGAGCGTTCGATCCCAGTGTTCTTCAAGAATTGCTTCAGCGGCTTTGTATCCCATGGCGCTTACACGATAACAAGGGTGTCAAAAAACCGAAGTGAGACCTGCTCCAGTCACCCGACCAGAGGATTCATTAAAGCGTCGATTGGCCGAACGGTGGCCGAACTTCGACGCTTAAAGGAGATTAGTGGATGAAAATCAACTGGTTAAATGGCGGACCCGACAGGATTCGAACCTGTAATCCCCGGCTTCGTAGGCCGGTGCCTTATCCAGTTTGGCCACGGGTCCCTCAATCGAGCGACGCATTATCGGGACGCGCCCTCGCGGAATCAAGCGATGCAGGTAACGGTGCCTCCACGGCGCCTCAGGTAGTCTTTTGGCAATGAAAGACCAGTCCAACACCCCCCGAACCTCGGAGACCGAGCTGACCCCCCAACCAGAGAAGCGGTTCCACGGCTGGCGCCTCATCGGCATCATCCTGATCGTGATGGTCGTGCTCGCGGTGATTTCAGCCGTTGTCGACTGGATGGTGATCGGCCCCCTCGAGGGCCGTGCACCCTGGCTTTAACACACCCCGCCAGAGGTAAGCCTCAGCCCGCCGATTGAGCCTGAGACGCGTCGGGCGCGAAGCGCAGGGATCTGTCGTCGAAGCTGATCTTCGGTAACTCGTCCTTCTCTACCCAGTAATCCTGCTTGTGAATCCAGGGTTCGCGATCGCCTTGCTTTGGCATCTTGTGCATGCTGCGTCGCAGATAGCCGGGGTTGAAGTTGTCGGCCTCGACCCAGTCCTTACGCGCCATGCCTTCAAGCTCCGCCGGCACGACCGGTTCCACCAACCCATCGCCGCGGGCCGCCATCTGATTCAAGAGCCGGCACACAACCTCCGCGATCAGGTCAGCCCGCAGCGTCCAGCTGGCACGGAAGTAGCCGAAGACCCAGACCATGCTCGGGACGCCGTCGAACATCATGCCGCGCCAGGTGGTGGTCTTGGAGAAGTCGACGGGCTGATCGTCGACGCGAAACTCGATGTCGCCCATGACCGACAGGTCGAAGCCCGTGGCGGTGAGAATCAGATCCGCCTCCAGAACCTCACCGGACTTCAGCCGCACCCCGTTCTCGACAAACCGATCGATGTGATCTGTAACCACGGACGCTTTGCCGTCACGAATCGCCTGAAACAGATCGCCGTCCGGTAGAAAGGCCAAGCGCTGCTGCCAGGGCCGATAGTTCGGCGTGAAGTGCGTCGCGTAGTCGAAGTCCTCGCCGAGGATTTCCTGCGCCATCGCAAGCAGCTCCGCTTTAACGACTTCTGGCTCTTCGTGGGAACGGCGGTTGATCTCCTTCTGATCGAAGTTGATCTTGCGCCGCGTGATCTCATGCACCCACTCATCCGGCACGTCGAGTTCGCGAAGCGTATCGGCCATCTCGTTTCGATTGAGACCGGCAGCAAAGTAGGTCGGCGAGCGCTGCAGCATGGTGACGTGGCCCGCCTTGTCAGCCATCGCCGGTACGACGGTCGCGGCGGTGGCGCCGGAACCGATGACCAGCACCCGCTTACCGCTATAGTCGTAGTCTTCGGGCCACTGCTGCGGATGGATGATGTCGCCGCGGAAGTCGGCCATGCCTTTCCATTCCGGAGTATAGGGTGTGTCGTGGCGGTAGTAGCCCTGACACATCCATAGGAACTGGCAGCTCACGCGGCGCGTCGTCCCCGAAGTACGATCGGTCGCCGTCAACGTCCAGCGCTGCGTTGCGCGATCGTATTCCGCCGTATCGATCCAGTGGTTGTAGCGAATGTGCCGCTCGATGTCGTTCTCATCGAGGACCTCGCGCAGGTACCGGTTGATCTCCTCCGCCGTTGCGATCGGTGCACCGACCCACGGCTTGAACTTGTAGCCGAAGGTAAACAGATCGCTGTCAGACCGAATGCCCGGGTACTTGTGCGTTTCCCAGGTCCCGCCAAAGGTATCCTCGGCTTCCAGGATCGCGTAACTGCGCTCCGGCGTGTGCTGCTGAAGATGCCAGGCGGCACCAATGCCGCTGATGCCTGCTCCAATTATCAGCACGTCGAAGTGCTCGGCGCTCGCCGCCGTGCCGTCGGTCTGTACCGCCTGCTCCGCCATCGCCCTGGCCCCCTGCCCTCGACTGGTTTAGCGACGATGGTCACGCGAGCCGCCGTCGGACGCAACCCCGTGCTTTCCCTCAATTTTCCCTGATGAACGGCCGTCGACGCGTCCCACGCGCCTCGTGCACCGCTTGCCCCTCCCGGACCAGCGGTGCACCCTCGCGGAAACGAGGGAAAGGGAAAGGAATATGACGACTACCCATCAGGAAACCGGCGGCTGCCTCTGCGGCGCATACCGCTATGCATTCGATCGGCAGGCCGTGCTCAGCGCTGCGCACTGCCACTGCACCGACTGCCAGCGCGTCACCGGCAGCGGCAAAGCCACGATCGTATTTCTACCCACCGCAGCCCTCGAAGCCAAGGGCACGCTCAAAAGTTACACGGTCGTTGGCAGCGACGGCAGCCACGTTGAGCGGCTGTTCTGTGACACCTGTGGCTCGCCGGTGCTGTCGCGGGTAATCGAGCAGCCAGACCTCATCTTCGTAAAGGCCGGGAGTCTGGATGACTCGAGCTGGGTCAACCCAGCGATGAGCTTCTGGGCAAGGTCGGCCCTGCCCTGGGACGCCGTCGCCGACGGCGTCCCGGCTGTGCCCGGGAACCCTCCCGCACCAACCGCATGAGACAGATTCCGATCGCGGTGGTTTCGCAGCTCATTACCGCACTACTCTCTCCGCTCTGGTTCGCTGGGACCGCGTTCGGCGCGACAGCTACCCTCACCCCAGAGCGGTGGTCGATCACCAACGCCCGGATCGTTGACGGCAGTGGTGATCCCGCCTATCTCGGTGAAGTCTGGATTCGCGGTGACCGCATCGAGCGTGTCATGAGTCTGAGCGCCGCCCGGCGCTCGGCAGATCAACGTCCAGCCGGCCTGCGCATCGACGCCCAGAGGAAGGTATTAGCGCCCGGGTTTGTAGACCCCCACGCCCACGGCGATCCGCTCGAAACTCCCGACTTCACCAATGCGCTGGCCATGGGCGTTACAACGCTAACGCTGGGCATGGACGGCAGAAGTCCAGACGTCGCCGACATTGCGGCGTACCAGCAGCGCGTTGGGGAATCCGGGATCCGACCGAACATCGCCTGGTTCGTAGGCCACGGGACGCTGCGCATGCAGGCTGGCGTATTCCTGGATCCTGACCCGAGCGATGCCCAGCTTGCAGAGCTCGCGCGCCGACTCAACGCGGCGCTCGACCTCACCTTCGGGCTCAGCACCGGGCTCGAGTACAACCCGGGCCTGCACGCACCGGAACGAGAACTTATTGCGCTGGCAAAAGTGGTCGGACGGCGCGACCGGTTGATCGCCAGCCACCTGCGCAGCGAAGACGACGACCGCCTCGAAGACGCGATCGGTGAACTGGTTCGCCAGGGTGAACATGCGCGCGTGCACGTCTCGCATCTGAAGTCCGTCTACGGCCAAGGTTCCGAGCGCGCCGCAGAACTGCTTGCGACACTTCAAGCTGCCCGCGAGCGCGGCATCGAGATTAGCGCCGACGTCTACCCCTACAGCGCGAGCTACACGGGGCTTGCGCTGCTGTTCCCGGTGTGGGCGAAGACCGCTGAAGCCTTTGCCAGCGCGCGACTGGAACGCCGGGAAGCGCTTCTGGACCACCTGCGAACGCGCGTGAATAGCCGCAACGGGCCGGGCGCCACGTTACTCGGCACTGGCGGTTATCGCGGTAAGACCCTGAAGGATCTGGAAAACGAGTTTAAGAAACCGTTTGAAGCCATTCTCGTTGAAGATCTGGGCCCCGGAGCTGGTTCGGCCGCCTACTTTGTCATGGACCAGGCCCTTCAGTACCACCTGCTTTCTGGGCCCGAGGTCAGCGTATCCTCCGATGGCAGCCCAACGAGCTACCATCCCCGCGGTCACGGCACCTACGCTCGCGTTATCGAGCAACTGGTTCTCGAGGACGGTCGCCTGCCACTCGAGACCGCCATCAAAAAGATGACGTCGCTGCCAGCGCGGCAGCTTGGAATAAAGAATCGTGGCTGTCTCGCCGCTGGCTGCTACGCAGACCTGGTACTGTTCGATCCAGGCGCGGTAACAGAAACTGCAAGTTACCTCGAACCGCTTTCCCCGGCCGAAGGGTTCAATGCCGTTTGGGTCAACGGCACGCTGAGCTATGGCGGCGACACTCCGTCGACAGTACGTGCCGGGCGGGTACTCATTCCCGCAGACTAGCCGAGTTAAAGCTGTGTACATGAGCGAACGGAATTGAACCGAAGCTACGCCGTGAACGCCTAGCCATAGACGGACAAGGAAAAATAGACGGACAAGGAAAAACTGAAGCGATGAATGAAGAACGGACCCAAACTCGTGCCCGCCTCTTGCGGGCCCTCCCCAAGATCGAACTGCACGTGCACCTCCAGGGAAGCGTTCAGCCGCAAACGGCGCTCGAGCTGGCACGGAAAAACGGCATTGAGCTGCCGCCCTGCGAGTCGCCGCAAGAGCTCTACGCCTACGACACTCTGGATGCTTTCCTCGCCGTATACTCCATACTGGCTGAGGCGATCGTTGAAACCGAAGACTTCCATCGCATCACCTACGAAATGCTCGGTTCCGCGGCCGGCAACGGCGCCCGGCACGTTGAGTTCTTCGCCAGTTTCTGCGCCCACCCTAAAGTGCCCTACGGACGTCAGTTCGACGGCATCCGAGCGGGCATGCGGGATGCGTTGCGCGACTACGGAATTACCAGCGCAATCATCCCTGGCATCAATCGGGAAGAAGGCCCAGAAGCCGCCGCCACGTACCTCGACCAGATCCTCAAGTATCGTGACGACGACCTCATCGGCGTTGGCCTCGACTACTTTGAAGCGCCGTTTCCGCCAGAGCCATTTGCGCCGGTTTACGAACGCGCGCGAAAAGCTGGCCTCCGGCTGACGGCCCATGCCGGCGAAGCAGGCCCGGCAAGCTTTGTTGAGGCCTCGCTCGATCAACTCGGGGTGGAACGCATCGACCATGGCTACAACATCGTCGACGACGCAGCGCTCCTCGAGCGCTGCCGCGATTCGGGAATTCTATTTACCTGCTGTCCGTCAACGACCACCTACACGACGCCCCACAAAGATCTTCGCGCCGCGTCACACCCTATCCGCCGTATGAACGAGGCCGGGCTGACGCTCTGCTTGAACTCCGACGACCCACCGATGTTTCACACCGACCTGGCAAACGAATACCTACGAGCGGTCGAGGAGCTCGGCTTTTCGGCTGCGGACATCGAGCGGACGATCTACAACACCATCGACCATGCCTGGGTCGACGACAGCACCCGCCGTACCTGGCGAAGCGAATGGCAGCCGCTGATCAGCGAAGGAATCGAGGCGTTGAGGCAGATAGACGGGTGAGGCGGAAGGAAGGGGGGAATTGCTCGTGCGCCGAGCTCCGCATGCAAGGTTCGGCTGCGCAGCCGCTCGCCGCTTCGCAAGAAGTCAAATGGCGATGGCCCTTTCTGCTTCCACACCATATCGATTCCGAAAGATAGAGTTTGATCTACGATCAGCTCGGTGGTTCGGGCAGAAGCTTTAGCTTCGGGTAATCGATGAACAGAGGAAGCGCAGTACCGACGACATCTTGATCGAAGTTGTAGACAGCCAGAACAGCTGCACCGAGGACACCGATTCGATCTTCCACCACGGGCATTAGTATCAATCCGCATCGTCAACCGGAACCGCTGTTCGCTGACATTTGCGAGCTGGAAGGGCCACGGCCCTCGGGACGAATAGTCGCGCTCGATCGAGCAGACAACCAGAGCCGAGGCCGCTAAGCACGAACTGGATGGCTGCTCCGAAAGTCACCGGGGACGACGCTTCCCAAACGTCGTGGTTGCCCGGAGGCGCCTCGCTGGTACTCCCACCATACGTTCTCGATCTCGTTCATCACCTCAATTCTAGATCTCGCTCGCGAGCAGACTCTTCAGTCAAGCTTCTCTTGCTCGATGTGCTTGAAATGCTGAACGACGACATCAAATGGGTCGTGCGCTTTGTGCGTCCGGTGCAGACACCCTGCTCGCTCTTGCCGTACTTCTTCGGGACCAAAAAGACCCCACTTTGCTCGCACGCGCGCAGAAACCGGGCCATCCAGTCTTCCCTCTAGTTTCCTTTGCCTCATGGCCTCTTTCCGGGGCACCACCCTCGCGATATCCCTTGGTCCGGCGACCCCCCGACCGGTGAGGCGACAAGGTCAGTAATAGCCCCTAGCGGTTAAACACCGCACGCAATTTACGGTGCTGAACTCCGCAATAAGTCAGCTGTGCGTTTCGATGTGTGTGCGGGGAGATGCAAAGTCAAGATCTAACTTGCTGACTGGCGCATACTTTAGGCGTGCACCCCAAAGCAAAGCCTGGGAGAAACTGCAGGCCGGAATCCATGCGAAGTCCAACACGTTGAAGTACGCCCGCTCCCTCGTTGAGGAACAATCGACGGCTAGTTGATCGGGTAAGGCATTCAGGATGTCCTCTAGCCTAAGTCAACTTTAAGGCGTGCCGCAGCTCTGACCGGGATCCTCCGTTGAAGCAAGCGCATTTGGCCGTGCAACGGCACTTATGGTATAGCTCTGCCCGGAGGTCACGCGAGGGCGAGGTGCCATGAAACGTAACAGATTGAAATGCTTGCGCTCGTTGATTGCGGTGTGCTGCTTCCTGACGCTGTGGGCGTGTTCTTCGGTGAGCGGCCTTACCGGCGGAAGCAAGACTAGGTTGCGCTGCTCGATTCTCACGGGCGACGTAATCAATCCGTACCCCGATGGCAAATCCGCTGCACTTGTGTTGCGCATGTACGAACTAAAGGCCCTCGGCAACTTTACGAACACTGAGTACTTGCGTCTTGTGCAGAACGATCAGTCCCTGCTTGCTACCGACATACTCTGGACCGACAGCCTGGTTTTGTTACCAAACCAGGAGCTGGAAGTTCCTCGTGATGAGCTGGACGCGAAAACGGCGTATTTCGCTGTGCTGGCCGAATTCCGCGAACACGACAGTCCCAATACAATTTGGCGGGGATATGTGGCTACTCCGGGCGGAAAGACCACTAAGTGCAAAATCGACGTGACCGGAACCCAGCTCACTATCGGCCGCTGAAGGTCCTCAAAATGAATGTTTAGATGAGCGATCACGACTTGACCATGACCGTCATGCGCCGTACGGAGATCGGCCAGTCTCCATATGGGTCTGCGGTGTTGCAGGGCCAGCCGGGCAGCATTGGGCGTAGCCTTAAGTCCAATCACGCGCTAGTGCTCGAGGGTAACGGCGTTTCGCGCAATCATGCTGAAATAACTTACAAAAACGGCGTGTACAGCATCGTTGATCGTAGCTCCGCTGGCACCAAGCTCAACAAAGAACGCCTGACCAAGGGCGCGGAAAAGGCGCTCTCCCACGGCGATCGATTGAGTATCGCCGATTACCTCATTCAGGTCTCGATCACTGTTGCCAAGCGCGAAACGGTGCCAGGAGCACAGCCTGGACCCGAACCGATAACACCACAGCCATCAGCAGAATCCACACCGCCCGTACTACCGGATGAAGAATCCAAAACACCGCTTCCTGTGTTGGCAGACGAGACGGACGATGTGTTGCGCGCGCTACTCGCCGGGCTAGGGCTCGAAGATCAGCTTGCGCAGATCGCTACTGAAGAACGGGAGGCTTTCGCCCATCTGATCGGTGTGCTGTTGAGCGAGTCTATGAGCGGTATCGTGAGCCTGCTAGCTGCGCGCGAAGAGTTCCGCCGCAGCTATTCGACCGGCCGCTCACGTATTCAAAACACGGGCAACATCATGTACCTGGGGGCGGATATACGTACGGTCCTCAAATTCATGCTGTTTGAACAGTACGATGAGAGTCTGACGCCCACCGGCATGTTGGGTGAAGTGCTCGAGGTGCTTCAGCTACACGAAATGGGTTTGATCGCCACGTTTGAGCAAACACTGAAAAGCGTGGTCGAAACCTTCGACCCCAACACGCTGGAAGAGGAAATGGACAGCCTCGGAAAAAGCTTCATTAACGTGGCTGGTCTCGGCCGGTGGGGCCAGTACAAAGAAGCGTACGATAAAAGGCGGGCTTCTTTGAAGGAACAGCAAAATCCCTTCCGTGAAATTGTTGCTCAGAGCTACGAGCATGCGTTACTCGACCTGCGGAACCGTGTAAGGAGTTAGGGATGGACTACCGCAAGACAGTCTTTACGCAGGGACAGTTCGTTTATCCGCAGCATCTGCAGCAGCAGACTCGCTATCTTGAACGCACGGCACGTCTCGCCTCTGTCGGCTCACCAGCGAACTGGGGCTTTACGAATCTACAGCTAGACACGTCCCAGCTCGGCACCGGAATCCTGGCCTTGCGCCAGGCAGCTGGCCGCTTCCAAGACGGTACCGGTTTCGAAACTCAGCTCAATGCTAGTGTGGTGCCGATCGACGCAATCCCTGCAGAAGCAAAGGATCAGCTGGTATTTCTTTGCGTTCCGCGCCAGGAAGCGGCGCTCGACGAACAGGAGTTTCAACAAACGGCAAGTGACCGGTCCCTGATACGGTACTCAGTCGAAACAGTGGAAGTCCCGGACGCGGCTAGTGAGTTGGTGGTGAACGACGAGCCGTCCGATGAGGACGACGTCGATGAATTCGAACAAGCCGACTTTTCGGGCGTCCGCTCGGTTCGAATGATGGTGGGGCAACTGCAGCTCAAGCTTATGCTCGAGTCATCGGACCGTCATCAGTACCTCTGTATGCCGGTTGCCCGCGTCGATACGGTCAGCTCCAACGGAGAGGTGACGCTGAACGACAGCTTTATCGCCCCGGTACTAGACACGCGGGCCTCGCCTGTACTTTCAGAAGCGATCGCTGAATTGAAAACCGTTGTCGACGCCCGTGCTCGAGAGCTCGCCGAAGCAGTGGGCGACTTCGTCGTCACCGGCGAAACTACTGCCGATGTACTGTGGCTTATGGTAGCAAACCGATACCACCTCGTGTTGGATGAACTCAACGCCACCGGTGACCATCCGCTGCCGGTGTATCGCCAGCTGATCGGCATGGCCGGCGAATTAGCGACAATTGCATTGCCGGAGAAGCGGTTGCTCGAGGCGCCCAGCTATCAACACGCCAATCTACAGGCATGCTATGGGCCGCTGTTGGAAACACTTCGGAACATGTGGGGCAGACCCCGTCACCAGGCGGCCGTGCAGCTGCCACTCGTGTATGACGACGAGATTTTTGCGTGGATATCTAGTATCCGAATTCGCGACTACCTGGCCCAGCGTAGCTTCTACTTTGCCGTGACCGCTGACAGCGTCTCAGCAGACGAGATTGCTCAAATCCTGCCCGGCAACCTCACGATTGGACCATTTGAAAGCATCTTCGAGCGCATTCAACGCGGCGAGGGTTTGAGCGTAAAACGCTGCGATGTTCGTCCACGCCGCCTGCCGGAACTCAAGAACTGGGTGTACTTCGAACTTGAAAAAACAGAACCCACGTGGCGTGAAGTGGAAAAGTCAGAAGCCTTTGCCTTTCACGTAGACAGGGCCCAAGAGAACTTCCCGGGTTTACGGTTCCGTTTCTGGGCCGTTAACGACTAGCGCTAGAATCCCCATGAGCGTAGACGACAACGACCAGGACGGCAGTGAAGAACGCACAATCTTCGGCGGTTCGCCCGACCTGCCGCGACGCCAACCTACGCCGCCGCCAGACACGCCTGTGGAGAATCCAAGCGAGGAACGCACCGAGTACATTCCGCCGTCGCAGACCTCCACGCCGAGGTCCGTTTCTCGTTTCAAAGTGCCGACACCGGGCGGTGAACGACCGGTTACAGAACGTCCACCGCTGCAACCACCATCGGATCGGCGTCGGGTACGATCTAGCAACGAAGTGCCCCGGGCGATTGAAGGAAGTTCCAGCGGGTCTCCGCGCGCGGTTGCGGCTAGCCCTGCACCTGTGGCGACGCTGGTCCACACACCCGGACCAAATTCGCTCCTGACTAACGCAGCAAGTATCCTCGCGCTCGGTGGCAGCTTGCGTACCTCTCCGCCACCCGCAGATATTGAACAACTCCGGCTTAACTTACTGGTGGAGTTGCAGCAATACCAAAACACGCTAGAGCAAGTCACTCCGTACGGCGAACAACAGCGCATTCACGACGCTCTCTTTGCATTGTGCGCCTATATCGACGAGTGCGTGTTAAACACTGTGTGGGGTAAGGCAGGTCGGTGGGAAACACGCAGCCTCCTCAGCGAGAAATTTGACACCAATCAAAAGAACATCCTCTACGATCGACTCGACGAGCTGATGCGCAGTGTGCCGCCCGACCTCGAGCTTCTAGAGTTTTACTACGTTTGCCTCGCCACCGGCTTTCTCGGCTACTACGGTGGACCCGGTGGACACCACAAACACCGCGACCTACGCGACCGCTTGTACGATATCATCCGATCCTATCGCCAGGAGCTGGACGATGGCGTAGGTGTAGCCGCAGAACAGATTCCGCCCAGCCCATATCGCGTTAGGCCCACTCCCCCGCCCACGTACTTAGTTACTGTCACGCTATTGCTGCTGGTACTCGCTTTCATTGGCTTCAATCAGTATCTGGAAGACGACGTCGAAGGCGTGGCGGATCGTACCTCCGTGATCAGCGAGTTACCGCAGCTGAACCTCGAGCGCGTGGTTCCATTACCAGCACAACCACCCGCGCGGACCTTTGACTTTGTGTCTATCGCCGACCGATTTCGGGACGATGTCGTTATCCACCAGGGCCGTACCGGAGTTCGGATCGTCGTCAAAGAACGTGCGCAGCAGGCCCAGTTCGCCTCCGGCAGTGCGCAACTAAACGATGAAACGCGCGATCTCTTGCGGCAGCTGGCGACTGCGTTGAGCGAAGTCGAAGGGCGCGTATACATAGAGGGCCACACGGACCACACGAAATTTAGGTTCCGCGCCATCACAAATCGTCAGCTGTCCCAGGACCGGGCAGAAACTGTGGCCGCGCTCTTCCAAGCCGAATTCAACAATAACGACGCTAACGCAGCGCGTATCGTCGCTGTTGGACGCAGCGATCGAGACCCGCTCGTATGCCCCAGCAAACCGGGGTGGGAGGTAAATCGCCGCGTCGAGATACGCTTGCCGGAGTACACCAACGAGCCCTTCAGCCCACCGCAAAGTCCGGACTGTTAGATGCTAAAGCTCGTACTGAAACACCTCAAGAAGGCACCAGACAAACCCTGGCTCACGTCGATGATCGCAGTGCTCGCATTCTGCCTCATCCTGTGGGCGCTAGCCCCACGACTGGGTCTTCCGTCGTCGTGGCTCTGGCCCATCCTCTGGACCGCACTTATCGGTTGGGCCATCTACGCGATCATCGACTATATGCGGACGAGAAAGCAGTCCGGCGAGCTGTCAGAGTCGATGGCGGCCTCCGCGGATTCAGCTTTCCAGGTGCAGACGCAGGTCGACTCCTTACGTCAGCGATTCGCCGCGGCGATCGAAGAGCTTGAGCGCGATCCCGACGGTGACGGGAAGCGCACCCTTATGGCGTTGCCCTGGTACGTAGTTATAGGGCCATCGCAACACGGCAAGTCCGTACTCTTGCAGAACAGCGGCGTGCACTTTCCGATGGAGCGCCTAGGTGACGCCGGTCCTGTGCAGGGTACGCTGAACCTCAAGTTCTGGATTGGTAAGGAAGCGATTTTCGTGGACACCGCCGGCCGCTACGTGTCCCAGGACGTGAATCCGGAGGCAGATCAGGCCGAGTGGCAGACGTTCGTCGACGATGTGCGTAAATATCGGCCAAAGACACCGCTGAACGGCATTCTAGCCGTGTTCAGCGCAGAGACATTATCCCAACAACACCTTTACGATCCCACAGCGCTTGAACGGGACGCGCGCATGTTGCGCCAGCGCATTCAAGAGCTGAATGCGAGCCTGGGCCTCGACCTTCCTGTTTACCTCTTGGTCTCCAAGTGCGACCTAATTGCGGGTTTCAACGAGTACTTCCAGGATCTGTCAAGCGACGACATGCGCGGCGTTGTCGTCGGTATCGAGTGTCACGGTAGGACTGCGACTGGCGAATTCGAAGTCTGGCTCGGCAACCAACTCACCAACATTATCCAGACGCTACGCCGGCGACGCTTGACTCGCCTGCGCAATGAGCCCGATCTGGAACACCGGGTGGAGATTCAGAACTTCCCTGAGCGCATGGCGCAGCTCACCCAACCGCTCGCCAAATTTTCTGCCATTGCATTTTCCACCGATAACCTGGATCACGCGCTCAACCTGCGCGGAACATACTTCACCAGCGCAACACAAGCTGGACGACCTGTAGACTCGCTACTCAACGCAGTGTCACAGCGATTCGGTTTGAGTCTTGCGGCATCCTCGGAATTCGGTGGCAGCGGGCGCAGCTATTTCATACGCGATCTGATTCTAAACAAGATCATCCCTGAGCAAGCCATGGTCGGATTTAGCAAGAAATGGCACGATCTCCGATTTTGGTCGCATTGGTGTATCGCCGGTGCCTGCGGCGCGCTTCTAGTAGGTGTCCTGTTGTCCTGGACCTTAGGCTACCTCAAGAATCGGGATTTCATTGAGGAGGTGAAAGCCAATCTGGCGGTGTATCCAGATCACCAGGACAATCGCTATACCGGGAGTAGTTTAAACCCGGTGCTTCAGCGACTAGCCATATTACGCAAGGCCTGGTTGTCTGCCCGCAACTCTGACGTACCCTGGTATGGCCTTTTTCTCAACAAGCACGACGACGTAACCCGCGCAGCACTCACGGCCTATCAGCAGGAATTGGAGAATTTACTGTTCCCACACCTCATTGCACGCATCGAGCAGATTCTCGACGGCAGCGACTGGCAGAGCTACCAGAACTGGCGCGCCTTTCGCGCGATTATGCGGTTTACGCCAAATCCGCAGGACGAAAGACTCATCAAACCCTACCAGCTGCATTTCGAAGACAGACAGCTGCAGGCCGACTTCATTGACCTGGTGGCTGATGCATGGGGCGAAGACTTCAAAAGCGACCCTGGCAAAGTGGATAGCCTGCGAGCGCACCTGGAAGTCTACCCCACCCGACCTTCTCGCCAACACAAGAGCCCGCGGTACACCCAACTGTCGGGACGCTACCGCAACCTGATCGATGAGGACTACCCGCCTCCCTCACTGGCTGGAGGCAATCGGCTGATGGCCGACATCATCAGCAACGAAACCGTGAACTATCTGCGCTACGCAGACGGCAACGAACCCCTTCCGGACATCGATTTCAGCCGTACGATTCCGCACTACAACCGCGTGTTTGCAGGGACGGTGGTTGTGCCGGCATCGCTTACGAAACGCGGATTCGATGAGTATTTCGCCTCCCCGCTTCCAGGCAACAGTCGCGCCGACGACTTTGTTCAGTACCTGGATATGCAGGCCTGGATCCTTTCGCGGGAATCCTGGTTCGAACGTTTTCGTGCCGGGGAGTTCGTGCCGACGAGTTACATCGATGAGCTCTTTGCTACCGCGTACGTAGAACGATGGTCTAGCGTGCAGGACGAAGTTCAGTTTCGCACTTTCAACGCCGAGGCGGCCGACAACATCAGTCTGCTTGCCGGTCCGCAGTCGCCAGTTATCAACGTGCTTGAGACGGTCACTGCTAACACCCGACTCGAGACCGCTCAGGCTCTCGGTAACGGTTATGCCGACCGCATCGTTACCGCGTTCGCATCGGTTCACCAAGACCTCGAACGAAAGGATGAAATCCGTAGTCTAATCTCGCCGCTTGTCCTGTACTTTAATCCGGGATCGACGGCCGACGAGTCCATACGAAACAACCTCGTGCTAGGCACAGGTAGCTTTCAATCTGGACCCATGCGCGCCCTGCTCACACAGCTGACCGAGCGTGCAGACGACTTTTCCAACCAACGTCAAGTACGGCAGTCTCTCGAAGATCTTGAGGCGAAGCGGGATCGCGCGGCGAGCGCGGCACGGGACTTCTACGCCAGCGAGATCAAGCAACTCTGTGAGTTTGTACAAGGGCGTAAACCTCTGGCTGATGCATCCGAGAGCGCGGATTCCGGTGACGTCATCGAACTATTCAAACCGGGTGGCTTGATCGAGGAATGGTGGCGGACTTATCTTCGAGAATGGACTGATGCAACGAACTCGCGAAAATGGGTATGGCGCGAGGACGATGAACACCTGCCACTGAACCTGGATCCCAGTTACCTTAAGCTGGCGCAGGACGCCCAGGTGGTTCGCAACGGCTTTTTTGCACCTTCCGGCGCCGACGTGAGCGTTGACTTGACGGTCAAAGTCGACCGCATGACGTTGCCGGCGACGCAGTTCTTGTTTTCCTCCGGTACCGCTGAGCCACTGCGCTACAGTGGCGGCTCCGTGATTCCGACACGCTTCACCTGGCAGCTCGGCCAACGCATCAATTTTCAAGTTTTCAATGCCGCCGGAAACCCAATCGTCCAGAAGACCTTTGAAGGTACATGGGCGTTGATGGATCTACTTAACCATTTGCGAGCTCACACCGGACGCGAACCTAGCCGTTCAGGCAAACTGAGCGTGAGCTACGTCGAGTCCGGGCTGGAGGTGGATTTCACACTGGACCTGGATCGTGTGAACCCCCTAAGCGCACAGGCGCGCGGCCTGCGGTGTGCCACCAATTAGTTATGCGTGTACTCGGCAAAATGCCTTCGTATCCCGATTACGTGCAGCGCGGTCTATCCGCGGAAGAGGTTGCTAAGTGGCATGAGCTGTTTTCTGCCGCGATGGCGAAAGTGGCGCGAGATCATGGTGACGCTTGGTTGCAGACCTACCTGGTTGGACCCATGTGGTACGTGGCGCAGGCCGAAGCGGGACGGTCCAACCGCGCCCTTGTCGGCGTCATGACTCCGAGCGTAGATAAAGGTGGCCGCTACTATCCGCTGATGCTGCTGGTAGAAGTTCAAGCACCTTCGCTGCTGGCGGCGTTGGAGCATAATCAGAAGACTTTGCTGCATCTCGAACAGTTGGCGTTCGATGCACTGGAGTGCGACACCTTACCGCCCAACTCGCTGTTTGATGCGGTAGCTGCTGCACCCAAACGTGCACCTTCGAGTCACGACTCCGTAGCAGGTGAGCGGGTGCTAGCCGATTTAAGAGGGTGCCTGTGGATGGAACCCAGGTTGGCGAGTCTCGTCACGGAACCCCCGCACTACAAGCCTCTTACAGGGTTCCACGAATCCTTGCTACCAAAAGACATCGACCTGCTTCAGCAAGCCCTGACCCGGGCACAGGGGACACAGCATACTTTGTGGATTTCCAGGCCGAGCGAGAGCTTTTCGCAATACGTTGTGCTGACACAGCGATATCCGTCTGCTCCGCAGATGGCTAGTATGTTGGGCGCGAATCAAGTCAGAACAAACGAGGCGCTGTCGTGAAGATGCAGTGGACCTCTGCAGCGCAAACGCATACCGGCAACGTGCGAGATCACAATGAAGATAGCGTGATCAGCCTGCCCAGCGTCGGTGTGTGGGCCGTGGCCGATGGCCTGGGTGGCCATTCCAAGGGCGACGTCGCGAGCAGGACCGTGGTCGACTACCTGTCTACCGTCGACTTCGATACGCAGCAAGACAGCGCGGTCACCCAATTTTACCAGGCGGTGCTGGATGCCCATACAGCGCTAGTCGCGCTGGGTGACAAAGAGCAGGACATGACCGGTTCCACTGTGGTCGGTATCGTCGCGCTCGAAACCAGCATCGCCATCCTGCACGCGGGGGATTCCCGGGCCTATCTGTGGCGCAACGGCAGACTTAGCCGGGAAACCAAAGACCACACACTGGTCACAGATCTGCTGCGAGCGGGCCAGCTCACCCCGGAAGAGGCAGCCCACCACCAATCAGGCCACGTCCTGTCGCGCGCCATCGGCCAACCCGAGCCATTGGAACTCGAGATCGCGGAAGTCAACATCAAGGGAGGCGACCGCGTTCTTTTGTGCAGCGACGGCTTGTACGGCGAACTGGCCGATGCCGAGATTGGCGTCCACCTTAGCGAAGGTAGAGTTGCCAACTCGGTGATGCGGCTAATCCAGGAAGCATTGAACAGGCGTTGCCCCGACAACGTATCGGCCATAGTAGTCGACTTCAGCTACGCCTAGCGGGTGTACCCATGGCAGACCTGGCAGCTCTCAACGACACCGCCGCGCTCAAAGAGTATCTCCTGAAACCCGTATCAAACGGTAAACCCACGGGCGACCCGAAGCAGATCCTCGAGCGATTCCAGGACATAAAGACCCAGGTCGAAGACCTGAAAGGCGAAGGCAAGCCGGAAGCCTGGGAGCAGATTGTCAGGACCACCGCGGCGTTCCTGCACGGGACGGCCAAAGATCTGCGAGTCCTATCGTATCTCTGCGATGGATTACCGCGGCTGCAGGGCGTCGACGGCGTTCTCCGATCGTTGGTGTGCCTCACCGCGCTGCTGGAGAAGTATCCGAACACACTGTTGCCGGCCAAAGCGTTTTCTCGCCAACGCAGCGTGCAAGGCATATGCGACAACCTTGCGCGTGTCATTGGCCCTCTTAAGCCGAACCCGGAGGAACTGGAGACCCTTCTCGCCGCGGTCGCGGGATTGCAAACCGCCATGAACGCCGAAGATGTAGGCACCTACGATGGCGAAGAACTGAGTAAGCTGCGCGACGCGCTGGTTCCTTCTACAAAGTCAGTGCCGGGGGGCGCAGAATCTGAAGAGGACGCCATCGACAGCGCCGTGGAGCCCGAACTCACCACCTTAGAATCGGAACTCGCCGAATATGTACGGATCGGTTCACATCCGGTCTCCGAGGAACTCCCAGCGGGCGAAGATATCAGCGACAGCGACGCATACCAGCTGCTCTACGACGCCTACGCAGCGATCGACTCACCAACGCGCAGTACGGATTTCGCTAGCATGCAATTGCAGGGGCTAGACCTCCTGGAAAACCATTGCAAAGACCTAAATGTTCTGCTGTATACCACGACCGCCCTGGCCACCCAGGAAGGAATCGTCGGTATGCTTAAGGGCCTCAAGCTTCTGCAGGCCATTGTCACAAGCTACCCGGTTGGCGTAAGCCCCTTGCGCTCAATTGCTAGAGAGCGGTCGATCTCGGCACTAAATAACCGCCTAAAAAAGGTCCTCAACGTCGTGCCAACCAACGACATCGATTTGGCGCAGCTCAAGGTGCTCGACGAACTGTGCACCGAGATCGACAACTTCACAGAGGAGAGCGACGAACTTGGCGTCAAACAACGCTTTTTCGGCTCGCTCCTGCAACGAGTTCGCCAACGCGGCACTGATCTGATGGTGGCACAGCGTGTGGTGGAGCCAGAGCCGAAGAAGTCGCCGCCACGTAAGGCCCAAGACGTTCACAAAGAGATGCCACAGTCCACGCCTGATGCTGGTTCTGGTGGCGACTTACCGGCCACGCCCGCGGTCGTGTCACGTGGTTCGGTACTTGAGCTGAGCAAGGGGGGCGAAGCGTACATTTTCAGCGTCGCTGACCAGCTCAGAACACTTAACGCCGGTGATCCGCACGCCTACCGCCTCCCTCGCCTCTGGATCTGGATGCGCCTTGTTGCGCCCGAATCCGGCGCAATTCCAGCGCCGCCCAACGTGGACGACGTGCTTACGCAGCTTGAGACTGCGCGCGCCAATGGACAATGGGAGCAGGTGGTCGATATAAGCAACCGTGAGGCGTTATCGCGACCATTCTGGCTGTCATTGAACCGCGTCGTCGCCGAAGGTTTGGCCAACCTAGGCCACTCGACGGCCGCCGACGCGATTGCGCTGGAGCTCAACGCGCTGCTCGAACGACTGCCCGAATTAGCCAATACAACCTTCGCGAAGGATTTCCCGATGTTAGACAGCGAGGCTACGAACTGGCTGGAGAAAGTCAAAGGTAGCCGCGATGGGTCGACTTCTTCCGTTAGTCTCGACACATCCGAACAGGTCATCATCGCAGCACGGGAGAAAATTGCGGCTAAAGAGATCGACGCAGCGCTCATGATGCTTGCCGGGCAGGAGCTGACCTTGCGCGCCCGGCGCGATCAGTTTCTCTGGCGCGTAGAACAACTCAAGATCATGACCAGCGTTGCCCTGTATGCCGCAGCTACGGCCCAACTAGACAAACTCGACCGCGAAATCGATGAGTTCAACCTGGAAGTTTGGGAGCCCGATCTAGTGTTGACGGCAACCCGAGCAGCCATCGAGCTGAAAACCGCCGCGGCCAAGGTCAAATCACCGCTTACCGAGCTTGCACCGCTGCTCGACAGCGCTACAGCCCGGCTCTGGCGTCTGGACCCCGCGGCGGCGCTCAAACTCCCGCGTTAAGGCACTTGACTTAATGCCGATAGTGATGGGTTACTGTTTAACAAGAAGCTAGGGAGGAAAAACTGTGGCTGATCAATCAATTGCGCCAAAGACCCGAATGAACATCAAGATCGATCAGAACCAGGGTATGTCCGAGCAAAATGAGCTTCCTCTAAAGATGCTCATGATAGGCGACTACACCAAGAAGGACGACGATACGCCGGTTCAAAAACGCGAGATTGTCAGCGTCGACAAGAACAACTTCAAAAAGGTGATGTCCGAGATGGGATTAAGGCTGCAGGTGCAGGTACCAGATCGGCTTACCGGCGAGGAAGATCGTGAACACGCGGTTAACGTGAAACTCGAAAGCCTTGATGACTTCAAGCCAGACAACCTCATTCCACAAGTCGCCGAGTCCGTACCGGAATTGAAACAACTTGTAGAGCTAAGAAACGCGCTTGTCGCGCTAAAAGGACCTTTGCTCGAAACACCTGAGTTCCGTAAGCGTCTGCAGGAAATCTTTAGCGACGAATCTTCGCGCAATCGAATTCTCGAAGAACTTGATCTACGCAACAAGTGATCGCGGCCAAAGACTGCGATAGTCCAAGGAGGACAACATGAGCGATCAAAGCACAGACAATCGGCCGGATTCTCAACACGAGCTGCAGGAAATCGACGAAATCTCGGAGATTGCTAAGCTCTCCGGGCTTCAACGCGGCCAGGACGGCTATATAGAAACCTATACGGCCATCGAA
The DNA here is from genome assembly GCA_039198065.1 of Pseudomonadota bacterium. Lineage (GTDB taxonomy): Bacteria > Pseudomonadota > Gammaproteobacteria > Pseudomonadales > Azotimanducaceae > CALHVX01. Next base: position 22,787 of record JBCCTU010000007.1, read on the forward strand.
CAGGTCCTGCAGAACCTCTCACCCGGCGAGACGTTGGACCGCAAGAAAGCAGACGCCATGATCGCGGAAATCGACCAAAAGATCGGAGCGCAAATCGACGAGGTTCTGCACAACGAAGACTTTCAGGAGCTAGAGTCGGCCTGGCGGGGTCTCAAATACGTTGTCGACAACACCGATTTCCGACAGAACATCAAAATCGATGTGCTGAACGTCAGTAAAGAAGATCTGGCAGAAGACTTCGCAGATTCGCCCGAAGTGCCACAATCCGGCTTGTACCATCACGTCTACTCTTCCGAATACGGCACATTCGGCGGCAAGCCTTACGGTGCCATTGTTGGCAACTATTCGCTGAGCCCGAGTAATCCAGACGTGCAGCTGATGCGGGGCATCGCAAGCGTGTCTGCCATGTCTCATGCACCATTCATCGCTGCTGCAGACTCGGACTTCTTCCCAAACATGGACGGCGATTTTTCCAAGTTGACCGATCTGAAGGACATCGCGGCGTCCTTCGAATCACCTCGGTATACCAAATGGCGTGAGTTTCGCAAAACGGAAGACGCTCGATACATCGGGCTCACCATGCCGCGCTTCCTTCTGCGTCTGCCGTATGACCCCGAGCAGAATCCGGTCAAAGAATACGCTTACTCCGAGGACGTGAGCCAGGATCACAACAACTACTTGTGGGGAAACGCTTCCTACGCGTTCGCTAGTTGCCTGACCAAAAGCTTCGAAAAATACCGCTGGTGCTCCAACATCATCGGTCCTCAGGGTGGAGGCCGCGTTGACAACCTCAACGTGCACCTGTTCGAGTCGAAAGGTCAGGTCGAGCAGAAGATCCCTACTGAAACGATCATTCCGGACCGTACCAGCTACGAGCTTGCAGAATTGGGCTTCATCAGCCTCGATATACGCAAGGGTGAAGCGGACGCCGCGTTCTTCAGTGCCAACTCAGCCCAGGAACCCAAGTTCTTTGCCAACACTGAAGAAGGTCGTATGGCAGAGGCCAACTACAAACTGGGCACCCAGCTGCCATACATCTTCATGCTGACTAGGGTTGCACACTATCTGAAGGTGTTGCAGCAGGAAGAACTCGGCAAAAATACCAGTCGCGCCAAGTTGCAGTCAAAGCTCGACAACTGGATTCGACAATATGTACACGCTGCCGACGACGCGCCCGACAACGTGCTCGCGAAATATCCGTTTCGTGAAGCCAAGATCAGCGTGGAAGACATCGAAACTGATCCGGGCTGGTACAAAGTTGGGATCAGATTGCGCCCCGGATTTAAGTACATGGGCGCATATTTCGACCTGTCGCTAGTGTCCAAAATGGAAAGCACTGAGTGATCTAACCACTTTGTTTCAACCTCATGCCGTCCGGATCAAGACCAAGGCTCTTCGAGCGTCTCGAGACCGCCCAGAGCGGTAGTCGCCGACGTAGCTATGCGCTTCGCACAGACGACGTGTTCGAGTCCATCCAGGCCCATCTGATGGAAATTTTCAGCGTACGTCAGGGGACCGTCGAGGCACGGCCTGACTACGGATTACCCGATTTTTCCGGGCGCTTCAGTACTGATGAGAAGCAGATGCGCAAGGTGACTCGCGAGATCGAATATGTGATTGAGCAGTTCGAACCCCGCCTGCATTCACCAGAAGTCACCTATCTCGGCACCGAGCACGAAGTGTTCGCATTTCGCGTCACCGGTCAGGTTGCAATCGACGAGGGGCTGCAAACTATCCAGCTTCGCACCGTGATGGACAGGGACAACCTGGTATCGGTGAGAACTGACAGATGAGCGCGCAAGACTACCGCGACGAGCTGGCGTACCTCAATGAATTCCGACGCATGGTGGCCGACGAGCATGCCGATCTCGCTCCGTTTCTGGCGCACCGCGGAAACGACCCGGATGTAGAACGTTTGTTCGAGGGCTTTGCCTTCCTGACCTCCAGAATCCGGCGGCGTATCGATGACAACTTCCCGGAGTTAACCCAGGGACTCCTGGCGTACTGGTGGCCCCAAGTACTACAACCGGTGCCCTCCTGCACCGTAATGAACTTCAGTCCGCTGCCGGGGACACCCATCACAGCTCTTCCTAAGGGTACCGAGGTGCAGTCGATTCCTGTCGACGGCGCACCGTGCACCTTTCGCACCACGGAGGAACTCTCTGTGGTGCCTTTTAAAACCGAGAACGTGCGCCTAATCGACCGCACCGGCGGTGCAACGTTAGAAGTCGGGTTTAATCAAACCGCGCCGATTCTCATCGGCGATCCTCTGACTCACCTACGGCTATTCGTTTACGGCGATGGGACTCCCCAGGTGGCGCAAACCCTGACGCTATGGATGATGCGGCATTTGGTGGGCATCGAAGTGGATTTGTTGCAAGAGGGAACGCCAGTCTTGCAACGCGAACTACCGAACAGTGCTTTCAAACCAGCCGGGTTTGAAGGCCCGCCAGTAATTCCCGACGCCGACAACACACACATTGGCTACCGTGTCCTGCAGGAATACTTCTGCTTTCCCGAAAGGTTTCAATTCTTCGACCTCTTTGGCCTGGACAAGATTTTCGCCGAAGTCGGTGACGTAGCGACGGACAGTCTTATTGTACGCCTGCACTTCAATCGACGCTTCGACACATTGCTGCGTTTGGCCCCGACCACCATCAGCCCCAACTGCGTTGCCGCACAGAACCTCTTTGCCTGCGCGGCCCGGCCGATCAACGTTGGACACACTCAAACTGACTACCTGGTAGAACCGGAGAACCGCATCGCCGGCTCCACCGAGCTATTTAACGTGGAATCGGTGCGTGCACTATTCCCGGGCTCTAGTGAAACTGCCGAGTACCTCAAGTTCGAGTCTATGGAACGAAACAAAGAGGCCAAATACTATGGCTACTTTCGCACCCGCCTCGAGCCTCGAGAGATCGACGGGAAGGTTCTGACCTACCTGTCACTCAAGCCATTTACTCGCGAACCTGCCGCTGAAGAAGTGCTATCAATCGATCTGCGAGCTACCAATGGACCGCTACCAGAAGCGTTGAATCCCGGTGACATCCACCGCCACACCTCAACTTCGCCGGGCTTTGCGGATTTCAAGAACATCACCAAACCGACGCGCTACATTCCGCAACCGACAGATGCGAACTACTTATGGCGGATGACTTCCAACCTAAGTCTCAATTACCGCACCACGCTGGAAATAGAAGCGCTCACCGGCATCGTTAAAGCCTACGATGCTTTGGCCCGGGTTGACGCGGTTGCTGAGCGAAAGACCCGCGAGATCATGAATGGCATGAGGATCGAGGCAACCAGACCGGTACAGCGCTTGTTTCGCGGATCGCCAGTACGCGGGATCCAGACCCATCTGAGTGTGTACAGCCGCAACTTCTTGAGCGAAGGCGACATGTATATCTTCCTAAGTGCACTCGAGCGTTTCTTCGAGCTGCTCGCCAGCATCAATTCGTTCCATGAGCTCAAGGTCACCGACCGGGATCGCAACGAGGAGTACCGATGGCAGCCAAGAATCGGCGCACGATCCCTGCTTTAATCCAGGCGCTCCACCGTACGCCAGAACGGTTCGACTTTTTTCAAGCGGTAAGGCTCCTAGAAGCTACACTGGACAGCGACAGGGCAGAGCTGGACAGCATTCGTCTAAGGCCGCATGCGAGCCTCGGGTTTCCTAAGGCTGACCTACACGACTTTAAGTGGGAGCAGGGGAAGGCTAATCCACGGGCTGAACTCGTGACGAACTTCATGGGTTTATACGGCACAAGCACGCCGTTGCCCCACCAGGTCTCGCAACGTATTCTCGGCGCCAAAGACAGCGAACCACCGCTACGTCGTTTTTTAGACGTTTTCAACCATCGCCTGTTGTGGTTGTACTACGAGGCCTGGAAAAAGTACCGGCATGACATCGGGTTCGGCACCGACGGTCGGGATTCTATCGGCAAACGTTTTTTGAATCTCTGCGGGATCGGCGACGAAGCGATCGCTCGTCAGCTCCCGGTGTCGCGCGATCAGTTGCTCCCACGTATCGGTCTGCTCACTCTGTGCTCGCGCTCCCCCTCATCCTTAGCAGAACTGTTGTGCGGCTTGATGCCAGAGCTGCCACCGCTGAGAGTCAGAGAATTCGAGTATCGTGCGGTGCCCATCGTACCTAGCCAACGAACTCGCTTAGGTCAACGACGCATGCGGTTAGGCAACAACATGGTTATTGGATCGCACGCACCCGATGTGACGGGCGCTGTTCGTCTCGTGCTGGGGCCTATGAGCTACGAAGACTACTTGAGCTACCGGCCGGGTACACCGAAGCGGCGCAAACTTATCGCGATCACCAGGTACCTGATCACTGATCCGCTCGATATCAAAATTACATCCATCCTACGGGATGAGGAGGCCCAGGGGGTTCAGCTCGGGCACCCACGACGCGCCGCTCTCGGCACATCAATGTGGTTGGGGGAACCGAGCGGGCGGGTGCAAGCGATAACGGAATAGGGAAAAGCAGAAATTCATGTCTACGGTCGATGTCCCAAGTCTCATCAAGCGACTGAGCCCTCACTGCCGCGACGTCCTCGCCCGGGCGTTGAACGAGTGTAAGGCCCGCGGTAGCCACGAAGTGGCCATAGAGCACTATTTCCTAGCGTTGGTAGATGATGTGAATCACGACCTGCAAACACTCCTACGCTACTTCCGAATTTCCTCGGACGATTTTCGGGCAAATCTGCAACGCATCGTCGAAGGACTTCCTGGCGGCGCCCAAGTAGACCGCCCTTTGTTTGCGCCGTCTCTGATCGATCTATTCGAGTATGCCTGGCTGCGTAGTTCGGTCGACTTCGGTGCGCGCGACATTCGCTCAGGCGCCCTAGTCTTGGCATTGAAACAGAATTCACGACTGATATCGGGTACCGAGATTGCAAACCTGCTTAAAGGGATCTCATCCGAAAAACTACATGACGAGTTCGGGAAAATTCTCGAGCTCTCAGTAGAGAGCGCCGTGCCCAAGGCACAGGACACCGACTCCAGATCCCCGTCGTCCCGCGGGGAGAGTGAATCCGTTTTGGAACAATTCACTACCGACTTCACCGAGCGCGCCCGCAAGGGACAGGTAGACCCAGTATTTTGCCGCGATCACGAAATCAGGCAGATCATCGATATTCTCGGCCGGCGCCGCAAAAACAACCCGTTAGCCGTCGGCGAAGCCGGCGTCGGTAAAACGGCGATCGTCGAGGGGTTGGCGCTCAAAATTGTCGAAGAGGACGTGCCGGATACCTTGCGCGGAGTCACGCTGCTGGGATTGGACCTGCAGGCGCTGCAAGCAGGTGCCAGCGTGCGCGGCGAATTCGAAAAACGCTTGAAGTCGGTCATGGAGAGCGTCAAGGCATCGCCGGCTCCGATTGTGCTGTTCATCGACGAAGTGCACATGCTCATGGGTGCCGGCGGCGCATCAGGCACTGGAGACGCCGCCAACATCTTAAAACCGGCACTCGCACGTGGCGAGTTTCGCACCGTCGCCGCCACAACCTGGTCTGAATACAAACAACATATGGAGAAGGATGCTGCGTTAGCCCGACGCTTCCAGCTCGTGAGCCTTGATGAACCAAATGTGGAACAAGCCATCATCATCCTGCGCGGTTTACGTGCGCTTTACGAAGAAACTCACGACGTCTACATACGGGACGACGCCATTGTCGCTGCGGCAGAATTGTCCGCACGTTACGTAGCAGGCCGGCAATTGCCTGACAAAGCTATCGATCTCATCGATACGGCCTGCGCACGGGTCAAGCTGAGCCTGCATGCCACACCGCCGCAGCTCGAGGACCTTGAACAGAAAATCAAAACCAAAGAACGCGAGCGCGCCGCCCTGGCACGGGACGTGGCGACTGGTGTGATGGACGATGACGGACGCCTCGCCGAGCTCGCTGAAGAAATCGGCGAAGCAACGAAGGAGACCGAGGCACTACGGAGTTTATGGGCCAAACAACAGGGGCTTGCACGCCAGATTGTTGCCGGGCGTAAAACGCTGCAACGGGACGAGCCGTCGGAAGACGTGATGGCCGAAGATCTGGAAATCAAGCTCAAAGAGCTAAACGAGCTGGCCAGCGAGGACCGCCTAGTACAGTTTGAGACGAGCCCGGAGATTGTTGCTGAAATTGTCTCGGATTGGACCGGCATCCCCGTTGGGCGCATGGTTAGCGACGACGCCAAGTCTGTGCTCGAGTTTGCCGGCAATCTGAAAACGCGCATACGCGGCCAGGACGAAGCAATCGAGATCCTGGACAAGGGTTTGCGCGCAGCACGCGCCGGATTACGGAATCCCGACGCACCATTGGGCGTATATCTGCTGGTTGGCTCCTCTGGCGTCGGCAAGACTGAAACGGCGCATTCGATCGCTGACTTTCTGTTTGGAGGCGACCGATTCATGACCACCATTAACATGTCGGAGTTCATGGAGAAACACACCGTCTCGCGCCTCATAGGATCGCCACCCGGCTACGTGGGGTACGGTGAGGGCGGCATGCTTACCGAAGCCGTTCGCCAGCGCCCTTACTCCGTGCTGCTCTTTGACGAGGTCGAAAAGGCGCATCCCGACGTAATGAACCTCTTCTACCAAGTATTTGACAAAGGAGAACTCGCCGATGGCGAAAGCCGCATGGTCGACTTCCGCAACACGTTCATCCTCATGACCAGTAACCTCGCCACTGACGAAATTACTGAGATGGGTCAGCGCGAACCGCGCGACGTCGACGACGTGACCAACACCATCCGGCCGATACTGGCCCGCCACTTCAAGCCAGCGCTCCTCGCGCGCATGCAGGTTATTCCTTTCTGGCCTCTGGGGCAGGAAGACCTAAAGGGTGTCGTAGGAATCAAGCTCGGCAAGCTGGAGCAACGCGTGAAAGACTCGCAAGGCATCGTACTGACCTACGATGAAACGGTGCGCGAACAGATCGCCGAACGTTGTACGGAGGTTGGCACAGGGGCACGCAACGCCGATCACATTATCAACGAATCGATTCTCCCGCCAATTTCTACGGAGGTACTGGAACGCATCAGCTCTGGAGTGACCCTCTCATCGGTGCACATCAGCGTCGCAAGCACCGGTAAGTTCGAGTTTTGCTACGGATGATATGCGGACATGTCTTCTGTCCCCAAACCATCGTCATGGGCGCTGTCTGAGCTACTTAAGGTCACCAGCGCCATCACTACCGAGAAGGACACCGCAAAACTTCTGGGCGTCGTGCTACACGGCGCATGCGAACTGACCAACGCCGAAGCGGGTCGCATTCTGGCGCTCGACGCGACCAAGCGGTTTTTGAACGTAGTGGCGTTTCAAGACGAGCGGCGACGCGCCAACTCATCGCAACGTATTCCGTTATACCGGGACGGAGCATTCCACAACTCGCGTGAAGTGTTGGCTCACACCGCACTGACCGGCAAACTTGTGAAACTGCCCGATATCCGCGACACCGCTGCGTTCGACTTTTCGGACCGTCTGGATCTGGAGGCTCGTACCGGCTTGCGCACACGCTCGCTCCTGGTGGTCCCGCTCAGTCAACCGGGACAGTATTCCGTCGGTGTAATGGAGCTCGTCAACTACCGGGAACCGAATTCGGGGGTCTATCAACCGTTTCCCGACGAGTTCGATGAGCTGGCACAGATGTTCGCATCTCAAGCAGCCGTTGCCGTGTACAACAATCAGCTCGAACAGGAGAATCAACGGCTCATTACTGTGCTCGATGAAACCAACCGCGCATTAGCAGAAGAGAACACACAACTAAAACGCCGACTGTCGCGCTTACACTCGGACCACGGCGACCTCCTGGGTGAGTCTCCCGCCATGCTCGAGGTATACGAGCTGATCGACAAAGTTGCACAAACTACGGCAACCGTGTTGATCACAGGCGAAACCGGCACAGGCAAGGAAGTGGTGGCACATGCCATCCATGATAAGAGTTCACGTGCCGGTGGCCCGTTTGTTGCTCAGAACTGCGCGGCACTTCCCGAGCAACTGTTGGAAAGCGAGTTTTTCGGTCACACCAAGGGCGCTTTCACGGGAGCTGTCGCCGAAAAGAAAGGTCTCTTTGAAGCTGCTAGCGGCGGCACAATGTTTCTGGACGAAATTGGCGATCTGCCGCTCATGCTGCAGGCCAAGCTTCTTCGCGTGCTCCAGGAAGGCGAGATACGCCCCCTGGGTAGCGTCACGACCCGCTCCGTCGACGTTAGAATCCTCGCAGCTACGCATCAGGATCTGAAACGGAGGGTGGCGAGCGGTGAGTTCCGGGAAGACTTGTATTATCGCTTAAGCGTGTTCCCCATTGAGCTGCCACCGGTTCGCATGCGAGGCGACGATTTGCTGCTAATGGCCGATCACTTTTTAAACGAGTTGTGCCTTGACTACGGCCGCGTCGTAGAAGGGTTCACCCCAAAGGCTATGAAATCACTCTTGAGCTACGGATATCCCGGCAACGTGCGTGAGCTGCGCAATCTGATCGAGCGCGCAATCCTACTTGTGGAACCGGGTCAACTCATCGACATCGAGCATTTCCCGCAGGAGCTTTCGGAGGCCAATCGTACCGGGCCCCATGAACCTCACAACCTACGCGACGCCGTCGCACAGTACGAAGCAAGCCTCATCGAACGAGCGTTGCACCGACATCATGGCAATCAAACGCACACTGCCCGGGCGCTCAACGTGTCACGCCGCGCGCTGATCGAAAAAATGAAGCGCTATGCATTGACCAGCGTGACCGCGGAGTAGGCTTCAAACCGCAGTGGTCGACGCTTGTGCGCGGATGTCCGCACACCCGAATACTTACAGTGTGCGCAAACACGCGCAGCTGCCACTAACTTAAGTTGGCCCAATTCCGGTTTTTTCTTTTGTAATTAGTGACTTAAATTAAAAAGCACAGCTGGCATGCTTCCTGTAACAAATGCAGTAAGTTGCATCTTTAGAGCAACGTAACCAAGGAGACAGACATGCCAAGACCCGCGTATTTAAGTATAGAGGGACAGTTCGATACCAAGGGCGCTCTTTCCGAAGACAGCGTCTCGGGTCGTGCGAACGACAAACACGTAGACGAGTGTCTGATCATTTCAGTACAACACCAAGTCATTGTTCCCACCGACCCAGACAGCGGTCTGCCGTCAGGGAAGAGACGTCACGGCAACCTAGTTCTGACTAAGGTGTTTGATTCAGTTTCGCCTAGCCTGTACCAGGCTCTTTGCGAGAACCAGGACTTTAACGCGACGCTTTCTTTCGACCGCGTCAATCCTTCCAATGGGCAGGAGGAGATCTACTTCGAAATTGAGCTCAGCAACGCCCGTGTCGTCAACATGGAAATCGACGTGCCGAGTACCATTGATCCTCAATACGCCGACTACGGCGACATGGAACGCGTGTCGCTCGCTTACCAGAAGATCGAGTGGAGGCACCTTCCCGTGAGCAAGTCCCACATCGATGACTACAGGCAAACCGATTAACTGAGTAGTGCACGGGAATCGAAGCGCATCCGTTTCGATTCCCTTCGTTTATCACATAAACAATCGGGGGATTGCCGTGCCAGGTTCGAAGGTGGATATCGTGCAGCTGGAAGTTCAGATCCAGGGTCTCGAAGACCAGTTTCGCGTTACCGAATTCAGTGCCCAGGAGCGATTGTCACAGCCCTTCCGCTACTCGATAGACCTCGTAAGCGAAAACCACCGTATATCGCATAACGACGTGCTCACCAAAGCCTGCAGAATCGGGATCCTGGACGAGGAAGGCAACGTGTTCAGGGAAGCAAACGGCGTCGTCGCTCAGTTCGAGTACGTGGCCAGATCTACCGACTGGGCCCTCTATCGGGCCGAGGTTGTTCCCAAGCTGCAGTTTCTGGCGCATCGATTTGATTGCCGAATATTCAACGACAAAAACGTCTTGGAAATTGTCGAAGATGTGCTGCAGAGAGCCGAAGTTCGCGACTATCGCACCGATACGACTGAGCAATACCCGCCGCACGAGTACGTCGTGCAGTACCGTGAGTCTGACCTCAACTTCATATGCCGGCTCCTGGAAGACGCAGGGATGTTCTATTTTTTTGAACACAAGGACGGTGCACACAACCTTGTGATCTCCGATACTAAAAACTGCCATACCGCAATTCCTAACGGTTCGGACACGATCGAGTACAACGACAATACCGGTCTAATCGCTGACGATGAGGCGATGTTTCGCTTCGCCTACGGCGAATCGGTTATGACCAACCAAATTGCATTGCGGGATTTTGATTTCGAGAAACCTACAGGGGACCACATGCAGGTGGAGGCACCCGCCGCGGGAGGCATGGTGTTGGAGGCATACGACTTCCCCGGGATGTATGTCGAGCCCAAAGAGGGTGACAAGCACGCCCGCGTGCGCCACGAAGCGCTGATGGCCGCCAAACACTCCATTCATGGAGCCACCACGTGTCGGCGCATGACACCCGGGTACTACTTCACGCTGGAAAACCACGATATTGCTGAGGCCAATCAGCGCTACCTAATCACCTCGACAAACTTATCCGCCAGTCAACCTGCCGCGATCGAGTCCCAAGCTGGCGGCAGAGAAGCAGTATTTCATGTTGATTGCACAACAATTCCCCTTGCCGAGCCCTACCGGGCCCCGCGTCGAGCACGGCGCCCCGTTGTGGAAGGCATACAGACAGCCACGGTCGTCGGTGATTCAGACAGCGACGAGATTTTTACCGACGCCCACGGTCGCATCAAGGTCAAGTTCCACTGGGACCGCCGCGAGGAGAAGGATCGAAACAGCTCGGGATGGGTACGAATCGCAACCGCCTGGGCGGGCGCTCAGTGGGGTGCTTTTGCGCTGCCGCGGGTCGGTCAGGAAGTAGTGGTCAACTTCCTCGAAGGCAACCCCGACGCACCGCTGGTTACAGGATCCGTCTACAACGGCCAAAACAAGCCCCCATACCCACTCCCAGAAAACAAGACTCAGAGCACTCTCAAGTCGAACACATCACCGAGTGGCAACGGCTTCAATGAACTTCGTTTTGAAGACAAAAGGGACGCAGAAGAAGTCTTCATGCACGCGCAAAAAGATATGAATCAGACCGTAAAGAACAACAAGTCAGTCTCCGTCGGCGCGAAGGAGACGCTCACTGTCGGTGACACACGCTCACAAACCGTGGAGAAAGACGAAACCATTACCGGTAACGCCAATCGCACTACGAGAATCAAGGGAGACGATGTTGAAACGGTAACCGACGGGATGTTCAAGGTCACCGTCGATAAGGGCAACAACGAACTTTGGACAAGTACCGGAGAGCAGAAGATCTTCACCGAAGCCGGCGCATGGATTCGATCGCCCACCAAGATTGAATTGATCTCGGGCGCAGGCGAACAGGGCAAGCTAGTTTTCACAGGGGACAACGAGATCGTACTGTCCTGCGGGAAATCCAGTATTACGCTGAAGAAATCGGGAGATATCGAGATCAGCTGCAAAGAGTTCAAGGTGGGCGGGCAAAAGGTCAGCCTAACCGCGAGCCAGGAAACGGCAATCGGGGTAAGCAGCCAGGTTGTAAAGAGCTCGCCGGCCAAGTTGGAATTGAGTGGTGCCGCCATAAATTCGTCTGCCGTGGGAATGCACGAGATAACCGGCGCCTTGGTGAAAATCAACTAGCGAGCCACCATGCATCAGATCGTCGAGAGCATCCGAAGCACCGCCACGGAGTTCGTAGACCAGCGGGAAAACTTCGCCCTGCTTGTAGCGTGCTCCGACACCGACTGGCTGCTGCTCCTAAAAACAGTCGAAGAATTGGATGAGTCTCGGGACTCTGAACTCTATTGGATGGCAGTCGACGCTTTCGATGACGCAAGGTCGTACGTTCAAGCCTGCGTGGCGATGTTTGAGGCGAAGCATGAAGCAGTTCGGGCCAACCAGGCGAGCCGCGGCGAAACCCCGCTGCCGCCGATGACCACGAGCCTGCTAGATTCGAGCCTAAATCCAGTCGAACGCCTGAAGGAGCTACTGCGTTACAGCCGCGATCTGCTACCAAGTCTGGACGGTTTCGCTGTGGTGTGGGCGTTGGCGCCATCAGAAATCCATGATCGCGACGCCTACCGCGCCTTCATTGAAGCGTTGTGTGAGCACGAGTTTCCCTTCCCCTGGTGTCATCACATGCGCCTGTTTATCCGTGACGCCTATCCTGAGCGCATCTTCGACCCCAACCAATTCGAGCTCGCGCGAGTGTCGTACTGCCACATTGACGCAAGCAACGCGGCTGTTGAAGCCGCATTGCGCGAGTCTGCGGATGATGACGACGCACCTATCGACCAGCGCATCAATTCCGCGCTCATGCTTGCAGGAATCGACTACAGTCACGGACGTTACGAAGACGCAAGGCAAGGGTACGAGGTGGTTCACCATTATGCCCTTACCGTCGGTGAGCCCACCTACGGTGCAATCGCCCTAAACGGCCTCGGTGAGGTACACCGGGCAACAGGCGATGGACCTGCGGCCATGGACATGTTCCGTGCGGCGCTTGGCCCGGCAGCGCAAGCGCCGAACCCGCCGATTCCTGTACTAATTAACGTTTACGAAAGCCTTGGCAAAATGCACCATGCCGAAGAGGAATGGGAGGAAGCTGAAGTGTTTCTGCACGGTGCAGCCGAGTTCGCGCTGGTGATGCGCGACGCCACCAAGCGCCTGCGCATGTGGGAGCTTCTGGGCGAGGCTCAGCTCGGGCAAGACAAGCACGAAGATGCGGCATCCACCTGGTACAGCGCTGCAGTGGTCGCGGGCAGACTGGAAAAGCAATCCGATTACGACATGTTCCTTGAACGACTGCGAGACCTTTACGAACCCGAAGATCCGCAGTTCGATACCAAAGTGCTGGAAATCACAGACTTGGTCGAAGAGCACCTGCAGGAAGAACAAGCTCGCCGTGAAGATGCTCAAGCTCAGATGGCCAGAGCGGGAGCCACAGCGTGAGCTATTTTGATCGTCTCTCACTTGCCGTGGACCAGAAAGCCTCCGGCGTGACTGGCGATCAAACGGGTGGGTGGGAGCGTGCTGGAAACACGCTCACCGAGACGGGTGGAGTGTTCACGCGCTGGTACGAAGGCACAAGTAAGTCACTCGACCATCCGCTCCTCGAAAACCAAGCTTTCAGCGATCTAACTACGGGACAACAGGTAGCGGTTAGCCTACGCGTTGCGACCAATGTGACCGGCGCTGCAATGGGCGCATTAAGCGTTGTATCGGATGCCATTAACGTCGGCTTCGCTAACTTGACTGCCCCGCTTGCTGCGGTCTGGCCCAGCTTTCCTGCCTCCACCACTACGTCGCTCTACGTGGGCTCGCCGCATGGCCATTCGCATCCGCCAAGCTACATACCGGCGCCTCCGCCTGGCGCGGTAGTACCGCTACCCAGCATCGGCAACGTTCTTGTCGGCAACCACATAAAAACACTAATCGGCAGCCTCCCCGCGGCGCGATGCGGCGATATCGGCTTCACACCCACGTGCATCGCGTTGACTCAGTTCTTCGAGATCAAAACCGGTTCATCAAACGTCTTCATTGGCGGTAAACGGGCCGCCCGCATGTTGGACATTGCGGCGGCTTGTAATCCGCCCGACCCAATGAACGGCATCGACAAATTCATGGCTGTGGCCGGGATGGTTGCGGGTGGTGTTGCCGTCGCTGCAGATACGGCCGAGGCCGCGACAGAACCGGACCCCGCCATGATTAGTGCGAAAGCGCTGTCCGCCAGCATGAACGCCGCGCAATTGGCATCAGATAATGTGGCCCTGGCCATCCAACAAACCCTCGGAAAAGACCCAGCGGTCATACCAGGACCAACCCTCGCAGGGGCTGGTCCAATGAAAGTCTTTGGCGCAATAACCCTTGGCAATCCGCTCGTGATGATCGGCGGCTTTCCGACGATCAACATTCCGGACCCGGTAGGCTACGTTCTCAACAAGCTCGGCAAGATGCGTGCGAAAAACAAAAACACCGACAAAGAGGACGCCAGCGCCGGGACCAACAACTGCCCATGACCGCTGAATACCAGAGCAATCCAGAGAGACGCCTGGTGGGCGACCCGGTTGATACGTTAACAGGCGCCATGGTCAACAAGAATTTTCAGTTCCGGCTAGTCGGACCGCTGGAATTGCGTTGGCATCAATTCTACGACAGTTCCAAACACAATCAGGCGTTCGCCCACGGCTGGGGCCATACCCACGAATTCGACCGTAAACTTCAGTTCGATGTCGATGGTATGACCTACTCTGCGCCGGTGGGAAAACGGATTCATTTCCCGTACCTCAACCGCGATGACGAAACGTTCTTCGGCTACGGCTTTCGTCTCGTGCGCGTTAGCGATAGTGTCTATCATCTACATGGACACGCACAGCCGAGCATGGAGTTTGCGTTCAGCAACTTCAATCGACCCGCTTCCCTATCCCGGCTCTTTGACGCCAGCGGAGAGATCAAATTCCGCCACAACGTTGACGGCCACCTGGAACACATCACAGATTCGGCGGGTCGCTCGATCTCGATCACGAATGACAAAAACGGACGACTACTGAGCATAACGCTCGATCCAATGGCGGAAGGTGAGCAGCCCTTCCTCATCGATTCGTTCCAGTACGACGACGCGGGCAACTTAACAAGCACACGCAACGAAGACGGCAACGGCTACCGATTTGAGTGGGACGCAAACAACCGCATGATTCGTCGCTTTGGGCGCCGCGGCATGGAGTTCAACTACATTTACGACGAGGCAGGGCGCTGTATCGATTCTCGCGGCGAAGACGATCTCCTAGGGGTGCGCGTAAGCTACGAAGTTCCGGGCGTCATGACCAAAGTCGTCAAAGGAGACGGCGGCGAGTGGCAGTACTTTTTTGATGAATCAGGCAATGTCTCGCAGATCATTGATCCAGTGGGCGGCGTTGAAAAATTCGTGCGCGACGAGTCCGGGCGACTGATTGCAGAGGAAGACGCCAACGGCAATCAAACGACGATCATCTATGACCGTGCCGACGCTATAGTTGCCAAGCAAGACGTTTTTGGGAAACGCAAGCCTTGGCCTGAAAACGTCAATGCACCCGACCCAGACGCTCACTACGTTGCCGACAATCCCGCCGAGTATGAACTGGGCCGCTTCCTGAAGCTCGATCGTGTCTCGTTGCCCACCAAGCATCAGCGCGATGCGCTGCCCTTGCCCGCGAACGCCAAGGCCCTGGTTGTGACGCGTGAGGAGGCAGCTGGATTAATCGAGCGGCAAAGCGTCGTCCCACCACCGCTGTATGCCATGTGGTGGCCAGAACCCAAAGCGGGCTGGCGCTTCAACAACTTTGCCAAGCTCACTTCCCAGGTCGACGAGTTTGGTCGCGAGCGCAGTTGGAGCTACGACGAGTCAGGAAATATCGACACACACACCGACTTTGACGGGCGAACCTGGAAGCACGAGTACCGCAAGTGGCACTTCCGGCGCAGCTTGCGCAATCCACTCGGTCACGAGCATCGTTTTGACTACAACACCGAGGGTGAGATCACCCGGTTTGAAGATGCGGCTGGCAATATCAGTGAGTATGCCTACAACGCACACAATCAACTTACCCAAGTGCGCAGACATGGTCGGACCAGAGAAAGCTACGAGCGCGATAGTTGTGGCAACCTAGTTGCCAAGTATGATGGTGAAGGCAAAGAACTCCTGCGCTTTGACATCGGTCCTGGAAACAAGCCTGTTAAACGAATTCTGGCCTCCGGGGACGAACACACATTTATCTACGACGATCACGGACGGTATCTGGAAGCGTCCACGCAGAGAGACAGACTCGAGTTTGCTTACGACTTTTATGGCAACCGGATTCGAGATCGTCGCAACGGCGAAGGTATCGAGCACCAGTTTGCGGGACGAAATCAGCTTGTCGAAACGGCCGTGTTGAACCGATTCACAACTACCTACGCAAGAGACAGAAACAGTGCATTGACGATCCTCGATCCATGCGGCAATCAGCATGTGTTTCGCAGCCTTGGAAACGGGATCGTGAGCCGTGAACTCGCCAACGGTTCTTCGGAAGTCGCGCAGTACGACACATCGGGCAAGTGCTTGTTTAAGCATACGAGCTATGGGAATGACCGTCAGTGGAGTCGTGCCTATGAATGGTCAGGCGAAGGTGAGCTTCTCAAGGTCATAGACAATGAAAGAGGCACGGTGCGCTACAAGTACGACAGCGCGCATCGACTCCGAAGCCGCAACATAGACGGTAGGACGGAATACTACCGATTCGACGATTCAGACAACCTCATTGAGCAGCCGGGCCTCACCAACGTCGAGCTAAACGAAGGCAATCGCCTGTTTCGCGTCGCCTCCCGCCTTTTCAAATACAACAACCGTAACCACATCGCTTCACGCCGAACGTCGCGGGGCGAGATACGTTACGAGTACGACAGCCGCGACCAACTCGTGCGAGTGATTCAGCCGAACGGTGAGATGACTGCCCAATACGATGCGTTAGGACGGCGCACGCGAAAAACGTGGAACGGAGAGACCACCGAGTACTTTTGGAACAGCGACCAGCTCGTCGCTACAGTCCAGCCTGATGGCAAATTGTCGGTGTACATCTATACCGACACGCTGTCACTCGTACCTTTTCTTTGCATCGAGTACTCGAGCAAGGAAGCAGAACCGACAAGCGGCCAGCTCGGATACGTCTTTTGTGACCAAATCGGTACGCCTCTGCAGGTTGAAAGTGCACAACGTGATACAAAACACCGTCGGTCACCCACGCCATTTGGGCGCGACATGACGTTCGATTCAGGATATTCGTTTGACTTCGCATTCCCGGGCCAGATTCTGGACGTTGAAACAGGTCTACACTACAACCGATTCAGATATTACGACCCGGGGCTCGGGCGGTACATACAGAGTGATCCGCTTGGGATCGTCGGCGGGACAAACCTTTACGCGTATTCGACGAATGCGTTGTTGTATGCCGATCCACGAGGGCTAACCGGCGATAAAACGAAAGGTTCGCATAAACCCTTAGACGAAGCTGGCCCATCCGCGGAACCAAACCCAGCTGAAGCAGACTTTGGGCCGGCACCATCACCTGCTGCAGGTCCTGTACATGCACGTTATGGCGACGGAACGCCCGTGTACAAAGACCAACGTCCACCACGCCTAACCACTGGTCCCGATCTGAAGGCTGTTGGTGCGCACACGCGCCTTAGAATTGATACAGTGAGCGAACGAATTTATCAGGCCCGGGAGTTTGACGCGTACGGCAATCCAGTACGCGATATTGATTTTACGAGCCCTACTTTTCCAAACGGCAACACTCGTCCCGACCATCCACCAGCCCCACACCAACACAGGTGGGAAGTGAATAATCCAGAGGTTGGTCCCCGCTCTGGATTTAGACGCCAAAAAGGTGGTGAACCATTATAGGAGTGACTATGCGGTTGCTGACGATTACCGACTTCGATCCCGACACCAACTTCCTTTCGTTTGACCTGATCGACATACTTATGGCCATTAAACCAACGTTAGGCCCCATGAACTGGAGACTCAATCAAGTAGAGTGCGTCGGGGCTCAAGCGGATGTGGTTCACAAAATATGTGACGAAGAGTCAACGGTTACAACCGCTGAATTGATTGAGCTTGCCAAGGCGATCGATCAGACGATTGATGGCGAATTCTGTGGGTACCCGAGGAACCTAAACAAACCGACACTTTGCATTCGCGCTGTTGATAGCGACGCTTTCGACATCGAGACAAATGACATCAGTGTTATCGCGTTGCTCATGGAGCGATTTGAACGTATTCACGAAGTTGTTTGAAGGCGGCTACGTTAAGCCATCAGCAAAGACAGGCGAATAAATGTTAAGTAAATTGGCCACCGCTGCAGGCACCCTCTTCGCCATCGCCTGCTTTCTAATCTGGTTTGCCTTCCTCCGCGACGTACCCATCCAGCGAACCACATCTGTAGTGGTCAACAAGACCTACAAGCCTGAAGGCACCTACTGGCAGCAGCAAGTCGGCACCACCCGAGCTTTCCGATCTGCTACGCCCATTACAACGGCGGAACAGTACGTGCTCGAACTGAAAAGCCCAGACCTAGACATGAAGGGCTTCTTCCCGATCAGCAAGTGGGACGAAGCCGACTACGAGGTCGGCGCTCAGGTCATCATGCACTATCAGGTTCGCGGACTACCGGTGTTCGGCTACCGCACCGTCGTGACCAAAATCGAACGGCTTGCCAGCTAAGCCATGGCTGGCACAGAACCCATCACCCCCGCCTTCCTCCAGATTTGTGGTGACACCGGCATCGACATAGACCGCGTCAGGCGCAACCTCGCCACTTTCAAAGACCTGGAAGCATTGCTTAAAAAGGGCATCGAGGACGCCGATGCGGCGCTGACTCAGTACCAATGGGCACGGATGGGTGAAGTGCTCGCCGTCGGCATCAAGCACCTTTGCGACAAAACCCTGTTTGCCGCCAGCCTGTTGGCTGGACCCGGAGGCGCGACCGTCATCGGCATACTCTACGACCAGGCACAACTCGCAGTGAAGGCGGGCTATGAGGGTGTCGATGGCTGGGACATCGCCAACACCACCGGGGACAAGTGGCTCGCAGTAGCAGAGTATGGAGCACAACAGGCGCGCACCGCGACCGCGAGCAAGGTTGGCGGTGTGTTAGGCGCCGTGGCTACCGTTAAGAGCATTTTCAACATGGCAAACGAGCTACACAGCTGGTGGGAATCCAGCGGCAAACATGCCAATGGCGGAGCCGGGATACGTTCGGCGCGACAAACCCTGAAACGTCAGTTAGCCGATATCCGAAGCAAGATTCGCGACAACCGGATGCTCCTCTTCTATCTCGAACAGCGGAAATTGGAAACACGTGGCGCACGTCTTGCCGATCCATTGCTGTTCGCACCTGAAGGACCCGCGTGCCGTCCACCGCGGCACGCTTCAACCCCGGTCCTGGAGTGTAGTCCCTAAGCCCTCAACCCAACTTTGAATCTCCACGGCCAATGGTATAGTCGAGCGCAAAACAAGAACATGTTGGGGAAGGGGGATGCGCTCAAAAGCAATCTTGGCCGTCGCATTCGCGCTGTCGGTGCTAGCGGGCTGCGAGAGCTTCCAGGTCCAGGGAGGCAAAGACGATCCGGCCGCTAGCCAACAGCCCAACACAGCGTCGCAACTTGACTGCGTAGCAACACCCAACGCGCCTGACTGTATTTGTGATACCCAGGGCCGGAATTCCAATGCATGTCGCTGCGCGCGCGGCACAAACCCAGAAGCGTGTAGCCTGTGTAGTACCGCGCGTTCAACAAAGCTACGTGTTGAAGCCCAAATTGCCCTTGGTGAAGGGAGATACGAAGACGCGTACATTATGCTCAGGTGCGCCCTAGAGAAAAACGCGAACGACCGCATTGCTGCAATGCTTCTGTCTCAGATGGAGTCGCCAGCTCAGTTCTTCGCAGATAGTGTCGGGGCTGGGCGATACGATTACACCGTCGCGCCGAGCGATACGCTCGGTTCGATAGCACAGAACTGCCTTGGGAACTCGTTGTATTTTGCTGGAATCGCGATACTCAACAACATCGGCGATCCGTCGCGACTCATCGCAGGCAGGGTTCTCGAACTTCCGGGGGTTGACTGCCAAGCCTCCGAACGCGATCTGATCGAGCGCTCGGACCCCGTAGATCCAGAGAGTTCCGTTGATGCAGTTCAGGCCGATCCGCCACAGTCTGTCGATCAAGTGACCCCGACCGAGGCTACGGGACCGGTTGCCCTCGCTCCCATCGACCCGCGCGAAAGCAGTGCGTTGCCGGATGACCCAGTAGATCTGTCCACCCCGCCAACCGCAGATCCTATAGACGCGCTCCTGGAAACATTTACCGATCACGTCACTGAGGGGAACCTCGAGCCGGCCTGCGCAGCTCTCGATGAGATCCTTAAAATCGACCGCTACAACGAAGACGCGCTGCTCAACAAATTGAGTTTCTGCGAGTAAACGCGCCAAGACTCTGCGCTCGGCAGGTTACGCTACTCGTTGGTGACCATCATGCGTTTCGCTGCGCGGCGCTTCTCCAAACGCCGCAACAAGGTCATTGCCTCCACGTTCTCTGCATCGCTGCGCAACACGGCGAGGGCGTTGTTGAGCGCACGACGATAGTTTCCCGCACGATAGTGTTTTAGGGCGCTGACCAGCATGGGTTGCACCAGCCGGCGAGTCCGTTGCTCCAAGGCCAGAATGTGTGCTTCTACCAACTCAGGCGTAGTCGACACCGCGTGCACCACCCACCAGGAGTCAATGGCTTCGGGCACACGGCCTGCGCGCTCATGCATATTAGCCTGCTCAGTCCAAACATCGATCATGAGTTGACGGTCAAAAGGCACGATGCCAGACGGGCTTGCGCAACCAACGAAAAATCCCATCGAAATGAGCGCAGCCCACCGCATCACCGCAGCGTCTTCTTCACCTGTAACGCCGCAACAAATCGTTCCCAGGGGTCGCTGCGGTAGATCATGGTGCGTCGGAGATAGAGTGGATCACCGTAGAAAGGGTTGCCGCCTCGATCGACCGACAGGCCTAGCGAATATCCCTGACTACCCACTTGGGCACGAACAGCAGGGGTTGTCGCCCCGAACGGGTACGCGTAGGCATAGATCGGTTCACGGCTGCCTCGTTGGAGCTTCTCGCGTGGTTCCATGATCTCGGCCATAAGCTCCGTTGCAGTAAATTCCGTTGTCGCGAGGTTGCGGTGAGTTTTTGCGTGGGCCTGAATTGAGATCAGCCCAGAGGCTCGCATCTCATCGATTTCTGCCCACGTTAGGCCCCCGTACGCCACGAAATCCGAGTAGATGAAGATTGTTGCCGGATAGTCGAATTCCTTGAGTATCGGGAAAGCGACGCGAAAAGCTGAGCGGTAGCCGTCATCGACGGTAATCACCACCGATTTCGCAGGTAAAGGCCGCCTGCCGTCCAGAAACTCAACCATCCATTGCAGTGGTATGACTACAAACCCTTCGTCCTTTAGATATTGAAGCTGTCTGCGGAAAGTGGCAGTGGGAATCGCCATTTCCGTATCGATGTCGCCGAACCGGTGATAGCTCAGGATCGGAACGGTCTGCACACCGTCGTCGTCGACCCCGACCGCATTCGTAAGTGATTTGGGGATAACGACCACATCCCCTTGATTTAACGAGGTGGTTTTGTTTTGCTCGGCTAAGAGCCAGGACATTCGGGAATCGCCGTAATACGCCTTAGCGATAGAAGAGAGAGTATCCCGCCTGCCCGCCTGCACTACCGTGACGTGAGCGTTTTCGCCCAGCACGGTAATGTCCGGGACGGGCACCGAAGATAAACTCTCCACGCTGGGCAAGTTCGGGCTGCCCGCACAAGCACCCAAGAGGATCACTGGGGTAAGAAACAGCCCCAGAATCAGCTGCTTAGTCGGAATCGATTCCTCCCAAAACACGATCTGCGGTTTACCCTGGCGTTGGTTGAGGTCTGCCTGCGCATTCTCGATTGAATGCGAGCAGGCTACAAGGGCTGCGAGAGGCTGTTATGGCTGGAACTGCCGATGCTGCTCGTCATCCGTCCGCATTGCCGTTCGGATACGAGTTAGGCGACTACAAAATTGGTGAGGTCCTCGGCATGGGTGGCTTTGCCATTACCTATGCGGCGCGCCATGTTCATCTCAAGGCCAAAAGTGTCGCTATCAAAGAATACCTTCCCTCCGAGTTCGCCCATCGCGACCAACAATCAAGCGTAACGCCCAACTCCAGGGCCGAGCAGGAGGTGTATGACTGGGGGCTACAACGGTTCATAGAGGAAGCCAACATCCTCTACGACTTTAAAGACAAAAGCCATCCCAACATCGTCGCCGTAGAGAATGTCATCACCGAGAACTCCACGGCATACATCGTCATGGATTGGGTGCCGGGAAGCACACTGTCTCAATGCATCAAAGACGGCCGCAAGTTTAGTGAGAAACAGCTTTACCAGCTGACGAACAAACTTCTGAACGCGCTCGAGTTTATTCATGGTCGTGACACCATTCACCGTGACATCTCGCCAAGCAACATCATTCTTACCCCGGATCACGAGCCCATTCTCATCGACTTCGGTGCGGCCCGAGCGGATGTAAAAGACAAGCTGCCCCACTCGCAGCTCTTTAAACCCGGCTACGGTCCGATCGAGCAGGAAGCCGGCTCCGCGCAGGACCACAGGGCAGATATCTATTCCCTAGCCGCGACGCTTTATCACCTAACACTCGGCGTTAAGCCAATGCGCGCATCACAGCGTCAAATCAGCATCACCGAGAAAGGCCTCGACCCGCTTGGTTCTGCTCAGGAGTTAGGCAAGAAGTCCTACAGTCAACCGTTTCTGGCCGCAATTGATTCAGGATTGGCGGTGATGCGCGACAAGCGCCCAAGTTCCATCAAAGAGTGGCGGCGAATGTTCGACGCTGCACCGCCGCTCACCCGTCTGGAAAAGCTCACACAGCAATTCAATGCAGTCGGGAACGGCGTGCGGGAAACGCTTGCGAAAACCACCCAAGCGATGCGATTAGGCCTATTTGCAGGCAGCGGATTGCTCGCACTCGGCGCGCTTGCGTGGACGCTAGCGCCCACCTACGAAGATCACATAGCGAATGCACAGGATGCGTTGCGAGGTGACGTTGCCGACGCCAAGGTGCGCGCCTCGGCCGTCAAAGCGTTCAACGCAGCCCTTGAGGATCGGCCCACCGATCCTTCAGCGACCGAGGGTGTAGAGGGAGTCAACAGCGTCGACCGGTTTCTCACGCTCGTTCAGGAAGGGAAAATCAGTGGCGCAGAAGCAGCGCTTTTGGATGCTGGAGCACGTCTTAAACAACATGGCGTTGCGGACGACCAGTTGGCCAGCCTAATGACTCAGCTTAACGTCTACCGTGCGTTGGTCGACACAAAGGCTGCGCTCGTTTCGTTCGATCTCGAAGCCGCCGAACAACGCATCGAGCGACTTGACGTCGCGAACACACCCATAGTCCTGTCAGAAAATTTGACATCGGCGTTCTTGCTGCTGGAGGAGTTTGAAGAACACCTCGCCGACAACAACCTCGAACAGGCGCTACCTGCGCTTACCAACGCCGAGGGATTCATTGCGAACCTGGGCTTCGGCAACGGGCGTGTCGAACCCGCTCGCACAGAGTATTCAGACGCCGTCGAGCCGTGGGTAGAGAGTACATTCGCAACGGTTCGTGACAGCCTCACGGCGGCCCCCCTGGAAGAGGCCGCCATGAGCGAAGCCGCCGCTACGCTCAACCGGATAAGCCGCATCGATCCAAGCGCTCAATTCCCGGACCAGGCGAGTCGTTTGGTCGTCGCGTTGGCCACAATTTTTCGGCACGCCAAAGAGAGCAACTACACCCTCATCGAGTACGCACCCGTCATCGCGACCGCAAATCAGCTCGGTTTCGAAAGCACGTTTGAAAGCAACTTGCGTGCTGCCATCGCGCAGTATCAGATCCGCGACGCGGAATACCCACCAGTTTTAGACGAGGTGCTGACTCGCGCGCTGCGCAACCTCGAGACACTGCCGTACAACCGAGAAACCCTAGACATATTGAAGGATGAGTTTACCGGGGTGGATGCAACACGCGATCAACTGAACGAGCAAGACGCAGCAATTGCCAATCTAGCGTACGAAGCCATTGAAGCCCTGAGCTCGTCGCGCGAGCGAATAGACAACGACGACATGCGCGGTGCGCTGCGTGCGCTCTCCACTGCGCGGGATCAAGTGAAGCAAATGCCTGCCGCACCTGCGCGCCCATTCAACGCTGCCATCGACCAGCAGAACAAACGCATCGTTGAAGAAGTGACGATCAACAGGGAAATCGCTGCAGGATTGCGCGACATCAACGACAACCTAGGTCGCTCCGAACCTATTCGTACAGCGCTGACGCGTTTGCAGGCTCAGCTTGACAAGTATCCAGAACATTCCCGACTCGTCAGTTTACACACCGCCTTGGGTCACCTGCTGACCGCCGTGAATTCTGCGCATGCGTGCAACAGCGCCGATGTAAGCGTCAACATCGAGCGTTCGAGGCGTGCTTGGCACGAAGGCATGGACAACGATATCGTTGATAGTACCCGCCAGGCACTGCGCGGGATCGATTGCTAACCGGAAGCCGACTTTAGCTCTTCCATGAACGGGTCGGCCAGGGACGGTAATTGTTCAACGTCCACTAGCTCCTCAAAGTTGGGCTGGCCTGATAACGACGTCACCTTGGCAATCACGTCATCTTCAGGCCGAACGAGAGGAAGTTCACAGCCTATAAGCACCAGCGGTAAGCCAGGAATCCATTCCGTTTCTTGAATGGTGACCGGAAACCTGAGATCAGCCAACAGTTGCTGGAGAACTTCTGATGATTCTAACAGACGCGCAATAGTCAACGCGTTGATCAGAAACTGTTTCGCACCGTCCTGACTTACGTCCTGGCGCAGAATGTCCTGCATAAAGTCCAACGCGGCATAGTCTGACTGGTAGTGCAGAATCCACTGCACAGGTGAGCTTACGATAACGAGATCTTCTGTACCCGCAAGAGTGTGACGGTATTGCCAAGGAGACAGAACTAGGTTGCCGTTGATCGCAGGGAGCGGCGAACCCAACTTGGACTTAACACCGAGCGCACTTTTGGCGATGGACTCAAACTGTTGCGCGATGTGCTTGTAGTGTGCTTCTGCCCCCGCAACGCGGCCGTCGCTCGCACTCTGTAAGTATTCACCTAGTATCTTTCGTGGTGCGAACAGCGCCGGCAACGTATTCAGATAGCGCTCCAACCTTGTGCGGAGGTGACGCGAGATTGACTGCGATACGCCGCGCAGTTCACTGACTTCATCTAGGCTCATGGATTTGACGATTGCAGCTGACATCGCGTCCCCAGATCAGTTCCACAATCGTTATTGTATACGTAGAGCAGGGTGGCCAGCGAGCAACCAGATTCTCAAACAGTACTCGGTCAACACCGGGACACGTTCTGGGGTTCGGACTTCTATTACCCCGCTGGGATGAGCTATAGCGATTCCCGAGCCCGGGTCGACGGCACGCATTTTTTTGACAGCTAGGCCTTAAGTGGACTATAGCCTAAGCGCTAACCCAAGTTGACAAGGCCGGTGGGTGCCTCCGCTTTTTCCCGGTTAGTTCCGCCTACAAAGCACCTGATGGGAAAAGAGAACCAAACCAGTGACTGGGTTCGAGGACGGCTCGGAATGAACAAAGCTACGGCCGGCGGCGCCACTGTGTACATCCCACTTCCTTAGATGTCGACCATGACTATGCCGATCGCCTCGTTGTAGCGGCTTCCGTATCCACGAGCCAAGTCGCTGACTCCCGACCTCGACGCGCGTTATCCCAAGACATGAATCGGGCGCGGTTCCTGAGATCTAAAACACGTAACCATAAGACACAAGCAGCCTTCCAGGTATGCCGAAGTCTTCCATCCGAATGAGCGATATGCGGGTCGGCGTATCCCAATGGCCGGTCAGCGCGCAGAGCGTGCCGTCACCGGTTAAGTCCACGGCTATTTTGGGTTGGCAGCAATCGTTGAGGAGAATTCCTTAGACGGACCGCTGCGGGTGTGTACCCGGAACCGCCTGAAGTTTGTTCATGTCGTGAGACGGTTGCTCGTAAATTCTCGCTCGTGTCGTGTAATCGACGAAGCAACACCGTTGATACCGAGTAACCAACGAAACGAATTGGACTCTCAACGCAACCAACCACCAGGGTCCTGTCTCTGCCGGAAGTCTTGGCGTATCCGATCGCCTTGAGGGCTGCCCCTGGTTAGCAAATCGAAGTCTTTCAGCGTCCATGATGCTCCCAGGTGCGACGCCAGACACGAAACGTGCTCGGAGGAGATGTCTGACCGGGTCACTGGCGGGATCGGATACGCAGGCACACATGACATGGTCCTAACGCGGGTCCACGTGCGCTGCAAATCGCAACGTGAACATGACCCGCATGCTGCTGGATTCGATCAGACAGAAGCGACCTCACCGCAGATGCTGTTTGGTGTTTTAGGGGTGGCCGAGCTGAGTCAGGCATTGCCCGCAATTTCGTTAGCGTCAAAGACACCGGTCTTCTTCGCGCCCGTCAGCCTGTAGCTGTCGCCCTTCATACGCACCACATGTACGTGGTGCAAAGAGCACTCAATACGGAGCCGTCAGGGCGTAAAAGACCTAGTGCTCCTGTCGGGCCACGGAAGCCAGAAACAACAGCTTCTGCGCAGTCTTGTTGACTGCGCCAGAGGCGAACTTGAAGTCGTAGTCATCGACAACTTGATCGCCAGCAACTCCAAGTGTTTGGCCAGCATCGACTGCGAACGAGTGGGGCGTTGCGCCTCGAGGTAGTCTTCATCGTATGCCTCACAACCACGAATTCGCTGGGTCTACTTTGGCCGCAATTAAACCCAATGAAATCAGATAGCTACGAGTCGAAACGATGCAAGTGAGGAACTACTTATGCGTCCTCAGGGCTAGCTCGGTTCGTGTCTGTTCTCATTTGCTGCGCCTCGGCAGTGGCGATTGGGTTCGAACCCCGCTTCGCGGGCAAACAAAAACGCCGGGGCGTTGCCCCGGCGTTTTTGTTTGATGGCGGAGAGAGAGGGATTCGAACCCTCGATAGGTGATTAACCTATACTCCCTTAGCAGGGGAGCGCCTTCAGCCACTCGGCCACCTCTCCGTGCGCGCAGCTTACCCTTTTAATCGATTTCCTTTCCAGAGCCGACCACTATCAGGGCTGATTGTTCTTCGGCGTCAACTTTACGGCACCAGCATCGTCGACCTCTTTCTGGATACGGTCGTAGATTTCTTCGCGGTGCACAGAGACGTTCTTTGGTGCGCTTACACCAAGACGAACCTGGTTGCCCTTAACACCCAGCACGGTGACTTTGATCTCGTCACCGATCATCAGCGTTTCGCCAACCCGGCGCGTAAGTATCAGCATAAATAGGGGGCTCCAACGCTCCTTGAATAAAGACGCGACGCGTTTCGAGTAGCTGCGCGCTCAAGGGACAACAGCGGCCTAAAAAACCCACTGAATATAGGGCTAATACCCAAGAAATGACAGTTTTTTGCCAACATGCTTTGCAAATGGCTTAAACCGATACAGCACCTACGCAGCACCTTCTTCGAGGTTGAAACCGCTGTGCAACGCTCGCACCGCTAGCTCCATATACTTTTCATCTATCACTACCGAGATCTTGATTTCAGACGTAGAAATCATCTGGATGTTGATGCCTTCCGACGCGAGTACCTCGAATACTTTTGATGCCACCCCAGCGTGGGATCGCATACCCACACCCACGATCGACACTTTGGCAATCGCACTGTCGCCATTCAACTCCCGTGCGCCGAGCTCGTCCTGAACAATTTTTAGCAGGGTCATGGCCCGGTCGAAGTCGCCCCGGGTAACGGTGAAGGTAAAGTCCGTCAGCCCATCAGCCCCCGTGTTCTGCAGGATCATGTCAACTTGTATGTTGGCGGAACTGACGGGACCGAGAATACGAGACGCGACACCCGGTGTGTCTGGTACCCCAAGCATGGTGATTTTGGCTTCGTCTTTGCTGTGCGCAATACCTGAGACCAGGGGCTCTTCCATACCTGCACTCTCCATCGTTATCAGCGTGCCTGGGCCCGGTTCAAAGGTCGAAACCACCCGCAGCGGAACCTGAAACTTGCCCGCGAACTCAACCGATCTCGGGTGCAGAACCTTTGAACCCAAGCTCGCAAGCTCGAGCATTTCTTCAAAAGTAACTGTATCCATACGGGCCGCGTTCGGCACCACTCGAGGATCCGCGGTGTAGACACCGTCAACGTCCGTGCAGATCTGACACTCATCCACCTTTAACGCCGCTGCCACTGCAACCGCCGTCGTGTCCGAGCCGCCGCGGCCGAGCGTGGTTACCCGCCCCGACTCCGCAACGCCCTGAAAGCCAGCAATGATAGGCACCACGCGAGCACCGATTTCAGCACGAAGTAGGGAATCGTCGATGTGCTCAATGCGCGCCTTCTGGTGCGCCGAGTCCGTGCGAATAGGAATCTGATGGGCGAGCAAGGGACGCGCCTCCACGCCAAGCATACGCAGTGCCATGCTGAGCAGTGCGATACTGACCTGCTCGCCAGAGGCCAGCAGAACGTCCATGTCTTCCGGCGCCGGGGCATCGCTGATCGCTTCGCCGAGCGCCGTGAGTCGATTGGTTTCACCGCTCATTGCTGAGACGACTACAACCACTTGGTCACCGCCATCAAGTGACGCTTTGATCCGTTCAGCGACTCCCTGAATTCGCTCGACGGAGCCGACACTGGTACCGCCGAACTTCTGCACCACGAGCGCCATGTCGGCACCCTCCTCTACTTCGCGTGGGGTAAAAAAGCGCGCCAGTATAGGGGGCGACTACGCGAAGGGTAACCCGGAGCCGCAGCTCCTTTACTCCCCACAGGTGCTTTGCACGCCGCAGGCGCTCTAGTCGCCGCAGGCGCTTTACTCGCCGCAGGCGCTTTACTCGCCGCGGGCGCTTTACTCGCCGCGGGCGCTGTCTTGGCCGGGGGTACGAAGGACGCGATGGATCACGTCCGCTGAGAAGCCGCGGCCAGCAAGGAAGCGACCGGCGCGGGCGTAGTCTTCCCGGCGGTAACTGGGAAACCGCTTCTCGAAGGCCGCTCTGGCGAGCTCGAGGCCTTGCTCGCTTATCTCAGCCACCGCGTGGTCGATGAGTGCCTTGGCGCATCCCCGTTGCCGAAGCTCGGCCTCAATTCGAGCCGGGCCTTGCCCCCGAAGCTGCCGGCTTCGAACGAAGGATTCAACGAAACGCTCATCGGACTGGTACCCATCAGCGACCAGCCGACCAAGCGCTGCGTCGAGGGTCGCGTCATCGGCACGTCCAGAGAGCTTTCGATGCAGCTCCCAGCGGGAATACTCGCGGCGACCGAGTAGTCTCAGAGCCGCTGAATACAGCTCGGCCTCCGTCGCGCGCTCGCCGTCGGACGATCTCTGTCCTAACCTAGAGCGCATCCTGCGCCGGTTCCGGAATCACTACGTCATCGCTCGCTTCGCTGCGGTCGGGCAGTAACTCTTTACGAATTCGACCTTCGATGTCTTCCCGGATCTCAGAATGCTCAGCAAGGAATTCCGCTGCATTCTTACGGCCCTGACCGATGCGATCGCCATTGTAGGAATACCAGGCTCCCGATTTTTCGACGATCCCCTGCTGCACCCCCAGATTCAGGATTTCGTCCATCAGATTGATGCCACGACCGTAGAGAATCTGAAACTCCGTCTGGCGGAACGGCGGTGCCACTTTGTTCTTAACGACCTTCACCCGGGTTTCGTTACCCACGACCTCATCGCCATCTTTCACCGCGCCAATGCGACGAATGTCGAGGCGAACGGAGGCGTAGAATTTGAGCGCGTTACCGCCGGTGGTGGTTTCCGGCGATCCGAACATCACGCCGATCTTCATGCGGATCTGGTTGATGAAGATCACGAGGGTGTTTGAATTCTTGATGTTGCCCGTCATTTTGCGCAACGCCTGGCTCATGAGCCGCGCCTGCAAGCCGACGTGGGTGTCACCCATCTCGCCCTCGATTTCCGCCTTTGGCGTAAGCGCTGCCACGGAATCGACAACGACGACGTCCACGGCGCCGGAGCGCACGATCATGTCGCAGATTTCCAGCGCCTGCTCGCCAGTGTCCGGTTGCGAAACGAGCAGATCGTCGGTGTCTACGCCGAGGGATTCGGCGTAGATTGGATCGAGCGCGTGTTCCGCGTCGATGAAGGCACAGGTGCCGCCCGCTTTCTGCGCCTCGGCGATCACCTGCAGCGTCAGCGTGGTTTTACCGGACGATTCCGGGCCGTAGATCTCGACAATGCGCCCCTTCGGCAACCCACCGATGCCCAACGCGACGTCCAGCCCGAGGGAGCCCGTCGACACCGACGGGATCAGGAGCTGTTCCCGATCGCCCAGACGCATCATCGAACCCTTGCCGAACTGCCGTTCGATCTGGGCCAGAGCAGCGCTCAACGCACGGTCTTTGTGAGCATCGTCCGCACCGCCCTTGCTTGCCGCGCCTTTACTGCCCACCGCTCCTGCGTCTTTCGCCATCTTCAATCTCCTTGCTGAAAAACTCACCGCACGAATGGGCAGGACTGTATATTCATTCAGTAGTCGGTACAAGGGCGAAATCGACGCTGGCCGTGGGTGATTGACCGGTGACTTGACCCTCTATCGCCCCGCTGCTTGACTCGCCGCGAGAGTCGCACCGCACGCCGGGTTCCGTTTCCGTCTGTGCATAGCCCGAGAGCCGTTAGCGTCAGCCTGCTTTGAGTCCAAACGCCCCGACAGATACCCCTCGACCTGCCGAGGCTGCGCGCGTCGCAGCCCCGGGGGCCGCGCCCGAGCGCCGCAACTCCGAAACAAACCACACCCCAATGATGCAGCAGTATCTGGCAATCAAGGCGGAGCACCCGAACGAGCTGCTGTTCTATCGCATGGGGGACTTCTACGAGCTGTTTTTCGACGACGCCGTCCGCGCCGCCGAGTTGCTCGACATCACGTTGACCGCCCGCGGCCAAGCCGGCGGTGAAAAGATCCCCATGTGCGGCGTGCCGTTTCACTCAGCAGATAGCTACCTGAAACGGCTGCTCGATATCGGTGAAACCGTTGCGGTATGCGAGCAAGTCGGCGATCCGGCGCTGAGCAAAGGACCGGTGGAGCGAGCCGTGCAGCGCGTCCTTACGCCGGGCACGCTGACCGATGACGCACTGCTCGACGACGGCGCCAGTCATGCCCTAATGGCGATCGCGGAAGACAGCCAAGGTTTCGCATTCGCAGCGCTGAGTCTTGCGGAGAGTCGTTTCGAAGCCGGCCATCACGGCAGCTGGGTTGATCTCATGGCCGAGCTGGGACGCCGCGAGCCGGCGGAATTGCTGCTTGCAACGGATCTTTACGACCGACACCGAGACCGCATCGACGACTGGCTGTTGCGCCGCCGCTGTGTGCTGCGACCGCAGGACAGCATCGCCTTCGATGCCCAGCTCGCCGAGGAGCTGCTGATCCGTCATTTCAACGTCGACGACCTCACCGCCTTCGGACTTCGCGGTGACACAGCCGTGGCCGCAACGGCCGGTGCGGTACTGCGGCACGCTCAGTTCGCTCAACGACAGGACCTGTCAGCGATCGACCAACTGCTGCTGACGGAGCAACGCGACTATCTCGCGGTCGACGGTGCCAGCCTGCGTCACCTCGAGATTTGCGAACGGATCGATGGCGGCACCGACCATACGCTTTTCGCACTCATGGACAGCACGCAAACCCCGATGGGGCGCCGACGGCTAAAGCGCTGGTTGCAGAATCCGCTGCGGTCGGTGCGACCGGTGCTGCAGCGGCAGCACGCAGTGATCGAAATCGAGCGCGGTTACCTCGATGAAGCACTCCAGGAGCAGCTCAACGGCCTGGGTGATCTCGAGCGCGTCACCACCCGTCTGGCGCTGGGTCAGGCGACGCCGCGCGATCTCGCACGTCTGCGCAGTGCGCTGCGTGCCGTCCCGCAGCTGCGCTCGGTAATCGCCACAACGATTAGTGACGGGTTGAAGTCGCTGCACCGCGCCCTCGAGCCCTTGCCGGGCACGCTGGAACTGCTCGAGCGCAGTATCGTCGATGCTCCACCGGCGACGATTCGCGACGGCCGTGTCCTGGCCGACGGTTACGATGCGGATCTCGATCAGCTGAGAAGTCAGGCGAACGATTCGAGCCAATGGCTGAGCGATCTGGAAGCGCGCGAACGGGAAACCACGGGGATCGCTAACCTCAAAGTCGGGTACAACCGAGTGCACGGCTACTACATCGAAGTGAGCCGAGCCGCCAATCAGACCATCCCGGAGCACTACCAACGCCGCCAGACCCTGAAAAACGCCGAGCGTTACATCACCCCGGAGCTCAAGGCCTTTGAAGAGGATGCTCTCAGCGCGGGCAGCAAAGCCCTGCGTCTTGAGCGTCGACTGTTCGAGGCACTGCTGGCGACGCTGCGCGAAGTGTCCGGTGCCCTGCGCGCAATGGCCAGCGCGCTGGCTGAGCTCGACGCGCTGGCGAGCCTTGCGGAACGGGCTCGAGCCTTGGGTTTCACGCGCCCCATTTTCACCGATGCGCCGGGTATCGAAATCGAGGGTGGCTGGCATCCGGTAGTGAAGGCCGCCAGCACAGCACCGTTTATCGCCAACGATCTATCGCTCTCTGAAGAACGGCGGTTGCTAATTATTACCGGGCCGAACATGGGCGGTAAGTCCACGTTCATGCGGCAAACGGCGTTGATCGTGCTGTTGGCCTACGCCGGAAGCCTGGTCCCCGCGACCCATGCACGCCTGGGACCGATCGACCGAATCTTTACCCGCATCGGTGCCGGAGACGATCTCGCCGGGGGCAAGTCGACGTTCATGGTCGAGATGACCGAGACCGCCAACATACTGCGCCAGGCGAGTACAACCAGCTTGGTCCTGCTCGATGAGATTGGCCGCGGAACAAGCACCTTCGATGGGCTAGCGATCGCCTGGGCGACCGCGCAGTACCTGGCGGCGCAAGCGCGGGCCTACACGCTGTTCGCGACGCACTACTTCGAACTGACCGCTCTTGTTGATCAGCACGACGACATTGCCAACGTGCATCTCTCCGCTGTGCTGCACGACGGTGACATCGTGTTTTTGCACAGCGTCCGCGACGGCGCGGCCAGCCAGAGCTACGGCCTGCAGGTGGCCCGGCTCGCCGGTGTGCCGGCGGCAGTGTTAAGCGAAGCACAAGCCAAGCTCGCGCAGCTGGAGGCCGGTGGGCTGCTGCGCGCACCGGAACATACTCGCCAACCGGACCTGTTCGCTGGGTCGCAACAACTGGACACTCGGGCGACTAAGCTTCGCCACCGGCTGTGCAGCCTGAGCCCCGATGACCTTACCCCGCGGGCCGCGCTCAACTTGCTCTACGAGCTCCGCTCGGAGGCGCTGCAGGACGACTAGGCGTCTTGGCGCTCCTGCCCCACCGGCAGCGGCTCGACAGTCATCGAACGGCAGTTACAATACGGCCCCGTTTGGTTTGGGTGAGCAGTAGCGGAATGACTTTCGTCGTCGGTGAAAATTGCATCAAGTGCAAGCATACGGACTGCGTCGAGGTGTGCCCAGTGGATTGCTTTTATGAGGGCCCAAACTTTTTGGTCATACATCCGGATGAGTGCATCGACTGCGCGCTGTGCGAGCCCGAATGTCCGGTAGACGCTATTTTTTCTGAAGACGAACTACCCGACGACCAACAGAACTTTCTGCAGCTCAACCTGGAGCTCTCCGAAGCTTGGCCAAACATCACGGAGAAAAAGGATGCTCCGAGTGACGCCGAGGAGTGGGACGGCAAGCCCAACAAGCTGGAACTGCTGGAGCGTTGACCACGGGTCCGTTTTCAGCGGTCGACAAGCCGGCGAGCACAACAGCGCGCGTCGAGGCTGTCATCAATGGCACGGAGCACTCGTTTACCGTCGAACCCGATGCCCTGAGCATTCTCGACGCCGCGCTCGACGCGGGTATCGATGCCCCCTTTTCCTGTCGCTCCGGTAACTGTGGCACCTGTGTGGTCCGAGTCCTCAGTGGGCGCGCTGAAATGCAGCTAAATACAGTGCTCGACGAAGATGACATCACCCGCGGGCTGCTCCTCAGCTGCCAAGCGCTGCCAAGGACACCGCTGCTGTTACTGAGCTGGGACGATCTGGAGCGCTGATCGGTTCCTTCCAACCCTTCATAAGGTGTCCGCACCACCGTTTTCGTCATCCACGACGGCCATATGGGTTCCCACTGGGTGTTGCGGCTCGGCTAACGCCTCGCCGAACCTGTCCTGTCGACAGGACAGGCCAACTGTTAAACTCATATGACAGCGACTCGATCGGCGGTACGCCGGAGCAACGGACATGGCCGAACCCAAAGCAGATTCAATTGAACTAGACGACGACATCAGCCTCGCTGAGTCCAAGAGCGAAACAGGACAACCTGCCGCCACCGTGCGGACGGGAGAGCGCAGGGTGAGCGATAGGAACGCAGCATCGAAAACGCCGGTCGCCGACCGGATCCGAGGTCGCCTTGACGCGGCGGGCCAGCGCTACTTCGCCAACGACAACATCAGCGCCTTCATCAAGGACGGCGAGATCGATGAACTCAAGGCCGAAGTTGAGGACCGCATGCGCGAGGTGTTGCGCGCCCTCGTTATTGATACGGAAAGCGACCACAACACCCAGGACACCGCGCGCCGAGTCGCAAAGATGTACATCAACGAGGTGTTCCACGGTCGCTATACGCCAGCACCGGCCGTCACCGAATTTCCGAACGTCTCGCGCCTCAATGAGCTAATGATCGTCGGCCCGGTCACGGTCCGAAGCGCCTGCTCCCATCACCTGTGCCCGATCATTGGACGCATCTGGGTGGGGGTGATGCCGAACGAAAGTTCAGCGCTGATTGGCTTATCGAAATACGCTCGCCTGACGGAATGGGTCATGAACCGACCGCAGATCCAGGAAGAGGCGATCGCTCAGCTTGCAAACCTGCTGCAGGAGAAGATGGCGCCGGACGGCCTGGCGATCGTGATGGAAGCCGACCACTTCTGCATGCACTGGCGCGGTGTCAAAGACATGGACTCGAAGATGATCAATAGCGTCATGCGTGGGTCCTTTCTAAAGGATGCAAGCCTGCGGCGGGAGTTTCTCTCGCTTATGGCCAACAAACAGTAAGTCGGAGAGACGCGCTGCCATGCTCGTTAGACTGCTCTACGCGAGTCGCTCGAAGGAAGTGATTAGCGACGACGTCGTCCAGACAATCTTGAAGTCGTCCCGTCAATCCAACAGCGAAGCCGGCATTACCGGTGTCCTGTGCGTTTACGAAAGCGGCCATACCTATCTGCAGGTGCTTGAAGGCGGTCGAGATCAGGTGAACGGCCTGTACCAAACCATATGTGGCGACGAACGGCATACCGACATTACGATCCTGCACTACGCAGACATCGCCGAGCGTCGCTTCAGCGGCTGGCGTATGGGACGAGTCAACCTATCCAAGGTCAACCGCTCGACGATCATTCGCTTCTCCGAAAGCGCCACCCTCGACCCCTTCGCACTCAACGGCGATACGGCGCTACGGCTCCTTGAAGAACTCGTGGCAACCGCCGCGATCCACACCGAATCCGGCGGTCACTGACCTTCACCACCAGGCAATGCGTACGTCGTGCCCACCCCCGGTCCCAGGGGCAGCTCGAGTCCGACCCAAAAACCGGTCAACACCAGACCCGCCAACAGAAAGTACACGGAGAACGGAATCATCGTGGCGGTCAGACTGCCGATGCCAAAGTCCGCCTGCCAGCGTTGGCAGAACGTAAGAATCAGCGGGAAGTACACCATGAGCGGTGTAATGATGTTGGTCGCGCTATCCCCCACTCGGTAGGCGGCGGTGGTCATCTCCGGCGAAACCCCCAGCAGCATCAACATTGGGACCAATACCGGTGCCATCAGCGCCCACTTGGCACTCGCGGAACCAACGAAGAGGTTCACCAGCCCGGAGAACAGAATGAGCAACACCAACACGACGCTGATCGGTAGTTCCGCTGCCTCGATGGCGCCAGCACCAGTTATCGCGAAAATCAGCCCCAGATTGGACCAGTTGAACATCGCCACAAAGTGCGCGGCGGCGAACGACAGGACAAGGTAGTACGCCAGATCGCCCATGGCGGCGCTCATCATGGCGACCAGATCCCGATGGGACGTAATCTTTCCCACCACCTTGCCGTACGCCCAGCCAGTCGCGAGGAAAAAGATGAAAAAGCCCGCGACGAGCGATCGGTAAAACGGGGTCAGCCGCGCTTCGGGGCTGGCCTCCTCGTCAATGAGCGGCGTGCCGGGACCAAGCGTGAACACCACCCAGGCCAGTACGACGCCGAGTGCGGCTATGCCTGCTGCCCGAAGCCCCGCACGCTCCGCGGCCGTCGCTGGCGCATCGGCATCGATGGTACCGGCCGTTGAGCTGACGTAGGGTCCTGGGCCGGAAAGCGCGACCAGTCGCGGCTCGATAACCCGGTCCGTGACATACCAGACCACGGGGGTGAACAGCAGCAACAGCACCGCCATGAAGTACCAGTTTCCCGCAATGTTTGCGTCCCAGCCGGGCGCCAGCACTTCGGCGGCAGCTTCCGTTATGCCGAACAACAGAGCGTCGAGACTGCCCGGCAAAAGGTTTGCCGAGAAACCACCGGAAACGCCGGCGAAGGCAGCGGCAATGCCGGCGATCGGGTGACGTCGAGCTGCAGCAAAGAGCACACCGGCTAACGGGATAAGTACTACGTAAGCAGCGTCCGCCGCCATGTTCGACATCATCGCCACGATGGCAACGACCGGAGTCAGGAGGTGCTTTGGCGCGCCCCGAACCCCGAGGCGCATCGCCGTCGCAAAGAGCCCCGACCGCTCAGCCACCCCGGCACCGAGCATGACCAGCAGGACGTAACCCAGGGGATAGAAGTGCGTGAAGGTCTGCGGCATCTCGACAAGCAGCCGCTGCAGATTGGCGGCACTTAAGAGACTCGCAGCGTCAATCACCAGAAGCTCACCGTCCGCGGCCCGGCGGGTTGGGTGGACGGCACTAACGTCGAGCCAGGCACACACCTGGCTGACGACGATGAGTACTCCGATCAACCAAACGAAGATAAATACAGGGTCAGGCAGACGATTACCCAGGCGCTCAATCTGGCCCAGCACGCCGCTGTGGGTCGTTACAGCTGTCATGCGTCGTCCTCGATCGACGCTTTCATGAAGCGCAGCATCATGCGCATTTCCGCGACCACGGTGCCGTCGGTATCCGCCGCTTCCGAATGAAACCACAACAACTCGGTCTTCGGGCTGCTGCCGACACCGAGCACGCGGCTGCTCACCCGGTAACGCCGATCAAGCAAAAACGGGCCGGACCGATGAGCAATGTCGATGGCCCCAAACAGCCCGACGGCGCGGGGATCAACCCGGGGACGCAGGGCCTCCATAGGCGGCGCCCAGAGAAACTCGACGAATGTTGCTGGGCATGCGGGTATGCCCGCCGCCAGGCCGACGGTCCACGTACTCAGAGGTTCGCTGATCACGCCCGCAGCCATACGCTCGCGTTGCCGCTCAGAGCTTGCGTGCAGATCGTAGGAACCGAGATCCATGTCCGCACTAACTCGATGCAGAATTCGGTACGCGGCGTCCGCAGCGAATCGGGCCCGCTGTGCCTCCAGCGGTGGTAAGGGGCCGACGCCAGCTGAGCCTTGCGCGACGACTTCTCCGGACTCGTTCACCATCTGGACATGAGCGGATGCTGCCGCTGGATCGAGTTCAACCCGTACCGCTTCTCGGTCAACAGTGGCTCGCCGAAAGTCGAGACAGAGAAAACCCTGATGCCACCACGCGTCACCAAAATGCTCGAGGACCGGAGGTACAAACTGGTTGGCGTGGACGTCGCCAGGCACCGTGCCACCGCGAAACCCCAGACGCTCGGCCGTTGCATCGTCATGAATGCTGCCGTCGCCGGCATCAGCGGCCCAGTTGCGACCCTGGACCCAAGGCCCACGCCGTTTGCCAGTGCTCATGTCAGAACTCCGCCCCTCCGCTTTGCTCATACGCCTACCGTTCTCGCCGACACTCGATGTGCCCAATGTGCCCGATCGATCACAGCCCAAGCACGTGCTTGGCAATCACGTTGTACTGCACCTCGTCGCTACCGCCAGCAATACTTGCCGAGCGCGCGATCAGGTACTGCGCCATTTCTGCCTGAGCGTACTTCGGGTCGGGCCGGTCCAGCGGAGGTAGCCGGCGCTCGTCCAGAGGATACGGCAGCCCATCCCAAGCAGCGCACTCGATCAGCAGCTCGGTAATCGCCTGCAGCAGCTGCGTGCCTTTGAGTTTCAGAAGCGAAGCCGAATCCGTGGGTGGCTGACCACTGGCGGTGACGGCCAGCACGCGCCGTTCCGTCGTCTGCAGCCCATCAATCTCGATTTGTACCCGTTCGAGGCGTTGCCGCAGGCCGCGGGTCTCCTGCCGCGGTCCCTGA
The DNA here is from genome assembly GCA_039198065.1 of Pseudomonadota bacterium. Classification (GTDB taxonomy): domain Bacteria; phylum Pseudomonadota; class Gammaproteobacteria; order Pseudomonadales; family Azotimanducaceae; genus CALHVX01. Next base: position 60,894 of record JBCCTU010000007.1, read on the forward strand.
GCAACCAGCGCAGCGCGCAGCGTTTGCAGTTTGCGCTGCGACAACGTCAAAAACGCCAGTCCGGTCCGTTCGTGGTTGAGCAACCCTTTGGCGACGGTCCAGCCCTCGCCTTCATCCCCCACCCGCTGGTCCCGGGGTACCCAGACGTTGTCAAAACGCACGCGGTTCAGCGTGTGATGGCCGTCGATGCTGATGATCGGCTCAATGGTGATGCCCGGAGTGCGCATATCGATCAGAAGAAAGGTAATCCCCTGTTGTTTGCGGCCGGCCGAAGACGTGCGGGTCAGGGCAAAAATCCAATCCGCGTCGTGCGCGTCGGAGGTCCAGATTTTTTCACCGTTCACCCGATAGCCATCGCCCTCCGGTAACGCCTGGGTTCGCAAGCTCGCTAGATCCGACCCTGACCCCGGCTCCGAGTACCCCTGGCACCAGGCAACTTCGCCACTCAAGATCGGCGGCAGAAACCGCTGTCGTTGGGCTGCGGTACCAAAGGCCAGGATGATGGGGCCAAGCATGGCCACGCCCGAGCCTCTCAACATCAGCGGCAGACCCAGGGCGCCGACGCGCTGCTCCCAGAGGTACTTCTGCACCGAGTCCCAGCCCGGACCGCCGGCTTCCGCAGGCCACTTGTACGCTTGCCAGCCGCGGGTGATGAGCTGCTGTTCCCAAGCCGCCAGGACGCGGTGGTCTTCGACGTTGGGGGGCGCGGGATACCGTTCGTGCAACCAGCGTTTAAGGTCTTCATCGAAGGCGGCTTGCGCGGCAGTGAGTTCCAGATGCACCCGATCCCTCCATTCGCTAGGCTTTCTTGCTCGAGCCGTCTGGCGACCGGAACCTGCCCATGATCCGTCACTGCGTACTGCTGCGCTTTCACAACCACGTCGATTCCGAGGCCATCGATGGTCTCGATCAGACCCTCGCCGATCTGTCCTCGTTGCCAATGATCCGCGATTACCGCTTTGGCCGCGACCTCAAGCTCGCGGACGGCAACGTGGACTACGCGATCATCGCCGATTTCGCCAATGCCGCAGCCTACGAGGTCTACGCCCAGGACCCGGTTCACCTCGACATCCTGAAGCAGCGAATTCGTCCCCTGGTCGCCGAACGCACGGCCCTGCAGTTCGAGTGGCCCGAGGGCTGAGCCCGCCGGCGCGCGTCACGTACACTGTGAGTCAACGCACCGCACGAGAGGCACACGACGCGGACATGAACAGCCCACAGTACGAAACGATTACCGTCGATCGGCGCGACGCCGTCGATTGGCTAACGCTCGATCGTCCCGAGACGCTCAACGCCATCAACACGCAGATGGTCACCGAGCTGCGTGACTATTTTGACCGGCTGACGGAAACGCCGAGTACTCGCGTGGTGGTGCTCCGCGGCGCCGGGAAAGCGTTCTGCGCCGGGCTGGACATCAAGCAATCAAGCATGACCGGCGGCAATTCGCCCGATCCCTACGGCAGCGGCCACGGCTTCCAGGGGTACCTGGCGGAGGTGTACATCCGCATGCGGCGCTGCCCGCAGCCGATCATTGCCCTCGTGCACGGCCCGGCCTGCGGCGGTGGCTTCTGTTTTGCATTGGCATCGGACATTCGCATTGCCGGGGCCAGCGCCCGTATGAATGCGGCGTTCATTCGCATTGGCCTGTCGGCCTGCGACATGGGGTCGAGCTATTTCCTGCCGCGGCTCGTGGGGACCTCTGTCGCCTCGGAACTGATGCTGACCGGTCGTTTCATTCACGCTGAGCGCGCGCTGGCCACGGGCCTGGTGTCGGAGGTTGTCGCCGACGATCAACTCGAAGCGGCCGCGCAGCCCTACCTCGATGAGATGCTGACCACCTCGCCCATGGGCCTGCGGCTGACGAAAGAAGGATTGAACTACAGCATTGACGCGGCGGGTCTGGAGGCCGCGATGGCCATCGAGAATCGCAATCAGCTGCTGTGCGCGCGCAGCGACGATGCGAAGGAAGGCATGCGTGCTTTCCTTGAAAAGCGCGCACCCAATTACACCGGGCGCTGAACCTTTAGCGCATCGAACGACGAGGGGGATCACTATGAAATCTAAACTCTGTGAGCAGCTCGGCATCGAGTTTCCGCTGTTTGCCTTCAGCCATTGCCGCGACGTCGTCGCCGCCGTCAGTAAGGCCGGCGGCTTCGGCGTCCTTGGCGCCGTCGGTCATACGCCGGAGAGTCTCGAGGTCGAGCTGAACTGGATCGACGACAACATCGACGGCAAACCCTACGGCGTCGACCTGATCGTGCCGACGAGTATTGCGGACAAAGAAGGCAGTTTGACCCCAGAAGACCTGCTGGAACGGGTTCCGGAGCAACACAAGCGCCACGTCGAGAACATTCTGGCGGAAAACGGTATCTCCACCGAAGGCCTGTGGGACCGCAAGCCAAACGCGACCTTTGGCGACAACCTGCGTGAGAAAGGTGCTGCGGCGCAGATGGACGTCGCCTTCCAACACCCCATCAAGATGATCGTGAACGCCCTCGGTGTGCCACCCCAAAGCATGTTCGAACGGGCCCGGGAAGCCGGCATTTTGGTCGGTGCCCTGACCGGCTCTAAAGAGCACGCGGCAAAGCACGCCGAGGCCGGCGTCGATGTGCTCGTGGTTTCCGGAACAGAGGCCGGCGGGCATTGCGGCGAAGTCTCGACGCTGGTGCTGGTACCCGAGGTGGTCGAGGCCATGCAGGACTACGACAACGTTTCCGTACTGGCGGCGGGCGGCATCGTCACCGGGCGGCAGATGGCCGCCTGTATGGCCATGGGTGCAGAAGGCGCCTGGTGCGGTTCGGTGTGGTTGACCACCTCCGAGGCCGAGACCTTGCCGTCGATCAAAGAAAAGATGCTCACGGCGACCTCCCGGCATACGGTTCGCTCAAAGAGTCGCACGGGTAAGTACACGCGCCAGCTGCGATCGCCCTGGACCGACGCCTGGCAGGCCGAAGACTCCCCCGCCCCCCTGCCCATGCCGCTGCAGGGGTTGATCAGCGGTCCTGCACTCGCCCGGATCGATAAGCTTGCCGAGGCCGGCGACCCGAACGCCAAACGGTTGGCGACCTATTGGGTTGGCCAGGGCGTGGGGCTCATGAACGTCGAGCAATCGGCCCGTCAGGTGGTCTACGAGTTCATGGAAGACTTCGCCAGCGCATCGGAGCGCATGGCCGGTCTGCTGGGTGACTGACGCACCGGCGCGCGCCCGGGAATCGGCGAGCCCCTTCGACCGGCTGCTCAAGCGGCTGCGGCTGACACAGCGATCGGAGCTTGTCTTCGAAGGCGGTTCCGGTCGTGGCGGCGCAACGGAAGCCAACCGCCTGTTCGGTGGGCTGGTGCTCGGTCAGGCTGTCATGGCCGCCGCGCGGACTGTAGACCAGGGCTCACTACACGCGCTGCAGGCGCAGTTTCTCGGTCCAAGCCAGGCCGGCGAACCGCTCCACGTTGAGGTTGAGTCTTTGAAAAACGGTCGTCAGTTCAGCAGCCGCCTTGTGCGGGTGCGGCAAGGCGATCGCATCATGCTTGCGGCGTTGGCGTCCTTCACGACCTTCACCTCCAAGGCGCTGGCGCATCAGCGCCCCATGCCCAACGTCCCTGCACCCGAGGGTCAGCCGAACCGCGACGCCGTTCGCGGTCGCAGCGACTGGCAGACGGCACCGATCGATATTCGCCTGTGCAGCGACGCGTTACCGGATCCGACGCAGCCGCACGAACCGGCGCTGCGGTTTTGGCTGCGCGCCAATGGTCAGGTACCCACTGATGAGCCCCAGCTGCACGCCGCCCTGCTCGCCTACGCAACGGACCGCACGTTGCTCGGCACCGCCATGCTGCCGCATCAGGGCACTGAGCCGCGCGGGGTCAGCCTCGACCACAGCGTGCATCTATACCGACCCGCCGACATGAGCGACTGGCTGCTCTACGACATGGACAGCCCTGTGGCCGGCTACGGTCGCGGGCTCGCGCGGGGCTTTTTGTATCGGCGCGATGGCACGCTGGTCGGTGTCGTGCAACAGGAAGGTACACTCCACAGTGCTCGATGAGCCGTCTTCCGTCCCGCTCCCCGGGCACGGGTAAGGCTGCACCGCAGGCAGGCCCGTGGTAGCGTTTGGAGTTTGAAGCAACCGCATTCTTTGGGAGCAACGCTGTGGCTGAAGCCTTTGATCTAAAGCAGGATCTCAAGTACGTCGGTACCCGCCCGGTGCGACCGGATGGCGTCGACAAAGTCACCGGCCGAGCCCAGTACGGTGCCGATCACAACCTGCCCAACATGATCTACGGCAAGGTACTCCGGAGCCCCCACGCCCACGCTCGCATTACCGCCATCGATACAAGCGCCGCCGAAGCCCTCCCGGGTGTGCTCGCGGTTGTGACCGGCGCCGACTTCCCAACGGCGGCAAGCGGCGAGATCGGCGGGGAAAGCGGCGGCGACGTGGCCGACGTAGCTAAGAACGTCATGGCCCGAGACAAGGTGCTCTACCACGGCCACGCCGTGGCAGCGGTCGCAGCGAAAAGCACCGCGATCGCCGAGCAGGCCCTCGCACTCATTGTCGTGGACTACGAGCCGCTGACACCGGTCATGAGTATTGATCAAGCGATCGCGAACGGCGCACCGATTCTCGACGAGCAGTGCTTCACCAAAGGGTTGCCGGAACAGCCGAGCGAACCGAGCAATATCGCCATGACGATGACCATGCCACGGGGTGAGATCGAAGAAGGCTTTGCGGCCGCTGATGTCATCGTCGAAGGTGAGTTCAACGTACCCATGGCGCACCAGGGCTACATCGAACCGCACGCCTGCACCGCGAACACCAACGAAAGCGGCGAAGTCACGGTCTGGTGCTGTACCCAGGCGCCGTTCGAATTTCGCAACATGACGGCGAAGATCCTCGGCAAGCGGGTCGGCGACATCAAAGTCGTTTCAACGGAGATCGGTGGCGGATTCGGCGGCAAGACCGTGGTGTATCTCGAGCCGCTGGCGGCCCTTCTATCGCAGAAGTCGCGGCGCCCGGTAAAAATGACCATGAGCCGGGAAGAGGTGTTTCGCGCTACCGGCCCGACCTCCGGAACCAAGATCAAAGCACGGCTGGGTGCAAAGAACGACGGGACGTTTGTCGCGGCGGAAGCCACGCTCTGGTACGAAGCCGGCGCCTTCGCCGGCGCTCCCGTGGGTCCGGGCTGCATGTCCATGCTCGCGCCCTACCAGATTCCGAATTTCAAGCTCACCGGCTACGACGTGCGGGTGAACAAACCCAAAGTCGCGGCCTACCGCGCCCCCGGTGCACCGCAGTCCATGCACGCGTTTGAGTGTCTGGTCGACGAACTGGCTCAAAAGCTCGACGTCGACCCCATTGACCTGCGACTTCACAACGTGGCTGAGGAAGGCACGCAGGCACCCTACGGTCCGAAGTTTGGCCCCATCGGCATGCGCGCGTGCCTCGAAGCCGCGAAAGCGCACCCGAACTACACCAAGCCGCTGGACGCCGGCGTCGGCCGGGGCGTATCGGCCGCGTTCTGGTTCAACATCGGTGGCGAATCGAGTGCCGAAGTACACGTCAACGAAGACGGGACGGTCACGATCCTCGAAGGCAATCCGGACATCGGCGGTTCTCGCGCCTCCATGTGCTTGATGGCGGCGGAGACGCTGGGCGTCGAGTACGACAACGTCAAAGCGCTCATCACCGATACGCAAACCGGCGGCTACACCATGGTTACCGGCGGCAGCCGCACCACCTTTGCAACCGGCATGGCCGTGGTCAAAGCCTGCGAAGATGTGATCGCTCAGTGTCGCGCTCGAGCCGCCGCTACCTGGGAGCTCGACATCGATCAGGTCGCCTGGGAGGACGGTCACGCCGTTCCGGCGCCCGGGGTGAACGCCGATGTAGCGCCGCTCTCACTCAAGGAAATCGCCGGGAACACGGCACGTACCGGCGGCCCGCTGCTCGGTCGGGCGTCGCTGAACGCGGCCGGCGCGGGTCCGAGTTTCGCGGTCAACATTGCTGAGCTGCGGGCAGATCGAGAGACCGGGTCGCTCGAGGTCCTGTCCTTTACCGGTTTCCAGGACGCCGGCAAGGCCATCCACCCAGACTACGTTGAAGGGCAGATTCAGGGCGGTGCGGTTCAGGGCATCGGCTGGGCGCTGAACGAGGAATACATCTACGGCGAGGACGGCGTGATGCAGAACGCCGGTTTTCTCGACTATCGGATCCCCGTGGCGTCTGATCTACCCATGATCGACGCGGTCATCATCGAGGTTCCGAACCCGAACCATCCCTACGGCGTGCGTGGCGTTGGGGAAACCGGCATTGTCGGGCCGCTGGCGGCGATGGCGAACGCGGCTTCGCGCGCGCTGGGCTTTCGGGTCAACGACCTGCCCCTGTCGCCGCCGCGCGTGCTCGAGGCCATCGAAGCGCACGACTGAACGGGTGACGCGTTGGCGCGAGTAACCCTGCCGCAATCGCTTACAGCGCTCACCGGCGGGCAGCAAACCGTTGAGCTTGTCGCCGCCGACTACCGCGGATTACTGCGTGCACTCGAGGCTCGGTTCCCCGGCTGTCGCGAGCCGTTGGAAGCGCTGGCGGTGGCCATTGACGGTACGATTTACCAAACGCCGTTTCTGGAGTCGCTCGATCCCGATTCCGATGTGCACTTTCTGCCGCGTATCGAGGGCGGCTAAAACACCGGTTACTCGCCGGTCAACGTGCGAAGGAACGCCTCGCGGTCGGCAACCTCCGCTTCGATTGAGTCGACCATAGGGGTGAGTTTCGATACCAGCCGAGGTCGACCCGCATTTTGCGACTGCACTCCCGCAACAGAACTCCCGCAACAGCACCCACGCACCCGTACGCGTGCCCACCCTAGCCTCACCGAAGCTTGCTGAAGGTGTTTTAATGCTCCTGTGGACCTCTTTGCCGATCAGGAAGCCGAGCAACGCCGTAACGCCATGCCACTCGCTGCGCGCATGCGTCCGCGGTCGTTAACCGAGTTCGTCGGTCAACAACACTTTCTCGGTGAGGGCAAGCTTCTACGGCGTCTTGTTGCTGCACGACGTTTGACCTCAGCGATCTTCTACGGGCCACCGGGCACTGGGAAAACGACACTTGCGAAGCTTCTGGCTGCGGAAACCGGTGGCGCGCTCCGCGAGCTCAGTGCGGTCACAAGCGGTGTCAAAGAGCTTCGGGAACTGCTTACGTGGGCCGCAAACGAGCAACGCCGCGGGGCCGTGCGCCCGATCGTGTTTGTCGATGAAATTCACCGATTCAACCGGGCGCAGCAGGATGCGCTGCTGCCGGACGTCGAAAACGGCGTCGTAAGTCTGATCGGCGCAACAACCAGCAACCCGTTCTTTGCCGTAAACGGGGCGCTGTTGTCGCGGAGCCAGATTTTTCAGTTCGAACCGCTCTCGGAAACCGAGCTGGCGAAGCTACTGACTCGCGCACTGAATGATCCAGAGCGCGGGTTGGGCCAACGCAAAATGCAGCTGAACGACGACGCGCTCGAGTTCTTAGCAAAGGCGGCGGAAGGAGACGCACGCAAAGCCCTCAACGTTCTTGAGGTTGCGGCGCTGTCGACCGCGGAAGGGTCAGTGCTTACTGTTGCAGTGCTTGGCGACTCGATGCAGCGCAAAACGATCCAGTACGACGGCACCGGTGACGCGCACTACGATGCCGCGAGCGCGTTAATCAAAAGCGTTCGCGGCAGCGACCCGGACGCGGCGCTTTATTGGTTGGCGCGGATGCTCGAAGCGGGCGAAGACATCCGCTTTCTGTGTCGACGGCTGTCGATCCTTGCGAGCGAAGACATTGGCAATGCCGACCCCCAGGCACTGGTGATGGCCGCCGCCGCGACTCAGACCTGTGAGTTCATTGGCTTGCCGGAATGCCAACTGACCCTGTCACAGCTGGTGACGTATCTGGCACTGGCAGAGAAGAGCAACGCGGCAACGACGGCTATCGCGGCGGCGCGCGACGACGTTCGCACCGGCGAATTGCTTCCCGTGCCGAGACACCTGCGCGATCGGCACTATGCCGGAGCGCGGATTCTTGGCCACGGCGACGGGTACGTTTACGCTCACGAGGGTGCGGACGGAATCGTTGAGCAAGACTATCTCGGCGTTGCGCGGACCTATTACCAGCCATCACCGCGCGGCTGGGAAGCCGATGCCGGTGCGCGACTGGCTGCACGGCGAGACAAGCTAGAACGGCCACCCACCGATGGCTGAGCTGCGCCGCCACGATTCGTCTTGCCATGACGACATTGCAGAGTCCCTGCGTAACGATGGCGCTTGCATTGCTCACGGTTTCGCCTCTCGGGCGCTCTGCGATGCCGTCCTCGAGGACCTTGCGCCGGCACTCGCCGACCAGGCCTGGGGTGTGGACGACCTCGGCTATCGCGCTGACTTTTACGGCAACCGAACAAAGCGACTGCACGGATTGTTTCGCCATTCGACCCGACTGCTGCCGATCCTGTTGCACCCGTTGATGATGCACCTCAGCACGACGTGGTTCGTTGCAAGCGGTATGGCACGCAGCGTGCGCTTGAGTAATGCCGAACTCATGGTCTTAGGTGAGGGTCAAACGAACCAGAAGATGCATACCGATGCGGCGTCCTGGCCAGCCATTCAGTCCCTTGAAGAACGGGAGATCCTGCTCAGCGTCAACCTAGCCCTGACGGAATTTACGGCAGAGAACGGAGCGACGCGGGTCGTGCCGGGCAGTCATCGGAGGAGCTACCCGCGCGATGCGCTAGAAGCGGACGCAACCCTCGCCGTAATGCCTAAGGGCAGCGCACTCATTTACACGGGCAACGCCTGGCACTCAGGAGGCGAGAATCGCACACCGACCCCTCGGGTCGGTCTCTATCTCGGCTTTATCCCGAGCACCTTGCGCCCGCTCGAAAACCATCTGCTCACTAATGGCCGCGACAGCATTGCTGCGCTGCCCTCGGAGGCCCAGGTGCTGCTCGATGTCAGCCCCGGCGGTTTCACCGTCTATGCTTGACTCGAGCGCACCCTGAGCCGACCGAACGGGGATCAGCGCTTCGCCTGAATGAGTTCCGCGGTCACCATAAGCGTGATCTCATCGCCGACCGCTGGCGCATACTTACCAAGACCCCACTCACTGCGCATGAGCTTGCCCTCAGCATTGACCCCGATAGTCGGCACTTTTCGCATCGGGTGGTTCGCCGCTTTGTTGATCGTTGCTGCCAGCGTCACGGGCTTGGTCGTGTCCTTAATCGTCAGATCGCCGGTGATGTCGAAGGTGTCCTTACCCGTGCGCGTGATCGCCGTCGAGTTAAAGGTGATCTCCGGGTACTTCGCTGTGTCGAAGAAGTCGTCGGCGTTGAGGTGTTCATCAAACTTCGCCACCCGGCTGTTGATGCTCTTCGCATCGATCGTGACTGCAATATTGCTGGCTTCTGGTTTGCTCGCATCGGCAGTCAGGGAGACATCGAACGCGTCGAAGCCAATGTGGGGGGTGGAGAAACCCAAATGACTGTAGGAAAAGGTGATGTATCCGTGGGTGTCTTCGAGGACGTAGTTGCCCGACGGCACTCCGAAACCTTCGTGATGATCGGCAAGGGCCGCAGCGGCACCAAACGATGCGCAGACTGCGAGAGCCACCGAGCGAGTCCATATCATGAGACCAGTTTTCATAAAAATCCTTAACTTTCTGATTTACAGATCAATTCGACTTAACCACCTGGACAGATACCTCGACATCCTTACCGACCCACTCGGTATCACTCCAGTCTCCCGTACCCACATTGAACAATAATCGGTCAATGACCGCACTGCCTGTTAAGACCGATCCATTGAGTTGGAAGTTCAGCGTGAGTGGCAGCTCGATACCCTTGATCGAGAGGCTGCCGTTCGCCGCATAGCCCGTCGCGATGGATTCAAACGCGTGCACGGCAAAGGTTGCGTCAGGGTGCACCTCGGCGTTGAAGAAGTCTTCGCCGACGATGCTTGCATCGCGCTCGTCATCGCCACTGTCGACAGCAGCCGTGTAGACGGTAACCAAGGCTGCACTCGCGTCGAGCCGCTCTGGGTCGAAGGCAATTGCCGCATCCCAGTCAAGCCATTCACCGGTAAAGGGAGCGCCGGCTTGTTCGCCGGTAAAGCGGATGAAGCTGCGGCTGCGATCAATGGTCCAGCGCTGCACCGTCGTGCCTTCGAGAACCTCACTGACTGAGCGTGCACCGTCGGTGGCGAGTCCAGCCGTGTCGGAGAGCTTAGGTTGGTCAGAAACCGCGGTTTCCTCGGAATCGCGACGGTCCGTCGATCCCGGCGTAAGGCCCCACAGCGACAGTCCTAAAAGGACACCAGCCGTGGCGACCGAAGGCACTGACGCCATACGCTGGAGCACCTGATCACGATCCCACAGCCAGTGCTTAAAGGCCGCCAGGACGTGCACGATCGCAACAACGAACAGCAGTTGCCCAGCCCAATCGTGGAGGGACTTGAACGCTTCCGCGAGCGCCTCCGAGGGCCCGATGAGATCGGGAAAGCTGAACAGATTGAACCAGCTGACGGAGTAGGCGGTGGCTGAAGACATCAGCCACCCTGTGATCGGCAGGAAGAGAATCAGGCCGTAGAGGGATCCATGTGCGGCAAGTGAACACAGGCGCTGCCATGGCAACATGTGATCGGGCAACGGCGGCGGTCGATTAAAAAGTCGCCACAGCAGGCGCAGCAACACGAGCGCTAACACTGTCATGCCAACAGATTTGTGATTTGCCAGCAGTGCTAGTTGCGCCAGACGTTCATCGTCAGCCCCTGCGTCTTCACCCAGCTCCGCCAGCAGATACTGAACGACAATCAATGCCGCAACGAGCCAATGCAGCCACCGAGCTACGCTGTTGTAGGCCAAACTTGGGGCACTCGCTGGCACCAGGCTAGACGTCGTCTCACTCATCCGTTGCTCCAGGTTTGCTCGCGCAGCGAGCGGTCGCTTACCAGGATACGACGGTTCGAAGCCTAACGAAGTGATCGTCCCAGCCGCGGTCGGTGTCAGCGGCTTCGGCAAAGCCAGCGCCTCCTTGGCCGTCGAACCCGGTGTGGGTCAGCGTCAGCACGCATCCCGCCCCAGCGGGGGTCAAGCGCCAGTCACAGCGCAGCGGTGGGCCCTTGAGCCAGTCGTGGGTAAACGTGTGGGTCAGGCGTCCAACGCCGTTTTCACTGGGTGGTTCCCAACACTCGATGTCTCCCCAAAGCAATGGCTCGCCTTCCTTACCCTGGCTGTTCGTCACAAGCACCCAGGGTTGATCTGGGACGAGGTCGGCCTTGCCTTCGTGGAACCAGGTGGCGAGCTTGTCGCGCTCCGTAAGGAAGCGCCAGACGTGCCCGGTCGGCGCCTTCAGCACCACTGTTTTGATCAACTCAATGTGCACCCGCCGCCTCCGTAACCCGACAGCGGCCTAGGAAATCAGTAACGGCGCCGCCGTTCAAATTCCCACCAGTACGGCTCGCGACTTCGGTAGAGCGCAGCGTCAACAATCGAATAGAGATGCACCAGCCAGCCAAGCATGAATACCCACAGGACGCAGCCTAGAACGAACTGAACGAGCGCGGCCAGGATTCTGCCCTGAACCAACTGCCCAAGACCTGGATAGAAAAAGCTCGCTAGCGCTGCAATGACGTTGCCCGCGGTTCCTGGTCCGTTCATGTCGTCTCCTCGCTAGGGGTCAAAACGCCGAACCCCGATGGCCGTGGTCAGCGCTAAGGGTTCGCTGAAAGCTCGGTTGCACGGAACGGGCCAAACAATACCTCACCAATAAAATCTTTTTAGGCCATTTACGGGCAAAAAAGGGGCAGCTCGACGAGCTGCCCCCGTTGTAGCAACCAATATAGCGATCAATTTGGCGAAATCGACCAACCTGTGCGGAAACAGCCCGCCACCGCTAGGCCGCCGCTTTGCGCTCCTTGGTCTCTTTGATGACCGCCTCGGCAACGTTTGCGGGGCACGGCGCGTAATGGCTGAACTCCATGGAGAACTGTCCCCGACCAGAGGTCATGGTGCGCAGGTCACCGATGTAGCCGAACATTTCCGACAGCGGACAGTCCGCCTTGATACGCACACCGGTCACGCCCGCCTCTTGCGATTTGATCATGCCGCGTCGGCGATTCAAGTCGCCGATCACATCGCCAACGTGGTCCTCGGGGGTGAAGACGTCGACCTTCATGATCGGTTCCAGCAGCTGCGGACTCGCCTTCGGAATCGACTGACGGTACGCCGCTTTGGCCGCGATTTCGTAGGCGATAGCCGACGAGTCGACGGCGTGGAATGCGCCGTCCGTGAGCGTGAACTTCACATCCAGCAGCGGGAAGCCCGCCATCGTGCCTTCCGACATGCTGTCTCGGAACGCCTTCTCTACCGCCGGCCAGTATTCGCGCGGGACGTTACCGCCGGTAACCACGGACTCAAACTCGTAACCGCTGCCGGTTTCACCGGGTTCAATGACGTAGTCAATTTTCGCAAACTGACCGGCGCCACCCGACTGTTTCTTGTGGGTGTAGGAGTCTTCAATGCGCGCCTGGATAGACTCGCGATACGCCACCTGCGGCTTTCCGACGTTCACCTCAATGCCGTGGGTCCGCTTCAGGATGTCGACCTTAATGTCCAGATGCAGTTCGCCCATGCCCTTCATGATCGTCTCACCCGACTCTTCGTCGGTTTCGATCCGAAAGGACGGGTCCTCCTGGGTCATCTTGTTAAGCGCCACACCCATCTTCTCGGCACCCGCCTTATCCTTCGGCGCAATCGCAATCGAGATCACAGGATCCGGGAACACCATGGGTTCCAGCGTGGCCGGCTTGTTCGGGTCGCACAGCGTGTGGCCTGTCTGGGTATTCTTCATACCGAGCAGCGCAACGATGTCACCGGCCTGAGCCGAGTCGAGCTCCTGCCGAGAGTCAGCGTGCATCTCAACGATGCGGCCAATCCGTTCGTTCTTCCCAGTGTAGGTATTCAACACCGTGTCGCCCTTGGCGAGGGTGCCACTGTAAATACGCGTAAACGTGAGCGCCCCGTAGCGGTCGTCCATAATCTTGAAGGCGAGCGCTCGCAGCGGTGCGCTGGGGTCGACGACGGCCAGTTCGCCCGTTTCGTTACCTTCGAGATCAACTTCCGGCTGCGGGTCCACTTCCGTTGGATTCGGCAGATAGTCGACGACGCCGTTCAGCACCAACTGCACGCCCTTGTTCTTGAATGCTGAGCCGCAGAAGGTCGGGAAGAAGTCGAGGGCGATCGTACCTTTACGAATGCACTTCTTCAGATCTTCGACGCTTGGCTCCGTGCCTTCGAGGTACGCCTCCATCAGGTCGTCGTCCTGCTCGAGCGCCGTCTCGACCAGTTGCTCACGCCATTGTTCGACTTCGTCCTTGAGATCTTCGGGCACATCCTGGATCTCGTACTTGAGCGGATCGCCGGAGTCATCCCAGACCCACGCTTTGCGGGTCAGAAGTTCAACCACGCCAACGAACGTGTCTTCGCGGCCAATCGGCAGCGTCATCACGAGCGGTCGCGCAGCGAGCACATCTTCTACCTGTTTTACAACGCGGTAGAAGTCAGCGCCGATGCGGTCGAGCTTGTTAACGAAGATGAGCCGCGATACCTCGGACTCGTTGGCGTAGCGCCAGTTGGTCTCAGACTGCGGCTCGACACCGCCGGAACCGCAGAACACCCCGATGCCACCGTCGAGCACTTTCAGCGATCGATACACTTCGATCGTAAAGTCGACGTGCCCGGGCGTATCAATAATGTTCAGCCGGTGACCGTCCCATTCGCAGGACGTCGCCGCGGACTGAATCGTAATGCCGCGTTCCTGCTCCTGCTCCATGAAGTCGGTCGTCGCCGCACCGTCGTGCACCTCACCGATCTTATGGATCTTGCCGGTGAGCTTAAGGATTCGCTCCGTGGTGGTCGTTTTACCCGCGTCCACGTGCGCGAAAATGCCGATGTTGCGATAGACAGTCAGGTCAGTCATTGCGGTCTCCGGTGCACTGCTCCAACGGGAGCAGCAGACAGACATAATTGTAGCGCCCCGCCGATAATCAACGGTCCGCCCCTCGGCTCGCCGACGAAAGAGCTAAACCTTTGAAATCATTGCATTACTTCGCAAGAAACGGGCAATGCGGGGATCAGCGAGGGCCAAAGCGCCGGCGGAAGCCTTGGGCTCCTGCCGAAAAATCCGCGAACCTTACCGCCTTATCCTGGGGCATTCAATGCGCGCTGGAATCGCACCCTGCGGGCTTTGACCAAGGTCACGGCTGCCGGAGCACCACGCGACCGGGGCGTTGCCGTAGATCGACAAGCCGTTCACCGCCAGCAGCCGTCGTCTGTACCGCACCGCCAACGCCCTTTCGTGCCTCCGGGCGCACGGCCAGCGTGCTAACCGGCGGATTGGGGCAGGTACCGGTTTCAAGGTAGGCGAGAGCAGTCTCGAGCAAATTCTCCTCCGCGTCGCCGAGTTCGCGACTGAAGTCATCCGCTACACGACATCCGGGCACCTCTTCGGGCAGCGCAGGCGTGGCTTCCGTTGGAAGAAAGCCATCGGCGTAGTCTCCAAAGCCCTTCTCGTTTGCACCTTGAAACTGAATGGTGAAGTAGGTCGTGCCACAGTTGTCTGTGGGATAGAACCCGTACGGCTTACCACAGGTTGGTTCGCCGATGAGCGCCACGGGAAAGTCGATACCGCGCAGACCGTTGATGATCGACTCGCTTGCTGAACAGGTTCCTGCCCCGACGAGCACGACCAAGCGCGTAAGCGTCAACGTTGGCAGCGTAGTACCGGCCGCCACGCTGAAGCCAACCGCCTGCGGCTCAAAGCGTGCGGGTACGAGCACGGCGCCGGTCACCGGGTCGGTCGTTGGGTACTTGTCGTTGAAGCGCAGCTCTTCGAACACACGCCCCTCAGATGTTGGCCCAGCGATCATGTAGGCGAGCTCGTTCGCGATTGCCAACAGGCCTCCACCGTTATAGCGAAGATCCAGCACCAGCTCGTTCACACCGCCTGCAGCAAGGGTCGAGACGGCATCGATCAGCGCGGCCTCCGATGGCTCGTTGTGGTCGTTGAACACAAGATACCCTACCCGGTCTGCACCGCGGTTGAGCACATCGACGATGGGTACCGGTGGAAACACCACGTTGGCAGAGACCAGGGTTACGTCCTGTACGTTACCGCCGTCGAAGTCCGAAATTTCAAACCGGTGGCTTTCCCCGGCCGCCGCAGGAAACAGGCCCGCGTTCAGCGTGGCAACGTCGTTGCCGTTCACCAGGTCAACGCCGTCGACGCCGAGAATCCGCGTACCGCGCCGAAACACACCGGATGCAGCCGCCGGAGAGCCGGCGACGACGGACGAGACAATCAACTCCCGGGGTGGCGCGTTTTCAACGAACGCAAGCTCGAGCCCATAACCGGCGCTCGTCCCGGTCTGACTCTGATCAATGAACTCCGCCGTGGGAATGGTGAAGTGAAACTGGTCTCGAGGCGCCCCGCTCGGGGTCGTGGCGTTTGTTTTCAGCAGCTCGAAGTACGCCAGCGGGTTCTCGGGGCCCGACGGATCGACATCGGTAATTTCGTCGTACCAGAGGTAGGTATCGTGGCTCCAGGCTCGCAGCCACTGTTTTTCATCCGTGCGTGTTCCCTGTCGGTCGGGCCAGGGCGCACCCCGCGGTGCCGAGCACGCGTTTTTGTAGATGCCCGGGCTGCGGAAAAGGCCCTGTGCAAAGTCAGAAGCAACGCCGGTCGAGCCGCCGGTGTTTCCACCGCTCGCTCCGCTGCCGGTACCTGTCGTGCTGCCAAAGTCGACGTTCGAAAAGCCGACGTTCTGGTCGTTCTCGATGTCGGCAAACCCTCGCGGATCAGGACCACCGCCGCCGCAACCGAGTAAGGCCAGGACAATAAGCCCGTAAACGAAAACGGTTTTCGACCCGATCACTGCCAACTCCGCGCCAGTTAACGATGCGCGCAAGTGT
The DNA here is from genome assembly GCA_039198065.1 of Pseudomonadota bacterium. GTDB lineage: Bacteria > Pseudomonadota > Gammaproteobacteria > Pseudomonadales > Azotimanducaceae > CALHVX01. Next base: position 76,868 of record JBCCTU010000007.1, read on the forward strand.
AGGAGCCACAGGGGTTCCGTTACGTCACTTTTCGATGAACTCTGGCGTCAATTGAGAAGCAGTTGATGGTTGTTTGAACCGCATCACACCAACGGTGCGTTGTTGACCCAAGCCCAAGGGACGCGTCAGCGCCGCAGTACGCGACCCGGTAGCGTCGGCAGCCGAAGCGTATCAGTCGGCGAACCGAGCCTTAGGTCAGGGGTCGCAGTCGCCCCGCTGTCAAAGGACTTCTGCGCAGCCGACCGCGCACCTGGCTGCGCCCCGCTCACCGCAGGACTAGGACAGCTCCCCGTATCGAGGTAGGCAAGCGCCGTTTCGAACAGGTTCTCGCCCGGATCCCCGAGTGCGCGACTGAAATCGTCGTCAACGCGGCACCCGGCCACCTCGGCGGCGTTCGCTGGCGACCCGTCCACGGGGATAAAGCCATCAGCGTAATCGCCAAACCCTTTCGCGTTGGCACCGCGAAACTGAATCGTGAAGTAGGTTGTTCCGCAGTTGTCCGTCGCGTAAAACCCGTAAGGCTTGCCGCAGGTTGGATCGCCGACGAGCACCACGGGAACGTCAACGCCCCGCAACCCGTTGATGATCGACTCGCTGGCAGAACAGGTGCCCGGACCCGTCAATACAACCACACGATTCAGATTCAGTGTGGGCAGCGGCGTCCCGGAACCCACGGAGAAACCCTGCGCCGTGGTATGAAACTCGGTCGGAATCAGGACCGCGCCGGTGACCGGGTTAACGTTGGGGTGCTTGTCGTTGAATTCTATCGATTCAAACACGCGCCCGGCACCTGCGGCCCCGACAAGCATGTACGCAAGCTCATTCGCAATATCGAGGAAACCGCCGCCGTTGTAGCGCAGATCCAGAACCAGCTCGTCCACGCCGCGCTGTCGAAACTCGTCGATCGTATCGACCAAGCGCGCTTCCGCCGGCGCGATGTGATCGGTAAACAAGAGATACCCCAGGGTACTGGCACCCCGCGTCGTTACCATCGTAGTTGGCACAGGATCTGACGTAATATCGTCCGAAACCAGCGTCACCGTTCGCTCGTTGCTGCCATCGAAATCCGACACCCGAAAGCTGTGCGACTCGCCGGCGCTGCTGGGAAAGAGCCCTGCATTCAGTGCTGCGACAGCGGCATCACCGCTTCCGTTAATCGCGTCTACCCCGTCTACTTCGAGTATGCGCGTCCCCCGGGCCCACTGGCCGATCTGCGCAGCCGGGCCGCTGACGTCTGCAAACGCAACCAGAATGTCTCGCGGCGGGGAGTTGCGCAGGAGCGCGAGTTCGGCGCCGTAACCCGCCGAAACGCCCGATTGAGACAGCCGGCGCCACTCCTCCGAATCGATGGTGAAGTGGAACTGATCGCGGGGCGCACCGGACGGTGTGGTCGCAAAGGTCTTCATAAGATCAAAGTACTCGGGCACCGAAAGCGAAGCCCCTGGATCGGAATCGGCGATCTCGTCGTACCAGAGGTAAAGATCGTGACTCCAGGCCCGCAACCAGTCTTTTTCATCGACGGCCGTTCCCACCCGATCTGGAAAGGCTCCACTGCGCGGTGCTGCACAGAGATCCTTGAACGTAGCCGCAGGACGGAAGATCCCCTGATCGAAGTCGGAGGAAACGCCGCCGGTACCGCCACTGGACGAGCCACCGCCCGGTATCGGTAGGTTGCTTCCGCCACCGCCGCCACAGCCGGTCAAAACCGCGATGAACACTGCGATGCAAACGAAGGCGAAGCGCTGTCGTCCAAAGGCGAATTGCAGAACGTGCACAACAAGCTGTCCATGCGTCCTATGAATTACGGCCATGGTAGCAATGCAACCCGGGTGAGGCGAAACGATGATCTGGTAAGACAAAGCCGTGTACAGTTTCTTCATCATCCGTTTGCGACGCTATTTCTCAGTAAAGCTGCACCGGACCTGCCATGGCTTCCAAAATGACTCCAACGTCGCTTGCCGGCATTGCCGTTTCCCTAGCTGTCGGTGCTGGCATTGCGTGGGCCGGAAGCCAGGGCGGGCTTACGGTAGCGATCGGTAGTGCCGTACTACCGCTGTTTGCCCTCTGTGTGATCGCATCCTTCGTCGTGCAGTGGGTGGTCTTCATCCCCTCCTACATCGCCCAGACTGAGCACTACTACGACCTTACGGGCAGCCTGACCTACATCGCGCTTACCGCAGTCGCCCTCACACTGGGCAACGGGGGAGACGCGCGCGCGTTACTCATCGGTGCCATGGTGTTGATGTGGGCCCTACGGTTGGGCACGTTCTTGTTTCGTCGCGTCAGGGCCGACGGCTCCGACGGTCGCTTCGATCGCATCAAACCGGACTTCTTGTGGTTCCTCATGGCGTGGACAATGCAGGCCTTGTGGGTTCCCCTGACCCTCGCTGCTGCGCTGGTCGTGTTCACAACGGAAGTTCAGGTTCCCCTCGATGGCTTCGCCGCCGTCGGTGCGCTGATGTGGGGTGCGGGTTTCGCCATTGAAGTCATCGCAGACCAGCAGAAGCGCGCGTTTCGTAGCGATCCAACGAACGAGGGAGAGTTCATTCGGACCGGCCTGTGGGCCTGGTCACGGCATCCAAACTATTTCGGCGAAATCCTGCTTTGGACCGGTATCGCCGTGATCGCTCTTCCGGTGCTCGCGGGCTGGCAATTCGCGGCCCTAATTTCGCCTGTGTTCGTGTTTATCTTGCTGAACTTCGTGAGCGGCGTACCGATGCTCGAAAAGCGAGCAGAGAAGCGCTGGGGCACGGATCCGGTCTATCGCCAGTACGTCAAGGAAACACCGGTGCTCATTCCTCGACCGCCGCGGCTGCAGCCAGCGGTGTAGGCCGCGGCAGACTAGGACGTAATCCAGGACGTAACCCAGGACCTAACCATGAAGCTGGCCATAGAGCTGGGCAGCGTACAACCCGAAACCCTCCAGCTCACCACCGAATGGGTCCAGCACGCCGAGCGCCTCGGTGTCAGCATGGCGTTCTCGGCAGAAGCCTGGTGGAGCGATGCAGTCACGCCCCTTGCCTACCTGGCCGACAAAACGTCAACGATTAAACTCGCCACCGGCATCATGCAGGTGACGGCACGGACGCCAGCCATGACCGCCATGTCGGCGCTGACGCTGCACGATTTGACCGGCGGACGCTTCATTCTCGGTCTCGGCGCAAGCGGACCGCAGGTGGTCGAGGGACTCCACGGTGTGCGCTATGCAAAACCGCTGACGCGATTGCGGGAGACCGTCGAAATCTGCCGTATGGTCTTTGCCGGAGAAAAAATCCGCTACAACGGCACGCTCCATCAGCTACCGCTCCCAGACAGCGAAGGCAAAGCCATTCGTGTCGCGCACGAGCCCACTGACATTCCGGTTTATTTGGCCACGCTCGGTCCGAAGTCATTGGAGTACACGGGGACAGCGGCCCAGGGCTGGCTCGGCACATCGTTCTCGCCGGATCACCCGGGAGCGCATCTCGACTACCTTCGAACCGGTGCCGACCGCGCCGGACGGTCGCTTTCCGATCTAGACCTCTGTGCTTCGGTGCGCGTAGAGCTCGGCGACGATGTCGAAGCAATGATCGAGCGACGCAAGGCTGGGGTCGCCTTTAACATGGGCGCTATGGGGTCTGAGAAGACCAACTTCTACAACGACGCGTTCAAGCGCGCGGGCTACGCTGAGGACGCTCAGGCGATTCAGTCGCTCTGGGTTGCCGGCAAGCGGGATGCCGCTGCGGCGCGCGTGCCGAACGCGATGGTGACTGGGTTCCAGGTGCTCGGCACACAGGAAATGGTGGCCGCTCGGTTACGCAAGTACCGAGACGTTGGCGTAACCACTCTGAAGCTTGGACTCGATAGTGCTGGCCCGCTGGGACCGAAACGCTTTGAGCTCCTTGAACAGATCGTCGACATCGTCCGGAGTCTTTAGATGAAGCTTTACATGGTTCCGCTCGCGCCAAACCCGACCAAGGTCATGCTCTACATTGCCGAGCGAGAAGCGCTCGGCGCAGCGTTCGAGATCGAACAGATCGTGGTTAATACGGTTAAGGGACGCCACAAAGAACCCGCCCATCTTGCACGCAATCCGTTTGGCACCGTTCCTACCTTAGAGCTGGACGACGGCACGTTTCTGGTCGAGTCCCTCGCCATCATGGAGTACCTGGAAGATCGATTTCCCGACGGTGCCCTTTATGGGTCGAACCCCGAGGCCCGTGGCCGAGCGCGGGACGTCGAGCGGATCATCGATTTACGTCTTGCCGGACCCATGGGCCAATACGGCCACGCCGTAAACTCACCCCTTGGCTACCCAAAGAACGACACGAAGGCTGCCGAGATGGAAGCCGCCATGCAGCAGCCGCTCGATTACCTCGAAACCCTGCTGGCCGATGGACGTCCTCTGTTGTTGGGGGAACGCGTAAGCGTCGCAGATTGCACCCTGCAGGCGTCGCTCCAGTTCATGCGCTACGTCGAAGCGGACATCTTCGGCGACCGCCCACGGCTGCGGAGTTGGGATGAACGGTACCGTGCGCGTCCGGCGGTGCAGTCCGTGTTGCGCTGGTAGCGATGAATGCTAATGCTGCCGCGGCTGTCGTCGACTGCGGCGAGAAAGCATTGAATGCAGCCACTGAGAGCGGGCAAGAAAAGAAGCACTAAGAGAAATGGCGTCCCCTAGGGGAGTCGAACCCCTGTTGCCAGGATGAAAACCTGGAGTCCTAGGCCTCTAGACGAAGGGGACTTAAGAGAGCCGCGCATGGTACGAATGCCGCGCTCAGTGGTCAAGGCCTCGCGGCGTGCCTAGCGCTCAGGTTGCGCACGTGTCTGCATCGGCTTCAAGGAGCCGTCTGCCGACCCAATCGCGAGCAAAATAGTGAGCGGTGCGCCCACTGCGGTTGCCTCGTGCGCGCGCCCAGGCGAGTGACTCAACCAGGACCTGACTGCGGTCGTCGCCGAGATCGTCGGGCAACAGTTCAAGCGCGTCGTAGTCGGCTAACAACCGTCGCAGCCAGTGCCTTACGGTTGTCAGGTAATCGAGCTGCTTCATGGGATAAAACGTTAACCAAAGCCCAAAGCGATCGGACAGCGATATCTTCTCCTCCACCGCCTCGGCCTCGTGCAGTTCACCGTCCTCAATGCGCGTACCCAGGTTATCGCTGCGCCGCTCCGGCAACAGATGACGGCGATTCGACGTCGCACAAATCAAACAGTTGCTCGCCCGGCGCTCGACCGACCCTTCCAACGCGCTTTTCAACAGCTTGTAGCCGTCATCGTCGCCATCGAAAGACAGGTCGTCACAGAACACCAGAAACCGATAGGGCTCGGCGGCCACCTGTTCGAACACTTGCGGTAGCCGAACCAACTCAGTCTTGCCGAGCTGAACCAGCCGTAGGCCGTCGGGGTGAAATTCCGTTATCAGCGCCTGGATCAACGACGACTTGCCCGCCCCTCGACTGCCGGTCAGCAGCACGTTGTTGGCCGGGAAGCCCGCTAGAAACTGCCGGAGGTTAGCCACCAAGGCGTCCCGCTGCCGATCTATGGCCACCAGATCAGTAAGCGCAGTTGTGACCGTTGATGCGACCGGTACGAGCGCACCACCCAGGGCATCCGAGCGCCACACGGCGGAGACCGTTTGCGCCCAATCAATCGTGGTCCGCGCTGGCACTAATGGCGACAGGCGATCAGCAAATCGCGCCAGCGCGGCAAGGCTTTCACGCACCTCTTGGTGCTCCACGACGTTGTCAGTCACCTGGCGCTGCTTCGAGCCGTTCATCGTTGTTTGTCGCCCCAACGTTATCCGTCGATTGTACGCCCAGGTGCTGCCGACGGAGTGCAACAGCGGCGACGGGATCGGTTGTAAGAACCCCGAAGGCTTTCGTCGCGAAGGCGTCCGTCCCAGTGGAAGGAGACTTCGGGCGAAGAAAGATCGTCCGGCCGGTACGAGACGCCTGGTAGTACAGCACTGGTTCACGCCAATCGAAGCCGGCGACGGGTACGTCAAAGTGGTAGGCAACGGCCGGTGACTCGACCCAGCGGGCAGCACGGATCCAAGCGTACAGCTGAAACCAGAGCCGCTCCCAGCGATGACCGAGCGTAGGAACGCCGGGACAGGCGCGACGAAACGCCTGCAGTATCCGAGCGTCATCGGCTGCAACGAGCACCCGCGACTCCGCTCGCTGACGCCGAACCACGGAGCAGACTTCCTCACCAAGCGCTGTGCCCTCACCGCGGAGCCAGAGCAGCCAGGGTAGGCCCTCGAGCCGCAGCAACAGTCGATCGAGCGTCGGGATGCGTACCCCAAGCCCGCGGTAGCGAAACGACTCAGCGTCTCCGGCCCGCCATCGATAGGCTGCGTCCAGTCCAGCCAGCATGGCGAAGGTAGCCTCCTCCACGGCTCCTCGTCCGTCGGTCTGCGTCTCCAGAAGCTGCGCTCCGAACGCCACGACAATTCCGTCCTGCGTCAGCCGCAGATCCGCATGCAGCATATCCGCCCCCGCTTCCGCCGCGTAACGAAACGCAGACAGCGTGTTCGCTGGGCGCAACCGCGAGCCGCCCGCTTCGGCGACGACCCAGGGTACCGAGGGTCGCTCGATCGTGCTGAACGCGCCATCCAGCGGCGGAGCAAGAGACAGAACTCGAAACGCCACGATGAAAAAACTGATACCGATGACAACGAACCAGTTGCGCCGGCTTCGGGCGGCAATCGCCGTGCGCAGCGTGGGCTCGCTGCTCACCGGGGAGGCCTTGCCATGAGCGAGAGATTGCACGTATCGGCTAGGTGCAGCCACGCCTCGGCGTGATCGAGGCCGAGGCTGCGGAGGCGCATCCAGGCACTCGTTTCATGACCCTCGGAAACTGCTTCGGCAAACCAGCTATCGAAGGCGCGGGAGCGTACCGGCATCACTCGAACCAACCGATTGAGCGCCTCAACCCAGGGGCGATGCACCTGCACCTCTTCTGCAAGCAGCGGTTGCACCTCTCCGATGTAGTATTTCATGAATACGTTTCTCAAACCCTTGGCCCGGGGCGTCGCCGCCCGTGTCCGGCAGACCCGAGTCGCCTCGCTGGACAGCGCCGCCGCCACGGGAACTAGCCAATCGGCCCAGGTCTGCCAGCGCCCAATTGCCGGACCAGCAGGTTGCTGCGTCCGAAGCAGCGCCAGATCATCCAGAAGCGCGGCGACATCGAGCGTCTCAAGATCCTGCCCCAGCTGATCGGCGAGACGGTTGAGCGTTGCTTCCGCCGTTTCCGTGGATCGGTTTGGTGCCGGGCCGAGCCAGTCTCGCATCTCCTCAGCCGCAAGGACGGCGTTAAAAGACAGTCGCGTGAGGTCACGGCGCTTTTCCTCAAGCAGCTCGGGCAACCAGTCCGGGGCGGAGGGAATCGTCTGCAGACAGCGACGCCCGGCAACGAGCAGTGCCTGGTCCTGCCGCAGCCGCTCGATGGGCGTTTGCATTCGACCCAGCCCGCTGTTCCGGTATCCGGCCAGATCGCCGAGATCGCACTGGTGGAGTTCGGCAAACTCGACCCAGTTAATACGACGTTGCGTTATCGGCAGCGTGAGTTCCCGAAGCCTCGGTAAGCGAAGCTGCGGATCGCCAACGGCAAAGGGCTCCACCTCGAGAAGCCGTGCGATGCGGGTTCCGTAGTTGTCGAGGGCACGTTCGACGGGATCAACGGGTGGCGCACAGCCGCCGATCAACACCACGACGAGGACGAGCAGTAGACACTGCGTACAGCGAGACGACCGCTCAGTCATCGTCACCACACACCGGGAGACAGCGAATCATCGACGTCGCAGTGCCGCTCCAGGCGCCGGATGGAAACGATTTCGGCGTCAACACCGATGCTTATGTGGCGTTCGATCTCAGCAAGCTGCTTCTCCACCACCTCCGACGCGCTGGCCGCCGCAACGAAGGACCACTGCGCACGGCGATGCGAGTCCGCGTAGTTGCTTTCGACGACGGCGAGGTTGGGCTGCTTCCCAAACCGGTCGCGAAGGCCTCGCAATCGCTGGCGTTTCTCTTTCAGCGATCGACAGCCACCAAGGCGAAACTCAATCCGCAACTCGACCACAACCACTGGCGAACGCTCAGCCGCACACGGTCACTGGCGCAGGTACTCATGGCGCTCAAGTGCATAGAACACCGTATCCAAACCGTGCCAGAGTTTACGCTCGACGAACTGCAGGCCGAGCCGCTGCATCACTCGTACGGAATTCTGATTCGGTGTATCCGTCGCCGCGATAACTCGCTCGAACGCGCACCGTTCGAACCCGTAGTGAAGCACCTCCTTGGCAGCTTCGGTGACGATGCCCATACCCCAGTAGTCCGGATAGATGCCGTACAGCAATTCCGCCGGGTACTGACCATCGAAGGCTCGAAAACCGCAGAAGCCGATGAGCCGCCCCGGATCGCTACGCCAACGCAGGGCGTAGAGCCCACTGCCAAGACGGTGGAAGCACGTGTCGCTTGCCGCTTGGACTTGCCGGACCGTATCTCCGTCAATCAGCTCGTCATCCCAGAGATACTGACGCACCGCTGGATCACGCCACAGTTTGAGCAATTCCGCGCAGTCCGCCGCTAAGATGGGTGCGAGAGACAAGCGCCGCGTGGAGAGCGTCGGTGCAACCGGTCGCGCAGCACCTAAAGCGACTGCCTGGTGAAGCCCCCTGTCCGCCGTCATCTGAATCGACCCTGCGGACCCAGCCACGAATCGACGCAGGAAAACGTTCCGCTTCGTTCCGAATCACCGTTGGACATCACCGCTCCCTCGCCCAGTCCCTAGCCAGCCCGCCACCAGTCTGCCACGGCCCGGAGACACGAACAAAACCACTCGCGGGAGCTACCGCACTCAGAGATCAGGGTAAGATTCCTGTCAGATTGCGGGGCAGACGGGGACGATGGACCAATGAGTGACCAGGCGAAAACAGCAGCAACACCGGTTCCGGCGGCAACCGTTCTCCTGGTGCGCAACGGGCCCGACGGCATGGAAGTGTTCATGGTGGTTCGGCACCACCAGATCGATTTCGCCTCCGGTGCCCTGGTCTTTCCCGGCGGCAAAACCGACCCAGCGGACTTCGACCCGGAGCTTCGCGCCTTAAGCTCCGGCGCTGCGCCCGACGCGGAAGCGCTGGCGTTGCAGCTCTCCGGTATCCGCGAATGTTTCGAGGAATGCGGTGTGCTGCTCGCCCGGGACGCGCGTGATGACGAACCGGCACCGCTCGTAGGCGGCGAGCGGCTCCGCACGCTGCAGCAATATCGAGACCCGCTCAACGCAGGAACACTGAAGCTGAAAGACTTTGCTGAACAACACCAGCTGCGCTTCGCTGCCGACCGGCTTACGCCCTTCGCACGCTGGATCACACCCCCAATGATGCCAAAGCGCTTCGACACCTGGTTCTACCTCGTCGACGCGCCGGAAGATCAGCTGGCAATCCACGACGGACAGGAATCCGTCGATTCGTTGTGGATCCGGCCTCAGGACGCCGTCGCCGCCGCTGCAGACGGCAGCCGCACGATCATCTTTCCAACCTTGAGAAATTTGGAAAAACTGGCGCTCCATACCAACGTACAACAGGCCATGGCTGCAGCTGCCGCGGCCCCAATCGTCGCAGTCGAGCCCTGGACCGAGCGCCGCGGCGACGAGTCCTTTCTGTGTATACCCACGAACGCTGGCTATCCGGTTACCGAGGAGTGCATGCCGCCGCGTGGTTGAGCTTCAGTCGTTCGCGGCGACCCGGTCGCCCAGCGCCATCAGTAAATCGTCAAGGCTTAACGCCAGCGCTTCGTAGTAACTTGCAAGCTCCGCAAAATTGTCCGCATCACTGCGGTACACCGCGCCGCGCTGACGCTCCAGGAGCCGCTCGACCTGCATCCGCGCCGAACGGCGCAGCCTTCGGGCATGAAAGATCTCGAGCAGATCCACGCATCCGTTGCCTTCCAGTGCACCGGGATCATCCGACCCGAGCTCCGTGCTCATCGTAGTTCTCCACCGCTTCATGCCTTAACGCTAGACGCTGCCCGGAGCCCCTGCCAGGGAACTTCGACTCGAAAGCGGACGCTGCTGTATTCCCGGCCTCTGAGGGGCAAAGGGTGTCAGAAAACAGACGATCCAGCGCTTGCTGACGATAAATTTGCACGGTGTCGCCGCGCATTCGACGGCAAACCAACGGCCTTTCCAAACCTTTCAGGCAAGCAGATCACCTACTCTGCATTCGTCGGTGGAGGCAGTCATAATGGCGTTGACACACGACCCGAGGGGGACCAAATGAGCGAAGCAAAAACACTGGATGAAGCGACACCCACCGCAGGTGACGACTCAGCGCATTCCGAGGAGGTGGTTTATTCCGTTGCCGACACCATCGCGACGATTCGGCTTAACCGGCCGGAGCGACAGAACACAATCTCCCGCGCCATGCTCGACCGACTGACAGAGCTGCTCATCGAGGCCGACGAGGACCGCAACGTTCGCGTCATCATCGTCGCCGGCAGCGGCCGATTCTTTTGCGCCGGGCTCGATCTGCGCGGCAGCGAAATCAGCGACGGAATGGGCGCATCGCGCAGCGTGCCGAACCTGGATCTGCGTAACACGCCACCGACGGTGCTGCACAACATCGACACGCCCACGATCTGTGCCGTCAACGGCTCGGCGGCCGGGTACGGTATGGATCTAGCGCTGGGCTGTGACATCCGCGTTATGGCAGATACCGCGAAGCTGGCGGCCGCGTTTACCGCGCGCGGTATCGTGCCCGAGTCTGGCGGAACCTGGATCCTTCCGCGGCTGCTCGGTTGGGCCAAAGCCGCCGAACTGATCTTTACCGGACGGACGCTCATGGCCAACGAGTGCCTCGAGCTCGGGCTCGTGAACCATGTCGTTGCGGCCGATGCTGTCGAAGAAACCGCCCGGGCGCTCGCAACGGAAATCAGCGCGAAGGCACCGCTCGCCGTGCAAGCCTCGAAGCGGATGATGCGCATGGGGATGAACGAGACCTTCAACGATCACGTCCACCATGTGTTTCTGCAACTCATCCCGTTGATGCAGTCTGAAGACTTTCGCGAAGGTATGGCTTCGTTTATGGAACGACGTGACCCCAACTTCAGAGGACGCTGACGTCATGCAAGCCGTCGCCGCAACCGTGCTCGGGCTTGGGCTCGCGCTGGCAGGTTTCTTCATCGGCCAGGGCTTCGTGGAGGCGCGCCAGCTCGAGCGCGCCGTCGTGGTGAAGGGCCTCGCCGAGCGCGAGGTACGAGCCGACGTTGTCATCTGGCCACTGCAGTTGAGTGTTGCCGACAACGACCTGACGGCTTTGGTGGCGGAAGTCGAACGTCAGCAAGACGTCGTCATCCGCTTTTTAGTGACCAACGGCTTTGCACGGGAAGAGATCACGCTCAAAGCGCCGACCATTGTCGACCGGCAGGCGCAAAGCTACGGCAACCAAGCGCCCCGTTTCCGCTACCTCGGGCGGTCGGTCATCACCCTCTACAGCGACAACATCGACGCAGCGCTGCGTGCCGAGAGCCAGCTGCTGCAGCTGGGCCGGCAAGGCGTGTCGATCAGTCAGGAGAACTACGAATATCGAACCCAGTACCTGTTCCAAGGCCTCAACGAGCTGAAACCGGCCATGATTGAGGAAGCGACTGCCAATGCGCGGGCCGTGGCGGCAAAGTTCGCGGAGGACTCCGGCTCCGCGCTCGGCAAAATCAAAGCCGCACGCCAAGGCCAGTTCAGCATCTACGATCGCGACAGCAACAACCCGCACATCAAGCGCGTGCGGGTCGTTTCGACCCTGACCTTCTATTTGGACGATTAACCGAGGGCATTGCGTAAACCCCGGGTAACGCCGAGGTAACGTACTGGTAAACACTCCTCTATGCGGCTGCAGAACCGATGACTCACCGACCGCCACGCGGCAGGCTCTTGGGGTCGTTGCTACGCCACCTAGGGTTCTTCAAATGCTTCGCAGACTCACCGCCGAGTTCGTCGGTACGTTTTGGCTTGTATTTGGAGGCTGCGGCAGTGCGGTCTTAGCCGCAGCCTTTCCAGACATGGGCATCGGCCTGCTGGGCGTGTCGCTGGCTTTCGGGCTCACCGTCGTAACCATGGCGTTCGCCCTAGGACATACCTCCGGCTGCCATCTCAACCCTGCAGTTACGCTGGGCCTGGTCGCCGGCGGCCGCGCGCCACTCGCTGACGCCGGCCCATACGTCATCGCCCAGGTGCTCGGCGCGATCGCCGGTGCGTCCGTGCTCTACGTCATCGCCAGCGGGGCACCGACCTTCGAACTCGGTGGATTTGCCGCCAATGGCTATGGCGCCCACTCTCCGGGGAACTACAGCATGGGTGCGGTCATCGTCATGGAATTCGTCATGACGGCCCTGTTTCTGCTAATCATCATGGAAGCAACAGACTCCCGCGCACCGGCCGGACTCGCTCCCCTTGCCATCGGCCTCGGCCTAACGCTGATTCATCTGGTCAGCATTCCGGTCTCCAACACCTCGGTAAACCCGGCACGAAGCACCGGACCGGCACTGTTTGTCGGTGGCTGGGCGCTTTCCCAGCTGTGGCTGTTCTGGGTCGTTCCGATCGCCGGCGGCGCAGCCGGGGCGCTGCTCTACCGATTTCTGGGCAACACCGACGACAGCTGATCGCCGAGCGGATATACCGACGCCTCAGTTAACGCACAGGTCGACGCGCAGATCACCAGGCCATTGAGAGCCTGCACCCATGAGACCTGGCGACGACGACCTGTGGCTGCTGCCCCTGGGGGGCTGTGGCGAAATTGGTATGAACCTCAACCTTTATGGCCACGCGGGCCAATGGTTGATGGTCGACTGCGGCATCACCTTCGCCCGCCCCGGGGAAACCGGACCACACGTGCAGATGCCCGACCCCGCCTTTATCGCCAGCCGTCGCGAACAGCTGCAAGCGCTGATCGTGACTCACGCCCACGAAGATCATGTGGGTGCCGTCGCGCACCTGTGGCCCCAGCTTCAATGCCCCGTGTACGTCACCCGATTCTGCCGGGCGATCCTCGAGCGCAAGCTCAGGGAAGCCGGGTTGCTTAACCGCGTCCCTTTGAAAGCACTGCGGAACGATACAGCGGTGCAGCTCGGCCCGTTCCGGGTGGAACCGATCGGGCTGACCCACAGCACGCCGGAAACGCAGGCTCTGCTCATAGAAACCGCCGTTGGCCGGGTATTTCATACCGCCGATTGGAAACTCGACCCTGATCCGGTTGTCGGCGCGACGTACAGCGAGAAGCGACTCAAAGGCCTCGCGGTGCTTGGCATCGATGCCATGGTCTGTGACTCCACCAACGCGTTAACACCGGGACGCTCGACCAGCGAAGGTGAGCTGAGCGAGGGGATTGAAGACCTCGTTCGTTCTGCTCCGGGGCGGGTGGTCATTGCCTGCTTCGGCAGCAACGTCGCGCGCTTGGCAACGATCGCGCGGGTGGCCGAACGCTGTGGCCGCTACCCAGGCCTGATTGGCCGGTCGCTGCACAACTACTACGCCGCCGCTCGAGCCGCCGGACTTTGGAACGAAGGACCGACGCTCATAGACTCCGCCCATTTGGGTTACTTACCTCGCGAGGAGACCCTTGCGATCGCCACCGGCAGCCAGGGTGAACCGCGGGCTGCGTTAGATCGACTTGCCGCAGACTCTCATCCAGATCTGAGTCTCGAGTCCGGTGATCGAGTCGTCTTCAGCTCTCGAGTCATTCCGGGAAACGAAGACGCCGTCGAGCGCCTCTGCGATCGCTTGCAGCGCCTCGGTGTGGACGTCGTCCACGACACCCAGTCGAATCGGCCCATCCATGCCTCAGGCCACCCCGCACAGGATGAGCTGCGGGAGCTGTACCAGTGGGTCGATCCGGCGATAGCGATTCCGGTCCACGGCGAGGCGGAGCACCTGGAAGCCCACCGTCTGCTGGCCCGCGAACTCGACGTTTCCCGGCAACTGGTCGGTCGCAACGGCGACCTCTTCATGATCAAACCGACACCGGGAATTCGCCGTGGCGCCGCGCCGGTTGGGCGCCTGGGGCTAGATCGGGGGCAGCTGCAACCGCTGTCGTCAGGCGCCACTCCGGCCAGCGCGGTACATGGCTGACCGGCAACACAGCGGCACCCGAGCACCCACCCGCCGTCGCTCCCCGAGGTCCTCCCCGCAGCCGAGGCCGCGCGCGTTCAACGGCGGCTGCACAGTGTTATTGCTGCTGGCCGCTCTCAACGCTTGCTCCATGCCACAGCCGATCGAGGACCACCAGAAGCTGTTCGCCGAACGGATTGCGTCGAACCCGGACATCGTCGCTGCCGAACTTCGACTCCCGGGCTTCCGCCTGCACTATCGCAGCGTCGGCGCGCCCAAGGACGCCGTCATGGTCTGGATTCATGGAACGCCCGGTGGATGGGGCGATATCGCTCAGTTGATGCTCGACGACGCGTTCCTCTCCCGAGCCCGGCTGGTCAGCCTCGACCGACCCGGCTGGGGCGCGAGTCGATTTGAGCCCGAGGCGCGCATGGCCGGCACCTTCGACGAACACGGCGCCCTGATTGAACCGTTGTTGCAGCAGCTCCGTGCAACATTCCCCGGTGTGCCACTCATCGTCGCCGGTCACTCCTGGGGCGCCCCCATGGCCGTCTGGCTTGGTGCCAGCTACCCGGAGCTCGTGGACGGCGTCCTCGCCCTCGCCGGTCCCTACGATCCCACCATCCGGATCCTTCGTTGGTACAACTACGCGGCACGAATTCCCGGCATTCCTACCCTCATTGGCCGAGCGCTACGAAACTCGAACGAAGAAATGTTCCTGCTGCGGGATCAGATCACCGCCGCCGAACGGCTGTGGCACCGGCTTCGCGTGCCACTGATTGTTGTCCATGGCGCGGATGACTCCCTTGTCCCGAGCGGCCACGTTGACTACGCCCGGCGCGTTTTTCCCGAAGCCACGACCCGCGTGCTGGTGCTGCCCGACCAAGGCCATTTGCTGCAGTTCCAGCGTACCGAACTGATCGGTCGATGCGCGCTAGCACTCGCCACCGGCCGACTTGACGATTGCCGCGAATCTCCGCTGAATGTTCATCAGGCGTTTCATCGCGAAGCGTCTGATTGACCGCTGACCACTACGCGGCAAGGAGTACACGTCCATGACGACCGCACCGATCAACCTCTTCGATCCGGCTACGTTGCTGGATCCCTACGACGCCTATCGAACCTTGCGGGACACGCAACCCGTGTACCCGATTCCGGCCATGAACATCCACGTGGTGACGCGCTACGACCTGATTCGAGAGGCCATCAAAGACACGGACACCTACTCGAGCCGTTTCGAAGCGTTCATGGCACGCACGCGGGAAGCCGGAATCGCCCAGGCCAGCCCGGCTGCTCGTGCCAAGCTCGAAGCCATCGAGGCAGAGTTGATTGCACTGCCACCAACCATGTTGACGCTAGACCAGCCGGAACACACGGAGTACCGATCGCTGGTCAGCCAGCTGTTTACCGGCAGCGAGGTCAAACGCAGTGAGCCTCAGGTGCTGGCCGTCATCGAGGCGTGTCTCAAAAGCATGCTGAGCAGCGCGGTGGACGGCTGCGTAGATTTCGTTGAGCACTTCGCCTTTCCCGTACCGCTTCGCATCATCGCCGACCGCCTCGGTATCCCGGAGCCGGAACGCGCATTTTTCGACGAAGCAGCAGCGGCGGCTGCGAGCACGCTGCGCATGGCGCCACTCAGTGATGAAGAGTTGATTCATCGTGCTGAGCTGGCTCGGGATCTGCAAAAGCTGCTTTGCCGGCTGATCGATGAGCGTCGCCAGCAGCCCACAGACGATATGATTTCGATTCTCGCGAACAGCACCCTGGAGAAAGCGGGTCGGGCGCTGACCTACGGAGAGGCCATTTCCATCCTCAACCAGTTCCTGGTTGCCGGGCATGAAACGACAGCCAGCACCTTCGGCTGGGCCATGCTCGCGCTGTGCCAGCAGCACGAGCTGCAGGACCAGATTCGTGGTGATGAGAAACGCATCCGCACCTTTGTCGAAGAAGCGCTGCGCATCGAATCCCCGGTCCAGGGGTTGCCGCGGCGGGTCACTAAGGACACGGAGCTTGGCGGCTATCCGCTGAACGCCGGTGACTTCATTATGCTCAGGTTCGGCGCCGGCAACCGGGACGAGCGACAGTTTCCTGATCCAGACCAAATCGATATCACCCGCGATAAAGCCGGCATGCAGCTGGCGTTTGGTTCTGGGGTTCACCATTGCATCGGCGCGCCGCTGGCGCGTCAGGAACTAAACCTCGGCTTCCGGGCATTGCTCAAAGCGCTCCACAACATCCGGCTCGCCACGGACCAGATTCCCAAGGCGGAACCGAGCTTCATCCTCCGCAACCTGCCCACACTGCCGATTCGTTTTGACCGACGAACAAACTGACCCCCTCGCGCGCCGGGGGGTCGTGTCTGCGCTGATTGCGTTTTGCTGCTTCCCCATCGGCGATACGCTCATCAAGACCCTGGCCGGGGCCTGGTCTCCCCTCGCCGTTGCGTCGCTGCGGTTTTGCATCGGCGCGTTGGGTTTTGGCGTCATCTTGTTTGCGATTCACGGTGTCGCCGGTTTTCGAGTGCGACGGCCGGTTATGCACGTTCTTCGCGGCGCGTTTCTAGCCCTCGCGACGGCAACGTTCTTTAGTGCGCTGTTCGTCATGCCGCTCGCCGACGCTGCCGCTATCCAGTTCATCAATCCGTTGCTGACCGCCGTGTTTGCGGTTGTCTTCCTTGGCGAGCGACTGCCAGTCCCTGGATGGATTGCCATCGCGCTAGGCTTCGCCGGCGTCCTCATCATGTTACGGCCAACGGGAGAGGCTTTTGGCTGGGCTGCCATTCTTCCTCTGTTCTCAGCGCTCGGTGTATCCGGCATGATCGTCCTCAATAGACTCGTCGCCACGCAGAGTTCGATCTGGACAGCCCAGTTCTACATGGCCTTTTGGGCGAGTGTGTTTTTGATGCTGGCGGCGTTCATTGGTGATGCGGTGCATCCTAGCCTCGAAATCTCCGGCCCGCCGGAGCCGCGAGTCATCCTTGTCTGTTTCATCGTCGCGGTAACTGCAGGTACCTGTCACTATCTACTTTACAGCGCGACGATCAGCGTTGGGGCCAGCGCCATAGCGCCCATCGTCTACATTCAGTTGCCCATTGCTGCTGTGATCAGCAACCGCGTGTTTGGCGATCCAATCGACGACCTGGTGTTCCTTGGCGGTCTGCTAATCCTCGCGAGCGGTATCTACCTGTGGCTCGCCACCGGTGGTGTTCGCCAGCTACGCCGAGCAGTCCGCGGTTAAGGCGGGCGTTGTCCGTCGCTGTGTTAGGCTTTTAGCGGACCGAAAGACTCAGCCGGGATTCACGAGGGGAACGCCATGCATCAGATCAACCCCGGCTGCCAGGGTGCAGCGGGGCGACGTCGTGGCCACCACCTGAGGTCGCTCGCTCGTTGTGCGCAGGTTGCGAGCCTGGCACTCGGCACGCTCTTCGGCACCGGCTGCACAGATTCCGGCTCACCTCCCGGCGAACGAAGCGGCGCGGCAGCGAGCGCGGGACTTGAGGCGTCTGCCTCCGCAGACCCGAGCGCGACTAACACGACAGGTTGCCCTAACCGAACCGCTGCCCGCATGCCGCTGTTTGGTGACCTGCACGTTCATACGAGCTTCTCCTTTGATGCAGCAGCGATATCGACAGGTGCAACTCCGGTCGATGCGAATCGCTTCGCGCGTGGCGAAGCGATTCCGTTTTTCCCGTTGGACGAAAACGGTAATCCAGCGGGTACCACGGCCATCGATCGACCGCTCGACTTCCTAGCAGTCACCGATCACGGCGAGTTTCTCGGTGAACGTTCGTTATGCGCGACCCCAGGATCACCGACCTACGAGACAGAGTTCTGCACCAACTATCGAGTGAACCAGCGCCAGGGCATGATGATGCTTGGCACGGTGATCACCACCGAAACACCGGCAAGGGTTCCCGCGGTGTGCGCAGAGGACGGCAGCCGGTGCCTTGATTACGCCAAAGCGCCCTGGCAACTCATGCAGGATGCAGCGAACACGGCCAACGCCCCCTGCGAGTTCACCAGCTTCATCGCCTACGAGTACACCGGCACACCGGGAACGTCGAACTACCATCGCAACGTGATTTTTCGTGGTGATCGCGTGCCGGACCTACCCGTCAGCTACGTAGACGCACCGCTCGACAGCCAGCTCTGGGCTCGGTTGGATCACCGCTGCAATGGGGATAACGGTTGCGATTACCTGACCATCCCCCACAACACCAATCTTGCCAACGGCCGCATGGGGCCGTATCGCCGACTGGAACCCACTCGGGAAAACAAGCGCGCCTATGCGCAGACCCGCCTGAAGCGGGAACCGATCATGGAGATCTTCCAGCACAAAGGCGGGTCCGAGTGCATCAACGGGCTGTCGTCTGTACTCGGAGCACCGGACGAACTCTGCGATCAGGAAGCCGTGCGAGTTATTGGAGAGGCAAAAACCTACGTCACACGAAACCTCAACGATGGCGCACTCGCAACGGGAACGGCAACGGAAGTCACGGCAGAGTGCGCCCCGGGTACAACGGGCAGCAACGGTATGCTCGGCGCGGGCTGCGTGCACGCCTCGGACTTCCAGCGGTCGGCGTTGGTACTGGGCTTGGCAGAAGAACAGGCCATCGGTCTGAATCCAATCAAGCTTGGCATCATTGCATCGACTGACACCCACGCAGCCACACCGGGGGCGACGGCGGAGTCTAGCTGGCAAGGCGCGGTTACCGGTGAAGCGACACCCGCTGAACGCCTGCGGCCAGGCCTCTTAACCAGCGGCATCGACGGCAATCCCGGTGGCCTCGCTGGCGTCTGGGCAGAGGAAAACACCCGCGAGGCGATTTTTGCTGCCATGCAACGGCGTGAAGTGTTCGGCACCTCGGGCCCGCGCATCGTGCCTCGCCTGTTCGGCGGTTGGCGCCTTGACGACAACCTCTGCACCGCAGCCGATGCGGTGGACGCTCTCGCCCGGAGCAGCGACGCGGTCCCCATGGGAGGGGACCTCGAGCCCAACGACGCCGCTGTCAAACCGCGTTTTCTCGCCTACGCAGTACAGGATCCGGCAAGTCTCGGATTGGCCGAACTACAGCTTGTTAAAGGTTGGATCGCCGCCGATGGCACGCTGCACACGCAGGTCGACACCATCGCCGTTGCTGAGCCAGCGGCAGCAAGCCTGTGCACAGTGTACGAAGACGCGACGTACCGGCCCGGACAGGCGGCTTACTACTATCTGCGAGTCGTCGAACCACCTCGGCCGCGCTGGCACACCTACGACTGCGCTGCGCTGCCGAAAGATCAGAGCCCGGCGGTCTGCCGCAATGGCGAGTACCCGGCAACCGTCCGCGAGATGGCCTGGACATCACCCATCTGGATTGCCGCCCAGACACCAACGAGTCTTGCCCTTCGCTAGCGACTTCAGGCCGGTGAGCGCACCATCGGGATCATCGGCGGCGCATTGCCGTACTGCAATTCGGCGATCACTTCAAAGCCGAAGCGTTCGTAAAGCGATACGTTGCGGGGATTGGATGACTCAAGAAACGCCGGCGCCATGCTTTCATCGATTGCTCGAAGGGCGGTCTTCATCAAGGCAGCGCCCACGCCCTGACCTCGCGCAACGGGGTCGACCCCGATCTGGGGAAGGTACCAATGCGGTTCAGCGGGGTGCAGCGCTGCGATAGCCTCAAGCATCCCACCCACTTCGGCAAGGCGTTCCGGGTCAACGTCAGAGAACAGCGTCGGCGGCATGTCCGCCTGAACCTGGTGCGGCATCAACCAACAGGCGGCACCAGCCCCGTGCTGTTCGAGCCAACAGGCACCGGCTTCCATGGCGCTCCCCGAGAACGCGCGGGTAAACGCGGGCATCGTTTGCCAGTAGCCGTCGGATGCGGGATAGAGGTACCGCATGATCGGGTCTTCCGCGAAGGCCAGCGCGATGCAATGCACGAGGATCTCTGCATCCTCTGCCCCGGCCCGACGAATCGTTGGCGGTTGTTGTTGATCCATACGCCAGATCCATAACAGACGTGCGCATTAGCATGCCGGACGAACGCTGACTCTGCACGGCAGGGCGCGCTAGATGAAAACCGATTCGAGCGGGCGGACCGCAGCGGAGGCAGGAAAGACAGTGGACTCGGTCGCGGCCTCGGCGACACCGAGATGATCGAGCAGCACTGTCTTGATGAGGGCCCGAAGGTCGGTCGTTGGCTTGAGATCGCGCCCCTCGTAGAGGTTAGCTCGCGCAAGCCCCGGCCAATCGCCAAGGACCCGCCCACCGGCGACCGAGCCGCCAACGAGCAGCGCGACCGCGCCGGTGCCGTGGTCCGTACCTCGGGTGCCGTTGACGCGCACAGTGCGGCCAAACTCCGTCATCACCAGCACCGCCGTCTGCTTCCACAGCGCACCGAGCGTGCTGGCAAAGCCGGCCAGTCCGGCATCGAGCTGTGTCAGGTGTCGCGCGAACTGGCCCGCGACGGAGCCCTGATTCGCGTGCGTGTCCCAACCGCCGCTGTCCACGAATGCGATCCGCGCCCCGTCAGGTTGCTGGAGGAATCGGGCGGCACGCCTCAGCGTCGGTTTCAGCTGTTGTCGACCACGGCCTTCCATCGCTCCCGCAATTGACCGGGCTTCGAGGGCCTGCTCAAGCCGGTCAGCGAGAAACGCGTCTTCCGCGTACAGTGCGGCCAAACGTTGGAGCGTGTCCTCGCTCTGCTCCGGCAGGCGCGAAGGTGACCAGGTCAGCACCGGCGCATCCCCCTGAAGGATGAGTGGCGTGTTCGTTGCGAGGGCTACGGCGCGGTCCGCCGTGGTCGGCGCGAAGGCGACAAGGGTTCGGTTGAGCCAACCGCTTCGGAGTCCGGCAACTCCCGCCGAACCGCTTTCCAACACATCCTGACCGTCAAAGTGAGAGCGCGCTCGATAGGGTGTCGCTACGGCGTGCACGGCGAGCGCCGTGCGCTCTCGAAAGCGCGCGGCGAGCCACGGCGCGGAAGGATGGACGCCGAACAACCCGTCGATCCTTTCAATTCCGCCGGCTGATCCGGGCGCTGGCAACGCGAGCGGACCCCGCAATCCCGGGTAGGTGGGTTCGCCATAGGGTGGAATGAGCGCCAGTCCGTCCGCTGCTCCGCGCAGCATCACCACCAGCAACCGCCGTTCCGTCGGCGCCCGGGCAAGGCTCAAACCGGGTCCTGCAGCAGCAAAGGCAGTCGTTGCGGCCCCGAATCGGGCCAGCCACTGTCGTCGACTCAGGGTCACCGCATCACCTCCGCAGAAACTCAGGGCTCGCAAACAGCAGCGTCAGCGCCTGGGCGCGGCTACCGGCGCGCTCGACGGCTCGTCGCGTAGCCATCGTCAACGTCGGGCCGAGGGCTGCCTCAGCCACTGCCCGGGGATCGGCCGGACCGGTCACCAGACGACCGGCTGCCCCAACCCACTCAATACGCTTGAGCAGCGCATCAGCGCCACCCCAATCGGCCACTGTATCCGGCCACCCCGCCGGTGAGCCTGGCCGAAAGGCTGGCTGACCTAAGGTCGCCAGTGTGCCCGTCAACGCTCGAGGATTACGTGGCTCATGCGCCAACGCACGATGTACAGAGATGACGAACTCGTGAGGCGACTTGTACTTTTTCGGTTCTGCGCGCCGAGCCTCCGGGGACTCGATAAGCGCCGTGTACAACGACCGCAGCTCACCGCTCGAAGCCAGGTAGCTCGATGCCAAACGCGTTACCAGCGCCGGGTCGGGTCGGTCGTCCACGAAGTGTCGGGCGAGTTTCGTCGCCAGGTGCGTAGCCGTTGCCGGGTGCACTGCCAGATCCTCCAACGCGTTGCTGGCCTGCGCGATTCCCGGTGCCGCATAGCGACGCCCAAGCAACCGCTGGGCGCCAGGTTCGTGGGTCGCCGACCGAAACTGAAAGCTACCGAGACGCTTTGCATCACTTCGCTCGGCTTCACGAACCGAGACGGTCGACCAACCGGTCAGCATCTTCGCCAACGCCTGGACGTCTCGTTGGTCGTAGCCGCCGTCGACGCCCAAAGTGTGCAGCTCGAGCACCTCACGGGCGAGGTTTTCGTTCAGTCCCCGGGGACGATTGGACCGCCGCCGGGTAGACAGCTGGGCGGCACGGGAACGGGGCCCGATAGACTGCTGGTTGTCGAGGTAATAGATCATTGCCGGGTGTTGCAGTGCGGCACGCAGCAGATCAGCGAAGCGTCCTAGAAAGTGCGGTCGCACGACCTCGTCCTCGTAGCGCCCGACGATCGCCGCCAGGGGTGGCTTGTCCGCAGACACAGCGAAGTGATTGGACCAGAAGTGCACGAGCCGTTCGCGGAAAGGTGCGTCCGTAGTAGCCGCCCGTTGATACCGACTCAGGGTTTGAGCCTGGTAGTGTTCCCGGAGGCGACGACGAAACATCTCGCGGTCCTCTGCACGCTTTGTCTGCCGCGCGTTTCTTTGCAGCAGCAGAACGTCGCTCAGAATCTCGGCCGTGGTCGGCCCGTCGTCGATCTTCGTAAATTCCGTGAGCTGCGACCTTAGCCACAGCTCGGGATCCGACGCGCGCTCCCACTCTGCGGCGCGCGCCCCGAGACCGAATCGATTCAATGCGATGGCACGCTGCTGCACGGCAGCACTCCTGACGGCTTAGCCGTTACAACGCTAGACTAGCGGATCGGTTGACCTGGTCTGCAATGCCCCGATCGTGACCCAACTCCGCTTCATTCACAGCGCCGACTGGCAGCTCGGTATGACACGCGTCTTCCTCGAGCCAGAGGCTCAGGCGCGGTACGCTCAGGACCGTATCAACGCCATTGAACAGCTCGGCGCGCTCGCCGCTGCGGAGGGCGCGGCTTTCATCATCGTTGCCGGCGACGTGTTCGAAACGCACCAGATCAGCCGAACCACCCTAAGTCGTAGCCTCGACGCAATGGCCGCCTGCCCCGTACCGCTCTACCTGCTGCCGGGCAACCACGACCCCCTCGACGCCAGCGCCGTCTATCACCGTCCGGAGTTTGTTGCCCTTGGCGAACGGGTGCGGGTATTGAACGACGCCCAACCGCGCGCGATTCCGGAAGTCGAAAACGCCGAGATCATTGGCGCGCCCTGGAACAACAAGCACCCGGACACGGACCTCTGCAGCGCCATGCTCAAACCGTTGGCCCCGGCGGCCGGGTTGCGCATCGGCGTGGCACACGGGGGCACTGCCAGCCTCGCCCCCGAGGGCACCAGTCCGGGAATGATCGACGAAGCCGCGGTCGAGGCCGCACTTGCCGACGGACGGATCCATTATTTGGCGCTGGGAGATCGCCATTCAACAACCCCCGTGGGTCAGCAGAACCGTGCCTGGTACGCGGGTACGCCGGTTGCCACTGCATTCACGGAAGTCAAACCGAACCAGGCCCTGGTCGTGGAACTCACCGCGAACCGATGCGACGTCGACGCGCGAACGATCGGCAGCTGGCAGTTCATTGATGAACAGCACCAACTGACCGGCGACGCCGACATCGAGTTTCTCAAGCGCAGGCTCGACGAACTCCCTCACAAAGCCACCACCGTCGTCCTGCTGCGCCTCACCGGTGTTCTGACGCTCGCACAGGCCGCAGAGCTCGATCGAACCATTGATGCTGCGAGACTGAAATTCGCAAGCTTACGTCGCCACCGGAGCGAACAGCTGACCCTGGTACCGGACGCCCTCGATCTCGAGCAGCTCAGCCTTAGCGGCTACGCCCGGGCCGCCTGGGATGAACTTGCGGCTGACGCCGCCCGCGACGATCCCGTCGCAGACGCCGCACTGCGGCAGCTCTATCGCCTGCTTAAGGCCAGCGACTGATGCGTCTGAATCGCCTGACCTTGACCGACTTCCGCGGGATCGGCCATCGAGACATCGCGTTCGGCCCCGGTATCACCCTCGTCGAAGGACCCAACGAATCGGGCAAGTCGTCGCTCATTGAAGCGCTGCGCCTGTTGCTGGACGAACCCGATACGTCAAAGAAACAAAGTGTCCGCTCCATTCAACCGGTGGGCCGGGACGTCGCGACGTCGATCGCAGCCGAGCTCATGATAGGAGAACACCAGCTCTGGTACAGCAAACGCTTCAATCGAGAACGCGCCACGGAGCTCAAGATCGACGGCCCTGAGCCCGCACAGCTCACCGGCCGCGACGCTCATGACCGGGTGCGGACGCTGCTGCAGCAGGAAGTTGACCTGGTGCTTTGGAACGCGTTGCTCGTCGAGCAAGGTCAGGCCATCGGTCAGACCGAGCTGCACCACGCCCCAAGTCTTGCACAGGCCCTTGACCGCGCCGCCGGTGGTGACGCCGCCACGACTCCGGACGACGAGGGCCTGATGGCGAAAATTCAGACGGCCTTTGAGGCCTATTACTCGCCTTCCGGCGGCAAAGAGCGCTTCAGCAACCTACGGTCCGAAGTGGAACAAACCGAAAACCAGGTACGCGAACTGGAGGTCTCGCTGCGGGAACTCGACGCCGCCCAACGCTCCCAGCAGGCCCTAAAAAACCAGCTGCAGCGCCGCACAGCCCAGCTTGCACCACTGCAACAAACCGCTCAGGCCGCGGCAGCAAACGTGCAGGAAGCAGAGCGCATGGAGCGGCGCAGAGAAGAGTTAACCGCCCAAGCCCAAGGCTACCGCGATCGGTTAACGCGGCTAGCGGACTATGCAGCCACGCGTGCCGAGCTGTCGCACGCGCTGAACGTGGCGCGGCAGCAAAAGGAAGCAACCGAAAGCGCGCGTCAGACGGCGCTCTCTTCATTCGAAGCCATCGCGGGTGAACAACTCGCGATCGCCCAGGAGCGGGGGCGGCAGCTCGACCGCCTCGGCAGCCTCGAAACCGCGCAACACCGGGCGCAGCTCAGCAAACAAAGTACCGAGCTCACCGCGCGGATTGAAGCGCTCGATGCGAGCTTGAAGCGGATCGAGGCGACGCAGCAACGCTATCGTGACCATCAGGCGGCACTCGCGCGTATGCCCCTTGACAAAGGTCAGGTCAACGCCGTGCGGAACGCGCAGCGCACGCTCGAACTGGTTTCCGCGCAAGCCTCCGCCGCAGGGTTCTCCATTGCGCTCAACGCGAAGCGCTCGCTAACGCTTGAGATCGACGGGCAGACGGTCGAACTCGCCGCCGATCAACCGGTTCAGCATACGCGTAGCGCCCGTTGGCAGCTGAGCATTCCCGGAACGCTTGATCTCAGTGTAGATCCACCCCGCGCGACACAGGCACTAGAAGTGGAGCGGCAGCAGGCGGCAAACGATCTGCAACGTCACCTCGACAGTCTTGGGCTACCCGCAGTCGACGCCGTCGAAACAACGTGGCTTGAAAAACAGACCCTGGAAGCACAGGTCAGTGCCCTCGCAGACCAGCTCGAGGTGCTCCTCGGCGACGAATCGATCGACGCTCGAACCGCCCAACGACTGCGACTCCGCGGAGAACGCGAGGTACTTGAGCAACAGCGGGCCGCGCTCAACGTAGACCCATCAATCCAAGCCCTCGATGACGATGCCCTCGATGGCGATGCCCTCGTAGCGGCGATCGAAGCAGCGCGCTCGGATCGGGAGAAGATCGAATCGGAACAGTCGGTGCTCGCCGAACGCCAACACCGCGAAGAGGCGCAGTTGCGGCAGGCTGAGCTCGACGCTGCGGCTGCAGCCAGTACCTTCGACGAACGAACCCGCCAGTGGCTCGCCTTTGAGGCCCGTCCCGTGGAAGAAGGGGAAGTAAGCGATCTCCAAGCCGGCCTTAGTGTCGTGGAAGAGCAGCTGCAGCGCCTCGATGAGGCCGCTGATGACGTCAGCACTGAAGCGCGGAGAACGATCGCGACCAATGCGCACGCCGCGGTCCAACGCGCCGAAGATGAAATACTCAGTATCCGAACCGACCTCGCCGTCGTCGAGGATCGTCTAAAGCAGGCCAGCGCAGACGGCCGCTTCGAACGCCATGCCGAAGCCACGCAGCGCCTCGAGGTCGCGCGCGACACCCTTACGCGAACGGTCGCGCAGGCAAGCGCTATAAAACGTTTGCGGGACACGGTGCTTAAGCACCGAACTGCGGAACGCACCCGCTATCTGGCTCCGCTCAGCGCAGCGCTGCAACGTTACGGCCAATTGGTATTTGATCGGGATTTCAGCATCGAGCTGAATTCAGACTGGCGGCTTACAACGCGAACCCTGCACGGAGAGACGCTTCCCTACGAGCAACTGAGCGTCGGTGCAAAGGAGCAGTTGAGTGTGTTGCAGCGGCTCGCCGCTGTGGAGCTGACGGCGACAACTGCACGACTGCCGCTGTTTCTCGATGACACGCTGGGCTACGCCGACCCGGAGCGACTGAGCAGCATGGCCGCCGCGCTGGCTCTCGCTGCCGAGCAAGGACAGATCATCGTACTCACCTGCGACCCCGGCCGCTTCGCCGGACTCGGCACGGTCACGCGCGTGTCGTTCTGATGAGGGCAACTGACGCGGTTTACCAACGCTCCCCGAACGGACGAATTACCGGTTAAAAGCTCCAGGCGAAACGCGGCTGATGTACCAGCCGATACACCTCAGAAGCGCTGTCACGCCGCCGCGCGCGGGAGGTAATACGCGGGATCATCCGCCACCGTGGTGCGGTGCAACAGACGATCGTGGCCTTCGAATCCGCCGTTCGCCCGATGCAGCAGACAACGGTTGTCCCACAGCACCACCATGCCCGGCTCCCAGCAGTGCTCGTACTGGAATTCCTCCTGGGTTTGCCAGTTGTGCACCTCCAGCATGAGCGACTGCGCTTCGTCCGTTGCCATACCGTCGATACCGGCGATGTAACCGAGTGTGCCGAAGAGGGCTTCGATGCCCGTTTCTGGATGCGGGCGAAGCACGGGATGGCGGCCGACTTCGCGGGCCGACACATCGATACGAATGCGCATGCTTCGGTCCGCTTCGCGCTCCCGGTCACCGTACATGCCTTCCGGCGCATACGCGACGGCAGCCGAGTGCTGTGCGATCGCGCCGACCAAACGCTGACGAAGCCCAGTCGGAAGCTGTCGTGCTGCCGCCGTCTGGTTCGCGAAGCTGGTCGTTCCTCCGACAGGAGGTACGGTGATGGCCTGCAACAGGGTGCCTGCGGGGGGAACGGGCTTGAAGCTCCAGTCGGTGTGCCAGCTTTCCGCAAACAATGGCGCTTGCTCATGCGCCAGGCGGGATATCGCGACCACATGCTCGCTCGCATCGACGGGCTTGAAAAACGGGTCGTCGCCGATGGGCCCAAAGACGCGGGTCGCGCGAACCTGCTCGTCAACCGTCAGGTGCTGCTCGGGAAAGATTAGCACCTGATGCTCGAGCCAGGC
The DNA here is from genome assembly GCA_039198065.1 of Pseudomonadota bacterium. Classification (GTDB taxonomy): domain Bacteria; phylum Pseudomonadota; class Gammaproteobacteria; order Pseudomonadales; family Azotimanducaceae; genus CALHVX01. The sequence continues at coordinate 104,251 of JBCCTU010000007.1, forward strand.
GCGTCGCAGCGTGTGGGTGTCTGTTTCGGTCAGTTCATCGGCCAATCGGACGCCGTAGACCCGGGCACCGAGCGTGCCCCCGGTGGGCTCAATCGTAATCACGTAGTGAGTCTCCCCGCTCTCAACGTCCCCCGATTCTCAGCGAGGTCACAGGCAATTGAAAGCCAGGCAGTGAGCGGTTCCCGGCGGTACGACCTCAGCTCGGTGCGGCGGGAAGTGCTTTCGCCATGGCGACCCGCGGTCGATCTTCACCAAAGAGCGCGCGTTCGCTCCGCAAGGCCTCGGTCAATAGGGCATCTTCATCGCTCCCGTCCCCGTTCGAAACCAAGCCCTCATCCGAGTCTACGGCCAAATCAAGACGAACGAACCCTAAGGAAGCGTAGAACGGTGCGTTCCAAGGCACCGCTTCGAAGGTCGTCAGTGTCAGCCGCGATAACCTATGCCCTAGGGCCCAGCGCTCGGCTCGGGCCATCAGCGCCCGGCCTAAGCCGCGGCCCTGCATCGCCTGGCGTACCGACAGCTCGACCACGTGGCCCTGCGTCCCCCGACGTTCACAGAGCACGAAGCCGAGCGGCTCTACCTCTTCCGCCGGCAAGCCGGCCACGAACAGCCGGGCTTCCTCCTGCGCGCGTGCAAGCAGTGCCCGACTGAGGGGTTCACCGGTTGCAACCTCGTCGTAGCCAACGGCCACAAACGCGCGCGCCGCGTCGGTCTCGATACTCTGGAGCGCTCGCAAATCAGCGGGCTGAGCGCTCCGAATCCAGAGCCCCGATGGCTGCTTAGTCATGGTGCGCAGGGACCAGAGATCGGCGCATAAACACACTGTTCGGATCGTCCGTGTACCCATCAAAGGGCGGGCACACCTCAAAACCCGCGCGGTCGTAGAGTCGGCGTGCCGCATCGAAGTACGCCATAGGACCGGTCTCCAGATACAGGGTGGCATAACCTCTGCGTCGCGCCTCATCGAGCACGGTCGCAAGCAGAAGCCCGCCGACACCGCGTCCACGGGCAGCGGCAACGGTGCGCATCGATTTCAGCTCGCCATCGCCACTGGCCAACGCTTTCAGAGCAACACAACCAACAAGCCGTTCACCGAGCGTCGCTTGCCAAAGGGTCACGGTGGATCCCAGCAGCTGGGCCGGGGTCAGCGTATGCACGCTTTCCGGCGGTGAGGTGGCAGCGGTTTCCGCCAGGTGCGTCGCGATCAGATCACGGAGCTCCGGTTCCATACGTTGAACGACGTCTACGGTCACGGGACTGGCAGGTTCCACGGGCGGCGTTCAGCTCCGGCTGAGGCTAGGGCTAGGGCTAAGGCTAGGGCTAGGGCTAGAACGCAAGGTTGACACAGTTAGAGGGCAACCAGAGCACCGCGACCGGCGGCTTCTGCGGCCGCAAGCAGTGCACGACCGGCGTATAGGTCCTGGACTGCGTTGCCGAGGCTTTTGTATACCGTCAGATCATCGGTGGTCCGACGGCCCGAGCTGCGACCCGCCAGCACGTCGCCGAGTTCACCGCACAGATGCCGTTCGTCAATGCGACCTTCGCGCATTGGAATCACCAGATCCCCGGCTTCACGAAGCGCGGCGGAGCGCGAATCAACGAACACCCGTGCCGCGGCGATCAGGTCCGTGCAGGCTTCGCGGGCATCGGGCAGGTGCGACCCCACCAGGTTGACATGAGCCCCGGCGGCCACCTCCGATCGGAAGATCAGCGGTTCGGTGGCAGAAGTCACCGCAGACACCAGGTCACAGGCGCAGCACAGCTCGCGCTGCGCAACCTCAATACGGCGACCGGTCGACTGCCGCAGGTCCTGGACGAGCGACTCGACCGCGGCGGCGTTACGCCCGTAGATGAGGGTGCACTCGAGATCGGGAAACGCCGCCAACATCGCCAGCGCGTGGCTGCGGGCCTGTACTCCGCTACCGAGTATGCCGTGGCTGCGACAGTCCGCGCTTGCAAGCGTGAGCGACGCCAGGGCAGACACCGCAGCGGTCCGGATGGCCGTGACGGCAGCGCCGTCCATTAACGCCGCGGGCGCTCCGCTCACCGAATCAAAGAGCATCAGACACCCCTGGATCGCCGGTAGTCCCCGGGCTGGATTCGCAGGCGTTATGGTCAGAAGTTTAATTCCCGTAGCGTGCCCCGACGCCGCAGCGGCTGGCATCCAACCCAAGCTGCCGGCACCCGCCGGTCGGTCGATGAACCCCCGAAGAGGCGCTTCCGCACGACCACTGGAAAGGTCACGCATCGCCTCCCGCATGGCGGCAATCGCTCGGGGATAAGTCAACAGATCATCGACATCAGCACCCGAAAGAATCCGCAGCTCAGTCACGATCGGGCGCCATGCGAGGCCGGGCGATCGGCAACGGCTCCGCGGAGGCGTAATGCCTGGCGAGATCGGCAACGCTCATGGGTTCGGTCGCGTGATGCAGGTAGTGCTCCTGCGGATGCGCCCAGAGGGCTGTGCGACGGCCGTTGAAGCCAAGACACTGGCCGTTGAAGCGTGCGGCATCGTCGCTCAACCACCAGACCAGTCCCTGCGCGACCTCGTCCGGTGATCCGAAGCCGAGTGATTCGGGGCTGGGTTGCGGGGCACCAGCCGCATCCGCTTGAGCCGCCGCACGATCAAAGACCACCTGGGTCATGTCGGTGGCGGCAACGGGCCACAGCGCGTTGACTCGAATCTTATGTCGATCAAGTTCCTGAACGGCCGTTCGCAGCAGACCGAGCATCCCTTCTTTCGCCGCCGCGTAGTTGCCCTGGCCAAAGCCACCGGCGAGGCCGGACCCCGAGGTTACGAGCACAACCTGCCCACCCTCACCCTGCGTCACCATGGCTCGCGCCGCGGCTTGGGTACACAAGAAGGCGCCGCGAAGATGCACGGCAATGACTTCGTCCCAGTCATCGACAGACATCTTCAGCAGGGTGCGATCTCGAACGACGCCAGCGTTATGCACCATGACGTCAAGGCCGCCGAAGCGATCCTGTGCTTTCTTTACCAAGGCATCGACGACAGCGGACTCCGTGACGGAGCCGGCAACCGCGGCAACGGAGTCGCCAAACGCATTAAGCGCTGCCGCGGCGCGATCAAGGCGGTCCGCGTCGACACCGTTGATGACGACCCGAGCCCCGGCCTCTAGACAGGCTCGGGCAAAGGCGAAACCCAAACCGCGCGAGGCGCCGGTGATAACGATGCGTTTGTCTTTCAGTTCAGCAGTCATGGTTTCAACTCTCCTACGTCATCGTCCCAGGTCCGAGCGTGGACCATCCCCGTGGCCCGCGTTCCGCACATAAGCGGCGTATCACCGCGCAGCTTCCGCCCTACCCTGGTGCATCTGTGGTGCATCGCCGAGAAAACAGCGCACACAACCCAGGAATTCGCGCAATCGCCGGGCCGCGGAGAAATCCGCTGCTATGGTTAAGACGGTCCCTGGCGCAACCGCCCGGCGTACCGCAATGGACCCCCAAGAACCAGGCAAACCGGACCACCAGGGACAACGAAACTCACTGCAAGGATGCCAGTAGCGATGCGCAGTTCAATCAAACTTCGACAGTTACTCACGTTCGGCTTTGGCGCCGTCCTGTGTTCGTTACTCATCGTGGCCGCGATCGGGGTCGTCAGCGTCAACCTCAACCGCGACAAGATCAGCGAGTATCGAGACCTCGCCACCTCAACGAACCTTGTCGGCCGGATCCAGGCGAATCTTCTGATGATGCGCGTGGCGGCCCTGAGGTTTCGGCAACGCGGCGCCGAGAGCGACGTCGTCGAATTTCAGGAACGGGCGGCGCTAACGCAACAGCTGGTCAACCGCGGGCAAGAGAGCCTGAAGTTTTCCAATGCGCCAGTGATCATAAAGCGAATCGGCGACAACGTCGCCAGCTACGAGCGTACGTTCCTTGAAGCTCGGACGCCGAGCACGCAGCGCAGCGACCGGCTCGCCGGGTCCTATCAGCAGGCTCTGGTCGCCGTGCAAGAGCAACTTACGCAATCCCAGAAATCGGCTGGTCAGCAGGACGACCTTGCCAGCACGCAGCCACTGACCGACCTCGCTGCCGGACTTCAGAGTTCGGCCGTACTGATCGAGCGCGGGGTCGCTCAAGACGACGTCGAGCAACTTACCGCAGCGCTCAGGCAGTTCGACGAGGCATTGCTACCGCAGACCGCCCGCCTCGACAGTGAGCTTGACTCCGATGCCGAAACCATCACTCTCGGTCTGCGTGCCCTGCGATCCGAAGTCGCTTCCCTGCGCGACGAAACCTCAACCATCAATGACCGATTCGTAAACGGACTCGACCGGATCGGCCCGCAGATGGCCGAAGACATCGAGGCGTTGAAGCTCAGCATCAAGGCAGAGCAGGACCGACTCGGTCCTCTTGCCGAACAACAATCGCAGCGGTCGGTGACAGTCATGGTAGGAACCACTCTATTCATCGCCGTGTTCGGAGCCGTCTTTGCCTGGTTCATGATCCGAACGATCATGGGGCCAATCGGTGGCGAACCCCGGCAACTCGAAGCCGCGGCCCACGAGTTGGCGCAAGGCAACCTGAGCGATGCCGTGACCCTCGACTCAGCCGCGGGAGGACTGCACGGCGCGCTGGCCAACGTGCTCGCACAGTTTCGCACCACGGTCGGGACGATCATCGAGAGCTCCCAGGCGCTTCTGGGCGTGTCACAGGACACCGCGTCGCTGGCGGACGAGAACGCCGAAATCGTACGCAAGCAGCGGAGCCTTACCGATGAAGCCTATAACGCACTGACTCAGCTGGCAGACACCACCCAGTCGGTCGCCGAACTCGCCGAGCGCTCGGCGGCGGAATCGGAGATCGGTTTAGAACACTCCCGAGCCGGGCGGCAGTCGGTCCGCGAGGCCGTAAACTCCATTGAGGCGCTGTCGAAAAACATAGAAACAGCCGTTGCTCAGCTCGACGACGTTGCCCGCCAGGCCAGCGAAATCAGCAAGGTCGTGGATGTCATCCAGGGCGTCTCCGAGCAGACAAACCTCCTCGCGTTGAACGCTGCCATCGAGGCGGCACGGGCCGGCGACAACGGTCGCGGCTTTGCCGTGGTTGCGGAGGAAGTGCGGTCACTGGCTCAGAGCGCGCAGCGTTCGACGTCTGAAATCCAAGACATCATTCGAACACTTCAGGACAGCTCAAACCGCGTTGTCGAGACCATGCGCGCCAGCAACGAAGAAGTCGAACGCTCCGTTGCACAGTCGCGTGAGGGTGACGCCGCCTTTGCCGTGATCAGCGACTCGATCGAAACCGTTTCGCGTTTGAACGTCGAAGTCTCCGACGCCGCGAACGAACAATCGACGGCGGCAGGCAGCATCCACAATCGTATGGATACGCTCCGCGGCCTCCTCGAAGACGTAGTCAAGAGCGCGAACCGACTCCGCGAATCGGGGGAGACCGTGCGGGTGCGCGTGGACGAACTGGAAGCGGCGTCGTCGAACTTTCGCATGTAGTCCTGCCACCGGCGCGATCAGTGTATGCGCTCGGTTCGACCGTAGCGTTCGCCAACCGCCTCGGCGGGGCGAAACTCAGACCAACGGCGAAACTGGTACAGACGCCGCTGGCTGCTCCGCCAGACCTTGAGCAGCCGCTTGCCAAGGGTCCGCTGCCACAGAGAACCGACCTTGCCCGTGCTTGAGTGGCGAATCGATGACTGCGACGGCAACTCATATATGACGTGCGGCTCAATCGCGAAGCAGGCGAGATCTGAATCCCAGAACTGATCGTAGAACTTATCGATCGGTCGCCAGATCGCCGCCCCGGTGCGCAGCACCTTTTCCATCCCGCCTCGATTGATCAGATAGCCCTGGGTTCCGCACAGTCCCTTTACCGGACGCGTCAGCCACCGTTCTTCGGGTAGCTGTTGCACACGCTTTCTGCGGTGCCGCTTGAGACCCATGAATCGAACAAATTCGAACTTCGGATCAGAACACGCCAGCAGTCCACCGAGTACCTCGGCAAACTCTGGCTCGAGGGATACATCGTCTTCGAGCACACAGAGTTGCTGCTCACCAGCCCGATAAGCGTCGCGAATCACGCGGTAGTGGCTCAGATAACACCCAATCTCGCTACCGGTAAGCGGCACCTGGCGGTATCTCAGCGCCCGCGCCTCATCGAGACGCTCCGGGGCCTCCAATGCGGGCAGCCCGTTCCGCCCGTCCACCGCGGCATAGGTGCTCGCTTCTAACCCCTGCCCTGCAAGCTCCGCAAGCAGCGCCTGCGTTCGCTCACCGTCCGGACTAAGCGTAATGATCTGCATGGATACCGCCGTCGCGCCTGTGGCCGCGGACGCAGGAGGTTTCACGCTCGTGCTGTCATTGAGCATGAGCGAACAGCGCCTGAAGGTGATTCCTGAACGCACGCCGAACTGAGGCCTGCTTACGCGCCCCGAGCATGCCCGCTAGGGTTGGCTGGGAGACTTTAAAGTAGCTCACCGCACCAAGCAGCAGGTACATCAGCGCAAACGCATCGGCGTCACTCACGTTGCGCCGTCCAGGGGTTGCTCTAATCATCGCCGTGAGCGCGCTGAGGTAGGGCGCGAGGTGCCAACGCTGGGCGGCTTCCGCCCGCTCCCGGTTTTCCAGGAGCTCACGCATGACCAGCTGCAAATGCTCTTCCGCGTCGTCTTCGAGCAGTTCAATCAAAAACGCCTCAAAGCGCTTCGACGGGTCGGCCACCCGCGCTTCCAACGCAGCAATCCGGGCTAGGAAGGACTCAGCCAGGTCGGTGAGCACCTCGGAAAACAGGCGCTCTTTGCTGCCGAAATGATGCAGCAGCGATTGCTTCGTGAGGCCAACAGCGGTCGCGATGCTGGCGATACTGGTGCCGTGGAAACCCCGCGCAGCAAACTGTCGCCGCGCCTCGTCGTGCAACCGTTGCCGGTTCAGATCCGCTTGGGCTTTCGTCGAACGTTGCACGGCCGTCACTGATCCTCAAGCACTCCACGACTTTATTGCCCGAACGATTGATTGTCTACCGGACGGTAAATTAATATCTACCGCTCGGTAAGCTATTCGAACGACCGCGCCAGTTAGCAGGCAAAGCAAGCAAAAAGGCTAAGAAAGCGAACAGGCTAAGCAGACTAAGGGAGAACCACCGTGGCAAAACAGAACCCCGAACACGTCGTGCTCTACGCAACGCAAGGTACCATTGCGACGATCACGCTGAACCGTCCGGAGAAGTTCAATACGCTCCGCCAAGATATGCTCGCGGCCCTGGACGATGCGCTGACCAAAGCCAACCGGGATCCGGCGATTAAAGTCATCGTGCTTGAAGGTGCGGGGGATGCCTTCTGTGGTGGCTTTGACTTCGGCGGCGACGGCTACGGGAGTATGGCGCAGGACCAACGCGATCCCGGCATGGACATGCTTTTCGTCAGTAGCAGCTACACCAGCTACATGACGACCTTCATGGGGTTGTGGCGCGGATTGAAACCGACCATTGCCAAGGTGCACGGCTACTGCGTCGGTGGCGGCTCGGAGTTGGCGCTGTGTGCGGATCTCGTCCTGGCCTCGGAGTGTGCCCGCTTCGGAACGCCCTACTCCCGCGTCTGGGGATGCCATCTCAGTGGCATGTGGATTCAGCGGCTCGGCCTCGCGAAAGCCAAGTACTACGCGCTCACCGGGGAATGGATCAGCGGTGCTGACGCCGCTGCCATTGAACTCATCAATTTCGCCTATCCCCTCGAACAGCTTGACGACGAAGTAGATCAGCTCGCCCAACGGCTCGCCTCAATACCTATGACCCAGCTGGCGGCGATGAAGCTGATCGTTAACCAGTCCTACGACAACCAGGGGCTGCAAACGACGCAGACCCTGGGCCCGATACTCGACGGCATCATGCGCTTTACGCCGGAAGGTGTCGCCTTCGTCGACGAGGCGCGCAGTCAGGGCGTGCGCTCGGTCATCGAGAAGCGCGATGGACCCTTCGGTGACTACAGTCAGGCGCCAAAGGCCGAGCAGCCGAGGCGGCGCAGCGAGCTCCCCTCATGAGTAACAACGCCGACCACCAGCTCGCTGGGATCCGCGCCCAGGCGCACCTCCATCACGCCTACCTGTTGGGTCTGCAGCTGATGGTCGCAACGAATCAGGACAATGCCGTCGTCGGCGAGTGGATGTTCCGGCTTTTCCGGCGGCAGCACGAAGAAAAGTTCCTGCCGAGCTTTGAAAAGCTGGGTCTCACGACGCTCCCAGATGCCGTTGCCTGCGCGCGATACCACGTGCTTTCGAACAACCTCGGCGGTGTGGGTGTCGAGTACGCGGAAGAGTCGGAACGCAAGGCCTGGGTCCGGTTCCGCTACCCTCGGTGGATGTACCACGGTCCCACGATCTGTGGCGTACCGCTCGAAGTCAGCCGCGGTTTTCTTAAGGGCTGGTACGGTCAGAACGGCGTGTCTTTGAACAATCCGCGCCTCGGCTTCGTGTGTGTCTCAGAAGACATGACCGGAGAGTTCGGACTCTGCGGTTACTTCTATGAATACGATCATGAACTCGCACCCGACGAGCGCCTCAAGTTCGCCAAAGACGAGCGACCGCCCAACTTTGCAGACACACCACAACCGGAGGTTCCCTTAGACCGCTGGACCGAGACCCGACGGGAAAAAGCCAACCGCAACTACGCGATGACCTACATCCGCAACGGTCTGGCGGAGCTCGCACCTGCTGCTGGTGTGGATACCGCCCGAGATCTGGGGCAACGGGCCGCAACCCTGATCGGCCTCCAGTACTACCAGGACACCGCCGCCCGGGTCGGAGTCCCGGACGGCGCGCTTAACGACTTCGCCGCCTACCTGAAACGCATGTTCGAAGGTATGGGCGACACCGTCAGCATCGAGCCGGATGGTGAGCGGCTTCTGCTGCGGCAAAGTGGCTTGAGGATCATCCGCGATCTACCTGAACCCGAAGCCGAACTGCTGTTCCACTGCTGGGCCAGCTTGTGGGATGGCACCGCGCGAGCCCAACAGCTGCTGAAACGTGTCGACGTTGTGCGCGAAGGCACCACGGCGTACTGGCTGCTCGGGCTTGCCTGAGGCCTAGAGATAGTTAATTATTACGTAACTACTTACGTATTTTATGGCTGGCTGAGGGTGTTCGAACGTTTGGCTTTTTTTGACGCTGCCGGTGACATCGCTCTGGGCAGCCGGCTGCGTCGGCTCGGCGACCTGCTCGCCGATGATGCCCGAGCGATCTATACGCACTACGACGTCCCATTAGATCCCCGCTGGTTCCCCGTGTTTTACACGCTCGCCACGCACGGCGAAGGCACGGTCACCGAATTAGCCACAGCGATTGGCCAAAGCCATGCCGCGGTCAGTCAGGTCGTTCGGCAGCTCAAGGACGCTGGCCTGGTGACAACCGACCGCAGTACCGACGATGGCCGCAGGACCTGCATCCGCCTGAGCAAGGCGGGTAAAAGAGCAGCAGAACGGCTCGCGGTTCAGTGTCTCGACGTTGAAGCAGCGGTCGCGGATCTAATCGACTCGATCAGTCCGGACCTGCGTATTCAGCTCCGCGAGCTGGAACGCGAATTGGACCACGCTCGGCTGGCCCAGCGGGTGGCCGCGGCACGAAAACGGCGATGTTCCGCTGCAGTGACCATTGAGCCCTTCCGACGCCGTCATCGTGAGGCATTCAAAGCGCTGAATCTGGCCTGGATTCGCGCACACTGGGAACCGGAGCCCGCTGACTTCCAGGCGCTCGACCACCCTCAAGCCGCAATCCTGAACAAAGGCGGCTACATTGCCATCGCCGTCCGCAATGGGACCGCCATCGGCACCTGCGCGTTACTCAAGCTGAGTGATGACGAGTACGAACTCGCGAAAATGAGCGTCGCGGAATCCGAGAAGGGTAAGGGTATCGGTATGCTCCTGGGCACCGCAGTCATCGATGAAGCACGGCGCCGCGGGGCTCGTCGTCTGTACCTTGAGAGCAACACGGTGCTGGAGCCGGCCATCAACCTATACCGCAAACTTGGCTTCTCACGCACGCAGCAAACGCCGTCACCCTATGCGCGGTGTAACATTCAGATGGAACTCATGCTTTAGCCATCGGTTAACGACCGCACAGAGCACATCCGCATGCGCCTACTCCTCTGGCTCAGCTTGCCCCTTCTGATCGCCGCGGCAGACGTAGACACCACCCGCGAGCCACCCGAATGCGTGGTGTTGCTTCACGGTCTCGCACGTACAGCGAGTTCGATGGTTCCCATCGAGCGCGCTTTGACTGCTGCCGGCTACCGAGTCGCGAACGTCGAATACCCCTCGCGGACGGCACCCATCGAAGTGCTTGCACCGCTAGCCGTTGATCAGGGACTCGACAGCTGCCGCCAGGATGCAGCGCCAACGGTTCACTTCGTGACCCACTCCCTGGGCGGCATCCTGGTTCGCCAATACCTGAGGCACCGAACGATCGACAATCTCGGTCGCGTGGTCATGCTGGCCCCGCCGAACCAGGGCAGCGAAGTTGTAGACAACTGGCGCTCCGTGCCCGGCTTCGGTGCGCTTAACGGTCCGGCAGGACTGCAGCTCGGCACCGACGCAGGCAGCGTACCGCGGAGCCTAGGCCCCGTGACCTACCCTGTCGGCATCATTGCCGGCAATCGAACGTTGAACCCGTTGCTGTCGCTCAGCCTTCCGAATCCCGACGATGGCAAAGTCAGCGTGGAACGAACCAAGGTCGACGGCATGCTCGACTTCCTCATCGTTCCTCACACCCACACCTTCATCATGCGCTCGACCGCCGTGATCCATCAGATCAAGCATTTTCTTGTGCACGGGTCCTTCGAGCAGCAACCGGATCCTTAGCGGTGGTTCCACCAGGCAAGATCGGAAAAGGACCGTAGGTCGAGTTCGTGCGTCCACGCTGAGCGGTGCTGCTGCGCCAGATGGAAGTAGGTTTCTGCCATTTTCTCCGGCAACAGCAGGCCGTCCGCATCCAGACCGCGCTGTTCCCGCAGCTTTTGAAACGCTTCCTCACCGAGCATCTTGCCGAGCGTGTCCGGGGCATCCACGGCACCGTCGATCAACACGTGGGCAACGTGGATACCCTTTGAGGCGTATTCGGCGTTTAAGGTCTGACACAGCATGCGTCGCCCGCCCATGGCCGCCGCATGGGAGTGCTGACCGGCGTTGCCCCGCACGGCAGCGGTCGCCGAAGTCACCAGAAACGTACCGCCACCGCGCGCTTCCATCTTGGGAAACAGCACCTTGGCCATCCGGAAGAGTGCCAAGGTCGCCATGCGCCAGCCCAGCTCGAAGGCTTTGGCACTGGTGTCCTCCAGCGAGCGGTTGCCGATCTGAGCCCCGAGGTTGAAAAGCATCGCGTCGATCGGACCAATCTCTGCCTCAACGGCCTCCAGCCGCGTTTCCAAGGCGCCGTCCTCTACAGCGTTGAGCAGATAGCCCGTCGCGTCACCCCCCTCGGCGCGAATCGCCTGCACGAGCCTGTCGAGGCCTTCGGCATCACTGCGTCGGCACAGCACGGCGTGATAGCCCTCACGGGCGAATTTCATACCAACATGGCCACCGATCCCGGCGCCCGCCCCCATCACCAAACACACCGGCTTCATCGTTACCGTTGCTCCTTCGTTGATCGGTAGTTCACATCAAAGGCGCGCCGATACGCTGGTCGCGCCGCAAGCTCGTTGCGGTAGCGAACAAGCGATTCCGGCAATTCAAAGTCGTAGTGCAGCGCCCAGTCAATGCACGTCACGAGCAGAATGTCGGCAAGGTTCAGTCGATCGTTCAGCAGGAAGGGACGTTCACCAAGCGCCTTGGCGACGACGGCGAAATGCCTCGCCGCATAGTCCCGAGACGACGCAACGGCTGCCGGAGCATCGCCGTACACGCTGGCCAGATCCCGGTGGCGGCGCATCACGTAAAGACTGGTTTCATCGAGTTCGCCGTAGAGATACGACAGCCACTCAGCTTCCTGAGCCCGAGCCACTGCGCCCCGGGGCGACGCAAGCGTTTCCGACGTGCCGTAGCGATCGATCAAATACCGACTGATCACAAGGCTTTCCGTCAGGACCAGTTCGCCCTGCTCCATGCAGGGTACTTTCTGCTTCGGATTCAGGCGCGTGTAGGCCGGTGTTTTCGTTTCTCCGGTACGCGGGCCGATGGGCATAAGCCGGTACTCGACACCCAGTTCCTCAGCGGTCCAGATCGGCCGCAGGGTTCGCATCGTGCCCGCGCCCCAGAAAACGATGGTATCCGTTGCCGTGCCGGCCTCGCTCACGGTCCCAGCAACCGACGGATGAAACGGCGCGTATCCTTTAGGAGACGCGTACGCGACGGTTCATGGACGTACATCATGTGTCCGCCGGGGTAGTACTCGAACTGAACCCTCGACGAGTCGATCTCGTGCCGATTGAGCGTGTATTCGGCATCGAAGAATGGCGTGACAAGATCGTAGTAGCCGGAGGCCACGAACAGCTCAAGCCTTGGGTTGCGCCGCATCGCTTTTGCAAGGTCATGGGCCGTATTGACGTAACGAGGCTCCCACCCCGCATCCTTCGTAGGGTTCCAGTCCCACTGATCACTGAGGTTGGGATCTGCTGGCGACAGATAGGGCCGGGTCCAGTCGACGCCGAGGTCGTTGAGCAGATAGGTCATGAACGCCGCTTTATACGCCGGCCCGATCGCCGTACCGGCAGCATCACCTTCCGTAGCCGTCGCCACGTCATCGATGTCGTCCTGCACGTAGCGCGAATCCAACCGACCCACGGCGAGGCCCTGATCTCGGAGCAACTCCTTCGCAAATCGATCTCCCCGCAAGCGAAGGTTCACCTGATCGAGGTAGGTTTCGCTGATGCCGGTAAAGTACGCCAACCGCTCCCGTACCGAAGCGTAATCGGCGTCGCTACGAGTGGACCCCTTGAACAACAACGGCAGATAGTTATCAACGGCAAAGGCCCGGGCGGCATCCAGAAATGCCTCCAGCGTCTGCTCTTTTACCGTGACACGCTCGTGGTACCAGGCGGTCGCGGCCAGCGTTGGCAGATAGGTTACGGACGAAATCAGATTGTCTCTGGCATAGGGCGTCGACCCCTGATAGTCGAGCGCCTGCGATACGAACACGACACCATTGAGGCTGATGCTCATGTCGTCTTCGAGAATGTCCGCAACCGCAGCGGCGCGGGTCGTTCCGTAGCTCTCGCCGAGGATGAATCGCGGTGAGTTCCAACGCTTGTGTTCTGTCAGCCACGCCCGGATGAACTCGGCGATGCTCTGCGGGTCTTCAGGCAGACCCCAGAACTCCTTCGGTTCGTGAGCTCCGAGGGCCCGCGAAAATCCAGTCCCGACCGGATCCACATATACCAAATCCGTCACGTCGAGAATGGTCTCCGGCGCCGCCTCAATCTGATAGGGCGGTGGCCCAGGATGTTGTGCGTCAGTGGGAACGACAATGCGCTTGGGTCCAAAGGCACCCATGTGGAGCCAGGTCGACGCGGAGCCCGGTCCGCCGTTCCAGACAAAGGTGACCGGACGCTGGGAAGCTGTGGTGTCGTCAACGAGGTAGGTGAACGCAAACACGGCGGCCTTCGGTTCGCCTTGCGTATCCCGAAGGTAGGTTTCGCCGGCCACTACCTGGTAGGTGAGTTCCTTGCCGTTGAACTGACCGGCATGGTTCGTGACGAACTGCGTCGGCAGAGGAACATCAGGCGGCGGCGCCATCTCAACTTTAGCAACGGCTTCAGGCACAGCTTCAGCTGCGACCGCGACTGCCGCATAGACCAACGAGGCCAGGGCAACACCCGCTGCCGATCGAAAGTTCCGCACCATCCACGATCCATTCGCCAAAGAGCGGCTGACGGTAACGGCTTACACAAGTGGACGCCATGCACCACGGCCTCACATCGACGGGGTAGCTGGCCGCATTTGAGCTTCGCTCCTGGGCCAAGCCTGTCAATCTCGGGTAAAATTCGGTCATTCCTTCGGCCAGCGGGTGCCCGATACGCGCATCACGGGCCGAACCGCACCCAGACTACGGACCAAAAAACGCCATGAGCTTGTACACCGCCTATCTCGACGACATCGCCACGCGCGAAGAGCAGGGACTCAACCCGAAACCGATCGACGACAGCGCCCTGGTGGAGGAGCTGATCGCTCAGATCAACGAGCCTGGGCATGCCCACCGCGACGACTCGCTCAAGTTCCTGATCTACAACACGCTGCCGGGCACGACGAGTGCTGCTGGCGCGAAAGCCCGCTTCCTGAAAGACATCATCCTCGGCACGGCTCAGGTCGAGGAGATCACCCCGAGTTTCGCCTTCGAACTGCTGTCGCACATGAAGGGCGGTCCGTCGATCGAGGTGCTCCTCGATCTTGCGCTCGGAACGGATGCCGCAGTTGCCGCCGACGCCGCTGCGATCCTCAAAACTCAGGTGTTCCTTTACGAAGCCGATACGGACCGCCTCGCAGAAGCACACGCGGCGGGCAACGCCATCGCCACCGAGATCCTTGAGAGCTACGCCAGAGCTGAATTCTTCACGAATCTCCCGGCCATCGAAAAAGAGATCAAGGTGGTCACCTACGTGGCAGCCGAGGGGGACGTCTCTACCGATCTCCTCTCCCCCGGTAACCAGGCACACTCCCGCTCGGATCGCGAGCTGCACGGCAAGTGCCTGATCTCCGCCAACGCACAGTTCGAGATCGAGAGTCTGAAACTTAAGCACCCAGACAAGCAGATCATGCTCGTGGCCGAGAAAGGCACCATGGGCGTTGGCTCGTCACGGATGTCCGGTGTTAACAACGTCGCGCTGTGGACCGGCAAACCGGCCAGTCCCTACGTACCGTTTGTGAACATTGCACCGATCGTCGGTGGCACGAATGGAATATCTCCGATCTTCCTGACTACTGTGGGCGTCACCGGCGGCATCGGCATTGACCTGAAGAACTGGGTGAAGAAGCTCGACGCCGACGGACAACCGGTTCTCGACGAGCACGGCGATGTGGAGCTGGAGCAGGTATTTTCTATTGATACGGGAACCGTACTCACCATCAACACCCAGAGCAAAACGCTCTACGACGAAAGCGGCACCGAGGCCCTGGTCGACATCTCGTCGGCACTCACGCCGCAGAAGATCGAGTTTATTCGCGCCGGGGGTTCCTACGCCGTCGTATTCGGAAAAAAACTCCAGAACATCGCCGCGCAAACCTTGGGCGTCGAAGCGCCGCAGGTGTTCGCTCCCGCGAAAGAAGTCTCGCACCCGGGTCTTGGCCTGACGGCAGTCGAAAAAATCTTCAACGCCAACGCCGTAGGAGTCGCGCCGGGCACGGTGCTGCACGCGGGCTCCGATGTGCGGGTCAAAGTCAACATCGTCGGCTCCCAGGACACGACGGGGCTCATGACGTCGCAGGAGCTCGAGGCCATGGCGGCCACGGTCATCTCCCCGACCGTCGATGGTGCCTATCAGTCCGGCTGTCACACCGCATCGGTCTGGGACAAGAAAGCACAAACGAACATCCCGAGGCTCATGAGCTTCATGAATCGCTTCGGACTTATCACCGCGCGCGATCCCGAGGGCCAGTACCCGGCGATGACCGACGTGATTCATAAGGTGCTTAACGACATCACCGTGGACGACTGGGCGGTCATCATCGGCGGCGACTCGCACACGCGCATGTCCAAAGGCGTCGCCTTTGGTGCCGATTCCGGGACCGTCGCCCTGGCCCTGGCAACCGGTGAGGCGACCATGCCGATTCCGGAGTCCGTGAAGGTCACGTTTAAAGGCACGCTCAAAGACCACATGGACTTCCGCGACGTCGTTCATGCGACCCAGGCACAGATGCTCAAAGAGTTCGGCGACAACGTGTTCCAGGGGCGCGTCATCGAAGTACACATCGGCACGCTCCTCTCGGACCAGGCGTTCACCTTTACCGACTGGACTGCGGAGATGAAGGCGAAGGCGTCGATATGTATCTCCCAGGACGACACGCTGATCGAATCGCTTGAGATCGCTAAGCAACGCATCCAGATCATGATCAACAAAGGCATGGACAACGCGGCCGGCACGCTCAAGGGTCTCGTCGAGCGCGCGGACCAACGAATCGCTGAAATCCGCAGCGGCGCCAAGCCGGCCTTGGCGCCGGACGCTCGCGCGCGCTACTTCGCTGAGTTCACCGTCGATCTCGATCAGATCGTCGAACCGATGATCGCCGACCCAGACGTCAACAATGACGATGTGTCCAAGCGCTACACGCACGATACCATCCGTCCGATTTCCTACTACGACTCGAAGCCCGTAGATCTCGGCTTTGTCGGCTCCTGCATGGTTCACAAAGGCGACCTGAAGATCGTTGCGCAGATGCTCCGCAACCTGGAAGCGCAGCACGGCACCGTGACCTTCAAAGCGCCCCTGGTCATCGCCCCCCCGACCTACAACATTGTCGACGAACTGAAAGCGGAAGGTGATTGGGCCGTCCTGCAGAAGCACGCGAGCTTCGAGTTCGATGACAGCGCACCGAAGAACGCCGCCCGTACGGAGTACGACAACGTGCTGTACCTGGAACGCCCAGGGTGCAACCTGTGCATGGGGAACCAGGAGAAAGCCGCGAAGGGCGATACGGTCATGGCGACGTCGACCCGACTGTTCCAGGGACGGGTCGTCGAAGACTCGTCGGAAAAGAAAGGCGAGTCGCTGCTCGCCTCTACGCCGGTGGTTGTGCTCTCAACTATCCTCGGTCGAACGCCGACGCTCGAGGAGTACAAAGCAGCCGTCGACGGCATCGTGCTCACGCAGTTCGCGCCGCCACTCCAAGAGCCGGCGAACGCGGCCTGAGGCCCAAAGCAGTGACTGAGTTAGCTGGAGCCCAAGCCGCCCTACAGGCGGCCATGCCGGCGGTGACCGACGAGGTTCGGGCAGCGCTGATACCCAGCGGGGTACTGCGCGCCGGCATCAACCTCAGTAACTTCCTGCTGGTGACGGATCGGGATGCCAACGGCGCACCGGTGGGTGTCTCGCCGGGTATGGCGGGTATTCTGGCAACGCTGCTGGGCTGTGACCTGGAGTACGTCCTGTACGACTCCCCCGGTGGCGTCGCCGACGCAGCGCAGGACGATGCCTGGGACATAGGCAACATCGGTGCAGATCCGGCGCGGGCGGCCTTCATTACCTTTACCGTCGCCTACTGCGAGATCGAAAGCACCTGTCTGGTGCCGCCCAATTCGGCGATCGAACGGTTTGCCGATGTCGACCAACCGGGCATCCGCATCGCAAGCAAAGCCCGGGCTGCCTACACCCTGTGGCTCGAACGACACGTTGAGCACGCGGAGCTGAAGCTGTTTGATTCCATCGACGCCTCCTTCGATGCGTTCGTCGCCGAAGGCCTGGACGTATTGGCCGGGCTACGGCCACGGCTACTGGATGATGTAGAGCGCATCCCCGGTGCGCGACTGTTGCCGGACAAGTTCGCAGCGGTTCAGCAGGCGATCGGCACCCCCAAAGACCGCGGCAGCGCCGGTGCCGAGTATCTTAGTCGCTTCGTCGCAGCGTCAAAGCAGACCGGTGTCGTGCAGGCACTGATCGATGCCCACGGCGTCAGCGGTAAGCTCTCTGTGGCGGCCTGACTCACCGCAACACCTGCTCAGCAACTCGATCCATGCAAGAGTGCAAGGAACGCGTCCCGCTGCGCATCGGTTAGGCGTCGCTCGGACCACCATTCCACGTGGGCTTCCGGACCGCGGTCACGCTGCAGCGTGATTCCCCAGAGCGGATCGATGGCTGTCGGCAGCATCGAGTAGCGAATATCGATCACCCGCTGGGCCGGTTCCGTTTCCTCCATCGCCAGATAGTCCATGGAGAACCACCGAAACCGCTCGAGATCCTGCGCCTGCTGATCCTGCACATCGAGCCAGGGCAGATCTTGGGCAACGTTGAGCGTGGCGATGCGCTCACCGCCACAATGCGTTACTCGAACACCGGCACGGTGACCGTCAACGACGTACACGTCATCACTGCGGTAAATTGATTTCCAGAGGAGTAGATTCCCGAATGCCGGTTTGACGAACAGCCGTTCCCCGTCGTGTTGCCGCTCCGCAATGAGGGTTCGGGTAGCGTCTTCCACGCGCAGACGCTGCACGTAGCCCAGCCCCAGATACGCCACAGCCCAGCAGAGACCCAGAACCACCAAACCCCGCCGGCGGTACCAGACGGCCGCGGCAACCATAGCCAGTAGCGGAAGCGTGAACAGCGGATCGACCACAGCAATCGTGTTCCAGGTAATCCGCGCATCGCTGAAAGGCCAAAGCAGCTGAGTGCCATAGGTCGTGCACGCATCGAGGAGTCCGTGTGAGCCAAAGCCCACGAAACTCGCGAGGTAGGCATCCCGGAACCGCAACGGCTGTGTTGGTAGCCAGTACAGGGCTGCCGTCACGAGCAACGCGCCGACGGGGATAAAGACGAGGCTGTGGGTGAATTGACGGTGGTAGACGAGAAACAGCAGGGGGTCTTCATCGGACGTCAGCAAGACGTCCAGGTCCGGCGCCATGCCCGCAACCAAACCAAACATCGCCAACCAACCTAACGACACGGCCCTCGCACCGGGACGGCGCAGTGTTTGCGCACACGCTGCCCCGAGGGCGGCCTGGCTTACGGGATCCATGGCATCTCTTGCTTTAATGAACAGTCAACAAACGAGCCTACCAGGGCTATATCCTCCGGGACACGACGGGCGCGCTGTCTACACTGAGTGCATGACCTCGCCCAACCCAACAGCGGACGCCCCGGCTCCCGGCACAGACGCGTCTCAGGAGCGCCGGCAGCGCTTCTTTCGCTTCGTCGCGCCGGGCGCGAGGATGCTGGCGTTCGTGTTGCTGACCCTGGCCATCAGCGTTCAACACACGCTACTAACGGATCAACCGCTGCCGATTTCGCTTCTCCCGACCCTTGCTGTCGTCTGGGCTTACGCCGGCAGCGTCATCGCGTAGCAACTGCTGAGCGACAAGCAGGAACCCGTAGAAAACACCATTCAAATCCTGGATTACGTCGCCTACACCTTTATGATCTACGCCACCGGTGCCGAGTACAGCCTCATATTTTTCGGCACACTGACCATCATCTGCGTGCGCTATACCCAGCCCATTGGGCAGCTCGCGCGGTTCGCCGCCGCAACACCTTTGCCTTTGATCGGCGCAGCGCTGCTTACCGCGCTTCTCCAGGACCGCGCCGTTGACCTGAGTCGGCTGCTTACCGAAGTTGTCCTTGTTTCCATCTACGCGCTCTTTCTTGTCATCACCGGCTACGAGTCCTACCAGGTCCGCTCGAAGGTCACCCGCTTTGCCAAGCGGGCGAAGGCCGGAGCCGAAGCCAAGTCGCGGTTCATCGCCAACATCAGTCACGAGCTGCGAACGCCGCTAAACGGGATTATGGGCATGGGACGACTGCTGCAGGATACGTCGCTCAACACGGAACAGCGCGAGCTTCTGGACACGGTCCAGCGCAGCGGCGATACGCTACTGCGCCTGATTAACGAGATCCTCGACTACTCCAAACTCGACGCCAAGGGCATGACCCTCGAACGGCATCCAGTTCAGCTGCGTACGCTGTTCTCGGACGTCGCGGCGCTGCTGCGCGTCCTGGCGGTAGAAAAAGGTCTGTCGCTGGAACTCGACATCGATCCGCTAGTGCCTGAGTGGATCGAAGGCGACGAGCTGCGGCTGCGACAGATGATCATGAACCTGACCAGCAACGCGATACGCTTTACGGAATCCGGCAGTGTCACGCTACGCGTAGGCATCAACGTAGACGGGCAACCCGGCGCCGATACCGCCGCGCTCCGGTTCGAAGTGGAAGACACCGGCATTGGCATTCCGGAATCCTTTCATGACAGCCTATTCTCCGCGTTCAGTCAGGCCGATGCGTCTACAACGCGCCGCTACGGCGGCACGGGCCTGGGCCTGGCCATCGTCAAGCAACTCATTGAACTCATGGGCGGCACCATCTCGTTTACGAGCACCGTCGGCCAGGGGACCTGTTTCCGGTTGGACGCCGCCTTTCCCATAAGCGCAGCACCTACGACTGCGCCGCAGGCTCCCCTGAGCACTGCATCAGATACCACAACGAACGCGCTGAGGATCCTGGTTGCCGAAGACAACCCCGTAAATCAGCAGGTCGTGAAGGCGATGCTCAAGCGGCTGGGCTACCGGGCAACGCTGGCGGAAAACGGCGCCAAGGCCGTTTCAGCGGCTGCGGCACATACCTACGATCTGATCCTCATGGATCTGCTCATGCCCGAGATGGACGGCCTCGAGGCCGCGACGCTCATCCAGAAGCAACCCGCCTCCCCCGAGATTGCGATCGTTTCTGCCAACGTCAGCGATGACGACCGGGCGCGCAGCCAGGCCGTAGGTGTGGCAGAGTTTCTTCCAAAACCGATCGTGCTCGAAGATCTCGACCGACTGCTGCAGCGCGTCGCAGCGCGGCGGCTTCCAGCAGTCGGCCCACCCTAAAGACTGCAGCAGTCCTATCCCGCGTCTCGTTCCCTTACCAGGCTTATCACGAACAAGTCACTGGCTCCACAGGGCCTTCCTGAGGGAATATCGGGGATCGTTGCACAGAGTCATCGGTCGCTGGCCTGAGGCCCTGGGCGAGGAACCGTGGACTGATTGAGGTGAGAGTGTGACGAGTAAACCGTCTTCGCCCGGTACCCGTTTAGCCATCAAAGCGCGTGGTGGTTCCGCGTTCGAACTCGATGCGGGACAGCGCTCGAAGCATCAAGAACTCGCCATGCGCTGGGCCTACCTGGTCCGGCACCGCAGCGACTGGTCGCCGTCTGGCGCCGGTCGCGCGGACTTGGGCCAGCGCGCGATGGGGGACCTGAAACTTCTGGGCCTGGGTCCTGCTCAGCTCGAAGCGCTTTTGCCTGCCGGTGTGATTGAAGTCCAGATTCCATTCGTCGAAGAGCGTCGCGGCTGGGAGTACCGGGTCATGCCCTGGGAGTCCTTGATCACCGCTGCGGCGAAAGAAATAGACGACAATGCAGCACTGACAGTGATACGACACCTGAATGCGGACGACGACGCCCGACCGGTCAGCACCAGCAATCAGGCGATGATCATTCAGGCCGCACCCGGACAGCTGGCGCAGCGCTACGCGTTCGACTCTGAAATCGAGCTCCTAACGGAAGCCATGCGTCGCGATGGCAGTGACCTGCAGCTGCACCGCTCAACGCCCAGCAGCGATCCAAACGTGGAGACACTGACCGAGTCCATTCGCGTAGCCGAGCCCGCCGTACTTCACTTTACCGGTATAGACACCCACGAAGGTGCGCAGATTCTCGGTTCGCGCTCGGACTCGGTCCGAGACGGAGTCTACCTGTCGCACGACCGTCGACCGACCGCCGTGGACTCCGAGGCCTTTGCAGCAATGATCAACGCGGCGGCCCAGCGACCGCAGGTGTTCAGTTGCAACACCTTCAACTCCGGATCGCGGGTAACGGCCCTGGCAACAGCGCACGGGTGCGCACACACGCTCGGCTTTCAAGACCTCATCGACGACACGCTCGGGGAATTGTTTTTCGTCACGTTTTACCGCGCCTATGCCAGCCACCAGGACGTTCTCCGGGCTTTCCAACTCGCTATAGCGACGATTCAGGACCACCCCATTCCGATGCGCGGCAGTTGCGTCATTCTTTGGAGCCGCCGTTCTCTGCTGGAACCGGAGAGCACGCCGGTGCCGGCACCTCAAAAGAAACAACGCTCGGTGCAGACCGCGCCTTTCAGCCCGGACGATCTCACCCTGACGGTTCGGCCCTTCGAAGAGATCAACTATTCCCTGCTGCACAATCGTCGGCCGTTGTTTCGGGAGTTCCAAGTCAGTAACCGTAACGACGATGAACCCATTTCGCTCGAAGTCGAGCTGACGCTTCTGCATGCCGGGTCCACGCCGGTGGCAACGCACACCGTGCTGCTCGAAGGTCCCATGATGGACATCAGCGATCGACTAACCATTCCCCTCACCTGGCGTGCGGACCGGTACAACGAAACGGTTCGGGCGAACCTGTCCTGGGTTGTGCGCTACGAGGGCGCCATCGTGAGACGTGACACCCCTCAGGTCTCGCTGCTGCCCATAGATGTGTGGCGTGATAGGCCAGACGACTGGGCCTGGCTGCCGTCTTTCGTGCTACCGAGAGATCCGGCAATCCACGCCCTGATCGATCGCGCCCAGCGCTACCTGTGTGCCCTGACCGACGACGCGGCCCAAGGATTCGAAGGCTATCAGTCCAGCGACCCGGCGCTCGTCGATCGGCAGGTTCAGGCCATCTGGTCCGCGCTCATTCTGGACTATGGACTGGCTTATACAGAGCCGCCGCCGACCTACGCCCGCCAGTCGCAGCGCGTACGCAACCCGTCGCGAATCATGGTAGAAAAACGGGGCACCTGTATCGATCTCACGCTGCTTTTTGCTGCCTGTCTCGAGTACGTAGGAATTGGGGTGGGTGTGTTTCTTCTGAAAGGCCACGCCCTCCCCGCCTACTGGCGCTCCAGCCCGACTCAGGGCGCAGCCGATCTTGACCACGCCTATTACGTGAGTCTGCTGCAGTCTGGCTCAGACCTCAGGCTCAACGAGTTCTCAAGCTATGTCGGCGACGCAGAAGACGCCATGGACTCCGCCCGCTGGGTCTATGTACGGCAGCTACCGGACCGCAACACGGGCGCTATAACCGACGCTGCACAACGAGCCAGCGCGGAGCGCTTCGACAACGCGCTGTTCGGGCCGCACGAAATCCAGGTCTACCCCCAGGGTGAGGCAACCACCAGGCTGCGGGATGGCCCGCTCCTGAGTCAGGATCTGGTGCCACTGGAAGCAACGTTCATGACCAGTGGCCGCAGCTTTATGGATGCGCTCGACGAAGGCTGGGCTCGGGTTCGGGCAACCGATGAACTGCAGGCATTCATTGACGTGCCAAACGCCCGCGGCTGGACTGATCCCGAGCAGCAAACGCCCGGGGTCACGCCCCTCCCCTACGAAGACATTCAATCGACCTAGGCGCGGCCCATGTCGACGCAGAGCCTCGGGAACGAATTCGCCGCGATCGCCGACGAACTGTGGGAAACCGCTTCGAAAGAGGAAACCGATCAACAGCTGCGTCGGTCAAGTAGAAGCGCAGGAATGGAGTCGCTTCACCTCCAGATCGTTGAAGAAGATGGCGTCCGTTACGTGGAAGAAGGACCTTCGCGCAACCGATCGCGATCACCGGCTCCACCGCGCCGTCGCGCCTCGTCCCGCGGAACCCGCGCAGACCTGCTCGTTGATGTGGCGCTGCCAAAACTTGAGCCATCGAATGTCTCAGCCGCGTTGCGGGCGGCCGATGTCCGATGCAACGATTACCTGGCCCTCGACAAGCGGCGTTTCGGCGCGCTGCGTGAGATTAGCCTGAACCCGAAAACGGCTCGCGCCCGGTTTCTGAACCTGCGCGGTCCCGTGGCCGACGGATCGAAGATACTGCTGTTCGTACACGGCACCTTTTCGGAAACACCGTCGTTCTTCGACGGCTTTGCCAACCTGAGTAAAGCCGAACGCCAAACGCTGTACGCCTGGATGTCGACCCACTACGACCGCATCCTCGGCTTTGACCATCCGACGCTAGGCCTGAACCCGGCGCTCAACGCGCGGCGACTGCACGAAGAACTCGGGGCGCTGCCCAATGCCCATATCGATGTGATCTGTCACAGCCGTGGCGGCCTGGTCACGCGCTGGTGGATGGAAGGGTTCGATGCAGGCCCCGCCACCCGGCGACGGGCGCTATTCGTTGGCGCACCGTTGAACGGCACCGGCCTTGCCGCTCCGGCCAACATTCGCGCAACCTTGAGTCTCCTGTTGAGCTACACCGACGCGCTGGTTACGCGCCCGCTTCGCTGGGCCGGCGCCGTGTTTCCTGCAGCTGGCATCGTCTCGACGCTGTTCCAAGTCGTTACGTCCGTCACCTCGCTGGCAGTGAAGTCTCCCGCCATCGACGCTGCGATTGCCCTCGTGCCTGGGCTCAACGCCATGTCGCGAACCTCAAACAACCTCGAGCTGCAGGCGGGTCGACGTATAGCCGAGGTCCGGGAGCGCTACTACTTCGTGCAATCTAACTTCGAAACGGAAGACGTTGGCTGGAAGTTCTGGCGCCACTTCCGCCGCGACCAACTGATCAACACGGCGGCAGACACGGTCTTTGCGGGTAAAAACGATTTGGTCGTCGACCTGACCTCGATGACCGACCTTACCGACGCGCGCGCGGCGACAACGATCCCAAAATCGCAGGTGCTCGATTTCGGAACGAACGCGGACGTGCACCACACCAACTATTTCTCGCATCCAAGCACAGCCGCGTGGATACGCGACGTGTTCTAGGCACGAACACTCACACCTTGGCGCTGGGCCTCAGGGCTCAGCCGGGGTCAGCAGGTGCTCAACCGCCAGTTCGAGCTCGAGCGGACGTATGGGCTTTACCAGAAACGCATCCACGCCGAGTTGTTCGAGATAGGCGCTCAAGGGATGAGCGCCGCGGACCGCGCTGGCGCCCGTGATGGCAATGATCGGGAGATCCGGCAAGCCGTAGTCGATGGCCTGTTTGATCATGCCTACCAGGTATAGACCGCCTCGTCCGGGCTGGTCGGTATAAATGTCTGTGACTAGGAGGTCGTAGTGCAAGGTTCGCAAGCGAGTGATCGCAGCGTCGGCGCGCTCGACGACGTCAACGACGTAGCCTGCGGCTTCAAGGCGCGCCTGCAATGCAGCGGCCTGACGAAAATCATCTTCGAGCAGGAGAATCCGAGACCCGTGATCCACGAACGCCTCCTCTGGCGATGCGCCAGGGCAAGGAACCGGCGACACAGCTGGTTACTGTCCGTAAAGGATAGCGGACTGCTCGCGGATTGCCCATGAGAAAGGACCACGAGAAGGAATGCGCGATGGAGGTTCGATTCCACCCGTTAAGCACACCGGTCAGGGTGGCGGTAGCAGCCGCTCGGCCTGGAGTCGGCGCAGCCATTTCATCAGCATGCGCTCCGTATCCATACATTCGGAAAAGCCGGCCTGACGCAGCTTGATCGTGGACACGATGGCCGGGGGTGGGACACTGTCGCCGAACCCGTAGGCCATGGTGAAGTCGGCATAGAAATGAGACTCACCGAGGAGCGCCTGCAGATCCGGTTCGCGCAAACCGTACGACGTTGCCAGGGTGCGCCACTCCCCGCCCGCGGCGTTCAGCATTGCAGCGACGGATTGGGGTCTGTCCTGTCCCGCTGCCATGCCCAGCGCTTCTGCGACTACAGGCCACACGCCGCGCCAACTGAACACGTCGCCGTTGGTGACGTTGAAGATCTCATCGCGTGCGGCGGGTTCCGACCCCGCCCAGAGCACAACGCGAGCGAGCAGGTCGGCGTCCACAGCCTCAAGCACTCCACTGGGGCCACCGGGAAAATGTAAGGGTTCGTTGCGATTGCGCAGCAGCGCGCCGTAGGCACCGAGTACGGGAATGAGGTTCATCGCAACACCGGTTGCACCACCAAAGATGATCTGGGGACGCAGGATGGTCCAGCTAAATCCGTCGGCGGAAGCCGCGCTGCGCAAGGCCTGTTCCTGCCGCCAGTAGAAGTTGTCGTGCGCGTGCTCCGAGCGATTCTCCCGAGCGGGCAGATCAATGGGACGCAGGTGCGCGCCGTAGGCCTTTGTGCCCTGTAACAGCGTGACATGCTTCAGGCTGCCGTCGGCGCGAAGAACGCCCAGGAGGTTTCGCAACATACGGTCGTTGGCCTCAATCTGGGACGCCTGTTGCCAGCCGGCAACCAGCCCCGGCTCCTCGTGCAGCGCCGCATAAACCAGGTGTGTCACCCCAGCAAGGTCGCCCACGATCTGCTTCAGGGCGTCGTTGGACAGTAGATCCACCGAGCGGTGCAAGCTGCCATAGGTTGAGCGTGGCACGCGGCGCGAGAGCGCAAGCGTGTCGAGATCCGCTTCGCTACACGCGTGCAGCACACTCTGCCCAACAACGCCAGTAGCACCGGCAACGAGCACCCGTTTCGACATTGCGCTCCCCCATGTTCCGTTTGCGGGACACGAACCGCACCAAGCGAAGCGCCAGTATACGGAGGGCCTGACCAAGTTCGGGCAGCGACGGCGTAGTGCATGGGACTGACTGCCCCACACTCCCCAGCTAGCAGGGCCCTGTAAGCGCAGGTTGCGGCAGAGAAATACCGCGGATCGATCAGGTCTCGAAGATTAAACCGAGGCAAGTAAAAATATGAATATCAATAAGTTGCGAGAGTTATTGGTTATGCGAAAGAGAATTTCTGAAGCAAGGTGAGCTACGGAGCGACGCCTTGGTCAGCAGTGCACGACGCCGATGTAACGCGCAGCGAAAGCGCCCCCAACCGTGTTGTACTGCACCGCGAAATCCCCAGAGCCATTCGGCACAACCCTTGCTTCCACTTACTTCAGCCTGCTTACGCTTGCTTAGGTCAGCGTGAACACCTGAACTCTCGGTACGGGCGCCTAGCCGTGTAGTTCGAGCGGGAGTGCAGGTACGGGAAAGCGGGACCTGCCTCGTCATCGACTTAGTTAGTATCGTTCCCCATCGAGCAACGGAATCAGAGATCATGAAGACCACTCCTAACCCGCGCGTTCTCTTGCGTCGTGCGCGCAGCCTTGCAACCGGCGCCCTACTCCTGACCCTCGCGGCCTGCTCGCCCGATCCAGCCGCAACGCAAGCGCAACCCCCAGAGGCTGATAGCGCCGCAAGCCCAGAAGCGATGCCCGCGCAAACCGCCGCGACCGAGCCGCTGTTGGTTCCCGCCGACTTCGAGGTTCCAGTCAACGTGGAAACGGACGGATTCAAAGTTGTGCCGCTGGGACCAGACCTCACCGACATCGATTACGCGGCATACATGTCCTCGATCGAGCACCTGCAACAGACCTTTACCCGCAGCGATCGCTGGCCGACCAAAGATCTGGACCGCGACGACGCCATCCTCGACATGCAAACCGAACAGGCGCGTTTCGAGCGTCGAGCGTCCTTCGCGTACGGCGTACTTACGCCGGACGGAAGCCGCGAGCGCGGCTGTGTGTACGTCCGGCCAGCAACTAAACCCGGCTACGACGCGACGGTTTCGCTGTGGGTTACCAAGGCCGAGTACGATGCCGGCTTCGATGCCGAACTCTACGAGTGGGTACAGGAGTGGATTGATGACGCCTGGCCCTTCGACAACGTGGCCTACCCGGGTCGGAAAATCGAATGGGTTCAATGGGACGTGCTACCGGACATCGATGCACCCAACGCCAACGACCCGGCACTAATCGCAGCGAACACGGCAACGGCAGAGGCGATGATCGACGCGTTCTACTCGTTCGATGCCGAACGCCTGGCACCCTTCCTAGAAGCCGCGGGACCGTCGCAACCCCGTATCGCTGACTATCAGGGCTGGGCCGAGGGCGGCAACTACAAGGTTCTTAAGCGCCCCGGATGCACGGCAGAAAGCGCACAGCTTGTCATCTGTCCCGTTACAGTACAGGACGACCCGGTGCAGGCCCTGAAAACCGGCTTCGACGTAACCGACACCTTTGCGCTCACCTTCAACGACGCCAAGATTGTGGCCATCAACACGAGCTCGAACGACCAGCCGATCTACTACGAAGCCCGTCAATGGGTGGAAGAAAACATGCCCGAGGTTATGAATGGACCCTGCAGTCGAGATGCCGGGCGCAGAGCAACACCAGGTGACTGTGCACGGGCGATGACGGCCGGGTACAAGAAGTTCTACGAAACCGTGGTTGCGAACCGACCACCAACGAGCACGGAAACCTGAGGGTCGGCATCAACACGCCTGGCGACACCGTTTTTCGATCCATGGATAGGTCTGTGTCGGCATGAGTCATGGCCGCTGATGCCCTCGGCATCGTCCAAAGATTGCGAACACTCGCTTGCCCTAGCCGTCGAGAAGCGAGTCGGCAATACGAGTAATTTGGGTAACGAATGTGGCTCGTTGACCCGCTGGCAGGGCCGCGAGCATCCGCTCGCAGTTCGCCAGATCTTGTCGTTTGATCGCGGCCACCACCGACCGCCCTTCCTCTGTGAGAAAAAGCGCCACCGCTCGCAGATTGGCGTCACTGGGCTCGCGCCTGACAAAAGCGCGCTTAATTAAACGATCGCACGTCGACTGCGCGCTCGTGGGTCGCACGCCCAAATGCCGCGCAAGCTCAGCATTACTGCAACCGGGCGTGGCTTCTAGAAAGTAGAGGGTTTGAAAGTCAATGGAATTGTATTTGATGCGCCCCTCTGCCGGAGGAAAGCGCGTTTCATCGACGGTAAAGGTCCGCAGGATCGTCCGTATGCCTGAGAGCATTTCTTCCGTTGCCGCCGTCACGCGTCGTCCCCCCGCAGCACCGGCACCGCAGCCACATACAGTAACGCACCTGCAATAGAGAGATTCTTAAAGAACAACGAAAGCTCAAGCGCGCTACGCTGGCCGGTAACGTTCCAGAAATCATGAAACACCGGATTAGTCGAGAGCGTAAACCCAGCAAGCAAAATCGCAGCAACCGACAGGTAACGACTGCCCGCAGCTACCATGATCCCAGCGGTCAGTTCGAGCGCAATCACGGAAGGCAACAAAACCGAAACGAGCGGCAGGCCTACCGTGGCCATGCGTTCGGAGGTTGCTTCGTAGGTCAGCAACTTGCTGATGCCGCCAAGAACGAACAGGGAAGCTAAGCCGACACGGCCAACGATCGCAATCGCCGAGGCTAAAGACGTAGCGTAAAGCAAGGCGAGCAACAGACTTTGTACGATGTTCGTATATTATATACGAAGATCGTATAAAACAAGCCAGACCGCGTCGCCCCTGCTCGGGTTTCGCGAACGCGGAAGACAAGAACCACCGTGCTGGAGGGGGAGAATGAACTACACACCGCTGAACGTCGTTGAGCAGCACGCAAAACCTGCTTCTGACCATACAGAGGCAGCGAATGCACGCGTCCAGGCCGAACTGCCCTTTGGTGAGCGCACCAGCTTTGAAGACGCCGCACGAGGGTTCATCGCATCCCTGGAGCCGCTTACGCTGAGTAAGAAAAACGGCCAGGCCACCTACGACCTGAGCCAGTTCGAGTTTCTCAATCAAGACCCTCCGGCAACGGTAAATCCCAGCCTCTGGCGCCAGGCGCAGTTGAACGCTCAGCACAACGGTTTATATGAAGTGTGCGATGGTCTTTACCAAGTGCGTTCGTTCGACATCGCGAACATGACGCTGATCCGCGGTGAACGCGGCTGGGTTGTCGTTGACCCGCTCACCTCCTCGGAATCGTCCGCAGCTGCCCTCGCTCTCGCCAACGAACACCTGGGCAAGCGGCCAGTCAGCGCCGTCGTCATCACCCACAGCCACGCCGATCATTTCGCGGGCATCCACGGCGTGCTGAGCGCCGAAGACGCCGCTGGCGGTTCTATACCGGTCGTTGCACCCGAACACTTCGTCAACGAAGCGCTGAGCGAAAACGTGCTCGCAGGCAACGTCATGAATCGTCGCGCCACCTACATGTACGGCAATCTTCTGCGGCCGGGGCCGCAGGCCTTTGTGACGACCGGGCTCGGCGCCGCACTGTCCATGGGAAGTACCGGGTTCGTTGTACCAACGGATACGATCAAGGCTACCGGCGAACGACGCGTGATCGACGGAGTGGAGTTCGAGTTTCAAATGACGCCGGGTACCGAAGCACCGGCCGAGTTTGTGTTTTTCTTGCCGCAGTACAAGGCGCTGTGCATGGCGGAGATCACCTCGCACCATCTGCACAACGTGTATACGCTGCGCGGGGCGCAGGTTCGCGACGCGCTGGCCTGGTCAGCGCAGATCAACGAAAGCATCGATCTCTTTGGCGACCGACTGGAGATTCAGTTTGCCAGCCACCACTGGCCCATCTGGGGGCAAGCAAGGGCGGTTAAGTACCTCGAGAAGCAACGGGACCTCTACAAGTTCATTCACGATCAAACCCTTCGACTGGCGAACCAGGGCTACACCAAAGAAGAGATCGCCGAGCGAGTGGCGCTGCCCGATTCCCTGAATCACGAGTTTTACAACCGCGGTTACTACGGCAGCGTGCATCACAACACCCGAGCCGTATACGTAAAGTACCTGGGGTACTTCGACGGCAATCCAAGTACGCTGCACCCACTGCCACCCGCTGAGGTCGGCGCCCGCTACATCGACGCCATGGGCGGTAAGGATCAAATCGTTGACCGAGCACGGGCGTGCTTCGACGAAGGTGACTACCGATGGGTCGCCGAGCTTCTCAACCACATCATGATGGTCGATCCGGAGCATCAGCCCGCGCGGGCATTGCTTGCCGATACGCTCGAACAACTGGGCTATCAGGCGGAATCAGCACCCTGGAGAAATTTCTATCTCAGCGGCGCCAAAGAACTGCGGGAGGGCGTGCCCGAGGGATCGAACTATGGCGCCAGTGAAGGGATCGCCCGGGGGATGCCGCTCGAAAACGTGTTCCAGCTCATGGCCGTACGTTTGCTACCGGAAGCGGCCGAGGGCATCAAGCTGGCGATCAACCTTCGCTTCACCGACTCAGGCGAGCCGTGGCTGTTGACTGTGAACAACAGCGTGCTGCACGCGTTCCCGAAGCGTCAGGAAGACGCTGCGGCGGCAAGCCTGACGACCACGAGCCTGCAATTCAAACGACTGATGATGGGCCTGACCGATGCGGCCTCCCTGCTCCAGGAGGGCGAACTCAAGATCGACGGGGATGGCTCCGTGTTGCTCAGTCTTCGGAACCTCTTTGACAGCTTCCCTAGGCGGTTCCCGATCGTAACGCCGCGGCCGGCTTGACCGTCTTAGGTGCAGCGCAGGAACAAAGCGGCTCAACGCTCAGCAACCGGGAGTTGGTGCGAGTGCTTGATGGATTTAAGGCTGAAGGAGGATTCAACCTGAGCCACTCCCGGGTACTTGAGAATTTCATTCATGATCAGGTCTGAGAAATGATCCATGTCTCGGACCACGACCTTCATCAGAAAATCGAACGCGCCGCTCATCGCGTGGCATTCAACGATGTGCGGCTCGTCCTGCACGCACCGATGAAAGTCGTCCTGTTCACGGTCCGGCTGTTTTTCCATGCGCACACTGACGTACGCCGTTACCTGAAGGCCCAGCTGACGTTGATCGAGCAGTGCGACGTATTTGCGAATGGTCCCCGCGGACTCGAGCAGCTTGACCCGACGAAGGGTGGGCGATTCCGACAAACCGACAACCTCTGCCAGCTGTACGTTTGCCATGCGGCCGTCTTCCTGCAGCGACCGGAGTATCAATACTTCGGTCTTATCTAGCGTTTTCACCTATTTTATAGCCCTCGATTGGCACTTTCCGTTATTTTAGCGCCATTCAAGAGGTGATCGAGCCGAATTCTTGCCCAGCCGATCAGGTTAAATGCCTGCATCGACGGAACGCTTGAGAGCGCGCGCATGAACCACAACCCCATGGGCTTGGACGGATTTGAATTTGTTGAATTTTCCGCCCCAGAAAAAGGTCTCCTCGAACCCGTTTTTTCTAGGCTCGGATTCACACGCGTCGCCGAGCACCGCTCAAAAGCTGTCGACCTCTGGCGGCAGGGCGACATCAACTTCGTCGTCAACTACGAGCCAAAGAGCCTGGCGTACTACGAAGCGGAGGAGCACGGTCCCTGTGCCTGTGGCCTCGCCTTTCGCGTCGCAGACTCTCAGCACGCCTATGAGCGGGCACTACGACTCGGTGCTCAACCGCTGGAAATCGCCACCGGTCCCATGGAACTGCGACTCCCAGCCATTAAGGGGATCGGCGGAGCACCGATCTACCTCATTGACCGTTACGCACGCGGACGCTCGATCTATGACATCGACTTCAAAGTCATCGACGGCGTTGATCCCTACCCCGAGGGTCTGGGATTGACCGTCATCGACCACCTGACTCACAACGTCTACCGCGGTCGCATGAACTACTGGGCACAGTTCTACGAAAAGTTTTTTAACTTCCGAGAAATGCGGCACTTCGACATTCAAGGTGAAGAAACGGGCCTTCTCTCCCGAGCCATGACGGCTCCGGACAACAAGATTCGAATTCCGTTAAATGAAGAAGGGCGCGGGAGTACGGAAGGCCAGATCGAGGAGTACCTGCTGCAATACAACGGCGAGGGAATCCAGCACATTGCGTTCGGGTGCGAAGACCTCCCCGCTGTCATGGACCGCCTCGCTTCCCAGGGCGTGGTGTGCATGGAACCGCCACCGGACACCTACTACGACATGCTTGCCAGCCGCCTCCCGGGCCACGGCGAGCCCGTGGCGGAAGTCAAGCGGCGCGGAATCCTCTTAGACGGTCGCATCGATGACGGCAAACCCAAGCTGCTGTTGCAGATTTTCTCCGAAACCATGATCGGTCCGATCTTTTTCGAGTTCATTCAACGCAAGGGCGACGAAGGCTTCGGCGAAGGAAACTTCAAGGCTCTCTTTGAATCGATCGAGCGGGAACAGCTCAGCCGTCGCGAGCACGGGGCCACCGCATGACCATCCGGCGTATCGATCACGTGGCCTATCGCTGCAACGAAGCAAAGGAAACCGTCCACTTCTACCGTGACGTGCTTGGCATGGACTTTAAGCTCGCTATCGCCGAAGACCGAGTCCCCTCAACCGGTGCCAACGATCCCTACATGCACGTATTCCTCGACGCCGGAATGGAAAACGTGCTGGCGTTCTTCGAGCTGCCGAGCGCGCCGACCATGGACCGGGATCGAAACACGCCGGAGTGGGTGCAACACATCGCGTTCGAGGTTGAGCGCTTTGACGAGCTGCTGGACTACAAGGCACGCCTCGAGGCCGCGGGACTTGACGTCCTCGGCCCCACAGACCACGGCGTGTTCGATTCGATCTACTTCTTCGACCCCAACGGTCACCGCCTCGAACTCGCAGCCAACAAAGGCACCGCGAAGCAGCTTCGCGAGCTCAAGGCGGTCGCCGAACCAATGCTGGATGAATGGGCGGTGACCAAACGTGCACCCAAGCACGCTGCCTGGTTACACAGTGATCCCGAATAGATGCACCTAAACGACACCCACGATCCAACGCTCACGAGCTGGGTCACATCCGCGAACACCGACACCGACTTCCCCATCCAGAATCTACCGCTGGGGGTCGCACGTCGGCGCTTGCGTGGTGGCGATCGGCGACTTTGCGCTTGACCTTCGCGCACTTGCACGAACAGGCGCTCTCCGCTCCGAAGGGCTGGACGCTTGTCAGGGCACCCGGCTCAACGAGTTCATGGCGTTGGACGGGGCGATCTGGAGCGCGTTGCGGCGCGATCTCAGCCATCTCCTCAGCGTCGGTGCGGCGGAGCAGTCTGCCGTCGCGCCCTGCCTCATTCCCCGCGCCAAGCTCGAATTCGCGCTTCCCGCGACCGTCGGCGACTTCACGGATTTCTACACCTCGATCCACCATGCGACGAACATCGGCAAGCTGTTCCGCCCGGACCAGCCACGGCTGCCGAACTACGAGTGGGTACCGCTCGGGTACCACGGACGCAGCTCTTCCCTAAACGTCAGCGGCCAGTGCTTTCCAAGGCCCCGCAGTCAGTTCAAGCGTGCCGAGCAGCCCACACCGGTCGTAGAACCCTGCCGACGCCTCGACCACGAGCTCGAAATCAGCATTTTCATCGGCGGGCACAACGCGCCCGGCGAACCCATCCCGATAGATCAAGCCGATGAGCAGATCTTCGGACTGTGCCTCTTGAATGACTGGTCTGCGCGCGACATCCAAGCCTGGGAGTATCAGCCCCTGGGACCCTTTCTGGCGAAGAACTTCGCCTCAACGTTATCTCCGTGGATCGTCACTGCCGAAGCACTTGCGCCATTCCGTACAACGTTTCAACGGCCCGCGGAGCGCCCACCTCCGTTGCCCTACCTCCGGTCAGTGCAGAACACGGCGCAGGGCGCTTTTGACGTCCAGCTCGAAGTATTCATTCAGACGCAATCGATGCGGGAAAACGGCTGGACACCCGAACGCCTGTCGCGGAGCAACTATGCCGATGCCTTTTGGACAGCGGCCCAGCTGATCACGCATCACACGGTCAACGGCTGCAACCTTCGAGCCGGTGATCTGCTCGGCAGTGGCACGATGTCCGGTGCGACACCGGCCAGCCAGGGCGCGATGATTGAGCTGACGGACGGAGGCGACCCACCGCTCACGCTCCGCAGCGGCGAACAGCGCACCTTCTTAGAGGACGGCGACGCTGTGACGTTCCGGGGTCGCTGCGCGCGTGAGGGCTTTGTTTCCATCGGCTTTGGCGAGTGCGCCGGGACCGTTCTCCCCGCACGGTCGATCTGAGCACCTGCGGTTAGAGTAGATCTCCCCCGAGCACTGCCGGCGTTTCGCTATAGGTGGTGAGAATGTAGCGCTGGTGCCGCTCGATGCGATCCGTAAGGACATCAGCGATAGCAGGGATCTGCTGATTCAGCGCGAAGTACTTCAGCATCCCCTTGTTCTGTTTCGTCACGGGCATGATTTCTGGCGGGGGAACCAAAACAGACATGCTCATGGTGGCCCAATAGACGTCTGCGGCCGTTACCGAATCCCCAACGAGGTATGGCGAGCCCACGGCTTCCTGCGACGCCAGGCGGCGATCGATGAGCGCGAGGGTGTCCGCAATTTTCTTCGGCGCCGCGGCACTCGATTCAGCGCTGTAGCCGTACTTCTTTGCCAGCGGGCTGTCGGCAAGGATTCGCATGTTCCACACCAGACCGTCTTCGCCGAGGATGACCGCACACAGTCCGAATACCTCTAGCCGGTGTTCGACGTTCTCGGGCAACAGTGCCGGCGAGTCTGGCGCTCCGAGTCGTTCGGCGAGAGCAAGCTGCTCGATCCACACGTTCCGAGGACGTTCCTTGTTGTGGAACATCGTGGGAATGCTCGTTTGGCTGGTGAGCTCGTAGAGCCGAGCCTGGCGGTCTTCGCCCGTGGTCTCATCGACGCCCATCATGGGATGGAGCGCGCGAATGAGCGGTACGCCCTTTACGTAACAGATGTTTTTCAGCGCTTCGGCGTAGAGTGCCGGCACCCCGGGAATAAAGGTGACCCGTGTACCGCTGGTCATTGCCGCAGCTTCCTCTAGCGAAACAAATTCTGGTGCGGCTGTTTGTTTGTCGCTCATGTCGATACCCCAAGAACTTTGCTAACAATGATCGCGAATAGGGCCTGGTCGGGTCAAAGTTCGCCGACCCATCGATCATGGGCGACTCACCAATACAGGGGAGTGTTAACGGAGCGATCGATCGCAACACTTGCGGTTACGGAAATGGGAACCTCACATGCGAACAACCGCTGCCTCAACATCATGCGCGCTGACCTTAGGCGTGCTCATGAGTCTGATCTGCTTCTCCGCCAAAGCACTCAACGATGATCTGACTGCGTCGGATACACACGACTACGGCGGGGTGTTCCGGCTCGGCTCAGTCTGGTCGTTGACAGCGATCTTCGACGTCGACGAACAGCGCGTGTACCCCGCGGTCCTTGACATCGGCTTTGAGCACGGCGCCTCCCGCCCTCCTGGTCGCGCCTGTGAGGTTCGGCACCGAGTAGCTCAATCGCCCCAGTTTGCCTGCAACAGCCCCCTGGGCAGCTATAGCGGGTTTATGAACGCGCTTGCCCAAGACCCAAGTAACTCACCCTACCGGTGGCACGGAAATCGGATGAAGAACCGCATCGCCGCACTCATCGGCAACGGTGGGCCTGCCGGAATTGCTGGCCAGGTGGCAACACCGAACCTGTACCAGTTCCCCGAAGTCAACGGCTTCTTGTTTGATCTGGACGCCACCATTGATCGGGCCGTCGCTGACGGCTCGACACTAGTCAGCATCAGTGCAGGGATCCCGTGTCAGCTGCAATGGCAGGGCGCATTTACGGGCAACCTGTGCACCCCCGAGGGCGTCCTGCAGTATTGCCTGAGTCCAACGCACACGCCATTTTCAGGTAATCCTGTGTCGAGCTACCTTCATCTACTCACACCCAGACTGAAGGACATACTCTGCCTCGGCGCGGCAACCAACAGCGCGTTCCAGGGTAGCCTGCGAAGTCAGCACGAGACCGCCGGGTTGCGCGCACGCCAAAGAGGCGTGCCGATTATCGCCTCGGCGGGCAACCTCTGGAGGCCTTTAGAATTGGGTCAGGAGTCACTCGACCTGACGCCGATTGAGGATGCCGATGTAAGCGCCTGGGGCATCATTCCAGCGACGGTTGATCAAGTGATCGCCGTAGGTGCGCTCGCGCGCTCCGACGGCTTGCCAAATGCGGACTTCCACGGCGATCGCGTCGACATTTGGGCGCCTTCAGGAGACACCAGCCCCGCGGCCGCTTACGTCTCAGGCGTCGTGAGTCTGATGCAGGCCTTCAGTCCCAAACTCAATCCGCGCAGCGCCAATCTTGGCGGGCATGACCGGTTGCAGATCGTTGCTCGTATTCGTGACATCCTGCAATCGACAGCCTACAGCGCAGCCCATCCAGACATCGCACCGGACCCGTACCGACGCAACGTCATAAATCCGTACGGCGCGGTGCGCGAGGCTGCTCGTGGGCACATTCCGGATTTCGAAGCGCTGGGCTACCCGCAAATTACAGAAGATCTGATGCTTCCTGATCACGAACTGCCCTCTGAGCATCCGCATTGGCGGATCGCTCTGGATGCGAACCCGACACAACGCAGTGGCAGTATCGTGACGCCGCTGACCGCAAGCCCGCAGCCCGACAAGGACACGTATTGGCTGACTCACGAAGGCACTGGAGCGGCTACTGAACTTCGGCTGCGTCTCACAACGCTGCGAGGTTATGGCGATCTCGCGCTGGAAGGCGTGCATAGGGCACTTGAATTTATCGACGTCGAATACGAAGGGGTCGAGCAGCATCGCTACTACCGTCTGGCCGAATTCCCTGGCAGTCTGCGCGGCCCGCTGGCGGTGAACGTCGAGGGGCAAACGCCCGTAGACGACAATCTCTACAAGCTGAACGTTTGGCTGCACGGCGAAGACCCAGCCGGCAACTTCGTACCGAAACCGGGCAGTGCCTTGCCATCGGAGCGCGAGCTGGTTGGGTTCATGGAGCGGCTCGAGTCCGCCTTTCCTGGCCCACGTCCGCCCGAGGTGGGTTGCCTACGCTGCAACCTGATGGACCCGCGGGGCGAGTTGACGCTCTCGGGCCGGCCACATGTGTTTGCCGGTCAGCGCGGCCTGCCCCGGGACGCCGGAGCGTTGCGGTTGATGCCGGTTACCCGAGCCGGAACGCACGAGATTCGCATAGACGCACCGACGGCTAAACAGATGCGAAACCTGTCGATCACCCTGATCGATGACTCGGGGCGTACCGTTGCGCGAAGCAAGCGCGGTTCGCTCGCGTTATCTGTTCCACTCAAGCCGGGGGTTTACGGCGTGGTCATTGGCGGTCAGCCGGTCAAGCGAACGGCTAGCACACTCAGTTATCAAGTCCGCCGGCTTCCCGACGCTCCGCAGCCGCGCCGAAAGACACAGGGACGCTTCAGCAAGTTACGCCAGCTTCCTTAGGCCGCGCTGGCGCTGACCCCTCTCTCGCATGCGTGCAGCCGATTCCGCCCTTGGCGTTTGGCTTCGTAGAGTGCGTCGTCAGCGCGCTTATACAACCCGTCTCGGGTTTCACCGGCGCGATACTCGGCCAGGCCAAAGGAGGCAGTCACCGTGAACCGTGGAGAACCGTCGCTGGCGTCATTGTCCAGTTCTGAAATCGCAACCCGAAGGCGCTCCGCCAGTGCACGACCTTGCGTGAGGTTCGAGAGAGCGGTAACCACCACAAACTCTTCCCCACCAGCGCGGAAACAGGCATCCCCGGGCCGAATGTTGGCCTTGATTGTTGTCGCGACATCACGCAGCACCGCATCACCCACTTTGTGCCCGTATCGGTCGTTGATCGACTTGAAGTGGTCCAGATCGAGCATGACAAGGACGAAAGGCTGGTCGCCTCCCTGGGCCTGGCTGATCATCTGATCCAGGGTCGCATCCAGCGCGCGCCGATTGCTGGCGCCGGTGAGCGGATCGGTAAGCGTGATGGCGTGCAACTCGCGGCGCTGCGCCGCCGTCAACGTCGCAAAGGCCACCGACAAGCAGATCGTCACCGCGAGCGAAATCAGAAAGACCGCTACGTCCCCGAACTGTCGCCCATCGAGAACCACTGGAAAAACCAGTGCTATAGCAAGTACTGCTGTCAGCGCAGCTTCCCTGGGCTTTAAAAGATAGAAGAGCGCGACGATTGCCGGATACATCCAGACAATCTGGGCGCCACCCTTAATGCGGACCGACACGACCGCCGTGACGATGGCAACAACCGCCATACAGGCGCTGGGAACTCGCACCGAGCCCTTGATGTAAACGAAGCTGACAATGCTCAGGAAGCAGAGCACTGCAAGCAGATTGACCACAGCAACTGCGTAGCTACCCTCCAACAGGCGATAGATTGCCATCGGTCCAATGCCTAGGACGCCCGAAAGGGCGAGCAGCACCGGCGGCTGTTCTTCCAAGGTGAGCTTACGGAGTTTCACAGCACAGTTATCGGCAGATCTGACTACCTCTGTAACCTAGACTCCTCACGCGCACCCTGCTGGGAGTAGTCCACAAAAGCCCTCCGGAGTTCGCCTGACCTCTAGAACGGGCCTGTGTTCGTTAGATGGGTCTAGCACGCTCCAGGGTGCCTCGAAACCTAGTCCGGATCGATGGCCAGAAAATGTACCCGGTCACGGCTCAGCTGTGGTGAAGAGACTATCCAACTCAAGCGAGGGCGGGCATAGGTTGACCAGGAGCGGAGTCTTACGGTAGACCATGCGGCCGCAGCGCATGGGGTTCACCGACATGATCCCCATTCAAACTGGTTTGCCATCGAGGACGGCCCGCTTGTCTAAGCAGTCCACTTGCAGGCTTCGTGCCCTGCCTTAGCCTAGGGCCGCGGTTCGCTGGCTGATTTCTACCAGCCGCCGTCTCAATAGCCCAAACCCAGCTAGACCTGTCAAAAACAACCAGGCCGTCCCGGGAAGCGGAACCGCGGACATAACCGGAGGCACAACGTCTCCTCCACGCAGTGTCGTAAAGCCCTCAGCGATTACTGCGAATGTAGAGTCAAAGACCGCGAAGGGCTGAGAGCCCGGATCGTCACCGCCCGCATCCCATTCGAAAAGTGCGAAGAAGCCGCCAAGTTCAGTATCGAAAGGTATCGGATCAGTGCCTGCAAAGAAGGAGTCGTAATTGACCTCTCCGTCTGCCGAAAGACCCGGATCGATTCGTAGAGCTACAGGGTCCCATAAATTGTCGAATGCGTCTGTTTCAATAGGATCTGACGAGGCGCTAGTGGAACAAGGTTCAAAAGAGTCACAGATCGACACGTAGTTACTATCGAGAGGGAAAAGGACAGAGAAGTTCTCGATCGGATCAGCGGTTGGATCGTCGTTAGTAACCCAATAGTCGTAGCGCCATATTTCGTTACCGGCCGTGTTTGAGGGCCCAACGAACGTGGCTTCGTACTCGACCTTGGCCGCGTGAGCGTTGCCTGAACACAGCGCTAGGGCAGCAAGCAGTGCCGCCAAACTCTTTGGGTACTTCATAGTTCGTTATTCCTCTGTCGCTCCAGGAGCAACTACTTCGCTGATCGGTTGTTGTATGGAACTGCTGCGTCTATCCGTTGACAACGCGGAAGCCAATCGAGAGTTCGGTGTCGAGACACCTGCCTCTTACTGTCTATACGTTTTACCCCAAGAAATGAGGCCAACTGTTTTGAATCAGCTTGTAAGGAAAGTGTAATAGGAAAGTATGGTGCATTTTTTCGACGTGCAGAATGGGTTGCGGGGCGGTGCGAAGGTCTCGACTGAGGCGGGATCCCTATGACGACCTACTTGATTACAAAAAGAACTAAGGCCTGCGTACGTTCCCATGCACTATGACTAACACCCGCGTGTCTGGACGCGCGGTTATACGTTTCGCATCAACAGACGCTGAATGATGAGCCGACCTTTTCCTGTACTCGCTATGTCCCTCATGCTGCTTTCGGGCTGCGCGGAAGGCCCCGAGGATGCGCCTACCTATCTGGAAAGGGCGGAAACACGGATGGCCGCAGGGGAAGTAAAGTTAGCGCTGATCGAAGCTAGAAACGCGACCCGTTTAGACCCAGAGCTCGTTCCTGCCCTAGAACTGCAGATGCAGATCTTCGAGGAACAGCGCGACCTGGTGGCGGTGAGCAACGTCATACGCAAGATCCTTCAATACAGACCGAATCACGTCGCTGCGAACCTCAGGCGTGCGGAGCTGTTGCTGCTGAGCGGCGACGATGAGTCCATCACTGAAAACATCGATCGAGTACTTCGTGCGGAGCCGAACAACACCAAGGCGCTTAACCTGCAGATTGCGGAGCTGCTGGTCCGAGGGGAGACTTTACCTGCAGCAAGGCTCTTGGATCAGCTGCTGCGTTCGGAGCATTCGAACGGAGAGAGTTTTGTGCTGGCCGCGTCACTTGAAATGCAACGCCAAGACTTCACGCGGGCATTGGAGCAGATCGAAGCGGGGCTAGATCGCTTTCCAGTTCATGCCCCGCTGTCACTGATGCAGATACGCGTGGCCCATCAGCAAGAGCGGTTGCAAGACGTTCCCGCGATCTACAACCGAGTGATTGAACAGAACCCAGAGACGCTGGCCTACCGTGTACAGTTCGCCGAGCACTATCTGGCGCAAGATGCTGTCGCGGCTGCGGCGCAGGTCATGCAGGCGACCGCAGCCCAATTCCCCAAAAGTGTGCAGGCAAAACTCTTCTTGGCCCGAATCGTTTCACGTGCGGATACGGACGCAGCCATTACGCTCCTCGGAGACATGGTTGCCGCCGAGCCCGAGCTGCCACAATTGCGCCTAATGCTCGCCTCGATTTATCGAGACAGCCAGCGCTTCGGCGACGCGGCGGCGGCGTATGAGGCCATCGCCGAACAGTTCGAGGGACAGTCAGAAGCACTCGTCGCCAGGAACGCACTAGCTCGTCAGGCGCTACAGCAGCATGAATACGAGGATGCGCTGGCACACCTGAACGAAGTGCTCACAGTCGATGCCGCAAACCCTGAGTCACAGCTGCTTATGGCGCAGACGCAGCTTGCACAGAGCAACCCTAAGGCCGCAGTCCTGCACCTCAACGTGCTACTAGCGGAGAGTCCAGAGAGCGACCGCGCTTTGGTGTTGCTGGGTCAAGCGCATCTCGCTGATGATCAAGTTGCGCTGGCACAGGACGCGTTTCGTAAAGCGTTGTCTCTGAACAGCGCCAACAGCTCCGCCGCCAAGTCGCTCGCGCTCATTGCAAACCAGCAGCGACGGTTCGCTCAGCTAGAGGAGCTGCTAAGTCCGTTCGAAGCGGATGCGGCGGATGACGAGCTAATCCTGCAGCTGTTGCTACGTGCTCGAGTACAGAATCGAAACTGGTCAGGTGCGCTGCGCTTAGCGCAACAACCCGACGTTCGGGAACGGTTGCCTCAACTGGCCCCCTGGTACCGCGCCATGGTGGCGAGCGAACGAGGAGATCCGGCTACGGCGATTGGTTTGTTAAAGCAACTCGTGGGTCAGTTTCCTGGTTCCCGACAGATGTCTGCAGGCCTGGTTGAAACCTATATTCGGGCCGGGCAGTTAGATGATGCGATCACATTCCTTAGCAATCAATTGCAGAGCGGTGAGCAGCACGGCTACGAATTTGTAGATCTTGCACGGCTGCAGGTCCGCAATCAGCAGGTTAGTCTTGCTCTGGCAACGCTGGAAGACGGAAGCAACGCCTTCCCCGATGACGTTCCGTTGCTGGTCAGTTTCGCGGCACTGCTTGACCAGGTTGGTGACGTCCAGCGCGCCGAAAAACTCTACCAGCACATCTTGAAGCTCGCTCCGGAAACCGATGTTGCCGCAAACAATCTGGCCCTGATTTACGCCAAACAACCTAAGAAACTCGCGCAGGCGCGCTCTTTAGCCGCGCGATTTGAGTCATCCGAGCAACCGTTCTTCCTCGATACGCTCGGTTGGATCTGTGTTCTTGAAGATGATCTCGACTGTGGGCTTTCAGTACTAAAACGAGCTGTCGAGCTGGAAAGCGATCAAGCAGAGCTTCAGTACCATCTGGGTGTTGCCTACCAGCGAGCAGCTCAGCCTGAGATGGCGGTACTGCATTTTCGTCGATCCGCGCGGCTTGTGGAGGCTGGTTCAGAGTTCGAGGATCAGGAGCAACTCTTTGCTGCGCTTGAAACAATCGGCAGGCGGTCAAATTCCGTGGACTAGCACTGGCTCCGCTCTGGCAAGACCACTTAATCATCCCAGTGTCCTTAAGCGAGCCGACCGCACATAGCTGACACAAAAGCTGCCGCTACTTTCCGGTGGGTCTACACCTTCAACAGCCGAGCAACATCTATTCTGTACGTTTATTTTGACAGTTATCACTCGAAGGTACGTACCGCTTTTTTTCCACTTACCATTTTTTGGTGCGCGAAAACAGAAACGCCGGCAAATCGAAATCAAGGCGCCTAGTTAAGAAAAGCCCTGCCAACATGGTACGGCAAGTGCTTCGTCACTTTGCCGTCTATTAAGAATTTCGGTAGCGGCCTCTGCCGAGAGCGTTTCAGCAACTCTTGCGCCCTTTTGTAGTCACCCCGCTTAACTGCAGCCATCGAAACTCGCAAAGCACGATTCGGCACTTTTCGAGATCGTCTTTCTGGCGATCACCTACGAGTTGGAGGAAATACGGGTGAGGCGCGCTTCTAGAAACCATCGATCTGTCGCAGAAGTCTTAGCCGGTATAGCGGCACTTTCGGTTCCGGTAACACCGCGGTGAAGAGCATCAGGACGCGTCTACATCCTTCTGCGGAAGACGTCATGCAAGAGACACTTAGAAAATAGGCGCGTCTATTTCGGTTCCGTCCTTCTCTCTTGGGCTGCGCCGCCGCATTCGTTTAGGCCGCTAGAACTCCAAACACGTCTAGCCAACGCATGACGACCCGTATCGTCCCAACGCCGAACATAAGTCGAGCTACTGAGTTGCCTGGCTTCTCCGGACCAGTTGTAGTTTGAGTTAGCGGTTAGGCTGCGCCTCACATAG
Source organism: Pseudomonadota bacterium (assembly GCA_039198065.1). Lineage (GTDB taxonomy): Bacteria > Pseudomonadota > Gammaproteobacteria > Pseudomonadales > Azotimanducaceae > CALHVX01. The sequence goes on from JBCCTU010000007.1 coordinate 147,371, forward strand.
CTGGTTGATGAACTCATCCAGCGTCCTTTGGCATAGGCTAGCGTGTGGTCGAACCTCGTTGTACTCTCGAAGCTTGTCTTCAATGAATACCCCTGCCTCTGCTTGACTTCTGGTCCACTCCAGATTCAGGCATTCGTCTCTGGACTTGCGGTTGAAACATTTCTCCAGGCCATTCTGCCAGAGCGTACCGGGGGCTATGAAAGCTGTTTCGACGCCATGTTTCGCTAGCCATCTTAAGATGGCTCGCGAGACGGACTCCGGGCCGTTGCCCGAGCGCATAGGGCGCAGCTTGCCCCTTCGCGCGTATACTCATCGATTATCGAAAATCTCTTCGGTTGCGCCCCGTTGTCGTAGCGATCGAGGACAAAATCGTACGCCCAGAGTCGTTTGGGCCCCTTCCGGCAGAGGCCGAGGTCTTGCGGGTTCTGAACGTCGCCTGCGGCGTTTCTTCGGCACTTGCAGCCCCGCCGTTGCCAGAGGTGGTAGGCACGATCCAGACTCATCTCGAAGCCTTCTCGTTAAAGCAGAACCTGGATCCGTCGATAGCCCCACCACGGATATAGACCGAAGAGCCGTCGCATGGCCTTCAACACGGGAGCGTTCTTCTCGAGGAGGCGAAAGGTGCACTTTAGCGCTGTTCGCGCAACCGAGAGCAGGGCCCAAGCTCCGCGAGCGGCGTCTTCACGGCCTCTGCGACCGTGCTTTGATCGCACTCCCGCAGGATACGGACCATCAGGTCCTCGCTGTATCTCCCTTTGACTATAGCCCTACCCGACGGCCATCCTCTCAACTGTACCGTCGCCTGAAAATCCTCAGGCGGGTCGCTTCCACAACCTGGCTTTCTGTGGTGTAAACTTGTTCAAAACTGAGGGCACCCGATGAAGCCAGAAATTCACCCCGAGTACAGAAAGGTTCTGTTTCACGACACAACGGCTGATGCGTACTTTCTGATTCGCTCGACCGTGGAGACGGAGCGCACAGCCGACTATGAAGGGGCAACTTACCCCTACGTGACGATCGACGTATCGAGCGCTTCGCACCCGTTCTACACCGGCAAGCAGCGCATCTCACAGACCGATGGACGCATCGCTAAGTTTAACAAGCGATTCAATAGAGGCGCGAAGCCGACAGAAGCGGGTTGATCCGGTTCCCCCGCGTGCGCCTGTGCGCGTCGACTTCGAAGAAGCCGGACCCAGGCATCCGCAACTCGTGCGGAGCTTGGTTTTTTGGTTGGGAGTCGGGACGGCAGACGAGGCCGCGAAGACGTAGTCAGGCGAAGCACCGCTTCGCCAGCGGACTCGGTGTCTTTGATGTTGCGCGAAGCGGACTGCAGGCCCTCAGGAAATGGTCGGGACGGCAGGATTTGAACCTGCGACCACTTGACCCCCAGTCAAGTGCGCTACCAGGCTGCGCTACGCCCCGAATGGCAGAATGCAATCGTAGCGACTTTCGACCTCTACTGCACCATCGCAGAACGGATGTCCTAACCCAGAATGAGCCTCGCATCCATCCACCGCTACCCGGTTAAGTCGCTGCAGGGCGAGTCCTTAGGCGAATCCGCCCTGTTGCCGAACGGCGTTGCTGGAGACCGCTGCTGGGCGGTCCGTGACGAGGCCCGGGGTGGCATACGAGGGGCCAAGGTACTGCACGAGCTCATGCACTTTGCCGCCGCCTACGATGCGAACGCGAACGTTGCCATGGCCGCCGGCGTCGGTCGTGTGCTGAACGCGACGATCACTCTACCGAACGGTGAGACCTACCGATCCAACGATCCAAACATCAATGAGACCCTGAGCGCCGCTCTCGATCACCCAGTAACGCTCTGGCCGTTACAGCCTGCGCATGATGAAGATCACTACCGCCGCGGTGCACCGATACTGAGCGATCCCGAGCAGGAGTTTCGACGCCTATTCGCTCGCGGTGATGACCTTCCGTTACCGGATTTATCGGTGTTCCCGCCCGAACTCGCCGAATTCGAATCACCGCCGGGAACCTACTTCGACGCCTATCCCATTCTGTTGTGCACCACGGGAAGTCTGGCTCGCGTGCAACAGGCGCACGCTGGGGTCGATGATCAGGTCGCAATCGACATGCGACGCTTCCGGCCAAACCTCGTGATTGAGACCGATGACGACGAACGACAGTTTGCAGGCCGGCGCGCTCGACTAGGTGCGTGCGAGCTCAAGTTCGAAATCCCATGCCCGCGCTGCATCATGACCACCCTGCCCTTCGCCGACCTCGACAAAGACCCAAAGATCATGCGTACGCTCGTGACGGGGTTCGGAGGTGACTTCGGAATCTACGCGTCGGTCGCCGTGCCTGGCGACGTGCGTGTGGGTGATGAACTGGTGTGGCTCGACTGACGATTACCAGCTGAGCGGCTAGATCGATCTCAGGCCTTCAAGACCTTAAGGACGTCCTCTAACTCGACGATCATCTGCTTTACCAGCAGCCGGAACTGCGTCTGATCTTCCTTTGCGTCATCGCCCTCAAGTCGCTGACGCGCACCGCCAATGGTGAACCCCTGGTCGTAGAGCAGCGCGCGGATCTGACGGATAACAATCACGTCCTGACGCTGGTAGTACCGTCGATTGCCGCGCCGTTTGACGGGCTTGAGCTGTGGAAACTCCTGCTCCCAATAGCGCAACACGTGAGGCTTCACGTCGCAGAGGGATGACACTTCACCGATGGTGAAGTAGCGCTTCCCGGGGATCGGCGGTAGCTCGCTATTCTGACCGGGATCCAGCATATGCCTCTACTCGTGCTTTCAGCTTCTGGCCCGGACGAAAAGTGACCACGCGTCGAGCGCTGATCGGAATTTCTTCGCCGGTCTTTGGATTGCGTCCAGGACGCTCGTTCTTCTCTCTCAGATCGAAGTTGCCGAAGCCCGACAGCTTTACCTGCTCGTTCTGTTCGAGTTCCGTGCCGATTTCGTCGAAGAACATTTCGACAATTTCCTTGGCTTCGCGCTTGTTAAGACCGAGCTCGTCGAACAGTCGATCGGCCATCTGCGCTTTCGTTAAGGCGCTCATCCAGGTCCTCCTACCGATCGAGAGTGTGCCGCAGACGTTGTCAGTTTTGTAGTCGAACAATCGGCTCGGGCTATCGTTTTTCACGATCAGATCCACGGCAACGATTCGCTTATACCGCTTGCATTTTCACGGGTTCGTCGATTCAAGCTCGTAGTCTGGCCCCGAGCTTCTCACCCAGCGCCTCGAGCACATTGGTCTCAATCACCCCGATTTCTGCATCAGTCAGCGTCGCCGAAGAATCCTGGATCGTCAAGCCGACAGCAACACTTTTCTCAGTAGATTCAATACCTTTGCCGGTATAGATGTCAAAGACTGTGAAGTCGACCAAGCGCGCTCCGACGGTTTCGACGACGATATCGCGCACCCGCGCAACCGGCACCTCTCGACCCACGATCAACGCGAGATCGCGCCGCACCGACGGGAAGCGAGACACGGGCCGATAGCTCGGTACGTCCCGGGCCAACAGCTGCTCCGCGTTAAGTTCAAACACGAATACGGGCTGGCCAAGATCGAGGGAGTCCTCGAGCGCGGGATGAACACGACCCAGCCGCCCCATGAGCCGACCTGCGACCGATACCGTCGCGGCCTGGCCGGGATGGAGCGCTGGGTCGTCGGCAAGCCGGGCGAAGGTCACCTGATCAAAGCCCTGCCAGGCAAGCAGACGCTCAACGACCCCTTTCAGATCGAAGAAATCCGTCGCTCCAGCAATCACGCCGGTGCCTTCGAGGGATTCTGCCGCACTTCCGAACCAACTTTCCGGGTCCCGGACGCCGGCCAACAGTCCGCCGAGCATCAGCGGTTGAGTCAGTGCCGCATCGCCATCTCCCCCGGCCGGCGCCGGCTTGAAGCACTGGCCAAGCTCGAACACCCGCAACCCCTGCTGCTGGCGCGCTCGATTGGTCCGCCACACGTCGAGCAACGCCGGAATCAACGTAGTCCTCATCACCGACTGGGCTTGCGACATGGGATTCGCCAGCGTCATGGGGGTCGAGTCGGGATCAACGGCGGCGAGAAGTTCGGGATCAATGAAGGAATAGGTAACCACTTCCTGAAAACCATTGGCGGTTAGCTGGCGACGCAAGCCCGTCACCGGTGTCTCTCGGCCCGTAACTTCCGCCAACGGCAACTCGGTAGTGGGCCTGCGTGTCGGAACCCGGTTGTAGCCGAAGATACGAAGGACTTCTTCAACGAGGTCCGCCTCGATCGACACATCAAAACGATGACTCGGTACCTGAACGCGCCAGACCACGCCGTCGGCGGTTGCGTTGCGCTCTTGGACCCTGAAGTCCAGGCGCTCGAGCAACTCATCCACCTGGGTCGCTGCGATGGGCGTACCGGCGAGGCGGTTAAGGCGCGACTCTCGCAATGTCACGACAGCACGCGCGGGCAGCGCACTCGGCTCAACGGCGGCAAACACGGGGCCCGGTTCGCCGCCGGCGATCTCGATCAGTAACGCCGTAGCGCGTTCGATGGCCTCAGCCTGCAGTTCCGGATCGACGCCTCGTTCGTAACGGTGGGATGCATCCGTATGCATTCCGTAGCGCCGCGCCGTACCGGCGATGGCGAGCGGTGCGAAGAACGCACACTCGAGAAACACGTGACGCGTGGCCTCACTCACCGCTGTTTGCGCTCCGCCCATGACACCCGCCATAGCAACCGGAGAGCCGCCGTCGCAGATCAACAACGTCTGCTCATCGAGCGAGACGGTCTTACCGTCCAGCAGGGTCAGTGATTCACCGGCCTGCGCGTAGCGCACGTCAATCGAATCGTTGAGTCGGTCGAGGTCAAATGCGTGCAGCGGTTGTCCCAGTTCCAACAGGATGTAATTGGTAACGTCCACAATCGGGTCGATGGAGCGCAATCCGGAACGACGCAGCCGTTCGCTCAGCCACAGCGGTGACGGTCGCGACGGATCCACGTTGCGGATCACCCGGCCCAGATAACGGGGGCAGGCCTCCGGTTCGGAAAGCCGGACTGGAAACACCCCGTCATGCGTTGGCGCAACCGGTGTAATGGAAACTGGGGTGACTTCACATCCATTCAGCACACCGACTTCCCGAGCCAACCCACGTAACGAAAGGCAATCACCGCGATTCGGTGTCAGATCGACCTCGATGGAACGATCGTCGAGCGTAAGCGCTTGGCGCAGATCCGCGCCCGGCGCGAGATCGCCCGGGAGTTCCATGATGCCGTCGGCGTCATCTCCGAGCCCAAGTTCCTCGGCACTGCACAACATGCCAAAAGACTCGACCTGGCGCAGCTTCGCTTTCTTGATCTTAAAGTTATCCGGTAACACAGCGCCGACGCGGGCAAAGGCGGTAAGCAAGCCAGGACGTACGTTAGGCGCGCCACAGACCACTTGGTGATCTTCCGTACCGTCGTGGACGATGCAGACCGACAGTTTCTCAGCGTTCGGGTGCTTGTCGACTTGCTCGACCCGCGCGACGACAACCCCGGTAAATACACCGGCAGCGGGCTCGACAGCATCGACCTCAAGCCCCGCCATGGTGATTTGCTGCACGAGTTCATCCGTATCGACCCGGGGATCAACCCACTGCCGAAGCCAGTGTTCGCTGAATTTCATAGCTTGTCTCCGACGTCGCTGCTCAGCGGAATTGGCTCAAGAACCGAACGTCGTTTTCAAAGAACAATCGCAGGTCGTCGACCCCGTAATAGAGCATGGCAAGACGGTCACCGCCAAAGCCGAAGGCAAAGCCCGTATAGCGCTCGTTGTCGATACCCGCCATGGCGAGCACATTCGGATGCACCATGCCGCAGCCGGCGACTTCGAGCCACCCGGTGTGGCTGCAGACGCGGCAGCCTTTACCAAGGCAATGCACACACTGGACATCGACCTCGGCCGACGGCTCGGTGAACGGGAAGTAGGACGGGCGAAACCGAACGGCGAGATCCTTTTCGAAGAAGCGCTTCAGAAAGTCGTCCACGGTTCCCTTGAGATCCGCGAAGCTGATGCCGTCGTCTACAACCAGTCCTTCAACCTGATGAAACATCGGGCTGTGGGTGAGGTCGGAATCCCGTCGGTACACTCGGCCCGGGCAAATCACCCGAATTGGCGGTTGCTGTGCCGCCATGACATGCACCTGCGCCGGTGACGTATGGGTACGCAGCAGCTGACCGTCACCGAGGTAAAACGTGTCATGCATTGCCCGCGCAGGATGGTGCGAAGGAATGTTGAGGGCTTCGAAGTTGTGGTAATCGTCTTCTATTTCATCGCCGCCGAATACGCTGTACCCAGCACCGGCGAAAATCGATTCAATTCGTTCCAATACCTGTGTGACCGGGTGTAGCGCACCAACGGGCGCCGCCCGCCCCGGCAGGGTGACATCTAGGGTTTCGTTGGCGAGATTGGCATTGAGGAGCGCCGTCTTGAGTGCCTCGAGCCGAGTGCCAAGCTTGGCTTGGACTAGGGTCTTTGCCTCGTTAATGCGTGCGCCAGCCTGCGGTCGCTCGCTCGGTTCAAGCGTTCCGAGTTGTTTCAGCAGCGCCGTAAGCTGACCCTTCTTGCCGAGGTATTGAACGCGCACCGTATCCAGGGCGCGCTCATCCGCTGCCGCCTCGATCGCGGCTTCTGCCTCGGCAACAACCGCATCGAGGTCCATGGTGTCTCGCCCCTGTCAGCCGCGAGTGGGTTAGGCCGCCGCCTTCGCAGCGAGTCCAGCTTTCGCCTGTTCCGCCAAGGCGGCAAACGCCGCCGGCTCATGCATGGCAAGGTCCGCCATGACGCGTCGGTCGACTTCAATTCCTGCGGCTTTCAGGCCTTCCATGAATCGGCTGTAGGACAGGTCGTGCAGCCGTGCAGCAGCATTGATACGCACGATCCACAGGGCACGGAACTGCCGCTTACGCTGCCGCCGGTCGCGGTAGGCGTACTGGCCCGCTTTGATGACGGCCTGCTTGGCAACCTTGAACTGGCGGCTGCGCGCCCCCTGGTAACCCTTCGCCTGTTTGAGCACGCCCTTGCGGCGCGCCCGGGAAGCGACGCTTCGTTTTACTCGTGCCATGGATCCTTACCTCGCTTTCTTTGGCAGCATGGTATCTAGGCGTGCCGTATCGGCGGCCGCGACGTCTTCCAACCCACGAAGCTGACGCTTTCGCTTGCTGCTCTTCTTGGTAAGGATGTGATTTCGGTTCATTTGCCGATGCTTGTAGCCTTTCGCCGTACGACGAAAGCGCTTCTTAGCACCGCTATGCGTTCTAAGTTTTGGCATTGTGAGTCTCTTACTTCTACCTGCGCCCAAACCATCCGCCGACGGTAAATCCGTGCACGAACGTTGGTCGCGAGGTCGCCAACCGCAGTTGGCCGTTTCTCTGGCAGGAGCCCCGGGCAACCCGAGGCAATTTCAGCCAGCGTTAAGGCGCCGCTGGACAACGGCGTGCCCTGCTGCGCTGAGGCTCAGGCGGTTTGCTGTTCCGCCTGGGCCATGGGCTTTCGCCCTTTGCGGGGCGCCAGAACCATGATGACTTGGCGACCCTCAAATTTGGGCGCGGACTCTACCACGCCGTACTCTTTCAGGTCTTCCTCGATTCGCGACATGAGCTGCATGCCGATTTCCGGGTGCGTAACCTCTCGGCCACGGAAGCGCAGGCTGACCTTTGCCTTGTCCCCATCCTCGAGAAAGCGGATCAGGTTTCTGAGCTTGATCTTGTAATCGCCGTCTTCCGTACCCGGGCGAAACTTGATTTCTTTAACCTGAATCTGCTTTTGCTTTTTGCGTTGCGCGGCCTTGGTTTTCTTCAACTCGAAGAGGTGTTTGCCATAGTCCATGATCTTGGCAACTGGCGGCTCTGCGTCCGGGGCGATCAGTACAAGATCAAGCGTGGCTTTTCGAGCCTCACCAAGGGCTTCATCGCGGGACACGATGCCCACCTGCTCACCCGATGCACCAATCAAGCGCACCTGTCGAGCCGTAATGTCTTCATTGAGCAGCGAGCGAGCGCCGCGCTTTCCATCGCCTTTCTTAATAAAACCTATCCTCTGATTGATCGGGGATGTTGCCGCACGCTCGGGTTAAGACCGGCCAATACGCTTGCTGGCCGCCGGTGGATTACCGCACGCGCCCTGAGACGCGCACGCCGCGAACGCTAGCGACATCTTCACTGGCAAGAATAGTTAGACCAGCCGCCTGAAGCAACGCTTAAGTCCCTGACCTGGCAGCAAAAGTCCGATTTTCGCGCATCACGGTGTTACTTCAGGTAACGCTTCACTGGAATTTCTCCGGCACATGCCTAGTATGGGCAGACCAAATTGGTTAGACCATCACAGAGCAATGGCCACGAAGCACGAAGAGATCAGCAGCATCCTGATCGAAGAAATATTATCCGGTCGCTATCGGCCCGGCGACCGCCTGCCCTCCGAGCGTGACCTCGCTGCCCGGTTTACGGCCAATCGCGGCGCCGTTCGGGAAGCAATGAAACGCCTAGAACAGCTCGGGCTGGCCCAGGTGCAGCCCGGCGGCGCCCGCGTCCAGGCGCTTGAGGCGGCCAGCCTGGATATCGTTGGCCACCTCCTTCAACGCGGCTCCCTGCCGGACGCCGAACTTGTCGACGAGATCCTGCAGGTGATGGCGGCGCTAATGCGCGTCGCTGCGGAAAGTGCCGTCATTAATGCAACGGCACATCAGATCAGCGAACTGCGACGTCTGGTGGCACCGCTTGCTGAGGGCAATTTAGACATTGAGTCTCATCAGGCGGCTCGGCTGCAGTTGCTTGGCGCATTCATGCAAACCAGCGGCAACCTCGTGTGCCAGCTGATCGCGCGCACGCTGCTCGAGCAGCTGACCCCTCGCATGGCGCCGCTGCGTAGCTACGCTCAGGAAGAGTTCGACATCCCCGCTTACGCGGCCTACTACCTGCAGCTCGACCAGGCATTGGCAACACGCGACATTGCTGCACTGCGCGTCAGCCTGCAGGGCTTCACCAACTTAAACCGCGAGACCATCATGCGCGCGTTTCTCGCAGCAAAAGTGGCTGAACAACAACCACGCCCGGAGGCGGCTGCGTTATGAAAAAGGTGTTACTCATCCCCGGCGCAATTGTCTTGGGTTTTGTCGGGATCGCCGCGACGCTCATCGTCACGGCCGAGGAGTTGGAGCCTTCGGCGCCGGAGCCGGTACCCCTCTCGGTACGGGTCATTGAAGTCGAACCGGAGCGCGTCACCTTAACCGTGCGTTCTCAAGGTACGGTGGAGCCCGCCCGAGAGACTCAGATCATCCCGGAAGTTTCCGGGCGGGTTGAGTGGCTGTCTCCCAACTTCGCCCCCGGCGGTCGATTCGAAGCAAAGGAACCCTTGTTGCGCATTGCTGCAGGCGACTACACGAACAACGCTGCGCGTGCTCGCGCCAGCGTGCAAAGAACAGAGGCGGAACTGGAAAACGCACGCTTTGAGCACGAGCGACTGACAGAGCTGGCTAAACGGCAGCTCGTCGCGACCTCTCAGCTGGAAGCCGCCCTGCGCACGTTACGTGTGGCACGAGCGGCGCACGACGAAGCGCTGGTTTCGTTCAAGCAAGCCCAGCTAGACCTCGAGCGCACGACCCTGCGGGCGCCCTTTGATGGTCTGCTTGAGCGCGAGAATGTAGACCTTGGCCAGTTCGTCGCCCGGGGGAACGCGATCGCCGACTTTTACTCTGAAAGCGACGTCGAAGTACGCTTACCGCTAGCCGATCGACAGCTCGCGTTTCTGGATCTGCCCCTAGGTGCCCGGGGTACTTTGGCGGACGCTGTCCGGCCTTTGGCCACCATTGCTGCCAGCTATGGTGGCACCGAGCTGAACTGGACAGCCCGAATCACACGGACCGAAGCGGCGATAGACCGCACTAGCCGTATGCTTTACCTGGTCGCTCGACTGGACGCATCAAGGGGGCCTATCGCACCAACCGCCGGTCTGTTCGTCAACGCAACGATCGAAGGAAGAACGGTGGAGGGAGTTTACGTCCTGCCGCGGTCCGCCTTACGAGAAAACAACCGCGTCATAACCGTCGATGCTGAAAACCGGCTCCGATTCAGAACCATCACCCCGCTGCGTATTGAGGATGAATTGCTGCTCGTTGAAGACGGCTTGGATCCGGGCGACCGCGTATGTGTAAGCCAGATACAGACCGTCGTGGAAGGCATGAGGGTCCTGCCGATCAGCGATCCTGAGCCTCTCACCCTTGCACGGTCCTTCGGAGCGCGCTGACCCATGCAAACCGCAATCCGCTGGTTCGTGCACAACCCCGTAGCGGCAAACCTGCTCATGATCCTGCTGATCGTGACCGGCCTGGTCGGTGCGTTCAGCGTCAAGCAGGAAGAGTTTCCACCCATTGATACCCGGGCGGTCAGTATTTCCGTGCCCTACCTAGGTGCCGCCCCACTCGAAGTGGAAAAGGCTGTGTGTGTGCGCATCGAAGAAGCGATCGAAGGCGTCGAGGGCATTGAAAAAATTCGGACCAACGCCTTGGAAGGTTCCTGTCGCGTCTTCGTCGAATTCGAATACAACGCCAATCAAGTAGTTGCTCTCAACGAAATCAAGTCGTTGGTCGATGGAATCAACAGTTTCCCGACGGAGACCGAGCGACCCATCGTCGGAAAGGTCTCCATCATTCAGCGCGTCATGCAAATTGCCTTGTTCGGCAACGCCGAGGAAAAGGTCCTAAAAGAGCTGGGGCGCGACGTACGCGACGAGATACTTTCCTTGAGCGGTGTTTCTCAGGTCACGCTTGGCTACGTCCGACCCTACGAACTGGCCATCGAAGTCCCGGAAATAGCCTTGCGCCGGTATGGCCTCACTTTGGCGCGGGTCGCCGACACAATCCGGAATTCGTCCCTCGATATGCCCGGCGGAACGATTCGAACGGAAACCGGCGAAATCCTCATACGCGCGACTGGTCAAGCAGAAACCGGAGAGCAGTTTAGAAACATCGTACTCCTCACCCAGACTGACGGTACGAAAATTCGCCTCGGCGACATCGCGCTCATCAATGATGGTTTCGAAGAGGGCTTTCTAAGTGCGCGATTCAACGGCAAACCCGCGGTTGTGATTAATGTGTCTCAGGTTGGCGATGAAGACCTGATCCAAATCGCGGACAAAACGCGCGAATACTTCCTACAAAAGGCAGCCCAGCTGCCCGAAGGCATCGAGTACGAAATCTGGGACGATCAGTCTGCCGAGCTGAAGGAGCGCCTCGCGGTGTTGAACGGCAATGCCCTGGGTGGCCTGCTACTCGTACTCATAATCCTTACGTTGTTCCTTCAGTTGAAGCTAGCCCTCTGGGTCTCCGTCGGAATTCCCGTGGCACTGCTGGGCACCTTCGCGGTGTTTCCGTTCGCCGACATCACCCTCAGCACTATCGCCGTAATGGCATTTATTCTGGTGCTCGGCATTCTCGTTGATGATGCCATTGTCGTCGGCGAGCGCATTTACGCGCACGAGCAGCTGGGCAAATCGCCAATCCAGGCAGCGATCGATGGCACCTGGGAAGTATCCGTGCCGGTGATCTTCGGCGTACTAACCACCGTTGCCGCATTCCTTCCGCTGATCCTCGTCGAAGGTCGACTCGCCGATATCTTTTCCAACATTGGCTGGATCGTCATGATCGCGTTGACGTTCAGCATCATCGAGTCACAACTGATCCTCCCGTCCCATCTCGGTCACCGCAGCCGAGCGGCAAGTACTTCCGCGCTCGGACGCCGCTGGGAAGCCTTTCAATCAAGGTTGGCAGGGGCACTGGAAGCCTTCGCTCACGACGTGTACGCACCCAACGCACGCACCGCCGTATCCTGGCGTTATGCCACTGCGGCTACGGGCCTCGGCGTCCTCATCGTCGCCATCGCGCTACTGGCCAGCAATCGCGTAACGTTCAGCTTCTTCCCTGCCGTTGAGGGCGAAAAGGTGTACGGCACTCTCGAGCTACCCGAGGGAGTACCGAGCTCGGTGACAGCGCGGGCGGCAGCGCAGATTGAACAAGCGGCTGGGCGGCTCAATCAAACGCTCACCGAAGAGCTGGGCCTTACGGAAGACGTCGTCCAGAACGTGTTGATCAGCATCGGGGTTAAGGTGGCTCGGGACGGCCCCGGATTAAAGGAGCGCGCCGGTCAGAGTAACCTGGCTGAGGTCGTGCTGGATCTGCTACCGCTTGATCAGCGGAACGACTACAGCGCCAAAGAGATCGCTCGTCGCTGGCGCGATATGGTCGGTCCGATCCCAGACGCTGTATCTCTCAAGTTCGACGCAGAAAAATTCAAAGTCGGAAACCCCGTCGAGTATCAGATCCGAGGCACCGACGTCCGCGAGATGCGCATCGCAGCGGAAGAGATGAAAGCACAGATGTCGCGTTACGATGGTGTGTTCGACATCGCCGACAGCTTTCGCTCCGGCAAGCAGGAGATTCAACTCACGCTGCTGCCCGAAGCTCGCACCCTTGGTATCACCATGAACGGCCTGGCAAGTCAGGTACGGGCGGCGTTTTACGGCGCCCAGGCGCAACGCGTCGCACGCGGAGAGGACGATGTTCGGGTCATGGTACGTCTGCCCGAGGCCGAGCGCCGCTCCATCGGTAACCTGGAAGACATGTACATTCGGACACCAGACGGGACCGAAGTTCCGTTCCAGAGTGTTGCGCGCTTCGATCTTGCCCGCGGCTACTCGAAGATCGATCGCCGAGATGGCGTGCGCCAGATCGAGGTCTACGCCGACGTCGATCGCGCAACAACGTCGCCGGAGGAAGTCACCGCCGCGCTAACTGCGGATGTCCTGCCCAAGCTGCAGCGGCAGTTTCCTGAGCTGGTTCTCGATCTTGGCGGCGAGCAGGAAGAGCGGATAAAGGCTATGGCGGGGCTTGCAGCAGGTTCTGTGCTGTCATTGATCCTCATCTACATGCTGTTGGCGATCCCTCTAAAAAGCTATTTGCAACCGCTGGTGATCATGAGCGTGATTCCCTTTGGCGCCGTTGGTGCCATCTTCGGGCACTGGATCATCGGCGTTCAGCTGGTCTTCTTCTCTGCACTAGGCATCGTCGCGCTGTCCGGTGTTGTCGTAAACGCATCCCTGGTGCTCGTTGACTCAATCAATCGTCGCCGACGAGAGGGCATGGCGATTGACGACGCGATTCTCCAGTCCTGCGTGACCCGCTTTCGGCCGATAATATTGACGTCAGCCACGACCTTTGTCGGCTTGATCCCGATTATGATGAGCCGTACGCCGGCGACAGCGCCGTTCCTGCCCATGGCTGTGTCACTTGCCTGGGGCGTGCTGTTCGCGACCTTCATCACGCTGATCCTCGTACCGTCGCTGTATCGCATTGTTGAAGACTTCTTCGGTGCGCCGCAAAGCACCCGGCCGCCCGCAAACGACTCTGTTGCTGCCTCCGCTGGAACTCCGCTAGCGGCCAGCTAGCGAGCAGCCCGGCAGCAACTCAGTCCGGACGCAGCTCATCGAGCATGCCGGTTTCGGCATGCACCCACCAATGGTTGCCGTCCGGATCGGCAACCGTAAAGCTCCACGCCACCGAACTCTCCGTCAGCGCCATAGCGATGGGCAGACCCCAGTCGAGGGCGCGCGCGTACAGCCGCTCTACGGTCTCCCGATCGCCGTAGCGCAACCCCAGCACCGTCGGGCCAACCTCATCGTAGGGCGTCCGACGGCGATTCAGTGACAGGTACTGCTCGCCGAGCCGCAGTTCCGCATGATCAATCGACTCGCCAGCGCCCGTTGACTGCCAATAGAGCCGCAGGTCGAGGTGCGTGACCAACCACTGCGCCAGCGCTTCCACATCGTCGGTGTAAAGCAACGGGACAATCATCTTCGACCTGACCGGTGCGCTTCCGTCGCACTGTGTTTTTTTTCGTTAAGAAGTGTCAACCGCGGAGCGTGCCACGCGTTGTATGACCTGTGCCCCCACCGGGGCCCTAAAGACCAGACAGAATTCGGTTAAACGAGGAACGACTCATGCAACGTCCCGCCATCAAAGCAATACTCTTGACCAGTGCTCTTGTCGCCGCACTGCCCGCGGCCCAGGTCGCATCGGCAAACGTACTCCCGGCGCTGACCAGCGCAGCGGCAGCACCTGCCGAAATTCGGAATCGTCGCGCTCAGCGCGCCTCCAGCGGCGAGGCTCGACGCTTCCGCTCCGGCGAGCGCACCACGCGCCAGACCCGCACCGAAACCGGGTTCGAACGCAACACCACCTGGACCGGCGAAAATGGTCGTACGGCATCGCGCGATACGGTCGTCGACGTGGATCGTGAGAACAAGAGCTACAGCCGCCGCACCGTTCGCACCGGTCCTGAAGGCAACCAGACCAGCACGGACGTGAACGGCAGCTACGATCCGGAGACGGGCTTTACCCGCAACGGTACGAAGACCTTCGCGGATGGCACCACGGCCAGTAAGGACACCAACGCGTTCTACGACCGGGACAGCCAGACGTTTACCAAGACCGTCACGCGGACGAACCGTGCCGGTGAATCAGAGACCTTCACGACGACGCGTGAGCGCACGACGGAAGACGGCGAGTAAGACTGTTGATTAAGGCTATCGATAAAGGCAATCGATCGCTGCCATCGTGACCGGGGGCGCTTCAGCGCCCCCGGTTTTCGTTGTGATCAGCATTGCGATCGGCACCTTAATGAGCGGTACGGTTTGGGAGGAGTGTCCGTCATGACAAACACCACAGGGCTTCTAAGGCGCATTGCCGCCCTGACGATTCTGGTAGCGACCCCGGCACTCGCCGAGGCGTCCGGTCAACATACGCTGGAACTCTCGACGGGTATCGATGACGCCTCGGGCCAAACGGCCGGTGTGGGCTACAGCTTCGACGCCAGCCGCTGGGGTGTTGCGTTGTTTGCAAGCCAGGGCGAGTTCGATCAAACGGGGCTCGCGCTGGACGGCTCGACCTTCGATGACGTTAGCCGCTCGACCGATCTGTCGGCTAGCGCGTACTGGCTGATCGACAGTGCCCGCGGCACCTGGGAACTCGCGGCGGGTGGAAGCCAGAGCGACATCGACGACGGTTCCGAAACCCGCCGCTTCTTTGCGCGCCTCGGCTATCAGGCCGATCGTTGGCAGCTGTCGGCGACCGGTAGCCTCCTCGACGTGCGCTCGGTGATCGCCATTGAACAGTCGCTGTTTCGCTTCAGCCGGGTCGTGCAGCGCGACGCCGACCGTGACGGAACCGGTGTCGCCCTGGACGGGAGCGTAGCGCTCACCGAGCACTGGCAGTGGTTCGCCGGTGCCCGCAGTCAGTCCTTTGATGACCTACCGGACTTCAACAGCAGCATTCGGCTCGTGACTAACACGCCGCTCAACGAAGCGCAGCGTGTCTCAGCCTGGACGGCGTATACGGGCGTGGGCTGGTACGGCGATCGCTGGGATTTAAGCGTCCAGCTGTCAACCGACGAAGCGGAAGACTTCAACGATCGTTCGGAAACTCTACTGCTCGATCTGGGCGCTCCGCTGAACGAAACGCTCTACGCCTCGGTCGTCCTTGGCACCACGCGCTCTGAGGTATTTGACTCAACGAGTTTCGCCGAGCTGGTGCTGCGCGCTTCATTCTGAAGGCTTGCTTTAGAGTTGCCCCTTGAGGTGATCCTCACCGTCTCTGAGCACTGACTCGGCAAACGACATAACGGCTCGAACACGCGCTGTTCGGCGCAAATCACGATGGGTGAGAATCCAGATCGTTCGTGATGCCGTAGGCGCTCGCGTGGTTGCTCGGATCAGCCCATCTGCCCGATCCCCGATCAAGCAAGGAAGCAGCGTCAGCCCGAGACCACGGCGCGCCGCGACCACTTGCGCTTCGACGGTAGCAAACTCTCCCCACACCGGGACCCGGTTGAACTCCGTTGCGTCAATCCAGGGCGCATGGCGCAAGTCATCGGCACTCCAGCCGAGCCATCGGCCTGCTTCAGGCTGGTCTCGGAGATCCCGCTGATGCATGTAATCTCGGGCGCAGTAAACGGTTTCTCGATAGGCAAACAGGCGTTTGCCGACAAGCGTATCGGGCGGGTTGTTGTCCATCCGGATCGCAACGTCCGCTTCCCGCCGCGCCATATCCAGCAAGTCTGTGGTTAAACGTAAACGTAGATCGATATTTGGGTACTGCACTTCAAACGCGGGGAGCGCATCGATAAACAGTCCAATCGCCAGCGGTTGTGACAGGGTCAGCGTAACCGCGCCGCTCAAGTTGTCGTCCTGCCCCAACAGTTGACGGTCGACACTTTGCAGGCTGGCTTCGAAGTGCCCCGCGGCCTCCGCCAGCGCTTCCCCAGCGGGCGTCAGCAGCAAACCTTCAGGGCGTCGATCGAACAACCGTTGCCCCGCAGCAGATTCCAACCGCTCGATGCGCCGACTCACCGTCGAATGATGAACCCGGAGTCGAGCCGCGGCGGAACGCACGGACCCATTACCGGCAACCGCAGCCAGAGTCCGTACATCCTCCCAGTCCAGCCGATCGATCATCGCTAGCTCGATGTGTACATCTGCCACCTGATTCTGCATCAGTGAGTGCAAAAACGCACCGAAGAGTTGCGAATTTTCTTCGTGACTACGCTTTTTTTAGCTCTCAAGCTCATCTCATATCCTAAGCGAGTCTACCCATGACCCTACCCCTCATCTCAGCCGCCACCGCAGGCTGTATCGCAATCCTGCAAATGATTCTGATGATCACCGTGGGCTTATTCCGGACACGGGCCGGCATCTTCGTCGGGCAAGGCGAAGACCCCAACATGATCCGGCTGATGCGACGGCACGGAAACCTCAGCGAAAACGGCGCACTGTTCCTCGTTGCCCTTACGCTGCTGGAAGTAATCGGTGCGGCACAGACGCTCGTTGCCGCCCTCGCAGCCATCTTCTTGGTCGCGCGTATTCTCCACGCGATCGGCTTTTCATCGTTGACAGGCTCCCACGGTGAACCCGGTAGTCGAGCCTTTGTGGCTGCACGAGCGCTGGGGGCGTTTGGCACCTTTGCGTGCGGGCTGATTGTCGGCAGCGCTTTACTCTTTGAGAGCATGCACCTGGGAGGTTGGCTGTGAGCAACGAGTCATTGATCAACCGATTGGGCTTCATTGCGCTAACCGTGACCCTGCTACTTTCGACGTCCGCTAACGTAAACGCAGCCGATACCAAGGCCCATATTCAAATCTGCAAAGAAGCTATCACTGGTAAGTTGACCGCGGCGCGGCGACATCAGGCGACCACAGTGCATTTCAAGCGCATACAGGGCAGCGTACGACAGAAGCTGACCTTCACACTCCGATTACAGGACACACGCAGCACAGTCCAGTGCCGGATTCGACACCGAAAAATTGAGCGTATCGACTGGACGAAGGCTGCCAGGTGGCTCGACGCAACAGAGACCGTTTCCGCATCGCCCTGAAACGCACCGCGTCTCAGCCTGGACGGCGTGTACAAGCCTTGGATGGCTGATACTGCGCGCGTCCTTTTGACGCCCCTCCGCTAGAATCCCGCCCCCCGGTGGGAGTTCGGCGATCGAAGCAACAACACTCTTTGCGCTCATTGGCGGCGCAACCCTCGCAGCGCAATGGATTGGCTGGCGCACGCAAGTGCCGTCGATCGTGTTCCTGCTCTTCGCCGGCGTCGTGCTAGGCCCCCTGACCGGCCTGCTTGATCCCGACGCCTTGCTCGGGGATCTGTTGTTTCCCGTGGTGTCTTCCGCTGTCGCGATCATTCTCTTTGAAGGCAGCCTCACACTTCGGCGGGAGGAGATCACCGATACGGGGCCGGTGCTGCGCCGCCTGCTGACCTTTGGGGTGCTGATCACCTGGGCCATCATTGCGGCAGCGGCGCACGCCATCGGTGGGCTGAGCTGGCCCCTGGCGATCCTCTTCGGCGCCATCCTCGTCGTCACCGGACCTACGGTCATTGGTCCTATGCTGCGAACCATTCGCCCGACGCGGGCCGTTGGGCAACTGTTGCATTGGGAAGGCATCATCATTGATCCGCTCGGTGCCGTGCTCGCGATTCTGGTGTTCGATCTCGCCTTCGGCGCGCAGGCGGAACAACCCTGGCTCGACGCGCTCGCGTCCCTGGGTCTGATCGCCGCGGTCGGCGGGCTCGCTGGAGCCGTGGTCGGTGCCCTCTGGGGTCGCGTGTTGCGCAACCATGCCCTGCCGGACTACCTAGAGAATCCGGCAACGCTGCTGATTGTCATCATCACCTTTGCATTGTGTGAAGCCTTAGCGCACGAGTCGGGCCTGCTGGCGGTAACGGTGCTCGGCATCTGGCTCGCAAACATGCCGAGGGTCGTGATCGAGGACCTGCTGGACTTCAAGGAGTCGCTGACCGTACTGCTCGTATCGGCGTTGTTCGTGTTACTCGCCGCGCGACTTGATCTCGACAGCCTTCTCGGGCTTGGGCTGCCGGCGCTGGGGGTACTCGCCGTGGTGCTCTTCGTCGCTCGACCGATCCAGATCGCGGCAGTCACTCTGGGCAGTCCCCTTGCGCTGGCCGAGCGCGCGCTGCTGGCATGGATTGCACCCCGCGGGATCGTCGCCGCGGCCATTGCATCGCTGTTCGCCCTCAAGCTCGAAGCCGCCCAGGTACCCCAGGCCGATCTGCTGGTGCCGTTGACCTTCGCGATGATTATCGGGACGGTCCTGTGGCAAGGGCTCACCGCGCCCGCCGTCGCCCAACTGTTGGGCGTTCAGCGTCCGAAGCCCCAGGGCGTCCTGTTCGTCGGTAGCAACCCAGCGGTGCGCGCCCTCGCCGGCAAGCTGCACGAGGCCGGCATCGACGTCTGCATCGCGGACAACGTCTGGGGCAACGTCCGCGAAGCACGCATGGCGGGCATCACGACGTACTACGGCAATCCGGTATCACGTCACGCGGAGCACAACCTCGACCTGTCCGGCCTCGGCCAGCTGTTCGCCATGTCGCTGCGCTACGACACCAACACGCTCGCCTGCGTGCGCTACGGCGGAGTGTTCGGTCGCGGTCAGGTGTATTCCCTGGCGACTCATCTCGCTCGGGGTGATGACGAAAAGCACGCGGCTGCGGAACACCTGCGAGGTCACTGGCTGTTCGATCGTGACCTCAGTATCGCCAAACTGAACAGCCTCCTCGCCCAGGGCTACGAACTGCGGGTCACCTCGTTGACCGATACCTTCGACTTCGAACGCTGGCAGGAGGAACAGCCAGCCGCGCTGGCGCTGCTCGCCTGGGATGCGCGGCGCGCACTGCGGGTGCGTTCGGCCGACCGCGATTTCGCCCCGCTGGCAGGAGACGAACTCCTGTACCTGGCGCCGCCGGCCGACGACCGGCCGGAATCGTCGTCAGGAACCGACCGCTAAATCTGCCCTGAGGCACGCTAGCCACAGTTCCGCTCCCTCCGTGTCATCAAAACTGGTGGTATCCCCGCCCCCGGGGCAGTGAAACCATTCGGCGCGAATGAACCTTTTGCGTCGTCCACGTGACAGATGCGTCTAGTAGCCCGTCCTAAGGTGCATCGATGAATCTGTATCTACGACTGTTCTTCCGTTTGCTCCTTGCCTGCCGAGCGCCTGCCTGCACAACCGAATCCAGCACCAGCGCCCGGTTCCGTGTGTTGCCGTCCGACATAGACCTCTTCGGCCACATGAACAACGGCCGCTACGCGCAAATCTTCGACGTCGCACGGGCCGAGTGGATGCTGCGCTGCGGTGTCCTCGGCGCTATGCGCAGGCATCGTTGGGGGGCCGTCATTGGCGGCAGCACAATCCGCTTCCGTCGCGCCCTGACCCTCGGCCAGCGCTACGAGGTGCGCACACGGTTGCTCGGCTGGGACGATCGTTGGTTCTATCTCGAACACCGGGCCTGCACCCTCGCCGGTGACACTGTGGCTGTGGGGCTGTGTCGCACGGCACTGCTCAGCGGCCCGCGCTGGGTCGCCACCGCAGACGTGGTCGCCGCTGTTGACCCAGAACGCAGCCAGCCGGCGCTACCTCGCGCAGTCACCGACTGGCTGCGAACCGAAGCGGCACTGTGCAGCGGAGCCGCGACAGCGAATGCGTGCACTTCCCCCGATCCCGGGCGAGCCGACGCCCGGCAGCCCGTTCGCCAAGTACAGGCCGCATGACCATGGAAACCGTGCCTCAAACCCCGCGAACCATCGATGGTCGCCTAGCCCGTTGGTTGATTGCTCGACGCCGCCTGCTGGCCGCACTGTCTCTCCTCCTGATCCCCCTTGCCGGCAGCGGCATCCGCTTTATCGAGCGAGACCCGTCAGTGGACGCGTTCGTTCCCCCGAATCATACAGCCGCGTTGATGCAGGCTCGGGCCCGGGAGCAGTTCGGCGTGGAAGACCCGTTTGTGATCGGTCTGCTGGACGACAGCGGCGCATCGGTGCTGACCCCCGCTGCCCTGGACGCCATAGCGGCGCTGGAAGAGGCCCTCCCAACGCTGACAGGCGTGGAGTTCAACGACCGCCGCAGCCTGCTGACCAGTGACGCGGTGTTCGGAACGGATTTCGGCCTCGAAGTGGAGCCGATCGTCGACCGCTCCGTGGCGGACGAAACCCTGGCGGCTACGGTTCGTACACGACTTGCGACGATGCCGATGCTCGATGGCCTGCTCATCAGCCGAGATGAGTCGGCGCTGCTGCTCGTGGTTCCCGTAGTGGATCCGAACCGAGCCGAACCGATTTATCGACAGCTCCTCGACCTGACCGCTGCGCTCGCACCGCCGGGCTATCGCTTCGAGATCGCCGGCGTCGCGGCGATGAATTCCCGCCTTGATCAGACTGTATCGACGGACACCCGTCGTCTGGTCCCGCTGGCCTTCCTGACAGCGCTGTTGCTTGTTGGTCTGGCGCTCAAACGGGCCCGAGCGGTGGCCGCTCCGTTGGTCATCATCGCCGCATCCACGGCCGTTGCGCTGGGTGCGCTGGGTTGGGCCGGCAGCCGCTACTACCTCATCACGACCGCGTTGCCGGTCGTCGTCATGGCTATTGCCATCGCCGACTGTCTGCACATCGCCCTGCAGTACGTCGTCGCCTACCGGGAACGGCAGATGCCGCGCACCGATGCGGCCCTGGAAACGGCACTGAGCCGCACCCTGCGGCCCGTCACCCTCACCAGTTGGACGACCGCTGCAGGCTTCCTCGGGCTGGCCTGGGGCGCGAACATGATCCCCATCGCCGAGTTTGGAACTTACGCGGCCGTGGGTGTTTTGGCTGCATGGCTGTTCAGCCTTACGCTGCTCCCCGCGCTGATCGGTTGGTTTGATCCACGACCACTTAACACGTCACCAAAGCCCACCGCCGCCCGAATTGACAGCGAAACACACGCCCCAGCACCCCAGCGGCAGCGGCTCGAAGCAGCGCTCCTAGCCTGCTATCGCCGCCCCAGCCAGGCCCTGGGCCTGGGACTTCTGCTTCTGATCGCCGCCCTCGCCAGCGCCAGCGTCGTACGCTTCGACTACGAGCGGGCGCGCTACTTCCGCACCGGCGATCCGGTGCGGCTGGCCGATGCCTCAATTTCGGACCGCTTTGGTGGCCTTAACGCACTCGACGTCGTAATAGAAAGTCCAGACGACGAACCGTTGTTGCGCGCCAGTCGCCTGGAAGCGATCGCGGACATTCGCCACTGGCTGAAGGATCAGCCTGGGGTTGTCGCCGTTGATGCCATCGACGACTACATCAACGTCATGGGTGCCGCGCTTTTAAGCAACACCGCCGCGGACGCCGCGCTCGACGACGAACTAGAGGAAGTTGCGCCAGAGCAGTTTTTCTTCGCCTACGAAGCGGCGTCGGACCCCGGCGCCTTTGATGCGTTCATTGAACCGACGCTCACCCTGACCCGGATCCGAGCGCGATTGGATTCGGACCGATTCTCGACCATCGCACCGATCGTCGGGGCGTTGCGGAGCTACCTCGAGGAGTGGTCGCAACGGCATGACCTAAAAGCAGAAGTGAGCGGACGCCTGGCCGTCAACGCCGGCTGGATGGAAGCGCTCGCCGGCAACCACCCACGCGGCCTGGCTCTCGCACTTGGGTTGGTTACGCTTACCTGCTGCCTCTGGTTCCGCCGCGGGCGGGCGATCGCGACGACGCTGGCGCCAGTGTCTTTTGGGGTGCTGTTTGTATACGCACTGATGGGTCTGCTCGGCATCGACATCGCGCCGGCTACGGCTATGACCAGTGCGATCGCAACCGGCCTTGGCGTCGACTTCGGCATCCATCTCGTCAGCCACCTGCGGCAGGGGCCCGCCGTTCAGCCCGACGGTCGAGTTGATCCCCAGTTTCTGACCATCGTTCGGGCTTGTCTGTTTTCAGCCCTTGCGCTGTGCTGTGCGCTGTTGACGATCTGCATCAGCAGCGCACCGCCGCTGCGTTGGTTCGGAATTCTCATTGCGGCATCGGCCCTTGGGAGTCTCACCGCAGCGCTGCTCGTCGTGCCGGCCTGTGCGCGCCTGTTCTATTCCGCGAAGCCAGCGGTAACTCCAACGCGAGACACGGCAGCGGAAGAACTGCGGCAGCCGTCGGGATCCGACGAGCACTCACCCCTCACCCCGATTTCTGGTCAAGGAGCAGGATCATGACTCGATTCCTTTCGCAGGCGCTTGCCGGCGGCCTCGTCGCCGTGCTTTTAGCGATGCCGCTGACTGGTACGGCCCAGGCCGAACCCCTCACCTCAGCGCAGGCCCTTGCGGAACGCCTTGCCGACCGCCCGGCCAGCGAGGGGCGCGTCGGGCACATGCACTTCCGCCTCACCAACGCGCGTGGCCGCGTACGCGAGCGCACGGCGCTGTTGATTCACTCCGAAGCCGAAGACGCAGTACGCATAGCAATCCAGTTCGAAGCACCGGCCGCCATTCGCAACACGGGGTTTCTAAGTCACGACTTTGAGCAGGCAAGCGACCGCAACTGGCTCTACGTCCCCGTGACCCGCCGCGTCCGCCGCATTCCCACCGCGGACCGGGGCGATCCGTTCATGGGTACGGACTTAAGCTACGGCGACGTCAAAGGCGACTTTAAGTTTGACCTCGAGGACTGGCGTTTCGAGCAGCCGGCAGCACCGCTTGCCGCTGACACCGACCTGTTGCCGCTCGCGGGCACGGCGCAGAGCGACGCCATCGCCGAGGAGCTCGGCTACCAGCGCTTTGAAGCCGCGGTCGATCCAAAGACGCTGTTCCCGGTTAAAACGATTTACTACGACCGCAACGACAAGCCACTCAAGTCCCTCGAGATTCACGAACAGGCATTGGTGGGCGATGTCTGGACCGCCATGCATTTCACGGTGCGGAATCTGCAAACCGGTCATGAGACGGACGTCCGGCTTTCCGACATGCGCTACGTCCCAAGCCTCGATAGCTTCTACTTGAGCGAGCAGTCCCTCGAAGAAGGCACCGCGCAGCTCGATGACCTGGTCGACGGCGGATGACGCACCGTTGGCTGCTGGTCCTTAGCTGCGTCCTCGCAGCGGTTCCAACGGACGCGTTGGCGGAGTTTCGCTGGCGCGACCGCGCGCTCAGCATCGAATACCTCGGTGCGCAATCGATCGAGACCAGCGCTTGGCAACAGCAGCGACTCACCATCCAGCCGAGCGCCGTTGCATCGTTCAGCCGCCGCTGGCGCGCCACGCTCAAAGGCCGGGTGGAGGTTGCGAATGGTGCGGGGGATGACTATGGGCTGGGTACCCTCGCAACCTACTCACCGCTCGCCCGCCCCTGGGCACCCAACGATCGTGTGCGGATGGAGTTCGATGAACTGAGCCTTGAGTATCGGGGCCGGCGCAATCGCGTATCCGTTGGCAAGCTGATCCGGCCCTGGGGGGCGCTGGACGGGATCCGAGTCCTCGATCAGCTGGACGCCGCCCGCAACCGTGACTTTTTGTTTCTGGAGCAACGTCCCGATCGACTGAGCCGCTACGGCATCGCTGCCCTGCATCGAAGCAACGACTGGGAACTCGAAGCCGTGGCGCTGCTTGATCCCACGGTTAACCAGCTCGCTACGGCTTCGAGTCCCGTCGCGCCGCGCAGCTATCGGTCGCCAGGCGCAGAAGAAGAATTGCCGCTACCCATCGAACCACGAGATCGCTACGGCACCGACGCGACCTATGGCCTGCGCCTGCGGCGCCAGCTCGGCAACGGTGCCGTCACGGCGCTGGCTCAGTCCGGACCCATGCTCGACCCGGTGCTAGCGGCCACTGCCGAGGCGACGCTTCGCTTTCCACGCCGCAGACTCTACGGCGTCGGCGCCGAATGGTCCGCCGGCGCGCTGGTGTTTCGCTTTGAAGCCAACCTGTCGCCAGACGAAGCCGTCTCCGACCCGACCGTTGGCCGGGGCTTCTCCCGCACGCGTCGCTGGTCTACTGGGGTAGCCGTCGACTGGAACACACCGGGCCGCTGGTTCGTCAACCTGCAGCTCGGTGAGGCCCGGTACCGAACGCTCTCCCAAGCACCCGGTGTCGCACCCGACACACAAACCCTCGCCACACTGATGCTGCGCCGCAACTTCGGCAACGATCGCTGGTTGCTGCGTCTGGAAACCCTGGCCCTGCTGAGCGAGGGCGACGGCCTCCTTCGGCCAAGCATCGAGTATCAGCTGAACGATCGACTCAGCATTGGCACCGGCATCGACCAAGTCTATGGGTCCGAGGAACAACCCTTTGGCCAGTTCCGGCAAGCCTCGCGCGCCTGGCTTCGACTCCGCTGGGTGCAATAGTCACCCCGCGCGGGGCCAGGCACGGTAAGGTGCGCGCTCGACGCACAACTCCGGAGACCGACGGCCCGTGGGCACGACCGTACTCAATCGATTCGAATCCAAACTGACGCCTTCCCCACATCCGTATCTTAATGGCGCCTGGACACCCCAGACCGAAGAAGTCCAGGCCACCGATCTCACAGTAATCGGTGACATACCGAAGGATCTCAACGGCCTTTACGTGCGCAACACCGAGAACCCGTTGTTCGATGCCATCGGTGTGTACCACCCCTTCGACGGCGACGGCATGATCCACGCCATGCGCTTTGAGCGAGGTACGGCCCGCTACACCAACCGATTCGTTCGCACCGCCGGGTTTCTAGCGGAACAGGCCGCGGGGCGTTCGCTGTGGACCGGCATCGCCGGCAACCCTGCGAAGTCTGAGCGCGACGGCTGGGGCGCCCGGGGCCGCATGAAGGACGCCTCCTCCACCGACGTCGTCGTGCACGGCGGCCGGGTGTTGTCTACGCATTACATGTGCGGTGAGGGGTACCTGCTGGATCCGGAAACCCTGGACACCCTGGGTACCGCGGATTGGGTTCCCGAGGTCGGAATCTCCGCGCACCCCAAAGTGGATCCGGTATCCGGTGATCTGCTGTTCTTCAACTACGGCAAAGAAGCGCCTTACATGCACTACGGTGTGGTCGGTGCCGATCAGCAGCTCAAGCACTACATCCCGATCCCCTTACCGGGGCCACGACTCCCCCACGACATGGCCTTCAGCCGCAACTACTCGATTCTCATCGACCTGCCACTGTTCTGGGATCCAGAACTGCTGGAGCGAGGCATTCACGTCAACCGCTACTACCCCAACCTGCCCACGCGCTTCGCGGTCGTGCCCCGCTTCGGCAGCGAGCAGGAGATTCGCTGGTTCGAGGCGGACCCAACCTACGTACTGCACTGGATGAACGCCTGGGAAGATGGCGACGAGCTCATCCTCGACGGCTATTTTCAGGAACAGCCCGACCCTGCGCCGGTCGAGATCCCCGGCGTGGACATCCGATTCGGCAAGCTGCTCGCGAACATCGATGAAGCGTCCTTCAAGCCACGCCTGCATCGCTGGCGCTTCAACCTGAAAACAGGCAAAACGACGGAAGCGCATCTTGACGAACGTACCCTCGAGTTCGGCAGCTTTGACCAACGACGGGCCGGCGAGCGCAGCCGCTACCTATACAGCACGACTACGGAACCGGGCTGGTTTCTCTTCAACGGGTTGGTCAAACACGATTTCGAATCCGGCGACGGGCAGAGTTATCACTTCGGCGAACAGCGCTACGCAAGCGAAGCGCCCTTCGCGCCTCGGACCGGCAGCCGGGCCGAAGACGACGGTTTCCTGGTGAGCTTTGTCACCGACCTTAAGGCAGACCAGTCCGAGTGTGTCGTACTCAACGCCCAGGCCATCGATGAGGGTCCGGTCTGTCGCATCATTCTGCCGCACCGCATCAGCAGCGGCACACACGCAACCTGGGCCGGCGTTGACGAACTGCCCGCTTAACCGCTGATCGGCACGGCCGTTAGGGCCTAAAGGAGAACCCATGACCGACCAACTCACCCGCGTTACCGATCATCAGTGCTCCTCAGCGCCGGCGCGCTACGACGACCTCCGCGTGCTGATGCTCAACTGCACCCTGACGCGATCGCCACGCTTGTCCCATACCGAGGGGCTACTGGAGGTTGCCGAACGCATCTATCAGGCTAACGGCGTCAAGACCGAGATTCTGCGACCCGTCGACTACGAGATTCCGGCGGGGCTCGAACACGACTACGCCGGCCGCGATGGCTACGCCAAAGACGACTGGCCCGAGCTCCAGAAGAAGATCGATGCCTGCGACATCCTCATTATCGGTACCTCGGTCTGGCTCGGCGAAAAGAGCTCCGTGTGCAACCGGGTGCTCGAGCGCATGTACGGCTACACCCACGACTTCAACGCCAAAGGCCAGTACCGGGACTACGGGAAAGTTGGCGCCACGCTGATTACCGGCAACGAAGACGGTGTGAAGCACTGCGCTATGAACATTCTCTTCTCGCTATCACACATCGGCTACACGGTGCCGCCACAAGCCGATGCCGGATGGATGGGTGAGGCAGGACCAGGACCGTCCTACCGCGACCCCGGTTCCGGTGGACCGGAAAACGATTTCACCAATCGAAACACGACCTTTCTCGTTTGGAACACGCTTCACCTGGCCCGCATGCTGAAAGACCAGGGCGGGATACCGGCTCACGGTAACCAACCGGAAGCCTGGGACGCCGGCTGTAAAACGGACTTCCACAGTCCAGAACACAAACGCTGAGGCGTTACAGAGAGCGGCTACCGCGACGTTTCGGTAACGACCAGCCTCGGAGCATGCCGACGGCGCGGAGCAGCAGCGCCGTTAGGAACCCGGCCGCCACTGCCGAGGACGGGTCGACGGGCTGGAGTAACACGTAGACCGACGCTCCGGCAAAGGCGGCCGTCGCATAGATTTCGCGTTGCATAATCAGTGGGATTTCATTGGCGATGACATCCCGTGCCATACCGCCGGCAACGGCCGTGACCACGCCCATCATGATCGCAATGGACGGCAACCCCACCACGTCGAGGGTTTTCGACGCGCCAAGCACACAGAATACGGCTAAACCCAACGCATCACTCCAAAGCATGAGTCGCCGAACCCGCTCGACCCACGGCAGCGCGACCCAGGCGACACAGGATGCGATCAGCGTAAGCACCAGGTAGGTGCGATCCTCGAGCCAGAACACGGGCACATCGAGCACCAGATCGCGTAGCGTTCCGCCACCTACGGCCGGCATTAGCGCAAGCACCAGTGCGCCGAAAAAATCCATCTCCTTGCGAATGGCCATGACGGCACCGCTCAAGGCAAATACGAACACGCCGAGATAGTCGAGGCTCTGCAGCACCAGCGCCTCCGACGGCAGGGTCATTGCGCCGTCCAGCCGCCGTCGACACGCAGCGACGTGCCGGTAATCGACGGTGCCCGCTCTCCGCTGAGAAACAGGACCGCCGCAACCACGTCATCGACGCTCGCCAACTGTCCCTGAGGAATGGAACGCAGCACAAACTCGCGAAACTCTGGCTTCTCGAGCATCGGTCGGGTGAGGTCCGTTTCGACAAAGGTCGGCGCAACGGAGTTGACTCGAATCCCGTGCTCCGCCACTTCTACCGCCAACGCGCGGGTGAGACCCTCGACGGCGTGTTTGGTCATGCAATACACCGTGCGCTGCGGTGAGCCCACGTGACCCATCTGCGAACTCATGTTGACGATTCGCCCGCAACCGGCGCGCCGCATGATGGGCACCGCCACCTGGCAGAGACGAAACACGGCCCGGACGTTGATGGCGAGCATGTAATCCAGCAACGACTCCTCAACCGCATCGATGGGTTTTGGGTCGTTGTAGCCGGCGTTGTTCACCAGTACATCCAATCGCGGCAGCGCCGCGACACGCTGGACGAGCGCGTCGTCTGTTACATCGCCAACCCAGCCCTCTATGCCTGATGCGGTCGCGGCCAACTCGCCGAGGGCGGTTTCGCGCCGGGCGACGGCAATGACACGGGCACCAAGCCCGGCAAAGGCCAACGCGCAGGCACGCCCTAAACCGCCGCTGGCGCCGGTCACGAGCACGGTCTGACCGCTAAACTCTGCGGTCATCGGCGGGCAACGCGATCGGCTTCGTTTGCTCGGTAGCGCACGGTCCCGTCGATCACGGTCATGAGGATTCGCCCGTTGAGCAGCTCATCGGGAACCTCGCGCGCCACTTCGAAGGGGTCGATGGATATGACGGTCAGATCGGCCCAGCGACCGACTTCGATGCTGCCCGTGTACTGCTCCCGAAACGCCGCGTAGGCCGCGCCTTGCGTGTAGGCGCGGAGCGCCTCCTCAACGGTTACGGCCTCCTGTGGGTACCAGCCCCCGGTCGGCTGCAGCGATTTGTCGCGGCGCGTAACCGCGCTGTGGAGCCCGTAGAAAATGCTGTGGTCCGAGCCCGGGTTGTCGGCGTTGAAGGTCAGCACAGCACCGGTCCGCCGCAGCGACCGCCAGGCGTAAGCACCACGAATGCGCGCCGCACCTAATCGCGCCTCGGCCCAACGTTTATCTTCGACCGCATGCGGCGGTTCCATCGACGCCACCACACCGAGCGCGCCGAGCCGAGGCAGATCGTCCGGGTGCAGCACCTGAGCGTGTTCGATGCGGTGTCGTGCACCGGCTCCGGTTTGGGTCTGTACCCGCTCAATGAAGTCCAGGGTCTCGCGGTTGCCCGCATCGCCAATGGCGTGAATGCCGACCTGGAAGCCGCGCGCCATCAGTTGCTCCGTCAGCGCCTGATTGAAGCCGTAGCCGCTGCCGCTCACGCCGCGGTGCCCAGGCCGGTCGCTGTAGTCTGCGAGTAATCGCGCACCCCGGGAACCGAGGGAGCCGTCGTAATAGGCCTTTACGGAACGCGTTACCAGCATAGAGTCCGCGTCCGTGTCCGGGCCGCGCTCGAGCCACTGCCGAGCGAGCGGTTCGTCGCGTACCGACAGCATGGCGTAGAAGCGCAGCGGCAGCCGCCCTTCCCGTTCCAGTTTCTCCAACACCCGCATGTGTGCCGCCGGCGTGCCCGCCTCGTGGACCGTCGTGTAGCCATCGGCAATCATCTGTTCCAGCGCCGTGAGCACATTCGCTTCGAGTTCGGCGTCGGTTAGTTCCGGCAGCGCATCGAGCACCATGGGCGTGGCCCGATTGAGGAACAGCCCGGTCGGCGTGCCGTCCGCACCCAGGGGCATTTCGCCGCCCACGGGGACGGTACTCCTCGCCGTGATGGCAAGACGATCGAGGGCGGCCTGGTTGACCCAGACGGCAAACCCATGGAGCGAGCGCAAAACCACCGGGTGATCCGGCACGGCGGCAGACAAGGCCGCTTTCGAAGGAAAGCGGTTCGCCCAAGCGCCTTCATCCCAGCCCTGCCCCTGAATCCAGGTGCCCGGCTCGACGTCCGCGGCAACGGCAGCAACGCACGCGATCGCGGCCGCCTCTGTGGCTACGTCCACTAGATCAATCGTGTTCAGCTTCTGCCCGAGCTCGAACACATGGGTATGCGATTCAACCAGCCCCGGAAGCACCGTGGCCCGAGCTAGATCGATCACTTCCGTTTCTGGTCCTGAAAGAGCGAGCACCGCTTCGTCACTCCCAACGGCCACGATGAGCCCATCGCGCAGAGCCACGGCTTCCGCATCGGGAACGAACTGGCCGTTGCGAAGACTCGCGTCCGCCGCCGGCGTTCCGTCCGCTGGCGCGGGTGGAGACCAGGCCAGGCTGTAGACCCGCGCGTTATGGAGGATCAGCGTTGGAGCGTCCGAACCGGCATCGGCTGCCGTATCCAGTGCAACACCCTGACAGCCAGCGGCCAGCGCCAGTACGAAGCCAACGGCCATCGCCCGCATCCGCCGCGCACCGGTCTGGAGTTCAGTCACGACTCCTGTTGCTCCGTCTCGCGCATTTCCTTGCGCAGCTTGTACAGCTCCCAGAGGGGCACACCCAACAGCACCCCGAAGGTGAGCGTCAGTTTGCCGACGATCATGATGAGACCTCCATCCATAGCGTTGCCCTGCTGTGACTCGCGCGACCATTTGCCGCTACCCTAGCAGATGAATTCGCACCCGGGAGACGCTTCCGATGACCTTCGCTCTGCGTTCCGCAGCTCTGATCTCGCTGTTTTCTCTGGTACTGGGGTGCACCGCGACGGAAAGTCCCGTCGCCTACCGGGTGACCGGTGAACCGCTGTACCCGACCGCCCTGAGTGACTCAGCGCAACAACGATTAAACGCAAATCTTGCAGCGGCTCGGCGCGCTTTTGATGACGACCCATCGGAACTGAACACGATCTGGCTCGGGCGGCGACTCGCGTACCTGCAGCGGTACCCGGAGGCGCTCGAGGTCTTCCGGGATGGCATCGCACGCTTTCCTGAGTCCTACCGGCTCAAACGCCACCTCGGGCATCGGCTGATCAGTACGCGCCGTTTCCCAGCGGCTGTAGAAGTCCTCGAGGCCGCACGGGCGCAGATGCCCAAGAACCAGACCGAGATCGAGCCGGACGGCATCCCCAATCGCCTGAACCAGCCGCTGTCGAACACACAGTTCAACGTGCTCTACCACCTGGCGCTCGCCTACTACCTTCAAGGCGATTACGACACCGCAGCCGAACGATGGGCGGAGTGCATGACCTATTCCGACAACCCGGATCTGCAGGTCGCCACCCGCGACTGGCTGTGGATGACCTACCGACGGCTGAATCGCGACGAAGACGCCGCCGCGTTGCTCGAACCGATCACACCAGAGCTCGAGGTCATTGAAAACGACAGCTACCTGAAACGGCTGCGCATGTATCGGGGCGAACTGCCGGTCAACGCGTTGTTTACGACTGCGGCTGAGGACCGCGCGCTCGCCCTGGCCACGCAAGGCTACGGGGTCGCGAACTGGTATCTGGTTAACGGCGATCCAGCCCGAGCCGCCGCGATGTGGTCTGAGATCGAAGCGACCGGGTCCTGGTCTGCCTTTGGGTACATCGCGGCAGAAGCAGACCGCGCGCGCCTTGCGGCTGACACCCGCTGATCGTCAACCCCAGAGCGCGGCAACCAACATCGTGACCGTGGCGCCAAAACCAACGGCCCAAATGAGCGAGCGCAGCACGGGAACGCCACTCGCGTAGGCGGGAACGTAGAGAATGCGCGCTCCCTGGTAGGTCCAAGCGCAACCGATGGTCAGGGGGCTGCTACGCTCGCCGAGAGTCACGACGACGACCGCTAAGGTGAACCAGATCAGCGCTTCGAAATGGTTGTCCATGGCCCGCATCAACCGCCCTGGCAGGCCACTGGGCACGCGCGCTTCGTCGCGCGGTCCCGCGGTATAGGTCGGACCCAACTGGACGTTAACGGGCACGGCCATGAGAAAGAACTGCAGCACCTGCAGCAATCCGGCGTAGGCCAGCACCTCGATTTCTTGTGGCCTCGGGGTTGTCTCCAATCGGGTTTAGCGGCGTTGGGCCAACTCGGCGACCGGTCTGTCGGGGTCAACAATGAACACCTGCGCGAACTTCACATCCAACGCCGTTGAGATCGCCGTGTTTGCACCGGTCTCGGGGTCCGGATACGCGTCTGCAAAGCGTCGCAAGGCACGGTACAGGGATATGCTGCTGATCTGACCGTTGCTCAAGTGATGCGTCGAATCGTTGCGAATGAGCTGGTAGTAGTAGGTGTCTACATCGGCATAACCCGCCAGCAGGCCTTCAGCGCCATCTCCAGTTACAGACAGGACGAGACGCGCGTCTCTGAACTGGTGGATCGACGGCACGCTCAGGTTTTGCCAGGGCATGATGAGGTCCGCGACCGGCTCCGTAGTCAGTACGCCGTTACGGATCGAGCCGGTAGTTTCCCGAATCAGTGACGCCCCCCAGCGGCGATCGACGCGCTGTGTTCCCCCGGGCATGACCTCGAGTCCCGTGGCGTCCGTCAGCAGACGATCGAGGCCGCGGTAAAACGTGACCTGCACTTGGTCGTCGTTGCGCAGATCATCCACACCGCTGAGCTCGATCATCATGCGGTTGAAGCGTTCGTCCAGGATGCCTTTGTTCTGAAAGATGAATTCGACACCATCGGGGCCACGGAACCCGATGATGCAGCCAACGCTCCGGTACACCTCGTTGTCGATGCCGGGGGTGCCGTCCGGATGAACGAAGTCGTTCTCATCGACGGAGCCATCGAGGTTCAGCCCCCAGGACAGCGAGCCCTCGACGACTTTGAAGGGGAAGCCGTCAGGCTCCGGCGTCGGGTGCCAGGTCTTGACTTCCTGCGCGAGCTGGGTCTCCACCACGGTGCGCTCGGTCGCGTCGGGGAACTTGGCAGCAAACTGCTCGCGGGGACCGTCGTTGAACCCGTCCGGGCACTCCTCGCGGCCATCCTTGGTCTGGTAGACGGCCCAGAAGAGGTCCGTCATGACAAACCCGATGCGCCCATTGCGAAGCGGCGTGCCGACGGCTGCCTCAACATCAAGTGAAGTCAAATAACCAGTTAAAACAATTATTTGAGCGATTTTCTTTAGATCCATCAGAGCACACCCCGCATGAAGTCATCCCGCAGCCAAAAGGCTTTCAGGCCGTTGCGCTGTCCGCGCCACTCTCCGGTGCCGTCGCCAAAGACATCGCCAGGCTGACGATCAAGGGCGTAGGTCACCACAGGCCGATCCCGGAAGGTCCATACCCTGACCGCCTCGGGACTGTCGTTCGGTACAAAACGGCCGGACATGGGATCGACGGTGGCAACACGCCAGGAGCGGTTCGGGCTTACCTCGTCGGGCCCGGCTTCGACGTAGGGCCAGTGCTCGCGGCAACGGCCAGGCTCGCCACCACCGCACATGGCCATTCGATAGACCTGCGTGTCGTCCGGGTGGTCGCAGGCGAGCTGATCCGCGGAATCGTCGCCGCAGCGGTACAGATAGATGGTTCGGCCATTTGCATCGGCCAGCACTTCGCCGGCAATCGTCGCCTGGACTCGGAACCGTTCGGGAAAAGCCGGCGCCGGCAGCAGATAGACGTTCGCCCAGCCCGCCTCATCGCTGCCCTGCTGAGCCCAGGACTCCTGATCGTGGCGGTAGGCGTAAAGCGGCTTACCGTCATAGGTCCACTGGCGGATCCCAGGCTTGGGTGCCGTGAAGCCCCACTGCCCCTGCGCCCGCGCAAGTCTTGGCGCGAGGAGCGGTCGCCAGTCCGCGAGACACGCCGCATCGCAGTCGACGTCCTTTGCGTGCGCGTACACGGCGTCGTTCTTGTGCGTTGTCAGCATCAACCCGAGCGTCGTCCGTTTCACGGCAAAGCCCGGGGGCACCGCCAGCGGCGGCGTTGCCGGGACCCGTACCGCCGGCGAGTCACCGCCAAAGCGACGGAGACTGCCGCCGATGGTGTCACCGGGAAGTTTGTCTCGTACGGACGTATACAGCGGCTGTTCGTCATAGGCCCACTGACGCGTGCCGTCGCGCCGTTCAACGATTGTCCACTTGCCGACGTCTTCCGTGGTCGAGTCTGCAAGCACCGGTGGCCAGAGGTCGGTACAGCTCGGTCGCGTCTCGAGCTCCGGCAGCTCGATGCCTGCGGGGTACGGACTCATGAGGCCCGCGGTCGTGGTCCGGACCTCGTCATAGCAAGCGGGCGTACCGGCGGCTTCGCCGCTGTAGCCGTTGCGGTGTTTGTGCTGCGGCCAGGTGTACAACGTGCGACCGAGGGCATCGGCAAACACCGGGCCTTCCAGCTCCGTCATCTGCACGCGGAAACCCGGTGGCATGGGCTCTTCGCGATAATCGACCGCGACGACCGGACCCGCAGCAACTACGAGGACCCAGAGTAGGCCCTTAAGCCACCCGCGTACCCGCGGACCACTGCGCACGTCAGACCAGAATCTCACCAATCTCGCTCGACGTGGTGTTGCTCTTCGTCCCCCAGCTGTCAATGTCCAGGCCCATCAGACGCTGCGCCGTGTAGCCAAGACGGCAGCCAGGCGAGCCGCCGCCGTCGATGTGGAGCCCGGTCCGAATCCGGCCACCGGCGTTGCCGGCGCTGAACATCGGTATGCCGTCGATGGCGTGCAGCTTGGCGAAGGACTGGTCGGTCGTTGCGTAAATGAACACGTTATCGAGCATGGACCCGTCGCCTTCCCGGAATTTGGCTAGCGCCTGTACGTAGTAGACCCACTCGTCCATGGCACGACGCGTGTACCAGGAGGTGTTGGGCTGGAAGCCAAGCTCCGGATCCACAGCTTCCTCATGGGTAGCCGTGTGATGCGGCTTGTCATAGCCCGGCTTGGTGGTTGCTGAGAACGCGGCGGCGTAAAACATGTTGAACACCCGCGTCTGGTCGCAGGCGACGGCCATCAGCATAAGGTCCGTCATGAGCCGATGGCGTTCGGACACGAGATCGGCGTCGAGGCCTGCAGCGAGATCCTTCGGCTCTTCCAGGAGGATGCAGGCTTCTCTTGGATCCGGCTTAGTAAGCTGCAGATCGAAGCGCCGTTCGAGATCCCGCAGGCCAGTAAAGTACTGGTCGAGCCGTGCGCGGTCGTCAGCGCCCAGATGTTTCTCGAGACGCTTGGCGTCCTCGCGCACCACGGACAACGCGCTCTTGCGCACCAGCACCCGCGGATCCGGCGAGAACGTGTCTGCGTTCGGGTCCTGAAACTCCTCACCGAAAAGGCGCTGATAAAAGCGCAACGGCGACCACTCCGGCGCATTAACGGAGTTGCCGCCCTCATAACTGAAACTGTCCCGCACGTCGCCAGTGGCTGTTGCCGATAGGCTGCGAAAGCGCGTGGCGTTGCCGAGCTTGCGCGCGATCGACACATCGATCGTTTCCCCAGGCTTGTTGGCCCGGGTATAGGGTGCTTGCCCTGACCGCAACACCACCCAACCCGAGTGATGGCACAGGTTCGGCGCGTCGTCTTTAAAGACGTGGAAGTTGGTGTAGAGGTTGATGTGCTGCTTGATCGGCGCAAGGGCTGCGATCTCTTCCGGCAGGTCGTATTCCGTACCCGTTTGTTTCGGAACGAAGATCGACTCACTCATGCCCAACCCCCAGGACCAGGTCCCGAAGCGCAGGGGAATCGAGGCACCGGAGGCAAGCGCCGAGCCGTTGTCGTTGAGAAATACGTTGAGTAACGGCAGCCCGAGCGTAACCGACGCTCCTCGCAGCGCGCCGCGCAGGAAGCGGCGACGGTTCCAGTTTGTCATGGGAGGTCCTCCTCAGTCAGACCCGGGCGCTCGCCGGGGTCGGCAGTCTCGCGTCCCGCCTGCGCGATTAACGCGGTAGCCGCGGGGTCAACGGTCGCGCGAACCGAGACAACGGCGCTGGGATCTTCGGGCGATCGAACGCGAGCAAAGGCCGGGCTGGTCGCAAGATCTTTCAGCAGTGTGCGCAGTCGATGACCCTGCTCACCGAAGCGCCGTTCATGCCACTTAAGCAAGCGGCGCTCGTGCTTAAGCGAAACGGGACCCCCGGTACCGTAGGCGTAGAGCCGGTTAACCAGGCAGTACGACAGTTTGGGGTGA
The DNA here is from genome assembly GCA_039198065.1 of Pseudomonadota bacterium. Taxonomy (GTDB): domain Bacteria; phylum Pseudomonadota; class Gammaproteobacteria; order Pseudomonadales; family Azotimanducaceae; genus CALHVX01. The sequence goes on from JBCCTU010000007.1 coordinate 183,164, forward strand.
TTGCGGACCGCGTCCGTCAGGCCGGCCACGCTTTCGAAGCGGACACCGTCGAGCTCGCCGGTGATATCGATCGGTGCACCCTGTTCCGTTTCGCGGAACTGACCAGCGCCGTCGAAGTTCTCCAGCGCCAGGCCCATGGGATCCGTAATCAAATGACAGCCGGCGCAGGACGGGTTGCGATTGTGAACGTCGAGCCGTTCGCGCGCGGTGGCAACCTCCCCGGCATCCTCAATGGCGGAGAAGTCCACGTTGGGGGGCGGGTCCGGCACCTTCTGGCACAGAAACAGCTCGCGCAGCGCTTTCCCGCGCAGCGTCGGCGAACTCCGCACCGGATGCGCGTGGGCTGACAGGAAGCTGAGATGCGTGAGGATGCCCGAGCGCTGACTGTCGGCGGGAAACTCGAAGGGCGCCCAGCGCGTGGGGCTCGGAACGCCATACACGGCCGCCAGCGGCATGGACATAACCGTTTGGCGGCTGGTGAAGATATCCCGATAGTCAGCGTCGCGACCGAGGGTGTGTTCGATGACCGTGCGCAGCGTTTGCTCCCGCGCGTCGGCGATCGTCGCACCCGTGACGCGCGGGTACACGCTGGGGTCCTTCGCTAGGGCATTGAACTCGTCAAAGGCGAACATGTCGTCGAAGAACGCCCGCATGCCCGCTTCGAGGCGGGGACTCGAAAGCATCCGATCGACCTGCGCGCTCAATACCGCCGCCTGCTGCAGCGACCCGTCGGCCGCGGCCGCAAGCAGTGCATCGTCCGGTGGCGCATTCCAGAGAAAGTAGCTCAAGCGCGAGGCCAGCGCGTGCGCATCGAGGCGTTGCTCGCCGGGTCGTGCCGGGTCGGCTTCCGTTTGGTCAACGATCAGCAGCATTTCAGGACTCACGAGTACGGCTTCGAGCGCGATCGCCAGACCGTCGTGGAAACTCTCCAATTCCCGAGCGGCTCGATCCGCCAGGTCAACGAGCTCGTCGAGGCGCGCTACGGCGATCGGCCGCCGGTACAGCAGCGGTGCCACCTCACCAAGAACTTGGCGCGCACAAGAGGAGTCCTCCGACTCGTCCGTCTCCGGACGGCAGGACAGCAAAAATGCCCGGTGGTCTTCGTCGACGGCAAGCCCGGCAATGACGCTAGCCGCCTGCTGCACTTGCGACAGCTGGTCCGACGTAAGGCCAACGGAAGCGGCCCCGGATGCCAACAGTCCGTCCGTTCGCGCAAGCGGCGGTACCGGCGGGATCACACTCTCGGCAATATCTGCGCCAAAGACGTCAGCAATGGTATTGGTGTACTGCTCAGCGGTAAGGAGCCGAGCGCGCGCGAGCGATCCCACGTCGGGCATGGGGTCCTGAGGTTCGGCGCAGGCACTAAGGAGAAACACGAGGCACAGGCCAAGCCAGCCGATCGGCCAGCGCATCGATACCAATGCCCGAGCTTGCTTACGCGACCCAATCACATCACCGCCCTCGCGGCTGTCTCTCCTAGTACGAAGAATACCACTTCGCTCAGTAGGTCTCCGGCCGCTGGCGGCGGACCTGGGCCTCACTCACCGCTCCTGCGCGGTTGCCCCAGGAGGTGCGAATAAACGTTGCGACCGCGGCAACCTCGTCGTCGTCGAGCAGGTACTGAAACGCGTCCATGGGATTACGCCAGGGCGGCAACCCAGCGTCGGGCCAGCGACTATGGGGACCCTCCGGCGCATAGAGAATCGCATTCAGCATGGACGCCGGGTTGGCGTCCTGAACCACAAGGCTACCGGCAGCCAGTCGCGGCCCCATCTCCGGATCACCGAGCCCGGTCGGCAGATGGCAGGTCCCGCAGTGGAGGTTGTAGACGGTGCGGCCACGACCCAAGAGCTGCGCGTCTGGTGTGGTCGCTTCCGGTTCGGCGCGAGCAGGCAATGACTTAAGGTAGCGGGCCATGGCGCGGTGATCGGCGTTCGTCAGGTAGCGCGTGCTGTTCATAACGACCTCGTTCATCGGGCCGAAGGTTTCGATGAATCCGTTGCGCCCCGTTGCAAGGTAAGCGGCGATGTCTTCCTCTGCCCAAGCCGCAAGCCCGCGCGGAGCAGCCGTAAGATTCGGCGCCGACCAGGGCAGCGTGCCGACACCGGCTACCGGATGCCGGTACTCACCGCCGGCAAACCGTTGGTCATCGCGTTCATTGCCGAGCCAACCACGGGGTGAATGGCACGCGCTGCAGTGGCCAAGCGCTTCAACCAGATAGGCGCCGCGTCGCAGCTGCGGATCCGAAGCCGTCAGCGCCGGCGCAACCGGGCGATCGTTGAGAAACAGCGCTTTCCATAGCCCCAGCAGCGGACGAAAACCAAAGGGAAACCGCATCTCGTTCGCCGGAGCAACCTGCGCGACCGGATCAATGGAGCGGAAGTACGCGAACAGGTCGGCAAGGTCTGCATCCGTCGACAGTGCATACGCGGTATAGGGAAAGGCCGGATACAGATGCTCACCGTTCGGCCGCACCCCGCGCCGCATGGCAGCGACAAAATCCGCTTGCGACCAGCGACCAATGCCGGTTTCGGCGTCGGGAGTAATGTTGGTCGAGTAAATCGTGCCGAAATCGGTTTCGAAGGCGACGCCACCGGCGAACGGGCGCCCATCGGGAATGGTGTGGCAGCTTATGCAGTTACCGGCCCGAGCGAGGTAGGCGCCCCGCTCAACAGCGGTCGCGTCTGCGGCGTTGGACTTGGCAGCAAACAAACACCACAGCAGTACAATCAAGTCGGCACTGGCGCGCCTTAGACCCCGAAGTGATTTCCACCACTCCATCGCTCGGCGCGCAGGGCGATTGTTCGAAACGCTCGACAGACTACTCATTCCGGTAAGGTACAGGGCAACACGCCCGCAGGTTAGTCAGGCACCGATCAATCGCTCGGCAAGCGCCGACTCAGGAGTTCGACACGCAAATGAAGGCCACCCCTAACCCACTCACCACGCCGTCTCCGGCCCTTGCCCCGCATTGGTCACGCCCGTCGTTCGTGCTTGCGATCGCACTGTTGGTTGGGTGCGCGGGGCAGTCCGCATCGACCTCGGCGGCACCGGCGCCGCGAGTCGACGAGTTCGCCGAAACGTTCAGCCAGCCCCGCCCGATCGACGCCGTCGACACGCCGTGGCTTGAAGACATGACCTGGCTGGAAGTGCGCGACGCCATCGCGGCGGGTAAGACCACGGTTATCGTGCCCACCGGCGGCATCGAAGAAAACGGCCCGTTCCTCGCGACGGGCAAGCACAACGTCATTCTGGAAGCGACCTGCCCTGTGATCGCCCGGCAGCTTGGCAACGCGCTATGTGCCCCCGTTGTTGCCTTCGTACCCGAAGGCGACATCGATCCGCCCACGGGCGCCATGCGCTACCCCGGTAGCATCAGCCTCAGCGATGCCACCTACGAGGCGCTCCTTACCGACATCTGCCGAAGCCTGCGCCAGGCGGGGTTTCAAGACATCGTTTTGATCGGCGACAGCGGCGGCAACCAACGGGGCATGAAAAACGTCGCCGATGCCCTGAACACCGTTTGGGCAAAGGAACCAACGCGCGCTCACTTTATTCGCGCGTACTACAGCCCGGGCTGGGAGGCGACGGAGCAATACACGGCCGAAACCCTCGGCGTCCGGGAAACGCGCAGTGACGGCTACCACGACGACATCTGGGTTACCGCGATGATGATGGTCATCGATCCCGGGCAGGTTCGCCACGCGCAGCGACTTGATAAAGGCCTGGCCTCAATCAACGGCGTCTCCATCGAGGACGTTGAAGCGACGGTCGCACTCGGGAAAAAGATGATCGAGTTTCGTGCCGGCCTGACGGCGGAAGCCATCCGCGAGAGCATCGCCGCAGCGACCCGCGCATCCGCAACAGACTGATGCACTACCTCGCCTGGGTCGTCGCCGCGACCGAGTTGGAGCTTCGGGAACGGCTTGCGCCCTACAACATCAATTCGCATCAAACCGAATCCTGCGACTGCGCGCCGGCACAGCGCTGCGATCCGGTCTGTTACATCAATCCCCAGGGTAAGTGGGACGGCTGGACGATCGGCGGGCGCTGGCTTGAGGTCTTCCCAAGCCCCGAGCTCAGCGCCGCGGAGTGCCTTCTGGGTATCCGGGACGGCTGGCCATCGACCTCAGAGCGTTTCCCGTTCAGCTTCGTCACCGAGAGCATCTGGCTGGACCAGGAACAGTGGTGTGGACCCGAGCGGGGTACCGTCACGACCGTAGACTTCGATGGCAAGGTCAGTTCATTGCTCGAAGCGGTGGAGCCCCAGGCGCGAATTTATGTGGTCGACTACCGGCGCTGAGACCCGCTGGTTACTAGCTCATTAAGTCGGCATACCTCGCGGCGGGGACGCCAGGAACCTTGACTCGAGTCTTAGGAGGTCCCCGGCGAGAACAACTCGACCATCAAACCGGATGAAAGGTCGCCGAGGTTTGGTAGGCACGGCGAGATTCGAGCCGGGGGTTCGAGCCGCAGGCTCGAACGGGCAAGCAGGGATGCTTGCCCTGGCGTCTTTCCAGTCGATCCACCTCGCGGCATGGACGCCGAGCAGCGCAATTCAAGTCCTAGGAGGTCCCCGGCCAGAACAACTGAAACGGCTTAGGGGAAGAAGAGGTGCACGATTTGGTAGGCACGCCCGGATTCGAACCGGGGACCTCTACCATGTCAAGGTAGCGCTCTAACCAACTGAGCTACGCGCCTAAAGCATTGGAACAAAGTCTACAGCCGTAGTGGCCACTCACACAAACTCCGACACGATAAAATCTCGATAACTTCATCGGTGCAACCAAGTCTGCGCAAA
>JBCCTU010000008.1:0-184693 GCA_039198065.1 Pseudomonadota bacterium
CATCCCTTGCCGGGCTAGCACCTTAATCTCCACTGCCGTCTCCAAACTGTGCATGCGCCCGCCCAAAGGGGCGCCAGCTTATCCCCCTAGGGGGTCAGTTTTACTCCGACGAGAGGGGTCAGTTTTACTCCGGCGCTAACACTCAACCAGCTGACTGATAAACTCCTTCGACGTCAGGTGGCCGAGCCTCAAGTGCGGCCGAACGGTAGGTGGCTCAGCTCACCCATACCCAACAACCTCGGTCCCAAAACAACCTAATTGATGTACGACTCGAGCTGGTTATTTCGGACTCTCAACAACCTGTTACCCGATGCTCTTGTTGAGCATTGGGTGACACAACGTCAGAAAGTCGCAGTGCCGTTGGGGTGAAGAACGGGGGATGCTCACTAGCAGCCCCGCCACACACTCACAGCAGAGCGTGAGCGGACTGGTACAATATTCCAAGTTTCAGGCAATCAGGGAACCAGAAGTGGCAGAGAAAAGCGCCTGGCTGCGCGGCGGCGAGATTACGGGGAAGACCGGAGTTATTTTTAAACCCTCGGCTGCGTATATGAAGTCTGAGCGCGTCAAAAAGCAGCTTGAAGCGCTCAAGAAGCTAGAAGAGGCGGCAAAGGGAAAAGCTACGGACGAAGACCAAGCAACGGCTAGTGAATGAAACTGCCCTGCTGATTTTCCCGGTCGTTGCCGGTTACTACCTCGCCGAAAATCTCTGCTGCCTGCGCTACAGCTCTTCGAGGACCACGGGGCATCGCTACTACTTCCACACTGTATTTCTTGGTATCTGTCTCACCGCTGTCGTTCTGCTCTTGATCCGAGGGGTTCTTTGGTCCGAGGCAGCAATTGCCAAATGGATTTGCGAGGTTAGAGCGGAACCGGCCAGCTCGTTGATTTCAGGACTACCCGCTCCATTCAATCGATCTTTTGAGCTGGCGTTGCTGCTGTCTCTACCTGTATCCGTCGCGCTACATCCTGTAATCAACCGGACTGAACGCTTTGGCCGTGACCGGTAACTGCAAAGCGCAATTGCCGAACGCGATTTCGAAAGACGTTGCACTTTACGACGAACTATCGCGCCGTTTTGCAGGCCGTGAACGAAGAGCAAGAAGCAGAGGGGGGAGAGTACAGCGGTCCTAAAGTCAGTGACTTTGAGGCGGTTATTCGAAGCTCAGAAATCGTTCATGCACATCAGTTTGATGTTGAGACGTTCAGCCGATTCGAGCCAGCGAAGGCGGCAGGGTTCTTTGGGTAGTGGGTGTGGAACTAGATTTGGAACCACGCTGGTTGCGGGGCTTGTTTGAAGAAAGAAAGGTGGTGTTCAGGACGGAGCAGCGGACGGGATTACTCGGCTGGCTTTAGGCCAGCCTCGCCCTTCGGGCTCTCGCGTGCTCCGCACGCGCTCGTTCGCTGCGCTTCCGGTTGCCGTGCAACCGTCGCTTCGCAGTCGAACCCGGCTGTCGCTACCGCGACAGTGCGGGCTGGAATCCCCACCAGAGAAAGCGAGGGAGTGGGAAATTAGACGGGATTAAAATGGCGGAGCGGACGGGATTCGAACCCGCGACCCCCGGCGTGACAGTCGTGTATTGAAGCCCGCTACACCGGCTTTTCCGCCGCGTAGACCCATTCAGTTCAGCGCAGGTCAATGATTCAGCCAACGTAGCCTTCGCGCAGTCGCAAGCGGCCAATCCCCGCTCGCGATCCATTTCCGTGATCTCGAGCACGGTATCGCCGGCTTACCAGAGTGACCTTTTGCCGCTACATCGTAGATGCATCATGGAGGATTGCATCCATGCCTGAAGCCAAGGTCATCCGAACCACACATCGCGTCGTAAAGCCCCATGCAACGATCGCAAACATCTCCTACTGCTTGGACCGGCACGCAAACGAGCACGAACGAGGTTCCGCTCTGTTCCGCATGGCTGGGCTGGTTCTGGAGGCGTTCTACGTGGAGGGCTACGCCACGGTTGTGGCTGAGAACCTTGGCCGCTCAGAAGAGCTGATGGCTGTAGATGGTACGAAAGACCGGCTAAAGGCCATATTCAAGGCCGCAGATCCAGAAGCAGACTTCGGTCGTAGACCCTACCAGACGATTTTGAGCTTGTTCCGCTTCCGGGACAGGATGGCGCACCCACGAGTAGAAGAGCTGTCCGAAGAGAAAACGCTTACCTCGGAAGAAGCCGATGCAAGTATCGAAAACGTAGGTTGGAACGTAGCCACAGAGACTGAAGCTTTTTGCACGAAAGCGAACGCGTTGTTGGTACGGCAGGACGTGCAGATGGTCGTGCAGCGCACTTGGTCGACTGATTGGAATGGCTCTCCGCTGGATTCGGGAATGCAAGTGGTTGGCCACGAGTACAAGGGATAGCAACTAAGCCAGCACTAACTTGAATGCGTTCACGCGTTCCGCGCGCCGACTCTTCGGGCACAGATTCTTGGATGACGACTCCACTAAACGTTGTGAACTGGCGGCTGGACGTCACCGGAACGATCCTCTATCGTCCCGCCCCGGTGACGCCAAGCTTAGGCTCTGGTAACGGTATGGGTCTTTGCCATACAAGCATCCTCCTTGCTAGACGGAACCGCCAGCAATCGGTTGTCAGAGATCATTGCTAAACGCCTACCTGGCCCGGTTGGTGCCGGGTAGGCTCCTACAGTGCTCACTCACGCGCTCCCATCGGCCCAGTCGCCAACGAACGTACGCACAAACGTGCACCGACTTCGGATAAGCGCATGCAAGCATGCTCACCTCCGTGGTCGCGGTTACGGTGGGATTGGAAGACGTGGGCTGGGGTGCTAACCTCGAGAGGCTTCGCTAGAAGCACCGGGGAGCCCACGGTGGACACGTTCCACCTGTGACGTACCCAGAAGGGCTGTGCGCGGTCGTCTGATGTTGATCTCGCCAAAGACTCATCTCAGACCGTCACGGCCCTTGTTCTAACTACTTATTCGTCGTCAAACGCCTCCTTCCTCAGCCGCTTGATGTAAGCGTCGATCATGACCTTCAGCATGTCCCAGTCCTGAACTTCCAAGCCCTTTGGCACCGTGATCGTGGCGTGGTCTTTACCAGGGATAGGTATCTGAAACGAGATCTCGTCCTCTCTTGGTGGCGGCGGTGGCGGAGGTTCGTGTCGATGCTGTCGTTCCGGATCATCGCCGCCGGTGCCACCGGAACTGGACTGATGACCAACCGAGCTGACTTGAACAATGGTTACTGCACCGTTGTCACGCTTGATCAGGCCAGCACTAGCCAGATAATCCAGAAGCATAGTCAGCTGCGCTTTGTGCGTAGGGCTCGCGTTGGAGGCGTCCGCAAGTGCTGCGATCACGTCCTCCTCGCTCAGCGACCGGAGCTGCAACCGAGGTAAGACAACGCGCGCAAACCACGAATCCTTCAAGATCGGCTGTAACTTCTCGGCGGCGTCGTCTGCGTTCCACTGCATTCGATTTGTGAAATCAACAACCTCGCGCGCCGGGGTAAACTTATGCCCTTGCTTCTCGATCAACCCAACGTCGATAAAAAATTGGTTACAGGCAGACACTGAGTTCTGGTGTATGCCAACGATCTCCGCAACCTTCTGCAACGCCACAGGTTTGCGCTCCGACGTGCTCTCGATGCCGTAGCCGCGAAGCACTTCAATCTGTTTCTTCGAGGACACCTTTGCTGGCGGTAGCTGCTTAGTTGGCTTCGTGGTCGACGAGGAAGAAGCAGCTGAAGCGGCCTGATTCGGCTGCTCCGGTTGTTCGTGGTCGCCGCTCGAAGGGTCTGAATCAGGATTCGGGTTAGAGGTATCGCTCATGATGTCTTCACTATCTCGCCAAAGATATCGACTTTATATACTTACGAGCTAGCGAATACAAGCGGCTTGCAATACTTGCACGACTTGTCACCCATCAAGTCGTCTATAATTTTATAAGTTCATTTAAGCTATTGTTTTATATGATTTTATATCATTCCCCTTTCTGAGTATTTGTCTCCCTATCCTAATGTTTTTGGCGGTTTACGGCGGACTTCGTCGATTTTTGACGATTTCTGATCGTTTTTGGCGGTTCTTGTTCGCCCGCAGCAGCTACCGGAACCACAAACCGGTGCTCGAGGCACTTCCCGTGGCGTAGGAGCCGATCGCAACTAGTAACCCAGCCCCTGGCCAACTCCGCTCAATGATGTCGATCATCTAACGCGGACGAACGACAGCGGCCACGGTCCAAGCTGTCGAAGTTCCGCTTGTCTCTTCACTTCCTGCTCTGCGGTCCGGGGCTCCGGGTACCGACGGTTGATCGCAGCAATCGCGTCGTAGCGTTCGTTGTCTGTCATGGTCACCCTCTCAGTAGTTTCTGAACATCTGGAATCAGCGACGGATCGAGATTCACCGCCTGCCCAACTTCGGTCAGAGTGCGCTTGCCGCGGGCGAAGCCATCCAGCACTTGCCGACCTGAGCTTCCGCTGACAACGCGGCCGCTGCCTCGAGCGCCCCCACCGCCGCTTGCCATGCCCTGGAAGGCACCCTGCGCCATAGCCTTCACGAAGAGCTCGAAGTCGCCATCGGTCGCCGGATCGTTGGCAACAATCTTGCCGTCCTTGTCGACGGTGAAGCGGTTGAGCGCGATCTTCTCGACGTCGCGGCGCAGCTGCATGCTATCGACGTCGTCGAGCAGCGGGTCGAGTGCCGCGCGGATCCGCACCCTGCGTTGGCGTTCTTCCAAGTCGGAGTACTCGGCCTTCGCTGCGTCGAGTAGGTCGGTCGTGGTGTCGCCGCTGTCGTCACTGCCCTGGCCGTCGGACTCATCATCCGACAGCGCACCCTTGGCCTTCTGCACGGCTTTGCCATCGGGCGCGCGCACCTGGTCCACTGTGACCGGGGCCTCATCGAAGTCCTTGAGCCGAGCGTTGGCCCGCTGCAGCGCCGTGTCCCGTGCGGCGAGTTCGGCGGCATAGCGGTTGCGCAACGCGGAGACCGAGTCGTCAGAGTGCACGCCGTCCAGGTCGAGGCGGTAGCCATCACCATCGACGATGTAATGCGATGACAGCGCGTCGGGCAGGTCTTCAAACTCATCGGCTGTGAGTGTTGCCCGAAGCGTCATGACCGCCACCCACGGCGCGCCAGCAACGACTGCGCGATGTCCGGCGCCGTGCGCAGCAGATCCCGCTGCTTGGCGAGTGAGAACGATGACGGCTCGAAGGGGTCGCCGGCGCTGAGCGCCGCCACGGTGGGTGTGGTCACCGGTGCATCGAACCAGTAAGGCCGATCAACCGTTTGCTGTCGAAGCCACGCCTCGGCGCTCTGGTCGCTCGCAATGAAGTCGTCGACGAACTCATCGATCGGCGCGGCCGCATCGAGGCCAAGACCCCGGCCCACGCTTCGCAGGTCGAGCAGGGCCTCTTCGTGTTGGATCTGCGTTTCGAGCTCCGCTTTCTTCGAGTTTATCTGTTCGAGCTCGGCCCGTGCTTGTTCAGCGGCTGTGGTCATACGCTGCCCCTTTGCCGCTGGCCTGGTCACCGGATGCTAGCTCCGCGCGCCGGCGAAGAACGGCATCGCCCAGCACCTCGGCGCCGTGGATCGAAATCATCGCGTCGACGAGCTCCAAGAGGTCTCTGACCTGACTGCTCAAGTGAGCCACCTCCGTGCGGAGCTGCGCCTGCCGCTGGCGCTCGTTCATGGCCTGACGGTTGGCGCGTGCTCTGCGTTGCTGTTCGAGGTCGCCGTAGCGCAGCTGCCCCCGTTTGTCGATGAGACTAGCCATTGGCGATCTTCCTCCGTTGTTCGATGGCTCGGTCGAGTGACTCGAGTTCGGCGACCTGGCCGACGTCAAGCTGCAACGCCGCATTGATGCTTTCCAGCTTGCGCTCGAGGGCGTCAGCCGCGGCCGTGAGTAAGTGCCGCCGCTCCGCTTCAGCGGGCGCGAAGCCGTGGCGTACACGTTCCTTGAGCAGCTCCATGACTTTCGGGTTAGCGCCGGCGAGCACCGGTGACAGAGACAACAGCGCCTCCGCCGCTGAGCCGTCCCGCTGCTCGATGATCTGACCGACTAGCGCGAATCCGGCCTCTAGGTCGACCTTAGTCTTCGGCGGGTCGCCCATACTGACCGAGTCCAGTACGTGCAGCAGTGATGCCCGGGCCTCGGGCACGCCCATGCCGTTCTGGTTCTGCCGCAGCCGCCGCAAGATCGAATCGTCTGCACGCTTCTCCTCGCGCACCAAGCGGAGGTTGATCTGGCTAATCGCGTCAAGCGCACGTCTGTGTGCTTTAGCAGTCTCGCGCAGCTGCAGCCTTCGTTTTTCGCCGGGCGTAAGGGTTTCGTCCGAATCCAAGCGTTTGACGACTTCGAAGGCATCGGCGGCCGCCTGATTCACTTGGCGCTCCAGGCGCAAGAAATCCGGGCCAAGCTGCTCGCCGGGGTCAATGGCGACGCTTTGCAACGTCGGTGATAGTTCTGTGTTGATTTCTGCTTCGGCCATGCCGATCGACTCCATTGTCGTTACTTTGGTCGCCGGACGTCATATCCAGCACGTTCTAATCCTCGCCCTCTAAATCAGTCGCGATGCTTCGTAGTTGCTCCACCTGGAAGCGCAGCACGTTGGCCGTCGCTTCTGGCAACTCGACGGCACCAGACAGCAATTCCTCCAAAAGCTTTAGGTTCTCCAGCAAACGACCAAGCACGGACCGGCCCACGCGATCCCCCTTCAAATCGATCGCTGCGGCCAGTCTTTCCTTAGTAACGCGGTGATCGCCTCTTTCCTTCTCAAGCGCACTGGTGAGCCGCGTTACGTCTTTGTCGGTCTTCATGCCGCGCACACGATCCATTTCCCACCAACCGGCGCGATCGTTCCGATTCGCTCGCCGATGCGAGTACAGTTCCTGAAACCGCAGCGGCACTTCGTTTAGGTCGGTTACCACGGCATCGACGAGAAAGTGATCGGATTCCCTGCGCCTTTGCGATTTCAATGCAAAACCTCCCGTTGCTGTCGAAGCTCAACGAATCGACGCAGCAACCGCACATGGTCTTCGATATCGACCACGGCGACGGCATCGCGGATGCGCCAAGCCAGGTCGTCCAAGTCGCGTGCGATTTCCTGTATCCAAACGCATTCGATTGCGGCACCCGCGTCCTGTCCGAAGTGCTGATCCCATAGCGCCTCCGGAAAGCTGCACACTTCCCGGCCGTGGGCGCAGTTCACGACCACCAGCCAGCGCACACCGTTGCGCATCTCGTACTGCACCGGCCGATAGGTACCGCGGCCGTTCTGTCGACGTGCGAGTGCGTCGTCAGTCATCGTTGTCCTCCGTAAAGCCGCCAAACTGTGCCGCCCATGCTTCCTCGCTGGGCGCTGTCCCGGGCACCACGAGTACTCCGGTTGGGCCGTGGTGTTGGTGATCGTGATCGACACCGGGGCGCCAGCCCGGCAGCCGGCGCTCGAGTATTCGCAAGATGTCTTTGCTGGTTCGACGTCGATACCGCCGTTCCTCGACGACCTGGCCGCCCACCACGCGTTGTAGAACCCAGGCGTCCCCGTCCACTGCTCGCTCGATGCACTCGTCGGCCAAGCCTTCGAGGTACACAGTGCGGGCAGCTTCCAACTCGGTGGCGAAGTCAGGATCCCGCTGCGCCAGCATGTAGACCGCCGACGTCACACAGCCGATGAGTTCGCACGCTTTCGTGACGTTGCCACCCCGACGAATAGCATCGAGCAACAGTTCGCGGTTTCGCTTGTTCAATCGGGTTGGGCTTTTTCGCTTCTGAGCACTCATAGATCTACCCTGAACCGTCGCGTAGATTTTCCATATTCAGTAAACACACTGGCAAAACTGACCTTGGCGAAGATTTCGGACACATCACCAGACGCTCTGAGAAGCGCTGTGAGCGACGAACGACCCAGCCAGTAGCAGCGCAAGGGGTAGGGGTGCGTATCGTCAGCAAGCAGGCGCTGCGTTTGCCCTTGTGCACAGCTCAAAAGTTCATCTCCCCTTGCAGCTCGTCCGAATTCAGTCGCGTCCATCGGCCTCGAGCATCACGCCGTGGCAACTTTCGCGGCTTTAAATCCTGGGCGGCACAACCAAGGCGCCGGGCTCGAACCAGTCGAGCGACTGCAGCGGCGATGTCATTTCGGTCGCGGTCAGTGAGCCCGCGCGGCCGGTTTGCTTCGGCTTCGCACACCGCAGCGTCGAACTCGGCGTAAGCGTTGCGGGTCATCGGACCCTCCGACCGGTGGTCTTGCGTTGTTTGATGAGCCTTTCGACATGGTCGGCAGCATCGTCACTACCTTGGTCCACCAGAATTCGGCCAACCTCGCGCAGTTCTTCAAACTCGAGTCGAAAGAAAACGCCGGATGCAGTGCTGGTCGCGCTGTGTAGCGCTGCCCGTTCAAGGGCAGGCAGCGCGGAACAGACGCGCGCGATATCGGTGTTGTGTTGGAAGGTCTTCGGCGAAGCCGATACTGGCGCGCGCTCGCTCCGCTGCGCACCTGAGGTGCTCCGCGAGCGCGCCAGTACTTGCCCTTCACCTTGTCCTTCACCTTGCCCTTCAGTGGTAGGTTCACCGTCGGCCCCATCAGCAGAGTCAACGTCAGCCCCATCTGTTGGTTCGCGATCTGCACCATTCGCGGTGGCAGACCAAAATTCGCTTGCCGGTTCGGACTCTTGCCCCATCCATTCCAGACGATGAAACGACGCGCGACCCGTGCGCCGGGTTTTCAGGATTCCCAAGTCACGCAGGGTCTTCAACGCTTGCTTGACCCGTTTGGCCGGCATGCGCGTATCGGCGATGATCGAGGCATTCCTGACACGGATCCGATGGGTCGCCCGTTGTGGATTGCACTTCTCGGCGAGGTACTTGTACACCACGATTTCATCCAAGCCACAGGATGGTGGGAGATTGTTTCCCACCATGTACAGCCGGATGATCATTTCCTCGAGCTTGTTTTCGTAAAGGGGGACAACGACGCTTGCCATTGTGTGCACCTCCGTTTTCTTACAGAATTAGAAACAAGCAAGGCGACGATTGATGAAGGCGTCTTGTGGAATCCGCGGCGGGGCGTCTTCATGGCGGCCCGTTTTTTTTGGGCTCTACGCGCCCCTGATCCTGTAGCTGCGCGTTCAGCTTGTTCTGCAGACGCCCATTCCAGTCCTCTAGTTGATCCTGGGTATGGTGGAGTTGCCGGCCAATAATGACTCCCGGCTGAATCGAGATCCCGAGCAGTTGATAGCCCCCATTTGGGTCCGGGTCCACCTCATGCTCTGCACAGGCCTCCAGGTACCTTCTTCTCTCGCCGTTGTACTCGTTGTGAAGTGCACGCCGGGTCTTTGCGTCTGGATATCGCCTCAGAATCCACTTGATCGTCGCGAGCCAGACAGTTTCCGACACAATCTCGGACTGGTTTGCTTGTTGCTGCATATGAGGGGCATGGTGTGCCGTTGTGTGCGGATGACGGTAAAGTTAATGCCCTCACAGGTCACGGAACTTAATGTGTGTAACGCAGAACAGCTCGCCGAGTTAGCGAAGCAGACGACAACCGGCCGGCGATGGGAGCTGATCAAGAAGCAGGCGGAGCAGGCCGGACAGCCAATGACCGAGGCACGGGCGCGGAGCATCGTGAAACAGCTCAATCCACCCAAGGGCAATCGGCCAAGAAACGCCTATGCCGATTTGGCTTTGGTGACGCTCATAGATCTCGTAGGCGACAACAAAGCGTGCGAATTGGTCTGTATCACGAAGAAAGTGCTGGGCTACCGGAAGTTGGCTGGTGAGCAGTTGCTTAACTCGATTATTCTCGGGCACCTCCCGAAACCCGAATGGTTGCCGCAAGACCTGGTGCAACAGCGCCTCAGGTCAACAACCTTCGAATGGCTAGCGGAGGCCATAGAACTCGACGAACAGACAAGAATGTACATCGACCATGGGAGTCTAAGGCCCGAACTCATAGGGTAAATCGCTCCACAGCATCGTGCATTTCCTCGGGCGTCACGTGACCGTAGCGGTTAAGCGTCGTCGCAAGATCTTTGTGGCCCAGCACCCGCTGCAGGACGTGCGGCGGCGTGCCATTGGCAAGTGATTGCGTGGCGAAGTCGTGGCGCAGATCGTGTACGCGGAAGTTTTCGATCTGGGCGTCCCCGAGCAGCTTTGCCCACTGCTTCTGGATCGACGTCAAGCGCACGCCGGCAACTCGGGGCGAGGGAAACAGCCAGTCGGTCTCTCTGAGCCCTTCCGCGAGCCGCCATTCAGTCAGTACGCGCACAACTTCACGGGAGAGAGGCAACAGTCGGTCTTCGCGGTTCTTTGTGTCTTTCAGCACAAGATAGTGGCGGTCGCCGCGCTTCTCGATTTGCCGCCACCGACTGCCGAGGATTTCGTTCTTGCGCGCGCCGGTCCGCCACAGGATGAACACGAGCACCTGCATGTAACGCGGCTGCTTGGCTAGCGCTGCTTGGAAGCGCAGCCGCTCGTCGTCGAACAGATACCGGACGTGCGACTTCTTTTCCGTGGGCGTATCGAGCCCTTCGAAGGGGTTGTTCGTGAAGCCCGGGTACGCGACGCGGCAGCGGTGGAAGATCGATCGTAGGTATGCGAGAGGTCGATTGATCGAACCGGCAGATGCACCAGCGCTGGTTCGCTCGTCGATCCAGCCTTGGAGCTGCTCACGAGTAAACATCGACATCGGACTCTCGAGCCAGCGACCAAAGTGGTGCCGGATGATCGCGGCTGTTTCCTCGGCCCGCTTCAGCTTCTCGCGGCGGGTATAGCGACGCCATGCGCTCTCATCGTCGTCGAGCTGTACCCGGAGCGTAAGCATACTGCCGTGCTTCTCGAGGGCCATTTGGGCGGCGGCCTCGCGGGCGCGCGCGCGACGATCGAACATCGGGTCGTTGCCCCGGGCGACGGTTCCAAGGTGCTCTGAGGCGGCCGCCCTGGCCTGGTCGATCGTAAGCGTCGGGTACCGGCCCAGCTTGATTTGGCGACTCCGCTTGCGGGTCTTACCGCCCGGGGCAGAGACCTCCTCCACCGGACTGGCGTAGGCCAGATAGAAGGTCCGCACTCCGTTGGGCGTGATCGTCAGAAACAGGCCGGGCGTCTTGTCGTCGTAGTAGCGCGCAACCTTATCGCCGGGCTCCAAACGCCGCAGGCGATCCTTCGTGAAGGGGAATTTGTTTGCGGTTCTCGTCATCGATATCTCCGTTGCTGATTTGAGCTCCGGAACATCAATCGGCGTCTCTCACGCGCCTCCATGCGGGATTCAAGGATGCCGTGAATACCGGACTTTCTCAGCCGTTTCAGTGCCGTTCCAGCAACGTCTCATCAGAAACCAGCACAGGCCAGCTAATTTTGATGGCAGCTTGTGTGCTGTTGTGCGCACACAACCGAACACAATTGGACGAAAAGCGGAAACGGGGCCGGCGAGAAATACCAATAAAAACACTGGGTTAACGCGCATAGTGCGCGTTTTTGGCAGCAAAAACAAAGGGGTATGAATGGCGGAGCGGACGGGATTCGAACCCGCGACCCCCGGCGTGACAGGCCGGTATTCTAACCAGCTGAACTACCGCTCCTACGGATGCCTGGTCGTGGTGGGTGTTGCAGGGGTCGAACCTGCGACCTACGGCTTGTAAGGCCGTCGCTCTCCCAACTGAGCTAAACACCCGAGTCCAGGCAAGTCTGGCAAGGCCGCGTATCTTACTACGGCGCCCTACCCTGTCAACGCGGTTCAGGGCTTTGGGATTCGAGCGACCGCTCGAGATCCAGAATCACCACCGGGTCGACGGTTTGCGTGCTGCGGCGCTGCCGTTTCGCCGCGCGCTGGCCCGCCGACAGGTTGCTCGTGCTCAGGCGACGACTGCCGTCCGGCTGCACGCCCGAGCGTGTTGACGAGCCTGCACACAACGGTCCGAAGATGGCCCGGATGCGCTCGAACTCGTCGTCCGTTAGCGGCCCGGTGACGTCGGCCTGCAGATCGCGCATGGCGGCGTCGAGGCGTTCGTTGCAACCGACCACCGTGCGGATGGATATCCGTCGGTTAGCCTCGGGCTCGAGGGCTCGGGCCGACGCAATCCAGAGAACGATGGCGCCTGCGGATGCGAGCCAAAGCCAGGCGCGGCTGGGTGTGCGTCGTTGAGTTCGTGCTCGTCGCCCCATCGAGAATGCTCCATGGCGACCCAAGCGGATCCGCCATCTTTTTCATGCACCTATATAAGTAGCCTAGCTACCGCAGCCGGTTTCGGCCCGGAATTCTTCTTGAGCCGTTCTCGGTGGCCGCACAGAATCATCCCATGTCATCGACATCGCTTCTGTCCCTCGCCCTGCTGACCGCGCTGGTCGCCGTAGCCGTCGTGCTCCACTACGAGGGGTTGATCTTGCTCGCGCGGCGCTTCCGGCGCTTCACGTCCCACCGGCTGGCGCTTCTCACGACCATGTTCGGGCTGCTCGCGCTGCACGTGATCGAGATCTGGGTGTTCGCCGGCGGCTACTGGTTCGGCATCCACACCCTCGGCCTCGGTGCCATCACGCCGGAACTCGTGGACTACCTAGATGCCGTGTACTTCTCTGCCATGGTGTACACGACCGTCGGCTTCGGCGATCTCGTACCCAGTGGCGCCCTACGCCTCATCGTCAGCGGCGAAGCCCTGCTTGGCCTCTCCCTCATTACCTGGTCTGCTTCCTTTACCTTTCTTCAAATGCAGTCCCTCTGGCGGGACGACTGATCCCTCGGGTCCCTCCGCCTCCCTTCGGCCTTTTCGTCGGACAATTATCACTCTGCAACCCAGCCCCCTTGCGCTGCTGCTTAGGGTCCATATAATTCGATCTCAAATGATTACTGATGAGAACATTTCAGGCGCAAGCACCGCAGCGGGAACCCCTGCCGTCGACGACGGCTCGGTTGCCCCCCTCGGCACGCCCACCGCCGCAGCGCTGGAAGACACGGCCTTCGACCTCGAAGCCGCCGCTGTACTAGCGAACCTGCGGCTGCTGATCCGCGCGAGCGATGTGTTCTCAAAGAAGCTGCACAAGATGACGGGGCTTACGACAGCGCAGGCCTTAACGCTGCGCGCCGTCGATGAGCTGGGCGAAGTGACCAGCCGCGCGCTGTCGACCGTCGTTGCCGTCAGCCCAGCGACCATGACCAACGTGCTCGACCGACTCGAGGCGAAAACCCTCATTGAGCGCTATCGAAGCACCGTTGATCGCCGCATCGTCCACGTGCGGCTGACCGACGACGGACAGGCAATTCTCGGCACCATGCCGAACCTGATGGACGAAACCTTCATGCTGCGCTTCGCCGACTTACCGGCGGCGCGCCGCACCCAGATCTCAACTGCCCTCCGCGAGGTGGCGCAGATGATGAACGCCGACGCGACCGATGCTGCGCCGGCGGATAACGGGCAGAGCAGCACGCCTGCATAACTGCCAAGCGCCGGGATGGCGCCAATCGCATCCTTGATCCCTAGCGTTTACGCGCAAGACAAAAGCGTTATCGCGCAAGACAAGGAGCAAACCATGACAACTGCAACGTTGAAACAACCCGACCTTCCGGCGAATACCGGGATCGATCACAACGACCGCAAGCGGCTCGCCGATCTGATGGGTAAGGCACTGGCCAGCACCTATGTGCTGTACCACAAGACCCACGCGTTCCATTGGAACATCACCGGTCCGCTGTTCTATTCCGTACACAAGCTGACGGACGATCAGTATCAGTCGCTGGCCGCTGCCATTGACGAGATCGCAGAACGCATCCGCGCCATTGGTTTTCCGGCAGCAACGGGGCTTACCCGTTACGTCAAAGACAGCGTCGTGGAAGACGAGACGCTAATCGATGACCCGCAGGCGATGATCAAACGCCTTGCCGAGGATCACCAGTCGGTCGCAATACAGCTGCGTGACGCCGTCGCCGAGGCCGAGAAGGCCGACGACGTCTATACGGCCGATCTGCTGACCGGCCGCATTGGCGCGCACGAAGAAGCCGCCTGGATGCTCAACGCGCTGCTGGCGTAACTGAGTCCGAACAGCAACGGCAAACGCTCAATTTAAAACCCATCGCCCGCACCGGGTAAGGAACGCAGAACCCATGTTTCAACGGATTCTGGTCGCACTGACCATCGAAGACGAACTCAACGAGCCGCTCATTCGGGCGGCCCTCACCCTGGCAGAGACGCATCAGGCGGATCTCCGCTTCGTCACGGTCATGCCCGTTACGCCAACGTTTCGTGCCAGCTCGCTGACCCAGCAGGGCGCCGGTACGCTGGCCGCAGAGCGGACGATCCACGATCTGCGCGAAGCGGCACTGGCGTATCAGCAGAAGATCAAAGCGCGACTCATGCCCGTCGCAAACGCGGGTATGCATATTGAGCACGAGTTCCGCGAAGGCCTCCTGGACGTAGAAGTCGTCAGCGCGGCGGAAGCTTGGGGCGCCAATCTGATCACAATCGGCGCCCAGCAGCGCGGTTTTCTTGACCGTTTGCTGCACGGCACGCCTGACAGCGAAGCCATCGTGCGAACTGCGCCCTGCGCCGTGATCGCGATTCCCGAGGTTGCCTTGACCGAGGATTTATCCGACGCGCTGCAGTCTGACAAAACAGGCGACGGTGCTCCTTTGCGAGCCGTTGCCTGACCAGACCGGGCGCAGCGTCAACCGCAAGGAAATCGCTGCGTCGCGTTCGCCCTGCCAACGGCCCAAGGGTTCGTGCTTGCCACGGCGCTTGGGCCGTTTCTTTATGTCCGATCTGTTCGAAAACGCGTTCAACGCCCTTGCGGTGATCAGCGCGCGTACTGCGGTCGCGTCTTCCATAGCAACACCGCGGGTTCGCGAACCGTCAGCCGCAGCGGCTCACCGGGCCCGAGCCGAAGCCAACCCCAGCGCGTGAACTGAATCGTTTCGTCCCACTGCCAGTCGACGCTACCCGCGAGCACGAACACTTCCTGCGTATTGAAGTCCGCGGGCATAACCAGTCGCTCGCCACTCGCACCGCGCAGGATCGCCACCCGCTCGCGCAGGCGCTCATCCGTTGGATCCGCAAACTCGTGGAGCGGCTGCACATCCTGACCCGCCGTGACCGGCACAAGCTCGGGACGCACCTCAAACTGCCGTTGATCCTGCTCGTGGAACTGACGCAGCTTCACCCAGATCACGCACCCCGGATCCACAAAGGGCTCGTGCCCCGTTCCCGCCGGGTTTCGTACGTAGGTGCCCGCCGGGTAGCGGCCGTGCTCATCGCCAAACTCCCCTTCGAGCACCAGGTACTCCTCCCCGAGCGCGTGGCTATGGGGCGAGAACGTCGAGTTCGGCGCGTAGCGCACGAGCGACGTGGCGACGGCGACCTCGTCACCGTCCCGGTCGAGCATGAGCCGCTCAACCCCCGGGAGGGGCGACGGCACCCAGGCCCGGGTGTCCGCCTCGAGACCCGGATACCAGACGGTTTCGTCTAAGTCCGCGTGCAGCTGCATCGGATTCTCCTGCGTTCAGGCTCGGCTATTTCGGCTGGCCCCGGCCGAGCCGGGACGAGTATTCTGCGCGCTGGCAGCGGCGAGGGTGAGCGCCGGCCTGCCAGCGGCCGAATCCCACCAGGGGGCAGGCCAGACTCTTCGGACACTGGGGGAACACCATGCGTGGCTTATTGATTCTCATATTGCTGATCGGCGCCGTCGTCGGTTACTTCCTCATGCGCGGCGACAGCAGCGAGCCGTTGCCCGCCCCGGTCGCCGACGCGTCCACTCAGGTCCAAACCGCCCAGGGCGAACTGGTGGGCTTCATCGATCCGCACTTCGGCGCCCGATCGTACCTGGGTATTCCCTTTGCCGCCGCTGCGGACGGCGCCAACCGCTGGCGCGCGCCGCAGCCCGTGCAACCCTGGAGCGGCGTGCGCGAGGCCATCGCCAGCGGCCCGATCTGCCCGCAGTTCGAATCGCTCCTGTCCGGTCACGGGGACAACGCGGACACGACGCGCCCAACGGGGCAGGAAGACTGTTTGTATCTGAACGTCTGGGCACCGGCAGATCGCGCCGCGAGCGACCTGCCGGTCATGCTTTGGATCCACGGCGGCGGCAACACCATCGGCACCGGCTCGGGCTACATCGGCGCGAATCTGGCGCAGACGGAAAACCTCGTTGTTATCACCATCAACTATCGCCTCGGGGTCTTTGGCTGGTTCAGTCACCCGGCGCTACATACGGGCGACGTGCTCGACGACTCCGGTAACTACGGCACGCTCGACGTAGTGGCGGCACTCGAATGGGTTCAGGAAAACGCCCGCGCCTTTGGCGGTAACCCAGACAACGTCACCCTCTTTGGTGAGTCGGCCGGCGCCTACGACACCCTGGCCATGATGGCCTCACCGCTGGCCAAAGGTCTGTTTCACCGCGCCATCGTGCAGAGCGGCGGTTTCCGGGCCATGCCTATCGCCGAAGCCCGGGCTTTCCAGAGCGACGGCGGCCACCCCTTAAGCTCGTCAGAAATCGCCGCCCGCCTGCTGGTCGACAGTGGCCGCGCTGCAGACCTCGACGCCGCCCGCACCATGCACGACGACCTGCCGGCGACGGAGCTTGCGAGTCTGCTCCGCAGCGCCGAGATCGACGATCTCTTCAAGCACTTCAACGGCGGCGGCTTTGGCATGGTGGATCTGCCAGACAACTTCGCTGACGGTGCGGTGCTGCCCGCCATGACCAACGAAGAAATTTTCGGCAACCTCGCCAACCACAACGCCGTGCCGGTCATCCTTGGCACGAATCGGGACGAGAACGCCCTGTTCATGGCCCGCGATCCGCGTTGGACGGAGCAGTTTCTGTGGGTGTTTCCGCGGCTGAAGGACGTCGAGCACTACAAGCGCGCCGTCAACTATGGCTCTCTCGCCTGGAAGGTTCGAGGTGTTGATTCGCTCGCTGATCTCATGACAGCAGCGGGAAACGACAACGTGTACGCCTACCGCTGGGACTGGGACGAAGAACCCTCGATTGCGGGCTTTGACCTGAGCGTTGCCCTGGGCGCAGCCCACGGCTTGGAAATCGCTTTCGTGTTTGGCGACTTCGCACGCAGCATCGGCGAGTACCTATACCCGGAGTCGCCGGAGCGGGATCAGCTTGCGCGGGAGATGATGGGCTACTGGGCCGAGTTCGCGCGCACCGGTAACCCGGGCACCGGTGGCAGCGTCGGCGCGGCGGAGTGGACCGCCTGGGGGGTCGGGGGCAACACCCAGATGGTGCTGGACACACCACCGAACGGGCCCCGCATGGACAGCTTTACCGTCACCATGGATACGCTCTTTGCTCAGCTGAGCCAGGATCCGTCCATCACGGACCAGCGCGAGCGCTGCACCTACTATGCGGACAACTGGCGCTTCGACAGCTTCAGACAACGGCAATACGACACCCTCGGCACCGAAGGCTGTAACGAGTACAGCCTCGATTCCCTGCGGAGCTTCTAACGCACGCAAGGCGGCAGCTGGAACGGCCACAAGGATGCAGCCATGAAACTCTACGATTCGCTTGCGGAGTGGTACCCGCTCTTTACGCGCGTTGAGGACTACGAGGAAGAGGCCGCCTGGTTTACGAAGCACCTCCAACCCGGGGACGGGCGGCCAACGCTGCTCGAAATCGGCAGCGGTCAGGGTGCGAACGCGCTTTACATGAAGCGTCACTTCGAAATCACCCTCGTAGAACCGGCACCGCCCATGCGGCGTTTGAGCGAAGCGTTGAATCCGGAACTCGAGCACCTCGACGGCGACATGCGCACGCTGCGCCTTGACCGCCAGTTCGATCGCGTGTTCATTCACGACGCCATCGTCTACATGACCACGCGTGAGGATCTGGCGGCCATGTTCGCAACGGTCGACGCGCACCTGTCCCCGGGCGGCATCGCGCTGCTCGCACCGGATCACCTTGCGGACACGTTTGTCCCGAATTGGGACGACGGCGGCAGTGACGCACCGGACGGCAGCGGTGTTCGCTTCATCGAGCACGGCTACGATCCGGATCCGAAAGACGAGCAGTACACGGTCGACTACGCGATCATGATTCATGCGCGCGATGGCTCAGTGCGCGTCGAACACGACCGCCACGTCGAAGGTCTCTTCAGCCGCGAAGTCTGGCTCGACGCCGCGCGAGCGGCGGGGTTCGATGCAACGACCAAGGTCTTCGCACACTCCGATTTCGAAGAAGGCGAGATCTACGAACCCATCATCTGCCGCAAGCCGAGCTGATCCGATGCCTGACACCGGTACCGATCCCGAGCTAAGCGCCGTTTTTGAGGACCTGAAAACGTTGCTTAAACCTCAGCTGAAAAGCCTCGACGTGGTGCGCGACGCCCCCGGCGACCTCTCGCTCAACACGAAACAGCTCGATCACAACGGCAAACCCGTGTTCTTCAGCTCCGTGAAAATCGGCAAGGGGAAAGTGTCCTTCCACCTGTTCCCGATCTACTGTCATCCAGAGCTGTTGAGCGATCTGAGTCCGGAGCTGAAGAAGCGCATGCAGGGTAAGTCCTGCTTCAATTTCAAAGTCCGCGATCCAGCGCTCTTCAAAGAGCTGAAGAGCCTCGTGACAGCCGGCGCCAAGGCCTTTAGAGCGAGTGGCCGACTCTAGCGCGCGCACTCTGCCGGAATGGCATCGCCTTCTTCGCTGGTAGACTCACCGCGTTTGAGATATTTCGGGAATCAATCATGGTGACCTTGAACGACGTTCTGGCGGCGTCCTATAGCTTTGTTGAAGCACCGCCGGCCATGGCACAGAACAACACAGCACTGCTGCTGATCGACGTACAGAAATTGGCTACGCCGGAGCACCTGGCGGGCAAGGCCGCCGCGGCAGGACTACCCGCCGATGAAGTCGCTGCCGTACTCGCCGACTACAGCCAACGCTTTTACGCCGCCGTCGACAACGCAGCCACGCTGCTCGACGCCGCGCGGTCCGCCGAGATCGCGCGCATTCACATCAAGATCGAAGCGCTGTCCGGCAACGCATCCGACACCGGCCCGGCGCACCGCCGCCTCGGCTGGTGTTACCCACCAGGCAGCGCCGAGACACGCATCCTCGATGCCGTGCAGCCGGACGCCGGTGAGATTGTTATTTCCAAAACCGTCAGCGGGGCGTTCACCGCCACGAACCTCGACTCGGTGCTGCGTCACACGGGCATCGAGTGGTTGCTGATCGCCGGCTTTATGACCGACGAGTGCATCGAAGCGACCGGTCGCGCAGCGCTCGACTTAGGTTACATGGCGCTGTTCGCCGAAGATGCGGCCACGGCTTATGAGGCCGAGTCGCACGACCACTTCATGGCCAAGTACGCGGGGTGGGGACTGACGCGCTCGACCGCGGATCTCGTGCAAGTCCTGGGTTGCCTAGAGTAGGCGCTGTCTTCATAGTCCACCGCAGAACCCACTCTTCAGAAACTAGATCCGATGACATCCTGGATGCCACCGAAGGTCAGAGAGCTTGTGTCTCTCCTGGAAAGAGCAGGGTTTGAAAATCGCGGAGGAAAAGGATCGCACCGCAACTACGTGCATCCGTCTTTAAGTCAGCCCATTACCATCTCTGGTAAGCTCGGCGATGATGCTAAGAAATACCAGGAACGCGCCGTGATGCGCGCAATCGAGGAATCACGGTCGTGAAAGACAGTGCCCGCTACGTCAAAATTATTGAGTGGTCCGACGAGGACGACTGCTACGTAGGCAGCTCGCCCGGCCTGGTTTACGGGGGCTGTCACGGTGATGACGAGCTTGAGGTGTTCAACGAGCTCTGCCAAATCGTGGAAGAAACCATTCGTTTATTCCGCGCAGCAGGGAAGCCACTACCGCCAGCAACCGCCGGAAAGGACCTGGCAAACAGGCTTCAGGACGTGGCTTAAGAGGTGAATTGAGACGTGGATCAGCATCGAGTCGGACTGACCTCACTCAACGCCGATCAACGAACACGTGCTCCTTGGCGAGCCACAGAGTAGAACGCGGAAAATCGATGAAGCGCGACTCATCCTCTACCGCCCGGCGTGCCGCGGCCCGTCGCTCCGGCGTCGCTAGACCCATCTCGCTGCGACGAAACCACAGCTCCGCATGACCGTCGTAGGCCGGCACACGAGTTCCTCGCGCCCCCTGAAGCGCTGCATCCAGCTCGTCTCGCGCACTATGCACCTGGATATACCGGAGAATCCCTGATCCCGCCGCCTGCTCTCGGATGATCGGCCCGTGCTGGTGCTTCCAGTAGTTGTGCGCGTACGGCGCCTCAAGCGACGTCTCCATGCGAAGCGGGAAGTAGAGTTTGACCAGGTCGCCGCGCGGTGACGCGACGAGGGTTTCCGGGGTCGGATTCACTTGCGGATACTCATAGCCCAGCCACAGCGGCGAGTTCGGCAGGTCAATGAACACCCGTTCGTCCTCAACGAGCATTGCCGCTGCCGCCTGGCCCGCCGGGGAGTCGAGAGCCGCGAGCAGATCGTCGCGCGACGACCAATACACCTCGGCGACGCCGTCGTAGCAAGGTTCGACGCCACCGCGGGCGGCACTCATTGCCTCATGCGCCGCCTGTGCTTCGTCGTCCCAGAGCGTATGCACCTGCACATAGCGCTGCATCTTGAGCGTCGCGGCCACGCTTGCCACGAGCGGTCCGTGTTCTTCGAGCCAGTAGCGGGTGAACGCATCGCGATCCATACCGGGCCGAGCGCGGACAAGATAAGTCAGGCGGATCATTCCGTAGATTCCATGAGGGGCGCCAGAGCTTGCCGCTTGAGACGCATGAGACTGGCGTAGACGCGATCGATCAGCATCGTCGGGTCTGCACCATAGCGCTCATCGAACTCTGCCGTCGGCTTGCTGGTGACCACCTTGGCAAAGGAAGCATCCTGCTCGATGAGTTGTGCGATTCGGTTGCGCACGGTGCGCAGCATGTCAATGTAGGCCGCAAGCGCCTCGCGCGTCAGTACCGGGCCGTGACCGGGCACGACCTTGGTGTCGTCGTTGATCCGCAGCAGCACGGCTTCGCAGAAGGAAATCACACCGTCGACGTCTCCGCCGCTGTCGACGTCAATGAACGGGTAGCCGGCATTGAACACGTCTCCCATGTGGACCACGTTGGCGTTCTCAAAGTAGACGGCGGTGTCGCCCGTGGTATGCGCCGGGCCAAAGTGCCAGAGGTTCAGCGTCTCGCCATTGAACTCAAAACGCATCTGGTCGCGATAGGTGATGTGCGGCCTGGCGTTCTCCGGGTACGCCTTCTGGTTGTAGGTCATGCCAACGAGGTTAACAACGTTGTCTCGAGTCATTCGCTCCCGCGAACGCTCCTGCGCCACGATCCAGGTACCTTTCGGCCCGAGATCCAGATTTCCTTCGGCATGATCGAAGTGCCAGTGCGAGTTGATGGCGAAGTCGACGGCACCATCGCCGCCAAGGTTGCGCAGCGCGGCCTCGATTTTCGGCATGAGCTGAGGAAACTGGTTGTCGACCAGCAGCGTGCCCTGCGGCCCGATGCTGGCAACAATGTTGCCACCCACACCAAAGAACACGTACAGACCATCCGCGACTTTTTGCGCGCGAATGACCGTCTCGTCAAAGCTCCAACCAAAGGCCGCCAGCAGCTCGTCAAGCGTCATCCGCGGCGATCCCGGCGGTGCGTCTGCGGCATCAGCGGCGGCTGTGTCCGGGGCTGGCGGTTTGACTTCCGGCGCGGATTCCGCTGCAAAGGAAACACCGGTGACGAGGCATGCCGAAAGCAACAACCACCGCAGCCGCCGCTCCAGGCCAGCGCGGCCACCTGCCCGTCGACTGACTCCTCGCGTCACCCCACTCCCCTGTTCGACCCGGCTGTATTCGCCGCAGTGTATCAACTAAGGTCTGACGTGAGGGAAAGCCATTGCTCGGCCAGAAGTCGATCAAAAGAAGTCGATCGAAAGAAGTCGATGGAAAGGAGTCGATGGAAAGGAGTCGATGGAAACAGGTCGATAGAGAGCGGTCGATGGGGAGAAGTCTATGGCGTCTATCGGTTCTACAGTAGAGGCAGCGGCCACAGCGCCGAACCCGCAGGGTAAACCGCCAACGTTGAGCCGCGGCACGCTTGCCGCCTATGGCGCACCGGCCATGCCGTTGTCGATGGTGACCCTGCCCATCGCAGTGTATCTACCCGCAGTGTACGCCGACCCCGACGGCTTTAATCTGGGCCTCGGTTTTGTTGGTCTGGTGCTGGTGTTGTCGCGGGTGTTCGACGGCATCACTGATCCGGTAATCGGGTTTCTTTCCGACCGAACGCGTACGCGCTGGGGCCGGCGCAAACCGTTCTTTCTGCTCGGCACACCGTTCTTCGTTGCCGGCGTGCTGCTGCTGTGGATCCCGCCGATCGACTTTCGCGAGGTCACCTGGCTCGGGTTGGCCTTCAACATTGGTTACCCCTATCTGCTGGGCGTGTTGGTGTTGATGTACGTCGGCGCAACGATCAAAGACGTCCCTTACTCCGCCTGGGGTGCCGAACTCTCAACCTCCTACCACGAACGCTCCGTCGTTATGGGCTGGAAAGAGAGCTTTACCGTTGCGGGGAACCTCATCGGCGCGATGACGCCGGCGATCATCTTCTTCTGGGGATTGAGTAAACCCGTCGACGTCGTGTTCGTCCTCGGCATTCTCGTTGCCGTGATGATGCCGCTGTTTGTTGCCAATGCACTCTGGCGCGTCCCGGAGCCGCCGCTGCGCGAGGATGCGGTGCAGCGACAGTCGCTGCGCGAATCATTCCGCACGGTGTGGGCCAACGAACCCTATCGCCGACTGATCATCATCTTCCTGTTTAGCACCATTGGTGCGGCCATGACCAACAGCCTGAGCTTCTTCTTTGTGAAGCACCTGCTGCTGGCCGGGGATCTCTACGGCTTCTACCTGGCGCCGTACTTCATTTCCCAGATCGTCGCGATTCCGGCGTGGTTCGCGCTGTCGAAACGGGTTGGAAAGCACCGTGCAACCATGGCCGCGATCGGCTGGTACGCGCTCTGGAGCTGTTTCATCCCCATCATCGCTCTGGCACCGGCGGAGTGGTTCACGGCCTTTGAAATCGAAAACCTGCTGACCTTTCTACCACCGCAGCGCTACGACGCCATGGTCAGCTACTTCGAAGGCATCCCTACGGGCAAGTTCCTCTTCTTCATCGTCGTCATGTGCCTCAAGGGTTCGTCCATCGGTGCCTTGAGTGCGCTGCCTTACGCTATGGCCGCCGACGTGGTCGATCTCGACGAAGCGCAGACCGGCAAACGCCAGGCCGGTGCCTACTTCTCCATCTGGTTGATGACCCGCAAGCTCGCCTACGCCCTCGGCATCTTCATTGGCACGTCGGCGGCGGTCTGGTTCGGCTTTAACTCAAAGGCCGACCCCTTCAACACCACCAATACACTCTTCGCCTTGATGGCGCTCACCTGCCTGTACTCGATCGTGCCCGCCGTATTTAAGTTCGTCGCGATGCCGCTGTTGTGGAACTACCCACTGACCGAAGAACGACTAAACGCGGTGCAGCAAAGCATCCGTGCGCGAGGGGATACGAGCGACGATTCATCGGAGCCGGACGAGCCAGACCCCCGAGGCGCCGTACCCGCAGGATGAAGCGCGCGCTACTCCTGCTGGCCGGGCTATCCCTGCTGCCGATCCTTGGCGGCTCCCTGCTGTGGCACCTGCTCGGCTTCGGGGCGTCGCTCGAGATCTCCGGCCGCGCAGTCCAACACACGCCGGTCGAAGCCTCTGCCTGGACACACTACGGCGGTGACGCCGGCGGCCAGCGCTTCGCGCCGATCCGATCCATCACATCGGCCAACGTCGGCACCCTCACGCAAGCCTGGACCTACAACACTGGCGCGCTCGACAAACCCGCAGACGCCGTCGCACGCGCAAACTTTCAGGCGACCCCCATCCTGGTTGCCGCGGCGCTCGTCTTCTGCACCCCGTTCAACGAAGTCGTTGCCCTCGATCCCGGAACCGGTGAGGAGCGCTGGCGTTTCGATCCGAAGGTTCCCACCGACAGCTTTCCAGCCAACGGGTACACCTGTCGCGGCGTCAGTTACTGGGAAGACGCCGACGTTACAGAGCGGAGCCACTGCCAGGCACGCATCTTCGCCAGCACCATCGATGCGCGACTGTTCGCGCTCGATGCCTACACGGGCGAGCGGTGTCGGGACTTCGGCCGCGACGGCGAAGTGACGGTCACACCGAGCCTGCCGCTGCGCTGGCCCGGCGAGTATCAGATCACCTCTGCACCCGCCGTGATCAACGATCGGGTAGTCGTCGGCTCTGCGATCTCCGACAACGGCCGCGTGATCGCGCCCGCCGGGACCGTACACGCGTTCGACGCACGGACGGGTGCTACGGCCTGGACCTTCGATCCCATCCCCCGCAGTGACGATGATCCCGCCCGCGCAACCTGGCACAGCGACGACCTGCCCGGCCACGCCAACGTCTGGTCGACGATGGCGATGGACGCCGACCGGGACTTAGTGTTTTTGCCGACCTCATCCGCAAGCCCAGACTTCTACGGCGGCCTACGGCCCGGTAACAACGAACACACCTCGTCCATCGTTGCCCTGCGCGCCAGCGACGGAACGGTGGCCTGGTCCTTTCAAACCGTGCACCACGACATCTGGGACTACGACGTTCCAGCGCAACCGGGTCTGTACCGTATTCGCAGCGACAGCGGGATCCAGGACGTTGTCGCTCAGGCGACGAAGACCGGGTTGCTGTTCGTGCTCGACCGAGACACCGGTGAGCCGGTGATTCCCGTTGAAGAACGAGCGGTACCGCAAACGGCCGTACCCGGGGAATGGGTGTCCCCAACGCAGCCGTTTCCTGAGACCCCGCCGCTGGTCCCGAATCGCATGACCGCCACCGACGCCTTCGGCATTACCGCCTTTGACCGCTGGGTGTGCTATCGACGGTTAGCAAACGCCCGGATCGGTGGGCTGTACACGCCGCCAAGCCTTCAGGGCACGCTCGTGTATCCCTTCACCGGCGGTGGTGCGAACTGGGGATCCACGGCCTACGACCCAGGGCGCAACCTATTGGTCGTCAACCTCAACAACATGCCGCACCTGATTACGCTGCACCCCACCGAAGGCGTGACCGACGACAACCGCCCGGGAGGTCACGAAGCCGAGTTTACCTACATGCGTGGCGCGCCCTACGTCATGACCCGCGAGCTGCTCCGCTCACCCTTTGGCCTGCCCTGCAACCCACCGCCTTGGGGCGTGCTGGCCGCGGTCGATCTAAGCACCGGTGCCATCGTCTGGCGCCGCAAAGTCGGCAGCGTGCGCCGCTTCGCCGGCGGCATGGACCTAGAGCTCGGCATGCCAAACTTTGGTGGGCCCATGGTTACGGAATCGGGACTGGTGTTTCTCGCCGCGACCATAGACGACCGCATCCGAGCGTTCGACGTGGAGACGGGCGAACACCTGTGGCAAGCCGACCTTCCGGCCGGCGGTCAGGCCACGCCGATGGGGTACCGATGGCGCGGGCGTGAATTTGTTGTGATCGCCGCTGGCGGACATAAGGACACGGGACTGCCCATCGGCGACACACTGGTTGCATTTAGCCTTCCGTAAATCGGGTAGACTCCGGCCATTGAAGTAGGCCAGGGTCTTGGGAGGGAGCCATGCGCAGACTGTCGACCACCGATGCATCGTTCCTCTACACCGAATCGGTCAGCGGGCCGATGCACATTTCCAGCGTCAGCGTCGTTGAAGGCGAAATTCCCTTCGAAACCCTGCTCCTGCACTTCGACGATTGCATGGAGAAGTTGCCGAGCTATCGCCGCAAGATCGCGCAGACGCCCTTTAACGTCGCTCATCCAACCTGGGTTGATGACCCGGACTTCGACGTCACCAATCACGTCATTCACGCGCCGATTCAGCCCGGCTCAACCGCTGAGGACGCCGTCGACGAAGCCATTCGTCTGAACGAGCGCATGCTCGACCGCGACAAGCCGCTGTGGGTTGTCTACGTCATCACCGGTGTGCCGGATCGCACCGTGCTGCTGCAGGCGACGCACCACGCCCTGGTCGATGGCGCGTCCGGGGTCGAGGTGCTGACGACGATATTCAAGTTCGATCCGGAGTACACGCCGCCGGTGCGCAGCAGCAACCGCTGGGAAGCCGAACCCATGCCCAGCTTCGGCGAACGACTCACGGCCGCGCTCAGCGAGAACTTCGAACGGCTGAGCAACACCAATCTGTCGAAGCTCGTGCCGTCCGGCGACACGCAACGGCGACTCATGGAACGCGCGCTGCGCATTGCGTCGAGCTTCGTCTCGCGGCCCGCCATGACCGCACCGTTCAACGCCGGTCTCGTCGGGCCGAAACGCCACCTGCGCTTCCTGCAGGTGTCCTTCGATGAGATTCGAGAAGTCCGCCGCGCCCTGGGCGGTACGATCAATGACGTCGTGCTGACCATGGTGAGCGAAGGCGTTAGCCGCTACATGGTTGATGAGGGAGAAACGGTCACCGACCAGTATCTGCGGATCATGTGCCCGGTCAACGTACGCACGGAAGACAAGAAAGGCGCACTCGGCAATCAGGTATCGGCGATCTTCCCCATGATTCCTGCCTGGCCTATGAAAGTGCAGCAGCGCCTCGCCACGATCATTGGCGAGATGGAGCGCATCAAGGGCAACGAAGAAGCTCAAGCGCTCACACTGGCACAAGACACGATTCCCGAACCCTGGCCTATGGCTATGTGGCCGACGCAGCTCGTGGGTACGACGCTTGATCCCACCGCCCTGCTCGCGCAGTTACCGGCACCGGTCTTGCCGTCCAGCATCCGACCGCCGAATCCAGGCATCAACTTCGTCTGCACCAACGTGCCCGGCGTCCAGGTGCCGCAGTACATCTGCGGCCATAAGGTGCTGGATCAAATCGGCGTCCTGATTCTCACCGGCAACCTCGGCCTCGGCGTCACTATCCTGAGCTACAACCGAGTACTGACGCTGAGCTTCATCGGCGAGCCGAACTTGCTGCCGCGTGTTGAAGCGCTCGTGGATCACGTCCAGAACGCGTTCAACGAGTTGCTCGAGACGGCCCGAGAGCGGGCCGCCAGCCTGTCGGCGTGAGCCGTACCGACGCTGCACGCAGAGCCTTGAATAACCCCGTCCTTAATCGTCGTACCGCCTGAGTCAGGCGTTGCTGGAGAGATGACCGTGTCCCGACCCGAACTCGCCGCCTTCCCGAAATCCGCCGCGCTGCCTGATGGCACCAGCGTTGAGCTGCGCGTGATGAGCCGCGACGACAAAGACGCCATGCTCGCCTTCGCGCGGCACCTGTCGCCGGAAGACCTGATGTTTCTGCGCGTCGATATCACCCAGGGGCCGGTGCTCGACAGCTGGATCAGCGACATCGAAGCCGGCTTTAAAACCGCGCTCGTGGCCTACGATGCGTCCGGTCTGATCGGCTACGCGTCCGTTACCCGCAATCCGCTGTCCTGGACCCGACACGTCGGCGAGATTCGCATCAACGTCAGCCCCGCGTACCGCAGCCGCGGGCTCGGTCGACTGCTCACCAGCAGCATCTTTGACGTGGCAGCGGGAATGAACCTGAAGAAGCTGACGGCCCACATGACCTCGGACCAGACCGGCGCGCAGTCCGCGTTCCGGCGGCTCGGCTTCGTGCCGGAAGCACTGCTCGGCGACTATGTCCAAGACCGCAACGGCATCACGCGCGACATGGTGATCATGTCCTTTGATGTGGATGGCCATTCGGACCAGGCGGCGGGCACACTCAAGCTCTGACACCACGCGCGGCCGAGCTGCGCCGTTGACCCTGACCCTCGCAGCAGCCGACTACGCGCGGCTGCTCACGGACCCCTACGCCATGTACCCGCAGCTTCGCGCCGCGGGAGCACCGATCTATGCACCGGCCCTGGATGCCTGGCTGCTGGTGAACTATGCCGACGTCGACGCCGCCACTCGCCATCCGATGCTGGCGCGCTCCCTCGCCGCGCAGCAAACTCCGGCCGAACGACAAGCCGATCAACGGGCCCGCAACTGGCACGACATGCCAAATCACGAGGCCTACGTGCAGTTCAGCCTGCTGGAAGACGACGGCGCGGTGCACGAGCGCCTGCGACTCTTGCTGCTCGGTCACTTCACCCGCACCTTCGTCGCTCGCTATGGGCCGGTCATCGAGAAGCTTGTGGCCGCGCAGCTTGAACCGCTGCTGGGCGCCGGCGTGATCGATTTCATTGCCGATCTCGCCGCACCGCTCCCGGGGCGTGTCATTGCCCGGGTGCTTGGTGTTGCCGATGCGGACGCAGACCAGCTACGGCAGTGGTCGGAAGACATCGTCCAGTTCTTCGACGCAGATCGAACGCCGGCGCACAAAACGTTGGCCGAAGCCTCAACCACGGCCTTCGCCGACTACCTCAAGCTCGAGATAAACGCGCGGAGGCGCGCGCCACGGGACGATCTGCTGTCGCTGCTTACCACCGCCGAGGTGGCCGGACAACTGTCGCAGCAGGAGCTGATCTCCACCGCCATGCTGATTCTCATGGCCGGCAACGGCTCGACTATCGACGCCCTCGGCACCGGTCTGTTGGCCTCGCTGCGCCACCCACAGCAGCTGACGCAGCTGCGCCGCGACCCGACGGCGCTCGGCACCGCCGTGCTGGAGATGATGCGCTACGAATCGCCGCTGCCCTACTTCCACCGGCTGGCGCGAGAGCCCGTTACGCTTGCTGGAAAACGGTGGGACGCCGGCACGCGCTTTGGACTGCTCTACGGTGCTGCGAACCGCGATCCGGCCGCCTTCGACGATCCGGATCGGTTCGATTGCCGGCGGCAGCCTAACCGGCACCTGGCCTTTGGCCGCGGCATCCATCTGTGCCTCGGGAATCACCTGTCACAGCTGGTGATGCGGAACCTGTTTGCCCAGCTCCTCAGCAACACGCGGGACCTGGCGGCCCTCGACGCCACACCCGACTACCGCCCGGGCCTGACCGCCCGCGGCCTGCGCTCTCTACGACTCGCGCTGACGCCGGTCTGATCGCACCAATCGCGTCTTCCCTAAGCGAAACCCGCGATAAAACCCGGGTGCCGTGACCCTTCTTGCGCCAGATTTCGCTTAGTAAGGAGAGCACACCCTTACAAGCGAGCTACGCGGCGATCAGCGCATGACCGATGACGCAGCCGACAACGGATCGGATCCAACGCCAGGAGACCAGACCCGGATCCTGCCGGAAACCGAGATCGCGACCCAGATTCTGCGGGACGACGACCGTGGCCCGCAGCCGAATGCCACCCGCGCGGCCACCCCCGCAGCCGGGGCACCTTTGGGACCGGAACTCGCGCCGGGGACGATCGTCAACGACCGCTTCGTGGTCGACAGTGTGCTTGGACGCGGCGGCATGGGCGTGGTCTATCGCGTCCGGGACCAGCGCAAGGTCGAGATGGGCGATGAGGACCCCTTCGTTGCCATGAAGGTGCTCAACGATCGCCTTCAACGCGATCCACCGATGATCGTTGCCATGCAGCGCGAGGCGCGGAAGGCTCAAACCCTCGCTCATCCAAACATCGGGACGGTCTACGACTTCGACCGCGATGCGCAGCGTGCCTACCTCACCATGGAGCTGCTGCAGGGCACTCCGCTCGACGTCTACCTGACGAAGCACCCGCAGGGCATCGAACGCACCGACGCCATAAAAATCATCCGCGGTCTGTGTCTCGGCCTCGCCTACGCGCACAACACACGCATCGTACACAGCGACTTCAAGCCCGCGAACGTGTTTCTCACCAACCACGGCGGCACCAAAATCCTCGACTTCGGGATCGCCCGGGCACTACCTAAGGAGACCGCGACGGTGGATGGCACCGCAATCCCCACCGCATCGCAGACCGAGTCGCCCGCGGCGCTCACACCGACCTACGCCAGCTGCGAAATGCTGGAAGGGCTGGCGCCGCAACCGGCAGACGACGTATTCGGCCTGGCTATCGTGTGCTACCAGCTACTCTCCGGTCGTCATCCGTTCAATCGCGTACCGGCAACGACGGCCCGCAGCCGGGGCCTGAAACCCGCACCCCTGCGGGGCCTCAAGCGGCGCGAGTGGCGGGCGATTCAACGCGGGTTGGCCTTCGATCGCACCGACCGCCCGGTAAACGCCGCAGCGTTTCTGCGGGATTTCGAAGGGGCGTCCGGCACCCGGGTCGCGCTCGCGATAACGCTCGTTGCGCTCGTCGCGACTGCGGGCGTCCTGACCTACGAGGAAGCGGCCAAGGTTCTGTCCAATCGCCCCGCCGTGGCCTTCGATGCACTCCCACCGGAGCAGCAACGACAGTTTCAGGAGACACTCGACGAGGGGCGGATGCTGGAGCGATTCAGCGACTACAGCGCAGCGTTGCAACAGTACAAAGCCGCCTACGCACTGCATCCCAAGAATCCAGATGCGGTCGCAGCGCTGGAAGGGCTCTTCGAACGCCTGTACGCACTTCATTCGCGAAACCCCCAACGCCAGCAACTCACGGCGCTGAAGGAAAACCTGGCGGGTGTCCGGAGCATGGACGCGTTCCTTGGCGCACGGCCAGCCTTGAAAACCCTTGCGGAGACCCTCGATGCGCACCGCTAGCCGCTTCATCACATCGCTGTGCGCCTATTGCTTAACGCTTGTGTGCCTGATGCTGAGCCCGCCCTCGGCCGACGCCGCAAGCCGCAAGGACATCAATGCGCTAAAGGCACGGCTCGCCGATCCCATGGCAATCGCCGGTAGCCGGGACCCGGCCGATCTACACGTGGTGGATTGCCTGCTTCCCGGTCAGGTGCGAACCCTTGCGCGGCGGACCTACCTCGGACCGCGGCGACCGGTTCGTACGACGGCGGCCGATTGCCGCATCAAGGGCGGTGAGTACGTAGCCTTCGATAGCGCCGACTACCGAACTGCCCTGACCGTTTGGCTTGCGGCCGCCAAAGCCGGCGACGCCGAAGCCCAGGCCAACGTTGGCGAAATCTACGAACGCGGCCTCGGCGGTTCACCGGACTACGCCGCCGCGCTGCTGTGGTACGAGAAAGCGGCCGCGCAGGGAAACACCCGCGCGCAATTCAACCTCGGCACGCTCTACGAACAGGGTCTCGGCGTCGCCGCAAACCCACTCGAAGCGTTGAACTGGTACCGGCGCGCCTGGGGCCTGGCGGAGGACGACATCCTCTTCGCTTCCGCCGCTCGCCGTGAACAGCGCTCGATCGCCGAGCGTCTCAAGCAGGCGCTGGAGGAACGGGACGCACAGATTCGTGCGCTGGAAGCCCAGCTCGAGGCCCTCGGTCAGTCCCTCGACGCCTCCGCAGACGAAAACGAACAGGCCCGGGTGCAGCTGAAAACGCTGCAAAGCCTGGTGGTGAGCCTGGAGGCGCAACAAGTTGCTCAACAGGCCGAACTGGAAGCCATTCCACCAGCGGTCCGGCAACTGGCGGTGACCGTAACCGGAGCTAAAACCAGTGGCCTGCGGGAGCCGGCACCGAGCGTGGTTCCGGTCCCCGAGCGACCCGCGGCGAACACGCGCGAATACCAGAACCTGCGCCTCGGCAACTACTACGCGTTGCTGATCGGCAACGCAAGCTACGACCGCTTGGAACCGCTCGTGACACCGCTCAACGACATCGACCGTGCCAAGCGGCTGCTGGAGGACAAGTACGGCTTCACTGTGTTTACTCTGAACGACGGCAACAACGTCGCCATGATGCAGGCCATCAACGACCTCGCTGAAATTCTGACAGAAGACGACAACCTGCTGTTGTTCTACGCCGGTCACGGCAGCCGCCTTCAAGCAGGGCGGGTGGAAACCGGGTACTGGCTCCCGAGCAACGCCGAGCGGCCGCCGCGCAACACCTACTGGGTACCCAATCAGTTTGTCACCGGCCACCTCGCTCGGCTCCGCGCCAAGCGCGTGCTGGTCGTCGCCGACTCCTGCTACGCGGGCCTGCTGTCCGGA
Organism: Pseudomonadota bacterium; assembly: GCA_039198065.1. Taxonomy (GTDB): domain Bacteria; phylum Pseudomonadota; class Gammaproteobacteria; order Pseudomonadales; family Azotimanducaceae; genus CALHVX01. The sequence goes on from JBCCTU010000008.1 coordinate 31,879, forward strand.
GAGCCCAGTATGCTGCTGCTCGGCGCCGACGCCCCACGCTACAGCAATCGCGACTTTCTCGAGTTCAAGCTCAGCAAGCGGTCCCGGCTGCTGTTGTCCTCCGGCGGCGACCGACCGGTGCTCGACGAGGGCGGTGACGGGCATTCCGTGTTCGCCCGCGCCTTTCTCGATGAGCTGGAGCGGAACTCCGGACTGCTGGCGAGCCCCGATCTGTTCTTGAACATCCGCGACCGCGTTGCACGCTCCGCCATGGCGAGCGGCTTCCAGCAGCAACCCGAACTGAAAACGATCAAAGCCGCCGGTCACGAAGTTGGCGACTTCTTCTTTCTGCCGGTAACCCGGTGACCCGAATTCCCCAGTTCTTGCGCATTAACAGGTAGCGAAATCCTACCGGCGACACAGCCGGATCATCGAAGCGGGGATATACCATGCACACCACGCGCACTCGCACCGCCGCGGCGCTGCTGGCGGCACCACTGGTGGTCAGTGTCAGCAACCTGAGCCAGGCGGCCATTGCGACCGACGATACCTTTGAGCAGGACTCAGAAACCGGCACGCTCATCGGTCCTATTGGTCCTGCCGCCGGCGACATCATCCTTCCCGATGGCCGCAGCATCTTCATCAACGGTACCGGCAGCATCCTCATTGACGCGGGTTCACGCCTGCGCGGCGACGCCCTTGGCAACGGCGGTACCAATCTCATCAGTCTGGACGGCGCCGGCTCTACGCTCGAGCTAGGCGACGAGTTTAACCTCGGCCGCGGCGTCGGAAGCGACGGGACGCTGAGCTTGAGCAACGGCGCATTGATAACGATCGGTGGCGGTTCGGAAACCGGTTTTGGCGGCAGCGGACTGACCATCGGGCAGGAAGACGGCGTCGGCACTGCGACCATCAATAACGCGCAGTTCATCCTCGACCGAAATGCCGATAACGGCGAGGTGCGCCTCACGGTCGGTCGCGGTGGTACGGGAACGCTGCTGATCGAAAACGGATCAACGGTACGGGTTCAGGACGCATCCGGGGTCTTAGGTTTTCTCGGCGACGGCGTCACGGTGGCCGAAGCCCAGCCCGGGCAAAACGCTGTCGGCTTGCTGACCGTCGACGGCGTGGGCACCACTCTCAGCCTCGAAACAGCGGACCTCGGCGCCCTCGTCGTTGGCGTATCCGCTAATGGTGTCGACAGCGCCGACGGCACGGTCAACGTTACGAACGGAGCCGTTGTGAACATCACCGGCACCGGCTTCAACTCCGGAATCAATGTGGCCCGGGGCGGCAACAGCACCGGCCTGATTCGGGTTGAAGGCGCCGGCTCCGCCATTAACGTCCTTGGCCCCCAGGGCGTCATCGGCGTTGCTGTCGACTTCGGCGGTGAAATCGGCGATGGCACCGGCACGTTCCAGGTCGTCGACCAGGCGGTCGTCAACGTGCAGGGCCAAACGCCCCTCAACGGTTTCTTCGGAGTCGGTGCAGGCACTGGTACCGGCCTGCTGGAAGTCACCACCGGTGGTACGGTCAACGTCGATGGGCTCATGCCAATTTCTGCACCCACGGCAAACAACAACTCGCAAAGCGGCACGGTGAACGTAACCGCCGGCGGCATCGTGAACGCCAACCGGGTCGACATCGGCAACCGCGGCAGCATCATCGTCAGCGGGGCGGGGTCGGAATACAACGTTGGCGATGAACTGCGCTTCGCGCACGAGATCGGCGGTAGCGGATCCCTAACCGTCAGCGACGGTGCGTTGCTGAACATCGGTGGTGGCAGCGATCGTGGGCTCCTTGGCGCCGGGTTAAACCTTGGAGATGCTGGGACGACGACGGGCCTGGTCGACAACGCCACCGTGCTCATCGATCGAAACGCCGACAATGGCGAAGCGCGTCTTAGCGTCGGTCGCGGCGGTAACGCAACACTGACGATACAGAACGGTGCAACGGTCACGGTCCAAGACGCGAGCGGCGTCGCCGGCTTTCGTGGCGACGGCATCGGCGTCGGTGAAGCGTTCAGTGGCCGGGACGCCACAGGCACGCTAACCATCGACGGCGCCGGCACGGTAGTCAACGTCACCAGCGCAGACTCGGCGTTCCTCGCCGCCGGCCTCTCGGCCACCGGCGTGGAGACGGCGAACGGCACCGTGGACGTGCTCAACGGCGGGGTGTTGAGCATCACCGGCACCGGTGCCGATGCGTTCCTCAACCTGGCCCGCGGCGGCAACTCGCAGGGCACCCTCACAATCGATGGCGCTGGCAGCGAGGTCAACGTGCAGGGCACTCGGGCGTTCGTCGCCGTGGCACTCGAGGCCTTCGGTGAGATTGGCGACGGCGACGGCCTACTCACCGTCACCAACGGCGGCGTGCTCAACATTGCGGGCGCCACCGCTAACCAGGGCTTCCTCATCGCCGGCGACACCACGGGCAACGGCGTTGTCGAGATCAACAACGGCGGCATAGTAAACGTCGACGGCGGCGTAATCATTTCCCAGGGCGATACCACCCTGCAGTCCACCAGCCAGACCGGGCGCGTCACCGTCAGCGGCACCGGCGTGCTCAACGCCGAAGCCATTGGTGTCGGGGAGCGCGGCGTGTTGAATGGCGACGGCACCATCAGTGCCGACCGTCTGTTCGTCTTCACCGGCGGGCAGGCGGAGCTACTCGATCTGAGCGGTTATTCGCTGCTCAACGTCTTCGGCGGTGAGCTCGACACACCGAATGCGTTCGACCTCGGTTCCATCGGTAATCAAACGCTGACGATCAACGCGGGTGGGGTCTTCTCTGCCACCGGTGCCGGCCAGTTCAATGCCGGTAGCGACATCAGCGTTCGCGACAGCGGCAGTCTCTTCACCATCACCGACGCGGCTACCATCGCAACCTCCGTCACCGTCAGCGGCGGCGGACGCTTCGAAGCACCGGGCGGCATAACGGCCGGAGCTGGAGCCGTACTCAGCGGCACCGGAGGCACCTACGCGGCAGCCGCCGTGACCATCGACAGCGGCGCAGTCCTTGCGCCCGGTGACGCCGCCGGAAGCGCTACCGGCAGCCTAACGATTCTCGGCAACTTAAACCTAAACGGCGGTCAGCTCCTGCTGGACATCGCCGGTAATCAGGCCGGCCAGTTCGACGTCGTCAACGTGACCGGGGACGTGGCTCTGAACGACGGGTCCGTTGGTGTGAGCGTCCTCAACGGCTTCAACCCCGGTGGTCAGCGCTTTGATGTCCTCACAGCCACCGGCGCCTACAGCCAGGACGCCGGCGTAAGCTTCACCAGCCTCGGTGCCGGACCGGACTTCGAGTATCAGACCCGCACCGAAGGCGGCCTGACCATCGGCTCGATCAACTTTCTCGCCTTCGACATCGGTGGTCTGACCTCACTCAGCACCAACCAACGGACCCTGGCCGTGCACCTCGATGCGCTCTGCCCACAGGTCGAAAGCCTGGCCAGCCCGACGGCCAACCAGCTCGATCTAGATCTTCGCTGCGGTGGCATTCGCAACGGTGCGAACTCGAACGCTCAAGTCGCAACGGCCCTGGATGCACTCTCGCCGGACGAACTGTTCGGTACCTACCAGCGATTGCTGAACTTCACGACCATTCAGCACGGCAACCTGGCGCGACGCTTAAACGGCCTACGCAGCGGCGCGGCGCGCGTCGATCTGCGCAACTTCAACCTCGAAAGCGACAATGCGCGCATTGGCGGCGATGAACTGCAGGCGGCGATCGAGGAACTGCTCGGGGAAAACCTGGACCGGTGGGGGTTCTTCAGCGATGGTCGCATCAACTTCGGCGACCGCGACGCGGCAAGCACCATCCCGGGGTTCGACTTCACTACCGCCAGCCTGACCTTCGGCACGGACTATCGCCTGCGAGACAACCTGATCATCGGCGCTGCCCTGGGTTACAACCAGGTTGAAGCCGACTTTGACGCCGGCGGAGGTGTCGACGTTGAGACCGTCAGTCTGTCGTTCCTCGGCTCGTACTTCCGCGGCTCCTCGTTTTACCTCGACGCCATGGCCAGCATCGGCTGGAGCGACGTCGATAGTGAGCGACGCATTCGCTACGCCGACGCCCTCGGCACGATCGATCGTAAGGCCAGCGGCAGCACCGACGGAACCCAGGTCACCGCTGGCATCGGCACGGGCTTCGACTTCAGCCGCGGCCGCTGGGTGTTCGGACCGCATCTGGGATTGAACTACGCGAACTCGATCATCGACGCCTACGAAGAGCGCGGCGCTGCGGGCCTTGACCTGGCCCTCCCGGAAACGGGCGTTCGATCGTTCACATTAAACGGCGGCCTGCACGCCTCTTACACCACCACCCCGTCCTGGGGTGTGCTCGTGCCCTACGCGCGCCTGGATTACGTGCGTGAGTTTCAGGACGAGCAGGACCGCGTGGCCCCACGCTTCGCAAACGACCCCTTCGCCGACGTTCCCGACGCCCTGGCCCCGTTCCGCGTCACCACCGCCGGTGCGGACAGCGACTACTACGTGTGGTCCCTGGGTGTGCATGCGCAGTTCATACGCGGATTCGCAGCCTTCGCCGACTACCGCAGCTTCGCTGGGCTCGAGGACATGAGCTTCGGAGAGATCACGGTCGGGTTCCGTTACGAAACAAATCTGTGATCGACAGACGGGAGCCAACAGTTAATACGATAGTGATGGGTTAGAGACAACACAGTGTCGGATTGGCGGTGGCCATAACGGGTCGCCGCCTCTCGGAATCAACCCATCTTATTGTTTTTATTGTTTTTTTCTAATTTTCTGATTCGACGCCCAAACCTGGCACAGCGCCTGCAAAACCCAGTGTGTCTAAACGACATCATCAACATCAGGAGACTCACACCATGGCACGCATCGAACTCAACACCATCGAACAGAACGTATCTCTTGGCCGCGAACAGCTCGCTGACGCCAAAGGGGGCTGGTTCTTCTACTACAACGTCTTCAACCCGTATCAGAACCTCTTCGGTTGGAACATGCAGAACAGCTGGATCGCCCGCGGCAACGCCTTCGACAACCAGCACAACAACTTCATCAGCTTCCTGCGGTCATAAAGACGAACAGAAATTGGAGTCCGGGTTCTTGAGAGTCAACCTGCTCTCACGAGCCCACTCCATTCCGACCGAAAACTATCCGTACGTCCTCTGAAACACTCCAAACCCCGGTCAAATCGGGCTTCAAACGTCGGTCACAAAGGGCAAAAAGAGCCGCTTCTTAAACGCAGTTTCCCCGCTAAATGCGTTAATACGGATGCGATAAAACCCAGCGTATTCCTCGGGCCAGCCAAGATAGAACTTGACCAGATAAACCGGCTCGATAATTGCCTCTGACGGTGTACGCTCATCACCATCCTCATCAGTAAGGATCACGTCATAGTAGGTTTCAACAGTGCCTTCCGCCTTGAACACTTCTCCGAGGCCTTTCGCATCAGCAAATCCGATCTGATCAACAGATAACTCCATTGAGTCCGCAAGAAACTGCTTAGCCTTCGCTATCGCTTCCTGTTCGGAGTACTTGAACGGCTCTGCTTGTTCCGTATCGAAATAATTACCGTAATGTGATCGAACGCGTCCGTCTGAAAGTACCCGAAGGGTCGCCGGAAAGTTTACGGAGACGCCATTAATTCGCTGGTAGTAGCGAAGCGTTACGCTTCCTTCGGGAAACAGGATCTCTTTAACCGATGGATCAATCTCAAGCTCACCAATGAGCTTCTGTTTGAATTGCGCGGCTTCAAGGTAATCCTCGATAGAACGCGCGCGCTGTTCACCGTTCAGCGAAAGGTCAAGCTGGCCTAACTGGCCTTTGCGGCCCTGAATGAGCACCGATCTTTTGAAGCGAGTACTTCGCATGTTGCCGGCCAACTGGAACTCTTCCGCCCTGCGAAGTCTGTCTGCCAGCTCTTTATCGGACTCAGCGTCAGAAGATCCGGAGACTTCTGCCGAGCCGGAGTAAGCCAAATGAGGAAGGACTGCGGCAGATAGCGCGCAGGCAAGCAATAACCCAAAACGCCGTCGTTGCATGGACATCACTCTGGCTGTGAGGAGCTATATTGCGTATCAGAAACAGCTACGTTTCAAGTACCGGTTGTTCTTTCGTCGAAATCACGATCGAGCCATCGAGCGACTAAACGCCTGTACTGAGCCTGTCTCAGGAATCGTTGTTCCTGAAACTCATCGCCTTCAAGCCGTGCTTCTTCAGCAGCGACTGAACGTGCGAACGGTTCATCTCGAGCTGTTTCGCCAGATCCACCACACGGCCCGCAGTGGCGCGAAGACCAGCCTCGAGATAGCGGCGCTCCGCTGCATCGCTGGCCTGGCGTTTCGCATCGGCAAGGGACAGGCCCGCCGCGGGCTCGGCTTCAACCGCTGAGCCGCTGTACTCAACGGCTGCCGTCGATCGCACCTCCTGCGGTAGATGTTCGAGCCGAGCAACGCGATCAGCCAGGCAGCTGATTCGAAAAATCAAGTTTTTGAGTTCTCGAATATTGCCCGGGTAGCCGTAGCTGTTCAGAAACTCAATGACTTCCCGAGACAGTTCAACTCTCGAGCGCTCGAGGTCTCTGGCCGCCTCATTGAGGAAGTACTCACACAGCAAGGGAATCTCATCGCGCCGCTCCCGCAGCGCCGGTAGGGAGGCGTGAATGACGCTAAGGCGGTAGTAGAGGTCTTCGCGGAAGTTCCCTTCCTCCGCCATCTTCTTCAGATTGCGATTCGTCGCCGCAACGACTCGGGCGTCAATCTTCACCGGCCGGTCCGTACCCACGCGTTGGACTTCCCCGAGCTGAAGCACACGCAGTAACTTGACCTGACCCTGCATCGGCAGCTCGCCGACCTCGTCGAGAAAGATCGTGCCGCCGTCCGCAGCCTCAAAAAATCCTTTGCGATCGCTGGACGCGCCGGTAAACGCTCCCTTCTTGTGCCCGAAGAGTTCCGACTCGATGAGGTTCTCCGGAATCGCGCCGCAGTTCACGGATACAAACGGCGCCTCGGCGCGTTTGCTGTTGGCGTGTACGACCCGGGCAAAGAGTTCCTTACCGGTTCCGCTCTCGCCATCGATCAGCAGCGGCAGGGGTGTCGGGGCAGCGCGGCGCACGAGTTCGAGCGCATCGAGAATTCCCGGGCTCTCGCCAAGCACACCGTCGAAGCCCAAGGCATCGGCAGCGGACTCTTTCGCAACGCCCACATTCACTTCGGCGTGGCGCAGCCGATCAAGGGGATTACTGGAACCGCCGCTGCCTGCGTGAAGCGCCACGCCGCGAAGCGCCGTTACCTCGTCGAGCAGCCGCTCGATCTCGCGCCGGTCCAGCTGCTGTGCCAGCCTAAGGCGGGTTCGGAGCACTTCGATCTGCTCGATCAGCCGAGCGGAACCGCCCGACGTCTGCGGCTCGAAGGACAGGTCTTTCATGCCGCTTCGCTCATCTGATTGCGGATGAGCTCGTAGTACATGCCGCGCTTGGCCAGCAACTCTTCGTGCGTTCCGCTTTCCGCAATGCTGCCGTTATGCAATACGACGATTCGATCCGCGCGCAGAATCGTGCTGAAGCGATGCGCAATCACCAGCGTCGTGCGGCCCGCGAGCATGCCATCCATGGCATCGAGGATGTTGTTCTCCGACGTGGTATCGAGTGCGGAGGTGGCCTCGTCAAAAACCACGATCTGCGGTGACCGGTAAAGCGCCCGGGCAATGCAGATCCGCTGTATCTGACCGCCAGACAGGCCGACGCCCCGCTCGCCTACATTGTGTTCGTAACCAAGCGGAAATGCGGAGATGAAGTCGTGCGCGTCGGCAAGCTTCGCCGCCTCCACCATGCGCAGCCGGTCCGGTTCGTCATCACCAACGGCGATGTTCTCCGCGACGGAACCCTGAAACAGCAGGTTGCTCTGCATGACGTAGCCGACCTGCGATCGAAAGCGATTCAGCTCCACGTCCTTAAGATCGTAACCGTCAATCAGCACCCGGCCGTCTGTCGGTGTGTGAAAACCAACCAGCAGCTTCGCAAGCGTCGACTTACCGGATCCGCTGGGTCCGACCACGGCAACCATCTCGCCCGGCGCCATGGCGAAATCGACACCCTTGAGTACCAGCGGTGAGCCGCCTTCGCCGTAGCGGAAACTGACGTTCTCAAAGGCTACGGATCCTTCGAGCTCCGGCAGCACAATCTTGGACCGCAGCGCTTCCGTAGTTTGCTCAGGCTCAAGATCGAGCACGTCCGAGAGCCGTTCAATGGCAATACCGGCGGCATGCAGTTCATCCCACAGCCCCACTAATCCGAGCAGCGGCGTCATGACCGACGCCGAAAGCATGTTGAAGGCGATGAGCTGACCGATGCTTAGCTCCTGACTGATCACCATACTGGCCCCGACGAAAAGCACCGAAGACGTTGCAAGAACGTTGAGAAGCTGACTCGCGACGTCGAATTTAAGACGGAACCCTTCAGCCTGATACTGAACATTGAGCGCGTTGACGTAGCGCCCCTCCCACTTCAGGCGAGCCTGGCGCTCGATGCCCATACCTTTCACGGACTCGGCGGCGGTGACCGTCTCCAGCAGCACGCCCTCGGCGTCGGTGGAGGCTTCAAACGTGCGCCGTCCGTAGTCTTTCATGCGCGGCGTAACCAAAACGGTCAGCAGAAAAATGGGGACGATCATCACCAGCAGTAAGAGCGTGAGCTTGGCGCTGTAGAGAAACAGGACCGTCAGGTAGATGAAGGCCATGAGCACGTTCAACACCGTGCCGATGGTCTGACCCGTTAGAAAATCGCGGATCGTTGCATTTTCGTGGAACCGGGCGACCACGTCCCCGGTACGCCGATTGGCAAAGAAGGCGACGGGCAAGGCGAGCGTGTGGCGAAAGAAGCGGGACATCAACGCAAAGTCGAGGCCGCGCACCATGTAGTTCGCCAGATAGCCACGCATCAGAGTCGTAAACTGAGCAAAAGCCTGCGCCAGTACCAGGGCGATGATCAGGTACAGAAGCAGGGTCTGGCTGTCGTGGACAATGACCCGGTCGAACACGTTTTGCGTGATGATCGGTGGCGCGAGGTTGAGTAACTGCACAACCAACGCCGCCAGAAACATGTGTCCGATCGTTCCCGTATGCGGCTTGAGGTAGGCCGCAAAGCGAAGCCAGGGCGAACGTTGGACGCCAACCCCGTTCTTCAGATCTTCCGGAGTCAGCAGCAAGCTGGCACCGGTCCAGCCGCGCTCGAATTCCGCCACACTGAGCTTACGAAAACCCGGGCCGGGATCGGCAATCCAGACGTGCTCATCGGACAGTCCGTAGACCACCACAAAGTGATAGCCCTCCCAGTGGGCGATGAAGGGCAACTCGAATCCCTTCAGAGCGCCGAAACTGGCCTGCACACCGCGAGCCGTAAAGCCCATGGCCTCGGCGGCGCGGGCGATGCCGTCAAGCGACGCGCCGTCAATGCCTACACCCACCAGCTCCCGCACGCGCCCGAGCGTTAGCGATAACCCATGGTAACGACAGATCATGGTCAGACAGGCGGCGCCGCAGTCCATCTCCTCGGCCTGCGGGACCAACGGAAAGCGTTTCAGAACGCGTTCACCGCGCCGCGCCTTAGTCTTGATATCCAGCCGCAGCAACGGCTCGGCTTCGAGTTCGCGAACCTTTGCCAACCGCGCAAGCTCGCGATCCACCCGCGCGATCCGCTCCTCAAACAGCGATCGCAACGACGGGTTGTGACGCAGCATCGCTTTCACCGTCGCCTGCGGTACGACCAGCAGCACCACGCGCGAAACCGCTTCGGCGCGCAGCTGCGCCGGTTGATTCAGCAGACACGCGCGTTCCCCAACGAACTCACCTTCCCGCGCCACACCAAGCTGCAGACTGTGCTCCCCATCGTGATGCGACAGCCGCACGTCTCCGCTGCGAATGACGTAGAGTCGACGATCGTCGTTGTCGCCCTGATCAACGATGACATCGCCCGGGGCAACGGCCTTGATGCCCACGGTCGCGACGAGTTCGCGCAGCTCATCGGCATCGACCTTACCGCCGAGATCAAACAGTTGGCCAACGACACCGCCGGTGGCCCGGATGGCCGCATAGGTCGCCATGAACTCTTCGGCTTTCGCATTGCCGGCAAGCACGTCAGCAAACGCCGCCCGGGGAATCAGCAACAACTCCGTACGGCTCGATGCCCGCAGGGCAAGCTCGTGACGATACTCCCGCAGCGCGGCCATCTCTGCGATGACATCGCTCTGCCGCCGAAAACCCGCGCTGCGTTCCTGTCCGTCCACAACTTCGAACAGGCGCACGCGTCCCCTGAGGACGAGGTACACACCCTCTGCCGGAACACCGGCATCGACGATCCGATCGCCCATCTCGAAGGTCAACGGCTGCGCGCTTCGGGCAAGGGTTGCCTGCTCCTCATCGGAGAGCGCGGAGAAAAACTCGGTGGTCGGCAGGCTATCCATGCTCGGCTACACCTCGACACCGATGTCCTGCGCCGCTCGCTGCAGCCATTCGTTTCTCAGCCGCTGACGAATCGTGCTGCGCGTCTCGTCATCGAGGCGCGCCTCACTGCGGGTAAACACCGAAAAAATCTCGAAGGAGCCGTCATCGAGGGCGATCGGACCAAGCACGTCGTTGTCCTTCGCACCGAACACCTTCGACTCCAGATCCTCGGCAAGCGTACCCCGGTACACCTTTCCGATGAGCCCACCACTGCCCGCTGTGTCGACAGTCGACACCTCCCGGGCCATGTCCTGGAACGACGACTCCCCTTCATTGACCAGAGCAATGATTTCCCGGGCCTGACTCTCGCTTGGGACAACGATGTGACCGATCTCTACCGATTCGTAGTCCGGCTTACAGCGCTGAAAGTGCGCCTCCACTGCAGCGTCATCCACCAGCGTGTCCAGTAGCTTCGACGCCAGCAGACCGTCTTCAATAAACGCCTCGTAGTCTTCGAGCGTTGCTCCGGCGGCATCGAGGAACTCATTCGCATCGACCACGCGGTACAGGCCGTGGACCCGACGATGATTTTCCACTGCGGCCTGCAGCTCCTCGGTCGTCACTTCCACACCCTGCTTGCGCGCGGCAGTCGCCGTCATCTTTTCCTGAATGAGATCACCGGCCACATCCGCAAAGCGACCGGTCAACTTGAGCCAGCGCACAACGTCCGTGCTGTCCAGCTCCGTCTTGCCTACTCGTGCCACCTTCATTGCAGTCTCCTCATTCGAATAACTCATTTCCCAAACCCGCGAGAGCTTTCGCAGCGTCAGTTGAAGCGCCGAAGCGGATCGAGCACGAAGTCGATCGCTCGCCGTTCGCGAACCACGATTTCAGCCGTTGCGTTCATGCCATAGCGCAGCCCGACCGGGCCGCTTTCCGTTTGAATGGCATCGGTCGCCACATGAATGCGGCCGTCGTAGGCGGGCGCTGCGCCTTTCTCCACTCGTGCAATGGACGGCGAAACGTAGTCCAGCCGCCCTTCGACAAGGCCATAGTTCTGGTAGGGAAACGCGTTGAACTTGATCTTTACGGGCTGTCCGACGGTTACGAAGCCGCGGTCTTTTTCAGCAATGCGGACCCGCAGTACTTTCCGGGCGTCGCCCGGCGCAACGCTCATGAGAGGCTCGGACGATCGCACCTTGTCGCCGGGTTGCGTGAACGGTAGCTCCGTCACCACCCCGGACGTCGGTGAATAGATTTTCAGGAAGTTGTCGTCATCGAAGTTTTCGAAACTGAGCTCCTCTGCCGCCTTAGCCGCGGCTGAGGCACTGCGGAAGCGGAGCTCGACCCGAGCTTCTTCGCGCTCCATTTTCGCGAGCAGAGTATCCAACTCGATCTTGGCTTCAGCCCGTTGTTGGGCAGCCGTGGCGAGCTTCTCATCTGCCTGGGCCAGGGTGTTGTTGAGCTCATATTCGAGCGCCGCGAGACGCGCATCAGCTGTGCGACTCTGATCTTCAGCATCGAGCAGGGCGTTGCGCTTCTGTTCCACCTGCAGTCGCGAAACCCCACCACCGCCCGCGGTCTGGAACAGGCGCTCGTACTGAGCCAGCTCTTCTTCCGCGTTCGCCCGCGCCCGCCGCGCGCGTTCAACGGCGGACTGAGCTTCCACGAGCCGCGCCCGCTGGGCCTCGGCAAGGCGTACGAGTCCGTCAGCGCGACGTTGCTCGTAGTCTCGGCTGAGAAACTCGTAGCGCTGTTGCAGCGCCTGTGCACGCTGCTGCATCAAAGCCCGCTGGGCCGGAAAGCCCCGATACTCGAGCTCGGCCTCGGCAAGCTGCAGCTTCGCCTCCACGAGCTTGCCCGCCGCATCGATCGCCCCGCGCGCCTTGATGCGTGCCACGATGTCTCCAGCCTGAACCGGCGCACCGACGCTGGCATACACGGCCACCAGCTCACCATCTATGGGAGCGTAGACACGCCGCAGATCCCCCTCCGGTACCAACGATCCGGCCGCCGAGACAATCACGTCGATCTTCGCGAAATAGGCCCAAACGGCGATCGAAACGAGCAGCAACGCGACGAGCGCATTGACCACCCGCACGAGAACTGAAGGGCGGCCCAGTATCAACGCAACCCCATCTGCCGAGTGGCGCTTAAGCAGCGCTTCTTCCGCACTCACGATTCAGCGTCCAGCGTGGGCAGTAACGCAAGCTTTTGCTGCGCCAGGTCTTCACCCAGCACGTAGCGCAGGGACAAAAGCGCATTGCGTTGCCGGGCCACTTCTTGGCGCGCCGCGGCGTGTCGGCTGTCGAGAGATTCCGGCGGTTCAAGTTCCAGCAGCGAAAAGAGGCGTTGCGCCTGAGTCAGCGTGGCTAAGCTTTCACTTAGCTGGGCTGCCAGTTCTCGATAGCTCGGAGACACTTCGCTTTCAAGCCGCAGGCCACCGCTCACGCCCTGGAATCGCTGCATGTAGCTATCCCACAACGCAACACCGGCCTGCGCCTGACGCTCCGCATTGGCCGCCGCGCGTTCGCGTTGGCTGCTGAAGTCATCGGTCAGCGCATCCCGCAGAAACACATCTTCGTTAGGATCAAGGCGGGCGTAGAAATCGATAACCGCGTCGGCGTAATCTTCCGTGCCAACCAGATTCAGCAGATCGGCAAAGCCCTGCTGCAACTCCGCAAAGCGTCGCCGCTGATTTTCAATCGGTCCGGTCCACGCGCTGTCCGCATCGACCGACAGCGAGCGCACAGCCGCTTCGAGCTTGCCTTGCTGCCACAGACGCCGAGCTTCGGTCAGCTGCGCCCAACGACGCTGCGCAAGCTGTCGTTCGGTCCCAAGCCCGGCCGCTTGTGCGCGAAAGAAGGTTGTCGCGAAGTCAAAGTCCGCCGTTTGCGCGAGAAACGTCTCCAAATCGCCCGTGGATCGCGACGCAGCAATCTCCGCCCAGCCCTCAAGGTCCTCAAGGAATCGATCCATAGCGAGGATTTGCGGATGAGTCTCTACAAACCGCTCCGTAGACCGGCGCGCCGTTGCAAATTCACCGGCATCGAGTTGCGTTTCGACCTGCTGCTTGAGTTCATCAAGCGCATTCAATCGATCCAACCCATCGCCCTGGATCGCACGAATGCGGCTCATAGCTTGGGTATGTACCGTCGCCAACGAGTCGTAGCTGTCGGTAAAGCGACGCAGCAGGCGTGTGTACTGGTCCGCATTCGCCTGCCAATGCTCGGCAAGCTGGCGCAACTCGACGTTGTCGGTCGCCGCACTGACGTTGACCTGCGTCGCCTGACCCCGGGACACCTCCGCGAGTTCTACCATCCAACGCAACAGTGCGACCGTCCGGTTAGTTTCAAGCTCAGGCGCGAGCGCCAGGATGTCGCCGAGATAGCGTCGCGCGCTAGCCGGCTGTTCCGCATCCATGCGCTCGATCCAGCCCGGCAGCACAGCGCGCTCAAAGGTTGATGCGAGCAACTGACTCGCAGCATCGTCGGTGGGCTTATCCGCGGCGAAGGTCGAAGCGAGAGCAAGCGCTGCCTGCGACTCCTGCTGCCGAAGCAATCGTTCAATGTCCTGGGGGCGTGTGTCCCGCAGCGCAACGCCGGCGATGAGCGCCACCACCAACAGCGGTCCGCCAACCAGCACCCCGAGCTGGCGGGCCCGCAGATAGGGCCAACGCTGCCAGCGCACACGCAGAGCGCGCAGCAACGAGCCGGCATTCATGGCTGCTGTCGCGCCTTGGGCTGGTTCGTGATCGCCGGTTTTCGTGCGTTGCGCGGGTGCTGCGTCGCAATACACGTCAAGAAACGAGCCAGCGGAGGAAATCATTACCGTCCCGTCAGGCAACGCCTGTTCGGTGATCGGTGCCTTAGCATCACTGATCTGGATCGATACGGAAAAGGAAAACCGGCGGTGACCGAAGCGGACTTCGTCGCCAGAGCTGAGTTCAACCGCCTGATCCTTCATTAACTCGCCGTTGTGCCAGGAGCCGTTGGTGCTACCGAGATCTTCAAGCAGCAGCGTGTCGCCCGCCCGATAGATGTGCGCGTGACGCCGCGACAGAAAGCTCATGGGTTCCGGCAGTTGCTCGCGGTAGCCGGCGAAGTGGCCATCCGCGCTCGACATCAGCATCGGAAATTCGGTCACGGCAAGCGGAGCAATGGCACCATCGTCATCGACCGGTGTTAGGAGCAGCTGCACCGCTGCAGATACAGGTTCAAGGAGCCGCGTCGCATCGGCTACCGCGGCGCTGACGTTCTCAAGGCGTAGCTCGAGGTGCTTACCAAAGGTCAACACATCGCCGGGACGCAGCGGTACCGGCACGGTGCCGGCGGGTTCACCGTTGTGCAACGTCGCACCGGATTCGCTCAAGTCCAGCAGCAACGGCGTGTCGCCTTCGCAGATGATGCGCGCGTGGCGGGTTTCAACGCCCGCCAGTCGGTCATCGCCAAACCGCACGAGCGCTGGCTGTGAAGCCCCGATTGCGGTCAATGGTCCATCGAGCACGAGCGGTTCCGCGCTCGGGTCGAACGTCGGCTTGAGCACCATAGAAGTCGCCGCCATTACAGCGCTGCCTCAGCCACAACGTCTGCATCCCAGCCGCCACCCAACGCTTTGTAGAGTTGGACCGTATCGCTGAGGATGTTCTGGTGAACCTCGAGCATGGCGCGATCAACAGCGAGCAAGCGTCGCTGTGATTCAAGTACTTCGAGCTGATTCACGAGGCCCAGTTCGAGCTGCGCCTGGGTCTGCTGTGCCACCTGACGCAGCTTGGTCAGCTCCGCTTCAATGGCGTCGCGCTGCCGTCGCCGGTTTTCTATGTTCAATAGCGCGCTCTCGACCTCCTGAAATGCTGCCAGCACCGCCCGGCGGTACTCGGCCTCGCGGGTCTGTGCCGTTGCCGATGTAGTACGTAGCCGTGCCCGCACGGTCGGATCGAAGACGGGAATCTGAACCGAGGGTCCGACACCGAAGGTGAGCGACTTCACGAACGTCGACAGAGTCGCACTGGCCAGATCGCTGCCGCCGTTACCGTTGCCCGTTAAGCGGATACTCGGTAAGCGGGCGAGCCGTGCTTGCCCGACGAGTTCGTGGGCCTCGAGAACACGGTACTCAGCAGCAACGACGTCGGGCCGACGAGACAGCAGCTCCGACGGTAGACCGGCAGGAATCGGGAGCTCCTGTACCGTCGTCGTTAGCGGCGCCGTCGCGATCGCCAACTCATCAGCCGGAACGCCGAGCAGCGTCGCGAGCGTAAGTTCTGCCAGATCACGCTGCCGCTGAAGCTCAAGTCGCCCGCGTTCGATGCTCGTGACTTCGGCCTGCTGCCGCAGCACCTCGGTGTTGCTAACCAGCCCCTCGCGCTGCTGATTCGTAAAGATCTTCAGTGCGGCCTGAGCGGCTTCAAGGGAGCGGTCCTGAATATCGCTCTGTTCATCCAGCTGACGCAGCAGGAAGTAGGACGTCGCGACCTGGCTGACCGTGCGCAGATATACGGCACGCCAATCCGCTTCGCTCGCCCGGTACGCGGCTCGACGGGCCTTAACGCCCTGCTCCAGCTTGCCCCAGGTATCGAGTTCCCAGCTGAGCTGCGTATTGGCGCCGTAGTTTTCCGTGGTGCTGAACTTGCCCGTGAACGGGTTTCGAGCGCCGTCGGCACTGATGTTAGAACCGGCGGTGAGCGACGGCAGTCGAGCGGCATTCACCTGACCAATCGCTGTCTCAGCTTCCTGGACCCGAGCGACAGCAATTCGCAGGTCAAGGTTGCCTGCAATGCTGCGGTCGATCAGATCATTCAGAACCGGATCTCGAAAACCGCTCCACCAATCGGGCTGAATCGCCTGAGCGGCAGCGAGGGCAGCAGGCTCTGCCTGTCGGTAGCCGTCTGGAGCGACCACGTCGGGACGTCGGTACTCGTCCGTCGCGACAGCGCTGCAGCCCAACGCAAGCAAACCGAGCAGTCCGGTACTCGCGCGGGCGAGCGTACGAGCGACGGTGCCGCCCCGCTGGCTCAGTCGATTCATCGTTGCTCTCGCCCCGTTTAATTCCGTTCACCTGCTAAAGCGCAAGCGGACCGAATTTCGGGTCAGGCAAAGGGCGATTTCGTCGCCTGCGGGCCAAACTTTTTGAAAATCTGTTGGATTGAACGCGCCGCTCTGGCCGTGATGGGGTCCCATGTCTGTCCCGCGGGGAGCAACGCATGGTTGGCCATAACCCAACATCAGAAGAAGAGTGTTGTTTTTTAGAAAACACTTTAGCGGCCACTAGCCAAGGGCCCCTGCCCGCAAGAAGACCGTAAAGTTTCCTAAATAACTGTTTTATATATCGTTTTCGATTCTTTACGCACGACTCAAGAGAACTGGCACAGCGCCTGCAGTAACCCAGGTGTCGAAACGACCTAAGCCAAACCAGGAGACTCACACCATGGCACGCATCACCCTCAACGACCTTGAGCAGAATGATTCCCTCAACCGAGCCGCCATGGCGGACGCCAAAGGGGGCTGGTTCTTCTACTACAACGTCTTCAATCCGTATCAGAACCTCTTCGGTTGGAACATGCAGAACAACTGGATCGCCCGCGGCAACGCCTTCGACAACCAGCACAACAACTTCATTAGCTTCCTGCGCTCATAAAGTCTTCTTTATGACCGTACGCGTTCAACAGAACGCGCCCGCCGTCCGCTGCCGGGTTAGACAGCGGACTCGCGGCAACCGAAGGAACGCCGTACAGTGGTGATCGCGCCGGATCGGACACGAGTGCGACTCCGAATGGACGACAGCAAACGAGCGACGATGAAGACCGGAGCGGCTCTGCTGCTGCCGGCGCTCCTTTCCCCAGGACTCGCCCGTTGTCGTGCGATGGATCGCGGCTTGGACCGAGAGCCAACGGCAATTGCGAGCAACCGGGGATTACCCATGCAGGTACAGTATCTTGAGATCGTGACGCCGGCGGTCGATGCGTTGTGCGCGCAGTATGCGGCCGCTCACAGTGTGACCTTCAGCAGCCCAGACGCCGCCCTCGGCGGCGCGCGTACCGCACGGCTCGGCGACGGCGCCTTGTTGGGTATCCGCGCGCCACTGCGGGAAGACGAAGCCCCGGTTGTTCGCCCCTACATGCTCGTAGACGACCTCGAGGCCGCGGTAGCCGCAGCCCAGGAGGCGGGCGCTACACTCGCTTTGCCGCCCATGGAGTTAGCCGGGCATGGCCGCTGTGCCATCGTTATTCAGGGGGGCATCGACTGCGGGTTCTGGCAGCACTAGGCTGTGCGAAGAACGAATCGAAGCACGATTCTCAGACCCAGGATGACTACGGCCCCAAGCACGAGCAGCAGCGCAAGCGCCAGTGGCCAGTAGTTGCGGAGCATGGCTCGGCTCAGGTTTTTCCCGATCTGGGCGATCGGCGTGTAGTCCGGTGCCATCGCTATGACACCCATGTCCGTCGCCCAGCCATCGTAGGCCGTGAGCATTGTGGTCAGCAGCTGCGGCTCAGGGCTTGCCAGGTCCTGGGTTTCTCCGGGATCAAGCCACCAGTCGTGCACGTGCCACGACCCGTCACCGTACGGCGGTAAATTCCGGACCAGTTTGTGGCGACCCCGATAAAGGGCCACGTTACCGGCAACCTCAATGCCCACGGCTTCCGTTTCGCCATAAGGGCCAACGACTGGATCCCGTAGCGCTGGCACGAGGCTACGGCCGGTCATCGGCCGTGCAGTAACGGGTGCGTCGCGGGCATCGACCAGAGCCAATAGGGTCGGCATGACGTCGGACATGAGCGTGAGCTGATCGACACGATGGTTCTCGGGTATGCCCGCCCCCGCCATGATTAACGGAACCCGCAGCGCTCCGTCGGCGCCATGAAACTTAAACAGATGGCTGGGTGACGCCGCAGCGCTCGCCCATCCCGGTCCGATGGCGACAAACGTGCCCGGGCCACCGAGCGCCTCAACGGACCAGTCCCGATACCCCGTACTCCAGAGCCAGAGCTTCATAAGCGCCGATTGCGCTGCAGGACCGCCAAGGGGATCACCACCCTCCGGACCGTTGTCGGAAGTCACAACAAAAATCGTGTTGTCGTAGGCGCCGATCGAGCGCAGGTGATCAATCAGTCGACCGATGTGAAAGTCCATGGCTTCGAGCATGCCGGCGTTCGCCTGCATTGAACGAACGACCCGCGCCCGTTCGCCGGCTTCGAGGTCGTCAAAGACCCGCAGGCCCGGATGCATGGGACCGAGCCGTGCGCCGGCGGCGATCAGGCCAAGGCGCTGCGCGCGTTCATAACGCTGCTCCCGTACCGCCTGCCAGCCCGCGTCGTACACCCCATCGTAACGAGTGATGAACTCAGCCGGCGCCTGTACTGGAATATGAATCGCCTGAAACGCGACGTAGGCCAAAAACGGTGCGGCAGGGTCACTGCTGGGCCCAATGTAATCGATCATCCGGTCCACGAGAAACTCTGAGGAGTAGAAGTCCTCGGGCAGCGTTACCGGCTCACCGTCTTCAAACCAGGGTGCTTCCGTGTACAGCGGCATGTAAGGTCGATCGGCAAAGTTATCGGCCCCCGATGCATCGAGGGCGTAAGAACGATCAAAACCATGACCGTTTGGCAGATCGCCTGGGCCGTGGCCCAGATGCCACTTACCGGTCATAAACGTGCGATAGCCCTCAGCTTGCAGACGCGTTGCCAACGTCTGGACACCATCTTCTAGATGCATGGTGTAGCCGGGCTTACCGGCATGGGACGGCGGCAACACCTCCGGTATGGCCCCAAGGCCGGCTCGATGGTTATCCATGCCGGTTAACAGCATCGCGCGCGAGGGGGCGCATTGGGGAGAGGATCGATGCTGAGTAAAGAACGCGCCGCGCTGCGCCAGGGCATCAATGTTGGGGGTTTTTGCCTCGCCGCCGTAGGCACCAAAGTCCATCAGCCCGACGTCATCAGCCAGCAAAACCACAATGTTGGGTTTCGGGCAGGAGCCTTCGCAGGTCTTGGCCATCAACCAACCACTTGCCAAAGTTGCCGCGAGGCCCACAAGCGCGATCGCGCAACGTGTCGCTAAGGGCTTCGCTACAGAACGCTGGCATTCATTGGCACCCAAGCGATTCACTCCCGATTGGCAGTCGTTTGAACTGCACTTCACAAACACGCCGCGCGCGCTTCACGTGTACCGATTTGTCACTAAATCTAAATGGCGTTTGACCGACGCTTCGCATTCGCTTGCCCCCGCCTTAACAAAAACGAATCTAATCTGGACGTCGCTCTGCTGGCTTCGATGCGCACGTCCCACAGATCAAATGGATTGATTTATGGAGTTCACAGTTAAAGGAGCAACTGAACCATGATCCCAAGCACGATCTTCTACATGGCGATGAGCACCATGGGTCTTAGCACCGTGTTTGCTTACTCGAGCATGCGTCAGACCCAACGCGATCGGAAACCGTCGACCAACGACTGAACCACTCGCGCGTTCCGCCCAGCACCGCTGGGCTGAATCGACTGCGACGACAACCCCTAGGGCGATGACTGCATCAACCAGGCGCCGACCGGATTGACGAGTTCGATGTTCAGTTGGCCTGCCAACCCCGCAGCGCGATGCACGGCGGACGCCTGATAGTCGCGGGACGAGATCATCGTCAACATCGCCTGGCGAGAGGGATACATGGCGATTGCCGCCGAATCCCAGAGTTCCTCCACTTCACCCAGCATCAGCCGCTTCACTTGAGCTGAGAACACGGCCTGCCCGCCGACCTTCGCCAGATGCGCACCGACTTCCGCGCCATAGATGGCGTAGGCCTCCGCGCCACTCAACGACGTTTCTCGCCCGTCTGGATACTCCGCCTGTTCCCTGAACTTCAGCAGGTTGAGCATATAGATGGGGCCATCGTGGCCCGGTTCGAGAAACCCCTTCATCTGCGCTTCGTTGGGGACGAGCTTATTTGTCACTTCCATTGGCGGAACTCTGATTGTCGGACGGCTGCCCTTGGCAACGGTTAGAAATAATGCGCATCATTAATTACTTACGCAAGTAGAGCCGTGCTATGCCTCGCTCACCCTGGCGACGCCGTCTCGTCATCGTTTGCGCCCAGATCCTGGCATTGATCCTGGCGTTCACGCTGGGGACGTTTGCGCAGAAGCAGCTCGGGTTGTCATTCACCGTCGACGGACTGTAGGCGTTCCGCCTTTGGGTAGACGATCTCGGTTGGTGGGGCCCTGCGGTATTCGTTGTCTTATTCGTCGTCCGCCTGTTCATCGGCTTGTCGTCGCACATCGTGCTCATTCTTGGCGGCCTCGCATTTGGCGTAGCGGGGGGCATTGTCTGGGGCACACTTGGGCTTCTGGCATCGGCTTTGGTGTTGCTGACGCTCGGGAGGATGCTCGGCACGGAATGGGTTGAACAGCGCTTCGGCAGCCAAGCGCTGCGGATGCTCGAGCGCGTTGAGCGCATGGGGCTGATCGTCGTCTTCGCCAGCACGGCCCACCCCCTAGGCCCGTTAACACCGGTACATCTTGCGGCCGGGATCGCTTGCCTCGGAACGCCAGGATTCGCAGCTGCGATCGCTGCAGCATGCCTTATCCGATCCGCACCCTACGCGTTCCTCGGTACCGCAATCCTAGACATGACTGTGGCCCAGTCGCTTGCCATCGCCGCGGCCCTGGCCGCGCTGCTCGTTGTACCGCTTCTGTATTCTAGAGTGCGCGGCTGGGTCTTGGGCACTTCAATACCGCTCACTAAGGATCCCAGCCCCTGAGCAGGCGAAACCGGATTCAGAGCGTTCGGTACATCACCAACGCATCGATAAACCCATGCTCTGAATGGGCAAACGCCTTGGGTAGCCGGTCCACCACGCCGAAACCGAGGCTTTCCCAGAGCCGAATGGCTCGGTCGTTGGTGCTGACCACGCAGTTGAACTGCATCGCACGAAATCCCCGGGATCGAGCCCGATCGAGCGAATGCTCACACATCGGCCGGTCGTACCTGCATCCTGGGTCGCTCCACGTGGCCCTAAGCGTCCTAGCGATTGAGATCGATGATCACCTTGCACTGATCCGTCGGAGAGCGCAGCGCTTCGAACGCCGCGGGCAACTCATCAAGCGATACAACGTTGGTAATCATCGGTGACGCGTCGATCCGCCCGGCAACCATCATCTCAATGGTGAAGTCCCAGTCTTCTTTGTCGTACGCCAGTGCCCATTGAATCTGCAACTCCTTGGTAAGCGCGAGCAACGGCGCAATGGTGTCCGAATCGTCGCAGACCCCAATTCCCATAATCAGGCCCCGCTTCGGTGCGCGATCAATACACTGCTGAAGCATTCCGGGGGCACCGACACACTCAAACTGCACCGCAGCGTCACCGCCGGCGACCTCGATGAACTGAGCGCCGACATCACCCGAGGGATCAACGATGTCCGAGAATCCCAGGGTGTTCGCCATTGCGATACGGGCCGCGGACATCTCGCTCAGCACGACGCTGCGAGCGCCAAAGAAGCGACACCAGATAGCACAGGCCAAGCCGATCGGGCCGGCGCCAATGATCAGCACCCGCTTCTCGCTGACGCTGCCCGCCATCTTTACTGCATGCAGGCCAACGGCAAGCGGCTCCACTAGCGCACCATTGAGATCGTCGAGCTGTGCCGGTATCCGCACGACGCTGTCCGGGTGGACCTTAACGAACTCCGCGTACGCGCCGGTCACATCCCCAAGCCCGATGGTCTGATCGTGAATGAACGGCAGCGACGTCACGCGATCACCCATCGCAAACGATCCCGGTTCGACCTTGCTACCGATCTCAACGACCTCGCCAGAAAACTCGTGGC
This sequence comes from Pseudomonadota bacterium, assembly GCA_039198065.1. Taxonomy (GTDB): domain Bacteria; phylum Pseudomonadota; class Gammaproteobacteria; order Pseudomonadales; family Azotimanducaceae; genus CALHVX01. Next base: position 54,097 of record JBCCTU010000008.1, read on the forward strand.
CAAACACGGTATTCGGAGGCGCCATGAACGGTCCTTCGCGAGACGCATGAATGTCGGTTCCACAGATGCCGCAGTGCGACACCCGCACCAACATCTCGTCGCCCGCGATCTCGGGCTTACCGATCTCCTGAATCGACAGTGGGGCACCGGGCCCCGTAAACACTGCTGCGCGCACACCGCACCTCCCCATCGAACTACCGTTGAAGGCCCTACGTTACTGCGTCCGTGGGGCCGGTGTCAGCAAAGCGATACAGGACGGTAGCGGCCGCCCCAGGCGTGGCGCCGGCACCCGGGGAAGTTGACCTCGGGCGAGGGGCATCGCAGAGTACGGGGTTATATCTGGACGGCGCGCTGCTCCGATGACGAGCCACGCGCAGCAGGCGGAACCTAAACCCGAGACAACGAATCCACCAGCGTACTACGCGCTGGCAGCTCGAGCATTGCATGGACCACGGTAAGTTAGACCTGACCGATGTTGTTTACGACCAGCTTCTCCCAGGAGCGCGCAACTGGTCTTTCATCCTGCGACGCGGTTTTGCGCTGCGCCTGACCGACACCCGCGGCGGTGGAAACTGCTCAACCCTTTTCTTCAACGCCCAGGAAAAGCTCGAGCGATACAACATGGCGGATACGCTCAAGGCGCAACACACGGCGTATCTGACCAAAGGCCACGTGTGCTACTCCGATATGGGCCGCATCCTCGTATCGATTCCGGAAGACACCTGCGGTTGGCACGATCCGATCGGCGGTGTCAGCAACGCGGCGGCCGTGCGCGAGCGGTTCGGAGAAAAGCGCTACCAGGAAGCTCGAAACGCGTTCTATCGCGACGGCCGCGGACTGTTCCTGGTTGAGATGGGCAAATGGGGTCTTGGGCGCCGCGACCTGGTCCCCAACATCAACTTCTTCAGCAAGGTTGCGGTAACAGAGGGCGGTGAGATGACCTACGTTTCAGACAACTCACCGGCAGGATCGTACGTCGACCTCCGAGCGGAGTTGGACACGCTGGTCGTGCTCAACACCTGCCCGCACCCCCTGGACCCGGCGACGGAGTGGAACCCCAAACCCATTGGCCTGACGATTTTTCGCACGCCACCGGCTGCCGAGGATGACGTCTGCCGGATCAGTTGCCCGGAAAACGGTCGCGGCTTCGAGAACACGGCCATCTACCACTGCCAGTACTGAGAGCACCCGCTATGTCGACATTGAACACGACCAGCCCGCTGGATCCTGCGGACGCAATCTACGACTACACCATCCCGGCCGGAGAACCCTGGCTGCACGAAATCAAGCAGGGGCAAACGCTGCGGATCCTGGATCTTGAGGGCAACCAGGCCGTGGACACCTTGTTCTATAACGCCCATGACCCCGCGGAACGCTACAGCGCTCAGGACACGATTCAGGCTCAAGGCAGCATCTACCTCACGGCGGGCTCGAAGCTGCTCTCAACCGCGGGCAATTTGATGCTGACGATCACGGCCGATACCTGCGGCCGCCACGATACGCTGGGCGGGGCGTGCGCTGCAGAATCGAACCAGGTCCGATACGCGCTCGAGAAACGCCCGATGCACAATTGCCGCGACAACTACCTGCTTGCCCTGGCGGAGTCGGATTACGACATGGGCAAGCGGGACCTGACGAGCAACATCAACTTCTTTATGAACGTGCCGGTGACGCCCGATGGCCAGCTCACCTTCGAAGATGGCATTTCCGAGGCGGGCAAGTACGTCGAGATGCGGGCTGAGATGGACGTCATCGTGCTGGTTTCTAACTGTCCGCAGCTCAACAACCCCTGCAACGCCTACAATCCGACGCCGGCGCGCATGCTCGTTTGGGAAGCTTCCGGCGAGGCGCTCACCATCGCTTAGCAGCAGCGAACACGCCGCTCAGTCCGTGAACATCGCCACAGCGCGGATCCAACCCGCGCTAGCACCGCGAATCTTGACGGGAAAGCAGATGAGATCGAAGCCGGTGGCGGGAAGCGCTTCGAGGTTATGGAGCTTCTCCATCTGAAAATAACCGATGTCCTTGCCCGCCTTATGGCCTTCCCAGATGATCGACGGGTCGCGTTCCGCCGCCCACTTCTTAGCGGTATGCACGAACGGCGCATCCCAAGACCAGGCGTCGGTACCGACGATTTTGACCCCCGCGCCCGCAAGAAACAGCGTCGCTTCGCGACCCATGCCACACCCTCGAGACACGTAATCCGGTTGCCCATAGCGGACGCCGGCTGCGGTATTAACAACGACGATATCGAGCGGTGCGAGCTCATGGCCGATACGCTCAAGCTCCCCCTGGACATCATCGGCGGTAACCACGTCGCCGTCTCCTCGGTCACGAAAGTCGAGCTTAACGCCGCGTTGAAAACACCACTCGAGCGGCAGCTCATCGATCGTTAACGCCGGCTGCTTGCCGCTCGGCAGGCTCGCGTCCTGCGTCGAGTGGAAGTGCCAGGGCGCATCCATGTGCGTGCCGTTGTGTGTGGACAAGCTCAGCGTTTCGACGGCCCAGCTCTCACCGTCCGGGAGATCGTCTTTCGTCAGGCCCGGGAAAAACGGCAGCAGCTGCCCGTGGGTTTCGTCGTGTTTGAAGTAGCGAATCTTAGGCTCGAGCCCCGGTGGATCCGAGGCCACGTCGTTTTCGATGGGAATGGAAAGATCAATGAAGCGACGAACCATGGCAGCGCCCCACACACCCATCGAAAACCGTACAAGCCCACATCATGAACTGGTCGGCGGGATCCAGGTCAACGAGGAATGATGCAGGGAAATGAGGACGTTACCGCCGATCTTGTGATACGCGAAGGTATAGTCCGCGCGGGTTGCATCACCCTTTTCGTTAACGAACGTGTAGTGCCCCATGTCCTTGTACCCTAAGCCCCCGGCCTTGAGGATCGGCCCGACGGCGCTCTGAAAGTCGACCCGCTTCCACGCGTTAAACAAAAAGCCGCCATCGTGTGGGTAGGCGGGATCGCCGCCGACAAAGTAAGCGCGGGCCCCGGCCTCATCCAGGCGAATCTCATCCGCAAGCGTCGGCTTAAACAGCAGCGGTTCATCGGGTGATCCAAAGTCATACAAACCGAGCAGCGTCTCAACGTCCTGGTCGATCACCGCCTTCGCCCACGCGCGTTGCGCGCTTACGACTTCAGCTTTGCTCATTTTCTCGTACTGTCTCACGGGTCGCTCCCCTCACGCTCAATGTCTCAATCGTGTTTCGCGCGTCGGCCGCGCGCAGCTAGCCGAATATGACACAAACCGGCACGCCTAGGCACTCATCGAGTCCACGCAAGGCTATTTCCTTCGATTCATCTAAGGTTCCGATGACTGCATGCGGTAGAGCGCGCGCGACGATTCGTCGCTGACGTAGTAGTTCCCGAGTTCATCTGCCGCAATACCGTTAAACACCTGTGAGGGTGGCGTACCCTCCGCAGCCACTGAGCCGCCGGGAAACTCAGCCAGCACGCGGCGCGTGCCGTCGCCGCGGACTTCAACGACGCGCGCCGCGTCGGCCTCAACCACAACGACGGAATCACCGGTGACGACGAACCCTTCCGGCGCATCAAGCTCCGTTGCCATGACTACTGGGGCTGCCAACGCGACACCGGCACTTGCGATTTTCAGTACGCTCCCAAGAACCCGATCGCTGACGTACAGATCATCACCGACAACCGCCAGCCCCGTCGGCGCGGGAAGATCTGTGGCCAGCACGACGGGTTCGCTTGGACCATGCCATCGAACGCTACCGATGCTGTGTTCGGCGACAGCGACTCCGCCCGCGTAGCGCACAGCGGCGACGGGAGCCGCGAGGTCTGGATAGTGCGCAATCCGTTGCTTGCTCACCGGATCCCAAACGCGCACGTCGCCATCAAACCAGGAGGTGAGCACGAGCTGTTCACCATCCGCGGAGAGGTTGATGGCGCCGCCCATCGCCCCAACGCCGACGACGTTGCGCTGCGTCTCCACTTCCTCCCCAGACACCGGGTCGAAGCCGCGAATCGCGTGAATGTCGGCGACCCACACCCGGTCACCAATGACCGCCACACCACCCGGATGCGCCATACCCCCGGGTTGCAGCGTTGTCTGCGTACCGTCGTCGTTGACCCGTTTGACGAAGCCGTCGGTAAAGCTCGATACAAACAGCCGATCGTTCGCATCAAAGGCAAAGTTATCGAGCCCGGGGGTCAGGGTTGCGATCACTTCGTTGCCCGCGGAGGTGACGCGAACAACGGTTCCCGCTCCTGTATCGAGAACGTGCAGGACACCCTGACTGTCGAATTTGATGGCCGCTGGGGTAACGAAGCCTTCGGCTTCAACGCGTCGCTCACCGCTGTCGACATCGAAGCTGACCACCTCACCGACAAACCAGCGCGGCCCGTAAAGTCGGCCGTCGGGTCCCCAGTCCATACCGTTCAAGCCGCATCCCGGCCCGAGATCGTCGGCAATCAGCCGCGGCTCAGCGACTCCCTGCGGGTCGAGCTCATAGAGGTTCGTGCCGAGAAAGCACTGCGAGACGAAGAGCCGATCGTCATCGGAAAAGGTAATGGGATTGGGGCCCGGCGACAGCTGCGCCGCGACAACCCGTTCGCCGTCGGCATCGAAGCCAGCAACCTCCCCGGTAAGTATCGAGGTCCAGTAGAACGACCCATCTGAGGCGAAGGCAACGTCATCGGGACCGATGACTCCATCCGAAGCGGTTAACCGCCGGACGATGTCTCCTGTGGTGGGATCCAGCACCGTCAGATCAGAGCCGATGACCGAGGCTACGTAGAGCAGTCCGTTGGGACCGAAGTGAATACCGTTGGCCCCAGCGATATTCGCACCGCGCGCCAGCTCGACGGGCGGTGCGCCGGCGTTCCCGTCGGATTCGCTGGGCGCGGTGACCGTAGGAGGGGCACTGCAGCCAAGAACCAGCAGCAGCAAGCAAAACAGAACCGGACGCATCACTCTCTCCGACGGTGGGCGCGGTCCCAGTCTACACCGCGCCGCACCGCCGGAAGCCAGACTATTTGAGGGCGGCGACCTCTTCGCGCACGCGACAGGCGAAGGCATCGACCGGCATGGTGCCGAGGTCTTCGCCGCCGCGGGTCCGTACTGCGACCTCGCCGTTCGCCATCTCTCGATCACCCACGACGAGCAGGTAAGGCACCGCTTGAATCGTGTGTTCCCGGATCTTGAAGCCGACCTTTTCGTTGCGAAGATCGGACACCACGCGCACACCGCTGGCCTTTAGCCGGCCGGTAACATCCGCCACGTAGTCGTCCTGGCGATCGGTGATGTTCAGCACCACGGCTTGCACCGGCGCGAGCCACAGCGGGAACTTGCCTTCGTAATGCTCGATAAGAATGCCGGTAAAGCGCTCAAGGGAACCGAACAGCGCGCGGTGAAGCATGACCGGGCGCTTATCTCGGCCCCCGGATTCGTCGACGTAGGAGATGTCGAAGCGCTCCGGCAGGTTCATGTCGACCTGCAGCGTCCCACACTGCCAGTCACGGCCGATCGCGTCGCGCAGCACGAACTCGAGCTTCGGTCCGTAAAACGCGCCCTCGCCCGGGTAGAGTACGTAGTCCAGTCCCATGACATCGAGCGCATTACTGAGAGCGCCTTCGAGCTTGTCCCAGATCTCATCGCTACCGATGCGCTTTTCAGGCCGGGTCGACAGCTTGATCACGACGTCTTCGAAGCCAAAGTCTTTGTAGATGTCGAGCACCAGCGAAACGACCTCGATGCACTCCTGCTCCATCTGCTCTTCGGTGCAGTAAATGTGCGCATCATCCTGGGTGAAGTGCCGAACACGCATCAGGCCGTGCAGCGCACCGGAGGGCTCGTACCGGTGAACCTTGCCAAACTCGGCCATGCGCAGCGGAAGGTCCCGGTAGCTCTTCAGGCCCTGCGCAAACATGGACACGGACCCCGGACAGTTCATGGGCTTAAGCGCAAAGACCCGTTCGTCCTCGGTCTGGGTTGAAAACATGTTCTCGCGGTAGTTGAACCAGTGCCCCGAGGTCTCCCAGAGGCTGCGGTCCATGACATCGGGAGTGTTGACCTCTACATAGCCAGCTTCGGCCTGGCGCTTGCGCATGTAGCTCAACAGTTCGAGGAACAGGGTCCAGCCCTTGGGGTGCCAGAACACAGAGCCCGGTGCTTCGTCACTGAAATGGAACAGGTCGAGCTTACGACCCAGCTTTCGATGGTCCCGCTTCTCCGCCTCTTCCAGGCGATGGAGATAGGCCTTCAGTTCCTTTTCGTTGCGCCAGGCAGTGCCGTAGATGCGTTGCAGCATCTCGTTGTCCGAGTTACCGCGCCAATAGGCACCGGCGAGCTTCATAAGCTTGAACGCCTTAGGCAGCTTGCCGGTACTCGGCAGGTGCGGCCCTCGACAGACGTCGAACCACTCACCCTGGCGATAGACGGACACCTCTTCCCCTTCCGGGATGATGTCTTCAATGATCTCGACCTTGTAGTTCTCACCGATGTCGGCAAAGACGCGCTTCGCTTCATCGCGATCCCAGACCTCTCGTTCGATGGCAAGATCCCGACCGACGATGTCCCGCATCCGCGCCTCGATCTTCTCCAGATCGTCCGGTGAAAACGGTTCTTCCCGCGCAAAGTCGTAGTAGAAGCCGTCTTCAATCGCCGGACCGATGGTCACCTGGGTTCCCGGGTAGAGCTCCTGCACCGCCTGCGCCATAACATGCGCGGCGTCGTGGCGAATGAGCTCCAGCGCCTCGTCACTCTTTGCTGTGACTATGGCAAGCTCCGCGTCCTCGGAGAGTACATAAGACGTATCAACCAGCTCATCGTTGACCTTGCCGGCCAACGCGGCTTTGGCCAGTCCAGGACCGATATCGGCAGCGACGTCATGAACGGTGATCGGCGCTTCAAATTTGCGTGAAGAACCGTCGGGCAGGGTTATCTGAGGCATAGCAGCGTCTCTGTCAGTGGCGGTCATAACCAAAGACCGCGTGGCTAGAGTCCGGATGGGCCGGACGTGGGCGCGAGACCCTCGCGCGCCGGTATTATGGCTACAGCAAGCGCTTATGCAACTGCGGGCGCGCGCCGCTCTCGCCCGGACCAGAACTTTAGTGGCAGAATCGAACGCAGATCACCTTGGGGGAGCGTGTCATGTCAGAACCGATCAGTGTCTACTTTGTTTGTGGGGGGAAATACCACGATATCGATTTCGTACGACTCGAACTGCTGAAGCTCTTTTCCGAAGACCAGCGATTCCGGGTTCGCATGGCCGACGATTACTCAAAAATGGATGAGATCACGGCCTCCGACATCTTGGTCACGTACACGGTGGACGTAGTACCCACTGAGGAGCAAACCGCGCAGCTCGAGCGCTGGCTTGAAGCCGGCCACAAGTGGTTCGCCCTGCACGCAACCAACTCGATTCTTGAGTTCACCGACAAAGGCGTCGACTGCCCGCGGCGGGCCCCAAAATTCATGCACATGCTCGGCAGTCAGTTCATCGGCCATCCGCCGATCGACTACTACCCGGTGACGATCGAACCGGGCAAAGAGTCCCACCCGTTGGTCGCCGGCATCGACCCGATGCTGGTGGAGGACGAGCTGTACGTGTCCGAGTTCTACGATGACGTCGACGTGTTGCTCACGACGCGCTGGGGCGGCGAGTGCGAGGGGTTCGTCGAGAGCACGATCGAAGAGCGTGAGCATCCGATCATGTACCTACGAAAGTACGGCGAGGGGGAAGTACTGTTCCTCACCCTCGGCCATGCGCGCTCCAAGTACGACCTGCGCCCCATGGTCGAGGTCTATCCGAAGATGGAGCGCGGCGCCTGGACCGTGCCCGACTTCTACGAGTTACTCCGCCGTGGACTCAAGTGGAGCACGGGCGAACTGGCAGCCTAGCGCAATGTTCTAGCGCGATTACTCATGGCGCGGCGGCCGCCGTGCTGCGTCGCTCGGGAGGCAACAGCTCACGCAACCGGTTCGGTTGCGCACCACGCTTCTCGAGCGTAAACGCGTCGTAGAGCTCACCGGTGGCCGTAAACGCCCGGTAGTTCAGCTCTGCATCGTTCACGTCAATGACCTGGTAGAGCTGCGTGTTCTCGGCGACACGGCGCGCGTAGTTTCCCTTCCCGATCGGATACATTTTCGGTCCACTCACCGAGACCACGTACACCGTGCCAACCTCCGGGTCGTAGGCCTGCTGATACCCGGTCGGTACGTTGTCCACCATCGACCCATCGTTCAGCGCACCGGTGCGCGCGTAGGTATGGTCATGGCCGTTGAGTACGAGGTCGACTTTGAACTCGTCCAGGATCGGTTTCCAAAGCCCCCGCAGCCCCGGGTTATCGCGATCAAAGGCCGGAGAATAAATCGGATGATGGAAGGTAACGATCGTCCAACGATTGGTGTTCTCCGCTAGCACCCGGCGCAGCCAGGGAACCTGCGCGTCTGGCGCTTTGTTTGAGTCCAGTGCAATAAAGCGAACGCCCTGATAGTCGACGAAGTAGACCGTCTCCTCGAACCCGGCGGGCGGGTTCTGCACCGGAAACGCGAACTGCGGTCGCCAGTGCTCACTCACCGTCGGCTCTCCTGCCTGCCGCGGCCGATCGTTGAGCGGCGCCTTGCGCATGTTCGTCCCGATGAGCTCCTCGGCGCTGTAGCCCAGCATGGCTTCCGTATCCGTTGCGCTCGTGACACCCGCGCCGTTCGATACAAAAACGGCCGTATTGTTTGAATCATCGGTTGCCGTAATGCGCCAGCTAAAGGAGCCGTCCTCGCCCTTCAGCTCTTCAATTGCAATCTTTACAGGAACAGCACGACCGTCTTTCGCGGTCCAGAGCCGTTCGTCGCGCGCACCCGCACCCGCCTGGTAGTACTCGTGATTGCCCGGCACAGCGAGCACCGGCAGCGTGCCGTTCACCCACGCCGGGCCGCTGTTCCACCCGCCCCATTCCGCATCGTGGGAGTGGGTATTGATGAGATCGCCCGCGTGCAGCGTGAACGCCGCCCGGGGTGCCTCCCGAAACGCTTCCCGAAACACCCGCGACCAGTGCATGCGCACGTCGTTCTGTGCGTCGCCGAAATAGATGAAACTGAAGGGCGCTGGCCGACGGCTCGCGGTCCGGAAATGTAAGTACTCGCTCCAGTTTACGCCGTCCCCAACGCGGTAGGCGTAGAGCGTATCGGGCTCAAGGTCGCGAAAGGTCAGGGAGTGATAGTGGGCCGTGTTGATGTCACTCTCAAACGCCGTCGTCACAGCGGTGTGGCGTTTGGTTTTGAGCGCATAGCCGTTGGCGTTGGCGGTTCCGACTTCTGCGACTGCAGTCTTCACCGACGCATCGGTTCGCCAGGTCACTGCCTGGGTCGTTGCCGGATCGTCGTCCCAGGTCAGAACGATACGGTCGGGCATGGGCGTTGGTGCGTAGATCGCCGCTTCGCTGTACTCGCTCGGCTCCCACTCGAGGTGTCCGTCCCGAGCAACCGCGGTTCCGCATGCTGCGACCACAAGCAGCCCCATGAAAATCCTGCGCATCAAATCTGTCCTTGCTCTCGGCTCCGTAGCCGAGGATACCGAAAGGTCCAGATCGAAGGCTATGGAAAACCTGCTACGCCGAGATGACAGCCGTTGGGTCCGAGGGGAGATCATCGCGTACTGCCGCGCTGGCGCCCGTCTCTCGGTATCCAGGAGCAGAACCCGTCGCAAACCCTTCAACCGGCCGATCTCATCTCCACCAACACATCGTAGTGCGCATAGTTCTCGGCTGTCGGGCTGTGGTGATCGTGGGTGAGTCCGTAGGGGTCACCTTCGATGAACTGGTCGATCCAGTGCCCTTCGCGCACCAACACACAGCCTTCGCGTAGCGCCTCGTCGAGCACGCATTTAATTTTTACACGTCCCCGATCGTTGTAGAGCTCCACGACCGATCCGGCTTCGATCCCGCGCCGCCGCGCATCGGCCGGATGAACACGCACCACGGGCTCCGGTTCACGCGTCTGAACCAGTGACAGGTTGGCAAAGGTCGAGTGGATGCGGTAACGACTGTGGGAAGACAAGAGCACGAGAGGAAATCGCTCGAAAAGTGGGTTGTCCGGGGAGGCCTCGATGGGTTCTCGGTAGTACGGAAGCTCCGCACCGTGGGCGGTCAGCGCCTCGGTGTACACGGCAATCCGGTCGTGGGGTGTTTTGAACATCCGATCGCGAAACCCGACGTAAGGTTCTCGCGACGGCCAGGGATAAATCACCCGCTCTCGCGCGAGCCGGTCGTAATTCACGCCTTCGAGGAGTGGTGAGTCCGTTGCGAGCATGTCATCGATGTACTGTTCCGGGCTCTTTTCGAAGTAGCTGCCTACGCCATAGGCCTCGGCAATCGCCTTGAAGATCTCGAAGTCTGTCTTGGCTTCACCCTCCGGTGGCACCACCGGCTGCTGCAGCTGGATGAAATCATCCACCACGATGTCCGTGCGTTCAAAGATCGTGCACGCCGGAAGCACCAGATCAGCTTGCTTTGCCGTGTCGGTTATAAAGTGGTCGATGACGGCGATGAATTCGAGGTTGCGGATGTACTCGTTCAACACTCGGTTGCGGTTCGGTTTGACCTGGTTGTAGGGGTTTCCGAGGGAAATGCACTCCATCTTGACGGGGTAAGGCGTGCCGGTAGTGACCGCTGCATCAGCCTCCATCATGCTGAGAAAATTCGGAAACTTGCGCTCCGGTGCGTAGAACCGGCTGCCCTTCACAGGGACGCTTTGACCCCCACTCACGAGGCTTACGCCACCACCCGATACACCGATCTGACCACAGAGACAGGGCAGGGTAGCGATAGCACGGGCGGTGAGATCGGCGCTGTACCAACGATCAACGCCATAGCCGATCCGCAGTGCCGCCCGCCGGGCTTGCGCGTAGCGCAGAGCCAGCGACCGGATGACCTCGGCCGCAACACCGGTGAGTGATTCCGCCACCGCGGAGGGGTAGGAAGCCGCGATACCTTCAAACTGTTTGAACACGGTCGCGACCTGAAGCGTGCGACCGTCGACGCATCGCACCGATGCGCGGGCGTCAAGCTGTGGGTCCTTGGCATCCGACAAGGGTCGGAGCCCACCGGCCTGCGTACACCAGACCAACGGTTCATCCGCTGCCGACTCGTCAAGATCCTGGGCCTTAAGTATTCGACCGCTACCCAGGTCGACCAAAAACGGCATGTTGGTGTGCTTGCCTAAAAACTCTCGATCGTAGAGTCCATGGCTGATGATCTCGTGGGCCATAGCCAGAGCCAGCGCGCCGTCGCTCCCCGGCCGCGGTGAAATCCACTCGTCGCAGAAACCCGCAGTCTCACTTCGGACCGGGTCGATACAGACGAGCCTGGTGCCCGACCGCCGCGCGGCTTTGAGCTCAACGTGATCGACGCTGCGCGTAACCGCCGGGTTGCCGCCCCAGATGATGGTCAACTCAGAGTTGCGGGCGTCGCTCAGGCTGTGTCCACCGGCCTTGAAGAACGTGGCGGCATGAACGCCAAACATCGCTTCCAAGCCTTTCGCGACCCCGAAGTCGATTCCACTGGCACGCACCGCACTGGCACCCGTTAGGGCCGCATAGCGTAGCGGCGATCCCCGCGTCAGCAGGCCATAGGCGCCGGAGATCTGATGAAAGAGCACCGCTCGGCTACCGTAACGTTCACTGATCCGCCGCTGCTCGGAAACAAACCACTCAACGGCATCTTCCCAGCTGATCGGTTCCCAGCGGCCTTCCCCACGGGCACCGACACGCCGCAGCGGCGTGCGCAACCGGTCCGGGTGGTACTGGTACTCGAGTCGTGAGCGACCCATCAGGCAGATCCGGTTCTCATAGCCCGGAATCGGATAGTCAGCGGGAGCTACCGCAATGATCCGACCCTTGTCGATCGTCGCTGCAAGACCACACTTCGGATTGGCGTGGCAGTTCGGATCGCAGACGGTGCGCGCACTCTTGGTCATGCGGTTAGGGTCATGCAATAGCTTCCCGTACAGCTGCGGCACCAAGACGGCCAGAAACAAGATCAAGCAACGCCGAGTCGAGCACCTGCGTGATCCCTAAGCCGGTTGTGAGGATTCGAAGCTTGCGGTCATCCATGACTACGCAGGCTAGGTTGCACCCCGCCGCATATCAACTGACATGGGGCGGGGTGAGGCGGCACAGCTCGTGAAGGCTCTGGCAGCGTCCGCCTCTTGCCGTTCGACTACCAGCGCGGCATGGGAAAGAAGTACGGCATCTGTCGACCGTAGTTCCGGCGCCAGGCCTGCTGGCTGGTGCGGATCGTCGAATAGATGACGTAGGGGTTGAACAGGTACTGGCCGCGGGCATGAAGTTGCGCGCCGAACTGGTTGAGGCGGAACTGCAGGTCCGGGGTCAAACCACCGGCGATGGCGCCCATGCGCTCGGCTGCCAGGGTCTCGCAGGTGTCGAGGTCGGTCAGGGTGATCTTGGTCATGGTGTGCTCCTCAAAGCGTGTCGTGTGTCGGTTGTTGCAAGGCGTTGTTGCCTGCATGCCTGAGTTATTGCGAGGAGCGTGCCAGCTCCGCAGAGCGAGCCCATATTTTCTTCTATCTTATTGAATCCAAATGATTTATTTTTCTTTCTTTCGAATTGGATCGGTCAAAGGCAACCTGAGACCCGCAACGGTCGGGACCTACTGTCTGCCTAAATCCAACATTCTACCCGGCGGAGCCAACAGTTTTTCTCAGCGGTTCCGATAGCTGGATGGCGTCACACCGAAGGCCTTTCGAAAGTCCTTAGAAAACTGCTGCACGCTGCCATAGCCACACTGGTTGGCAACCTGGGAAACGGGGACTTCGGTGGAGTCGAGCAGCGTTCGCGCCCGGTCGAGCCGCAGGCGGTTGAGCGTCTTGCTGGGACTGGTGCCAAGAACGGCTTTGTAGTGTCGCTGGAGCGAGCGCGTCGACATCGCGCACTGCTCTGCCATGTCAGCGAGGCTGATCGGCTGCGACAGGTTCTCCTCGAGCCACGCGTGCAGCCCGGCAAACACGCCGTCGGCGTCGCGCTGCTGCAGCGACAGGAGATCGCTGTACTGCGACTGGGAACCGGACCGTTTCGACGCCAGCACCATCTGCTGCGCCGTTTTCGCAGCCACTAGGGTCCCCGCATCGCGCCCGACCATGGCCAACGCCATATCGATGCCGGAGCTGATGCCCGCCGACGTCCACAGTCGCCCGTCTCGCACGAACAATGCATCGTTTTCAACCCGCACACGGCTGTAGGAAGACAATCGGCCAAGGCTGTCCCAGTGAGTCGTCACGCGTTTGCCATCGAGCAACCCCCAGGCAGCGAGTGCGAGCGACCCGGTACAGATCGCACCCCATCGCTCGGTCTCTTTCACCGCGTTGATGTACCAGTCACGAAGCGTCGCAGTCTCGGCCGCCGCCATAACGCCAGGTCCGCCGACAATCAGCAGCGTAGCGGGTGCTTCAAGGTTCTCCGGCAGCAGCTCGCAACCGACGCTTATGCCGGACTCCGTTACCACCGTGCGCTTGGTGGAGATCAGCTTCAGTGCGTAGCCCCCAAACCGGGCCTTGGCATCGCGTTGGAACTGACTCGCACAGGTGAACACTTGAGCGGGGCCGGCGAAATCCAGGATCTGACAGCGATCGAACACGAGCAGGTAAACGCTGCGCCGCAGGCGGCCTGAGACACTCTGTCGTTTTTTCACACTTTTTAGTCATCCGCGCCAGCCGAGGGAGCGCTAGCTTAGCAACACACTCTTTCGGAGCAAGCCCCATGCACATCGTCTTTCCGCTCTACCACGGCGTCACCCAGCTCGACTTCACGGGCCCGGTGCAGATCCTGAGCCGCATCCCGGGTGCCACGATCCACCTCGTTGCAGGCAACGCCGAGGCGATTCAAACCGATGCCGGCTTTGCCGTTTTACCAACGGTGACTTACGCCGACTGCCCTGCCGCCGATGTCATTTGCATACCCGGAGGGCCGGGCACCGCAGCGGCCTGCCAAGACGAGGACCTGCTGACCTTTCTCGAGACACAGGTGCAGTCAGCACGCTGGATCACGTCTGTGTGCACCGGCATGTTTCTACTGGGAAAGCTCGGCCTGCTCGTCGATCGCAAGGCGACCAGTCACTGGGGCTACACCCACCTCATCAGTGAGTGTGGCGCCCGCCACAGCCCGGGCCGCTACGTCGTCGACGGCAACATTGTGACCGGTGGTGGCGTCACTGCGGGCATCGACTTCGCCCTGCACCTGACCACGCTGATCGCCGACGAAGAAACCGCGCACACGATACAGCTCGCGCTGGAATACGATCCGGCACCACCGTTTCACCTGGGAACACCGGAGCGGGCGTCACCGGCGGTGCTCGCGAAGCTGCAGCCGCGCTACGCGGCTGCTGCGGATGAAATCAGAGCGGTGTTAACCACTGAGTGAGGCTGACGCACCTAGGCTGCTCTGGGCCCGCGCGCAGCGCTGGCGTGCAAACGCTCCCCAAGTGCGGGCATGTCGTCGGTGTGCACGTTGGCAAACGCCAGCCGCAGGAACTGTTCCTGACCCGGTCCGAAGTAGGTGCCCGGCAGACACAGCACGTTGTGGTCATCGGCCAGACTTTTGGCTACGTCGACCGCACCGCGCCCCGGGAACGGGTGCCGGACGTAGCCAAAGTAACCCCCGGCGGAGATCAGCTCGTAGCCGAGGTCGCCCGCTTTGAAGAGGGTCCGCAGCGCAGCCTCCCGCTGTGCAAGTGCCGCGCGTTGTTCCGCGATCCAGGGCCAGGCCGATCGGAGCCCTTCAAGGGCGGCGTCCTGAGAGATCCGCGGCGTGCAGATCTGCACCGTATCCATGATTTTAGCCACGGCTTCGAGAACCCGCGGCCCGGCCGTCACCGCCCCTACCCGGTAGCCGGTGAGGCTGAAGGTTTTCGAGAAGCTGTAGAGCTGGACGACGGTCTCACCCCAGGCGGGGTCACGAAACAGGTCGTGCGGTGGTCCGTCGGCATCGTCGAGAAAGTCGCGGTAGGTTTCATCAAGGATCAGCGCGATACCGCGTTCCGCGGCAAGCTCGGCGAAGGCTTTGATGATTGCCGGTGGGTATACGGCTCCGGTGGGATTGCTGGGTGACACGAGCAGAACGGCGCGTGTGGTGTCGGTCAAAAGCTCCGCGGCTTCCTCGGGATCAGGGATGCCGCTGCGGTCTTCGCGAAAGGGCAAGTGGATGGCGTCGATGCCCTGCATTTCCAACCACATCTGGTGGTTGAAGTAGTAGGGCACCGGGAGCATTACCGCATCGCCGCTGCGCGCCAACGCCTGAATTGCGAGACAGAACGCCTGATTGCACCCGGCGGAAATCAGTATGTGCTCAGCACCGACCTCGCCACCATAGCGCTGCGCCACATGAGCAGCCAGCGCTTCGCGCAACGCAGGAATCCCCTTGATTGGCGTGTACTGCGCGGTTTCAAACAGCGCAGCGCGTTCCGCGACTCGGTCCGTTATGACCTTCGGCGGTGGGTAGCTGGGCACGCCCTGGGCAAGATCAAGCAAGGGTTTGTCCTGCGGGAAGGAGCGCCCGGCAATCCAGGAGTGGGCTTCGGCTATGGGCGGGTCAATCGCATTGACGACGTGGGGGTTGATTGGCAGTGACATGAGACTTCGGTACGGCATCCGGCAGAACGGCGACCGCGAAGACTAGAACGTTTCTGCTGGCGGAGAAAGCGACGGGAGACTGAGCGAACGCTGATTCCTGCCAACCTGGGGAGCACTCACGATCAGTCGTGTACCGTAGCTACCGGCACGAGCGAGGGTACCGTTCGTTGCCAGCGCTACTTACAGGAGAGTCTCAACCGATGCACGCACGCCCCCTGGATGGAATTCGGGTATTAGAAGTCGGCCAACTGCTGGCCGGACCCTTTGCCGGAACGATGCTTGGCTACTTCGGTGCGGAAATTATCAAGGTTGAGCCTCCAGGTGACGGCGACCCAATTCGCGGCTGGCGTCTACTCGATGACTCGGGCACATCCTGGTGGTGGCGCTCCCTTGGCAGAAACAAGAAATCCGTCACCGCCAATCTGCGCACCGAGGCGGGGCGCGCAGTCGTCAAACGCCTCATGGAAACTGCCGATGTGGTCGTTGAGAACTTTAAGCCAGGGACGCTCGAGAAGTGGGGTCTCGGCCCCGAAGACCTCAAGCCGACGAACCCGGACCTGATCTTCGCGCGCATCTCGGGCTACGGCCAGACCGGTCCGAACAGTCACAAACCCGGCTTTGCATCGGTAACTGAAGCCTACAGTGGCTTCCGCTACACCAATGGGTTTCCCGGTCAGGCGCCGGTGCGCCCCAACCTATCGATTGGCGACACGCTGGCCGGTATCCATGCCGTCCTGGGTGTACTGCTTGCGCTGCTCGAGCGCAACAAGCCCGACGGCGCGCGGGGACAGGTCGTCGACGTGGCGCTCTACGAAGCCATGTTCAATCTGATGGAAGGGGTTGTTCCCGAATACTCAGGCGCTGGGGCCATTCGAGAAGCATCGGGCACAACCATCACCGGCATCGTGCCCACCAATACCTATCGCTGCGGTGACGGCAGCTACGTCGTCATCGGCGCCAACGGCGATTCCATGTTCGTGCGGCTCATGCGTGCTATGGGTCGAGACGACATCGCCGATGACCCGCGCTTCGCCAAAAACGCCGGTCGGGTGGAAGAGCAGACGTATCTCGACGACACAATCAGCGCCTGGACCGGCGAACGAAGCAGCCAGCAGGTAATCGAAACATTGGAAGCCGTTGACGTACCCGTAGGGCCGATCTACAGCGTGGCTGACATGTTCAACGATCCCCACTACCGGTCCCGGGGCATGTTTGAGTCTGTCAATACCGACGCTGGACCGCTCGATCTACCGGCAATCCTGCCGCGCTTGAGTGATACGCCGGGGGCTACGGAGTGGCCCGGGGGAGCGGTCGGCAGCCACACCGATGAGGTACTCAAAGTAGCAGGTTACACAGAGGAAGAAGTTACAGCGTTACGCAAAGCCGGCGACATCTAACAGCGCGTCGGTCGAGACGGGACAACTAAACGTCTACGCGTCCGTGTGGGCGCGACTTAGAAGCGGGCACCGAACAGCACACCGGCCGTTCTAGCGGAGCTGAAACTCACAGTGTTTCCGTCCCAAACCACGAATTCCTCGTCCGTTATGTTGCGGATGAAGAGACTCGCGTAGTACTCGCCGTTGTCATATCGCAGACTGGTATTGAACACCGTGTTTTCTTCGTTTTCGAACGTGTTCGCTGCACCCGGAAACGACTCGCCTTGATAGTTAAGATTCACGTCCCAGGAGAGGTTGTTAGCCGCGTACCAGGTCACTCCGAGGTTGCCCGACCACTCCGGAGCAAACGGAAAGATGTTTCCCGAAAAATCGCCAATCTCGCCGGCGTCGAAATCATCAAAGACACTGTCGTTGTACGCAGCTGACAAATAAACGTTCACATCATCGGTCGGGGACCAGTCGGCACTCGCCTCGACACCGCGCTGAGTCGACTCGCCAGCGTTTCGAATCACATTAAAATTGGAACCCTCCTCCCGCACGCTGACCTGTTGGTCTTCCCACTGGGTGTAGAACACGTTGACCATCAGATTAATCGTGTCAAGAAGACCTTCAGCCCGCCAGGCAAGCTCGACCGTGCGGGTAAACTCCGGATCGTAAACGGACGCGCCAGATTCAATGCTCAACGCCACGCCGCCCGCCCGATAGTCTTCCTTGTACACCAGCGAAAGATTGTTCTTCTCATTGACGCGCCAGGTGGCCGCCAGGCTCGGAAGGAACTCGACGAAGTCCGTATCGCCATTGATATCCCCGAGAATAACCGGGAGAAGGGTCGTGTTCGCTTCCGTGCCGGTGGTTATGTCCTGGTCTTCGGAATCTACTCGAAGCCCCACGCGTACGGAAAAGGCGTCGCCTAAATCTCGCTCGTACTCACCAAACAACGCAAAGTTCTGGCGTTCGCCGTCTTGACCATTTGCAATGATGATCTCGGGCGGAAAGAGCGGCAAAAACGCAGCGGGGATGAGTCCCAGATTCGCCAACGCCGCAGGATCGGTTATGACGTCAGTATCTGATTGAAAGTCCTGAGTTTCGCTCCAGAAACCAACGAGAGCGTTCTGTCGATCGCCCTCGAAGCTGAGCAACAGCTCAACAGTTAGGTTCTCCCGAACAGTGTTTGCCTCCGTCGTCTGGCCAGGCGCCGCGGTATTGTCGAAGTCGTTCAGCTGTACGGTGTCTTCGTCGAGGTAGGTCACGGTGCCGCGCAGAGATACCCGCTCGTTGAGCGCCCAGTCGAGGCTCTGGGCAATCGACTGAACGTGCGTTTCCCGGGCTTCGTTGACGTCAGTAGGACGGATCCGCTCGGTTAAAGGCGGTGCTCCGGGGAAGAACTCGGGCCGCAACACGTAGGTGTTGCCCTCGAGAGTCTCACTGCTGTTAAAGGTGGTGATCGCCTTGAACGATTCGTCGTTGTTGCGATACAGCAGTTTGAATCGACCGTTGGTGCGGTCTTCGGGATTGTTGAAGTCTCCTCGCGTGGTGTTGATGACGTAGCCATCAAAGTCGTCGCGATTAATCACTGCACGCACGGCGAAGTTGTCGGTGAGCGGCTGGTTGACCATGCCATTGACCTGATAGCCGACGGAACTGTGTTGTTCGCCGTACTTGCCGCCCGCCTGCACGCTAAACTCCTGATCAAATGAGGGCTCATTGGTGCGAATTTCTATGGTGCCAACCATTGCCGAGCCCCCGCGGCTCGTCGACTGACCGCCTCGAAACACTTCGACCTGCT
Source organism: Pseudomonadota bacterium (assembly GCA_039198065.1). GTDB lineage: Bacteria > Pseudomonadota > Gammaproteobacteria > Pseudomonadales > Azotimanducaceae > CALHVX01. The sequence goes on from JBCCTU010000008.1 coordinate 72,885, forward strand.
GGGCATCGAACAGGTTGAAGGGGTCACGCCGGATTGCGTCCGGCGTCTGCCGCACGCCGTCAAGAAACACGGACAGCGTACTGCCGAATGTTGTGCCACCGCTGGTACCAAAATGGCTTACACCGCGAATCGCGAAACCGCCATCGTCGAACTGCATCACACCGGGCGTTCGGGCAATCACGTCTTCCAGGTTTTGCATATTGCGCTCTTCGAGCGCACGCTCATTCGTAATCGCGACACTCGCGAACGTATCTTGGACTGAGCGGTCCCGGAGTTCGCCATAGACGGTCATCTCTTCAAGGAAGTCGTCGTTCCCGCGTTCGGTTTTCGTGACGCTACTCTCCTCTGCCCGCGCTGGCGCTGCTAGCAAAGAAACAGCGGCAATGAAGATGACCGCGTGGGTGGTAGTCCCCATGCCAAACCTCGAAGATTTCCGCAAAGCTCGCCAGCGTATCGCTTATGGTATTGAGTATCAATCTCATTAACATTGCGTGGGCCTGAGAAGGGAAGTTGCGGCCGTCAGATGTAGAGGTCCTGCGCATGGCTTAACGCATAATCGATCCAACCAACGCTTTTCAAATAGGTGGCGCCAAGCCATGCGGATCGCACTAGCCGGCATCAGCCACGAAACCAACACGTACTGCAAAGATACGACTCCCGTTGAGGCGTTTTACTGCTTTCGGGCGAGCAAGCTGCTGGCAACGGCGGGTCAGGAATCCGACACCGGCGGAGCGGTCGATGCATGTATGCGTCTCGACACTGAGCCAGTGCCTATTCTGTTCGCCAGCACCCAGCCATCAGGGCTGGTTGACCGCAGCGCTTACGAATACTTCAAAGATGAGATTCTTCAGGGCTTGGAAGCAGCCGCGGCGCACGGGCTGGATGGATGTGTGTTGCTGCTGCACGGCGCCGGTGTCGTCGAGGATATTCCGGATCTTGAAGCCGATCTCGTTGCCAGCGTACGCGCACTGCTGCCCGACCTCCCGATCACGGCATCTTTTGATCTGCACGGCAACCTCACCCGCGACATGACCCGGCACCTGAACGGCGCTTTCGTGTGTCATGAGTACCCGCACATCGACATGCATCAACGCGCGGCAGAAGCCGTTGCGCACGCCATCGACATGGCACGCAGCGGCAGGCGAGGTCGTTGTGAACTCATCAATCTCCCCGTACTGCTGCCGACGACAACCACCTATGAAGGCATCGGGCGACAATGCCTTCAGCGCCTGCTTGAGCTGGAAGAACGCGCCGGCTGTATCGATCTGAGCTGGTGTCACGGATTTCCCTTTGCTGACGTTGCCCATGTTGGCAGCACGGTGCTGGCCAGCTTCTACCCCGAGCAGCAGGATGCCGCAATTCAGGCCGCGCACACCTTCGCTGCGGAGCTCTGGGCGTGCCGCGAACAGTTCCGCCCCAGGAGCCTCAGCGCGGAAGCAGCGCTCGAAGCCGCGCAGGCCCGCTACGTCGCGACAAACGCGGGCCCGGTCGTTATCAACGAAACCTCGGATAACTGCGGCGCTGGCACCCCGGGTGACGGAACCCATCTGCTCCGAGCGATGCTCGATGCGGGTCTGGGACAGGAGGCGTGTTTTGGTTTCATCGTCGACCCCGAGGTCGCAGCACAGGCAAGCAGCGCCGGAATCGGCAGCTCGATTCACGTGAACCTCGGAGGCAAGACCGACACGCTCCACGGTGCACCGCTCGAGCTGTCCGCGTACGTTAAGGCCATACACGACGGCCGCCTGATCATGCGGAACATGTTCAAAGGTGCGCGATTGAATCTCGGCCCCACGGTGCGATTGGTGGTCGATGGCATGGACATCGTGGTCGCATCGAGGCGGAGTCAGACCTTTGACCAGGAGCCCTTTCTCGCCGTTGGCATTGATGTGATGAAGTACCGGTACGTGGCGCTGAAGAGCAGCAATCACTTTCGCGCCGGTTTTGAGCACCTCGCGCAAGCCATCGTCACCGCGGATCCGCCGGGACTATCAACAAACCGCATCGACGAGTTTCCCCGCACCCGCGCAAGCCGACCGCTCTGGCCGCTCGATGAGCGAGCGCGCTTCGAGCCTGCCGCAGGTTGAACAACCGAGCTCGTGCGGGCGGCGGCTCGACTGGGCGGCGCCTTAACGAAGTCCAACCTCTCGCTTGATCGCTTCGCAGAACGCAGCCACCGCCTCTGCCAGATCCCGTCGCCGTTGCTCGCCCCTACTCTCGTTGAAACAGAACGACAGCCGCAGTTCGTTAAGCCCGCAACCTGGCGCACGGGCCTGGGCATCGTCGGGATAGAACTCCGCCATGGGAATGGCGACGACGCCGTACTCGGTCGCCAGACGCCGCACGAACGCTTCGTTTGTGACGATGGAGCCGTCGAGGCACTTGAATACGACGAAAAAACCCGCCTCGGGTTCCGTCCAAGAGAACCGCTCGCGGTACGCACCCAAACCCGCTTCGAGCCCCGCCAACATGATTGAGCGGTTATCGCGATACACGGCAAGCTTTTCTTCCGCGACGTCCCAAAGCGTTGTCCGCGGTTCAAGCGCAGCGTCGTGCAGCAACGCTTCGAAACCAAGATACGCTTCGGGGTTAGGAAATAGCAGATCGCCGCTGGCCTCCGTGAGAACCAGCGTCGTCAGCGGCACCCGCTCACCATCGCGAATCTCGAGCGTCGCCTCCGAATAGAGGTAGCCGATGCGCGGTCCCGGCAGACCGATTTTCGATCCCGTAAAGAGATGCACCGTCTGTTCCGGCGCCAGGGCTGCAAAAGACGGTGCCCGCTCTTCCGCCGGCGCGTAGCTGATGTAGAGGTACGGTGCATCTTCGAGAACTAACACGCCTTCGTCGCGTACCACCTCGACGATCGCCCGGCGACGCTCGGCGCTGAAGGAAAAGCCGGCGGGATTGTGACCGTCTGGCACGGTGTAGTAATAGGGAACGAAGCAGCCGTCGGCCCGCGCTCGGTGGATTTGTGCCCGCAGAGCGTCCGGGTCCGGCCCTTCGTCGTCCATGGCAACGCTGTACAGCCTCGCTCGCTGGTTGAGTTCAGCGCGAGCGACGAAGCCGGCGTAGGTCGGCGCGTCGGTGATGTATGCCAGCGGCCCGTCAGCGCGCTCGAACACAGCAAGACTCAGACTGATACCGCCCGTTGCTCCGACCGTTGGCACAAGGCATTCGGGTTTCATCGCAAAGCCAAGATCGTTCCCGTACACAGATGCAAACAGGCGTCGGGTCGACGCGGGGCCAAGAGTGTCGCCGTAGGAGTAGGACTCACGCAGATACTCGGGAACCACGCTCGAGTCGTTGATTCCTTCTTCAGCTTCTAGCTTCGCAAAGTAGCGCGCTTTCTGCTCAATGAACCCGCGCGGGTCCGTCACCTCCGGGTGCGGATAACCTGCCCCGAGGTGATGCATCTTCATCCCCTTTTCCTGCGCGAGCGCACGCAAACCCGGAAGCGACGCGGACATCTTCCGCGTGACGGAGACCGGTTGTTGTACGAGCTGCGGCGCTTTCATAGCAGGACCTCAAAATCGGCCGAGCATTATGCCGCCTGAACCGCCAATCTCCAGCGGAGCGGTCTTACCGCTCGCCATCAATCTGACGGTGGTTTGCGAACCAGTCGTGGCGTCGAAAGCTGTTCCGTCGGGACCTGAGTCGGCGCCGATTTCTGCCGTGCGGATTTCTGCCTCGCAGATTGTTGCTGCGCAGGCCGCTGCTGGCCCGCAGTCGGCGTCGCCTTGCGCACCGTATCGGAGCCAGAGACTCTGGGACCAGATAGCGTTACGCCGGGTTGGCGTGCGCCCCCAGGGTTGGCACCCTTAAGCACAACACCCAAATTGGGTGCGCGTCGCACCTTGATGCCCGGAGTCCCGGCGCGTTGCACTCCAGTAAGCGGCGCGCTAAAGCAGCCGCCCTCGTCGGGAACAGTTTTCACCCACGGATTCCCGCGGCCGGCCGCCGCGGCTCTCGCCTGCTGCGCTTGCCGTCCAAGTTGGGCCTCCTGCTGCGCCACCGTAACCGAGCTGTTCGGGAACGGCTCCGCGCTGCAGCCGTGTTGGACAGCAGCATCACCGCGTAGCCGATCGCACACGCCGACGGAAACGGGCCCGTCGAAAATGCAGTTGAAGACCGTCGACCGCAGCATGGGGTGCCGCCAAAAAAGAAACCCGCGTTTTGGATCAGTCGTAAGGCCGTTCCGGGCCCGCTGAAAACCGCGGTCGTCGCTTCCGCAGTCTTGCTCCTTGTCCGCAAGGTCGGGCGGCAACGCATAGCCGCTCCCGCTCGCGGGGTAACCAAAGCGGCGACAGGTCGCCGAGGTGCCTCGGATATGCACGCCAGGGTGCAGACCGAAGGGCAACCGCGGCGCCACGGGCTGCCACTGATGGTTGCCGTCAATGCTGCGAATCGCGCCCATGAGGATGGCGCCGGCCGGAGCATCGTTGCCGTAGCGCGGAAAGCTCCCTGGGTTGAGCACCCGACTAAACTGAGGGTGATTGCGTACCTTCTGCGCCCCGAGCTGATCAAGCGCGCCGCCCTCAAGAAGCGTGAGCTTGGACAGCATGTAGGCGTTATGAAACGGTTTGAACTCGAGCATCGCCTCGAACTCAGCGTAGTACTCGCGAATCCCCCGACCCGATTGTGTATTCACCCAACGAATCGGCAACCCGTCGTCTTCCAGGATCTGGACCAGTTCGGACGTGTGCTTGTTGTAGATCGGCAGGGCCTTTCCTGATTTATCCGTACTGTAGAGTTCGCTCAGATCAGCGGCCTGAACGTGCTTGTCCCACAGCGCTCCCGCGAAGGCGATGAAGCCGCTGGCGCTTGCGCCATGCCGGTTCGGCACGGCTTTGCCGATCATCGCTGAGACCCCCGTGAGGCCATCGGCGGTCATCTCGTGCACCGTATCGTCAAGCGCCCGCACACGATCGCGCAGAAACGGCAGCGTTGTGAGGTTGTTCTTCAGCGCCGTGAACTCAGCTCGGAGTGCGTTGTAGTCCGTCAAGACGTTCGAACAGGTCTGATGCAACCCGGGTACCTGGGGCATACCAAAAGCGGGGCCGTAGCAGGTCGCCCAGGTCTTGATCGGTTCCAGGCTGCTCTGCTGCGCAGTAAAGCGACCACCCTTCGGGCGCATGATGCGCCGGGCCGTGGTCTCAAAGGCGACGACGTAGGCGTCGACCGCCGCCTCAACGTTCGCGGTCCATGCCGACGCCGTCGCATCGGCACTGGCCCAGAACTGGTTCCGCGCCGCATCCAGGGTGTCGAAGGTCGCGCGCTTGAGGTCCAGGTCGTCCGCCAGCCGCGCAACCTCTTGAATTTGTGCGTCCCGGTCGCGCAGCGCGCGATCAAGTGCTGCCCGCGCCTGGCTTCGCGCGGCTCGGGCCATTGCCTCTGCCTGTTTGGCGCTGTTGTAGGCTGCTTGCAACGCAGGAAACGCACTCAGTACCGGCTCCAGCAACGAGCCTGCTTCGTCCAGGATGCGCTGGGCTTCTGCGTTGAGCACCTCTTCCGCCGCCAGCAACCGCGTTTCCGCTCGGCTCAACGCTGCCGCGGCTTCGTTAGCCGCGCGTACTAGGTCGTTCTTTACCCGATCTGCCGCGCGCCATAGCGCGTCTGCGTTCTCTACCGCCGCTTGCGCGGGCCCAAGCCGGGCGTCGATTGCCTCCCGCACCGGTACCAGCTGACCCCTGATTCGCTGCGACGCGCGCCACCAGGCCCACATGGCGTACAGGTGCTGGGCTGCCTCGCTGCGCGCGTACTGCTCGGCGGCCTCGTCGTTCAGAATCAGCGCCTGGCGTACGAACCAGGCCGGTGCCGCCCTACCCGACCGGTCGATTACCGGTTGCTTGTGGGCGGCGTTGATGAAGGTTTCAAGGGCCGTATGACGGGCGGCAATGTGTGGATTTTCCTGCAGCGAAAACAGGTCACCGGTCATGATGTTGACGTAGGAATGGGCCCAGGTGTCCATAGCGGCGTGCAGTAGATACCCATAGGCAAAGGCAAGTTGTGGTGTGGGTTGTGTCCCCGGCGAGGTATCAAGCGCTACGCGCCGCACGTGAAACAGCCAGTCGTCGGTCTGCCAACCGGCCTTGGCATGACAGGGCACACGCCTGCCGCCGCCATCCGCCGTACACCGCGTTAGTCCCAGCGTTCGGCGCAGGTTTAGGACGTCTGCGGGATATTCGTTCGCACGGTGTTCGAAAGGCAGCCCTGGATGCGTTGTCATCTGACCGGCAACGAGGTCTGGGTATATATCCGCACCCAGGGAGCCAAAGCGAAACGCTTCGGGAAACTGGCGAATCGATGCCGCCAGCTGAGCGTTCACAGGAGCCGTCGCGAAGGGTAGCTCGTTGATGTCTACGAACGACAGTTCGCGACCGCTACCAATCTCTTCGATCAACCGATCTGCAATCCAGACGTGCGTGCCGATTTTGAAGGCCCGCGCAGTGCTCGGCGTGAGGCCTGCAAAAACGCTGAGGAGTCCGGCAGCAACCCAGAGAAAGAGGCGGCGTTGCACCACCACAACCCTCAGGACCTCGCCGCAATGGTGCGGGCCAGCTGCGCCACCGCCCGCTGGTAGCGGTAGATCGCGCGTTGCATCGCGTTTAGATGCGGCATGATGAATGACAGCGCTTGCTGGTTCGTGCGCGGAAAGCCTTCCAGTAAGGGCTGTAGCGCAGAACAGTAGTTAGCCGGCGCTTCATTTGAAAGCGCTGCCGCACCGCAGACTACGGCGTTCTCCCAAGCCGCATGCATTGCCATGACCGACGTCTTGGTCACCGAGGTAATCAGGGCCGCATGTACGACGTACTGAATCACCGCGCGAACTCCAGCGCAGGGCAGTCCGCTCGCCCAGTGCGCGACCACGCAGATCTGACCAACCACCTTGTCAACCAGCGTCGTCATCCCCGCCAAATGGCCCCAGAGCCAGTCGACAAGCGGGTACCCGGCCTCATCGATTACCCAATGGCCGTAGAAGCGAAGCGTGCTGACCGAAATGCGCACATACATTTCCTCGTTTTCGAGCTCGAGCTGATCGACAAGCCGCTCGAGTTCTGACGATGACTGCGGTGATTGTCCCCGCCCCACCGCGGAAGCCATCCGCTCAACTTCCTGCGCTGCAACCGTGAGCGGTTCTGGAGCCAGTACGTGGCCGGCAAACTCCCCTAAGGCAATACGTTGAACGTCGTTCGGCAAGCTGCTCTCTATAAGGCGTTGCCCGGAGGGTAATGCCGCTTCAACCGCCGACTGCGCACCAGCTTGGATCCTTTCCGCGACCCGGGCCGTTTCAGCAAACAGCGTTTCCGCGTTGCGCGTGCGCGGTTGTTTTTTGGTCGGCGCCACCCGGCTCGACGACCCCGTTGCGTTGCCAATCGTCGCCGGAGCCCGTCGGGCTGGTGTTCGGGGGTTGGCGATCGTTTCTGCTACGCGCCTCATGGGTGCCGCCGGTCGCTCCCGCCGATCTGTGGCGGTGCGAGCTTCCCGCATGGTCGCGTACATCGTTGCCATCAGCTGCGCCTGGCGTCGTTTAATCTCTGGTGTAACGACGGTTTGTTCAATCGCCGACAGCTGACTCTGAATCTGATTGAACGCCTGCAGACTCGCAGCCTTGATCTGCTGCTCCTGGTCCTCCAGTAGCGGCAACAGACAATCGGCAACGGGATCGTTGCCTACCAGTGACTCGAGGCCCGCAAACGCGTCGTCGATGAGTTGCTGGGGCGAAGGAGGTGTCGTTTGCGTGCTCGGATCGAAGCGCGACAACAGCTGACCAGGGCCCGCTGCCTGCACTGCGTTCATGTACACCTGCAGCCGATTGCGAGCAAAGTTCTCGGGGTTCGACGACACGGATGTGATGATCGATGCCAGGCTCCGGTTCGCCGATGCCAGGCAACTCGAGACTTCCGCTAACCCGCTGTTTCGAGCGGCATTCAACAGCGCCAATTCTTCCTCCGCCTTGGCCATAGCGGGTGACGCCATAACCGCGTCGCGGGCATCGTTAGCTGCTTCGGTTGCCGCGTTGGTGGACGAATTGACGATACAGCTGGTGAACGCTGGAACGTCCGGCCCTAGCGTGCAACCGAGCACCGTGACGGCCTGCGCCGAGGAAGAAAAACACAGCATCGCGAGGACAAGCATTGCGTGCGCGGAGGTGAGGATTCGATACACGGCAGTTCTCCAGCTTCAGGAACGGACTGGAGGCTAAGCAGGCAGTCGGGAGTCAGCCATCACCCAAAGTAATGAGTGCGTCAGTCGATGTTTTCACCACCCTCTTGCTGGCTGCGCTTGTGATCCATCGCTCCCCGCGCCACGCGGCCGAATTCGCGAACCCGCGCATGACGCTCGGCGACGGACTCTCTCGCGTAAGCCTCTTCGCGCTTGAGCTTTTCGTAGGAGCGTAAGCGCCGCTCATCGAGCGTTCCGGCGGCGATCGCCGCGAGCACAGCGCACCCCGGCTCCCCCCGATGCTGGCAATCGCGAAACCGACACTGCTGAGCCAGCGCCTCGATGTCTTCGAACGCAGCACCGAGACCGTCGTCCAGGGCCGGCAGCTGCAGCTCACGGATACCCGGACTATCCAGAAGTAGCGCACCGGCCGCCAATCGATGCAGCGAGCGGTGCGTGGTCGTGTGGCGCCCTTTGCCGTCTTCGTCACGAATCGCACCGGTCAGCTGCACAACGCTGCCTGCAAGACTGTTCAACAGCGTCGACTTTCCGACCCCCGACGACCCCAGCAACGCGAGCGTCGCGCCGCGCGTGCACCAGGCCAACACTCCGGCCAGGGTTTCGGGATCGAGGGCGTTGATCAGTTCCACAATCACCTGCGGCCCAAGGCTGCGCGCCTGGTCCCGATAGGCTTCCGCATCGTCACTGAGGTCAGCCTTGGTGAGCACGATGACCGGTTGGCAACCGCTGTCGAAGGCGAGCGCAAGATAGCGCTCGAGCCGCGACAGGCTGAAGTCTTGGTTACAGGACGTCACGATCAGAAGCGTGTCGACGTTGGCACCGATGAGCTGAACCTCTGAGGTTCGTCCAGGCACCACGCGTTTGATCAGACTAATCCGCTCGAGTACCCGCTCGATTTGTGCACCCGCGGTATCGAGCACCACCCAATCGCCCACCGTCGGCCGCTCTTCGGCATCCAACTGGTACCAGCGTCCACCAAGCGGCAGCGGCTGATCGTCCACGGCAGCACCGTCAAGGGTCAGTCCGGCACGCTGTACCGCGGTTACCCGCGCGATCCGCTGTTCAGTGAGTTCTTCTAACGATACCTGCTGCGCGAACACCGGCTTCCAGCCGAGCGCTGCAAGATCCGTCTCAGTCATGCTGCATGAGAAGCGGGAGGAAGGGATCAAGACCCGCGCTGCGCTCGCGCCAGTCCGGCATATGCGCCTCAACCAATCGATGAAACGCCGGACCGTGATGATGGTGTTGCAGATGACAGAGTTCGTGCAGAACCACGTACTCGATCTGGGCCCGAGGCGTTTTCACGAGATGCGTATTGAGGGACAGCCGACCGCGGGCGCTGCAGCTGCCCCACTGGCTGCGCATGTAGCGATGACCCCAGGGGGGTACGCGCCCGTTTAACCAAGGCAGCTCACGATACCCCTCAAGCACCGTTGCCAGTTCGCGCCCGGCCTCCCTGCGATACCAGTCCCGCAGTTGCTCAGCGACCGATGCCGGACTCGGGTCCCGAGCCAGCACGCTGAGCCGCGTCGGTTGGCCGCGGCGCGCGTCAACGTCGAGCACCACGGAATCGATGAGCCCCGGCTCAACAACCAAGGTCAGCGGCATGCCCAACCAATACACGAGGTCGCCACTCGAGAACGACTGTCGGGAGCTTGGTTGCCGGCCACCGGTCTTGGCGTTCAGCGTGTTCAGCTTGTGTCGCAACCAGCGGCTGTGATCGCGGACGACGGCAATGACTTCTGCATCGGTGACATTGACCGGCGCGTCGAGCACCACGACCCCTGTGGGATCGACGACAAGTCCGATGCGGCTGCGCCGTCGACGATTGCGCCGCAGCTCAACGGGAATGTCCTCGACGATGAGCTGTTGCGCGACCGGGTTCGAGCCGGGTTGCCCGGCGGCTGCGCCTTGTGCCGTGAGTTTGCTGGTCACCGAAGCTGGAATCACTGGACGGTTGTACAGTGTACTCAGCAGCGAGCGTAGCGCCAGCCTTTCAAGCCCCGGATAATGCGAGCCCTGGGGAGGGCAACATTCATGACCGATTCGACGCCGGCGGCGCTACTGATCGCCAATCGAGGTGAGATTGCCGTGCGCATCATTCGCAGCGCTCGACGCCTGGGCCTGCGAACGCTCGCGATCTACAGCAGCGATGACCAAGACGGGTTGCACGTCACACTCGCCGGCGATGCGCTGCCGCTCCCGGGAGCCGGCGTCGCCGCCTATCTCGACGCCGAAGCCATCATCGGACTGGCACAACAGGCGGGCGCCACGCTTGTTCATCCGGGCTACGGCTTCCTTGCCGAAAACGCTGCGTTTGCCGCCGCCGTCGCCGCGGCCGGCATGACCTTCGTCGGCCCTTCGCCAGCCAGCCTGACTACCCTGGGAGACAAGGTCGACGCCAAAGCCGAGGCAACCAAGCTCACCATCCCGGTTATTCCCGACTGGACCGAGATGGGCGCTACGGACGGTCTTGCAGCGTTCGCCGAGCGCGAAGCCCCGCTCATGATCAAGGCGCAAGCAGGCGGCGGCGGGCGCGGCATGCGTCATGTCGAAGATTCAGCCTCGCTGGCCGAGGCGCTCCGTCGCGCCCGTTCCGAGGCGAAGCGCGCCTTCGGCGACGACCGCGTTTACCTCGAAAAGTACATCGAGGCACCGCGCCATATCGAGGTTCAGATCATCGGCGACGGTACGGAAGTGCGCAGCCTCGGTGATCGTGAATGCAGCCTGCAGCGCCGCCACCAGAAACTGGTCGAGTTCGCACCGGCACCGCACCTAAGCGATGAACTGCGGCGCGCGCTTCACGCCGATGCGGTTCGCCTTGCTCAGGCGCTGGCCTATCGCAGTCTCGGCACCGTTGAGTTTCTTGTCACCGGCAACGACTACTACTTCATCGAAGCCAACCCGCGGATCCAGGTCGAACACACCGTGACCGAGGAAACTACGGGCCTCGATCTCGTCGCTCTGCAGCTCGCCCTGGCCCAAGGCGCGACCCTGAGCGATCTGCCGGAACTCGACGCGTTCAAAGTAGGGTGTCCCGTGCTTGGCGCCGCGGTCCAGCTGCGGCTGTGCGCAGAGGTGCTGACCGACAGCGGCGACTGGATCCCGAGCACCGGTCAGCTGACCGCCTTCGAGCCGCCTGCGGGTTTCGGGGTTCGCGTCGACGGTTGCGGCTATACCGGACTCGAGCTGCGGGGCGGCTTCGATTCCCTGCTGGCGAAACTGATCGTCAGCGCAGCCCAGCCGGAACAGCTCCTACCTGCCGCGCGTGCGGCACTGAGCGAATTTCGTGTCACTGGCGTGGCTACCAACGCCCCGCTGCTCGCTGCGATTCTCGATTTACCCGAGGTCGCGGCGGCGCAGGCCACGACGCAAACGCTGGAAGCCGCCCTGCCGCAGTTGATCGAGGCCGTGCAAGAACGCGAACGATCATCAAGCGCTGACAACACCGGCGCACCGAACGTCGGCTTGGCCGGTGCGGCCATCGACGCGCGGGATCCGCTCGCGGTCCTCGACTTCGGTAAGGCAAACGAAGCGTCCGAAACACCAAACGCCACAGCAGCGCAGGACGCACCACCGGGACATCAGTGGGTCGCAGCGCCAATGCAGGGCACGGTGCTGGAAGTAAACGCGGAACCCGGGGGGTTCGTACCCGCTGGCGCCTGCCTGGCAATCATGGACGCCATGAAAATGGAGCATGAGATCCGTAGCCCCGTTGCCGGCACGGTGCGCCAGATCCAGGCGGCCGCCGGTCAAGCCGTCGTCGCCGAGCATCCACTGTTTCTCGTGGAAGCCGGAGACAGCGACGCCGCACAGGTCGCGGCAACAGAAACGCTTGATCCAGACACCATTCGCCCGGACCTCGCCGAAGCCCTCGACCGACACCGCGTAGGTCTCGACGAGGCTCGACCCGACGCCGTTGCCCGGCGGCGCAAGACCGGCCACACGACGGCCCGGGAAAACCTTGCGGCGCTAATCGACCCGGACAGCTACGTCGAGTACGGCCCCCTGGTGATCGCGGCACAGCGACGACGGCGCAGCGTCGAGGATCTCATTGAAAAAACCCCCGGGGACGGACTGATCGCCGGCATTGGATCTGTCAACGGCGAGTTGTTCCCGGACGCCAACACGCAATGCGCGGTACTGAGCTACGACTACACGGTCCTCGCCGGTACCCAAGGAGGGCAGAACCACCGCAAGAAAGATCGGCTGTTCGAAGTCGCGCTCGAGTATCGGCTGCCGGTGGTGTTCTTTACCGAAGGTGGTGGCGGCCGCCCCGGCGACACCGACGGCATCGGCGGTTCAGGACTGGACTGCTGGGCCTTCAACTACTTCGGGCGCCTCAGTGGCCAGGTGCCGCTCGTCGGTATCGTGTCCGGGCGCTGCTTTGCCGGTAATGCCGCCCTGCTCGGCTGCTGCGACGTTGTGATCGCGACGGAAGGCAGCAACATCGGCATGGGCGGACCGGCGATGATCGAAGGCGGCGGGCTCGGCATCTTTCGCCCGGAAGACATCGGGCCCCTGGAGGTTCAGCGCGCCAACGGCGTGGTCGACATCGCGGTTACGGACTATCCCGAAGCCATCGCTGTGGCCAAGCAGTACCTCAGCTACTTCCAAGGTCCGCGCAGCGACGCGGAAGTGCCCGATCAACGCCTCTTGCGCCACGTCATTCCGGAAAACCGACTGCGCGTTTACGACGTCCGTCAGGTGATCAATGGGCTCTGCGATACCGATAGCGTGCTGGAGCTGCGCCGCGATTTCGGCGTCGGCATGATCACCAGCCTCGGGCGCATCGACGGACGCCCGATCGGTATCGTTGCCAACAACCCAAGCCACCTCGGCGGTGCCATCGACGCGGACGGTGCCGACAAGGCCGCGCGCTTTCTCAAACTCTGCGACGCCTTCGGCCTACCGGTGCTGTTTCTCTGCGATACCCCCGGAATCATGGTGGGACCGGAGGTCGAGAAGACCGCCCTCGTCCGCCACGCCGCACGGCTGTTCGTGGTAGGTGCCAGCCTGCGCGTACCGTTCTTCACGATCATTCTCCGCAAAGGCTACGGGCTTGGTGCTCAAGCCATGGCCGGCGGTTCCTTCAAGGCGCCGTTTTTCACCGTCGCCTGGCCAACGGGCGAGTTCGGCGGTATGGGACTCGAAGGCGCCGTAAAACTCGGCTATCGCAACGAGCTGGCGGCGATCGACGATCCGGAAGAACGCGCGAACACCTTCGCAGAGATGGTCGAGCGCATGTACGAACGCGGTAAGGCGGTCAGCACGGCGTCGTACTTCGAGATCGACGACGTCATCGATCCAGCCGATTCCCGTCGCTGGATCGCCATGGCCCTGGACTCAGTGCAGGGCAAGGCAGACAAGACCGGCGCCCGGCCCCGCTGCATCGATACCTGGTAGGCAGTCGGCCGACCGATTCGGAGTGAACCCGGTTGGTTCTCACTGTGACTCAACGAAGAGTCCTGTGAGATCCAGCCCATGAAGTCGAATGCCCTGCAGCGCCTGCTCCTGTGTTTGTTCTGCGCCCTTGGCGGTCCGTTCGCCGCGGCGGCACAGGTATCCCTCGATACCGCAGCACACAACTCTCTGGGGTTGGCCACACCGGCAAACATCGATCGCTTCGCCCTTTCCGTTGAGCTTAAAAGCGTCGAAGCCCAGGGCCACAACAACGCCTACATACGCCAGGCGCGATCGGTCGACGTCAGCTATTCCATCAGCAAGGCACTGAACGCCGAGCTGAGCCTCTGTGTGGCGCGCGAGGTGCGCGAGCTGCGCAACAACGAGGTGCACTGCTCGCCGCTGCGCGAGATTTACGCCGGCTGGTTCGATGACGACACGCACCAGCTTCGCTTCGGCCGAGCCGAGGTTGCGACCGCCCACTGGATGCCCAGCGGTCTGATGTTCCTCCGCGCCACACCGAAGCTCCGAACGCTCGGCATGACGCCGACGGCCATTGATTCGAACGCCCTTCGCTTCGACTGGCGCCCCACCTTACCCAACCTGACCTTCGAGGCCCTGCAGGTGACGCGGTCGCTGACGAGCGAACGCCCGGTGCTGCAAACGCTGATCACCAACGACGGTGTTCAAGACACCTTTCGCCCGCAGTTCCAGCTCGTCGTCACACTGTGCAACGCCAGCACGCTCGAACGGGCAGGCATCAAGGTCGACCCGAACACCTTCCGCTGTCACTCGAATCAGGTGGGCTACGCCGGCTACACCACAATCAACGGAGAGATCCGGGGCGGACTTGCCGCGGGCGAAACCAAGGCGCACCACGACAGCTTGGATGACCGGTTCCGCCCCAAGGCCGGCAGATTCTGGATGACCTTACGGGGCCGCGTCGATCAGTGGAACCAGCTAACGGAGCGGGACGAAAGCGATGCGGACAACACGCGGGTACGCACGGTCGAGGTTCTACTCGTCCGGCTTTAGCCTGGGCAGAGGGCCGGCCGTCACCCGAGCGCTTTCAACAACGGGGTCGCGGCCCGGGTGTCGACATACTCCCGCAGCGCCGAAATCTGCGCGCCCTCGACGTCACCGACCACGCACAGCGGGATACGAAACGCGGTGCCATCCGGTGCCGTGCCGCACACCAGATGTTCCTCGACGAAACCGTCAGTCGTTGCACGACACGCAATCGCCTCGTAACGAAAGTCCGGTACGGCGCGCTTTACGGCCTGGGCAAAGGTAATCAGCGCCGCTGCGTCCATCGCCGGTCCGCCGTTCTGAGTTCCGGCAAAGCTATGGGCCAGCATGCCCTCGATGGCCTCCGCGTCTGCTGCCTGCAGCGCATCGAACAGCCGTCGAGCCAGGGTTTCGTGATTTTTCTCTGCGCTCACGTGGTTCCTCCTGCGCTCCGTGGGTATCAGCGAGCCGCCGCGGTATCGCTGGTCGGCAAGTTGACCGGGACAACGGGCCGATGCACGGGAAACTCGGTTTTCGATGCCACCGCTGCGAGCAGCTCATCGGCACTCTGATATTGGTTGAGGGCCTGCAGCTGCATCTGCGTGACCCGCATCAGATCAAACTCGCGCGCCTCGTTCCGCGCCAACGCCTGCCCCGGCGAGATCCAAACCGAATCGACGGTTTCCGCTTCATCGTGACGTCCGACCTGCACCGCAGGCGCTTTGGCAACAAAGAAGCGGGTATCGAAACGGCGCGGACGACCCACGGGAGTTACAAAGCGGTTGAAGTAGTGCACTCGGTCGATCGCAAGCTTCAGCTGCTCCTGGCGGCAGATGTCGAGCAGCGTCACCTCGTTGTCGTGGAGTGGTTTGCGCAGCGCATCAAAGCGCGTTTCTTTCTCTGCGTGCTCGTAGCTCAACAACGACCCGTCCGCCTCATAGGCAAGCAGCAACCCGGCCTCCTCAAACGTCTCACGCAGCGCCGCAATGAGAAAGCCACGCCATTCGTAGCCAAGGGCCCGCAGCTGCGGTGCCTGGGTCTCGGACGGTTCTACTCGGACGGCATCGTACTTATGCAGGTGATCGTCGGCGTCGACCCGCCCGCCAGGAAAAACATACATACCGCCGGCGAAGCTGGCGCCTTTGGTACGCCGCAGCATGAACAGTTCGAACTGCGGTTCGGCATCGCGCACGATCATAATCGTCGCTGCCGGACGAATAGGCTGTACGGCTGATGTCGCCATCGCGATCGCTCCGGAAAAACCGCCAGTCTAGCGCGCCTGCCCGGTCGCTACGCCCCTAGCGCGGTCGAGGGCGCAGCTCGATGTCCACCAGCCGCCCGTTTTCAAACACCAGCTCCCGACGAAAACGGTTATCGCCCAGGTCGTAGACCCATTCATCGACGTAAACCAGGTAACCCGGGTAGCGCCATTCGGCCCGCTGCTGCTCATAGCCCGGCACACCACAGCGTTCCCGGACCTCATAGGGGCGGTAGCCGCGGGCAACGAGCTGATCGCCACAGCGCAGGGTTTCGACGGCACTCGCGGTTGGGACGAATCCCCCGACACTCAACGCCAGGCCCGCTGCCGCGACCATCAACCGCAGACGACAAGACACAGGGCCGCTGTCTCTATTCATATAAGTTGCCTCCAACACCCGATGATCCCGATGCCCGCGGGTCGACGCATCGTCGGGTCCAGCCTACGCTAGCGCCCTGAACGACACATGAGCCGCCCCGGTCAACGAAACGGTCCGTCAGACGTTATCCCTGCATCCATCCGATGCGGCTGCACCCGATGACGCTTTCGACAAACAATTTGACGCTCTGCACGGCCGGTACGGGAGATACCGAGTCGCGCTGGTTCGGAGTGCCTCACCATTCGGCCGAAAAAGACAATACATTACCCAAGCGAACGTCAGTGGTTGGATCCCGGACGCACATGAACACACCCGGTGATCTGAATCAGTTCCTTCGCAGCGTCGAACAACGGGCGTTCGCGATGACTTTAGTTGCAGTGCGCAACCGGGACGACGCCCTGGACCTGGTGCAGGACAGCATGCTGCAGCTGGCGGAGAAGTACGCCGACCGTCCCTCCAGCGAGTGGGCACCACTCTTTTTCCGGATTCTGAAGAACAAGACGACGGACTATCACCGCCGGGGCCAGCGAACCCGAAGTCTTTTCAGTTGGCTAACGCCTGGAAAAAGCGACCAAGACGACACCCCCGATCCTATCGACCAAACCGCGGGCAGTCGGATCGAAGAGCCCGACATCATCCTCGCGAGCGCTGTCAGTGCCGAGGCCATTCAAGCCGCCGTAGCCGAGCTTCCAGAGCGTCAGCGCGAAGCGTTTCTGTTACGCACCTGGGAAGGCCTGGATGTAGCAGAGACTGCAACGGCCATGGGCTGTTCCACCGGCAGCGTTAAGACCCATCATTTTCGTGCGTTAGCGAACCTACGCGACGCACTTTGCGCGCACTGGCATGATGACCAGGCGGAAACCCAGACAGGTTCCGGATCATGACAAACGACAACGACTCGCAAACAACACGACCTCAGCCCCCGGACGTGAGCGCCGAAGAGCGCTTCAGCGCCGCACTCCGCGAGCGCCTGGCACCGCTTGAGTTTGAAATCAGCCCCGAAGAGGGCGCGCGGCTGGATGCGGCCCGGCGCAGCGCCGTCGCTGCGGCAGAGGCAAGGCTGAACAAACCGCGGATGATGCTGCTGCGCTGGCAGTCCGCGGCCGCTGTCGCTGCGTTCGCAGTTGTTGCCGTGATTCTGGTCCCACAACGGGCCGCGGTAAGTGTCGATGCACTACCGACGTTGGACAGCTCTGAATTCGCTGCCGCCGCAGAACTCGAATTGCTGGAAGATCTGGAACTTCTCGCCTGGTTAGACGAGCAGGATCTCGCGGATGCGGGGTAAACCAGCGTGGTTACTCATTCTTACAGCGCTCATGGCCGCACCCGCCGCATCGCAACCGGATCAGACGGTAAACGACGAACAGGCAGTGAGCGACGCGCCACCGATGATCGACGACACACTCGATCCGGACCTCGCGTTTCTCGAGTTTCTGGGCTTGCTGGTGGAAGACGACGCGGGCTGGATCGACCCTCTCGATGCGAGCGAGCTTTTGCCGAACGCCGAAACCGAGACCGAAACCGGCGACTATGCCCGGCAGGCCAACAACGGCTCGGACGGCGACTCATGAACCGCCTGACTGCACTGTTTTGCCTGATACTGCTGGCGGCACCCAGCTACGCTCTCGAATGGTCCGAGCTTACGGACGCACAGCAGCGCACGCTGGCGCGCTACGAGGAGCAATGGCGCGAGATTCCCGCGGCGAAGCAGGAGCGTCTTGCTGTTGGTGCAGAACGCTACGCGGCCCTTGACCCGGAGCAACGCCGAGCACTGCAAGGTCGCTTTCAGCGCTGGCAGCGGTTATCGCCCGAGCGCCGGGAGCAGCTCATGGCACGCTGGCAGGAGTTCCGCAGCCTGCCGCCGGAGGAACAGCAGGCGTTGCGGGAAAAAATGCGACGCTTTCGCGCCATGTCGCCGGAACGCCGCCAGCGACTTCGGGAACGTTTCCGTCGGCTGAGCCCGGAGGAACGCCAGCGCGCCATGCAGCGCTACCGGGAGCGCAAGCGCCTGCGGCGGAATCAACAATAACCCGCGGCGAAATCAGCCATAGCCTGCGGCGCACTCAACAATAGCCTGCGGCGCACTCAACAATAGCCTGCGGCGCACGCGCCCAGCTAACCGCCGGTCGACCAGTGCTACCATCCCGCGCAGCCGGGACCGGGACTGGAGCCAATGGAAGACGCGGGTGATCTCGACCTGAGCACAGTAGACGCGTTGCTGGGCACGACCCGTTCCGTACGCCGAAAGCTGGATTTTGAGCGACCGGTCGAGACCGAGCGGTTGCTGGAGTGCATCAACCTCGCCACTCAGGCACCGACCGGGCTTAGCGAGCACTGGCGCTTTGTGGTTGTAACGGCACCGCCCAAGAAAGCAGCGCTGGCGGAGCTGTACCGCGAGGCGTTGCTCGAGTACCAACGTACGCGTGGCCTCGCGCTGAAGCCTACCCAGCTCGCACTGGTCGATAACCTGCCACGGATGCCGGCCCTGATCTTCGTCTGCTGCACCCAGCAACCACCCGACGCTGATCCGGCTGCGCAGATCGGCTACTACGGCTCTCTTCTCCCCGCAGCCTGGTCGCTCATGCTGGCGTTGCGATCTCGAGGCCTGGGCACCACCTGGACGTCACTCCTTGCCGCGCGGCAGGCGGCCGTCGGCGAGCTGCTTGGCTTTCCAACCGAGGTGCTGCACACGGCCATGTTTCCCGTGGCGTATATGAAAGGCGCAACGCTCAAGCGCGCGGTGCGTCAAAAGGCGCAGGACATCACCTACTTCAATCAATGGGGCACGCCCCCAGCGGAGAACACACCGTGAGCACGATGACGTCCGTCACTCTGGCGCGACGGCCGGTCGGAAACCCGGTCGTCGAAGACTTCGCATTACGCGAGGAGCCGATACCGACGGTCCAGGACGGTGAGTTTCTGCTGACCAATCACTTCGTGTCTCTGGATGCCGGATTCCGGAATTGGATGAACGAAGGTACGGGGGACAACGTGTTACCTGCGATGCCGTTAAACGAACCCGTCATGGGACTCGTCGTCGGCTCTGTGACCGAGTCCCGACACTCAGACTACGCCGTCGGAACACGCCTGATGGCGCGCACGGCGTGGCAAACGCACTCACTCTCGGACGGCAGTCATTTCATTGTTGTTCTTGATGATACCGAAACCTACGCCGACAACCTGTACCTGGGTGTGCTCGGTGACACAGGCCTGTCGGCTTACTTCGGTATGCAGGACATCGGCAAACCGAAGGCCGGCGAAACCGTTCTCATCAGCGCTGCCGCCGGCGCCGTTGGCACCGTCGCGGGGCAGATTGCCACGCTGCACGGCGCTCGCGCCGTGGGAATCACGGGGAGCGACAAGAAGGCTGAGCGGCTCGTAGCGGAACTGGGCTACGCGGCCACGATCAATCATCGAGAACCCCTCGAGGAACAGTTCAGCCAGGCCTGCCCCAACGGCATCGACGTGTACTTCGACAACGTCGGCGGGCCGCTGTTGCAGACGGTCCTCAACCACATCAACACCGGCGCGCGAATCGCCCTGTGCGGCGCTGTCGCTACCTATGGTGACCCGCAGCCAGGACCCAGCAATCTGTTTCAACTGGTGACGAAAGAAGCCGTGATGCAGGGGTTCTTCGCCCATACCCAGGTGGAACGCTACCCGGCCGCCCGACGCCAGCTTGCCGAGTGGATGGAAGAAGGCAAACTCATCGCGCCGGAGTATCGTTTGACCGGCATCGAGTCTGTCGGTCAGGCGTTCGCAGACCTGTTTTCTGGACGCAACTTCGGCAAAACCGTCGTGGCGCTCGTGTAACTGCGATACAGCAGTGTTTCCGCCCTCGCTCGTGCCGTTCGTCGCCCAACCGGCGCTTAAGGCCAGCCCGATCACAACGGCGTAGCGGGTCGCTTTTCCGAGGGCAACAAGGCACACGAACAGGCTGAAGCGAACGCGGGCCACACCAGCAACAACCGTTAATGCATCACCCCCGATCGGCAGCCAGGCAAACAGCAGCGACCAGACACCGTAGCGTTGGAACCAACGCTGACCGCGGTCGAGTTCCCGGGCACTGACCGGGAACCAGGGCTTGTCTCGAAAGCGTACGACCTGGCCCCCAAGCCAGTAGTTCACCACGGACCCAAGCGTGTTGCCGAGACTCGCAACACCCCAGAGCACGAACGGGTTGCAACCGTTGCCGAGCAGCGCGAGCAGGGTGATTTCCGAGAACGCCGGCAGCACCGTCGCGGCGAGAAACGAAGAGGCAAACAGGGCCAGATAGGTCGCGTCCGTCATGACGCCAATCATAGACGGCGACAAGCGATGGCTTTGACGCCTGGTCGAGCTGTTGTGGTCACAACATCAATGCGACTTGCGCAGGCCTACACAAGGCGCTAGCTTACGCGGGCGTCGCACTGACGCGTTTCATCCTGTTCCGCAGCTAGTACTGCTCCGCACAAAACTGCTCCGCACCAACGAGAGGATCGCAAACGTGTTGATCAAGTTCGTTCCCTGAGAACTCTTTGATTGGCAGCCAGAGTGACTCTGTCACTCGTGCAGCGTTTGTGGGCCCAGCACCTCATCGGGCTATCGCCCCAAAGACATTTTGATCGTTGACCGCGCGACGTAAGTCGCAGCCGGTTCTTCGGCTTGCCGAGCTCCGCGCAGGCACCTGCCATCGGTTCAAACCAAGCCCATACGGTGTCTTGCTGTCTCAGCGAGACAGACCTGACCCCTGGGCGTGCACGCATCGAAAGGAGGCCTGCAATGAAAGGCACCAAGCAAACGAAACCAGCTGCCGGCAACCGGCGCCGGGGACAGAACCCATCGCAGCAGCGATCTCGCTACCGATCGCAACCAAGATCGGTAGAGAAACGGTACTGGCGAGCCTAGCTCGAATCCCAAGCCCCGTTGCGCAGGTCGCGCACCGGGGCTTGGTCACTGACGCTGAACGATTACTCATTAGGTATGGATCATGGACGCAATTGAAGCGACCGACCTCGAGAAGCGATTCGCTGACCTGACCGCCATAAAGGGCATCAGTTTCCGCGTCCCGCAGGGTGAAACCTTTGGACTGCTGGGCCCTAACGGCGCCGGAAAGACCACCACGATGCGAATGCTGGCGGGCCTGTCGCCCATCTCAAGCGGCACGCTGACGGTCTGCGGGCTGGACGTCGCGGTCCACGGGCGCGCTGTTCGCCACCGGTTAGGCGTAGTGACACAAGCCGATGGACTCGATACGGGTTTGAACGTACGCCAGAACCTGACGTCCTATGGCCGACTGACGGGGCTGGGTGGCCGGGAAGCCGCCCAGCGTGCAGACGAGGTGCTTGACTTCTTCATGCTCAGCGACAAAGCACGCTCGGAAGTCGGCGATCTCTCTGGCGGTATGAAACGTCGACTGGCCATTGCACGGGCGCTGTTGGCGGAGCCCGACGTGGTGATTCTCGACGAACCATCGACTGGTCTGGATCCCGACAGCCGTCTGCGCGTCTGGGAAGCCCTTGCCGCGCTGAAGCGACGCGGCGTGACGCTCGTGATGTCGACGCACTACATGGACGAGGCCGAGATGCTCTGTGATCGCATTGCAATCCTGCACGGCGGGGAAATCCTGGACATCGACACGCCCGAGGCCCTGGTCGAGCGCCACGGGGGCGAGCCGGCGGTCGATGTTCGCGCAACGCACCGGGATCGCGGTGAGCTGCGCAAGATCTTGACCGAATCAGCCATCCCCTTTCGCGAAATGGGGGCCGTGTTCCGCGTTCAGACACACGATGCTGCCCGCGGAAAACTAAGCGCCCTCAGCGGCGTATCGATCACCGAACGCACGCCAAACCTTGAAGACGTGTTCCTGAACATCGCCGGCCGAGGACTGACAGACGAATGAACAGCCACACCCTGAGGGCGGGCGCCCTCCCCCTGCAGCTGCGAGGCGTTGCTGCCCTGACTGAGCGTCACCTCCGCTCCCTGTTACGGAACTGGAAAGTCGCTTTCACCTGGTTCGCTATCGAACCCTGGGTTGCGTTGATGGCCATCGCCATTGGTATCGGCAAGCTCGTCGGAAACGTTGCGGAATCCGTGAGCTACGCCGAGTTTGTGGCGCCAGGCATCGTCATCGGCACCGCCATGTTTCACGCCCTCGGCGACGCCGCCTGGGCGGCCTACGACCGCGTCAATCAGGGCGTTTATGAAACGCAGCTGACGGCTCCAATCACCGTCGCCGAGCTGGTCGCGGCGGAGCTGACCTATGCGGTGATCAAAGCGCTCATCTCAACACTGACCGTTGGTGGGCTGGCCATTGCTCTTGGTTGGATACCCTTGCCTGCCTTACCGGGACTCCTCCTCGTATCCGTCGGAGTCGGCCTACTCTTCGGCGGTATCGGTCAGCTCTTCGCTGCCACCGCGCCCTCGTTTCAGGCCCTGACGCTGGTCTTTACGCTGCTTGCTACACCGCTCTACTTCTTCTCCGGAACATTCTTCCCCATTGCACTGCTGCCGGAATGGCTACAGCCCGTTGCCTGGGCGGCGCCCCTCACACCGCTTGTGCAGGCAGGTCGGGCACTGGCGCTTGGCGAATTGTCCGCCAACCACTTCTGGGGTGCGCTCTACGTTGCCGCGTTGATCGTGATCTTCTATGGAATCGCAGTCCGCGCCATGACCCGGCGGCTGCTGAAGTAGCTGAATCGCAGCGGCGCGGCGCGCGCGGAAGGCGCCCCCCGCCGCAGTGCTGGGCGGTTACTCCTCTGCTTCTTTCAATTCGCGAGCACGCTCTTGGAGCGCCGGCACGTACGGCATACCGGCATTGAGATAGCGCACGAACGGATCCCGGGACGCGTCCTCTTGCCAGTCATACTCAGCGGAAGCAGCCACCATCCGTGCACCCTCTACACCAAAGAAGCGAGCAAGTACAGCTAGGCTCATGTCGATCCCAGCCGAGACGCCAGAGGATGTAAAAAATCGACCGGACTCTACCCAACGGGCTTCCTCCACCCAGTCGGCGCTGCCCTGCGAAACCAGGTAGTCAAAAAACACTTTGTTACCGGTAGCCTTTACACCCTCAAGAACGCCGGCTTTAGCGTACAGGGCTGAACCCGTGCAAACGGACGTCGCCACCGCAACGGTAGGCACTCGGTCCTTCAGGAAACGGATCATTGCGGGGTTATCGACCTCAGCCATCGTGCCAAGCCCGCCGGGAACCATGAGAACGTCCAGCGCCGGCGCGTCCTCGAAGCTGTAGGGCGCAACAACCTGTGGTGCCAGCTCCGGTGGATAGCTGGTCGTCGTGAGGATCACCGGCCCCGGCTGCTCCGCGATGAGGTGTACGCGCACACGGTCCGGGCCGGCGTTCATCCACATCTCCAGCGGACCAAAGACATCCAGCGGTTCCGCACCTGGATACAGCACGATGCCGATGTCCAAAGGCGGTTCCCATTGATCATCCCTCTGTCCAGCTGCTCGCTTGACTCGAAACGGAACGACGCCTGAGACCGAGTTGCCCTCTTCGCCCGCCGTGCGCCACCGCAGTTGATACTCACCATCGGGCAAGGTGCCCTCGACGAACCCCATGAGGTCGTTCTCCCCCATGGTGTGCACAGAGGTAACGGCAAAGGACTTATCGCCCCCGGTGGCTACGATAGACAGCGCGGCGTCCGCAACGGACGGAAGCTGTGAAAAGAACAGCCGGACCGACCGCGGCGACTTGAGCAGCGTAGAATCCCTACTCGGTTGCGCACGATCGAGCACAAGCTCACTCGCTCGCGTCGTCACACCCGACAGTAAACTCAACACACAGAGCAGCGTACCGATACCCTTTTTCACAGGCTCGTTCATAAGCTTATTCACAGGCTTAACTCCAACGTAACAAATGCGGATCGTTCTTGACCGGGTCGCACCACCTCCTGCAGCAGGTACTGATAGGGCCGAAAATACTCGCGATCACCCAAGTTAACGATGTTCAGCCGCACGGTCGCCGCACCAAGCACATAGTCGGCCTGGAAGTCGAATACCGCATACCGATCAGAGAAGAACTCGTTCGCATCGGTTAACGGGGCTTCATCCGCGTAGGTCATGCCCGCGCCAACGCCAAGACCCGCAAGCGGGCCCCGGGACACGCGGTAGCGAGCGGCGATACGACCGCTGGTTCTTGGGATGCGGGAAAGTGCGTTACCCGCTGCGAAAATCGTTCCGAAGGACGCGATGTCGGACTGGTTACGCGCATCAACATACGCCGCGTTCGCGAGGACGGACCATTGCGCCGTGGGCTCATAGATCAGGTCAAACTCCACCCCCTCGCTGCGTTGTTCGCCGTTTTGAACGGAGCCGAAAAAGGGGTCAGACAAATCCGTCGCGGGAATCCGTTCTCGATCGATACGAAACAGCGCGATCGAACCGCTCAGGCGGCCGTCGAGAAAGCGCGAGAACTTCAGCCCCGCCTCTACGGACTCAGATTCTTCCGGCACTGGTGGAGCGCTGTTTACGCCGGTAAAGAACGGCACCATGCGTGATCCCGTCGCATAGCCCGTGTACAGGGCTACGCGATCCGACAGCCGAAAGGTTACCCCGATGCGAGGATCAAACTCCGTATACACCTCATCAGCACCCGTACCGCCCTCGACTTCCTGAAGCTCGTAGCGGGACAGGCGTGCACTGACGAGGATTCTCACTCGTTCGCCCACGGCAATCGAGTCCTGCACGTAAGCCGCAAGCGTTCGGTACTCGTTCGCTGTGGTTGCGTTCAGCGCCGGTATCGTTCCGAAATCGAGGGTGTTTTCCCCGGCCGCGTAGTCGATCACTCCGATCGGGGCAAAGTCGAAACCGCTGCCCGCCCAGTAGTCGGTGCGATCGTACATGAGTCCGGCGAGCACCTCGTGGCCTACCCGGTTGCCCTCGATGCTTAGCTGAACGCTTGCGTCCAGTGTCCACTCATCGGTCTCAACAGGAAGTTGCCCGCGGATGATCGCCGCCTCGGTGCCATCCAGGGGAAAGAAGCTCAGGAACGGGAACGATGAGAACTCATCGAACTCGTTTTCAAAGCGCCGGAGTTGAAGCCGACCGGACACAGTCTCATTGAAGCGGCGCGCAAGATCGGCGTGGATTGACAGGTTTCGAATCCGCGTCGGAGGCGCGTTCGCTGCACCGGTAAACTGCAGTGGGTCAACAGCTGGAAGGTCGGCAACCGCCGCGGGTAACCCCGTGTATTCAAGCTGCTCAATCTCGTTGTAGAGACCTCGTACCGTGAGTTGAGTACCCTCAGAAAGCTGCGCCCGAAGCGATGGATTCAGCGTCAGGCGGTCCACGTTGACAGCATCGATCATGTCATCGGACCGAAACACCTCACCAGCGAGTCGAACGCCTAAGGCCTCTGTAATCGGCTGGTTCCAGTCGACGGCCGCTGCTCGTGTCGAGAAGCTACCTCCCCGCAGCGACAGCACGCGCTCCGTCTCCCGAGCGGGCGTCTTCGTTACGAGGTTGATGAGCCCGCCCGTCGGTGCTCCCAAGCCGCCGCCGAAAAGCACAGAGGTTGGGCCCTTAGCCACCTCAAGGCGTTCGATAACAGCCAAACTTGAGGGGTCGATCACCGCAGTGTCGCCATAGCCGACTAGGCCATCCAGGTAGATTTCCGCCTCCTGCCCACGAACGAACGGGTTCACCAGCACCGTCTCTTGCTCATGGTTGGGGACAACGCCTGATACGTTCGAAAGCGCCTCCGTTAGCGTGGTGAGCGCTTGCTCATCAAGCAGCGTTCGATTCAACACCTGGACCGCTTGCGGCCAATCGAGCAGCGGTACGTCCATGCGCAATACGGACGCTTTGTCGTTCTGATACGGACTCCCACGCGACTCCGTAACCAGAACCTCCTCGACAACTCGCCAACTCGTATCCGCGGCAGGCTCCGCCGCATAGCTGTTTAGTGCGAGTCCAGAAAATGCAAGTGCGCACAGATTGGCGCACAGATTGGCGCGCAAGAATGACGGGCCTGTCCGGCCCCTTCGCCTCAACATAGTTTCTCTCCAAATCGTTTATTCGGAACAACGACCGTCACCCACGCAGCACAGGTGCCACGCGGGGAGCAGTCAAAGGAAGTCAGACCGTTGGTTCGATACGAGAGGCGTGCGGTGGGCCGCGGGGAAGCGGCCTTACGTGGCGGTGTCTCGGCACCAGGGCTGGGGCGGGTACCACGCGATCAGCAGCTGCAACGAGCGTATCGAGGGACAGCGGTTCCGCCTCGCTGCGCTCGTCGAAACCTGCCGCGGCAAAGTCGCACTGCAAGACAACGGTCTCGCTGTGCTCGCTCGAGCGATGATCCGCCGTGTTGTCGACAACCGCTGGATGCCCAAGCTCGCGATGGTCGGCGTGTGTCGCGTGATCAACCGCAACCGCTGCGTGATGCAGAGGCCGTTTGTGTACGGCGCGAGCATTCGGTGCAGGTGCGATAACCTTCGGGTTGCTGATCCGGTGTCCGTGCGCGTGGCCGGGACCGAACAACGCCGCCATGGCTTGGGGGGACATCCCGTCCGGGCACCATTGCAGGTACCAGCCGGTGCTGAGCGCTGACGGCATCAAGCCAGCAGGAATTAGCGCCTGCAACACGACGGAGCACAGCACGAACCGCTGCAAGGCTCGGCGATACCATCGACGGTGGTAGTCGCGGGTCACCGGTCAGCCATCTGCGGGTGAACTGGTGGTGTCGCGAGCGTGATAGACCTCGACTAAGCACACGGCGTCAATCGTCATCGCTGAACGGGCTGCAACGGCGGTTCGCCCCCGGGACCGAGCTCCACCGTCACCGCACCCGGTGGGAGCGAACGTCCGTCTTCCGTAACTGCACTGATGGGTCGAATTTCCGTGCCCGTCTCGCGGTCCTTAAAGATCAGCCGGCGTCCTTTCGGGTTCGGTCGATAGGTGTCGCCCCAGTGGGTCAGTGCCAGAAGTACAGGTTCGAGGTCGCGACCGGCCTGCGTCAGAACATACTCAGGATGATTGGTTTCCGTACCCGGGCGCTTTTCCATCAGCCCTTCTTCCACCAGGCGATTGAGCCGGGCAGTGAGTACGTTGCGAGCGATTCCGAGACTGCGTTCGAACTGCACAAAACGTTTCGCTCCGAACAGTGCGTCTCGAATGATGAGCAACACCCATCGCTCGCCGAGGATGTTGAGCGACTGCGCCACCGAGCAGTTCATGTGTTCGTAGGTTGTGTATTTCATGGCGCCGCACCTTAACAGTTGCCCTGGCAAAAATATGTTGCTTTATGCTACATATATGTTTTTATATGCTACATAGTGTTCAACGTACGATAAGAGATGTGGGAATGATCAACTGCCTTTGCGTAATCCAATCAGGCCAATCGGCGGACCAACGTCGCAAACAACTCACCCAGGCAATGAACGAATTCGCCGTGTCCCGGCTCGGGGACACCCTTGCCATCAACTGGCTGCCGGTCAGCGCTGGGAACGGTTTTACCGAGGGCAAACCATCCAGTTCCTCAGTGGTCTCTCTTACGGCGCGTGAGCCGCTCGATCAAGCGCAGCGCGAAATCTTGCTCCGAGAGCTGGTTCAGCTATGGACCGCACACACCGGCAGTTCCGATCACGAAATCGTTGCCGTCATCGCCGATCCCACCCAACACTGAGGCGTCATCTCATGCCCTTGTACCTTTGCAACACAAAGCGCGACCAGCTTGATGGCCAAGCGAAGCAACGCATCGCGCACGACATTACCCAGATACACTGTGACGTGACGGGTGCGCCCGCGAAGTTCGTCCACGTGATGTTTTTCGAAGACGCCGCACACCTGCCGCTAGAGGGTAAGGCGCTGCGCGTACGTGGCAGCATTCGAAAGGGTCGAAGCGATGACCAAAAAGCGCGAATCGCAGCGGCGATCCGGTCATCGCTTGCACGCCACGGCAAAGTCGTTACCGAACAAGCGGACGCCGTCATCCAGGAAACGCCCGCAAGCTGGGTCCTTGAAGGCGGCGAGATCATGCCGGAACCTGGAGAAGAAGCCGCCTGGCTCGAAGCACAGGCAGCGCGAGGACAGGCCCCAGCGGGTCGTTGAACAGGTTGTCAAACGGCCTCTAACTCTAAGTATCGACCCAACGACCGGCGCGGGGTATGCTCCGGTGAGTTTCGCGTCGGGAGAGAGGCCGCCGACACTGGTCTTGCAAGCACCAAACCTGGTGCAGGACAAACGCGTACGCGTTGCTTCCTTAAAGACAAAGTGATCGCCGAGATCTCTGTGCTTGGGCTAGTGAAGAGAGAGCACTGGTCCGCTTAAATGCGCTAAACACTTCCCGGTGCGGGCTCCGGCTGCATATCGCAGTCGGACATCGTTAGGGGGAGTAAACCATGGGCCGAATTCCGTCGTCATGCCGGGTGCCATCCGCATTTCGCTTTCGCATTACCATTGCCATTGCCGCGTCGGTGCTTGCGCAGACACCAACCACCGTTGTTGCCGCAAGCGACGATGACGCATCCGGGATAATCGAAGAAGTCGTCGTGACCTCCCGCCGCCGGGAAGAGTCGCAGCAGGATGTTCCGCTGTCGGTTACTGCGTTTGGTGCCGAAGCCATCGAGCGGCTGCAGCCGCAAACGCTGCGGGACTTCGACGGCATTGCACCCAATGTCTACATCGGCATGAACACGGCAGGACCGGGGGCGAGTGCGCTGTTCATCCGCGGCGTCGGCTACGCGGACATCGAAAAAACCCAAACTCCCCAAGTCGGCGTCATCGTCGACGGTATCCAGATCGGCTCCAGCACCGGCCAGCTTATCGACGTCTTCGACGTAGAGAGCATCGAAGTCAACCGGGGCCCTCAGGGGGTGTTGTTCGGGAAGAACACGATCGGCGGCAACATCGTCGTCAACCGCGTACGACCCCAGTTCAACGAGTTCGGCTTCAACGCGGCGGTCGAGGGCGGCAACTTCGATATGCGCAACATCAAAGGACGCATCAACATCCCGCTCGTCGACGATACCCTGGCACTGAAGATCGGCGCCATCAATCGCCAGCGCGACGGCTACTACGACAACGAGACCATCGGTGGCACGTCGGGGGACGTCGACTTCTCCAGTCAAACAGCCGCCTTGCGATGGCAGCCGACGGATCGTTTCGACGCGATACTGACCTACGATCGCATCGACGACACCAGCCAAACGCTGCCGCAGGATCCGCGCTTTGACGGCGACAATCGTTTCGAGACGCTGGCGGACAAGCGCGAACCCACCGAATACAACGTCAACCAGCTTGGCCTGCGCATGGAGTGGGATCTCAACGACCGGGTAACGCTGTACAGCATTACCGGGTGGCACGACAGCGATGAGGCGGTCAACCAGGACTTCGACGGCGCCGACCTCGGGGGCCTCGCCGTTCCGTTCGCTCAACTTCACACGCTGCGGGAGCAGGACTTTCGAGTCTTCACTCAGGAAGTTCGGGCGGACTTTGCCGTCAACGACCAGCTCGACATTCTTGTCGGCGGTTACTTCTACGACTCGGAGCAGGAGTTCCAACAGCGCACGAATAACGTACTGCAACTACCGCCGGTTGCCCTGAGTCTTCCCACGGGACTGAGCTGCGGCGCTGCCGGACTGCGAGCCAACCCAATTGCTGGTGATGCGATCTGCCAGGTCCCCAACGCACGCAGTCTGCAGCGCGCCAGCGAGGACGTGGAATCCCGCGCCATCTTTGGCAGCGTCAACTATCGCCCAACCGATGCGCTCGAGTTTGCCCTGGGCATTCGTTTCCTGGAGGAAGAAAAAGACTTCTCCAACGCCTACTTTGATTTTTCCGACGGCACCTTCGACACGGTGCCGACGAGCCAGGAGTTTCAGTTCGTCAACACGCTGGCGGCGACCGCGGGTGCCGCCTTCGGCGATTCAGACGACTGGGACGACACGCTCATCACTGCCTCAGCCAACTGGGCGTTCAGCGATTCCAGCCGCCTCTACGCAACCTACGCCGAAGGCTTTCGCTCCGGTGGTTTCAGCATTCGCTCGGCGGATCCGAACACCTCCACGTTCCAACCGGAAGATGCGGAACAGATCGAACTCGGTATCAAGACCGATTTGTTCGATCGGCGTCTGCGGCTGAACCTTGCACTGTTCCGCCTGGAGCGTGACGGCAACCAGTTCAGCTCCATCATCACGCTTCCACCGGGCTCAATTCCGGGGACCACGACCGTAATCAACAACGGCGGCGCACAGACCATCGACGGCATCGAGGCGGAAATGTCGTGGTCCATCAACGACTACTTCACCTTCAACCTCAGTGGCGGTTTCCTCGACATTCAGGAAGACGAGTTCGCGTTGCCCTGCGACGTCGTCGACGGATGCCAGACGCCGACCCCCGGTGTGCTGGATCCCAGCGGCACGTTGCGCGTCTTTCCGGAAGACGACACCAGCCGCCAACCGGACTTCAACATTGCTACTTCGCTGGTGTTTCAGCGCCAGCTCGGACCGGGTCTCCTGACGGCAAACGTGCAATATAAAGAGAACGGCGACTTCATCATCACCGAAACCGGCAGCACCGCGCGTACGCGCGTGGTTGAGGAAGGCTACAGCGACGTCTCCGCCAGCATTGCCTGGGAGCGAACCTACGACAGCGGTGACATCGTCAAGGTCATTCTCTGGGGTAAGAACCTCACCGATGAAGAGTGGAAGGAGCAGGCCTTGTTGCTGGGACCGAACCCGGCAACCGGATTCCAGGGCTGGGGTGCACCGCGTACCTACGCTCTCGAACTGCAGTGGAGTCGATAAGGCAGGTGTTAAGCCGATCGCGCTCCTTCACAGGCGACTGCGCACGTTCCCTGCTATCGTTATGCGGCTGTAGGGGTGCCTTCACGCTTGCAGTTTGTTCCAGATCCAAGGAGACAGTGTTGTGAAACTATTTCAGGCGATCGGCGTTGCTGCCGGTATTCTGCTGAGCGCGCAAGCCGCCGCCGAGTGCGAGTTTGCCGTTGAGGTCGGCGATACCATCAAGTTCAACGTCAGCACTATCGAAGCACCCGCGTCCTGCGAGTCAGTCACGATAAACCTCACGCACACAGGCAACATGGCGGCCAACCTCATGGGCCATAACTGGGTGCTTACCGAGGATGCCAATGTTCAACCGGTAGCGACCGCCGGGATGGCAGCTGGCGTTGACGGCAGTTACTTGCCCGCTGGAGATGCCCGAGTCCTTGCCGCGACGAAGCTGATCGGCGGCGGAGAATCCGCGTCTGTTACGTTTTCTCCCGGCGACCTCGACGCGTCGAAATCCTATACCTTCTTTTGCTCATTCCCCGGGCATTGGGCCGTCATGCGCGGTCAGTTCAAACTGATCTGACCTCGAGTACCCGGACAACCCACGAACTTTGATTCGCGCCGGCACGGGCCGGCGCACATCACTGACCCGCCTGACCGCGCTCCTCGCGCTACTTTCCGCTTTTTTTAGCCTCTCTCAGCACCCGCATGCACATCGATCGACGAACGATCGTAGTGGTCCGCGCACGCGTACGAAAAGTGCTTAGCCGAGCGTCAACTCTTGTTGACAGCTATTAGTGTAAGAGTAAGATGACAGTGAGCCTGGCTCTCACGTACGCCGTGAAAATACAAGCCTAACCGGCTCCAGAAACCGCTACGCAACGGCGTCCTAGGCGCTGCAACAGACCTACGGGTCACTCGGGACGGGGAAAAAGCGCATGGCTTTGCTCAGCTTTGAAAAACGGTATCGCGTCAGGGGCGGCACCATAATCGGGGGCGACCTTTTCGATTTCTGGGTCGGTCCATTCTACGTCGGGTTTTTCGGCGTACTCACCGCATTCTTTGCGACGCTCGGGACCGTATTGCTGATCTACGGCGCATCGCTCGGTCCGACGTGGAACATCTGGATGCTCAGCATCAATCCGCCGGACATCTCCTACAAACTTGGCTTAGCACCGTTACAGGAGGGCGGGATCTGGCAGATCGTTACGATCTGCGCGACCGGTGCGTTTGTTTGTTGGGCTCTGAGACAGGCTGAAATCGCGCGCAAACTCGGCATGGGCTACCACGTGCCCGTGGCGTTCGGCTTCGCAATTCTGGCGTTCGTAACGTTGAACATCTTTCGCCCCTTCATGCTGGGCGCGTGGGGCCACGGGTTCCCCTACGGCATTTTCAGCCACCTCAACTGGGTCTGGTACACGGGTTACCAGTACGGAAACTTCCACTACAACCCAGCACACATGGTGGCGATCACTTTCTTCTTTACCACCGCTTTCGCCCTCGCCCTGCATGGCGGCCTGGTGCTTTCCGCGGTCAACCCACCCCGTGGCCAAAAGGTAAAGACAGCAACGCATGAAGACACCTACTTTCGGGACGCCATCGGCTATTCGATCGGTCCGCTCGGTATTCACCGACTTGGAATGTTCCTCGCCATCGCAGCCGGGTTCTGGAGCGCCGTCTGCATCCTGATCAGCGGTGCTCCGATCTACACGGAATCCTGGGTTAGCTGGTGGGAATGGATCCGCGAGCTGATCCTATGGAACGGTAAGTGAGGTTGCATCGCATGAAGATTTTGGTATCGCGGAACTAAGCTGGGGGCTTACAGATGGCAGGGTTCGAAACCATTTTTACGACCATTCAGGTCAGAACAGCCCCAGAGACAGGGGTTCCGATTGGCGCCGATGAAAACGAACGAATCGGCGCACCGTTCTTCAACTACTGGGCTGGAAAATTCGGCAACGCGCAGATTGGACCGATCTATCTCGGCACGCTCGGCCTCGCGTCGATTCTGACCTTCACCATTGGATTCACGATCATCGGTCTAAACATGGCCGCATCTGTGGACTGGAACCCGATACTGTTTGTTCGGGAATTCCTCTGGCTTTCCCTGGATCCGCCGTTGGCAAAACATGGCTTGAGAATCCTTCCTCCTCTCCAGGAAGGCGGCTGGTGGTTGATTTCAGGGTTCTTTATTACGCTGTCGATCATTCTCTGGTGGCTGCGCATGTACCGACGTGCACGCGCCCTAGGTCTTGGCACACACATTCCTTGGGCATTCGCATCAGCGATTTGGCTGTACCTGGTGCTCGGCTTCCTACGGCCCGTACTCATGGGCAGTTGGCACTACGCTGTACCCTTTGGAATCTTCCCGCACCTGGATTGGACCAACAATTTTTCCATCATGTACGGCAACCTGTTCTGGAACCCCTTCCACGCGTTATCGATCGCATTTTTGTATGGGTCTGCGGTTCTCTGGGCCATGCACGGCGGCACAATTTTGGCCGTAGCTCGGTATGGGGGAGAGCGTGAAGTTGAGCAAATTACAGATCGCGGAACGGCAAGTGAGCGCGCTGGGTTGTTCTGGCGCTGGACCATGGGTTTCAACGCAACCATGGAGTCGTTTCACCGCTGGGGCTGGTGGTTCGCCGTGCTTGTTACGCTCACGGGCGGTATTGGAATCCTGATTACTGGAACCGTTGTCGACAACTGGACGATCTGGGCGCAGAAGCACGGTGTTGTACCCGTCGACTTGACCTGGTGGCCGATTACACCGGATTCGACCACCTCTTCCTGGGGCGACTAGTCGCCCCCCTGGTCGCCCCGACTCCGGGGCGACCTTAGCCGCGACGCCTGCTTAGGCTCATCGGCAAAACCCAACCACTTTCGAACGCGCTAGGAGCCTAGCCATGACCACTGCAACCCACGTCGACAGCGAGCGAATCACAGAAGTTGAGGGCGACTTTTATGACGCCGTACCACCACGTGGGCTGCCGGGGCCCCTGCCGGCTGACGAAGTCATCGCCTGGCAAGGCTCGCCCAACTGGTGGCAATTTGGGTGCCAGGTGTATCTGATTCACTGGCTGACCGGCTATTTTGTGCTGATCGCCGCGTGGAGTGTTTTCCAGTCCATGCAGGAGGGCGCATCTTTAGGCGCAATGGCACTCGCCGCTGTCCCCTCGCTGAGCTTCGGGCTTATGGTCGTCGGTCTCTTTGCGCTTCTCGCCTTCTTTGGTGCCCGCGCAGCGATCTACACCATTACGAATAAGCGCGTGATGCTTGAAGTTGGTATCGCGCTCACGAAAAACATCGACATCCCGTACAAGGCGATTCGCTCAGTGGAACTACAGAGCAACAGCCGGGGTGTCGGGAACCTGGCCTTTCACCTGAAGAAAGAGCGCAACCTCCCGTACTTCGTGCTTTGGCCCTTCGCGCGACCCTGGGAGTTTCGCGACCCGCAGCCGATGCTGCGCGCGATACCGGACGTCAATAGCGTTGCGGAAGAGCTCGCCGAACGACTGAGAGCGGCCTTACCCCTGGACAAGACCGACTCAATGAGCGAGGAGACGGAAGAAGTCGCAGGCCCGATTCCGGCCCTTCCGGTACAAGACCGTGTCGGACTCGCCGCCGCCGCCGTTATCCTATGTATCACCATTGGCGGTGCGGCGTACGTGTCGCTGACCGGTGCAACAAAGCCTGGAGAAATCACCGGCAGCCCGATATCTGTTTACAACCTGGGCGTGACCGCCGATTCGGACGATCGACTGACAATCAAAAACCTCGCAACCATGGAGACCGTCACGGTCGTCGAGCCGGGAAGAGAAGGCCTGATCCGCGGCGCGCTCCGTGGCATTGCCTACGCAAGGAAGGCCTACGAACGTCCGGCGGATGCGTCTGTCCAGCTGATTTTCTGGGACGACGGCCGTCTTACCCTGTCGGACGAGAGCATTGGCCACCATATGCCGCTGGACGCCTTCGGACGCCCCGATCGAGGAGCGCTCAATGACCTGCTCAAATTGCCCGGGGGAGCATCCTAGCTCCTCTACCCTTCCACCTCTGCCCGCGCGCAGCACGTTCTGCGCCGGCGCGTCCCCGCCGTCGTCCTCGTTCTGCCCATTCGCCATTCCATTACTGCGAGCTGCAGAGGGCGATCCCAGGCCGTACTAGCCAGGCCGTACTAGGTAATGCTTGGTGCGACCATGGCCTGGCCGCCATTGACCCCTGACCCACGCTCGATGTGGTGTTATCCGAGGTATTGCAGCAGTACCCCGGACACATCATGTATGTTCACCGCAGTCCAACCTCGCTTAGAGACCGCATAGCCCTATCCTTCGTCAAAGCCCTTCGAGGGCTGGCCGACCTCTTTTTCCGCAAGCGCTACGGCCATCGCGCCGTCGTACTCGAAACCGTTGCCGCTGTGCCCGGCCTGGTGGGTGGATTGCTTCAACACCTTAAATCGCTTCGCAATCTCGAAGACGACGACGGTTGGATCCGTGAGTTACTCGAGGAAGCTGAAAACGAACGCATGCATTTGATGACGTTTGTACAGGTTGCACAGCCTTCGATTCTCGAGCGCGCCCTGATCATGGGGGCCCAAGCCGTGTTCTTCGTCGCCTACTTTTTGGTGTACCTACTGTCAGCGAAGACAGCGCACCGCGTTGTCGGCTACTTCGAGGAAGAGGCCGTGCGCAGTTATTCGAGCTACCTCGTCGAGCTGGAGGCGGGTCGACTTGAGAATTCCCAAGCGCCGGAGATCGCCGTGACCTACTGGAATCTAGCTGCCGATGCCCGACTGACGGACGTTGTACGCGCAGTTCGAGACGACGAAGCCGGTCATCGAGACCGAAACCACGCGATGGCGGACGCTCTACTTGGCATTCCCACGCCAGACGACGAGTCCGCGTCACCCACTGAACAGCCCGTGGTTTCGAAACTAAATCAGGCTGCATGACTTCTTAGCAACCGCTAACAGTCTGGAACAGCAGCCCTTCGGCCGCGGCGTCGTAATCCGAGCCACTTTGCTCGCGAGGTTGGTACTCGCGCGCCACCCCGATAACATGACACACCGTGACTTCCACTCGTGCACCCCACGGGGTCATTGCAGGAGAACCACAGGTGAGCGAAACAGTTGACGTCTACTGGTCGTTTCGAAGCCCCTATTCCTACTTCGCAACGCCAGACCTGCTCGCATTGCGCGAGGCATACGAGGTGGACATCAAGCTCCGAGTCGTCTATCCCATTGCGATACGTGATCCCGACCTGCTGTTCAAAGGATCGGATCGCAACAAGATGATGTACATCGTCCGCGATTCTACCCGTCGCGCCGAGTTTCTAGGCTTGCCCTTTGCAATTCCCGCCCAACCCGATCCCATCGTCCAGGACATCGCGACTATGCGAGTCGCCGAAGAGCAGCCTTTCATTTACCGCCTCAGCGCGCTGGGTGTAGAAGCCGCTCGGCGGAACAAGGGACTGGAGTTCATCGCCGAGGTGTCACGACTGATCTTTGGCGGTACTCAGGGCTGGGATCAAGGGACGCATCTGGCAGACGCCACGGCCCGCGCCGGCCTTAAACTCAGCGAGCTGGACGCAGCAATCGAGGGCGGCGATCAGCTTGAAGAAGTCGAGCAAAACCAGAAAGCACTTGCCGGCGTTGGTCACTGGGGCGTACCGACCATGGTCGTTCGCCAGGAGCCGTTCTTCGGGCAGGATCGAGTCGAGACGCTGCGCTGGCGTCTCGACCAGTACGGTCTCAAGCGCTCATAACTGCTGAGGCTTAAGCGGCTTGGGAGTAGCTTCACCGCACAACCTAAGCTCGCTACCTGGAGACGTCAGACGCCCGATTCGGGCCTGACCGCCCCTCCACTCCCGATCACCTACCGCCCGAATCGGGCTTTGGCCTCCCTCCGCCGCGCATGCAACACCGGCTCGGTGTACCCGTTGGGCTGCTCTTTGCCTTTGAACACCAGGTCACAGGCCGCCTGGAAGGCAACGCTGTCGTCGAAGTTCGGCGCCATGGGGCGATACAGCGCATCGTTCGCGTTCTGGCCATCTACCACCGCCGCCATACGCTCAAGCGACGCGCGCACCTGCGTCTCCGACACGATGCCGTGCTGCAGCCAGTTGGCAATGTGTTGACTTGAGATACGAAGCGTTGCCCGATCTTCCATCAGTCCCACGTCATTGATGTCCGGGACCTTCGAACAACCCACACCTTGGTCAATCCATCGTACGACGTAACCGAGAATGCCCTGCGCGTTGTTGTCCAACTCGCGATTCACATCATCCGACGACAGGTTCCGACCGCCGAGCAGGGGGATCGTGAGAATATCGGCGAGCGGAGCGAGAGCGCGCTGCTCAAGCTCGGTCTGCCGATCGGCAACGGAGACCTGGTGATAGTGCAGCGCATGGAGCGTTGCGGCCGTTGGGGAGGGAACCCAAGCGGTGTTCGCCCCCGCCGTTGGATGGCCCTGCTTGGTTTCAAGCATCTCCTTCATTTCGTCCGGCTTCGGCCACATACCCTTACCGATCTGTGCGCGTCCGCGGAAGCCGGTCGCCAAGCCGTGATCGACGTTGGCGTTCTCGTAGGCGGCAATCCAGGGCTGCGCCTTGATCTCTTCCTTCGGCAGCACGGGTCCGGCCAGCATGCTGGTGTGAATCTCGTCACCGGTTCGATCGAGGAAGCCCGTGTTGATGAACACAACACGCTCGCGGGCTTCATAAATGCAGGCTTTCAGGTTCACCGTAGTACGGCGTTCCTCGTCCATGATGCCGACCTTCAAGGTGTTCGCCGGCAAGCCGAGCAGTTGCTCTACCCGACCGAACAATTCAACGGTAAACGCCACTTCTTCCGGTCCGTGCATCTTCGGCTTAACGATGTACACGCTGCCGGTCCGTGAGTTGCGTTGAACGCCAAGCCCCTTCAGGTCATGCATGGCAGCCAAGCTGGTGATAACGCCATCCATGATGCCCTCGGGAACTTCCCGACCGTCTTCGGTCAGGATTGCATCGTTGGTCATCAGATGACCTACGTTGCGCACCAGCATCAGACTGCGACCGTGGAGCGTTATCGCACTGCCATCGATGGCCGTGTAGGTCCGATCGCTCACCAGCTTCCGGGTGATCGTACGGCCGCCTTTTTCGAGTGTTTCCTCGAGGTCGCCGCGCATCAGCCCCAACCAATTGCCGTAGACCCCGCACTTGTCTTCCGCATCCACGGCGGCCACGGAATCTTCGCAGTCCTGAATCGTTGTCAGTGCGGCTTCCATGATGACGTCGGCAACGCCCGCAGGATGAACTGCGCCGACGGCGTCCTTAGGATCGATCTTGATTTCGACGTGCAGGCCGTTGTGCTTAAACAGCAGCCCGCTCGGCGATGCAGCGTCACCGGCGTAACCCACTAACTGGGCCGCGTCGACGAGTCCCGTGTTGCCGCCTTCCCGGGTCAGGGCACGCAACGCAACCGATTGCGTGTCGGTCAGCTCGTAGCTAACGACCTCGCTATGGCTGGCCCCATCGAGCGGCACGGCGCCATCGAGAACCTCAGCGGCTTTCGCAACCACGAGTTCCCCGCGGGCCGGGTTGTAGCTGCTGCCTTTTTCCCGCCCCGGTGTCTCTGGAATAATGTCGGTGCCATAGAAGGCGTCATACAGGCTGCCCCAGCGCGCATTGGCCGCGTTAAGTGCAAAGCGGGCGTTAAGCACCGGAACCACCAGCTGAGGGCCCGCGGTTCGGGCAATCTCGTCGTCGACGTTCGCCGTTTCGATCTGGAAGTCTTGAGGCGGCGGGACGAGATAGCCGATCTGTTCCAGGAAGGTCCGGTACTCGGCCGCGTCGATCGCCTGACCCTTTCGCTCGTCGTGCCAACGATCGACGGCGGCCTGAAGCTCATCGCGGCGAGCCAGGAGCGCCGCATTTTTAGGCATCAAATCGCTGAGGATGCTGGCGAACCCGCTCCAGAAAGCGTCGACCTCAACCCCGGTGCCGGGAATCATCCGGCTCTCAATCAGCTCTGCCAGCTGCGCCGCGACCTGAAGCCCGGCGCGCTCGACTCGTTCTGTCATGACGCGCTCCAAATTCAAAGAGCGCGCAGTTTACAGGCCGAGTACGGCCTTCGCGACGATGTTCTTCTGCACTTCTTTCGCACCACCGAAGATGGAGGCAGCTCGCGAGTTAATGTAGCGGCCGGAAACCGTTTCGGCGTAATCCGGCGCTACCCAGGCTTCGTTGTAGCCATTCAGCGAAATCTGGTTTGCGTCAGGCATGGCCGTGTAGGCGATGGCTTCAAGCTTCAGCGTGTTGATGGCCTGCTGAAGCTCAACGCTCGTGTTCTTCGCAAGTGATGAACCCGCACCCGGTGACTCGCCACGACTGAGACGATCCAGGGTGACGAGCTCGGCGAACTTAAGGCTCTGCAGTCGAACTTCGATCTCGGCGAGGCGCTTAGCAAAGCCGGGGTCTTCCATCAGCACCGTGCCATCGCTGGCCTCTTTCCGCGCCACGGCTTTGAGTTCGTCGAGTTCAACGAACAGCCTCGGTGCCGAGCCACCGCCGCCGCGCTCGAATTCGAGCAGGTATTTGGCCACGGTCCAGCCCTGGTTCTCCGGACCAACGCGGTTCGCCTGCGGCACCCGCACGTCATCAAAGAACACCTGATTCACTTCGTGGTCGCCGGCAATGGTCACGATCGGTTTAACCGTAATTCCGGGAAGATTCATAGGGATAAGCAGGAAGGTGATGCCGGCCTGCGGGCGACCTTCGGTCGCCGTGCGTACGAGGCAAAAGATGTGATCGGCAAACTGCGCATGAGTCGTCCAGATCTTGGTGCCATTGACCACATAATCGTCACCGTCGCACACGGCCGCCGTCTTGAGGCTCGAGAGGTCTGAGCCGCTCCCAGGCTCCGAGTAACCCTGGCACCAGTAGTGCTCACCGGTAAGCATTCGTGGGAGGTAGTAAGCCTTCTGCTCCTCCGTTCCGTATTTGAACAGTACCGGCGCCAGCATCCTCAGCCCGAGGGGAATAAGTCCCGGTGCATTGGCCCGTGCAAGCTCTTCATTAAAGAT
Source organism: Pseudomonadota bacterium (assembly GCA_039198065.1). Classification (GTDB taxonomy): domain Bacteria; phylum Pseudomonadota; class Gammaproteobacteria; order Pseudomonadales; family Azotimanducaceae; genus CALHVX01. The sequence continues at coordinate 112,905 of JBCCTU010000008.1, forward strand.
GTACCTCTGCGTAATCGACCAGTCCGTGCCACCGTGCTCGACCGGCCAGCTGGGTACCGCCCAGCCTTTTTCCACCAGAATTTTCTGCCAGCGCATGGCCACGTCTTTATCGGCGAACACCGTGGTCTGCCGCTTTGCTGCTCGCCGAAGGTCGGCCGTGAGGTTTGCGTCGAGAAAGGACCGTACTTCGGTACGAAACGCCTCGTCTGTTTCACTGAATTGTATGTCCACGGCACCCTTCCCTTCGATCTTTTACGTTCTAACTGGCCAAGTTTAATCCAACCGCACCCTTTAGAGATAAACAACTTGTGAAGTCAAACTCATCCGTGCCTTAAGTAAGATGGGCTCGGGCACCGACGCCCGGTCACGACTTGGGGAGATCCATCATGCCAACACGCATCATCATTTCGGGAACCATCGACATGCCGCCAGAAAACGTGGCGCCGGCGCTCGCGGCTGGCAAGCCGCTGATCGAGGGTGCGCTTACAGAGCCGGGATGCCTCGACTACGACTGGTGTCCTGAACCTCTAACTCCCGGCCGCATTCGCGTCTTTGAACGCTGGGACAGCGAGGAGGCGCTCGCCGCGCACTTTCAGACCGAGTGGTACCTCAAGATGCGAGAAACCATTGGCAGCTATGGCATCACGGCTGCTGACACGGCGAAGTACCGGGTCGATCTCGAGGAACCGGTCTACGATGAAACAATGACACCCCGGGCAGACTTTTTTACGGCAAGCGATTGAATACCCTTGACCGACCAGCGCCGGGCTAGTTGCCGCTTTCTACTTGCCGCTTAATTGGGCAACTACGGGAGCAAACGCATCCATCGCGTTGTCAGGGACCGTGATGTAGGAGATACCAAAGCGTTCCCGCCGGCGCTCCAATTCGTCAGCGATCGCCCGTACTGAACCGAACAGTGCGTGCGGATGCTCGGTCATGGCTTCCGGTGTTAAGCCAAAGATCTGAGCGAACTGCTGTACGGCGGGTTCTGGCTGGTCTGCGACGACGGTGAAGTAAGCTCCAATCTCGAGTTCGATTTGCTCGAAGCGGTCCCCAGCGCCCTCTTGAACCCAACGGATCTTTTTGGCGGTCTCTTCCGCAGACGACAGCTGGACACCATCCGCGCCGATCTTGCCGGACCGGTTATTGAAGTTGAGGCTGACGATGTCTGCCTCACGGCCCGCAAGGCGCAGAATCTTCGGGCTGCCGCCGCCGATCATCAGCGGCATCGACCCTTTCGGCTTCGGTGTACCGCTAAACTCCTTCCACTGGAGCGTCTCGTTCGTCAGCGCGATCTCATTCTCACCGCAATAGGCTCGCACGCCCGCGACAACGTCCGCCAAGCGGTCGATGCGCACACCAGGGCGGTCGAACGGAATACCAAGTGCCTCATACTCGTCCTCAATCCAACCGGCACCCAATCCAAACTCGACCCGTCCATCGGACAAATGATCGATGGTCGCCGCGGATTTAATCAGCACCAGCGGGTTGTGGTAGTCGATGCAGAACACGCGGCAACCGATTTTGAGGGTTGAGGTGACCGCCGCCGCGTAAGCCATGGCGGGGATGGCCGCCAGGTTCTGTTCGGGATGGTTGGCCCGCGTAAGGGCCGGGCCAGCACCGAGCAGATGATCTGCTAGGTGCAGCGTACTGTAGCCGTAGCCTTCCGCTTTCCGCGCCCGCTCCGCCCACTCGGCACCAGACGTCGCGTTAAAGCTTTGGACACCGAAGCGGAAGGGCTTACCAGTCATGGGATGCCGCGACTATCTTAGAACTGGATGCGCTTGGTAATGCCGCCGTCGACGACCACGTTCGTACCGGTTGTGAACGCCGCTTTCGGGCTTGCGAGGAACACGACCTGATCTGCAATTTCCTGCGCACTGCCCATCCGCCCCAGCGGAATATCGGCAAGCGTTGCCTCATAAAAGGGTGTCATATTCTGTTTGATGTAATCCCAGGCGCCGCCATCAACGAAGATAGGTCCAGGACTCACCGTGTTCACGCGAATTCCTGCAGGCGCTAGATCCTGCGCCAACGCACCGGAATACTGAATGAGCGCCGCTTTGATGCTGTTGTACGCGCCGGCCGCGATGAACTTCTCTAACGCCGCCGTCGTCGAAATCATGCAGATGCTGGCGTTGTCCGACTCTTTAAGCTTCTCCGACGCCGCTTCTACGAAGCGAACAGTGCCGAGCAAGTCATACTCAAAGTTTGCGCGCCAGCCTGCCTCGCCGGGTGCGTTGCCACCGCTGACGTTGGAAACGATGGCGTCGATCCCGCCGAGGGCCTCGCCAGCCTCCGCAACCCAGGCTTTAAAGGCATCGCCATCGCCGATATCGACGCTCTTACCGAAAGCCGTGACGCCCTTCGCGCTGAGTGACTCTACGGCCGCATCGATCTCTTCCTGGTTGCGCGCACAAATCGCTACGTGAGCGCCTTCGCTTGCGAAGGTTTCCGCGATCGCCCGGCCGATTCCCTTCGTACCGCCGGTGATAAGCGCTCGTCGTCCGCTGAGTTGCAAGTCCATGAGTCCCCCTGTGCTCAAGTTCGCCTGATGGCGGTAGATCTATCCGTTCTGATGAAGGCGTACGGAAACACTCGACTCAGCCCTGGGTCTTTACCAAGCGTTTCGATCTGCCCCGTGTGCAAAAAAAGCTGCGTGAGCAACACATTACGAAGGCCCAGCCGACCTCGAGCATCGTGTTCGCACGCTGTATCCCCTACCCCGGGCAGCGAGAATAGAAACGAGAAAAGAGTCAGTCAAGACGGTTTTTTTCTTGGTGACCGGCTTTCATACTCGCTGACACACGGCGCAGCCCAGCCGCGACGCCCGGCGGCGTTCGCTGAGCTATTGAGTACATCGTTAACGTCCGGGCCACAGTCCCGGAGCCAGAGCCTACAGATCGCATATGGCCATCAACCGACAGTTTCTGCTTGCCGCTCGCCCCCAGGGCATGGTGAAGACCTCCGATCTGGAACCCACGACGGTACCGCGCCCGACCCCGGCGGATGGCGAAGTTCTCGTACAGGTTGCGTATCTGTCCCTCGATCCTTCGATGCGCGGGCAGATGGAGAACCGTGCCGATTACGTAGCACCCCTCGAAATCGGCGATCTCATGCGCGCGGGAGGTGTCGGCTACGTGGTTGAGTCAAAACACCCGGAATTTCCCATCGGCTCTCTCGTTGGGGGAACCTTCGGCATGCAGGAGTTCTTGGTTTCGAATGGCTCCACGCCACCACTGCGGCGGTACCCAGAGGGCACGGATCCCCAGGAAGCCCTTGGCATGTTCGGTCTAACCGGCATGACGGCCTACTTTGGGATGCTCAGGCTCGGTGAGCCCAATGCCGGCGAAACCGTCGTCGTCAGCGGAGCAGCCGGTGCGACTGGCAGTGTTGCGGGTCAGCTTGCGCGGATCTGTGGCGCACGAGTAATCGGGATGGCCGGCAGCGAAGAAAAGTGCCGCTGGCTGACAGACACCCTGGGTTTCGACGCGGCCATCAACTACAAAACAGAGAACGTTGGGGACGCGTTGACACGTTTGTGTCCGAACGGCATCGACGTCTACTTCGATAACGTCGGCGGCGAAATACTGGACCTCTGTCTAGCGCGTATTGCCACCAATGCTCGCGTTGTACTCTGTGGCGGCATTTCTCGCTACAACGCGGACGGCCCGATTCCTGGCCCGAAAAACTATTTCAATCTGGTGTTTCGCCGCGCACGTATGGAAGGTTTCATCGTGCTCGACTACGAAGCAGAGTTCTCGGACGCAATCTCAGAAATGCGCGGCTGGAGTGCAGCAGGAAAGCTTCAGCAGGCCGTTACCGTGATCGATGGCTTTGAACGCCTACCCGATGCCCTTGTTGGCCTCTTCCAAGGTGTCAACACCGGCAAGCTCATGGTGCGGGTGAGCTGACCTCAAATGCCTCGCTCGGACACCCAACGGATGGCATTTGCCAGCAGGCGCTGATAGTGAACGTTCGCATAGGCCACTGGGTCATCACCACCTTGCAGGTACACGAGCCGGGAGCGACCGATCTCCCGAGCCCACCCGACCAGCGGACTTCCGGGATCGTGAGACCAGCCCTCGTTACTGAACATTTCCTGGTCGCGAACAACCTTGGCAGCGGAGAAGAACTCCCGATCAACGAACGTGTGGTTGCTTGCAAGCAGCGGCGTGACGTTTGCTTCGAGCACCTCGAAGAGATACAGCTCGTCTGTCATCGAGAACGATTCCGGGACCCCCTCGGTGACCGGATGATCGGCGAGCTTGCGAACGTCATGGGTCACGCCGTGACGGTAGCCGGAGTCCTGAACGGGCTTCCCGGCAAAGGTACCGGGCAGATAGCTGAATCGACCACCAATGACCTCGGCGTAGCGGGAAAACGCGGGCCAGCCGGCGATGGCGTGGTGAAGAAAGACGAAGCCAAAGCCTCGATCAACGAGCGCATCGAAGTGCTCGACGAAACGCGCTGGTGGTTCCTGAAAGTCCGGCGCACGATCCGCATGAAAGCGAATTCCCGGCATGTCGTAAAGCACGAAGGCGTCAAACATCGCGGCGTTGTCCGGATCAAAGAGACACTGCGCCGCGGGTTGCTCAACGTGCGTCCACTCCACGCCCGCAAGGCCATCGAACAATTGAAAGAACGGCTCCCGTTCAAAGGGATGACCTTTGGTGAGCAGCGCAATCTGCAGATCTGTCATAACAGCCACCCGCGTCTTCGTTGCGCCATGATACGCCGACTCGACGGCAATGCCCTTGGCCAGCGACCGGAGCTATGCCATGGCTGAAGCGAAGTCATCGGAAACACGCACCTGGCAGCAGACAAAGAGCGCGTTGACACGAGAGTCGATCCTCGACGCGGCGCTAGACTGCTTTCACGACGACGGCTATGCGGCCACGACAACGGAGAAGATCGCCAGTCGCGCTGGATTATCCCGCGGCGCGATGCTGCATCACTTCGCAAACCGCTTCGAGCTGGTCCGCGCGGCGATCGATCATCTTAACGAGCGGCGTCTACGGCGCTACGCCGAAGAAGGTCTGGCAGCACAGGCCGGTGCCGAACAAACCCGAATCTCCGACGGCATCGACGTGTACTGGCGGCAGCTGAAAAGCCGCGAGTTCACGATCGTGCTGGATCTACGGACCGCTGCACGCACGGATCCCGCGCTCCGAGACATTCTGACCCCAGCCCTCAAAGACTTTGAACGGGCCGCCTGGGCAACGACGCAGCAGTTGTTTCCTGATCTGGCACGGTCGAAGGAATTTCAACGAGCCACGCTGATGACCGGATTCCTACTCGATGGCATGGCGTTCGCTCAAGCGACGCATCAGGAAAACGTGCCCGAGACGCTCCTGCTCGACTGGCTGAAGGAAGAGCTCCGACGCAGCTTCGATGATGTACGCAGCGAGCAGCAAGGCGAGCGCGCCGCCCAGGAGACACCCGAGGATGACTGACGTACCCGTGAGTGAGCAGAACCGTGTTCGGCGGGTTTGCGAGCGCGGGCATTACGACCGTGCCACGATCAACCAGATCCTGGATGAGGCGCTCGTTGCGCACCTTGGCTACATCGACAACGGCCGTCCACTGGTCACGCCAACCGTGCACTGGCGCAGTGGCGACTTTGTCTACTGGCACGGACCAAAAGCGACGCGCTACATGAAGGCCTCCCACGGTACGCCGGTCTGTTTGACCGTAACCTTGCTTGACGGACTCGTCTTGGCACGCTCGGCCTTTCATCACTCGGCGAACTACCGGTCCGTCATGGTGCATGGCGACGCAGAACTGGTTTCCGATCGGGACGACCGTTACGCGGCGCTGGAAGCCATGATCGAGAAGCTCTATCCGGGCCGCTGGTCGACGTTGCGTCCCATGAACGAGGGGGAATTCGCAGGCACCCAGGTGCACAGGCTTCCGATCGAAGCCGCATCCGCGAAGATTCGCCAGGGCCCTCCGAAGGACGATGCCGAGGACTACGCGCTCGACATCTGGGCCGGGGTGCTAGCGTTCGATCCACCGGAACGCCGGTTGATCGAAGACCCACAACAGAAACCGGGGCTCGAACGACCCGCGCACATCAATACGTTGGTCGAGCCGACACCGGAGCGCGACCCTTAAGCGGTCTGGCCTTCCCAGTACGGGGCCTTGAGCTTGCGCTTGTTCACCTTGCCCATGGTGTTGCGCCCCAGATCTGTCACGAAATCCACCGACCGCGGGCATTTGTAGTGCGATAGCCGATCGCGGCACCAGGCAATCAACGTCGCCGCATGTTCGGCTGACTGCTGCACCCCGCCCTCAAGGATGACCAGCGCCTTAAGCTCTTCGCCCATCTCGGGATGCGGCACCCCAATGCATGCAATATCCGCAACCGTCTCGTGCTCGATGAGCACCTGCTCAGCCTCGGCCGGGTAGATGTTGACACCGCCGGACACGACCATGTCGCTGAAGCGATCGGTTATAAAGACGTAGCCTTCTTCATTCATGTACGCGATTTCGCCAAGGGTAAAAACCCCGGGCGCAATGTGGGCCGCTGCCGTTTTCTCCGGCGCGTTGTGATAGACCACTCCGCGGCCCGTCTGGTCTCGAAAGAACAACTGCCCTTCCGTATTCGCGGGCACTGGCTGATTGTCGTCATCGAGAATCATGGCTTCAAACGGGGGCACGGCTTGCCCCACAGACCCCGGAAAACGCAGCCAGTCCTCGGACTCGATCATGCAGGTAGTGCCGACCTCACTGGCACCGTAGGCATCAACGAATACGGGCCCCCACCAGTCGATCATGGCGCGCTTAACGTCTACGGGGCACTTGGCCCCCGTGTGGCTCACGCGCTTGAGCGAGTTGAGGTCGAAGCTTGTTCGGACTTCCTCGGGCAGGGCGAGCAGGCGCACGAAATGGGTAGGCACCATGATGGTAGAGCCGATCTCAAAGCGTTCGATTGCCGCGAGCGTCTCGCGCGCATCAAACCGGCCAAGAATCGTTGAGCAGACCCCGGCCGCAAGGAGCCGCGCACCGGATAAGGGTCCCGTGTGATACATCGGTCCGACGACCAGATGATTGCCATAGGGTTTAAGGGGACTTTCGGCGAGCGCGGAAAAGTGTTCCGCAAGCGTTGCACCACCGGCAAACATTGTCGGGGGCAGCGGCGTTCCTTTTGGTCTGCCGGTCGTACCCGAGGTGTAAAGCAGATTCGGGCGCGGGATAAGAGACTCGTCTGCCGGCTCATCGGGGTTACCGAGCAACCAGTCCTGCCACGTCGTCAGCCGAACTGAGCCAGTTTGAACGGCCGGCGCCTGCATCGCCGCGGCTACGGCTTCAGCCGGTGCCCAGCTGATAACCAGATGAACGTTGGACTCCGCGGCAGCGTCGATCGCGCGCTCCAATGTCGCCGCGTCGCAAAACACCACCCGCGCATCCGAGTCCGTGAGAATGTAAGCCACCTCCTCAGCGGTCAGGTGGAAGTTCACCGGCACCACGGATGCGCTAGCAAGCAAGCCGGACAGATTCGCAAGCGCGGTTTCGACGGCGTTCTCAGCGAACACGGCAATACGCTGTGCCGGGCCGAGATCAACGCGCCGAAGACCGTTGGCCACCCGGTTCAGCGAGGCGTCTACCTCAGCCCAGGTCAGTTCGTTGTGAGCATCGCGGAGCGCAACCTCTGTTGGCCGCTCGGCGGCGAGCTGTCGTGCAAAGCTGGGCATAACGGCTACCAATCTGTGCTAACTTTCGCGCACTCTACCAAAGCGTTTGGGTTCAAGGGGGGACGCGGTGGCAGCAAAGATTTCCAAAGCAAAGCTCATGGATCTGCACCTTCGCATGGTGCGCATTCGAATCTTCGAAGAAACCGCCGGCAAATTGATGGAGGACGGGAAGATCCCCGGCGCGCTCCATCTCTACGTCGGTCAGGAAGCCGTCGCCAGCGGTGTCATGGCTCACCTGTCGAACGACGACCAGATCACCAGCACGCACCGGGGCCACGGTCACCTGATCGCAAAAGGCGGTGCGTTTGATCGCATGTTTGCTGAGCTCTATGGCAAGGCCACTGGCTACTGCAAAGGCAAAGGCGGCAGCATGCACATCTCCAACATGGAGCTTGGCATGTTGGGCGCGAACGGAATCGTCGGCGGCGGCCCACCCATCGCCATGGGTGCTGCGTTTTCAAACAAATTCCGCAAGACCAAAAACGTTGCCTGCTGTTTCTTCGGTGATGGCGCCTCGAACGAGGGCTCATTTCACGAGGCGGCCAACATGGCCGGCTTGTACAAGCTGCCGGTGATTTTCGTCTGCGAAAACAACGGCTATGGCGAGTACACGCCACAGGCGAACCACCAAGCCATCGTCGACGTCGCCGATCGCGCCGCCGGCTACGGCATGCCCGGTGTAATCGTCGACGGCATGGACGTCATCGCCGTGTACGAAGCGGCCGCTGAAGCGATCAAGCGCGCCCGCGCCGGTAAAGGCCCGACACTGCTCGAATGCAAAACCTATCGGTACTTCGACCACGTCGGTGTTCGGGGCATGGGTTTGAATTACCGCACCGACGACGAAGTCGAGCAGTGGAAGAAACGCGATCCCATCGATACCTTCGAAGCGCATCTGATCAAGCAGAAGGTAGCCACCCGCGCCAAGCTCGACGCCATCCACGAATCGGTAGCCGCCGACGTCCAGGCCGGCATCAAGTTTGCTGAAGAGAGCCCGATGCCGGAACTCTCCGCAATCACTGAAGACGTGTACGCCTAGGGCGTCGCTGACCGCTACCGCTGAGGAGAGATCATGGCTCAAGCTCAAACGAAACCCCGCGAACTGCCCTACGTTGCCGCCATAACCGAAGGTGTGCGTGAAGTTCTGCTCGCCTATGACAACGCGTTCGTCGCCGGTGAGGACGTCGCCGAAGCAGGAAGCGTCTATGGCTATTACAACGGCCTGCTAAAGGAGTTCGGCCCGGACCGGATCTATGACACGCCGATTTCTGAAGAGGGCATCGTTGGCCTGGGTGTGGGTGCCGCCGCAACCGGTTGCCGACCCGTGATCGACATGATGTTCATGGATTTCCTTGGCGAGTGCATGGACGAAGTCTGCAATCAGATGGCGAAGATGCGCTACATGTTTGGCGGTGCAGCCAAGCTGCCGGTGACAATGCTGACCATGGCGGGCGCCGGTGCCAGTTTGGCTGCGCAGCACAGCCAGAGCCTCGAAGCCTGGATCTGCCACCTCCCCGGGCTCAAGGTCGTTATGCCAACAACCCCCTACGACGCCAAAGGACTGATCATCTCGGCGGCGAAAGACGACAATCCAGTTATTGTGGTCCTGAACAAAATGTCGCTCGCCATTACCGGTCCGGTACCGGAGGGACCCTACGAAGTACCGCTCGGCGAGGCCCAGATCGTTCGCCCCGGCTCCAATCTCACCATCGTCGCCTTGGGCCGCATGGTGCACGAAGCGTTAAAGGCCGCAGAAACCCTCAAAGAGCACGGGATCGATGCGGAGGTCATTGACCCGCGCACGCTGCAGCCCTTCGATACGGACACGGTCATCGCGTCGGTGAAGAAGACGCATCGCGCCGTGATCGTGCACGAGGCCGTTCGCTTCGGTGGTTTTGGGGGCGAAATCGCGAGCCAAATCCAAGAGCTGGCGTTCGACTACCTGGATGCGCCGGTCGGCCGCATCGGCGCGCCCTTTTCGCCGGTGCCCTACAGCCCCGTCCTCGAACAGCAGTACGTTCCGAGCGCAGCGCGTATCGTGGCCGAGATCCGCCAACTCCTCGGCGCCTGAGGTTCGCAGCCCCTCGGTTGAGGATCAGTCTGTGGCGGGGCCGATTGGCATCATCGCGAATCCGGCGTCTGGTAAGGACGTGCGGCGCCTTGTTGCTCGCGCATCGGTATTCGACAACCAGGAGAAACAGGCCATCGTTCGGCGCTTACTGCTTGGCGCCCTGGCCACCGGCGCGGAAGAGGTCCGCTTCTTAGACGACGCTCACGGCATCGTCCGCGGCGCCCTTGAGGACCTACCCCGGCGGCTTAACGCACAACCGGTCGACGCCACCCAGACCGGGACGGCCCTCGACACCATCAGCGCTGCACGGGCAATGGAAGATGTCGGCTGCGCCGTCGTCGTTTCGCTGGGAGGAGACGGCACCAACCGCGCCGTCGCGCTCGGTTGGCGAAGTGTCCCGTTGCTGCCGCTGAGCACCGGTACCAACAATGTCTTTCCGGTCATCGCTGAGGCGACGGTTGCGGGGATGGCCACCGGTCTCATTGCATCCGGGCGCATCAGGTTGCGGCGGGTTGCTGAGGCCTGCAAAGTTATTGAGCTGAAGGTCGAAGACGAGCGGGAAGACCTGGCGTTAATCGATGCCGTACTGTCCGCCGAACAGTTCGTGGGAGCTCGCGCGCTGCTCGATGCCAACGCTTTGCGGCAACTCTTGTTAACTCGGGCTGATCCAAGTGCCGTCGGAATGACCAGCGTCGGCGGCCTGCTGAAACCCATGCCCGACTCGGTTGACGCCGGTCTACAACTTACGCTTAACGCGCACTCGCCACGCGCCCGTACACTGCATGCGCCCATCGCACCTGGGCTTTTGACCGACGTCGCCGTGGACAGCTGCCGGCAGATACCGCTTGGCAAAGCCGTGCAATGGCGGGGGCCCGGCGTGTTGGCCTTCGACGGCGAGCGGGAACGGGTTATCGCCGAAGACCAGCAGGTTGAGCTCACCGTAGAGCGCAACGGCCCCCGCGTTATTGATGTTAATGCAGCACTAACCTATGCGGCTGAAAAGCGTCTGCTGGCTGGTTAGCATGTTCGCGCCCCAGCGGCGTAGTTACTTTGAGCAGCACCAAGACTGCACTGGATTGAGGAATCACCATGCCTACCGAGATCTATCTCATCAAAGTCGGAATGAACATGACCGAAGGGGTGGTCGAGGAATGGTGCATTCCGGACGGGGGCCAGGTAGCCGTTGGTGACCTGCTCTATCGACTCGAAACAGAAAAGGTCAACCTCGACGTCGACGCAGAAACCGCGGGAACCGTTAAGCATCTGATCGGCGAAGGAGTTCCCAAGGAACCCGGGGACGTAATCGGCTACATCTACGCCACCGGAGAAACTATTCCCGACGACCTTGGCGGTGCGACTTCTGACTCCACCGTCGGTGAGGAATCCCCCAGCGCCGGCCCCGTACCCACGGCGGCAACACCAGTGGCGCCCGATCCAGACGCAGCCGACACCGACATTTTGCGCGCTTCGCCCATCGCCAAACGACTGGCCCGGGAACGCGGCATCGACCTCACCACGCTGACCGGCAGCGGTCCCATGGGGCGCATTGTCGAGGCCGATGTGCTCTCGGCTTCGGCCCCCGCGGAGGCCAACGACGGACCTACGGGCGGCCCGAGCTCACCGTTAGCACGAAAGCTTGCGCGCGAACTCGACGTCGACCTGCGGTCGGTGCGCGGTAGTGGTCCCGGTGGGCGGATCACGAAAGAAGACGTTGAAGCCGCCGCCGCAAACACCCGCGCACCCATACCCGCCGCCGCAGCGCGCCCCACCGCAACCACGAGCACAGAGAGGGTACGCACTCCGCTGCGCGGCATGCGCAAGACCATCGCTACTCGAATGCACGAAAGCCTGCAGACCATGGCTCAGCTGACCATGGACATGGACGTGGCTATGGACGACGCCATGCGGCTGCGGAACCAGCTGGTCGAGGAGTGGCAGCCGGAAGGTATCAAACCTACCTACACCGATCTCGTGATCCGCGCAGCAGCGAAAGCGCTCACGCAGCATCCCCTGATGAATGCGAGCATCACGGACACCGAAATCATCCAGCATGGCGCCGTAAACGTCGGCATGGCCGTTGCATTGGACGAAGGCTTGATCGTACCCGTTGTCCGCAACGCCGATCAGTTGCCCATGAAAGCTGTAGCCGTCGAGAGCTCACGCTTGGCTGCCGCGGCACGCGATGGCGCTCTGGCCTTAGATGATCTCCAAGACGGTACCTTTACCGTCTCAGCATTGGGCATGTTCGGCGTCGATTCCTTCACGCCGATCATTAACAGTCCCCAGGCGGGCATTCTTGGCATAAACCGAATTCGAGAAGATCTGGCCTGGGACGGCGATCGCCCCGTTCGTCGGCACGTCATGCGGCTTTCACTCACCTGGGATCATCGTGTCTTAGACGGTGCACCCGCGGCACTCTTCCTCGCGGCCGTCAAGGATCTTCTCGAGTCGCCCTACCGTCTGCTGATCTGAGCCCGAGGGCGCCTTAGTCGGCAGTCGCGGCGGACCGTAGATCTGCGACAACGGGCTGACGTTTTGTGGCTGATCCGCCACTCGGTGCTCTATCAACTGACGTCATAACTTAAGCAGAACGAAAGCGGCTTTTTTTTCAATTTTTTTTGAACGATCAGAATTGCCTAAACTGCACAGCTAACCTACGAGTGCTGGCGACATGTCCAACGGCGAACGACCTTCACAGGGCGAAAATTCGACGCTTAGCCTGGTTCCATCGGAAGCAGACCCACGACCGAGCCTAACGCTTGTGGGCAATCAAACGCTATTTAACGAACCCGCATGCGCCCGACTACGTCACGAAGCAGCGCTGCGCGACATTCAGGATCTGGCGGACCCGTCGCTCGCCGATCAGTACAGCCCTCCGGGAATCTGCTCACAAAGCGAGCGGTTTTTCTCAAATACAGAAACTGATTTCGAAATCCATCCCGTAATCGGCATGAGCGGCGTGCTGCAAGGCCCCAATCCCCGTACCCGGCTGCTGGTCGTTGGCCTGAACCCACGTTGCGGCGCACCGACAATGCTGCGCGCGCTCGACGCGGTCGAGCGCTTCGGGTTCACCAACGAACGACTCATCGACCAATCGTTCAGCACCGAGTTGCAGCGCGCGGCCGAAGCCAGTGGTTTCCTGTCTCGTAACGCCGCTGCGCTGATGCGCTCCATCTATGATCGCCCGACGCCGTCGGTCCTCGTCGTACCCCGTCACCAGGCATGGCTCTACGCCTGCGCTGCTCACGGCATGGCCGGTACATCGGCTATCGCCACCGTCATCGAATGGCGCGAAAGCGCCTGGCGAGCGCGCATTGCGCAGGAACTCGCCGATGACGCTGCCGCGGCCCCGGCCGGCGCTGTGCCACTGCTGTTTGTATGGACACTGCTCATGACGCGCGAACCCAATCGTGCGAGCCGATTGAAGAACGCCTGGCTGGCTACGCTTGAGGAGGGACTGCTGCCTCCGGGGCTATCGAGCATGCGACCATACAGTTGGCAGCTCTCAGAAGATGAGTTCTTCGAAGCCATGCGAGACAGCACCGAACGTGGTGCACTTCCGCGGCACCTTTCGCCGGTTTCCTACCCTCGCGTTCGCGGCCGACGCGCCGGCAGCGCGACGCTACAACTCGTCGGCTGACCGACGCATTCACCCTCGCTTGAGGGCTGTGCACGGCCGCGGCAGTACTCACGCGACATTAAGCGCTGGGGGTCATGCCCCGTAGGGGCTCACGCTGGGTCATAAGCTTCATCGTTCCCTCCGCCATCGTCGACTCCTGAGTCGCGATATCCTCAAGAAAGACGCGAAAGTCGGTCGGTAGAGAGTGAGCGGAAGTCTCGAGATAGACGCTCAACCCGGGCTGGTTCAGAACACCTCGAAACGCCCTTACGCGCGCGTCCCAAAGCTCCTTCGGCATCGTACCTTCTTGATACAGATAGTGGGCAACGGCCTCCCGGCGCACGAACACGTTAAACGTGCTCACAAACCTGCGCGTCTCCGTGGCGTTCAGCTCATCTGGATTGGACAACCCGGTAAAGAAGGTTCGTGCCAACCCCTCATCTGTTGCTAACAGTTCAGAAAACTTGGCAGAGCTCTCCATCGCGCTCTGAACAGCGGCGACCTTCGAAGCTTTGGTGTTCTGACGGAGCTGAATCGCCAGATAAATCAGCGTCACTATGACCCCGACAGCTCCTGCTATCTCCCCGATGGCGCCTATAGCTTCCCAGTCCATTCTCTGATCTCTGGCTTGCCTTGTTCCCTCACCATACTACTGCTTTCTGTCGTGCAGCTTCAGAGAGCGCGCGCCGGGGACTGCGCGTACTGTGACAGTACCGCGCGACGATCGACCCCAGGTTTTAGTGCGCGGCTGCGTTAACTACCCCAGGGTTAGTCCCCGCACCAGATAAAAAAACGCTGCCCGAAGGCAGCGTTGGGGTAGTAGCTTCTGAAGCGACGTTCGTTCGATCGGCTCGGCCGGTCAGGTACGGCCAGTCAGGCTCGGCCAGTCAGGCCGCCGCTTCTGCCTCCTCCGGCGGCTCCGCAAGCACCGGTTCCCATTGGTCCTGGCGCACACGGCAGAGAACCTGCCCATCCGCGGTGAGTTGGTGAAGTTGGATCCATCCGTTGTCGACCAGCGCCGCCACAGATGGATGCTCGCCGAGCAGTCGATCCATGGAGGCGGCCGGTGCTGCAACAATTGCCGTCAGACGCATCGGGTCGTGAATGTACTGCTGACCATCGTGCAGCGACTGGAGCGGTAAACCGGTCCGCAGATCGCCACCACCGCCTTCGAGGACGCCGACACCACCAACGACGTTATGTAAGGTCTTATCACCGCTTCCGAAGGCGACGTTATCGACTCGGGAGCCGTAGTACTGCAGCGTTATCCAGCTCGCCACTACGAGTGGTGCGGTCAGAATCGTCTCGAGCACCGCTTCGCCCGCATCTTCTTCGTGCTGATAATCGTGAAGGAAGGCGCGGCCGTCGAGGTTGAGCGCTCGGGTGTGGTGCCGCGGTGCTGCGATGAAGCTCGAACACCGCACGAGGCCTAACTCTGGGCGCACCTGCGACCAGTCGCCGGCCCGACGTACGAGCGCCTGAGGATCGTTACTGTCGAGCAGTTCGGCCCGCTCGGCACGAACGCGCTGCGCGGCCTCTCCGCACAGATCCGCGAGCCACGCGAGCTCGGTCTGTAGGTCTATTCCCTGGGATAGATCCTCGACGTACGGCTGCAGAAGGTCGGTGGTGGTGTCGTGCAGCGCGGCAAGAAACACCGTATCCGTCGGGATGTGTATGCCGCGCTCCCCTAACATCAGCCGTACCGACGGGCTATTTAGCATCTGCACAGCCACCCGGGCGTTGATGTCTCCCGCATGGCCACCACAGGCACCACAATCCAGCGCCGCAGCGTAGGGGTTGTTCCGGGAGGTCGACCCGTGGCCGCAGATGACAACCAGCGGAGCAAACCCGGTAGTGAGCGACATCCCGCGCAGCATGTCTTCCACGAGCCCGGTCTGCTCTTCAGTTGTGAGGTCGATCTTAAGGGGTCGAGCTTCGCTCGGGCCTCCCCGCTTCGCAGACCGAGCAAAGTCGGCTATCAACGTGCCTAGATAGCCGAACCCGGCTGCTTCCACGAACCCAAAGCCCGCGATGGCTGCGCGCTTAAGTTTGGACCACTGCCCTTTGAGCACGCGCTGTTCGCGCGGGCTGAGGAAGTAGCGATCCGCCTCTTCTTCGGTAACAGCCGTTTGTGGGTGCAAGAGGACAGGACAGCGAGCTGTGGCGGCATCGTCCGCCGGGTGATGGTGGGCAAGAGGAAGACCGAAAAAGCCCGCAAAGCCGAGGGTCTGAACATCGTCCGCCAACGACTCGAGCGCCCGTCGGTAACGCTCCGAGCGGACGTCGATGCAGAAGGCAAGTTGCATTCGCGGGCGCAGGCTGGATGTTGGCGAACTAGCCACGTCGACCAGGCGCTCGGCAAACTGTCTCTGCGCTGACCGGTCCGCGGCTTCCTGGAGCACGCGATCGACAGAAAAGAGCACATCCCATTCGAGTCGCTCGTCGAGCTCAAACCGGGACCGATGCGAGGCCCAGTCCAACCACAGCCGCTCTGACTGCTGGCAGCGAAGCAGCACGAGCTCCCAAGCACCGCGAATGGCGAGCAGTTGCCGGGCCGCCGAGCTTCCTTCGCCCTGAAGTTCCTTGGACCAGCCACGGAAGCGCGCGTACCCGGCCCAGCCGGCTACATCTGCTAGCAATCGGTGAAAATAATCGGCCAGACCGTCCCGGGGAACGTTGAGCGCGTGCACGAGCTCATCAAGCAATTCCAACGGGTCCGTTGGCAATGCCGCAAAGGCCGCGCGGGCACCCCTGAGGCCGAGCAACTCCGCCGTGTGATCGATGCTCATGAGATGGAGGTACGACTCGAACGGGCTATGGTGCTGACCAGGAGACGCCCACAACGACGTGCCGGTATCAAAAAAGTCCGCCGCCCAGTTTGAGATCGAGGTCGTCAAGATCGACGGCCAGTCCGTTCCTTCCGCCACGGCAGCAACACTGGCAAGGGTAGGCAGTCGAAAGGCACTCGGGTCAGGCTCAGACTTCAACGCCTCAGCGCGGAGCTTGGCGGGGGTCATACCGATGGGGACCTCGCGCTGCAGCGCAGCGATGGCCGACGCAAGGTCATCGTCGGTCAGAGTTCCATCGGCCAGCTTGTTCGCATAAAGAGAGCGTTCAGGGGTTAGCCGAGCGCCGAAGGCGCGCGCCATGCAATAGGCTGCGGCGCCGAGATTGTGCTCCGCCACACCCAGCAGCGGATTGACGGCAACAAACGAGTCGAGCGGCCAGTACGGGGCGATCCGATTCGCCGCTGTTACGGCAGCGGTATCGATCAGCGCCAACGGATCCGCAACGGGACCCGTGGACTGCGGCAGCGCGAGCGACGGTTCGATGGCGGCCGCAGCCGCTTCCCGGTGTGTAGCGTCATACGTCATGGCTGGCGTCTCCTACGATGTGCTGCTGCGAGCCGCCGCATGGCGAAACGCGCCCAGTCGGCCGTTGATCCAAGTGTTGAGGTAAAGACCTTGCGCAAGATGGGCATAGGCGGTTGCAAGCCAGCCGCGCCGGCTCATGCCCTGAAGCAGCACGAGCACCGTCGCGAAGACGGCAAATACGATGAGCAGCGCAAAGCCCGCCGGGCTCAGGCTGACGTGAGGGAGTTGGGCACCAAAGGCCATTAAGCCGGACCGCTGCACCGCCACAAAGGTTGCGGTGTAGAGCAACCCAACGCCCACAAGCGCGCCGTAGACGCGCAGGCGTTGCGCGCCAGCGTCAAGCAAAAGCGCAAGTCCAAGGCAGAACACGTAGCCAAACAACGCGGTCACGGGTTCTGCGCGAACATCGAGACCGACGAGTGAAGCGACTGCCGAGCCGGCAACCACTAGCACAAGAACGATGGCGAGCGACCGGATCCAAGATGCGTTACCCATCGTCTGCGCCCAGCCGTCTGCTCGCATAGCATCGACCGCAGTACCAGAGCTCAGGAACGCGTGCGCTTTATATAGCGAGTGGCCGAGGATATGGATCAGAGCAGAGGCGTAGGCACCAAGGCCGCACTGCAGCAACATGAAGCCCATCTGAGCAACGGTCGAGTAGGCCAGCGTGGCCTTGACTTGGTTTTGAGCAAGCATCATGGCCGAAGCCAGGATCGCCGTGCAGGCACCAAGCAACGCGATCACCAAGCCGATAACAGGAGCATTGGCAAACAGGTCAGCGAAACGCAGCAACAGGAAACCGCCACTGTTAACAATCCCCGCATGCAATAGCGCGGAGACCGGCGTCGGCACTTCCATCACCTCTACCAACCAACCGTGGCTAGGGAACTGTGCAGACTTGAGCACCGCCGTCAACGCGATTAGAGACAAAGCCGCTACAGGCACCTGCGAGGAAAGCTGAACGCTCTGTGCGATCACGTGGAGCTCGGCGGAACCGGTCTGACGGACAAGCAACAGGGCAGCAGCTATCAAGGCCAGATCACCGGTCCGTGCAAGAACAAACTTCTTCTTTGCCGCTAGCACCGCGAAGGGTCGGTCACGTCGAAACATGAGTAAGCGGTGCAGCAGCAGGCTCATTGCAACCCAACCGAACACCAGCTGATACAGATTCCCAGCGCTCACGAGCAATCCGACGGCCGCAAGCGTCTGAGCAATCAACTTAAGAAACAGACCAACCCGGGGATCACCGTCCAGGTAACCGAAAGAAAAGCTCAAAACGACAGCGCCCAACAAGGCAATGAGCATCAGCATGGCCACCGACAGCACGTCCAGCCGAGCGGAGAACCCTAGATCGTCGATGCCAAGCAACGGACTGACGCTCGGACCCATCCAAAGATAGATAGCGAGCACAAACGCTGCGGAAATACCCAGCAGCAATGGCGCTAAGCGCCGGGTTAGCTTCGGCCTGTGACTGAGCAATACGCCCAGCGCGACAAATGCAAACGGTACGGCGTAAGCAAACAACGCCATGCCGGATGTGTCTGGAAGAAGAATCGCGTAGGGCGACATCGGGAGGACCGACAATGGAAGATCGTAGAGTTTGATGTGAAGCGGCTATTTTAAAAAATTGAAAGATTGAAAAATCACGATCTAGAAAATAGATTGATCGCCTGTCACCAGGGGCGCGCTTCCCATGCCCATGCGGTTGAACTACAACCACCTGCGTTACTTCTGGGCCGTTGCACATAACGGAAACTTGACGCGTACCGCTGAAACCCTGCACATCTCCCAGTCAGCGCTGTCACTGCAGATCAAAAAACTCGAAGAGCAACTCGGGCACCAGCTCTTTGAACGCCGCGGTAAACAGCTACGCTTAACCGACACAGGGCGCATGGTTCTTGACCATGCAGACGAGATTTTTTCCATGGGCGCCCAGTTGGTCAGTCGGTTGACCGGCGATGACGGCACCGTAGAAACCCTCCGGGTCGGCGCCATCGCAACCCTTTCACGAAACTTTCAGATCCGCTTCCTGAATCCACTGTTGGGTCGCAACGGTGTTCGGATCACGATCCGATCAGGAACGTTGAACGAACTCCTGCCAATGTTGGAAGATCACCGATTGGACGTCGTGCTTGCCAACAGCACGCCGCCTCGCGACGCCAACACGCCGTGGATTACCCAGACGATCGATGAGCAACCGATCAGTCTCGTAGGTCTGCCGCAACTGGCAGCAACCGACGATGCCCTAAACACGTTGCTCACGCAGCAACCGCTGATCGTACCGACGCTGGAAACAGACATTCGCGCGGCTTTCGACACCTACTGCCAACAGGCAGAAATTCAGCCGCGCATCGTTGCCGAGGCAGACGACATGGCGCTGCTGCGCCTGCTGACCCGTAGCGGCCACGGGGTCGCCGTCACACCGCCGATCGTCGTTCGGGACGAATTGGCGAACGGCATTCTGGTCGAGCTTGCCCCCTTCCCCCACGCCAGTGAACAGTTCAACGCCATTACCTTGAACCGCAGGTTTCCTAATCCTCTGTTGAAAGAGTGTCTAGACGCGGTGGCGGGACCGGTGTCGATCGAGGGCGCTGCCAGAGATCTGGTCAGTGGATGACTTCACCGCGACCAGCTTTGGCGAGATCTATGCCGAGCGCTACGACGAAGAACACGATCCCGGAACAACTGATGAGGCCGTGGCTTGTCTGCACGACTTGAGCGGCGGGAAGCCAACACTCGAACTGGCAATCGGAACCGGACGCTTGGCCTTGCCGCTGGTGGCCCGAGGGCTGTCGGTTAGCGGCATCGAAGCCTCACCAGCAATGATCAAGAAGCTGCAAGCAAAACCTCTCGGCAACCGCGTCAACGTGACCGTTGGTGATATTGCAGAAGTCCGCTTAGGCCGGCGGTTCGGCTTCGCCTTCCTAGCCTTCAACACGCTGTTCAACCTGCGTACTCAAGCCGCGCAGCTGGCGTGTTTCCAGCGAACGGCGGAGCATCTCGAACCCGGTGCATGCTTCCTGGTCGAAGCGCTGGTACCGGAGCTGCGCGACTTCTCGGACGAACAACGGCTCCGGGTTCTTACCCTAGACCAGCGCTCACTGCGCATCGAAGCCGCTGTGCATGACCCCGTAGAGCAAACGATCCTTTACCAGCGGGTCCACCTTGGGGCCGATGGAGTGCGTATCGAACCGTTGCCGATCCGTTATGCCTGGCCGCAGGAAATCGACCTGATGGCAAGGTTGGCGGGCTTTAACCTGGTCGACCGCTGGGGCGACTGGCACCGAGGACCCTTTACCGCGACCAGCCGATCCCACTGTTCCCTCTACCGGTTAGCAGAATCGGGATAACGCAGGGCGACGTGACTCCGCCGCCACGGGGACCGTAGAATCGGGCTCGGGACGGGAGGAACACCATGGCGACAAGCATTGCAGATCAGGTACCGATTGCCAAAGGCCTGTTCACCTGGCCGAGCAACGATCCGCGGCTTCTCGGGAGCCGATGCAATAACTGTGGGGTGGTCACTTTTCCCGCCCAGCGCGGCTGCCCCGCCTGTTCCAGTACCGACACAGAAGAAATCGAGCTCGAACGTACGGGCACGCTATGGACCTGGACCGTGCAGAACTTCCTGCCAAATCGGCCTCCCTACGACGGGCCGGAAACCCCCGAGACCTTTAAGCCCTTCGCCGTCGGCTACGTCGAGCTACCCGGGCAAACCAAAGTCCAGGCGCGGATAAAGACCGAGGATCTGTCGACGCTTCGGATCGGCATGGAGCTTGAGCTGGTCGTTGAACCGTACATCGAGCGGGATGGTAAAACGGTCGTTTCATATTTCTTTAGTCCCGTCGACGAGCAGCGCTAGGGGCTTACGATGACGGACATCGCATTCAACACCAACGGGGACTGCGCGGCAGCGTGGCAGGGAGAACAGCAGTGGACGTAGCAATCATCGGCCTGGGTATGCACCCCTTCGGCCGAACGGACGGTGTCAGTGGACTCGAGCAAGGCGCCCACGCGGCGCGCGCTGCGCTCGCAGACGCCGGCATGGACTGGAGTGACATGCAGTTCGCCTACGGCGGCTCAGCGGCGGCAGGCAATGCGGATAGCCTGGTGTCCGAACTTGGCCTCACGGGCCTTCAATTCATTAACGTGGCCAACGGCTGCGCTACCGGTGGCAGCGCTCTGCAGTCGGCTTACATGGCCATTCAATCCGGCATGTTCGATGTTGGAATTGCCGTAGGTTTCGACAAACACCCGCGCGGTGCTTTTACCGTCGACCCAGAGAAGTCCGGCCTCGGTAAATGGTACGGCGACATCGGTATGGCGCTCACACCGCAGTTCTTCGGCATGAAGATTCAACGCTACATGCACGACTTTGGAATCAGCGAGGATGCTCTGGTTCGGGTCGCCGTAAAGAACTACCGCAACGGCGCGCTCAACCCGAATGCCTGGCGCAAGAATGCGTTCAGCTATGACGACGTCGCGCAGTCACCCATGGTCTGCGATCCGCTGCGAAAGTACATGTTCTGCTCCCCGTCGGAAGGTGGATGCGCGATGATCCTTTGCCGAGGTGACAAAGCGCGGCAGTTCACCAGCAAGCCGGTGTATCTCAAAGCGGTGAGCGTCAAGACGCGGACCTTTGGCTCCTTCGAGGTCTTCAGTCGCGGCTTGGCCCTCGACCGGGCCGATGCGCCTACGGTGCAAGCGTCCAAAGCCGCGTTCGAGTTTGCCGGTATCGGCCCGGAAGACATCGATGTCGCGCAGCTGCAGGACACCGAGTCCGGCGCCGAAATCATGCACATGGCCGAAAACGGATTCTGTGCCGATGGCGATCAGGAACAGTGGTTAAAAGAAGGCTGGACCGACATCGACGGCAAGTTACCGGTGAACACCGACGGCGGCTGTCTCGCCAACGGCGAGCCCATTGGCGCGTCGGGTCTGCGCCAGGTACACGAAGTAGCGCTTCAGCTCCGCGGCGATGCCGGTGATCGACAGGTGCCTAACGAGCCGAAGACCGGCTACACGCACGTCTATGGAGCGCCAGGGCTTTCGGGCGTAACCATCCTCGCTCGCTGAGCGCGCGAGCTCGCCTGTCGCAGCGTTAGCCCTTCGGCGGTAGCCACCGCCGCAGGGCCACCGTACGTGCGTCAATCGGTTCGTTGCTTACCGAAGCGGAGACCAACCGGTCCCCGACGCCAGTAGGACTGGAGCTGGATTTGGGCATCCGCGAGGCCATGGATCTGCGTCAGCACCCGTCGCAGCGCAGCCATTTGCGCTGCTTCACCACCGCCAAAGACAAAGGTCGTTGCCGGGTCGACGGCCTGAATCGCCAATCGATCGAGGAGCGCATCTTCGTCATCGGCTGCTGCGCGCGGACAGAGCGTTAAGCGCACCGGCGCCGGCACCAGGGCTCGTAGTTGGCCTGGCTCTGCGTCTGCTGCGCATTGCAACAAGAGTCGCGACGGCAGGTCGGGCAAGGACCGAAGCACACCCAGACACGCGGCCAGCGCCGATTCATCGGCAATCAAGAGCAGTTGCTCCGTTATTTCCGGTGCCGAGAACGCGCTTCGCGGTCCCCAGAACGCAAGCGCGTCACCCACTTCGGCATGCCGCGCCCAACCGCTGACCGTATTCGGATCCGCTGTCCCAGGATGAACCGCGAACCAGATGTCCAGCTCGTTCGGCCGCGCGTTCCGGATACTGAAGTAACCGCCGGCAGGTCGCTGATCGACCGCCATCTCCCGGTAGTCGGCCATAGAGAACGGCCGGTTGAGGAAGGACAGATCTCCGTTTCGGGGTGTGTACAAATAAACGGCTGCATCAAAGCCAGGACTGCGAAAGGTCGAGAAGTCACCGGTGAGCGTGAGCTGGAACAGGCGTTCCGTCAGCTGCTGGCGAGCAGCGACCCGCGCCGTGTTGACGCGTAGCGCCTGGGTTCGAGCGAGCTGCGATTCCCACCGCGTCAGCGGGTAGTCCTGTGGCGCTCGGTCGCGAGCCGCAAACACGAGCCGCAGGACTTCGTTCTCCAGGGCTTGCCATCGCGGCGCAATGGAGAGCAGCGGTGCGTCGCAGCGAACAAGTGTCGAAGCCCCGACGCGTACCGCAAGTTCCAGTCGCTCGGGGGTAGCGCCGACGGCGAAGGCGTCGGTCGCTTCGGACACGCCGCACCCGTAGCGCACAATCAAAAGCAGCGAATCGGAAAACTCACCGTTGAGTCGCTCCAGCACTCGGACGAGCGCCGGCGGAGTTTTCTCCTGCGTCTTTGTCGGATCCAGGGTTTGCACTGTGTACACCTCAACCACAGTTGCCAGCGACCATTATCCGCCCGTCCCGCAACCGATTCGGCGCCAAAACCCGACCCGGTTCACAGTCCGAGCGATCGGCGGCAACGGCAGAGCTCCGTTGCGCTAGTGCCCGGCCCAAACTGTGAGCGGGTCGACACCGGTCACCCAGGGGTGGGCGATGAGCGCCAGGCCCCACAGAAACAAACCAGCGGCCGCTCCAAGCACGGTGAGCGATCCGAACGAGCGATTCGTACCGTTCCCATGCGCATTCTCCACCGCGGCAGCATCCATGCGTCGACTCACGGCACGAGCGCCGATGAGCGCGAACACAACCGTCCCACCGAATAGCGCTAAAGTCGGCCATTCACCGTTCGCCGGCACATGCGCAAGGCCCCAAAGGCCAAAGCCGTAGATAAGTGGATGGCGTACAACGCGCAGCACTGGCGCTGTTGGCTGGCCCGCGAGGACCGGTCGCAACGAAATTGAGCGGGCGTTCGGCAACGCGGCACCAAGCCCCAACAGAGCAAAGCCAACGGCCGAAGTGAAGAGCGCAAAGCCGGCGGCCCAGTCTGGCGAGATCCAGAAAACCTGTCGCGGTGCTCGAAGCAGCTCATACACCACCCAGCCAAGGAGCACCACGGACAACAGCGAATACGCCAGCAGGTAACTGCGCAGACCAAGCACGCGAACCAACCAGGGTCGAAGGGCCGTTCGAGAGATCAGCACGTGTGAGCCGACGAACACAAGACAGGCCAGCAGCATAGGCTCAGCGCCGTACGGGAAAGGGGTCGTTGAAGCGAACGTTGTCTCGCTGAAGTCCGTCCGCAACGACCGACAAACCTGCGGTTTTGACCATCCACTCGAGTCTGTGGTCGCGATACTCGCGCTTGAAGGTGCCCTGCTCGAGCGCTGCCCGTACGAGGTCGAGGCTCACGGCCGAAGAACCGAAAGCCACGGCGGCAGCGGCCTCAACGACCGGGCGTACCGTCGAGCGTTCATTCGCGCGGGCGAGCCAGGACCGGAGTGATTCATCTTCTGGCTCGGCCCCAAAACCCATGGCTCCGTTCACAAACGGCAGCACACTCAGGTCGCCCCAGCCAAAGGATGGGCCGTTGAACCAGGGTTGATCACCGAGCTGGCTCGCGAGCCACTCAAACCAGGCGCTGAGCTGCTGTCGTCCCTGCTCAAGCACCCGTTCGGCCTCCGAGCCTTCCAGCCGGCCAAAATGCTGTACTTCTGATAAGCCCCAGTTGATCGCTTCCATGTGCGTGTCCATGGCTTCTTCGATCATGCGAACACGGGCCCGATCCTGCGGGTGGCTCGGCAGCAACGGGGGCGTTGGCCAACAGTCTTCGATGTACTCGAGGATGATGGTGGAATCGAACACCGCCAGATCCTCGTGAACGAGCAGCGGCACTTCTCCCCGCGGGCTTCCCTTGGCAAAGGCACCGTCCGTCGCACCGCTTCCGAGTGCTGCGGGTTGCTCGGTCCGGTAGGGAACGGATTTTTCGTTGAGCGCGATTTTGACCTTCTGGGCGTAGGGCGACAGCGGGTGATCGTAGACGACGACTTCCTCAGCATTCATAAACACGGACTCACAGTTGCCAGGCAGTGACTGTAGCTTGACCCGTCGAACGAGTGTTGGGATTGTCGCGGCAAAGGCACGGAGGAATCGGGTGTGAGCATCGCAGGCAGGTTGGAGGGCAAACGGGTGCTGCTGACCCAAGCCAACGACTACATGGGTCCGGCAACGATCGACGTCTTTCGCGAGGCCGGCGCAACGCTAATCACCGACACCCGAGATTTAACGGAGGCCGGTGCCTGCGATGCCCTGGTGCGCGAGGCCGGAGACGTCGATGTGCTGCTCGCCAACCTCGCCGCTCCGAACTTCAGCGGCATCCCGGTCACGGAGCTCGAGGCCAGCGCCTGGCGACAGACCTTCGCCATGATGGTTGATCCGCTCCATCAGCTCACCCAGGCCGTGCTGCCGCAAATGCAGGCTCGGCAGGCGGGAAAGATCGTCGTCTACGGCAGCGCGGTCGCGCTGAAGGGGCTTAAGACCGTTGCAGCCTATAGCGCCGCTCGTGCCGCCCAGGTGGGTTACGTCCAAGCCGTCGGGGTGGAGGTGGCACCGGACAACGTCCAGGTAAACCTGATCGCTCAGAACTACGTTGAGAATCCGGTCTACTACCCGCCGGAACTGCGTGCTAAAGAGTCGTTCCAGCGGTCACTGGCACGCCAGGTGCCGCTTGGTCGCCTGGCAACGGCGCGCGAGGATGCGCTATTCGCCCTGTTTCTCGCGAGCAATGAAAGTGACTTCTTCGTCGGTCAGGCCATCCCATTCAGCGGTGGCTGGGCACAGCGCTGATCGTTCATCTAATCGTTGTAGCGCCAATTGCCGTGGAAGCCGTGCGGGACACGGTGCGGCAGTTCGCCGCAAGCGACCGGGCCCGCGGCAAGGTCGCTTGCATCAAAGACCGCCAGGTCGCTGCGCCGGTCTTCACTGCGGTAGATCGTGGTTAGCAGGTAACCGTCCCCTTCCTCGGCCTCGTCCGACCGGGGAACAAACACCGGTTCTCCGACCGCGTCTCCTTCAGGTACTTCATAGAGTGACCGAGTGCCGGTCGAGAAATCCTGATGCGCGATGGCGTTGAATCCTTCGCCACCGTCGCGAACGGTCGATGCCGCGTAGTACCCGTGTCGGTACGGCGCGCCGGCGAAGCGCTCATCGAGCCGCGGAAATTCACCGGTTATGTCGTCGAGCCAGCGCATGGATATGGCATCGCGATTCGCCGCCAGGTCAATCTGCCACTCACACAGCCGGGCATTGGCCTTTTCCGGATCGGGCTTGCTGCCATCTACGTGGGGAAAGAGCGGCGCCTCTTCAAACTGCAGCATGTGCGCGGTGATCCGGTCCCCATCACTGAATGCGTTCATGGGATGGAACACGTAGCACGGATCCGTCTCAAGCCAGCGGATGTCGATAACGCTGCCATCCCTGGGCATAACACCAATGTGGCTGCCCTTGTCCGGTTCCCAGGCCCAGGCTGGTGCGCCGGACATTGCGCGCTCCATGCTTCCCGTGAGCGGAAAGATGGGGAAGACGATGTGGTCATCGGTCACGATAAAGTCGTGCACCATGGCACTGAACGGCGCTTCGAACTGCTCGTTTCGCGTTACCCGCCCGTCTTGGTCAACGACGGTAAAGTTGATCAGCGAGCTGAACATGCCGCCAACCGAATAGCCGAAGAACAGCATTTCTCCGGTGTTTGGATCCATCTTGGGATGCGCGGTCATGGGTCCGCTGTAGGCATCGGCAAAACTCCACGCGCCGCGCGACTCAAGCGTTACCGGATCGAGCTCAAACGGCAGGTGACCTTCTTCCAGCGCCAGCAACTTCCCGCCGTGCCAGACGATGTTCGTGTTCGCCAACCCGTCCGTCTCCATCATCGCGACAGAGGGTTCGGACTCCATCGGATTGAACGGGTTGAACAGCGA
This sequence comes from Pseudomonadota bacterium, assembly GCA_039198065.1. GTDB lineage: Bacteria > Pseudomonadota > Gammaproteobacteria > Pseudomonadales > Azotimanducaceae > CALHVX01. Next base: position 139,448 of record JBCCTU010000008.1, read on the forward strand.
TTCGCCAGCCTCTCGCTCGAGTGTCCACTTCACCGTTCGGGCCCACCGGTTTCGGTACCGCATGCGGCCGTTCTGAATGTGGAACTGATGCAGCATCCCGTCGCCGGCAAACCAGTGGTGCCAGCCGCGCGGTGGAAACTGTGGATCGGGGCCGTTGCGGTAGTAGGTAACGTTGAGGTCCCGCGGCAGCTCCCCGCGAATGATCATGTCATCCAGATCGCACTCCATTCGCAGGGGCGCGTAGTTGCCCTTGAGCTGGGGGTGCTTGGGATAAGGCGTGGTCATTGGTACCTCCTCGGTCACGATCCGCGGAGTCGTAACGAGCTTTTAACGATTCACGGTATGCAGCTTACAACCCGTTTGCAGCGTTTAGTATCGCTTCAGAAAAAAGGCGCTACTGTACCGGCTGGAACTGCAGTCCATTGCGCCGGGAGTCGCAAGGGAGTTTCGGGAGACACACCATGCATAACAACGCCTCCGCACGAAAGCTGGATCGAACGATGAGCAAAGCAGACATCATTGCCGAAGCAACCGATCGCAGCACACCGGCATCGGTCCGGGAAGCATTCAAAGAGCGCCTGGCTTCGCGCCGGCCGCTGCCGAAATCGCTGCGGCGCGCCTTCGAGCAGCTGATCGCTCGCGACGAGAGCAACGACTAGACCGCCAGCCCAGCTAGGCAGGCGGCCAGCTCTGGCCCCGGTGTCAAGCGAGCCAGCGTTTCAGACGGGCTCGTGGCGTCCGGCAATCGGTCTCACCGGTGGTGCGGCAGCTGTCCCAAGCGCGCCAGACCTCCATTCTTGCTCCAGATTTAGTCGGCTTTGGATTGCGAGTGGTGCCGTACCGTCTGTAACACTTCTGAAACACAGGTTTGGAGAGGCCAGTGTTCGAACTACATGAATTACGTCCCCAACGGCTGCAGCGGCAGCCACACGGTCGATCGACCTCTGCGCTGAATGCGCGCTCCGGGCAGGTACGCGCAGCGATGCTAGACGATGGCGAGCTTTCGACGGCAGAGTCCGCGTTGTTGCTTGGTAGTCTGGCGACGATGGTTGCCACGCTGTTGATAACCCTAAACGCATTCGTTTAAGCCGCCTGCAGTCATCCGCACGCACCAAGCAGTGACGGCTCGAATCCGCGCCGCTTGCTGCTCTTCCCAGGATACGAATCCCTCGCGTCCCAAGAGCTCCCGTCGCAAGGCCCCCCGACCCAAGCCTAAAAAGCTGTAGCTGTAACGCGCCGCGGACTGGCACAAAAAAGCCAGGGTCGCGCATACTCCCGTCCCGACGAAAGCCCCGTAGCCCACACTCTGGCCACGGGAGGCCACAGGAGGCCACAGGAGGCGACTGGTGAAGTATCTCCACACAATGGTCCGCGTGAACGATCTGGACGCAGCGCTGCAGTTTTACTGCGACCTGCTTGGTCTGCGCGAGATAAGACGCTACGACAACGAAGGCGGACGATTTACGCTGGTCTTCCTCGGCGCTCCGGAAAACCCTGAGGTGCACGTCGAGCTGACCCACAACTGGGATTCTGAACCGCTCGAGGGCGGGCGAAACTTCGGCCACCTGGCGTACCAGGTGGAAAACGTTTACGACCTGTGCCAGCGGTTTCTCGATGCCGGCGTGACCGTTAATCGACCACCTAGAGACGGTCGTATGGCGTTCGTCCGCTCCCCCGATGGCATTTCGATTGAACTTCTGCAGCGCGGTGATGCGCTGCCACCCCAGGAACCCTGGGTAAGCATGGAAAACACCGGCACCTGGTAGGCAGGGCCACAGCACCTGACAATCATCTGATCATCGAGGGGAAATTGATGAAGCTCTACAACTCCATGGGTCCTAATCCGCAGGTTGTTCGCACCTTTGCAGCCGAACTCGGCACGGAACTCGCCACCGTCGAGATCGACATTATGGCCGCGGAAAACCGCAAACCGGACTATCTCGCCCGAAACCCCCGTGGGCAGTTACCGGCACTCGAACTCGAGGACGGGACCATCATTGCGGAGATAACAGCGATCTGTGAGTACTTAGATGACCTCAAAGGCGGAACGTCTCTGATCGGTACCACGGCCGAAGAGCGGGCGGCCACGCGCATGTGGACGCGCCGGGTTGACCTGGGAATCTGCGAACCCCTGGCCAACGGCTTTCGGTTCAGCGAGGGCCTGCCGATCTTCCAGGACCGAATGCCGTGCTTTCCGGAGGCTTCGGAGCCCCTGAAGGCGATGGCACGAGACAAGCTTGCCTGGCTCAACGACCAACTGAGCGGCCAAGCGTTTCTATGCGGCGACCGTTTCACGCTAGCCGACATCTTACTTTACTGCTTTCTGAACTTCGGTAAGAACGTTGGACAGCCCTACGACGAAGGTCTCGAACACGTCCACGCGTGGTTCCAGCGCGTTGGCGCGCGGCCATCGGCCAGCGCATAAACCGGAGACGTTTGCCCTGACAAATGTGCGCCAGGCAGCAGGCACGTCGACCGAAGTGGCCAAGATGCTGAGATTCACGATCGGATGAGCCGGACTGAACCAAAATTGGTCTAACCTATTTTGGTATTACCAATCCGTTGTGTTACTTTTAGTAGCACTCCCTTGAGGTCTGGAACATGCGGTCCACCACGATAACTTCGATCGTCATTGCCTTGGTGATCGTTGGCTGGCTTTTGTCTGGCCAGCTTGGCAAGCCCGACGACGCACCGCTCCAAAGCCTCGCAGATCAGCGCGCGGCCCAAGCGGCAAAAATGGAAGACATGGCGCCCACCCGGGTCCGTGCCGAGGTGATTCAGGCGACGGAGAAAACGCGCGAAGTCCGGCTCCGCGGTCGTACGGAGAACAAGCGTACGGTCTCCGTCCGCGCCGAAGTTGCGGGCCGCGTCGTCGAGCGCCCGGTAGAGCGCGGACAAGCAGTGAGTGCCGGTGAGACGTTGTGCCGAATTGCCGTGGACGACCGTCAGGCAGCCCTTGATGAAGCCCAGGCCGCGTTTGCCGAAGCACAGCAGAACTACGACTCGAGCTTGGAGCTCAAGGCCAAGGGCTTCATAAACGAGCTGGCGATCAAGCAAGCCGAAGCTCGGTTGTCCGCCGCCAAAGCCGGCGTGACCCGGTCTCGCCTCAACCTGAACCGTACGCGCGTCCGCGCGCCTTTCGACGGTGTCGTCGAAACCGTTGACCTCGAGGTCGGGGATTTCGCCTCGGCCGGCGCGGTCTGCGCAACGGTGGTGGATCTGGATCCCATGTTGCTCGTCGGGCAGGTCCCGGAACGGGAAGTCATGCAGCTCGACCTTGGACGCGAAGCGCGGGGTCAGGTCGCCACCGGTCTGGAAGTCAGCGGGCCGATCACGTTCATCGGTGCCCAGGCTGACAACGCGACCAGAACCTATCCCATCGAAATTCAGATCGACAACGCCGACGGGGCGCTGCGAAGTGGGGTAACAACCGACATCCTGATCCCCGTGGAGCGCGTGCTCGCGCATCGCGTCAGCCCAGCGCTGTTCGCTCTCGACGACGAGGGTCGCATCGGCTTACGGACCGTTAACGAAGAGAATCGGGTCGAGTTTCATCTCGTCGACGTCATCAGCAGTGAACCCGACGGTGCCTGGGTCGTCGGTCTGCCGGAGGTAACAACGCTCATAACCGTCGGCCAGGAACTCGTAATCCCTGGCGAACGGGTCGAGATCAGCGTCGAGACTCGATCGCGAGAGATGCCGGCGTCTACCCCCGCGGGGGAGAAGACCCAGAGCGCGGTCAGCGCCGACGAGGCACCCAAGCAGAATACTGCGACGCTTGCGCTGTCAGTCCCAAGCAGCGCCGGTTGAGCAGCCATCTAGCGAGCCAAGGCAACACGCCCAAGGGCGAGCCCAACCGCTCGAGTTAAATCACCAGTCAGCAGCAGCGCCCCTCGACGCGGGGTGCCGGTTGCCCAGGAGTCGTCATGTCATCGCTGATTGATGCCGCAATCAACCGCACGCGCACCACCCTGCTGCTGTTGCTGATGGTCGTGCTGTCGGGACTGTTTTCCTACCAGTCCATTCCCATTGCAAGCGATCCGCACATCGAGGTGCCGTTCTTCTCGATCTTCATTTTCCACGAAGGCATCTCTCCGGAAGACAGCGAGCGTCTGCTGGTGATGCCGGCGGAGATTGAGCTTAGAAAAATCGAAGGCGTTGAGGAACTCACCGGCTATGCCTCAGAAGGCAGTGCCACCCTGCTCGTCGAGTTTGATGCCAGCGCCGATCTAGACCAAGCAGAGCTCGACGTTCGGGAAGCCATGGACCGTGTTCGCCCGGAACTGCCGTCGACGGCTGAAGAACCGATCATCAAAGAAGAGACCGCCGACGATTTCCCGCTGATCCAGGTCAACGTTGCGGGCAACGATGTCCCCGAACGGGTGCTGTACAACCTCGCCGTTCGCCTCAAGGACGAAATCGAGACCATTCCGTCGGTCCTCGAAGCCGACCTACAGGGAGAACGGGAAGAAGTCCTTGAGGTTATCGTCGACCCCCGAGCGCTGGAAGCGTACCAGCTGTCGTCCGAGGAACTGCTCAATACCATCCTTCGAAACAATCGCCTGATTCCCGCCGGCAGCATTGATACGGGCATGGGGCGTTTTTCCGTAAAACTGTCGGGCGTCATCGAGGAAGCTCAGGACGTCTTCGACCTTCCGGTGCGGGTCAACGGCGATACGGTGGTGACCCTTGGCGACGTTGCAAGCATTCAGCGCACGTTTAAAGACCGCACGAACTTTGCGCGAGTGAATGGGAAGAAAAGCATCTCTTTGGACGTAAAAAAGCGCGCAGACGCAAACGTCATTGATACCGTTGCCGCCGCCCGCGCCATCGTCGAACGTCTCCGTCCGACCTTCCCGGCTCAGGTTGAGGTGTTCTATACACAAGACCAAGCGCCCTGGGCACAGAGTCAGGTGACGGAACTACAAGGGAATATTTTTACCGCGCTTGCGCTCGTCATGGTCCTGGTGGTTGCCGCACTCGGATTGCGCAGCGGCATCATCGTCGGTTTGGGTATCCCGATCTCATTCCTGTTTTCGCTGATCATCATCAATCAGCTGGGCTTTACCTTTAACTTCATGGTGATGTTTGGAATGTTGCTCGGTCTCGGCATGCTCATCGACGGCGCGATCGTGGTTACCGAGTACGCCGATCGTAAGATGCTCGAAGGATTCGATCGCCGCGCAGCCTATTCCCTGGCAGCCAAGCGCATGTTCTGGCCAGTGGTCGCGTCCGTTGCGACAACACTGGCCGCCTTCCTGCCATTGATGCTGTGGCCGGGCGTATCCGGTAAGTTCATGAGCTACCTCCCTATAACGGTATTCGCCGTACTTTCAGGTTCCCTGTTGTATGCGCTCGTGTTCGGTCCGGTACTAGGCTCGATCTTCGGACGCGCAGGAGCCCAGGATCCAAAGTCTCTCGATGCACTGCGGGAGTTGGAAGAAGGAGATCCGACAAAACTAAAAACCCTCACCGGGCTCTATGCCAAAGTCTTGAAGGTCAGCACACGCTACGCCTTCACCACAACAACCATCACGGTGTTGTCACTCTTCGGCAGCTTTTGGGCATACGGCACGTTCGGCAAAGGAATGACGTTCTTCTCCGATTCGGATCCGAAGTTTGCAGTGGTCACCGTTAGAGCCAGAGGCAATCTGTCTGCCGGTGAGACGAACGCGTTGGTCACGGAAGTCGAAGAAGAACTTCTGCAGATAGCGGACATAAAAGATCTCAACCTATTCACCATGCTCACCGGTGGTTCATCACGCGACGGCTTCGATCGCATTGGCCAGCTGTGGTTAGAGGTTGTTGACGAAGATCGGCGCGACCGCCGTACCGCGGAAATTTTTCAGGAAATCCGAGATCGGACCCAGCGGTTCGCGGGGATCAGCGTTGAAATCAAAGAGATGGAGCAAGGTCCGCCCGTCGGCAAGCCGATTCAACTCGAATTGTCTTCTGCACCGCAACACAGCGACCTGTTGGAGCCGACCATCGAGCAGGTTATCCCGTACATCAGCTCACTCGATGGGCTAGTGGATATCGACGATACCCGCTCGCTGCCCGGCATTGAGTGGAAGCTCGAAGTCGATCGAGCTCAGGCCGCGGTCTACGGCGCCGACGTATCGGCAGTCGGTATCGCTGTGCAGCTGGTGACGAACGGGGTCAAGGTTGGTGAGTATCGACCGGACAGCGCGGACGATGCGGTAGACATCCGCGTTCGCTACCCGAGCCAGGATCGCGGCGTCTCGGCGCTTGATGCGCTGCGCGTGTCTACCCGTGAAGGCATGGTGCCGATATCCAACTTCGTCAGCCGTACGCCGGCTCCAAACGTAGATACGATTCAGCGCAAGGATGGCCGCAACGTCGAGTACATACGCGCCAATGTGGCAGAGGGTGTACTGGCAGACGCCAAGGTCAAAGAGATCCAGGCCTGGCTGGATGAGCAAGACTTTGATCCGAACGTAAAGTTCACGTTCCGTGGTGCGAACGAAGAGCAAGCAGACGCCGTGGCCTTCGTACAAGTCGCGTTTGGTCTGTCACTACTGCTCATGTTCGTGCTGCTGGTTACTCAGTTCAACTCGCTCTACCAAAGCACCCTCATTCTGTTTGCTGTGGTCATGTCGACGGCCGGTGTGTTGCTCGGTCTTATCGTAACCGGCATGCCATTCAGCGCGATTCTGACCGGCACTGGCATCGTGGCACTTGCAGGCATCGTCGTTAACAACAACATCGTTCTCATTGATACCTACAATCACCTCAAGCGCGAGCACCCGGAGCTCGACTACGTCGATCTGATTGTTCGTACCGGCGCACAACGACTGCGGCCGGTCATGCTGACGACGGTAACGACGATCTTTGGCCTGTTACCGCTGGCCAGCAACTACTCCGTTGATCTGGTTAACCGCACCATCGTGCACGGCGGTCCGTTGTCCAGCTTTTGGGTACCGCTATCTCAGGCGATCGTTTCCGGGCTGACCTTCGCGACTCTACTAACGTTGGTAGCGACTCCAGCAATGCTTGCCATACCCCACCGGTTGAAAGCCGGCGCCACGGGCACCTCGACGTGGGCGAAAAAGAAGTATGCCGAACGACTAAAGAAGCGTGCGGAAGACAGTACCGTGATTGTTCCCAACCCTTCGGCTGAGACCGGCTCGGCTGGCTGATGCCAACGTCGCACAGCGGCAAGCGGTCGAGTCGGGTAACAAACTAAGGAACTGGAATGGCGCTTAAGCTAGGCGTTCACGTCGGTCAGCAGAATCTGGCCATGGACGATCTTCGCAGCCTGTGGCGAACGCTCGACACCGCCGGCGTGGATTGGATCTCTGCCTGGGACCATTTCTATGAGGCGCCACCGAAGGGCGGTGTAGAACCCCACTTCGAAGCGTTAGCCACCCTCGCAGCGTTGGCCTGTGAAACGGAACATGCCCGCATTGGCTGTCTGGTGTTTTACGTGGGCTACCGAAACCCGGCACTGCTCGCCAAAGCGGCCTCGACCCTCGACCACCTGAGCGGCGGGCGCTTTGAAATCGGCCTTGGCGCAGGCTGGCACGTGTGGGAAGCCTCTGCCTACGGCTACCCATTCCCGGACATTGGCACCCGTCTCGACATGCTCGACGAGGCTGCGCAAATCGTACGAAGCATGCTGACGCAGGAACGCACCACTTTCAGCGGCCGACATTTTCAGGTGGACGACGCAAGCTGCTTACCGGCCCCAGTGCAGCAACACCTCCCGCTGTGGATCGGCGGCGTTGGTGAGAAGCGCACCCTAAAAATCGTGGCGGAACGGGCCGACGGCTGGAACGCCGCCTACCTTCCGGCAGCAGAGTTCAAGCGACTCAACGGGGTGCTTGATCAATGGTGCAGCGATGCCGATCGCGATCCGAAGACCCTGCGACGCGGTGTAAACCTGGCATTTAATCTGGCGCTATCCGACACCGACCTGGCGCGGGAGCGGGCCCGCTTGAGCGAAGACTGGGGCGCGATGGCTGACCGGATCGCCGGCGGCGCGTTGCTCTGCAAACCCGAGGCGGCGGTGGAACACCTGCTGCAGTACGTTGAAGCGGGCGCCACGGACATCAACGTAGCCCTCCGGGCTCCCTGGAGCGCCGACGCCCTCGACTGCTATCTGAGCGAAGTCATGCCCGCACTGCGCAAGGCCACTGGCTGAGCCCGCCGTACTTAGCACTAACCACGCTCGGTAATCGCCTCTGCAAGCGCCAGCGTCCGGCGCGCGTCGTCCGCGTGCAGATTCTCGATCAGCTGACCGTCCAGCTCGACCACACCCTTACCGTCCGCAAGCGCGCCCTCCCAAGCCGCGAGTACCCGGCGCGCGTACGCAACCGCCGCCTCAGACACGCCATAGGCCGCATTCGCCGTTGCAATCTGGGATGGATGAATCAACGTTCGTCCGTCGAAACCCAGCTGCCGCGACGCCCGGCAACTCCGTTCAAAGCTTTCACCATTGCGAAAGTCGAGCTGCACGCCATCCAAAGCCACAAGGCCGAAGGCGCGCGCGACCAGGAGCGTCCGCTGCAGGGCAAAGCTCAGGTTCGATCGATCTTCCAGGTGTTCCGCACGAAGCTCTTTCACCAGATCACTGGTGCCCATAACCAGCACCTCCGGAGGACGGTGCTCGAGCAAAACGTCCAACTTGAGGACCGCACGTGGGGTTTCAACCATGTACCAGATCGGCACCGACGCAAGCTTCACCGTGTCGAGCAATGCCGTCATGTCATCGAGCTGTTGCGTTGATTCGACCTTAGGAACCAATACGGCGTCGGGAGGGCGGTTGGCCAACGCGCGCAGATCAGAGTCACCCCAGGGGGTGTCGAGGCCATTGATCCGCACGATGCACTCACGATGACCGTAGTTTCGAGTTTGCAGCGCACGCAGAACCCGCTCCCGCGAGGCCGCTTTCATGGCTGGCGCTACGGCGTCCTCGAGGTCAAAAATTATCGCGTCACAGCCTAGCTCAACCGCCTTTTCGAGGGCGCGCTCGTTGGATCCCGGAAGGTAGAGCACCGAACGGCGCGCGCGCACAAGCTGCGGCCCGGCTGCGACGGGTTAGGAGATTTGCTTTTGGAGACGTTCCGGAACGGTGAAAAAACCGCGTCCACCGCCTGCAGATCGGCGATAGGGACAATCGGCCTTCAGGCGACAGCTGTACTCGGCCATCAAGGGAATCATGCAGAAGGCCCCGAACAGGAAGCTGAGGGCAACGAGCGAATCAGCACGCTGATACCACTGTTCGCCCAGGCTTGGGACGAGGTGAAAGAAGCTTGCAAAGAAATAAAACATGACGGCGACGGTGAAAATGGCGGCGAGCCGGGTCGCCCAGAGCGGAAGGTTTCGCACGAAGGTCAGCGCAGAGAGCGCAGTGGCTGAGACCAACATGCTGGCGCACATTGGATTAACCGTTTCCGCCTTCGTGAGGTACTGAACCAGCAGCAAGATAAACACGCTGCCGACCGCTCCGTTCACCATAAGCCTACCCTCGCTGTCGCGTCGGTCGCGGTTCGCATCACCTCGTGATCCGTCCGACGACCGCCCGTGTCGCTCTGAACAACGCGCGCTCCCTTAGCCCGCGCGCAGGCGGCGTGCCGCCTGGCTACCTGTCTTCGCTGTCCATGCTGCTCGGTTCCTGCGAACGTCAAACCCAGCGCTCGACCCGTGGGCCGCGCGCCTTCGGACGCTTCATTCGCAGTCGCGGCTTATCCCTGCCGCCCTACAGGCCAATCGAACCCGTTTCGCTGCTCAATCCTGGCTGCGTATTGAGCTGTGCCAAACACCTTCGCATGTTTCCTGTCGTTGATCGACGAGCGTCGGATGATCTATCCCAACCTACCCCGACGCTTCGTCAACGACCGGTACAGACCCGGTGTAAATCACATCTCTTTGATTTCACGGTTCTTTTCGAAACACTCCGAAGAAAACCAAAAATCAGCTACGCAATGTCGATCATGGATAATCGGCAGTTCGCCGGGCTCGGTCAACCCTTTGTTACCTTTGGTGACAACTTATTCGCAATCTGTCTAATCACAGCCGGAATTCAGAAAACTGCAAGATTAATTGGCTATTTCGACGCACCCGGTTAGCCGAATCAGCGATAAGCCATCGCTAACCGGCCGTTGAGGGGGCTCGATCGAGCCGTTGATTGATCTTTAACGGCCGGACCCGGTGCCGGCAGTCTTGCCTCAGCTTCAGGGATCTAGGAGCGGGTAGCACAACGCCCTGAGGACCGCCGCGCGATCACGACGTGCGGCAAGCATGGCCTGAGCTGGGGCCGAGCCCGCGGGCATCGTCCGCTCGTCATCGCTCGTTGGGGGCGTGACGTTCGCCGTCAAATCGGCCATTCCATGAACCACAGACCATACCGCACCGCAGAGCTCCGGCAAGGAAAGCCCACGCCCGCCGCCGCTGTCGATGACCGCGGCCAACAACGACTGGAGCTGTGCAAAGGACTGTTTGGAGGCGTCATGCAGCGCGGCGTAGTCCGAAAAATCGTCAACCACGGCACCGAACATAAGCTGGTAACTCGTTGGGTTTTCCTCGGCGAAGGCAAGGTAAGCCAAGCCCATGGTCAGTAACCGTCGCCTCAGGTGTTCGCGCATCGCGGGTAGATCATCACTGGCCGGTGGCGGGGCCAGCAGGTTCATCTCGAGTTCGACCCGCTCGTGCAGCAGACGGAAGCCGCGCGTAGCCAGTGCTGCGAGCAGGCACCGTTTCGACGGAAAATGCCGATAGGGGGCCGTCGCCGAAACGCCGGCAGCCCGCGCAAGGGCCCGCAGACTCAACCCCTGAACCCCAACTCGATCGATCTCTTCGAGTGCCTTTGCCATGAGCACGTCGGGGAGGTCTCCGTGATGGTAGTTGCGTTGAGCCTCAGCCATGGTCTCCGTCCAGAACGCCGCGACCGCGCGGCCGCGTGATGTTAGCATCGATCACATACCTACTCCCAGCTCTGACCGAGCCGGGTTTCGCGCAACGGCGCGCAAAACGAGCCGGTCACACCGGGGCCGGGCATCGGAATCGCAGTGCTTAGTCCCGCGCGCCGCTTCGGCCTAACGCGAAATTGCCCTCAAGCTCGCACACGTTTCACGCAACAAACTGGCGAGCTTTGCGGGTCAAAAACGGCCCGGGCAACGCCAATCCAGCGGCAACCCGGTTGCCTCGGCAGTCACGGGAGCCGACACCCGGTCTGACACGATCCTGCGCGGCCGCTCGATTCACTTGACTCACGTCTCACAAGCCGTACCTTAGGTTATGTAAGCATCGTAAACATTTTCGCGCTCTGTCGAGTCCAGACATTCGGTCCGCGTTTTCAAGCAGGGGGCGGGCGGATAACGCAGACGTCGCGGCTCGACGCGAATCAACCCAGCACCAGCCAACAGGTAAGCCTCGCATGCACGTTATTCATCTGCGCCGACTGACCCGCAGTTCCCCTCGCACGCTGCGCTGGGTCAGCGTTCCCGCATTGCTCCTCGGGGCTGTTCTTTGGGCTTACGGACCGGCGGCGCGCGCAGCCGATGGCACGGTCAGTGTGGAGGTTGTGACCGCCACGACCGAGGCCGCGTTTGAAAGCGAGCGGCGCTATGCCGGCACGATTCGCGCGTCCCGGGTGTCAAACCTTGGCTTTACGCAGTCCGGCGAGATTGGCGAGATGCTCGTCGATGTCGGCGTCACAGTAACGACCGGCGACGTGCTGGCTCGCCTCGATCAGGCGGACGTCCGTGCTACCGTTGCCCAGGCCCGTGCTGCCCTGACCGTCGCTCGTGCCAACGAAACGGCGGCGGCGGCGGATCTCGAACTTGCGGAAGAAACGAAACAGCGCTTCAAAAACCTCTTCGAACGAGGCCACGCGTCGGCCCAGACGTACGATGAGCAACGCCTCACCTTGCAGGCCCGCCGTGCCGGTCTCGACCTAGCGAAAGCCTCTGTGGCCGAGGCCCGTGCTGCTTTAGCAGCGGCACAGGTGCGACTGCGGCAAACTGAAATCCGTGCCCCGTTCGACGGGATCGTTCAAACGCGGCGGGTGGACGAAGGCACACAGGTGCGCCCAGACGCCGTCGTCTTTCGGCTCATTGAGGTTGGCGCTCCGGAAGCCCATGTTGGAATTCCCGATCAGGTCGCCGCGACGCTGACACCGGGCACTCAGGCAGCACTGTTCTGGGGTGGCAAAGAGACCGAAGTAACGCTGCGCGCCGTACTGCCGGAGATCGATCCCAGCACGCGGACCATGACAGCGGTCTATGACATCACCGCAGATCAATCCTCGATGGGGTCGCGTGGCGCCCTTCCCATCGGCGCCATCGTCGAGGTTGGGGTCGCGGCCTCTGTCGCCGAAGCTGGCACCTGGCTGCCCCTGACGGCGCTCACGGAAAGCGATCGCGGACTCTGGGGCGTCTACGTCGTCAGCGCGGACCAGACGGTCGAACGACGCCTTGTCGAAGTACTTCACACCACCGCTGCCGGTCGCGATCAGCGGGTATTCGTTCGCGGAACACTGAACGACGGTGACCGGGTCGTCGCTGGTGGTGTTCACCGACTGGTTCCAGGGCAACGCGTACGTGTCTCGAGCCCCAGCCCAGGCTCCGGAATCGCTCAACGCTAAGACACGAACGCTCCGTTACTCTCACTTTCGCTCGGGAACCACAACGCTATGGCAACGAACACGGGTACGAGCAATTGGGCGAACGCCTTTTACAGCAACCCACGGCTGACGGCGATGCTGGTGCTGATGGTTGCCGCCCTCGGGGCCACGGCGTACGGCACCCTCGCCCGGCAGGAAGACCCGACGCTGACGGAGCGCTTCGGCTTCATCGCCACGTTTCTCCCCGGGGCAACAGCGGAGCGGGTCGAAGCCCTGGTGAGCGAACCCATTGAGACAGCGCTTCGCGAGATTCCAGAGATCAAGGAACTGAAATCCAAGTCGCGGGCGGGCTACTCGCTCATTGACATCGATCTCTACGACAACGTTCCCGCCGATCGCGTCGACGTCCATTGGGCAGAGATTCGCGACAAACTCAGCGAAGTGTACGCGACGTTGCCCGCGGGAACCGTGGAACCGGAGCTGACCGTCGCCTCGCCGATCGCCGCCACGATCATTGCAGCGTTTCGTTGGAGCGACGATACGCAACCCCAGTTCGCCCTGCTGTCGCGGCTCGCTCGGTCGCTCGAAGTGGCCCTGGCAAACCAGCCCGGTACGAAAGAGGTGGAGGTTTACGGCGAGGTCGACGAAGAGCTGCTGGTGACCGTTGATCCCTATCGCCTTGCCGCAGCGGGCATGACCGCGGCGGACGTCAGCGCCGCGATTGCAGCGACCGATACCAAACTTGCCGCCGGCCGCTTACACCATTCCAGCGCCGACCTTCTCGTTGAGGTCGGTGCCGAGCTGTCCTCCATCGAGCGTATCGCACGCATACCGCTCAAGGAGTCGCTCGACAACGGGTCCGTTCTGCGCGTCTCCGACGTTTCCGAGGTACGAAAATTCCGGCGCGATCCGCCGCAGACCATGGCTCTGATCGGCAACGAGCGAACGGTGTTTGTAGCCGCGAAGATGGAGCCGGGACAGATCATCGACAACTGGCTCGCTGGCGCCAACCAGACACTGACCAAAGTGCGTGATCAACTGCCGGCGGGCATCGAACTCGACGTCGTCTACAACCAGAACGACTACACCGGCAAGCGAATCGCGGAGCTCATCGACAATCTGGTGCTCGCGCTCGGCATTGTCGTTGGAACGCTCGTGTTCTTCATGGGACTGCGGTCGGCACTGATTGTCGGTCTGGCCTTACCCTTGTCTGGCGCCATGGTTCTCGCCGGCATGAGCTTCATGAACATACCTTTGCACCAGATGTCCGTTACCGGACTGATCATCTCGCTGGGGCTTTTGATCGACAACGCCATCGTTGTTGTCGAGGACTATCAGTTAAAGCGCGGTCGAGGGCAAAACATCGCCGAAGCGATTGCCGGCTCCGTTCGTCACCTGCTCGTTCCCCTCGGCGCATCAACGGCGACCACCATCTGCGCCTTCATGCCTATTGCTCTGGCGCCGGGAGGAACCGGGGACTTCACCGGAACCATCGGGCTCAACGTGTCGCTTGCTGTGTTCAGCTCTTTCATCCTGGCGATGACCGTTGTCCCCGCGATCACAGGCATGCTCGACAACCGATTCGGTATGCAGCGGGCGAGCGAACGCTGGTGGCAGAGCGGCTACAGCAACGCCAACCTGACGCGCGGCTACCGCGCCAGCGTGCTGGCGTTGGTTAAACGCCCAGCGCTCGGCATCGCCGCGGGCTGCGTCCTGCCGATCATCGGCTTTGGCCTGGCCGGAACCCTGACTCAGCAGTTTTTCCCGCCCGTTGACCGCAACCAGTTCCAACTGCAGATCGCCTTGCCGGTGCAGGCATCGCTTGCCGAAACCCGCGCCGCCGTAGCCGTCGCCAACGACGTGCTTGATGAGTTCGAGATCGGGGACCGATTCTGGACGCTTGGTGAAGGCGCGCCGCGCACTTACTACAACGTCGTCGTGCAGGCCGACGGCATCGCCAGCTTCGCCGCCGGTTGGGCAACGACGAAAAGCGCGGCTCATACGCGCGAGGTTCTGCCAAAACTCCAGCAAGCCCTTAGTGCAGCCCTGCCCCAGGCAGAAGTGCTGGCGCTACCGTTCGAACAGGGCCCGCCGTTCGACGCACCGATCGAAGTACGCATTATCGGGCCAGAGTTCGGCGAGCTGCGGCGCCTCGGGGAAGAACTTCGACTCCTGCTCAGCGGCATCGACGCGGTGACCTACACGCGTGCGACGCTCTCGGTCACGGAACCAAAACTCGTGTTCGAACCGGATGAAAGCGCATTGGCAGCGGTTGGCTTTCGCACCGGTGAGCTACCGCAGCTGCTGGCGGCCTCCCTCGACGGACTGCCCGGCGGTACGGTGCAGGAGGGCAACACGCAGCTCGATGTACGCGTACGGCTCCCTGATGCGTATCGCGACGGTGTTGATGCGTTGGCCTCGCTGCCGCTACCGACCAACGGTGGTGGTACCGTGCCGCTGGAACAGCTGGGGCGCTGGAATCTCGAACCCACACCCCAGTCCATCGATCGGTACCAGGGAGAACGGGTCGCCACGGTGCAGGGATTCCTGACGCCGTTTACCTTACCTGCCGGGGTGTTGAATGAGTTTCAGGCCCGCTTTGACGCCGCTGGCATTCAGCTGCCGGCCGGTTATCGCATCAATCTCGGTGGCGAAGCAGAACAGCGGGCATCGTCGCTTGGCAATCTGATTTCCGTGTTTGTTCTGTTTGCCGTTGCCATGATGGCGATCGTAGTCCTGAGCTTAAATTCCTTCCGCCAGGCCGGCGTCATCGGACTCGTCGCGGTATTGAGCATGGGCCTCGCCCTCTTCGGTGTGCGCCTGTTCAGCTGGCCGCTGGGCTTTACGGCAATCATCGGCATGCTGGGAATGATCGGCCTTGCGATCAACGGCTCGATCATCGTGCTGTCGGCACTAAAGGTTGATCCCCGGGCGTTGCATGAAGGCGCTGAGGGTGTCGCAGATACGGTCGTTGATGCGACACGCCACATCATCTCCACCACGGCAACAACCATCGGTGGCTTTGTTCCGCTGATTGTCTTCGGCGGCACCTTCTGGCCACCGCTGGCTACGGCGATCGCCGGCGGCGTCGCGGGATCGGCAATACTTGCGCTCTACACCGTGCCTGCGTTCTTCCACCTGGCGCTTCGCCACGGTCTCGATCGTGGGCCGATGGTCACCCTGGAGGGCGATGTGGAGCAGACCGGCGGGCATACGTCGCCGGAGCCGCGCCGCACGTCTGCTCGGCTGACCCCGCTGCCGGCGAGCCGCATACCCGACAGCGGCATGCCATCAATGGCAGACTCGGCCTAAGGGAGTAACACACGGCTCGGTAGTGTCTAAACACCTGCTGCTGGTCTATCACACGCAAACGGGGAACACGGGGCGACTGGCCGAAGCCGTTGCCCGCGGGGCACAGCATCCGGACATTGACGACGTCGTACTGCGCGTGCGGTGTGCGAGCGATGCCGACGCGGACGATCTTCGCTGGGCGCACGGTGTGTTGCTTGGTACACCGGAGAACTTCGGCTACATGTCCGGCGCGCTGAAGGATTTTTTCGATCGCACCTACTACCCCGTCGAGGGGCAGCTACAGCCCCTCCCCTATGCGCTGTTCATCAGCGCCGGCAACGACGGCACCGGTGCCGTCCGAGCGGTGCAGCGGATCGTTGGTGGCTACCCGTTCGTTGAGGTGCAACCGCCGCTCATCGCCCGCGGTGAGCCAACGGCCGCTGACGTTGCCGCTGCACATGACCTGGGTATGACGCTGGCCGCGGGACTATCAGCCGGGATTTACTGACTTCGCGACCGAGGACCCAGAGCGGATGACCGACGCGGCCAGCTGGCGTGCCCGGATACTCAACAGCGTGCACGACATGCCCGCCGACGGCTGGAACGCTCTCGCCAACCCTGAGGCTAGGGCGCATCACCCGTTCGTCCGTCACGAGTTTCTGGCAGCCCTCGAAGACAGCGGTAGCGTCGGGCGTGACGCCGGGTGGCAGCCCTTTCATCTGGCCATCGAACCGGACAAGGACGACACCGAATCACCGCTCGGCGTGGTTCCGCTCTATCTGAAGAGCCACAGCCAGGGCGAGTACGTGTTCGACTACGGCTGGGCCGACGCGCTGCATCGCGCCGGCGGCAGCTACTACCCGAAGCTGCAGTGCAGCATCCCTTTCACCCCGGCTACGGGGCCGCGGCTGCTGGTCGGAGATCCGGATCCGCAGCGCGAAGCCGCGGTGCTGGACGCGCTACGGCAGGTCGCCGACGAGGTCGGCGTATCGTCGCTGCACATTACCTTCATGGACAAGGATCTGTGGCAGCGCGCCGGAGCCCACGGCTACCTGCAGCGGATGGATCAGCAGTTTCATTGGCACAATGCGGACTATGGGTGTTTCGACGATTTCCTCGGAGAACTGGCGTCGAAAAAGCGCAAGAACCTCCGCCGCGAGCGGCGCGATGCAACGGCTAACGCCATCGACATTGAGTGGGTTACGGGCAGCGACCTGACCGAGGCGCACTGGGACGCGTTCTACCGTTTCTACCTCGATACCGGCTCGCGCAAGTGGGGCTCCCCGTACCTCAACCGTGAGTTCTTCTCGCGCATCAGCGAATCCATGGCCGAAGATATTCTGCTGATCCTCTGCAAGCGAGACGGTCGCTACGTTGCCGGGGCGCTGAACTTCATCGGCGGCGACACGCTCTACGGCCGCAACTGGGGCTGCACCGAACACCACCCGTTTCTGCATTTCGAAACCTGCTACTACCAGGCCATCGACTTTGCGATCGAACGCGGCTTAAAACGCGTCGAGGCCGGCGCACAGGGGAGCCATAAAGTGGCCCGCGGCTATCTACCGGAAGCAACCTACAGCGCGCACTGGATCGGCGATGCCCGTTTTCGTGCCGCCGTCGAAGCCTATCTGGAGCGGGAACGGGAACACGTGTCGGACGACATCGCCTACGTCGAAGAACACACGCCGTTCCGGGCCGGTGTCGATCTCGATCAGCTGCGCACCGCCGCAGCCCAGGTCAGCGGCGACTCCGAGTCCTAAGGATTCCCGATGAGCGACTCGCGATCTTGCGCCACCGCCTCGGACTCAAGGGCGGCAAGCACCGCCGCAGCATAGCGAGTCACTGCCTCTCGGGATTCGCGATCCAGTCGCAGCAGTGTTTTCGTAAGGTCCGGCAGCTGTTCCAGCTGCGGGTCAACATAGCGGTACCGCAATCCAATGCGCTCGACCACCGGATCTTCATCGATCTCAGGTACGCGCTGCATCCGCACCACCACGGCCTCGATCAACGCTAAGGCGGAACGCGGCTCATCGAGAGATTCCAGCGCCGCATCGAGCCCTGGCAACAGCTGCGCCAGTACCACCGCCGTACGCTCCGCCGGAACCCGCTCCAGCACTTCGATGATCGTCGTTACGCGCGGGTCCGCAGCGAGGGCGAGACGAAAGCGGGTTTCTGTCGGTCGCGACGACATCGGCGTTGCCGTAAGCGGTTGATCCGGACGAATCGGCCCGAGCAGCTTCCGGGGTACGTTACCGTCCGCAAGATTCACCAGCACGGTCGCACCTCGATCGAGGAGGAAATCGACGGCCAGCCAGGTCGCCGGGGACTGGTAGGGCGCGAGCAACGCCCGAACAGCGTCGTCGTCTAGCTGCGGTTCCGCGTCGGTTTCGATCGGGTCCGTCGCAGCCGTCACCGTCGTCGACAAATCGCGTGCTTGCGCTTCGCCGGTAACCGATTGGCTCTGCACGGTGGCCGCCGGCGCACTAGGATTCGCACGCTCGAGCTCTGGTGGTCCAGTGTCACGGTGAGTCGCGCACAGCCAGGCAAGGTGCGCTTCACATGCCTGGTGCAGCTCGGATCGGTACTGAATACCCCCAATGATCAGTGCCGCCAGCGCAATCGCCAGCAGCAAGAAACCCGGTCGCACCCTATGCCTCCCGTACATCTTGTGCATTTAGGAACAACGGCAGCATCGCGGGCCGCAACCCACAGGTGCTCGTTCACCAAAGAGACTATCATTTGCATCGCCCGAGTCTGCGCCTGCTGCGCGCTCCGGGGCCCCCGAACGCAACGAGACCCTCGAACAGTACCTATGACCGACAACACACCGCAGTCCACTACGATCCGCGCGCTCCTGACTCACGAACTTCCCCTTGGCAGCCCGGTTGAGGTTCAGGGCTGGGTTCGTTCGCGCCGCACGTCCAAAGGGGGATTCTCGTTCGTGCATCTGCACGACGGCAGCTGCTTCGACACCATCCAGGCCGTGGCGAACGGCGATCTGCCGGGGTACGAGGACACCGTGCTGAACCTCGGCACCGGGTGCTCCGTGCGGGTCCGAGGGACTCTCGTAGAGAGCCAGGGTAAGGGTCAGGATCGGGAGATTCAGGCCGATGCGATCGACGTCGTTGGCTGGGTAGACGACCCGGAGAGCTACCCGATCGCCAAAAAGCGCCACAGCTTTGAGTACCTGCGTACGGTCGCCCACCTGCGGCCCCGCACCAACACCTTCGGCGCTATGGCCCGGATGCGGAACTCGTTGAGTCATGCGATTCACGACTTCTTTCATCGCGACGGTTTCGTCTGGATCAACACGCCCATCATCACGGCCAGCGACTGCGAAGGCGCCGGTGAACTGTTTCGCGTGTCGACCCTTGACCGAGTCAATCAGCAGGCGGATTACGCAGAAGACTTCTTTGGCAAAGAGACGTTTCTGACCGTTTCAGGGCAGCTGAACCTGGAAAGCTACTGCTGCGCCATGGGCAAGGTGTACAGCTTCGGCCCGACCTTTCGCGCGGAAAACTCCAACACCAGCCGGCATCTGGCGGAGTTCTGGATGGTGGAACCGGAGATCGCGTTCGCCGACCTCAGCGATCTTGCGGATCTCGCTGAGCGCTTCCTGAAGGCGCTCGTCGGCGTTGCCCAATCGGAGCGCGCCGACGACCTGGCGTTTTTCACAGCTCAAATTGATGCCGAGGCTACCGAGCGCCTCGCCGCCCTGGCCGAGTCACAGTTCGTGCGCATGAGCTACACCGAGGCCGTGAAGATCCTCAAGGACTCGGGGCAGTCCTTCGAGTTTCCCGTGGAATGGGGCATGGACCTGCAGTCCGAGCACGAACGATTCCTCTGCGAGCAGTACGTTAAAGCGCCGATCGTGGTTACCGACTACCCCAAGGACATCAAAGCCTTCTACATGCGCTTGAACGACGACGAGAAAACCGTCGCCGCGATGGACGTGCTTGTGCCCGGCGTTGGAGAGATCATCGGCGGCTCACAGCGCGAGGAGCGGCTCGACGTCCTCGATGCGCGCATGGGTCCCGAGCTGCTTGAGGAGCTCGGCTGGTACCGCGACCTGCGGCGCTACGGCACGGTCCCGCACGCAGGCTTCGGCTTAGGACTCGAGCGGCTACTGCTCTACCTAACGGGCATGGACAACATACGCGACGCCATCCCGTTTCCGCGCGTTCCCAACAGCGCGCCGTTTTAGTCGCCAACGGAGAATCCATCGCTCATGTGGCGCTCGCTGTTTCGCCTGCGTACTTTCGTTCGGCCCTACTGGCATTGGCTGACGGCGGGGATCACGGCGTTTTTCGTTGCCCGGATTCTCGAAGCCCAGGTGCCGATCTTTCTCGCCATGGGCATCGATCGGCTCGCCGCCCTCGAGGAAGCACCGTCGCTCGACGCCCTGATCGCTGCCGACCTTCGCACCCCGATCATCGGCATCGTCGTGGCGGTACTCGCGCGCTACGGTGTCGTCACCTTTGCCCGCTTTATGGTTCGCCGCACCGCACTCCATGTCGCCTTCGATCTACGCCAGCGACTGTTCGGCATTCTGCAAAGCCAGGGCGCACGCTTCTTCAACGACTACAGCATTGGCGACATGATGACGCGGGCCGTGGCCGACATTTCGCTGATCCAGCGGCTGTTTGCCCTCGGTACGGTGTTGGTCGTCATTCTGATCTTCGCGACCATCGTCAGCTTCGGCTACATGTTTTACCTCGCACCGTCGCTTACGTTGCTGCTGATTCCTCCGCTGCCTTTCGTGTACTTCTACGCCCGCTGGTCAACGCACAAAACGGGCATCGCGAGCCAGGCCGTGCAGGAAGGCCTGTCGACCCTCTCGGACCAGGTGCAGGAGAACCTGTCCGGTATCCGAACCATTCAGGCCATGGTTCAGGAAGACAACGAAATTCGGCGCTTCGCCGGCACCAACGACACCTACGCGCAGGCGTTTTATCGCCAGGAACGCATCAGCTCGCTGACCGCGGCCGTGATGCCTACGCTGGCCGGCATCAGCCAGATCACGATCCTCGGTTATGGTGGCTGGATGGTACTCGAGGGGCAGATGACTACCGGCACCTTCGTCGCCTTTTTCTTCTACGTGCGCATGGCGCTGCAGCCGGTGCGGGTAGCCGGCTTTATCGTGAATCTGTTTCAGCGTGCCGCCATCGCCTCGGATCGACTGTTCGAGGTCATGCACCTGGAGCCGGAGATTCCCGACACACCGAGCGGCCAGACCCCGGCGACGATTCGCGGCGCCATCGAACTCAACAACCTGCACTTCCGTTATCCAAAGGCTTCGACGAACGCGCTCGACGGCATCGATCTGACGGTTAAAGAAGGCGAGGCCATCACCATCATGGGGCCGGTCGGTTGCGGTAAGAGCACGCTGCTGCGACTCCTCGTGCGGCTGCTTGAGCCGGAGCCGAACGCGGTGCTCATCGATGGCTTCGCGGCGCGGGACTACCCACTCAAGCAGCTTCGCCTGGACATTGCCCTGGTGCCGCAGGACCCGTTTCTGTTCGGCCAGTCGCTTGGCGCCAACATCACCTACGACCAACCGGACCGGCCACCGTCTGCGATTCGCTCAGCGGCCGATGCCGCCGATCTCGGCCGCACCCTCGAGCGCTTTCCTGAAGGCCTCGACACGCCGGTCGGCGAGCGCGGCGTGACGCTCTCCGGCGGGCAGAAACAGCGCGCGACGCTGGCGCGAGGCCTGATCCGGAACGCGCCGGTCCTGCTGCTGGACGACTGCTTCTCAAGTGTCGATACGGAAACGGAAGATCGGATTCTCAGTGCCCTGCGGCGTCTGCGCCGCGGTAAGACCACGATCCTCGTGTCTCACCGGGTCTCGACGGCACGCACCTCCGATCGCATCGTCATGCTCGACCAGGGCCGCATCGTCGAGCTCGGCAGCCACGACGAGCTGCTCCGGCGCGGTGGCGCTTACGCCGAACTCGAACGTCTGCAGCGGGAAGGCGACTCAAGTCCCCAGGTTAAGGACCCAGCGGAGCTTCCGACATGAGCGCATCGGCACCGCAGGGCAACGCCAGCCGCGATTACGCACTCTTCGAAGCGGAACTGTCCGGACGCTCCCTCGATCTCGCGATGGTGCGCCGCATGCTGCGCTGGATGACGCCCTACAAACGACTGTTTGCGATCTCGGCGGTGCTCATCCTGATCAGCTCGACGCTCGCCGTCCTGCAACCGATCGTCATTTCGCTAGTGGTTATCGATCACCTGTTCTACGGCAATTCGGCGGGGCCGGCGCCCGACTTTGGTCTGGTCAACGCCACGGAAACGCTGGCCGGTGCCCTGAATCTGCACCCGCTGCTCAGCGCCTGCTTGATCTACCTGCTCATTCAGCTCGCCGGGGCCGTGACCGGCCACGCGCATCGTCTGACCCTCGCGCATGGGGTTACCCGAAGCCTCCGTGATCTGCGGCTGGATCTTTTCGCGCATCTCGAAACCCGACCCTCGTCGTTCTACGACCGCGTCGCCGTCGGCCGCGTCATGACCCGCGTGACCAACGACATCGAGGCCCTCTACGAACTTGTGCGCGGCATGAGCACGCTGGTGGGCGAATTCGTGCCGTTCTTCCTGGCCCTCGCCATCATGCTCAGCATCGACGTGCCGCTAACCCTGATGCTGCTGCTGGCTATGCCAATCATGGGCGTGGTGACCTATTACTTCCGACGCACCACACGCTCCCTCTTTCGCGCCGTGCGCATGGCGCTGTCGTCCCTGAACCAGTACCTGCAGGAAAACCTCGCGGGCCTTACCGTCGTACAGCTATCCGGTCGCGAGGCTGCCAATCTCGAACACTATCGCGAGATCAATGCGGAACACCGCGGCCACGAGCTGCGGAGCGCGCGACTCGAGACGCTCTATGGCGCCTTCAACGACAGCATCGCCCAGATCGCGCTGGCCGTGATCATCTGGTACGGCGGCGGCGCAATCGTTCAGGAAAACATTTCCCTTGGGAGCCTGGTGCTGTTCACCCAGTTCGTCGACATGCTGCTGCACCCGATCGTTGCCGTCGGTGAGCAGACCAATATTCTCTTTCGCGCCATGGCGAGCCTGGAGCGGATTTTCCAGGCCCTCGATTGGGACGAACAGATCCAGGAACCGAGCGCACCGGTGGCGCTACCCGATCGCCTGCAGGGCGAGATTCGCTTTGCTGGCCTCAACTTCGCCTACCTGCCGGGCCAGCCCGTGCTGCGCGACGTGAGCCTGACGATACGGCCCGGCGAAACCCTGGCTATCGTCGGTCCGACGGGCTCCGGAAAGAGCACGCTGATTCGACTGCTCGGCCGCTTCTACGACTTCCCGGAAAACAGCATCTTCCTCGACGGCATCGATTTGACCCGCATCGCCAGCCGCGACGTGCGCAAGCGTGTCGGCGTCGTGTTGCAGGACTTCCACATCTTCTCCGGCAGCATCTACGACAACATCGCCCTCGGCAATCCCGCGATCAGTCGCGCCGATGCCGAGCGGGCCGCGCGAACCGTCAACGCCCACGACTTCATCAGCGCTCTTCCCCAGGGCTACGACACGCCGCTGTCGGAGCGCGGCCAGAACCTGTCCCAGGGGCAACGGCAACTGCTCGCCTTCGCCCGGGTCCTCGCGGCCGATCCCGAAATTCTAGTGCTTGATGAAGCCACCGCCAGCATCGATACGGGGACCGAGCTGCTGATTCAGCAGGCGCTCAAGGCACTCACCGCCAACCGCACGTCGATCCTTATCGCCCACCGGCTGCAAACCATCCAGGACGCCGATCGAATCCTCTGCCTGAAAGACGGCCAGGTGGAAGAACTCGGCACCCACGAGGAACTGCTCGCCGCCGGCGGGCTCTATGCGACGCTGCACGACCTCCAGTTCCAAGACCCCTGACACGCCGCCGGGGAACCAATCGAACCCTTCACAGTCTGCAATGCAGACTCATGAGGAATCCTGCAATGACGCGCGTACTAACACAGTCCGGGGTGCTGCTCATGCTCAGCCTTGCCTTGCTCAACACCGCCAGCACGGCCATTGCCGCCCCCAGCGCCGAGCGCTGGAGCTTCTGGGAGCCAAGCGATGAGGCCAGTGAACGCATCGTCGATCACGGCGCCTGGCAGGCACTGCTTGATTGTCGCGTCGAGACCCTCGCCGACGATCGCACGATCATTCACTACGGTGATTTCACCCCCGACGATCGGGCCAAGTTAACGGGCTACCTCACCACGATTACGGCCCTCGATCCGCGCACCCTGAACCGTCGAGAACAGTTCGCCTATTGGATCAACCTCTACAACGCCTTGACCGTTGACCTGATGCTCAACAACCTTGAAAAGGAATCGATACTGCGGGTCGGCGGCGGCTTCCTGCCCACGGGCCCCTGGGACGATCGCATTACGCGCGTTGCGAATCAGTGGCTGACCCTGAACGACATTGAGCACCGCATCCTGCGCCCCATTTTTAAGGATCAGCGCATCCACTACGCCGTGAACTGCGCAAGCATTGGCTGCCCAAACCTTTCACCGACGGCCTACACGAGCGAAAACCTCGAGACGCTGCTCGACGAAGGTGAGCGGCTGTACCTCAATCATCCACGCGGGTTGGCGCTGGTCGACGGCAAGCTGACGCTGTCCAGCATCTTCAAGTGGTATCGCGGGGACTTCGGCGCGAGTGAGGAGGCACTGCTCGCCTATCTCGCCAGCGTCCGCACCGATCTCGCCGACGAACTCAGCGGCTACGACCGCCGCATCCGCTACGCATACGGCTGGGAACGCAACGACCACTAGGCAGCAGCCGCGCGTCCTCACAGCACAGGACAACGGGCTGCGCTAAGCTCGAGGTATGGCTAAGCAAAACCCAAACAAACTGGTCGCGTCTGACACCGGCTCAAATACTACTAACGTCCGCCCAAGCGGCGCCAAGTACGTCAACGAGCACGGCACCGTCGCCATCAAAGACGGCGTCAAGCAACGCTCGGCAAACGCCGCTCCGGTGCAGCGGAAACCGCGCTGGCTACGCGCGCGGGTGCCTGGCGGCGGGCGTTACGAAAACGTCCACGAGACCGTGCGCGAGCATCGGTTGGCCACGGTCTGTGAAGAAAGCCATTGCCCGAACATCGGGGAGTGCTGGAGCAACGGCACGGCCACGATCATGCTCATGGGCAGCGTCTGCACCCGGGCCTGTCAGTTCTGCTCCGTCGACACCGGCAATCCGCGCGGTTGGCTTGATACCGAGGAGCCCGCAAATACGGCACGCAGCGTCGAGCTAATGGATCTCAAGTACGTCGTCCTGACCTCGGTCGATCGAGACGATCTCCCCGACGGCGGCGCTGGCCACTACGCCGCCTGTGTTCGAGCCATCAAAGCGCGGCGGCCGCAGACGGCGGTCGAAGCCCTCACCCCGGACTTTCAGGGGCGAGAGTGGGACGTGGCTATCGTGGTCGATTCAGGTTTGGAGGTCTTCGCTCAGAATGTCGAAACCGTCGAACGCCTCACCCACCCGGTGCGCGATCCCCGCGCGGGCTATGGTCAAACGTTAGACGTGCTGGCCTTTGCCAAGCGCCACAACGATGCGGTGCTCACCAAGTCGAGCCTGATGCTCGGGATCGGTGAAACCGATGACGAGGTGATCGCCACCATGCGCGATCTGCGCACTGCTGGGGTCGATCTCCTGACCCTGGGTCAGTACCTGCGTCCGACGCGCAACCACCTGCCCGTCGATCGCTGGGTGCCGCCGGAGGCCTTTGCCGCACTGCGGGAGACCGGTCTGGAACTTGGCTTTCGCGAAGTCGCCGCAGGGCCGCTGGTGCGCTCGAGCTATCGGGCGGATCGGATTCTCGAGCAAAACAACCTGGGCCTTGTGCAGCCGGCTTCGGCCTCTGACGCGAGTAAAATTCCCGTCACGCAACTCTAAAACTCCGCCGGCCGCCTGCGGGTAACGCACCCGCTGTGCTAGCCTGCGCATCATCCAAGATAGCGGCGTGACGAGGCGCTTTTATCCTATGTATTCCTTCGAGTGGATGATTGGCGTGGCCCTTGTGGCGCTCGCCGGGGGGCTGGGGCTTGGCACACTGCTGGGTCAGTCTCTGAGTAGTACCCGGAAGGTGAGAACGCTGCAGCAGGAACTGGAAGCCGCGCAGACCGAACTCTCAGACTACCGGGCCGACGTGTACGACCAGTTCGCTGAAACCGCCCGTAAATTCGAGCGCTTGAACGAAACCTACAACGACCTGCACCAGCAACTCGCGACCAGCGCATCGAAGCTGCTCGGAGACACAGCCGGCACGCCGCTGTTGGTCGGACCCATCGCGGAGCGCGTGATCGAGAGCAGCGAACCCGAGGCCGGCTTCGAGCCGCATCAGGGCGCGCCGCTGTCGACGGGCCCTCGGGCGCACCCGGCCGAAGCGACGGCAAACGGTTCGACAGTGGAGCCGGCAGACGATGCCGCCATAGTTGATGAAACCTCAAGTACCAACGGCGCTCACAGCACAGACAGCGCGCCCCCAGCGGACGAAGAGCTCGCCGTAGCCGCAAAAGGCTGATCCGGTTCGCCACGGGAGGTTCTGATGCACTACGACGAGGTCGTCCTCGGGCGACGCAGCATTCGTGGGTTTCTCGACAAGCCGGTGCCCAAGGCCGTGGTCGAAGAGATCCTGACCCTGGCAACGCGCGCTCCGTCATCGATGAACACCCAACCCTGGCACTTCTTCGTCGTCGCCGGCGCCGTGCTCGATCGCATCCGGGCGGGCAACACGGAACGCAACCTCGCCGGCGTGCCGGATTCGCGCGAGTTCCGCAGCAGCGGTCCCTACGAAGGCGCGCACCGGGATCGCCAGGTCGAGATCGCGGTCCAGCTATTCCAAGCCATGGGAATTGAGCGCCACGACAAAGAGAAGCGTCAGGACTGGGTGCTGCGCGGCTTTCGCCAGTTCGATGCCCCGGTGTCCATCGTCGTGACCTACGACCGGTCCCTGGTCGGCAACGACATCGCGCCCTTCGATTGCGGCGCCGTAACCAACGCGCTCGTCAACGCCGCCTGGTCAAAGGGCCTCGGCTGCGTCGTGAACAGCCAGGGCATCATGCAGTCCCCGGTGGTGCGCGAACACGCGGGCATTCCCGATGATCAGGTCATTCAGATCTGCGTTGCTATGGGGTACCCGGACGAACGCTTTCCCGCCAACGCCGTCGTTTCCCGGCGCCGACCCGTCGCCGAGGTCGCGACCTTCGTCGGCTTTGACGACTGAGACTTATTCGATCTCGACGGGAATCCAGATCTCGTCGCCGCCCACCGCGTAGCGGCTCGCCGGGACGTCAACGACAGTGAGGTCATCTCCCCCTGTCGCCTCGGGACCCTGAACAGCGCAGAGGTAGTCCATGGCCCCCTGTGTTGCAGGGTTAATCGAAGCAAACTGGGTTACAAGGGCAGCTCTCCCTCCCCCTGCTGCGCGTCGGGCTCTTCATCTTCCATGGAAACCGCAAGACCAAAACTCAGCACACCAATCCGACCTACAAGCATCAAGAACACAAGTAGCACTTTTGAAGGGTCCGTGAGATTTCCAGTGACACCCATGCTTAGACCCACTGTTCCCAGCGCCGAGATCGCTTCAAAGAGCAGCGCGTCCAATGAGCTCGGTTCGAACACCAACAGAAGCAAGACCGCTGTAAACAAGAGCATGAGATAGAAAGCAAGACTCGCAGTCGCCTGCCGCAGATGATCGTCTGATAGCGTCCGGCCATAGAGCGTCACGCTCTTGCGCCGCTTCAGCGTGCTGTTTACCAAGCCGACTAGTGTCGCCAGGGTCGTCGATTTGAGGCCACCCCCGGTACCGGACGGCGAGGCTCCGAAGATCATCATGAAAAAGAACAGCATAATCACTGCCGCTGGAAAACTTGCGACATCCACGCTTGAAAATCCCACGGTCGTTGTCGCGCTCATGACCTGAAAGAACGACATCAGTATTCCATCACCAACGGGGAGTTCTCTTAACTCGGAACTCAGGTTGTAAACAAGCACTGTACCGGTCAGCACGAACCAGAAGGTAACGCGGAAAACAACGCGAGAAAAAAAGTGAATATGCGGCTGCCGTCCCGAGATTCTATTCCAAAGATCTGCTACCACGACAAAGCCAATTGCCCCCGCGAACGAAAGGCAGGAAACAACCAAACACACCGCGGGGCTAGTTGAGAATCTGTTCAAGCTGTCTGGAAATAGGCTAAAACCTGCCGTACAAAACGCAGATACAGAATGAAAAAGCGCATTCCAAAGCGGACGCTCCACGTCATTCGCACTGAAAATCCACCACAGCGCGATTGCACCAGCGAGCTCTACGAGCAACGTAAATCGAATGACATACCAAACGAACCTTGCCGGACCGAAGTCGTCTGGCAAAGCAAAGGCCGTCTTCGCTACCTTTGCCCGCTCTCTTGATAGCTTGTGATTCGTGGCGAGGAGCAGGAACGAACTGAAGGTCATAAAGCCAATGCCACCGGCCTGAATCAGGAGGAGGATCAGCGTTTGGCCGAAACCGTTGTAGCTCGTACCGACGTCGACGGTCGTCAATCCCGTTGTCGATACCGCCGACGCGGCAATAAACAAGGAATCGATCGGTTCTACATCTTCAGTCTGCACGACCGGCAAAGACAGCAGAGCCCAACCAAAACAGGTGTACAGAATGTACCCAAACAGCAGAATGCTGAGCGGCGGGAGGTTCTTCAGCACATGACTTCGGAATCCACCGACCTGCGCTTTGGGTCTTCATGGTTCGGCACTGACGGCTCTGCGGATACAAGTACATCAAGAACGCTGAGCTTGGAGACACGCTGCCCAATGATCTTCATGCAAGCCAACAGGGGCACGGCGATAAGCACACCGGCAACGCTCCACATCCAGCCAAAAACAATGATCCCGAGAAACAGGATTGTGGGACTAATCTTGAGTCTATTTCCAACCAGCGTAGGAGTGACTAACTGCCCTTCCAGAATCGTCAAAGCGAGATATCCACCCACGACCGTCAACGATTCAACAGCGCTGCCCAAGTCAAAGAATGCGGCGCAGAACAGCACGGCAGCCCCGGCGATAGCCCCGATGTATGGCGCGAAGTTTAATAAGGCAAGAACAGCACCCCAAAGTATGGGATTGCTGACGCCATAAAAAGCCAACCAGCCAGCGGCGACCGCTCCGAGAGACAAGTTAATGAGCGTTATGGAAAGCAAGTATCTGGAGATCTCACGCTCTACCCGCGAGCCAACGTCAGACAAATTGGTGCCGGCAAACCAGTGCGGGAACGAGCACTCAAACTTCGCCGGTATGTTGGGCCCGGCAGCAAGCAAAAAGTACACAAAGAAAACTGTTGCCAGCATGCTCGCGGCAACCTGCGGTGTCCTCGCGAGTACGGCATCCAGGAAAACATGCCGCTTTATGCTCACCTCCAGCGTCTCAGAACCTCCATCGCCGAGCTGAGTGATTGCCTCGACATCTGAACTCGCGTCGAGCAGTGTTTCGAGCGGCGCTTTGGCGCTGTATAGCGCCGCCTCCATGTCGCGCAAGCGATCTGGTAGCTTAGCAGCCCAATCTGCCGCTGGTGTGCCGAGCGTTGCACCGAGCGCAAACACAGCGCCGACGAATCCTGAAACAACGATGGCAGCAGCCGCGGATCGTCGGATCAAGCGATTTTCTACCGTGCGCACGATCGGAGCGAGCGTAAAGGCGAGCAGCGTAGCGATGACGAGTGGCACAACGATCGGCGCGGCAAGGTACAGCGTGTAGAACACCGCAAACAGAAAGAGTCCGATTAATGCGTTTTCGCCGCGGTCTGTCATTGCAGGAACCTGTGCAGGACTCTGTCTTGCTTGCCTACCAGGATGTCAATGGTCCAGCTCCATGCTCTCCGATGCCCTTGGATCTTCCGTGTGTGCTTCGATGTGCGACGCGATGAGCCGCGACAGAGCGGCAACCGCCACGCTTCGACCGGCCGAAAGGAGCTGATCGGCTGCGCTTGTGTCATGAGAGGAGGCGTGTATATCAGTAGCCGTATCGCCGCCGGTTTCTTCCTGCACGGGCCGTGCGAATGCCGCCGCCCATGTGCGCTCGACGCCCATACCGGCCGCAACCGCTGTGGTGAGCAACAAGGGTGCTGGGACGTCGTTCCGAACTGCGCTGGAGAGCTTTCGCGCGGCATGCGCCGTCGCTTCGACCCGCGCTTCTACGACAGAGTGAAGAAGCGACAACTCTCTAGCTCGCTGGCTAGGAAACAAAGTGGATCTCATAAGCATCACCTCCAGAGCAAGAATGAACGATCTGCTTTCCGCACTTCGAGCGCCAAGCTCAAGCGTTAGCCCTCGGTGACCGAATTCCAACGACAGCCGCTTTCAAAGCTGACACTGTGTGGCGCATACCCATTTCTTTGAACGCACGGCTCTTTTGGCTTGAGAAGGCGAGGGCCAACCCAATATTAGAAACAAGCACGAACAACGCGGCGACCGGTGCGGAACCAGTTTCCAAGGCAAGGGTAAAAAGAAATGCCTCAAACGCGATCGCTGCGAACACAAGGAATGTCCCGGCAAACAGGGTGCACACCAGTACGCGCCTGAGCAGATGTACGTTACCGGCCGCCTCAGCTACAGCGAGCTGCGCGATCGTCACGACAAGTGTCGCTACCTCGCCCGCGGTTTCGATGGCAAGCAACGAAAGATCTTGAGAACCCTCTGGATCGTTCTTTGGGTTGCGAGGTTTTTCCACGTGACAATCGCCTTTTTGGCTACCGAAGAATCCGAGAAATCAGAAGGCCCGCCGCAAAGGCGATGCCAGCGCTCTCCAACGGCTTTCGTTCAATGTAGTCTTTGACCTGTCCAACCTGCTGGTCAGCGCCTGTTTTCGCTTGCGCTCGAAACTCACTCAATTGTGCTTCTGCAGCTGCCACCTTCCTACGAAGCTGTTCCTCCGTATCACCGGCGATCTCACTCGCACGATCAATGGCGGTGTGCGCCCGTTGAGCGAACCGATCCGTCACCAGATCGTTGGGTTCGCCTGACTTCGAATCACCGTGGCCATCCTCAATATTTGTGGTTTTTTTTTCGGCTGACTCGTTGGTCGCCATAGTCTTTTCTCCTTTCATCTCGAATTGATGAATTAGTGCGTTCTCGTGGCACCCGTTCCGACTGCTCGCCTGGACGTGCACCGCAAGTAGAGGTCAGTTGACTTCGCGCTCCACCTCATCGGCTGCATCGTCAAGGGAGTCTTGAACGTCGTCCGCGGCTTCGTCGAGTTCCTCACCCGCCTCTTCAAACGCTCCGTCGTTCGAACAGGCCACCGTGCCGCCTGCACAGAGCACGATGACCGCAAGTATCGCTTTCCATTTACGGGTCTCTTTCATTACTAGTCCTCATTGGTTGTTGCACGTAAGAAATCCGTAGTGCCAAGCGCTGTACCGAGAGGTTCCACCCATCGACGCAACAAACATGGTTCAGCGCCGAGTCTGTCGCGTTATCGATCCCGGTACTGGCCGAGGAAAATCAAAGAACGACTCAAACTCACGAACGACACACAGTTTCCTTCGAGGCTGTGTGGTGCAAACGATGTGCCAATGAACTAGAGGAGACACTACAGACAGATGGCAGAGTCCTGTGCCATTTGTCGACGAGCGCCGATGCCACGCTCAGCCATGCCACCCCCGAACCAATGATGAGGCACTGATCAGCAGTCCGTGCCGCACACGTCGCCGACGGAGTGTCGGCATCTTGTCCATGCGTAAGCGCCAATCAATAGCGCAGTAAGTGAAAGGCGTTGCTGATCAAGGGCGCGGGGTGAACAGGAAAAGTTTACCGAGGTCGGTCACGGATACCGCCTCAACCAGTCGAGACCTCCAGTTGAACGCGCCGGCCCCGCCCCACTTCGCCGCGTTCGATGGGCACGCATCTTGCGACCGTGCAGGAGGCACAAAGTAATACGCAGGGACGAGTCAAACGCTCAGCACCTGCCTAGCTCCGTACGAAACCACTGCCACGCAGATACTTGAGGAAGAACAATGAAGAAATTTTTTCATTTCATCGCACTGAGTCTTGTACTCAGCGCATCAGCCTGCACGCCAACCGAAACTCGAAGATCGGCGGGCGAAGCAATTGATGACGTCGGCATAACCGCTCGGGTCAAGGCAGCCCTTATTGAGGACGATCGAACCAACGGGCTGGACATTGACGTTGAGACTTTCCGTGGCCGCGTGCAGCTAAACGGCTTCGTATCGAAAGCTACGGACATTGGCGTCGCAGCGGAAATCGCCGAGGGCATCGCAGGCGTGGTCGACGTAACGACCAATTTGAGCCTCGAACAAGGTCGCACGGTGGGCGTTGCTGTAGACGATACGCTGCTCCTCGCGCGCGTCGATGCAGCATTCGCCAGGGATCCGGAGTTGAGCGCGCTCGACATCGACATTGACGCGAACAATCGGCGCATTCGATTGAGCGGTTTCGTCGATCAAGCGGTACAAAAATCGAAAGCAGGCCGCGTAGCCTCTGAGGTAGCTGGCGTGGAGTCGGTAGACAATGGTTTGGAAGTCCGGCGTCGCTGAGCAACGACGATAGGCTCCTGCACGCCTGCGTCGCGCTTCAGGCGTGCAATGCCGCGCGCTTTTAAAGAAGATTATGGCGCCGTCGCTTGGCGCCACTGCCGGTGGATCAGCGCGCAGACGCATGGGCGCTGTCGTTCTGAGACAAGCGGTCCTGTAAAGCGACGCTTGACGCTCAACACAGCCTAGCCGGCTGCCCTCATCTGACGGGGTACCCGCGTTCCGCCCCGGACATCCCACCGTCCACTGAGCGGTACGTCATTCCTGGCCATTGCCTCGCGATAATTCGGCAAATTCTACTTGCGTTGACACACCGGATGCCTACTCTGGATTACGCTCTGAGCGTAAGAACGACGCAGCTACGCGTTGATAGGAAACGGGGAAGACGGAAAAGACCACTCAGCGATGATTCTTTCATGACGTTTCACGCGTTTGCCCGCCGTCTACGCAAGCACTATGAAGTCAGCCAAGCTGATCTTTCAGCACTGGAATCCCTTCCCTGCGAGACTCGTAGCTTTCTGGCAAAGGAATGGATACTTCAGCGAGAAGATCCAAAAACCAGGCTACTCATACTTACCACGGGGTGGGCGGTTCGTTCTCGGTATACGACGGAGGGTCAGCGTCAAATCATTCAAATCCTGCTCCCGGGAGACGTGCTCACGCCAGACGCGTTCGTCGTACGCCAGTCGGACCACGATATTCTCGCTCTGACTCGCGCGACAATTCGAACCTACGACCGCGCGGAAATGCACAGATTACTGCTGGATCTACCGTCGCTGGCCGCCGGCCTGTGGTGGTCCGCGGCGCAGGAGGAGGGAATGCTGCGAGAGCACATCGTCCGCATTGGTCGCCGATCGGCGCGTGCACGCCTTGCACATCTTCTCCTCGAGCTCTACCGGCGCGTCTGCCTGATCTCTACCCCGGAGGAAAACTGCCTTGACCTCCCCATGAGCCAAGCCGAGCTCGCGGACGCGCTCGGCCTATCCGCCGTACACCTGAATCGAACACTCCGAGAGCTTCAGCGGGCGGGCATGGTCGAGTACTCAGGCGACACGCTTTGTCTCACTGACCGCAGCGCCCTGGCACAGCTTTGCGACTATGACGATCTCCATCTTCAGCTAGACAACAGTGCAGATGAGTCCGCCTTCTGTGGTACGTCAGGTGGGCCCGCTGAAATGCAGTCGAACACCTCAGACCGACAGTCGAGTTAATCTCTGCCCTTAAGCCGTGGCCTGAGACTCCTGAGCTCAGGCTCGACCGCGCGACCCCGTCCGGGCGACCTGCTCAACCGCTGGCGCGAGTACTCGGGCAACAGCCGCGGCCTGATCGTCATTGAGCGGACGATCATGATATTCCGTGACACCGTACTGCCCTCTCCGGCAGTGGACGCAAAACGCCGCGTCAACCTCGTCACTGGCAGGTCCAGCCCACCAGTGGAAATCAAGTTCATTTATCGAAACCACACCGCGCATAAGGTCTCCTTTCGCGTCGTTTGACTAACAAAATTTCACACGTTGGAACAGTTCCAACGTGCTCAGCGCGTGTCGCAAGTTTGATGCCAACGCTGACGGAATCGCCGTCGGACGGAAGAGGAACGAAAGACTGAGAGCGAAAGGCCGCGCTGGTGAGGAGGCCGAAAAGGATGTAGGGCTAAACAACGACCTTATTGTGAACACACGCGTCCCACTCGGCTTACTCCACTTGGCTGACTCCACTTGGCTTACTCCACTTGGCTTACTCCATTTTGGTTTACCTGCTAATCACACGATCGCGCCTACCGTGCGAAGTAACTGAGCAACATGGCGTTCGTGTCGTGGATATGAGAGAGCGCACGTAGTGGGAACGACCGAAGCTGTCCCCGTCTCGGATGTAATCCCGGCCTCAGTTGCGCAAGAGCCCGCGCTCGAGCAGCAACCGAACGCAACGTTACTGGAAGCGATCGTGTCTTCCATTCCACAGGGTACGATAGGCGTCGACAGCTCCTGTTGCGTTACGTTTTTTAATCCACAAGCCGTTGAGCTCCTCCGGCTATCGGCGGACGCGCTGTTCGTTGGCGCCTCGATCTTTGATTTTCTGCCAACAGAGACCTACACAACGCTTCTACCGACCTTGCAAGGTATTGCAGATGTATCGTTGGCAGCCGCAACCGGAGACAACGTCGGCCAAGCTGCCACGACGCCAAACACCGCACGCCTGAACGTTACCGTCACCGCTAAAAGCATCCTGGTGCCCGGAGACACAACCCAATACGTCCTCCTTGTGGAACCTGCTTCAGACGAAAAGCGAAGCGACGTTACCTCGGAGGATAGCGATGCAGATCACTCCACCCGGGCGAAAGCAGGTTTTCTCGCGAACATAAGCCACGAAATCCGTACACCGCTCTCCGCCGTTATCAGTTTTACCGATCTGCTGCTGATGGATCACCGTGACGATGCGGCCCTTGACTATGTGGTTGGCATAAAGCGCAACGCCCTCAGTTTGCTCGAGCTATTGAACGACATACTCGATCAGTCTCGCCTGGAGGCCGATCAGGTTGACGTAGTGCTTGCCCCTGTATCAGTTACATCGATGCTGACCGAGGTGGCCTCCACACTCAGGGTTCGCGCACAAGAAAAGGCACTCGTTCTTGAGGCGGTTTTGCACACCGCGGTACCCGAGTTCATCGAAACCGATCGCGTGAAGCTTCGGCAGATCCTGGTCAACCTCGTAACCAACGCAATTAAATTCACCGAACAGGGCTTCGTCAGACTCGGCGCAGCCTTCGAGCCAGGGCATATCGTTTTCTCCGTCGAAGACTCGGGCATCGGGATTCCTAAAAATCAGGTCGATGACTTGTTTAAGCCGTTCAGCCAAGGGAAGAACGGAGTGGCTCTTCATCGCGGCGGCGCGGGGCTCGGGTTGAGCATTTGTACACGTCTGGCGCAGAAACTAGGGGGCGAAATTCAGGTTCAAAGCGACGTCGGGAAAGGAAGCGCGTTTTCGCTGAAAGTGCCCATCGGTAGCATTGATGCCGGGACCTTTGTTTCTGAAATCGATGACGCCCAGCACACTCCTTTAAGAAGGGATGCGTCGTCGCTACCGAGAATTTCGGGCAGCGTCCTTATCGTTGACGATAAGGCAGATGTAATGGAGCCGATCGAGGCGCTCCTGACCCGGCTCGGTGCGTCGGTTACAACCGCAGCGAGCGGTGCAGAGGCGTTACAGCTCATTACGACTCAACCGACGGCCTACGCTGCAGTTCTCATGGACCTCGATATGCCGATCATGGACGGTCTACAAACGCTTAACGCAATTCGCGAAGCCGCCTGCGAGGTTCCCGTAATCGCAATGACCGCACACGTTGGGCGCCAGTCTCTTGAGACATTGATTGACGCGGGTTTCGACGATTTTCTCCCAAAACCCATCGACGTTGATTCACTGTGCAACGCCGTTACACGAGCGATTAACAACGATTCACAGGCGAGCCTGGTGAAAGTTCTGGTCATCGACGACCACGTTGACAGCGCAGCAGCGCTTGCACAGCTTCTTCGTCTGAACGACTGCGAGGTCCAGGTTGCAAGCTCTGGTGTCGAGACAAGGCACGTCTTCAGCTTCTTTCGAGCGGACCTATGCCTTGTCGACATAGGTCTACCGGATATCGATGGCGCTGCGCTCGTTCGTGAATTGCGCGGTGCGGTCGGAAACGGGCAGACGACGTTCGTTGCGACGACCGGCGACGTGACGGACTCGGCACCCGAGCGATTCCGCAAGGCAGGCTTCGATGGGTTCGTCGGAAAGCCCGTAGACTTCGATGAAGTGCTCGCCATTGTTGAGGGCGTTCGCATGGCGCCATCAAGAAACCAGCGCTCGAAGCTCAATGAGCAGTGCCGTTGAGCGCCGGGAACTGCGTCTGAGACGAAGCAAAGCTTTCGCAACGTCTGGATCGGTATGATCCTGCAGCATCTGGCCCGTGGCCTGGGCATTTACGGCAATGGAGCTGAGTTCATCGACAAGCTGAGAGATCAATCGCTCGGCATTCACCGACCTTTGAATATTCGACATGATAATTCCACGTGAAAGTCCAAAGCCTAGGCAAAGCGGGGGAGTCGAGCATTAACATAAAGCAAACTGTTTACGCTTCACCGTACTCCACAAGTCGGTTGTAGAGCGTCTTTACGCTTATCCCGAGCATCTCGGCAGCTTGTTTTCGGCTACCGTCGAAATGCTCGAGCGTGGTCAGTATGAGCTCTTTCTCGACGTCTCGGACGGTTCGGCCGGGTTCAATGCTCCGGTCCTGGCGAACCAAGGGAGAATCGAAGCGCTCAGGAAAGCTGAGCTCGGCATCGTCTCCCGACGTGGAAATATAGGCGCGATGGACGGCGTGCTTCAGTTCGCGCACGTTACCCGGCCAGCTCCAGCGACTCAGGCGCTCGATTCCCTCGCTGCTTAGCCGCCTTTCTGTATTGTTGGACATGTTTAGCGCAGCCAGGAAGTCCCGCGCCAACCGCTCAACATCACCGACTCTCTGCCGAAGCGGCGGCACCTCGATCGGAAACACGCTCAGGCGAAAGTAAAGGTCCTCGCGCAAAAGCCCCGAATCGAGCGCCTGCCCGAGTTCGCGATTGCACGCGGCGACTATTCGTGGCGCAACATCAATGAGTCCTTCGCCACCAACCCGCGTAATCTGTTTTGACTCGATTGCCCGCAGCAGATGCGGCTGCTGTTCGATGGGCATCTCAGTTACTTCATCGAGGAACAGCGTTCCCTGATCCGCCCTTTCGAATACACCGAGGTGTTTCTTCCGTGCCCCGGTAAAACTTCCCGCCTCGTGCCCAAAAAGTTCACTCGCCAGAAGTTCATTGGTAAGGGCGCCGCAGTTGATCGGGACAAAAGGCCCGCCGACGCGGGATTCCCGGTGAATCGCTTCAGCGACAAGTTCCTTGCCAGTACCGCTCTCGCCAGAAATCAAAACGGCACTGTCGGTCGGCGCAACCTGCCGAATTTGCTCATACAAGCGCAGCATCGCGTCGGAATTGCCGACAAAACGATCCAAGTGTCTGTGGGGACGATCGACAGTGTTGGATCTCTCACTCCTCAACTCGCCGAGGAGCTGATCCAGTTCCTGCGGGTCTATCGGCTTGATCAAATACTTGACCGAGGGGCCATGCAGGTGGCGGATCGATCGCTTAATGCTGTGGTGGCCCGTCATGATGACAAGCTGCTGACCGGGCTCCTGGCTCAGTTCCGACAGCAACTCGAGGCCATTGCCGTCCGGCAGCATCAAATCGATCAGCACAAGGTCGAAGACTCCGTCAGACCGCGCAAGTATTTGACGCGAGGCGCCTACGGAATCGGCGGTCACTACGGTATGGCCCTTGATGCGCAGTATTTCCGCCAGACCTTCAGAAAAATCCGCTTCATCGTCGACGAGTAGTACGTGTACCAAAGAAATAGACTCAGGAGGGAGCGCGGCAAAGTATACCCCGGCGCGCCCACCGAGCTAGGCGCCACCGCCTTCAGACAGATCAGGATCCCTGGCGTGCAAGCTCAGTCAGTTCAACTTCGCCGCTGCCTTGATGCTTATTGCAACGCAAGTGCAAACGTGAAGCATCAAACGTCAGCGGCAGCGCTGCCAATAACGGCCGGCCCAGAGCCGGTACCGCAAAATTTTCCTCCAATGAGGAAAATTCTTCCGATGGTAGGCCAGCCCAGGCAATCGTCAGCCGGTCCCCAGCAAAAGTGATGCTTACCGGCTCGTCTGTGATGTGTCGTAGACCCAACAAAAAGCCAGCCACAGCGATCAACTCAGGCGCGCTGAGCCGCCCACTCCAGTCAACGTTTTGTTCGACCAAGCGCTCGCGCCGAGCGGTTGCGTGCTCAAAAAACGGCCCAACCAGCGGCGCGGGGTCAAACGCGCGATCAGACCCGGTGTCGATTGCTTGCCCGACGAGACGCCACAAACTAAACATCTCTACGGTCCGGCGCGAATCACTCAACAACCGTTTGGCGGCCGAGCCCAGGCCATGAAGATCTGGCGTACGTTGGCTCGCCAGGGTTTGTACAAGATGTGCATTGATCTGCACGCCGTTCTGCTGATTGGTGAACTCATGACTTAGCGAGATCATGATCTGCCCATAGGCGGCCCGCGTACAGAGATCAGCCAACGTTTTCACATCTACATCGTCGGGGCTAGTGACAGCCTTCGAACTGTTCATGGCTAAAATGCAGCACCTCCTCCACCGCGCTCGCACACACTGAAAACCAACGCCAATACATTGGCTCGTTGCGGCCCAAAGAAACTAAACGAAACGCTGCCACAACAGACGCAGCCGTTCTCCCTCAATCAGGGAGCAAGCTCTGTGCCGACACCGCGCGCCCGCGGGAAAACCAGCACTGGCACAACCCTTGCTATCTCTCTCGTAACTTCGCCATAGAACACTCGCGAAGTACAACTTTAAAACGCAACAGGAATAGGAAACGCACAGAATGAACTGGGACCAGGTCGAAGGAAAGTGGACGGAGCTCAAAGGAAAAGCCCAACAAAAATGGGGCAAACTCACTGACGACGACTTAGACGTTGTTAAAGGTAAGCGCGAAGAGCTCGCAGGAAAGATCCAGGCTCGCTACGGAAAAACGAAAGAAGAGGCGGAGAAAGAGGTCGATGCGTGGCTCGAGAGCTGCTAATTGCGCAGGACAGTGCGGGCGGTTTAACCACCCGCTGCCTCCTTTCCATGGTGTAACGTAGCATTGCGCGTGCCCTGATCTCTTAATGTTTCCTACCCGTCGCGCTAAGCTACCACTTCGTCCTCCCCGTCATTGAACTATCGGTCGTTTACCTTCTTTTCTTCTAAGCTGACGCGGGCAGCTCCAATACACTATTCGTCCGATCAAAGACGAAGACTAGCAACTGCCCAGCCCTAGGACCCACTCAAGTCCCACCTGGCGCCAACGCTCTGGCTAGCATGTGCGGGTAGGAGTCGAGTATTAGACTCGCGGCGTGCGACCGCGGATCGCCATAACGACAGCGACGATCAACGAAACCACAAACAGTATCCAGGCAATATTCGTTGCGGTGCCCGCAATACCGCTAAAACCTAACACGCCTGCAACGATCGCCAACACTAAGAAGGTAAAGGCCCAGCTCATCATGATTCATAGCTCCCAAGTTGAGTGACTCTAGTTTCTGATTTATCGACGCCACTGATCACCACAAAGCAGAAGGATCCGGCGTTCGATATACTTGGTTGCACGCAAAGACCGAGCCAACATTGACCATTCCAATCTTGCGCCGCGATGCATCGTGAGGACCAAGAAATCAGGAAGGGAAAAAGGAAGAGAAGAAGGAAGGAAAGAAGGAAGGAAAGAAGGAAGGAGCGCAGGCACACCGCCTTCCACACCACTCAACGTTCGTTCGCATTCCCCTTGCGGCTCCACGTCCAGACTTACTTTCGGAAATCAACGTCGCGATCTTCTTTGTATTTGAGGGCGATCGACAGGATAGAGGAAGACCATGGTCGCCATTTTCGCGGGCGCGCTTTCGCTCGCTGGTCTCTGCACCGCGGCGTACGTTCTTGCCACTGGAACCCATGGCGCACGAGGAACGCTGGCCTGGGTGTTAGCGCTTGTTCTTCTACCTTGGGTAGCCGTTCCGCTCTATTGGTCATCTGGGCAGCTCCGATTTCATTCGTACCAAAAATCGAGAAAGGAAACCGCAGCTTTCCTGGCAACCGTAGCTCAACCAACAGAACGTCCGACGGCGACAGACACCGAAAGCCGAATGACGCGACAAGTGCTTGCAAACTTTCCCGATACGACCAGTAACCATGACAACGCAGCGGAAATATTTACCACTGCCGGACAAGCGTACGAGGAAATGCTCACGCGGATCCGTGCTGCAACCGACTACATCCTGCTCCAGAGCTACATTTTCCGAAGCGATTCCGTTGGCAAAGAGTTTGCTGACACACTGGTTCAGGCGGCAGCGCGAGGCTGCACCGTAGTCCTCATCTACGATGAGGTGGGTAGCTGGGACTTGAGCCAGGAAATCAATGAATCCCTGCAGAGCGCTGGCGTGACGGTCTGTGGATTTTCACTTCGTCGGCGCTTACTTGCAAAAGCGCGCATAAACTTTCGCAATCATCGTAAGCTGCTCATCGTTGACGGCGAAGTCGCCTTCGTAGGCGGAATGAACATCGGCCAGGAGTATGTTGATGGCGGAGATCAGTTTGAGCGCTGGCGTGACACACAGTTACTCATCAAGGGATCGGCGGTTCAAAGCCTACAAAGGAGCTTCGTTATTGACTGGGCCTTTGCAGCACAGTCCCAAAGGCGCGACGGGGCCGAGGATGCAGCAAGAAACATCCTTCGATGGACACCTACAACAGGTCCGCAGGGTGATCTCACCATTACCGTTTGTCCGACAGGACCTCACGATGTGAACTACACCGGTGACTTGTTAGTCACGCACCTTGCCTCGTCAGGGAAGCAGAAGTTGTGGGTCGCTACGCCCTACTTTGTCCCCGATGAACGCGTAATCAACGCCTTCATCCTCGCAGCCATGAGAGGCGTAGACGTCCGAATAATCGTCCCGCGCCATGCAGACTATCGCGTAATCGACTGGGCTCATCGCTCGTTTATCCGCTTTCTCCATCCTTTCGGAATCAGGTTCTACTACTACGCTGAAGGATTTACCCACCAAAAGGTAATGCTGGTTGACGCTACTCATGCGGCTATTGGTTCTATGAATATAGACAACCGATCATTTCGCTTGAACTTCGAGATCACCTGCGTGGTTCTTGATCGATCGTTTTGCGAGGAAGTAGAGCGCATGCTTCGCAACGATCTGAAGAAGTGCGACCCGATCGAGCCCTCAGAATTAGACTCCCGACTCAGGCACACCATTCTTGAAAGCACGGCTCGCATGCTTGCCCCAGTGCTCTAGATGCCGTGCCAAATCGCTTGGACCATAGGCGACGCGGGTAACGTCCGTCGCCCGAGAAACACAGACTCCGCACTAGCGATGGATGTTGTCGGGCATCGGCTCAGAGCGGCGCGCGATGATCCACACGGCGTGAACGATTCCCGGTATGTATCCGAGCAGTGTGAGCAGGATATTGAGCCAAAACTGCGGCCCAAGGCCGACCTGCAAAAACACGCCAAGCGGCGGCAGCAGTACGGAGAGTAGTATTCGAATGAAATCCACAAGTTCCTCCTGTTCGAATCAAACACACCCCTGTTTTTGATCAGGGGCGCTGCTTCAACTCGCAACTAGCGTGCCAGCCAAGGACTACGCAACGCCTCGCATACTCTACGACGTACTCAGCGTGTGCGGTGCAGGTAAGTCTTGCCGACATGCGGTAAAACCTAGCTACTCCCCCTCGGATATGCTGTACGCGGCTCCTGCCGGCGTGCCGGGCGGGCCTTTTGCATGCCGAGCTATCGTGTTTGGAAGAAAGCGCTCTGGCACATGACTCGCTCGTCAAAGTCCCACACGCACAACGCTTGGCGTTCGCTCGGATATTTTTTCATCATCACAGCCGGTGTTGGGCTAGCAGCCAATGCAGCCAGTGAGGAAGGTCTCGCTGGGTCATCAATATCCACGACCACGAGTTCGTCGACCGACCGAGACCTACGAACACGACTTGAAGGCATCTTTCGCGAGATAGACGGCCTGCAGCGCGTCGAAGTGTCCGTAAGTAAGGGTGTCGTCGTTCTCTCCGGAGAAGCGCTTAACGACACGGCCGTCGAGCGAGCCTTACAGATTTCAAAGCGGGTTCAGGGGGTCGTCTCTGTTACTGACAGCGTTTCCCGGTCTTTCGAACTTGACTCGTCGATTCAGGAGTTGTTCAACGGATTCGAAAATCAGCTCCTTGAGCTCTATCGCGGTCTTCCACTTTACGCGCTGGCTATCGTTGTGTTTTGCGCTTTAGCTTGGACCGGAAAGGTAGCTGCGAACTGGTCGTCACTTTGGAACCGGCTTTCGCCAACGCCCTTCCTTGCCGCACTCATGGCGCAGAGTGTTCGCGCCCTAACGATCGTTATCGCACTAGTGGTCGTTCTTGATCTCCTTGGCGCATCAACCTTGTTGGGAACGCTCCTGGGAGGGGCTGGCGTTCTCAGCCTCGCGATTGGTTTCGCGATTCGCGACACGATTGAAAACTACATCGCGAGCGTGCTCATGAGCGTACGTCAACCCTTTCGACCAAACGATCACGTTGTCATCGGTGAGCACGAAGGTTTTGTCCTTCGCCTGAACGCGCGGGCAACAGTGCTGATGACGCTAGAAGGAAACCACCTGCGGATCCCGAACGCTACGGTGTTTAAGTCGACGATTCTGAACTACTCCTCGAATCCCGAACGAAGGTTGTCATTTGCACTTGGCGTTGACGGGGCAGACGACGCGTCGGAAGCAGCTGCTGCTGGACTCAAAGCGATTGAGGGACAGAGCTTTGTGCTTTCAGATCCAAAACCTTTCGCGAACGTAGCTTCCGTAAATGACTCGAACATAACCATTGAGTATTTCGCATGGATCAATCAGGACCAGACCGATCTTCTCAAGGCTCGAAGCTCATTGATAACAACCGCTAAGAACCACCTGGAGCGTAAAGGTTTTACCATTCCAGAGCCCATTTATCGGATTCGCTTCGATCAACCCCACTTCTCTTCACTTGGTTCCGAAGAAACGCATTCCATGCCTGACAACGCAACGGGCAGTGATCGGACTACACCAAGAGTCGCCAAAGTGCTTTCGAAACAATCAGCGCCAGACGTCAGCCCCGATAGGGATGTTCGAGCGAAGGTACGGCAGGAGCGCGATGAGCATAGCCAGGAAGATCTGTTGACGGAACATGGACCAGTTGAGTAGTGCATCGCCCACGATCACTAACGACGAGACCTGTTGATCTACTGCCAGAGGATTGGCATCGCAATTGCTTAGCACTAAAGGCAAAACTAAACAGGCGTTCGCTGTGTTCGCGTACAGAACTGACAAGGGGCGACCGGGTCGACGGTTGGGAAAGACGCGAGCCTCACAGCTTGCAATCGTCACCGCTCTATTTTTTGCTATCCTCGCTCCGTCACAAGGCAACTCAATGGATGACGTTCCAACAGTCCAAAACCTGGACCTTAAACGTTTCATGGGCGCATGGTACGTTCTCGCTCACATCCCCATTCCCTTCTCCGGCAACGCTTACAACGCTGTTGAACGCTACAAACTTCAACCGGACGGCACCGTCGACGTCTTGTATACCTATAACCAAGGTGGCTTTACCGGAGACCTGAAGGTTGTACGTCCGACCGGCTTTCCTGACGACGGCACTCTCGACGGTGAGTGGGGTATGCGCATCATTTGGCCGTTCAAATCCGACTACCGAGTCTCATATATTGATGAGGACTACCAAGTCACGATCATTGGACGCGAAAGACGCGATTTCGTTTGGATAATGGCGCGCTCTCCTGCGATCGATGAACGCACCTACGAGTTGCTTGTTCAACGCGTCCGGGACATGGGGTATGACACAACCGATCTCATCGAGATTCCTCAGCAACCGTTGGAACAACGCACGGTTCCGGACGTCGCGAAAAACTTCTAGCAGGCGAAAATCGTGCGTTACGGTTCATCGACTCTGACGAGTCAACGGCATCCAGGAACAACTCTGCAATTACTTCAACGTCCCGGGCCTTGAGGCTCGCGTCCTTAGCGAACCGACTGCCCTCAACGCAGGCCACCTGCGGCAGCCCCAGGTAAGTCGATGCGTTGGCGGCAGTAATCCCACCCGTCGGATAAAAACGAGTCTCCGGCAATGGCTGAGCCAACGCCTTAAGCATCGCCACACCGCCGAGAAAGACTTCTGAAACCTATAACCCGCCTTCTGCCGCCGCATCATCTCAGTTGCCGTTACCGCCCCAGGAATACACGGGATCTTTGCA
Source organism: Pseudomonadota bacterium (assembly GCA_039198065.1). GTDB lineage: Bacteria > Pseudomonadota > Gammaproteobacteria > Pseudomonadales > Azotimanducaceae > CALHVX01. The sequence continues at coordinate 183,787 of JBCCTU010000008.1, forward strand.
TCGTCAACCGCTGCCAAAATCGTATCCGTACCCCCCGAACGTACGGTTTCCCCGCCAACGCCGTCGTGTCCCAGCGCCCGTCCATTGCTGAGGTCGCGACCTTCGTCGACTTTGACGACTGAGCGTTACTCAGTCTCGACGGGAATCCAGATCTCGTAGCCGCCGGTGCCGGTCTGCGGATCAAACTCCGATCCATATCGTTCAAACTCAGGGCCGGGCTTGAGGCTGAGTCCCGCATCGCTCAGGCCCGTTCGGAAGATCGCCTGCCAGACGACCGCCATCTCGCTGATGTGGCCTTCGTGGCGAAACACCGCGTAGCGGCCCGCCGGGACGTCGACAACGGTGAGGTCGTCCCCGGCGGTTGCCTCAGAACTCTGAACGGCACAGAGATAGTCCATGGCCCCGTCCGCCGTCATGTTGTAGCAGACGCCGTAGGTCGCATCCGCCGACTCCACAGGGACCTTCGCGGCACACTCAGCCCACTGTGCGGGAATGCCGCTCACATCACCGCTGTCGTAGCGCCGGCTGACGCCGACAAACCGGTAGGCGGGGGCATCCACAAGCCTCGGTGTTGCAAGGTTCATCGAAGCAGACTGGGTCATAGGCAGGGTCTCCGGGTGGTCCAAAATCAACGGATCTCCGCGCTGCGCCAATGCGCGATAGGCGGCCGGGGTCTGTTGGAATGCGCTCTTGAACGCACGGGTAAAGGCCGCTTGAGACTCGTAGCCACAGCTGAGGGCAAGGTCCAAGAGGTCCGACGCTTGCGGCCCAGACGAGACGCCGGCACCGGACGTAGCGCATGAAGCTCGTGCCATGGCAGCGGGCAAAGGCCTGGGTTAAGTGGTACAGCGTGACACCACACTCGGCGGCGAACCATTCGAGCGAGCGATGCTCGTTTCCGCGGGCC
>JBCCTU010000009.1:0-175732 GCA_039198065.1 Pseudomonadota bacterium
ACCAGTGCGAGGTGGGCTGGTGACCGCAGGCAGTGGCCGTGCACCCGATCCGCGATGAGGCTCGCATCGACGTCGACCGACGCCTCCTCAAGCGCGTCCAGGTGCTCGTGTTCCCTTGGGCTCAAGAGGTCAAGGGCGCCGAGCCTGGTGTAGGGCGTTGCAGCGGCGAGCTGCGTTAGAGCCTGTTCAAACCACGTGCGCAGCCGCTCTGCGGTGGTTTGCTCGACGCGGTCCTGGCGTAGCAGCAAGGAGCCGTGCAGTCCGCGGTCGTCCTGCACCCAGAGGACCGCCAAGGGCAGATCGCTGTGCTCGGTAACGGACAGCGTTTCAAACACAGAAGCGTCGGTCTCGAGTCCCAGTTGGGCCGTAAACCCGTGCGCGACGACCAGCGTCGACAACCACCCCGGAGGCATGGGTTCGTCTGCTTGCTCGCCAAGCTGCGTCAGGCTGTAGCCGCCGTGGGCCAGGGCTTCCGTCTGCCCTTTAGCAAACACGCCCAACCAATCCTTCAATCGCCGTTCGCCGTCCCAGGCGGGAGGGGCTAACGGTACGGTTTCGATACAGGGGCCAATCACGGCGCTAAGTGGGGGCCGATGGCGGGATCGTCCAGATCCCGTGATGCCGAAGGACACGCGCCGGTTGCCGCTCAATTCCATCAGTGCCAGAGCCCAGGCGCTGTGGACCAGGGTCGACAGCGTCGTTCGAAGCGCCGTCGCGAGGGTACTCAAACCGTTGAGTATCGATGGGTGAAGCGCGAACGGTAGCCGCTTGACGGTCGCTGGTGATGACGCACGGGCAACCGGAAGTTCGACAGGCTCGACGCCTTCGAGATAGTCACGCCAGAATGCCGAGGTCGCTGCCGACATGGGGTCTTGCAGGCGCTCGACGACGACTTCGAAGGGTGGGGCGAGGCGCAGCTTCTGCAGCGGGCCTTCGTCGGTTGCGAGCAGCGCATCGATCAGCAGGCTCATCGACCAGCCGTCGAGGATGATGTGATGAAACTGGAACCGCAGGCTTAGCCGATCGTCGGTGCGTCGTGCCGCCTGCCAGCGCCAGAGGCGCTCGGCGGACAAGGGGATCGGTGTGGTGTGCCACGGAGGCTCGCCCCCGTCGCGAACGTCCAACAGCGGCTGCCAGCGATCACTGACCGACGGCAAGACGACCTGCAGTGGCTCATCCAGATCTTCCCAGACGACGTTCGTTCGCAGTGCCGGGCACGCGGCGACCAGCTTCGCCCAACGGCTCTGAAGCCGCTCGAGCATCCGCTCATCGCCGCTGATGGTTAGCTCAGCAACAACCTGATACGCGTTCGGGTCTTGCTCCCGCAGCCCGTAGGCCAGCATGCTGAGCTGCAGCGGTGTCAGCGGGTATATGGCGTCCGCCGCGTTCATGCGCCTAGCGCGTCCGGCGCCGTGCGTGCAACGCGGCCAGCGCACGCGTTTTGTCTGCCGGGCTGACTCGCGGTGACACGGCGTCTTCCGCGACTGGCGATGTTGGCCCCTCCGACCCCTCTGACCCCTGCGGCGGATAGCCAGGCTCGAGCTTGGTCGCGAGTTCGGCAATACTTGGATGCTCGAAGAGCAGCCGCGGCTCGAGGTCCAACCGCAGCTCGGCAGCGGCGTCGACGAGCTGAATGGCGATTACCGAGTCTCCGCCGAGCTCGAAGAAGTCGTCATGAATGCCCACGGTGTCGAGTTCGAACCGCTGTTGCCAAAGTGCCACCAGATGTTTTTCGAGCGCGGTCCGGGGCGGCGTCTGGTCGCGCGCACGGGCTCGCGTGGCCTTCGGCAGCGCTTCGTAGTCGATCTTGCCGTTGTGGGTAAGCGGCAGCTCGGGAAGCCGGACGAAGTGCGTGGGCAGCATGGCGGCGGGGAGACGCTCCGCCATCCAGTCGCGCAGTTCTCGCGGGCTCAGTTCGTTCGCGGCAACGTAGTACGCCGTGAGGCTGAGTTCAGTACGTTGTGGACCCAGCTCATAGCCGATCTCGTTAAGCATGGCTTGGACCTTGGCTTCATCGATGTCGTCGTTGAGCTCGTCCATAGCGGCTGCGCGAGTCTTGTGCCCTAGGCGTACGTCCCAACCGTAGGGCAGAGCGTAATTGTGGTAGCCACGCTCGCGCTGGTGAACGTAGATACCCAGATCGTTGATGAGACAGTTGGTGCTGCGGCCGGTGTCCTCGGGGCGGATCCACGGCGCATGGTCTGCCAAAAACTGATACATCTCGCTCAGCGTTACGTCGCTGTAGCGAAAGTAATCGATGATCTCGACCTCATCGAAGATCGAGCCGTCCCGCAGATGCTTTACGGGCAGTAACCGGGTCGCTGCGTCGGGAATCGAGTGGTAAGCCCGGCGGGCGTCGGCAATGGTTTCGTCGATACGATCCGGGTCAAAGTCGCCGGCGAAGGACATGTCCGCGAGCCGGGTCTCAAACAGCTGGCCCCGTGCGAGGCCCGTGACGATCGCGGGAATGCTTCGCTCGGCCGCGAGCTTCATGCTCAGGGTATAGATCGTCTTGAAGCACCCGTTGCAGACGTTGCTGTGCCGCGCCAGGCTGTCGGCAAAGATGTCGTTCATGTGCGGCGTTGTTTCGAACCAGCACTCGACGCCAAGGTGTTCGGCAACGCGGCGAATGTTCGCTTTCGCACCATCGGAGATAAACCCGTTGTCGAGCGTGAACACCAGGACGTCGAGCCCCATGGCGACGAGTTGATACAGCACGTAGGTGCTGTCCTTACCGCCACTGAGCAGCAGAATGCAGTCGTGGCTGCCGCGGCGTCGTGCGCGGATACCGGCCATGCGCTGCTCAAACTCAGGTAAGGGTTTGAAGTAGCGAAAGACGGCGTCGCGATAGCCATCGAATCGATTGCACGCCTGACAAACACCGTCCGCATCGAAGGGATTGTCTGGATAGCGAGATGAGATTCCGCAGCGGCTGCAAAACCGTTCCTCGTCACGGGTGGCGAGGCGCTGGAGCTGTACCGCGGCCTGGTCTATTGCAGGATGACCGCTCAACACGGCGGCCACCTCATCCAGTTCGAGGCGCACGCCGTGAAGTTTGATCTGACGATCGATGCGCCCAAGGAACTCAAGGGAACCGTCGTCGAGCCAGCGTGCGCGATCACCGGAACGGTAGAGGATTTGGTCGATGCGGTCGGGGTCCGCAACGAATCGCGCCTCAGTTTCTGCGTCGCGATTCAGGTAGCCCAGACCCACGCCAATGCCGCCGATACACAGCTCACCGGGGACCCCGAGCGGGACCGGCTGCAGCCGATCATCGAGAATCCGCAGGCGCGCACCATCAATGGCGGAACCGATCGAAACGGTGCTGAGGCTATCGACGGCGGGATCGAAGCGATGCACGCTGCAGCCGATCACCGTCTCCGTTGGACCGTATTCATTGAACAGGGTGAGCGGTACGGGCCAACGGTTGACGATCCGCAGCGCCAGAGCGCGCTCGAGTACCTCGCCGCCGAGAATGAGCCCGCGCACGCGTTGACAGGTCACCGGCTGATGCTGCACGAGCGCCAGGTGCGCCGGCGTCATCTTTATGAGGTCCACCCGGTCGTCTGCCAAGATTCGCGACAGTACGCGTGCCTCGTTGCCTTCCTGGTTTGGATATACGTGCACACAGCCACCGGTTACGGTCGGCAGCAACAACGACGTCAACGTTGCATCGAATCCGAGCGACGTAAACAACGGCATGTCGATCGCCGTGGTGTTGGCGTAGTACTCGCTGGCCCAGTGCAGATAGTTCGCGAGCCCTCGATCGGGCACCTTGACCCCTTTGGGTCTGCCGGTGGATCCAGAGGTGTACAGCACGTAGCACAGCTGCTCTGCGTGCCTCGGTTCTTCGGCCCGGTTCTGCGCGTCGGTTGCCGTGTCTGCCGCGAGCAGGGCTTCCACTGAGACGGGCTGGGTGCGAAACGGGTGATGCTCGTGGTCTTCGTGAGTCAGCGCAGAGGGCAAGCTCCCAAACGCTTGCGTCAGGTCATCGAGGATGCCCAGCAGCCGTTGCGTCGGGTGGTTCGGATCCAGTGGTACGAAGGCAGCGCCGGTTTGGAGCACGGCGTGTATAGCGACGACGGCCGCCATGTCCGGCCGCATGAATACAGGGACCGCATGCCCAGGACCGATGCCGTCGGCAATCAGCCGCGCAGCCAAGACTCGGCTTGCGTGTACGAGCTGCGCGAAGGATAGCGTCCGATCACTCTGGCGCACAGCGGTAGCCGTAGGACTCGCGGTGCTTGGGATGAGCCGTGCTAGCAGCTCGGCTCGGTGGGCATTGCTGCTTTGATCCTGCAAGCGTTCTGCAGCGTCTACCGCGGCGATGTCGAGCAGCCGTCGTGTTAAGGGTGTATCCGTTGCTTCGAGAACGGTCGCGACGAATGCGCCGAACTGATGCGCGAAGCGTGCGCGCTCAGCGTCGTCGAAGGCGGCATGGTTCAGGTCTAGGAGCAGCTCAACCCCCTGATGCTCAGCAAAGTGACAGATCTGAAGCCGCAGTTGGTGGGTGCGGTCGGATGCGCCGCTGTGAATCCATTCTGTGGTGGTGCGCAAACCGGCGAAGTGCTCGAAGCGGTAGGGCAATACGTTGAGAACGACCGGTGCAGGCACTTCCCAGTGTGAACTGCCGGGAACAGCGTGGCGCAGTGCGGTTTGTAGTTCACGAGCGGCCTGGTTGATCAGTGTTTGCAACGAGTCGGTCGGGTCCACGTGCACATCGAACGGTGCGGTTTCGATCAGACATCCAACCAGCGCCTGTTCCCCAGGGCTACGACGATTGCCCGCGAGCAGAGCGATGCGCTGCTGGGATTCGTTACTGATCGTCGCGAGGAAGGCCGCGAGCAACGCAGCAAAGACCGCGGCCCGACCAGCGGGCGTGCTCAGGGCTCGGGATTGGGCGGGTTCGGCAAGCCAATCGATTGCTTCATTGAGGTGTGTCGGCAGGCGCAAACGCACTCGAGTCGAGTGCGTGCCGGATCGTTCAACGTTACGTCCGTAGGCGTTCCAGTGCGGTGGTGGTTGCATGCTGAGCGACTGCCAGTGCTTCGCTTTACGCGGCTGTGCGGCAGCAAAGGCTTCAGGACTTGGAACCCTGGCGATGTAATCGCAGTAGCTTGAGGCAGCCGGTTGGTAGCTTGAGTCGCTGTAGGCCGCGCTGACCTGCTCAAACAACCGTTCACAGGACGCTGCGTCGATGATCAGGTGATGCACATCAAGCCACCAGGCGCTCTGGTCCGGCCCTATGTTCAAGAGCGCTGAGCGCCAGAGTCTGTGATCGAGACGATAGGGAATGGCTGTTCGGCGGGTTGCCCAGGCTCTGGCTTCGGCAACGGGATCGCTCGCACGGCTGAAGTCGATGTGTTCAACCGAGTTTCCGGCGAACTCGGGTTGGTTCAGCACCTGAATAACAGGCGTCGATCCCGTTCCTTGGAAACACAGACGCAACGCGTCGTGAGCCTGAAAGACTCGCTCGAGGGCGGAATCGAACTGCGCGGGATCCAAACGCCCGTCGATGAACCAGAGAAACGCCATGTTGTACAGCGGCGAGCTGGGTGCCAGAAGCTGTCCGGTCCACATGCGTTGTTGCGTAGGGGTTACTGGCATGATTCAGGTGTAGCGCGGATTCGCCTCAAGGTACGCCAACATATGCCTGATGCTGTCAAAGTGCTCTGGGATCAGATCCACCGGCGGTATTGTTCGATCCAGAGTCTCTTCCAGGAAGTCGATCAGCTGAGCAACAGCCAAAGAGTCGAGAACGCCGCTCACCAGCAGCTCGGTATCGGTGTTGATGACGGCACGCGGGTCGTTGACGAGCGTCTCAAGGAATCGTGTGAGGGCCTGCTCTAGTTCAGCGGGTTTCATTGTTGTGCTCTTGAATGCTCTTTAGCCGAGGCCGGGAATCAGTAAGTTGAGGGCGAACGCTCGGTCGATAAACCACCACAACGCGATCGCTGCGACAAGCAGTGATCCCGGCGTGAGCACCGTACCGACATAGCGATACCGCCGCAGCACGAAGAGCAGCGGAAACAGAACCGCAACGATGACCAGCTGACCGATCTCTACGCCGATGTTGAAGCCAATTAGAGCGATCGCTTTGGATTCGACCTGCAGCGTCAGGTCCTCAAGGACGCTGGCGAAGCCAAGGCCGTGAAACAGGCCGAAAAGAAACACTAGCGTCCACTTAAAACGGCCAAAGATCGGCCGTAGGTTATCGATCGCAACGGCGAGAACGGTCAAAGCGATGACCGACTCCACGAAGCGGCTTGGCATCTGAACCCAGCCTTTGAGCGCCAATGCCAGAGTGATTGAATGCGCGACGGTGAACAGGGTAACGATCGCGAAGAGGTTAAACAGGGCGCCGCGCAGATCACTCGCGGGCTCCCAGGCCCCGTCGCGTCGGCTGAGCACGGCCGTCAACAGCAGCGTAACGATAAACAGCACGTGATCGATACCGATCCAGATGTGCTCGACGCCCAGCACGACGAACGTCCAGACGCGCTCGATGAGAGAGCGTCCGGCCAGCTTCAGCTCAAAGGTGTTGCGGCTGGGTGCGAACCAGTGGGAGAGCAGCGCGTGGTTACCCCGGACTCCGGTCAGATAGTTGTCCTCCACGACGAGTCCGCCCCGGTGATCCTCGAGGGCATGAAGGATTGCCGTGTAGCGTACGGTCAGCTGTTTGGGGGCCTGCGGTGGTGGATCGAGCGTAAAAGACACCCGCAGGTACTCGCCGATCTCAACGTTTTCAACGTCGACCTCATCGATTGCCAACGCCACACCCGTACCGTCGACTCGAAACTCGAGGTGTTCCAACACGTAACGACGAACGGCCGCGGTGCTTAATCCCCGGCGCGTCTCAGTGAAAATGGGGTGGCGGGGCCCTAGAGCGTCTTTAAGCTCATCAATGGGAAGTTCGACCAGGCCGCGGGTTTCGGTTGCTTCCACCCAAAGGTAGACGTAGCTCTGACCGGCGGTGTGGGCCGATGACTGGGCCGCCAACAGCAGCAACCAAAAGCCGGCTAAGGCACTCATCAGATGTCGGATCGTGGGGACTATCACTGCAAGGTGTCTCTAACGTTCGAGTTCCGGGCCCCAGTCTGCGACCGAATCGGTCGGCAGTTGTGGGGTCTATGTGTGATGTGCCCAGTCATAGGTCAGCACCGGTCCGCAGGCTTTGACTCGGCTTCGAGCCATGGAACCAGGACGTTGAGCAGGTTCTCCCGATCCTGCTGGGTCGTGTAGGTGTGTTCCGCGGTCGGAAGGTGGTGTTCTGCGAACTTCGGAGGGATGCCATCCTTTGCGCGGCGTGCTCCCAGGAACCGGCGATACTGACCCGCGTAGCCGTAGTACTCAGAAACGGAGCCGGTAAACGCGGTGAACAGCGCGCCTTGGCTTGCGAGAAACCGCCGCAGGCGTGTGCGCTGGTCGGCTAGCGGCGCCGCGCCTCGAGAGTCGTAGGCTTCGGCCGCTGTCGCCGTCCCTCCAGCTCCGCGAGATACCTGGCGCAGGTTGTCGATTATTTTGCGCACCGCGCGGGCAGGCCTCGGGCGGAGCAGTCTGGGCGCGTAGCGCTGGGCAAAGAACGCAAGGTCTCGCTTGCACAAGGGATCCAACAGCACCAGAGCTCTAACGCCTGGCTTGTCGGCCAGCTGGACGGCGTCGTCGGCGCCGGAGCAGAGCCCCACGAGCGCTAGATTGCGGATCCCTAAATCGGCTAACCAGGCTTGTACCGTGTCGAAGTCAGCCTCGAGAGCCTGCAGCCGATCGAAGCCCGGTCGTGGGAGAGACTCGCCTTTACCGGACTGGTCGAGCAGCAGCGTGGTGATTCCCCGGGTGGCGAGCAGCTCCGCGATCTGAGTGTGTAGACCGTAGGGACCGTAGGCTGGGAGTAGCCCCGCATTGAGCACCACCACGGCAAGTGACGCATCGCCGACATCGGGCTGCACGAGCCAGGCACTCAAGTGCCCCGCGGCAAGCTGGATCGGGCGACCGATCACAGGAATGCCTCCACAATCTGGTCGAGCAACAGTGGATCGTGCAGCTGTGGAAGATCGGGCAGAGTCCAGTCGCAATCCACGGCCACTGAGGTGGTTTCTGAGGTCGTTTCTGAGGTTGTTTCTGAAGGGCGGGCAACTGGGGGCGTGTCGACTGTTGTGCCGGTTGTTGCGATGAGCGTTAGATCGTCGGCTTCGGGCCAGGATCCCGAGAACATCGCCAGGGATTCGAGTAACTCAGGAGCCAACACCGCGCCGCCGTACTCCGTGGCTTTGAGCTGGGCGTTGCGGTTGCGCTCAACTAGGCGATCACGTTTCGCTGTGAGCTCGGAAACCCAGCGCTTGCCGCTTAACACGGGGTCCAGCAGCACGGCGCGGCGCCATTGACCGATCGTTGGCACCAGGGCGGCGGCAAAGCGCAGCGCGAGGATGTCGTGTTTGCGGGCGTCAGGGCAGAGTCGCGCGAGTAGTGCCCGGCCATCCGCGATGTCCTGCTGCCAGCGCGCAATGCGTGCCGTTTCCGCCGACGACCAGCCGAAGCCAGCGCCGGTAAGTTCGATCCGCACCGCGTCGAACCCGCGGTGTGCGAGCCGCTCGGCGATCTGTTTCAAAAGCCAGTAGCAACGCGTGCCCTCATCCAGAGGCGGGGCAACGAGCAATACGGCGCCGGGATAGTCGTCCCGTGTATGCGGCCGCGCTGGTGTGTGTCGCGCGTACCGGTGCTCGTCGGTCCCGATTCGAACCGGCTGTGAAACGATTGCCAAACCCCGAGCCCGGTCGCTTGCGCTTCCGCATTAACCGCCGAGGCGGACGGCAACCGTCGCGCGAACGGCGCGGGGTTCCAGCGGGTGGAAGTGGACGTCGGCAACACCGGCTTCCGGTTCTCCCGGGAGCCGAGACTCGTAGAAGTAGGCGATGTCGCTGTCGTCGGAGTCCAACAGATTAAACACCTCGAGGCGCAGCTCGAGCGGGCCCCGGCGATAGCTCGCACCGACGTTTACTAACAGCGAATCCTGCGAACGCACCTGATCGAACTCGTCGAGCGGCGCTTCGCCGAGATAGCGCAGTCGCAGGCTGCCGCCGAAGCCGTTGTTGAACTGAGCGTTCGCGCCGAAGGTAAGCGTTTCGGCAACCGCGCCTGGGATCTCGTCGCCCTCACTGGAGGGAACGTCGAAGCGGGCATCGGTGTTGGCGTAGTCTGCATTCAGCGCGAGCCAGTTCGTGGCCTGCCAGAACGCGCTCAGTTCGATGCCGCGGCGCTCGGATTCGGGGTTGGGTTCGGTTCCGCCCGCGTCGCCGATGAATACCAGCTCTGAGTCGAGGTCGAGTTGAAACAGCACGGCACTCAGGTTGAACTGATCCGACACTTCCCAGCGCAGTCCGATCTCGCTGCCGTTGGAGCGGGCGAAGGGATCGACCCGGTCAGCAGGGACTCTGCGTTCTGGGTCAACGCGAATAGCAGCTCCACGGAGATCGTTCGAATGGAAACCGCGCCCCCAAGAAAGATACGCCTCGATGCGATCACTCAGACGATAGGCCAGGTTGAGTGTTGGGCTGACTACGGAGTCGTTGCCGCTGTCGGAGTTGGCGGCGATGTTCGCGTTGACGTCCCAATCGAGGCGATCCCAGCGCACGGCGGCGATCACTCGCAGCCGTTCCGTTGGGGCCAGTTCGACCTCGCCGTAGGTACCGAACAGAGACTGATCCACAGTGTCTTCGCGGAACGTGTTCAGGCGCGTGCGCGCGTTGGTCTGGTACAGACCAAGGTCCAGATTCAAGTCTTGATGCAGATTCGCGCCGTAGCGTAGCTCGAGCGGACGGCCAAAGGCGGAGCGTTCCAGGTTTCCCCGTACCCAGAGGCCGAGCTGGTTACGCTCATCGATCTGCTCAAACTCGTCGCCGTTGGTTTCGTCGCCAAGAAAGTAGGTGAAGTTCGAGAACAGCTCAAAGTCGGAGCGGGTCAGGTACATGCCGGTTTCAATCGCACCGAAGTCGAGTTCTGCGGTCAGCGCCTGGCGAGTACTGGCGCCGCCAAGATCGGGGTCGATGAAGCCCAGCAGATCAACCTGGCCGCTGCGAACGGCTCGGCGAGGAATCTGATCGGTCGAGCGCCATTCAGCATCGTAGCTATGGAAGCTTACCCGTCCTTCGGCGGTGCCAAGGCTGAATCGGTACGCGGCAAAAATCTTGGTCTGTTTGCCGTCCTCGTCAAGTTCCCAGGGCCCGTCGTAGCGGGTTTCATCTATGGCCAGCAGCAGCGGTGAGCCTCCCAGGTCGACGCTGCCCGCCAGCAGACCGCGTAGGTAGCCGAACTCGCCGATCGTGGTCTGAGCGATGAGCCCAGGCAACTCGTCGTAATAGTCGAAGTCCAGACTCCCGGCACTGGAGAAATCGCCGACTTCGGCGTGGTAGGGCCCCTTGCGAAATCGGGTCGTGCGCACGAGCTCGGGAATGACCGGGTTCAGATCCAGATACCCCTGGCCATGACCGTGGCTGCGCAGATTAAGTGGCACACCGTCGAGCGTCGCCGCGAAGTCCGTGCCGTGGTCGAGGTTGAAGCCGCGAAGAAAATACTGGTTCGCTTTGCCCGTACCTGAGTGCTGCGTTGCAACCATCCCAGGCACAGCTTCTGCCAATTCGCCAACCCGAAGCAGCGGGGGTACCTGGATATCTGCATAGCCAACGAGCCCTTCGGATGCCGTATGCGCGACTCCCAGTTGCTGTTCTGCACGACCGTACACCGTGAGGCTTTCTATGCTTGGCGGTGCGGCAGGTTGCAGATCCGACGTATGTGCTGCGATCTCGGGAGTCGTGCAGATCAGGCACGCGATGATGACTCGGCGCCAGGCTCGATACCCTGACACACCCCATGGAAATAACTGCACTGCTTCCCCCTGAAGACACAATCACGCGACCGCGCTAAAGCAATATACGGCTTGCCGCGATCGAAGTTGTGAAGCCTTTGCATCGTCGGAAGGCGCTGCTCGTGATCAGGATTTGTCGAGCATTTTTTGCCGCCAGGTCCAGCCTTCCGTTGCGCCGCTCATGTCGAACAAAACGTCTTTACGAGCGGCAAGATCTTCGTAGGACACGTCGGGTCCAAACTCGAGGTCGTCGTTGTTGAAGATTGCGCAGGTAGAGAAGCGCCCCATACCGGCCTGGACGATTCTTCCGGTAGGTGCGTCGTCGCTGCACAGCAGCAATACGGCCGGCGTAACGAGTCTCGGATGACGCGTAGGATCCGGATCATCGGGGTTGACGTCCCGCCCCGGGATGGTGCCGATCAGTCGCGTTTCAGCCGCCGGTGCCAGGCCGTTCACGCGCACGTTTTTATTCGCACCTTCCAGCGCCAGGACGTTGATGAGGCCCAGCATCCCCATCTTCGCGGCGCCGTAGTTGGACTGTCCGAAGTTACCGTAGATGCCTGAGGTTGAACTGGTCATGACGATGCGACCGTGGTTCTTCTCCAACATGATCGGCCAGGCCGCATGGGTGACATACGCGGTGCCATTTAGGTGTACATCGATGAGCAGATCCCAGTCGTCGAGGTCAAGCTTTTTGAAGGTCTTGTCCCGCAGAATGCCGGCGTTGTTCACCAGAATGTCGACAGTACCGAACTCTGCGACGGCGTCGTCGATGATGGACTTCGCGCCGGCGCGATCGGAAACCGACGCTTTGTTGGCAATCGCGACACCACCCGCGGCTCGAATTTCGTCAACGACCTGATCCGCCATGTCGCTGCTGCCCTTGCCGTCACCGCTGCCGCCAAGGTCGTTAACGACGACCCGGGCACCGCGGCTGGCGAACTCGAGCGCGTGGGCTTTGCCGAGCCCCCCACCGGCGCCGGTGATTACCACCACTTTGTCTTTGAACTCGCTCATGTTTTCCCCTCAGGTTTAGTAGGCGCGTCCCGGTTGCTGCGGCCCCCATCGCGAAGGCCCGCGTTCCGAGCGCGGAGCTTTCACATTCCTTAGGCACGGCCCCCGGCCGGAATCGATATACTTAGGCATCTTTGAGGGCAGAGGAAGAGCCAATGGCAGAAGCAGCAGAACTGACGTCGTTCCGAAGCGACGTGCAGGCCTGGTTGAAAGACCACTTCCCCGCGTCGCTGGCGGGCAAATCGGTGGCAATGGAAGGTGGCGACGCGCTTGGGCCAGATGAGGTTCGGTGGCGTGATGCGCTGGCGGAGGCGGGTTACGGGGCGCCCACTTGGCCGAAGGAGTATGGCGGCGCGGGTCTAACCCAGCGCCACGCGCGCATTCTCGATGAAGAGATGGCGGCCGTTGGGGCCTCCAACCCGATTCCCATGATCACGGGCATGGGGATTACCATGGTAGGCCCGACGGTGCTCGAGTACGGCACCGATGAACAAAAGCAGCGCCACCTGCCGGGCATTGCCAGCGGTCAGATCCGCTGGTGCCTTGGGCTTTCAGAGCCGAACGCGGGCTCGGATCTTGCGTCCCTAAAGACCAAGGCCGAGAGCGACGGTGACAATTTCGTGCTTAACGGTCAGAAGATCTGGACCTCCGGTGCCGACATTTCGCAGTGGTGCGGGGCCTTGGTTCGTACCGACACCCAGGCTGCAAAACGCGATGGCATCAGCTTCGTGCTGCTGCCCATGGACCAGCCCGGGGTGGAAACCCGTCCGATCAAGTTGATTTCCGGCGCATCGCCGTTCTGCGAGACCTACTTCACCGACGCCGTGGCTGAAAAGCGCGACCTGCTCGGTCCGCTCAACGAAGGCTGGAGCGTCGTAAAGCGACTGCTGCAACACGAGCGCCAGAGTCAGACCGGTGCGCGCCCCGGCGGCGATGCCGAAAAAGTCCCGGGTATCACGGAACTGGCAAAAGACTACGTCGGGACGGCCGACGACGGACGGCTGGCGGACGCGGATCTCCGCACGCGGATCACCGAGCACCTGATCGACAGTAAGGCCCACAACCTGACCGTCGCGCGCATTGCAGCGGAAGCTAAGGGCAACCCAGAGGTCAGCGCGGCGGCGTCGATCATGAAGAACTCCGCAACCAAGGTTGCCCAGGGCAAGTCCGAACTGACGCTTGAAGTCATGGGTGCCAAGGGCTTGGGCTGGGAAGGTGACTTCTTCACCGAGTACGAGTTGCGGGTGGTTCGGGATTGGTTGTTCGGCAAAGCGATCTCGATCTACGGCGGTTCCTACGAAGTGCAGAACAACATCATTTCCAAGAACATTCTCGGTCTCCCCGAGACGACGCAGAAGGGGTGATGCGATGGCGCTTTTGAACGAAGAACAGGCGATGCTCAAGGACCAGGCCGTGGCCTGGGTAAGCGAGCAAGCGCCGGTGGCTCAGTTTCGGGCCGTTCGAGACCAGGGCGAGGGCCGGTGTTATGCCGAGCCAACCTGGCAGGCGATGGTTGATATGGGCTGGACCGGGATTCTCGTGCCGGAGGCCTACGGGGGTTCGGACCTGGGGTACCTGACGTTTGGGTTGGTGCTCGAACAGCTCGGGCGGGAACTCACAGCGTCCCCGCTGTTTGCATCGGCGCTCGTCGGCACGACGGCGGTATTGCTTGGGGGCAACGAGGCGCAGAAGCAGCAGTGGTTGCCAAAGGTCGTCGAGGGCTCTGAGGTGCTCACGCTCGCAGTCGACGATGGTCCGCGCCATGCGCCCGATACCATTCGCTTGGCGGCGGAACCGACGGCAGACGGGTATACCCTCACCGGGGCCAAGACGTTCGTTCCGGAAGGCATGGCGGCAACCGCTTTCGTCGTCGCGGCGCGGCGCACCGATACCGGCGCAACGGTGCTGCTCCTTGTGCCCGCGGATGCAGGCGGCTTGAGCCGGTCGCGTTTGCATACCTTCGATGGTCGCGGCTACGCAAATCTCAGCTTCGAGGGCGTTGCGGTTCCCGCGGTGGCGGAGCTCGCCGAAGGCGGCGAGACGTTGCTCACCGACGTCCTCGACCGGGCCCGTGCCGGCCTCGGTGCCGAGATGCTCGGAACAGCCTCGAAGGCGTTTGATCTGACGCTCGAGTACCTCAAAACCCGCGAGCAGTTCGGGCGAATTATTGGTTCGTTTCAGGCGCTTGGTCATCGCGCAGCGGAGCTCTACACCCAACTGGAGCTGTCACGTTCCTGCGCCGAAGCTGCGCTCCAAGCGGTCGATGCGGGCAAAGCCAACATCGCGCCCATGGCGTCGTTGTCTCAGGCAAAGGTTGGCGCGTTCCTGCACTGGATGTCGAATCAGCTGATTCAAATCCACGGGGGCATTGGCATGACCGACGACTTCGATGCGGGCTTCTATCTGAAGCGCGCTCGTGCGCTTGAAGCGCTGTACGGAAACCCGGCGTTCCACCGGGACCGCTACGCGCGACTGCTTGGCTACTAGCTAGCTAAGCGGTTGGCGGCTGCCTGCACAGGGCAGCCGAGTTTTCGATGGGTCGCACCTCGGTCGCACCTCGGTCGCACCTCGGTCGCACAGGGGGCACCGGCGTTTACGAAACAACACCGGGCCCGATCGGCTCAGCCCTTGGAACCGTCTGCAGCGGCTTCGAGTTTATCCTGCGTACGGTGCTCGAAGTCGCTGGCGTCGTGGCGCTCCCGCAGCTGTTTGTTTAACGGACCGCTGGCTCTATTCACCATGCTGCCGCGCTGGACCGCGACACGTTCGCCGACCTGTTCCGCCCAGCGATTGGCATGGGTGTAATCGTCCATCGACAGAAACTCTTTCGCGTTGTACGCCGCACCCGAGGCAACGGCCGAGTACCAGGGGTAGGCCGCGATGTCAGCGATGCTGTACGACTCGCCGTTCAGGAATTCGACGTCCGCCAATCGACGATTGAGTACATCGAACTGGCGCTTGGCTTCCATCGTGTAGCGATTGATCGCGTACTCAATTTTTACCGGTGCGTACGCGTAGAAGTGCCCGAAGCCGCCGCCGATGAACGGGGCGCCGCCCATCTGCCACATGAGCCAGGACTGCGTTTCCGCCCGCGCCGCACCGGATGCTGGCAACAACTCGCCGAACTTCTCCGCCAGGTAAAGCAGTATCGCCCCGGATTCGAACACCCGGACAGGCGGTGTGGTGCTGTGATCCATGAGCGCCGGAATTTTCGAGTTTGGATTCGCGCTAACGAACCCGCTGGAGAACTGGTCGCCCTCCATGATGTTGACGAGCCAGGCGTCGTACTCTGCGCCGCTGTGACCGAGGGCCAGGAGCTCCTCGAGCATGATCGTTGCCTTGATGCCGTTCGGCGTGCCCAGCGAGTAAAGCTGAATAGGGTGCTTGCCCACCTTTAGCGGCTTCTCGTGGGTCGGGCCAGCGATGGGCCGGTTGATGTTGGCGAAGCGCCCACCGCTGTCCTGATCCCAGGTCCAGACTTTGGGCGGTTGGTAGCCGGCATCGTCACTCATAGCAGGGCCTCTCGTGTTGGTTACGCTGTGATTTGTGGTAAAGGTTCTGGGTAAGATTTCTGGGTAAGAGTTTCGGGAAAAGGGTACCGGTAGACGCTTAGTCGATGCGAACCGTCGTGCGTCCACTGAAGCGCACCCGGGGTGCCATTCCAAGCACCGGGTGCGGCACGTAGGGTGCTTCGAGCGCATCAAGGTCCTCGCGGCTGAGCTGGACGTCGAGCGCGGCGATGGCGTCATCGAGATGCCGTTGCTTGCCGACTCCCACGATTGGTGTAGTGACCGCCGGCTTGCTCAGCAGCCAGGCCAGGGCCAGCTGGGCTTGCGGAATGCCGCGCGCTTCGGCCAGTCGCGCTACGGTGCCAACCACGGCTTCATCGCTCTCTTTGGTTTTTGAGTACAGGTAGCTGCCGTACTGATCGGTCTGTGAGCGCTGTGTTTCCGTGTTCCACGGGCGCGCGAGGATGCCGCGGGCCAGCGGGCTCCAGGGCATGACGGCGATCCCCTGGTCTTCGCAAAGGGGCAGCATTTCGCGCTCTTCCTCCCGATAGATTAGGTTGTAGTGGTTCTGCATGGACACGAAGGCTTTCAGTCCACGGAGCGCTGAAACATGCAACGCTTTCATGAACTGCCAGGCGAACATCGATGACGCACCGAGGTAGCGCACGCGGCCGCTTACGACGAGGTCGGACAGGGCTTCCATCGACTCCTCGATCGGCGTGTTGTAGTCCCAGCGGTGGATCTGGAGTAGATCGACGTAGTCAGTGCCAAGGCGCTTCAGACTGTCGTCGACGGCCTGAAACAGGGCTTTGCGGGACAAACCGCCGGCGTTGGGGCCGTTGCGCCAGGGACCGTAGGCCTTGGTGGCAATAACGACCTCGTCGCGATGCGCGAAGTCCTTCAAAGCCCGGCCGACGATCTCTTCCGAGGATCCGTCGGAGTACACGTTGGCGGTATCGAAGAAATTAATGCCCGCTTCGAGAGCTTGGCGAATCAACGGTCGGCTCTCGTCCTCGGACAGCGTCCAGGCATGGGTGCCTCGACCGCCCTCGCCATAGGTCATGCACCCGAGACAGATGCGGGACACCTGGAGGCCCGTGTTACCGAAATTGACGTAGTGCATGACGACTCCTTTGATCGCTGGCGACGCTACGCATTTGCCTCTCATGACACAAGCTGGGATCGTCCTGAGGCGGCCGGCGCGTCGCCGGGTCGTCACCAGCGGAGAGGTACGCAGGGTTGAACAAACGATTTGGGGATGTCGAGGTCCGGCTGGAATCGGGGCATGTCGCGACGGTGGAGCTCAGACGTCCACCGAACAACTTCTTCGATGAGGCGTTGATCGACAGCATTGCGAGTGCCTACGAATGGCTCGATGACGAGCCGCAGTGTCGTGCGATCGTGCTCGCGGCCGAAGGGAAACACTTTTGCGCCGGCGCTGATTTCTCAAGTTCAACGCGCCAGGCGACCGTGGACCGGGACCCCGACGCGGAGCATCCACTCTATCGGCACGCCGTGCGGCTGTTTGCTACTGCAAAACCGGTCGTCGCAGCAGTGCAGGGTGCGGCGGTCGGAGGTGGGTTCGGACTTGCCCTGTCGGCCGACTTTCGTTTTGCCTCGCCTTCTGCCCGCTTTACTGCCAATTTCGTAAAGCTTGGCTTCAGTCCCGGCTTTGGTCTCACCCACACGCTTCCGCGCCTCGTTGGGGAGCAAGCGGCGCTCGACCTGTTTCTCACCGGCCGACGGGTTGCGGGAGACGAAGCCGCGACGCTGGGACTGGTTGATCGACTGGTTGACGCCGATGCATTGCGCGACGAGGCGTTGGCCTACGCCCGGAGCATCGCCGAAAACGCGCCGCTCGCGCTGCTTTCGGTTCGTCGTTCGCTTCGTGGAGACCTTGCGGCCGCCGTCAAGGTGGCTACGGATCATGAAGCTCGGGAACAGCACCGGTTACAGCAGACGGACGATCACCGCGAGGGTGTACAGGCGGTCGCCGAGCGGCGGCCGGGAAACTTCAGCGGTCGTTAACTCGCCGGGTTTCCTCAACCACTGCCCGCGGCGGTGCTCAATTAATGTCTTGAACCTGCATCACGAGCTCGTTCCAGTTGCGCTGGTTCTCCAACCCATGCTCGAGTCCCTGCTCATCGGCAAGGGTGAACCGCTTGATGGCCGGAGTTTTGCTGGTCGCCTGGTATAGCCAGTACGCCTCGGCCTTCAGCGCATCGGCAATCGGGCGATCGATGGACTCGTACACCATTTGCTTGCAGGCGTTGATGGATTCAGCCGGAAACTTTGCGATGCGTTGGGCCAGGGCATCGACGTAGGGGCCGATTTCATCCGGCTCCAGCGCTTTGTTGATCGTGCCCATGGCTTCCGCTTCGTCGGCGGTGAAGTCGCGGGCGCTGAGGATGATCTCAAGGGCGCGACCTAAGCCGGTTTGCCGTGCCATGCGCGATGCACCACCGCCGCAGGGCAGGATGCCCATGCCGACCTCCATCTGCATGAACTTGAACTTTCCGCGAGCGGCGAAACGCATGTCGAGGGCGAGCGCCAGTTCGTGGCCACCGCCGCGAGCGAAGCCTTCCAGCTGAGCAATGGTCGCTTGGGGCACCTTGCTGATGCGCTCGCACACGGCCTGGAGATCCAGCAGCTGGGCCTCGGCACGCGCGACCGGCTCATCGGACATGTCCTTGAGCAGCTCCGTGTCGTAGTGACACACCCAGATCTCTGGATTTGCTGACTTGAACACCACAACTTTGGTGTCGCGATCGCGTTCCAGTCGCATGGCCAGGCTGTTGAGGTCTGCCAACATGGCCTGGCCCTGGACGTTGACGGGTCCGTAATCGAAGGTGACTGTAAGGATGCCGTCCTGTTGAGCCGTGGTGAAGGTAGAGAAGCCCTGGTAAACCATGTTTGAGTCCTTGGTGGGTTGTAGTACTTTTTTCGGGGCTAGAGCGGCGGAGACAGCCCGTCGGTTAACTGCCCGTCGGTTAACTGCCCGTCGGTTAACTGCCCGTCGGTTAATAGCGCGTCAGTGATTCAGAACTGCTGCTAGCGCCTCGAGAGCCGGCATGAGCGCCGTGCGCTTTGCTGGATTGAGCGCGTCCGGGTGGGGATCGGCGAAGCGTTCGCTGTCGTTGTCGTAGTAGCGGCCCGATGCACTTGCGAATTCATCGCTAAGCGCTGCTCGGCTGAGGATGTCGGCGCCGATGGCGAGGCTCTTCCCAGCACGCCCGTACGCTTCTTTGACCATCTTGCTCGCGAGAAACGAACCGGGGTTTACCGCGATGAAGGCGGGCACGTCGCCGGAAAGGGTATGAGCGAGTTGCAGTGTCCACATGGTCAGAGCCAGTTTGCTCTGGGCGTAGGCCGCACTGTCGTCTAGCTGCTTACGGCCCTGCACGGCGTCGAGATCAACGGCAGCCTGGGCGGCAGAAGATAGGTTGATCACCCGGCCGCTGCTGTTCATCAGCGGCAGCAGCGCGGTCGTGAGCCGCAGCGGCGCTAGCGTGTTGACGATAAAGCGCAGGTCATGCCCCGATGGGGTATGCGGTTGCGGTAGTACGAAGACCCCTGCGTTGTTGATCACAACGTCCAGTGTGGCGTGTCGCGCGGCAATCTCCTGCGTCATTCGATCAACGTCCGTCAGGCTGCTCAGATCGGCGATGTAGCTCTCTGTTTGATCGCGGTTACCGTTGCCCGTAAGCGCCAAGGCGGCCTGGTCGAGTTTCTTCTCACTGCGGCCGTGCAGTAACACCCGATGGCCACGCGAAATCAGGGTTTTTGCGGTTTCGAAGCCGATGCCGTCCGTGGCGCCGGTGATGAGAATGGTTTTGGTCATGGCGTTGTCCAGGGTTAGTCCGTTGACGTGGGGAGTTCAGCGAGTACCTGCTCAGCAAGGGTTCTAAGGGTGCGTTCGGGTTCGTGACTGTCGAATCGGAGGTTCAACGCCACGTGGTTCACGCCGAGGGCCTGCCGCTGCTTGAGGTAGCGCAGCAAGGCGCGGGGTCCGGATCGAAATCCAAGATGAATCGGGCTCGGTCCCGCTTCTTCTTCCGTGAGGTCAATGTAGAGCGGTTCCATGACCGGTTTGTTCGGCTGTCCTGCCGAGGAAACGCGTTGACGATAGTTCTTGATTTCCATTGCCTGCAGCCCGGCGCTCCGCGGATAAGTCATCCACCCGTCGCCGTGCTCCGCGATCCAGTCGGGTGACTGTTGGCTGCCACCGGTAATCAGCAACGGTAAGCGTCCGGCCGTCGGCTTCGGTAACAGGTCCATGGATCCGCTGAGCTGACCGTAGCCGTTGCTCATGCTGGGGTAGTCGGTGCCCGCGTGGCGCAGATAGGCGTAGCTTTCCCGGAACCGCTCGCCGCGCTTCTCGAAGGCGATGTTCAGGGCCGGGTACTCTTCGGGTCGGTCTCCGGAGGCAACGCCGAGGACAAGTCGTCCGTTGGAGAGGACGTCTGCCGTGGCCGCGGCCTTGGCGACGTGGGCAGGATGTCGCAGCGGCAGGATGATGCTCGCCGTACCCAGTGTGATCTTACGGGTGCCCGCAGCGAGGTAGCCCAGATAGGTAAACGGGTCCAGTACCTGACCGGCGTCGTGAAAGCTCGGGACGTTGAAGGGTACGTCCCGGAGCCAGACACCCGCGAAGCCAAGCGACTCCGCCAGCTGCACGCGCTCCAGGTGTTGCTCAAGGGATGGAACGGCTGCGTCGCCGTAGGGTTCGATCGGCACCACAAGCCCGACCGTCAGCCGGTTGGGTGTGAACAAGCGTTGGTAGCCGGCGTTCAACGGCGCAAAGCGGCATTGCTCTGCTGTGCGGGCGGTATTGCTCATAAGGCGTCAGCGATACCGAACGAGCGTACGGCTCTCGATACTCTTTCGAACCTGAAGTCGGGTCGCTTCATCGTCCAGATCGAGCGCCGAATGGGCGATGTGCGGGCGCGCACCGTTGTCGTAAACGCTGAAGATCGCGACTTCCGCCGGAGTCATTTGTGACAGGTACACCCACTCGTGCGTCGGTGACGGAGCCACTCCAAGAATCTCTCCCCGCCGGTCCGGATAGACCAGATCGATGGTCATCCAGTCGGCTTCCTGCATGGACCTTGGCCGAATGAAACCGAGTGGAGACGACACAACGGGCTGCTCAAGTGGGCGCCAGACGTTGACGAAACCGTAGTGACCGTCCTGATACGCGCGCGCGGTGTCTGCGCCGAGCAGATCGACGAGTCTCTGTTCCGCCCCGGTCGTGCTGTAGTCGTTGTGCACGTTGCGGGCGGGTTTGCGGTAGGCAGTGGGGTCGTCTACGCGAATGGTGTGGTCGAACACCTGGACGTCCTGCGCATCGATTGTCGACTTGAGGAGCGCTTCGAGCTCCGCGTTGTAGGTTGACTGCCAGCCACCCGAGTCGGCGAACGTCTCAACCGCGCTGCGGTGGGACGTGAAGACCAGACCGTCGTGATCGAACCTCGTACCGGCGGATGTCTCACGCAGGTCTTCGACCAGCACCCGAGTGCGCTCGAGTTCTGGCGCTTCCAGGGTCCCGGGTTCCCCGTTGACGTCGAAGCGAAACGCCTGAGGGACGGAGCGGGTAACGTGATAGTTGACGTATGCGGGCTCGTACACGGTCTGAATCCTCCTTTCGGTAAGCCGGTCCGGCTGCCGATAACGAGAAAGCAGGCTAAGCGCTCGATATTTTAGAATAAATGGCCGTTTCAATAGATCAGTATTCACGAAACGAATATAATCGGAGCTCTCCAGGTTAGAAGCCGGCCGTGGACACCCGTGCAATCAGACTCTTCGTGCTCGCCGCCGAGCTGCTGAACATCAGCGCCGCGGGCAGAAAACTGGGCCTTGCGCCGGCGGTGGCGAGTACTCGATTGGCGAAGCTCGAACGCGAACTCGGTGCGGATTTGTTCCACCGCTCGACCCGGCGGGTTCGTTTGTCAATCGAAGGCGCGGAGTTTCTGCCCTTTGCGCGGGAAATCTTGGCGCAGGAAGAGGCGTCATTGGCGGCATTGGGGCAGCGCTCCGCGATGGTCACGGGCACGCTGCGTTTTGCGGCCTCCAGCACCTTTGCTCAACGCTACGTTGCACCGATTCTTCCCGAGTTCCTGGATCGCTACCCGGCGGTCGATTTGGAGCTCAAGCTGTCCGATACCCAAGCTGATTTGATCGAGGGCGCTTTCGATCTGGCGCTGCGCAACTACGCCATCGAGGAATCGAGCCTGCGGGCGCGACGGCTCGCGAAGGATCGCAGGATTCTGTGTGCAGCCCCCGCGTACCTAGAGCGCTCGCGGACTGTTGCGACACCGGACGACCTGGCGGAACAGCGCTTGCTTACCTTCGTTAACACCCAGCCGCGGAAGCTTGTTGCTGGCGACGGCCAGCGGGCATGCACCTTTCCACCGGACGGTGTGAGCAGTCGAGTCGTCTGTGACGACGGAGCGACCATGCGCGCTGCGGCAAAAGCCGGCGTGGGCATCGCCATGAATTCCTGGTGGAACGTATACGACGATCTTCGTGACGGATCGCTGGTTCGCGTTCTGCCGGACTATGAAGTTGCTGACGAGTCTGCAATCTGGCTCGTTTACCCGCGATCGAACGTGCTCACAGCAAAGGTGCGGGTGTTCATCGATTACCTGCTCGAGAAGATCGGTGATCCCCCGATCTGGGAACGTTCAGCGTGACGCGCGCTAGTTCAGCTTCTGCCGTACGTGAGACTGCGCCCACGCGCCGCCTTGGGTGGGCAGGGCAGCCGTTTGGCTTGCGATGGCAACAAGGCTGCCATCTTCGGCAAAGAGGTGCGTTGTGCCGTGCAGGAAGCCATTGCTAAAGGCGGCCATGGTCGTATCGCACAGAAGCCAGTCGGTTTCCGGTTGGCTGACCATTCGAAGCTGATTGTCGAGGCTTGCTGATCCTCGAGTCCGGGCCAGCGCACCGGCAAGGTGGTCGGCGATGATCGCAACGGAGGCCGTGGAGAGGGGGCAGTCTCTCAAACGAATCCAATGCCTGCCGATGCCTGCCGTTTCGTCTTCGTGACGGCGCCGCTTTTCGACTTTTGATCCCAGGTCGTCTCCCGTGAGCAGGTCATTGTCCGGCGGTGGGCAGTCCATGGGCAGGGGCACCGGCGGTGGTGTCACGAACTGCTGCAGAGCCTCCGCGGGACGTGCGCCGAGGGCGGCCTGCACGCGCAGAACCTCGCGCTGTCCGACCCGCGACACCGCGCTTGCCTGGGTGACGGTCCTGCCCGCGGAGTGCACGCGCGGCTCGATGCGAACGGTATCGTCGAGCCGCGCGAATGACAGAAACTGCGCGCTCGCGGTGAGCGTGGGTCGCTCACACGATTCCTCCAGCGCCTGCAGGGCCGCAGCAAAGCTCACCCCGCCCATCAGGAACTTGTTTGCCGCCGGACCGACGGTTGCAGCCCGCGTTACTCGCAGGTCATAGGTGCCGCTCGCGTAGGTTGGGGTGTAGAACCTTGCCTGGGTCATGACAGTCTTTCCGTCCGTTACGCACTCGTTTCCATTAGCGCCGGTCTTTCGACCCGGCTAAGGGTCCGGCGCCCGATAGTGCGCCGGCGGTGGCTCACCGCGCGCTCGTCGCGCGACTGCTTCTGCGGGGGTTTCCAACAGCTGCACAGCCTTAAGCGCAGCGGAGCGGTCAACGGCCACTGCGCTTTCAGCATCTGCCGGAGGGTTATCTGCCGCGTTGTAGTACGCAATCGGTGACGTGGGTTTGGTTTTATCGAGGGAGAGGTCTCGGGCGTTAACGCCAGCTGGCGGTGTGTCGGCCCTGCCATCAATCATTTCCAGATCCGCCCACCACTTCTTCACCGGATTGCGGCGTCCGCGGCGAAGCCGATCGTCGAGGCGCGCGATCGGTCCGCGGAGCGCCGGCAGGCGGATCGCCGCGCGCAGCGCGAGCCGTTGAATCGGCAGTCCTTCGTGGTTAAAGGGGCAGGTTTTCATACAGCGTCCGCAGGCGGCGCCGCGCGCGTTGGTCAGGCGATAGCGAGTACACCGCTCTACGTCCGGCTTCCACATTTCGTAGCCATTGAACATGACCGGGTCGTCCCAGCTGATGGCGTTGCACGGACATTCTCGCGCGCACTTGCGACACTTTCGGCACACGTCCTGAAGCCCGAAGTCGATCGGTTGGTCTACGGCGAGCGGCATGTCGGTGGTGACCACCGCAGACTTGAAGCGCGGCCCTACGAACGGATTCAGTACCACTTCGCCGATGCGCGAGAGCTCGCCGAGGCCCGCCTGCAGCAGCAGCGGTAGCTGCAGCACTTCCCCGTAGGCGTTGCTGTGGGCCTTGGCCGGGTAGCCGAGCTTGCGCAGGTGAGCGGCGAGCAGGACGGCGATTTCCATGCCTCGCAGGTAGGCACGCATGGACTGGCTGCCGCTGATCCAGTCGTCACCGGAGCCACCTTCCATAGTATCGAAGCCCTGATCGAGCAACAGCACAATGGCGTAGCGGTGGCGGGTGCGGATCGGTTCACCGGCGTCATCGTGCGAATACCAGGCGTAGCTGGGAACCTCGCACATCCCGACCAGGTCTGCGCCGAGCCAGTAGCCGAGGCTTTTGACGGCGTCTGATCGATCGCTGCGCCAAGCACGTTCCGTGATTGCATCGCGCGGGTGCGAGGGTGTTCCCTCCTGCAGCGGCAACAGCGCGGCCTGCTGCGCTCGGGTCGATGCACCAAGCGGTTCTTTATCGACAAAGTTCGGCATCTGTCCGCGCGCTTTAGGGCCGAGATCGCCGTGGCCGGCACGGGTAAAAAAATTCGCGCGCATGGCAACGCGAGGCACTTCGTCAGCGTGGATCACCGTGGTCGGTTGCGTAACCCGTCGCAACCGCTCCATCGGGTAGCGGCTGGTATGGTCAGGGCGCTGCCGTGACCGCCAGCGCTCGAGTAACGAACGGCAGCCGCCGATGCCGAGCAGCCAGTGCCACCCTGCCTGCGCCAAAGCGCTGCCGGCGTTCGGATCCAGTGGCCGATCCACGGCCAGTTCGAGTTCCGCTGTAATCGCGACGATGCCGAAGCTGGTGCCAATAAATGGGTTCTCAAGCCGGTTCGCGCGTTGCAGGAGCACGCCGGACCGCACGCCCAGGTCCGCAAGCTGGTGTCGGTCGGTGATCAGGTTGGACGCGTAGCCGAGTTTCCGCAGATAGGTAGCGAGCACTGTGGCGATCTCGCGCGCGCGAAGATTCAGCAGTCTCTGCTCCGCTCCCAGGGTCCAGTGAGCGGCGAGTGTTCCGGTGGCACATGTACCCGGGTTTTCGCTTAACACCACCAGGGCATGGCCATTCGCAGTGGCGCAGCAACCCACCGCTGCGGCATCGTAAAAAAACGCGGCAGACTTCAGCAGCGCAGCCCGGGCACCGGGGTCCGCCGTGAGTGCCGGTGAGCGCGGGGCGATCGGTTCGTCGGGAAAGGGGGCGTAGGCGGACTCGACAGCCTGCAGTGGTCCGTCAAAGGTTGACGGTGCGGGTACCGGCAGCTCGGCCGTGATGTATGGACTGTCGTCGAGGCGCTTGAGTCGTTCGGCTGGGTAGGGGCCGAGGGCGACGGGCCGGCGGCTGCCGCTAAAGAGCTTCACCTCGCAGCCACGGCCACCATGTCCGCTGCGGTCCGTCGCAGGACCAGGCTGGGCGGACGACTTCGGAGGCAGAAGGGCATAAGGGGTTCCTGGCCCGGGGATTGCCAGAAACGGTACCATGCGGGCCGTCGAAAATTTTGGATGGGAGAAACCTTATGACCGATGCATTCATCATTGACGCCTGCCGGACCCCGCGCGGAATCGGCAAACAGGGTCGGGGTGCGCTTGCGCACCTGCACCCGCAGCACCTAGGCGCCACGGTGCTGAAGGCGCTGGCGGCGCGCAACGACCTTGATACCAGTGCCGTAGACGATGTGATCTGGGGCACCAGCTCACAGCGTGGCGCTCAGGGTGCTGACCTGGGCCGCATGTCGGCGTTGCTCGCAGGCTACGACACGAAAGCTTCCGGTGTGACCCTCGACCGGTTCTGCGGTTCCGGCATTACCACGGTCAACCTGGCCGCGGCGCAGGTCATGTCGGGCATGGAAGACGTGGTCATTGCCGGCGGCACGGAGATGATGAGCTATACCAGCGCGACTGCGGATCCGTCCAAACCGCCGATGCTCGACAGCGACAACATGGAGCTCCGTGAACTGCACCCGCAGTCGCAGCAAGGTGTCTGCGCCGATGCGATCGCAACGCTTGAAGGCATCGATCGGGAAGCTGTCGATCAGCTTGCCGTGGTCAGTCAGCAGCGTGCAGCCCGGGCGCTTGAAGAGAACCGATTCGCCAAAAGCCTGGTGACGGTAAACAACCCGGACGGCACGCTTGCGCTTGATCGCGAAGAGTTCCCGCGACCGGGAACCACTATGGAGAGCCTGGCCGAACTGAAAACGGTTTTCGACGCCTTCGCGGGACTGCCCGTCGACGATAAAGGCAACACCTACGGCAATCTGATTACGCGCAAGTATCCGCAGCTCGAAGGCCGTATTAACCACGTGCACCACGCCGGTAACTCATCCGGTGTTGTCGACGGCAGCGCCGCCTTGCTGCTTGCCTCCGAAGCGGCAGCCAAACGGCACGGGTTTACCCCTCGGGCTCGTATTGTGGCGACTGCAAACATGGGCGACTGCCCAACGCTCATGCTCAACGCACCGGTGCCGGCGGCGAAGAAAGTGCTCGAGCGCGCCGGCCTCACCCTCGACGACATTGATCTGTTTGAAATCAACGAAGCATTCTCGGTCGTGGCTGAGAAGTTCATTCGCGACCTCGAACTTGATCGCGAAAAGGTCAACGTCAACGGCGGAGCGATGGCCCTTGGCCACCCGATTGGCGCCACCGGATCGATCCTCATCGGCACCGCGCTCGATGAACTGGAGCGCAGCGGTGGCAAGCGTGCGCTCATTACCATGTGCGCCGCCGGTGGCATGGCGCCAGCGGTCATTATCGAGCGCCTTTGATGGCCTCGACGGAGCGGTGGCTGGCCGCCTTTGGGCTGGCAACGCTCTCGAGCATCCAGCTGGCTTGTGCCGCAGCAGCGGACACCACGGCCGCAGCGGACAGCGCTGCGGCGGCGGAAGCACCCGCTGTCGAAGTAGCCGAGCCAGGCGAGATCCTGTTCCTGCGCGGTAACGCGCAGGTAGACGCTTTCCGGCGCCAGCAGGAACTGGCCGCGACTCGGCGGATCGCCGCCGGTGAGGCGACGTTGCCGTTGCCACCGGCGGCTGAGGAACTTGACGGCGCATCGCTGGCCATTGATCTCGACGGCGAACGACTCAGTCTTGATGCCTTCCTGGAAGCGGATCGCTATGCGGGCTTTTTGGTGCTCAAGGACGGCGCCGTCGTCTACGAGGGGTACGGGTTTGGTAACTCGGCTGCTACGCGCTGGATTTCGTTCTCCGTCGCAAAAAGTGTGGTTGCGATGCTCACCGGGGCGGCGATTGCCGACGGTTACATCACAAGCGTCGATGATCCGGTCGTTGACTATCTGCCGAAACTTCGTAACTCCGGTTATGAAGGTGCAACGGTTAAAGATCTGTTGCAGATGGCGTCGGGTGTGGCCTGGAACGAGGACTACGCTGATCCGCAGTCGGACGTCGCGAGCGCCAACTACGCAACCCTGCCGCTCTATGAGCATCTGCGGGCAAAAGAACGCGTGGCACCGCCCGGTGAACGGTTTAACTACAACAGCGCTGAAACGAACCTTGCCGGAACGCTCGTACGCTCCGCTATCGGCAACAATCTCTCGACCTACCTGTCGGAGAAGATCTGGAAACCTTATGGCATGGGTGCGGACGCGTTCTGGAATCTGACTGAGCCTGGTGGTGGTGAGTTTGGCGGTTGCTGCATCAACGCGACGCTGCGTGATTACGCGCGCCTCGGACTGTTCGCTCTTGGCGATGGCGTCCTCGCCGACGGCACTCGGGTGTTACCCGAGGGCTGGATGGCCGCGTCCCGCACACCGTCAAAAGGTTACTCCGAGTACGGCTACTTTTGGTGGCTTAACGACGAAAGCCCTGCGTTCAGTGCACTTGGAATCTTTGGTCAAACGATCTACATCAACCCTGACAGTGGCGTTGTCATCGCCACTCACGGGGCCTGGAACTCGGCCGACGGGGATGATTACAACCGCCGACGTGACATCGTGATCGCGGCCATTGAGGGGCGGCTTGCAATGCAGGCTGCCGGCGGATGACCGATGCTCCTGCGTCGCCCTGGCCTGAGCCGGGCCCGCGGGCGCCGCGTCGCGGCGGGGCTTTCGTGCGCTGGTTTGGGCGACGTTTCCTACGCCTCACCGGCTGGAGTCTCGAAGGGCAATGGCCGGACGAACCCAAGCTCATCGTCGCTGTAGCTCCGCACACCACGAATTACGATTTCGTGCTCACCGTTGCCGTTAACTTTGCACTCAACCTAAGGTCGTCGTTTCTCGCTAAGCACACGCTGTTTCGCTTTCCCTTTGGAACGCCGCTCCGACGCTTCGGTGGCATCGCTGTTGATCGTGCGTCAACTCGCGGACTCGTCGGTGATCTGGTAGCGCTGTTTCAGCATCGGGAACAGCTGATCCTTGGTATCACACCGGAAGGGACGCGTAGCGCGGTTCGGCGCTGGAAGACGGGTTTTGCGCAGGTTGCGTATGGCGCTGAGGTCCCGATCTTACCGGTAACCCTCAACTACGATCGCCGCGTTATTCGCCTGGAGGATCCGGTCTGGGCCGACGCGGATCCGAAGGTCACCGTTCGTCGCGTGCAGGCGCTTGCCAGCGCGGCCTGGCCCGGTAGCGTCGATACGTCTGAAGACCGCATCGACGGCTGATCTGTCGTTGCATCTCAGCCGCCGTCCACGGGATTGTCAGCGAACCAGTTGAGATAGCTAAGCATCGCCGAAACGTACGCGTTCGCAGCGGCGTCAGAGATCTCTGGCCATTGGTGCACAGCGGTCATCGCCAGGCGGCCGTTTATGCCGACAGCGTTTAGGGAAATGAAGGGCCAAGTGCTCGGGTGTAGGTTCAGCGCGCCACGCAGTGAGCGCAGCCCCAGCGAAGACTGCCCCGTTTCCAGCGACAGCGCGCCGAGGTTCGCGAGGGCGATCGTCATCATCGGTGGCGCGTCGTCGCTGGTGGTGTTCTCGACGTACAGTTCGCCGATGTAAACAAACGTGTAGTGGTCGTCGCGGGCCATACCGTCGGTGACCTGCTGTTTAACGTCCTGGGCTAGGTGCCAGCGACTCATACCTTTGACGTCGGGGTGTCGGGTTGAGAGCGTGGCGGCGTAGATGCCGAGGTCCTCCGTCGGAATCGGTTGAGCCAGATTGCCGCGCAGATCGATGGTGGTCGTCAGGCCAATATGGGCATCGGTCGGTGGCTTGATCACGTCATCCGCCGCCAGCGTCGCCGCGGCGCCGAGGACGCCGTGCATGGTGGTTCCCTGGGCGCGTGCGTTGCTGCGGATCCGAGTGACTGTCTCAGCGTCCAGGTCGAAGGGCACGAGTCGGGTCTCCATGGGCGCATCGGAGTCGCCACGTTCCGATGGCCAGGGCAGAATCGTTGGGAGTTGACTCTCCTTGGCGAGCAGGTCAGCGACCAGTTGCTCGCCCCGGGCATTGAGCTCTTCCGGCAACACGTCTTCGACCGACGGATTGAGCGACACCTTTGCGGGGCCGAGGTCCCGGACCTCACCGCGCACCAACGCTTCGTAGTCGTCGAGCAGCTGTGTGCAAAACTGAAACAGCGATCGCCCGTCGCAGGCCGAATGAGGGCAGGTGAGAATGATCTCCCCGCCCTGGTCGGGATTTTTGAGCAGATGGATGCGCACTACCGCGTCGGTGCTCATGTCGTAGGGTGTGTTCAGCTCTTGATTGAACACCTCGACGCAGTGACCCGGGCCGCGTCGTTCATGCACGGTGAAGGTGGGTGGCAATTCCGATTCGAGCACGAAGTGGGGTCGCTGCGCTGGATCCGGCTGCACGATGCGGCTGCGAAGCATCGGTCGCAGCGCGACCTGACGTTCGGCGGCTTGTTTCAACAGCTCGGGCTGAACCGGACCGTCGAATTCGATCAGCCGCACCATGTGCCGGGCGAGATAGTGCACGAGAATTTCCGATGCGCCGAGCGTGCGTTCCTGCGTCGCAACCGAGGGTGATGGGGTAGCCATGATGGAGTCTCCTTTCCGCGTGTAACGCGCGGCCGGGGTGCGATTAAGCGGGGCGGTTGGTGCGGCCGGCAAAGCGCTCGCCGTTGCGTTGTTGTGCGTAGGCGGTGAGTACCGGCTCGAACTGCTCCGGTGTGCTGGCGTGAATGATGACGCCGTCGGCACCGGCATCGAATTCCGCCTGCCAGCGGGCCGCACACTGATTCGGCGTTCCAAGGGCCGCTTCTCGCCAGTGCTCGGGGACCAACGGTTCGATCTCCGCGAGCTGCGACAGGCTGGCGACACTGTCGACCAGGCCACCGACCTGCTGCACGGCCTTGCTGGTGCGCAGTCGGGCGACGTCGTCGGCATCCCAACCGTTGATCTGGGCCAGCATGTCGCCGTAGCCGGGGATCTGCAGGTAGGTGACGAGTCTCGCAATGATGTACTTCAGGTAGGTTTTGTCGTCGATTTCGCAGCCCGTGGCGAGCACGGTCCAGACTTTGACGGAGCCTCGGGGGCGACCGGCGGCGGCTTCGCCCGCGCGCACCTGCGCGATGGCCGTTTCCAGAGCCTGTCGCCCCATAAACGTGTGCAGGTGTACGCCATCGTAGTACCGACCGGCATGTTCGAGGCTTTTCGGACCAAAGCCCACATAGAGGATGGGGATGTCTTCGTTTATGTATGGAGCCAGGCTGAGCTGAGCGAAAGACCCGAGCGCTCCCTCATAAGCGGTGATCGTTTCACCGCGCCACAGGCGCTTGAGCACGCTGACGAACTCGCGCTCCCGCTCGTAGGTGACGGTGGGTAGGCCCATGGCCTTCCAGCGCAGGTTTACACCCTTCGCCAGTCCCAGGGCGAAGCGACCGTTTGACAGCCGGTTCAAGGTCGAACCCATGGACGCGGTAATCACCGGGTGCCGAGTGTTCTGATTTGTGGCCGAGGTGCCGATGGTTATGGATTCCGTGACAGCCGCAATGGCTCCACAGAGCGCGGCGATCTCTTTGTAGTCAGCGCGCTCTGAGATCATGACGTTGCCGATACCAAGCTGTTCGGCATCCTGTGTTTGACGCAGAGCATCCCGCGGTGACCGGCTGTGACCCGGTAACGCATAGAAGCCGAGCTCCGGGTAGGCGGAGCAGTGTTCGGGGTAGGGGCTATCGGTCATTGCGTCGGTCACTGCATCGGTCATTGCATCGCTTAGCGCATCGGTGAGGATGGTTGGGTCTCGCGTCAGGCACTGTTCAGGCGCCGCTGAAAGAAGCCGATGACCCGTTGTTCCAACTGTCGCGTGGGGCCTTCGGGGTCGCTGTCGTCGAGGTGAATCGTGAGCACACTGTGGGCCGGTGGATCGGCGTCAGCCGGTGCTGCTGCCGCAGGCAGTACGACCGGATCGAAGGTGTCACCGAGCTGTTCGGCGAGATAGTCGAAGCGCTCCGGTGGAACGAAGGGGTCGCCTTCGAAGCGCAGCGCCAGCAGCTTTTCTCCGTCGGCGGTCAAGCGCTCCCGGGCGCAACGGATTTCATCGGCTGAGGCATCGATGGCCCGCGCACGTCGTTTGGCACCGAATCCGAACGCCAGCGGCAACGACGGCTGCGACAGAACCGGGGCGACGACTGCCGGTTCCGTCATCATTGCCAGGGCAAAACCACCGGTAAAGCACATCCCGACGGCGCCGACACCGGCACCGCCGCAGTCGGCGTGCGCTTTCCGGGAGAGTGCCCGCAACCAGTCGACTATTGGGCTTGAGCGATCTGTTGCCCACACCGTGAATTCTCGCCGCACGCAGATCGCTTTCAACATTTCACGCGCCAGATAGCCTCGGCTCACGGCTTCACCCGGGGTGCCAAACAGGCTCGGAAGATAGGCCGTTAGCCCGGCTTCGACGCACCGATCGGCGAAGCGAACGACCAGCGGATGCAGACCGGGCATTTCATGCATGATCACCACCGCGGGGCCAGATCCGCGCCGATACACGGTGCGCTCGAGACCGTCGTGCTCGAACGGAAAGGCGCTGTAGCTGCTTAACGAGTCAGTCACGTTTTGGATTCCCCAACCTAACGATACCCAACGCTTACGTGTTGGCAGTGTACGGATTTCGATCCACGGCGATAGGGTGGAATCGCTACCCGCTTTCTTCGTCCCCTTGACACCGGCGGCAGTGTTTTCGACGTTAGGCGTGTTTAAGAAGTGCGGGAGCTCGCCATGGGAACGTCTACGGAGCCGTGTGACGTCGTTGTACTCGGTGCTGGCGCCAGCGGGTTGGCAGCTGCGCTCAGTGCACATGAACACGGCGCCCGGGTGCGGGTGCTTGAAAAGTCTGCCCTGGTCGGCGGTTCCGCCGCCATCTCTGGCGGCGTGGTTTGGGTGCCGGACAACCCAGCCATGCGGCGGGCTGGCCAAAACGACAGTCGTGATGCGGCGCTGGCCTACTTTCGCAGTCTCGCCGGAGACGCGTTGGATGAATCGGTGCTTACTGCGTTTGTCGATCAGGGGCCAGAAGCGCTGCGCTTCCTTGAACAGCACACGGCGCTCGAATGGGAAGTCCTCGATGGCTACCCCGACTACTACCTCGACCGCCCGGGTGCGTTGCCCTATGGTGGCCGTGCACTCGACAGCGGCTTGTTCAGCTTCGAGCGTTTGGGTCCGTGGCGCGAGCGGGTCCGCGATAACGGCAATCCTTATCGGTTGAAGCTTGGCGAGACGCCCCTCGGTGGCGGCACCGGCCAACTCGGTACCGAAACGATCGCGCAGCGGCTGGCGGCCGATGAGCGTGGCTTCGGTCAGTCCCTGGTTGGTGCGCTGCTCGAAGCCTGTCTGGCACGCGACATCGAGCCTGAACTCAACACCGACGTAGTCGGGCTGCAGCGCGAGGGCGAACGGGTGATCGGCGTCGAGGTACGTTCGGAGTCTGGGTCGATTCGCGTTGAAGCGCGCGGTGGGGTGCTCATCTGCACCGGTGGTTTTGAATGGGACGAAGCGTTGTGCCGCACGTTTTTGAGAGGCCCCCTTGACGCACCGGCGTCGCCGCCGACCAACCGCGGTGATGGCCTGCGCCTGGCGATGAGCGTTGGCGCGCAGCTCGGCAATATGACCAGTGCCTGGTGGGCACCGACGTTGGCGATTCCTGGCGATGATTGGTTTGGCGTTCAACGCGCCGCACCGGTGCTGATTGAACGAACCGCGCCGCATTCCCTGATCGTCAACCGGCGCGGACAACGGTTCTGTAACGAGGCCGCTAACTACTCAGCCCTGGCCGGGGCACTGCACTACCGCGATCCCAACGCCTACGATGCCGTCAACCTGCCGTGCTGGCTGGTCTTTGATGCAACCTTCCGGGAACGGTACCCGGTGGGTCCGCTGATGCCGGGCCAGCCGACGCCGGCGTGGCTCCTTGAGCGGCCGACGCTTGCTGAGCTTGCCCAGGCCCTCGACATCGACGCCGACAGTCTCGAGGCGACGGTCGCGCGGTTTAACGGCCACGCAGCAGCGGGACGTGACCCCGATTTCGAGCGCGGCGCGAGTCCCTATGATCTGTTCTACGGGGACCGCAGCCGTGCGGGCACTGCCGCGACCCTCGGGCCGCTCGAGAAGCCTCCGTTCTTTGCCGTGGAGCTGAAGAGTGGCGCCCTGGGAACGAACGGCGGGCCGCGCACAGATCCCGATGGGCGCGTCCTCGACGTGCACGGCGCTGTCATTGAGGGATTGTTTGCCGCCGGTAATGCAATGGCGGGCCCAACGGCGCACGTCTACGCCGGTGCCGGAGGAACGCTGGGCCCGGCGTTGACCTTCGGTTATTTAGCGGGTCGAGCGGCGGCGCGTCAGCGCGTGAATCAGGCACCGCGGACGGCATGATGCCGCTGCAGCGGGCGGTGGAGCGGCGGAAGGTCGCAAAAAAAACGCTACAGAAAATACCGTCACTGTTGATTGTTTCTGCTCGCGAACCTGTTATGTTTCGGCTAGCTGTCATAGGGAGAGGGGTTTCGGCAGCTGAGGCGCGCGGCGCCGCTCCGTGTGTTCTACGCCCGATTTGAAGTGGTACGTAGTGACAAACGGTCGCACAGCACGCGTAGAACTCAGTCGTTAGCCGAGCCGATGGCACGTCGTCAGACCGGATGGAGAGAACCCGGGCACTGGTGGACGTCGACCCTTCACCCCTGTCAGCAGCAGTTGAATCGCGCCGTGCTGCACTGCACAACGCTCTGCCCGATCCGGGTAGATCACCGTCACGCAGTACCACGATAAACAATCAGGGGAGTTTTACATGAACGCAGTTCAACGCCGGCGGTATGTCGGTCGTGCGCTCGGGTGCGTCGTTGTTGGTGCCGCTTCGAGCGTCGGGTTCACCACTTCTGCGGTGGCCGTGGAGTCCAGTGATGGGCGAGTGCTCGAAGAAGTGGTCGTACAGGCTCGACGCCAAGACGAAACGCTGCAGGACGTACCGGTAACCATTACGTCCGTCGGCGGTGATCAGCTGGATAACTTTCAGCTCGATCAGCCGCAGGAAATTGCCGAGCGAATCCCGAACTTCAACATTCAGACCGGCGGTTCCGGTTCCGGCGGCACGTTAAACCTCCGCGGCGTCGGCAGCTCGGCCATCAGTGCGGCCTTCGACTCGGCCGTGGCGCTCGACATCGACGGCGTTCAAGTTGCGCGGATGCGCATGGTGCAGTCGGCGTTCATGGACCTCGCCCAGGTCGACGTCCTCAAAGGGCCGCAGTCGCTCTACTTTGGTAAGAGTGCAACGGCTGGCGTGGTTGCCTTCCGCTCAGCCGATCCGACGGATCAGTGGGAAGGACGCATTGGCGGCGGGCTCGAGTTCGAGCAGGAAGGCAACTTCGTCGATGGGTACGTCTCCGGGCCACTGACAGACACGCTCGGAGCCCGCTTTGCGTTTCGTTACAGTGAAGCCGATGAGTTCTGGCTTAACGACTCCCCGACGGCGTCCGATAACACGATGGGCGAGCGCGACCTCTCGTATCGACTGACGCTTGCTTGGAATCCGACGGATACGTTTACCGCGAATTTTAAGACGACCTTCACCGAGCGCGAGGCCGACAACGCAGTCGGGCCGTATGACATCTGGTGCCCGGGCGGTACGCCACAGACGACCAACTTCGGGGGTGCTTCGCTAGACCCTGGCTACGACTGTAACTCGAACGATGGAATCACCACGCTCGGTGACCCGAATCCGGTTCACGGAGCAAATTTCACCGGCTTCGAAAACTACCGGCCGTTCGAATCTCTCGATACGAATCTCACTCGACTGCAGCTCGATTGGGACGTTAGCGACAACCTGTCCTTTACCTCTGTAACCAGCTATTTCCTACTCGAAGAAGAAGGCGGAGACAGCTACAGCTACGACGAGCCTGCGTTCGGCACCAACTTCACCATCAACGAAACTGAGGCCTTCGCCCAGGAGTTTCGCCTTGCTGGCCAGCTTGGAGACAGCGTGAGCTTCCTGCTCGGCGCGTTCTACCAGGATCGCGAACTCATTTTCGACTCGGCCCAGCACGCCGTTGGGGCGGCTCAGTTCGCCGCACTGTTTACTGGCAGTGCTGCCGATCCGCTTACGGGCTTGACGAGCGATTGGCGTAAAGTCCACACCACCGATTCAGAAACGTCTTCGGTGTTTGCGAGCGTTTCCTGGAACGTAACGGATCGTTTGGAACTGACAGCCGGTGCACGTTATTCCGAAGAAGAACGGACGCAGGTCATCAATCTGCCTGAGCTGCATAACTTCTTCAAAACCTCACCGATTTTTGCCGGCCTCTTTGCAGGCATCGACGTGGGTTTCAACTCCGGCAACATTGAGTTTGAAGACGATCAGGTGACGCCGGAATTCAGCGCCCTCTACGCACTGACCGACGAGATCAATCTCTTCGCTGCCTACAAGACCGGCTACAAGGCGGGCGGTGTCGACAACAGCGCTCTGCCGAGCGCGTCACTCGCCGGCGCTGCAGCGAGCGGAGACTTTGGTTCGTTGATTTTCGATACGGAAACCGGTGAGGGCTTTGAAGCCGGTATGAAAGGCCGGTTCCTCGAAGGCAGCCTGCGGTTGGACGTCACCGCGTATCGCTACGTGTATGAAGACCTGCAGGTGCAGACCTTCAACACCACAGCGGTTCAGTTCAACACGGAGAACGCCGGTGAAGTTACGTCTCAAGGCCTCGAGGTCGACTTCACCTGGTTGCCAAACATTGACGGTATGACCGTCTACGGCGCAGTTTCGTTTCTTGACGCCGAGTTTAGCGATTCGTTTCTGCCCGAGCCGCCGCTTGGCATCACCGATCCTGCGGTCATTGCGCAGTATGACCTCGACGGACGTGCCACTTCTGGGGCGGCCGATGTGGCCTACAACGTCGGCGTCGACTATGCGCGACCCTTCGGCCCGAACGGGCTCGAGTGGGGCTACAGCTTGAACATGTCGTACACCGACGAATATGAGACGCAAAACGAGGATCCCGTGGGTTGGATTCAGGATTCGTTCTATCTTTTCAACGCACGCGTGTTCCTCGGCTCAGCGGACGGTCGTTGGCGTCTGTCGCTCATGGGTCGCAACCTCGGTGACGAGCTTTACGTCGTCACCTCCGGCGGTCGTCCGTTCTCTGGTACCGACAGCAACACCCTGTTGCCGGGCAACCAGGGGCTTCCGGACACGATCCTCAACTATGCTCGCGGCCGACAGCTGTTCCTGCAGTTCGACGTACGCCTTTAAGGCGGAACCATCGAGCGACGGGCCTCCGCCTCGGTGGCCCGCTCCTGCTAGAGCCACCGGCACTGCCGGTGGCTTTTTTGTTTGAGGGAGTGCTTGCAGCACCGCAGAACGTCGAGCGCGACGTAGCGTGAGTGCAACACCTTCAGCGCCGTCTTCGGATCCTTGGGCGCAGGTGCCCGAATCAGCTACCGCCGCTGATCGTCGACAGCGCCAGCATCAACCCGACGACGACCGTAGCTGCACCCAGGACCCGCTCCAGCAGAGGCCAATGCTTGGGGTTGCGGCGCAGCTCTCGCAGGGGGAGGGCGAGTACGCCTGAAACGCAGAGCATGCCGGCGATGGAGCCCAGTCCGAACAGCGCGATGTAACCGACCGCGTGACCGAAGGACTGGCTTGCCTGCATGGTGATCAGAATAAGTACAGCCGACCCCGCAGTACCGTGCAGCATGCCGATCAAAAGCGCAGGTCGGGAATCGCGAACCGTAGGCGTCACGTCCGCCCCCGCGGCCAGTGCCGGCTGCCAGCGTGTGCCCCAGCGGCTGTTGCGAAGCACGAGACGCAGGCCCAGCACGACGAGGACAACACCGACGGCTGTTTCTAAGGCGGCAGAGAGCTGGGGCGCAAGTGTGGCACCGAGGGCGAGGAGGCTGCCCGCAACCAGCAGTAGCATCAGACTGTGTCCAAGTGCCCAGTAAAACGCCTGTCGCACCATGCCCCAAGGACTAACCTCGTCGGCAGCAAGGGCTGCAACGGCTGCCAGGTGATCGGCTTCGAGGGCGTGCTTTAGGCCGAGTAAGAAGCCAAGAAGGCTCGCGGTCATAATCACTCCAGTCAGGAGAGGCGACGCTAGCATGAATCTTTGCGTAGCACGAACTTGCAAAGTGTGCGAACGCGGGTCTCGACCCTTAGGAAGTGAGGGCATTCAGAACCAGTTGACCGTGATGGACTCCTTTCATCGCGATCAAGCCGTCCGCGACGCGCTTGACGTCCTCAAAGCGTCCTCGGAGCACAATGGATTCCAGACACAGGTTGTGGTCCAGGTGCACGTGCATGCTCGACAGCACGACGTGATGATGATCGTGCTGCAGACTCGTCATTCGGTCGCCAAGCTGGCGAGTCGCGTGATCGTAGATCAGCGTGACGGACCCGACGACGCGATCGCCGGCCGCGGGTTGTGCCTGTTGCGCCAGGGCGTCGCGAATGAGATCGCGAAAGGCCTCGGAGCGGCTCGGGTACTGACGTTCCGCCAGATAGGCGTCGAACGCGGTCAGTAGCTCTGCTTCGATAGCGATACCGATGCGATTCAGATCTGTCATACCCTCATGCTAGCCGACGTTGTTCGGTAATGCGCCTAAGACCCCCGCGGTACGGATCTGGTCCGGTAGCGCGCCGCTTGCCTCTCATCGTTACAGCGGTCAGGCTGCGCTCATGAGCGCGTTTGATCCCCGTGATCCACCTCCCAAAGCCGTATCGCCGGCGCTTTCCTCCGTTGTCCTGAGCCCGGCACAGATCGTCAATCAGGGGCTCGTGCTGTATCGGCGGACGCTCGCTGCTGTGGCTCCCGGCGTATTGCGGATCGCTGTGCCCTACGGGCTGGCAGCAACGCTGCTCGGTTCAGCCTTAGAACAGGTCGGCGAGCTGAACGCCAATCAGCCGCTGCCCGCGGAGGCGGAAACCGCAGCCTTCTGGTTGGCGGTGGCACAGTTCACCATGCTGGCCTGCACACTGGCGACGACGAGCCTGTTGATGCAGGTACTGCGGGGCGCTCCGGCTCGCCTCGGGGCTGCCTTGCTCCAAACGGCGGAGCTCATGGCTCCCTTGGCCTTAGCGACGCTGGCTGCACTGGTACTCGTGACCCTCGGTGTCTTCATGTTCGTGGTACCGGGGGTGTTTTTTTTCGTCGCCTTTTGCGTGTACAGCTATGTGCCGATCGTCGAGCGCAGCAGTCCCTGGGCGGCACTGTATCGAAGTACGGAGTTGGTGTTACGCGCCGGTTGGTTCCACGTCGGGATCTCCCTGCTGTTCATCGCTGTGATCGCAATAGCGGCCAGTGCTGTGCTTAGCCTGCTGCTGCTGCCGCTTGAGCTGCTTGCCCGGGCCGGCGATGGCTTGCTGTCGCAGTTCATCACCTTTTTGATTCACTGGCTCAGCGGCGTTGTGCTGCTGCCGTTGCTGGTCGGCTCAATGATCGTGCTCTACAACGATCTGTTGCTGCGAGAGGGCCGGCCACCGGCAGCGAATTCGACTGCGACGGACCGGACCCGATCGACAACCCAACCACCCGCCGACGCGGGCTCCGGTACAGATGCGCGCGCCGATACCGACGGTCCAGATGGCACACGTGTCAGCCCGGATGGCCGGGAAGGCCCAGAAGGTAAAGACGGCACGCTCGACGCCTGAGCCTCGACTCCATGTCAGGGAGGTCAGGGTTCGTCGTCCCGTGCGTGACAGGCGCTGCAGCGACGGACGGGGCCTGCAGCGTCGCCGTCGAGGCGCGTGTTGACGTGACAGCCGCGGCAGAGCGCGTGGAAGTGATGTTCCAAATGCTGGCGCGTCGCCGGCGCAGTCCGATGACAATCAAAACACAGACCCGCACCGGAGTTGTCGAGAAACTCGTGGTGGCAGGTCGTGCAGGCGACGGCTCCATGATCGGCGTGGGCGAAACGAACCGGCCACAGGAAGCCGTTCCCGACCGGCTCAAGGTCTGGTGACCCTCGGCGCGCAGCGCTCGCCATACTCACCAGAGTCGCGAGCAGCACTCCGAGGGCGAGGAGCAGCAGGATCATGCGCATCAGGATCGATACCCGAGCAGCAGAAACGCTGGGATGACGGCGAGGGCGAGCAGGGTGACGGCCAACACCCGACGGCCGGTGGGCCAACGACTGCGGCCGATCGTTGGCAGTAACGCGATCGCCATGGCCAGCACCACGAGTGATGCCGTACTCGGCGACAGAAACAGCCGGCTGCCAAGTACGTGCCAGAGCGTCAACAGTGCCGTACCGACCGCGAGCGTACGGTGCCAAATGGTGAAGGCGCTATAGCTGCCATGAGACCGAAGACGAACGGGCCGATAGCTCGTGAGGAGCAGCGCAGCGACGCAGCCGACGGCCGCAATCCCCGCCAGCATGTAGGCCGGCGACTCCCAGCTAAGGTAGTACAAGCTCCAGGGTTCGAGCACCAGCGCACAGAGCACGTGCGCCGCAAGCAGCATCGCGGCAGTTTCTCCTAAGCGCCGGTGGCGCGGTTGCAGCACACCGACTCCCGGGACGACGAGCGTCGCGGCGAAAAGGGCAAGGCTCGCGTATCCCGCGGCTTGGGTGAGATCCCAGCGCCAGTCGCCA
This sequence comes from Pseudomonadota bacterium, assembly GCA_039198065.1. Classification (GTDB taxonomy): domain Bacteria; phylum Pseudomonadota; class Gammaproteobacteria; order Pseudomonadales; family Azotimanducaceae; genus CALHVX01. The sequence continues at coordinate 39,617 of JBCCTU010000009.1, forward strand.
TGGAGCGCACCACCCTGCAGCAATGGGGCGGCCAGGATTAGCAGTACGACAACGAGCGCCGCGTAGCGCCTCATGCCGTGCATGGGCCCGCGCCGAGGCGAATCCGCGCTACGTCCATTGGTCCAGCGCCTGCTCCACCAGTGCCGCGGCGACCCACGCCATGGGCGCGAGGATCGCGTAGCCGATCGTGCGCGCTACCAGCGGAACGTCTAAGGGCCAGTCTGACAGCCCTTGAACCCGCTCCAGGTGGGCCCAATGCAGTTCCAGCCGTGTGACCTCATCTCTTGGAATCGCGGTCTCGAGCGCTTCGAGCTCGGCGATGCGCGCGGCTTTGCATGCCCGGATGCGTTGCCGCACGCCAAGCATTGGAAGAAAGAAAAACAGCACGGCGGCGGGCACGCCGATGATCAATCCCCACTGAAAGTTTTCGATGCGAAACTCCGCATCCAAGGCTTGCAGTGGCATGAACGCCAGGGCACCGGCCACCATCAACACATCGAGGGTTGCGAGGTGTCCCATCGGCCGCAGGGTCTGCAATCGGTAGGGGTCGACGTCGAGTTGTGCGCCAAGGCGCCGCAGCCGAAAGCTGATGTCGAGCTTCCAGCACAGGACCAGCGTGGCCAGAGCCCAGACCAGGGCGTTACCGAGCATGATCGCGAGGTCGATGCTCGAGAGACTACCGGACGCCCGCAGGTAGCTGACCAGGTAGTAGTTCTGGGTCAATCCGAAGCATGCGCCGATCACCAGCGTCGCGCCCGCCAACACGCTCGGAACGCGGCGGTAGCGCTCCTGGAGAGTCGCCAGCGGTTTGCCCGGGGCGACGGCTTGGAGGGTGGCCAGCAGCTCCGGGCCGCGTCGCTGCTGAAAGCGAAGAACGGCCACGAAGTAGGTCGGCAGCAGCACGAACAGCAGGCAGGTCCCGATGAGCTGTCGGCGATCCATGTTGTCGATCGCGCGCCCACCTTCGTTCACCAGAAAGCTCAGCACGAACAAACCGCTGAGAACGAGCGCCAGTAAAATGGGCTGTAGCAGCTGTCGAAGGGATGCGTCCGGAAGGTTTGCTACGCGGTCTGTATTGCGTTGGTTGCTGCGGCCTGGGTCGTTCATCCAGACAGTATGCCACCCGCGTTCCTGCGATCGGCTGGGCTCAAGGCATTTCGCGTATGGCAACCGCCAGTGAACGGCTAAACTAGCGGTTGCTCTCCCAGGAACGCCAACCGGTGCCGAAAGCGAAGCCACCCATTCCCGTATTTTCAACACCGATTATCGAGACCCACTGCCACCTCGATTACCTGGATGCAGATCAGCTACCGGAGACCCTCGCGCGCTGCGCGGCGGTGGGCATTGATCGCATTGTCACGATCGCGGTTTCGCCCGATAACCTTGCTACGGTGCGGCAACTCGCAGCCATGCACGACGCCGTCTGGGCGACTCAGGGCGTGCATCCGCACGAAGCCGAGGCATTCACTGCCGATGCGGCGGGTCAGATTGCGGCTGCAGCCGCGGACGCGAAGGTTGTGGCCGTTGGTGAGATTGGCCTCGACTACTACTACGATCACGCGGATCGTGCGGTTCAGCGGCGGGTCTTCGAAACCCAGCTCGAGCTTGCGATCGACGCGGAGCTGCCCATCGTCGTGCACACGCGCGAAGCCGACGACGACACCATGGCCATTCTCCGGAACGCTACCGCTCGGCTGTCCCGCAAGGGCGTTATCCATAGCTTTACCTCCGGGCGAGCGCTGGCCGAGTACTGTTTGAGTGAAGGCTTTATGCTCGGATTCAACGGTATCGCAACCTTTAACAAGGCCGACAACGTCCGAGAGATCGTTGCCTTGACTCCGGATGATCAACTGGTGATCGAGACAGACTCGCCATATCTCACGCCGGTGCCCTATCGGGGGGTGCCGAATGCGCCGTTCTATTTGCCCTTTGTAGCCGAGTTCTTAGCTCGGTTTCGTGACCAGCCTGTCGAGATATTCCTCGCGACCGTGCGGGCTAACAGTGAGCGCCTCTTCGCCTTCTAGCCCGCGTACAAGCCGCGCTGCACCACGGCCCGGTTGATGAGGAACAGCGCGCCTGCCTGGGCCGCAACGAGCGCGAGTATTCAGCTGTCTATTGGCACCAGTCCGGCGGCCAGGTACCCGATGAGTGCGATGGCGCCATTGAGCAGCGCGTAGGGTAGCTGGGTGCGAAAGTGCTCGTACTGAGTGCAGCTTGCGCCAGACGACGACAGGATTGTGGTCTCGGAGACTGGCGAACAGTGATCGCCGAACAGGCCCCCGGAAAGCACGGCAGCGATCACGACCGGCAGCGGCGCTTCGATCGCTGCCGCGGTAGGGATGACGAGCGGAAAAAGGATTGCGAAGGTCCCCCAGGACGATCCCGTGGCAAAGGAGATGATCGCGCCAAAGAGAAAGGTGACCGCGGGCAGCAGCCAGCCAGGGAATCCACCCGCGAGTAGTGCTGCGACGTAGTCCGGGGTGCCGAGTTCTTTGCTGAGCGCGCTTAGGGTCCAGGCGAGAACGAGCACGATCGCGGCCTGCATCATGCCGTTCATGCCGCGCAAATACAGGCCGACACTGTCGAGGAGAGAGCGCACGCGGCGACAGGCCATGAGGATCATCAGCGTCAGTGCTGCCGCGAAGTACGCTGTCGCGAGGGCGGACCGAAAGACGGAACCGGGCACCGGGGAGCTGGGAAACCCGAGGGGCACAAGCATGAACAACAGGGTAGAAGCCATGACCAGCAGAGGCGCGATCACGAACGCCGCCGTTGCCCGGTCGTGACTGAAGGGCGTCAGCGTTTGATCGCTGCGCCCGGTCGGCTGGTCCCGCTGCGCGGCGCGCTCAGCATCCGCCATGGGGCCGAAGTCGACGCGACGCAAAGCCAGCCAGGGGACGATGACCAGCGCCAGTACGGCGTAGAACTGAAACGGCAGGGCGGCGACGAACAGCGTCAACCCGGGACTGTCGTCTGGCTCTGTGCTGAGTTCGCGGTCGATGAGACTTATGATGTAAACACCCCAGCCGATGAAGGGGATCAGGATCGCCACCGGAGAGGCGGTTGAATCGATGATCAGCGCCAGCTTCTGGCGCGATAGGTTGAGCCGGTCGAACAGTGGCCGGAAGACCGGGCCCACGATCAACGGCGTGCCAAGGTCCGAATAGAATACGGACAGGCCGCCGAACCAGGTGAACAGTTGGGCCTTGCCTCGCGTGTCGATGGCGCGAGCGACGGTCTTCGCAAACGCCGGACCGCCGCCGGAGTGTTCCATGAGTGCGACGAATCCACCGATGAAGACCAGCAGTACGATTACGGCCGCGTTGTAGCTGTCCGTGACCTGGCCGACGAGATAGGTTCCGATCAGCGCGTTCATCGCTGCAAACGGGTCCGGTCCCGTAAGCAACGTGGCCGCAGTCAGCACGCCGACGAATAGACCCAAGATGACGTTCCGGGTTACCAGCGCGCAGATCAATGTGACGATGATGGGAACGACCGAGATGGCGCTCGGGTCCGTGGCGGCTATGGAACAACTCCTGACTGTGCGGCTGGTGGTACAACGGAACCCATAGAACCTATCGCTTTAGCTGACATCTTCACGAACGTCGTCTGCGCGAACGACGTGCTCGGCGATTGCGGCGCGCACCCGGTCTGGCTTGGACCGTTGCTGGTAGTTCTCTGCCTGATCCAACCAGCGCACCTGGCCCGTGGGAGCGACGAGCAGCGTTGTCGGTACCGGTAGGGCCTTCGCTTTGCCCGGTGGACCCGAGTGAATGCCCTGGTTTCGCAGGCCAAAGGTGTCTGTTACCCGGAGTTCTGAGTCCGCCAGCATCGTCGCCTGGAGCCCGTGTTTGTCCCGTCCTGCGGCTATTTCTGCCGGCGTGTCGGTCGACACTGTGACGATTGCAATCCCCTTGGCATCCAACAGCGGTCGAAGTTCCTCCCATCGCCGTAACTCGGCGACACAGTAGGGTCACCAGTGACCGCGGAAGAACTTCAACAAGACCCACCGGCCGAGCAACGCCTGAGAGTCGAACGACGTCCCAGCGTCGGTCAACGCCGTGAAAGCCGGGATCGAGTCACCGACGTGGATGGCATTGGGGCCCAGGCGCTGGGCGCTGATGGCAACCGTCAGCAAAAGCAATCCGCTAATGGCGAGCGACGCGACAGCCAGAACTGCGCCAAGCCAGCCCGGCGCACTGACTAGCGTAACCAGTGCGAGTGCGGCACTGGTTAGCCAGACGGCGACGTAACCGGAACGGCGTTGCGGAAGTCGTACCGCGCGAACACCGCGAAACCACAGCACCACAGACGTGAGCGTGATGGTGAAGGACGCAAGCGCTAGCACGAACGTAGTGGTCATCCAGAACAGCTCGGTGTCGAGGCCTGGAAAGTCATGTAACGGCCGTTGCTTTCGGTACCGTCAAGGTCAACGGCGGCTGAACATCGAGGGGCGCGAGATCGCAGTTTTCCTCGGGACCTTCCCGATCCAGAACGAGCAGCCAGCCCGACTGCTGCCAGGTAATGCTCGGGTGATGCCAGGTACCGGGGTGGTAGTTCACGCCTTGCAGCGGCGTCCCAAGGAACGCCCGAATGGTGCTCGGATCCAGCACGTCTTGCGGGGGTGCGACGATGATCACCAGCCGGGCGCCGTTCATGGGGATGAACGCCTGACTGGACAGCGGGTGGCGTTCCAGCAGCTGGATTGGTGCCTGAGGGTCGCAGGGTTCGGCTCGGTACAGCGCCAGGGCCGGGCGTCCGTCGCCTGAAGTTAAGCTGAGCTTCGCCAAATCGGCGAACTTCTGGGTGGTGCCGGCATTGATGTTTTCAGCGTGACCGCGCGCCTCAATCACATCCCCGAAGCGTTTAAAAGCCTCGGCCGTCAACGGTTCTAGAATCAGTTCTGGCATGCGCCTTATGCCGCCTATTCTCAGGCATGAATCGTCTGGCATTCTGATGCCCTGTGCCAAGGACAGTGCCCAAGGAGCGCGGAGCTCGAATGTCCGATTCGCGCCTCGGCAACAGGCCCGGCGTAAACTCAGTGTACTCAATTGGTCGCTTAAGGAAACGCGTGCGCGGTTCGCTTCAGTCTGTTGCTCTGCTGTGCACTTTGCTGATCTGGGCAGGTTGCGCAGCCAGCTACCTGGCGTCGGCGTCCGAGGGCCATGTGCCCTGGTGTGTGCCGCATCTTCAGGGCTGTGACAGCGTCAGTGCAACCGGGCGCCACGGCTGGGGATATTTTTTGTTCAAAGCCTTTGTGTTGCCCGCCGCCGGCCTGCTGTGGTTTTACTGGCTGCTGTGCGCGGCGTGGCTCGAAGCCCTCGATGCATCAGCAGGTCTCAGGCATTCGATTCTGATCATCGGCCAGGTGTCGGCGGTTGCGTTGGTACTCTACGTGACGTTTCTTGGCTCCGAAGGCGACGTCTATCGGGCGCTGCGTCGTTACGGCACCGTCGTGTATTTCGGGGGAACCTATCTGACGCAGCTTTTGTTGTTGAAGGCGCTGCGAGACCTTGCCGTCGATCCGCCGTTCGTTCGGTTCTTGTCCTGGCTAGCCGTGCTGATGCTCGTCGGCGCGGCAAGCTTTGCCGTCGTTGCCAACCTCTTCCCCGAGGAAGATGTGCTGCAGAACATTTCAGAGTGGAATTTCGGCACGCTGCTGTGTGCCTTCCCGGCATTGACCTGGTGGCTGTGGCGCCGTCAGGACGTACGTCTTGAGGTCGAACCGGGATTATCGGCGCGGCGCAGCTAGAACGAGCGCTTGGCCGTAACCGTCACCTCAAAGCTGTCGGTGCCGGGACCGTCGACGAGTGCGCGGGCGAAATCGATGTGCACGATCCGATCCCGGCGGGTTCGGATCGACTCGAAGCGCAGTCCGAGCCCAACGTTGGCCAGCGTCTCGAAATGGTCGCCCTCGCGGGGGGGGAAGTAGCTTGGGGGCTCGTCGTGAAACCAGGCTTGACCGACGTCGAGAAACGCGGCGAAGCCCGTACGCACGACGCCGAACAGGGTTAGTGGCGAGTGGTAACGTTGCTCGAAAGTAAGCAGGTAGCTGCGGTCGCCGGGCTGGTAACGGGCCGAGTAGCCGCGGAGTCCGACGTCACCGCCGAGGGTGAGTTGATCGTCTGGCAGAAGGTTACGCGTTTGGCGATAGCGAGCAGCGGTAAAAAATCGCCATCGCTCGCGCTGCCGCAACAGATAGCTGAGGCGCGCCTGGGTGACGAACGACTCGGTACGGCTCTGATCCAGGTTGAACCGACCGTTCCAGTCGATGCTGCTGCTGAGCAATCCCCGGTCGCCGACAAACCGCCGATGACTGATGGCGCCGCTGGTCAGCAGCGCATCGTCGCCGCCAGCAAAGGCGCCCGTCGACCAGCCAAGATCTGCGCGCAGCCGCCAGCCGAGTTCAATGTCTTCGGTAATGCCCACGCGATTCACGTTGGTGGTCTTTTCGAACCGGTCCTGCTGTCGTTGCCAGGCGACGAAGGGGTAACCGAAGCGCCGCCGTTGCCGGGACGCATCAGGAAACCCGCTCGGAAAGCGGACTGCTTCCCGAAAGTAGCGATAACCGACGAAGCGCCGATCAATCCAACCGTTTTGGCGACCGTTTGAACGCGCCAGGAACAGCTCGCCAAAGTTCGTTTCTGCATCGAGAACGAACAGGTCCTCGCCGAGAAACTCGAGGTCTTTCTCCCGCACAAAGCGTTCCAGTCGCATACCGGTCGACCAGCGGGTGTCGAGAGCAAAGAACGGGCGCGCCAGGTCCACGACGAACTGCTCGCCGTCGTCGTTGTCGGCAGCCGTGACACGCAACGCCCAGCGGCTGTTGCGAACGTTTGGATCGCGGAACTCAAGTGCTACCCCACGACGATCCCGATCTTCCTGGTAGTTGATGGACAGGCCTTTGCCCGAGCCCAGCAGGTTGATATCGGAAATACCGACGTTGAATTTGTTGTCGCCCCCGGAGCGGGAGGCGCCAAGGTTCGGAGCCAGGGTCCAGACGTCCCGCACCACCAGCTGCAGGGCAAGCTCGGCCCCGCAGCGCTCTGTGGGAAGTAACAACGCGTCGTAAAAGAACGGTTTGCGCCGCAGGATGCGTTCCGTTTCTTTCAGCTCAGCGACGCTGACGGTATCGCCGGCGCGGAAGGGCAGGGCGGCCCGGATCGCGGCCTCACGGGTGCGCCAGTGCAGGCGGTTGGCTAGCTGGGTGAGCCAGGCGCCGGCGTTCGGGAACACGTTTTGCCGCGTGATCGCGAGAGTTGCTACGCGGTAGCGCCGATCGTCGGATCCGAGCGCTTTGAGATTCTTGGTTCGGTAATCATCGATACTGAGCGTCGGCAGCGCCCCGGGAGCAACGCGGGTCAGAGGCATGCACTGTTCTGATTCGAGCGCGGCGGCGGAGGCGCGACTGCTAAGAAACACGCCGCTGCTGAGAAACAAAAGGGTGCTGCACAGCACCGCCGGAATACCCCGACGCGCCGTTTGGCAGGTCATGCTGCGGATTGTGCCCGACAAGGCGCTTATGAAATTCCGGAGTGGAATCACCATAGCGCGATGGTAGCAGCTAGTAGTAGGTCAGTTCCGTGGCCTTGCCCCAAAACACACGGTAAGACACCAGTGTGTAGCCGATGATGGCTGGGAACACGATCGCGACGCCGACGGCCATGAAAGCCAGCGACTCGGTGGCCGCAGCGGCGTCCCAGATGGTGAGCTGTCCTGGGACGATCTCAGGGTAGAAGCTGTACGCGAGCCCCTGAAAACACAGCAGGAACATCAATACCGCACTGGCGAAGGGAAGCCAATTCCCTACCGCACGCTCAGCCTTAAAGTGGCCAAGATAGTAGTGCGTGCCGAGGGCGGTGGCAGCGCAGATGATGGGAATCGGCGCCAGCATGATCGCCTGCGGCATCGTAAACCACTTCTCAAACATCGCATCGGATACCAGCGGGTTGACGATCGACACCGCAACGATGCCAAGCATCATGAAGCGCAGCGCGATGCGCGTCCAACGAACGCAGCGCCGCTGCAGATCGCCGTCGGTCTTCATGATCAACCAGGCGCCGCCAATGAACGCGTAGCCCATCGCGACGCAGACGGCGCTGAGCAGCGCGAAACCGATGGCGGCTGTGGACTCGTTGAACCCGAGTACGTACGTGCCCAGCATGTAGCCCTGCGATGTGGTTGCGAGCAGGCTGCCGATGAAGAACAGTCGATCCCAGATGAGCTTGTGAGCGGTTGGGACCTTGGCACGGAAGTCGAAGGCGACGCCACGCAGAATCAGTCCTACCAACAGGACGGTAACGGGCAAGTAGAGTTCACCAAGAATGATGCCGTGCGCCTCGGGAAAAGCGATCAGCATGAGACCGATGCCGAGCACGAGCCAGGTTTCGTTGGCGTCCCAAAAGGGTCCGATGCTGGCCAGCAGGGTGTCGCTGTCGTGGTCGCTGGTGAATGGCAACAGCAAGCCGACGCCGAGGTCGTAGCCATCGAGAATGGCGTACACAAACAGCGAGAACGCCATCAACGCGGCGAAGATAAGCGGTAGTGCCGTGGTCCAGTCCATGATCTTCAGCCCGCGTTTGCGAGCGACAATCCGCCGACCGGAGCGGCGGGCGGCCGGTACAGATCGACCTCAAGCTGCGCTGACTTGCGAGCCAGATAGAAGAGCGTGCTGACATACGCGATGAGCAGAGCCGCGTAGAGCAACAGGTAGGCTGTGAGTGACACGGCCACGTTGCCGGCGGGCTGCGCAGTGACCGCATCCGTGGTCGCCAGTACGCCGGTGACCAAGAACGGTTGGCGACCGATTTCCGTGACGTACCAGCCGGCCAGGGTTGCAAGCCAGCCAGAAAACGTCATGCCAACGAAGCAACGCAGCAGCCAGGGGGCATCGGTCTGTTGCCGTCGGATGGCCCACACGCCGATCCAGCTGATGAGCAGCATCAGTAGACCCGTGGCCACCATGATTCGAAAGCCGTAGAAGATCGGGGCGACGGGCGGGTGCTTACCGTCGAATTCGTTCAGCCCTCGGATCTCACCGTCGGCTTCGTGGGTGAGTATGAGGCTGGCGCCGTAGGGAATGCCGATCTCGAAGTGGTTCTCGCGTGTCGCTTCATCGGGAATGGCGAACAGCAGCAGCGGCGCTCCCCGTTCGGTTTCCCAGACGCCTTCCATTGCGGCAACCTTTGCAGGCTGGTGCTCAAAGGTGTTGAGGCCATGAAGGTCCCCGGAAAAGATCTGTAGCGGGGTCAGCACGGCGGCTACGACGATTGCCGTTTTCAGCGCCAGTCGCGGCGCGGGTTTCGGGTCATCGTGGAGCAAGCGATAGGCCGAGACGCCGGCAATGATGAACGAGGCCGTGAGCCCGGACGCGAGCATGACGTGCACGAGCCGGTAGGGCATTGACGGGTTGAAGATGATCGCGAGCCAGCTCACCGGGTAGGCCACGCCGTCGCGCAGTTCGAAACCAGCCGGTGTGTGCATCCACGAGTTCAACGCAATGATCCAAAACGCCGACAGGGTGGTCCCGACCGCCACGCACCAGGTGGCGAAGGTGTGCAGCCAGGGTGGGACGCGCTGGATCCCGAACAACATGATCCCGAGAAAGGTAGCTTCCATGAAAAACGCGGTCAGCACTTCGTAGCCCAGCAGCGGGCCCGCGATGTTGCCAACGGTCCGCATGAAGCCGGGCCAATTGGTGCCGAACTGGAAGGACATCGTGATCCCGCTGACAACGCCAAGGGCGAAGGTCAGGGCGAAGAGCTTCACCCAAAATCGGTAGCAGCGCATCCAGACTTCTTCGCGGGTGAGCTGAAATCGGGTTTTGAAGTAGACGAGGAACCAGGCGAGGCCGATGGATATAGCCGGGAACAGTATGTGGAAACTGATGTTGGCTGCGAACTGGATTCGCGACAGCAGCAGGGTATCGAGCACAGCGTTCTCCTCGGCGACCGGTTCGGCCGACTTAGTTCGAGTGATCGGACTCCGGGCTGTCCGTGTCCGCTCGGCCGAGTCGACGACCGAAGTCCAGTACGCGGCTTATCCCTGCGCCGAGTTTCATCATGCGACGAATGTCGGACGCATCGAGCGTCTGCATGTCGTCAGTCCAACCCACGATCAGCTCGATGAAGTCATGCAGCTCTTCGACTCGCTGGTGGGTGTAGGACCCCGGTGATCCATTACTTCCATCAACCATGGCCGCGCGCAGTACGCTGAGCGTCGGGTCGATTTCCCGCCGACGCCGCTCGCGAACCAGCGTGCGAGCGATGTCCCAAACGTCTTCTGGAACCGAAAAGTATTCCTTGCGATCGCCGGGTCGGTGCTGCGGCCGCACTAGCTCCCAACTCTGCAACTCTTTTAGTCCGATGCTCACATTCGAGCGCGAGAACCCCAGTGCTTCGGCAATCTGATCGGCGTTCTTAGCGTCCTCACTGAACACTAGGAAGGCATAAATCTGGCCTACCGTGCGGCTGATGCCCCAGCGGCTGCCCATCTCGCCGAAGTGAAGTACGAGTGCCTGTGTGAGTTCGTCCACGGAAAGAGTGCTCAAAAACGCCTGGTCCGACCGAATTGTATCACTTTTAGTTCTTTCAAAAATTATTGAAGATTCTAAAACTTGAGACCTCCCGGGATTGTGAAGTCGCCGTGGTGCTTTGTAAGGGCTTGGTCTGGCGCAGCGCGAGAGCATGCGCGGGTTGAGCGGTAGCCCTTGGTTGCCAATGAGAATATGTCTCAATAAGCTGCGCGCTTCGCACCCGAGACCAAACCATGGGCGATCGCCACCGTTTCACCATCCGCTCCGCGGCCGCACCCATCCTGCTGTGCGTTTTCACTCTGCTGGGCTGCGGCCAGGCAGAGGACGTCAGCGCGCGAGCAGCGGTCCCGAAGGCACCACGGACGGGGGAAGTGAATGTGTACTCGTCGCGTCACTACGACACCGACCTAGCGCTCTACGAGAACTTCGAGGCGCGCACCGGAATCCGGGTGAACCTGATCGAAGCGGGCGCGGACCAGCTAATCGAACGCATCCGCACCGAGGGTGAGTACAGCCCCGCGGACGTTTTGATCACCGTCGATGCTGGCCGATTGTGGCGAGCGGAACAGGCGGGGATTTTAAGCCCCGCTCAGTCGGACGTGCTGGAAGCGCGGGTACCCGCACACTTGCGCCACCCGGACGGACTCTGGTTCGGCCTGTCGAAGCGAGCCCGGGTTATCATCCATAACGTAGACGATGAACCCACTCCGCTCAGTACCTACGCGGACCTCGCCAACCCGGTACACGCCGGCAAACTGTGTGTGCGTTCGTCCTCAAACATCTACAACATTTCGTTGCTTGCCAGCCGCATCGCCCGCGACGGTGAAGCGGCCGCGGAGCGATGGACCGAGGGTGTGGTTGCGAACTTCGCCCGCCCACCCCAGAGCAACGACACGGGGCAGATCAAAGCCGTGGCGTCCGGTGACTGCGGACTGTCGATCGTAAACAGCTACTACCTGGCGCGCTTTGCCGCCTCGTCGAACGCGGCGGACAAGGCGCTGTTCTCGCGCGTTCGCGTGGTGTTTCCAGATCAGGGTGGCACAGGTACGCACATCAACATCAGCGGTGCCGGTATTGTGCGCACAGCGCCTAACCGTGCGGAAGCCCTGCGGTTTATCGAATACCTAACGGAAACCGAGTCTCAAGAGCTGTTTGCGAACGGCAATCATGAGTACCCGATTGTGGCTGGCGTTGCGCCAACATCGGCAGTTGCTGCCTTGGGGGCCTTCGAAGAAGACACGATCAACGCGGCAGAGTTGGGTCGCAACCAGGCGCTCGCTGTTAAGGTATTTGATCGGGCCGGTTGGAACTGATCGCTGCGAGCAGTTGCCGGCGCCGTTTGAGCGGATCAGCAAGGATCGTGTGGCGCGTACGGCCAACTTCATCGCCGTCAAACGCCGCGAACCGACGGTCGGGGTAGAACTCCCGTAACATCCAGTTCAAGACCCGCGCAAGGGCCGCATCGTCAATGGGTACTTGAGCGGCGCCTGGAACTTGCGTCAGATACGCGCGGCCTGCACGGTCCGTCCCGAACACGTCGAGATCGCGGCGCAGATCGGGAACCCGAGGCGGATCACCGCGGCCGTTTTCGAGGTGGCAACCGGCGCAGTGCAGCAGGTAGTCGACCCGCGGATCGGCGCGTGCGGCGCCGCAGAACCATAGCGCGATCAGCGCGCTCAGCACCGCGCGAGCGAACGCACCGCTAGCTCGCTGGGCTCGCATCCGTCGCCTCACCGAGCACAAGGGCCATGGTGCAGTGGTACGCGTGACTCTTCGAGCCGAAGCACCAGAGAATGCTGTTCGATTTCGATGGGAAGTAGACGGGCTTGTCACCTTCGGAGCGATGGCAACCGCAGCGCGTGCACACGCTTTTGCCGCAGCAGTCGTTGTAGGAAATGAGATAGCTCTTGCCGTCCGTCGGGTTCTCGCAGGTACCGACCCAGGCCACCGTCGCCGCTTCGGCGCCGGCAGGGCAACTGGTGTGGCTGCCACCACAGCATCCGCATAGGGTGCCGCTGAACGCGCAGTAGCGCCAGTAATCGCAGCTCTGGGGGTCGCCCATCTCTGGAATGCTCGCCGCGGCGGCGGCTTCCCGATAAACGGGTAACAGGGGCAGGGCGCCCATGCCGGCGAGGAACGTCCCGAGCTTGCCGAGAAAGGAGCGGCGGGCAGTCTGTCCAGCCAGTCGGCGACTCGCCTGGGTGGCCCAGCCATCGAACTGCGAGAGCAACGAATCGATACGGCTCATGATGCCTCCCGCGCGAGCGTTTCGTCTTGTACCAGATAGTCTTGAATGGATTCGATGCCACGGTCCATAGCCTCTACCAGGCTCTCGAGGTGTTCACGACTGTTCACCAAACCTTTTGAGCGCAACACCCCATCGGCTCCGATGAGCACTGCGTAGGGCAGCTTACCCACCTCATATTTCATACCGAGCTCCAGTGAGACCACATAGGGGTAGGTACTCAGTTCCAGGTCGGCGATGTATTTCTGATGCTGCAGCGGCTCACCGCCGTCGCTGGCGAAGGCCAGGCGAAGTCGCCGCCGCTCGCTGCGCGCGAGGGACTTCGCCATGGGTACGAGGCTTTTGCAAAGCGGACAGGTGGGAGACACGAACAGCACCAGCTGCGCGCCGTTGTCGCGGCCACCGACGGTTACTGGGTCGCCGGTCAGGCTGTCCAGCGTCAGCACTGGGGCAAGCTCGCCCACCTTGGGCCCGGCACTGGTCATCAGTGCCCCGGCTGGTGCGAGTCGCGTGTGCAAGACACCGATCTGTCGCGCGAGCGCAATGACGACCACCAGCAATACGATCACTACGGCCCAAAGCACGACAACGCTGCCAAGGAGCACGGCGGTTAGGCTTTCACCCATGGCTGGCGCTCCATTCCCGCAGCCGCGATGCGTTTTCTAGGGTCAAGGTCAGACTCCAGTACGTGAGTATGAAGAGGGCCGCGCCCAGGGTTGCCGTAAAGAAGGCCGTGAGCGTCAGTGAAGCTGCGGTGGGAACAAGCAGGATCAGCGACGCCAGCACCAGCATTCCGTTACGCCACAGCAGGGCGCTGGACACGAGCTGCGGTACATCACCACATCCGCAATCGATGTGGGTTCTGCCGCGGAGCAGGTTGATGCCGATGGCCGCCCCGTAGAGCGTTAGGACCGCTGCCGATGTCGGTGCGGTGTAGATCCAGACGCTGGGTACGAGCAGGGTCACGGCCAGCGAGAGTTCGACCAGCGGGATGACGCGTGTGAGCAGCGGCGTCATGGTCGCCGGACTTAATCGATAGGCGTCCAGGTTCGCACCGAAGCGCAGGCGATCGCGAAGTTTGTGTTGCGCCGCTTGCAGCCAGAGGGCGGCTAAAGCGAGGGCGCAGGCCCATTGGATTACCAGCATCGTCATGTCAAAGGTTCTGTATCAGGGCGCCGCTCATTTCTTCCATCTCCTGCTCGAGATGCCCGGTTTTGCCGGTGTAAATGCGCAGTGTTTCGTGGCCCGATGGCGCGACGAGCAGCAATGGATCCGCGTCTTTGGTCAGCTGGACGCTTGCCCCCTTCGTCTCTTCACCGAGTTCGATTTTGTAGCCCCGGCGTTTGCTGTCGACGCTGAAGGCCCAGACCTCCGTTCCGCCGTCCTCAAAGGTTTCCTGGCCGCCGCCGTTGTGCATCAACGTGACTAGCATGTTGTTGGCCGCGTTATAGGCAAAAGGCTGGCGCCCGCCGATACGCCAACCCTCGTCGTCGCTGGGATCGTCGTCCTCCGGGAGGATTGACCAGGGTTCCGAGACGTTGATCGTGTCTCCGTCCATGGTCGCCTCGAACACCTGTCCATTGAACGACATGAAGAGCCACCCGCCAGCCGTTGGCACGGCGTAGTCAAACACCGGGTCTTCCTCAACGTTGAAGAACGCATCACTACGCAGTCGCTTCGTTTCTTTACCGGCCGCGTCGAGGCCGATGAACTGCAGCGTGCCGTCGCCGCAGGGCATAAGGAAACCGCCGGTCATCGGGTACACGGCGGCGCAGCCGGGCGTTGAAAGCTCGCCGACGAACTGCTCCGTTGTGACGTCGACGATGCTCACCGACATGCCTGGCGTGATGTTCCATACGCCAACAAAACGATCGTCGATCAGGCCGATCATGCCATCGTGGCCGATGCCCGCAGACTTCGGGGGGATTTCAATTTCACCGATCGGTGCCAGTGTTTTCGCGTCGTAGGTCGTGACCAGATCGGTACGTTCGCCGTAAAACGTGCGGCTGTAGTAGCTGCCGTAGGCGTAGTACTTACCGGCGCTCAGGTGCGGGCGGATCGCGGGCGTAAACATGGACAGGGTAAGCGTGCCCTCGACCGTGCCTTCATCGCCGTCCACAAGGTAGCTGGTGTAGCGGCCTCGCACGGCAACCCAGTGATCGTCGGGGGTGTCCGCTTCGACCACGGACCCCACGACCGAATCCCACTCGGCACCGAACATGCGGGTGGCCATGAAGGCGCAAACAAGCGCTAAGACGAAACGGGTCCCGAGTAGTGCCCGTGACCCGCGTGCGGTACTGGCGTTGTCCCGTGCCATACGTCCCCCATGTCCTGACGTGCGGGAAGAATCTTAGCGAGATTCATGCCACACCGACACTAGCTGGACCTGTTCTTCACAGTGTTAGTCAGGCGTTTCTTTTAGAGAAAGGCTTTGTAAGTGTCTGAAAAAATTCAGAACACTATTCTAGCTTGGGTTAACCCATGGGAGGTGCGTGTCGGTGACGCCGACCGATGCACTGAAAAAGGCAGGCACAGCGGTTCGCGAGCACGGGCTGGTGCGTACCCACCAGCTGCGGACTTACTGGTCCACAAAGGCGCGTTCGATGACGTAGTCGCCCTGTTCGCCCTGCGACGGCGATACGGTGAAGCCGAGGGCATCGAGTGCCGCGGCCGTATCCCGCAGCATGTCCATGCTGCCGCAGATCATGGCCCGATCGGTTTCCGGTGACAGTTGTGGTAGTCCCAGATCTTTCGCCAGAGTCCCGCTCTCGATGAGGGTCGGGATCCGTTCGTGGTGCTCAAACGACTCGCGGGTCACGATCGGGTAGTAATGCAGTTTGCCGCGGACGATTTCACCCAGATATTCGTGCTGAGGCAGTTCGGTCTCGAGATAGTCTCGATAGGCAAGGTCGGAGATGCGTCGCACGCAATGCACGATGTACACAGCCTCGAACGCTTCGTAGGTCTCAAGGTCGCGGCAGATGGACATAAAGGGGGCGAGGCCCGTTCCCGAGCAGAACATAAACAGGCGCTTGCCGGGTTTGAGATCCGGGATGACCAGCGTCCCCACGGGTTTGTTACCCACCAACACTTCGTCGCCAGGCTCAAGGTGCCGCAGTCGTGACGTAAGTTTGCCGTCGTCGACTTTGATGCTCAGAAACTCAAGGTGCTCCTCCCAGGACGGGCTGGCAATGCTGTAGGCCCGAAGACAGGGCTTTCCGTCGATCGGGATACCGATCATGACGAAGTGACCGCTCTCAAAACGCAGCGTCGGCCCCCGGGTCGTGCGGAAGCTAAACAGCTTATCGTTCCAGTGATGCACGTCGATGACGGTTTCAGGGTGAAGTGCAGCCACGCGAATGAGTCTCGTTACCTACCAACGGCGCGTATCATACACACTGTGTCTACGCGCGCGCGCGCGGCTGCTAGGAATAGCTAGGAATAGCTAGGAATAGCTCGGCATAAGGATAGAGCAAGGCGTCCTGCTTCAATCTGCTTCAATCCAGCGGCTTCTACCCTAGCGCGCGGCGTTCTTGTTGAAGTAGCCGATGCCGTGCTCTTGCGGCAGTTTTTCGCCGGCAAACCACCCGCCGCGAACGTGGCGCCGTCGTCCTGCGTCGCCGTCGTCCGTACCGCGAGCGGCTGCGTGCCACAACTTATAGTCGTGCAGGATTATGTCGCCGCGCTCGGCGTACACGGGTACCTCGCCGGGAATCGCCGCGAAGCGCTGTGCCCCCAGGCGCGCCGCATCGACGTCGGTGCGGTGCGAGCCAGGCACCACCCGCAGAAAGCCATTGGCGGGCGAGGTGCTGTCGATATGGATCGTAAAAGCGAAACCGGGCCAGGACTCGATGGACTCGTTGGCTTGGTAGTCCGAATGCCAGCCGATCCGGGAATAGTGCGATCCCGTATCCGGGCGAGCGTCCTGATACACGACGCCAAAGCGGCAGTAGTCATTGAGCCAGGGACTGCCGCCGTAGAGCTGGTGAAGCAGCGTCGCCATACGCGGGTCCTCGGCGGCGGTGCGGGCTGCAGCAGACAGATCGGTACAGTAGATCACGTAGTGACGGAACGGCTTGCCATTCAGCGTCGCTCCGGGTTCGTCGAGCAGGTCTGAGCCGTAGTAGGGATCGAGTTCGCCTGCGGTCAGACGCGCCTGCGCCTCGGTGAGTTCGGCTTCCATGGTTTGCAGCGCCGATTCAGGCACTGCGTTGCGCAGAACGACGAAGCCGTTCTCCCGGTAAATCTCGGCGGCGGTGGCGAGGTCGTCTGCCGCTGCGCCGTAGCTCCCGAGGGGGTTGGTCGGGCGAAGCTGATCGGGCAACTCGAGAGCCTGGGACGGTGCCATGGTCAATTCCTAGCGCGAGCGTTGGCCAGAGCTTACGGCGTCAGTCCTCAGCGCACAAAGCCCGCGCCTGGCGAACGCTTTCAGCAATCGATGCTTTGCCCGCGGCGACCTCTTCATCGCTCAGGCCGTCTAACTCGTGCGGGAACACCAGCCAGCGGCCGGTTTCGTGGACATAGTAGTGGGGCTTCAGGTCGGTCAGGTTTTTTTCCGGCTTGTACCAGACCGTCGCGATGCGCACCTCTTTCGGCATGTTACGACGGAGCAATCGTTTGAGCTCCTTGAGAATTGCCTGGATGCTCCGACCACGGTCAAAGACATCGTCGACGATCAGCAGAGAGTGATCGTAGTTCAGGTTTTCGCTCAGATACCCGAGGTTGTGGACTTGGACCTCGCGTTTCGTCTTGTCGATGCCCTGGTAGTACGAGGTCCGAATCGCGATGTGGTCGCTGGTGACGCCGCAGTAGGAGAGCAGTTCCTGCACCGCGATACCGACCGGGGTGCCGCCGCGCCAGACGGCTACGATGAAATCCGGCCGGAACCCGTCCTTCATTACGGTGAGGGCCAATTCGAAGGAATCCTTCAGAAGCTCGTCCGCGCTGATGTAAACCTTTTCGTCGCTTACCGCCGTGCTTCGCCGGCCTTCAGCGCCTTCAGTAGGAGACGCTACTGCGGAGTCGGTCATTGCGGAGTCTCACTTCTCGAGCCGGATCGGGACTTAACGGGAATCTACGCCAGGAATCAAGCGCGCTGCGACGGCATGACTCGTCTTCGCGCGGTGTCTCGCCTCTCGGTTGCCGCGCGCGTACGCTTGGCAGCTTTAAGGCAGGCGCTGGCTAGCGAAGGGGCGACGATGGTTCGGGTCGGCATCAATGGGTTCGGACGCATTGGACGCCAGGTCCTCCGGGTGCTTGCAAACCATCCCGCGCTCGATGTCGTACACATCAATGAACTGGGCGGTGATCTGCCCGCGGCGGCGCATCTGCTTGAATTCGACAGCATTCAAGGTCGCTCCGCCGAGCCGGTGACGATTGAGGATGAGCACCTGCGCATCGGTCGCCAGCGAGTCAGCTTCTCTCGCAACGCCGAAATCGAGGCGACCCGTTGGCGGACGCGAGGCGTGGATCTCGTGATCGAGTGCACGGGGGCGTTCAAAACCACACCGGCTCTCACGCCGTACCTCGACGGGGGCGTGGCCAAGGTGGTTGTTGGCTGCCCGGTCAAAGACGGACCCTTGAATGTGGTGATGGGCGTTAACGACGATCGCTACGATCAACACCGGCACCACATCGTCACCGCGGCGTCCTGCACCACCAACTGCATCGCGCCGGTCATCAAGGTTGTACATGAGGCTTTCGGGATTCGCCACGGCTCGATCACGTCAATCCACGACGTCACCAGTACTCAACGGGTGCTCGACAACTTCCATAAAGATCTTCGCCGTGCGCGGGCCAGCGGTACGTCCTTGATTCCGACGACCACGGGCTCGGCCACGGCGATCGCTGAGATTTTTCCTGAGCTTCGCGGTCGCCTCGACGGCCATGCGGTGCGGGTGCCGGTGACCAACGCCTCGCTGACTGATCTGGTCCTGGAGGTCGAGAAACCGACAACGGCAGCCGAAGTAAACGCTCGGTTAGCGGAAGCGGCTGCAGGCCCGCTTAAGGGGATTCTGGGCTACGAAGAACGGCCGCTGGTCTCCGTAGACTACGTCGGCGATCCGCGCTCGTCAGTGGTTGATGCACCGTCGACCCTGGTCGTGAGTGACACCCAGGTAAAGGTGTACGCCTGGTACGACAACGAGTTCGGCTACGCCAACCGTCTGGCCGAGCTGGCTGCCCGGGTTGCGGGATCGCTGCCCTCATGAGCCAGGCGTCGCTTGCGCGCTATGCCGTGGTGACGGGCAGTTACTGGTCGTTCACGCTTACCGACGGCGCCCTGCGAATGCTCGTCGTTCTGTACTTTCACCAGCTGGGTTACTCGCCATTGCAGGTGGCTCTGCTGTTCGTGCTCTACGAGTTGTTCAGCATCCTAACCAATCTTCTGGGCGGCTGGCTCGGAGCACGGATTGGCCTCGTAGCAACGCTGGTTCTCGGGCTTAGTCTGCAGGTGGTTGCGTTGTTGGCGTTGACCGTGGACGACGCCTGGCTGACCGTGCCCTACGTGATGTGCGCTCAGGCGCTGTCGGGAGTTGCCAAAGACCTCAGCAAGATGAGCGCTAAGAGTAGCGTTAAGCGCCTCGTTGAGGACGGTGATCAGCACCAGCTGTATCGCTGGGTCGCGATCCTCACGGGCTCCAAGAACACGCTCAAGGGCATAGGCTTTTTCGTCGGTGGGGCACTGCTGGCTGTGGTCGGCTTTCGTAGCGCGCTGCTGTTGCTGGCGGCGCTGGTTGGCGCTGTCGCTGTAGGCGCTTGGTGGACGCTCGGTCGCGACCCTGACCGGGTGAGTTTCGAACCGAAGTTTCGCGATCTGTTCAGCAAGAGTGCGGCGATAAACCGCCTCTCCGCTGCACGGCTGTTTCTCTTTGGGGCCCGCGACATCTGGTTCGTTGTCGCGGTACCCGTCTACCTGCAGACCGTGCTTGGGTGGACGCCGACGGCGGTGGGGGCGTTGCTCGCACTCTGGGTCATGCTCTACGGCGTCGTGCAGGGCAGTGCGCCCTGGATCACGCGCTCGAGCGGCGGCGGGCGCGGGAATGGCTCGGCGCAACCGGGGCGCCAGCTCGCCGGCTGGGGAGGCGCACTCTGCGCGGTTACCGCGGTACTCCTGATCGCCGAGGTGCTCGTGCCGGCTGCAACGCCGCTGCTGCGCGGCAGCGTTCTCGTATTGGGGTTACTGCTCTTCGGTGCCACGTTCGCCGTTAACTCGGCGCTGCATTCCTATCTCGTTGTCGCCTACGCCGAGGCCGACTCCGTTGCCCTCGACGTCGGCTTTTACTACATGTCGAACGCAGCCGGACGGCTTACCGGCACGCTGCTGTCTGGTGGCCTCTATCAGTTAGCCGGGTTGCCCGCTTGCCTGCTCGGGACCCTCCTGTTTCTGGGGGCGGCGAGCCTGATCGCGCGGCTGCTGCCGCCCGTTGGCACGCCGGTCGCGCCGTCGCCGGAGCTCCGGCTTCATGGCTGAGCCCAGCACTCCCGAGCGCCAACGGCCGATGCGCCACTGGCCCGCGCAGTTGCGGTTAGCGTTTGAGGCGAGCGCTCGCCGCACCCTGATGAGACGCCTGGGTGCCCATGGTCCGCTGTACGTCCAGCGGCCGTTTTACCCGGAAGGCGAGACCTGTCATACGATCCTGCTGCATCCACCCGGCGGGGTCGCCGGTGGTGATGAGCTGTGCATCGATGTCTCCGCCGGACCCCAAAGCAAGAGCCTTATCACCACTCCAGCGGCAACCAAGTTTTACCGCAGCAACGGTTTTGATGCCGGCTGCGAGCAACAACTCAGGCTCGCGGCTGGTGCGTGCTGCGAGTGGTTGCCGCTTGAGAACCTGGTATTCGACGGTGCTCGCGTGCGCAGCAGGCTTCGGGTCGAGCTGGCCGCGGGGGCCCGGTTCCTGGGTCAGGAGGTCTGGGGTTTGGGCCGTCCCGCCCGCGGCGAACGGTTTGAATGCGGTCAGCTTGCACAACGCTTTCAGTTGACCGTTGCGGGTCGACCGCTGCTGACGGAGCAGCTGGTGCTTGATGGCGGCGACGTGTTGGCTCGGTCTCCCTGGGGGCTGAACGGTCAGGACGCGTTCGGTGCGCTCTACGCCTACCCCGTCGATCGAGAGTTCGCGACGGCGCAGGCGCGACGGGACGGTGCAGCCCAGGCCTGGGGTGCGCGGTCGTGCGGCACGCGTATTGCTCAGAGTTGGGTGGATGAGTTATTGATCGTTCGCGGGACGAGCACCAGTCTCGAAGCGCTCAGACGATGCCTTGAGCGGGAGTGGGTCGCGCTGCGGCCGCACGTCATCGGTCTATCGGCCATGCGACCGCGAATCTGGAACACCTGAGCGACGCCTGGACTGCCGCCCCGAGAGCTATGGAACACCATTAGGATCACTATGGACTTGTCGCCGAGAGATAAAGATAAGCTGCTCATCTACGTTGCAGCCGAGGTTGCAGAGAAACGACGCGCTCGCGGCGTCAAGCTCAACTATCCCGAGGCCGTCGCGCTGATCAGCGCGGCGATCATGGAGGGAGCCCGGGACGGTCGCAGCGTTCAGGATCTTATGCAGTTTGGCACCACGCTCCTGACCCGGGACGACGTCATGGAGGGGATCGCCGAGCTGGTCGACGAAGTACAGGTCGAGGCGACCTTTCCCGATGGGACCAAGCTGGTTACCGTGCACCAGCCGATCCTCTGATCACAGCGGTCGAGCGCTAAGCGCGAAAAGCGCTGTGATGCACGACGAAAACCAAGGATGACGCAATGATTCCCGGCGAATGGTTTCTTGAACCGGATGACATTGAACTCAACGCCGGTCTGCCCGTGACGGAGCTGACCGTGGCGAACACGGGGGATCGCCCGATTCAGGTGGGGTCGCATTATCACTTCGCTGAAACCAATCCGGCGCTCAGCTTCGACCGCGCGCTTGCTCGGGGCCAACGGCTGGATATCCCTGCGGGAACCGCGGTGCGTTTTGAGCCGGGGCAGACCCGCACGGTCTCACTCGTGCCGTTTGCTGGCGCGCGCGAAGTGTACGGCTTTCGCGGCGCAGTCATGGGTCCTCTGGAGACCGATCGATGAGTCGCATCAGCCGGCAGGCTTATGCAGACATGTTTGGGCCCACGACCGGAGACCGGGTGCGCCTTGGCGATACGGAACTAATCGTTGAGGTAGAGCGTGACTTCACGACCTTCGGCGATGAGATCAAGTTCGGTGGCGGCAAGGTGATTCGCGACGGCATGGGGCAGAGTCAGTTGCCAAGTGCCGAGACGGTCGATCTCGTTATTACCAACGCACTGGTCATCGATCACTGGGGTATCGTCAAAGCCGATATCGGGATCAAAGACGGACGCATCCAGCACATCGGCAAAGGCGGTAACCCGGATACGCAGGCTGGTGTCGAATTTGCCGTAGGTCCGGGCACTGAAGTGATTGCCGGTGAGGGCATGATCGTCACCGCCGGTGGTATCGACGCGCACATTCATCTGATCTGTCCGCAGCAGATCGAAGAGGCGCTCATGTCCGGGGTGACGACCATGTTGGGTGGCGGGACCGGGCCGGCGACGGGAACGAATGCAACCACGGCGACCCCTGGGCCCTGGAACCTGGGTCTGATGCTTCGCGCCCTCGACGCGTTTCCGATGAATATGGGGCTGCTTGGCAAGGGCAACGCCAGTCGCCCCGAGGCGTTGCGCGAACAGGTGCACGCCGGTGCCATTGGCCTCAAGCTGCACGAAGACTGGGGCACGACACCGGCGGCCATTGACTGCTGTCTTGGCGTAGCGGAAGCAGAAGACATACAGGTAGCGATTCACACCGACACGTTGAATGAATCCGGTTTTGTGGAGGACACGCTGGCAGCCTTCAAAGGCCGCTCGATCCACACCTACCACACCGAGGGAGCCGGTGGTGGTCACGCGCCGGACATCATCCGCGCCTGCGGCGAGGCGCACGTACTCCCGTCTTCAACAAATCCGACGCGACCGTACACGATCAACACCATTGATGAGCATCTCGACATGCTCATGGTGTGTCATCACCTGGATCCGAAAATCCCAGAAGATGTGGCGTTTGCCGAATCGCGCATTCGTAAAGAAACGATCGCCGCCGAGGACATCCTGCACGACCTTGGCGCGTTTTCCATGATCGCCTCCGACTCCCAGGCCATGGGTCGAGTCGGTGAGGTGATCTGCCGCACCTGGCAAACGGCGCATAAGATGAAGGTCCAGCGCGGACCCTTAGCGCAGGATTCCGATCGCGCCGATAACTTTCGCGTCCGGCGTTACATCGCCAAGTACACGATTAACCCGGCGTTGACCCACGGCATCGCCCACGAGGTGGGTTCGGTCGAGGTGGGCAAGCTTGCGGACCTGGTGCTGTGGAAGCCCGGGTTCTTCGGTATCAAGCCGTCGCTAATCCTGAAGGGCGGCATGATTGCCGCGGCAGCCATGGGCGATCCGAACGCCTCGATCCCAACACCGCAGCCGGTTCATTACCGTCCCATGTTCGGTGCGTTTGCCGGTGCCCGGCATCAGACCTCGTTGACCTTCGTATCCACCGCGGCGCTCAACGCCGGTGTCGGGGACCGTCTGGGTCTCGCGAAGCGGCTGAGTGCGGTACAGCACGTGCGCGGCGTTCGGAAGCAGGACATGGTGTTAAACGACGCGATGCCGGACGTCCGCGTGGATCCGGAAACCTACGAAGTGCGTGCTGACGGCGAGTTGCTGACCTGTGAGCCGGCCCAAGTGCTGCCTCTGGCTCAGCGCTACAGCCTGTTTTAGCGTCCTCCGATGCGAATTTTTGATCACCTGGTGGATTCTCCGTCGCGGCTTGGCGATGACCTCGGGTGTGAAGTCGAACTGTCATTCAGCGACCGGCAACGCAGCAGGTTACGGGTTTCCCTCGGCTGCGGCGGAGCCGTCGGAATCAGCGTCCCGCGCGGGACGATTTTGCGTGACGGGCAGTGGCTCGGGAGTTCGGACGAGCACCTGTTGCAGGTACGCGCCGCACCAGAGTCCGTCAGTATTGTTCATGCGTCCGAACCACTCGGTCTGGCCCGCGCGGCGTACCACCTGGGCAATCGGCACGTCTGGGTGCAGCTCGGATCGGACTGGCTCTGCTACCTTGCCGATCCGGTGCTGGATCAGATGCTCGTGCAGCTTGGGTACGACGTCAGCCACGGCGAGCAGCCTTTCGAACCCGAAGCCGGTGCCTACGCGAGCCATGGACACGCCCATGGCCATTAGCGGGCTGTCCCGCCAGGCGCGGCTCTGGCAGCTGGTGAGCCCGGCGCTCCCGGTCGGCGGCTACAGCTACTCCCAGGGTCTCGAAACGGCCATCAGTTTCGGTTGGCTCTGCGATGAGGAAAGCGCCGTAGCATGGATTCTCGGGGCTGGTGAACGATTGCTTGGCAGCAACGACCTTCCGTATCTGGCGGCGATGCTCGATGCGTTGGCGTCGACGCCGGAGCGGCTCGGGGATCTGGACGTAGCGCTCATTGCGACCCGGGAAACCTACGAGCTGCGACTCGAAGATCGACAGCTTGGATCGGCATTGCTTCGCCTGCTCCGTTCGCTCGTGGAATCCGGAGCGCTTCAAGCCCCGGCCCGAAGCGCGGGGCGCGCGCTACCGCTTACCCAGTCGTTCGCTGCCGCTTTCGCTCAGGCTGCGGAGCTTCTGGAGCTGACGGTTGACGAGACGCTCGCAGCCTATGCCTGGGTATGGTTCGAGAACCAGGTCGCGGCGGCGGTAAAGCTCGTACCCCTCGGACAGACCGCCGGCCAGCGTATCCTGTTGACCTGCGGCGCGACCCTCGAGCGGCTGGTGACTACGGCGCAGGCCGTGCCGCTTGCAGAGGCTGGGGCGACGCTAGCCGGGGTCGCACTCGCGAGTGCCGCTCACGAAACCCAGTACAGCCGATTGTTTCGTTCATAGCAGGAGAGGGTCATGGGAGATGTGTTGCGAGTGGGCATTGGTGGACCGGTCGGTGCAGGGAAAACCACGCTCGTTGAGGCGCTATGCCGTCGCCTGGCTGCACGGATCAGCCTGGCGGTGGTAACCAACGACATCTACACGCAGGAGGACCGGGAAATTCTGTTGCGGGCGCAGGCCTTGCCAGAAGATCGGATCATCGGCGTCGAGACCGGTGGCTGCCCCCACACGGCGATCCGCGAGGACGCGTCAATCAATATTGCCGCAATCGATGCGCTCACCGACCGGCACCCAGACCTTGATCTTGTCATTGTCGAAAGCGGAGGCGACAACCTAAGCGCGACCTTCAGCCCCGAACTTGTAGACCTCACGCTCTACGTCATTGACGTAGCCGGTGGTGAAAAGGTGCCGCGTAAAGGCGGCCCCGGTATTACCCGCAGCGATCTATTGATCATCAACAAGACCGATCTCGCCGAGCATGTCGGTGCATCGCTGACCCGCATGCAGAGCGACACCCTGCGAATGCGCGGTGACAAGCCGTTCGTCATGGTCAGCCTGCGAGACGGTAGCGGATCCGATCCTAGCGGCGTTGATGACATCTGTGCCTTCATCGAGCGCGAAGGGCTGTTGGCCGCCTGAGCCCCAGAAGCCTAGGGGGTCTCGGCGTCCAGGCTGAGAAAGCCCCACTGCAGCAACGCCTGACGTCCTACAGCCCGCGCCGTTTTGATGGAGCCACGATTCAGCTGGTCGATCGTGCCGAGCAGCCAGGGTTCGTCTTCTCCCGCCGAAAGCCGACGTAGGCGGCGTGCGGCCCACAGCCCCTGGGCAGTCGCTGAGTAGCCGTGTCCGCGCGACTGCGGCGCGATGACTTTCTCTACGACCACGTCACCGGTGACAAAGTCGACGGTTTCCTCGGCGATGGCCAGCACGCCGATGCGCGCACCGGCAACGCAGATCCAGTCTGCGCTCCCCTCGGCCACGCAGTGCCGCAACTGTGATGCGGAGGCGGGGGTTATGAGCGTGGCCAGCACGGGATCCGAGGCCGCGAGGGCTGCATAGGTCTGCGCAACGAACGCTTCAGCCTCGGCAATGCTTGCCTCATCCGCGGTCAGTGGTTCGAGTGTCACCGCGCGCTGCGACGTTGTCGCCTCTGCGATGGCCGAGACCCGCGCGCCGTAGAGCGCGTTGTCGGGCCATACCCCGGCCGGGAGTGGGCCGGCAGCGAACGGCAGTCGTGCGCGCGGAGGCCGGAACGCGTGCCACGCCTCTCGCGTTACGGTTGCAAGCTGATGAAGGTCTGTCGTGCCGTCCCAGGCGATGAGTTCAACGAACGGGCGTTGCCAGTCGCGGTTGAAGAACCGAATGCCGCCCAGCAATCGGCCCCAGTCGGTCGTAAGAAGACGGTGACTGAAGGCATCGATCGGTACCGGGTAGTGTTCCTGGAGCGGTTCGAACAGCGCCGCGAATTCCGGGTCGGTCACTCGCTCGAGTTCCGTTGCGAGCCACTCGTCGACCCAACGGCGCGCGCGCTCGGGGCCGAAGTGTTCGGTCAACAGCGCCCGCAGGGGCTCGACGGATGCGAAGTCAGCGTCGCGCGGTGGGGTTGGTGTGCTCATACGGTTAGATGTTCGTCCACCAGGTCGTCAGAGAGTGCGTCGATGGACCCCTGGGCGACGCAGCTGCCGCGATCGAGGATCGCAAAGCGGTGCGCGAGGCGTCGAGCAAAGGCGAGTCGCTGCTCGACCAGCAGCACGGTCAATCCGTGTTCGGTGTTCAGGGATGCAAGGATGTCGCCGATGGCCTGGACGAGATTCGGCTGCACGCCTTCGCAGGGTTCATCGAGCAACAGGACCCGCGGCTTGAGGACCAGCGCCCGGGCGATGGCCAGCTGCTGCTGTTGCCCACCGGACAGGTCGCCACCCCGTCGATCAGCCATGTCCTTGAGGATCGGGAACAGGTCGTACACGTAGGCGGGAATCGCCGGGGAAGAGCTGGGCTGCCCGGCCAGCGCAACTCGCAGGTTCTCCTCTACGGTGAGCCAAGGAAAGATCATTCGCCCCTGCGGTACGTAACCCAAACCCGCGCGAGCGCGTTGGTCCGGTCGAAGGAGATTCAGGGTCGTGTCGTTCAGCACGACCGTGCCCCGGCGCAAGGGCAGCAGGCCCATGATGGCGTTAAGAAGCGTCGTTTTGCCAACGCCGTTGCGACCCATAAGACACAGAACCTCGCCTTCCGGTAGCTCGATACTGAGATCGCGCAGCGTGTGCGAGTCGCCATAGTACTGATCGACGTTCTGAACGCGAAGCATAACGTTAGCTAGCCTTTGGCCCGGTCGGGGCATCGATGGAGGCGTCGCCGCCATCGTTGCCCAGGTACACGCGTCGAACTGCGGGGTTGTTCTGAACGGCCGTCATCGAACCCTCGGCGAGAACCCGACCTTCGTGCAGCACGGTCACGGTGCGGGCGATGGTTCGAATGAACGCCATATCGTGCTCAACAACGACAACCGTACGGTCACCGGCTAGCGTCGTCAGCAGTTCAGCTGTGCGGTCTACCTCCGCCTGGGTCATACCCGCGACCGGTTCGTCGATCAGCAGCAACCGCGGTTGCTGGGCAAGCAGCAGACCGATCTCGAGCCATTGCTTCTGACCGTGGGCCAGATCGCCCGCTTTCTGAGTTCGATGGTCCTTAAGGCCGATCTGTGCTGTCAGCGCATCAATCGCGTCGGCGTCCTCGGCACGTTCGCGGTAGCGCAGCGCCGACCAGACGGACTTTGCGCTGCGACCGTCCACGGATCGATAGGCCAAGCTTAGGTTGTCTCGCACACTCTGGTCTTCGAACACGCTGGGTTGCTGGAATTTGCGGCTGATGCCGAGCTCGACGATCTCATGCTCGCTGCGCTCAAGGAGGTTGACCCTTTGATCAAAACACACCTGCCCGGCGTCGGGCCGGGTCTTGCCGGTGACGACATCCATAAACGTGGTTTTACCCGCGCCGTTGGGACCGATGATGCATCGCAGCTCGCCATCGTCGATGGAAAGCGACAGGTCGGTCAGTGCCTTGAAACCGTCGAAGCGGACCGAGACCTCGTCGAGCTGCAGGAGCACGCGCTGGCTCGAGTTGACATCGGTAGGTGCCTCGCCGGCGCGGGAGTCGATCATCGCGGTGTGCTCATCGTCTTGCGCCGGCGCAGTAGGCCGGCCACACCATGGGGCAGGTACAGGGTCACGCCGATAAACAGTGCGCCCAGTACGAATAGCCAGACCTCGGGCAGCACGCTGGTGAACAGCGTCTTCAGGTAGTTGATGAGCATCGCGCCCAGTGCGGCCCCCCAGAGCAGACCGCGCCCGCCTGCGGCGACCCACACCACGACCTCGATGGAGTTCAAGGGTTGGAACTCGCTCGGGTTGATGATGCCCACCTGCGGAACGTACAGCGCGCCGGCGAGCCCGGCGATAACGCCGGAGAGGGTAAACAGGGCGACCTTGAACTGCACGACGTCGTAGCCTACGAACCGGACTCGGGTTTCGGCGTCCCGCATCGCGAGAATCACCTGGCCGAAGCGGGTTCGTAGCACCCAGCGGCAGAGCGTGTAGACGGCGGCGAGGGAGAGGGCGCTGGCAACGAACAGGAGACAACGGGTCCGATCATCAGTGAGCGAGAGCCCGAGCAGATCCTTAAAGTCGGTGAGCCCGTTGTTCCCGCCAAAGCCCAGCTCGTTGCGAAAGAACGCGAGCATCAGTGCGTAGGTCAGGGCCTGGCTCATGATCGAGAAATACACACCGGTGACGCGACTTCGAAACGCCAACCAGCCAAACAGATAGGCCAGGGTGCCGGGGACCACAAGGGCCATGATCATCGCAAAGAGGAACGCATCGAACCCGTACCAGTACCAGGGCAACTCCTGCCAATTCAAAAACACCATGAAGTCCGGCAGATCGGCGTTGCCGTAGACGCCCCGGTCGCCGATCTGGCGCATGAGGTACATACCCATGGCGTAGCCACCGAGCGCGAAGAAGGCGCCGTGTCCCAAGCTCAGGATCCCGCAATAGCCCCAGATCAGATCGAGCGCCACGGCCAGCATGGCCAGGCAGAGAAACTTGCCCATGAGCGACACGCTGTAGCTCGACAGATGCAGCGTCGAACCCTCAGCCGGTGTGAGTGCAAGGACCGGTACGACGATCGACGCCAGCGCCAGTAGTGTCAGGAAAATTAGCGCTGGCCGGTCGAAGAAGGCCGAAGGATCACCCACGGGCAGCGCGACCCCGGTTTGGAAACAGACCTTCCGGGCGGCGCTGAATGAAGGCGATGATCAGGACAAGCACCAGAATCTTGGCAAGCACCGCACCGGTCAACGGTTCGAGCACTTTGTTGGCCATACCGATCGACAGGCCGCCGAGCAGTGTGCCCCAGAGACTTCCGACGCCACCAAAGACCACCACGAGAAACGAATCGATGATGTACGCCTGACCCATGTTTGGGCCGACGTTCGTCAGCTGCGACAGCGCCACGCCAGCGATGCCGGCAATCCCGGCGCCGAGGCCGAAGGTGAGTGCGTCGATTCGCGAGCCGCGAACACCCAAGGCCGTTGCCATGCGTCGATTTTGGGCGACGGCGCGGATGGCCAGCCCCAGGCGCGTCGATCGAAGCAGCCACTGAACGATGAGGAACACGGCCAGACTGAAGGCAACGACGCTCAGACGAACAACGGTAACGTCGAAGTCTTCGAACAGCTCAACGGTCCCGGCGAGTGCGTCCGGCGTCACGACGGTTTGGTTGAGGGGGCTGAACAGTGACCGAACGGACTGCTGGAGAACGAGGCTCACACCAAAGGTCGCGAGAAGGGTTTCCAACGGCCGACCGTACAGGTGCCGAATGACGGTACGTTCGAGGAGCATTCCGACACCACCGGCAACAACAAACGCGAGAGGGATGGACAGCAGCAGCGCAAGTCCCGGTGTGGCCGGCAACAAGGATTGGCTTACGAACGCCGTGTAGGCACCGATCATGATGAGTTCGCCGTGGGCCATGTTGATTACGCCCATAACACCGAAGGTAATCGCCAGCCCCATGGCCGCGAGCACCAAAACGCTGCCCAGGCTTAGGCCGAAGAACAGCGTCTCAAACCGTGCGATCCAATCGAGCTTCTGTTTCGTAACCTGCATGGACCGAGTTGCAGCCGACCGTTCCTCCGCCGAGGCCGCCGCGTCGTTCGCGCGC
This sequence comes from Pseudomonadota bacterium, assembly GCA_039198065.1. Taxonomy (GTDB): domain Bacteria; phylum Pseudomonadota; class Gammaproteobacteria; order Pseudomonadales; family Azotimanducaceae; genus CALHVX01. Next base: position 69,539 of record JBCCTU010000009.1, read on the forward strand.
GCGAGCAGCAGCCGGCGGACCTCGGGGTGTGTGTTGCCGGCGAGGGATTCGATCGCTTCGAGTCGTGCCTTCAACACCTCGGCTCCCGCATCTGGCCGGGTGGGGCGCGCGAGCTCGGCGGTGGCGAGCACGGCTTCGAGCCGCGTTCGCGTGCGCGGGTCCTCTTCCACGAGAAGACGCGTGTTGATGGCCGCCAGCAGTGTGGGATCCGTCGTGCCCATAAGTGCGTCAACGGCCGCGCGGCGGGTGCCGGGGGTGTTGGCCGTGAGCGCGCGCGCCGCCCGTAGCTCGGCTAGCTGTTCCCGCAGTGCGTTGTTGACGGCAATCCGGCGCACGTCACGGCGCCGGGCACTACCAATGACGTCGCCAGTCAGGGGATCGCTGAGCAGGTAACCGCTGTCGCCGCGCTCGGCGACAACGATTCGATCAGTCGATCGCTGACGGTAGAGTTTGCCGGCCGCGAGAAGCTTGAGCAGGTCGTCAACCCGAGGGTCTTCAAGTTCTGCGAGGCGCGTAGCTGCGCTGGCCCGTTCTGCAATGGTTCCATGCGCGAGTGCCTGCAGGCGCTCGTCTATGGGCGCAGCCCAAGCGGTGGCGCTGATAAGCAGACCGACGACCAGCGCTAGGCCTAGCGCCCGCTGCACGCGCCGGTATGCGTATTGAAGTTGCCGCAGCGAAGCGGGGCACGCCAATCGCTGATGAGAGTGCTCGAACCGGGGAGAAAGTCAGACCAGGCGTCGCCAACGACCGTGCCGCGAGTCTCCCAGACCACTTGAAACTGCCCATCGTTCTGGATCTCGCCGATCAGCACCGGTTTGGTGATGTGATGATTCGGCATCATGGTCGAGTAGCCGCCGGACAGATTGGGCACCGACACGCCGATGATGGCGTCCTGTACTGCCGTGGGATCGGTGGTGCCTGCTTTTTCAACGGCTTCGACCCACATGTTGAATCCCAGGTAGTGCGCCTCCATGGGGTCGTTTGTTACCCGATCTTCGTCACCGATGAAGTCGAGCCAGGCATCGATGAAGTCGAAATTGCTGTCGGATTCGACGCTCATAAAGTAGTTCCAGGCCGCCAGGTGCCCGACCAGGGGTGTGGTGTCGATGCCGGACAGTTCCTCTTCGCCAACGGAGAAGGCGACGACGGGAATGTCCGTCGCGCTGACTCCCTGGTTGCCCAGCTCTTTATAAAACGGCACGTTGGCGTCGCCGTTAATGGTCGATACGACGGCCGTTTTCTTTCCCGTCGAACCGAACTGCTTGATGTCGGCAACGATTGACTGCCAGTCGGAGTGACCGAAAGGTGTATAGGAGATTCGCAAGTCTTCGTCGCCGACACCCTTGGATTTCAGATACGCCTCGAGGATTTTGTTGGTTGTGCGTGGGTAGACGTAATCCGTGCCTGCAAGGACCCAGCGCTGTACACCCTGTTCGAGCAGATAGTCGACGGCTGGAATGGCCTGCTGGTTGGGTGCCGCGCCGGTGTAGAAAACGTTCATTGAGCTCTCTTCGCCCTCGTATTGAACGGGATAAAACAGCAGCCCGTTCAGTTCCTCGAACACGGGTAGTACGGACTTGCGAGACACCGACGTCCAGCACCCGAAAACGGCCGCCACCTTGTCGCGCTCGAGCAGTTTACGGGCCTGTTCGGCGAACTTTGGCCAATCCGAGGCTGGATCGACCACCACGGCTTCCAGCGGCCGACCCAGGACACCACCGGCCGCATTCTGCTGCTCGATCAACATGAGCATGGTGTCTTTCAGCGTCGTCTCGCTGATGGCCATGGTGCCGGAGAGCGAATGCAACACGCCGACCTTGATGGGTTCGGGGGCCGCGTAGCTATGCGTGGCCAGTAATAGTGGGATCAGCACGACCGAGAACAGCGCAGGCGCGCGGATCCGGAAAAGTGTGCAAGCAAGGGGCGTCATAACAACCTCGAAAGCCGTCCGAAACCGGCGGCGTCAATCTCAGGGGCGGAGCCTCTCTCCCAGACTCCGACGCGGCGGATTCCGTCAGGCTGCAAGCCTTGGGCCAATCGGCTGATCGGTGTGGACGATCACGGGGCTCCGTTCGTCTGCGCCGGGACGGCGTGAGCGCCGGTTCATCGGGACAGCGGGGCTTCGCCCGAAGACGGCAACCCGGGTGCGAAGCCCCGTACGGATGCGGTTAGGTCCGACAAGAGGGCAGTTTCGGCGCACGGCGACCTGTTGATTGGTGCAGAACGCACCAAGATGACGCCTGTTCGCTACTCGCGTGACACGAATTGAAACAAATTGCTACAGGTGCGGTAGCTAACGGATGGGCGTTGCGTGGGTCAGTGCGCGCTAGATCTCCTCCGCACAGCCTTTGACAACGCCGAGGACAACGCCGATTCCATCACCTGTGCCCACCGGGCGGGGCCTCGGGGAAGGCGCAGGCGTGCGTTGCCGCTACTACGCCGGCATCGCCTGTCGATGCCCACTGCCTGCCTGACCTTCTGGCATGGCTCTTGCCTAGCGGTAGTCATAAAAGCGCGTGCGCGTGGACCACACGGCAGGGAGGCCGATCACATGTGGTCTAGAGCAATCGCAACAAGCCGTATGCCTTCGGCGTACTCAACTACCTAGGGGAACTCCATGAGAACTCGTCCACAGCACGCGAGGGTGCTGATGCTGGCGTTTACGCTAGCGATTGGTTCCGCGACACCGTCGGGGCTGTTCGCAGCTTCTGATGATGAACTCATCGAAGAGGTCGTCGTCACCGGTTCGCGGATCGCCACGGACAACGCGACGTCGTCCGCCAGCCCGGTCACGGTCATCGGCGGTGACAACGTCCGCACCGCGGGTCAGGTCGACCTCGGCGAACTGCTGCGGGAATCGCCGGCGTTGAACAACTCGCTGCCGGCGAACTTCTCTGCATTGCAGGATCCGGAAGACGGTGAGACGGGTGCTACATCAAGCGATTTGGGTATCGGCCTTCTCGACCTGCGCGGCCTCGGAACGCAGCGGACTCTCGTGCTGGTCAACGGTCGTCGTCACGTGGCCGGTTCTCAGGGCTCAGCCGCCGTCGACGTGAACACGATTCCGATCACCATGGTCAATCGGGTTGAAACGCTGACCGGCGGCGCATCCTCGGTCTACGGTGCCGACGCCGTGAGCGGGGTGGTGAACTTCATCCTCCGCGAAGGCGGCGACTTTGACGGCATTGAGTTCACCGCCCAAACGGGCATCACGGAAGAAGGGGACAGTGAGGAATACCTGCTGTCTGGCGCGGGCGGTTTCGAATTCTCAGAGGGCAGAGGCAATATCGTCTTTGGCGTTGAGTATCTCCGCAGCAATGAGCTTATCGACAATGAGCGCGACTTCACCGGACCAAACATCGGTAATGACCTGAACAATACGCCGGAGATCGCGGCGCTTACGGGACGCAATCCTAATGCACAGCGCGTCTATGTGCGCCCGAACGGCAACCCGATCTCAAGCCCCCTGGGCGTCTTCGACCTCACTAACATCGACGCGTTTGGCACCATCGACGGCATTCTCACCGGCGGCACGCCGGGCGCTCCGATCCCGATCATTCCCGGGACGGAAGCCTTTAACGGTGGTATCCCGCAGCTCCAGGTTATTGACACACCCACCGGTGGTGTGCCGCGAGCATACAACCCAGGTTTTGCCATCAACTCTTCGCAGAGCTTTCAGGTGGGTGATGGCCTAGGCACGAATCTGGGTACAACGCTCCCCGACCAGGAACGCATCATTGTTAATTTCAACGGCGGTTTCGATTTTAACGAGCGCCATGGTGTTTTCTTCGAGACTAAGTACGCGCGTTCTGAGACGTCCGAGCGGTTCGGTGGAGCGGACTTCAACGACTCGATACCGATTGCCTACGACAATCCGTTCATCCCAACGGCGTTGGCCGATCAGATCACTTTCCTACAGGACGAAGGCATCATTGGTCCTAATCCAAACGACGGTAGCTTCTATGGCTTCGGCGCATCTCGCGATACACAAGACCTGGCGGTTTTACCTCGTACAACGGTTGAACGCGAGACGACCCGGATCGTTGTTGGCCTTGACGGTGAGTTCGAGTTCATGGACGGCGTTCAGTACGAACTGTCGTTCAACTACGGCCAGACTGACGTCACCATCGACAATGAAGATACGCGGGTTGAAGATCGTTTCTACGCCGCCCTCGACACGGTTGTCGATCCTGCAACCGGCGAAGTGGTTTGTCGTTCAGATCTTGATCCATCCGCATTGCCCTTCGTAGGCGCCGCATTCCCAACACCGAACTTCACTACCGATAACTTCACGCCGAACGGCCGCTTCACCGAGTTCGTCAGCTTCTCGCCGGGCGACGGCACGTGCGTTCCGTTCAATCCCTTTGGCCGAGACACGGCCACGGACGAGTACGCGGCATTTGTTTACCCGAATGCGACGGATACCAGCGAGCTGACGCAGACCGTCATCTTCGGCTCCGTAACCGGGACCACCTCGAGCTTCTTCGAGCTCCCCGCAGGCCCCATCGGTTGGGCGGCCGGTTTCGAGTATCGAGAGGAAGAGAGTGACTTCCGCGTATCTGCGCTAGAGCAGTCAGGCATTACCTGGGAAGGATCAAACGGCAACCAGCGCGAGAACCTGAATGGGGACTTCGACGTCTTTGAATATTTCTTCGAGGGCCAAGCTCCGCTGCTGTCGGATATGCCCGGCATCGACTACCTCGAGGTGACCGGTGCCATTCGTTTTGCTGATTACAGCACGATTGGCTCGAATACCGCTTACTCGGTCGGATTGCGCTATGCACCGCTGCCTGGGTTGACGTTACGTACGACGGTTTCAGAAGCTGTTCGCGCACCGAACATCGCCGAGCTGTTTTCCCCGCAGCAGCCTGCGTTCTACCCGTTCTTGAATGACCCCTGTTCGATTCAGAACATTGGTTTGGGCCCAAGTCCGACGAACCGGGCGGCTAACTGTGCGCAGTTCGTGCCCGACGGCTACGACGTCACGCAGTTCATTACCGCCGGTATCCCGGGTGTAACGGGAGGTAACCCTGACCTGGAGGAAGAAACGGCTGAGACGTTTACCGTCGGTCTGGTCTTTGAGCCCGAGTTCCTGCCGGGCCTGCGTATGATCGTTGACTATTACGATATTGAAATCGAAGGTGCGGTTGGAGCGCTCAGCGCCGAACGGATTTCTCAAGCCTGTGTGGACCTTGGTTCAACCAGCAACCAGTTCTGCCCGTTGATCCAGCGTGCTCCTCAGGGCTTCATCACGTTCCACCAGTCAGGGCAGGTAAACCTGGCATCACTGCAGACGAGCGGCATCGACTACGCGGTTAACTACAGCTTTAGTCTTGGCGACCTCGGCAGTCTCGACCTTGGCGTCTCGGGAAGTTACTTGGAGGAATTCAAGGAGTTTCAGGATCCGATTGATTCGTCCGTGTTCGTCGATCGCGTGACCGAATTTGGTTTCCCGGAGTGGATCACCAACGTAAATGCGACCTGGAACATTCAGAATCTGTCCCTGAGCTGGGCTGGACGATACGAGTCAAGCCAGTTGCTGAACGATATCTTGGTTGCCGATCGTCAAGCGAACCCGTTGTTTGTTGATCCGTCGGAAACGGGCGATGCGTTCGTTCATGACTTTAACTTCAACTACCAGTTCAACGACGACATCCGAATTTTCGGCGGCATCAACAACGCCTTTAACGAAGAGCCGTACCTGGGCACGCTCGCGCGTCCCGCAGGTCCTCGCGGTCGTTTCTTCTTCGCTGGTATCAACTACAGCCTGCGCTAGGCCGTAGCCTTCAGAGGCGAGCACCGTGCTTTTGCACCGTGCTCGCCTCCCTTTCTCTAAGAAGCCCCGCGCTTCCTAAATTCCACAGCCGCTCCCTTAGACCCCGATCCTTGACCGATTCTTGCGCCTCCGCACCCTAGCCTTGTGGGCCGTTTCGGAGCGGCCTATGGCTCAACTACGTACTCAGAGTTTTTTGCCCCCTTTGCTCATCTGTGTGGTGCTAACTGGCTGCGCCCACGAATTCCCGCGACCAGGCGGTGACTGTTGCGACCAGACTCCAGGGTCTGCTGTAACCGGCCCCGAACGATTTGCGGCGACGCTCAAAGTTCATGGGGGTGATGCGCTAGCCGAACTCAACGACGTTGCCGTTGCCCTCGATGGCCGTTGGAAACAGCTGATACGGCGCATCCAGCCGCTCGTTACCGATTTCCGCTACCGGGTGAAGTCGGAGGAGCGGCTTCTACTCCGGGAGCGTGCCTATGCGTCGGCCTATACCGGGCCCGACGGATCCAAATGGGTGTGGCGGCGACCGCCGGATACGCGCGTGCACTACAACGCGGAGCTTGATCCCGCCGAGGATGTTTGGCAGTCGACAGCACTCACTGCCGACTCGTTTTTCATTTTCTCTCTCGGGCCGCTCGCGTTGGCCGACTATCAGGAATCGTTCCGCTGGCTCGGGCAGCGGCGGGAGAAGGGGCGCCGCTACGATCTGCTGTATCTTGAACTCAAACCAGGCCTCGGTGAGTCACTGCGCGATGAGGTCGTGGTCTGGGTCGATGCCGAGTCCGACCGGACCTTTCGTGTTCAGATTACGCTGGAGGGGTTTGAGACGACCCGCGGCGCGAACGTGGACGTGACGTACCTCGACTATCGGCGCGTCGACGCCTACCTGTTTCCCGTGCGTTTCTTTGAGCGCGTTCGAGCGCCGATCGCCATCAATGCTCACGCCTGGCACACGACGGGGTTAGACGTTAACCGAGGCTTGGAGGCATCTGACTTCGACGATCCTGCGTGGTCTGAACGTGCGCGCCGCCCCGCAGGTCCGCTTCCTGGCTTTTCCAACTGACTCCTTGCGTCGGTACTGGGTTGCGCGTGCATTGACCCGACCGAGTTCGGCTGCGCATGATCGCTGCACCTGAATTCAAGGAAATCCCCATGCTTGGTTACACGACCATCGGTGTTACGGATCTGCCTCGATCCGAGGCGTTTTACGGCGCGTTGCTCGGAGAAATCGGTGCCGGTCAGATTTTCGGCAACGAGCGCATCAAGTTTTATGGAACCGGTCCGGGGCAGGGCGCCATGCTAGCGATCTGCGTCCCCTACGACGAGAACGCGCCGCACCCGGGCAACGGCACCATGGTGGCCGTGGACGCCGGTGATCGTCCAACGGTTGAGAAACTGTACGCGAAAGCTATGGAACTCGGGGCTGCCGACGAAGGCGCGCCCGGCGAGCGCGTGCCTGGGATGTTCTACGGCGCCTACTGTCGCGACCCCGACGGCAATAAGCTGTGCTTCTATGAGATGAAGATGGGCTAGCCGGTCCAGGCTATCCCATGCGCATGAAGCCGATGGGTGCCGCGCTTGCGTTGACGTCGTAGAAGCGCCCAATGTTAGGTACGACCGTCGTCAGGTCACCGTCGGCAACGCCGAACCAGCGAGCGAGCTCGGCGTAAAACTCATCCGTCGACAGGGTCGGCGCGTAGACGCCGCGCCCCTGGTCACGCGTTTCGTTGACAATGAGTTCGGGATAGCTCCCGTAAAGTTGTCCTCCCTCAACGGCCCCGCCGAGGACGATTTGATGGCCGCTCCAGCCGTGGTCGGAGCCGCGACCGTTCGACGTTAAGGTGCGGCCGAAGTCGGAAATCGTAAAGGTCGTGACGCTGTTGCTGAGACCGAGCTCGGCCATGGCGGTTTGAAATTCTGTCAGACCGGCGTCGAGCTGCGGCAGCATGTCGGCCTGGTTGTTGAGCACCTCATCGTGGTGATCCCACCCTCCGAACACGACGAAGAACGTCTGCCGACTTGCGCCGAGGTTTGAGCGTGCGTTGATGACCCGCGCGATCATCTGCATCTGCTGGGAAAACTCGGAGGTCGAGAAGGGGGTCGTCACTGGATTCGTATCGGCGGCCGTCAGCGCTGCACCGAATTCCGCCCCGGCGTCGATTGCGCCGCGCAGCCTTCGCGAGTACTCGTTGCGCCAGCGATTGGTATCAACACCGAGGAGGCTGTCCACGGCAGCGGTGAGAAACACGGCGTCGGGATCATTGTAGCCAGCAAGGGGTTCGCTGCCCGTGCCGCCGGCGTTGATGGCGTACTCCACGACCTCGGCTCCCGTCTGCCAGACGTTGGATCCGCCCAGGGATACGTTCATCGATAGATTCGCGTTGCTGTTGGCCGCGGAACTCAGCAGATCGGCCATACGGCCAGCGACGCCGGTGCCGGTCCGCCCGTCGGGTATGGACGTTTGCCATTGGGCAATCTGGTCCGAATGGGAGTAAAGGCCCAGGGGATACTTTGCGGTGCCCCCCAAAAGTGCGGCGTTGCTCGTCGGTTCGACCAGAAGCCCGGTGTCCATGATCCAGGCGGCGGACCCGTTGTTGAACGCGTTGGCTACACCGGCAAGGCCCGGGTGAGTGGCGAACTGGCGACCTCCCAGATCTGCGTTCAGCGGCACAAGACTGGCCTGGGGCAGTGCCAGGTCGGCGCGAAAGTCACGATATCGGCCGTAGTACATGGCGTCGTTCGGTACCAGCATGTTGTAGGAGTCGGCACCGCCTGCAAGCAGAACGCAGACGAGCGCTTTGTAGCCGCTGACGTCTTGAACCGGCGCGGCGACTGCCGATTGCGTCCACAAAGCCGGGCTCAAGGCAGCGCCACTCGTGAGTGCTGCCTGTTTTAGAAATCGCCTTCGCGAGGGGCTGGGTGATCGAGTGAGTGTCATGGAATGTTCCTAACGCGAAGCGGTGACGGGGTTGATGTGATACGTGCGCTGTGATCCAAGAGCGTTCGTCTCGGCACTCAAAGAGCGACCGCGTAATCCGGAGAGTTCAGCAGCAGATACAGCGCGATCTGTAGTCGGTCGGCAGGTTCGGCAGTGATCGCCGCGGCATCGCGAATAGCCGTGCGCGCTTCGGGCCGCAGGGTGCCGTAGGTGAACTGCGTGTCCAGGCGATCGAGGAGTGCGTCGAGATCCGTTGCGAGCGTCTCGAGATCCTCTACGTTCAGGAGAATCTCAGGCAGCCCGTTCGTGGTATCGAGAGTGTTGCTGAAGATTGAAAATGCGATGAGGTTGCTGACCCCGATCACCTTGTTCGCCGTGGTGATCTGGAACTCGGGCGCCACCAGCGCATCAGCCGCAAATGCCTGGGACGGTACGAAGTCCGGCGAGTAGAAGTTGAACACGCTCGGGGACTCAAGCACGTGTTGTCCGGTAGTGAAACGAACGACGCCGCCATCGACGCCGAAGATCGAGCCACTCTCCGGCGCCGCACCGAGCTGGCGGTTCAGTGCGACGTAGCGCAGAAACGGCTCGCGCAGCTTGCCGAATCGATCGTCGCTGCCGACGGCTGCCGTCGCTTCCGGATCCAGCAGGATGGCCCGCAGCAGCCGTCGCATGTCGCCGCGAGGTGCGGCGTTGAAGGCCTCGGTGACGCGGCCGATGTAGGCCGGGCTGGGGTTCGACGTGACCAATCTCTGGATGAGTTGGCGGCCGATGAAGGGGCCAACGTTGGGGTGATTGAAGAGGTTGTCGATGGCTCCGTCGAGGTCTTCGATGCCGCTCTGCCCGGCGGGGAGCGTAGTCCCGTTGAGCAGGTTCTTTTCGCTTTCGTCGTGCGCTTCGTCGAACATCCGCATGGGTACGGCCCAGTCACCGCCGAAGCGGGTGCCGAAGGTCTGGTTGTCGCCACCGAAGGACAGGCCGGTGAAGACTTCTGCGAATTCGCGGATGTCGTCGTTGTCGTAGGTCGGTATTGGTTGGCCGTTGTTGTCGAGCCGTTGGCTGCCGTCGGCGTTAAGTTCGAACAGGCCGATGCTGAATAGTTGCATGACTTCCCGGGCGTAGTTTTCGTCGGGAAAGGTATTCGTTGCCGGGTTGGCCTTGGCGTTGTTGAGGTGGCTCAGGTAAAGGCCCATGGCGGGGCTCAGCGTCACCGCGCGGAGCAAATCGCGAAAGTTTCCGAACGCGTGTTCCGCGAGCAGGTCGTAGTACGCGGGTAAGGCAACGACGGTGGTCGGAAGCTCCTCAACCTGCGCGGAGACGACGAAAATTTGACTGAGCGCGTAAGCCACCCGTTGCCGCAACTGGTCGTCTGCCGGCAGTACGGTGGACCACCAGGCATAGCGCCAGAAGCCGTCCGGGTCGAGATTGTCATCGGACTCCAGGGCGTCGTAGATGGTGGCAACGGTCTGCAAGTGTTTGCTCGCGGGTGTTGCGAACTGCGTATCCAACCACAGCGCTTCACCCTGCCGGGCGACGGCATCGATCTCTTCCCAGGTCGCCCCGAATGTCGTACGGGCCAGGAAACGTGAGGCGCTGTTGAGCTCCGCCGTTGTTGGGTCGGCGGGGGCGGGCGGAGGTGTGGGTGGCGCACTGCCGCCGCCAGGCGGTGTGGTTGTTGTGGTCTGGTTTCCTCCCGAACCGCCGCCGCCCCCGCACGCGAGCAGCAAGCTGACGAGACTGGCGATGATGATTGGGCGACACATGCACTGATCCCGATACCGGATGCCAGCTAGTGTATGACCTCGGTGCGGGCCGGTGCCTTACCGCTTCATTACCAAAAGTTAATTTGCTGGTGCGGGGCCGGGTCTGGTGTGATGTTCGTCACGGCCCACGGGGCAGTTGAGTGACCCAATCCTTAGGTGCGAGTTCTATTGGTAGAAGACGACACCGAGACGCGGACGCATCTCGAAGCGGGCCTCACGGCGGCGGGGCACGACGTTACCGCCGAAGGCAACGGCGACACGGCGCTGCTTGCGGCCTCGCACAGTGCGTTTGATGTGCTGGTGGTCGACCGAATGATTCCCGGAGTCGATGGTCTGCAGATGATCCGTGCGCTTCGAGGTATGGGGGTAACCACGCCGGCATTGGTGCTCAGCGCCCTCGGTGATGTCGATCACCGGGTGGAGGGGCTGCGTGCGGGCTCGGACGACTACCTCGCCAAACCCTTCGCGATGTCCGAGTTGCTGGCGCGCATCGATGCGCTGCTGCGCCGTGCAAATGTTGACTGCAGTGAGCAGGAGCTCCGGGAAGGGGATCTGCGCCTCAGCCTGATCGATCGGACGGTCTTCCGCGGGGACAGGGAGTTGGCACTGCAACCGCGAGAGTTCGAGTTACTCGAGTATCTGCTGCGTCATGCGGGGCAGGTGGTGACCCGGTCGATGCTGCTCGAACAGGTGTGGGGGTTGGCCTTCGACCCGCAGACCAATGTTGTGGACGTGCACGTCTCGAGGCTGCGCCGCAAGATCGATCGGGACTTCGATGCACCGCTCCTGCACACCATCCGGGGGCGAGGCTATGTCCTCAGTGCAGAGCGCTAAATTCTGGCAAAGCACGAGTCTGCGCTGGTCGATCGTCCTCACGCTCGTTCTTTGGATGCTGACGCTGAGCGTTGCCATCGGAGTTGCGGACCGCACGGAGCAGGCATTGTTGGCGGGCCCCGTTGCTGCGGTGGAGCAACTCGAAGTCGAATTTCTCGACGTGCTTCAAAGCGATCGATTCTTCTCCCCCGAACTCGTGGGCGAAGCGTTCACCGGTCAGCGGTTCCCTCTCATCGCCCGGGACGACGACGGCTTCCTGACGTTCCTCAAGCGTTATGTGGCGCAGCTCCGTAAATTTCGCACGGATGCGGCCCCGCGACTGGCCGCCGAACTCGACGGCCGGCTCTGGTTGCTTGGCGAGAGTCCGACCCTAGAACTCGAAGACGAACCGCCAGAGCCCATTGTCGAACTTATGGCGTCCGAAGTGCCTGAGCGTTTCCATGACGCGCTTTTCGTTGCTATAGCAGAGCGGCTGGAACAATGGCCCGCCGTTGGATCCTGGACCGAGCTTCCCGAGCACACGCGGGCACGCCTGGTGCTCGAGCGCTGGCAGGCAGAACGCGAGGCGTTGACTGAATCGCTATGCTTCGCGCTGATCGACGGCTCCGGTACGGTAACTGCGAGCAATCTGGAGGTGATTGAGGAAGCCGCGGCCGAACGTGCGGGGTTCGAGGCCTATCGGGTTCGATTGCTGAGCCAACCGCGTTCGAGCGAGGACTACTGCTGGGGCCGTCGCGTTGCCCTCGAACCTACGGGTACGGTGTTCCTGGGTGAGCGGGTGACGCCGACCTTTCGGGCCGTACTGCAGGTGCGTGATCAGTTGGGCGGCGGTTTGCTGTTGACCTTCCTCGTATCGCTGCTGGTGGGCGGCTTTCTGGGCTTTCGTATCCATCGCCGGCTCCGCAACCTCAACGCTGCCGTTGCCGACGTGCGTGCGGGTCACTTCGAGCGTCGTTTGAGCGTGCGGGCCGACGGTGACGATTTTGATCGACTCGGACACAATATCAACGGCATGCTCGATCAGCTGAACCGGTCCATGGACGGTATTCGGGCCGTTTCCGACAACATCGCGCACGACCTCAAGACGCCGCTCACCCGGCTGCGGCATCAGATCGATTTTCTTGCGCAGCAGCCCGTTCCGGACGCGAGTTCGGTGCAGGCGGTGGCAGACGAAGCCGATCGATTACTCGAGACGCTAAACGCGCTGCTGCGGATCGCGCAGCTCGAGCAGGGTGGCCGGTTGCAGACCGTGCGGTTCGATCTCGACGTCTTGGTGCGCGAACTGGGAGAGCTCTACGAACCGGTGTTTGCGGAGCAGGGGATTGAGTTTCGGCTGCTCGCCGAGGAGCATCCGGTGTGGGTCGATGGTGATCGTGCGCTGTGGCTTCAGGCGCTGTCGAACCTGATCGAGAACGCCCTGACCCACGGAGGTGGCCAAAGCCCCGTCGTGTTGCGTTTGGCTTCGAGCGCCGGACAAACGATTGTCGAGGTGCAGGACGCTGGCCCGGGTATACCGGAGCATGAGTTTGAGCGCGTGTTCGAGCGCTTCTACCGCAGCGATCGGGCGCGCAGCCGACCGGGTACGGGCCTGGGGCTGAGCCTGGTTCGGGCCGTGGCCGATACCCATGGGGTGGTGATCGCCCTGGAAAACAGTAAAGAACCGCCCGCTGGACTAAGCGTTCGGCTGAGCTGGCCTCCGCAGAACCCTGCCTAGTGTGCGAGCTGTCCCTTGGCCGCACGATCGCTTAGGGCTGACGCTGCCGGGCCGCGAATCGATCGACGCGAGCCAGCTGGGTCCTCAGAAACTGCTTCGCTTCGCGCAAGGTTGCGATCTGTTCGTCGATGCGCGCCAGCTGCGCAAGCAAGGTGGCGCGTTGCTTGGCGCTGTCCATGCGGCCGTCCATTAACTGATCAAGCTGGGCACGGATTTCTCGCAGGCTGAAACCGGCCCGTTTCCCGTTGGCAATGTGTGCCAGCCGCTGCAGCGTGTCCTCACCGTAGTGACGGTAGTGCCGGTTGCCCGCCGGTCGGTAGCTGGGCCGCAGCAGGCCCAGCGCTTCGTAGTGTCGAATTGTGTCTTTGGATACACCGCTGCGGCTGCAGAGTTCACCGATTTTCATGCCATTGGTTGTTGACTAGGGGGCTTACCCCCTACTTTAGTATGAATGGGCCTTCAGCCTGGAGACCTGGTGATGAGCACGCCTGTTCTATTCGCGGTTGCTGCTGTCCTGTTTCTCGTCGGAGCCTGTGCCCTCGGCTATGTGTGGCTGCGTCGCCACGACGGGCCCGTGGGTCCGCTCCCCGGTGGTCCGTTGCGGCGTGGCCAACTGCACAATGGTTCGGGTGGGGGTGCGGGTGGGGGTGCGGGTGCAGGTGCGACGCTCGCACGCCGCATCGGCACGGACGGTGTCACGCTTGTCGAGCTGCAGCTCGACGGCGACGCGGCTTCCCGAATGGTGGGTGTGTTCATCCACGCGGGATCGCTCTACCTCTCCTGCGACCTCGGGTTCGTAGGCTTTCGAGCGCCAGGTACAACGATGCGCGTGATCCAGCATCTGGTGGTCCGGTTGAAACGTTGGCATCGACGCTTGGGTTTGACGGGAAGGCTGACGCTGCGTATTGACGATGAGCGATTCCGATGCCGCGCGGTGCGCGTAACGGATTCGCACCAACTCGAGACGCTAAAAGCGATTGTCGCGACCAACGCGATCGCGTTCTTTGGCGCGCCACTGCGTGATCCGGGGCGACGGCCTGGGACGATCCGCTTTTTTCAGTTGCACCCGGAATCGTCCGGGACTGCTGAACCTTAGGTCTCGTGTACCCGCACCCGTTGGCGCAGTCGGCGCATGAACAGAAACAGGATGACGTACCCCGCAGCCACTACGGCGTAGGGCAGCGTCGGCTCCAACTGGTACAGAAAACCGCCAATAAGTGGTCCGATACAGAACCCAAGCGGACCGCAGGACGCGGCGACACCAGCAACCGCTCCCTGCTCGTCGGGCCCGACAGAAAGCGATGCACCGGCAGTGAAGCCCGGGCCCGCCAGTCCCATGGCAAAGCCCTGAACCATCATGGCCGCGGTAAGCAGCACCTGAGTCGTGCCAAGGGCCATCATTACGAAGGCGACGATCAGCATCGGCATGGCCAGCGTCAGCAGCGTAAAAGGCTGTAGCCGCGAGCGCTGCACGATGGTCAGCTGGGCGGTCAGCGAACACACGGCCGAAAGCGTCATGGCGATTCCAACCATCTGCGCGGTTTCGGCGGTTGAGAGAGTCAGCGCATCCTGAAAGCGAAAACCCATGGTCTGCTGAACGAGCGCGATCCCCGTAAACATGCTCACCCCAACGAGCACGAAGGGCAAAATGCGCGCATCCGTGTAGGCCATACGCGGCGTGGCTTTACGATCCGCCTGCGGCGGTTCCGGTAGGAAACGCCATAGGAAAAGACCGTTGAGAAAGGCGAGCGCGGCCATGAGCCACAGCGGTGTCAGCAGGGATACGACTGCCAGCATGGCAGCGGCGGGGCCAAGGATCGAGCCTAGGTTGTTGGCGGCGCCGGCGGCCCCCATGCGTCGCGTTCGCTCTGCGGGGCTAGTGATGTCGGCGATATAAGCATTCACCGACGGCATCGTCGCGCTCATGACACCGGCGTGAGTGACTCGGGCAACGACGAGAGCGACGAACAGCGGCGCACCAAGAAGCGCACCCGTCATTCCGGCGGCCAGCACACCATTAAACAACAGCGTGCCGAAGCTGAACCCGAACAGACCAATGAGTAACGTGTTCTTCCGTCCCAGGCGATCGCTGAGCCGCCCCCAGTGCGGGCTGGCCAAAAAGACGGTGAGCGATGAGGCGGCGATGATGGCGTTGATCTGCACTTCGCTCAGGCCGATTTCCCGACCCAGCGGCGCCAGAATGGGGAACAGCACGGTGAAACCCATACCGATAATGACCAGCGACACCAGCAGGCTGTGGTTGGCGCGGTCGTGGGGGAAGTCGGGGGGCAGAGCGGACATCGGAGGAGCGTACAGTTCCTGGTGTTGTTCGCCCGTCACAGGTCGACGGGTAGCGCTCTGCGCTAGCGCAGAGCATGTCGCCGAGCAGCACCGTCATGGGTGAGTTCGATACGCTGCTATAGTGGCGCGTTGAGTGAGGCACCGCCTGAAGTCCCGAATGACGTTCTTCCCGAGTTGGCACTGGTCGATGCTGTCGTACCCGTTGCGCAACTACAGACCTTCGTCGAACAGGCACTGATCTGGGTTCGAACGGAACTCTTAACCGCTGAGGTAGCCATCCAGGTTGCCCTGCTCGCTGCGGTGCTCGTGCCAGCGGCAGTACTCGGTCCGCGCCTTCGGCGGACCCTTAGCGGTCGATTCCGAGACCGGACGAGCTACGAATTGCTAGCGCGTTTGCTGGATACGCTCGGCGCGCTCGCAACGCCCCTTGTTCTGTACCTGGCGCTGATGGCGGCGCGCGTCGCGTTTGGCGGTACCGGTCAGCCCACGGGCTGGCTCGACGCCGCTCAGGCATTGCTCAGCGCATGGATCGTCGTACGGCTGGTAACGCTGCTCATACGCAGCCGCTTCTGGAGCCGGGTGGCGTTCTACGTCGTGTGGCCCATCGCTGCATTAGACGTGTTCGGCGCGCTAGAGCCGGTCGTTACGCAGATGCAGCAGCTGGCGGTTCCCTTAGGTAGCAACGACGCCGGTAAGCCGATCGAAATCTCGCTCCTCGACGTACTTCGAACGGGATTCTACTTTCTGATCCTGTTCTGGTTGGCAAGCCTCCTCAATCAGTTTCTCGCACAACAAATTCGCGCCGTAGACGATCTCAATGAGTCGCTCAAGGCGCTCCTCATCAAGCTGCTGAACGTCGTCTTGCCGGTCGTTGCGTTGCTGGCTGCGCTGCAGATCGTTGGTTTCAACCTTGCGACGCTGGCGGTCTTCAGCGGCGCCGTTGGCTTAGGCATTGGCCTTGGATTGCAGCGTCTGCTCGCTAACTTCATCGCCGGCTATACGCTGATTGCGGATCGTTCGATCAAACCCGGCGATGTGGTTGAGATTGATGACACGTTCGGGTGGGTTACGGCCATGCAGTCGCGTTATGTCGCCATCCGAACGCGTGACGGCACGGAACGGCTGGTGCCCAACGATCGCTTTATGGCGGAAGGCGTCATTAACTGGTCCCGTTCCGACCGGGTGGTGCGTCTGCATGCGCCCTTCGGTGTCAGCTACGCAACGGACGATCTACGAGCGGTGCAGGCGCTTGCCGTAGAAGCAGCCCGTGCCGTGGATCGGGTCGTCGCAGATCCAAAGCCGGTGTGTAATCTCATGGGCTACGGCGACAGTTCGGTCGACTTTGATCTTCGGTTCTGGATTACCGATCCGGAAGCCGGTATGGCCAACGTCCGCAGTCAGGTGCTGCTTGAGCTCTGGGATCGCCTGAAAGCCGCGGAGATCGAGATTCCCTTCCCTCAGCGCGATTTGCACGTGCGCAGCTGGCAGGCTGAAGCGGCGCCGCCGACCGGCGCGTCGGATCAGTCGGATCAGTCGGATCGCCCGGCTTAGTGTGGTCTGGTCGCTCGAAGCACCCTAGGCAGGCACGACCAGCACGTCGACGTTGGATTTGCCGATGATGCGCGTTGCCGTGTTGCCCAGACCCAGCCAGGCCTTTTCCGGATGCGGGAACGATCCAACGACAATCGTGTGGGCCTTCACGGACTTGCACACGCTGTTCAGCGCGTAGCCCGCCTTGCCCAGGGGAAAGTGCATGCGTTCGTCAGGAATCTCGAACGGGGCGCAAAGCGTTTTCAGGAGCGGTCGACTTTTCTTGATCAGCTTCTCGCGCACGGCGCGCGGCTCGATCAGGTCGAGGTCTCTCAGCACTTCGGAAAACTCCACCGCGCAGGCGACGTGCAACTCGCAGCCGCTGGCCATCGCCAGGCTGGCGGCGGCGCTTAGCACCTGGAAGTTTAGTGCCTGATGTTTGCGATCAAGATCCAAAAGGTCGACGGCGGCAACGACGTGCCGACGGCGCTTTACCGACGGCTGGGCCGTGAGCAGCACAGGGATAGGGCTGGCGTTGACAAGCCGCCAGTCGGAGTCAGTGAGCTTTAGGTGTCGCTGTTTTAGCACCGTTTTGATGATCAGGTCGAAGCGATCCGGTGACAGGTTATCGATGACCCACTCCGCGAGCTGGGGCGTCCAGACCACGCGGCCCTTGATTTGCGGGTAGCGTTCGCTGTCAAGGAGCTCAGCAAGCCACTCTTCCCGGCTACCCATCAGGTTCTTTTTCAGCTGCTTGGCATCCTCGGCACCAAGGGTCTTGCGTGCTTCACCGAGTGGGTGCCAGCAGAAGCTTGCCGCCACGTGGCTCGGCTTGCGTTTGCGGTTCGGTGCCGGGGCAGACAGTCCCTGGAGGCGCTTCAGCGCCGCCTGCTCGTGCTTGGGTTTGTCGAGGATGGTAAAGATTCGATCAAGCTGCACGCGTGAGTCCTCCAGTAGCCATCGGTCTAACGACTGCCAGTGTAGATTGAGCGCTGAACGCTGTCAGTGGCTTTCGTCGCGCTGTCTTTCGGGCTGTTGTCCAAGGTTTGGCCGGACGTACCGCGCCGCTGTTAAAGCAATCGTCGAGCGACCGGCTGCGCGGTAGAGTCTGCCATCGACTCCTAGGTTGCCCCGAGCTACCGCGCGAGCCTATCCGGGGATTCCCTGAGCCCTGAGCCCTGAGCCCTGAGCCCTGGGCCCTGGGTCCTGGGTCCTGAGCTTGTGGCCTGCGAAGCTGGGACCCCTGCCCTCTGGCACAATGGGCACTGCTAGATCTCGGAAACAAACAAGGGGAACCGATGCTCGCACTCGCCAAAGATTCGATCGACCTTGGGGTGGTCACCACCAATCCCGACGACATGGTGCGCTTCTACCGCGATGACCTGGGGTTGGTCGAAGAGCCATCGACGCCGTTCCCAGGTGGCGGAACCATGTACCGGTTGCGCTGTGGTACGAGTCTAATCAAGGTGTCCGCGCCGGACCCTGCGCCTACCGTCGAGGCCGCACCGGGACCGATCCCCCGCGCCACGGGGCTTCGCTACTGGACCATATCCGTCACCAACTTGAAGGATGTGGTTGCGGCGTGCGAGGGCAATGGGCGCAACGTCGTCGTCCCGCCGACGGAGATTCGCCCGGGCATCACCATCGCCATCGTCGAGGATCCTGATGGCAACTGGGTGGAGCTGTTGCAGACCAGCTAGGGACTCTGCCCGCTGGCGTCCCCCAGGGACCATCTTTATGGGCCGGCTTCGTCAGGCGGGTGCGTCTGGCAAGGGCTTTGCTTGGCAGTCACACAATCGACGCATAACGAGCGCAAGCTGTACGTGCGTCAACCCGGGCGCAGAAGGAGCGCTCGCGCAGGACCAGGAGATACGAGCGAGTATGAAGACCACTGCACACCCGACCCCCTGGGCACCTCGAACCATCGCCGATAACCGAATACTGCGCGATGGAATCGGCAGCGCAGCGATACTGTCGGCGCTGTTGCTCACGCTGGTTCCCGTGGCCGATGCTGCACCGCTCGAAGCGACCGGTACGGTTTACGATGATCGCAACGGCAACGGGGTGCAGGATGAAAGCGAGGAGGGCATCGCAGGCGTGGCGGTGTCCAACGGCCGGGACGTCGTCCTAACGGACGATCAGGGGCGCTATACCGTGCCGGTCGACGCGTCGGCAGACGTTATCTTCATCACCAAGCCCAGTGGCTATGCACCACCGGTTAACGGCTACCAGATTCCGCAGTTCTACTACCTCCATCGCCCGCAGGGATCACCGGACGGTTTGCGCTACCCGGGTGTGTCACCGACCGGACCGCTGCCGGAGTCCATTGATTTTCCCCTCCGGGCCGTAGCAGAGCCAGACCGCTATAGCGCCATCCTCTTTGCCGACACCCAACCGCAAACACAGGCGGAACTCGACTACGTGCGCGATGATGTCATCGCCGATCTGATCGGCACCGACGCGCGCTTCGGAATGACGCTGGGCGACCTTCTGTTCGACGATTTGTCGATGTTCCCCCGATATCTTTCGATCGTTGCCCAGCTCGGTATCCCTTGGCACAACGTACCGGGGAACCATGAGCTGAACCTGCTGGCGGAGTCCGATGCTGAGTCCCTAGAGACGTTTCAGCGCTACTTCGGGCCGCCGTACTACTCATTTGACTATGGTCAGGTGCACTATGTGGTGCTGGACAACATTGAGTACCGCGGCAACGGTGAGGCCGATCCCGGAGACTATCGAGGTAGTGGCGGCTACGTTGCTCGCTTCACAGAGCAACAGCTTGACTGGCTGGAAAAGGATCTGGCCCTCGTTCCGGCCGATCGTATGGTGGTGCTTGCGATGCACTCTCCACTAAAAACCTACTCCAGTGATCGAGTCACGTCGAACACAGCCAATCGCAAAGCACTCTTTGAGCGCCTAGCGGGCCGTCAGCATCTGTACGCGATCGCTGGTCACACCCATACCAACGAGCACCATTACTTTGGCGAAGAGGACGGGTTCGCAGGCCCCGGCACATTCCATCACCACGTTCTCGGCACCGTTTCCGGCAGCTGGTGGAGCGGCCCGTTCGATGAGCGCGGCATTGCTGTCGCTGAACAGCAGGACGGTACGCCGAACGGTTACCACCTGCTTGATGTCGACGGCAATGCGTTGTCCGTCCGTTTCCGCGCCGCCGGCAAACCGGCGGACTACCAGATGCGCATACTTATCGATGCCGATCACTATCAGTACGAAGCCATTGCCCGGCGCGACGTTCGCATGGGTGCGTTACTCGACGGTTCACTGAGCGTTGATCAAGTACCGGCGGCTCGGATACTGGTCAACCTCTTCGACGGTGGGCCTAAGTCCACGGTGAGTTTTGCCATCGGCAACGGTCCGACGCTGCCCATGACGCGTGTGCAGGAGATGGATCCGCACACGCGCGAGTTGTATGACCGCTTCGAAGCCCAGAAAAAACCTTGGGTCGACGCGATTCCGTCGTCACACCTCTGGGCCGCGGATCTGCCCGACAGTCTGGGTGCTGGTACCTATACGGTAACCGTCAAAGCGGTAGACGAGTTTGGCCGGACTCATCACGGCCACCGCATTCTCGAGGTCCAGGGATCGTCTGCACTAACGCCTTGATCGGCGCCGTGGCTGAACTCCCCCGCACGCCCGGCAAGTTGGCCAGCATTGGCTAGGCTTATGGCATTGGGCTGGGATGATGAGTGTCATGGCGGAGAATCCCGTCGAATGTGCAGGCGCTGCCTCGCAGGTCGATCTGCTGGTGCAGTCGTTGCCGCCGCTACCGGCGACTGCGTCAGACCTGATGCGGCTACTTGCCGATGAGAACACGCCGACGGGGCGACTCGTAGATCTCGTCGAACGGGACGTGGCGCTAGCATCGCGCCTCGTCGGCCTCGCTAACTCGTCGTTCTACGCGCTGCCGGAACCGGTGCTGAACGTTCGCGATGCGGTGGTGCGGGTGCTCGGTCTGGACGTTACCCGCGGCGTCATTATGAGCGCGATCGTTGGCGCGACACTCGACTATCGGGGCTGTCGCGGGTTTCAGATCGAACGCTTCTGGCGCGAGTCGCTGCTCGTGGCGTCGCTGAGCCGTTCATTGTGTCTCTCATCGAGTGGCACGCTCGGGGATCATGCCGGCACGGGTTATCTCTGCGGTTTGCTACTGCGCATCGGTCTGCTGGGACTGGCCGCGGTACGTCCTGATGATCTCTCCGCAGTTCTGGCGGAAGAATCCGAACGCCCGCTCGCAGCTCGCCTCGGGGCCCAACTCGGCACCGACCATAAGCGCGTTGGCGCTGCGATCGTGCGCCATTGGCAGCTGCCAGAGCCACTGCCGGTTGTGGTGGAGTGTTCCCTGACACCGGGAACGGATTCCC
Organism: Pseudomonadota bacterium; assembly: GCA_039198065.1. Classification (GTDB taxonomy): domain Bacteria; phylum Pseudomonadota; class Gammaproteobacteria; order Pseudomonadales; family Azotimanducaceae; genus CALHVX01. The sequence continues at coordinate 90,780 of JBCCTU010000009.1, forward strand.
TCGAGGCCATGCTGACCTCAGTGGTCACACTGGCGACAGATATGGCGCGACACGAAATAGAGATCTCATCGCATGCGCTGAGCGAGTCACCATCCGCTGCGGATGCAGCCAGCGGGGAGTTCTCTGCGGCGATCACGGAAGTTCAACACGAAACCGGGCGGTTGCATCAGCAGGCCCAGACCATCGCGGCCACGCTCTGAAGCGGGCTGCGGTATTCTTGCGTCGCTACGCAAGGAGCCCGGCCATGCTCGATCAGCCTTCCGAACTGGAACTTGAAACCGTCCATTACCGGCGCAGCGATGATCACCGCATCGCGGTCATCACCCTGAATCGACCGGAGGTGCGCAACGCGCAAAACCGGACGATGACCTACGATCTCGACGCCGCCTTCAGCGCTGCGGCGCAGGATGACGAGGTGCGCGTCATCGTCCTTGCCGGAGCGGGTCCACATTTTTCATCCGGCCACGACCTGAAGGACTTCCGCAGCTTCGAAGTGAATCCGGTCGGTCCAGGCGGACGCTTCTCCGGCCCCGGTGCCGAGGGACACTACGCGTTTGAAGACGAGGTGTATCTGAAGATGTGCCGGCGTTGGTTCGATCTACCGAAGCCGACGATTGCTCAGGTTCAAGGCCGCACCATTGCCGGCGGACTGATGTTGATGTGGGTGTGCGATCTCATCGTCGCTGCCGACGACGCGCTCTTCGCCGATCCAACGCTTGAGTTCGGGGTTAACGGCGTCGAGTGGTTTGCGCATCCCTGGGAACTTGGGCATCGCAAGGCCAAGGAACTTTTGTTTACCGGTGATTTTCTTGAGGCCCAGGATGCCGAGCGACTCGGAATGATCAACCGCGTTGTGCCGGCAAGTGAGCTTGAGTCGGCCACGCGTGCGCTGGCGGAGAAGATAGCGCAAAAACCATCCTTCGCTCTGCAGCTGGCAAAGCTGTCCGTGAACCAGGCGCTCGATGCACAGGGTTTTTTCTCTGCTCAACAGGCGGCCTTTGGGCTGCAGCACGTTGGGCATTCGCATCAGCGTGAACTGGCACTGCGCGCCAAACTCAAGGCAGCTCGGTCGTAGGCGGCTCGCAGAGCGGATTTCCAATACGCGGCGCTGCGAATCGATTCTTGGGCGCTGGCCTGCCGCTGCTCGATGTGGATAAAGCGTCCTGTTGTCTGCTGCGATGGTCGGAGCGAGAGCGCGCAGTAGTGGGCCCGTGACGCAGACACCTCGAACCAGCGCTGGTTAATCAGCCGTCCAAGACGATTGTGCCCCCCGTTCAATGCACAGCGCGCATCGCTGCCCGGGCCATGCACTTCGCTCTGTGAGCGCCTGCTGGCAAGGGCGCGCTGCAACCGGTGCGCGAAGCCAGGCTGCGCCAGGGGCTCTCGCCCGCCTTCACTGATAAAAACGTCCACGGGCTGATTCGCAGCTGGAACGAAGCAGCCGCGAGCGCGGCTCCCGTCACGCATACCGTGCCATTCGAGGAAACGCCAGCGATCGCGCGCCGCAGTGAAGGCATGTTGTGTCAGTGCGCGTGCCACACCGTGACCTGCCACAAGGTAGGGGCTGGTGCTGTGGCTGGCGTCGGCCTCGATCCGAGTCGCGCCGGTAGGCGATGCTGTGGAGGAACACGGCGCGACCGTTTGACTGCGGCGATGGCGGCTGGCGACAATCGCTACCGCGCCGTCGAGTGCGTCGAACAGGGCAAGGGCCTGGCGTGCAGTGGCGCGGTCGGCAAGCGGGTGAGGTGCACCGAAGACCAGCCAGCGGCGGGGATTGGGCCGCACGATTACAAACAGACCGGCGCTATCCTTGAGCCGGCAGCTGCTGCCTAAGGACGTTAACTTAAGCTTGCTGCGCGCGCTCAGTTCCTGGCAGCTGGAGGTCTCGCCGAGGCTGTGCACCAGACGCTCGATACGTTCTTGCAGCAATCGGGTCCCTGTGTCCGAGAGCGGCTCAACCGACGAAGCCGCCCGGGGAAGCGCGGCGAGGTGCTCGTTCAATGCGTGCATGAGCTCGGCTGGTGGGTCGGCTCGCGCGCTGCCAGCGATGCAGAGCATGGTGATCCAGGCAATCAGCTGAAGATGCGCCGAGCGTCGGACTCGGGTGGTCATCGGCGGCCGAAGTCCCGGAGCCATCCACCTTTCTGGCGGCGATTGAGGCGCTTGATCTCATCGATCGCCCGCTCCGTGCTGATCCGACGTGCCGCGAGGTCGCGGTATACCCGATCTGCCGTTTTGCGGCGCTGGACCGCATCCCCCGGGTCGAGCAGTGCTTCCACAGCGTCGCGCAGGGTAGCACCGATACGCCGCAGCGGATTCGACCTGGAAAGGGCTCCAGCGACCGATGGATTGATTTGCGTCGGTGTTTCGACGAGGCGGGCTTCGAGACGCTGGACTCGGGCGCGCTGCGTGGCGGTCATCGCGGCGTACTGCGGTTTCACGGCAGCACAGGCTGCGGCCACGGCTTCTGTTTCAAGGAGGCCGAAGTTCGTCTGGCTAAGCAACTCGTCGAGGCAGTGTTCGAATCGGGCGGGTTGCAGGGGACGTTGGGAGGCGTTGCGGATCAGCTCGTCACACGCGCCATGGACCTGTTCCCACTGTTGCCATCGGTAAACGAAGTCGAGACCCGTACCTTTAATGTTCTGCATGCCCATCAGCTGTACCTGGAGGCCTTGCGGAAGCTCGGGTATCAACGTTTTTAAAACGTCCTCGCCACTCAAGTACGGGTCATCGATGATGAGCAAACGCCCGTTGAACCAATCCCAGAGCTGCTCCTTGACCGCAGCGTTGACCACCGACCGCGACGTTGGATCGGCAGTCGCAACGCGTTCTCGCAGCGCGCGAAACTGCTGGAATTCTGCGGTCAGCTGCAGGGACCAACGATCCGAGTTCGGTGGATTGGTGTCTGTTCCCCCATCTCGGGCTGCTGCTGGCCCTGTCGAGGCCATGACGGCGAGGCGTGCCTGAAGTGTCGCCTCACTGCAGCAGATGCGTCGGGCTGCGGCCATGGCGTCAAAGCGCGCGAGCGCGCGATCGTTGCTGTCGACATCGCTAGGCGTACCCCAGAGGTCCAGCCCATCGGTGTAATCATCGAAGGCCTGCTTCAGATAGCCGTACATTCCCTTGAGGTTTGTGCCGATGAGTACGTTCTGATCCACAGCGAGATCGTCAACGAGTAGCCGGGCGAAGATCTGGGACCGTGCAACGCGGTCGGCGCGGTTGTTAACCAACGTCGCGGTCCAGCGTTCGGGGTGATCGTCCGGCGTTGCCTCAGCGAGACCCATGCGTTCCCAGTTGGAGAGCGCGCCAAAGCGCTCGTTTGCGGACATGCCCATGATGAAGCTGATGCGGCGGCCGTCGACGCAAGCCTCGGGATAGCGCTTGAGTACCCCCAGGTCTGCGACCATTTGATCGGCCATTTCCTTTACCGCGAGGTCGCGGTCGATCCCAAGTCGGTCGGCTACGGCGAGTACCAGGGCGATGTTGTAGGGATGCTCCTCGTAGGGAAACCGCTGCAGTACATCTGGTGTGAGCGTTCCCGCTTCGTACCAGCCAACGGCATCGAGTTCAGTAGCATTTGCAACGGCGCGGTCCTTCAGCAGCGGCAGCATGGTTTCCTCGCTTGTGACCAGTACGCTGCGCTCTGGAATGAATTCGCCCATCACCTCGGGAATGTTGATGCCAGCCGGTCCCTGCAGATCCTCGTGATCTGGAAAGGTATTGGTTACCGTTGCCAGGTCGTCCCGCATCCAATCCCGCTGCAACACGCGGACGTAAGATGGGGTGAGCCCCATACACTCCCAGAGAAAGACGTCGACATCGAGTTTCGACGCCAGGCGAACCATGTCCGCCTGCTCCCAGATAGTCGCTTTGTCGTAGGGACGGAAGAGAAAGAACTCCTTTAAGGCGCGAAACGGTCTGTTGAGCACGAACATAGCTTCGCAGCCCGTCGTTTTTGAAAACACTGAGTAGCCGGCGCCGGTCAGCATGGCAGCTTTGAGACGCTCGGTACCGGATTTACCTCGCGTGCCCCAACCGCCGATGACCAGTGGCAGGACCTGGCGGGCACGCCGAATTCGGTGCTGACTCCAAAGCAGCCGGCCGATGAACGCCGCGCTGAGCACCGCTAAAAAGGCGATCAGCTCGGGCAGCGTGTTGTCGTAGGTGCTCTGTGCGTGCTGCCAGAAGGAGTCCAAGAGGGCGAGCACAGCGGGAACCGGTAGTAGGGCCAGAGCCTGGGCGCTCGTGCCCGCGGTCCGGCGTTGATCATCCGGTTCGTCGAAGAACGCGTGTATGCCGGGGTCTGACCAATGGTTTCCGGTGATCGGATCAACATGGGGCTCAAAGACGATTTCGAAACCGAGGGCGCGCAGCTCGTTGAGATAGCGTGCCGGGGTGTGATCGGCGTCGCTGGTCCAGTTTCGTAGCGCAGCGAGGCGCGCGTAGCGGCGGGTGATCGTCCACCAGGCTCTCAGCTGTGCGCGCAGACCTTTTGGTGGCCGCAGATGGGTCACCCCATCGCTGGTATAGATCTGGTGTTCTGCTGTAGGGCCCTCCTGATCGAGAACCTGCAGGCATTCGTCGAGCAACGGTAGGTACGGACGCCAGCTCTGTTCGGAGCCCACCATAAGCGGTTCGCCGGGTACGCGGGTGGGCGACACCTCTGCCATTGCGGGTGAGGGCGCCCGATGGGTCCCGCGCCAATGCCGGCCGACGGTGTGGCGGAAGCCTTGGCGCTTGTCCGGCGACGGATTACGGGCTTCATGCAGCAAGCGCCACAGGCGGAAGCCAAAGCGGTGCCCGCGATGGATACGCAGTGCGTTGCCGCGGTTTGTCACCTCCAGGTGTTGTTCTCGTTGGGCGAGCACGGCTAGTACGCGCATCCAGCCGCGCTGCTCTAGCGCCGCAGGCAGGGCCCGAAGGTCGATGCGCTGCTGCGCAGCTAGACCTTGTGTGAGGGCGTCCGCCGTTTGGCTCCAGCTGGGCAACAGAGCGACCAACCATCGCTCCCGAGCCGCAGCGATCCAGCGGCGAACCTGCGGTGAGTCGTCGTTGTGGAACCGATCGGCGAGGGCGTCCAGTACCGGTGCGAACAGCGCGTCGGCGCGCTCGGTCAGCAACGGGTTGGCTCGAAACTGTATGGCGAGGCGTTCCAGGGCGGCCAGCAGTGAGCGTAGCGCGACCGCGTCGCGCTCCTGCTTCAGGTGCGCGCGCAACAGGTCTCGAACACGGATGCTGGTGGCGGGCCGGAGTTTTTGCAGCGCTGCCAGCTGCGTGATGGCAACGCTGCGCACGCTGGGTTCGCGGTCATGGCTCAGACGCGTGAGCATGTCGAGCTGGAGCGACGGCGGCACCGCACGCTGCTCACACAGTTGTGCTGCGAGTCGCTGGCGTACCAGCGGAGCGGGATCGTGAAGGATGCTCTGGCGCAGGTCCAAACCCCGGGGCAATTGCGGCAGTTGCTCGAGCCAAAGCTCGACGGCTGCCGCTCGGACGAAGGGCTCCGGCTCAGGGTCGCTGAAGCGATCCGCGAGCGCCAGCTTGAGCCGCTCCGAATCTACGCGGGCGAGAGCGCGCAGCGCAGCGCGTTGAACCCAGGGAGATGCCTCGCGGTCGATGGCCATGGCTGTGAAGCGCGCGAGCTGATCCGACGATGCCGTCGATTCCATCGCGCAGCTGAGAGCGACGTCCAGTTCGAGGAGGGCAACCTGCTGTTGCGGGTGCACGAGTTCCTGGCGGAGCGCGTCGAGGAGAGCCGATGCGTGGCCCAGGGTACCCGCGCTCTGGGACCCCGCAGTAGGGCTCCGGTCGAGCAGCAGCGTCAGGCGTCGCACGATGAAGATCATCTGCCGTTCCAGTGCGCTGCGTTGTGCATCCTGGCGGTCGTTGAGGGCGGCTGCGTCGAGGTACCGTTGCATGGCCGCCCGATCTTTTAGCTGTTGCCAGAAGCCCGCTCCGAGGTCGATCCCGTATTGAAGGCAAAGCGCAGCCTGTTCCTGCGACTGTCGACTGTGGGCCATGCGGGTATCGAACTGCACCCGCACGCGTGTCAGCCTCCGATGCTCTGCTAGATCGCGCTCGAGGCGCTCGAACAGCAGACCCATCAAACGCTGGTCGAGGGCCAGATCGTCGAGCCGCGCCAACTCCGGCAGCTTCGGGATCGAGAGGATGCCGACAAGGCGCTTGAGTTGCAGCGTTTGCCACCGTTTCCATAGATCCGGGCCCGGGTCCGCAAGCCGTGCTTGGACCCGCTGGCGGGCGCGACTACTGCGAAACATGGTGGGCGTCGTTCTGCCGCAGCAGCAGTGGGTCAATGAGTGACTGGAACCACAGCCGGTCACTGTGCAGATCGTACAGACCCTGGTTTCGGTCCTGGGTCCAGCCGATGGTCAGCGCGGCTTCCAGCTGGCCTTCGTTGATGGCGCCGATGCGCGGGCTCACTTCAAGAAACCCAGGTCCCACAGGCAGGAACCAGCGAGCATTGAGCATCAACCGGCTGATGGCGGTTGTTTCCTCCCGATGCTCATCGGCAAAGTAGTGCCGATGGTCAGCGGTCACTCCCCACTGCCAGCGCCCGCGTTGGGTGCGTAAACCCATACGCAGATGACCGCGCTCTGCGGTTGACCAGTCGGCGTTGCTTCGCAGCCCGTACTCGCCATACAGCGCCAGATCGCGATAGGGAAGCCAGCGCAGCCGTTGCTGGAGGCTGACGCCGCTCGGGTGGTCGTCACGATAGGCGGTCCATACGGCCGAGCCGCTGGTTCCCGTACCGTTGATTCGTGCCGCGCCGAAGGCAGCGAGCTCGGACCGCAGAGCTAGCGGGCCGTCTTCGTGGTCCAGGCGCAGGCGCAGGTTGGCAAGGAGGCTCGTGTGTGTGCCGTCGCTGCGAAGTTCCGCCTGCTTTCGGACCTGCAGTCGGTCGCCGTTGGCCTGCCAGAAGGTCAGTCCGAGGCGTTGCATCGCGTCCGTAGCGTCGCCTTGACGATGTTCGAATACCCATTCGGAGGCGGAGGCCGTGCCGTGACGCTGACGACGGAACAAGCGGGTACGAAGTTCGCGACGGCTTTCTTCTTGTTCGACCGGATCCCAGCTCTGCACCAGGCTTTGGGCGAGGGTAACGCTCGGTGCCTGACGCTGGCGCCAGGGGTAGGTGATCTCGTAGGGGCTGCGCAGTGTGTTTGCGTCAGACCTTTGGGGGGCTGACTGCGCCTGCAGCACGGGTCCCCGCATCGGCTCCAGTTTTGGCTCCAGCATCGATTCCGCAGGCTGCGCCAGGTTGAGCGTCACCGCTGGCCTTGCGATGCGCTGATACAGGCGGACCGCGCCGTCGCTAAAGGCAAGGTGTTCCTGCGCGTCGAGTTGCCGCTCTTCGCTGATGATCCCGGTGGCGGTCAAGCGATCGATGCGTATCCAGCGCGGCCCGGTCAGCGAGAAGGCCAGCGGTTGTGTGGTCGTACCTTGATGAAAGGTCGTGCTGCGGGGTGTTATCACTGGCGACCAATGTCCGGGAGCGGATTCTCGCTGCAGCTGCACCCGAAGCTCAGTACCGGCACTACGGGTTAACGCCTGGACGGCTATGTCCGTCGTCCCCGCGGCAAGTTCAAGATGCCGAACGTCTTCGCGATCCGAAGTCAGGTATCCCGGCACCAGCTCCGAACCGTTTACCTGCAGGCGATAGCCAACAACGGCCGTCTGGTTGGTAAAACGATTGCGATGTGAGAGGACCAGTCGCACGGTTTCGGCGCGAGCGGTGTCGAGGGTGAAGTTCAGTTGGCGATCGTCGTAGAGCGGCAGCTCGCCCGCGGCCAAGGATGGTAGGAACAGGCTCTGGTGTTTCGCTCGCGAACTGATGCGATCTGCAGCGAACGACGTTTGGGTTCGCAAACCTGCGCTTGAGGTGATCAGTGACCACGGCTGCCAGTGCGTCCGGTTGGTGAGCCAACGTCGATACCGTTCAACTCGTGGTACATCGGAGTGCCGCTGAGCGAGTGCAAAGGCGTCTGCGATGGCTATTGAATCAAGTGCCATCGGGGCTTCGCTGCCGAGCACCTTGGCGAGGTCAATTTCCGCACGCTGTGTGGCGGTGATCGGGGGCAGCGGTCGCCAGGGGTGGTCTTGGGCCTCAACGGCTGTGCCGACCAAGGCCTGAGTTGCTGGCAAAGGACCGGCTGGGCGATTGAAGTCGGCAGGATGAACTCGTGCACCGACGATCACGCGACTCGTCCGGCCTCGCGGCCGAATGGTGACCGGATCCTGACCCGCGTCGATCTTCAGCAGCACCCGGCTGCGCGGATGCAGCGCGCCGCCGCTTTGCAATCGCCGCTCGCCGACGTTGGTTGCGGGCAACAGCAACGGCTGTTCGATCCCGCGCCCGGTGATGTCGATCCAGTGTTCATCTGCTGATGTGGCCCCGGCCTCGTCCGCTACCGCAGCGAACTCCAGCTGTAATACGGCGGGCCCGCTGATGGTCAGAAGGACGGGGTCGTCGTGGGTTGCTTGTGGTCGCAAGATTTCTCGGTCAGAAGCGGCGTGGACGACCGTCTGCCAGTTCGCCGCGCGGATCCGACTGGGGAAGCGGCGCGGGCGTGGTGTGTCCCAGCTTCCGGCGGGCAGGACCTGGGGGTCGAGCTCGCCGGCCAGGAGCATGAGCCAATCGCGGTCGATGAGCGCGTGGGCGAGGGCTTCGGATTCGGGCAGCTGAGGGTGCAGCAGCATGAGCGTCAGGGCGTCCGTTGTGTTGCCCTGGTGTAGTAATGCTAGGCCCAGGGTGCGGGTCTGGGCGATCTCAGGCCGCGTTGCGAGCTGCCAACTGAGAGTTGCACGGGCATCGGTCCAGCGCTCCACGCGATTGGCGTATGCCAACAAGGCCTCACTCGCCAACCAAGCAAGGGTCGGATCACCGCTTTGGCGCATCAACGTCCGCCAGTAGTCGCGCGCTAGCATTCCCGATCCTTCGTTTGCCAACAGCGCCGCAAGCTGCAGGTGCTGTTTACGGCAGCGTGCGCCGGTCAGGGCCGGCAGACCCCGCATGAGCTCCGCTGCGGCAGACGACGCCAGGCCATCGGCGAGCGAACGCTGCGCCCCTTGAGCCGCATCACCCCTGCAGTGCGGGTTGGTTAGCCGTAGCGATGGCGATTGTTCGAACTGGTGTAGCCAGTTCGTAACCCGTGCACTGACTCGGTCAATAGCGGCGTCGAGGCGCGGTTGAGGAACGCTAAAGGAGGAGTCGGCCGTCGAGCGAGGTTGGTCGTCCGCCCGCCAGGCAGCGGTTAGCCGGTTAAACAACTCGGTCATCGCTGCTGGAGACTGTCGCGCGAACAGCCAATCCGCCTCTTCGGGTGGTGCTGCTCGCTGCCGTTGTTCCCGGACCGCCCAGTGCTGCTCACCGCCGGCTTCCCCGATCAGTATCAGTCGGTCACAGTCGGCGGGGAGTGCCAGCTTGAGATGCGCCGTTTGGCCAAGCGCCCGGCTGGAATCGGTGTTTGGTTGCTGCGCCACCCACGTGCCGATCGCGTCTTCGGTTTCACGAAAACGCGGTGCAAGCGCGAGCATGAGATCGGCCTGGTCAGCACAGGCTGTGCCGGACGGGCGCAGCCGTAGCGTCGTGATCGCCGCCGCCGTCGTCGGCAGCGGCGCGACCCATTCGAGCGTTCGTACCTGTTCGTCACCGCGGGAGTGGAGCAGGATCTGAGAAGGGCTGTTCGGGCTGACGCGAAACAGCGACGCGACCAAGGGTCTTAGGGCTAGCCAGTGCAGGCGACTTCGCGTCAGCGGGTCGGCGCTACCGTCTGGGCGGAACCGACGCCAGGAATGCACTTGGACGTCACGGGTGCCGAGGGGTAACCGATCAAACCAGACGGATCGAGCCTCACCAAGTTCATGCTGCCCGGGCAGCGTCGACGCCTGACCCTTAGGGTTAGTCGGTATGTTGCTCGAATCGGTCGTTGCAGGGCCCTTTTGCAAGTTCGTTGTGAGGTCTATCGACCTGTCGCCTGACAACGACCCCAGCCGGGTCTCCCAGAATCGTCGCTCGCTGGTGCGCACCCAGCGGACGAGCACGTCATGAGTTGACCTGAGAGCCGCAGGGCTAGCGCCCGCCTGCACCGCGACGAACACGGGCTTACTCAACAGCCGTTGCTGACCCTGTTCATCAACGAAAGGCGTCTTGCCCGTGACGAAGCGCATCCGCGTGCGCTGATTGGGCAGTCGTGTATCCAGAAGTACGGATCTGACGCCGCTTCGCTGCTGGGTGAAGTCGTAGCGCAGCTCGAGTTGCAGTTCAGTCTCAGCTCCGGCTGGTACGGCCAGCGTGCGCCAACTCGATGCTTCAATGTGCTGCCAGTTGATGGTGTTGCCCGATGCAGCGCTAAGCGTCTCGAATCTTTGGGCGTCCCCAGGTGCATCTCTTGGTGCATCTCTTGGTGCATCTTTTGATGCATCCCTTGGCACGTTTTTGGCCGCATTCCTTTGGACACCCGGTTGCGCACCGCTTCGCGTTGCAGCGCCGCTAAACGCAACTGGGCTCGGTGCGGGACCCTGAGTAACGCGGGTCAGCGCGTAGACTCGCGCGTTCTGGTCATCACGCCGGCTTAGGATCAGCTGCCGATAGCTTGGATGGTCGTTGATTACCCGGCTGCGAGTACCGTCGAGATCAGCGTCCGCTCCTAACGTGCACGCGATCGCCATACCGCTGCCATTGCCGAGCCAGCACCCGTGCTCGAGCTCCGGTCGGGTTGCAAGGGCGAGGCCAGTTCGGTTCCCGGGTAGCCGGTAGCGAACATCCGATGAGCTCATCTTGGCAGGCTCTAGGTGTGTCCAGGCGCGCTGATCTGCCGCAACCTGGCCATAGCTGGGGCTGCCAAAGGTGGATACGAGCGCGCCGAGCAGCGCAGCGTTGACGCGACAACGGGTTCTCATCGATCGAATACCCGCTCATAGCTTACGTTAAAGTCCGCCCGGTCTGCGCCGTGCGAGACAGCCAGTGTGGTGCGAGCCCAGAGCTTATGGTTCACCGCTGCGGGTGCTTCGACAGTCAGCTGCGCTGCGTTTAGCTCGAGATCTTCACCAATCTCGAAAACAAGGCGTCGTTGGTGGCTGAGCGGTGCGTGGTTCGGCAGCAGAACGCTCGGTGGCGGGGCGGCGGCAAGTGCCAGTTCATAGTGCGTTGCTATGGGCGTAAAGCGCTGGAACAAGCCCGAACGGCGCTGAACCCCCGACAGGTGCAATCGATAGGTTCCAGCGTTCGGACCAGTGCCGAACAACTGAACGTTCAATCGTCCCGCCCCCGGAAGCGGCAGCTTGAGGGACCTGTGGACGGGGCTGAGGCGACGTTCGGCAAAGAGATCCGCCGCCGAGTTTGATCGCAACACCGGCGGGCTCAGGTACGCGTCGGTTCCTGGCGCAACGTCGAACTCCAGCTTGCGGGTGCCTGCGGGAAGCGTCGGGAGATCCATGGTCCCGCTGCCAACCGGTGCTGCCAGGTGCACCAGCGGTTGGCCTCCTGCGCTAAGCGACAACGCCCCTGCGCGACTCTGTGCGATCAGCAGCCGCAACGGCCGGCCAGCAGCGTGCGGCATGAGTTCGGCGCTATGAGCCGCACCATTCGGCAGTTTCTGATAGCGGCGTCCGGCAGATTTGGCGACGGTGCCCGCCGCAGGCAGGAGCACAGGCAACAGCGACCGAGCCGCTGACGGATACAGCACCCGAACTCTGTCTGCCGCGGACTTTGGATGACTGGCGTTCACCGTACGGGTCGCGATGAGCCCGGCGGGGTCCTCGTCATCGATGTGCGGTACCGGTCGGCGCAGCAAACGGCGACGATCACTGTGCGCTTGCATCAGTGCCCGATCGATGCTGAACCAGCGCCGATCCAAGCGCTGGTGCGAGGCGTTCGTCAAAGGATGTGTATTCTGTAGCGGCCTTCGGTCTGCAGTGTTTCGATCAGGATCGAGCAGTGTCCGTTTGACAGCCGCCAGTGCGTCGCGGGTGTGGAGCGAAAGCAACAGTCCGTGCGTGCCTCGAAACTCCACCCGGGCGGTAGCGGGAGGTGGTACGAAATAGCGCGTGATTCGTACGCTCGTAGACTGTTCTGGCAAGGCATCGAGCACTTCGGTGCCGTGGCCAGTAAAGGCAAGAGATTCTCTCCAACGCCTGCTCACACCGTCAGCACTAATGGTCCGAACCTCGACCTCGTGATTAGCGGTGGGCCAGAGACTGCGCAGGTCGAGGCGGAAGGGATGGCGACCCGCTGGATCCGCGACCGGTAGGGCGAGCGCTGTGTCGCTTAGGGAGTAACTCGCAAACCGCACCGCTGCAGGAGCCAAGGCGCTTGCGGGCCCAGCGATCTCTGTTGCGGAACCCCGTTCGGTCCACAGCGTGAGAGCCTTGAAGTCGCTGCCCATGATTCCGTGCGGAACGAGTGGACGCCAGCGTGACGCCATCAGCCGTTCGATCTCTCGGTCGTTTAGATAGGTGCTGGCGTGAACGTTCGCCGCTGCAAGCTGCGTGCGCTTACTGACGTGCAGACGATCCCAGGCAAGGCGTTGCGTCGTATCCCGGACAGCGTGTTCCGGTCGCTGTGCTTTGTCGTCCCGCCAGTAACTGCGTAGCACGACGGTTTGCGTGCGATCACTCGAGAGGGCGATCTCTACTCGCTGAGTGTCTGGGGCAGCGGTCAGATCAACGATGGTTTGTTCGGTGCTCGACAGGGTCGTTGCGGCTGCTACGCCTTGCTCGAGGATCCGCCGCTCTCGTGCGGCTCCTGGCGCACGGTGATCCGCGCGCTGCAGCTTGAGGAGCCGGCCGCTTCGGTCGCGCAGTTTGATCACAAGGGTATAGCGTGCTGCGGGCTCTCCGGTTGTGAGGACTGCGTTACTCAGCAACCGCAGGGTTGCAGCCTTCGGGTCGAGGGAAAACGAGAGGGGATGATCAGGCGTGAGCGGGTATGCCCGATGGGTAGTTCCCGGGGGCGCAGAATCAGCCGATGCGCTGCTGTGGTGCTTCACCGCCGAGGCTTCGGGACCGGCAACCGACACAAGCCCGCTCAACATCAGAACGACCAACAGCAGTCGAGTGATGCGTTTCAGCCGCATCATGGGTTGGACCCCGCAGGCCAGAGCTGGTCCAGCAGCTCGTGTTCTGTCCCGAGGTAGACGGCTGGTCGATCTTCGTTGATCCAGGCGACGACTGGAGTGTTCCTTCGGCGCAGATAAGCCGACAGGTGGCCGGGGTCGAGCGTGGACCAATAGCTCGTTAGATTCGCATCATCGGAGCGCGGCGCCGGCAGCTGGGCCGTCGTCGATCGCACGTCGACACCGAGATGACGCAAGTGCGCCACCATTAGCTGCGCGTCGCCAAAGGCAGCACTTGCTCGCCAGCGTGTCGGGGGGAGCCAGAGTGTCAGGTGCAGCTTGTTCGACGTTTGCGTGAGATAGCGAGAAAGCACGCTGAAATCGTTGCCGTAGCCGGCGGTTCGAGTCGACTGCCCGTAGACCAGCGGCTTTAGCGGCAAGGTGGCGAACGTTGCAGCCAGGTCCGGTGGTACGGCTTCAAGCAGGCGCTGATCGGACCGGCGCAGCGTAATTACCCCGGGGTGGGCAGGATCGTTGAGGGCGTCCGGGCGCATAGGCCGGATCTCGACCAACCTTGCTGGGGCGTCGGCGTGATGGCGAAGGAAGCTCTGGGCGATGAGTAACCAGAGCCGATCACGCTTGCGATCCACGGGCACCAACGATGAGCCGCTGCGTCGCCAGAGGATGCCGGCTGCGCGGCGACTCTCGTGCAAACGAACGGCGGTGGTGATCGTCGCGGGTTCTGCGGACGCGTAGGGCAGGAGAATCAGGTCCGGAGCGGCTGCCGAGAGATCCAAAACGAGGCCGATTTGGCTACTGGCCCCGAGCGCAGTGGTCAGGAAAACGCGATCGACTCGTTCTGAGCTTCCGCCGACAGATATCGCAAGACCGTACTGCCGAGCGTTGCGTTGCAGCGATTCGAGCTCCAAGCGCGCGTGCGCATCGAGCTGGTCGCTGCGCTGCCGGGCAATCCATCCGAACAGTGGCATCAACAGGCGTTGTTCAAAGTGCAGCGCCCGACCGTCGCTCAGCGGCATCGCGGTTGCTGGGGGGGAGCTCAGGTCGGCTTGTATTCTACTGAGCAGATCCAGCTGTTCTTCGGTGCGCAGCGTCGTAACGGAACCTTCGCCGCCCCGTTCGCTGTATAGCAATCGGTTGAGGCTCGCGCGGTCGATGTTCAGATGCATGACATCGGTCGAGCGAAGCGATGAGCTCGCCCGGGAAGGGCGTGCCAGGTCCACTACCAGGTTGGGTAACTCGCGTTGAAGTACCTGTCCGTCGAAAAACGTCGGGACGGTATCGAGCACCGCAAGCGTGGGTTTCGTTCGTTGACTGTCACCGACCAGGTTGAGAACACCGGCCTTGCCGAATGCCTGGCGAAACAGTCGGTAGTGCGAGCGTGGGTCATGTTCGCAGCTCCCCGGGCGCCCGAGGTCGCGTTGCGAGCGACTGCCGCATATGGCCAGGGCTCGTAGCTGGAGGCGTCGCATCAGGCGATCAGCCGCCGGAATCAGATCAGCCACCGACAGCGGGTCAGCTAGGGTCAGCAGACCTTGCCCAGTTAAGTGCGTTGAAAGAACAAAGCGGGCCCGTGACGACCCCGCTGCGGTTTTGGTTTTTGCGGGCTCCAGCACCAGCCGAGATCCGTAGTCGATGAGCCGGTAGCCGGCCCGCTCGAAGGCCGACCGATGGCGCGGAGTGACGCGGAATGGGTTATCCCGCAGCGCATCCGCCAGCGACCTAAGGGCGAAACGAAATCGCTCCAGTTCAGCGAGAGGTGCTGAGGTACGGAGATCGGGTTTGCTGGAATCGAAGATCTCCGTTTCCCAGCGCGCGAAGCGCTGGTCGAGAGACTCCGCGGGCGCTTTGGGAATCACATCCGTCGCCGGCGTTTCGCTGTACTCGGGAGCGCTAGCCCAACGGTTACCAACGGTAAGGCCATAGGCGGTAGCGCTTCCGAGCACGACGGACAGCAGCGACACCTGCAGCGTGGCGCGGGTCATGCGAAACGCCATGCGCTTGTCGTGCATCTTGATCGCCAGCAGCGTTGGCAACAGGTAGCCGAACCCGAACGCGTCAGTCGCAGACCAGTCAGCGTTCAGTGCGATGGCACCCCAGCCAATGACCAGCTTGTATGCGAAGCTCAAGCTGAAAAAGTACAGCAGCTTGCGCCCCCCTTCGATGGAGCTGTCGCGAACCGGTGGGGCTCTCAGTAAGGCCGAGCCTAAGCCCAGAATGACAAACGCTTCGACGAACGACATCAGAATGCTTACCGGCTGAAACCACTGCAGCGCCAACAACGAGGGAATCAGAATCCCGTTGAAGTCCCATCCGAAGCGAAGGTTCAATCGGGAGGCCAGGAACGCTGCCAGCAACAAGATCATGTAGGTTTTGGGGCTTGCGAGCAGCGACGCGGCAACGTCTTCGTAGATGAACCCGATGTCGCCCACGCTGAAGTTGGTGAAGGGCATGAGTACCCAACGCACCACAGCGTAGGTCAGGAGGATCGGCACCGCCGTCGGGGCCAAGCCCCCAAGAAAGCCGGTTTTCCAGAACTGGTTGGCGAGCAGGCAAACGATAATCAGCCCGAAGCTGTGCAGATCCTGTGTGAGTTCCAGCCTGACCCCGGTTAGAGTTTCTAAGCCGTTGCCGAGCTCCGGAAACAACCAACCGTCGAACAACAGCCTGCACGCAACGCTCGCAAGGAGTAGGGCGAAGAATCGGTCCCGACCAAACCAGTCCGGCCACAGAGCAAAGCGCCGTCCGAGACTGGCCAAACCACGTACCAAGGCGTACGTTGCGAGCGCTTCAATTATGATCGCGACCGCGGTCGCCGGCCGTTCAAACAGCAGCGGTGCAAGGTACCCGGGTACCACCAACCCAGATAGAACCCAGCCGAAGCGCAGGTTAAGTGCCACGACAATGGCGACGCCGACAAACACGCAGGTCGTCACGGAGTGGGCTAGCGCGCCTTCTGGAAAGAGTGTGAGTTCGATCATCGAGGGCGTCGCTCCTCACCGACGACCAGCACAACGCGTACGCCAAGACCTTCGGTGGCTTGCCACTGTATCCGGGTATGAGCACCGTGCTCAGCTCCGATCGCGGTCAGGGCAGCCGGTACGGACAGCCGTGTGTTCCAGGCGGCGTTGGTGGCCTGTACTTCTGCATCCACCATCCTCGACTCGTGGAGCTCCGGTGAGGCCGACACTGTGGCCGCTACGCGGTTTGGATAGGCACCGGACACCGTTGCTGCCGTTGGCTCAGGGGTGGGTCTAGGCGCTGTAGCCTGGGCTAACTCAGTACCGAGTTCAGGGTCGGATAGATCGATACGAAGCAGCGTTCGATCTCCCAGGGCGGAGCCTTGGATCAGCAGCGTTGCACCCTCGCGAGTGGCACCAATGAGAATGCCGAGGACCGCGTTCACTGCACCCAGGTCGCCGGTCGCGTTGGTTTCCAACGCAACATCGGGAGCGAGATCGAGAACAACTCCGACTCCACGCGCTGCTGCCGTTTGTCGTAGCGACGGCAGAGCGCGAAGGCGCGTCGCGAAGGGAGCTGCAGGTGTGGGTTCGGCATCGTTTGCCGCGTCGAAGCGAATCGGCTGGGAGTGCGCAGCGCCGTGCAACAGTTGTTTGGGCAGGAGCTCCAGTTCAATGATCAAGCCGAGCTGGTCATGGCTGCCGTTGCTGGAGGCGTTGCGCAGGACCCGCACCGTGACACCGTCGATGCTCGGATAGCGACCGGGCAGCCACGAGTCTTTGCCCCGCAGCACGGCATCGCGGAGCGTCGTCCCGAGGTCCTGGTCCTGAACGTCTGTCAGTTCACCAAGAAACGCACCGATGCTGTCAGTCGATACCGGCTTGCCGGCGAGTAGCTGCGCTGCGGCATCGCTGCTCTGTAACAGCCTGCCGTTGAGGTCCCACAGCAGAACCGCGCGTCGTTGATTGTGTATGAGTCCCTCAAGCATCTGGTTTCGTTGCATGAGCGCCAGCACCGAGTGTTCGAGATCGAGTGCCAATGACGGTCCTGGGGCCAACCAGGTGAATCGTTCACGGTTCTCGAGCAGCGTGGCGCGTAGGGCCAGCGCCTCGGCAGCGATGGCACCTACCCGAGGACTCGCATCGAGGGCTGCGGACAACTGATCCTCGTGCGCGACGCTGAATACCCAGAAGCCGTGCGACACACCGTTCAAACGGAGTGCTAACAGGTATTGGTGCCGATTAGAGTCGTCCCGTAAAAACCGGCCGATCTGGATGGGTCCCATGCTTTGGCTGGCGGTGCTGAACGGTGCCCGATCGACGTCCCGCCGCCGCTCGACTATGTCGTCGGCTGAAACCGACAGCCCCGGAACGGGCGTTACGAAACGACCATTGCTGCGCAGCTCGAAGATCAGCGACTGATGTAGTCCAAGGATTTGGCTCAGCGCCTGATCGAGTCGGTGCCAGTATTGTTCGCTGCGAAAGTCGTGGCTTTGCGTTGGTAGATCCGCCAGCGCCCGACGAAGATCGATGAGCTGCAGGGCAAGGGAATGCCGTTCGGTGAGGTAGTACCAGCGGAGCCCCGCAATCACCGCAAAGCCCATGATGGCGATGAGTTCGTTGAACGGCAGCCAGAGTCCGGTGCCATAGAGCAAGGCTGTGGTCGCAATGGTCAGGGTAACGCCGAGTAGCAACGCAACGCGCAGCGCGACCAGAAGCTCAAGTTGAGCCATCAAGAGCAGCACCGCGACGCCCACCAATGCCACCATCGTGATTCGTAGCGCCAAGACCGGTTGGCGCAGGCGTTGGCCGTTGGGCGCGTTAACCATCCGGCCAACCCACCGTCGGACCGCTTCGGTGGTGCGATCGCTGGTTAGCTCCGTCGGGACAAGCAGCACCTGTCGATTGGTCAGCAGTGCCGGTGGAATGCGCGCCTGTGCAAGGTCCGTTGCGCTGATCTGCAGGGGCTCGCCGTAGAGCCATTGAAGATCGCAGCAGGGCGGTTCGCTGCCGGCGGTCTGGAGCGGCGCATAGGCGGTCACCGGAATGGATCGGGGCGGCGTGTAGAGCGTTGCGGCCCGCGGGTGAGTGACTGCGAGCGCTTCGGTGAGCGACCGCCAAAGTGCTGCGTCGGTGTGATAACGCAGCCCGTCGAGCTGTACGACGACGAGGTCTGACGGTCGTCGTGGGCCGAACATCATGGCGATGGACGCAAGAACATGCTGGCTGCGCTGTTCGTAGGTGCGCCCCAGGGTGGAGGCGTCGAGCCAGGCCAGACCTCCCGCCAGAGCAGCGACAAGCAGGATGCGCGGCCCATTGGCTACGGTTTGCCCGGTTGCCAGTGAAACGGCGTCGAGCAAGCGTCGCTGGAGCGCTTGTACGGCGGGATGGCGTACCAGTCGCCCAGGCGTGACGGAAAGCTGTCTCGAAGAGCGGCTCATGAGCCAATAGTACGACGCGAAATTACCCGCTCCGCGCCGGTCCGATGACTCGTCTCGCCTTGCTTATCGAACTGTTAACCGGGTCTCAGCTGCGCCGAGAAACACTGCACGTGAAACTGCTTGTTACCCAGGCTCGACCGCGTTGCGACGTCGATGTCGTACCAGCAGTAAGCTGGCGACCCCAAGGCCAAGGAGCGCGGTAGTTGCCGGTTCGGCAACGCTCGTGGGAGGCGCATCGGGCAGCCGCAACACGAGGTCCGCGCTCGTAGTGGTATTTTCGACGGTTTGTATTCGGCGGGTGAACCCATCGTTTTGCCGAAAGGCGAGGTCATAGCCCAGGTTTGCAAGCGCTGTCGGGGTAGAGAAGGCCTCGATCTGTACGATGTCGTCAGAACAGTTAGGACCCGTGCTGCAGTCGTTAGTGGTTTCTCGGTGTCGCAGACGCACGCTGAAGGGAATGACCTGCTCAACGTCGGCATCGCGAAGAACGGTCAGGGTAAAGTCCAGCGAAATTCGCCGAATGCTGGTGCCCGGGGCGACCACTTCGTTTAGGTGAGCGAACTCGCCGATGAGCCATTCGTTCGTTTCCGACCCGCCGTTGCTCAGGTCGCTGCTTGGGTTTGCCGTGAAGCGGTAGCCGCTCTTCGAACTGGTCGGCCGCGAGCCGCCCCAGAGCAGTAGGTCATTGCCAGCAGTGCTGTCGGTGTCGCTGAACGCCAGGTTTTCACCGCCTTCGGGCAGGGTCCAACCGGCGGTGGTGACCTCGACGGTGATGAGAGCCGCGTGTGCTGTTCCGCTCAACAGCATGCTGAGCACGAGCATCGCGGGAATGGATCGGTACTGCATGATCGTTCCCAGGGCCTAAGGTTGTTGGCGAACGATGCGTTGACGCTGTCGCCCAGCCAAAGCGTCAGTGATCTGACACAGCGGCAGCATAGCAGTGCCTTGGGAAGCAACTGACGGTTTTCCGGCATCCGGTTGACTGCCGGTGCCGGAAACGTGACGCAGTGCTCGAAAATTGCGCCCTGGCTCAGCTCACCACAATGCCGCCGTCGCACGTAATGACCGTTCCAGTCGTAAACGCGCTGGCTCGGCTGCAGAGATAGATGGCGGTACCGGCAATGTCCTCTGCGGTTCCGACGCGCCCGCTCGGGTTGCCCCGGGCCACGGCATCCCAGTCCGTGTTGTCTACGTCACCACCGCCGCCGACTCCCGTGGACAGCATCCAGGTCGGAAAGGGTCCCGGCGCGATGGCGTTGACCCGGATGTTGCGGCGTGCAAGGTGAGCAGCCAACACGCGGGTCAAGTGATGAACGGCCGCTTTGCTCGGGCCGTAGGAGAAGGTTTCAAAGGCCGGATTCTTTATTCCGTCAATTGAGCCGATGTTGACCACTCGGGCGGGTGATTCGGGGGTCGCCGCTGCTTCGAGCAGCGGTAGTAGCTGCTGCGTTAGAAAGAACACGCCCTTTACGTTGGTGTCCATGACTTTGTCCCAACCCTTCTCCGGGAAGCTTTCGAGCGGTGCGCCCCAGGAGACCCCAGCGTTGTTGATCAGGATGTCGAGCGTGGCTTCGCGTTCCCGCAGCGTTGCGGCGAGAGCGCCGACACCTTCCGCGGTCGCACAGTCTGCCGGTACCGGAATGCACTCACCGCCGTAGGTGTCGGTCAGTCGCTTCGCTGTGTCCTGGCAGGCCTGCGCCTTGCGGGAGCTGATGTACACGCGCGCGCCGTTGGCAAGAAAACCTGCCGCGATCATCTCGCCAATACCGCGCGAGCCCCCGGTAATGAGCGCCGTTCGCCCTTCGATCGAAAACAGGTCTTTCATGAGATCTCCTTGCCATTTTTCCGTGCATTGCAAGCTTTTCAAAACCGGCGAGTCATTGGAAGTTGCGCAGAGGCTCGTTCTATAGTCGCCGCCTACCCACGCGAGAGTGCACCCATGACCTACGAAACTCTGATCGTTGAGCGCGAGCCGGTGGCGAGCGACCGCGCGCTGGTCTGCGTTACGCTAAATCGGCCGTCGTTCGGAAATGCGCTGTCGCCGGTCATGGCGCGAGAACTCGCCGAGGTTGCCCTTGATTGCGACGATGACCCTAAGGTCGCGGCCGTGGTGCTGACCGGCGCAGGGAAACTGTTTTGCGCTGGCGGTGACCTCGGGGTGATGAACGACGCTGGTGCCTCCGCGAGCGCGGTCGTGAAGCGCATGGCGTCGGATCTGCACGTCGCGATTTCGCGTTTCAGTCGTATGGCTGCGCCTACGGTTGCGGCAGTCAACGGCACCGCCGGAGGAGCTGGATTCAGTTTGATGCTATCGACGGATCTTGCCGTTGCCAGTGCGAAGGCACGATTTACCTCCGCGTACACCAACGCCGGGTTATCACCGGACGGCAGCTCGACGTTCTTCCTGCCACGACGCCTCGGTGAGCGACGGGCGCGGGAACTCATGCTGCTGAACCGCGTCCTGAGTGCCGAAGAGGCACTCGACTGGGGACTCGTGAACGAAATCGTTGAGCCCGAAATCCTGTTGGATCACGCCATGACTCTGGGCCGGAAACTGGCTGCGGGACCCACCCGTGCTTACGGTGCGGTGAAGACCTTGCTCAACGAGACCTTCGAGCACGGGCTCGAAGCTCAAATGGAACTCGAAACCCGCGCGATCGCTGACTTGGTCCGGTCCGCGGATGGCCAGGAGGGTATTCAGGCCTTTTTGAACAAGCGATCGCCGACGTTCACGGGTCGTTGAGCCCCAGGCCGGTTCGACAGAAATGACGGGAGATGTATAAAACTAAAAATGACTTACGTTTTTTTGAGCTAGCAGGCTAAATTTACACCGAGTAATTGGTGTATAACATCTCGCGACAATTGACGGCCGCTGGAGCGCGAGTGAATTTACCAAGCGATTTTTTTGTTAATCGTCTGGACGCCGCTGGGAACCCAATCGCTTGGGACACCAAGAGCGTCCATGATGAACTTGTGGCCATAAAAGACGTCTCCAAGCGGTCACTACGAACGACGGAGCGCCTGCTCGAGCAGTCTCGCTTGTTTCCCCCGGCGGTTGAAGCTGATGAATTGGTCGATGAGTTCGGTGTTGCGGGCCGAACAGACGTCGCCAAACGGTCCGCCACAAAGGCCCGGAGCAGGCGCCAGCTGGTGCTTACGGTGCAGCGCCACAGCAGCGATTCGGGCGGCGATCTCCTCGTTGCCCATGACGCTCGGGGTGCGCGCCGTTGGCTCTTTCTTTCCACGCAGCTCGACTCGGTGCAAAGCTGGACAGCCTTCCTGGGCGCGCTTGTGGGTGGCAGGTCTGCACTCCTCATCCCGCATGGGAGCCTGGTTGCGGATTTCAAGCGCCTGACAATGGAGCTTAAAGACCACGATCTCAAATTAGAGAACGGCGCGATCGTGCGTCTCGCAAGCTTCGTCTACTCCGAGCGCACGGCATCTTCGCGCGTTGTTGCTCGCGCCGAGACCGCTGGGGGACCTATGACCCATCTGGATCGGCTCGAGGCGGAGAGCATGTTCATCATCCGGGAGGTGATGGCGTCCGCGAGCAATCCGGTGTTTCTTTATTCGGTGGGTAAGGACAGTTCGGTGATGCTGCATCTCGCCCGCAAGGCGTTCGCGCCAAGCTCGCCCCCGTTTCCCCTCATGCATGTAGATACCCAGTGGGAGTTCCAGGCGGTCTATGACTTTCGCGATGCGATGGCCCGGGATAGCGGTATGGAACTAATCGTCCACATCAACCCCGAGGGCATCGAAAAGAACATTAATCCCTTTGACCATGGCAGTGCCTTACATACAGATGTGATGAAAACTCAGGCACTGAAGCAAGCCTTAGATCAGCACGGCTTTGATGTGGCGTTCGGTGGAGCGCGGCGTGATGAGGAGAAGAGTCGTGCGAAAGAACGGGTGTTTTCGTTCCGAACCGATACCCACCGGTGGGATCCCAAGAACCAACGCCCAGAGCTGTGGAATCTCTACAACGCTGCAAAGAAGAAGGGTGAGGGTATACGGGTTTTTCCCTTAAGCAATTGGACTGAGCTGGATATCTGGCAATACATCTACCGCGAGCAGATCCCGATCGTGCCGCTCTACTTTGCTGCTCAACGTCCCGTTGTCCGTCGCGACGATCTCATAATCATGGTTGACGACGATCGAATGCAGCTCTATCCGCAGGAGGAAATCTCGCTGGAGTCCATTCGGTTCCGATCCCTTGGCTGTTACCCCCTGACCGGTGCCGTACCGTCGACCGCCGCCGACCTGCCTTCGATCCTGTTGGAGCTGTTGGACAGCCGCGTGAGTGAGCGCCAGGGTCGGGCGATTGACCGCGATGAAGGCGCGTCCATGGAAATGAAAAAACAAGAGGGGTATTTCTAGTGGCTGCAATTCTCAATTCTGACCCAGCCACTCAACGTATTGAGCGGTATCTGGATCGCCAGTCTGGCCTGGACCTGCTGCGCTTCATCACCTGCGGCAGCGTTGACGACGGTAAGTCGACGCTGATTGGGCGCATGCTGTACGAAGCCCAACTGATCTTCGAGGATCAGGTAGCGACGCTGCGTGCCGATTCCAAACGCCAGGGTACGCAGGGTGGAGAGATTGATTTCGCGCTGCTGGTCGACGGTCTTGCGGCGGAACGGGAGCAGGGCATCACCATCGATGTCGCCTACCGTTTTTTCAGCACTGAACGGCGAAAGTTCATCGTCGCCGACACCCCGGGACACGAGCAATACACGCGCAACATGGTTACCGGCGCGTCCACCGCCGATGCCGCAGTGATTCTCGTCGATGCGAGCCAGGGTGTGTTGACGCAGACACGTCGGCATTCCTTCATCGTTTCGCTGTTGGGAATTCGGCATATCGTCCTGGCTGTCAACAAGATGGATCTGATTGATTACGACGAAGCGCGTTTTCAGGCCATCGTTGAGGACTATCGGGCGTTTGCTGCCTCGCTTTCCCTCGAACACATCACGGCGATTCCGCTGTCGGCCCTCAAGGGTGACAACGTTGTCGAGCGCTCCCAGGAAACACCCTGGTACAGCGGTCCAACGTTGATGGGCTACCTAGAATCCGTTGAGGTGCGCAGCGCGCAAATCAACCATGGTTTCCGCTTTCCCGTGCAGTGGGTTAACCGACCCAACGCCGAGTTTCGCGGCTACTCCGGGACCGTTGTGGCTGGCTGCGTGAAGCCGGGAGATGCCGTTCGGGTACTGCCCTCGGGTGCCGAGGCCTCAATCGCCGAGGTTTTTCTTGGCGAAGCACGGCTTGAAGATGCAGTTGCTGACCAGGCGGTCACGCTGACGCTCGATCGGGAGGTCGACGTGAGTCGTGGTGATGTCATCGTGGCTGCTGCTGATCCTTGCGAAGTGTCCGATCAGTTTGATGCGTCCATTGTTTGGATGGGGGAAGAGCCAGGATTTGTTGGCCGCTCCTATTGGATTCAAGTCGGTACGCTTAAGACCAACGCACGCATTACAGATATTAAGTACAGCTACAACGTCAACACCATGGAGCAGTTGAGCTCGAGTGAACTCAGCTTGAATGACATTGCTCGGGTTACGCTGACGGTGGATCAGCCCTTGCCGTTCGAAAGCTACCGCGACTGCCGGGCTATGGGCGCCTTTGTTTTCGTCGATCGCTTCTCCAACGCCACCGCTGGTGCGGGCATGCTTAACTTTGCCCTGCGGCGCGCGACCAACGTTCATCGGCAGGCGTTGACCATCGATCGCGAGGCGCGCGCGCGAATGAAAGGGCACCGGGGCAAAGTCATCTGGTTTACGGGTCTGAGCGGCAGCGGTAAGTCGACGATTACCAATGCGGTGGAGCAAGAGCTCTATCGACGTGGCTATCACAGCTACATCCTGGACGGCGACAACGTCCGCCATGGGCTCAACGAAGACCTTGGCTTTACCGATGCCGATCGAGTCGAGAACATCCGTCGTATCGCTCAGGTGGCGCGACTGATGGTCGATGCTGGGCTTGTTGTGTTGACGGCGTTTATCTCGCCATTCCGCTCGGAACGGGACATGGCTCGATCACTGTTCGACGATGGCGAATTCGTCGAGGTGTACCTCGATGTGCCGCTTGCGGAAGCGGAGCGTCGCGACCCGAAAGGACTCTACGCCAAGGCCCGTCGCGGGGAATTGCCCAACTTCACTGGGATCGACAGTGCTTACGAGACACCGGAAACAGCCGAACTGCGCTTGCCAACGGCTGAGCTCGGCCTTGACGAGTGCGTTCGGCGCGTACTCGAGGAGAGCTTCCCGGATACAGCGCGTGGCGAGTGACCTCAGGCGTTAGTTCGCTGCATCGTCGACATAAATGGGCTCGCCGCTGACAGAGGTCGCGATCACGCGAGCAGTGGTGGCCCGCTTCGAGTGCTCTTTATCGATGCGCGGGTTGAACGCTAAGACGTCGGCTATTCGGTGCTGAATGACGGTCGCACGTCAGCGCCGGCGCCGAGCGTCACGACAGCGGCTCAGCCACGCGAATCATTCGTTTGCCGCGGTTTTCGCCCGCTAACAGCCCAATCAGACCTTCCGGTGCCCGTTCCAGCCCGTCGAGGACGTCTTCGACAACCTGTAACTGACCCAGTGATGCCCACTGGCTGAGATCGTTTTCAGCGTCGGCATCACGATCTGTGAAGTCGCTAACGATGAATCCTTCCATGCGAAGGCGCTTGGTGACCAACAAGCCGGGAACACCGAAAGGGCCCGGGGCAGGTTTGCCGTCGTACATGGAGACCGCACCACAACAGGCGATGCGTCCGCCCTGATTCATGGCGAAGAGCGCTGCTTGCAGGATGTCGCCGCCGGTGTTGTCGAAATAGACGTCTATGCCCCCAGGCGCAACGGTGCCGAGCTGTTTTCGCAAGGGTGCAGAGGTGTCCTTGTAGTTGAGACAGGCGTCGAACCCGAGGGTGTCCGTGACCCAACGACACTTGTCTGCTCCACCGGCGATGCCGATGGTGCGCGCGCCCTTGATGCGGCCGATTTGACCGACGATCGAGCCGACGGACCCGGCTGCTGCGGAGACCAGCAGCGTTTCGCCCGCGTGGATGCCGCTGACGTTGAGCAAACCGTGGTAGGCGGTTTTCCCGGCAACGCCGAGGAGCGAAATCGCGTGGGTGACTGAGCCGGTTCCCGCTGGAATCGGCGCCAGGTGCGAAGCGGGGAGGACGGCGTAGTCCTGCCAGCCGAGGTCGCCCCAGACCAAATCGCCAGCCTGGTAGGCGTCGTCGAGGCTCTCGACGATTTGCCCCACGCCGCCGCTGGCCATGACCTGCCCAGACTCGATCGCCGAGCGATAGGTTGCTCCCTGCATCCAGGCGCGGTTGGCTGCATCCTGGGACAACACCAGGGTGCGCACCAAGACCTCCCCAGCACCGGGTTGGGGTATGGGCGCTTCGTCACTGCCGAAGTGGTCTTGAGTCAGCTTTTCGCTCGGCAGCTCACGGAGCAGGATGCGGCGATTGCGAGTGGTGTTCTGTGTTGTGCCCGTTAACGTCATTCCGTGTGTCTCCCTCCATACCAGGGCGCAGTGTAGCGCGGCCAGTAACGCACGCCAGGGAGCGGCCACAGACGCCGTTGCTCGACGTCGGTACACTCGACGCAGGCTAGGTGCAGCCGGCGCTAGTCCTTTTGTGCAGGCGGGACGACCCATGGACATCCAGGCGTATCTCAAGCAGGAACAGGTGGCGGAAGTCGAGTGCGTTATCCCCGATATGAACGGCAACGCCCGGGGTAAGTTTCTACCGGCGGCGAAGTTTGGTCGGGAGCTCAAGATGCCCGAGAGCATCCTTGTGCAGACCATCATTGGTGAGTGGCCGGATGAGTACGACGACCTGGTTGACCCCGGTGATCTGGACATGCGCTTGAAGCCGGACCCGATGACGATTCGTGCCATTCCCTGGAATTCAGAGCCGACCGTCGTGATCGTGCACGATTGCTATACCAAAGCGGGGGAGCCGCACCCCCTGGCATCGCGTAACGTACTGCGCCGTGTGCTCGATGCGTACCAGCAAGACGGATTGCTACCCGTGGTGGCACCGGAAATGGAGTTCTACCTGATTAGCCGCGAGAGCGAAGCCAAATACGAGCTTGTTCCGCCCCGCGGGCGTTCCGGGCGTCCGGAACACGCAAGGCAGTCCTACAGCATCGACGCCGTCAACGAGTTCGATGATTTTATCGAGGCGATGTATGGCTATGCGGACGCCCAGAAACTGGATCTCGACACGCTCATTCACGAAGAGGGGATGGCGCAGTTCGAAGTCAATTTTCTCCATGGCGACGCGCTGGACCTTGCGGATCAGATTTTCATCTTCAAACGCACCGCCCGCGAAGCCGCGCTGCGAAACGATATGTTTGCGACCTTTATGGCGAAGCCCCTGCAGCATGAACCGGGCAGTGCGATGCACATTCATCAAAGCCTGCTCGACGCCGTGTCCCGGGAAAACGTCTTTGTCGATGCCGCAGGCCAGCGCTCGCCGCGCTTCGATCACTACCTGGGCGGTTTGCAACGCTACTTACCCGCGGTGATGGCGCTGTTGGCACCAAACGTGAACTCCTACCGTCGATTCAGTCCCGACGAGCTGGCCCCGATCAACTTCCATTGGGGCTTCGACAATCGCACGACGGCGATCCGCGTTCCGGACTCCGAGCCCGAGAACACGCGAGTGGAGAACCGCCTGCCGGGATCGGATGCCAATGGCTACCTGGTCATCGCCGCAACCTTGGCCTGTGGGCTGCTCGGTATGCGCAATGAGATCGCGCCGACCGCGCCCTTCACCGGCAGTGCCTACGAAGATGAGTTCACGATGCCGAGAACGCTGGAAGAAGCGCTGCGCGGGTTGGATTCGGAACCTGAGCTCGCGGAGCTCATCGGTCCGCACTTTCTCCGCGCGTTTCGTGCGGTCAAGCTCGACGAGTACGAGAGCTTCAACCAGGTGATTTCAACCTGGGAGCGAGAGCATTTGCTGCTGAATGTTTAAGTGGTTGTTGATCTCACAGGCCGCTCTTGCCGGCTTCGCGCATCATCGGCTGGTATTCGCTGAACGGTGGTGTTGAGGTGCTCGCACCGGTCGTTGTGCCGGCGTCCGTGGTCAGGGTATGACCAGTGGTATAGCCCGACTCGTCACTTGCTAGCCACAGTGCCGCGTTAGCAACGTCTTCTGCGCTGCCCGCGCGATCCTTGAGCGGTGAGCCCGCGGCGAGTGCGGCCTTCGTCGCGTCAAGGTTGGTGTGATCGCCGGTGACGACGTTCGCCACCATTGCCGTTGCCATGCCCGCCGGTGCGATGGCGTTTGCGCGGACACCAAAGTGGCAGAGTTCTGCGGCGAGGTTCTTTGTGAGGCCCACGACGGCGTGTTTCGCAGCGCAGTACGCGTGCGGTCCAAGCCCACCGAGGACCCCAGCGGTGCTGGCGGTACTAATGATGCTACCGAAGCCTTGCGGTTTCATGATGCGCGCCGCGTGCTTAGCACCATAAAACACGCCATTCAGCAGCACGTCGAGCGTTGCCCGCCATTCGTCGCCGGGCATGCTGTCGATGGGTCCAACGGCACCAACGATGCCGGCGTTGTTGAACATGATGTCGAGTTTGCCGAACTGGCTGACGGCGCGATCGGCGAGGGCAGCCACCTGGTCTTCTGAGGTTACGTTGCAGAGCTGAAACACGGCCGCGTCGCCGAGCGGTTGGGCAACGGCGAGCCCTGGCGCTTCCTGGATGTCCCCGAGAACCACCTGAGCGCCCTCGGCGACGAATCGTGCAGCCGTCGCGGCGCCAAAGCCGCTGCTCGCGCCGGTGATTACGGCGACTTTACCTTCCAAACGACCCATGCGGTGAATCCCCCTCTGATTCAGATAGTTCTGCAGGTGCGACGTTAATGGAGTTCATGCCCGTAGTAGGTTTTGTTCACTGGGATCAGAACTCTTCGACGTTCAGCACGGTGTAGTCGCGGCTGGCGAAGCGCCAGGAGCCCCCGTCGCGGGTGTAGCTGTCTTCATAGCGGCCGATGATCCGGCGCTTGCTACCGTCTTTGCCGATCAGCGTTTCCTGCTGAAACCAGGTGCCCGACGCGTTATCACCGGCGATTTCCAGAGGACCCGCGCTTGCGAAAAAGCCGACGAACTCGAACGCGCTCATGGCCTGCTTCCAAGCCACGAGTATGTTGTCTCGTCCCGTTATTTTCGGTGCGCCCGGCAACTGCCAGCTGGCATTCGGATGCCAGGTTGCTGCCCAGGCGTCAGCATCGAAGGACATCACGGCGGTGTTGTACCGTTCGATCAGCGCTCTCAGCTCGAGGTTATCGGCGCGATCGTGCTTATCGTCGAACTGCATTCGCTTGTCTCCCCTGGCCCGTCGTAAGCGCGGCGTTAAGTGTACCCCGGATTCGATGCGGAGTTAGACTCGGGGCGAGCGACGAGCAGGGCGATAGAGGCGCGTATGAAGACGAAAGCCGCGGTAGCCACCGCTGCGGGGAAACCGCTGGAAATCCACACCGTTGACCTCGAAGGTCCGAAGGCGGGGGAGGTGCTGGTTGAAATCAAAGCCACCGGCGTCTGCCACACGGACGCCTTTACGCTGTCCGGAGACGATCCCGAGGGGGCCTTCCCAGCAATCCTGGGCCATGAAGGGGCCGGCGTGGTCGTGGAGGTAGGTGCGGGGGTAGCGAGCGTATGCCCCGGGGATCATGTGATTCCGCTGTATACCCCCGAGTGCCGGGGCTGCGAATTCTGTTTGAATCCGAAAACGAACCTGTGTCAGGCGATCCGGGAGACTCAGGGCCGCGGCGTCATGCCCGACGGTACGTCGCGTTTCTCCCTTGGCGGCGAGCCGCTCCTCCATTACATGGGGGCGTCCACGTTCTCCAACTTTACCGTCCTACCGGAGATTGCCGTTGCGCGGGTGCGTGAGGACGCGCCGTTCGAAAAGATCTGCTACGTCGGCTGCGGTGTGACCACGGGGATCGGTGCCGTCGTGTTCGAGGCGAAGGTCGAGCCCGGCTCGCGGGTGGTCGTCTTTGGCTTAGGCGGCATTGGCCTCAACGTGATCCAGGGTGCGCGTATGGTCGGTGCGTCGCAGATCATTGGCGTCGATCTGAACCCGTCCAAAGTTGAGCTCGCGCGACGCTTTGGCATGACCGATTTCGTCAATCCCAGCGAGGTCGACGACGTCGTGGCCGCGCTGGTTGAGTTAACCCACGGCGGGGCTGACTACTCCTTTGAATGCATTGGCAACGTGGCGACGATGCGGCAGGCGCTGGAGTGCACGCATAAAGGATGGGGGGAGTCCATCATCATTGGCGTAGCCGGCGCCGGGCAGGAGATTTCCACCCGGCCATTCCAGCTGGTGACCGGTCGCGTCTGGCGCGGAACGGCGTTCGGTGGTGCGCGCGGTCGTACCGATGTACCCAAGATCGTCGACTGGTATATGGAAGGGCGGATTGAAATTGATCCGCTCATTACGCATGAGTTGGCCCTTGGTGACATCAACCAGGCGTTCGATCTTATGCATGCTGGGGAGAGCATTCGCTCGGTCGTCGTTTACTGATGCCCTTGGACGTCGTGAGTGAGCAACGTGCCTTCGGTGGCACTCAGTGGGTGTTTCAGCATGTGGCACCCAGTGTGTCCTGCACCATGACCTTCGCGCTGTTTGAGCCACCTGCCGCCGAACGAGGCCCGGTGCCGATTGTTCTCTGGCTGTCGGGGCTGACCTGCACCCACGAGAACTTCATGACCAAGGCGGGCGCGCAACGCGTCGCAGCGGAACTTGGAATCGCGCTCTTGATGCCCGACACGTCACCGCGCGGAGATGGCGTACCTGACGATCCGGACGGTGGCTACGACTTTGGCCTCGGTGCTGGATTTTATGTGGATGCCACCGAGCCACCGTTCGATCGCCACTACCGCATGCGCCGTTATGTCGAGCAGGATCTGCCGGCGGCGCTGGCGGAGCGATCCAGTCTCGATTGGCAACGGCTCGGCGTCAGCGGCCATTCCATGGGCGGGCACGGCGCCTTAACCCTCGCGCTCCGCGAGCCAGACCGGTACCGGAGCGTCTCAGCATTCGCGCCGATCGCAAACCCCATGGATTGTCCCTGGGGGCAGAAAGCGCTTATGGGTTATCTCGGCGGTGAGCGCGACGCCTGGCGCGAGTACGACGCCTGCGAGCTTGTCCGGCGCGGTGCTCGACACGAAGCGCTATTGATTGACCAGGGCGATGCGGATCCGTTTTTGGAAGAGCAACTCAAACCCGACGCGCTGCTGGCAGCCGCAGACCATGCCGGTCTTGCGATCGAGCTGCGGCGCCGGCCGGGCTACGACCACAGCTACTTCTATGTCGCGAGCTTTATCGACGAGCACCTGCGCTGGCACGCGGCGCACCTGACCTGACCTTCATCTGTCCAGAGCGGGGTCCCCATCAAACAGATGAAACAGATGAAACAGATGGGACCGTTTAGACATATGCGGGGCTACGTCCGCCAGGCAACCGGGGCGAAGACGCTCATTTGCCCCAACCGGTAAGTTGCTAAGCCGCAAGGCTGGTGGACTAACCCGATCTTACACCACCAACGGCTGGGCCGCCGAGGGGATCGAACTGAGCCGTGTTTGCAGTCACACCGCCGTCGACGGGGAGAATCGCCCCGGTGATGAAACTGGCTGCCTCGGAGAGCAGAAAGGCGTGGGCGGCGGCAGACTCCGCCGCCGTTCCCCAGCGTTGCATCGGTACCCGTTGACGCAGAGACTCACTGACTGGATTCGGACCACCGCCCAGCAGGCCCTCGGTCATACCGGACACCGTGGGGCCAGGCGCGACGGCGTTAATGCGAATGTTCTCTGGCGCAAGTTCGACCGCCAGCGAGCGCACCAGATTGATGACTCCCCCCTTGGCGGCGTTGTAGGGCCAGAGGGTGGGATCCCCGGCCATGCCGCTGGTCGATGCGGTAACTGTGATGGCGCCCGAACCGGCAGCGCGAAAGGCGGGTAGGGCCGCGCGTACGCCGTGCACCACTCCATAGAGGTTCACGGCCAGGTTCCTGTCCAGCAGCTCAAGCGCGTCCTCCCCGTCGATGGTGACAGACCCGCTGACACCGGCGTTGAGCGCGACACCCTGGAGCCCGCCGAACCGATCGAGCGCCGCAGCGACGGCGGCGCTGTTGTCGTCGGCGCTGGCGACGTCACACACCTGGGTTGCCATGGCCGGATGATTCTTTGCCCAGGACAGCGCGTCGTCGTCGATATCGGTTGCGACCACGCAAGCGCCGCCGGCAACCAGCGATTCGGTCAGCGCTCGGCCGATCCCGGACGCCGCGCCGGTAACCCAGTAGACGGGCGACTGTTCACTCATAGGGTGTTCCTCTGCGCGTAGCTGCGAAAAAGCCTGGTGCCGCATGATGGCGGAGCCCATCCCGTTGGAGCAACGTCAGCAATCAACACTCGCCCGGTGCTGCATGAGTGGCTAAGCTACCGCGCCGCGTAGCAGGACCCCTCGCGTGTTTCGAAATCTTCGCGCCTTTCGGCTGCTGGAATCCTGGCCAGAAACGGAGGATGAGCTCGCAGCACGTCTTGCGACGGTACCGTTTACGGGCTGTGCGAGTACCGCCTCCCGGGCCGCAGGTTGGGAATCGCCATGGCCCACCGATCCCTTGAACGACGATCAGCCGCTGCTTCTCCGGTCGATGGGCGCTGATCTTCTGCAGTTACGAATCCAGACCCGACTGTTACCACCGGCAGCGATCAATGAAGCGCTGGAAGAGCGCGTCGCGCAGTTCGTACAGCGCACGCAACGGCCCCCGGGTCGCGCGGAGCGAAAAGAACTCAAGGACGCCGTGGCGGCTCAGCTGTTGCCGCAGGCGTTACTGAAATCTGATCGAGTGCGGGTGTTGTGCCTGCCGAAAGACCGGCTGCTGTTCGTCGATACCGCCACGGCGGCGACTGCGGAACTGGTGACGGAACGTCTGCGGGATGCTCTTGGGTCTTTGCCCATCGTGCCCCTGGAGTTCAAGCAACCCATTGCAACCTGGCTCGAGCAGGTGTTCTTTGGCCGCGGCCCGGTCGAGTTCCAGGTCACTCGCGAGTGCCGAATGCAGGAGGCGGGAGACGCCGGTGCAAACGTTACCTGGATGGATATTGATCTGCAGGATGGCAGCGTACAACGGCACGTGAAGCAGGGGCTGGTGCTTGAGCGCCTGGGGCTGGTGTTCGACTCAGAGCTGCAGTTCGTTCTCGATCGCGACGGTGTGATACGTAAGCTGCGTCTGGTGGATCAGGCCATGGAAGATCGTGATGTCCAGGCCGAAGCATCGGCCGTGGCGCGACTGGATGCAGATTTAGCCCTCTGGTCGGCGCTCATTGCCAAGCTGTTTCGAGCGCTCAAACGTCAGCTGGCGGGGTTCGCCAAGGCCGGGGGATAGAGCCTGCGTTGCAGACGCTCGCGAGAGCTCCGCGAGTATGCGACGCTCCGCAACTCAATCGCTCCGGAGATTTCTGTGAACGTCGATGTGTCCCGCCCTCATGCTGCACGGCTGCTCGTTGCTCTGCTCGCCGCCGCGCTGCTCGTCAGCTGTTCTAAGCCCGAGAACTCATCGAGCGCGGCAAGTAAGCCGACCGCGGCGGCGCCCGCTTCCTTAAACGACGTCGCGCTGATTCCGCGCCGCCTGCTGTTCGGAAACCCCGCACGTACGCAGGGTCGCATCAGCCCCGACGGTCGATGGCTAAGCTGGCTTGCTCCGGTTGACGGTGTGATGAACATCTTTGTTGCGCCCGCAGCTAACCCGGACGCCGCCCGGGCGGTGACGGCGGTAACCGGGCGCGGTCTTGCCGTGCACTACTGGGCGTACGACAACGACACGCTGTTGTACCTGCGTGATCAGGGCGGCAACGAAAACACGCATTTGTACGGCGTGTCGGTCAGCGAAGGCACGACGCGCAAGCTGACCGACGTCGGGGATGAGGTTCGGGTACAGCTATCGGCGCTGAGTCCCGAGCAGCCCAACATTGTGGTTGTGAGCATGAACGACCGTGACCCCTCCCTCAGTGATCTGCACCGGATTGATCTCAGCACCGGCGAGCTTACGCTGTTGTTGGAAAATCCCGGGTATCAGGGCTTTGATCTCGATCAGCGGCTGGAGCCCCGGGTTGCGTCGCGGCCGTTGGAAGACGGCGGCGTCGAACTGCTGTATCGCGAGCCACCGGCGGATGATGACGCCAATCCGCCATGGGCACCCTTCGCCACGATCCCGAAGGCCGACGCGCTGGTAACGGCAACGCTGCGAATCACTCCCGATGGCGAGGGTGTCATCCTGCGGGACAGCCGTGAGCGTGATCGCACGGCCCTTACGCGCGTGAACTTCGCCGATGGATCGGTTGAGGTACTGGCAGAGCATCCACGGGCGGATATCGACAACTACTTTTTTGATCCGCGCAGCGGTGAGCTGCTGGCCTGGTCGGCGTCCTATCTGAATCGCGAGTGGGTGGCCTACAGCGAGCGGTTCGAGGCAACGCTCGATACCCTGCAGGACGCGCTGGATGGGGAGATGTTTCTTGTGTCCTCGACCAACGATTTAAGCCGAGTGCTGGCTTACGTTGATCGAGCCGACGCACCGGGTGAATACTTCGTGTACTCCTCCGCGGATGCATCCGTGGACCGACTCTTGGCGACCCGTCCTGATCTCAAAGATATCGCGTTGCTACCGATGGAAGCCCTTGAGATCGAGGCAAGGGACGGTCTTAAGCTGGTGTCCTACCTCACCCGCGCCGCGGGCCAGGGCGATGGGCCGGCGCCCATGGTGTTACTCGTGCACGGTGGGCCCTGGGCTCGTGACGAAGCCGGTTTCCGTAGCCTGCATCAGATGTTGGCAAACCGGGGCTATGCCGTGCTGAGCGTGAACTACCGCGGCTCGACCGGCTTTGGAAAGGCATTCGTCAATGCGGCCGTTGGTGAGTTTGCGGGCAAGATGCACGACGATCTGATCGATGCCGTGACCTGGGCGATCGCCGAAGGGGTTGCCGATCCCGATCGAGTGGCAATCATGGGAGGTTCGTACGGCGGTTACGCCACCCTCGTCGGGGTTACGTTCACTCCGGATACCTTCGCCTGCGGCGTCGACATCGTCGGTCCGTCCAGTCTCGTGACACTGATCGAGAGTTTTCCCGACTACTGGAAACCCTTCCTGCAAAGCACCTGGTACACGTTCGTTGGCGACCCCACGGTGGAAGAGGAGCGCGCTGAGATGTTGTCGCGGTCGCCCATCTCGCGCGTCGCAGACATCAAGGTACCGCTGCTGATCGGGCAGGGTGAAAACGACCCGCGCGTGACCAAGCTGGAGTCGGATCAGCTGGTGGCCGCCATGCAGGAACGCGACCTGCCGGTTACCTATCTCAATTACCCGGACGAAGGTCACGGCTTCGCCAGGCCGGAAAACAGCCTGTCGTTTTTCGCGACGACCGAGCACTTTCTCGCGCAGTGCCTTGGCGGTCGCGCAGAGCCGATCGGCGACGCCTTCGACGGCAGCAGCGTTGAAGTTCTTGCCGGTGCAGACTACATACCCGCACCCAACGGTGCGGCCGACGATTAGCCGGCGATCCGCGGAAACCGGGAGAAAGGGGAAGGACTCATGAAGCTATCCGTTGGGATCGGCGGTTATGCCCGGGGAGACATCGCCGGTGCCGTTGAGTTCGTGCAGGCTGCCGATCGGCTGGGCGTCGATTCGGTCTGGTCGGCCGAAGCCTGGGGTCAGGATGCGGTCACGTCGCTGGCCTATCTGGCGGCGAAAACCGAACGCATCAAACTCGGCACCGGGATCATGCAAATTAGTGCCCGGGTACCGTCCATGACGGCGATGACCGCGTTATCCCTCAACGAACTCTCCGGCGGACGCTTTCTGCTCGGCCTCGGCGCGTCGGGACCGCAGGTCGTCGAAGGTCTGCACGGTGCGGCCTATGCCCAGCCTCTCGGCCGGCTCAAGGAAACCGTCGAGCTGTGCCGTATGGCATTTCGCGGTGAAAAGCTGCGGTTTGAGGGCCAACACTTTGTGCTCCCGCGCCCTGGCGGTGAAGGGAAAGCGTTGCGCCTCGACCATCCGCCGACGGAGATTCCCATCTATCTGGCAACACTCGGTCCTAAAGCTCTCGAGTTTACCGGCGCCGCGGCCGACGGCTGGCTGGGTACGTCGTTTTCGCCTGAGCATGCGGATGCTCATCTGGCTTATCTGAAGCGTGGTGCTGACAGCGCTCAGCGCAGTCTCGCAGACCTCGACCTGCACGCGGCTGTGAGCGTCGCCATCGGAGATGATGTCGAGGCGCTTATCGATGCTCGACGTCCGGGGGTTGCCTTTCAGATGGGCGCCATGGGTTCGGCGCAAACGAACTTCTACAACGCCGCCGTGCAGCGCGCCGGATTCGAAGACGATGCCAAAGCCATCCAACGACTCTGGATCGAAGGCAAGCGCGACCAGGCGGCTGCCCGTGTTCCGGACGAGCTGGTGACGCAGTTCCAGGCCGTTGGTACCCCAGCTATGGTGCTCGAACGGTTCCGCCGCTACCGTGACGTCGGCATTACCTGTCTGGGGCTGCGTATCGACAGCGGACCGGTGGCAGAGCGGATCGCGCGCCTCGAATCGATCATGGCGCTCGTGGACCAGCTGTAGCGCTCTACCAGGTGTCGTAGTGCAGGATGCCGTCCATGGACTTTCGCGGTGCGGGTTTGAAATCCGTGCCTTTCGTATAGGCAACAGGGATCAGTGCGATCTGCGTTACCTCGTCGTAAGGGATGCCGAGGATCTCGGCAATCTTGCGTTCCTGCATGAGATGGATCGTAGTCCAACAGGTCCCTAAGCCGCGCGATCGGGCGGCCAGCATGAAGCTCCAGGCGGCGGGAATGATTGACCCCATAGTCGACGCGACGGCGGCATTGGAGCCTTCACCAGAGAGGTGGTCGGTGCGGCCCATGTGACAGGGTAGGAACAACACCGGCACCCGGTGCATGTTGTCGGCCAGATACTGGGCTGAGCTCATGACGCGCTGTTGTGTCTGGGCCATGGCAGGATCGTCCGCATGCTGTGCCGAGGCCGCCATCGGGCTTGCCGCATAACCTTTGAACAGCTCCTGGTAAACGTCGCCGATGGCTTGAATCTTGGCGCGGTCCGTAACGAAGAGGAATTGCCATCCCTGGGCGTTCGATCCACTCGGCGCCTGCATTGCCAGCTGCAGGCAATCCTCAAGCACCTCTCGTTCAACGGGACGATCGAAATCGAGCCGCTTGCGGACTGCGCGTGTGGTGGACAGCAGCTCGTCGTTACTTAGATTCAATGGTGCCATAGTGGGTCCCCTCGTTGACTCCGTGCTCCGGGCATCGACCCGGCCACGGCGAAGCATACGTTGCCGATGCTCGTTCGCGAAGCGTCGGGGGAAGGATTCGCGTTCAGCGGCAGGCCGGCGAGGCCATTCAGCCGAAGCTGCCGAGGTCCATGAGTTTGCGGACCGTCATGGCCAGCGCCGAAAACTGCTCATCCGGATCGCTCGGTAAGTCTGCAAGCACTACCTGCCAATCAACGACGAACTGTTGGTGGTTCTGGAGCCAGACCTCAACGGTGGTATCCATGGCCAGCACCGAACAGGTCAGATCGAGCTGTTTGTTGCACAGGTCGTCGAGTAGCGCGTCCCGCTCCATGGCGTGCCAGTGGCTGTCGGGATTCATACGGGTGAGGTAGGTCGACAACCGATCGAAATCCAGCGCACGGCCCAGGGCCTGAAACACGGGCCCGGCTCGCGTGACGGGTACCTGGGCGTAGGCGGCCGCTTCCGATACAGCGAGCGCACCGAAGAGCTCAAAGCCGAGTGCGGCAGCGGCGAGTTCACGACCCGCGGTGCCGAGCTGTTCGCGCCGCGCCAGGTAGGTCTGGCTCTGCTCGTCGGTCAGAAACAGCAGCTCCGGTTCTTTGAGCAGCGCGCGAACGTTGGCCGCGTAGCGTTCAATCAACTCTGCGGTTAACAACCGGCCCCGATGATGGCGGATCAGCCAACGGGTTGCTCGCCGAACGAAGCGGACCAGGTCGAGCTGACCGCTTACGCGTTGCTCGTGTTCTGCGCTCAGTCCGTCGTACCAAGCCATGCGCTTACCGAAGTCGAACAGATCGGCCACGACCCAGTAGCCTCTTACAACGTCGGCGGCACTGCAGCCGACGAATTCCATGATCCGATTTACGAAGGTGATGCCTGCGTTTCCAACGACCTCGTTGGTGACCTGGGTCACCACGATTTCTTCGCGCAGGCGATGATCGGGGAGGTCGGCCGCAAACTGCGTGGCCAGAGCCTCGGGAAATGCGCTCGCGAGGGCGTTGCCGATGATAGGGTCCTCGGCCAGCTGCGCACCATCGAGCTGCTGTTTGAGGAGAATCTTGCCGTAGCCGAGCAGCGTCGACAGCTCCGGCAGCAGCAGCCGTGCACCACTTCGGGCTCGCTCAACGAGCTGCTCGTCGTCCGGAAAGTCAGCTTCCTGACGACTGAAATCGAGGGCGCGCTCGAGACGCTGGGCGAGGCGGTTGTACTCGTCGACCCGCCCTTCGCTGTGAGCGCTGGCCAGTGCCAGACAACGGGCCTGCACAAAATTGTTTTCAAGGACCAGGTCGGCTACCGCATCGGCCTGTGATAACAGCAGTTCATCTCGTGCTTGACCGCTTAGCTCGCCTCGCGCAACGGCGGCGCTGAGCAGAATTTTCAGGTTGACCTCGTGATCGGAGCAGTCCACACCGCCGGCGTTGTCGATGAAATCGGCGTTGATCAGACCGCCACCGGCAGCGAATTCGAGTCTGGCCCGGTGCGTTAAACCGAGGTTGCCGCCTTCGCCGACAACGCGGGCGCGCAGGCGGTTGGCATTGCGCCGCAAGGCATCGTTTGCCCGGTCGCCGACGGATTCGTTGGATTCACTGCTGGCCTTCACGTAGGTGCCGATGCCGCCGTTCCAGATCAGATCGAGCGGCGCTTCAAGGAGGCGCGCAATCAGTTCATCCGGTGCCAACGCCGCTTCGTCGATCCCGAACGCGGTTTTCATTTCCGGCGTTATGGTGATCGACTTCTGGGTGCGCGCGAAGACCCCGCCGCCGTGGGAAATCAGCGCAGCGTCGTAGTCGCCCCAGCCCGAGCGCGGCAGAGCGAAGAGCCGCTCGCGCTCCAGGAACGCGCGCTCGCAGTTCGGTTCCGGATCGATGAACAGATGCAGGTGGTTAAAGGCGGCAACGAGGGCAATGTGGCGTGATCGCAACATGCCGTTGCCAAACACGTCACCGCTCATGTCGCCAATCCCAAGCGTTCTTATGGGTTCGGACTGTACGTCCACACCGAGCCGGCGAAAGTGACGCTGTACGGACACCCAGGCGCCGCGGGCCGTAATGCCGAGCTTCTTGTGGTCGTAGCCGACGGAACCACCGGACGCAAAGGCGTCGCCAAGCCAGAATCCGGCCTCGAGGGCGATTTCATTGGCGATGTCCGAGAACGTTGCTGTACCTTTGTCTGCTGCAACGACCAGATAGGGATCGTCCCTGTCTAGACGAGCAACGCTTGGTGGCGGCACGATGCGGCCCTCGACCAGGTTATCCGTGATCGACAGCAGGGAGCGGATGAAGGCGCGGTACGCATCCTGCCCTTGGGCAAGCCACGCGTCTCTACTGTCTGCCGGTGCGGCCTTGACGACGAATCCTCCCTTCGCCCCACTCGGCACAATCACCGCGTTTTTTACGATCTGTGCTTTGACCAGGCCCAGCACCTCGGTGCGGAAATCTTCGAGTCGATCGGACCAGCGGATTCCTCCCCGTGCGACTCGGCTGGAACGCAGATGAACGCCCTCGAGAGAGGGTGAATACACGAAGATCTCGAACAGTGGGCGAGGTTGCGGCAGGCTCGAAAGTTCGCTCGCCGCAATCTTGTGGGCGATGGTCTCTGGGTCCGCTAGATCGGTACGGAAATAGTTGCTGCGGACCGTAGCCTCAATGAGCTCGAACAGGTGCCGGAACACGCGGTCCTCATTGATCAGGGACAGCGTGTCGAGCCACTGTGTGAACTCCGCCGCGGCGGTTCCGGGAAAGGCGGCGGGATCCAGGCGTTCGGTGAAGCAATCGACCAGCAGTCGTGCGGCCGCCGGGTACTTCAGCAGCGTCATGGCGATGAACGACTGTTCGATGCCAAACGCCGCCTGCTTCATGTACCGCGCGTAGGAGCGCAGCAGCGCGACTTCTCGCCACGTCAGTAGTTCGCTGACGATCAACCCGTTTAATCGGTCACTCTCTGCTTGACCGCCCCACACCGCTCGAAACGCATCTTCGAAGACCGGCCCAACGGCCTCCAGATCGATCGCGGATTCGCGTGCCAGCGAAAAGTCTTGGATGTTGAAGCAGTGGGTCGCCGTTGGCAGCCGATAGGGCTGCTCCGACAAAACCTTGAAACCGAAGTGTTCAAGGATGGGCACCAATTCGGACAGTGGCAGGGCGTCGCCGAGCTTAAATACCTTGAGGTTAACCTGGCTCTCGCTTCGGCCGGCAGCACGATAGAAGCGCAGGATCAGATCGCGGTCATCGTTCAATCGCAACAGATGGCCAAGGTCGTAAATGGCGGTCTGTACGTCGAATCGTTCCTGGTAGCTAAGCGGCGGCTCCGGAAAGTCTTCGTGGGTAATCAGCTCGGAATGAGGGAATGACTTGCCGTGTACCGCGTTAACGAAGTCGCCTCTCCAGTCCGGCGCCAGCGCGCGGATTTCCGCTTCCAACGCGGTTGCATCGATACCCTGGGTGTTTTGCGGGTCGACGCGCACGATGTATTGCAGCCGCACGAGGATGCTCTCGCTGAAGAACGGCGTGAACTCGACGTCCAGGGCCTGGAGCCGCTCGAACAGAAGATCCCGGATTGCCGTGCGGACCCGAGTGTTTAAGGCATCGCGTGGCAGATAGACCATAC
Source organism: Pseudomonadota bacterium (assembly GCA_039198065.1). GTDB lineage: Bacteria > Pseudomonadota > Gammaproteobacteria > Pseudomonadales > Azotimanducaceae > CALHVX01. Next base: position 131,213 of record JBCCTU010000009.1, read on the forward strand.
AGCTGTAGAACATGCCGTAGCGCCCCCGGGTGAGGTAGGCGCGGGTTTCGCGTCGTTCGTGCAGGTGGGCAATGGACACGGCGTTGCGAAACAGATCCTCGTCGGAGCTCTGAAACAGCTCGTCCCGGGGGTAGGTGGCAAGGACGGTCGCCAACCCCTTAAAGTCGAAGCTACCGGGGCTGAAAGCTGAGCGGTCGAGAACGCGATGAACCCGCTGCCGGATCACGGGTATGGTTTCCGGAGCGTCGCGATACACCCGTGAGGTGTAGAGACCGAGGAAACCGTCTTCGCCAACGACGTGACCCTGTTCATCAAACCGTTTGATGCCGACGTAGTCGGGATACGCCGGTCGGTGCACCTGGGACTTAGTACCGGCTTTGGAGAAGCTCAAGACCGAGGGTTCAAGTAGGAACTGCCGCGCGTCGTCGCTCAAGTCAGAAAGCGCACGCCGGGACGCCGGCCGCCGTCGCCGCAGCGTGCCAAGGGCCGACTCCGGAACCTGGTCCACCGTACCGTTGCTGAAATCGAAGCGACGGTAGCCGAGAAACGTGAAGTGATCGTCGCCGAGCCATTCGAGAAACGCTGCGGCCTCCTTGTGCTCGGGCGATTGAGTAGCTGACACGCGGCTACGAACGTCCGCCAGGGCCGCGCGCATCGCTGCGTAGTCGTTCACGCAATCGCTGACCTGCTGCAGCACGCGGGTGAGTTCGGCGCAGAGCTCCTCGGCTTCCTTGGTGTCGAGCTCGAGGGTTTCCATGGCAATGAGGCTTGCCTTGGTCGTCTCCTCGTTGGGTGCGGTGACTACGGCGTTGTGCAGATAAAGCAACGGCAGTTCCCGTTCCGACAGCACCATCAGTGCTGAGTCGACGAGAAAGGGCATGTCTGGGTGACGCAGGACGAAGCGAGTGCGTTCGGTTTCGGTGTCAACGCTGACGGCGACGCGGGATTCGCTGTCGGCGCGATGGAACAGCTCGAAGGTTTCGCGAGTCAGTGCCGCATCAGAGGCCAGTGACCGTTCCCGGCGTTGCTCGCGAGGTGTGTTGCGCCACAGAGCCAGTGCGAAGTCACCAAGGGACGGATCCGGGTCGGCGGCGTTTTTGAGAACTTCGCCGACGGCTCGGCCATAGTCCGAATCCAGAGCCGGGAGCTCCGTCGCCATCGTCGGCGCGGCCGGGGAAACGCTCATAGTGTCGTCCTGATGTGTCATAGACAGTGTAGTGGTCCCATGATGACGGCCTCATTATGACGATGCTTTTGTGATCCGGCCCACGGATTCACCAGCATTCGGCACACTGATCGTGAACTCCCGGGCACTGGGCACCCGGATCAGGTCCCCGTGTTACCGATCCTGGCGACGGTGTACAGTTCCGCCGTGCTTTCCTTTGACCTTCCCTATCCGTCCCGCCGCGCGCCCGTCTGCGCTGACAACCTGGTGGCGACCTCGCAGCCCCTGGCGACCCAGGCCGGCATCGATGCACTCCGTCGGGGTGGCAATGCGGTCGATGCGGCGCTGTGTGCCGCGATCACCCTTACGGTCGTTGAGCCGTGCAACAACGGCGTCGGCAGTGACGCGTTCGCGATGATTTGGGACGGCGCTCGGCTCCACGGCCTGAACGCTAGCGGACGCGCGCCGGCGCGCATGACGCTGGATCGATACACAGGTCGCACCGTCATGCCGCAGTTCGGATGGGAAACGGTGACTGTTCCCGGCGCCGTAAGTGCCTGGGGCGTGCTTCACGAACGCTTTGGTCGGCTGCCGTTTTCGAGTTTGTTTGAAGCGGCGATTGGCTACGCCGAAAACGGCTTTCTCGTAGGCCCGGAAACCGCGCATATTTGGGCCTGGGCGGAGCGCGCAGTGGGCGCGCAGCCGGGCTTCGCCGATCACTTTCTTCCGGCGCCGGCGCCGGGGCAGCGTGTGCGGCGCCCGGAACTGGCGCGCACGCTCCAGTTGATCGCTGACCAGGGGCCGGATGTGTTTTACCGGGGCGAACTGGCGGAGCGCATGGCCGCTTTTGCCGAGCAGCACGATGCGCCCCTCGAACGATCGGATCTGGCGGACCATCAACCGCTCTGGGTTGAGCCGATTGATGTACCGTTCCGGGCTTCGCGGATACACGAGTTACCTCCGAATGGGCAGGGTCTCGCGGCGCTGATCGCGCTGCGCATCCTCGATCGGTTCGATCCGGGCTCCACCGACGATCCCGCAACGCTGCATCGCGCCCTTGAGGCGATGAAAATCGCCGTCCGAGCGGCCTTTGATCACGTGGCCGATCCCGAACATCTGCGTCACGCTCCGGCAGAGCTGCTCGACGACGACAACATCGGCCGGCTGGCTAAGGGCATCGGAAACCAAGCCGGTGTCGTTCCTCCAGCCCTTCTGCCCACCTCGCGCGACACCGTGTACCTCTGTGCGGCGGATGAGTCGGGGTTGCAGATCAGTTTCATTCAGTCGAACTATCTGGCGTTCGGTTCCGGTGTGGTTGTGCCGGGAACCGGTATTGCGTTACAGAATCGCGGCGCTGGCTTCTCCCTTGATCCGGATCATCCGAACTGTGTAGGACCGAGGAAGCGACCGTTCCACACCATCATTCCTGGCTTCATCACCGCCAACGACGCCCCAAGGGCGTGTTTGGGCGTCATGGGTGGGCACATGCAGCATCAGGGGCACGTGCAGATGGCTACGCGGCTTCTGGATTTTGGTGAAAACCCACAGGCTGCAATCGACGCGCCGCGCTGGCAGATCGAACCCGATTTTCAGATCAGCCTCGAACGGGGTTTCCCGACGGCGCTCGTGGCCGATCTCGAGGCCCGCGGTCATCGATTGACCGAGCGGCGCGATTACCGGCATTTCGGTGGTGCGCAGATGATTTACAGCACCGGCGATGGCTTGGTGGGGGCAAGTGATCCGCGCAAAGAAGGGCAGGTCAGTGGCTTCTGATCCGCTTGCGGTGCTTGTCCAGGCCGGTGCCGACGCCTGGTGGTTCGAGTGTGCTGATGGCGCACAGCTGAGGGTGTCGCGCTATTCCCCCGACCCCACCCCTGACCCCGGTCTCGACCACAGGCCCCGGGGCACGCTGTTGCTGCTGCACGGCTTTGGCGAGTTCACAGAGAAGTATCTGCCGAGCATCGCCCGGCTGAGGGCACTGGGGTTGGCCGTGTTGACCTTGGACTGGCGTAGCCAGGGTCGTTCGACACGCTACGCCGAATCCGAACGTCGCGGTTACGTGCGCGATTTCGAGACGCTGCTCGACGACGTGATGGCCTTGGCGCGCGACCCGAGATGCCAAGTGCTGGGCGCGCCGGTGTGGATTCTCGGCCATTCCATGGGCGGCATGCTGGCGTTGCGTCTTATGGAACGTTGGACCGCCGTCACCGATGAACCGCAGACAGTGCGCGGCCTGATCTTGTCCGCGCCCATGCTCGGAATCTATCGCCTGCCGCGATGGTTTCTTGCGGCGGTGGCGCGGGCCCAGGTGTGGCGAGGCAAAGCCGCGGAATTTGCCTGGGGAGCTGGGGAGCTGGATCCGGACGCCAACGAGAACCGCATTACCAGCGACTCGCAGCGGTTCGCTGAAATCATGAAGCTACTGCGCGACGAGCCACTGCTACGTACCCACGGCGCGACCTGGGGCTGGTTAAACGCCGCAGCGCGACTTATGAAGGGGGCTCTTAACAAAGCGACGCTCGCGGCCTACGAGCACCCCATCCTGCTCCTGAGCCCTTCGAACGATGTGATCGTGGACGCGGACCTACACCGGAAATTTGCAGCGCGCTGTTCGGCCTGTCGCTACGTCCAACTCACCGGCAGTTGCCATGAACCGATGCAGGAACAGGGCGCGATCCAGGACGCGTTCTATACCGAAGTGGAAGCCTTTCTTAATTCCACAGCCGTCGACCCTAAAGCCACCGTTGCTGGTGACTCGGCTGCCACCGATTCAAGCGCCGATCACGCGCCGAGTCGTTCGATCACCGCGTCCGCGAATCCCTGAGTGTCGAGTTCACCGCCGAGGTCGCGCGTGCGCGCGCCATCGGCCAATGCCGCCCGGTACGCGTCCGTTACCCGCGTCGCAGCCCGGCCGGCGCGGTCGTTGCCTTCGGCATCAGCTAGGTGTTCGAGCATCATGACGGCCGACATCAGCAGCGCCAGGGGGTTAGCCACACCTTTGCCGGCAATGTCTGGGGCGGAGCCGTGGACCGCCTCGAAGATCGCTTCCCCTTCACCGAAGTTGGCGCCAGGAATAACGCCTAGACCACCGACAAGGCCGGCGCAGAGATCGCTGACGACGTCTCCATAGAGGTTCTCCAGTAAAAGTATGTCGAACTGCGACGGGTCCTGGACGAGGCGCATGCAGCCGGCATCAATAATGGCGGACTCGAACTCGATATTCGGGTACTCGCGGTCGTGGATCCGCTGGGCGGCGCGCAGAAACATGCCGTCTGTCAGCTTCATGATGTTGGCTTTGTGAAACACGGTGATCTTCTGCCGCCGGCGCAGGGTCGCGTAGCGCGAGGACCATCGGGCGATCCGCGTGCAGCCCTGTTCCGTGGCAACCTTCATGCTCATGACCACACCGGGGGTCACTTCGTTTTCGACGCCGCTGTAGAGCCCTTCGGTGTTTTCGCGAATGATCACCAGGTTGACGTCGTCGAAGCGCGTTTTCACGCTCGGAATGCTGCGAACCGGCCGCACCGCCGCATAGAGTTCGAAGGTTTTTCGGAGTTGGACATTGACCGATGAGAAGCCCTTGCCGACGGGCGTGGTGCAGGGGCCCTTGAGCGCCACCTTATGCATTTTAATGGCGTTGATCGTGGTCTCTGGCAACAACTCGCCGGTTTTCTCCAGGGCGTTGATGCCCGCGAGATGCTCCTGCCACTGGATACCGGCATCGGCGGCATCAAGCACCCGCAGGACGGCCCGGCTGATTTCCGGTCCGATGCCGTCCCCGGGGATCAGTACAGCTGTGCGATCGGACATTGGCCCTTACCCCAGGTTCTCAATCAGTGTTCCCGTGCCCAATCCGCCGCCACAGCACATGCTGATGAGGCCGTACTGACCGCCAGTACGCTTCAGCTCGAACACGGCTTTGGTGATAAGCAAGCAGCCGGTAGCACCAAGGGGATGCCCGAGCGCAATAGCGCCGCCGTTGGGATTCACTCGCGCCAGGTCCGCGCCAACGGTCTTAGCCCAACTGAGGACCACGGACGCGAACGCCTCATTGACCTCGAAGACGTCGATTTTGTCGATCGTTAGGTCGTTGTCCTGGAGCAGCTTCTGTGTGGCGGGAATGGGCCCTTCGAGCATAAGCACGGGGTCGCAGCCCACCAGTGCGGTGTCCACCATACGAGCGATGGGCTTGAGGCCGAGCGCCTCGGCTTTGGCGGCGGTCATGAGCAGCACGGCAGCGGCGCCATCGGCGATCTGCGAGCTGGTGCCGGCGGTATGTATGCCGTCTTCGCGAGCGACGGGCTTAAGTCCGGCCAGCGCTTCGAGACTCGTGTTACGCGGGATTTCGTCGCGGTCGAAGACCTGGGTAGCGTCGGTTTTTTCGCCGTTCTCATCGAATACGGGAACGGTCAGGGGAATAATCTGATCGTTGAAGTGCCCAGCCTCCTGAGCGCGCGCCGCGCGAAGCTGTGATTCGAGGCCAAAGGCATCGGTATCGGCGCGGGTAATCTGGTACTTCTCCGCCATTCGCTCAGCGCCTTCGAACTGGCTGGTGAATTCGTAGTGCTCGAAGTAGCTGCGCGCGACGGGCTTGCCGTACTCGGGTTTCAGCCCGACGGCGTCGGAACCAATAGGAAGCCGGGTCATGTTCTCGACCCCGCAGGCCATAACCACATCGGCGACGCCGGACTTGAGGATCGAGTAGGCAAGCCCTGTCGCCTGCTGCGATGAGCCACACTGCGAGTCGATGGTAATGCATGGCGTGCTTTCCGCACCGCCCTGGGCGAGCCACGCGGTGCGGGTAATGTTCATCCCTTGAGCGCCCAGCTTGTTGATGCAGCCGCCGACGACCTGTTCGACCTGCTCACTCGCGACCCCACAGCGCTCGAGGAGTCGTGCCATGGTCTGCCCCAGCGTGTCCGATGGATGGACCCAACCGAGCGACCCTTTCTTGCGGCCGACTGCCGTGCGTGCAGCGTCGACGATTACAACGTCCTGAGGTTGTGCGCCCATCAGAGATTCTCCCGCGGTGAAGGCCGCATTGTATCAGAGGGGAGCCCGGGCTCGCCGTGCTGTTCCCGGCAAGCTGCGCTGTGGCCGCTCGCTGCAAACTGAGCCGCTTTTGCCGTATTCCTCAGATAAACGGCGCGACAACGTGGCCGAAAATCAGGCGGCCGAAGATCAGATAGGTGCACCAGAGGCAAAGAGAGACAAGCCCGACGATCCGCACGCCCAGCCGAGGTCCACGATGGACGCGGATCGCGCCGCCGATGATGGGCGTGCGCACCAGCCACGCAAATACGAGGAAGGCCAGTAACGCCAACCACCGCCGATTGACCGCTTCTCCTGTGGCGACCGGGAGCGGTTCGGCGCCGAGCAACAGCACCTCCGTGGTGATCGCGAGCCCGATGCCGAGCCAGAACCAGAGTCGGGTTTCCCGATTGACCGTCGCGACCGATCGATTGATCAGTCCGATACCGAGCATGCGCAGATCGACGAGTACGACGGCGTAGCTGGCCAGCAGCAGCGCAACGCAGTGCACGACGAGCAGTGTCAACTGGGCTGGGCCGGTACTGGCGAGCCATTGCTCGAGCGTTGTGCTCTGAAATATCTCTAAGTAGCGAGAGATGAGGCCCATCGGGTCTGCGGTCGCTCCTGTGTCGCGGGTGGCGTCGGGAGTATGGCACTAAAGCCGCGTTCCTCCACGCGCGCCGCGAGTTGCCGGGTGCCGCGACGGCGTGTGCTCGCATAGACTGTCAATCCAATCTTGGGGGAGGCAGCTATGGAGTCGTTTGAAGGCAAACTTGCGGTCGTTACCGGCGGCGGTACGGGTATGGGGCGTGAGCTCTGTCAGCAGCTGGTCCGGGCCGGTGCTCGGGTTGCCATGTGTGACGTATCGCTGACGGCCATGGAGGAAACCCGCGCGCTGTGTATTGCTGCCGGCGCTGCGGCGGAGAACGTGTCGGTGTTCCTCGCCGATGTTTCCGATGAGCAGGCCATGACGGCGTTCGCGGCACACGTCACTGACGCGCACGATTCGGATCACATCCATCTGTTGTTCAACAACGCTGGAATCGGGGGCGCCGGGAGCTTCGTTTCTGACGACCGGGACCTTTGGGAAAAAACCTTTGCCGTGTGCTGGTATGGGGTCTACTACGGCTGTCGAGCCTTCCTGCCGTTGTTGATGAAGGCCGACGAAGGGGCAGTCATCAACACGTCGAGCGTGAACGGTTTCTGGGCCTCGCTCGGCCCCGGTACTGCCCATACGGCCTACAGTGCTGCCAAGTTTGCCGTCAAAGGCTTTACGGAGGCGCTGATCACCGACTTCCGGTTGAACGCGCCGCACCTCTTCGCGGTGTTAGTCATGCCCGGTCACATCGGTACGTCCATCGCTATCAACTCCGGTGCCGTGCTCGGTCAAAACGCGGCGCTCGATCTGACCGCTGAAGAAGTGGCTGATCTGCGCGAACGTTTGATCGCCGCTGGGCTACCGGTCAGCAACGTGCCGGACGACGACCTGCGCCAGATGATGCATCAGCGCGCCCTCGACTTTCGCGATAAAGCACCGACAACGGCAGCGCAGGCCGCGACGATCATCCTCGACGGTGTCCGGGAACGGCGCTGGCGAGTGCTCGTTGGTGCCGATGCAGTGCATCTAGATGCGCAGGTCCGTCAGGATCCAGAGAGCGCTTATGAGCCGTCCTTCATCCAACGGATCATGGAAGCCGGGCACATGCGTCCGCTGACGGAAGCAACCGGCTCTGTGCCACCAGCTGCGGACTGATCGCCGCGCGACGGTCTACGTCAGCGATTTGCGCTGCTGTTGAGACCGAGCGCAATCTGCTGCACGAACAGTCCCATGGCGGTGACGGACACCGGCTCGATTTCTGGTCCGCTGCTGGCTCGGTCCGCGTATAGCACGCCGATGGCCGTGTTGGCTGCGCGGACGCCCTGAACGACGCTGATCGGAGCCGTCGGCCACAGGGGCGAACCGGCGAGGGCCCAGGCCGAGCGAATTAGCGTTGGAGCCGCCTCATCGAGCGCCTGGGCAAGCGTTGGGTTGTCGCTCAGCGCCAGGCGGGCGGGCAGGTCGCCGGAAATTCCGTGCCGGTGTTTCAGGCGTAGTTCGCTGCGGTCCGGTGTCAGCAGGGCGAACAGCACCCGATCGAAGCCCGCGCCGTCAACGATGCCGTCGATGGCGAGGCGTAGCAGCTGATCCAACGTAACCGGCCCCTGCATGAGTTCGGTCATGGCGGTGAGGACTTCCAGCTGCCGGACCGGGTTGGGTTGTCCGGCCAGGGACGGTGCCGTCGATGCCTCCGGTGACGGCGCGGCGTTCTGCTGGGCCTTGCTGGCACGTTCTGCGAGTAAGGCGCTCATGCCGAAGCGACGCGCGATGGCGATGGTTTGATCGGCCTGGGTCTGCATGGCCTCAAAGGCCGCGGGGGGACGTTCTTTAAGCAGCTCGGCGCGCTCATCAACGAGGTCCGCGAGCGCTGGCCGACTTCGGTAGTCGTCAACGGTGCACGACTGCCAGTCGTTGAGTTCCGAGCTCTGCGCGATGCGCTGCGCGAGCTGCACACCGCTGACTCGAGGTTTGTCTTCCGGTGGCCCTAAGGATTCGCGCAGCAACGCACTGAGGTGCCACTGCTGCGCAAGCTCTGCGGACAGCTCGTCAAAGGAAAAGCCCAGGTGCGTCAGCTGTTGCTCCGCCGTAAGGCTATTTTCCTGGGCGAGTTCAACCAATGCCTCGGCTTCCGGCGTGCCGCTGGCCCAGAACACAAGTTCACCGAGCCGGCTCATGAGGCCAGCGAGGAACACTTCTTCAGGCAGTTGATCGTTGCTGGCCACGGCAATCGAGCGAGCCTGCGCGGCGCTGTGAAACGCCCGCAACAGCGCGTTGAAGAGCGGCTCGCGCTGCTCGGCCTTGGTGGCCTGATCGATGATCGACAGAGAAATCGCAAGATCACGGACCGCGTCAAACCCGAGCGTGACCACCGCTTGATTAATGGTTCGTACGCTCCGCGGTTGGCGCCCAAACAGCGGGCTGCTGGCCGTTTTCAGCAACTTTGCCGCCAGCGCGGCGTCGCGTCCAATCGCTTCCGCCAGATCTTTGGCTGAGGACCGGGACGAACTCGTAATGCTCGTGACCTCGCGGACGGTCGCCGAGAAAACCGGCAGCTGGGTCCGATTGGCGCGATCGAGCCATTCGGCGAGCGCGCTTTCCCGGCTTGTGGAGGCGTGAGGGGTGTTCATCCCCTTCAGTGTAGTTGGCCGGATTCACCCGGCCAGTTGGTCAGCCGGCCGACGCTGCTGAGCTGTCGCCAGCGTTCTCTGGGGACTGTTTGAACAGGTCGAGCAGCGCCGCGTCGTTGGCTCCCAGGAGTTGTTCAACCCAGCGGTGGAAGTTCTGTCCGCCACGTTCATTGCGACCGAACAGAACGTGGTCGAGAGCACCGGTGCGCAGGGCCTGCTGTTGCCGCAGCCCGGTCGCATAGTCTTCGTCGCGCACCACGTGTTCCAGGAACGCGAACTGTGCGTTGGCCGCTTCGATTTGAGCCTCGTCTGGGGCGTGTTCCATCAGGTAGTGCTGCACAGTTACGGACTGTCCCGCCGTTGCCCCGGGGAACAGCTGCGACAACATGACGCTGCGGCCACCGCCGTCGAAGGACGCAATGGAGATGTGCGGGAAGATCGTCCACACGCCGTCGAGCAGGCGCTCCACGGGCCACTCCGCTTCGGGGGTGTTCAGCAGATCTCTGAGCCCCTGGTTTGGCGCCGTCAGTCGCTGATGGGGGCCATAGGCGTAGTAGTTGGCCTGGTTCTGCATGTCTGAACCAAAGGTTTCCTTGTGCAGGATTGGCAGATGATAGAAATCCAGGTAGCCGTCGTAGGCAATCTTCCAATTCGGTCCGGCGACTTCGCGGCTGCTGAAGTGGTGCCAGTGTTCGAAGCCGAAGCTTGCGAGCAACTGGTCGTAGCCGCTGAGAAACGCCTCGATCGGCAGCGTCGAAGTCGGATCGAGGGTGACCCAGATCAGTCCGGCGCGCTCCAGGCAGGGCAGTGCCTTAAGGCTGTAGCAGCTGCGATCGATCTCGCCGAAGTCCTTCGGTAAATAGATGCCCGTCAGGTCCCCGCTCTGGTCGTAGCTCCACGCATGGTATGGGCAGGTGAATCGATGACTGCTGCCGCGGCCCTCGGGCATGATCTGCGCGCCACGGTGCCGGCAGGCGTTGATGAAGGCCCGCACCTCACCGTCGTCGCCGCGGCTTATGAGGACGGGGACGCCGGCGGCGTTGAGCGCCTTGTAGTCACCGGCCGACGGCAGCTCTGCTGTCGTAGCGAGCATCAGTGGGAGACGATGAAAAATCTGCTTCAGCTCCCGCTGGAAGTGTTCTTCGTCGGTGTAGTGGCTGGCGGGCACGGTCGCGACTTCTGGCGCCTGGTCAATGGTGCCGGCGCTGGCATGCTCGTAGTTGTGTCGCGCGATGCGAATGAGTTCGGATCGGCTCATGGTTCCCTCTCCAACCAGTGCGCTTGGGCCTGATACTAGAGCCAAACCGGCCCTAGCTCTAGGGCACAACCGACCCCGTGGACGGGCTGGAGATGCCGACGAGGTCGACGGGCCAGCGGTCCTGAATACAGCGCCATGGCCGAAAATAACCCGTTTCAGGGCCGCCTTCTCGCTCGTAGCTGCCTTGTCCGATACCGAGCAGCTCGCCATCGACGGACCACACCGCGGTGCCCGAGGACCCGGGAATGAAAGGGGTACTGACCTCGAACACCAGGCCGGCGCTGCAGTCGTCGGCGTCCGAACCACCGGTGCCGCGGCGGCTCGGTCGGTTCAACGTGCGGCTGAGGATGTGCCCAGACTGCCAGCCTTCGCGACCGGAGGGTGAGTCTGCAGCGCCGAGGAACCAGCGCACGGTTTCACCCAGCTCTGGCAGACGCTGAGCCGCCCTAGGCCGAGCGGTACAGTCTGCACCACAGATCGCGGTGGGCAGCCGCAGAATCGCGATATCCGAATCGGGATCGGCAATCAATGCACTCACGGGTTCCTGCCCAAGGTAACTCCGTCCGAGCGGTTCCCCCACCCGGTGTGCGCGAAAGCGTGGATCAAGATTGTGGTAAACCGTCAGGTAGTAACCCCCCAGGCGGACGCCACTGCCGCGGTTTTCTATCGTGCCGCCGTCGCCAAGCGGTGTCAGCGTACGAATGACGAGCAGGCGGTCTTCGGGTGAAAGCGTGAGCTCCGAACCCCGGGCGGTAACCGAAGCCGAAAAGATCAGCGTTAAGCAAACCAACGCCGTTCCTAGCACTGTCCGCTGTGGCAAACGGTGCTGTCTCAAATCCTTCGCAGGTCGTTTCGAGATCGCGTTAGCTCCTCGACTGATTTTCAGTCACTGGGTCTAGCGGCGAGCTGCTCGCAGTTACACGTGGCGTTTAACAAAGAACTCGACGGATCTGAGTCATCTGAATTCTCTGACCCATCGGGTGCATTCATGACCCGCGCTGCCAATTGTCTGTCCGGCCGCTGCATACCCTAACCATAGACGGTGTCCGTCCATTTTCCGTGATGAAAGTCGGTTGGGAGTCATTGGTTCGACAGTGCTGCGCTGCACAGTTGTCGCGGTCGCGAGTCGAAAGCATCCGATTCGGCTCACCGGGAGCGACCCGGTACACTCATCCAGCCGTAATCATTGGAACCCTTGGCTCATGCCCACCCCCGACGAACTCGCTGGCCTCAAAGCGCGCCTCGAACACTTCATGGACGCCTGGATCTACCCGAACGAATCGACCTTCCACGCACAGCTGAACGCTGCAGCGGATCGATTCGCCACCGTACCCATCGTTGAAGAACTCAAGGCGCAGGCGCGGGCGGAAGGGCTGTGGAATCTCTGGCTCCCGGAGAACCATGGCGGCTTGAGTAACGCCGACTATTGCCCGCTGGCGGAAGTCATGGGGCGCGTGCTCTGGTGTCCGGAAGTGTTCAACTGCAACGCACCGGATACTGGAAACATGGAGGTCTTCCTTAAGTACGGTACGGAACAGCAGAAGGCGACCTGGCTCGAACCGCTGATGAACGGCGACATCCGCTCGGCCTACGCCATGACGGAGCCCGACGTCGCGTCCAGTGACGCCACCAATGTGCGCACCCGCATCGAACGGGACGGCGACGAGTACGTCGTCAACGGGCGCAAGTGGTTCATCACCAACGCACCCTACGAGCGAACGCAGATTTTTATCGTCATGGGGAAGTCAGACCCCGACAATCCCAACCGGCATCTTCAGCAGAGCCAGGTGCTCGTACCCCGTGACACACCGGGGCTGACCGTCGTGCGGCCGCTGACGACCCTGGGCTACGACGATGCACCCCAAGGCCATGCAGAAGTGCTGTTCGAAAACGTCCGGGTTCCGAAAGAAAACATCCTCCTCGGTGAGGGTCGAGGCTTTGAGATTGCGCAGGGGCGTCTCGGTCCGGGGCGCATACACCACTGCATGCGGTTGATCGGCAGTGCGCAGCGAGCGCTCGAGTTCGCGGCCCGGCGATCGACGGAGCGGGAAACCTTCGGCCGTAAGCTCGCCGATCATCAGTCCGTCCTTGAAGACATCGCAAAGTCCTTTGCGGAAATCGAGCAGGCTCGACTGCTGACCCTCGAAACCGCCCGCCGCATGGACGAGGTGGGACCGAAAGACGCTCGGGACTACATTGCGGCGGCAAAGATCACGGTGCCGCTGATGGCGCAAACGGTCATCGATCGCTGCATGCAGATTCATGGGGCTGGGGGGCTGACCGCTGACTATCCCATGGCCGAAGCGTTCAACTACGCACGCTGGTGTCGGCAGGCCGATGGTCCGGACCAGGTGCACATGATGGCGTTGGGCAAGCAGCTCGTGAAGCGCTACACGGCCTGAGCCGAGTCGCGGCCTATGGCAATCGCTGACGCGGCACTAGTTCGATACTGGCAGCTGCGACGCTTGTGCGTGTTCCCGGAGGTGTGCGCGCAGGTCAACGGCAGTTTTCAGCACGACGAGAACGAGAAGCAACAGTAACGGCTCTCCCAGTTCCCGAACCGCTATCCCGCCGAGTAGCACGGCGAAGTGCAGGAGGATGATGCGTTGGTAAGGCTGCATCATCAATCGATCGGGCCCAGTGCGCACGCGTTCGTTGCGCAGTAGAAAGTTAACGACGAACGAGGCGCCGTGCGAAACCACGAGGGCGGTAAAGCTCGCGAGCCAGAGTGGCGTTGCGGTGCTCCAGACCCGCTGCAGGGTGTCGACCAGCAATCCGAGGAGCGGCAAGTCGACCCCGGGCCAAGGTGCCGCGCTCCGCGGGCTTAAGGAAAACAGCTGTCCGAGCATCAGCCCGTGAGCTGCGCAGAATCCACCGTAGTGAACCAGGAAGAAGAGGCTAAGGGGGAGCGCTTTCGCGCTACCGTAGGACAGCATCCGCGCAAGGTAGAACGCTCCGACGATCAGGTTTTCTGCCCAGAAGAAGAACACCACCTCAGAGACAGTCCATCGATCGAGCCAAACGCCGGCCAGTACGATCGAATTCGCCGCCACGAGTAACCCTGGGGTGAGCGCTGCGATCATCGGCGACCTGCCGTGTGATGGGCCGGGTAGCGAAGCAGTAGATTGGGTGTCAGAACGACGCATGGGCTCTTGATCGAGAAATCATGATCGAGAAACGCCCACAGACGCGCAGTCCGCATGCTGTGGGCGCCTTCATAGGCTGACCGGCCATGAGCCTTGCACGGTCTATGCTCAAAGGGCAACTCACCCCGGGTGCCCATGGAACACGCCAACCCAAGCTTGCAGACCCGCGATCGACGCGATTGGCACTACCGCCTAGTCAACCCGATCGGGCGAGTGCTCGCCCATGGTGTTCTGTTCGCGTTTGTACTGGTTTGGGAAGCGTTTAACGACCGCGACCCCTGGCGCACCGGGGTATTGTTGTTCGGTAGCTTGCTGATCGTGCAGCTCGTTGCCGGATTGCTGATACAGACCGTTCTGCGAGTTGGAAACCTACAACGCATAGACCGTTATCTCGCCTGTCTGGACGTTCTCATTTACATCCCCGCACTCTACTTAACGGGGCTGGAACAAAGCCCCGTCCTCATGGGGTGCTTGATGGCGATCGTCGTTCGCTATGCGAACCCCATGCGAGACCTAGCGTTTTTCGCGGTATTGAGCCTGGTACCGCTCCTTAGCGCGGCAGTGATCACGTTGATTATCGATGCGCGCCCGATCGATTGGCCGCGTTTATTGCTTACTGAGCTCTGTCTCGGGCTCTACGCCAGCTTTCTTACAATTACGGGTGCCGAAGCTTACCTGGCACGCCTACGCGTCGAACGCTATGCCCACCGCGCGAAAGAGGCGGCGGAGGCGAAGACTCGGTTCGTCGCCAACATCAGCCATGAATTGCGAACACCGCTGAACGGCCTGCTTGGCATGAATCGCCTGCTGGCGGAAACCGAGTTGACCGATGCGCAACGCGACATGGTCGATGTCGCCAGGCGCAGCGGCGAAACGCTGCTGCAGGTCATCAACGACACCCTGGATTTTGCCAAGCTCGATGCCGGTCGGGTCGAGCTGGATGAGCGACCTCTATCGCTACGCCAGGTCCTGGGGGATTTGGAGCGTCTCCTCTCGGGCCTTGCCGAGGACAAAGGCCTGGTGCTTCGGGTACAGATTGAGGACGACACACCGGCATGGGTTCTGGGCGACGAGACCCGGCTCCGGCAGGTGGTGATGAACGTGGCCACCAACGCCATCAAGTTCACCGAGAAGGGTAGCGTGACGATCGCGCTGCGTTACCGATCCGGGGAACCCGGTGAAGCGGGTCAGGTGACGATCGATGTTGCCGATACGGGCATCGGCGTGTCCGTTGAGCAACAGGGACGGATCTTCGACTCATTCAGCCAGGCCGACTCGTCCACAACGCGCCGGTTCGGAGGTACGGGACTCGGCCTTGCGATCGTTAAGGAGCTGCTGAGCATCATGGGTGGGGAGGTGACGTTGGAAAGCGAGCTCGGGAAGGGGAGCCGCTTTACATTGTGTTTTCCTGCGGCTGAGGCCGAGGCGCCGGCTGTTAACGAGGAGGTCCCTGAGGGTTTCACGGCGGCCCCGGGGTCAGATCTGAAGCTGCTCATGGCTGAAGACAATCACATCAACCAGCGCGTCGCAGCCGCAATGATTGAACGCTTCGGGCATCGACTGACGATTGTCGGCGACGGCGCTGAGGCCGTGGCGGCCGTTCAGCAGACCCGCTACGACCTCGTGTTTCTCGACATGCAGATGCCGGTTATGGATGGGTTGGAAGCCGCTCGAACGATTCGCGCGCTAGCGAATCCGCCACCGCTGGTGGCACTGACGGCGAACGTCGATCCAGCCGATCGCGCCCGGTGTGCGGAAGCCGGCATGATCGACTTCCTTGCCAAGCCGCTGACCCTCGAGGCACTCGCCCGGGTGCTCGACGCGCACGCGTCGGCTCCGCCGCGCAACCAGGCCCCAAATTCGAGTCACTAACGGCCAACGCTGCGAAACACCTATACTCGGGACTTCCCAGTTCAGCCAGCTGCCCGTGCCTAAATCATCGCTCAGACCCAGTCCCGCGACCCTTGCGGTGCTCGATTCGCTGGTTTCCTTTCCCACCGTTTCCTCGGAATCTAACCTCGCGCTCATCGATTGGGTCGCCGCGGAGCTGGAAGCCCGTCATGCTAAGGTCGAGCGCCTGCCGAGCAGCTGCGGTGGAAAGGCCAATCTGCTCGCCCGATTGGGTCCCGACGTGCCGGGTGGTGTGGTGCTGTCGGGGCACACGGATGTCGTTCCCGTTGCCGGTCAACCCTGGAGCAGCGATCCGTTCGAGCTGACTGAGCGCAACGGCCGTGTCTACGGGCGGGGCACCTGCGACATGAAGGGGTTTCTGGCCCTGTGCCTGGCGCTGACTCCCGCCATGGACCAGTTAAAGAAGCCCATTTATCTGGCGCTTTCCTACGACGAAGAGGTCGGCTGCCTCGGAGCCCCGGGGCTGATCGAGCGCTTGGCATCGCTTGGTGCGCGGCCGTCTGCCGTAATCGTTGGCGAGCCGACGGAACTTAAGGTCGTTACGGCCCATAAGGGCATTGCCTATCTGAAAACCCGCGTCCGGGGCCACGAAGCGCACTCAAGCCTGCAGCATCTCGGTGCCTCGGCGATCCATGCCGCGGCGCGTTTGATCGGCTGGTTCAGCGATCGGCAGACGGCGAACGCGGCCGTTGCCGTCGCCGGGCCCGACGTCCCGGAGCCGCCCTTTACAACGCTGCACTGTGGTCTGATCCAGGGTGGCACGGCGCCGAACATCACCGCCGGTCGGTGTGAGTTCACGGCCGATATCCGCTGCGTAGCTGGAGACGATCCGGAGCAGATCCTCGACGCCTACCGGGCCTTTGCGCGCACGGAAGTCGAGCCGGACTTGAAGCGGGTGAATGACGCGGCGGGGATTGAGGTTGAAGTGCTGGCCAATGCGCCGCCGTTCCGAGCCCCGCCGGACTGTAGTGCCGTGGCCTTGGCGCGACGTCTGACGGGGCAGAACGACACGTCGGCGCAGCCCTATGCTGCAGAAGCGGGACAGTACAGTGCCGCGGGCTTTCCCACAGTGATGTGTGGCCCGGGCAGCATCGAGCAAGCACACCAGCCCGATGAATACATCAGGCTCGAGCAGCTGGCGCAGGGCGAAGTCATGCTGCAGCGGCTCATCGCTGAGCTGTCCTGAAGACGAGGGTAGGCGCTGGACTGCGTTCGTGCGTCGCGCGCTACGAGCTCGGCACCGCGTCGCGCATCAGCTCGATCTCGACCTCCGGCATGTGCCAGTGACCGTCGGCGGTCTGAAAGGGAAATCGTACGCGACACCGAGCGGTCGCCTCGGAGGCCGCCCGCGGGTCTTCGAACACGTCGATGCTGACCGTTCGACTGCCCTTGCTCGGCACACGAACTGGCTCAAGGCGTTTCGGTTCGAACCGTAGCCGGTCGTCACCGGAGCGGCAGCTCAGGTACAGCTGTACCTCGCGGCGGCTGGGGTTCGCCAGATCAAGGGTCGCCCGAAAGCGAGACGCCTCCGCGGTGCTGTGGTTCACGGGTTCCAGTTGCACTTCAAGTCGGCTGAGCGCGCGGCGCAGGGCGAAGAGATCGTAGTTGTCTTCCGGGACCGCGTAACCCGGTGCTTCGATGCTGTCGGCGCGAATCACCGCGTAGGTCAGCTCGTCATCGCGAACGCTGACCTGCAGCAGGTGATCGAAACTGCCCGCGGAGTCCAATTCCGTCCCCGAATCGCCCGTCCCATTGGTCATGACATAGGTGATGCCGTCGTCGATGCGCTGGTGGTAGTGGTGGTGATGGCCATAGAACAGGGTGCGGACATCGAAGCGCTTTAGCAGCGCTACCAGTTCGGTGCCGTTGTCGAGAAATGCAGGCGGACGGTGCATGAAGACAACGCGGTGGCGCGCGTCGGACGCCGCTGCAAGGGTGCGTTCGATCCAAGCCATTTGCTCGGCATCGATGCTGTTGGCGTCGCCGACGGGGTCGGAATTGAGCACCAGGGCGATCAAGTTACGGTAGCGAAACGCATAGTAAGCCCTTCCCCAAAACGATTCGTAGACCGCGAGGCTGGCGTCGTCCGGTCGCTTTGCGGCACCGAACACGTCGTGATTCCCCGGAACGGGTAAAAAGGGCACATGGCTGCTTTGCAGCGGCGCGATCTGGTTAAGGAAGCGGCGCCACTCCTGCGCCAGCTGCTCCGGGCCCGCGTAGCCGCCGATCATGTCGCCGACCTGAACGACAAATGCGGGCTTAAGCCAGCGGACATCGTCGTATAGACGGTTCGCCGCGACCGGATCGTCGAACTGGCTGTCGCCAAGCACCACAAAGTGAAACTCGTGCGTCGCCGGCGTTGGCAGTACGGGACCCTTGTCTACTGCGGGGTCTGCCGCAGGGTCCGCTGCAGAGTCGGCACAGAAGCTGGGGATCGGGGTGAGGGTAAGAGCCCAGAGGAGCCCCAGTGATCGGAGACGAACAGCAATACGCATGGCCAGACCGGTTGTGTGGTTTTCGCCCTTTCGGCAGACTCGCCCAGTCTAGCCAACCAATGATCACGTGCCGATGACAGTCATTCGCCAGGACGATCTCATTCAAAGCATCGCCGATGCGCTGCAGTACATTTCTTACTATCACCCGGTAGATTTCATTCGCGCCATGCGGAATGCCTACGAGCGGGAAGAATCACCGGCAGCCAAAGCGGCGCTGACCCAGGTGCTGGTGAATTCCCGCATGTGCGCCCTGGGCAAGCGTCCCATCTGTCAGGACACGGGGATCGTGATTGTCTATGTGGACGTGGGTATGGACGTTCGTTGGGATGCGACGCTATCGGTCGACGACATGATCAACGAGGGCGTGCGCCGCGGCTACGCCCACCCGGACAACGTCCTGCGGGCAAGCGTTTTAGCCGATCCTAATGGCACTCGGGCAAACACCAAAGACAACACACCGGCAGTCATTCACTACCGCGTGGTCCCGGGCGACAAGCTTTCGATTGAAGTTGCCGCCAAAGGCGGCGGGTCGGAGGCCAAGGCCAAGTTTGCAATGCTTAACCCGAGTGACTCGGTAGCCGACTGGATACTCGACGTCGTACCCACTATGGGTGCGGGCTGGTGTCCACCGGGCATTCTCGGTGTCGGGATCGGAGGCACCCCAGAGAAGGCCATGATGCTTGCAAAAGAGTCGCTCATGGCGCCGCTCGATATGCACGAGCTAAAGGCGCGAGGCCCAAAGGACGCCACGGAAGAGCTTCGCCTCGATCTGTATGAACGCATTAACGCCCTCGGTATCGGGGCGCAGGGACTCGGTGGGCTAACCACGGTCCTTGACGTCAAGATCCTCGAGTATCCGACCCACGCGGCCAACAAACCCGTGGCGGTTATGCCGAACTGCACCGCAACACGCCACATCCATTTTGAACTCGACGGCTCTGGTCCGGCGACCTTTGCGCCGCCGGATTTGTCCGAGTGGCCAGAACTCGAATTCGAGTTGGGCGACGATGTGCGACGCGTAAACCTGGACACGCTCAGTCCTGAAGAGGTGAAAACCTGGCGCGCCGGCGACACGCTGCTGCTGTCCGGCAAGCTGCTCACCGGGCGGGATGCGGCGCATAAGAAGATCGTTGATCTGCTCGATCGCAGCGAACGATTGCCCGTCGACTTTACCAATCGCCTCATCTACTACGTGGGTCCTGTCGATCCGGTGCGCGATGAAGTCGTCGGTCCCGCTGGGCCCACGACGGCGACTCGCATGGACAAGTTCACAGACCAGGTGTTGGAGCGCACCGGGCTGCTTGGCATGATCGGCAAGGCGGAGCGGGGTCAGATTGCGATTGATGCAATTCGTAAGCACGAGTCGGCGTACATGATTGCCGTTGGCGGTGCCGCCTACCTCGTCGCAAAGGCGATTACGGCGTCGAAGGTTGTGGCCTTTCCCGAGCTTGGCATGGAGGCGGTGCACGAATTCGAGGTAAAGGACATGCCGGTCACGCTCGCCGTGGACTCCACGGGCGCCTCGGTTCATCGCGAAGGACCGAAGATCTGGTCTGGGAAAATCGCTGAGCGTATTGCAGCTCAGCAACTCTGATCCGACTCCGCAGCGAGTTCAGCTTAAGCGTCGGATCGCGCGGCATCGATGCGGGCGAGGAGTGCCTGCAGGTGGGCTCGGTGTTCTGGTTCCAGGTAGCCGAAGTTCACCCCCCGTTCCGTGAGTTCCCAAAAGCTCGACCGCTGTTCGTTTTCTAACGCCCTACAGATCCCGACCAGCCGCTGCTGGGATTCATCGGCAAGGTCGGTGACGATTCGTTGCACGCGGGCCTCGTCGCCGGCGGTTAGCAGTCGCGCCGCCAGCTGGAGCTGGGCGCGCCGGACACCGAGCAGGCTCGGTTCGTCACGTTCATCGCGAATTTGCAGATCCAGCTCCAGCAGGACATCCAGCATGGCGTCGGCGGTGCTGAGATCTGAGCCTGGCGCGGCATCCTTTGCTGCGAGTAGCAGGTTGACGAGATCGTAGGCGGTAACTTCCAGCAGGAAGGGCTGGTTACGCTCGTGGGCCAGCTGCCCGTAGTAGCGCAGATGTTCCGCGATGTGAATCGAATGGCGTTCTTCCGGCCAGCGCAGCAAGGTTTGTCCCAAACGTCGGAACTGGTTCAGCAGGTAGTAGGTGCTACGAGCGTCCGCGGCATTAATGCACACCCGCAGATAGCTGTTGTAGGCCCGCACGCACAACTCACGTTCTGCAGAGCTGCTCGTGCGCTCAATGCCATACCGGCGGGTTTCAATGGCAATCAGGCTCGCGAGGTCGCGGAGTCCTGGCACGGCAGCCGACAGCACGGCGATGGCCTGGCGGTAGACTTTAAGCTCAAACCAGAGCCCATGGTCGCGGATGGGACCAGCGCGTCGTCTTCGAGCGATACGAAGTCCGGATCCGTATCAAAGTCTGAGTCAATGTGAAACCAGGCTCGGGGCAGGGCGCTGCGTCGATCGGCGTAGTGGCTCAGCAGCTCGAACAGCGCTGTGACGCTGGCCATGGCGACGCTGCGATCGCTCTGATCCAGCGCCTTGCGGGCCACGTCGTGCAGATCCTCCGCGGTGGTTGCAGCGACAGCTCTAAAGGCCTTTAAGCGCAGACTAATCGGTGCACCGGTAGCGGCCTCGATCGCAAGAGCGCCGCGCTGGAGCAGCCGATCGATGATATTGAGCGGTGAAATGAACCCAAGAACGTAGGCGAAGTACGGCAGCAGGCTCGCGAGAGAGAGGCTGATGAGTGCAAGCGTAAGCCACAGCAGCGGGTCGCCCGCAGGAGTGCGGGTTGGGCTGACGAAGCTGGTCCACAGACACAGTAGGCTCGTTACCGTATACAGGCCGAGCAGCGTCAGGTTGACGCGGTCGCGCAGAAACAGCGCCGTAACCCGGTGCGTGTAGCGGGTCGCTGCCAGCTCGACGACGATGGCGACGACCGTGATCGCGATCGCCAGAACACCGACCATGATCTCGCCCGTGTTGCCGATGGCATCGGCAGCAGCGGAGAGTGCGTTGTCGCGCAGCGCCGGGCGTGTGATGAGCCCTGCTAAGAGCGCAAGTAGCGCGACGCCGAGCAAGGCGACGGTGGCGGGCCAGGAAAAGGTTGAAACGCGGGAGCGGTCCGCGCTCAGCGCAGCCAGGGCGTCGACGTAGTCCGGCGTGGACGAGGGGTTTTTGTTGCGTATGCTGACGGTCATGGTGATCTTGAAATTACGACAAACGACCTACTGGAACCCTGTGCGATCGTGACGGACGATCCGTTGTCTCCACGCGTGCCTGGGGTCGCGATTGTGCCATCTACCCCGTCCGCGCCGACCGCCGCGAGACAGTATCGCACCCTTCGCGCCGATCGCACCCTTCGCTCGGGGGCGTCGTTCCCATCACCGAACACGGATGCGTCACTGACGACCGCCTTCTATGAGGATCCTCCGTTCCTGAATGGTCACTTTGGTCCCCGTATGGGCCTGCGACCGATTGCGTTGGACCAGTGGTTGCCGTTTGCGATCAGCACGGCAGAACGGGAGCGGAAGCGGGCGCTGTTCGCGACGGAACGCGCGCGCGTCTACCGTTCGCTTACGGGAGCCGATGCGGCGTTAACCGACGAACATCGAGCTTACGGAGCGGTTCGCGATGGCGCTCAAACTTGGATCGAGTGCATCGAAGACGTCGCCGAGCCGCCGCTGATTCGGGCTGCGCTGGCGATTCCCGATGACCTCTGTGTGCTTCGGCAGGCGCCGGGCCTGCATGGTAGCCCTGGAGAGTATCGGCTTGTTGCGGCGGCGCTGACATCGCCCTCCTATTGGCGCCTCGGCGACAAACTGGGACAGGCGTTGTCAGACATTCACCGAGGTATCGCCGGTATGCCGGCCACGTTGCTCGGGCGCATGAAGGAGTTGTTTCATCGCCTGCCCGACGATCGCGTCCTCGAGCGCCGAAACTGGGCCGTGCACGGTTCGCAGGAACGCTTTCAGCCCGAACCGGACCGCGAATCGGCGACCGATGACCCTACCCTGCCACAGGAACGGGCTCGAAACGCGTTCGACTGGTGGATTCGCTCCGAGCGCCAGTGTCTCAAACGCCTGGCTGAGGGGTTGGTGGTGTTTACCATCCGCGTTGAACTGCATCCGCTCGATGCCGTCGTTGAGTATCCAGACGCTCTACGGCATTTGACGACGGCACTGGCACGTTTGGCCGGCGACAACCTTGAAGAATTCGGGGGTCGTGGGAAGCGGGACGCGATCTCCGCTGCGCTACACCGACTTAGCCTTGCTGACCGCTAAGCGCTGGTCGACAATACCGTGATCTTTCCCAGGCGTTTTCCATGCGTTGTCGTTTCCTGCAGCGCTCACCGGAACCTCCGGCGAGCGCATGGCGCCACAGGCTCTGGTTTCTTTTCTTCGTCATTTTTTTTCCGCAGCCCCTTCTTGCCGGTGACGACGCCGCAGCCCTGAGCCTGCAACCGGAACGTACGGCGACCATCTCGACGCGGACGGCCACCTGGATGAATCTTGATGTCGACCCCACCGGATCGACGCTGGTTCTGGATGTGCTTGGCGACCTCTACTCGCTGCCGGTGTCTGGCGGTACGGCGACGCGATTGACCGATGGCCTCGCCTTTGACAGTCAACCGCGCTTTTCCCCGGATGGAAACCGGATCGTATTCATAAGCGATCGCGGTGGTTTCGACGAGCTGTGGACCATTGCCCCAGACGGCAGCGACCCACACCGGATCGCCAAAGGCTCGTCCCAGCACGACCTCGCATCGCCTGCTTGGTCACCGGATGGTCAGCACGTGGTTGTCTCGCGACAGAGCTGGGGGCTGCGTACGTTTGAACTCTGGGCCTACCCGGTCAACGGCGGCACCGGCGTTCAGCTTACGAAAGCATCGCCAAAGAAAGGCACACCGGCGCGTGACCGGGGCAACAGCCTGGGACCCGTGTACTCGCCGGACGGCCAGTATCTGTACTACGCGCGCAAGCGCGGTGGATTTGCCTACAACGTTCGCTTTCCCCTCTGGCAGATCGCGCGGCACGACCTGCGCAGCGATCGGATGACGGTGATCAGTGCGCTTCCGGGCAGTGCGTTCAAACCGACGTTGTCCCCTGACGGTGAGCGGTTGGCCTATGCCACGCGGGATCAGCAGGCAACGGTGCTGCGGCTTCGAAATCTGAAGACCGGCGAAGACCGGCGTTACGCTGTTCCCCTCGAGGACGACGAACAGGAAAGCCGCTACACACGCGACCTGTTACCGAACTTCGCCTTTCATCCGAATGGCGACAGCCTATTTCTCAGCAGCAAGGGCAGACCGGTCCAGCTGAATCTCGAGGATGGGACCCTGAGGGCCATACCGTTTCAGGTCGAAGCCACTGTGGAACTCGGCGCACTCAGTCGCCACAGCTACCGACTGGGTGAGGGACCGGTTCGAGCGCGAGCGCTCATGCAGCCGGACCTGTCCCCGGACGGTGGGGCATTGGTGTTCAGTGCCTTTCGGCGGATCTACCGCTACGACCTGGCGAGCGAGTCGCTCAAGGCGCTTACGCGAGAGGACCAGTCAGCGTTTTACCCGCGGTTCTCGCCCGACGGGCGCACCGTGGCGTACCTCACCTGGGACATAGATGGAGGGCACGTCTTCAGTATCGGTGCCGAGGGTGGACGGCCGCGACGGCTTACGCGCGACGCGGGGCACTATCAAGAGCTTGCCTACTCGCCGGACGGGCGTCGCCTGGTCACGCTCAAGGGCAGTCGCTTTGAACGGCGGACCCGGGAGTACGATGGTGGACCAACGGTCGATGCGGATCTCGTTTGGCTCCCGGCCCGTGGCGGTCCGCTGACGCGTATCTGGCCAGCGACCGGTGTTTCTAACCTCCACTTCGTCGGTGGCGACAGCGATCGAATCTTCTTCAACGTTGGCAATTCGAACTTTGCCCGCTCCGAAGCCGGGGGCCTGACGTCGATTCGCTTTGACGGCACCGATCTGCGAAACGAGCTTTCGGTCATCGGCCCGGGGATTTACTCGGCGGAAGGCGACGTTCAGATCGGAGCCGTACGGTTGGCGCCGGACGGTAAGACTCTGGCCTTACTGCATGCGGATCAGCTCTACCTGGCCCAACGACTCAATCCATTTCTGGCAAACCAGAAACTCAAGCTGACCGCCGCCCAGTTGCCCGTTATCCGGTTGACCAACATCGGTGCGCACTACGCCTTCTTCGATCGTGCCGGTGACCACGTGTATTGGATGGTCGGCTCAACGCTGCACCGCCGATCTCTCGATTCGATCCAGTGGATCCCGGCGGCGAATGACGCTGCAACGGCCGACGAAACGGCAGCCGACACAGCCGAGGCTACGGCCGATTCGGGATCGGAAGTCCCATCAGCAGCGGTCGCATCGGACGACGCTCCAGCGCCGATCGACTTTACGAGCTTTGAGCCCTTCGAGGCGCACGAGGCGGTCGAGCAGTGGAAGGTCGACGTGTACCGGCCTCGGGCGGAACCCGCGGGGCGTCTGGCTCTTGTTGGCGGCACAGCGCTGCCGATGACCGGGCGAGCAGATGCCGTGGTCATCGAGGACTCGGTGGTGCTCGTGAACGGATCTCGCATTGAGGCCGTCGGAACGCGGGATTCTGTAACCGTTCCCGAGGATGCCCGGGTCATCGACGTCACCGGCAAGACGATCATGCCGGGCTTCATCGACGCGCACGCGCATTTCAGACCCTATAAAGACCTGCATGCGACGAGTGACTGGTCGTTGCTCGCCAACCTCGCCTTTGGCGTGACCACCGGACTAGATGTTCAGCCGAGCACGACGGACATTCTCGCTTACGAAGAGGCGACGGATGCGGGGTTGATGCTTGGACCCCGGACACTGTCGACGGGACCCGGGATCTTCAGCAACAACAGTTTTGCCAAGCCCGAGGAAGCGTACTTTGTGCTCAAGCGCTATCGGGATCACTACGGTGTGCGCAATTTGAAAGCGTACATCTCCGGCGATCGCAAACAGCGCCAGTGGTTGGTTCAAGCGGCCAGGGAACTGAAGCTCAACCCAACGACCGAGGGTGCGTTGGATATGAAGCTCGGGCTGACGCACGCGCTCGATGGGTTTAGCGGTAACGAGCACAACTTCCCGCTGCAGGTACTGTACGACGACGTTGTGCAGCTCTTGGCTGCAAGCCAAATGTCCAGCGTGCCGACGTTGCTAGTGCTCTACGGGGGCCCCTGGGGAGAGGAACACTTTTACAGCCGCGAAAACCCCATCGACAACGAACGATTGCGCCGATTTACACCACGGAAGTTCCTCGAGCGGCGCGCGCTGCGCCGGCCGATCTGGGTATCCGACGCGGAAGAGCGTTTCCAGCAGGTCGCCTCCCAGGCGCTGAAACTCGCACGAGCTGGCGTGCCGGTGGGCATTGGTGCTCACGGACAACTTCAGGGACTGGGGTACCACTGGGAACTCTGGGCCGTTGCCAGTGGTGGCTTCGAGCCCATTGAGGCGCTTCGTGCGGCTACCATCGAAGGGGCGCGGATCATCGGCGTTGAGTCCTCGATTGGATCCATCGAGCCCGGCAAGCTTGCGGACCTCGTGGTACTGAACCGGAACCCGCTGGCCGATCTGCGCGCGACGGCTGAGGTGGATCGGGTCATGCGCGGAGGGTTCCTCTACCGCGGTGAAACCCTCGACCGGCAATGGCCTGAGCCGGCTCCTCTTCCCGAGCAGTGGTGGCAACGCACCGATTCGCAGTGATTCGGACCCCTCGTGGTGAGGCTGGCGTCAGGCAGCCGTCGCCGTAACAGCGTCTTGGCACCCGATGCACGGTTCGAGTGCCAACTGCCGCACAGAATAGCGATTCCTTAGCTTCTAAAGTCGACGAACAGTTAGTCACGGGAACCTGACTCTAGGCGAACACGGACCGTTCGGTAGAGCACGCATCATGGGACACCGTCCAAGTCGACAACCGGAGCACCAGGGAAGATGACCGGATCGAGCCAAACGCTCATACAGCGCACCCTCGCGCTGTGCGCTCTCTTATTCGCAGGTGCGTTGCTCGCATTGCTGCTGCTGCTGTCGAGCGATCCGCAGCAAGCGATAAGCAAGCATGCCGATCAACGACTGCGATTTCTCGATGATGCAGCCAGCGGTCTGGAAGACCGGCTCGAAGGCCGAGATGCCACAACCGTAGACCCGGTTGCCATCGCGCAGCTGCGGGAAGGGATCCACAGCGTTTTACCCGCTGCAGGCGCCGACCTGATCGCCCTGTACCGAGAGAATGGCGCACTCGATCAGCTGCGACGCAAGCTGCTCGCAGCGCTCAGCAGCGTTCGCGATATTCAGGTTGCGCAGCCGGAACAAATTCAAGTGCAGCTGGCGACCCTTGAGGTCGAATGGTCCGCGCTCATCGGAGCGTTGGAAGACATCGAGCAGGCTCAGGCCGCGGCACTGACCGCCAGCGAGACGCTCACGGACAGCAATCGTTCCCTGGTTAGCGGCCTTCGGCTGCGAGGTCTGAATGAACTGGCCGGTGCGCTGTACGAATCCGAACGCGCGCTGCGCGCGGGACTGTCGGTCAACCTTGCGGGGCTGGCTCGTCAGCCGCGCTACTTCGAACCGGCGAGCGCGTCGCTGAGTAGCGCCGACAAGACCTCGATCGATCGCTTGAACGCGACGGCCCAGACGTTGGTCGCAGCCCGCAGCCAATTAGCTACGGCGTTGGATGGGCTGAGCGTCGCAGGCTTTAGAAGCGCACTGACTGAGCTCCGCGAGCAGCTGGCCCAGGACGCACTGGCCCGACTTGCCGTGGTCAACGAGGCGAGGATTCTCTTGAACATGTACACGCTTCTGTTGCTCGGTGTGTTGGCGTATTTCGGATTCCGCCTGGCACGAAGCTATCAGGCATTGAATCGATCACACGACGACCTGGAACTTCGGGTGCAGGAGCGTACCCAGGATCTAGAGCAGGCGTTGTCCGAGCTCAAAGACTCTCAAAGTCAGCTGGTGCAGGCGGAAAAACTGTCGTCCCTGGGTCAACTCGTAGCGGGGGTCATGCATGAGATCAACACACCGCTGCTGTACGTCCAAAACAACGTCAGTGTTACCGCAGAAATGACTGAAGAGTTGAAGGCATACCTCGATCTGACGTTGCCCCTGCTCACGAGTCCGGATCTGGCCACGGCTCAGTCGCGCGCGACCACGATTTACCGACAGCGGGAGCGCTACGACGCTGACGCTCTTGGCGAGACGGCTACGGCATCCGTCGATCTGACTCGGGACAGTATCGAAGGCCTCAACCAGATCAGTGAGCTGGTGCAGTCGCTGAAGGACTTCAGCCGACTGGATCGCGCTGCGGAGGATCGCTACGACGTCCGCGAAGGCTTAGAAAAAACACTCGTTATTACGCGTAACCTGTTGAAAACAGGTGTGAAAGTGACAAAGGATTTCGGTGAAGTACCGGAAATCCTTTGCGCCCCGTCGCGCATCAATCAGATCTTTATCAACCTGATCACCAACGCGGTGCAGGCGATGGACGGCAAGGGGGAGCTGAGTTTGTCCACCCGGGATGCCGGGGATTGGGTTGAAATCGTCATTGAGGACAGCGGTTGCGGCATTGCGGCTGACGATCTCGAGCGGATCATGGATCCGTTTTTCACGACCAAACCCGTCGGGCAGGGCACGGGGCTCGGTTTGTCGATCGTCAACAAGATCGTGCACGACCACGGCGGTCAGATCCTGGTCGATTCACAGGTAGGGCAGGGGACGCGCTTCACCCTCGGCTTCCCTGCAGCGGAGCAGACCCGCCCGATACCGCTCGCAACCGAATCTGCCAATGACGACGGAGAGGAGGCCGCCTGATGTTGCAAGTAGTAGACAACGGCTCGGCGACCAACCGCCCCGCCACGATTCTGTTCGTTGATGACGAACCGCGGGTACTCACCTCCATGCGGGCCTTGTTCCGAAAGGGGTACACGGTGCTTACGGCGAATTCCGGTGCCGAAGCGCTTGCGATCCTTGAGTCTCGCACGGTGGATCTCGTGATCTCTGATCAGCGCATGCCGGAAATGACGGGCGTCGAACTGCTCGCCAAAGTGCGCACCGAATACCCGGCAACGGAGCGAATTCTGTTGACGGGGTACGCCGATCTCAGTGCCATCGAGGCTGCCCTTAACGAAGCCGAGGTCTCGCGCTATCTGTGTAAGCCGTGCCCACCCGGGGAACTTCGAGCGGCGGCTGCCGCCGTGCTTGGCCAGGAACCGACGTTGCCGGCAGCAGCGAACGAGGCTCAGCTGTTAGCCGATGTGGTTGTCTTAAACCCCGAGAACCGCGCTGCCACGCCGGCTGCCGAGCCCGCTGCAATGAAGGCTTCGGAAGCTCAAGAGGTAGCGGCGGAGCCAAGCGTTTCATCGACGGAAACCCCAGTCCAAAAAGCAGTCCAAGAAACAGCCGAAAAAGCAGCCGAAGAAACAGCTAACGGCAAAACTGCGCCCGCAGATGCCAACGACCCGGCGCCCCAGCGGCCCGGTCCCGCGGCGTCCAGCGGAGCGAACGCAGGCGCAGCGGCGGTGCTCGTCCTGACAGAAGATCCATCTCTGGCAGAGGAACTTAAAGCCGTGGTTGCGACGCTGCCGGGGTCACCGATTGAGGAGCTGAACACACAGCCCAAGCGTCGCGCCAAGGGTGCGCCGTGTCTGGTTGCCACCAGCGTCGACCAAGCCCGCATGCAGCTCGCCAGCGGTGACGTTGCCGTCGTGATAACAGACCTGGCCAACGACAGTGCGAGTCTCGATGCGATTCGAACGACGCTGGCGGGCCCCTGGCCGACGCCGCACTTTGTCGTCGCCGCCGACCGCGCGGACGCCAGCCGGTTGATCAACCTGATCAATGGCGGCGCGATTTACCGGTTCCTGCTGAAACCCGTCGCGGCGGGGCAGTGTCGCTTGTGGCTGCATTCCGCTCGCCGGAGCTTCGTGGAACAGGACCCCGATCGTCAGGCCGCGGCGGCCGCTCAATCGACGGACACGCCGACTTCGCCATCGGCATTGCCGTTCGGCACGCGCGCAGCGAACGAAGCCTGGTGGACTCGCTTGCTGGCGCGACTCCTTGGCCGCTGGAGCTGATGCCATGGCGACGGCAGTGCGAACGGAAAGCGGACTCTTTGAAAGCTTTGGCTTGGCGGCGCTGTTTGTGGTCGCCGGCGTCTTCGGAACGGCGGCGTTCATGCAGACTGGGGCGCAACAGGATCAGCTGAGCCTCCCTGCGTTGCCGGGGATGGCCACCCGGCCGGTTGCCGGTGGCACCGACTCAGAGCTTGGCGGTAACGGCTTGATTGGTTTGGCTGAGGATGCGTTTGCCGCCGGCAACATTCTGAGTCCGGCCGGGGCAAATGCGCTCCACTTCTACCAGCTGGCGCTCGAGCAGGTACCCGGCGACGAAGCCGCGTGGAAGGGGCTTCAACAAACGATTGAATACGCGGTGTCCTCGGGTGAAGCGGCGCTGTTCCAGAACCGTTGGGACGACGCCGAGGCGATCGCGACACAGGTCCTCACCGTCGTTCCGGGAGAAGAATCGGCCCGGGCGCTCCGGCTGCGGGCGATCCAGGAACGCGACATCGAAGCGCTGATTACTGCGGCCCGAGATCACGAGGCCGCCGGTCGCATCGACGGGCCGCGTGGATTTAACGCCGTGTCCAGTTACCGCAAAGTGCTGCGTCGAGTGCCCGATCATCGTGCAGCCGCGGCGGGCCTTGCGTCTCTCGCGCAGCGATTGCTGGCGTCAGCGCAGACCGCTGCCCTCGCCGGTGAAGCAGAGTCAGCGCAGGCCTTTCTGCGTCGCGCTCGGGGTATCGATGAGACCTTGCCGGAACTAGAGCTGGTGGAAGCGTCGTTGACCAACCGTGTTGTCGACGAGCGTAACCGCGATCTGGCACAGCTGTTGACCTCGGCCGCGACGGCACTGTCCGCAGAGCGTCTCATGCCGCCGGCAGAGGGCAACGCGTTTGATCTCTATGAAGAAGCGCTGGCCCTGGATCCAGCGTCTGAAGCCGCGCAGCGGGGGCAGGCCCTAACCATCAGCGCTCTGTTCAATCGCGTGCGGGCCCAGATCGAAGAGTCGAAGCTGTTTGAGGCAGATTCAACGCTCACGTTTCTGTCGCGCACGGACGCGGATCCGTCTCGCATAGCAGAACTACAGGCCGATCTGCTCTACGCGGAACGGCTGGCGGCAGCGCGACGCGGCGAGTTTGGTGACCTGGTCTCGCTGAGCGACCTCGAGGTGATTCGGCGTACCGCACCGGAGCCGCCAAAGAAGCGCATCGGCAACCTCCAGGAAGGGTGGGTTGAGGTGCTCTTTACCGTCGGTATCGATGGACGGGTACTGAATCCCGAGGTTGCGGACAGTTCTGATACGGTGTTCGAACGCAGCGCGCTCAGTGCGATTCGCAGCTGGCGGTTCAAGCCCTACCTCGTCGATGGACGTCCGTTACCGATTCGCTCCGGTATCCGCTTCAGTTTTCAGATCTGAGTACTGAGTGAGGTCGCCGCGCCGGGCTCAGCCACCGGCGGCGAGCGCGTCCATCAAGCGGCTGGTCGCGTCCCAGATCGGCGCGGCCCGCTCGATCGGCGTCCGCCCCATTCTGACCAACACCAGATCCGCGTCCGGGTCTACTACGATGCGCTGGCCGTCGTAACCGCTGGCGAAGTACCGCGGCCCCGTTGGCTCGCGCCACCAGTGCGCCCCGTAGGCTTCGGTACCGTCGTTGAAGGACTCGGCAGTGCCGTAGCCCGCCCAGCCGGGAGGCAGAATCTGCTGCTCATCCCATTGCCCATCGCGAAGATAGAGCAGTCCGAAGCGAAGAAAGTCCCGCGGTTCGGCGAGCAGAAACGATGACCCGATGAACGTGCCGCTGTGGTCGAACCGCGGCGTTGCCGAACGCATACCGAGCGGCTCGAACAGGCGCTCCTGTGCGTAGCGCAAGAACTCCGTAGGCCCCCCGAGCTGATCTCGCAGGGCCCGGCAGATGATGTTCGTGGTCCCGCTTGAATAGGCGAACTGGGTGCCCGGTGTATGGATCAGCGGTTTGCTCGCCGCGTACGCACCGGTGTCACGGCGTCCGTCTCCAAACAGCATCGGAATGACGTCACTGGCTTGGCCGTCGACGTAGTCCTCGCGAAACTCAAGCCCGCTGCGCATGGCGAGTAGCTGATCAAGGGTGATTGCCGAGCGTTCATCGTCACGCCATTCCGGTACGGGGAGCGGTTGATCAACGTCCCAGTGACCGTCCGCTACTAAGCAGCCGGCAAGCGCGTGCGTAATGCTCTTGGCGATCGACCAGGAATACTGGAGGTAGCCCGCGTTGGCGCCATGGTCGTAGCGCTCGTAGACGAGTTCACCGCCAGCAGCGATCAACAGTGCGTAGGTTACGTCGGGCGCTGCGAGCCCATCGAACAGTGAGTCAATCGCGTCGGTACTGGCGCGGTTCGTAAGTGCTGACCGCTCGCCGCGCGTCCAGCGCTTCGTAGGCCAAGGCGTGGTTGAGGGGTACGTGCTCATTGGGCATCAATTTAGCACCCGATATCCGCGCTGGCGCAAACAGTTCTTTACGACCTGGCTGCGTTCCCGGAAGCCTCCAAACGCACCGCGGGCCGCACCGTTGGCGGCGCCGACTCCGGCACCTCGCGCGGCGGTGCCGCTGTCACCGATCGCGGCGCCGATTACGGTCCCAAGAACCGCTCCCGCGGCGGCTCCGGCACCCGTCTGGGTTGCGACCGGTACTTGTTTTGCGAAGACGCGGCACTCGCCGAGGTCCTGGTCGTAGAGCACGGGATCCACACCGGTCAGATCAACGATCGGCTCACCCGGACGGTTGTGGCTGGCGCAGCCGCCGAGGGCGAACGTGCCAAGTAGCAGTAGCAGGGGTATTCGCATCAGATCTTTCGCTCGTACTGTCTCAAAGGTAACGGTCCCATGGCGATGCTGAACAGGGTTTGAACCGCGTCACCGGCAACGCACGAACGCACTCAAGGTCTGCCGTTGGTGCGCCGGGTTGCGCCACTATACGAGTGACGCACGAATGTCCGACAGCGCTCGGCCGAGCAACAGCCCCCGCAGCACCATGAAGGTCAGCAAACCGGCCCACAGCGCGTGGTTTCCGAGCGGTTCGACGCCGAGGGCGACGACCACGGCAAAGCCGACGAAGCTCAACGCCATGGCGTTGCGCATCGTGCGGGAACGGGTGGCGCCGATAAAGATGCCGTCGAGTTGGAAGGCAAGGGCCGAGAGCGCCGGGGCGACGGCAAGCCACAGCCGATAGCGTAGGGCTTCGTCGTACACGGCGTCGCTCGTTGTCAGCGCAGACACGAGCAGCGGCGTTGCCGTTAGAAACATCAGACCACCCGCAAGACCTAGGGCCAACGACCACAGTGCCGTGCGTTCAACAACGCGATCGAAGCTGGACCGGTCGTCCGCACCGATGCTGGCCCCCGCCAAGGTCTCGGCGGTATGGGCGAAGGCGTCGAGGGCGAACACAAGAAAGAAGTAGAGCTGCATGAGAATGGCATTGGCGGCGAGTACAACGTCTCCAAGCCGGGCACCCATGGCGGTGTAGATCAGGAACGGCGCTTGGACGAACAGCGATCGCACCAGCAGATCGGCGTTCATGGTCAGGGTCCGCTGCCAGGTGCCGTTTTGCTCGGTGCTTACTTCCGATGACGGCGCAGCGAGGAGGGCGATGGATCCGAGGCCCCGCTCCCGAAAGGCCCGCCGGGTCAGTGCGACAGCGCCCAGGGCGCTGAGCCAGTCGGCCAGTAGGGATCCAAAGGCAACCCCATCAAGGCCGAGCTCAAAGCCGACCGCTAAGGTCAGGCTCAGCAGCGTGCTGGAAAGGTTCAGGAGCAGGCTCGCGAACAACGCGGCCCGCATGGCCTGCAGGCCGAACAAGGTCCCGAGGAGAACCAGGTAAAGCAGGATGGCGGGCAGGGCAAAGGCGCGAATCGACAGATAACGGGTCGCCAGCGCGCCGACGTCCGCCGATGGACCAAAGGCTGCGAGAAGCAGCGGCAGGATCAGAGGGCTAGCGACGAGCAGAACAACACCGATGATGAGCGCGAGCCGGATGCCGCGGCGGGTGTGCATAAGGGCCTGCGTGAGGCGGTCGCCACCGAAGGCTTGCGCGACCAGCCCCGTGGTCCCCATACGCAGAAAACCGAAGAGCCAACCGCAGCTTGTAATGATCATCGAGCCCAGTGCCACCGCACCGATGTAGGCTGGGTCGGGCAGGCGGCCCATGATTGCCGTATCGACGGCTCCGACCATGGGCAAGGTCAGGTTGGCGAGCAGAACGGGCCAGGTCAGCGAAAGAATTCGGCGGTGACTGCTGTCCGTTGTTTGCCGCGACGCCGTGCTCGTGGTCACGCTGGCGTCCCAAGGCGTGCTTCGCTAGCATGCGCCGCCCGCCGAATAACCGCGCGGTTTCCAACCCAGGAGAAAGTCATGAAAACCGTTGTAACGACTGACGAGTACACCATCTACCTCAAACGCAACGATCGCCACGCCGTGCGTGGGGCCGACCGCGCTTGGATCAATGGCGATGATAAGGCCGCGATCCTCCTCAAGCACGACCTGATCAAAGCACCGCCGCAGAAAGCGCCGGAACCTGAGCCGGAAGAAACCGGTGCTGACGCCGGTGAGGAGGCAGCTGCGAGCGAGGACTCTTCCGAAGACTGACCGCAACGGTCATCATCGGCAACATGCAGAAAGCTAACCGATTTGAAGTTGTTGCCGAGTATCAGCCCAATGGCGATCAGCCCGCAGCCATCGCCGGGCTGATCGACGGCATTGAGTCCGGCCTGAGCCATCAAACCCTCCTTGGGGTTACCGGCTCTGGCAAAACCTTCTCCATTGCGAATGTCGTCGCCGCTGTGCAGCGGCCGACGATCGTCATGGCGCCGAATAAGACTTTGGCGGCCCAGCTGTATGGCGAGTTCCGGGAGTTTTTCCCGAACAATTCCGTCGAGTACTTCGTCAGCTACTACGACTACTACCAGCCCGAAGCCTATGTGCCGTCGTCGGACACATACATCGAAAAAGACGCATCGGTCAACGCGCACATCGAGCAGATGCGACTGTCGGCGACCAAGGCGCTGCTGGAGCGTCGCGACACGATCATCGTGGCGTCGGTTTCCTCGATCTATGGCCTGGGCGACCCACAGTCGTATTTGCAGATGGTGCTCCATCTGGATCGCGGCGACCCGACGGACCAGCGTCAGCTCCTGCGCCGCCTGGCGGAGCTCCAGTACACGCGCAACGACATGGCGTTCCAGCGCGGCACCTATCGCGTTCGTGGGGACGTGATCGATGTCTTTCCAGCCGAAAGCGAAAAGGAAGGCGTGCGCATCGAGCTCTTTGACGACGAGATTGAGAACCTCTCGCTCTTTGACCCGCTCACCGGTGAGATTTTGCAGCGCGTTCCTCGCTACACGGTCTACCCCAAGACCCACTACGTCACGCCCCGGGAGCGCATCCTGAGTGTGCTTGACGATATCAAGGAAGAGCTACAGGACCGGCTCAAGCATCTGACCGATAACCACAAGCTGGTGGAGGCGCAACGGCTGGAACAGCGAACGCGCTTCGATTTGGAAATGATTTCGGAACTCGGTTACTGCAACGGGATCGAAAACTACTCCCGCTATCTATCCGGACGCGACCCCGGCGAGGCGCCGCCGACTCTGTTTGACTACCTGCCGAAAGACGCGTTGCTGGTGATCGACGAATCGCACATCACCGTGCCGCAGATCGGCGGCATGTATAAAGGTGATCGGGCACGCAAAGAGACGCTGGTCGACTATGGGTTCCGTCTGCCTTCGGCGCTCGATAACCGGCCGTTGCGCTTCGATGAATGGGAGCGACTGGCGCCACAAATGATTTTCGTCTCTGCAACGCCCGCGGACTATGAAGCGCGGTTGGCCGGGCAGGTGGTGGAACAGGTCGTGCGGCCGACGGGTCTTGTCGATCCGGTGGTTGAGGTACGGCCGGCGTCGAATCAGGTCGAAGATCTGTTCGGTGAAATTCGTGACACCATCGCCAAACAGGAGCGGGTGCTGGTGACGACGCTCACCAAGCGCATGGCCGAGGACCTCACCGACTACCTCGACGAGCACGACGTTCGTGTGCGTTACCTTCACTCCGACATTGATACCGTGGAACGAATGGAGATCATCCGTGACCTGCGTCTGGGTCACTTCGACGTGTTGGTCGGTATCAATCTGCTGCGGGAAGGCCTGGACATGCCAGAGGTGTCGCTGGTGGCCATCTTGGATGCAGATAAAGAAGGGTTCCTGCGCGCAGAGCGCTCGCTGATTCAGACGATCGGCCGCGCCGCCCGAAACGCGTCCGGTCGGGCCATCCTATACGCGGACACGGTCACGGGATCCATGAAGACGGCGCTTGAGGAGACCGAGCGTCGTCGAGCGAAGCAGCTTGCCTATAACGAAACGCATGGAATTGTTCCAAAGACGATTCGCAAGCAGGTTGCTGACGTGATGGAAGGGGCGCGTTCTTCTGCTCCTGGCGCACCGAAGACTGCACGCCGCGGCAAAAAACGTGGCGTGGACTCGGTGGAGATACCGGACGATCCGAAGGCTATGGGCAAGCTGCTCAAGACCCTTGAGGAGAAGATGCTGAACCACGCCAAGAATCTCGAGTTCGAAGAGGCTGCGGCGGTGCGAGATCAGATTCAATCGGTTCGGGACAAACAACTGCTGGCAGGGAACTGACGCAAGGGAAAGCCATGGCGAGCTCCGACGACGCGCACCACAGCCCCTACATCTTCGCACCGCCCCGAACCGTCGGCGAACTCATGCGCTACTTCTCCGCGATCCTTGGACCGGAGAGTAGCTTCTATTGGCTTGCCATCATCTACGGGATCGGCATTAGCCTGTTGTCGCTGGCGACCCCCATCTCAGTTCAGATGTTAATCAACACGGTGGCGAACTCCGGGCTCACGACGCCGTTGATCGTGCTGTCGTTTACCTTGTTTGGCTTGCTGCTGGTCGCCGTGCTGCTGAACGCGCTGCGCATCCACCTCATGGAACTGTTCAGCCGCCGGTTCTACGCGCGCATGGTCTCGGACATCGCGCTTCGGTCGATCTACGCTCTGAACCCGTTTTTCGCTGATCAGGGCCGCGGTACGCTCCACAACCGCTACTTTGACATCGTGATTGTGACCAAACGCGTGCCGGCGCTGCTGGTCGGGGGCTTTACGCTGCTCCTGCAGAGCGTTGTCGGATTCGTTCTCGTCTCGCTCTATCACCCCTACTTTTTGATCTTCAACATGCTCGTGCTTGGCTTGCTGTACATCGTCTGGCTGATTTGGGGCCGACGCTCAATCAAGAGTGCACTGGATCTGTCGCATAAGAAGCACGCGACGGCGGGTTGGCTTGAGGCCCTCGGTGAGTCGAACGGCTTTTACAAGAAACAGTCGCACGTCGATAAAGCGCTCGATGAGACCGACGCCTACACGGGCCAGTACATCAAGCAGCAGAAGGTGCACTTTGGCCACACCTATGGGCAGACGCTGGCGCTGCTGCTCATTTACGCGACTGCGAGTGCGACGCTCCTGGGTCTGGGTGGTTGGCTTGTTATTCAAAGCCAGCTGTCGATCGGCCAGCTCGTTGCGGCGGAACTGGTGTTGTCGGTGGTATTCGTCGGCGTGTCCCAGCTGGGGACGTACCTGACCTACTTCTACGATCTCTGCGCAGCGATCGACGAGCTGAGCCTCTTCCACGACACGGCGCTCGAAGATCCCCCGGGCGTGGGCGAGCCGCTGCCTGAGTTCTGTTCCCTGTCGTTCCAACGCGCGTGCGGTGAAGCCCGGGGTCGACCGACGGAGTTCAACCTCGCGATCGAAGCCGGAACCTGGGTGTTGGCAGTCGCCCAGAACTACAGCATCCAACGGCTGTTCAGCAATCTGCTGCGCCGCCACGAGGAGCCGCAGAGCGGCATGGTCACCTACGGGGGCGTCGACATAACGGCGATTGCAGCGCATGAGTTGCGTCAGGAAGTAATCGTGCTCGACAAGCCGCAAATCGTCTCCATGACGGTACGCGAGTACCTGGAAATCTGCCTCGGTCGCCAGGACAACAAGCGGATACGGGAAGCGATTGCGCTGGTCGGTCTCGAGGATACGGTTGCGGAGCTGAATGAGGGCCTCGACACCTTGCTCATGTCCACCGGCTGGCCGTTATCTATTGCGGAAACCATGCAGCTCAAGCTCGCGGGCGCGTTGCTGTCCGAACCGGAAATGCTGGTGTTGAATCAGCTCTACGATGTGTTGACCGATGAAGTGCTGGAGCGCTCCTTGGCCACGCTTCGGCAACCCGGGCAGAAAAACAAAACAACGGTCGTCTACTTCACGAACAACCGCTCGCATCTCAGGTTTGACAGTTACCTGTATCTGGGCGCGACGGAGCAGCATCAGCTCAAGTCCTATGCCGAGATGCGACGCGTTGCTGAGGAGCGCAGCCTGGACGAGGAGGGCGCGGTGCCGCGTCCGGTTAAACCGCTGGGGGCAAGGGCATAGGTATGGCGACGAACTACCTGGAGCTCAACGCCCACCACTTCCGGACCCTCGGCTCGATCCGGGTGCCGCGCATCATGAAGGCGGTGAGTTGGATGCTCGTACTCGGGTCCATCGGCGTGATCGTCTTTGCGATCTTCACGCCCTGGGTGCAAACCACTCAGGGCTTCGGGACCGTGACGTCCGTGAACCCAAACGACCGCTTGCAGGAAATCAACGCGTTGGTATCCGGACGGATCCAGGAGTTTTACGTCAACGACGGCAGCCACGTAAAAGCGGGTGACCGAATCGTCCGCATTGTTGATAACGACGAGAAGCTGCTCGAACGGTTGGATGCAGAACGCGCGCAGGTGAGCGCGCAGGTGGACGCAGCACGAACGGCCGCTGAAACGGCAGAAATCGACCTGCGTCGCACGCAGCAGCTGTTCGACGAAGGCCTCGCGGCGCGCCGCGAACTGGAACAGGCACGAATCAAGGTTGAGGAGCTCAAGGTCAAGGTTGCCGAGGCAATCGCTGAGCTGACGCGGGTCGACGTCAACATCTCTCGCCAATCGGTGCAGATCGTCCATGCGCCCCGTGATGGGGTGATCTTTCGCGTCAACGCCGGTGATACGGCGACCTTCGTAAGTTCCGGTCAAACCATCGCTACCTTCGTGCCGGATAAT
The DNA here is from genome assembly GCA_039198065.1 of Pseudomonadota bacterium. Lineage (GTDB taxonomy): Bacteria > Pseudomonadota > Gammaproteobacteria > Pseudomonadales > Azotimanducaceae > CALHVX01. The sequence goes on from JBCCTU010000009.1 coordinate 169,695, forward strand.
GTAAAGCGCGCCGTGGAGCTCTACATTGACGGCCGCGACGTAGCCCTGGTGCGGGTCGGCGCCAAGGTGCGCCTCGAGTTCGAAGGCTGGCCCATGATTCAGTTCAGCGGTTGGCCTTCGGTCGCTTACGGCACTTTTGGTGGCCGCGTCATCGCCGTCGACCCGTCGGCGCAGGTTAGCGGCCGATTCCGAGTGCTCGTCGAAGAGGATCCTGAAGACGATCACGCCTGGCCGAGTGCGGACTTTGTTCGCTTCGGCTCCAAGGCGCGGGGCTGGATTCTCCTCAATGAGGTCTCCGTCGGCTTTGAGATCTGGCGCCAGCTCAACAACTTCCCGCCGAACTTCCCCGGGGGACAGGTCTACAGTGCTCCTGCGAGCGAATAGCGATCGCGCCCCGATGAAGCGCTGTTTCCGGGTCCTGACTCTTTGGTTCCTCACATTGATGCTCAGCGCTCCGAGCGTGGCCGAGGAGCAACTCTTGCCGGAGGCCGTGGCTGAGTCGGCGCGCACGAACTTTCCCAAGGTGGTTGAAGCCCTCGCAAAAGTCGCCGCCGCCGAGGGTCGGGCTACTGCAGCAAAGGGCTCGTTTGATCTCGTCTTTGATGCCGAGGGGTTTAACCGAACGTCGGGCTTCTACAACGGCGCAGCGGGCAGCGCGACGATCAGTCAGCCGTTGGGTACCTGGGGAGCCGAGGTGTTCAGCGGCTACAAGCTGTCGAACGGCATCTTCCCAATCTACGAAGACATTAACTTCACCAACACCGGCGGTCAGGCGAAGGTCGGTGTACTGTTTTCCCTGTTGAAGAACCGCGCGATTGATGACAGGCGTTTCAGCGTTCGTGATGCAGAGCTCGCGCTGCGTCAGCAGGAACTCGAGTTGCTACTCACGCGCGTCGGTGTTCAGCAGCGCGCGTTGGCGGCCTATTGGAAGTGGGTTATGGCCGGACGCCAGCTGCACGTCTTTGAAGACCTGCTGGAACTCGCGCTGTCTCGCGAGGCCGGGCTTGAACGGCAGGTGGAGAAGGGCGCCCGCGCACGTATCTTTCTGACAGAAAACCAGCAGAACATCATGCGCCGGCGCAATCTAGTCGTTGGCGCTCGGCGCGACTACGAGATCGCAGCAAACGAGCTGAGCTTCTACTACCGCGATGCACGCGGGTTGCCGATTCATCCGACGATCGAGCAAGTGCCGGTCGATGAGGCCATGGAGAGCCTGAAAGGATTGGCGGCACTTGCGAGCGATGGCGTGCAGGCGGCGCTCGCTGCTCGGCCTGAACTTGCAACGTTGCGCCTGGCGGCGGAGCGGGCGCAGCGTTCGCTGGAGCTCAAGCGCAACGCGCTGCAACCGAAGCTCGATTTTAAAGTCGAGCGCATGCGCCCCTTCGGGACGATTGCCGAAGGCGGTACCTCACGCGACTCCCAGGACACGATCGTCGGGTTTACCTTCGAAGTGCCCCTGCAGCGGCGTAAGGCGAAGGGCGATGTAGCAACGGAGGCGGCGAAGCTGCAGGCGTTGTCGGCAGAGACGCGGCTGTTTGAGAGCCAGATTGTGGTGCAGATTGAGAATCTGCTCGTACGCCTTGACGTTGCCCAGGAGCTGCTCGAGATCGCGCGCAGCGAAGTCGATCTGTCGGACCGCATGCGTCGCGCCGAGGTGACACGCTTCGACAGCGGCGCCAGCGACTTCTTTCTGGTGAATATCCGGGAAGAGACCGCGTTTAACGCCCGGGTGAACTACCTGAAGGCAGCCCTGGAACTGCATCTGGCCCGCCTCGTTTACGATGCGGCGACCGTTGATCTCCCGCGGCTTGGGTTAGGTAGCTGACCACCGGACTGCGATTCCAGGATTCCGAGGCAGCATGCTAGAGCCGAAGGTCAAGTACGAGGGATACGGTACGCGGCGGTCGCAAACTGATTCCGGCTTGGTTGTTCAAACCAAAGGTTCCGTTGAGAACTCCCGCTGCGGCAAAGTTTGTGAGTTCCGGGCTGTCTTCGTCGAACAGGTTTGCAACTACGAGCGAAACCGCACCGCGAGCGAACTCGTAGCCGAAGCGTGCATTGACGATCGCGGCCGCGTCGACCCGCTCCGTAAGTCCTGCTCCCAATTCGCTCTCCGACAGGTTGAAAATATCCGAGTAGTAGCTCGATTTGTAGCTGACGGAAGCGCTCCCGAAGAATCCGTTTTCGTGTCGATAACTTGCACCAATGTTTAATGAAACCCGCTCGGCTCGATCAAGCTCGTTACCTGCGAGGTCTACGGTTTCGTCTTCTGGCGTCTCTGGGTCATCGGCGGTGAACAGGAACTCTGTAAATTCCGTATCTTTGAGCGCAAGACTGCCGTACAGATCCCAGCGATCCGAAATTCTCAGGTCAACGGATGCCTCCAGGCCGTAGAGATCGGTCGCACCGGCGTTGGTGGTTATGCCGAGTCCCACTTCGTTGGTGAAGTTGACCTGCTGGTCCGTATACTGACTGTAATACAGCGTTCCATTGAACGTCAGGTCGCCATCGAACCACACCGTTCGCCAGCCGGCTTCGACGGTATCCAGAAATTCTGGATCAAATCGGACAACGTTGAATCCGTCCGAAGCTGCCTCGAGGGACGCGGCTAAGGTGGTGCCGCCGGCCCGGTAGCCTCGACGTGCGCCGAAAAATACCGATCGGTCGCCATCGATGTTGTAGGTCACCGCGGCGCTTGGCAGAAACACGGTAACGTCGTCTGAGAGCACTTCACCGGGAGGAAAGGTGAAGAGTGTTTCTCCCGCGACCTGGCACAGAATATCGATGGTGGGTAAGGGTACGCCAAAGACAAAGCCTGGTAGCGTCAGCAAACAGTCCGACGGGATTGCAAGGGAGACATTGTCTACGGTCTCCGTGATGAAGCTCTCGCGGTCTACCCGCAGGCCCAAGTCGATGTTCCATTTTTCATTAGGCTCGTAGCGCCAGGATGTGTAGGCGGCGTAGTTCTCCGTGGCAGCGATGTTGTTGCCGCCGTTGGTAAAAATGGATTCCGCCGGATTGGGAGATATTCCGAATACGCTCTGAGTGATTGGCGCGATCTCAAGCGTAAACGTGTTGATCCCGTCCGACTCCGTATCGAAGTAGTAGAACCCAAAGACGCCGGTAAGCTTCTCGGAGTCGAACTTGAAGCGAAGGTCGCCACTGAAGGTGTCGACTTCCGATTCGCCGGCGTTACCGATTCCCCCGAAAGGATTCTGCTGAATGGAAAACTGGGAATTCACGTTCTCTGATCGTTCGAAGGTGCCGATGAATTCAGCCGTGATGTTATTGGAGAGGTCGTAGGACAGGTCCGTTAGGAGCTTGACCGTTTCGATTTCCGACTGTGGGAGAAAATTTGAAAACGTGTCGTAGTCCGTCGCATCGAACGAAGCGAGGCGCGCTCTGCGTTCATCGGCCGTTTCGCTTCCCGTTGGCGCGGGGCTCTGCGAGAAGGGAACAGTCCGGGCGGAATTTGTTTCCGTGTACTCGACGGTGAATTCAGCCCGTAGGGCTTCGATGGCAGCCGGTTCGGCTAGGATCTTTGCGCGTACAGTCAGGTTGTCCTGCTCGTCGTCGGCTTGATCGTCGTTCAGCGGATTGGTAACGAAGCCGTCCGCTTCGTTGAAGTCCCCGGTGATACGGAACGCGAGTTGGTCCGCAATGATTGGTCCGGTGATCAGGGCCGAGTATTGACGCACACCGAAGTTGCCGGCTCTGATGCGCGCGGCTGTTTCCCATTCGTAAATCGGATCGTTCGAGGTCAGGACGATCGCACCGCCAATGGCGTTACGACCCTGAAGAATGGATTGTGAACCTCGAAGAACCTCTACCTGCTGCAGATCCCAGAGGTTGTCTGTGGAATTGATCGCACTCGCCGAGAGCGGTGCGCCATCGAGAAAAATGTTGATCGCCTGGCTCTGACCGGCACCACCGGTACCGTTACGGTTGATACCGCGGATGCTCACGTTGTCCAGATTACCGCCGATGACGGAGACGCCCGGGGTCCGCGAAACGGCGTCAGAGATCTCAAAAACACCGTCCCGCAACAGGCGATCCGCCGTGAGAATCTCGACGGAGTCGACCGAGTCCTGCGTCGAGAAGTTGAGCTTGGAACCGACGACGATCACTTCTTCGATCGCGGCTCCCTCGGGCGGCTGCTCGTCCGCCTCCTCGGCGGCTCCCGCGAGGTAGGGCGCTGCAGCCAACAGAAAGGCGACGCCCGAGAGCGCTCGTGGATTGGGTCGGGGATAGGGTCGCACGATGGCTCCGGGCTCGGGTTCGTAGACCACATATTAATGAGAATTATTCTCATATGTAAACTGTTTAACAAAAGTTGTTTCCGAAGGGACGTTCGAACGGATTTCGTCCGAAGCCAACGCGCAGGCGCGTTGCCCGCCGGGTGGGTGCAATTGGAGGTAAGGAGCGCACCGGTGCGTGGCCCACGCTGGAAGCTCGAAGCGGCAGTCCCGGGCAGAAAAAGGCTCGGGGTACCGAAAGCGGGTTGCTCGGTTAGAAGGAGACCTGGTCGATGCGCACCGTTTGTTCACCTGCGGGCAAGGCGGACGCTGCATCTCGACGGCTGCCTCCGCTGCGACTGCTTTCCGCTCCGCGTTGGCGGTCTTTCACTTCGCGAGAGGTGAGAGCTCCCGAGGCGCCATCTCGTGGCCGATCGGGCCGGCCGAGCACCGGCTGGAACCGAAAACCTGACCCCCGGGTGACAGCGGGTGCGGCGGCGTCCACTGCCCCGTGGGGGCCTACCGCCCCTTCATGAGGGATCGAGCTGCTGCGGTTAGCGAGATCTTATCGACGTGACGCCACAGCGCGCAGTGCGCTGGGCTGGAGCGTTACTTACGGCAGGTAGCGGAGTGCTGCTACCAGAACGCCAGGCGCCGGGGAGCGCCTGCTTCAGATCACCTAGCTGGCCATTAGAGGTGAATACTTTTTGGGGGTTCTGACCCGTCAGCAGCTCGTCAAGCAGCTTCGGGTCAATCCGGGTCTTAGCCATACGTCCCTCCTCGGGATCGCCTTCATCGTATGGCTCACAAACGCAAAATTACTGACACTCCTTTTTCAGGAAGCGATCGAGGGCAGCTTTCGACAAAGAAGAAACGGTCATGGGTTCAGCTCCCGATGACACCTTCCGTGTTACACAACGGTGGAGACTGCCCAGACGCCAGAAAAGATCGAACCAAGCAGAGAACACACCATCGCGTTGCTAAGTAGCCTATATTTCTCTTGGTATATCTTCGACATCACAGACACTAGTGTCGTTAGTTCTGAATAGAGATCTGCGGAATCATCCGTTACCAACTGATGATAAGCACCAACGTCGAATTCAGCGATCTTTCCTGGCAAAGACAATGTACCGAGCCCTGAGTATTCGGTTTTTTTTGTTATCCAATGACGTCGAGGCCAGATGACGTAACCTGCTACTGCAATACCTAATGATAGGAAGGCGAGGCCCAGTAAAGCTCCACCCCTTACCTCACCATCGAGGCCGAAGATGCCAGCAAAGACGGCGAGATCTAGGGCAATGATTGCCGTGGCTTTTTGATCGGCGAATTTGACGTTTTCTAGTATGTGGTTGTGGGTGAACGTCAGGTACTCAGATAAGCGCACGTGCCCTCCAATAGGTTGCTGCTCTTTACGCAAGATTTTGCTTCTTAATCGCTAGAACAACGACCCACAACCAGTAATGGTATTGCGTTAGATGAGAAAGACAGCTTCGGGTCGAAGTAGGACAGTCAATTCCAACGTTTGCGAACGGCCGTTTTTTCGAAGTCCAGCTCGATCTGCCACCTCGCTCACTAACAGCTGTACTTATTCCCTACTTAGGCCGTGATAGCCTTACGGCGTGCAATGGCGAGTGGTTTCGGCCTTTCGAACCCGATTGGACTTTTGCGCAGACTTGGTTGCACCGATGAAGTTATCGAGATTTTATCGTGTCGGAGTTTGTGTGAGTGGCCACTACGGCTGTAGACTTTGTTCCAATGCTTTAGGCGCGTAGCTCAGTTGGTTAGAGCGCTACCTTGACATGG
>JBCCTU010000010.1:0-161458 GCA_039198065.1 Pseudomonadota bacterium
CGTGCTTTCTGTTGAGGTTGAAGCTCTGAATGTCCTCGATGGCGAACTCAGATGCTCTTGGTGTTTTGAGGGCCAGTGAATTTGCTTTGACGCCTAACTACCGAGCTGAGCGGCACTTGACGGCGGATGACCGAAGCGGAAGCGAAGGGAGACCGCGGTCAAGATGTCCGCTCCAGCTCCACGTTAGGCGATTACGACTCATCGACGCTCCGCCTCCTGGTCGTTGTGATCACCTGTTGATTCTGTTGAACCGCAGCGCTAAAGCAAGGATCAATTATGTATATCGCGCTGCGAAAGTCGGTAGAGCACTCGTCTGGCTCAAAGCTAACGTCAACAAGAGACGATAAGCAAAGAAAGGCCGCCAGGATGCTTACTAAAGCTATGGCTGCACTCGCAAAGAATCGAAGGACCTTTCTGGTACTTGTATTCATCTGTAGTCGCCTAACTACCGAGCTGAGCGGCACTTGACGGCGGGCGACCGGAGCGGAAGCGAAGGGAGGCCGCGGTCAAGATGTCCGCTCCAGCTCCACGTTAGGCGGCAGGTTTGGGTCCAACAGTCGGTATGGACCAAGTTAGCGTTCATTAGATATGGCGTTTCTTGCCAATCAGGCATTTCTTGGGCTCAGAATGTCCTGGGTCGAAGGCATGTTCAAGCTCTCTTCCTGACTACGGGGACGGACTTCCGCCACTGAATCATCCTGTTGTGCTTTCTGTTGAGGGTGACGCTCCCATTGCACTTGATGGCGAACATTGAGTTTTTCCGTGTTCTGAATATCAGTGATCGTGCTTTGACGCCTAACAACTTACTAGGTTGAGAAGCGGGTTGATACTGCGCGTGTGAGTCATCTCGTACCACCCGGATGGTTGATCTCATTCAACTATATCAGTGATTTAGCACACGGATTTCCTTTGTGTGCAGCCAATCTGTACTCGCTCAGGCGCGCCATTTGCAACCTCATTGGAACGGAGAGTTTCTTTGGATCAGTGCGTTGGGTGGTAACTCGGTAGGAAAAGGAGCGTTGCTGGCGCTGGATATCGTGTTGTTCGCTGTTGAACTTAGGTCTCCGCCAGCCTGGTGACGGATGAGAAGCCTCAACCACGCCTTCTTGATCAGGTGCGTGAGGCGATCCGTGTACGGCATTACAGCCTGCGGACGGAGCGTGCGTACGTGGGTTGGGTGCGTCGGTACGTTCAGTTTCATCGGTTGCGACACCCGTCGGAGATGGGAAGTCGCGAGGTCTCGCAGTTCTTGTCCTACCTGGCCGTGCGTAAGTCGGTGTCGGCGTCGACTCAGAATCAGGCGCTGAATGCGCTGTTGTTTCTGTATCGGGAGGTGTTGCGGCAGCCCGTCGATATCTTGGATAACACCGTCCGGGCCAAGCTGCCGCAGCGGTTGCCCGTGGTGCTGTCCGAGGCTGAGGTTGGATCGATTCTTCGGTTCTTGACCGGTGAGCAGTGGCTCATGGTGGGGCTGATGTACGGCTCTGGCCTGCGGCTACTTGAATGCGTTCGTTTGCGGGTGAAGGACGTCGATTTTGAGTATCACTGCATTACGGTTCGCAACGGGAAGGGCGGTAAAGACCGAGTAGTCACGCTCGCGCGCCCGTTGGAGGAGCCGTTGCGGCGGCATCTAGCGGCGGTGCGCACGGTCTATGAGCGGGATCGGGCCGATGGGGTGCCCGGGGTGTGGCTGCCGGGTGCGCTGGCCCGCAAGTTTCCGTCGGCTCCGCGGGACTGGGCTTGGCATTGGGTATTTCCGTCCGCGCGGCTAAGCGTGGATCCGCGGGCGGAGCCGCCTGTCTACCGCCGTCACCACTACAACGAAAAGACGATGCAGCGTGCGGTTCGTGAGGCGGTGCGCCGCGCCGAGGTTCCCAAGAAGGTGACCTGTCATACCTTCCGCCACTGCTTTGCTACGCACTTGCTGGCGTCCGGGGCGGACATCCGCACGGTTCAGGAGCAGCTCGGCCATACAGATGTTCGGACGACGCAGATCTACACGCATTTGTTGGGTCGTGGGGCGAACGCGGTCGTTTCTCCCCTGGAGCGCATGAGCGCGTTTGCGTTGCTCGGTGGCGATCCTGAGCCGCCGCCCGAAATCGACCGATGAAGGTGCGGTTACGATCGCAGGAAAGCTGAGCTTAGATCTCCCCAAAGGCACACAGAAGAGTATTCTCAAGCAGGCGGGCTTGGAGAGCGGTCCATGAAGTATCTGGCAGTTATCGAGCGAACGGAATCGTCTTGGGGCGCACATGTGCCTGACCTGCCTGGCTGTGTCGCGGTTGGCGAGAGTCGTGAAGAGGTTGAGGCGCTTATCAAGCGTGCGATTGAGTTGCACATCGATGACCTGAGGCGTCGATCGCAGCCCATTCCACTACCGACAACCGACGGCACTTATATTGAAGCGTACGTCGCGTGACGTTTTTTTTTGCCTTCCCCCTCGCCCCACCCACAATGCAAGGTCAAGCGGAGCCTCAGGTAGCCGGTAACCCGGCTTACTACTCGCGTCGCCTCGCTTACGCGAGGCTCTCGAGCGATGGCACACCGCGGGCGTCATCGCTGTCAGCTTTTTGGCTGGCGCGCAGTGCCTGATAGCTGGCTCGGCGCGTTCGCAGCAGCGCAAACCCCGCTAAGCCGATGCCGAGCAGCGCCATTACGCCCGGTTCCGGGACGGCGGCCAGGTGCTGACTGAAGTTGTCGGCCGTGAAGTTGCGGAACTCGCCGTCGTCGAAGCTGAAGCGCACGCTTGTCTCGCCGGCGCAGCAACCTTCAAAGCCAATCCAGCTCAGCGCATAGGCGCCGGGGTCGAGGGTCAGCTCGGTGATGAAGACGTCGCCATGATTCCAGTTGCGCGCCCACCAAACGTCGTCGCTGCGCAGGTCAAACAGGGACTGAACACCTGAGCTCAGGTCCGTCAGGACCACGCCGCCACCGCGGCCCCAGTCGGCGCCGGTTTGAAAGCGGTAGTCGCCGCCGTCGCCGAGCATGAACGCGCTTGTGAGCATCAGCGAGTAGTCGCGCTGGTTGATGCCGCACGTTTGTCGTGGGCCTACGCTTACGAACCCATCGGTGTTGGCGCTGCACACTGCTGTACCGGCGTTGTGGGCGGCGAAGAGATCAGCGGCGGATTCTGTGCCATCCACTTGGTAGTCCGTGCCGGTAACGCTGACATCGAACGTGATCAACGCCGCGCTGGCTGCGGCGCTTAGGTTCAGGGCGGCTATGGCAACGGTTGTTGCGACTAGCGTTCGGATGTTTGTTTGTTTCGTCATCTCTGTTCTGCCACGACTTCGTTTCTGTGGATGCGCGGCATTGTAGTCACCCGATACCCGCCAAAGGTTCGCGTATGTAGTCGATTTACAAAGACTTTTCGGAAACTATGAGGTGGTTCCGGACGGCTGCGTCAGGGGCCTGACGCAGTGCGGCAGCTGTTGCCGTCAGAGGGCTGACATCGCCGTTTTCGGCGCCAATGCGTTGACGCCGTTGTTGCGCTTAGGCGTGTCCTCGGGAACCAAGAGCGACAGTTTTTTGACGTTGTTCTACGTCAGCCTTTGCTCGAGACAAAACGTGCTCGAGACAAAACGTGCTCAAGACAAAACGTGCTCAGGACAAAACGTGCTCGAGATAAAACGTTGCTTGAGACTAAAAGGCGTCCGTCACGGCGCCCTGACTTGCAGTGGCCACCAGTCGTGCGTACTTGGCGAGGGTGCCGCGTTCGGCGTAGGGCGCCGGTTGGGTCCAGGCCGCTTTGCGCGTTGCCAGCGTGTCGTCACCGACATGCAGCGTGATGGTTTTGCCTTCAGCGTCGACGGTGATGCGGTCGCCGTCTTCAACGAGCGCGATCGGGCCGCCATCAAAGGCTTCCGGGGTGACATGGCCGATGACGAAGCCGTGGCTGCCGCCGCTGAAGCGGCCGTCGGTAATCATAGCGACCTGGTCCGAGAGGCCGCGGCCCATGATGGCGCTCGTGGGTGAGAGCATCTCGCGCATGCCCGGTCCGCCGCGCGGGCCCTCGTAGCGCACGATGACGACGTCGCCGGCGACGACGGTACTGTCCATGATCGCGGCCATGGCCGCTTCTTCGCCGCCATAGCAGCGCGCGGTGCCGGTAAAGGTGAGGCCTTCGTTGCCGGTGATTTTGGCGACGGCGCCTTCCGGTGCGAGGTTGCCGTGCAGAATCACCAGGTGGCTGTCCTTCTTTATAGGGTTCGACAGCGGTCGGATGATCTTCTGATCGGCCGGGTAGGGCGCGACAGCGGCGAGGTTCTCCGCCAGCGTGTTGCCCGTGACCGTCAGGCAGTCGCCGTGCAGTAGGCCTTCCGCCAGCAGCGTTTTCATGAGCGGCTGAATGCCACCGATCTGAATCAGCTCGCTCATGGCGTACTGGCCCGCAGGGCGCATGTCGGCGAGGACCGGTACGCGCGCGCCGATGCGGGTGAAGTCATCGAGGGTCAGGGGAATGCGGGCCGCATGGGCGATGGCGAGCAGATGCAGCACGGCGTTGGTTGAACCTTCCAGCGCGATGACCGTGGTGATGGCGTTTTCAAACGACTCCTTCGACAGGATGTCACTCGGCTTGATGCCGCGTTCAATGAGATGGGCAACGGCGGCGCCGGCGCGGAAGCTGTCGTCGCGCTTGGCGTCACTGATGGCGTCCTGCGCGGAGCTGTTTGGCAGCGACAGGCCCAGCGCTTCGATGGCGCTCGCCATGGTGTTGGCGGTGTACATGCCGCCGCAGGAGCCGGGGCCTGGGATCGCCGTGCTTTCAACGTCTTTGAGTTCGACCGCATCGATGCGCCCGGCTGCGTGAGCGCCAACAGCTTCGAAGACGCTGATGATGTCGCGGCGCTCCTTGCCCGGCTGAATCGTGCCGCCGTAGACGAACACGGCGGGGCGATCCATGCGGGCGATGGCCATAGCGCAGCCGGGCATGTTCTTGTCGCAGCCGCCGATGGCGACGAAGCCGTCGAAGCCCTGGGCGCCGACAACCGTTTCGATGGAGTCGGCGATGACCTCACGGCTGACGAGCGAGTAGCGCATGCCCGGGGTGCCCATGGAGATGCCGTCGCTGACCGTGATGGTGTTGAACAGCACGCTCTTAGCACCGGCGTCGTCGACGCCTTTGGCGGCGGCGTCAGCCAGCTCATTAATGTGCATGTTGCATGGCGTGAGCATCGCCCAGGTCGAGGCGATGCCGATCTGTGGTTTGTTGAAGTCCTCGTCTTTGAAGCCCACGGGGTAGAGCATGGCCCGGCTCGGCGCCTGTTCCACGCCGTCGACGATCAGCGAGGAATAGGGGCGTTTGTTGTCCGGGGTGTCGTTATCCGTGCTCATGCGGGTGTGTGTGTTCCTTTGCTTTCGTCTGTTGTTGCTTTTGTTGTTTTTTTACTTGTTTTGCTTCTGTTGCTTTACGTGCCGCTCGGCGACGGCTGCCTTAAGCCAGTACTTTCGCGAGTACCGTTGAGTTGCGCTGATAGTTGTAAAGCGCCTGCTTTTCTGCCGGCAGCGCCGCCGCGGGCATTCTTTCAAAGCCGCGTTCGGTGAACCAGTCCTGGGCCTGGGTCGTCAGCACGAACAGCTGTCGGTGGCCGTCCGTTCTGGCCTGTCGTTCGGCCTCGGCGAGCAGTCGCTCGCCAATGCGATACCCCTGACCGCGGTAGTTCGGGTGGCTAGCGACGCACGCGAGCTCCGCGCAGCCGTCGGCGTCGAAGGGATAGAGTGCGGCGCAGCCGACGATGACGCCGTCGAGCACGGCAACAAAGAATCGATCGATCTCTGCTTCCAGCCGGTCGCGGGCGCGCCGAACCAGTACGCCGTCGTCTTCCAATGGGCGGATGAGCTCAACGATGCCGGCCAGATCCGCAAGCGTTGCGCCGCGGATCGGTGCGCGCGGTGATGCCGTGATCTGCGTGCCGGCCCCGCCAGCGGTGAAGAGTTCGGCGAGCAGTGCGCCGTCTTCGGCAAACGACACGACCTGCACGCTGCGCACGCCGCCGCTGAGCGCAGCATCGGCGGCCTTCAGCCGGCGGGCCGTGTCCTGATCTGCGGCGGCAAGGGCCTGCGCTTCTAAGCTGGCGAGGTCATCGACACTGAGTTGGTTCGCGCCTTGGCCCTCGGCATCGGTCAGCTGTGATGCGGCCTGCAGCAGGATCAACTTGTCGGCCTCTGTGGCCAGTGCCGTGGCGGCGGCCAGTTCCTCCGACGGCAGGTTGAACACCTGCCCGGACGGCGAGTAGCCAAGCGGCGACAGCAGCACCAGCGCACCGGCGTTGAGCAGTGTGCGAATGGCGTCGCCGCGCACCCGGCGCACCCGGCCCGTGTAGCCGTGATCGATGCCGTCGAGCACGCCGAGCGGGCGGGCGGTGACCAGGTTGCCGGTGACGACGCTGATCTCGGAACCGTGCAGCGGTGTGTTCGGCAGTCCCGTGGAAAAGGCGGCTTCCAGTCGGCCGCGAAGCTCGCCGCAGAGTCGCTCCAGGAGCGGCAGGTCATCGAGCCCCGTGATGCGGCGGCCGTTGTGATGCTGGCTGCTTGGGAGCTGCGCATCGAGCTGGGCGCGGGCGCCGTGGACGAGGATCAAGCGTGCGCCGAGGCTGTGAAGCAGCGCCAGGTCGTGCACGAGGTTCGTGCGATAGGGCGCTTCCAGCGCTTCCCCGGGCAGGTGCAGCACGAAGGTTTTGCCGCGGTGCGCCTTTATGTAGGGCGTCGAGGCGCGGAACCATTGGGCCCATTGGGGGTAGTCGGAGCGATTCATGGGCGGCGGATGGTAGCAGGGCGGCGCCGTGGCGTACCCCACGGGGGCGCTGTGACGCACCTCTCGTGTCAAGGGAGTTGCCTTGAAAAGGCGGGCGCCCGGGCGTTTACTGCGGTTTGGAGGCGAGGTGCCTCTGTCCCTTACGCGCGAGTGCAGGACCCATGGCGAGCAGCCCTCCGGGCCCCGGTTCGGAATCATCGACAGAGACGTCGAAGGCGAAGGCCGACGGCGCGCCCGCGGGTGCCGGTGTAACGGCGGATCCGTCGGAGTCCCCCGCCGTGGACCGGTCGAGTGAAGCGTCAAACGTGCGGCCGTTGTTCGGTATTGAAGCCGAGGAGCGCCTGATTGACCTGCCGAACTTCCTCGATGAGATGGTGCAGGACGGGTTCATCAGCCAACGCCAGGCGGAAGACATCCTGATCGCGCCGCGCACCAAGCGCGAGCTGTCGCAGCATCCCATGGAGATCCTCGCCTCGCGCGAGTACGAGAACCGCTTAAAGCCCGGCACGGTGCTCGACCTCGACACCATGACGCACCGGCTGGCGGAACAGTCGAAGCAACCGTACCTGCGCATCGACCCGCTGAAGATCAACGTCAACCTCGTCACCGAGGTGATGTCCTACGCCTTTGCTCAGCGCCACAACATCATCGCCGTCGACGTTACCGACGACGAAGTCGTCATCGCCAGTGCCCAGCCCTACATGTATCAGTGGGAGGGCATGCTCACCCAGACCCTGCGTGGGCGGCGGATCAAGCGCGTGGTCTCGGATCCGGCGGACATCAGCCGCTATACGCTCGAGTTCTACACCATGGCGCGCTCGGTCTCGAAGGCCCAGGAGCTGGGTCTTGAGGTGTCCGGCGTCGGCAACTTCGAGCAGCTGCTCGAGCTCGGTGGCGATAAGTCACCGGAGGCGAACGACGCCCACGTCGTCAACATCGTCGACTGGCTGCTGCAGTACGCGTTTCAGCAGCGGGCCAGCGACATTCATATTGAGCCGCGGCGCGAGAAGGGCCTGGTCCGCTTTCGCATCGACGGCATGCTGCACCACGTCTATGAGCTGCCGGCGGCGGTGAACACGGCGGTTACCAGCCGGCTGAAGATCCTCGGTCGCATGGACGTCGCAGAAAAGCGCCGGCCCCAGGACGGCCGGGTCAAAACTAAGAGCCCCGACGGCGACGAGATCGAACTGCGTCTGTCGACGCTGCCGACGGCCTTCGGCGAAAAGATGGTCATGCGGATCTTCGATCCGGACGTGCTGCTGCGCAGCTTCTCGGAGCTCGGCCTCGGCGGTGACGACTACGCCCGCTGGCAGAAGATGACGACGCAGCCGAACGGCATTGTGCTGGTGACCGGTCCTACCGGTTCCGGTAAGACGACGACGCTCTATTCCACGCTCAAGCAGCTCGCCACCTCGGAAGTGAACGTCTGCACCATCGAAGATCCGATCGAGATGGTGGAGCCGGCGTTTAACCAGATGCAGGTGCAGAGCAACATCGATGTGACCTTTGCTTCCGGGGTCCGCGCCCTACTGCGTCAGGATCCGGACATCATCATGATCGGTGAGATCCGCGATATCGAAACCGCAGAAATGGCGATCCAGGCCGCACTCACAGGCCACCTGGTCATCAGTACGCTGCACACCAACGACGCGCCGACGGCCATCACCCGACTGCTCGACCTCGGCGTGCCGAGCTACATGATCAAGGCCACGGTGATCGGGGTCATGGCGCAGCGGCTCGTGCGCACGCTGTGCCCGCACTGCAAAACCGAAGAACCGGTCGACGAAGAGGCCTGGCGCATGCTCGTCGCACCCTACCGCGCGAAGCAGCCTGGTCGCATGTACAGCGCGAACGGCTGCCTCGAGTGTCGCGATACGGGCTACCTCGGTCGCGCCGGCATTTACGAGATCCTGCCGTTGACGGAATCGCTGAAGGAACTCATCACTGATGATGTCAGCCTTGAAGAGCTGCGTCATCGCGCGATGAAAGAGGGCATGCGGACCCTGCGGTTGTCCGGTGCACAGAAGGTCGGCTCAGGCCTTACGACGGCATCGGAAGTGCTGCGCGTCGCGCCCACGATCCAGACGGTAGATCAGTCTGCTGGCCGCTGAGCCACGCGGTTTCGATCCTTCCCGGTTACCCGCAGCGCTTGCGGCGCGCGCCGAACGAACCTGCGCGGCACTGTCCTTACCCTCGAGTCCGACGCTCCGTTGGGTGCTCGGACTATCGACCTTCGCGGAACGGGTCGCGCGGCAGCAGCCGGACTGGCTGCAACGTGCGCTGGCTGGCGAGGCGTTTAATCAACCGGTCGATCCCGTTCGTT
Source organism: Pseudomonadota bacterium (assembly GCA_039198065.1). Taxonomy (GTDB): domain Bacteria; phylum Pseudomonadota; class Gammaproteobacteria; order Pseudomonadales; family Azotimanducaceae; genus CALHVX01. The sequence continues at coordinate 9,078 of JBCCTU010000010.1, forward strand.
TGCGCGATGAGCTGGCGGCCATTGCCGACGCCGTCGATACCCCTGAGGAACTGCACCGCGGTTTGCGACGGCTGCGCAATCGGATTCAGTTCACCATCGTCTCCCGTCATCTCACGCGCCGGGCGCCGCTTGAAGAAACCATCGCGACGCTGTCGACGCTCGCCGACGCCGCCATCGACGCGGCGCTGACTTGCTTGACGGCCTGGGCCGAGGCGAAGTCCGGGGTGCCGCGCAATGCAGCTGGCGAACGGCAACGCCTTACCGTCCTGGCCCTGGGCAAACTCGGCGCCAGTGAGTTGAATCTGTCGTCGGACGTCGACGTGATCTTTGTCTACGGGGCGTCGGGTAAAACCGATCAGGGCCTGACGAACGAGCAGTTTTTTCTACGCCTCGGGCAGCAGCTCATCGCCGCCCTCGACCGGCTGACGGAAGACGGCTTTGTGTTCCGCACCGATCTGCGCCTGCGGCCCTTTGGTGCCAGCGGCCCGCTGGTGATTCACGGCGAGGCGTTCGCCGATTACTACCTCAACCACGGCCGCGACTGGGAGCGCTACGCGCTGCAGAAAGCCCGCGCCTGTGCCGGTGATCGCGCCTTTGGGGAGCGGTTGCTCGATGACTTGCGGTTCTTCGTCTACCGACGTTACGTCGACTTCGGCATGCTAGAAGCCTTGCGCACCATGAAAGCGTCTATTCAGCGGGAACACGGCGATGCAGCAGACATCAAGCTGGGTCCCGGCGGCATCCGCGATGTGGAGTTCACGGTGCAGGCGCTGCAGCTGATCTGGGGTGGCCGCGAGCCCGTCCTGCAGACGGGGGTGCTTACTCAGGCGCTTACCGGGCTTACGGAGCTGGGGCTCTTCGATACCGATGCAGCCGACGAGCTGCGCCGCGCCTATCGACAGTTGCGCGACGTCGAGCACAGCCTCCAGGCCATCGATGACCAGCAGACCCAGCGGCTGCCGGCGGACGATGAGGCTCGGTTACGTATTGCCCTCTCCCTGGGTTACACGGATCTCGAGGCCTTTGACCAGGCGTTGGCCGCGGAGCGAGCCACGGTGTCGCGACACTTTGCCGAGCTCATTGCCCTGCCGGAAGTGGTCGATGTCGCGGTCGGTGCACCGGCAGAGGTGGCAGCTAGTCCCTCGACGACTGCTGGCGCTGAGGCTAACCCTACGCACCCGGCGGCTCTTTCTGCTGCCGGCTTCAACGATCCCGAAGGCACTGCGGACGCGTTGGCAAAGCTGTCTCGTGCGCGCGATCGAAATCACGTCGATGCCGTGGGCCGGGAGCGGTTGAATACACTGCTGCCCATCGTTCTAGAGCTGGCACCGCGGTTGTCGACGGTGCTCGATCAGCGCCTTGCTCGCGACGATGCGTCGCCCGGCTTGTTAAGCGCACTGTGCGGTTCGGCGGATCTTCCGGATCGGGCCGTCCAGCGGGTCGTTCCCATTCTCATGGCCGTGCTGCGGCGCTCCGCTTATCTGGCGCTGCTGTTGGAAAATACCACGGCCCTGCGCCGGCTGTTGCTCTGTTGCGCGGCCAGTCGCTGGCTCGCAGAACGCCTGGCGCAGCGGCCGGCGTTGCTCGATGCGCTGCTCGACGAGCGCCAGCAAGGCGTGTTGCCCGACCGTGCGGCGCTTAAGGAACAGTTGGCTGCCCGGCTGACGCTGGCAAACGGCGACGACGAGCGCTGGTTCGCGGAGCTCAAAGCATTCAAAGAGGATCAGCAGTTTGCGGCGGCCTTTGGGCAGGTGCGCGGCTCGTTACCGCTCATGAAGACGAGCGACTGTTTGACCTTTCTCGCCGAAGCCGTGATCTGCGCGGCGTTTGAGCGCGCCCGGGGCGAGTTCTGTAGCGACCGGGGCTGGCCCTTTCTGGTGCTTGGCTTCGGTAAGCTCGGCGGTATCGAGCTGGGTCCGGAGTCGGACCTTGATCTGGTGTTCGTGCACGATCTGAGCGCCGATGATGGCCCGGTACTGCAGCGGTTCTGTCGTTCGCTGTTGTCGATCATTGGTACCCCAACGGCCCAGGGTCCGCTCTACGAAGTGGATACCCGGCTGCGACCGTCCGGTAGCGCCGGAACCATGGTGACGCAGATCGATGCCTTTGAGCGCTATCAGTTCGAGCAGGCCTGGACCTGGGAGCATCAGGCGCTGATCCGGGCGCGGCCGATCTGCGGCGACCCCGCGCTGGCGGAGCGGTTTCAGGCGATTCGCCGTCGGGTGCTGGGGCAGTTGCGGGACCGCGAGCGGTTGCGCGACGACGTGCTGACTATGCATCGCCGGCTGCGCCGCCACGGTCGCCAGAGTGCGACGGACATCAAACGCGCCAGTGGTGGCATCGTCGATATCGAGTTTCTTGTACAGCACCTCGTACTCGCGGAATCCCACGCCCACCCAAGCCTGCTGGCCTTTCCGGACAACGTGCGCATCCTTGAAGCTTCAGCGGCCGCTGGCGTGTTGGATGCTGCGGCGGCTGCTCGCCTCACCGAGGCCTATCTGGCGCTGCGCACCGAAGGCCACCGGGCGGCCCTCGATCTGCCAGACGCGGCCGCCAGTGCGGCGGTGTTGGCCGGTTACCGCGATCGGGTTGCGGCGCTCTGGGAGGAGCGTTTCGGCGTGCCGCTCGATGAGGCAAGCCGCCTATAATCGGTGCTTGGAACGATTCATGACGATGGAGGTGTTTGGCCTCCGCTGGTGTTTGAGGTACAGGTATGAGCGATGGCTCGCTTGCCGATCGAGACGGCTGGATCTGGCACAACGGAGAATTGGTGCCCTGGCGCGATGCCAAGGTGCATCTGTTAACCCACACGTTGCACTACGGCCTCGGCGTGTTCGAAGGCGTGCGGGCCTATCACACGCCGCAGGGTGCGGCGATCTTCCGGCTCGAGGATCACACCCGGCGACTGTTCCAGTCCGCCCACATCCTCAACATGAAGATCCCGTTCACCGAGACGCAGGTGAATGAGGCGCAGCTCGCCGTGGTGCGGGAGAACGGGCTCGATGAGGGCTACCTGCGGCCCATGGCCTACCTCGGCAGCGAAGCCATGGGACTGCGCGCCACGGGCTTGTCGGTGAATCTCATGATTGCTGCCTGGCCCTGGCCCAACTACATGGACGAGAGTGCCCGCGACCGTGGCATCAAAGTCCGCACGTCGTCCTATACGCGGCACCACGTCAACATCACCATGTGTAAAGCGAAGGCCAACGGCAACTACATCAACTCCATTCTGGCGCTTCAGGAGGCGTTGGAATGCGGGTGCGACGAAGCGCTGTTGCTCGACAACGAAGGCTACGTGGCCGAAGGCAGCGGCGAGAACATCTTCATCGTTCGCAACGGCGAACTGCACACGCCCGAACTCACCAGCTGTCTCGACGGCATCACGCGCCGCACGCTGTTTGCGCTCGCCGATGAAGCCGGCTACCGCATCCGCGAGCGGCGCATTACCCGTGACGAGGTGTACGTGGCCGATGAAGCGTTCTTTACCGGTACCGCCGCTGAAGTGTTGCCGATCCGCGAACTCGACGGCCGCAGTATCGGCAACGGCGGCCGCGGACCGATCACTGAAGTACTGCAAACCGCCTACTTCGCTCAGGTTCGCGGTCAGCGGGACGCGTTCCCTGAATGGCTGCATCCCGTGAACCCACCGGTGAGGGCGACCGGCTGAGGCTAGGTGACCGCGGACCAATCACTGGTGGTGGCACCGGCCTGGGTCGGTGATCTGGTCATGGCCGAAGCGCTGACGGCGCGGCTCGCCGATCGTGGGGAACGGGTAACGATGCTCGTGTCGCGGGCGCTGGCTCCGCTGGCGGAACGCATGCCGAGCGTTGCGGCGGTTGTTCCCCACGATTTCCTGAGCGGTGAGCTCGGTCTGGGTAAACGGCGCGCGCTGGCCGCTCGGTTGCGACGTGAGGGGGCGGTGGCTTCAGCTGCGGCTCCGGGCACCGCGCCGTTCACCCGAGCTTACGTGCTGCCCAACAGCTGGAAGTCGGCGCTGGTGCCGTGGTTGGCCCGTATTCCCGAGCGCCGGGGATGGCTTGGGGAGCAGCGTTTCGGTCTCTTGACCCATCGCCCGCGCCTCGATGCCGAGCGCTACCCGCTCATGGTCGAGCGATTTGTTGCGCTGGCCGATGCTACGGTCGCCGCGCAGCGCATTACTCCACCTACCCTGGTCCACGACCCGGCGCGCGCTGCACTACTCAGTGCCGAGCTTGAACTTGAGCTTGAACTCGAGCGGGGCGAGGCCGTGGTGGCCTTTGCCCCTGGGGCGGACTACGGGCCTGCGAAACGCTGGCCCGTGGCGCACTTTGCCGCACTTGCAGCGACGCTTGCGGCGCAGGGAGTGGCGGTGTGGATCTTCGGTGGGCCGGCGGATCAACCGCTCGGGGAACAGATTCGGGCTGAGGCGCTCGAGCGGTTGCAAGCATCAGATGGCGGCTCGGCGCTCGGTCAGGACGCGGCGCGGCGTCGGGTGGTATCGCTCTGCGGTCGCACGCGCTTTGATGAGGCCGTCGATTTGCTTGCGACCGTGGATGCTCTGGTCTGCAACGACACCGGGCTGCTACACGTGGGTGCGGCTCTTGGCCGGCCCGTGGTCGCGATCTACGGCTCGAGCTCACCGGCGTTTACACCACCGCTGACGGCGCAGGCCACAACGCTGTCGCGCTCGCTGCCGTGCAGTCCCTGTTTTGCCCGAACCTGCCCCTTGGGGCATACCCGGTGTTTGACGGAGCTCGAGCCGGCCGCTGTCCTTGAAGCACTGCATACGCTCCTTGCTCGCACTGCCGCTGTGGCGTCTTCGGCTTCGCCCGTGGGATCAGGGGCATAGCGTGCGTATTCTTGTTATCAAAATGTCATCCATGGGTGACGTGGTGCACATGCTGCCGGCGGTCACGGACCTCGCAGCCCAGGGTGATGAGATTCATTGGGTCGTTGAGGAAGCGTTCGTGCCGATCGTGCGTGCGCACCCGAGCGTGACCCGCGTCATTCCCATTGCCTGGCGCCGCTGGCGCCAGGCCCTGTCGCAACTGGTTACCCCGCGAGCACGCGCCGCCTGGTCGGAGCTGAAGGCGTTTAAAGAAGCTGTCCGGAGCACTCAGTACGACATCGTGATCGATGCCCAGGGGCTCTACAAAAGCGCCATCGTGACGCGCTGGGCGGACGCACCGGTAAAGGTAGGTTTTGATCGGGAGACGGTGCGCGAGCGCGGCGCGTCGCGGTTCTACACCGAAGGGGCGCCGGTAGCCGTTGATCAACACGCCGTGGATCGGCTGCGATCGCTGTGTGCGCTGGCTGCGGGGTACACGGTTCCGCAGCCCCCACGTTTCGGAATCGAACGGACCTCCGATCCGAACCGCGCCCCGGTCGCCCTGTTGTTGCACGGCACGAGCTGGCCAAGCAAAGAGTATCCGGAGGCCCACTGGATCGCACTCGGTCGCACGGCCCAGGCGCAGGGGTATCGCATCGTCATGACCTGGGGTGATGACGTGGAGCGGCAGCGGGCGGAACGCATTGCGGCCGGTATCCGCGCGTCGGGAGAGACGCACGCGGAGGCGGCCACTCTGTGGGATCGTATGGCGCTCGATGCGCTCATTCAGCGGCTCAATGAGGTCAGTGTGGTGATCGGCGTTGATTCCGGCATCGGTCACCTTGCTGCTGCCCTTGGCATACCCTCCATCGGACTCTTTGGCGCGAGCGATGCGCAGCGCACTGGACTGCGGGGGCGCTACGCGCGCGATCTGTCGCCGGATTTCGCGTGTGCGCCCTGTCTGTCCCGCGTGTGCCGGTATCAGGGTGAGCCCGTACGAATTGACGGCGTAGCCGCGCGACCGGCCTGCCTTGCCGGGCTCACATCGGCCGCGGTCTGGCAGGCGGCGGAAGCGCTGCTCGCGCAACGCCGGCGGCAGCTCAACGGTGCTGCCGTTGGGTCGCCATGAGTGGTCTGTCGTTTGCTTTTGTGTTGTTCAAGTACTTTCCTCACGGCGGTTTGCAGCGCGACTTCTGCAAGTTCGCGCGCGAAGCGCTGGCGCGGGGCCACCGTGTCACTGCCTATGCGCCGGACTTCTCCGCGTTGGATGCTGAGCTGTGTGCCACGCGCGGCTTTGAGGCGATCGCCGTACCGCGCTCTGGGTTTTCGAACCACCGTCGAGACCGGTCGTTTTCACAGAACGTGCAACGGCTTGTTAAATCTCGGCTCGACCCAACAGCGGAGGCCCGCAGCGCCGATCGCAGCGTCGATCTGATCCTTGGCTTCAATAAGATGCGCGGTCTTGATGCGTACTACGCAGCCGACTCCTGCTACGTGGCTAAGGTTGCGGAACAGCGCAGCCGGCTGTATCGCCTGCTGCCGCGCTATCGAACCTATCGGTCATTGGAGCGCGCGGTGTTTGCTCGAGGTCGCCGGGCGCAGGTTCTTGCGATTTCGAAACGCGAGCTGGCGCGTTACCGGCGCCTTCACGGAACCGAAGGTCGCCGCACGCTGCTGTTGCCGCCGGGTATTGAGCCGGATCGTATCGCTGCGGGCCGCACCGCGGAGCAACACGCCCGCTTGGAAGCCGCAGGGCGGGATGCCTTGGGTCTCGCACCAACGGAACGTCTGCTGCTGTTCCTCGGCTCCGGCTTTCGCAAGAAGGGGCTGGACCGGGCGCTCCGCGCTTTCGCTGCGTTACCGGATGCCGTGCGGGAAACGACGCGGCTGCTCGTCGCCGGTGCCGACAATGGCGCGCCCTTCCAGCGATTGGCGCGACGTCTCGGTGTCTACGATCGGGTCATCTGGTCGACCTCGGGTCGGGACGATGTGCCGGCCTGTCTGGCCGCCACCGACGGGCTGATCCTTCCGGCCTACGACGAGAACACGGGGACGGTGATTCTCGAGGCCATGCTTGGCGGTGTACCGGTGTTGGTGACCGAGAACTGCGGCTACGCGTTTTATGTCGATCAGCACGAGACCGGGCTTGTGTGTCCGGAACCCTTCGAACAGACGCAGCTCGACGCGCTGACACTGCGGCTGCTGACCGATCCGGCTCGGGAACGCTGGCGCGCCAATGGGCGGGCGCAAGCCGAGCAGCCAATCTGGTCGGGCCTGGCGACGGCTGTGGTCGATGAGCTCGAGCGGCTGGTTCGAGACTCAGAGCGAGAGCGAGACCGGGTCGCGCACCCGGTGCAGGGCGCGGCGCGGTGACCGCGGTCGAGCTGCACGCCGACTGGTTGGCCGACTGGTTGCCGTCGGCGCTGGCCGATGGCCAGGATCCGTTCAGCTTTTTCATGGCCCTGACCGGCGAGCCCTACCGACAGGTTCGCGGACGGGAAACCCTGGCTGTCGAGCTGGCGGGCCGCCGCTGTTTCATCAAGCGCCATCTGGGCGTGGGCTGGGCGGCGATCGTGAACGATGCGCTACGCGGTCATCGCCCGGTCGTCGACGCGCGCCCGGAGGTCGACGCCTGTTCCGCCTTGGCTGCGGCAGGTCTGCAAGCGCCGCGGGTGCTGGCCTGGGGTCTGCGAGGCGCGACACCGGCCACCCGGCAGTCGTTTGTGGTGCTCGACGAACTTCGCGAGCACGAGAGCCTCGAAGACGTTTGGCGCGACCCCGCGCTTACCTCTCGCGCGCGACACCGGGTGCTTTCGGCGGTGGCCGATTTCAGCCGCCGTTTCCACGCTGCTGGCTTCTCGCACCGTGACTACTACCTCTGTCACCTGTGGCAACGACGCGGCATGGAACGGCACCCGGTGCCCGAGCTTCTGGTCATGGATCTGCATCGAGCGCGGCGTTTCCGGACGCTTCCGGAGCGCTATCGACTCCGGGACCTGGCCGCCCTGCTGTACTCGAGCTTCGAGGTTCCGCCGGGAAAGCACGCTGTGCTGCGCTTCGTGCGACGCTACGCCGGGCGTCCGCTGCGAGCGGAATTCCGCGAGCGCGGGGCATTCTGGCGCGCCGTCTACCGCCGCGCGCTGATCCTGCAACAACGAACCGATCGATCGGTCTATCGACTTGCAGAAACAACCGATCAATCGTTCCAACCCTGCGCGCTCGAAGCGGCCATGGCCCGAGGCGTCGTGCTAAAGCAGGATCCTCCGGCGACGCTGGTGCGCGTGAATTGGCCGCCGGAACCGGAACCTACGCCCGCGGGAACGGCGGTGATCAAGCGCTACAACCTTCTCGGGCCTGGGCATCGACTGCGCCAGTCGCTTCGGCCGCGCTCCCGGGCCGGTCGTGCGCGCCGCGCGGCGCGTTGGTTCGAGCGCCTTGGCCTGCCTACGGCGCAGGTGCTGGCCGCGGTCGATGAACGGCGCTTTGGTCTGCGGCAACCCCAGTTTCTGGTGCTCGACGATCTCGGCGACGCCACCCTGGCGGATGTCATTGGTGACGATGCGCTTGCGCCGGTCGGTGAGCCCCTTACAAATCTGATCCGGTTGTTTCGCCGGCTGGTGATCCATGGACTTGAACACGGCGATACTAAGGCCACCAACCTGATGGTGGTCGGTGAGTCCTTTGCCTTTATCGACCTCGATGCCACCCGTCGCCGCTTTGGCGGCAGTGCCCGGGATCAGGCCCGGCTGCTGAAGAACGTTGTCGATCAGCCGCTGCTGCGGCAGCAGCTCCGGCAGCGGTTGCTCTGGCCCCTGGACTGACTCTGGTTTGCAACGCCGCGTCAGCACCGCCAAGTCAGAAAAACCGCGTCAGCGGTCCTGTGGGTCCGGCGCGGTTCGTACAAGCGATTCCAACTGCCGCGCCAGGGCGGGCACGCCGAACAGGCGCTGGGCTCGGTCGAAGGCTGCCGTGCGCCAGCGTTCCTGCTCAGCGCTGGTCAGCGCGTAAGCCTGAGCGAGTGCGGCGCTGAGATCTTCGGCGCGGTCGGAGGCGGCGAAAAAACCCAGCTCACCGGTTACGAACTGCACGCCTGGAGACGGTGCCGAAACCACCGGCACACCGGCAACCATGGCCTCCAGGGCAATCAGCCCAAAGGCTTCCCGCGCACCGGTAGGAATGAGTACGGCGTCGAGGCCGGGAAACAGGATGGCTGCGTCCGGCACGTAGCCAAGAAAACGGGCGCTGCTGTCGCCGGCCGCGCGCTTAAGATCCAGCTCCGCATCACCGGTGCCGAGGAACAAAAGCTCCGATTCTGGCTCAGCGAACTGCCGAAAGGCCTCCAGTGCCAGCGCCGGCCGCTTGATTGCCGTCAGTCGCCCGACCACGCCCACGGCAAAACGTCGATCGGCGAGACCCAGGCGCACCCGGGCGCGTGCTCGGGACTCTAGTCGGTCCCGCAGCCCCGTGACGTCGACGGCGTTGATCAGCAGCCAGCGATCTCCGGTGACCTTGGCGAGATCGCTGGCGACGGCATCAGAGACCCCGGCAAAGCGTACGTCCCGCCCACGCAGCCGTCGGTCGAGGCGGCGTCGCAGGCGGCGCAGCATGCCGAACTCATGGGCGACGGTAACGGTTCGGTGGTTGGGGAGGCCGGCGGCGCGGGCAACCCGGTAGCTGCGATACCGCTGCGCCAGCACCAGGGCCGGTTCGCGGCTGCCGATCTGCTCGTGTACCCAGGCGGCGACGGCCGGACCGCTTACGTCGTAGTCCTCGGGTGCATCGAGATCGAGGTAGGTGGCCTCCGCCAGACGCTGCGCAACGCCCGTGGTCGGTCGTAGAAACGCCGTATGGCAGGGCCGACCCAGGCGCTGGGCAGCTCGTTCGACGCTCTGGCACAGTGTGGCGAAGGGCGCGATGTCGCTTGGACACAGCTGCACGATTGGTGCCTTCAGATCGACGCTCATGCGTCTGCCATTGCTTCTGCTCGTTCGGTTCCAGAGTCTTTCGGTTTAGTCACCAGCCAGTCTTCCAGCATCAGGTAGCGCAGGTCGCAGCCGAGAAACATTGCCAGTGCATCGTCCGGCGTGGCTACGATCGGTTCGCCGCGGCGATTCAACGACGTGTTGAGGAGCACGCCGACACCGGTCCGGGCGCGCATGGCATCGAGCAGCGCGTGGTAGCGCGGGTGTGCATCGGCGGTGACCACCTGAACCCGCGCGGTGCCGTCGATATGAACCACTTCCGGTACGCGCGCGCGCCACTCGTCGTCGATGTCGAAGGTCAGCGTCATGAACGGTGCCGGGTGATCCATCTTCAGCATAGCGGTTGCCTGCGCGTCGAGGAGGCTCGGGCAGAACGGCCGCCAGGTTTCTCGAAACTTGATCTGTGCGTTGATGCGATCGGCGATTCCCGGCGTTGCCGGGTTGGCGAGGATGCTACGCGCACCGAGGGCTCGCGGGCCGAACTCCATGGGGCCCTGAAACCAGGCCAGCGGGTGTCCTGCGGTGATGAGATCGGCAGCTTCTGTCACGGGATCGTTCATGCGCCGGGCGCACAGCGTGCCGCCTGCGAGCCGTGGTGCGAGCGCAGCTTCGCAGGCATCGCTGCTGAAGGCCGGCCCAAAAAAGCAGTGGCGTTGTTCAGGGAAGCGCACGCCGGCCCCGGCGGCGACGTAGGTCGCAGCGCCAAGGGCCGTGCCCGCATCGCCCGCAGCCGGTTGCACGAACAGTCGCTTGACGTCCGGCCGCGCCAGCAGTCGCTGATTGAGTTTGACGTTCAGCGCACCACCGCCGGCAAAGGCCAGGCGGCCACCGTCCGCCAGGATCGGTGCCAGAAACCGATCAACGAGCTCCAGTGCCCGGCGTTCAAACAGCGCCTGCGTGGCGGCGGCGACGTCGAGAAACCGTTGCTCGACCGGGCCGCTGTCGAAGGTTGCCGGCCGCGGCTCACCGAGCTCATCGACCAGGCGCTTACCGAAGTAGTAACCGCGCCCGTTGCGCTTGTAACGCCGCAGGCCGACGGTGTTAACCCGCGCCGTGTCGACGCGCACGCCCGCCGCAGTGACCGCTACGAGGTGGTCGAGGGTGATGGCGTCCGGGTTGCCATAGCACGCCATGCCCATGACCTTGTACTCGCCGTCGAGCATGTCAAAGCCGAGGTACTGCGTCAGCGCGCCGTAGAGCCCGGACAGCGAGTGCGGATCGTAGCTGCTGCCGATCGGCTCGATGCGACCGTCGACGCCTTGGCCGAGAAAGGTGGTTGCGTACTCGCCTTTGCCGTCGATGCCGAGGATGGCCGTCGGACCGTCGAACCCGCTGAGGTGATAGGCGCTCGAGGCGTGGGCCAGGTGGTGCTCGACCGGGGCCAGGCGGGTGCGGCGCCAATCGATACCGAGCTGAGCGCCGAGTGCGCGAATGCGGCGCTCGAACCGTCGGTAACGGCGGTTGCCATTGAGCAAGGCGTCAACGGTGCGATCCGGTGCGTACCAGTAACCGCGAGCCGTTTGCCAGCGATCGGGGCGCAGCAAACCGATCGGCGCGTAGGGGATGGCGACGCAGTCGATGTCCCGGCCCGTAAGCTTCGCCGCGTCGAGACAGTAGCGCGCAGCCGCTTCCGGCAGTGCCCCGGGCGCGTGTTTTTTACGGCTGAAACGTTCTTCTTCTGCGGCTGCGACCACGACTTCGTCGCACAGCACGGCGGCGGCCGCGTCGTGACCGAGCGCTCCTCCGAGGCCGAGAATGTTCATGCGGATCTCGGGGTCATGGGTTAGCGCGGATAGAAATCCGCTTTGCCGTCGGGCCGGGTTTTGAAGCGCTTGTGTACCCACAGGTACTGCGCCGGTGCGCGGAGCACTTCGGTTTCGAGCAGTGCGTTGAGCCGCGTTGCATCGGCGGTGTCGTCGCCGGTCGGGTAGGGCTCGACCGGGGCGTTGAAGCGCAGGGTCCAGCGCAGCGGATGCTCATGGCGGTGCTGGGACATCATCAGCACCACCGAGTTGTTAAAGCGTGCTAACCGGGCAGCGGCAGTAATCGTGGCTGCCGGGACGCCGAAGAATGGCGCGAACACGGAATGCTTGCGGCCGTAATCCTGATCCGCCGCGTACCAGATGGCGCGGCCGGCTTTTAACGCACGGATGATCGCCCGGGTATCGCTGCGCTCGTGAATGCCGTCGAAGTAGTGTTGCCGACCGTAGACCTGAATCCACTCCCAGGCCGGATCTTTGTTGGCGCGGTAAATCAGGTCGACGCTGCCGAAGGCGGCCAGCGGCCGAGCGACCATGTCCATGACGGCGAAGTGCCCGCCCACAAGTATCACGCCGCGGCCGGTGGCAAGGGCGGCCTCAAGATGCTCTGCGCCGATCACCTCCGTGTGCGGTCGGGGGTCGTAGCTGGGACGCAGCCAGGTGACGGCCAGCTCAAGGGTCCCAACCGTCAGCTGGCGCAGGCACTCGGCGGTCAACGCATCGAGCGCTGCATCGTTCTTGTCAGGAAAGCACAGCTTTAGGTTCGTGCGCGCAATGCGTGCTCGGCGGACCCGGAGCCGCGCAAGGACAGAGCCCAGGGCTCTGCCGAGCCGCTGCAGCAGCGCCATCGGGAGCCGTGCCAGCAACCAGGCGATGCCGATGATCAGCCAAGTGGGCCACACGCATGGATGCCGCAAGTCCGGAGTAGGACCCGGAGCCTTTGAGCGATGGGACGACGACCGAGCGGATGAAGGAGCGGGCATGGTCATGGGTAGACGAACTCGACGGTGGAGTTTACATGCTGTGATAAACTGCACGCATTCACGCGCTGATGTTCGCTTTGATTGGCGCCTGGGGTTCAGCCCGCTGGCAGGCTGGCAGCGCAACGAACCCGGAATGACCTCTATCGGATTCTTTCAGGCAGGAAGCCCGTGTTGAAAGCCAATCGTCGATTGCCGACTCCGGTCATTGCTCGCTTGCGCTGTGCCTCAACAGCCCAGGTGACCCGGAGACAACACGCCCGAACACAAGGAGCTTGCGTTGTCTGAGTCGGTCGGCCTTCGCTCGGGGCGTTCGCCCCGCATCATCTCCCTGCGACGTTCCTTGCCGTCGTTGCGAGATGTTCATGTGCTTGTCATTGGCGACGTGATGTTGGACCGCTATTGGTTTGGCATCACCGAGCGTATCTCGCAGGAAGCCCCGGTGCCGGTCGTCGATATCGCGCAGATGGAAGATCGCCCCGGGGGCGCTGCGAACACGGCGCTCAACATCGTCAGCATGGGGGCGCGCTGCACACTGGTCGGTGCGATCGGCGACGATGCTGAAGGGCGTGCGCTGGAGGAACGGCTCACCGCCGCTGGCGTAGTCTGCGATCTCGTTCGAGTGCCCGACTACGCCACGATCGTCAAGTTGCGCATCGTCAGTCGCCAGCGGCAGCTGCTGCGCGTCGACTTTGAACATCCGCTACCGCAAACGAGTTATCAGACCGTCACCGACGACCGCTTGCCGGGGTCGCGTGAGCTGCGGCTTGAGCGCGATCTCGCCAGCGAACTCATTGAGCGGCTCGATCGCCATCTGGCTACGGCGTCCTCCGTCGTCTTGCAGGACTACGACAAGGGCACCCTGGCCACGCCAGAGCCCTTCATTCGGCGTGCGCAGGAAGCGCAGGTGCCCGTGGTCGTTGACCCTAAGCACAAACCCTTCGAGCGCTACGCGGGCGCTGATCTGATCAAACCCAACATTCATGAGTTCCGTGTGGCCGCAGGTCCCGTCGAGGGCTACAACGGCCTGATCGCTGCGGCCGAGCGTCTGCTTGACGAGCACCGCATCGGCTCCCTCGTGGTCACCCAGGGCAGCGACGGCATGACGGTGATTGATGCCGAACACGGCCATCGCCACATTCCGGCGCAGACCGTCGATGTGTTTGACGTCACCGGCGCTGGCGATACCGCGGCGGCGGCGTTGGCCGTCACGCGGAGTCTGGGCTGGCCCGCAGCGGAATGTGCCGACGTGGCCAATCTGGCTTCTGGTCTTGCCGTCTCTAAAACCGGTACGGCGACGATTAGCGGACCGGAGCTTGCCGCCGCGAGCCGCGGCAAGCGGGTCGCGCAAAGCGGCATCATTGATCGCGAGCAGCTGGCCGATGTGGCCGCCCAGGCACGCGCGGCCGGTGAGCGACTGGTGTTTACCAACGGCTGCTTCGACATCTTGCATGCGGGCCACGTCTCCTACCTCGAAGAGGCGCGGGCGCTGGGTCATCGGCTCATCGTTGCGATCAATGACGACGCGTCCGTGCGGCGACTCAAAGGTGCCGGGCGTCCAGTCAACGCTGTCGATCATCGTATGCGCGTGCTGGCAGGACTGTCGTCCGTGGATTGGGTTGTTAGCTTCGACGAAGACACGCCGGAAGCGCTCCTCGAGCTGGTGCGTCCCGAGTTTCTGGTCAAAGGTGGTGACTACGCGCCCGATGCGGTGGTTGGTGCGGACATCGTTCACGGCTATGGCGGTTCAGTACGGGTGCTGAGTCTCGTGGACGACTGCTCGACGACGGCTATCGTCAACAAGCTCAGCGAGGACTGAGCGCGGCGCCGACGCAGCGCGCGTTGGCTTCCAGGTGTTCGGGATCTAAGGTTCCGACACACAGCGCATCGACCCCTGGCTGTTGCACCCCCCAAGCCAGATCCGCCAAGTGGCCGCGGCCGCTCGAAAACGGCTTTTTGATCAACACCCCGATGCCGGCGCCGGCGGCCTCGCCGATTGCCGGTCCCAGGGCGGGTTCCTGCGGATTCAGGGTCATCATCACCACATCAGCGCCGGCGCGGCGGGCGGCGTCCAGACCCGCCTGCGACTTCAACGACGCGCCAACGGCGCGGATGCGTCCGGCGTCGCGCTCCCGTTTCAGCCAGGCAAAGCCTTGCCCCGCCATAAGCGCGGTCTCGTCGCGGCCGTCGGAGTGCAGCAGCACGACGTCGAGCTGCTGCCGGCCGAGGGCTTCCTGGGAACGTTCCAGATCGATGGCGAGCGCACGCACGCTGAAGTCGAACCGCGAGCCCTGTTCCGGTGTGTAGCGCTCACCAAGTTTGGTTACAACCACCCACGGCTCCGCTGGGCTCGTGGCGTTGCCGAGAGGCTTACGGAGGCGCTGACCGAGGCGCTCCTGTGAATCGCCGTAGGCGGTGGCCGTATCGAGGAGATTGATGCCAAGCGCCCGAGCCCTCGCCAACAGAGCGTCGACGGCCGCATCGCTGGGTCGATCGATCTCGCGTGGGTACTTGAGATCGGTCTGGCGACCGAACGCAACGGTTCCCAGGCCGAGCGGCGAGACCCTAAGGCCCGTACGCCCCAGGGGACGCAGCGGCAGGCTTGCGCTATCGGCGCCAAGGCTCACGACGGTTGCCAGGTGAGTTGGCCCGCAACGGCTGCTGGGAGCGGCAGGCGTTGCCCCACTTCGCCCGGGATGCGCGCGCCGGTGCCTGCCGTTGACGCGGCTAACTTCTCGCATACCAGATCGGCGAAATCCGGAGCCAGCGTGAGCTTGACCGGCCAGCCCCAGATCAGTGGTCCTTCGTCGAAGACTGCTGCGCGCGAGCCGGGACGCTGCGCTGGCTCCGCGCGATCGACGCGCACGCTCGTGAACTCGGCCCGGTCCCAGGGGAAGCCCGGCAGGCAGGCGCGCAGCTCGCGACGCGCGTGCGCCAGTTGTTTCGCCGCGTCGCGCTCACTGCCGGTAGTTGCCAGGCGCCCGCCAAGGTACCAGTCACTGGCGCCATCGCCGCGGGGATGGCTGGTGATTGTCAGCCGTGGCTCGGCTCGCCGGGCGCCGGTCAGGCAGTGCCCGTACAGCGGGGGCAGTTCGGGATGATGAACCACGACCTGATGCAGTGGCCGACGCACGCCCCGATCGGGCGGAGTTTTAGGACCGAGGGCGGTGAGCAGTTCCGCGTTGCCCGTGCCAGCAGCCAGGATGAGCCGCGTGGCGCGAATCCGATGGCCCGGCATCGTGAGTTCGACACCCGTTGCAGCGATCTGTAACGCATCGGCTTCGACCCGGAGTTGGTAGCAGCGCGAGGCCAAAAGGGCGTGCAAAGCATCGATTAGGCTCCTCGCGTCGACCACGGGTTCGTTCAGCCGCACCACTTCACCGGCGAAGCCGAGACCCCGGAAGTGCGCGGCCCAGGCGCTGGGTTCGACGCGGGCGGCTTCCCCGGCAAGCGCGCGGTGTGCGATGCGTTGCCGGAGCCGATCGAGGGGGCTGCGACCGGCGAACAGATAGCAGCCATCGGACAGCACCCGAACCGCCATCAGGTCCGGGTCCTGCGGCTGCGGTTTACCGGCGAGGGCCGCGCGCCAGCGATCGGGCATGGTTTTCAGGCCATCGCGTAGCGCTTGGCGATCGGTGCGCTGCCCGTACTTGAGGCCGGAGTGGATGATCCCCTGCGCGGCGAGACTCTGCCCTTCGCCAAGCGGGCCGGCACTGAGTAGCGCCGCGTCGTAGCCACGGGCGGTCAGCTTGTGCAGCAGCCACAGCCCGGCAACGCCGCCGCCGATGATCAGGGCATCGAGCTCGGTGCTGGAGCTAGGCGAAACGTTCGAAGCTGTCACACCGGCAGTGTACGCCACGCGTCGTAACCTGCCTGCGCTTGTTCCAAGCCTTACCTGGCGCTTTCTTGACCCGTTCCGTCGCGCGCCGCAGGCTGCGCGCCATGGCCGCTCGTCTGTATCGTTTGCTGCTCTTCTGTGCGGCCCCGCTCGTGCGCTTGCGGCTCGTCTGGCGTGCGCGGCGTGAGCCGGCCTACGGAGAGCGCCAGGAAGAGCGTTTCGGCGTCGTGCCGAGCGATGTCCCCGTGGGGCCGATCTGGTTCCACGCTGTGTCGGCCGGTGAAACCATCGGTATCGCGCCCCTGGTGCACACGGTCGGTGATCGTGCGCCGGAGCTGCCGCTGCTGGTCACGACCATGACCCCCACAGGCTCAGCTCAGGTCCGCGAACGTCTCGGCGATCGCGTGGCGCACTGCTATGCGCCTTACGATTTTGCCGCTGCCGTCGAACGGTTTTACGCGCGCGTTCAGCCGCGGTTGCTGATCCTTATGGAAACGGAGCTGTGGCCCAACCTGCTCGCTGCCGCTAAGCGACGCCGTGTGCCCGTGGCGTTGGTCAATGCCCGGCTCTCCGAGCGGTCGGCGCGGGGCTATGGGCGCTTTCCAAGTCTCACGCAGCCCATGCTCGATGCGCTGACGCTGGTTTGCTGCCAGTACCCGGCGCACGGCGAGCGTTTTTGTGCCCTCGGCCTTGGGCCGGAGCGGCTTCAAGTTACGGGCAATCTCAAGTTCGATCAGACCTTGCCGAACGACACCGCGGCGCGCTGTGAGCAATTGACCCAGCAACTGGCACTCGGCCCGCGCTGGCTGTGGATCGCGGCGAGTACGCATGAGGGCGAAGACGAGCCGATGCTCGATGCTCATCGGGCGCTTCTGGCGGTCGATGATCAGGCCGTGCTGCTGCTCGTACCTCGTCATCCGGTGCGCTGCGACGCCGTACTGGCCCTGGCCCGCGCCCGATCGCTTGAGGCCGTGCCGCTGTCGCAGGCGCGCCGGGAGGGGATTGGTAAGGCAAAGGTGGTGATCGGCGATTCCATGGGCGAGCTGCTGCTGCTCTACGCCCTTGCGAAGCTGGCCTTTGTCGGTGGTTCCTTGATTGAGCACGGCGGCCACAATCCGATCGAGCCGGCGCTTGCGGGGACGCCTATGGTCATGGGGCCGTCGCGCTTCAACTTTGCCGAGGTGTGTGCGCTGTTTGAAGGGGCCGGTGCCCTGGTATCCGTCGCCGACGGTTCAGCGCTCGCTGCGGTGCTTAAGGCCGCGCACGATGAGCCCGCGCGCTTTGTGGCGCACGCTGCCGTGGCTCGCGAGGTTGTGGCCGCACAGCGCGGGGTCAACGAGCGGTTGCTGGCGGCGCTGACGCCGCTGATCGAACCGCCGTCGGATTGAGTCCGGCTTAGTTTGCCGCAGGAATCGTCGACAGACGTTTAACCGTATCGCTGTCGCTGATGGATTCGTTGAGCGCTTCCAGATCGGCTTCGCTCAAGGTACCCGCCGCCTGCTTCAGCGCGATCATGTTGTTGACATAGTTGTAGCGCGAGTCGGCGTAGTCGAACTGCGACGCGTACAGGCGTTGCTGGGCAAGCAGCACATCGACAATGTTGCGGGTGCCGACTTCGTAGCCGGTCTCCGTTGCCTCAAGGGCGGATTGGGCTGACTTGATGGCGTTCTTGCGGGCGCCGACCCGAATGACGTCGGTGGCGACCGCGCGGTAGAAGTTGCGCGTATCGCGGGCAACGGTGAGCTGTTGTTCGCTCAGGATGTACCGCGCCTGTTCCACCAGGGCGCCGGCCTCTTTGGAGCGTGCGCCGATGCCGCCGCCGAGGAAGATCGGTAGGTTGATGTCGAGCGCGTAGACCTCGCGCTCGATGAGAATGCCATTACCAAAGATGCTGGGACCGCCACTCTTGATGTCCTGGTACGAGGCCGATGCCGTAACCGTAGGCAAGCGCTCTGAGCGTCGTGCCCGCAGGGTACGCCGGGCCGCAGACAGCTGCGCTTCGGCGGAGCGGATGTTGAGGTTAGTGGCGAGCGCTGTGGTGACCCAGTCTTCTTCCTCGACAGGGTTGGGATCGACAATGGCAAGGGACTCTTCGAGCTTGCCGAGTTCGTTGAACGGCACGGTGGTGAGCGTGCTTAAGGTTTCAAAAAAGATCTCCTGATCACCCTCCGCCTGCACGCGTCGAACCACGACGTCGTCGAACGCGGCCTGAGATTCGAGCACGTCGGTTACGGCTACCAGGCCGACATCGAAGCGTTGCTGCACCTGCTCGAGCTGGCGGCCGACGGCGCTTTCTTCGGCTTTGCTGGCTTCGAGTTGATCCTCTACGCGCAGGACATTCATATAGGCGTTTACGACGCGCTGAATCAGCGTTTGCTCCGTCGATGCCAGGTTCCACTCCGCTGCCGTCGCGTTAGCTTTGCTGCTGGTGTAGGTGAACCAGCTGGGTACGTTGATGATCGGCTGCGAGACCGTCGCACTCCAGGTGTTGTCGTTAAAGGCCTGGTCCGGGATGCCCCCGGTTTGACCGAAGGTCGGGCTGGTTGGATCGGTGTCGGTGAAGGTCTGAGGAAACGATTGCTCAGTAAAGCTGGTGTTGGCGTTCGCCGACAGCTGCGGCAGCAGGCTGGCGCGCGCCTGCGGTACCCGGGCTTTGGTGGCATCGGTTACGGCCACGGCCTGGCGCAGCACGGGATCGTTGGCTTTCGCCGCCGCGTAAACGCTCAAGAGATCCGACGCCTGCGCGATCGGGGCCAGGGTTAGCGCGAGCAGCCCCGTCAGGAGCCCGAGCGACTGCGACAGCAGTCCTGTCGATACACGAAAGGAGGCGAGGGGGCGGCGCAGGGTCATCTCGGAAAATCCTTACATCAGTCGGTCTTGGTCCAGAGCGTGCAGGTCGGCTGAACGGCTCGGGCAACTGCCGGCGCGAAGCCTGAATGCGAACGTGTCGAGTGCGTGTCGTCTATTCCCCAACTATGCTAGCAGAGTCGGTCTGCTTCACGCCCAGTTACCGCCCGACGGCGGCCCTACGCCAGACAATTCCCCTGGCATTTCCGCTGGTATTGGCTGCGCAACCGCACTAGGCTGACTTTCTGTGGAATCCTGCGATGCTCGGGCATGCGTACGAGCAAGATGCTCTGGTAAATAGATGTCCTGGCGAATAGATGCCCTGGTAAATAGATGCCCTGGTAAATAGATGCCCCGGCAAACAGATGTCCAAGCAACTGGACGTCTAACAGGTTACGCCCAAACGAATCCGCGTAAGCAAAGCTGAGCAAAGAAACGCGAAGCTAAGCAAAGAAAAGATACGAGAAGAACAGGAGACCCGCAGGTTTTGCGCGATCGCCGCTACAGTGTGAATCTTCCCGCGCATATGGCGGAGTGCGATGCGAACTACCTGCGTATCCACAAGCTGTTTCCTGCGATGGCGGAGGCCGACGAGCGGACCTTCGTGCTGCCGAACGGTGATCGATCGTTAACGCTGCGCTTCGAAGTCGTTGAGCGGGCGCCTTATACGACGCTGCTACGCCTGTCGCAGCAAGACGATGACCGTGAGACACCCTGGCTGCCGGCACCGGAGCTCGTCATTCGTCTGTACCACGATGCCAAGTGCGCTGAGGTGGTCGAGTTTCAGAATGCGCGTAAGTTTCGCGCGGTCTATCGTTACCCCAATCCGGCGATGCGCCAGCCCGATGAAAAGGCCCAGGTCAATCGCCTGCTGTCGGAGCTGCTGGCGCTGTGTCTTGAGCACGGCTTGACCGCGACGCCGGTCCTTGCGTCTGGCGACGACTGACGCCACTCGGGTGCTGCTGCAACTTACGGATTGCCATTTGCTCGAGCAGACGGGCGAACGGCTGCTCAACGTTGCCACCGATGAAACCTTCACCGCGGTCCTCGAGCAGGCGCTCGCTGAGGCAACGCCGGAGCTCCTGCTGTTATCCGGTGATCTTGCCCACACGCCAACGCAATCGACCTATCGACGTCGGCTCGCGCTGGTGCGCGCGCGCTACCGCGGGCCGCTTGCCGTGGTTCCGGGAAACCACGATGCCGTTGCTCCGCTCGCCGCCGTATTCGACGCGGTCCCGGCAGGCGATCGCCTGATCGAACATCGGTTGGGTGGGTGCACGCTGGTCCTCCTGTCCAGTGCTGGTGACGGGGGACCGGAGGCCGTGGTCGGTGAAGCTGCCCGGCAAGCGCTCGTGGATCGCTGCGCGGCGCTGACTCACCCGCTAGTTCTCGTGCTGCATCATCCGCTGCTGCCCGTCGGTACCCCCTGGCTCGACAAAGACTGTGTTCCAGCTGGAGCGCGGTTGCTTGAGCAGCTGCGAACGGTGGCCGATCTGCGGGGCGTCGTATTCGGGCATGTGCACCAGCCGGTATGCAAGCAGCACGATGGCGTACTGCTCCTGGGTACGCCATCGACCTGCTTTCAGTTCGCACCAGGATCTCAGGCCTTCAGTCTTACCGCCGAACAGCCCGGCTACCGCTGGATTAGCTACGATCACAAGCACGGGTTGTCGACCCGGCTGCGTCGTTTGAGCGAACCCCGGATTGTGGTGGAACCGAGGTTCCTCAGAGCAGACAATCCTGTCGCCCACGCATCGGAGTAAGTCGAAACCCTCATGGCTAAAGCTGGCGCCCGTTCGTCCCAGTCTTCTTCTGGAAGCTATTCCTCTGAGTCGCTGCAGGTGCTCACCGGATTGGAGCCGGTGCGCCGGCGTCCGGGTATGTACACCGATACGACGCGCCCGAACCACCTGGTGCAGGAGGTCGTCGACAACAGCGTCGATGAAGCGCTTGCCGGGCACGCTCGCAGCATTGAGGTGCTGCTCGGCAAAGACGGCGTAATCGAAGTGCGCGACGACGGTCGCGGCATGCCCGTCGACGTCCACTCGGAGCACAAGATTTCGGGCGTCGAACTTATCCTTACCAAGCTCCACGCCGGCGGTAAGTTCGATAATGAGAACTACAATTTTTCCGGCGGCCTGCACGGGGTCGGGGTGTCTGTGGTGAACGCGCTGTCGGACTGGCTCGAAGTCGAGGTCAAACGCGACGGCTCGCTGTATCGACAACGCTACGAAGCCGGAGAACCAAAGACCAAGCTCAAAGCCGTGGAAACCGTCGGCAAGCGCAACACGGGCACGGCCGTGCGCTTTCATCCTGACGGCAGTTACTTCGACTCGCCGCAGGTGTCCGTGCCCGATCTCAAGCACCTGCTGCGGGCAAAGGCCGTGCTCTGTCCGGGACTGACCGTTTCTCTTACCGTCGAGGCGAAACCGGATCAGTCGGAAACCTGGCTCTATGAGGATGGGCTGTCGGGCTATCTGTCCACGGCGCTGTCCGGCGCCGAAGTCGTTCCGGAAACGCCTTTTCTGCACAGCGCCAAAGGCAACAGCGAAGCCGTCGACTGGGCTCTGCAGTGGGTGCTCGACGGGGGCGAGGTCGTGGCCGAAAGCTACGTCAATCTCATTCCAACGAAGGCCGGCGGCACGCACGTTAACGGT
The DNA here is from genome assembly GCA_039198065.1 of Pseudomonadota bacterium. GTDB lineage: Bacteria > Pseudomonadota > Gammaproteobacteria > Pseudomonadales > Azotimanducaceae > CALHVX01. The sequence continues at coordinate 30,949 of JBCCTU010000010.1, forward strand.
CTACGGACGGGACTTACGGAAGCGCTGAAAGAGTTCTGCGAGTTTCGTGATCTGCTGCCCCGCGGGGTGAAGCTCACGGCGGAAGATCTCTGGGCTCAGTGCGCTTATGTACTGTCCGCCAAGCTCGCTGATCCCCAGTTTGCCGGCCAGACAAAGGAGCGGCTGTCGTCCCGGGAGGCGGTGGCGTTCATCGGTGGTGTGGCGAAGGATGCCTTCAGCCTGTGGTTGAACGAGCACCCGCAGGCCGGTGAGCAGATTGCCGAGGTCGCAATCGCCAACGCGCAGCGGCGCGTCCGCGACGCGAAAAAGGTCGAGCGCAAGAAAGTAACCGCCGGTCCGGCGCTGCCGGGCAAGCTCGCGGACTGTTCCGAGGCCGACAGCGAGCGTTCCGAGCTGTTCCTTGTTGAGGGAGATTCGGCCGGGGGCTCCGCTAAACAGGCCCGCGATCGGCGCTTCCAGGCGGTCATGCCGCTGCGTGGCAAGATTCTCAACACCTGGGAGGTGGACTCGGGGCAGGTGCTGGCGTCGCAGGAAGTGCACGACATCGCCATCGCCATCGGCGTCGATCCCGGGTCTTCCAACCTCGACGGTCTGCGCTACGACAAAATCTGCATCCTGGCCGATGCGGACTCTGACGGGCTGCATATCGCAACGCTGCTGTGTGCGCTGTTCGTGCGGCACTTCCGTGCGCTGGTGGATGCCGGCCACGTCTATGTCGCGATGCCGCCCCTGTACCGGATCGATGTCGGCAAAGAAAAGTACTACGCCCTCGACGACGCCGAGCTCGCTGGGGTACTCGACCGCGTCGCGTCGGAGAAAAAGCGCGGCAAGCCCGATGTGCAGCGCTTTAAGGGCTTAGGCGAGATGAACCCGATGCAGCTGCGCGAAACCACCATGGATCCCGACACCCGCCGGCTTGTTCGCCTGACCATCGACAACCCTAAAAAAACCAACGAAGTCATGGACATGCTGCTCGCCAAGAAGCGCTCTGGTGATCGGCGGGCGTGGCTCGAGGCGAAGGGTGATCAGGCGACACTCGACTAGCCGTGACGTGCCTCACCCGTCGGTGATTCTCAAGTAAACATACAAATAAGCGACAAATGCTCGTTCGATAAGTCAACTAAGTGACGTACGCTGCGGCAGTCGAGGTGGATGCTCGACGCGTCAGTCGTGGGGGCTTTCGCGAACACCAGATCCGATTGATCGGACACTTCCGCATGGAGCATTTGACACAATGATTCGAAGACTTGGGCACGGGGCGGCGTTAGCAGCAGCCCTCTGGTGCAGCCACGCAGCGGCGGCGCCAGTGAATATTCTCTGGTTGTCGGGAACGGACACGTATAACGACAGCATTTCCGAGCTGGCTGCCGGTGGCTTGCAAGACGCATCGCTGTTCGATCCGAACGGCGATGGCAGCAACACCTGGACCATCGACTTCTGGAGTTCCGGCGTTCCGGACTTTTCGACCTACGACGCACTGGTCATCGGCAGCACCTGCCGCCCGGCCTGTGGTGGTTCGAACGGTTTCTTCAATCTCGGCGTTCAGCCAGACCTTGTGCTTGCGAACGGCGACGCGATTGCGGCGGCCCGCGGTGATCGCACGTTTGTGAGTGGACAAGACGCGGATTGGCATTATCAGAATGACTCGAGCCTAGTCGACCGATCCGATGCCCGTGGGTTCCTGGTCAACGCTGTGAATTGGGCGGCTTCTGGAACGGGCCTCGGCATCGTCGTTCTCGCCGACGGATTTACCGGCTCGAACAACGGCTGGCTGAGTGATCCGCTGTCGTTTCTTGCTGCGGAGATTGGCGGTGCGCGAATCAACGCTCAGCAGAATACGGTCGTCATTCCCGATGCCGAGTCGGCCGGGTTCCCGATCAACGAAGGGTTGAATAACGCGTCCCTGAGCGGCTGGGGCACGTCCTCCCACACGGCGTTCCGCAAGGCGGACCTGCCTGCGGACACCTGGCGTTCGATTAACGACTTCGCCACGGCGGGCAACCCGCTGTCGGTGACGATCGTGACTGCGGCGACGGCCGGTGGGGGTACTATCCCGGATCCGGATCCGATTGATCCACCGCCGGTCGATCCCGTCGATCCGCCGGTGTCGGTACCGGAGCCGGACACGTTCGCGCTCCTCCTCCTCGGCCTTGCTGGCCTGCGGTCGGTTCGACGTCGACAGCTCACCGCCTGAAGCTGCGGTACCAGGTAACCCGCATGCGCCTGAGGCTGCGGGTTAGCTGACCCCAACAGGTCCGCCGGTGCTTCACCGGCGGCGCTGATTCCCATCGATCAGACCCGCTACACTTCTCGGTTCGTTCAACGACCCGTGGTCCCAGCGTTTCATGGACTCTGATCTCAACGCGCCTGAATCCCTACCGCTCTCCACCTTTACGGAACGCTCGTACCTCGATTACTCGATGTACGTCATCAACGATCGAGCGTTACCGCACATCGCCGATGGCCTGAAGCCCGTGCAGCGCCGCATCATTTACGCTATGAGCGAGATCGGTCTCAGCGCGACGGCGAAGTACGCGAAGTCGGCCCGTACCGTGGGCGACGTGCTCGGCAACTACCACCCGCACGGTGACAGCGCCTGCTACGAGGCCATGGTGTTGATGGCGCAGCCGTTTTCCTACCGCTACCCACTCATCGACGGGCAGGGCAACTGGGGGGCGCCGGACGATCCGAAGTCCTTCGCTGCTATGCGCTACACCGAATCGCGTTTGTCGCGCTACGCCGAGCTGCTGCTCGCCGAGGTGAAGCAGGGCACCGTCGACTGGGCGCCAAACTTTGACAACAGCAAACAGGAGCCGCGGCTGTTGCCGGCGCGGTTGCCGTTCGCGCTGCTCAACGGCAGTACCGGGATTGCCGTCGGTATGGCGACGGACCTGCTGCCCCACAACCTCAACGAAGTAGTGTCGGCCTGCGTACATCTGCTCGACTCGCCGAAGGCGACGACGGCCGATGTGATGACCCACATTCAGGGCCCCGACTTCCCGTCCCAGGCGCAGGTCATCACGCCCCGGGCCGACATTGAAGCGCTGTACGAGAGTGGCCGCGGGGCGATCAAGGCGCGCGCCGTGTACAGCGTCGAGAACGGCGAAATCGTCGTCACCGCGCTCCCGTATCAGAGCTCGCCGGCCAAAGTGTTGGAACAGATTGCCGCGCAGATGAACGGCAAAACGCTGCCCATGCTCACTGATCTGCGCGATGAGTCGGACCACGAACACCCAACGCGGCTGGTACTCGTACCGCGCTCCAATCGGGTCGATGTTGAACGGGTCATGAGCCACCTCTTTGCAACGACGGATCTCGAACGCAGCTACCGCGTGAACATGAATCTGATCGGCCTCGATCAGCGTCCTGGGGTGCGCGGGCTTGTGCCGCTGTTGAAGGAGTGGCTTACCTACCGCCGCCAGACCGTCACGCGGCGTCTTGAACGCCGGCTCGAGCGCATCAACGATCGGCTGCACATCATCGACGGGTTGCTGGTTGCCTATCTGAACATTGATGAGGTCATCCGCATTATCCGCGAGGCGGACGACCCGAAAGCGGCGCTCATGGCGCGCTTCAAGCTGTCGGAGCGGCAGACCGAAGCCATCCTCGATCTGCGCCTGCGCCGCCTGGCGAAGCTTGAAGAGATCGAGCTGCGCAGCGAAAAAGACGGGCTCGACGCGGAGAAGGCGGACCTCGAAAAGACCCTCGGCAGCAAAGCGCGCATGACGACGCTGATCAAAAAAGAGCTGCTGGCAGACGCTGAAGCCTACGGCGACGCGCGGCGCTCGCCGCTGGTTGAGGTGGCCGAAGCCGAAGCGTTCAGTGAAGAAGATCTGCAGAGCAACGATCCGATTACCGTGGTGCTGTCGGAGAAGGGTTGGATCCGAGCCGCGAAAGGTCACGAGGTAGTACCGGAAGACCTCAATTACCGCGGCGGTGACCGCTACCTGGCCTCGGCCCGCGGCCGATCCAACGAACAGCTGGCGCTCCTTGACTCGACCGGACGCTCCTATGCCCTGGCGCCGCATACGCTGCCAAGCGCCCGGGGTCAGGGCGAGCCGGTAACGGGCCGGTTGAAGCCGCCAGCCGGTGCGCGCTTCACGGGTCTTATCCTTGCTCCCTCCAGCGCCCTGGTTTTGCTGGCCTCGAACAACGGCTACGGATTCGTCGGCACGATTGACGACATGGTGAGTAAGAACAAGGCCGGTAAGGCCTACCTGTCCGTCGGCAAGGACGCCCAGGCGCTGCCACCGGTTCGCATCGAAGCGTCCCTCGAATCGTTGAAGCTCGCAGCGGCAACGAATCAAGGGCGCCTGCTGATCTTCCCGCTCACCGAGCTTCCGCAGTTGCCCCGGGGTAAAGGCAACAAGCTCATCAATATTCCCACGGCGGCCTTTAAGGCCGGCGAGGAATGGCTCGTTGATCTGGCGTTGCTGGGTGAGACCGATGCCCTGCTGGTCTACGCCGGTCAGCGACATCGGCGCTTCAAACAGTCAGAACTCGAGAACTACTTCGGCGATCGGGCTCTGCGAGGCCGCAAGCTGCCCCGGGGCTTTCAGAAGGTTGATCGGCTCGGTGTCGAATCCCGCTGACCAAGAATGGCGTGCTGCTGCCGCGCAATGAGGCTGGCGAAGGGTTCGGCCACGGCGTCGAGTCGCTCGCAGTCGGCCAGGGTGGTTGCGAAGTCGTCGCCGAAGGGGTGCTCAAAGGGCGTCAGGCTGAGGCGTTGCGGCTGTCGTAAACGCTGGTGGGCTGCGTGGCTCAACATCACCTGGCCATCGCCGGCGGCGGCGGCCAGCAGAGCGGCATCGGTCAGGTAAGCAGACCGTACGGCGGTACTGCGATCGGCCGCGAAGTGCAGACCCAGGCGGTACACGCCGTTTGAATGGCTGGCGTTCAACGCGCGAGCCAGGAGCACCGCCGCGCAGGCTGAGCGAAACGCCTGATCCTCGTCGTCGTCGAACCACAGCGCGAGACTGGCGCCGCTTAGCGGCTGAAGCGTACCGCCGTAGCGCGCAACGACGCCGCGCGCGATACCGATGGCGTCGGCTACCAGAGTTTGGCGTTCCGCGGTGTTCAGACTCAGCTCGTTGAGCAGGTGCGCAAGCACCAGATAGGCCCCGGTGGGTGGAGCCGGGTCTTTAGCTGATGCCCTGTCCGGTGCCAGTGCCGGTGCCGGTGTCGGATTTGGGACGCTGCCAGGATCCCACCGCTGCTGCGGTGAAGCCGCCGCGGGCGGGGCGGCGACCCGGGCGTCGTCGGCGGTCCAGGCCGCGTCGGTGGGCGCCCGCGCCGGTAAGCTGGGAGCCAGTAACGCCTCAGTGTGTGCCCAGCCCCGCTGCAGCAGCGGCAGCAGCCAGGGTAGGACGGCAACCAGGCAGCCGCCGAGCAACCACAGCGGCACGCGGCTGCGTGCCAGATAGCGGCGATCGAGGGTGAGTTTGAGGTAGCCGAGCGTGGTGCCGTCGACGCCGATGGTTGCGGAGAAGGTTTCACCTTGCGACGCCGGCGCCGTCATGGCGAGGATCTGTTCGTCAACGCCGTAAATGGTGACACCGGTAACGCCGGGCAGTCTGGCGGCGCGGTTCGCCAGTTGCCCGACAGCGATGCGGTCCTGGCTGAGCAGCGGCGCTGCGGTTAACGCCGCAACGCTTTCAGCGAGAGCCGCGCCGTACTTCGGGCTCGCTGCCGTTGCTCGGTCGTGCACGCTGACGATTGCCGCGCAGAAGGCGAGAACCAGTAAGCCGGCAAGCCAGACGAGGCGTCGCTCCCGGTACAATGCGGTATGGCTGCGCAGCACGACATCGTTCTCGTGAACATTGCCGGGGTCGACCGATCCGGCTTGCTGGCGATGGTGACATCGGCTCTCGGCCGCTATCAAGCCACGATTTTGGATCTCGGCCAGGCGGTGATTCACGACACGCTGGCCCTTGGCGTGCTGGTTCGGGTACCGGACGCGGCTGCCATGCCGGCGCTCAAGGAAACGCTCGGTCAGCTACTTGCTAAGGCGCAGGTCCCGGTTACCTTCGAGGCGGTGTCGGCGAAGCGGTATGCGGACTGGGTGGCCGCCCAGGGTAAGCCGCGCTGGGTGCTGACGCTGCTTGCCCGCGGTGTGTCCGCGACGCAGCTCGCTGCGGTCACAACCAGCACCCGCGACGCTGGCCTCAACATCGAGACCGTTCGCCGTCTCACCGGCCGGACGCCGATCGAAGGGCTTGAGCGGGCCGATCAGCAGACGTCGATTGAATTCACCCTGCGTGGTGAGCCGGCAAGCACCGTGGAGCTGCGCAAGACGCTGCTTGAGGCGTCGGTAGAGCACGGCTTCGATTTCAGTCTGCAGCGCGACTCCGTGTACCGGCGCAATCGTCGCCTAGTGGCCTTCGACATGGACTCGACCCTGATCAATGCGGAGGTAATCGACGAGCTGGCGGCGCTGCACGGCAAACGCGCCGAGGTCGCGGCGATCACCGAACGCGCAATGCGCGGTGAACTCGACTTCAAGGCCAGCTTCCGGGCCCGGGCGGAGCTTTTGCGGGGACTGCCCGAGGCGGCGCTCAACGAGGTCGCGTCGACGGTGGCCTTAAATCCCGGTGCCGACCGGCTCATTCGGGCCCTCAAACGCTTCGGCTATAAGACCGCCGTGTTGTCCGGCGGTTTTCAGTACGTGGGTGACGTGCTTAAGGAGCGACTCGGCCTCGACTACGTGTTCGCGAATCGTTTGGAGATCGCCGATGGGGTAATGACCGGTGCCGTACTTGGGGAGATCGTCGACGCCGAGCGCAAAGCCGAGCTGCTGCGAGAGTTAGCCGATAGAGAAGCTATCGCGTTGGCACAAACCATCGCCATTGGCGATGGCGCAAATGACCTGCTCATGCTCGACGCGGCCGGCCTCGGCATTGCCTATCACGCCAAACCGCTGGTGAAAGCCTCGGCGTCGCACGCGATCTCGACGCTTGGATTAGATGCGTTGCTGTACCTGCTGGGATTCAGCGACGCCGACATCGACGAAGCGTTGGCTACACCGCGCTGATTTGTGCTGACTTGGGCGGAATCTCGGATGAGACGCTGAGCGCGGTTACTCGTCGGTGCTGAAGTCGTAGGACATTTCAGCGACGGGCTCCTGCAGATAGTGCCCCTGAATGTAGTTTGCCCCGGCCTGCCAGAGTGCCGACAGCATGCCGGCGTTCTCGACCATCGGTACGACGGTCAGCTTGCCCTTGGACTGCAGCTTCTTGATCACCGTGTTCAGGTACTCGGTGCCACTGTCGTTGCTGACAATCGAACCGTCGAGCTTCACCATATCCACGGGCAGATGGCTGAGCGTTTCGAAGGGATCGTTCAGCAGCCCAAAGCGCGACAGCGACGATCGGCAGTGCAGTTTTTTCAGCCCTTCAACGAACTCGCGGCTCTGGCGAAGGTAGGTGTGCGCGTCGTTTTCCGTCAGTTGGAAAATGACGGCGTCGCTCGGCAGGCGCGCAGCCTTGATGGCGACGGAGAGCCACTGCAGAAATTCCGGGTCGGCGATGCTGTTGGCGCTGATGTTAATCGTCAACCGCGTGCTGTGGCCTTTCGCGCGGTGCACGGACAGCATCTTGATCGACTGCAGAATGACCCAGCGATCGATCTTGCCCGCCACGTTGTTGGCGATAGCCGTTTCCAGAAACTGATGCGGCACCATCTGCTCGCCGTTTCGGTCGAGCATGCGCAGGAACACTTCGTAGTGCTCGTCGTTGTCGCCGCGCAGGCTGATGATCGGCTGGAACAGCAGCATGAACTTCTGCTTTTCGATTGCCTCGTTGACCAGCTTCATGACCCGCGTGGCTTCGTCGTCTTTGACGTCCGGCGTGTTGCGGGTGTGGATCTCGATGCTGTTCGACGTGTGCTCGCCCACCTCGATGTAGGTGCGGTAGGCCCGCTCAAGCAGTTGATCGGTGGCTTCGCGATCGACTTCTTCGACACCGATCATGTGAATGCTCGCGCGAACGGTTTTCTCGTTTACCTCAAGCAGCAGTTCTTCGACTGCCGAGCGGTACTCGTTGGCCTGCTTGCGCAGGTCTTCGAGGGTGCTGCCGAACAGGTAGATGGCGAACAGATCAGGATTGATACGCAGGCACGGCATCCCTTCGCTGAGTGTCGACAGCATCAGTTCGATGCGATCGCACACCAGTTCTGCGCCCTGCAGCCCAAAGGTTGATCGCAGCACGGCCGCGTCATCGACGCCCACAAGGAACATCGCTCGGCTGGCGTGATTGGCGTTGCGCGTAGCACCCTCAACCTCGTGCAGAAAGTCACCGATGCCGTGCCGCGGCGGAATCGGGAGCGCAGTGGCGCTACCGTTGCCGTTGGCCGCACTGTTAGCGCTCGGGTTGTCGAAGCGCAGCGTGACCTGGATGCAGCCTTCGCCCTCGTACTGGGCGGCGGCAAGGGAAACGCTGCAGGAAAACTCGTTGCCGTCACCATTCAAGGCAACGACGTCAAAGTCGTCTCGCTTGTCGGCAGCGCGGAACGCTTTGAGCTCGCCGCGCAGTTGCTCAACACTGGCATCGGCGACCAGATCGATGAGCGGTAGACCGATCAGGTCTTCGGCGTCGGCAAACCCGAACAGTTTCAGATACGCGTCGTTGGCGTAGATGTGCATGCCTTCGTGGACGTACGCGATCGCCGCTTCCGCGCCTTGCAGCAGCAGTTGGCAGCGCTGTTCGGCTTCCGATAGCGCGCGCTTGTTCTGCACCAGTCGCGCCGTCAGGCATTGGGATTCGATTTCCCGCTGGCAGGCGCGCAGCAGATGCGTTTGATGCTCGCGATGCACGAGATCGCAGGCGCCGTGCTGCATGGCAGCGTCCGGCGAGGCAAAGCTCAGGTCTGCCGGTTGTTCGTCGGATCGCAACGCGATGATCGGTAAGCGGTTGTTGATCCGTTTAATGGCGGGAATCGCTTCCGCGGCGTCTGGCAGGCCGCTGTTTATCAGCATCAGGTCGGCGCTGCTGACGTGGTCGACGGCCAGGGACAGGTCGTCGATAAAGCGCAATCGCGTAACGATGCCGTTTGCGCGCAGCAACGAATCGAGGGCGTAGGCGTCGTTTTCCGTGCGCTCGGCAACCAACAGCCGGATCGTACTCGCGGGGGCCGAGGAGGGCGTTTCCATGTCAGCGATACTGTCCTTGATCGGTCTGCACTCGTGTTCTTGTTCTGCCAGCAACGGCCTGGACTCAAGTCGTGGGGCAGCGGTGCGATGCGTCACTCAGCGATGCGCCTAGGTCCTTCGGTTTCCGCGTGCGCTAGACCACAGAGCTGCCCCGGTGTCTGCAGTTTGTTCTCCCGCACGCGGTGATCGTTGCCGTCCACCGCCTCACCGGTTGGTTTCGACCACGATACCCGTCAGATCTCTGATGGTGCGCTCGGTGCCCGGGTTTTCCAAGTAACCATCCAGCAAACGAAATGTGAACTGGTTAAAGCTCTCGGTCGCTGCTTCGCAATCCAGGAGCTGAGCCGTACTTTGTGCGCCCTGACGGTGCAGATGCACCTTCTGTTCGCTGGCGAAAGGTACTTTGGGAGTGATGAGCATCGCGGCCTGCCCAATGGCCATGATCTTCGGCAGCAGCAGGGCGCGAGCGAAGTCCGTTGGTCCGCCGCGCTTTTGTACCACCCGCGCAGCGATCGGGATCGCGCGGGGGGACAGCAGTTCGATGCCCGTGGTTGCGCCGTCCGCTTCCTGGCGGATCCAACGCACTACGGCGATACACCAGCGCGCATCCTCTGCTTCCCGGACCGCCAGCAGCTCACCGGTTTGCAGGTTGGCCGGTAGTCGGTCGTGCCACTTCAGGCGGTAGCCATTGGGACTGGTGTCGAGGGAGCGTGTTCGATAGTAGCGATAGAGGCTCACCGACTCCGTGTCGATATTGCCTTCGGCGATGGCCGGTTGGCGCTCGCCGGGCTCGCCGCGGAACTGACCGGTGAGCAGAATGCGTTCCGGATCGGCGACGTTGGGGTTCTCGGGAATGCGAAAGCGCAGGTCAAAGGCGTTGTCCCAGACGTCCGTTTTGCCGCTTTTTTCCGCTTCTGCGCGCTTCGGCTCGAGGTCCAGGAACGGATTAATCTCCCGCCGCAGCAGCGCATCGGTGCCCGTGACCTGGTCTGAGAACACGACCCCGCCGCTCAGGAAAAAGTGCACGTTCCGCAACCCGACACACACCATGAGCTCGGTTTGGCTCGGCACACGTCGGTAGCTGCGCTGGATCATGTTGCCCCAGGCACCGGCCAGCTGTGCCAGCAGGTCGTTGTCTATGAACTCGGGAATCGGGATGCTGCTGTCGATGTCCCGCAGGTAGGCGTCGATCTCGTAGACGAGGACGTCGGTTCGAACGCCGCGGCCTTCGGTCATCGGACGATTGAGCGCGGTGTACATGGGACCGCTGTCGGCTCCGAGGTCGATGGCGAACAGTGCTTCACCGGGCTGCGGTTCCAGCAGGATGCGTCCGACCCATTGCTCAAGCGCGTTGAAAATGCGCCCAAGGTGGCGATGGCGCAGTTGGTTCGGTTTGCAGCAGCTGAGCATGAGCTGGCGCAGGTAGACGTCGGTAATCGACAGCGCCAGCTCGTGGTGGTTCTCGGCGTCTGCCAGCCGTGTGTCCGTGATACCGAGGCGCTCGGCCAGCAGGTAGAGCTGATTGAGCGTCAGCCAGACGTTTTCCTGCGGCTGTACATAAAACTGCAGCGTCCGGAGCAGCTGGCGGGAAAGGTCGGAAATTGCGCGATGGATGCAGCGGCCGAGTAATTCTTTATTCAGGCCGCGATTGTCGGCCTGCTCTGCGAGCAGATCGCGTACCGCGGCAAGATAGCCATCGCAGAGACAGCCGAGCAGCTGCTGGGCCGCGATCGCCAAGTTCTCCGCCTGTTGGTTTTGCCCGAGCGCGGCCCGGTCCAGGCGTGTTGTGAGGTAGTGGACCGCCGGTCGCAAGACTTCCAGCAGCTCGACGCGCGCATCGGCCGTTGTGTGCAGCGTCGCGACTTCGGCAACGCACTCGTCAATCAACTTGGCTGCATTCGTGGTATTTGCCATCGGTAGACGGCTGGCCCAGTCCGCCAGCCCACTGGCCGTGGTCTCACACATAGACAGCGCCTCGATGCAGGGCGAGGGTACGCTGATGTTGATGGCGGTTTGGGTCACGAGATTGCGTTAGTCCAGGAAGCGCAGTTGCCGGCGCAGTGCCGGGATTCCGTTCATCGCCGCATTATATGGTATCCCTTGCGTCTGCCCGCTGGCTCATGCGCCGGGCTGTGAAGCAGCCCTCGAATTTGTCTGCCGTTGTGGCCGGGGGCATTGATCCAAGCGCTCGACGCGTGTTTCGGGATCGCTGCCGGCGTCGCCGCCAGACGGTATGATGCGCCGCGATTTGCGACGGACCGGATTTGGAAGCCCATGGCCAGCTACTCGACCAACGAATTTCGCAGCGGCATGAAAGTCATGCTCGAAGGCGATCCCTGCAGCATCCTCGAGAACGAGTTCGTGAAGCCGGGTAAGGGCCAGGCATTCAACCGGGTGAAGTTTCGTAACCTGATCAGCGGCCGGGTCTGGGAACGGACCTTTCGATCGGGCGAAAGCCTGGAAGCGGCGGACGTCATGGACATCGATATGGAGTACCTCTACACCGACGGCGAGTACTTCCACTTCATGAAGACCGACGGCAGCTTCGAGCAGGTCGGGGCGACCCAGGCCGTGGTCGGGGACGCCAAAGACTGGCTGCTGGAACAGACCGTCTGCCAAGTGACGCTCTGGAACGACGATCCCATTGCCGTCACACCGCCGAACTTTGTTGAGCTGGCGGTGACGGAAACCGATCCGGGCATCAAGGGCGATACGGCCCAGGGTGGATCAAAGCCTGCGACCCTGGCCACGGGCGCCGTGGTCCGCGTGACGCTGTTCGTCAATGAAGGCGACATTCTCAAAATCGACACGCGCACCGGCGAATACGTCAGCCGCGGCGGCAAGGGCTGAACACCGGCGACGATTCCGGCAGCGATCTTCCCAAGGCTGCCCCGCTAGTCTGGGCGCCGCGGGCCGAGCTTGCCGCCTTACGCGGTCGTGCCGAAGCGCTGGCCAGCGTTCGGTCGTTCTTTGCCGAACGCGACGTGCTCGAGGTGTCCACGCCGGTGCTTGGGCGCTACACGGTCACCGATCCTCAGGTTGAAGCCATTGAGGTTCCGGGCTACGGCTTTCTGCAGACCTCACCGGAAGCCGGCCTCAAGCGCCTCCTCGCCGCCGGTATTCCGAGTCTCTACCAGCTCGGTCCAGCCTTTCGCGCCGATGAACGGGGGCGACTGCATTCCCCGGAGTTCACGCTCCTCGAGTGGTACCGGCTGGGCTTCGACTCGGCAGCGCTTCGGGATGAGGTAGCCGCCCTCGTCGACCGGTTGCTGGGCCCGGCGCCCTACGCGGTGATGCCCGTTGACGAGCTGTTGGATCGCGGTCGTTCGGCGCTCCGTTCCCAACAACTGTCGCCCGCTGCCGCCGCTGATGAGGATCTGGTTCTGCTGACCGGCATCGAGTCGCTGACCGAGGCGCGAGTCTTCGTCGTTGATTTTCCGGCCGAGCAGGCCGCTATGGCACGGCTTAAGGCGGACGACCCGCGCTACGCCGATCGGTTCGAACTGATCATCAATGGTGTCGAAATTGCCAACGGCTACGCCGAAGCCGAAAACGCCGATGAGTTGCGCCAGCGTTTTGCCGAGGATCGGCGAGCACGCGCCGCACTTGGGCGCCCTGATCGCGAGCCCGATCCTTATCTGCTGGCGGCCATGGACGCAGGCTTGCCGGACTGTGCGGGTGTGGCACTGGGCGTCGATCGGCTGTTGATGCTGGCGCTCGACCTAAAGCGAATCGACGGCATTCAGGCGCTCAGTCTCGATCCCCGATGAACGCGCCGACCCGTACGCGCCTGCCCGGTTCGGCGTCGCTGCCCCAATCGACGTAGCCTGGTCCGGTCCCGAGGATCACCGTCGATCCGAGCAGAAAGCGCCCGACTTCAGCGCCTCGTTCGAAGGCTTGTGAATAGTCGTGGACCGACCGTTCGCGGTACGGCGATCGCGGGCCTGGGAACACCGTCTCGATGGCGCCGACGATCAGGGCGCCGACCAGCACCATGAACAGCGGGCCGCGTTCCGTATCGAACTCGAGGGCAAGCCGTTCGTTGCGGCAAAAGAGGTTGGCGATGCCGGCCTCGGTGCGTCCGTTAACAGAAAACAGCGTGCCCGGGATGGCCGTTGCGCGCGTAAGCACACCAGGGAGCGGGACGTGGATGCGGTGGTAGTCGCTCGGTGCGAGATAAAGTGTGGCGAAGCGACCGCCTTCGTACTGAGCCGCGTCCGCGGCTCTGTCTGTATTTGCGTCTGCGCCGGTTAGTTCGGTGAGTGAATAGCGGCGCCCCTTGGCCTGAAACAGCGTGCCCTGTTCAATCGCGCCGATCTGACTGATGCGTGCATCGACCGGCGAGACCAGCTGCTGCTCCGTGCCGGCGAGCGGGCGCACACCTCGCGCCAGAGCACGGGTAAAGAACGCGTTGAAACTGGTGAAGGCTTCGAAGTCGGTACATTCCGCCTCGTTGAGGTGGATGTCGTAGGCGTGAGCGAAGGCGCGGATCAACCGTCGCTTCAGCCACGGGCGCTGGCTTGCAGCGGCGCGTCCGGTCAGCCGCGTCAGAGCGTAGCGCGGCAGCAGGTGTTGCAGGGTAACAAAGAAGTCCACGGCTCTCTCGGTCAGTGGCCGGTGCCGGCGCAGTTCAAGTACGCGGTCCGGTTTCAAGGGGTAGGGTTGGGTCGTTGCCCCACTCGGACCAGGAACCGGCATAGGCGCGAATGCCCTCAGCGCCCAGCAGGCGACCGGTCAGGTAGGCGAGCGACGAGCGGTGATGGGTCTGGCAGTGCGCGATCACCGGAGCGCCGAGATCGATGCCGGCGCCGTTGATTCGTGCCGCCAGATCTTCCGGCAGCTGGTAGTCGCGTGCAGGGTCCATGAGTTCGAGCCAGTCCAGGTGCTTCGCCCCCGGTATTCGCCCGGCTCGTGCCGATGCGGAGCGTTGTCCGAGGTGCTCCTCGAGGGAGCGCGCGTCCCAGATCTGAGCCGATCCAGTGGTGCAGGCGGTGAGCACCTCGTCGCGGGTCGCGAGCGGCCGCGGATCAAGGGTGCCAGTCCAGGCGCTCGGTGCCGCCGCGACGGGTGAACCCTGTTCCAGTGGCAGGCCCGCGTTAGCCCAGGCGATCAGACCGCCGTCCAGGAAGGCCCAGTTGCGCTGGCCCAGGCAGTCGAGGGTCCATAGAAAACGACCGGCCCAGCCACCGCCTTCGTCATCGAGGGCGATCACCCGTCGTCCCGGTTCGTAGCCCAAGCGCTGCACCAGTGCCTGCAGGCGCGGCAGCTCCGGCAGCAACCCGGGCGCCGGCGGTCCGCCGTGCATGAGCTCCCGCGGGTCGACCCACTGCGCGCCGGGCAGGTGCATGGCCTCGAACCGTTCTCCGCTGGTGACTTGAACGATCAGCCAAGGGTCGGCGTCCGCCTCGCGGCGCAGTTCGTCGTGGAACGCGCGCACGGACCAGGCGGTGACGGAATCGGTCATGGGGTACTCGGACATTCTCGCCGGACAGGGACGTGCGAGTCTACGGAAGCGGCCGCGGTCGCGCGACGGCCGAGTTGCGCGGCTATGCTTGAAGTCGAACCGTGACTGGAAACCGCCCCTATGTCTGATGAGCAGCCTGCACACGAGTCGGCCCGGGCCGAACGCCTGGTTTGGATCGATCTCGAGATGACCGGGCTCGATCCGGAGCAGGATCGAATCATCGAGATCGCGACACTGGTTACCGATGGCCAGCTAAACCTCATCGCCGAGGGTCCGGTACTTGCGGTGCATCAATCCGATGAGCTGCTGAACGGCATGGACGAGTGGAACACGCGCACCCACGGCGCCTCGGGATTGACGGAGCGGGTGCGGCAGTCGCCGATCTCGGAGACCGAGGCCCAAGCGCAGACGCTCGCCTTTGTTGCCGAGCACGTCGATGAACGCCGTGCACCGCTCTGCGGCAACAGCGTCTGGCAGGACCGGCGCTTCCTGGCCCGCTACATGCCAACGCTCGAAGCCTATCTCCACTACCGGCTCATCGACGTATCAACGGTAAAGGAGCTCGCGCGCCGTTGGCGTCCGGATCTCTTGAGTGGGTTCAAGAAGCAGGGTGCACACACGGCGCTTGCCGACATCCGCGAATCGGTTGCTGAACTCGCCTACTACCGCAGCTGTTTCATTCGGCTCGACTAGCGCCCAGCTTCGAGTCCTGGGCCCTGAGCCCCAGGCCCTGAGCCCCAGGCCCTGAGCCCCAGACTCAAGCCAGCGTGCGCGACCGCTGCTGCATGAGGGCCCAGCGCAGGTGCTCGACTAACAGTGTGGTGGCATCGCTTGCGGGCTCCTGTTCGAGCGCGTCAAGCCGCGCCTCAAGCGCCGCTTGAATGGTCTCGCTCGACGGTGCGTTGCCCAGTGCGACCGCCAGGTTGCGTTGCCATTGGGTAAAGCTTATGCGCCGCAGGGCACTACCCGCGCTGTAGTTCAGCCAGTCTTCCTCGCTCAACGCGAACAGCTCAAGCAGTGCTGGGGCGCGCAGATCAATGGCCCGCCACCGGCGCGGTTCGAAATCGGCTTCTGCCGTGGTCGGTGCGTCCCGGTTCCAGGGGCAGTACAGCTGGCAGTCGTCGCAGCCGAAGATGCGATTGCCCAGCCGCGATCGGAGCGCTTCCGGTATCGCACCGCGGTGTTCGATGGTCAGGTAGCTCACGCAGCGGCGCGCGTCGAGGACGCCGGGTTCGACGATCGCGTCCGTCGGGCACACGGTCATGCACGCGCGGCAGTTGCCGCAGTCGTTCTCGATTGGTGCGTCGGTCACCGGAAGCGGCAGGTTGGTGAACAGCTCTCCGAGGAAGAACCAGGAGCCGGCATCGCGGTGCAGCAACAGTGTGTGTTTGCCGATCCAGCCGAGTCCCGCCTGTGCTGCCCAGGGCCGCTCGAGGACCGGTGCTGAGTCGGCGAAGGCGCGGTAGCGCACGTCGATAGCCTGAGCGGCATCGTTGAGCCTTTCGCCGAGGCGCGTCAGCCGTTTGCGCAACACCTTGTGGTAGTCGCGCCCGAGGGCGTAGCGGGCAATGTAGCCCTGGGTCGGTTCCGCGAGCGTCGTGAGCGGCGCATCGTTGGCGCTCAGATAGCTCATGCGGACGGAGATCACCCGAACCGTGCCCGGCACCAGCGCTGCGGGATCGAGGCGTTTGTCGAGGTTGCGCTCGAGGTAGCTCATCGAACCGTGAAAGCCCCGCGCCAGCCAGGCCCGCAGCTCAGCCTCGTGCGTGTGGTCGGCGAGATCGACGGCGCTGACACCGACGCCGTCGAAGCCGAGCTCGGTGGCCCAGCGATCGAGATCAATCGCCGCGAGCTCTGCCGTCGCCGTTAGCCTGGGCCAGGGCTCGGCGGTCCGTTCGGATTCGGGGGTGGCATTCGGCACATGGAGCCCTGGCTCGCAAGAGGCTTCGGGGCGAAGCAGTCGCCCGGACGAGGTCAGTATACTGGTGCGATGACGGTAACCGAGCCTTCCCAGGCCCCCAAGGCCGAATGAACGCTGTGCCTCTAGCTCGGCCATCGACCGCGCGACGTGTGTACCTTGGCCGTGAGTGCGCGGCGCTCGATGCCGCGGCGGCAGACGCTGGCCTCGATTCTCTGGAACTCATGACCCGGGCCGGAGAGCGGGCCTTTGATGCGATCCTGCAGCGCGTCCCGGACGCCCGGCGGTTGGTGCTGTGCGCCGGTACGGGCAACAACGCCGGCGATGGCTACGTGATTGCGACCCGTGCCCGCCAGCAGGGCCTGGCCGTGCAGGTACTGCAGATTGACGATCGCACGCTGGCGGGAGCGGCGGGCTACTGGCAGCAAGCGGCAACAGAGGCCGGCTGCACGCGGGTTGCCGTCGGTGCGACCACGGCCATTGATCCTGCCGTAGCGGATGCCTTGGCGGCCGCGGATGTGATCGTCGATGCACTGTTGGGGATTGGCTTAACCACGGCTCCGCGGCCAGCGACGGCGGCGCTCATCGATGCGGTCAACGCGGCTGAGACGTTCGTCGTAGCCCTTGATGTGCCCAGCGGTCTTAACGCCGACGCCACCGGCGCACCGGGTGCTGCGATTCGTGCCGATCTGACGCTGTCGTTTCTGGCGCCGAAGCTTGCGTTGATGAGCGGGGTAGGCGCGGCGCTGGCCGGTGAGTGCCAGGACATTGAGCTCGGACTGCCGAGTGCTGTGTTCAACGATCCTAAAATCCCAGGCGTACCGGTGGTGGATTCGCAGACGGCGCGCTGGCCGGCGCCGCAGCGGGACGATTACAAACACCGGCGCGGCCACGTGGTTGTCGTTGGCGGCGATCACGGCATGCGCGGTGCCGTGCTGCTGTCGGCTGAGGCGGCGTTGCGGTGCGGAGCCGGCCTGGTAAGTGTGGTGACCCGCGGCGCCGGTGTTCCCGGGATACTGGCGCGGCGTCCCGAACTGATGGTCCGAGACGCCGCCGACTGGCCCGCAGTGCTGGATCTGCTGGCGAAAGCGGACGCGCTGGTTCTGGGTCCTGGTCTCGGCACCGGCGCCTGGGGGCGGGAGCTCTTTGCTGCAACCCTGGCGGCGCGCCAGCCTCACGCCGCGCTGGTGCTCGACGCCGACGCGCTGACGCTGCTGGCAGAAACGGGTGCCTGGCTCGCCGGGCCCGCGGTCCTGACGCCGCACGGTGCGGAAGCCGCGCGACTGCTCGGCGGTTCGATCGCGGAAATCGAAGCAGATCGCTTAACAAGCGTACGAACGCTTGCCCGCCGCTACGGCGCAACGGCACTGCTCAAGGGCCCGGGCACGCTGGTTGCCGATGCCGATGCCGATGCCGATGCCGATGCCGATGCCGATGCCGATGCCGATGCCGAAACCGACGGCACCTGGCTCGTAGTGGCAGGCAATCCGGGCATGGCGACAGCGGGCATGGGTGACGTGCTCGCGGGCATGCTCGGCGCTCGTCTCGCCCTTACCGTGCGCAGTGGCGGGGGTGTACGTAGTGCAGAGCATGTGCGCGCGGCGTCGGCGGTCGTCGTCGCCGAAGTTGCTGCACTGCACGGCACAGCCGGGGATACGGCTGCGGCTGCGGTCGGTGAGCTGTCGCTAACCGCCGGAGATCTGCTTGCCGCTCTGCCGGCGGTGCTCGGGCCCCGGTTGCGACCGATCCGCGCGTCAATCCAGGCCACCGGCGCATGACGTCGTCAGGAACCCCGCCTAAGCTGGAGCTCGGTCGCGGGGCGTCGATCGGCGCGCCGTCGGAGACGCATCTCATCGAACTCGGCCGCCAGCTCAGTGACCGGGTGGCCGTCGGTGACATCATCCGACTCAACGGGCCCCTCGGTGCGGGTAAGACCACGCTGGTTCGAGGCTTGCTGTGGGGGCTGGGTCATGAAGGCGCGGTTAAGTCACCGACCTACACGCTGCTCGAGCCCTACGACCTGCCCTGGGGGCTTGTGTATCATTTCGATCTCTACCGCATCGCCGATCCCGACGAGCTCGATCTCATCGGCTTTGCAGAACTGACGGATGGACGTGCGTTGTGCCTGATCGAGTGGCCGGAGCGAGGCGGACATTACGTGCCCGAAACAGGATTGCGGATTGATCTCGACGTGGAAGGCAGCGGTCGACACCTGCGGATCAGCTGACCTGAGCCCCAACCGGGGTCGGCGGCGCTCGTCGACGCCGTGGTTTGGCCGCTGGTTTCGCCGCTGGTGTCTCTATTGGGTCGGGGCTGCACTCTTTGGGCTGGGGCTTCCTGCGGCGCTGCACGCAGCCGTGGTCGAACGGGTCCGCATCCATGAGGCGCCGGACCATACGCGCGTCGTGCTCGATGTCAGCGCCCCGATGGATTTCAAGGTGCTGACGCTCAAAAACCCCCATCGCGTCGCCGTCGACATCAGCAACGCAACGCTCGGCTCGGCGTTCAATCGTTCCGTTGCTGCCGGGCGTACGCGCGTCAAGCGGCTGCGATCGAGTCCACGCGGCGACGGTCAGCGATTGGTGCTCGACGTTAGTGGGCCGCTGATGCCCATCGCCTTTGCGCTCACTCCGGTACCGCCCTACGGTCATCGGCTGGTCATCGACCTGTTCGGCCCCGAGGGTGCAACGAGGGCGCAGCGCAAACCCCCACCACCGAAAGCCACCGGATCGCGCGACGTGCTGGTCATGATCGATGCCGGGCACGGCGGTGAAGATCCCGGGGCCTTAGGTCCCAACGGCATCGTTGAGAAAGACGTTGTCATGGCGATCGCGCAAGAGCTCGCCACGCGGCTGAAGAAGCGTCGCGGCTTTACCGCGGAGCTGGTTCGTGGCGGCGATTACTACATCGGCCTGCTGGAACGCATGCGGCACGCGCGGGATCGGCGGGCCGATCTCTTCATATCTATACACGCCGATGCCTTCAAACAGCCGCAGGTGCACGGCGCGTCTGTCTACACCCTGTCGCGCAAAGGGGCGTCGAGCGAGGCCGCTCGTTGGCTTGCGGAGAAGGAAAATCGTGCCGACCTCATCGGTGGCATCGGCTCCGTCGATCTGGCGGAGTTCGACGACACGCTCCAGGGTGTGCTTCTTGACATGTCGACGCACGCAAACCTCGCGCTCAGCAACGAGGCCGGGCGCGAGGTGCTGAAGGAACTCGACGGCGTTGTGAAGCTCCACAAAACTAACGTTGAGCACGCGAACTTCATGGTTCTGCGGTCGCCGGACGTACCGTCGATGCTGATCGAGACCGGCTTCATTTCGAATCCCGCCGAGGCGCGCAAGCTGTCTACCCGCAGTTATCAGCGGAGCCTTGCTGCGGCCATTGAAACGGCCATTGGCCGTTACTTCCGCGAGTCCCCTCCGCCGGGTACCTGGCTCGCGCAGCACGCAGAGGCTGCACCGCGCCAGCACACCATCCGTCGCGGCGATACGCTGTCGGAGCTGGCCGTGCGCTATGGCGTTGCGGCCCAGGACATCAAAGACGCGAACGGACTGGCATCGGATGCCATTCGCATTGGCCAAACGCTGATCATTCCCATTGGCAGCTGAGCGCGGTCCGCACCATGCCAACGATTGCCCGTTTGAGTCCGCAGCTTGCGAATCAGATCGCCGCCGGTGAGGTGGTCGAACGGCCGTCGTCGATTGTGAAAGAACTGCTCGAGAACGCGATCGATGCCGGCGCTTCCCGCATCGTCGTGCAGGTGCGGGGTGGCGGCGTGGCGCTCATTCGCGTCGTGGATGACGGGTGTGGAATCGCGGCCGACGAACTGGCGCTCGCCGTGGCGCGGCACGCCACAAGCAAGATCACCCGACCGCAGGATCTCGATGCCATTGCCAGCCTCGGCTTTCGCGGCGAAGCGCTCGCCAGTGTTGGATCGGTTGCTCGATTGTCGCTGACCAGCCGTGTTGCCTCCGCAGAGCAGGGTGCGGCGATCGACGTCGAGGGCGGCACCAGCAGCGGGCCCCGCCCTGCCGCGCATCCCGTGGGAACCACCGTTGAGGTTCGCGATCTGTTCTTCAACACGCCGGCGCGCCGCAAGTTTCTGAAAACTGAGCGAACGGAGCTGGCACGTATCGATCAGATCGTCCGCAAGCTCTCCCTCGCGCATCCGGACGTTGCCTTTGAACTGAACGCGGAGGGCCGCAAGCCGCTGGCGTTACCGGCGCGGGACGTAGACGTTCGCCTGGGGCGGGTGCTGGCGCCGGACTTTGTCTCGCAGGCGCTGGTCATCGATGAGCAAGCCCGGCCCAGAACCGATCGATCCGGCAACGACGACCGCGACACACGGATGCGCTTAAGCGGCTGGGTCGCGCGAGCGACCTACTCTCGCGCGCAGCCGGACCAGCAGTACTTTTTCGTCAATGGCCGCGCGGTCAACGACCGCCTGGTGGCGCACGCTGTCCGGCAGGCGTATCGCGACGTGTTGTTCCACGGCCGCCATCCGGTGTTCGTGCTGTTCCTGTCGCTCGATCCGGCGGCCGTTGACGTCAACGTGCACCCGACGAAACACGAGGTTCGCTTTCGCGACGCGCGCCGGGTGCATGACTTCATCTTCGGTTCGCTCAACCGAGCCCTGCGGGACGAGCGCCCCACCACTGGCGCACCCGACGAGACCCGCGATGGCCCTGCCTTTCAGGGCGCCCGGTTTGTTGCACCGCCGACTGAGTTGCCGGGTACGGCCGCACGTCCGCGCAACGGATCGCTTGCCTTGCTCGACGGCGTCGAGCGAGTGTTCGCCGGCGACAGCAGTCCGTCGTGGCTTGGGGCGGCGAGTCGCGCGAATACCGGCGAGGGTCACGACCCGGCATTGGGCCAGGTCGCGGAGGGAACGAACGCACCAACCGATGTGCCGCCGCTCGGCTACGCGCTGGCGCAGCTCCACGGTGTCTACGTGCTCAGTCAGACGGCTCGCGGGTTGATCCTCGTGGACATGCACGCCGCCCATGAGCGGGTGGTCTATGAGCAGCTGAAGCGCCAGTTTCACGGCCAGGCGCTGGCTCAGCAGCGGTTGCTGGTGCCCATCAACTTCACCGTCAGCGACAGCGAAGCCGATGTGCTCGAACGCTACGGCCCCGAACTGCCGAGCCTGGGGCTCGACCTCAGCCTCCTGTCACCGACGACCGCACGTCTGCACGCCGTGCCCGTGCTACTGGCGCGCGGTAACGGCGAACGTCTGGCTCGGGATCTGCTGGCGGATCTTGGCACCTTCGGAATCAGCGATCGGGTGCAGGCGCGGGCCGATGCGTTGCTCGCGACCATGGCCTGTCACGGATCGGTGCGCGCCAATCGGCAGCTGACGCTTGCGGAAATGAATGCCCTGCTGCGGGCCATGGAGCAAACGCCCAGTGCGGGCCAGTGCAACCACGGTCGCCCAACCTACGTCGAGTGGAGTCTCGATGCGTTGGACGCGGCGTTCCTACGCGGGCAGTGACCGCGTCCCAGTCATCGCCATCGACACGGACCTCGACCCCAGCGCCGGTGCTGCTCGTTGGACCCACGGCAACCGGAAAAACGGCGCTTGCCATGGCGCTGGCGGATCGGCTGCCGGTTTCGCTCATCAATATGGATTCCGCTCAGGTCTTCCGGGGCATGGACCGGGGTACAGCGAAACCAACAGCGGCAGAACTGAGCCGTTATCCGCACGCGCTGCTCGACCTTTGCGATCCGGCGGAGCGCTACTCGGCCGCGCGCTTCGTCGCCGACGCGGACGCTGAGGTACGCGCTGCGCTGGCTGCGGATCGGTGGCCGCTGCTCGTCGGCGGTACGATGCTCTACGCCCGGGCGTTCTGCTATGGCCTGACGGCTCTGCCGGCCGCCGATGCCCAGACACGGGCAGCGCTCGAGGCCGAGGCACAGGAACGGGGGTTGCCGGCCCTGCACGCCGAACTCGAAGTGGCGGATCCGGCCGCCGCGGCGACCATTCATCCGGCCAACCGGCAACGCCTCTTGCGGGCGCTTGAGGTGTACCGTCTCACCGGCCGGCCAATTTCCGAGTGGTGGCGCGCGGCGCCGCTGGAAGACGCAGCCCAGCGCATTCCTCTAGCTACCGGGCAGCGACCGCGGGTGCTGGGCCTGTGGGTGGAAGATCGGGCGCAGCTGCACCGGCGGATCGAGATGCGTTTTGACGCCATGCTCGACGGTGGGTTGATCGATGAGGTCTCGCAGCTGCGCGCGCGCGGGGACCTTGACCCGCAGCTGCCGTCGGTTCGCGCCGTCGGCTACCGGCAGGTGTGGGACTTTCTCGAGGGCCGTTTCGACCACGATGAGCTGCGGCGCCGCGGTCAGGCCGCGACGCGGCAGCTGGCGAAACGCCAGCTCACCTGGATGCGCGGTTGGGACGAGCTGGAACGCATCGCGGCGGAACCGCTCTGGCGCGGTCAGGACGCGGTCGAACGACAGGCAGACCGAATCGTCGAGTACCTTGCAAATCCGCAGGTCGACGGCCATATTCCTTAGGCGCACGGTAAAGAAGTACCCGCTCGCGGGCGCCCGTGCCACCCTGCCGTCGGGCGTCACACGGTCGCGACGGTACGCTAGGACCCGAACCAACGGCTGGAACCCGTACCCGACCCCGAACGCGGTTTGTCGCCAGTTTTTTGATGCCCCGGAGGTTGCGGGGCGAGGGCGGCAACCCAGGAGGACTGCATGTCAAAAGGGCACTCGTTACAAGACCCTTATCTGAATACGCTTCGCAAGGAGCGGATTCCCGTATCCATCTACCTCGTCAACGGCATCAAGCTGCAGGGCCAGATTGAGTCCTTCGATCAGTTCGTGGTGCTGTTGCGTAACTCAGTCAGTCAGATGGTCTACAAACACGCCATCTCGACGGTCGTGCCATCCCGTGCCGTCAAGCTGAGCGGCAATCAACCGGAGGCCAGCGCGGCCGAGTCCTGACTCGGTCGGCCGATCCATCGTGTTTTTTGAACGCCCAGAGCTCGGACGGCGGGCCGTGCTCGTGACCCTGCGTTGTTCCACTCACAACGCATTGCCCACCGCACCGGATCCGGAGGAGACCCGCGATCTCGCCATCGGCGCCGGTCTTGAGGTCTGCGCGTGCGTCGAACAAACGCGCGCTGAACCGCATCCGCGGCTGTTTCTTGGTGCCGGCAAGGTCGATGAGCTGAAGTCTGTCATGGCAGCACACGACGCCAATCTGCTGCTGCTCAACCACGACGTCGGTCCGGGACAGCAGCGCAACCTCGAACAGGCGCTCGATGCGCGGGTTATGCCGCGCACGGAGTTGATCCTGCACATTTTCGCGGATCGGGCGGCGAGCCACGAGGGCAAGCTGCAGGTGGAGCTGGCGCAGCTGCGACACGCCCAGACCCGGCTCGTGCGCGGTTGGACCCACCTGGACCGGCAAAAGGGCGGTATCGGCATGCGCGGTGCTGGCGAAACGCAGATCGAGATGGATCAGCGCATGCTGGCCGAGCGGGTTAAAGCAACCAGCGCCCGCCTGGCGACGGTCGAACGCCAGCGCGCGTCGCGACGCCGGCGCCGGGAGCGGCAGGACGTGCCTTTGATTGCGCTCGTCGGCTACACCAACGCGGGCAAGTCGACGTTGTTCAATCGGCTCACGGAAGCCAACGTATTAGCCGAGGACCGGCTGTTTGCGACCCTCGATCCGACCAGCCGGCAGCTCGACCTGCCGGGGGTTGGGCCCGTCGTCTTGAGTGACACCGTCGGCTTCATCTCGCAGCTGCCGCACTCCCTGGTAGACGCGTTCAAATCGACGCTCGAGGACGTCGCCCGTGCTGAGCTGCTGCTGCACGTCATCGACGTCAGCGCCGCGGAGCCGGAAGAGCAGATTCAGGCCGTGGACCAGGTGCTCGAGGAAATCGACGCACAGGACGTGCCGCAGCTGCGGGTGTTGAACAAATTTGATCAGCTCGAGTCGAAAACTGTTCCGCGGGCGCTCCTCGGCACCGGGCGGGCCGTCGCCATCAGTGCCCGCGACGGTACCGGCGTCGAAGAGTTGCTGGATACGCTCGGGCTCGCGCTTCGCGGGCCGGTCACGCAGCTGGTCGTGTCCTTGCCCCCGAGTGCGGGCAGATTGCGCGCGCGGCTCTACGAGCAGGGGCTTGTCGACGCAGAAGCGACCGCGGCCGATGGTACAATTCGGCTTCTTGCCAGTCTGGATGACGCTCAACGCGACCGGCTGGCTACGGAACCCGGCGTTGTGATTCAACGCGCGGCGTTATCCGAACCCGAGCGGGCGCTGACGGCGCCCCTCGGAGCGATCGGCAGCTGATTCCAGCGCAGCCGACGCGAACGACCTACGTTACGGAGCACAACAGCATGGCCTGGAATGAACCCGGCGGCGATAAAGACCCCTGGGGCAATCGCAATGAGCAGGGACCCCCGGATCTCGATGAAGCGTTTCGCAAGCTGCAGAACCAGCTCGCGGGCATCTTCGGCGGCGGTAAGGGTGGCGGCGGCGGTCCCCGGGGGCCCTCGGCGTCGAGCCTCGGCTTCATTGCCGTCGCTGCGCTGGTACTGTTCGGGCTGTCGGGCTTTTATCAGGTCGACGAACAGGAGCGTGCGGTCGAGTTTCGCTTTGGTAAAGCCAAGCCGGAAATCGTTCAACCGGGTCTGGCGTGGTACGCACCGATGCTCGAGACCGTCGAGCTGGTCAATGTCACGCGGGTTAACAGCCACACGCATAAGGCGCTGATGCTTACGGAAGACGAGAACATCGTCGACGTTAAGCTCACGGTTCAGTACGTCATTAACGATGCCCTTGCGCATCTGGTTAACGTCCGCACGCCCGAGAGCAGCCTCGACAACGCAACGGAAAGCGCTCTCCGCCACGTCGTTGGTGGCTCGAAGATGGAACCGATCATTACTACGGGCCGCGCGGCGATCGCGGCCGAAGTGCAGGACCGCTTGCAGTCCTACCTCGATCGCTACGGCACGGGCTATCTCGTGACCAAGGTGAACATCGATGAAAGTGCGCCGCCGAACGAGGTGAGGGAAGCGTTCGACGACGTGCAGAAGGCAAAGGAAGACGAACAACGCTTCATTAACGAAGCGAACGCCTACGCGGAAAAAATTGTTCCCGAGGCCAAGGGTGAGGCGGAACGGCTGCGGGAGCAGGCCAAGGCCTACCGCGATCGCGTCGTTGCTCAGGCAGAGGGTGAATCGTCGCGCTTCACCAAACTCTTTGCGGAGTACAGTCAGGCGGAAAAAGTCACCCGCGACCGGCTGTACATCGATGCCATGGAACAGCTCCTCACGCAGAGCTCGAAAGTGCTCGTCGACGTGGAAGGTGGGAACAATCTGCTTTATTTGCCGCTCGATAAGATCGCCCAGGCCAGCGCCAACGATCCGCGGATCAATCCGGAAACCGTTCGCAGCCTTGTCGATGAGCGGGTTCGAGACATCACCAACCGGGCACCGCTGACGCGGCGCCGTGATACGCGCTGAGGCTGGGAGGCATCATGAGTACCCGTAATCTCGTTCTCATTCTCATTGCTGGCCTTGCCGTCCTTGCCTTGAGCGCCAGTGTGTACACCGTGCATCAAACGGAGCGCGCCATCCTGTTGAAGTTTGGCGCGGTCGTTAGCACTGACGTCCAGCCAGGGCTGCATTTCAAGGTGCCGCTCATGAACACGGTCAAAAAGTTCGATGCGCGCGTGCTGACCGTCGATTCGCTTGCGGAGACGTACTACACGCAGGAACAAAAACCGCTGATCGTTGATTCCTTCATCAAGTGGCGCGTGGCCGACGTACCGCTGTATTACAAAGCTACCTCGGGCGAGGAGCTGCGCGCCGAACGAATTCTACAGGAGCGGGTCAACGAAGGATTGCGTAACCAGATTGGTCGACGCGACATGCACGAGGTCATCTCCGGGCAGCGTGATCTGTTGATGCAGGAACTGACCGATGAGCTGAACTCCGTGATGCTCACCGCCGCTGGTGTCGAAGTCATCGACGTGCGGGTTAAGCGCATCGATCTACCGCAGGCGGTGTCGGAGTCGGTCTACGATCGCATGAACTCGGAACGCCACATTGAAGCGGAACAGTATCGCGCTCAAGGGCGTGAACGGGCGCTGGCGATCCGTGCCGATGCGGAGCGACAAACGGTGGTTCTGCAGGCCGACGCTTACAACGAAGCCGAGCAGATTCGCGGCGACGGCGATGCAAAGGCAGCCGGTATCTATGCGGCCGCCTACGAGCAGGATCCTGAGTTCTATGAGTTCTACCGCAGCATCAACGCCTATGGCAGCGTGTTCGGTGGCAAAGACGACCTGCTGATCCTCGATCCCAACAGCGAGTTCTTTAAGTACCTCAAGAACGACGGCAGCTAGTCGTCCGCGAGTCGCGTTCCTATGACCAACCCACGTTGGCAGCTGCCCGACGGTGTCGATGAGCTGCTGCCGCCCGTCGCCCGGCAGATGGAACACCTGCGCCGCGAGGTGCTCGACGTGTTCCATCGCTGGGGGTTTGATCTGATCGATCCACCGCTGGTGGAGTATCTGGACTCGCTGCTGGTGACTGCCAGCGGTGACATGGATCTACAGACCCTCAAATCCACCGATCAGCGCAGCGGACGCCTGCTTGGCGTGCGTACGGATTTCACCTCGCAGGCCATCCGGGTAGATGCGCAGCACGTTGCCGAAGGAACGGTCAGCCGGTTGTGCTACGCCGGCCCGGTCGTGTTTGCCAATCCCGTCGGCGTACACGAAAGCCGCGTGCCGCTTAAGGCCGGTGCGGAGATCTTCGGCGTCAGCGAACTCACCGCCGATGCGGAAATCATTGCACTGATGCTTGCGGTCCTTGAGGCCGGAGGTCTTGACGATGTGCTGGTGGTGCTCGGTCACATGGGTATCTTCAAAGCACTACTGGATGGCAACGAGGTCAGTGCGACGACGGCGTCGCAGCTGTTTGACGCCGTGCAGCTCAAGTCCGAAGCCGACATCGCGGCGCTGCTGCCTCGGTCCGCTCTGCGGGACGCGCTGTCTGCGCTGCCCGGGCTCATGGGTGATGCTCGGGTGCTCGATGACGCCCGGGCGGTGCTCGGGCGCGACTGCGCCGCGGCCGGGGTAGCCATTGATGCCCTCGAACAGCTGTCGACCGACGTGCGCGCGCGGGTCACGACACAGGAGCTGCGCTACGACCTGTCTGAGCTCACCGGGTTTGGCTATCACACGGGCCCGATCTTCGCCGCCTATCACCGTCGCCAGGGTCGGGCCTTGGCGCGGGGCGGTCGCTTCGATGGCGCCGGTGACGCGTTTGGCGCGCCGCGGCCTGCGACTGGGTTCGATGTCAGCCTGCGACCGCTGCTGTCGACGCAGCAGTCGTTCGTTCCTAAGGCAACGACCTGGGTTTCTTTTGCCGCGCTGGCATCGGCCGACGCTCACAGCCGATCGCTGCTTTGGGAAACCGTCGACGCGCTGCGCGCCGACGGCCGGCGGGTGGTGCTTGCGTTGAATAAGAGCGACGAACCGAACCCTGAGTGCGACAGCGAACTGCGTTGGTCCGGTGCGGATTGGTCATTGGTCGAACGGCCGCTGCCGGCATGAGGATTCGCCATGGGTAACAGCGTCGTTGTGATTGGCACCCAATGGGGTGATGAAGGCAAGGGCAAGATCGTCGATCTGCTGACGGAGTCGGCGGCGGCGGTAGTGCGATTTCAGGGCGGCCACAACGCCGGCCACACGCTGGTCATCGACGGTCACAAGACCGTGTTGCACCTGATTCCTTCGGGCATCCTCCGACCGGCGGTCGAATGCATGATTGGCAACGGTGTGGTGCTCGAGCCGACATCGCTGCTTACGGAAGTGCGGGCTCTCGAAGCTAAGGGCGTCAGCGTCCGCGACCGGCTACACATTTCGCCGGCCTGTCCGCTCATCCTGCCGTACCACGTAGCCCTCGATAATGCCCGCGAGGCGGCCCGGGGACGGCAGAAAATTGGTACGACCGGCCGAGGTATCGGTCCGGCATACGAAGACAAGGCGGCGCGGCGCGGACTCCGGGTTGGCGATCTGTTCGATTGGCAGCGCTTTGCTGCTCAGCTGTCGGAAGTTGCCGACTACCAAAACTTCGTACTCACCCAGTACTACCACCGGGATGCCGTGGACGTTCCGCGGATGCTTGACGAGTGCGGCGCCTACGCGGAAGAGCTCAAACCCATGGTGCGGGACATCGTTCCGCGCCTGGACGCGTTGCGCCACGATGGCCATCAACTGTTGTTCGAAGGCGCCCAGGGGGCGCTCCTTGATGTGGACCTTGGGACCTATCCGTACGTCACGTCGTCGAATACGACCGCCGGTGGCGCTTCGGCGGGCGCCGGCTTTGGCCCGCTCAACTTCGACTATGTGCTCGGTATTACCAAGGCCTACGCCACCCGGGTGGGTTCGGGTCCGTTTCCAACCGAGCTCTTTGATGCGGTCGGCAGCGGCCTAGCCGAGCGCGGGCATGAGTTTGGCGCGACTACGGGGCGACCGCGGCGTTGCGGGTGGTTCGACGCCGTGGCACTGCGTACCGCGGCCCGAATCAACTCACTGTCCGGTCTCTGTGTGACTAAGCTCGATGTCCTGGATGGTATGGAGCAGCTGAAGATCTGTGTTGATTACCGGCATCCGGACGCAGACGCTGAGCCGGCGCAGCTCGGTAGCGCGTATTACGATGAAATCGAGCCCGTCTACGAGGAGCTTGCGGGCTGGGACGGGTCGACGCACGGCGCTCGGGACTACGATGCGCTTCCGGCTGGGGCGCGGCACTACCTCAGCCGTCTTGAGGAATTGGTCGGCGTCCCCATCCATATCGTCTCGACGGGACCGGATCGGGAGGACACGATCGTGCTGAAAAGCCCCTTCGAGCAGTAAGCGCTGGGCCGAATCACCCGGCACTTCCAGGCAGGTCGTTTGCGTATCGACCGCATTTCACTATCAAATGTTCCCTATCCGTGCATTCTGGGGATCGCAATGCACTGGTAAGGTACGCGGTCCAGAGTAGGGTTCCGGAAAAGGCGGAACCGTCTACGGGAGCGGAGATTGGCTATGTCGGAGCGGGCACACATCGATTCCAGGTTGCTGGAACTGCTGGTCTGTCCGGCCTCGCGCGCACCGCTGGTGCTGAGTGCCGACCGCGGCGAACTCTGGTGTCGCGAGAGCCAGCTGGCGTATCCGATCCAGGATGGTGTTCCGGTACTGCTGACCGACGCGGCGCGGCCCTTAACGGAGCGGGAACTGGCTGCACGGGACTGATGGGCGAAGAGCAATGAGTACAGTATTACTACGCGACATGCCGGACATTCAGGGCGCCCAGCTAAAGGCGCTGGGTGCGTCCCTGGACTGGGTTGGCATGAGTGACATCAGCCAGCCGCTGTTGATCCGAGACAGCGGCAAGGTGCAAGCGGTGCAGTCCCGCGTTCAGGTGTACGTGGACCTCGCCGATCCGCAGGCCAAAGGCATTCACATGTCGCGCCTGTATTTGATTCTCGACGAGCACGCCGAAACTCGACCCTTGAGCGCCCCGGGCCTGAAGCTGCTGCTGCATTCGATGCTCGAGTCGCATCGGGGGCTCAGCGGTAAGGCGTTCGTTCGCTTCAGTTTCGACTACTTTCTTCGGCGACCGGCGCTGGTCAGCGAAAACTCGGGCTGGCACGCCTACCCGGTGGAGATCACGGGTACGCTCGTCGACGGGCAGATTGCCCTAGAGGTGAAGTTGGCGGTGAAGTACTCGTCGACCTGCCCGGCCTCGGCGGCCCTGGCGCGGCAGCTCATCCAAGAGCAGTTCGCCAAGGACTTTGGTACCAACGGGTTCGTTGATGCCGCCGCCGTGCATCAGTGGTTGGGGACGGAGCAGGGCATTGTGGCGACGCCACACAGCCAGCGCAGCACCGGCCGAGTATTGTTTCGGTTGGCTGAAGGCGTGGAAGACTTCCCCATCACTGATCTGATTGATCGCATCGAAGGAACACTGAAAACGCCGGTACAAACGGCGGTCAAGCGTGAAGACGAGCAGGAGTTTGCGCGGCTTAACGGCCAGAACCTCATGTTCATTGAAGACTCGAGCCGCAAGCTCAAGTCGATGCTCGCCGACGATCAACGCCTCGCCGATTTCTGGGTGCGTGTGGAACACCATGAAAGCCTCCACGCGCATGACGCGGTGGGGGTGTTCACTAAGGGTGTCGACGGCGGCTACTCACCTAGTCCGTAGTCTATCGACCTTAGTCTTTCGTCCTTAGTCCTCAGCCGCGCCCGCTAAGCGGGCGACGTCCACGAGCTGTTCCGCATCCGCTGGCGCGAGGTCGCGGCGCCAGCGCAGAATGCGCGGGAATCGCAACGCGAAGCCGGCCTTGTGTCGTTTCGACGGCCAGATTGCCTCAAACCCGATTTCAAACACGTGCACGGCCGGCACCGCGCGAACGGGACCGAAGCGCTCGAGGGTGTTGCCACGGATCCAGCGGTCGAGCTCGCGGATCTCGGCGTTGTCCAGTCCCGAGTAAGCTTTGCAGAGCGTGACGAGCTGGCCGTCCTGCCATACGCCGAAGGTGTAGTCGGTAAAGAGATTGCTGCGGCGGCCGCTCCCGGGCTGCGCGTACAGCAGCACAGCGTCGACCGTGTACGGCTCGACTTTCCACTTCCACCAGCTGCCGCGCTGACGCCCGACACCGTAAGCGCTCGCTTTCTCTTTCAGCATCAGCCCTTCGACGCCGCGCTCGCGGCTCTGCTCCCGGGCTGCCGTGAGCGCCGACCAGTCGTCGGCGTTCACCACCGGCGACAGTTTTAATTCGCCGTGGGTCGTTGCCAGCAGCTCCGCGAGCCGTTTGCGCCGCTCGGCAAGCGGCAGTTCCCGGCAGTCGACTCCGCCGAGTTCGAGCAGGTCATAGGCCATGAATTCGACCGGATGGCTTTCGAGGATGCGCGCGCTCGGCTTTTTGCGACCGATGCGAGGCTGCAGCGCGGCGAACGTGTAGCGTGGCTCAGGGGCGTCGCCGAGAAAGCCGAGAATCTCGCCATCGAGCACCGTGCCGTCCGGCAGCTGACCCAGAGCCGCCTCGATCTCGGGAAAGCGCGCATCCAGGCGCTCCTCGCCCCGGGACCAGATGGCAATGTCGCCCTGGCGGCGAATGATCTGCGCGCGGATACCGTCCCATTTCCATTCCGCCTGCCAGTCGCTGGCATCGCCGAGCTCCGTCGGTACCTGCTCGAGCGGCGCGGCAAGGAAGAACGGGTAGGGGGCAGCGAGGTTCTGCTCGAGACCGTCGCCGGTTTCGAGGAAGGCGAAGAACTCCGCCGTCGGTTCCCAGTCGCCCATCATCCGCTGGGCGATGAGCGCCGGCTCCGTGTCGAAGTGCTGGGCCAGCGCGCGCGTGACCAGTTTTTGCGATACGCCGACCCGCAGCGCACCGGTCATCAGTTTGTTCAAGACAAACCGCTCGTCCGCCGACTGCGTTGCCCACCAGGTCTTCAGTCGTTGTCCTTGCGTCTCCTCCGGTTCCCGACCCAGCGGAATCAAGCGTTCTTCGATCCAGTTGCGCAGACACCGATCGTCGTTGGCCGGGCCGCTTGAGGTATCGCGATCTGGCAGCAGTAGCGCGATCGTTTCCGCCAGATCGCCGACGGCCTCATAGGTTTCCGCGAGCACCCATTCGGGATACCCCGACGCGTCGAGCGCCCACTGCTTCAGGTCGGCGCGCTTAAGCAGACGCTTCAGCCGTCGACCGGAAAGAAAGTACACGGCCCAGGCGGCGTCGGCCGGCGGGGCCTCGCGCAGGTAGTCGGTCAGCGCTTCCAACTTGTCGTTGGTGGCGTTGGACTGATCGAGCCGCAGGTACAGCTCGGTGAACCGCTTCACGGCGCCTCTTCCTCACCGAAGCGGGTCTTCAACTCCGCGGCGTCGACACCTCGCTCGCGCAGAAAGCGCACCAGGACTTCGGTCTTGCCGTGCGTCGCCAGAACCCGACGGGCACCGTTTTCTTCAATCGTGGTCAGCAGTGCCGGCCAGTCGGCGTGGTCCGAAAGCACGAAACCGCGGTCGTAACCGCGACGGCGGCGGTTACCGCGCACCCGCATCCAGCCGCTGACGAAGCCGCTGCGATGGGTGCCGAAGCGGCGCATCCAGGAACTGCCGGCGGCCGATGGGGGTGCCAGTGTCAACGCACGGCGTAAACGTTGGCGATCGTCGACGGCGGTGACCGGGGTGGTGGGGTGAAGTGACACCGCGTGATCCCGGTAGACGTCGATCAACTTGGTCATCGCACCGTGGAGCAGCACGTCGCCCGGCAAGGTTTCGGTGGCCGCCAGCGCATGCAGTTCCGCAAGCACGCGCTGTGCTTTACCGAGGGCGTAGCAGAACAGCACCGTGGCTCGATCGCGTTCGAGATTGCCGCGCCACCAGTCGAGGAGTGAGCGCACCACGTCGCGGCCGTCGGGCCAGCGATAGATCGGCAGCGCAAAGGTGGCTTCGGTAATGAAGGTATCGCAGGGTACGACTTCAAACGGTTCGCAGCTCGGGTCCCGATCGCGCTTGAAGTCACCGGATGCCACCCAGGTTTCCCTGCCGTCGCTGACTCGGACCTGGGCCGAGCCAAGCACGTGACCGGCGGGGTGCAGGCTGACGTCCACGGCGCCAAAGCGGCGCTGGACTCGGTAGTCCAGCGTGTCCACGGGCACGTCGGCGCCCATGCGAGCGCGCATGATGGCCGCCGTGCCCGGTGTTGCCAGATAGCGCGTACTCCCGGGGCGCGCATGGTCGGCGTGCCCGTGGGTCACGATCGCAAGCGCCGGCCGCGGCTCAGCGCCGTTCGGCCAGGGATCGATGTAGAAGTCGCCCGTGGGGCAATAGATGCCCTGGTTGGTGAGGGTCAGTAGGTCGGTCACGGCGGTTGGTTAGTCGACGTTCGTCAGTGCAGAGCCGATACCATACCGAGGTGACTGCAAAGAAAGATCAGACCGTGCCCGTGGGTCGCACAATCGTGCTGTTCAATAAACCCTATGGCGTGCTGTCCCAGTTCACCGACGCGTCGGGACGCGCCACCTGTGCTGACTATGTGACGGTGCCCGGCGTCTATCCCTGCGGCCGCCTCGATCGTGACAGTGAAGGCTTGCTGGTGCTCACTAACGATGGGCAACTTAAACACCGGCTGAGTCATCCCGATGAAGGTGTGAGCAAGTGCTATTGGGTTCAGGTCGATGGGGATCCAAGCGTCGCAGCCTGCGAGGCGCTCGCCGCCGGCGTGCAGCTCAAGGATGGCATGACGGCGCCGGCTCGATGCCGGGTGATGGACACACCCCCGTCGTTGTGGCCCCGGGACCCACCAGTGCGCTTTCGTCGTGAGATTCCCACCCGGTGGCTTGAGCTCACCCTCAAGGAGGGTCGCAATCGTCAGGTGCGGCGAATGTGTGCCGCCGTTGGCTATCCCGTATTGCGGCTGATCCGTTATCGCGTCGGCAGCTGGACCATCGACGGCTTACCCACCGGCGCCGTTCGGGTACTGTAGTCAGGAACGCTTGAAATGATCGGAGGCGCTCAGTGACTGAGCATCGGTTTTTGAAACAGAGTGGTCGAGCCGTTGATGAGGTGCTCGCGGAACTTGATGAAAAGCGCGCCCACGACGTGCGCTGGGAAGACGGTCGCACCTTCGGCATGGTCTACAACGGTGGGCCCGGCGTTCATGAAGTGGCGGAGCGAGCCGCGCGCCTTTATCTGCACGAGAACGCGCTTAACACTAAGGCCTTTCCATCGCTTGGTGCGATTCAGTCGGAGTGCGTGGGTTGGACCGCGGAACTGCTGAATGCACCGGCTGGCGCGGCGGGCTTTCTCACCAGCGGTGGTACGGAGTCGATTCTCTGTGGCGTGCTCGCTGCCCGGGAACGGGCGCAGGAGGAGCGCGGCATCGGTGAAGGTGAGGGCGAGATCGTGCTTGCCGAGTCGGCGCATGCGGCCTTCCATAAAGCCGCGCATCTGTTCGGTCTTGCGATTCGCAAGACGCCGGTAAAGGCCGACTGGACCGCCGATGTCGATGCCATGGCGGCACAGGTGAACGATCGAACCGTGTTGGTGGTCGGATCTGCACCGCAGTACCCCCAGGGCGTGGTCGATCCGATTCCTGAGATTGCGGCGCTGGCGGCGACCGTTGATGCCAACTGTCATATCGATGCCTGCATGGGCGGCTTCGTATTGCCGTTCGTCGAGCGGCTCGGTCGGCAGGTGCCGCCCTGGGACTTTCGCGTTGACGGCGTGCATTCGATCTCCGCGGACATCCACAAGCTCGGCTATTCGCCGAAAGGGGTTTCCGTGATATTGCATCGCAGCAAAGCGCTGCGGCGCTACCAGACCTTCGTGTTCGACGGCTGGCTTGGCGGTTTCTACGCGTCCCCAGGGCTACAGGGCACGCGGTCCGGTCTGCCCATGGCGGCAGCCTGGGCAGTCATCCAGCATCTCGGCGTCGACGGATACACTGCGCTGACGCAGCAGACCTTAGATAACGCCGATCAGATTCGCGCCGGTATCGCTCAGATCGATGGGATCAAAACCCTCGGTGTCGGTCAGTATCATTTGGTCGCGATGGCCGCCGATGCGGCAGCGGCTACGTCTGTCGATGTGTTTGCCCTGGCTGATGCACTGCAGCAAAAAGGCTGGTTCCACGACCGTCAAACGCCCCCGGATAGCCTTCATATGACCGTAAGCAACAGCAACACGGGGGTTATCGACCAATACCTTGCCGACCTAGCATCGTGCACTGCAGCAATTCGTGGAATGCGCAGCGACGATCGTTCGACGAACTACGCGACGCTCGAATAGCGAGCACCCCGATGTGAACCCGCGATCCCTGCGCTGACACCCGCCGTAGAGATGCACCACTTTGTGAAAAGCGTCCAACAGGTTGTTGACGCGGCGGAAAGTTTTACCTAGTTTCGCGGTCCGTGCGAGAGGAGAGAGGCTCGCACGCCACGTAAATAGCAGGGGATAGTCTATGCACAGCTTCCGTAAGCTGTGGTGGGTGCTGCTCACCACACTGCCTCTGGTCCTGTCGGGCGCAAGCGCGCAGGCCGCCGAAGGCGAAATCGAAGAGGTCGTTGTAACCGGCTCCTTCATCAAACGAACCAGCCAGGTCGACAGCGTTTCGCCGATCACCAACGTTGGTCTCGAAGACATTGACAACACCGGCATCATCACGGGACAGGAACTGTTCCGCTGGCTGCCGAGCAATACCGGTTCTGAAAACCAGGCCGACGCTCTGACACAGGGCGGTACGCCGGGAACGGCAAACGTTAACCTTCGAGGCCTGGGTCTCGGCTCAACGCTGGTGTTAATCAACGGTCGACGCCAGACCGTATCGAGTGCGACGGCAAACGGCGGCGACACGTTCACCGACATCAACAGCCTTATGCCGCTGATCATGCTCGAGAACATCGAAGTACTGAAAGATGGTGCCGCTGCTATCTTCGGTTCCGACGCGGTTGCCGGTGTCGTGAACTACAAGACCCGCGACAACTTCGAGGGCTTTGAAGTTCGCTACAACTACCAGGCGACGGGCGACAGCGACGATCAGGAAGATCAGGAGATCGCCATGATCTGGGGTGCATCGAACGACACCTCGAGCCTCGTGTTCGCTGCCAGCTACTTCGATCGGTCCGAGCTGACTCTCGGCGAGCGAAACCTTCCGACGAAGACTCAGTCCACCTTTGGCCAGCCGGGCTCGTACCTGCCGCTAGCGCCGTCACCTCTCGTCCCGGACGCGGTACCGGGTGCGTTCAACGCCGATCCTGGCTGCGCCGGCGCCACCGGTGCCACGGTACTGCCGACCGGCGGCGGCACGTCACTGTGTCTCTTTGATTTTGGTCCGGCTTATTCGCTGGTTCCCGACGAGCAGCGGTTGTCCGCCTACGTCGTGGGTGAGCACTATTTCAGCGAAGCGCTGACGCTGCGCGGCGAACTGGGCGTAGCCCGCAACGAAAGCGTTGGCGGCTACTCGTCGTCGTTCCCGAACCTGGCCTTCCCGCTGATCGACGCGAGCCATCCCGGTAACCCCTACGGCGTACCGGTACTCGGTCGCTTCCGAGTCATCGGTGATGGCTTTGGCGCTCCGGGAAGCGGGCGCGTGATCAACGAAGGCGATCACCAGACGACGCGCTTCGTGTTGAATGCCAATGGCGACTTCGGCGTGCGCAACTGGGGCTACGACGCCAGCTGGACCTGGTCGCAGAACGACTACACGGCAACGGCCGTGGACCAGGTACTGTCGCGCATTAATCTCGGTGTCGCCGGCTTTGGTGGGCCGCGGTGCAGCCCGCTGACCGGTACGGCCGGGGTGGGCGACTGTGAGTATCTCAATCCCTTCGCCAGCGGCTTTACGCCGGGCAGCGGCGTTGAGAATTCGCCAGAGATCCTCGACTGGGTAACGTCAGATAACCAGAGCGAGACTAAGTCAGAGCTCAGCACCTTCGATCTGATCTTCTCCGGGGACGTCGTGGATCTTCCCGGCGGTACGCTTGGCGTCGCCTTCGGTTACCAGCGTCGGGAAGAAAGCCGTGTGGCTAACCTCTCTGACGACGCCAACAACGGCGACCTGGCGTTCCTCATTGGTGATCTGGATACCAACGCAGAGCGCGAGATCGATGCATTCTTCGTTGAAGCGCTCGTGCCGATCTTCGATAACGACGCCGGCACGCTGGAAGCTCAGCTGGCCGTGCGTAACGAGGACTACAGCACCGGCTTTGATTCGACCGATCCGAAAGTTGGCCTGCTGTATCGCACGCAGAACGGTCGCCTCGCCCTGCGGGGTACCTTCGGTACGGCATTCCGGGCACCGACGCTGTTCCAACAGTTCGTGCAGGACACGTCGCTGAACCAGACCTCGGATCCGCTGACCTCACCGAACCCGACCTTCCTCGGTTGGACGGCGAGCCCGGCTGATCTGGATCCGGAAGAAGCCGATACCTTCAATCTCGGCTTCACGGTCGAGCCAATCGATAATCTGACGATAAGCGTCGACTACTACAACGTTGAG
Organism: Pseudomonadota bacterium; assembly: GCA_039198065.1. GTDB lineage: Bacteria > Pseudomonadota > Gammaproteobacteria > Pseudomonadales > Azotimanducaceae > CALHVX01. The sequence goes on from JBCCTU010000010.1 coordinate 68,504, forward strand.
TACACGAACCGCATTGTGCAGGAATCCGGACAGGAGCTCCTGAACGCAGAAAATGCAGCGATCAACGCCGCGGGATGCACCACGGGCGCTGAGTTCCTGGCATCCGCCGCTTGTCAGGCGGCAGCCAACCCGGATCAGATCCTTCGTGATCCGTCTACCGGTGTTCCGCTGCGCATCTTCGTGAATCGCTTCAACGCGGCGTCTGCAGAGACCGACGGTGTCGACTTCGATATCAGCTACTTCTTTGACACGGGCATCGGCCAGTTCAATATCTCGAGTTCTTCGAGCTATGTGTTGAGCTTTGATCTGGATCCGGGTAACGGCGCGGGCACGCGGGACGGCGCGGGCAGCCGCAACAACACCAGCCCTCTGGCCAACCCGATTCCGCAGCTCCGCTCGAACACGGTTGTTGGTTGGAACAACGGCAATCATTCTGCAAACGCGGTGTTCCGCTACATCGACTCCTATGAAGACCAATCGCCGACCGGTGCGAACGCCGGTGAGATCGACGACTGGTGGGTTGTCGATCTGCAGTACGGTTACCGCATGCCGATGTTCGAGACGTCTGAGCTGGGGATTACCCTCGGTATGCTGAACGCATTCGACGAAGAGCCACCGGTGGTTGCCGGTTCTGCCAACGAGTTCGGCTACGACACCAAGGTCCACGATCCGCGTGGCCGCATGGTCTACGTTCGATTCAACTACGGCTTCTAAGCGTTCGTCCGAACGTTACCGACGCCGCGGTTGCGGCGTCTGAACCGAGCGCGGTCCTGCGCCGCGCTTGGTCATTGCTACCTTCTCTCTTCGTCTACCGCATACCCTTCTGAACCTTTCCCCGCTTGACTTGCGGTGCTTTTTCCGCATTTGACTCCGCTGTCACAATTCCATAGCGTTGGGGACAGGTGAGCCGGGAGACTCACCTTAAACAAAGAGGGGAGATTACGATGGCACCCAAGCTATCTTTATGGCGGGCGTGCGCGCTCGTTCCTGCTGGGCTGTTCGGCCTCAGCATCCTATCTGCTCCAAGCGTCGCGGCGGACGAAGAGATCGAAGAGGTCATCGTCACGGGATCGTTCATTCGAGGAACGCCAGAAGATGCGGCGTTGCCCGTGGATGTGCTCGACATGTCTGATCTTGAAGATGTTGGTAACCCATCGCTGAATGAGCTGATCCGAAATCTGAACGTCAGTTCCGGGGCGCTCGCAGAAACCAACCAGTTCGATACCCGCGGCGGTCAGGGCAACGAAGGCGTGAGCACCGTCAACCTGCGGGGCTTGGGCTCTGCGCGAACGTTGGTGTTGATCAACAGCAAGCGACACGTGTCGACGGAAACGAACGGCGTCGACATCAAAGCGATTCCGAGCATTGCGATTGGTCGTATCGAGATCTTGAAAGACGGCGCTGCCGCACTCTACGGGTCCGACGCCATTGGTGGGGTGGTGAACTTCATTACCCGCGACAGTTTCGAGGGCTTTGAGCTTCGAGGGTCGTTTCAGGACATCGACGGCTCCGACGGCGACCGAAACCTGGGCGCCATCTTTGGTGGATCGGCAGGCAGACTGAACTACACGCTTTCTGCTGAGTACGACGAGCGCAGTGAGCTGCAGATCCGCGATCGCGACTGGGCGCTGCGGCCCTTCTCGGAGAATCCAGCGCCCGGCGGTTGGTCTTCAATCGGCAACCCGGGCACGCTGTTGCCGGCGGTTTCAAACGGTACTGGAGGTACGTCTACGGTTCCGTTCCAGCTTGGTCTTCGAGCGGATCCGAACTGCGATGCCCTTGGGGGATTCAATAACGGCTTTTGCCGCTTTCAGTACACGTTCTTTGACAACCTGATCGAGGAAGAAGAGAACCTGCGTGTCTTTGGTGAAGTAAACTACGACATCAGCGACACCGTCAGTTTCCATGCAGAGGCTCTGTACCACCAAATGGAGATTGCCGCCTGGGATACCTCGCCATCCTATCCGCCGCAGGCACTGACGGGCCCCGATCGTTTCGTCGATGCGAGTCACCCCGGACTGGTTGATCTGAAGGCGCAAAATCCGGGCCTGTTCAGCGACGTTGATCTTGATGCTGACGGCACGCCGGACGTCCTCGCTGCCGACGTTGGCGCCTACAGCTGGTCGCGCATGTTGGGTGTTGCTGGACGTAACGGGCAGCCGGAGTCGGCAGCGCGCGAGACCGACACGATGCGGCTGTCCTTCGGCTTTACCGGTGAGTTCGGCAACGGCATCGGCTTTGATACGAGCCTCAGCTGGTCCGAACGCGAACGGCGCCTCGGTGGTTCGGACATGTTCATTGAGCGCATGGCCTTTGCCATTGATGGGCTCGGTGGAGCCGGCTGCGATCAGGCTACTGGCACCCCGGGTGTGGGTCCCTGCGAGTACTACAACCCGTTCTCAAATGCGATTCAGGTGTCGGCCGTCAACGGTGCGGTGAACCCGCAGTTCAACCCGGCAGTCGCAAACTCTGATGCGCTGATCAACTGGTTAACGGCGGACACGGGTTCGACCACCACCAATGAGCAGCTGGTATTCGATGCCATTTTCAATGGGGATTCTGGAATCGAGCTCGGCGGTGGAACCATGGGTTGGGCTGCTGGGGTGCAATGGCGGCGCGATGAGTTCGACTTTCAGGTGAAGGACGTGGCCAACCGCGCCATCAACCCCTGTCCGTTCAACAACCCGGCATCCATCACGTTGGGTCACACGTCCACGCTGGACTGTGGCGCAGGCGGTGCAGGTCAGCTGGCGTTCCTTGCGGCAACGGACGAGGAAAGTACCGACCGCGACATTTACGCTGTGTTCGGTGAGGTGAACCTGCCGTTCTCAGAGCGTTTTGAAATGCAGGTCGCCGCGCGCTTCGAGGACTACGGGTCTGATAACGGCGGCAGCAGCTTCGATCCGAAGGTGGCGGCGAGCTGGGATGTTACGGACCAGCTGACGTTCCGTGGATCGGCTTCTACGACCTTCCGCGGGCCACCGGCAAGTAACCTCAGCGGCACCAACACGAACCTTGGGTTTATCGGTGCGGCGCTGGCATTCAAGGCCATCGATACGGAAGGTAACCCTGATCTTGATCCAGAAAGTGCGGTTGCGCTGAACTTCGGTGCGATCTTCCAGACCGAGAGCTTCTACGCGTCCCTCGACTACTGGTCCTTCGACTTTGAAGACCCGTTCCAGCTCGAGAGTGCAAACCAGATCGTCGGGGCCTACGGCAACTTCCAGTGCCAGGATGGCGGCGCCGGCGTCGGCACACCCGAATGCGATATTTTGCGCACGCGGTTGACACCTACGGGCACGAGCCAGGCGGGGGTCGAGCGAATTCGCCGCTTCGTGATCAATGGATCGGACATCACCACCACCGGTCTCGACTACGTCTTCCGCTACACGTTCGACAACGTGCTCACGGGTTCGCTTGATGTCGGTGTGGAAGGAACCTATGCACTGGAATACGAGTCCGATGACTTCGTAAGTCAAGAAGGGCTCGTGTTAGCCGAGGGTGGCGATTTCATCGGCCGTTCGAACGAAAACACGCCGTTCACCCCGTTGCCAGAGTTTAAGAACAACTTCTTTCTCCGCTGGGGTAACGACCAGCACCGTCTGAGCTACACGGCGCGCTTTGTGTCTGGCTATGACGATTTCGCGCCGGATACGCCGGACAACCTGCGGGATATCGATGACTTCACGACTCATGACATGACCTACGTCAATAACATGATCGAGAACCTCACAATCTCGCTGTCGCTGTTTAACCTGACGGATGAAGAGCCGCCGCAGGTGGCGAACGACCTGAACTACGACGCGTACAACCATTCGCCCTTTGGCCGAATGATCAAGCTCGGGTTGGTCTACTCGCTCGGTCAAAACTGACGCAGCGGCGCCTACAGCCTGAGAAAGCCCGCCGCCTGGCGGGCTTCTTTTTGCCTGCGTCCTGCGCGCCGTGTTTCGAGGTATGGTTGCTGTGATCCAGAGATCTGAACCATGACCCAGCGACTTTCCGGCGGCTGCCACTGCGGTGCCGTCCGCTTCGAAGTGATCGTGCCCGACCGGTTCACCGTCGATGAGTGCAATTGCTCGATCTGCGAGGCCGTCGGGTTTCTACACCTGCTCGTAGCGCGGGAAGACTTCACGCTGCTCACCGGTGAGGAGCATCTGACCGACTACCGCTTTGGCTCGGGTACGGCGCGCCACAGGTTCTGCTCGCGTTGTGGAGTCAAAGCCTTCTACATCCCGCGCTCGCACCCCAATGGCGTCAGCGTCAATGCCCGCTGCCTTGATGCGGTGCCCCTGGAGGACCTGGTGATTGAACCCTTTGACGGTCGCAACTGGGAACGGAATGTTGCGGCACTTCGCGAGCGCAAGCCGGCGGGTACTTAGTCGGTGGAGTGTGCCGGGCAGGCGCCTTTGGCTACGTCGACTTGCACCTCATTTCGGCGCATAAACCACAGTGCAAAGGGCGAGTTAAAGCGCGCCCAGACTGGCGCGCCGCAACGCGTGAAGCCGTTCGCCTGGAGGGTTTGAAGCAGCGATTGTTCGTAGTGCTGATAGCGGTCCTGGGACCAGGCGCCCGAGTAGCGGACGGCGGCGACGGTTCGCGCTGGCCGTTCCAGCAACTCGATCTGGGCGTTCTCCGGAGCCGGTAGGTCGGCGAGGGTGGTGCCCGCAGGCAAAACGAATTCGATACGCCACTGCTGACCGGCTGCCTGCTGGGTGACCGGCGCCGTCATTGCGTATTCCGTGTTGGTCGCGTTGCGACCGGAGATGTAGCCCACGAGCGGGCGAAAGGCTCGGTTTCCGGCGGCTTTGAAGCTGCCTTCGACGATCAATGACGCAACGCGGTAAGGCTCGTAGGCGCGAATCTCTACATCGTCGAACCGATCGGTGACCCGATATGCTGGCTCTTCGATTGCCAGTACCCGAGTAGAGGCGAATACAAGTATTGCAAGACCAAGGGCGACAGCGCCCAAGGTCCACCGTTTCGTCTGTTTTGTCACCGCAGCAACCCGATTGAAGCTCGTGTTCTACGCTGCGGTACGATCGATCAACTGTTCGCGAATGCCCGCGCTCCATCGGATCGTTGCCGGCTGGACGTGCTGGATCGCACATTAACCAATTGCCCCGCGCGGCTTCCGGTCAGGGCGCCGTCTTCAAGAATCACCGCGCCGTTGCACACCGTCGCCCGGTAGCCTGTGCTTTGCTGGATGAAACGTGGGGCCTCGCCCGGGAAGTCGTGCACGATCCGTGGCATTCGTTCACCGAGCGCCGCCAGGTCGATCACGTTCAGGTCGGCGCGGCGTCCAACGGCCAGAGTGCCACGGTCATCCAGACCCATGATCCGCGCTGGTGCGCTGGTCAGGCGCCGAACGGCTTCCGGCAAGTCGTAGAGCCCCGTATCGCGGTGCCAGTGTGCCAGCGTAAAGGTCGCCCAGCCCGAGTCCATGATCTGGCTGACGTGGGCACCGGCATCGCCGAGGCTCGGTAGGCACCAGTCAGTGCTGATCAGGCGCGCTACGGCGTCGAGATTCTTGTTGAACATGCGCAGGACCCAGAGCACCTGGCCGTCGCTGTCCCGTGCGGTGCGCAACCAGGTCGCTGCCGGTGATTCGCCATGGGCCCTCGCCAGGAAACCCAGCGAGCGCTCGGCGCCAGCGGTGTAGTCCGGCTCGGCATCGCTGCCGAGATAAAACACGTCTTCCGCGGGGAAGCGGGACGGTCGTCGTTCGGCTTCGGCGATCAGTTCGGCGACGGTGAGGTCGTCGTTGACCATTGCCAGCCGCGTTTCGAAGTCGACGTTCCGCAGGGTGCGCCACTGGTCGCCACTCCACAGCGGCAGACACTGTAGGCCCGACACGAAGCCCGAGCCTCGGGGGATACAGATGGCGTTGACGTCGAGTCCTTCCGCGCGCATCGCCTCAATGCGTTGCGTTAGCTTGTCACCGAAGGTGAACGTGGTCCCGGCGGTCGTGCTGAACAGCACCCGGGCTCCGGTCTCGGCCTGCTTACGCAGCAGATCGAGCTCGCCGTCAAAGTCGCCACCGAGATTGAGTACGTTCTGCATCAGACCGCCGGCGGCGCTGACGGCGCGGGCGATCGCAACCAGTTCCTCGTGCGCGGCGTGCGTGCCCGGGACGTGGCGGCCATCGGGTAGATAGTGACCGAGAAAGCGCGAGGTAGAGAAGCCCACGGCGCCGTCGCGAATGGCCTCGGCGGCGAGCGACGCCATGGCGTCGATCTCGGCCGGAGTTGCCGCGTCGGCAACGCCGCGCTCCCCCATAACGTAGTAGCGCAGCGCGCAGTGACCGATGAGGCCGCCGACATTGAGTGCCGGTTTTAGTTCGCTAAGCGTGCTTAGGTAGTCGCCGTAGCTTTCCCAGGTCCAGGGCAGGCCGTTGAGGATCGCATCGCGCGGGATGTCCTCAACCGTTTCCATCATGCCGGCGAGGAGTTCCCGGTCCGTCGGTTTGCAGGGGGCGAAGGTCACGCCGCAGTTGCCCAGTAGCGCCGTTGTGACTCCGTGCCAGCTGATCGGCGTCATCATCGGATCCCAACCGATCTGTGCGTCAAGGTGCGTATGCAAGTCGACGAAGCCCGGCGTGACCAGGGCACCGCGCGCGTCGATCTGTTGTTTCGCTGAATCGCCCGGGTTCGCTGTCAGGTCGCCGATCGCCGCAATTTTGCCGTCGGTAACGGCGATGTCGGTGACGACGGCATCGGCACCGGTGCCGTCAACGACCGTGCCGCCACGGATGATTAAATCGTGCATGGTTACTCCCCGCTTTGCCCAGCGCTCCAAACGCACCTCCAGTTTACCGGAGGTTGCCCCGCCGTGCGGCGCAGAAATAAAGGCCGTGCGGCTCAGAAATAAGGGCCGTGCGGCGCAGAGATACAGGCTGCGCGGGGCGTTAGACGAGCAGGGCGTTCAGTAACCGCTCGGGGCCATGGCGCATGGGATCGGTGACGGGCAACTGCAGCTCTGCCTCGAATGCCGCGCAGGCTTCCCCTGCTGCAAACGCCGACAGGGCAACGGTGTTCAAGGCAACACCGATACACCGAGCATTGCAGTTGGTGCGCCGAGCCGCGTGCTCGGCATCGGCAATGATCTCCCGCAAAGGCGGGATGGCGAAGGACTCCAGATCTTCAAGGTGCGTTCGGTGTGGATCGTGACAGAGCACCAGCGCGTCGGCCTGCGCGCCGTGCAAGAGGCCGAGGCTGACGCCGGCATAGGCTGGGTGATGCAGCGCGCCCTGACCTTCGATGATCTGCCAATGTTCCGCGTCGGCCTCTGGGGTCAGGTGCTCAACGGCGCCGGAAATGAAATCCGCGGGGACAGCATCGAGCGGTACCCCGCGTTCGGCGATCATAAGTCCCGTCTGCCCGGTGGCATGGAAGCTGGCGCTCACCCCCCGCGCCTGCAGGCCCTGGGTCATAGCCAGGGCCGTGTATTTTTTTCCCACGGCGCAGTCGCTGCCGATGGTCAATACACGTTTGCCGTTCCGCGGCCGTCCGGTCCCGACGGATAGATCGGTTGGCGGCACCCGAAGATCGAGCAGGGCATCGGGGCGGCCCCGGGCCGCTGCGACGAGCGTGGGATAGCTTGTCAGTCGGTTGTGCAGACCGCTGACGATCACTAAGTTTGCGTCGAGGGCTGCTGTAAGGGTGGGAAGCCAACTCGGATCGAGACGACCCCCGAGGGGAGCAACACCGACGAGCAGCGAGCGGGCGCCTTGCGCGGCCGCCGTCTCGGGTGTCATGCGCGGCAAGCCGAGGGTTGGCGTGTCGTCGTGACTGACGCATTCGGCCAGGCAATCGTCACGGCGCCACTGCAGTACGCCGGCTGCGGTTTTGAGGTCGGTGAGACGCGGCGCGTTGCCGAGAAAGAGAAGAAACGGCGGCTGCAGTTGAATCACGGCGGCGTAGTCTCCCGCATTTTTTCGGCGGCGGCGCTGTGCAGGTATCGGGTAGAGGCTGCATGCGTTGAAGTGGTGCCGAGAAGAGGACTTGAACCTCCACGGGGTTGCCCCCACTGGCACCTGAAGCCAGCGCGTCTACCAATTCCGCCACCTCGGCAAAGGGTTTCGCGCGGTTGAATTCGGTTGCGCGAAATCTGCAGGGGGCGCAATGTACTGAAACGCTCCCGTTGTTGTCAACGAACGTCCCGGTGCTGCGGCGTCACAGGTTTCTGTGTGCTGCACCCGGTGAATCCCGGTGGGGCAGGGGTGGCGTTCAATCACAGGGAACAGGATCGCGATGTGGCCAAGGGTAAGAAAGGGCGTTCGGGAAAGTCCGCGCAGTCGGGACGAGACGCGAGCAAGGGCGCCAACAAGGTTATGAAAAAAGGCGCACGAAAAGGCACGCCTAAGGCGGGTCGCGACGCTGTCACAGAGGACGAGCTGCTGGCGGTGCTTCGTAAGGGACCGCTGACCCTAGTGCAGCTCGGCCAACGCCTCGATGCGGTCAGCGGTATACGACGCCGAACGCTCATGGTGACGCTGAAATCAGCGCTGAAGCGAGATCTGATCCAGCACGACGGCGATGGCGTATACGGGTTGGTTACCCGCCGTGTTCGTCATCGGCGCGCTCAAGACGCCGAACCGAAGTCACCTACACAGCTGGCGGCCGAAGCTAGCATCGACCAGACAACGGCGACCGGCATCAATGCCGTCGGCCTGCTCCACACCAAAGTCCGCTATCCGTACGTCGAGGTGGTCAGCGGACCCCAGCGCGGACGGATCAATCTTGAGGGCCCGGTGCCTCGGACCTACCGCGAAGGGGATACGGTCACGGTCCATGTCCTCGGTGAAGATCGTTATGGGCTCCGCGGCACGCTGACTGGGCGAGTAGCCCGCGGCGGGGGTGTCGCCCAGGCTTCGGAAACACTGCTCGCCACCCACGACGTGCCCCGGGAATGGCCGGCGGGCATGGCGGCCGTGGTCGAGCGGCTACCGAAGCAGGTTAATGCGTCTACCTTGGCCGGCGGCGTTCGGGAAGATCTTCGAGAACTGCCGCTCGTCACCATCGATGGTGAAACCGCCCGCGACTTCGATGACGCCGTATACGCCGAGGCGCAGGGCAAGGGTTCGCGGCTGGTGGTAGCGATCGCGGATGTGGCGCATTACGTCAAACGCGGCAGCCTGCTCGACGACGAAGCGCAACTGCGCGGCAACTCCGTGTATCTGCCGGATCGTGTTGTGCCGATGTTGCCGGAGGCGCTGTCGAACGGGCTCTGTTCCCTACGACCACAGGAAAACCGACTGGCGCTCGTGTGTGACATGCGCGTCTCCGCGCAGGGGCGGGTCACCCGGTTTCAGTTTTACGATGCGCTGATTCGCTCCTGGGCGCGGCTGACCTATACCGATGTCGGTGCTTTCCTCGAAGACCCCAGCGCCGCACTGCCCGTACCCGAACCGGTGCGCGACAGTTTGTCACAGCTGCACGCGGTCTACGGCGCGCTGCGCGGTGAACGGGAACAGCGCGGCGCCCTCGACTTCGAGGGCCGGGACGCGCGGATCGAAATCGAAAACGACGCCGCGGTGGCCATTCACCCGGTAGTTCGCAACGACGCCCACAAGCTCATTGAAGAGGCAATGATTGCCGCCAACGTCTGCGCGGCACGGTTTCTCGAAGGTGCCGAGGTGCCCGGCATGTACCGCGTTCATGAGCCGCCGCCGGAGGAGAAGCTCGAACAGCTGCGCCAGGTGCTGGCAACGGCGGGTCTCAAATTGCCCGAGGGTATTCCGACTCCAAAGACCGTTCAGCAAGCCGTCACTGGCTTAAAGCAGCGCGCCGATGCCTCCTTCCTTGAAAGCATGGTGCTGCGGTCCCTGAGTCAGGCCTGCTACGCGCCCAAGAACGCCGGTCACTTTGGTCTGGCGCTGAAGCGCTACATGCACTTCACCAGTCCGATTCGCCGCTATGCGGACCTGATCGTGCACCGGGCGATCAAGGCGGTCTTGAAGTTGACGCCCGAGCAGCGCGCGACCGAGCTGCCGCCGCCAAGTCGCATGCCCCGCGGTGCGGCGGTCTACGACCTTGCAGCGCTTGAGGATCTCGGCGTGCAGCTGTCGCAAACGGAGCGGCGCGCCGACGAAGTGAGCTGGGGCGTCGACGCCTGGTTGAAGTGCGAGTACATGGCGCAGTTCGTCGGCCAGGACTTGAGCGGCACGGTCACCGGTGTGGCCGAGTTCGGGCTGTTCGTGGAGCTTGATGGCGCATTCGTCCAGGGGCTCGTGCACGTCTCAACGCTTGGCAGCGATTACTTTCAGTATCAGCCGCTCGACCAGTCGCTGGTGGGCGAGCGATCGGGGAAACGGTTTCGCCTCGGCGATCGCATGCAGGTGACCTTAACCTCCGTCGACCCGCCCCGCGGCCGCATGGGGCTGGTACCGGCCGGGCACGCCCAGCGCTCCCGCGGTCGGCGCCGATGAGTTGGGTCTATGGCCACCATGCGGTGGCGGCCCAGCTGGCCCAGCGTCCGGAGCGGGCGCGCGTGCTCTATCTGCAAAAGGGTCGCCGCGACCCGCGCACGAGCACCCTCGCTGAGCAGGCCCGGGCCGCCGGTGTGCGGGTCGAACTGCTCGACAAGCGGCGCCTGGACCAGCGCTGTGAAGGGTCGCACCAAGGTGTTGCGCTGGAGTGCCAGGCGGTGGCGGTGGCGACGGAAGCTGAGCTTCTGGCACGGTTGCCGAGCTTCGGACCGCGGCCACTGTTGCTGGTCCTTGATGAGATTACCGATCCCCGCAACCTCGGCGCCTGCTTGCGGTCTGCAGCCGCCGCCGGTGTGGATGCCGTGGTGCTGCCGAAGCGCGGCTCGGCACCGCTCAACGAGCTGGTGGAAAAAACCGCCGCCGGCGCGCTTGCGGAGCTTCTCATCGTAGAGGTCAGCAATCTGGCGCGCTGCCTGAGTGCGTTGAAAGACGCCGGCCTGTGGTTGTTCGGTGCTGCCGACGATGGCGCCGAAGCCTGGGATCGCGTCGACTTTGCCGTGCCCGCGGTGCTGATTCTCGGCAACGAAGCCACGGGCCTGCGCCGATTGACCCGAGAGCACTGCGATTACCTGGTCCGTATCCCCATGCAGGGTGCGGTCAGCAGCCTGAACGTGTCGGTGGCGACCGGCGTGTTGCTGTTCGAAGCCGTGCGTCAGCGGTCGCAACGGTCGAGCTAACCCCCACCGCAAACGGGCCACGTTCCGTGGCCGAAAGATGACTGACCGATGACATAAAGATGTCATCAAGGTTCTTTAGTTTCCCGCTGCTTCCGGCACCGCCGGGCTTCCTTGAAGTGAGCACAACTTTGGTTAGGCGGAAGGGACAGAGGGGGACACTCGTGATGACAGGACTACGCGATGCCGTTCGGCGTACGCTGCAATGCACCGTTGTCGGCAGCACGCTGCTCGGCGCTGTAAGCGTTCAGGCTGGCAGCATTGAGCTGCTGTCGTCGTTTTCCGGCGAGGAAGACAACGGCGAGATCGTTGATTTCTCCGCCGACGGCAACACCATCGTCAGCACGGTGGCCGGTGACTTCCAGGGCGTACAGATCCTCGAGATCGACAGCGCTGGCACCTTTAGCGAGCGCGGCGTCGTCGATCTGACCGATGCTTTCGGCAGCGAGGACGCTATTGATGGCGCGAGCTCCACGGCCCTTGATCCTGCGGGGCGTGGCATCGGTGCGGTGGCGCTTATTCCCGATGCCAACGGCACCGAGGTCGGTAAGGTCGCGCTGTACGACTATCGACCGGGCACGCCGGATGATCAGCGCGTGCTTGCCGTCGTCGACGTTGGCTTTCATCCCGACAGCGTGGCGTTTTCTGCCGACGGTTCTCGCCTTGTGGTCGCCAACGAAGGCGAAAACACGGCCTACGGCGATGGCGTCGGGGAAAGTGGCGCGCCGGGCTCTGTGAGCGTCATCGATCTCTCCGCGGTTAGCGGCGTTGCCGACGCCATGGCGGTGACCAACGCCAACGTGACCACCGTGGATTTTCAGTCGGCGGCAAACTTCCAGGCCGGTGTGAGCATCGACGGTCTACGCAACAACACGCCGGACATCGCGACGCTTGAAACCAACATTGAGCCCGAGTTCATCAAGGTATCGGGCACCCAGGCGTTCGTGACGCTGCAGGAGGCCAACGGCGTGGCGGTGCTCGACCTCGAAACCAACACCTGGAGCAGCATTTTCAATCTCGGTACCAACGAGCAGATCGTTGATGCGTCCAATCGCGACGGCATCGACATCGTCGACCCCGTCACCGGCCTGCCGATGCCGGACAGCCTTGGGTTGTTCAGCTCCGCCGGCACGGAGTACTTCGTTACCGCCAATGAGGGCGACTTTCATCCGGAAGATTTGGATCGGGTCAGCCGCATCGCGGGTTTAGACGTTGATGAGGTAGCGGCGAGGTTTTTGGCCGAGCTTCGAGCGCGTTACGGCGATACGCGCGCCGATGGCAGCGAACCGTTTCAGGACGAGGACAACCTCGGGCGGCTGCGGATCTCGGCGGTCGACGGTTTGAACGCTGACGGTCAGTTTGAAGACTTCGTCATGCCCGGCACCCGCTCATTCAGCATCTGGAATGCCGAAACCGGTGAGCTGGTGTTTGATCCCGGTTCCCTTGAGCCGCTGCTGGCGCAGCTCGACCCGGCGTTTCATAACGTCAACGACGGTGACCCGATCAACGAGTTCGACGAACGCTCCGACGACAAGGGTCCTGAGCCGGAGGCGCTGGCGGTCATCGATCTCGGCGGTGCCGCCTATCTGGCGGTGGGCCTGGAGCGCCAGAACGGGCTGCTGATTTACGACATTACCGATCCGACGAATGCCGAGTTTCTTGCCTACATCAACAACGCCACTGACGGGCTCCTGGCACCGGAGAGCCTGACCTTCATCAGTCCGATGGATAGCCCGACGGGCGAACTGCTGTTATTGGCCGGATATGAAGACAATGACGGTGCAATCGCGCTCTATTCCGTCGACGTGATCGAACCGGGCACGGCCGGTCTCCTCGGCCTCGGTGCCCTGGCTTTGCTTGCCCGTCGGTGCCAGCGCCGCACCTGAGGCCCAGCTTGCGGAGGCTGTTCGGCCTCCGCTATCCTTCGCGCCCCGCCAAAATGGACCAGGCTCAGTTGTGCTATGCGCGCTGGACATGGGTCCTTGCAGCGGACACTTGCTCCACGGCTGGCCGCGCTCGCAACGAGTGCTCAGATCCGGGGGCTGAGGCGTCGGGGCGAAAGGTCGCTCCAGCGCATCATCCGAAGGTAAAAAGGAGAACGCGAATGCGTCATTACGAGATCGTGTTCCTCGTTCACCCGGATCAGAGCGATCAGGTGGCAGGAATGCTCGAGCGCTATCAGGCACTGATCGAGCGCGGTGAAGGTACGGTCCACCGTACGGAAGATTGGGGTCGACGGCAGCTCGCCTACCCGATCAATAAGATCCACAAAGCGCACTACGCGCTCATGAACATCGAGGTTAATCGAGACACGCTCGAGGAGCTCGAGAGCGCCTTCCGCTTCAACGACGCGGTACTGCGCAACATGATCATCTCCCGCAAGGCGGCCGAGGTCGGCAACTCCAAGATCTACGAGGAAGAGCTCAAGGATCAGGAGAAGGATCGCGAGCGCGAACGCCGGCGCGAGCAGGAAGCGGCCCAGCGGCGCGCAGCCTCTCAGGAGTCCAGCGAGCCGGCAGCAAGCAATGAGGAGGCCTCCGCATGAGCCGTCGTTTCGGTCGCCGCAAGTTCCAGCGGGTAAACGTCAACCTCGACGAAATCGATTACAAAGACCTTGAGCTGCTCAAGCAGTTCGTTACCGAAACCGGCAAGATTGTCCCGAGCCGCATCACGGGATCGAGCGCGCAGTTTCAGCGCCGGCTTGCGAAAGAAGTTAAGCGGGCGCGGTATCTGGCGTTGTTGCCCTACAGCGACGCACACGATTAAAGGAGCCAGCGATGAACGTCATTCTCCTAGAGCGAATGGGCAAACTCGGTGATCTCGGTGACGAGGTTGCGGTCAAAGGCGGTTTTGCACGCAATTTTCTGATCCCTCAGGGGAAAGCCGTGCGGGCTACGAAATCCAACCGCGAGTCCTTTGAGGCACGGCGCGTGGAGCTGGAAAAGGCCGCTGCAGATAAGCTGACTCAGGCGAAAGGCCGGGCTTCGGAACTCGAAGGCAAGACCCTCACGATCATGGTCAAAGCCGGCGACGAAGGGAAACTCTACGGTTCCGTGGGTACCCAGGACATCGCCGAGGCGTTGACCGCTCGTGTCGCACCCGTCGAGCGATCCGAAGTTCGATTACCAGAAGGTGCCATTCGCCAGACCGGTGAGTACGAAGTGGACGTCCAGCTCCACACCGACGTCACTGTTGCCGTCCAGGTCGCCGTCGTCGGCGAGTAATGGTCCTGTCGATCGGGCCCCGGTTCCTGGGGCCCGCGTCTCACCTCCATCGCTTCCTGACTTCCAAGGCTAACGCCCGTCGCTGAGGGCATCTTCTGGCGCACACGTTTTCCACACCGTTTTCCGTTGCGGTTGGCCCGCGTGCCGTGCAGTCTGTGTTCCCCCTGCAGTAACTCCGGTCCGCGCTCCTTATGTCTGAACCGCCGTTGGAACCCGACGAGCCGACCACCTCCTCGGTACCTCCCGTTGACGCTGAGCCAGCGGAGCACGCCACCGACGAACCCCTCTCGACCGACGCCGACGCCCCGCCCATGGACGCCTACGGCGATGCCGATCGCGCCGGTTACGACGAACCGATCGAGCCCTTAGGCGAGGGCTTGTCGCGGCCGGTTACGCTGGAGTCGCTGAAGCAGGTACCCCACTCCGTTGAGGCCGAGCAGTCGGTCCTCGGCGGACTGATGATGGACCCCAACGCGTGGTACAAAATTTCCGACAAGGTGGCGGCGGAAGACTTTTACCGGGATCGACATCAGCGGGTCTTCGAGGCCATGCAACTGCTGTCGGAGACCAATCAACAGCTTGACCCGGTGACGATCAAAGAAAAGCTCGTCACCCTCGGTACGCTGCAGAAGGCGGGCGGCATCGGTTACCTCATGGAGCTCTACGAGGCGACGCCGGGGGTGTCTAACATCGAAGCCTACGCCCAGATCGTGCGAGACCGGGCCACGCTGCGACGCTTAATTTCCACCGCGCAAGCGATTGCCGATCGCGCCTTTCGACCGGACGGCCTGTCCAGTGACGAACTGCTGGCGCAGGCGGAGAACCAGATTTTCCAGATCGCCGAGGGACGTCTCAAAGAAGATGGGCCGAAGCAGGTCGCGCCGCTCCTTAAACTCACCGTCAAGCGGGTGCAGGAACTGGCTGACTCCGGCTCCCGGATCACGGGGCTGCCCACGGGCTTCAGTGACCTTGACGACAAGACCGCCGGCCTGCAGCGCTCTGATCTCGTAATCGTGGCAGGTCGCCCGTCTATGGGAAAAACCTCCTTTGCCATGAACCTGGTCGAAGAAGCGGTCATGAACAAGGCGCAGGACGGCGCGGTGCTGGTGTTCAGCCTTGAGATGCCGGCCGATCTGCTGCTGCTGCGCATGGTGTCGTCGCTCGGGCGCATTGATCAGACGCGCCTGCGTACCGGCGAGCTTAAGGATCAGGAATGGGACGGCTTCACCAGCGCCGTGGCGCAGCTGCGCGATCGTCCGCTCTTCATCGACGACTCCCCCAATTTGTCACCGAACGATCTGCGGGCTCGGGCGCACCGGGTGCGGCGCGAGCAGGACGGTAAGCTCAAGCTGATCATGGTGGATTACCTGCAGCTTATGCGCGGCAGCGGGCAGGTCGATAATCGCACCGGCGAAATCTCGGAAATTTCGCGGTCGCTCAAGGCGCTGGCAAAAGAGATGGGGTGCCCGGTCATCGCGCTGTCGCAGCTGAACCGGGCCCTGGAAAACCGCACCGATCGCCGGCCGGTCATGGCAGACCTGCGGGAGTCGGGCGCCATCGAGCAGGACGCGGACGTGATTCTCTTCATCTATCGCGATGAGGTGTACAACGAAGAGTCGCCGGACAAGGGCGTGGCCGAGATCATCATTGGTAAGCAGCGAAACGGACCCACGGGCACGGTGAAGCTTGCCTTCCTCGGCCACCTCACCAAGTTCGAAAACCTTGCCCCGAGCCGCTACGACAGCAGCGGCTACCCGACGCACTAGCGTTGGTGTTGTTGTAGTTAGAGAAGCGCAAGAGACAAACCAGGAACACAGCAGACCGTGGCGCCGGCAAAAGCTAAGAAAAAGACGCGCACCGCGTTCGTGTGTACAGAATGCGGTAGCGAGCACGCCAAGTGGCAGGGCCAGTGTCAGAGCTGCGGCGAATGGAACACGCTGACACAGATTACCGTCGGCCCGGTGCGCGAGACCGGTGCCGTGGGCTTCGCCGGTGTGCGACCGCAGGCCAGCGTCCTCGGCTCCGTCAAGGCGGAGGTTGCCGATCGCATACCCACGGGCTTCGGTGAGCTCGACCGCGTACTTGGTGGTGGACTCGTTCCCGGCTCCGTCGTGCTCATGGGGGGTGATCCCGGCGCCGGCAAGAGCACGCTGTTGCTGCAAGTCAGCGCACGGCTCGCCGCGCAGTTTGCGGCAGGGGCTGACGAGACCGGCGTGCTGTACGTGACCGGGGAAGAGAGCCTGGCCCAGCTCAAGCTGCGGGCGGAACGGCTCGAACTTCCCGTTGACCGCTTGCAGGTGGCCGCCGAGACCCGCGGTGAGATCATTGGCACGTTGGTTGAAGATCTTAAGCCTCGGGTGCTGGTCGTAGACTCGATTCAGGTGATGCAGCTCGAAGCCCTCGACAGTACGCCGGGAACGGTGTCCCAGGTCCGAGAGACCGCCGCCTACTTCACCCGCCTCGCCAAGCAAACGGACACGGTGGTCATACTCGTCGGTCACGTCACTAAAGAAGGCAATCTGGCGGGCCCTAAGGTGCTCGAGCACATGATCGACTGCTTCATGATGCTCGACAGTCCTGCGGCAAGCCGCTATCGCACACTGCGCGGGCAGAAGAATCGCTTCGGCGCAATCAACGAACTCGGCGTGTTTGCCATGACCGAGCTCGGCATGAAGGAGGTTACGAACCCGTCGGCGATCTTTCTTCAGCGCGGCGAGTTGGATGCCCCCGGGAGCCTGGTGACCGTAACCTGGGAAGGCACCCGGCCCTTGCTGGTCGAGCTGCAGGCGCTTGTTGATCAGGCGCAAACGGGCTACCCAAAGCGTGTCGCCGTGGGCTTAGATCAACAGCGCCTGGCCATGCACCTTGCGGTGTTGCATCGCCACTGCGGCATAACCCTTGCCGATCAGGACGTGTTCGCCAACGTCGTGGGCGGCGTGCGCATCACGGAAACCGGTGCCGACCTCGCAACCCTGCTGGCGGTGCTGTCGTCGTTTCGCAACCGCGCCCTACCGCGCGATCTCATCGTCTTTGGCGAACTCGGGCTCACGGGCGAGCTGCGGCCTGTGGCGAACGGCCAGGCGCGGCTTGCGGAGGCGCGCAAGCATGGGTTTCGTCGCGCCATCCTGCCGTTCGCGAATCGACCGAAGGGCGTTATGGATGGCATGACCGTGCACGGTGTGCGCAACCTGGCGAGTGCGCTGGATGTGATCGATGGGTTTTAGCGCGCGGGCTCAGCCGCGCGTGATGGGCTTGTACTGAACCCGCTTGGGGGCCGCGTCCGTTGACTCACCGAGCCGCTTACGGCGATCTTTTTCGTAGTCGCTGAAGTTGCCTTCGAACCACTCGACCTGGCTGTCGCCTTCGAACGCCAGGATGTGCGTGGCGATGCGATCGAGGAACCAGCGGTCGTGCGAAATCACCAGCACCGTGCCGGGGAAGTTGAGTACCGCTTCCTCGAGGGCGCGCAGTGTTTCGACGTCGAGGTCGTTGGTCGGTTCGTCGAGCAACAGCACGTTGGCGCCCTGGCGCAGCAGTTTGGCGAGATGCACACGGTTGCGTTCCCCGCCGGATAGATCGCCGACCCGCTTCTGCTGATCCGGACCTTTGAAGTTGAAGCGCGAGACGTAGGCCCGGGAGGCGATTTCGTATTTGCCGACCTGGATCGTGTCGAGTCCGTCGGAGACTTCTTCCCAGACGTTCTTGCTGCCGTCTAAGGTGTCGCGGCTCTGATCCACGTAGGCAAGCTCGACGGTGTCGCCGAGTTCGACAGTGCCCGTATCCGGCTGCTCCTGACCGGTGAGCATGCGGAAAAACGTCGACTTACCGGCGCCGTTGCCGCCAATGATGCCGACGATGGCGCCCTTCGGAATGGAGCAGCTCAAGTTGTCGATGAGCAGCCGATCCTCGAACCCTTTGCTGACGCCCTTGACCTCGATGACCTTGTCGCCGAGCCGTTCACCGGGCGGTATGTAGAGCTCGGCGGTTTCGTTGCGGGCCTGGGTTTCCTTGGATTGCAATTCCTCGAAGCGTGCCAGGCGCGCTTTGCTCTTGGCCTGTCGGCCTTTGGGGTTTGCGCGCACCCATTCGAGTTCGGATTTGATGGCGCGGGCCCGCGCTTTCTCCTGCGACGCTTCCTGCTCCAGTCGCTTGTCCTTGGCGTCGAGCCAGGTTGAATAGTTGCCTTCAAAGGGAATGCCGCGGCCGCGATCCAGTTCGAGGATCCAGCCGGCGACGTTGTCGAGGAAGTAGCGATCGTGCGTCACGGCAACGACGGTGCCGCCGAACTCGTCGAGAAAGCGCTCCAGCCAGCCGACGCTTTCGGCATCGAGATGGTTGGTCGGCTCGTCGAGCAGGAGCATGTCCGGGTTCGACAGCAGCAGCGCGCATAAAGCGACGCGGCGCCGTTCACCGCCGGACAGGTGCTTCACCGGCGTGTCCCAGGGCGGCAAGCGCAGGGCGTCGGCGGCGATTTCCAGCGTGCGGTCGATGTCCCAGCCGTTGGCGGCGTCGATTGCCGTCTGCAGCTCGCCCTGGCGCTCGAGGAGGGCGTTCATTTCGTCCTCCTCCATGGGCTCGGCGAACTTCTCGGAAATCTCGTTGAACTCCTTCAGTAGCCCGACGGTCTCGGCGACGCCTTGCTCAACGTTTTCACGGACGGTCTTGTCGTCCTCGAGGGCAGGCTCCTGCGGCAGGTAGCCGACGTTGATGTCCTTCTGAGGCCGCGCTTCGCCGTCGAACTCCCGGTCGACGCCGGCCATGATCCGCAGCAGGCTCGACTTACCGGACCCGTTCAGGCCCAGCACGCCGATCTTGGCGCCGGGAAAAAACGACAGGGAGATGTTCTCGAGAATGGTGCGCTTCGGGGGTACGGTTTTGGATACCCCCTGCATGGTGTACACGTATTGAGCCACGCGCTGTCCGTCCGTTTCGCGGGGCCGCAACCCTAACCAAAGCGGTGCGGTCACGCCACTGATCCTGCGCTCTTGTGAGGGGTGCGGGGACGCGGGGACGCGGGGACGCGGGGAGGCGGGGAGAGCGGGCGTGTGCCGAGTACGAGAGTACGCTGCTACCAACGGAACCCGGGAGCGCCCATGCCGCAGATCGCCCAACTCAACGTCGGCCGCGTGCTGTATCCGATGACGGATCCCCGCATGGCCGGCTTTGCCAACGAACTGGACCGGATCAACGCGCTGGCGGAGGCGAGCCCCGGGTTTGTCTGGCGGCTCAAGGACGACAGCGGCAACGCCACGGGTATTCAGACCACGGACGATCCCGCATTCCTCGTCAACCTGTCGGTGTGGGAAACCGTGGCGTCGCTACGGGCCTTCGTCTATGGCAACGAGCACCGGACCCTTGTGGCTCAGCGCCGCGACTGGTTCGAGCGGGCGGACGCGCCGATCCTCGTGCTCTGGCCCGTTGCCGAGGGGCATCGTCCGACGGCGGAGGAAGCCTTGGCGGTGCTTGCGCGATTCCGGGCCGAGGGTCCGTCCTCTAGCGCCTTCGATTTCCGTACCTTACCGGCTGAGTTTCGCTGAGGCGCGCTGAGTGGCGCTCGGCTCATGGCCGTGGTGAGGAATTCGCGCCTCGGGGGCTGGAGCCTTGGGTACAATCAACACAGACGTAGTGAGATGAGCCGATGCTGAGTACTGACACGATTGCCGCCTTCGATCCGGAAGTTGCTGCCGCCATCGCGGCGGAGGAGCAGCGCCAGGAAGATCACATCGAATTGATCGCCTCGGAAAATTACGCCAGCCCGCGGGTGCTCGAGGCCCAGGGCGGTGTGATGACCAACAAGTACGCCGAGGGCTATCCCGGAAAGCGCTACTACGGCGGCTGCGAGTTCGTCGATCAGGTGGAAGTCCTCGCCATCGAGCGCGTCAAACAGCTCTTCGGAGCCGACTACGCCAACGTGCAGCCGCATTCCGGGTCGCAGGCCAACGCAGCCGTGTTCCTGGCGCTCTTGAACGCCGGCGATACGATCCTCGGCATGAGCCTGGCCGACGGCGGTCACCTGACACACGGGGCAGCGGTCAACTTTTCCGGTAAGACCTACAACGCCGTTCAGTACGGGATCGATCCGGACACTGGGCTCGTTGACTACGATCGGGTCCGGGCCCTGGCGGAAGAACACCGGCCAAAGCTTATCGTTGCGGGCTTTTCCGCCTACTCACGGGTCCTCGATTGGGCGCGGTTCCGGGAAATCGCCGATGCGGTTGGGGCCTATCTCCTCGTCGATATGGCACACATTGCTGGCCTGGTTGCCGCCGGTGTGTACCCAAACCCGGTGCCCCACGCCGACGTGGTGACCTCGACGACCCACAAAACGCTCTGCGGTCCCCGCGGCGGCATCATCCTGGCGCGGGAAAACCCCGAGGTGGCCAAGAAGCTGAACTCGGCGCTCTTTCCCGGATTGCAGGGCGGCCCGCTCATGCACGTCATCGCCGCTAAGGCCGTGTGCTTTAAAGAGGCGCTGGCGCCGGACTTTGCCGCGTATCAGCGCCAGGTTGTCGCCAACGCGCGGGCCATGGCA
This sequence comes from Pseudomonadota bacterium, assembly GCA_039198065.1. Lineage (GTDB taxonomy): Bacteria > Pseudomonadota > Gammaproteobacteria > Pseudomonadales > Azotimanducaceae > CALHVX01. The sequence goes on from JBCCTU010000010.1 coordinate 89,420, forward strand.
AAGGGCTTTCAGGCTCGGGGATTCAACATCGTCTCTGGCGGTACGGACAATCACCTCATGCTGCTTGATCTCATCGACAAAGAGATCACAGGGAAAGCGGCCGATGCCGCTCTTGGCCGCGCCAACATCACGGTAAACAAGAACGCCGTGCCCAACGATCCCCGGTCGCCGTTCGTGACTAGCGGTTTGCGCATCGGCAGCCCGGCGGTGACGCGCCGGGGCTTTCAGGAAGCCGAGTGCGAAACGCTGACGGGCTGGATGTGCGACGTGCTCGACGACATCGAGAACGACAACATGGTGCTTTCGGTGCGTCAGAAAGTCGTCGAGCTGTGTCGACAGTTTCCCGTCTACCGCCAGGCCGCCTGAGCGCTGGCCGTGACGCTTCGCTGCTCCCATGCACTGTCCCTTTTGCGGCGCTGACGACACGAAGGTCATAGACTCACGGCTCGTCGCCGATGGGTCGGAGGTTCGCCGTCGACGCGTTTGTCAAAGCTGCCATGAGCGCTTCACCACCTTCGAGTCGGCTGAGCTCGTGATGCCGGCGGTTGTTAAGCGCGACGGTACCCGTGAGCCCTTCGATGAACAGAAGCTGCGCGCCGGCCTCATGCGAGCGTTAGAAAAACGCCCCGTCAGTGCGGATCAGGTCGAAAGCTGTGTCAGCCGCATAAAACATGTGCTGCGTGAGACCGGTGAACGGGAGCTTGCGTCGCGTCGCGTCGGGGAAGCGGTGATGAACGCGTTGCGCGACGTCGATCCCGTCGCCTACGTCCGCTTTGCCTCGGTGTATCGAGACTTTCAGGACGTCAGTGAGTTTCGCGATGAGGTCGACAAGCTGTCGGGTAACGACGGCAGTCCGGAAGGTCAGCTCAGCCTGCTCGGCCCAGCGGATGCGACACCGGCGAAGAAACGCACCCGGTCCCGGTCGCGCAAATGACCGCCTTGCCCGCCGTTGACCGGCTTTTTCTCGAAGCCGCGATTCGTTTCGCGCAGCCGGCCATCTTCCATACCTCCCCCAATCCAGCCGTTGGCTGTCTCCTGGTGCGCGGTCATCGGGTAATCGGCCGCGGGCGAACGGAACCGGCGGGCGGTCGTCATGCTGAAATCGTTGCCCTTGCCGATGCGCGATCCCAGGGCGAGTCCCCGGCCGGGGCGACGGCCTACGTCAGCCTCGAGCCCTGCGCGTTTTACGGGCGTACCCCACCGTGCAGCCAGGCGCTCGTCGATGCCGGGGTGACACGTGTTGTAGGAGCTTTGACCGACCCTCATCCGCGAGTTTCTGGCGCCGGCTATGCTCAGCTCGAGGCCGCCGGTGTTCAGGTCGATCGCTATGAGCTGGCCGAAGCCCGCGACGCGCTGCAGGGATTCGTGCAGCGCCTGACGCTCGGCCGTCCCTGGATCCGCTTGAAGGTTGGTGCGTCTCTCGATGGACGCACGGCGATGGCGTCCGGTGAAAGTCAGTGGATTACCGGTACGACCAGCCGCAGTGATGTTCAATACTGGCGTGCCCGCGCCTGTGCGGTGCTCACCGGTAGCGGAACCGTACTGGCTGATGACCCGGCGCTAACGGTCCGTGATCGGCGTTACGCTCGCGGCGACTGGCTTAGGCAGCCGCTGCGCGTGGTTCTGGACCGGGCGGGGCGCGTTGACGCTGCAGCGCAAGTGTTCGCCGATCCCTCGACAAGCCTGTGGCTGACGACCACGCCGGTAGACCCGTCCCGCGTCGTACCAACCGTGCTGCCGGTTGCTGAGAACACAGCCTTCCTAGAAGCCGTTGTGGCCGAGCTTGCTTCCCGGGGCTGCAACGAAGTGCTGGTCGAAGCCGGGCCGACGCTCACCGGTGCGTTTCTCGACGCTGGGCTCTGGGATGAGCTTTTGCTGTATCAGGCCCCGATGCTGTTGGGAGCCGACGCGAGACCACTGGCACAGCTCACCCGGCGGCGGTTGGCCGATGCCGTTAGAGGTACAATGGTGGATTACCGCGAGTCTGGCGGTGACCTGCGCATCCGCGTACGACGCACGGACTCACTGTCGGAAACGCCTCGGCGAGCGGACGAACAGGAAGGAGAACAGCGATGATTCAAGGTCAGTGTACCGGTGAGGGTAGGCGTATCGGCATCGTTGCTGCGCGGTTCAACGAATACATCGTCGACAGCCTCGTGAACGGTGCGGTGGACGTGCTCGGCCGTCACGGCATGGACACGTCGACGATCGACGTTGTCAAAGTCCCCGGTGCCTTCGAGCTGCCGCTTGCGGCAAAGAAGATGGCGCGCAGCGGCCGCTACGACGGCATCGTCGCACTCGGCGTCATCATCCGTGGCGCGACACCGCACTTCGACTTCGTCGCCGCGGCCAGTGCCAACGGCATTGCCCGAGTGTCGCTCGAAGAAGAGCTGCCCGTAGCCTTTGGGGTGCTCACAACCGAAACCATTGAGCAGGCCATCGAGCGAGCCGGTACCAAGGCCGGCAACAAAGGCGCCGACGCGGCGCTGACGGTGCTTGAAATGGCAAACTTGCTCGACGCCCTGTGACGATCAGTCCTCGGGCGCGGCGTCAGGCACGGCGGGCGCTTGTACAGGCGCTGTATCAGTGGCAGCTGTCGCGCATCGACCCCGTTCAGCTGCTGGCGCAGTTTCAGGAAGGTGAGAGCCTCAAAAAAGCCGACGGCGAGTTTTTTCGTGAGCTGCTGAGCGGCGTCATCCGTCAGGTGGAGGGCGACGTCGAAAACGCCGCCGATCCTGCCGCGGAAGCTTCTGCTGATGACGCAGCTGACCACGCAGACTGCGCGGTTACTCTGAACGTTCTCGACGACCGCTTTGCCGCCAAGCTCGACCGCAAGCTCCAGGAGCTTGATCAGGTCGAGCTCGCGATTCTAAGGCTCGGGGCCTACGAGCTCGCGGAACGCATCGACGTACCTTACCGGGTGGTGATCGACGAGTACGTTAACCTGGCCAAGCTGTTCGGCGCTGAAGCGTCGCATAAGTACATCAACGGCGTGCTCGATGCCGTGGCTCGGGACTGCCGCGCATTTGAAACCGCTCAACCGGCCTCCTGAGGCGATCCCCGGTGGGCGAGTTCGATCTCATCGACCGGATCACGGAACGGTTGCGCACCGTCTCCGTGGGTCCCCAGATCGTCCTCGGGCCGGGAGACGACGCGGCGATCGTGCGCTGTCCGACGGGGTCGGAACTCGTGTCGTCGATCGATACGCTCATCGCCGAGCGTCACTTTCCCGCCGCTGCGCCTGCTGAGCTCGTTGGTGAGCGGGCGCTGCGCGTAGCGGCATCCGATCTCGTCGCCATGGGTGCGGAGCCCGGTTTTGCGACGGTGGCGCTGTCGTTACCTGAAGCCGACGCGGGCTGGGTAGCTACCTTTGCCGACGGCATTGCGCGGGCGGCGGCAGCCCTGGCGCTGCCGATCGTCGGCGGTAATCTTGCCCGGGGACCACTCACGATTTCTGTGGCCGTCCAGGGGTTCGTGCCCGTGGGGCGGGCGCTGTGTCGTTCCACGGCGGCCATCGGGGACCGGGTATTCCTCGCTGCGCCGGTGGGGGGTGCTGCCGCCGCGCTGCGAACGGGTGCCTTGGACGTGCCAGTTCTCGAGCCGCTGTCCCCGCTGCTCGAGGCGTACTTTCGGCCACCGGTTAACTTCACCTGGTCGCCGCTCCTGCGGGGTCGGGCCAGCGCTGCCATCGACGTCTCCGATGGGCTGCTCCAGGATCTCGGCCATGTCCTCCGCGCATCGCAACTCGGGGCGCGGCTGGATTCGCAGTTGGTGCCGTTGGTTGATGGGGCCGGTCTCGCGGACGCATTGGGCGCGAGCGACGACTACACGCTGTGCTTTACAGTTCCCGAAGCGGTTGCTACGGCTGATCTCTGCGCCGCCGGGGCGGTCTGTATCGGGGAATTGGTGCGGGATACCGGGTTGTGGCTCGACGGCGAACGGGCGACGCCTGAGGGGTTCAATCACTTTTCCGACGCCGTCGGCGAGCGGTGCCCGCCATGACCGCGTCAGCGAACCGATTAAGCTGGGCGCAGGCGCGAGATCCGCTGGTGCTGATCGCCTGTGGTTTCGGTAGCGGCTTCATCCGCCCGGCGCCCGGTACCTGGGGAACGGTTGCCGCACTGCTGCTGTGGTGGTGGCTGCTGGCACCGCTTGAGCCACCGCTGCAGCTGCTGATCGTCATCGCTACCTACCTGTTTGGCGGGGTCATCTCCGGCATCGTCTGTCGCCGCTACGGCGTACAGGACCCCGGCGCGATCGTCATCGACGAGTTTGTCGGCCTCTGGGTGACTCTGCTTGGGTTCAATCGTGAGTGGTGGGTGTTTGCGCTGTTGGGCTTTGCGCTGTTTCGCTTCTTCGACATCGTCAAGCCCTGGCCCGTCGGTTGGGCCGATCGAACCTGGCACGGCGGCTTTGGCGTCATGGCGGACGATCTGGTTGCCGGATGTCTGGCGGCCCTTGTGCTGCAGGTCGCATTCTTCGTGTTCATCCTCAACGCGGCAGGCCGGCTCTTTTAAACTTAAAACCTCCGGAAGCTCTGGCCGTCGTTTCATGTTCCGTACGCTCCCCCCGCTTGTCTTTGCACTGTTCCTTGGCGCTGGTGTGCTGGGCGCTAGCAGCGCGGGCTGGGGGGCTGATGGCAGCCCCGTGGACGTCGTCGGGCTCTTTAAAGATCGCGCCGTGTTGCGGCTGCCGAACGGTAACGAGGCGATGTTGCGGGTCGGTGAGGAAAAGGGTGGCGTTGCGCTCCTTGCCGCCGACGCCAACCAGGCTCGGGTGCGCTACCAGGGCAAGACCTATCGCCTGAATCTCAGTTCGCGTATCCGCGGTGGCTACAAAAAAGTGGATCAGGCGCGGGTGACCGTGAACGCCGATCCGCTGGGCCAGTTCTATGTCCGCGGGGCGGTTAACCAGCGCTTCGTCAATTTCCTGGTGGATACCGGGGCGTCGGTCGTGGCGATCAGCTCGCAGGTGGCCGATGGGCTTGGCATCGACTACCGCACAGGCCAGAAGGGCACGGTGCAGACGGCGCAGGGGGTCGTCGACTCCTACTTCGTGCGGTTGGATCAGGTGACGGTCGGGGCCATCAACGTATCGAACGTTGATGCCGCGATCATCGAGGGCGCGTACCCGACAGACATCCTGCTCGGCATGTCGTTCCTGCGCAACGTGCAGATGCAGGAGAACGATGGCGTACTCATGCTGACGCGCAAGTTCTAGCGACCGCCCTATGGCGGTCGCCGCGACGGTCTTTAGGCGGTCGCCGCGACCGACTTCACGACCGTCGCTCCGGCGGTCAGTGGCTGCGCCGGACTGACAACCGCGCCAACTCTCCCAGCAGACCGTTGCCGATACCGGCGCGATCTAGCATCGGCAGGGCTTCGCCAAGCAACTCTTCCGCCCGCAGCCGCGACTGCTCAAGACCGAGCAATGCCGGGTAGGTGTTTTTGCCGCTTTCGAGGTCCGATCCCGCCGGCTTGCCCAGCTCGTCCGTTGACGCGGTAACGTCCAGCACGTCGTCGATAATCTGAAACGCAAGGCCCACCCGGTTGGCGAACTCTTGCAGCAACACGCGCTGCTCCGGTTCTGCGCCGGCGACCACGGCACCGATCTGCACAGCTGCGCTGATCAGGGCCCCGGTCTTGGCGCCGTGCAGCGACTGCAGCTGTGAGAGTGACAGGCGCCGTTTCTCGGCCTGCATATCCAGCGCCTGGCCAGCGGCCATGCCGGTCACGCCCGAGGCGCGCGCCAAGAGTGCAACGCTTTCGAGTCGTACCGAGACGCTCAAACCGTGGGCATTGGCAAGTACCTCAAACGCGTGGGCCTGGAGGGCATCGCCCGCAAGGATCGCCAGCGCCTCACCGAAGCGGATGTGGCAGCTCGGCAGGCCGTGCCGCAGGTCGTCGTCATCCATGGCGGGTAGGTCGTCGTGGATCAGCGAGTAGGCGTGGATGTATTCGAGCGCGCAGGCCGGTGCCAGGGCGTCTTCGATAGCGCCACCGCAACCCGTCGCAGCGGCGACGCAGAGCAGCGGCCGGATCCGCTTGCCATTACCAAGCACCGCGTAACGCATCGCCTCGATGAGGTCCGGGGCCAGGGCGCTCACTTTCGGTAAATGGTGGCCCAGGGCGTCATTGATCGTCGCCCGCAGTTCGCCGAGGTCAGTGGTCACTCGACGGGGCGTCCTCGGTCGATAGGTTAATGTCTGAAAGCGTCCCATCCGCACTGAGCTGCTTTACTTTCAGCTCCGCCGTCTTGAGCGCCTGCTGACAGTGCCGAGACAGGCGAATTCCGCGCTCGTACGCGCTGAGCGCCGCCTCCAGTGGCAGATCGCCAGACTCCATCTGCGCGACCACGTCGTCGAGTTGTGCAAGCGCGTCCTCGAACGGCAGATCCGCGGCGGGTTCGGTCGCTGGTGCGGCGGGTGCATCGGTGGGCTCTTTTGCTGGCATCCGCCCACGGTAGCGAGGCGTCATGGTGGGGTCAATTCCGCGCCGGATCGACCTCGGTTGTCCGTTTCTGGGGGCGCGGCAAATCTCGAACGCCTTACTAGACTTAGGTCGCTGAACGTCGCCTTGGAACTATTGTGGATTTAGCAACCCTCATCGGCTTGGTCGGAGCTTTCGGCATTGTCGTTGCGTCCATGCTCATGGGCGGGTCCCTCGACATGTTCGTGAACGTGCCGTCATTGATGATCGTGTTCGTCGGTACGCTGTTTGTCGTGCTCATGAAATTCAGCATGGGGCAGTTCATCGGCGCCGTTAAGGTGGCTGCGAAAGCCTTCAGCTTTAAGCTGGTTGCACCGGATCAGCTCATCACAGAAGTCGTCGACCTTGCCGATACCGCGCGCAAGGGCGGCATGCTGGCGCTCGAAGGGAAAGAAGTCTCGAGTAACTTCATGCAGAAGGGCATCCAGCTACTGGTTGACGGCCACGACGCAGACGTCGTCAGCGGTGTGCTGCGAAAGGACCTCAGCCAAACCCTGGCACGCCACGAGGTCGGCGCCAAAATCTTTACCGCCATGGGTGATGTCGGACCCGCGATGGGCATGATCGGAACGCTCATCGGTCTGGTGGCGATGCTTGCTAACATGGACGATCCCAAGTCCATCGGTCCGGCCATGGCCGTGGCGCTGCTGACGACGCTCTACGGCGCTATGTTTGCCAACATGTTTGCTTTGCCCGTGGCCGACAAGCTGGCGCTGCGCCGCGATGAAGAAGCGCGGGTGAAGAGCATGATTCTCGACGCACTGCTGGCGATTCAAGCGGGGCAGAACCCGCGGGTCATTGATTCAATGCTGAAAGTCTATCTTCCGGAAGGCCAACGCGAAGAAGACGGCTGATGAGCGACGCGGTCGAAGAGGACGAAGGCGGTGGTGATGACGGCGGCGGTGCCGGTTGGCTTGCGACCTTTGCCGATCTCATGTCACTTCTTATGTGCTTCTTCGTGCTGCTGTTGTCGTTCTCGGAGATGGACGTACTCAAGTTCAAGCGCCTCGCCGGCTCGATGAAAGCGGCCTTTGGCGTTCAGCAGCAGTTTCGCGCCCAAGACATCCCTAAAGGCACGAGCATCATTGCGCAGGAGTTCTCTCCCGGTCGCCCGGATCCCACGCCGCTCAATGAGATCTGGCAAAAGACGACCGATGAGTCGCGCAATAGCCTCGAAGTGGCCTGTCAGGATATGGGCTCGAGTAATACCGGGGAGTCCGGTGACGCGCAGAAGATGGTCGTTATCGATGAGGTTCAGGATCTCGTCGGGCAAACGGAAGAAGATGCGATTGAGATCGCTCAGGCGCTTGCCGAGGAGATTGCGGAAGGCGTGCTCGAGGTAGAGACCCAGGGCCGTGAGATCACCATACGCATCAAGGAGTACGGCACCTTCCCGTCCGGCTCCGCCGAGCTCACGACCAATTTCAAACCCATTCTGAAGATCATTCGCGAGCAGTTGCTCGAAATCGAAGGCCAGATTGTCGTTGAGGGCCACACCGACGATCGGCCCATTAGCACCCAACGGTTCCGTTCTAACTGGGCCTTATCGAGCGCCCGCGCGGTGAGCGTTGCCCACGGCTTGTTTGATACGGGCCAGGTCCCGCAGGGCCGCTTTCAGATTGCGGGCTATGCCGACACGAAACCCATCGTCTCTAACAGCACCGGTGCCGGCCGCGCGCGCAATCGGCGCGTCGAGGTGATCATCAACCAGGGGCTGACCGATGAAGTGAAGGAGCAGCTTGAAGTGTTGCGCGGGGAAGATCCAACGGCCTACGAGCAGGTCCGGCGGGAACTGATTCGTCGCTTTGAGCTGTCGCCGGACGAGGTGTTTTGATTCGCGCTACGTTGCGCTACTGATTGAGCTGTTTCTCGGCGCAGCTCGGGCAGATGCCGTGGGTCGTGTAGATGATCCGCTGAAGAAACTCGTAGGCTGACATCCACTTTGCTTCACCCCCGACGTCTGCCTGCACCGCCTGACACCAGGCACAGGCCGTCACGTGGCGCCGGCTGCCGTTGTGCCGCAGGGTGAAGTCTCGATGTTTGAGGCGATGGCTGATGATGTCCGCCAACACCTGGAGCATGCTGCGCTTGGGCTTGTCGAGCTTGTGCTCGCGGGTATCGAACACGGAGAGCGCGCCGATAATCTGACCGTCCGGCAGCGCGATGGGTAACCCGTAGTAATACTTGAGCTCCGGTGCTTCCCGAAACAGCACCGCACTCTGAGCCCAGCGTTCGTCCTCACTGCGGAGCCATTCGCACTCGACGCCGGAGCGGGCGGTTTCGTGGCTGAACGCGTGGGCGCGGGCTCGCCAGTGTTCTTCGGCGCCAAAATCAGACGCCAGTTGCTGATCCTCGGCGTTCACGAGCGAAACCATGGCCACGGGTACGCGGCAGTACACGGCCGCGTTGCGAACCAGGTTGGAAAACTCCGTGCTGATTCGATCTTCCATGTCCGCCATGGCGCGAACGCCCTTAGACGGGCTGTCGTCGTCGTCAAGGGCAGCGGTGTCGAATTCGACGGCGCTCAGAGCCTGTTGAGGATCAAAGATTTGAGTTGATGCGGTGGTCGCTGCTTGGGTCACCGGTGCCGGAGTGCTCTGGGGCAGGCTTGTGGGTACCGGTGGTTCGCTCGAAACCGCCGGTCGCACCGGTTCCGGCCGGCCCGTTTGGGCTGCGTTGTGGCGCGCAAGCCAGCCTTCGAGTTTGGGCTCCCGGCTGAGCAGTCGCACGATGTCGCTGTCAAAGGGTATGTGGTGTATGTCGGTCCAGGTATGGACGCTGCGCATGTAAGCCAGCAGCGTCGTCAGCCGCTGAAAGCGTTGCGGACCCAGGGCTCGGCGCAGTGCCTGCCGCAGTGCGAGCTGCGGTTCGCTGTTGATAAACAAGCCAAAGCTGGCTTTGAACAAGGCCCGTTCCATGGGGGAATTCGACTCGGTCCATTGCTGATCCATCGGCGGCAGCAGGTTCAACATTTTGATCGCAACGGTCAGTTCTTCCGGCGTAGGTGCCGGCTGCGTGAGCAGCGCCATAACTTCGTTGACCGGGAGCGGTACCACCGTGCGTGCGCCGCCCGTGTATCCCTCACCGCTCAAAAACGCGGCATGTCGGAGGGCGCAGTAGGCGCTTTGCGCATAGCGCGACAGCAAAACGAACAGCTTGTCTTTAAACAGTGCCGGGAACGGCGCATCGAGATAGGCGTACTCAGCCTGATTGAACCAGTAGGCGGCCGTATCTTCGGAGCTTCGTGCAGGGTCGAAGACGTTCGGGAAGATGCCAAAGCGGGCGCGTACGCGATCTGCGAAGGCGCCTGTGCTGTGTTCGCTGGGTTGCTCGCTCACGGACAGACTCTTCCCTCAATCGCACTCTTGGATGTCAAAGGCGCCCTGGCCGCTTGACCCCGACGGTATCCCTTACTCGCCGCGCGGTGTCTACCGTCAAAGCATTGACACTTTTGCGTCAATCCGCTGTGACACTAGCTCAGATCCGGCGCTTTGCAAGTGAAGCTGGCGTTAACGCATTCGTCAAGCTTCAGCTTATCTACTCCCGCCAGGGTTTGCTGCGTCGGTACGCACGTAGATGGGACTCGAGCTCCTCGATGAGATCGGTGTCGCTGCCATCCACTTCTTCGGCAGCGAGCGCGAGCGCTTCGCGTTGGCTGCGGACAGCTGCATCGAACTCACCGGCTTCGGCCTGCGCCGCTGCGAGCGTGTCGAGGTAGCTTGCGTTGCGCGTGAGTGCGACGGCGCGCCGCGCGAGCGTTACGGCGCGCTCGCCATCGCGAACCGCATCGCTTTTGTGGGTTGCGAGTACCCAGGCGAGTTGATTGAGTGCGTCGGCCGTGTCGTTGTGAGCAGCCAGCGTCAGCCACTCGAGACCTTGGCGGTGGGCGTTGGCCTCCTTGGTGCCGAGCAGCAGGTGGCCGAGCCGATGCATGGCCGGTACGAGACCGGCGGTGGCAGCGCGTCGATAGGCAGCCATTGCGGCGTCGAGGTCGGCTTGCGTGCCAATGCCGTGCTGCAGCAGGTGACCCCATTGCAGAGCTGCTGGCGCATGGCCGCGAGCGGCGGCGGCGCGGATGAGCTCGGCGGCGCGGGCGGGATCCTTCGGCAGGTCGCTGCCGGTCAGGTAGAGATAGCCCAGGGCAACGCGGGCGTCGTCGGAGTCGCGGCCTACAGCGTCTTCAAGGAGCGCGATCGCCGCCTTTGGTTGCCGTGTGGGGACTTCATTGCTGCGCAGCAGGGCCGCTTTCGCGACCATGGCCTGCGCGTTTCCTAGGGCGATGGCGCGGTCGTACCACTCGATCGCGCGGTCCGTATCCGTTGGCTCCGTAAATGGCGTGCGGTAGCTGGTGGCCAGATGCGCCATGGCGCTTGCCTTTGCCGCGTCGTCCTCGGCTGCAGCGGCCTGCAGCAGCCAACGCCGGGCTTCGTCGACATCCGCTTCGACACCAATGCCCTGGAGGTGCGCATACCCGATGTGGAACGCGGCCTGGGTGGAGCCGTTCTCGGCTGCGGGTGCCAGAAAGCTCATGGCCAGTACGGCGTCGGATTCTATGCCTCGACCGTAGAGATAGATCCGGCCGAGGGCTGTCCGCGCTGCGTCGCTGTCGGGATCGAATTCAAGGGCGCGCGCAAAGTCCTTTCGCGCAGACACCCACAGTTGTTCATTGGCAAAGGTTTCGCCGCGCAGCAGGTAGGCGAAGCTGCGCGCTTCGTCGTTGAGATTCCAGTAGGGCGCCAGCGTGTTGAGGTAGCTGCGCGCCAGGGAGAACTCGCCGCGCTGCGCGGCTTGCGTTGCCGAGCGCATGAACGTGCTCGCGTCGAAGGCACCATGGGCTCCCATGGCCGCCGTGACCGCGAGGGTCGCGACGGCACGTCTCACGGGAGGAAGTGACAGTGTAAGCAACGAAGTAGGTAAAGGCGCGCGGGGCATGGGTTGAGCTGAACGTCCGCGAAGGGCTTGCTAGCTTAGACCCTCATCGGCCGATTGCTATCCCTCGTGCGGTGCAGCTATCGGCTAACCCGGCAGCACGCGCTCCCGCGTTCTTGCGATGCACAGCCCCTGCGCGGGCTGGTCTCATAGCCCGCAGTAACTTGCAGGGTGTCCGCACGATGAGTTCTCTCTTTCGATCCGTAAGCACCTCGCGCCTCAGCGCGGCGGCCGCGTTCGTTGCCCTTGGCAGTGTGGCGCTCAGCTCCACGGCCGCGCCGCCGGAACCGACCGCGCGGGTTCAGCAAAAACGCGTCATCGCGCAGGATCGGGTAAGCCGCCAGTTCGTGGCCAAACCGCTAGAACAGCAGGTAGCGGAGCTTACGCGCCGGGTTCAGCAGCTTGAGAATCAGGTCGCCCAGCTTGAGCAACAACGGAGCGCCACTGGCACCGATAGTCTGAGCGCCCGGTTGGCTGCACTCGAGGCCGTGGTCCGCATCCAGGGCTCGGAAGTCGAAATCGTATCGCCGTCGAAGCTAACCCTCCGAGGGCCGTCTTCCGTCGCCGTCTCCGCCTCAGGGCCGCTGGCGCTGAGCGGTTCTAACGTTCGGATCGATGCGGGCGATACCCGGGTGAACGGCGTGCTTCGCGCTCAGCTGGCGAAGGTTGATCAGGTGCTGGCAAAGACCGTTACCGCCGACACGGTGATTGCTAAGAACTATACCCCCGGCTCGGGGAACGTCTGGTGACCGGTTCCCACCGAATTCCCTACGAGCCGTGGTCGAACACCTGACGAGCCAGCCTTGCATATTGTCCTACAATAGTGAACTTTCCGCCGGCATCTGCTGTCATAACGCTGTGCACGTTCGCGCAGTGCAGGTGGTCCCAGAAACGATTGGACGCCGTGCTAAACTGCTCGATCGGTCGTGCGGAAACACGCGTAGCGTTGGGTGGAACCAACGGGTTTCCGCGCTCGGCACCTCCTGGGGGCGACATGGCTTCGACGAGGGTGGCAGAGCTTGCGGTGCATGCCGAGAGGGTAGTGACTCTCGTTAAACAATCGCTGTAACTTTATAGTTGCCAACGACGAAAACTACGCACTAGCGGCCTAAAAACCCCGCTTACGTCGATGATTCGTGCCTGTTAGGAGAAATCGACGGCAAAGTTAACAGGATCGCGTGGAGGTCTCGCCCGGGGCTGAAGCGTTAGACCTAATCGGGATCGCGAAGCACGGCCTGACTGTCGGCCCGTGTGGAGCTAAATCAATAGACAGAGCCTAAGCATGTAGAGCCAATAGCCGAGCGCCAGCGGACGCGGGTTCAACTCCCGCCGCCTCCACCAACAAACCAAGCGGCCCCTCTGGGGCCGTTTTTGTTTGTTCGCGGCGCGAGGTTGAACGCACGGCCGCGGCGGGTCGGGCGCTCCGCGCCCGACGGGCGAGCAGCGAACGCCCTGCCAAGCGTGAGCGGTGATGCGAGCCCCGGGGGCTTCGCAAGATGAAGCCGTGGCGGCAGGGATGCCAAGCAAGAACTCCCGTAACTCAACAGCTCCTTACTCAATCGCACGCAAGTAGAGGCCACAAGCTGAAACCGCCAACGGAAGCCTGCCGAAGCTGAAGGCGTATTTGTGTTGCCTCAACGCTTAGCACTTCGACCTTGTATGCCGTCGCGTAGTTACCAAAGATCGCCTTACATCGATTGACCAATCCATGCGTCAAACAGTTGCTACCTCATGGGTAACGCAGCACGTTACCTTTCGATGTACTCGCTCCTTCAGGAGTGACGGTCTCAATGAAGGCTTTTTTCACTGGCACTGGTGCCTAGTCCCCAGATCCTTAGCTACGGAACTTGTGGCTCCTATGGTTGTCTGACCTTTTGTCACTGGCTTGTTCAACTAGGGAGAACCGTGCTTCCACCTGGGCCGAACACCGGCGTTGGGGCTCAGCGATGGATGCGCCGTGACAGTCGTTGGCGCCTGCACAGGGCCATTGATCGAGGGATCACCGCGCATCGTGCATCCTTGCTTCTCATGTTGCAGAGACAGATCAGCACTTCTGACCGAATACGGAATGGCGTCTTGCTCTGATACTGCGGCTTACACGAACGAGATGGAGGCTCTCCTATGAGTACTGCTGCTCTAAATTTGTCGAATGCCGCGACTATTGACGCGCACCTCACCCCCGAAGCAATCGTTGTTCGCGATGCGCTCATTGATGCTGGTTTAGAAACCCCCATGCGAGAGACGGGGCTCAGTCCTCAGCAGAAGTACGAGCGCATCCGTGGGTTAATGAACGACGTTGTACAAACCCTCGGTTTGGACACGACTGACGATAGCCTTGCAGAAACACCACATCGCATCGCCAAGATGTATGTGCATGAGATTTTCTCGGGGCTCGATTACCGTTCCTTCCCTAAACTCTCGCTCATTGAAAACAAGATGGGCGCGGACGAGATGGTCAAGGTGCGTGATATCGACCTAACCAGTACTTGCGAACATCATTTCGTCACGATCGATGGCAAGGCAAAGGTTGCTTACATTCCTGCGGACCGCATCATCGGGCTCAGTAAGATCAATCGGGTCGTGCAGTTCTTCGCGCAGCGCCCACAGGTTCAGGAGCGTTTAACGCGACAGATTCTTGTGGCGTTGCAGGCCTTGCTCGGTACTGAAAACGTCGGCGTGAGCATCGATGCCGTGCACTATTGCGTTAAGTCTCGCGGGATCAAAGACAGCAACTCGCAAACGAGCACAACGGCGCTGGGTGGTTGCTTCCGCGACAACATCCACACCCGCGCAGAGTTTTTGAATCCGTAAGCGCTTGTCGATTCGCTGTAGCGCGTGCTTGTTGCGCGTTACAGCGCCTGGGCTATCTCGCTTCCCTAGCGGGAGACCGCGCCCAATCACCTGGTGAGAGCTAGTCGCTCGCGGGCAGCTCTACATAAAACCCGGCACCATCCTCCACGGAAATTGGCTGGCAACGATTGAGCTGTCCGCGCTTGCGCGCATCAAGAAGGTGGCGTCCCACGGGCAAGAACAGTGTCTCACCGCTGCTCGCTGTTGCTGGGTCGATCCGTACCACCACGCCAACGGTTTTCTTCTGAAGCGGTTCTTTTAGCAATTCATCGATCGCTGTTTGCGCGGTCTCGAGCGATGCGCCGCGAAGATCCAACACGCGATCTACTGCGCCGGTTTCACCGACCAGCGCATTCACCTCGTCAGACTCGAAAAATGGCACCTGTTGCTCCTTGATGCGCGCGATTGTTTATTGGGTCTCTTAGGCGCGGGTTAAGACAGCGCGTCGTTCGCGCTGGTACTGGGTTCTGTACGCTTGACGTGATTGATGGCGGCCCTGAGGGCATCGGTATCAACAAAGGCATCGAACGTATTCTTGAGGGTCTCCTCGCTGATGTCCCGGGTAATGAACACGATGCGCGTCCGCCGATCTTCCGTTGGCCAGGCGTCAAGCACGATCTTGGGATGAAACACGTGTTGTACACCGTGCACGATGACCGGCCCGGATTCACCGATGACGTTGACGAGGCCTTTGACCCGCAACAGGTCGGCTCCGCGAAGGAGCATCAGGGCATCGAAGAACGCATCTAAGGCGTCGCGCTGCACCGGCTCTTCGACGACGAAGCAAAACGCGTTGATGTGTTCGTCGTGTCGGTTAACGTCGTTGTGGTCATGGTCATGGTCATGGTCGTGGTCGTGGTCGTGGTCGTGGTCGTGGTGATGATGCTGTGGAAGCGCTTCTGCGCGTAACCAGGCCTGGGCGTCGAGACTTTTGGTTTCAGGATCGTAGCCGCCGGCACGGAGCACGAGCTCTGCATCGATCGCGCCTTGCTCAACGCGGGTTTGGGACGCGGCCGGGTTGAGCGCCCGTAGCCGGCTCTGCAGTCGCGCAAGCTCCTCGTCGTCCACGAGATCGGTTTTGGTGATAAGCAGACGATCGGCCATCGCGACTTGCTTTACCGATTCAGCGTGACTATGGAGAGTCTGCTCACCGTTTGCTGCATCGACGGTCGTCACTACACTGTCGAGCCGATAGCGCTTTGTTACCGACGGTTCCGTCATGAGCGTTTGTAGGATTGGTGCAGGATCGGCGAGCCCCGTGGTCTCAATCACGACTCGGTCAAACCACAGAGTACCGCCGCGCGCGAAACGCCCCGGCGCATCTCGGAGCGTTTTGACTAAATCGCCGCGTATGGTGCAGCACACGCAGCCGCTCGCCATCTCTACGACGACGTCGTCACGAGCTTCAGTGACGAGATCGTGATCGATACCGACCTCGCCGAACTCATTGATCAGCACCAGCGTGCGGCCGAATGCGTCATGACGAATCAGATGATTCAGAAGCGTGGTTTTACCGCTCCCGAGAAAGCCCGTAAGCACGGTTACCGGCAACTGGTTCGCGGTGCGATTGGGATCTAACGATTCCATCTTCAGGCGAAGGCGCCGTTTACCGCTTGAAGAGTTCATTGAAGAGCGCCTGCATACGCGCCCAGGAATCGGCATCGGCGGCGGCGTCGTAGGCGATGGGCATACCGAACTTCTCCGCGTTGGCGTCTGCCTCTTTGCTTGTGAAGCTGTGCTTGACCCCCGGGTAGGACACGAACTGCCATTCGGCACCCGCCGTTGCCATTTCGGCCGCGAACGCGCCGATCTGCTCGGGGGGAATGAAGGTGTCACCGCCGCCATGGAGCACCAATACCCGAGCGGCGACAGCGCCCGGCTCTGCGGTGATCGGTGAGGTCAGGGAGCCGTGAAAACTGACGACGCCGTTCAGGTCGAGGCCGCTGCGCGCGGCGTTGAGCACAACGCCGCCACCAAAGCAGTAGCCGATGGCTGCCGTTGCATCGGGGTCCGTGGTCTCGTGCGCTTTCAGTAAATCAAGCGCGGCCGTGAAGCGTGCGGCGCCGTGGTCGGCGAGCTGCATGACTTTGCCCGCAAAGGCGCCGGCTTCCTTTGGGTGTTGGGCCTGATCACCGTTGCCATACATGTCGATGGCAAACGCCGTGTAGCCAAGGGCCGCCAGCTGTCGGGCGCGGTCGCGCACGTACTCGTTGTGGCCCCACCACTCATGCACGACGATGATGCCCGGGCGCTGGCCTTTGATGCTCGGGTCCCAGGCCATGAATCCCGTAAAGCTGGTTTCGCCCTCGGTATAGGTGACGGTTTTCTCTTCGATTGCCGCCTGCAAGCCGAGTGTGGGGGTCAGCAGGGCAAAAAACAGCAGGATCCGCATGCGCGCTCCAGATAGGTCTCTCAGTTATCCGAGACTCTAACATCAGGAGCTCAACGGTGAGGCGTCACCGGTGCCCGCGATGCCTCCGCAAGCGATGCGATCAGCTCGCCGGTTGACGCCAACGTGAGGCGTCGGACCACGGTGTCTTGCGTCCTGAGACTCGGGCTAGGGCGCGCGCCGCTGCTGCGCGTACACGTCGCGGTGTTCGAAGAATTCGATGTAGTGGTCGAGGATCTCGGGCCGTTCGAAATGTAGGAAGTGGCCGACGTCCTCGATTAAGACGCACTCGCAGTCGGGAATGCGCTCGCCGGCCGTCCACATGTCCTGTTGATCGATGATGCGGTCGGTAGCGCCGTTGATGATGAGTGTGCGGGCCCTGATCTGCGTAAGATCGACCCAGTCGTCGAGCTTCGGCAACGTGGCAATGTTGCGGCAGTGTTCGTAGAACGCTTCGGCGTTGTGATCGCTCAGGTTTGCAAACTGAGCTTCGATCTGGCGCTTGTAGGTGTGGCCGATTTTTTGACCGAACATTCCGATGATGAGCTCCGCACCGGCGGCGTAGTCGCGCCGGTCGTAGAGTTCCTGCGCCTGTTCGACCATGCGCAGCATTTCGTCGTTCGGCTTCATGCCAAAGCTGCTCAGCACGAGCTGATGCACGGCCTCTGGGTGCTTGACGGCGTAGCCCGTAGCTACCGCTGTGCCCCAGCTGCTTCCGGCGAGGGTTAGCTTGCCCGCGGGTTTGATGCGATTGACGAGGGCATGGACCACGTCGACCTGCTCGTCGAGCGACACGTGGGCGCTGCCGGAGAGAATCTTAGAGCGACCGACCCCGGGCATGTCGAAGACGACCACGGTGAAGTAGGGCGAGAACCGACGAATGACTTCGCGCCAAACCGCCATGGTCTGCAGCACCCCACCAACGCACAGGAAGACGTCGGCGTGATCGCCGTAGCAGCGGAACGGGACTTCGAACCGGTCGTGGGTAAGCGACTGCTTGTGGGTCTTCATCGGGGCGCTGCGCCCTCTGTCGTTGCGCCCTGCTTGCGTGCATATCGATCGGCGGTTCGACTGGCCCGGTGCGTCTTCCATGCAAACCAGCGCTCCGGCGCGATCCGGTTCGCTACGCGATCGATCGGCATCTTAAAGAGCAGATTGGCAACGCCTCGTAGACGGTCTGACCAGCGCGTTGGTGTCGCGCGGAGGGAGACGCCGATTCCAGGATCTAGGTAGTAGAACTCGTGCCACCAGCCCGGTGGCATGTACAGCGTTTCGCCGGGTTCGAGTACTACCTCGTAACCACGGGCGTGGCGCAACGCCGGAAACCGTTCGAAGTCCGGTGCGTCAAGGTCGACATAGCTGCGCACGGTGTATGGATGCTGGTACAGCGCCGGTGCGTTGCCGGGCTCGAACAGGCGAATGCGGCGCTGCCCGCGGATCACCGTATGAAAGACGTGGCCCATGTCGATGTCGAAGTGCAGCGGGGTTGTGCTGCCGCGGCAGCCGAAGAAGCTGAATACGAAGCGTCTTGAGAAATCCAGACCCAGAGCCGGTAAGTGGATATCGTCGACCATCTCGGGAATCTGCTGCGCCAAGTTGTAGAGGAACATGCGCAGGTCCCGGCCGTTGGTCTGAGTCTCCTTGAGAAACTCAGCAAAGGGCATCGTATCGACGCTGCCCATGTAGTTGCCCCCTGGGGTGCCGAACGAGGCGTCGTACACCGGCACGGGGTGCTGTCCATACCGCTCCGCCAAGCGCTCCGGTGCCCAGCTTTCGAGCGCCGGCCAGTCGGCGGCAAGGTCAGTAACGATGAATGGCTTGGCGCTTTGGATAGCGCTGAGGATCGCCGTGCCGTTCCCGAAGGCCAAGCGCGGCAGCGAGTGCCAGCTCATCTCGGCCTGGGAGTTCGCATCGCCGGGGTCGGAGCTGAGCGGTGCGGTTGTCGCTGCGGGGATCGGGTGTGCGCTCACGCGTCGCGCTCCGCGTGCAGGCTTGCGAGCAGCTCTTCTCGATCACACACCGGATCGGCCCCGAACCAGATCGACCAGATCAGTTTGGCAAAGGTCGTGTCCGTCGCGCGAAACGCCGGTTCGCCGTTGAACTCCGCGCGGATCTGACCGCCTGGAAGCCAGAAAAACACTAGCTGGTCGCCTTTTTGAGCGTCTCGATCAATGGCCGCCATAAACGCGGTGATGGTTGGCGCTGCAGCCTCGAGCCAGCCTTCTTCCGCGTTGCGGCGGATGCTTGTTTTGAATTCTTTGCGGATCAGCTCAACGCCGAGATTCCGGGCGAATCGAATGGCGATGGCCTTCGCAGGTCCATCGGTCACCACGTCCTGCGGCTCGAGATCGGCGACCGCGCTTGATTCCAGGTAGTGCGCGATCTCATAGACCCGGAAAATGAAGACAAAGCGCTTGTCTGAGCCCGTCAGGGTCAATCCGTGCGAGATCCCGGCATGCTCGACGTCAAGGGTAGGCGGCGGAAAGGCCTGCTCCGAGGCGTGGCTCCACGGCGCGAGGGGGGCGCACCAGAGCGCCGCTAGACAGGACCAGACCGTTACTGAATGTGGGAGTCTCAAGGGTGCTGATTACCTGTCGACGCCGGCCGCTCGCTTCCGTCGCGCGATAGTGTACCAGCTCCCAAATATGCTCCCGGGTCCTGTGCTTAAGGCGTCAAAACCACCCTGCGCTTTGCTACGCCACGCCCGCTGACCGCCGATTCCAGCGCCGAATCCGTGCCACATCCGTAGCGTGTTCGCCGCAATTGTGGCGCCGGCGTTCGAAAACCAGCGCCGTCTGTTTCCAAGCGCCGTTTCTTTTGCGCCGCGCGTTCCGGCGAAACCGATTGGTCCGATTTCATGGTGCGAGCTATGAGTCTAACTTGTTGATTTTTATAAGTTACATTCTCATAACGTGCGTCCGTTCTCACTGGTACGAAGTCTGCCCTAAGGGTGCAAACGTGAACTCGTAGGTGGAATCCAAGTGACGCTCTTAACGCAAACCCGAGCAAAGCGCATCGGACAGGGACTGGCGCTGAGCGCGGCGATTGCCGTGGTCTTCAACGTCGCTACATCGGTTGAGGACGTCCCCGCGTCAGCCCTGCAGCCTGCCATTGCGGCTGAGTCAATGTCCTCATCCGCAAACAGCCGCAGTGACGCCACGCCTCGATTGGCGACGGGTGCGGCGGCGGTCGGTGAACTCGCCTCCGAGGAGCAGCGCGAGCCCCGAGGGAATTTGGTCGATCAGAGCGCCTCGGAGTCCGTCTCCCCTGCCCAGCGATCGGTGGCGTCGATTCCCGCGGCTGCTCGCGAAAAAATGAGCGCGCCACTGGCGGCACTTGCTGCTCAGGGGGGTGCGGAGACCGTCGAGTTGATCGTAAGCGCCCAATCAGTGCCGGAGCTCTTTGATGCGGACGCGCTTGCCGCCCTCGGCGGCAAGGTGCAGCGGCGCTACACCAATCTGGCCATGCAGGCGGTCCAGATTCCCGCCGCGTCGCTCATCGATCTCGCCCTTGAGCCTGGCGTGGACGGACTGGCACTCGATCGTGAAACCCGCAGCTTGGGCTCTGCAGCGCACGATACCGCCGGTGTGCCGCAATCCGCGGGGTTGCCCGGCTACTCCGGCGGCAGCGGGCTAGCCGTCGCCATCGTTGACTCCGGTGTGGGCACGCACGAAGACCTGCCCTTGGTCGAGCGGCATCACTTCACCACCCCGGGAACGCGGCTGGCGACCGGTCGGCGTCACGACTACTCGGCGCAGGCGCTGTTTGTGTTCGATGAGACCGACGGAACGCGGCTCTACGACCGGGCGTCAGAGGTGAATGCGAGCGCCAGCCGGGAAGACCTCGAGGTGGAAAACGCGCCGCAGCCCGATTGGGGTGAGGAAGCTCTAACACTTGATCGAAACCGCGTGTCTTCACCCACCGGTGCTGATGGCGTCTTTGATGCGTGCACAGCGAGCAACGCGATTTCCGTCGAAGCCTGGGTGAAGCCGGGCAACACGACGCAGGCGGGTCCTGCGCGTATCGTGACATTCTCCCGCAACACGGGCAGCCGTAACTTTACGCTCGCTCAAGACAAGGGTCGTTATACGTTCCGCCTTCGTACGACCCAGAATGGCTGGAACGGCACGAACACACGGCTCTTCAGCTCCTGGAGCGCGGTCAAGACCGAGCTCCAGCACGTCGTCGCGACCCGCGACGCCTCGGGTAAGGCAACGCTTTACGTCGACGGCGTGGCGGTGGATTCCGAAACGATTCCCGGCGACTTTTCGAACTGGGACCGCTCCTTCGATTTCGGGTTGGGTAACGAGTTTTCGCGGCCAGCCGATACGAGCTATCGAAGCTGGCAGGGTGACTATCACCTGGCCGCCGTCCATTGCAGCGCACTGAGTGCGAAGCAGGTGGCCGATCACTTTAAGGCTGGCCCGAATCCTTACGAGACCCTGGAAGATCCGTTCGGTCACGGCACACACGTCGCTGGAATTGTTGCCGGCAGTGGGGTCGCGTCTAACGGCGATCATCGGGGGATTGCCGACCAAGCGTCCATCGTCTCGCTGCGCGTGCTCGATGGGGAAGGTCGGGGCAACTTGTCTGACGCACTGGCGGCCCTCGACTGGTTGGTTGAGTACGGCGCTGAGAAGAACATCAAGGTAGCGAACCTTTCCTTCGGGATGCCGGTTGAGGAGTCGAATCAGTTTGATCCACTCGTCGCTGCGGCCGAGCGGGTATGGGACGCCGGCATTACCGTCGTTGCGTCTGCGGGCAACTTTGGCCGCGACGGCCACATGACCATTACCAGTCCTGCAAACTCACGGAAAGTCATTACCGTTGGCTCGTTGACGGACTCGGGTACGGGATCGAACTTTGAAGATGACTACGTATCCACCTACTCGTCTCGCGGACCGACGGGCATCGACCACGTGCTGAAGCCCGATTTGGTTGCGCCAGGCAATCGGATCCTGTCGACGATATCAAGCGATTCTCGACTGACGGAGCTCGTGGGCGGCCGATTCAAGCGCTGCACAGCCCCGGGCTGTACCGGCGATTACCTCGAGCTCTCGGGGACGAGTATGGCGACGCCGCTCGTTGTTGCGACGGCTGCGCTTATGATCGAGCAGGATCCGACGCTTGATCCTGCAGACGTTAAAGCTCGGCTCATGCGGTCGGCTCGAAAAGTTGATATGGATCCCACCGCGGTCGGCGCGGGCGTACTGGACGTAGCGGCTGCCATGAACGATATGGGATACGTCAGCGGCGAGGCCTTGTCTCCCCTCATGTCGCGCTCTGAGGTGGGCGAGGTGATCTTGGTCGAAGATACCGCTCAACTCTGGGGTGACAGCACCTGGAGCGCCAACTACCTCTGGGCCAACGGCTACCTGTGGGCGAACAGCTATCGCGCGTCCGACGGCTACCTCTGGGCAGACAGCTATCTGTGGGCGAACAGCTATCTCTGGGCCAACAGCTACCTGTGGGCGAACGGATACCTCTGGGCCAACGGCTACCTGTGGGCGAACAGCTATCTCTGGGCCAACACCGTCGAAAATGAGGATCCACTGCTCGAGGAGATTCGTGGCAACGCGAAGCTCAAGCTGCAGGACGACAAGTAGGGCAACGGGTTACACAGGACCCATTACCCTCGCCGAGCCCGCTGCAACGACACGGCGAGGGGCACTGCAGATCATCAGGTTACAACCTGAGAGTGACACTGTGAGAAGAAAGTGAGCGAAACTTCCCCAGGGGTTCGGCACAGAAATGGGGCAGTGGAGCGCTCATGATTGTCGGTATCGATCTTGGTACTACCAACAGCTTGTTGGCGGTGTGGCACGACGGCAGCCCGCGCATAGTACGCAGTGCCACGGGTCGAGATCTCACCCCGAGTGCAGTGAGCGTGGCAGAAGATGGTCATATCCTCGTGGGAGATGCGGCCCGGGACCGGTTGGTCTCGCATCCGGAGCGATCGATCGGCTACTTCAAACGCTTTATGGGCAGCGATCGTCAGCTCACCATCGCGGGTCGCCAGTTTCGCCCGGAAGAGCTCTCGGCACTGGTTATCCGTCAGCTTCTGGATGACGCCGAAGCGGATACGGGTGCGCGGCCGACAGACGCCGTCATTAGCGTTCCCGCCTATTTCAGCGACGCGCAGCGCAAAGCGACACGGACCGCCGGTCAACTTGCGGGGCTTAACGTCGAGCGACTGGTCAACGAACCGACCGCCGCGGCGATGGCCTACGGACTCCATGAGCTGGCTGACGAACGCCTGATCGTTGTCATTGATCTGGGCGGCGGGACGCTCGATGTTTCAATCCTCGAGTTTTTTGATGGTGTAATGGAGGTTCATGCGACTGCCGGCGACAACCACCTCGGCGGTCGGGACTTCGATGAATCGATCACAACCTGGTTCACGAAAGAAATCGGTCTGTCGATTGATGAACTTCGCACTGCCGAGCAGGCACGCCTCATCGCCGCAAGCGAAGCTGCTCGGCACCGACTTACGGATTCTGACGCCGCGGTTCTCACCTTGGCCCAGTCACGCAGGTTTCGTGGTGAGCTCGTGCATCAGGCAGAACTCACTCGGACAACCTTTGAGAGCCTCTGTGCGCCACTGTTGAGCCGGATGCAGATCGCGATCGAGCGAGCGATCCGTGACAGTAAGCTGTCGCTCGATCAGATTACGGACGTTATTCTCGTCGGTGGTGCCACACGCATGGCGCTGGTGCGATCCTTGGTAAGTCGAATGTTCCAGCGCATTCCCCTGTCGCGGCCGGATCCCGATCGAATAGTTGCGGAAGGTGCGGCGGTGCAAGCGGCGCTAAAAGCACGAGACGCCTCACTGAAAGATGTCGTACTTACGGACGTCTGCCCGTACACCCTTGGAATTGAGGTTTCGGAAGAGCTCGACAGTGGCATGCTGGAGACGGGCCGCTACCTGCCGATTATCGAGCGCAACCTGACGGTGCCCGTAAGCCGCGTGAACACCGTGGCGCCCATAACGGAACGCCAGAAGCAGCTGAAGGTGAATATCTTTCAGGGCGAAAGCCGCCTGGTTTCGAACAACATCTTGCTTGGATCTGTGGATGTTCCCCTGCCAAGGCGTGGAGATCGCAACGTCGATGTGCGCTTTACCTACGATGTCGACGGTATTTTAGAGGTTGAGGTCGTCGTTCCTGGTCGCGAGCCTACGCACTTAGTGATCAACAATTCAGGAACGTCACTTGATGAAGCGGAGATTGCGAAGCGGCTCAAAGCATTGGAAGGTTTGAAGGTTCACCCGCGGGATGACGCTCTCAACATTGCCCTGCTGGCGAAGCTCGACCGTCTTTACGAAGAGTCGTTAGGGGCATCTCGTGATGAGATTGCAAGCGTTGCTCGGGCGTTTGAGGCGGCGCTGTCAACTCAGGACCCCTCGCGGGTTGAAGATGCCCGGGCGAAAGTAGAAGCCTTCATGGAAGCGTATCTCGGGCAATGAGTATTTGGGACGTTCTCGGTATTGCTGCAACCAGCGATCAGCGCGCAATCCGAAAAGCCTATGCCCAGCAGCTGAAGTTGCACCGGCCGGAAGATGATCCGGAAGGATTTCAGCGCTTGCGCGAAGCCTACGACCTGGCGCTGGTCAGCGCTGATGATTCTATCGGCGGACCGCTGCCGGTTGCGCGGTCCGAGATCTTCGAAATTTCTGAGCAGCCACAGACTGACAGTTTACAGCCGCAAGCTGAGGCAGACGCTTCGTCAAGCCAGGATGTCGCGACTGACCAAGCCTATGCCTATATCGAGCGCTTTCGATCATGGCTCCTTCGACCCGCACCGTTTGACGAGGTAGATTGCTTCGAGTCGCTGATGTCTGACCCCGTGCTTGACCACCTCGATGCACGACCCGTGTTGCGTCACGAAGTGCTGAGGGCAGCTGTAGATTCTGTACGAGACCTAAAGCGCACAAAGCGGGAAGACTATCAGTTTGGCGCTATGCTGCGACGCTTGGATGAGCGCCTTAGCCTTGTGCTCGATGAGCTAACTCTAGATCAGTGGTTCGATCGAGAAGAACTGCAGCTGCTAGGCAACTACTTGCCGCGACTCTTGGGCCCCGGTGCACAACCCAAGGCGACGACGAAACAGTCCTTTGAGCTTCTTCGGCTTCTTGCGCGGCCGTTAGGCGTACTGTTCTGCGTTTTTTTGGTTTTTTCGCTTCGTGTTTGCAGCTCTTCGGACAGTTCAATCGAGCGGATGTTGAAGGCCTATCGAGAGCCTGCGACTGATCAGGTCTATCTTGAGCGAATTCAGGGGCTGTCCGACGTGCTTATGCAGGACCCGGTACTCACGGAAAACGAGCGAGTACAGATTCTGACGTTGCGGGGGCGTCTCTATGTAGCCGTATCAGCGTTTGCTCGGGGCAGATCCGACTTCAGAGAAGTCGTTCGTTACCGACCTGACGATGGATGGGCTCTCAACCGCTTGGCTTGGTTGCTCGCGACAACACCTGACGAAGACGTGCGGTCTCCAGATGAAGCGGTTGACTTGGCGCAACGCTCTGTAAGTGTTGCGCCAAACGAAGCTGCGTTTATCGACACCTTGGCAGCGGCTTATGCTGCCAGAGGCGACTTCGGTGAGGCGGTGTCGGCGCAGCGGCGCGCGATCGGGCTTGTGCCTGCGGGTGCAGATCGGATGATGCAGTCTATGGAGGAACGGCTGGATCTATACCAACGCGGTGAGCCATACATAGCGGACTGAGGCACCAGGGTGTCCAGATTCTCTGCGCGTCAGGTGCCTGAGCGGAAACACGGCGGACGAACTGGCGCTGTGTTGACAGTTCTGGTTGCTGCTCACACCGTAGTCAGATGAGCATCCCCGAATCCGTGGCCGTCATCGGCGCAGGCGCAGCCGGTCTCTATGCTGGCGCGCGACTCAAAGCCCAAGGTCTTTCGGTCCGGCTGTTCGATAAGAGCCGGGCCATCGGCGGTCGGCTCGCCACGCGGCGTCACGACGATCAGCGCTGGAACCACGGTGCACCTCATGCGGACGGCGTCATCAACCGCTTCCCCGAGCTAGCGCAGCGCTTGATCGAAGCGGGCGCCATCGATGCGACCCAGGACCGCCTTGGCCATCCAGACGGCATGCGGTTTCTCTTTTCATCGCTAGCCGATGAGCTGAGCCTCGAGCTTGGGGAGGCGGTTTCCAGTCTTGAAGTGGTCGACGATGGCTTGCGGGTTCCGGGTCATCGGCCGGTCGATGCGGTGCTGCTCGCAGTTCCGGCGCCGCAGGCGGTGGCGCTCCTCGAAGCGTCACGGATCCCGGTACCAGCGGCACTCCAGGCCGTCACGTTTCGCCCCCGCTGGACGCTGGTGCTGGAAACAGCAGAACCGGTGCCTGAGCTTGAGCGCGTCGACGATTCCGTTGTCCGCTCCGCCGAGCTGCAAACCATCGGCCAGCCGGAACAGCGGGCGTGGGTGGTGCACGCGACAGACGCCTGGTCGTTGGCTCACCTCGAAGAGGCCAAAGACGCCGCTGCGTCGGCGCTGCACGCCCATCTCGAGGCCGTGCTCGGCCGTGAGTTGGCAACCACCTACTGTCGAGCGCACCGCTGGCGCTACGCGCTTACCGATCAACCGCTCGGGGTGCCTTGCCTTTGGGATGGTCGGATCGGCCTGTGCGGTGACTGGTGTCTGGGGCCCACCGTGGGTGATGCGCTGGCCAGTGCCGAAGCGCTCGTCAACACACTGACCGGCGCGCTGACCGGGCGACGACGCCCCAGTTGACCGATATTAATCACCTCGCCCGACGGCCGCGGCGGCCCTAAGGGATTACCCGTAAAAGTGTCAATTCAAATTGACACTGTTTTGGTCGTTGCAGAAGCTTCAAACCGTAGTGAATGCCACAAGGCACAACGGGAGAGCTTCAACCATGACGATTCGACCCGCTTCTTTTGCAGTACTTTCAACTCTGGCCACCCTGAGCGGCGGACTGAGTCCACTTGCCTTGGCAATGGACGCGCAGGGAGCAGACCAGGCAGATCCTCTCGCGATTGAGGAAGTGCTGGTCACGGCGCGCAAGACGGCGGAAAGCAGTCAGGAAGTTCCCATGGCGCTGCGCGTGATGACCGCCGATGACATGCGTCGCCAAGGCTTCGACACCATTGCCGACACCAATCTGATGGTGCCTGGCCTGACCTTCGACGTTGGCGGGTTTGTCCAGGATACGCGCCCGGCCATGCGCGGTATGCAGAACGAGCGCGGTCGCCCGAGCGTTGCGATTCTCATCGATTCCATCGACGCTTCGACGGAGAACCTCAGTATTGCCGGTGGCTCCAGTGCGCTGCACAGCCGTCTGTTGGACGTTGAGCGACTGGAAATCGTAAAAGGCCCGCAAACCCTGCTCTACGGGCGCAACGCCTTCGGCGGTGCCATCAACGTGGTAACGGCCCGGCCAACCTTCGAGTGGCAGGGCCGCGCGGGGATTGAGGTCGGCAACGAAGGGCGGCAGACCCTGGACGCAGGGCTGTCCGGGCCGATCATCGAGGATCGCCTCGCGTTCCGCGCATCGATTGCCCAGCATCAATTCGATGGGTTCTTCGACAACCCGAACACGGGTGCCGGACTCGGCCAAGAGGATTCCCTAGGCGGTTCTCTGGCGCTGCTCTGGACGCCGAGCGAGCGATTGACGGTGTTTGGCCGCTACCAACTGGCCGATGAGGACTACAGCGAGCCGGCAACGGCGCTCGTTACCTATCGCGATCGTCTTCCCGTGCCCGGCGGCACCTTCAGTGCCGGACCACCGGGGAGCCCACGACTGCCTTGCCCCGGGGACCTCGCGTCAGCGCCGCCGCAGGTGGCTGCGGCCTGTACCCGCGGCGTCTTTGCCGGGGCGCTGAACGCCGATGAGAGCGACATTGATCTGTCCCCAGATCCGCAGACGGGCGGGGCGTTTCCCGGCATGGATCAAACGCAGCAATTCGGCACGCTGCAGGTCGACTACGATCTTGGTCCCGGTACGCTTACCTATCTTGCGGGATTCATGGACAACGAAAGCTCCGATCGATCGGATACGGACTACACCAATTACGCCGTCACCGATCCCTTTGCTTTCTCTATCTCGACCGTGAACCTCATGGACTACGACTTTGCGCAGCAGTCCCATGAGCTCCGCTACGTTGGTGACACGGAACGATTTCACTGGATCGTTGGCGGTGCCAGCTATCGCGAACGCGCGAGGTTGAACAATGCTTCCATGTTCTGGACGCGAAACCCGGACTCCTTTCTCGCCGGTCCTCCCTTCAACCTGGCGAACGTGCCGAGCGGCGGAGTGCGTCCTGACAACCATCAACGCCGGGATACCGATCACTATTCGGTGTTCGCATCGCTCGGCTATGACTTGAGCGAACGACTGACGCTCACCGGTGAGGGACGCTTTTCGCGGGACCGCATCGACTATCAGGTACCGACCTGGTCTCGCCAGCAGATCAGCCTGTTGCAACAAACCCCGCAGCCGTTCTGTCCACCCGAGACGGACGATCGAGATGTGCCGCAGTCGCAGAAGTATCCGAACGTCGCCTACGACTGTTCAACCCGCGACAGCGTGAGCAGTAGCGTATTCACACCGCGCGTGGTTGCTGAGTTTCAGCGCAACGACACGCAGCTCTACTACGCCTCTGTCACCACCGGCTTCAAGCCCGGCGGTTTCGCCGCCAACGAGGCCGTAACGCTCGAAGGCCAGCGTTACAAAGAGGAACACGTGACCACCTACGAGGTCGGGGCGCGCAGTCAATGGTTGGACCGCAGCCTGCAGCTGAACGGCGCCGTGTATTTTAACGACTATAAAGATCAGCAGATTGGTATTCAGCAAGAACCGGCGGGCAGCGTGTCCCCGATTCCGGGCATAACCAATGCAGCGCGGGTACAGGTATTCGGTGTTGAGCTGGACGCAACCTGGCAACCGACGGCGAATCTGCGCCTCGGCGCGGCTTATGCCTTTACCGATGCCGTGTTCGAGGATTACGTGCAGGGTGAGGACGGCTCGACAACGCTGAACAGGACGGAAGCGGGCAACATCGACGCTGACTTCTCCGGCAACCGGGTCGGGAAGAACCCGCGCCACGCCTGGAATCTGGATGTGGACTACGGTCGACCGCTCGCCGCGACGGGTTTTGAATGGCTCGCCGGCGCCACCGCCATCTATCGATCGCGCCGCTACCTCGACGAAGCGAACCTTGCCTATCTGCCGTCGTTCTACCGTATCAACCTGCGCTTCGGGCTCGAAAGCGATCGCTATCAGTTGCTGGGTTACGTCGATAACTTGCTCGATGACGACCAGGTAACGAACGGCCAGCGGGTCGTCGATCTCGGCAACCCGGACGGTTTTGCCCCCGGACGCGGTTACCTGCTGCATCTGGCGACGCCGCGAAGCTACGGCGTGCGCTTTCAGGCACGCTTCTAGGGTAGTTCTTCCTGCGCTTCGCTACGCGTCGCCTGATGGACGCTGAAGTGTGGTGATCAGAAAGCGCCGTTCGACGGTCTGAGCGGTGGTGAGATCGAGGTTTGTGTCGCGGGCATAGGTGTCGAGGCGCGTCATGACCTGCGCAAGCAGCGTATCGGGGAGCACCCAGCTTTCCGCGTCGTCGCGGCTACGAATTCCAGCAAGCATGTCCTGCGGAGCAAGGCTTGCCTGCCAGCGCGCCAGTACCGATTCGGGGGTGCTGGCATCGCTGGCGATGGCGGGCACGAAACCGGCGGCTGCCGCGAGCGCTGGCAGTTCGCGCGCACCGGCACCCGCCGGTACGTCGGGCCCGAGTTCCATCACGATTCTGCGAAAGGCGTTACGTAGATCGCCGGCGAAAGACTGCGGGTCGACCCAGTCGCGACCGAGGATCAGCAGTCCGCCGGGCTTAAGCACCCGGTAAAAGCCGGCTAAGGCAGCAGCGGGGTGCGTCAGCAGATGCAGTACGTGAACGCACAACACGGCATCGAAGCGCTCAGCGGTGAACGGCAGCGCTTCGGCATCTCCGAGCACGGCTTCCAGTCGATCGTCGGCGCTCGCCGCCTGGTCCCGTAGCACCGCGAGCATGGCGTCGGATCGGTCGATACCGACGACGCATGCACCGGCCGTTGCCAGCGGAATGGCGATTCGCCCCGTCCCGACACCGATCTCCAACACCTCCGGTGCCGGCGGCAGCCGGGCGAGTAACCCGGCGGCGATCTGCGCCGACGCCTCCGGTGGATGTCCGCGCAGGGCGTCGTAGCGCTCTGTAACGCGGCGGTCGAAATCAAAGTTCAAGCGATCCATAGGCGTCTAAGATGTTCTAGGTGACGGTGTTTGCGCCTCAGGTGCCAGCGAGGGGTTCGAGCGGAAGCGCATCGATCCCCGAGGCTGGTTCGGCGTTGCGGTCGTGGGCCGCTGCCGTGGGTTTGATGGCTTGCTCGCGGAAGCGGCGTAACGACACGCTGGCGAGGAGCGCGGCAGCCATGGCGAGACTCCCGGCCTCGATCAAAAAGATCACGCCATAGCCGCTGGCGGCGGTAAGGAACTCGCTGCCAATCAAGGCGCTGTGCAAGGCGCCGCTCAAGAGAGACGACAAGGCCATGCCCATGGCCTGAGCGGTTCCCCAGAGCCCAAGATAAAGCCCCGTGGCGCCGCTCACGGTCATGTCCATCATCAGCGCGAGCGCGCCGACGTTGAAGATGCCGGTCACGAACCCGAGCAGGATAAGGGTAGGCACGAGCGCCGCTTCGGCGTGCGTCAGCGCGATAAGGGCGAACGCGAGGTAGACCGTGGCCGCGAGCGTGCAGCCGGTTAAGGCGAGGGTTCGGCGGTCGATGCCGCGCCAGAAGGCGGCGATGCCCGTGGCGATCATGCCGAGCAACACGCCTACACCCCAGATGGGCTGGAATCGGGTAGTGCTTGCGATCTCGTAGCCGAACACCTCAGCGCCAAAGACTTCCAGCAGGTTTTCCTGCAGGAAAATCCCGAAGATCGCGGCTGCGATGAAGGTGAAGAACAGCAGCGCATCGCGGTTGCCGCGCAGCAGCGTCACAGCGGAGCGCAACGGATTGCCTGGGGGCGCGAGCCGCTGCGCGGTCAGGCGCAGCTGTTCGAGCTCGGACCGGTCGCGGCGACGTTCGATGCCGAAGGTGCCGAGAACTACGGCCGAGATGACGATCAGCGGCGTCAGGCCGTAGAGCGTTTGCATTGCCTCCGGGCTGTACTCCGGGCGCACGGCGTTCATAACCACGGCAGAAAGAATGGTGCTCAGGATCATGACGATCCACACCGTTGCGATCACTGCCGGGCGCGCTTTCTCAGTCGTGTTCTCGGCGATCAGGGCGTGATAGTTGTCGCCGGTAAAGGCCATGCAGATGCCGAAGACGATGAACAGGCCAGTCGAGCCAAGCCAGCCGCCAACGGAGCCCTCAGCCAACGCGAAGGTGGCCTGGGGAAGCGCCAGAAAGACCAGGCTTGCGCCGATGCTGCCGAGCAGCAGGTAGGGGGTACGACGCAGGCCGAACAGGGGGCGGGTGTCTGCAAGCCGACCGGCGAACACCTGAAACGGAGCCAGGAGGTAGTGAATGGAGAGCAGCGTCGTTACGACCACTGCCGTGATGCCAAGCTCGACGATGGCGACGCGGTTGTAGTCGATTGTCAGCAGCGCAAACATCCAGCCGACGGCGACCTTCGGCAGTGCGATCCGCAGCGTCCAGAAGGCGTTGTTGAGGGCGCTCCTAAGAGCGCTAAAGCCATGAGAAGTCATCAGGTACCCGCCCCCGATCGGACACCCGTTGTGGCTCAACGGCTGGGCCGGGTCAACTGAGGATTTCCCGTAGCTGCAGGGTTCCCGAGCGGCGGAAATGAAGGTACGACTTGGTTCAAGCGGTAGCTCAGCTTGACTCACCGCCGCTTAAGGGTCGCAATCACCGTTTGTCGCCCGAAGGAAAGAAAACCCCATGATTCGATGCTGTACGTTGGCTTCGCTGCTTGTGGCGTCGTCAGCAGCTCTGTGCGCCGACCCGTCAACGCTCCCCGGCTACCGGGAAGAAACGCACGAGTTCAGCGCGGAGACGAATGTCCGTCGGCAGCTGCTGCAGGTCTCGCTGGCGCGTGCCAAGGCCGACCTGCTCATTCGTAACGTTACCCTGCTGAACGTGTTTACCGGCGCCTGGGAGCCGAATCAGGACATCGTCATCGCCGGTCGTCGGATCGCCTGGGTCGGTACGACCGGCAGTTGGCCCGGGGAAGCCAAGGCCGTACGCGACGCGAAGGGCCTGTGGGCCGTGCCCGGTTTCGGTGAATCCCACAAGCACATCGAAAGCAGCTACCTGACGCCTGAGTATGAGGCGGCGCTCGTGGTGCCCTTTGGCAGCACCTGGACCGCGGAGGGATCCCACGAGCTGTCGAACGTCGTCGGCATGAACAACGCGTCTTTCTGGCTCATGGCCGAGGACGCCGGCAGCCCGCTAAAGATTTTTCCAACCATCGGTTCCGCGACTCCGCCGACGGTCTACGAGGCCGGTGGTGGGTACTACGGCTACGATGCGATGGCGCGCTTCATGACTGAAGATCTACGGGTCGTAGGTCTCGGTGAAGTCATGGACTGGACCGCGGTAAATCGCCTCGATGCACCGGGCCACGAACGTATCTGGGGCATGATCGATGCCACCTGGGCCCATCGCGGCGTCGTCGAGGGCCATGGAGCAGGGCTGGTCGGTGCCGATGAGATCAATGCCTTTGCCGCTGCCGGTTTGTCCTCGGACCACGAGGTTCGGTTGCCCCAGGAGGGCTATGAAAAACTCAGGCGCGGTGTGTTTCTCGAGGTACGCGTCGACACGGCGCGGGTGCTCTTTCCCTACCTGCTGAAGCAGGGCCTTAAAGACTGGAGCAATGTGTCGGTCACGACCGACGACCGGGACGTGCACACCACGACGCAGCTCGGGTCCATGGATTACAACATTCGCACGGCGATTGAAGCCGGCGTGCCGCCGCGCATTGCCTACCAACTCGGCAGCTACAACACGGCGCGGCACTTCCACATCGAGCACCTGGTCGGGTCCATTGCCCCGGGGCGCTTCGCCGACGTTGTGCTGCTCACGGACCCGGCGACGGTCGCGATCGAGTCCGTGTACGCCAACGGTCAGCTCGCGGCGCGCCAGGGCAAGTACCTGCTGGACGTTCCGAAAATCGAGTACCCGGCCTGGGCGACGAACACGATGAAGGTGGGGCGTACGGTTACGGCCGCAGATTTCCGCATCGCAGCGGCTCCCGATCGGACCACGATGAATGTCGCGCTGCTGGAACCGTTCTACTTCGCGCCGCAGCTTCCTACGGGGACGCTGCCGGTGAAGGACGGCGAACTGCGTGCCGATCCAGACGCCGGCATCATCAAAGTCGCCATGGTCGACCGCTATCAGGGCACGGGCGCGGTTTCAAAGATGTTCTGGCGCAACGTCGGGCCGAAGACGCCGGGCTCGGCCCTGGCCAGCTCCCAGTCCCACGACCTCCACAACATCTGGGTAATTGGCAACGACGACGCGGCGATGGCAACTGCGGTGAACGCCGTAGCGGAACTTCAGGGCGGCTGGGCACTGGTGCGCGAGGGCAAGGTCGTGGCTCAGGTTCGTCTCGAAGTTGCCGGGCTGATCAGTCAGCGACCGGTCGAGGTGGTCGGGGCAGAGGTTGAGGCGCTGTTCGCTGCCGCTGATGCGATGGACTGGATCGGCGACCCGGGCTTGCCGGAGCGCATGCGTTTCGCGTTTCTCACCGCCTCGCCCTGGAAATGGCAGCTGGTCGCGCCTTACGACGGTAATCCGGGTGGGCTGGTTAACGTCACCACGGGCGAAACGCACGCCGCAGTCTGGTAGCGAGCACTGGCGACAAGGGTGCGCGCTCACAAGAGTACCTGGCTGGCGCTTGGGTTGATGGCGGTGCTTCTTCTCGGCGGAGTGCTACCCGCCCAAGCGCACTTGCTTAATCTCTCGAAGGCGCGCGTGACCCTGGAACCCGCCGGTGGCGTTGCTGTGGAGCTCAAGCTCGACCTATTGCGCACGTTCGGCAGTCGGGCCCGTTACTTCGAACTGAGCCAGAACCCCGAGCCGCTTGCCGACCCTGCCTTGCGCGCGCTTCTGGAACCACTGTCCGCCGCGATCGAGGTGACCGTTGCTCGCCAGCGGGTGCCTTTGGCACTGACCGACCTCGTTTATGCGGATCTGCCCGAAGCGCGTTACCTCGATCCGTTCACCTGGCCACGGACGACACTCAAACTCCGTGGGCGCCTCGCGCTCGACTCGCCCCCAGCCGCCCGGGTTGGGGCCGAGGCCGGCGTCAGCGTGCGCTTTACGGCAGGGTTCGTCTTTGAAGAACCCATTGTGGTGACCATTGAGGACGCCGCGGCCGATCGCCGTCAGACCCGGTGGCTCGTGACGGGGCAACGATCCCCGATCTTTGCTGCGGCGAGTTGGGTCGGTGGTGCGGAGCAACCGTCGCGGCCGCCGCAAGCCGTGCTGCGAGACGGTCTCGAGGTGCTCATCGCCGGGGTTCGGCACATCTTGCCCGACGGTTTCGATCACCTGCTGTTCGTCGCTGGTCTGATGCTCGCCGCCGCGACGCTGCGCGCGCTGTTGATCAGTCTGCTGTGTTTTACCGTCGCCCACTCGCTGACCTTGGCCCTTGCGTCGCTGGGATGGGTTGTTGTTCCGTCGCTGTGGGTCGAGTCTCTTATCTTGCTTAGTATTGTCTGGGTAGCGGTTGAAAACCTCCGTGGGGCAGAGCGGCCAACGGTCCGCCTCCTGATCGTCTTTGCCTTTGGTCTGCTGCACGGACTCGGCTTTGCCGGGGCGTTGCGGGAACTGGATGCGTTCCTCGACGCTCCGATCTTCGTGCTGCTGCTGTTCAACCTCGGGGTCGAGGTCGGGCAGGTGCTGTTCGTTCTTGGCGGGCTAGTCCTTCTCATCGCTGCACAGCGTGTTGGTTCCGGAGCGAAACCTGCACCCACGCGGCCCCCGTTACCGCTGTTGGGCGCCGTGCGTCGCGGCGGCGCCTGGTTCGTCCTGGTTTTGGTGCTAGGCGTGTTGCTGCAGCGCGCCCTCAGCAGCTGATTCTTTACCGCCTGGACGTTTGGGGGGACACTCAAGCGGTCCTTTCAGCAAGCGGTTTTCACATCGACATGAGCGAGCAAACTAACCAACCCGAGACCGCGCTACCCGACGACCGCCGCCTCCGCCTAGGCATTGCGGCAGCCTACGAGCAGGCGAAGAAGAGCTTTGACGAAGGTGGGGTGCCGGTGGGTGCGTCGCTGATGATTGGCGACGAGGTCGTTGCTGTCGGTCACAACCGTCGGGTGCAGCAGGGCAGCTCGATTCTGCATGGGGAAACCGACTGCATCGAACGCGCCGGTCACGAACACGACCTGTCTCAAGCGACGCTCTTCACCACCTTGTCTCCGTGCACCATGTGTGCCGGCGCGATTCGCCTGTTCCGCATTCCCGAGGTTGTGATCCTCGACTCCGTGAACACGGCGGACTATGAGACGACTGAGGAGGAGATGAGTGCTCATGGGGTGCGCGTCCGGCGCGTGCCGCACGAGCCGTCGATCGAGTTGAATCGCCGCTTTCAACAGGATCCTGTTACCCGACGGATTTGGCTCGGCGATGTTGGCATTTAACCTAGGGCGTCTCGCTAGGTCCCAGCCGCCCTCAGCGGGTCCCGTAGAGGCGGTCTCCGGCATCGCCTAGGCCAGGCACGATGTAGCCCTGCTCATTCAGGTGGTCATCCAGGGCGGCGGTGACGACCGGCACGTCCGGATGCGCATCGGCTAAACGCTGCACACCCTCGGGTGCGGCGAGCACGCAGAGAAACCGAATGTCGATGGCGCCGGCTGTCTTGATCAGATCGATGGCCGCGGCGGCCGAGTTGCCGGTCGCCAGCATCGGATCGACCACGATGACGCGCCGTTGCTCCAATCGATCCGGCAGCTTGCAGTAATACTGTACCGGCTCCAGGGTCTCTTCGTTGCGGTACAGGCCGACGAAGCCGACGCGGGCAGCCGGTACGAGCTCCAGCATGCCGTCGAGCAAACCGTTCCCAGCCCGCAGGATCGATACCAGTGAAAGCTTCGGACCGTCGAGGGTCGGGGCCTGCATGGTGGTGAGCGGCGTTTCGATTTCGGTCGTCGTCAGCGGCAGGTCCCGGGTGACTTCGTAGGCCAGGAACTGACTGAGCTCGCGCAGCAGCTGGCGAAAGGTACCGGTCGGTGTCATGCGGTCACGCAGCAGACTCAACTTGTGTTGGACCAGCGGGTGATCAACGAGGGTGAGGTCAGGCACGGGGCGGTCATCCGGTGGTAGCGGTCCATCATCCGGCATCTCCGATCCGCTCGCCAGTACGCTTCGAAGCACTCGAGGCGCAATTGAGGTGTTACCTAATCTTTGCGGAACTGTCTCTTACTTGACTGAAGTCGGAGTTTGGGCTCGCTAGAGTAGACCTTCAATTGAATGCCCGCGCCCGGAAGGATCCCGATGCAACGCGCTACCGACCCTGGTCCCATCCACACGTTCCGAACGGAACGATTCTTCACCAGCGATGGCCTGTGGTACTTCGCCACCCGCGAGCAGGTGGATATGGGTCCATATCCCAGCCGGCTCGATGCGCGCCGGGCGACGGCCCGCTACATCGATACCCAGCAAACGCTGGCTCGACTCCGGCAGGGCAACGCCGTTCGGGAAACGGACGCCGACTTTGACCCCCGGGGTATTGCCGCCCGGGCCCGGGACCTTTCCGAGCTCGCAAGCCGCGAAGTCGGTCGCGTCCGGGGCGACGACCGGCTTATGGACAAAGACTTCGGTGGCTCACTGGCTGACTGATCGTCGCGTTGGTTAGGCGAACTCACGGCGGTCATCAAAGGCCCAGCGTCCGAGCATACCGAGACCGAGCAGCGTCGCGACCACATCGAGCGCGTCACCGAGGAACGGGATGGCGGTTACGAAAGCAACCAGGACCAGCCCGGTAAGCAACAACAGCAGGCTGCTGCGGCCTGTGTTGCCGAGCACCAATCCTCCGATCCAGCGTGCCGTCACAATGCTGGCGACGTAGCCGAAGGCGACCCAGAGGGCGAACAGCGCGATTCCCAGCGGTGCTCCGATGAGCGTCAGCATAATGATGAGCGCTGCGATCGGTGCGCCGACGAGCACGGCCAGGCCTATTGCGAGTGTGATCAGTCCTTCGTTGCCCGATCCGGGTGTCAGTCGCTCAAGCGCCGGCACAACGCGAAACAGCAGCCAGCCGGTGAGCAGTGCGGCGAGCAGCTTGACGACCCCGAGCACAAGGCCGCCAGCTGCGGAGCTTGAGCGTTCATCATCCTCCGCGTCCGCACCAATGGCCGTCGTGCCGGCGATGCTGACGCGATCGATGCCACTGACCGACTCCGGATCGGCGCGGACGTTGAGATCGCCGCCGATGAGTGTGCCGTCATTCAACGTAACCCGCTCTGCAGCCGCGTTCAGGTTGCCACCGATCTGGCCATTCACGGCGAGATGCTCCGTTGCGGAAAAGAGATCCCGTTCTATTCGCCCGTCCATTTCCACTCGCGCCGCCGCCAGCAACGCGTTGCCGTTGATCCGGCTAGCGTCATTGAGCGTCAGCGTCTCTCCGGCCCCCAGCCAGTTCCCTTGAACGGTTGCGCCGGTCAGGCTGGCACTGCTGCCGGCCTGGACCAGGCTGCCGCCGATCACACCCTCGATATCAATGTTGTCAGCGAAGGTGATGAGGCTGCCGTTGACCGTACCGCGAATCACCACGCGGTCGCCGATCGCTACCAGGTCGCCGGTCACCGTACCCTCGATGAGCACGGAATCGCTGATCAGTACCACCGTGTCCTCGATGACTTCGTCAGCGCCAACGACAATGCGATCGTCCGAGCGGCGAAAGTCCAAGGCATGGCTGTCGGGGCTGGGCAAGAGCAGCAGGGCACCCAGACTCATGGCAACGACAAGCGCCGTCGACTCGCTGGGTCGACGCACGCGCCAGAGGATGGCCGCCACAACGAGGATCGCGACTGCGGTGATGACGTAAGGATGTTGAATCATGTCGATCATGCTCCACTCGGGAAGAAAGGCATCAAAGGCCGCGCCGAAGGCGAGTTCGGCGCCGTAACCGGCAGCGTCCGGGACCATCCAGCTCAACCACCCGGGCAGTCGCACTGCCGCGCCGATGCTGAGCACGGCAGCATTGATCGGGGCAGCGGCAGCGACGAGCCAACCGATGGTGGTCAGCAGCGAACTGCGGTTGCCCTCCATCGCTGGCGTGGTGGTTTGTTGGGTAGCGAATTCACTCACCGCCAGCGCTGCGCTGAGGGCACGGTTCTCAGCGCTGAGCGCCGCGACGCGTCGTCGACAGGTCGCGCAGCGCTCGAGCGTCTGTTCGAATGCCGCGGCTTCCGTCGCGCTGAGCGCACCATCGGCGTAGGCGGCACACAGGGTCAGCGGTGGACACTCGTTGGAACACATCGGTTCTTGCTCTGTCATGCAATTGCCTCCTGCGATTCTAGGGCCGAGCGCAGTCGCTGCTTGGCGCGTAGCAGCAGCACGCCAACGTGGTTGCGCGTTGTCTCAAGGGTTTCGGCGATGTCGTCGTAGCTCGCGTCGCCGTAGTACGCGAGCACGAGGCTGAGACGGTAGGGATCCGGCAACGACCGGAGCGCTTGTTCCACGGCCGTCGCGGTATGCGCGCTGATCAGTCGTCCCACCGGGCTCTCAGCGGG
Source organism: Pseudomonadota bacterium (assembly GCA_039198065.1). Classification (GTDB taxonomy): domain Bacteria; phylum Pseudomonadota; class Gammaproteobacteria; order Pseudomonadales; family Azotimanducaceae; genus CALHVX01. Next base: position 127,800 of record JBCCTU010000010.1, read on the forward strand.
ATCTTCGAGGTCGTCGGCGTCGGTTGCTTCGCTCAGGATCCTGGCCCAGCGCTGCCGATCACGCAGCCGATCCACACAGTGATTGCGGGCGATGGTGTTAATCCAGGGGGTAAAGTCATCACCCCGTCGGAACTTCGCAAACGCCTTGAGTCCCCGGGCGAAGACTTCCTGGGCCGCGTCGTCGGCGTCCTGCTCTGTTCCGAGCAGGTAGGCGCACAGACCGCGGACGCGGCGGTAGTGCTCTCGATAGTGGGCGTCGTAGCGAACGCGGTTGAACACGGCGGTCCTCGGGACCTGGACGGTTATTCAACGGTACGAGCGGGACGGGTATTTATTACAGCCGCGGTAGCGATTGGCCTGAATTAATTCGGGTAAGGGACGCCGGGCCGATGTTTCCCGCCCTGGCTGGCCCCATTCGCCGGGGCGGCCTCAGGACGCGAGGGCGCTGGGGGTCTCGGGTCGCAGGGCCCCGCGACCCGTGTTTTGCTCCAGGAACTCAATCAGTGCTTCGGTACTGTCGCCGCCCCGGGTTCCCGGCAGCAGGTGCTCCGGTCGTCGGCGTCGATCGAACCAGAGGCCACCGGCCGGTGCGTCCGGACGCTTATCGGCGAGCCAGAGGGCCGTGTCCGCACCGGCCTCGACCGGGCGCAGGATCGGCCCGAACACACGGTTGAAGTCTGGCATTGCGGTCTCCACTCCCGGGGTCGCCACCCACCCGGGATGCAGCACGTAGCTCTTGAACGGATGGCTCGCGCTCGTTTGCCAGTACCGATTCAGGACGACCTGGGCGCGCTTTTGAAACGCATAGGCCAGCGTTCCGTCATAGCGTCGATCCGGTTTGGGGATCAGCGAGCGGATCGACAGCGGTACGTTGTACATGCCGCCCGAGCTCATGTTGAGGACGACGGTCTTTTCGCCAATCAGGCCGCGAGCCAGCGCCGCCTCCGTCAACGCGTAATGGCCCAGAAGGTTGGTGCTGAGTGCCAGATCGCGGCCCTCGCTTGTCACCTGTGCCTCGTTCAGCATCAGCCCGACGTTGTTTAAGAGCACGTCCAGGGGGCGGTCGTCGCGCAGGCCGAGTCCCGCGTGGGTTGCGAGGGCGTCGACGGCGCTGAGCAGCGACAGGTCTGTGGCTACCGGATGCACCTGCCCCGCCGCTGCGTCGACCTCGTTGGCGAGCACTGCCAGCCGATCGCTGCTACGGGCAACAGCAAACACCTCGGCACCGCGCAGCGCCGCCTGCCGCGCGATCTCCCGGCCAATGCCCGCCGAAGCGCCGGTGACCAACCAACGTTGGCCCGTGAACTTACCGATGTGTGCGAAGAACGGCTTGCGCAGCTGGTAGCCGATGGTCGAAAAACTTGGAACGAAGCCGGTGAAGAACACGGCACCGCGGATGACATTCTGAAACGCCTGGTTCATAGCAGCGGTGTGCACGCGCTCGTGTGATGGTGGGTCAAGCACCGTCGCCGCGCGACGGTGAAGCGATTGTGACGTTTTTGACAGCTGTAATATCTGTGACGTTTGCAGATCGCCTCTTTACCCGCCTTCCCGCGCCGTTCCCTTACCTTGCCCCTACCTTTCCAATGCCTTTCCCAGGAGCACGACGGTCAGCCGGCGGACGACAACTGCAGGTCCTGAGTGTCTTTCGTCGCGATGGTCCTCCCGAGCCAGCGGCCGGTGAGAACGCCGGCAGTCATGGCACCGTTGACGTTCAACGCCGTTCTCGCCATGTCGATCAACGGCTCGATGGAGATCAGTACCGCCGCAACGGTCACGGGAAAACCCATGGCTGGCAGTACGACCAAGGCGGCAAAGGTTGCTCCGCCTCCAACACCGGCAATGCCGAAGGAGCTGATGGCGACAACCAGCGCGAGCTGCGCCATGAATGCCGGTGCCAGCGGATCAATGCCCAGCGACGGCGCGATCATGACTGCAAGCATGGCGGGATAGATTCCGGCGCAGCCGTTCTGGCCGATGGTGGCGCCAAAGGTCGCCGAGAGATTGGCAACCGGTGAGGGTACACCCAGTTTTTCAACCTGCGTGTCGACGTTGAGCGGGATGGTGGCGGCGGAGCTGCGGGAGGTGAACGCAAAGGTCAGTACGGGCCAGACGTTGCGTGCGTAGTCCCGCAGGTTCACCCCACCAAGCGTTGCCAGCAGCAGTGCGTGCACCACGAACATCAGCGCAATGGCGACGTAGGAGGCGACAACAAAGGCGAGCAGGTTGAGGATGTCGTTGGCGTTAGAACCTGCAACGACCTTAGTGATCAGCGCGAGAATGCCCCAGGGCGTTAGCGCCATAACCATGTGCACGAGCTTCATGATGATCAGGCGGATCGTTTCCGTGAACTCGACGATCGGCGTTGCCCGTTCCGGTTGATCCCGCATGACACCCAGCGCTGCGAGACCGAACAGAACACCGAAGATGACGACGGCGATAATCGATGTATCCCGGGTGCCGGCCAGATCCGCAAAGATGTTCTTGGGAACAAAGCGTACAAGCATGTCGGCAAAGCCGAGCCCCGCGATGCCTTCGTACCGTTGTTCGAGAACGCCGGCGCGCTCGATTTCCCGCGCCCCTTGGGTGATGGCGTCGGCGCTCAAGCCGAAGGCGCTGGTAACGAAGATGCCAATAAGCGCTGCAATGATTGTCGTGCCGACTAAAATGCCGATCACCGAACCGGCAATGCGCCCAACGGCGGCGACCTCGCGCATTTTGATGACGGCCGCGATCATCATGACCAGCACCAGCGGCATAACAATCATGCGCAGCAGGTTCACGTAACTGGTCGCGATGACGTTGGTCCACTCAAGGGTACCGGCGATCGCGGCGGTACCGGTGCCGTAGACTAACTGCAGCCCGAGCCCGAAGAGCACACCGGCGACGAGACCTGCGAGAATGCGTCGGGACAGGGATGGTTCTCGCTCCGCGTGCAGGTACAGCGCGGCACACAGTGCGGCGAACAGGAATAAGTTTATAGCTACAGCCATGGTCGAAGCGCCTCTCTCTTGCCCGGCAAAGTACCACCGCCCTTCGACCGGGGCGACTGTTGTCGGTTCAAACCCCTAGGCGGTTTGCCGTTCATGAACGTCCTGCGATGCGTGGCGAAACCGCGCGCGGTATTGCCCGGGACTCACTTTTAGCCGCTGACGAAAGTGGTAGTGCAGACTCTCCACGCTGCCGAAGCCGACCTGAGCAGCAATGGAGAGGAGCGGTGCGTCGGTCTTTTCCAGGTGCTCCCGAGCGACGCGCAGGCGCTCCGCTGTGAGCCAGCGCCGAACACTGGTTCCGGTCATCGCAGTGAAGCGGCGCTGCAGGGTTCGTGGGGTCATCCCGGCGTAGGCGGCCACCGACTCGACGCTGTGCGGTTCCTGCACCGTGCGGCGTAGATAATCCAGCAGCGGCGCCAACCGATCGGCTTCGTAGCGCGTTGGAACGGGTGCGGTCACGAATTGTTGCTGTTCGCCTTGGCGATGGGTCGGCACCACGAGGCGACGCGCGACGGTGTTCGCGGTCTCGGCTCCGTAGTCCGAGCGAACCAGGTGTAGCAGGGTGTCGATCCCTGCAGCACTCCCGGCGGACGTGCACAGCCGGTCTTCCTCGACGTACAGCCGATCGGGCTGGAGGTCGACCGCCGGAAATCGTGTCCTGAAGTCCGCCGCGTAACGCCAGTGGGTAGTGGCGCACTTGCCGTCCAGCAGCCCGCTTGCTGCCAGCACGTAGGCACCGGAACAAATCGTGATGATGCGGGCACCCTCGTCGTAGGCTTTGCGGAGTTGGGAGATCAGCGACCTAGGGACGGGCGCATCGATCCCCCGCCAACCCGGGATCAGGATGGTGCCGGCGTGGGTTAACTCCGAACGCTTTGCGCTGCAGCTGACTTCCAGGCCACCGGCGGCATGGATGGACCCCGCTTCAACAGGCACGGCGCTGAAGGAGTACCAGCTCGTATCCAGTTCTGGCCGTGGTAGCGCGAAGAACTCGACGCAGATCCCGAATTCGAAGGTACACAGGCCGTCGTACACGAGGGCGGCGACACGTCGTGGGTCGCGGGTCTTGTTTCGCGCCGCGTGACGGGACTGAGCTCTGGTTCCCGACTTTGTCCGATTGGGCATGCGTCCTGTCCCTTTTTCCTATGGCGGAAAATTAACTTCATTTAAGAAAATGACATAGCCGATTTGGCCACGGTACGGGCTTCGTCGGCACGACTGAACACACGCCAGCCTCTGGCCTGGCGCAACTCAAAAGGAAAAAACTATGACTGCGATGGCTAAAGAACAGACACTGCTCGACGCCGTGCGCGTGTACTTTGATGCGATCTACGAGTGCAACGTCGACAAGCTGGATCAGGTGTTTCACCCGGCCGCGTCGCTGTTCGATGCCGATCAAGGGGAGGTCTTCGTTGACCCCTTGGCCAGCTTCCGGGCAGACGTTGCTGCACGCCCGTCGCCAGCGGGGCAACGGCAGAAGCGCTTCGACGAGATCATTGCCATCGACTGGCTTTCGGAGCTGAGCGCGGTGGTGAAGCTGCGCTTGCGTTCGATGGACAGCGTGTTTGTTGATCACCTGTCTTTTGTGCGCGGCGCCGATGGCTTTCGCATTGTCGCCAAGGTCTGGCATCTTGAGTCCACCTGCCCGGCCGAACGGCTGCCGGACTGAATCGATACGAACGAGCGAGAGGCGTGGCAGACAGGATGAATGAGTTGAATCTGCCCCTCGGCGTTGCGGCGCGATGCCAGCCTTCGGTGAACGGTCTAGCTGTGCATTACCTCGAAGCCGGCCGGACCGATGCGCCAGTGGTTCTGCTGCTCCATGGATTCCCGGATCTGGCGTACGGTTGGCGCGCCGTTATGGTTCCGTTGGCGGCGGCGGGCTTTCGTGTGTTGGCACCGGATCTACGCGGCTACGGTCGAACGACGGGCTGGTCGACGAGCTACGACAACGATCTTCGCCCCTTTGGTTTTATGAACCTGGTACGCGATCTGCTGGCGTTCCTTGATGCGTTGGATGTGTCGCGCCTGCACCTGTGTGTTGGCCACGATTTCGGCTCGCCGTTGGCTGCCTACTTCGCGTTGCTCCGCGGCGATCGGTTAGAACGACTGGTGCTGAGCAGCGCTCCGTTCGGTGGCGCACCAGCAACTGAAATGCGCCGATCGACGTTGGATGCGGCCCTCGCGTCTCTGCCGCAACCGCGGCGGCACTACCAGGACTACTTTGCTGGGCGCAATGCGAACGGCGAGCTACTGGCTGCTCCCCAGGGGCTAACGCGTTTTCTACGCGGATACTTTCACGTCAAGTCCGCCGACTGGGCGGAAAACCAGCCACAGGCCCTTGAGGGTTGGGACGCTCGGCAGCTTGCGCGCCTGCCGCGCTACTACGTCATGGATCGCGATCAGACCATGGCCGCGACCGTTGCGCCTTGGGCGGATGTACCTGAGCCTGCCTGGCTTACCGAGGCTGAGCTTGCAGTCTATGCGAACGAGTATGCCCGGACGGGCTTTCAGGGTGGCTTGAACTGGTATCGCGCCATGGCTGAGCCCGCGCTGACCGCGGAACTCTCTGTGCTCTACCGCAAGCCGATCGCTACGCCGACCTGGTTCATCTCCGGTGCGTCCGATTGGGGGAATCATCAGACACCGGGTGCGCTGCGGCGAATGGAGACTCGCGTATGCACGGACTACCGCGGTACTCGGCTGATCCCTCGCGCCGGCCACTGGCTGCAACAAGAGCAGCCCGCGGCGCTGGTCCACGAGCTGCTCGATGTGTGCGCGCAGTGACCGACAGCCTTAGTCCGCAATGACGGTCATTTCCACTCGGTTGCCGTTCCGAAGCCATAGTTTGGCGCGGTAGACGCCCGGTTGGTCACCCGCCGTGAACTGGAGATCCAGTCGGCCAACGAGTTGGGGTCCCACGCCCGGGGTCGCGCCGATCACGGGTGTAGCCGGTAGGAAGCGGTCGCAGTCGATCTGCTCGATGCGCATATGGCGGGCACCGGGCGGTGTGCTGAGGCGGACGTAGCCCACAACGCGGCGCCACCAGGGCAGGCCGCTGTCGGTACGCACCAGCTTGTAAAAGTGACGGGTGACGCGCACCAGCTTCAGATCATCGAGGGGCTCAGCATTGGCTCCCCAGGTTAAAAAGGTCCAGGCGAAGGGTGCTGGTGTGCCGACGCTCGTGGTCTGAAAGATCGGGTTGTCCGGGTTTGGTGGGTTCGTGCCCGGTCCGCAGGCGACACCACCGTCGAGTTGCCCGGACAGGGCCTTAACGAACACCGCCGTCGGGTTAATGCTCGGTGCCGGGCTGCGGCGAACCTTAAGCAGTCCCTCGCCCGTTTCGAGCGCGCCGTTGGGTCCCGTTTGCGCTTCAACTTTGAGTCGATAAGCGCCCGGTGCGGGGTTGCGCACGCCGTTTAAGATGAGGTGAATCTGCTTGATGCCGGGGTTCAGGTCGATGTCGCGAACGGCGGTGAGGACAAGCGCGTTGTCTGCCACGTCCACCGACAGCGTCGTAAACAGCACCGGTGGAAACAGCGGATCCTGGGGCCAACCTTTAAGAAGTATCACCGTCGTGCACTGCAGGTTGCCCGGAACGCAGGGGCGGTCCGGCAGCGGAGGCACGGGCGGGAATGGAAACGGTACGTCGTTCAGTGGATAGGCCGGATCGATGTCGGACAGATCAAACTCGGGTGGGAACAGCAACCGAATCGTACTTCCGGCCTGCAATCCTCGGCCAGCGACCTGGGGGTCAAGCGATCCATCGAGCGTAATCAGGTAGTCCGTTGGAGCACCGGTCACGTCGCCGTTGGCGACGATCGGTGCGTTTTCGATAGAGGCAACGATCCCTGTTGCTCCCCGGGCCCCGGCGTAAGCGGTGGAGCCGAGGGCTCCGATCAAGCACGCCGTCGTGGCTCGCAGGGCGACACTCCTTCGAGAAAAAAACATGGGACCTCCTGAGGTGCGGTCAGGCTCGCGCCTACCGCCCGAATCCGGGAAAAAAGTAAAAATTGACTTGATCGTGGTGGCGTAACGCCCGTTGGCCCCTCGCCCTTACATACAAGGTGCTGCACGGAGCAGCGGTTTCACGCTACGTTTGCGGTTGCCGCAACGCATGAAACAAACCGTAAATGTCTGTGAAGAATTCCTGCTGCACGTGCTCTACGCGAGGGCGTACGCGAGCCATGGCCGTTGCCTCGGTGATCGCGCCGCACTCGCCGCGAGGTCTAGTGGGTGACTGAACTGCCGACACGGTTCTGGATTGACGATCTGCTCGTTGATCGCGCGCAGCATTCGGTCAGCCGCGGCGGCGAACCGATCCCCCTCGGCAAAACCACGTTCAGGCTCCTCGTGTACCTCGCGGAGATTGCCCCGGCCGTGGCTTGTACGGACGACCTGCTGGCCGCGGTGTGGGCCGGTCGCGTGGTGGCGCCGGAGACCGTCGCGCAACGGATCCGCCTGCTTCGCCGGGCGCTTGGTGATCGGGCTCGGGAGCCTCGTTATGTTCGGGGTGTTCGTGGCGTTGGTTATCAGCTCAAGGCAACCGTGACTGCGGCGCCTCCCGTGAGCTCCGCTGCGCGCGGAACTAGCCCGCTGATCACGGCGTCTGCTGCGCCCGAAGACTGGCCGGTACCGGATGCACCGTCTATTGCCGTGCTGCCGTTTCGCGACGAGAGTGGTCAGGCGGAAGCACACGCGCTCTTGCGCGCCGTGCAGCAGGAATTAACCACTCGGTTGGGCCGCACGCGGGCGTTCTTCGTGACTGCTCGGGCATCGGCTGCGCGCTATCCATCGCTGGCGCAAGATGCCGCCACGGCGGGCCGGGCGCTGAGCGTTCGCTATCTGCTCGAGGGTTCCTTTCGCTGCGATGGTACCCGTATCGACGCAGACCTCTTTCTGACCGATGCGCTGCAACGCCGCGAGCTCTGGTCCGAGCGCGTCACGCTGACGGCCTCGCAGATGCAGGACGCGGAGGTACGTATCGCCGAACAAGTCGTCGGTGCGGTGACGGCGGAGACCGGGCGCAACGAGCGGGGTCGTGCCGTGCGCCTGCCCCGGGAGGCTCTTTCAGCATGGACCGCCTACCATCGCGGTACGCACTTTATGTATCGCTTCGACGACGCCTCGCTAAGAGAAGCGGAATGGTCATTCCGTCGCTCCTTAGAGCTCGATCCCATGGGTGCGCGATCGCACGCGGGGCTGTCCTGGGTGTGTTGGCAACAGGCGTTTCTTGGCACCGCCCGCGACCCCGCGCTTGCCCGGGAGCGCACGTTGAGTGCGGCTCGGTCGAGCGTCGAGCTGGCACCGGATGATCCCCTTGCGCGCTGGGCTCAGGGGCGCGCGGAGCTGCTACAGGGCAACCTCGATGCCGCGCTGAGCGATCTGGAGGCTGTACGCAGTCTCAACCCAAGTTTCGCCGTCGGCCGATACTCGCTCGCGTTCGCGCAGTTGCAGAACGGAGACCTCGACGCCGCCCGGGAAAACGCCGCCGAGTCGCTGCGTCTGAGTCCCTACGATCCGCTGAGGTTCCTGATGCTCGGTGCCCTCGGCTTCGCTCAGTGTTTGGGGCCGGAGGCAGAGCAGGGTGCTGAGCTGCTGCTTGCAGCGACGCGAGAGCCGAACGCTCACCATGAGATCTACTCGAAGGCCGCTGTCGGTTGTGCGCTGGCTGGCCGCTTAGCCGACGCACGCCGACTCATGGAGCGCGTGCATGAACTTGTTCCTGCCTACGATGCGGCGCGATTCTTCCAGTCTTTCCGCTACCGACAGTCTGTGCATCGGGACCAGATCACAGAAGCGTTCCACAGCCTTGCCATCTCTCTGCCCTGATCTACACCTAAAAGGATGCGGTTTTTGCTGCGCTGACCCGGGTACCGGTCCGCATGGAGGCTCGACAACAAGCGGCTGAACGAACCTTCCCTGCCTGCGGCGCTGGGCGCCGTGTATTGGTGACCGGTGGGCTGTGCGCCGCCGCCGTTCTGCTACCGGGGGTGATCAACCTTGCGCTCGCAGGGCCCACGGTGGGAGCTTGGCATGGCCTGGTGCTGAAGCGGCCGTCCCCGGCTGTCGCGCTGCACGATACGAATGGCTTGCCCGTAGCGCTCGAGGACCTTCGCGGGCAGACGATTTTTCTGATGTTCGGTTACCTGCGTTGTCCAGAACGGTGCCACACTCAGGCAGCGACGCTGCACGCCTTCGCGACCGCGGTTGAAGCTCCGGACGTCCGCTTTCTGTTTGTTGCCCTCGACCCGGATCACGATAACGCCGCTGAGCTCGCCGCGTACTTTGACGCCCGGGATCCTCGGTTTCGAGCTCTATTGCCGCCTTCGCGAAGCGCCGCGGCCGCCTTGGCTGAGCAGTTCCGGTCGCCCGTGCACTACGGACCGGGGGACGATGGTCGCGTGCAGCCTGTGGCCCACGCTGGGCACGTGTTTGTTATCGATCCGGGCGGTGTTGTGCGTCTGGTTTATCCCGCTGGCCGTCTCAGCGTCGATGCGTTGCTAGCCGACTGGCAACGCGCGCAAACGGCTTGGAACACACTTTTGGAGACTTGAAGTATGACTACTGCTGCCGAAGGCGAGCTTGCGCAGGCCGGGGACTCCTTACGCCGTGCGGCGATTGACCGCCTGCTTTTTCGAATCATCTTGGCGCACCTACCCGTAACCGCCTTTCTGGCCCCACTAGGCTACGGGACCGACAGCTTCGCACTTGCAGCGTCGGTTGGCGTCGGTGTCCTGGCAACGGTGGGTTACACGCTACTCAAGGGGTCCCGCGGTTTCGGCGTGCTCGCCGGTGTGCTGCTGATGGCGCTTTCGGCTGTGTTGATTCAAGCACAGCTCGGGCGCATCGAGATGCATTTCCATATCTTCTGTGCACTCGCGTTGATGTTGATATATCGAGATTGGTTGCCGATCATCGCCGCGGCCGGTGCGATCGCCATACATCACCTGGTTGCGACCGCGGTTCAATTGAACGAGGGCGCGCTCGGCGGCATGCCGGTCCAGTTATTCGACTATGGCTGCTCCTGGTCGATCATGGTCTTACACGCCCTCTTTGTGGTTCTGGAAAGTGCGTCGCTGGTCTACTACGCAACGGTGATGAACCGCGAGCAACGCCTGTCTGACGCACTTGTTACCGCTGTAGCCCGGGTCTCGGAGGAGCACGACCTGGGCGTGCGCATCGAGGCGGTTGATGGCGTCACGGCGACGTCGTTCAACTCCATGCTGGCACACTTCGACGCCCTAACGACCGAGCTCAACGCCGCTGTGGAGCACATCCAACGTGAGGCCCAAAGTGTCGATCAGGGCACGCGCCAGTCAAAGATGGAACTGGCGGAGCAGCAAACGCGCACCGAGGACATTCGCGAAGCAATCGAGCAGATGGCAGCAAGTATCGCCGAGGTCGCAGAAGGCATTACTCAAGCTGCGGAACAGGCCGAGGCCTCCCGCCAACATCTTGAGGAGAGTGCCGAGGTGTTCGGCGGCGCTGATCGTTCAGCTCATGAGTTGAAAGAGACCATCGATACCGCGTCTGGATCGGTGCGGAGCCTGGAAGTCGGCGCCGAGACCATCGGCTCAGTGGTCGATGTGATTCGTGGCATCTCAGAACAAACGAATCTGCTGGCGTTGAACGCTGCGATCGAGGCTGCCCGGGCGGGTGAGCACGGGCGTGGCTTCGCGGTCGTGGCCGACGAGGTACGAACGCTTGCGGGACGCACGCAGGCGGCAACGGGCGAGATCCAGGACATAATTACGCGCCTGCAAGAAGACATCTCAAACTCATCGACCTGGATCATCAGTGGGCGACAGCAGTCCGACGACGTCTCTGCCCGCATGCGGGACGTGGGTTCGCTCCTCGCAGGAATCCGCCAGGTGCTCGACACCATCTGTGACACCAGCACAGCGATCGCAGCCGCGTCGGAACAACAGAGCCGCGTGGCGCAAACGGTGCAGGGAAGCGTGGCGTCGATTGCCGAAGCAGGTCAGACGATCGTGACACGAGCCGAAGCCAGTGCGGCATCTGCCCACAGCCTCAACGGCGTGTCGGAATCGCTACAGGCGCTGGTGGCCGATTACCAGCGTTGAGGTCCGGTGACTTTGCACATACGCGCTAACGCCTTAGCAGCCTTGGGTGAGGTAAAGGTCAGGCGGCTTTCTGTGACTCTGAAGCGCTCAGTTCGCTTAACAGGCTCCGAAGCTCGTGTTCGAACTCAACGGGCGGCGCGTCCGTCGTGCGCTCATCGGAGTCGTCTATTGTTGCGCGACTCAGCGCCTTCAGCTGTTCGTCAAAGCTCCGGCTACTGATTTCTTCATTCGCGCGATAGCCGGCCAGTCGTTCCATAAGCTCGCCGAGCAACTGTTGAAGCTGCGTTGCGAGCATGCTGCAGGTTGCGGCCTGGTCGCAACCAGTTTCCATTGCCGCCGCGGACGATGCACTGGTGTTCTGCAGCACCGATATGATGTCGCTGATCTCGTTAGTGGACTCTTGTGTACGAGTGGCAAGCGCTCGTACCTCGTCGGCGACGATAGCAAACCCGCGCCCGTGCTCTCCGGCACGAGCGGCTTCGATGGCCGCGTTCAGCGCCAGCAAATTGGTTCGATCGGCAATATCGCGTATGACGTCCAATACCTTGCTGATATCGCGGCTCTGCATTTGCAGCGCGTCTACGGCCTGCTGTGTCGAGCGCAGGTCCTGGCCCAACGCGATGGTATTCACCGACGCCTGGTTGACGACGTCCTGACCGTTTTCGATGAGCGCATCGATGCTGGTCATGGTGTTCAAAACGTCTCGGTGTTCGGCCGCACTGTCGATCAGCATGCTGATGAGTTGGCGGGCCTGTCGAAGTTCGCCCTCGCTGCTTAAGGCTTGGCTTTGCACGTGAGTGGTCGTATCGAGCGCCTGGGCCAACCCCGCATGGGCTCGCTGCAGAAGGTCGGTGTGGTGCTCCAGTGCCTGATTCAGCGCCTCGTTTTCGTGCTGCAACCCGTCGTGTAAGCGACTCCCAACGACGTTAATTTGTTGCTGGTTTACTCGATGGCAGTGAAGCAAGCCAACAACGGGCAAGAGCACGCACAAGATTAGAGCGCTTGCTGGCAGTAATGGTAGTGCCGGCATGAGTGCAAAGGCACAGCTAAGCGCAAGCGCGGTTACGACTACGTACGCAACAACGAGATGGTTGGTTCCATTGGGCATAAGTACGGTGCGCGCTGTTTGCTCTCACCAAGCGTAGTTGACTGAGGGAAACCGGTCCAAGGAAAGGGATCGAATCCGCGCAGTTTTGAGGGCGTTTTCTATACTCAAACCGATTAGTGACCGGATTGGGCTATGGATAAGCGTTTGCTGCGTCAGATCATCGATGGGCTCGCATCGCCGGACACCGACGAGTCGTCTACCAATGCTTGTGTGGCCTACGCAGAACGCCTGGCCGGGAAAGCCGATGCTCGTATCGAGCGCTTATTGGTTCAGCAGCGCAGCGCTGAGACCCTGCGGGACCTTTGCCACGCTGTGTCTGTACCCATGAGCGACGACGTGCGAACCGGACTGGCGGAATACCTGACCCTCTGGCTCAACGGCTCACAGGACGGCGCCTCGCTCCCTGATTCGCTCAATCAACTCCTCGCGGTACCAGGCAACGAGGCGGGTGAAACGGCGGGCGGTTTTGGACCGTTTGAGTCTGAGAAAGGCGAAGTCGCGGATGCCGCCGACGATTTTGTCGTTGCCGGGGGCGACCTCGCCGATGACGAGTCGATGAGCGCGTCTGCCCCTAGCGGTGCGACCCAACCCGGTGCGCCGATCGACAGTATAGAAACGGACCCAGAACTCCTCGAGGCGTTCGCGGTGGAAACCAACGAACATCTTGAGAGTATCGAAGCGCTGATCCTCGATCTCGAAGACGGGGACGGTGGTGAGACGATCGATGCGCTGTTCCGAGCTTTCCACAGCATAAAAGGCAACAGCTCGTTCTTCGGATTCAGCGCTATTCAGAACATCGCCCACGAGATGGAAACGCTGCTCGATAAAGTGCGCAGTGGTGACCTCGAATTTTCTCGAGAGCTGCGCGACCTGGTTTTGCTGGTGCAATCAGCGATGCTGGACATGACCGCAGAAGCATTCGCCGAAATGCGGGATACGCCGGCGCCTCCGCAGGTGCTAGCGGCACTTACCAATTTTCAGGGCGGTGAGCCGCCGGTGGCGGTCGTCGCCACCCCCGAACCGGAAGAGACACTGTCTGAGCCTGTGGCACCATCCGGAAGTGTGCCTAAAACCGATAGCGGCACAGACGTCGAGCAGTCAAAGAGTCGCAAAGCGTTCAAGGGCAACACCGGTGAGGTGGTGCGCGTTGAGGCGCATCGGCTTGATTTCCTCGTCGATCTCATCGGTGAGCTTGTGATCAGTTACAGCATCGTCTCCGACAGCATTGCGGGGTTGGGCACGACGTCCAACCGTCTGCAACAGGGAGCGAAGCAACTCACGGCGATCATCCGTGACCTGCAGTCACTGTCGACCTCTCTGCGCATGGTTCCGATCCGTCCAGTTTTCCAGCGCATGAAGCGGTTGGTACGCGACGTTTCTGCCCATACCGGGAAACCCATTGACTTCGAGGTTATTGGAGAAGCCACGCAGGTTGATAAGTCGTTGGTCGATGAGGTAGGCGATCCGCTCGTTCATTTGATTCGTAACGCCATCGATCACGGTGTCGAAGACGAGGCAGGTCGGCGGGCGGCCTTAAAGCCCCTAGAGGGTCGGTTGAAGCTTTCCGCGGCGCAACGCGGCAGCTGGATCGTTGTCGAGATCGAAGACGATGGAAAGGGACTAGACACGGACCGCATTCGGCAGAAGGCAATCGATAAAGGGCTGATTAACGAAGACGTCGAACTTCCCGTCGAGCGAATCCATGAACTCATTCTGCACCCGGGCTTTTCTACAGCACAGACCGTGTCTGAGGTATCGGGTCGAGGTGTCGGCATGGACGTTGTGAAGCGTTCGGTTGAAGCCTTACGTGGAACACTCGATATCCGCAGCGAGCCCGGCCGGGGTACCTGCTTCACCCTTCGGTTCCCGCTCACCCTGGCGATCATTGACGGCGTGGTAGCGAAGATTGGAAGTGAGCACTACATCATCCCTGGCTCGTCCGTTGTGCAAACGGTACGCCACGGCGGTCGCCCACTGTCTTCCGTAGGTGGTGAAGGTGAGGTGGTGGTTTATCGTGACGAAGCCATACCACTCATCCGGCTGTGCGAGCTGTTTGATGTCCCCGACGCGCTTCCGCCATCGGAAGACAGTCTGCTGATGGTGCTTGATTCAGACAACCGTCGCTTCGCGCTCATGGTTGACGAGCTTGTAGGTAAACAGCACGTCGTTATCAAATCGCTCGATGCAATCCTGAAGGATACCTATGGAATCGCCGGAAGCGCGATCATGCCTGACGGAACTGTTGGTTTGATTGTAGACATTGAGTCCATTGCCAAAACGCTGAACTCCCATATCAATACCATGGTGGCCGCATGATTGGCGTGTCTGAATCTGGTGCGCTTTCTGGGCCATCGCTTGATCATGAAGATACGAGCACGTTTCGGAAGTTTCTCTGTTTTCGTATTGAAGATGAGCTTCACGGATTCGAACTTACCGACGTGCTCGAAATCGTGAAGGACTCTTCGATCACCCGCGTACCGAATGCGCAGCCCTGGGTGTGTGGTGTGACGAATCTCCGCGGCCGGGTCACGCCGGTAATTGATTTGCGCCAGCGACTCGGTGCCGGTGACGCAGAAAGCGAGCTGTCCTGGATCCTTGTCCTCGAGGTGGTGCTCGAAGATAAGGCGATGGCGTTGGGCGCGCTTGTTAGCAGTCTCCCGGAGGTGGTGAGTCTGAACGAAAACGACATACAGCCGCACCACGGGGCGAGCGGGCGATCAAGCTATGTGACCGGTATCGGCCACACGGAAACGGACGTTGTACAGGTGGTAAACCCCACGCGCCTAGTCGAAGAGTGCATTGCTGAGGAGACTGTCAGTGAGTGATCTACTTCGTAGTGTCGACCTGCGTACGAAACTCGCGGGCAACAACCGTCTTGAATTGCTGACGTTCTACCTCAACGGTGGGCAGAAGTATGGGATCAATGTGTTCAAAGTACGAGAGGTGATGCTGTGCCCGGAGGTTTCTGCGGTCGAGGATGAGCACCTTGCCGGCATTGTGTACCTCCGTGGGCACTCCATCGGTGTGATCGATCTCAATCAGACGATGTCCGGTGTGCCTTGTGATGATGAAAAGCGGTTCTTGATCATTACAGAGTTCAGTTCGTCGGTGCAGGCGTTGCTCGTTCGCCAGGTGGATCGAATCCTAAATCTTGAATGGCAGAACATACATCAGCCTCCCGCGAACTTATCAAACCGAAGTCGCTTGACGGCGACCACGGAGTGCGACGGGGAACTGATCCAGATCCTCGATCTTGAGCAGGTCATTGATGCGATTGACGGTAAGGGGAATGTGGAGCGATTCGACATCCGTACCAATACTCCCGCGTCTGTGGATCTTTCAGAATACGAAGTTGTGTACTGTGACGACTCTGTTGTAGCTCGCCGCAATCTGGGGCGTTGTCTCGAACAGATTGGCGTGCGTTCAACGTCCTTTGAAAACGGACGCTATGCCCTAGAATACCTGCTCGAACGCAGCCAAGAAGAGAACTGGCGAGCTCAGATTTTGTGTTTGATCTCGGATATCGAGATGCCGGAACTGGATGGATTTACGCTGACTAGTAAGATCAGGGAACGTCCTGGGCTCGATGATCTGCCGATTTTCCTCCACAGCTCGCTGTCTGGGGCCAGCAATGGTGAGAAAGCGTTGCAGATGGGTGCGAATGGCTTTATCGCCAAATTCCACCCGCAGGACATCGCGGATTCGATCAATGAGGCCGTATACCTTCTGCCGGAGCAACGCTATGGAATGGCAACCAGCGGTGCGGCAGACGCTAGTTAGAGCCGAGTACCGTCATACCGCGTGTTGTGGTAGCGAGGAAGACAGGGTCATCCGTGCGTCGGTAAAACTCGAGACACGCCTCGGTCAGCTTGATGGCGTGGGCGTCACCGTTTGAGGCGGCACGCCGAACAAGCTCTTCCGAATCGACCACTGGCCCTAGCTCGTGCTCTGATGTGAGCGCGCCGGTTCTCCCGTACGCGCAGTAGAGCGCGCAGCTCGCAGCGATGGCGTGCCAGAGCAGCGGGCGCTGATCCGCCGTTGCGGTCAACGGCAGCAGGTTCAGCACCGCGGCGATCCCCGTTATTGCATGCGTGAAGATGATGGCATCGAGCGGTGTCACCACCGTGGCCCGAAAGCCGTTGGCGAATGCTCGAGTCGCATCTGCTGCAGTTACCTCGATCGGATCCGGCAGTGCCAGTGTCCCAAGTCTGTCCCCTAACCCCTGCGCCTCGCTGAGTTGAGCGACGGCAGCGACGAGCGAACCGTCCGTTTTGCGTTTCGCGGCGGGCACTTCGGGCAGGCCTTGGAGCACGGCAGTGAGAGGCTCGGTTCCAGTCCCGAAGCTCGAGGCTTGGGTATCCAGCGCCAACGGCTGCCAGGCACTGGCCCAGTAGGCGAAGCCCGCTGCGAGTTCTGTTTGGCGGGCGTCGGAAGGACTGCGGCGCCAGCTTCTCAATGCGTGGCCAGCACGAATGACGCCGTGGTTGGCGGCGCCGAAGAAACCCGGGGCGAGCCGTGGGATCCAGGCCTTAACGGTTGCCTCTACACCGTTGTGATCAAACGCTGTCGCGAATCCCAGTTGCCAGACGCTGAAGTCTCGCAGCGTACCAAGCATCGCAGCCGCGGTATCGATGTCCGCAAGTCCTGCGGGTGACGCTAGCGCCTCTGGCTCCGCTGTGCCCTGCGGCAGTGCCGCAATGTCGTTTGCCTGGGCCGCGGCAAAAGCCATTAGATCGATGTCCGCACCCATGCTTTCGAGGGCTTCGAGAGCCATGGGCACGTGGTTGCTGAGGCCAGATTTTAGCGATGGCCCGCTGGCGTTGTGCCGAGTGAGGAAGTCAAGGGCCGCGTCGAGGGGGCCAAAGGCTGGTTGTGCCATAGGGTTCCTGTCGATGTTAGTCCGGCTGTTGTCGAGGCGTTACCGGTAGCCGCAGCTCGACCCGGGTACCGTCGCTGCCGTCGATGGTGAGGGTTGCGTCGATACGGGCCGCGCGTTCGCGCATGTTGTTGAGTCCGCCGTGGTTTCGTTCCGTCCCAGGTGTGATGCCGCAACCGTTGTCCTGCAGACACAGAGTCAGGGTTTGACTGCGTTCGTCGAAGGCGGTTTCGACGCGAATTTCTGTGGCGTCACTGTGCTTCAGCGTATTGGTAACACTCTCCTGCACAATCCGCAGGATGTTGACGACCCGTTCCGGGCTCAGGTCTTCGATCAGCGGCACATCGCTGACCTGCCAGCGAAAGCGGATGCCGGCGCGAATGAGGTCTTTCTCGACACGGCTGCGGAAGTTGGCAAGTACCGCAAGCAGGTCGCCATCGTTCGGTGCCAGCGAATCGACGATGAGCCGAACCTCGCGCAGCGCGCTCCGGATTCCCGGTGCCATCTCACGAAGCTGCGGCGCGTTTTCCGCAACCGACAGCAACCGCACCAACTGATTGCCGAGGCCGTCGTGGACGTCGCGCATGATTCGGTCCCGTTCGTCGGTCAGCGTGCGTTCACGCTCGGCCTGCCGCAGCCGCTCGTAGTTTGCCTCCAGCTCCTCGGATTTCTCTGCCACTTTCAGCGACAGCTGTTCGTTCATAGACTCGGCCGTTTCCAGTGCTCTTGCGAAACGGGTCATGAGAATCATGGAAAAGCCAATGAGCACCGCACCGGCGGCATAGGGTACGTAGTAGGTGGTTCCGGGGATCGCATACCCGGTGGCACCGATGGCTGACAGATCCCAGACGTAATCCCGTATCCCCACCACCACCACCACGAAGGTGATCAACAGCAGGCACAGGCGCTCGAAAATCGGAGAGCTTAAAGTGGAACGAAGCAGACGATAGACGTTGTAGAGGCCCAGCAGGTTGATCAACGGGATCCAGACGTAGAGCCCGAACCGGGCGTAGCGCATGTCTCGGTTCAGGGCTAGCCCGATGAACAGCGCACTGCCCAAAAACAACGCGACGATGAGCCCGCGTTCGATCCGCGGACGACGGATGCCGAGAAACCGGTGAATGAAAAACACCGACATGATAACGAAGGCACCGATGGCGATGTAGCTCATAGCGCGCCATAGGGCCGGATTTTCAAAAGGTGGTGCGGTGACCAGCCCCCAGGCCTGGTAACCGGCCCAGAAGGTCAGTGTGGCTGCATACCAAAAGTACGTGGACTCCCCGGGACGCAGGGCGAACAGCACGACCATGATCGAAATGATTACAACCATGAAAATGAGGATCGCGAGCGGCGCCCAGAACTCGAACAACCGTTGCCGGACGTAGTTTCCCTGCAGCTCGTCCGCTGGACCGACGAACAGCTCCGGCAGCGAGCCTCGGCCGTCCATGGCGGTGCGGTGTATGAGCATGCGATCGGTCGAGGCAAGCAGACCGGTCGGGAACTCGAAGTACAGGGGGCCCTGATGCTGCGCTACTGGGGGCGTCCGACTGCCACCGCTCGCGATCTCGACGGCGTCGAGAAACAGGGTCAGGTTGCCGCGCGTGTGCGGGCTGTAGAGCGCCAGCATGTCGCTTTCGCCGACGTGATCCGGCAGCTGCAGTTGGTACCAGATCGACGAACGTTCGGGATAGGTGGACAGCTGCACAGGCAGCGGTGTCCACGGCGACCAGCGCTCGTTGACTGGTGGTGGGGTGAGCTGGTCGGCCAGTACCCAGCGCGCGGTTGTGATCCGGTGGCGCTCGTCGATCGGTCGCTCAGCGTCGAGCCAGACCAGGAGTGCTAAAAACAACACCGGCGCGAGAAAGAACAGCGCCCAGTAGCCTCTCGGTACCTGGGCGTTATGAGGAGCGTCGACCATCGTCCATGAGGCCGAGACGCGACGCTTCGAACACCGCTTCACTGCGCGAACGCACGGCGAGCTTTGCATACACGCGCTTGGTGTAGGTCCCGATCGTGTTGATGCTGACGCCGAGCAGGTCTGCCGTTTCCTGGTAGCTGAAGCCCTTTGCCGCAAGCCTGAGCACTTCGGCCTCGCGCTCCGACAGCGAAACTTCCGGAGCCGCTACGGTGTGTCCATCCTCTACCGTCGTCGGCGTCACGGCCTGGGGCTGGAAGCGACGAATGAGGTGCCGGGCGATCTGTGGTGAGAGCGGTGACCCACCGGCCAGCAGCTGTTTGAGCACCGCTTCCATCTCCTCCATGGAGTCATCTTTAAGCAGGTACCCGTGGGCGCCGGCCTCTATGGCCCCCAACACCCGTCGTTCGTCGCCGAGAATGGAGATCACGAGGATGCGGATGTCCGGGTAGCGCGCCAACGCGTAGCTCATCACGCTCGTTCCGTCGCCGTCCGGTAGCGCCAGATCGCACAGCAGAACGTCGACCGGAGCTGCAGCGAGGGCCAGCTGCGCACTACTCAGCGTTTCTGCGCTGGCGGTAACCTGAAACCCGTCGATCTGGTCGACTTTGCGGGCGATGGCGTCACGGGTGATGGCCTCGTCTTCGACGATGAGGACCCGGATCGGCGCTTCAGCGGCTGGCATGACCATGGTCCCAGTATCGCATTCCGGCGACCCGCCGACCTTGCCTTGGGTATCATTCGCCGCCCACCCCTTATGAGTGTGGTCGGTAGGTGGCGAAGGCGATCGTTTTGCTGAGTGGCGGTCTCGATTCCGCAACGGTACTGGCACAGGCGCTGGCCGATGGCTATCGCGTGCACGCCCTGTCCTTTGATTACGGCCAGCGACATCGTGTCGAGCTTCGGGCGGCGGCCGAGCTGGCTCGAGCGGACGGGGTCGCGGCGCATCATGTCGTCAACTTGGATCTGCGCGCCGTGGGCGGTTCCGCACTGACCGCGGACATCGACGTCCCCAAACACCGCTCTGACGCAACCATGGGGGAGGGTATTCCGGTAACCTACGTCCCCGCGCGCAACACCCTGTTCCTCTCCTACGCGCTGGCCTGGGCCGAGGTCCTGGAAACCGGTGACCTGTTCATCGGCGTCAACGCGCTCGATTACAGCGGCTACCCGGATTGCCGACCGGCTTTCATAGAGTCGTTTGAAACCATGGCGAATCTGGCGACCCGCGGGGGCGTCGAAGGCACGCACCCGATTCGCGTCCACGCGCCGCTCCAGCACCTGACTAAGGCAGACATCATTCGCCGTGGCCTCGACCTTGGGGTCGACTACGGCGCGACGGTGAGCTGCTACGACCCGGCGGAAGACGGCACGCCCTGCGGCGCCTGCGATGCGTGTTTGCTCCGAGCCCGGGGGTTTGCGGAGGTGGGGGTCCCGGACCCGGCGTTGACTCGTGTACGCGGTTAAAGAGATCTTTTACACCTTGCAGGGCGAGGGCGGGCAAGCTGGCCGACCGGCCGTCTTCTGCCGCTTTGCCGGCTGCAACCTCTGGTCTGGCCGCGAGCAGCACCGAGCCCGCGCGATCTGTCAGTTCTGTGATACCGATTTCGTTCGCATGGATGGTAAGAACGGCGCTCGCTACGGCGACGCTCGCGCGCTTGCCGCCAAGATTGAATCACTCTGGCCCGCGGGCGCGAGTCATCGGTTCGTGGTGCTCACCGGTGGGGAGCCCGCGCTCCAGGTCGATCGAGCCCTTACCGATGAACTGCATCATCGGGGCTTTGTCATTGCCATGGAAACGAATGGCACTCGCCCGATTGCCGGGATCATCGATTGGGTCTGTGTCAGTCCGAAAGCGGCGACAGAGCTCGTTGTCACGAACGGCGCGGAGTTGAAGCTGGTATTTCCCCAGCCTGGAGCCGAGCCAGAACGCTATGAGCAACTCGACTTCGAGCACTTCTATCTCCAGCCGATGGACGTCGGTGATCTGCAGCGCACTGCCGAACACACGGCTGCGGCGCTCGAGTATTGCCGTGTACATCCGCGTTGGAAACTGAGCCTGCAGACGCACAAGCTGTTGGGTATTCCCTAACGGTCGGAAACCGCGCATTACGGACGTCTAGCTGTGTTGATAGTCTGTCTCATCAATTTCCAACAACGCATCGTGCCGCGGTAGGTACAGGGCGATTCGTATCGGGCGATCGTCGATCCCGGTAAACAGCCGTCGATAGCGGTTGAGCTGATCTCGGTAGCGCGCCCGCTCTTCGGCGAAAAAGTGGGTCAGGTCGCTGCCCTCGTGATGCCCCGACTTGTAATCGATGATCCACCGTTCTCCGGCTGCGACGAAGGTTCGGTCGATCACGGCGTGAACCAGCGAGCCATCGAGTACACCGCTGATCGACAGTTCGCAGGCCGCATCGGCGTGCTGCGCGCTTAGCACCCAGCGGCCCGTGCTCGAGGTCAACACGCGACTGAGCGCATCAGACACGATCCCCTCGCAGCGGGCTAGGTCGTCCCGGGCAACTCCGAGGGTGCGCAGTAGAATCGGCGTTCGCGCCCGGATTTGGTCCAGTTCTTTGGGGCTCAGGGCTTCGATGCCGGTGCGTCCGATGCGTTCCAGGAGCCGGTGCAGCACCGTGCCTAACCGCCGGGCATCGGCACCGGCCCAGTCGAAATCGATTGCTGGACCTTTGGGTTGCATCTCGAGCACGCCCTGGGGTCCGAGGCTCGACCGTCTTCGCGGTTGCCAGGTGAGTGGCAGCCGACGGGCCGTGGCCTCGGCGAGTCCTTCTTCGCGCTTTGGTTGAATCGAGTCGCGTTGCTGGACCCAGTCGTCGGTGAAGGCCGCTTCGAGCGTTGGCCACAGGGTTGCAGCTAGGCTGTGCTGGCGCGGCCGAGCTGGGGAGGGCGCGTCCGTTTGCCCGGTTTGCTTAGTCGCGGTGTCGAGGGTGGCGCTGACCACGAGGTGCTCCCGCGCGCGGGTGGCGGCAACGTAGAGCAGGCGCTGGAGTTCGTGCTGTCCGCGCCGCTGCTCCCCTTGATTGATGTAGCTGGCTAGCGCCGAGCGTGTGGTTTGCGCCGCCGACTTGTCGGGTGCAAGTAGGACTCCTTCTTGACCTTCGAGGTCTTCTTGTACGTAGGGCAACCAGTGCAAGAGCGACGCCGTGCTCTGATTCGGAGCCCGTTCGAGGGCTGGTAAAATCACCATGTCCCACTCGAGGCCTTTCGCACCGTGCAGGGTCAACACCTCGACCCGCACCCGGTCCGTTGGCGGGTCGCCTTCGGTACCAAGCTCCCCGAGGATCGCTAGCCAGTCGTTCCAGTCACTCAGCTGACCGACGCTCTCGGCCTGCTCGAGGGCGTGGAAGTAACTCTCCGCATCGCGACGCTCCGCGGCGTCCCGTAAACAGTCGGGACCGCCGAGACGCCGCCAAACGGACTCCAGTCGATCACGTATGCGTCGCTCACCGCGCAGCATCCATGCGGCGCTGAGGGCATCGAACACGCGGGTGGCGCGGGTGCGTTCGTCGGCGTCAAGGGGTGCCGTCGCTACCGCGGCGTCGAGCCCACCACCCGTTTGATCGGCGGTCTCACAGAGCGCAACGAGCGATGTCAGCGACAGGCCGCCAATGGGTGAACGCAGCACGGCAAGCAGGGCCGGCCGGTCACCGGGCGCCACAAGTACGCGGGTGAGGGCCAGAAGGTCGATGGCGGTCTGTCGTTCGCTTAGCTTCTCGAGTTTCAGCGCACGAAAGGGTATTCCAGCGTTTTGCAGTGCTGGCACGATGGCGTTCAAATGGCTACGCGCGCGGACAATGATCGCCACCCGAAAGTCGGGATTGCGCGCCTGCTGAGCGAGCGCTTGTTCGATGATCTGTACCAGCCCGACTGCTTCTGCGTCGCGGCTGTGCCAGGCGTGAACGTCGACCTGCCCGCCGCTGTCGCGGCCCGGGGTGCTTGCTGCGTAGGGCACGGCGCCGGCAACGGAGTCTTCCCGCTCGGGGAACAGCGGCCCGATACGCTCGTTCACCCAAGCAACGATCTCGGCTCTGGAGCGGAAGTTGTTGCGCAGCGTCAACGGTTCGAGCGGTCGATGGCCGATGCCGTGCTCGCGGTTGCGGAGAAACAGCCCGACCTCGGCGTCGCGAAAGCGATAGATGGATTGCATTGGGTCGCCGACCAGGAACAGGGTCCGCCCGTCGTCCGGTTGCCAACCCGCGGTGAGCTTCTCGAGCAGCCATTGCTGGGGCCAGTTGGTGTCTTGAAACTCATCGATGAGCAGATGCTCCAGGCGGGCATCGAGGTACAGCCCGAGATCCGTTGCCTGTTCCGCCTCTTCGCCAAGGCCTCGCAGGGCCGCGTCTGCGATCCCCGCGTAATCCGTTTCCCCCAGATCGGCGCACAACACCTCAAACTCTGCTGCGGCGCGGATGAGTACGCGCAGCAGCGCCTCGAGCACCTGCCAGTCGTGGTCGCTGTACTCGGGTTCCGGTAGCAGCCGGGCGCTGTTCAGTGCCTGAGCGAAGCGGTCGTCGTTCTGCAGTGCTTCCTGGATGGCCATCATCGCGTCGCGCTCGCGGCTGCCGCTGGGGAAACCGAGGCTGCGATTGATCGACTTTGGCTGCTTCAACCTGGCGTCTTTGCCGACAAGTGCGATTCGTGCCCATGCACGCCAGCGGTCGAGGTGTTCCGGTGCTGAGCTGGGCAGATCCTGCGGTTGCCCGGCGTCGTCGATAAAGGCCTCGAGCAGCACGCCCGTCGGGTCGTCGGCCTTGTGGCGTCGAAACCAGTTCGCCGCCGCCGCCAGCAGCGCCGCCAGTTCCGATCGCGACACGTTTGCGGCCTCGAGGCTCTGACGGACCTGCTCATCGATGATGGACAGGCGGGCTGCGACGTGGGCCGTCAGTTGTTGCTCCAGGAGCGCGCGTGCTGACGCCCGCTGCGGTCCAACGATTCGCCGCCACTGCTCGCGCTGGCCCAGCATGCCGGCAAGCAGGCTTTCCAGCGCCTGGCTGTTGTTGTCGCGCCATGCGAGCAGGGTCGCCAGATCGCGGGCCAGTTCGCTTGCCCCTTCGCCTGCCCGTTTGCCTGCCCCTTCGCCTGCATTGGGGGCGTCGCTGTCGAGCTCCGAGAATAGCCGGCGCACCGCGTGTCGGTACAACGCGCCGGCGTCGTTAGCGGGACTCGGGACGGGGCCAAGGCGGCTGGCGACCGGCATGGCCCGCGCGAGGGTGTGGTTGAAGCTGTCGATCGTTCGAATGAGCAGCCGATGGGGGTTGTCGAGCAGGCGCCAGGCGTTGAGCTTGGGCTTAAGCCGTTGGGCCAGCTCTGCAAGAGCGGATTCGTGGGGGGCCTGGGGAGTGAAGTCCGGGTCCAGAACCGCCAGGATGCGCTCCCGCATTTCCC
The DNA here is from genome assembly GCA_039198065.1 of Pseudomonadota bacterium. Taxonomy (GTDB): domain Bacteria; phylum Pseudomonadota; class Gammaproteobacteria; order Pseudomonadales; family Azotimanducaceae; genus CALHVX01. The sequence goes on from JBCCTU010000010.1 coordinate 152,185, forward strand.
CGGCTGCTTTCCGCGTAAAGGTGATTGCCAGAATCGCTTCCGGGTGTTCAACCGTCAGCAGCAGCGCGAGAAAGCGCTCGACGAGCAGGCTGGTTTTGCCCGACCCCGCCGGGGCCTGAACGATCACCGAGCGGGTCGGATCAACGGCCGCTCGGCGCGCCGCGAGATCGACGGGTTCAGTCATCGTCGGAGTCGTCCGCGGCCGGCTCATCGAATCGGTTCAACTCAGCGATCCGGCACAGTGCCTTCAAGTCACAGCTTCGACACACGTTCGCATCGCGGGGATCGACGGCCAGGGAGCCGCCGAAAAACGCCTCGGCGAGCTCGGTCAACGCCGTCTGCCAGGCTGCCAGCTGGGCATCCCACTCGCTTTCATCGCCGCTGTTCGGCTTCAAGGTGCTGATCTGGGCGAAGGGCTCGTCCGCGATCTGTCCGATGAGGCCGAGCTTGCTGGGTTTCAGGGACGCGAAGGCAATGCCGCCTGCTGGCGGCGTTCGGCTTAGGGCGTAGCTCGGTAGCTGCGGCTCAGCCATGCGTGGTGCTGGGCGCAATGCCGCCACCGGTGGTGCCGTGAGCTTGTAGTCGATGATCAGCTCGTCGCCGTTGGCGAGTCGATCGATGCGATCAACTGTGCCGTCGAGTTTCAGCGGACCGAAGGTCAGGGTCACCGGCTGCTCGTGGCCGACCACGGTGAAGGGCGGTCGGCGCAGCTCGACGTCGCTAATCCAGCGCGCCAGTAACGAGGCCAGACGCTGGCGTTCGAGCGCTCGGCCGCGGGTGCTCAACCGATGTCGGTACGGGCGCAGAAATGCCTCGAGGGCGGCATCGACGGCCTGCTCAACGCGCTCGCTGCGTTCCGCTGCGGAAAGCCCGTCCAGCGCAGACTGACTGCGGAGACGGTGATACAGGTTTTCCAGCGCTTTGTGCGCAAGGCTGCCGCGGTGCACGGGATCGAGCCCGGGCCTAGGGTGACGCTGGCTGCGCGCCTTCAAGCGGTAGCGTGCAAAGGCCTGAAAGGCGCAGGCGGCCTGGCTCTTCAGCAGCCCCGTGCCCCCGGCGAATTGAACGGCGCCGTCCGCTTGTGAGGAAGCAGCGTCGCTGGTGTGCGCGAGGTGCCGTAGCGGGATGGTCGTCTCCACCGGGACGTGTTCGCAAGGATCGATCACGGGTTCGGCATCAAGGTCTGTGCTGTCCGCATCCGCAGGTGGATCAATACACGTCAGCGGCCGCAGCAGCGGTGTCGGAGCGCGGGCGGGCTCGTCGCTTCCGCGGGAAAAACTCAAGGTGCGGGAGTCACTCGAGCGCAGCAAGGCGCGCAGCGTGCGGCTTGCCTGTTTCAGGCAGGCTTCACCGGTTGCGGTCGGGAGCGAGCGCTGCAGCGTCGGTGGGAGCAGTGGATCCCGCTGGGTCGGCGCGGGCCAGCGGTTGCTGTCGAGGCCGGTGATCCAGAGCCCGTCGAAGCGGCTGCCGACGGCCTCCTCGACGCCGAGCACTTCGAGCGCAACACCTGGGTTGCGCTCTCGGAAAACTACCGCAGCGGCCAGTCGTTTGAGCTCCTGCGCGGCCCGGATCCGGTCGATGGATTCGGCGTAGACGCTGTCGAGCCCAGCGAAACTTTCTAACAGTCGATGCCAGCGATCGAGCACCTGGTACTCGATCGTGTTCAGGGAACGTCCCAGAACACTCTGATGACAGAAGCCGCTGGCCGTCAGCAGTTCCTGAAACCCCTGGGCCCAGCGAGACGGTTTGGCGAGGTTGGGCAGTGCCGCGAAGGCTGCCGCCAGAGCGCCCAGCGCAGCGCCCATCGTTGGCATGACCTCCTCAACGTCCTCAACGAGGTGGCGCCATTCGCGCAGCGTAATCCAGTAGGGCGCGTCGCGTTGCAGACGGGCCAACGCGCTTTCGCTGTCGTGCAGCGTGCTGTCCGGCGCCCCGTTCAACGCCAGAAACGGCGAGCGCTGCAGCTGCTGCACGACGGGCAGCGGGATCCGCTCTGGCGTCAGTGCCAGCACTGCGAGCGCATCGTGGATCATCGGCCACCGCGCCAGCGGGTGACCCAGGGAAACGTGCCAGGGACGCGCCGTCGCCGGGTCGAGCAGTGCCCCGGCAGGATCGAATACCGCCCGCAGGGTCCTCTCGACGGTATCGACGCGGCCATCGAGATCCGGCACAACGATCGCCAGACGCAGCGCAGTTGCGTCGCTCTCGTCGAGCGTCTTGCGTGCCCAGGCGGCTGCGCAGCGTAGCTCCGCGTCTTCATCGCTGAAGGCGACCAGCGGTGTCAGGGTGTCAGGGGGAGTGATGCTGCCGAACCGAAAGTCTTCAGCAGGCTCGTGATCTGGGTCCTGCGTCGAGAGCGGCGGTTCGATCGCGGTCCCCTGTCGTGCGCAGGCGTTAAGGAGCTTTCGCTGGAGCGGTGTCAGCGGCAGGTCGAAGCCGCGCAGTTCGATGCGTTCTGGAATCGGTAGTCGCCCGGTGCCAACCTGTTGGGCGAGCTCCGCGGTGAGAAGATCGCCGTCAATGACGCCGAGCTCGTCGCAACGCCTGAGATAGGCTTGAAACCAGCGCCGGAAGAAGCGGCTGTCGTCGGTCAGCGTTAGCTCCGCCCAATCCGGTGGCAGCGGAAGCGCGTAGTCGACGATGCGCTGCAGCGACTTCTGAGCCATCGAAGCGACCCTTGGGCTGCCGATGAACACGTCGGTATCAACGACGTCTTGCCAGAGATGAGCAGCGGCCGTGCTGCCGATGGATATGCGGGTATCGTTGCTGTAAAGCAGGTACTCGCGCTGCAACTCGCTCGTCCAGGCGCGAAAACTGAGACACTGCGGCGCGAGCCAGCTGCGGTGTTGCTGAGTCTGTTGGGCGTCGGCGAGCTCGCGGGTCACGGCCCGGGCGAGCCGGTTGGTTGGCGTAAGAATCAACGACGGAGAAACCATTGCCGGCAAATCATACGGACCCACTGGATCGTCCCCAAGCCGGTTGCGATCGCTCGGCCCCGTCTTTTCCTCGACGGCTGCTGCTGATGCTCATTGCCACGCTGGTCCTGGTGCCGGAGGTTCGTGCAGACCTTTGCTCACTGGATCGTCGCTGGGTTGACGCCAACGAGCGCCGGCTACGCATCGCTACCTTCAACGTTGCTCTGTTTCGCGCCGAGGCCGGTCAGCTGCTGGCCGAGCTCCGGCAGCCCGCGAGGGAGGTCAATGCCCAAGCTCGCGCCGTCGCCGAAATTCTCCAGCGGGTGCGGCCCGATGTTGTGCTGCTGAATGAATTCGACTACGACCCCGGCGCCGCAGCGCTGGCGGCGTTCGAGGAGAACCTGCTTGCATTCAGTCAGAACCAGCAGCCGCCGCTGCGCTACCGCTACCGGTACAGCGCACCGTCCAACACGGGCATGCTCTCCGGTGTTGATCTGAACGGTGACGGTCGCGTTGCGTTACCCGACGACGGGCTCGGCTATGGCCGCTTTCCGGGCCAATACGCCATGGCTGTGTTGTCGATGTTCCCCATTGATCGGCAAAGGGTTCGCACCTTCCAAACCTTTCTCTGGCAAGACATGCCGAACGCGCGGCTGCCGCGCGACTACTACGGCCCCGCCGTGCAGCAGCGGCTGCGGTTGTCGTCCAAGAGTCACTGGGATTTGCCGTTGGTGGTCGACGGAGTTCGGGTCCACCTGCTGGCATCGCACCCGACGCCGCCAGGCTTCGATGGTCCGGAAGATCGAAACGGGCGCCGTAATGCCGATGAAAACCGCCTCTGGCTCGACTACGTGAGTAACAACGCAGCCTACCTGTACGACGACCGTGGCGATTTCGGTGGTCTCGGCGATAACCCGCGCTTTGTCATTGCCGGCGACTTGAACGCCGATCCATTCGACGGCGACGACGGCGACGACGGCGGCGCCTCCGCGAATCAGCTACTCGGCAGCGCGTTGATTCAGCCGCAACCGGTTCCGCGATCGTCCGGTGGTCGCGAAGACAGCGTCCGCGAGGGGGGCGCAAACGCGACGCATCGGGGTGATCCGGCAACCGACACCGCCGATTTCAATCCGGCCGGTATCGGGAACCTGCGCATCGATTACCTGCTGCCGTCGCGGTCCGGCTTACGAACGCACTGCTCGGCGGTGTTTTGGCCGGCTCGGGAGGATTCACTGCGCCGGCTCGTCGGCGACGGTGATCCGGTCGTATCTTCGGATCATCGTCTCGTGTGGCTCGATCTGGAGATCGTTGGCCGCTGAGCGCGGTGTCAGCGACAGCCACCGCTGACCCGGGCGACACCGGTGTCGTCAACGAACGTCTCGGCACCACCGGCGCCTACCATTCGGCGAGCACAGAAATCGACGACCCGAACTCGACCCGCATCGCGGCCAATGCGTACACCGGCGGCGAGGGGCACGGTGTTCGGCACCTGGACGCCGCTCGACGTCGCCTCTCCGGCCGTGAGTCGTCGTGCGGTTGCACCGATCAGGAGTATCCGGTCGCTGTCCGTGTGGGCGTCGAACGCGCTGACGTCGCCGGCGAGCGTCGCGGCGTTTTGTACCGTGGCGTGAACCGCCGTTACCCGCTTCGACCCGGCGAAGCTGTAGCCGCGGAGCCGCGCGCCGCCATAGCCCGGCAGCTCCGCCAGCGGGTGGGACAGCGATTTGCTGTAATCGCCGCACAGATCGGTGCCGGGTTTTCCAAAGTTGCGCGCGTTGCGAACCGACGTGTTAGCGAGCACGCCGTAGCGGGCACCGTCGATCTTGAATCCGACCATGCCTTTGTTGACGTGGAACATGGAATCACCGTTGCAGAGGTACGGTTGGTCTGTGGGAAGCACGGCAGCCAGCGTTTCGTAACCTGCTTGGGCCTCGACCCAGCGGACCATGGCCGGTGTGATGCTGGATCGGCCGACGGACAGCGGTGACTGGTCGAAATCCCCGGCGTGAATGGCCTTGGCGACCAGCGCCTGGGCGTTGGCCACGGGATTGCCCAGGTAGCGGGCGTTTAAGCCGATCTCGCTTACGGTCAACGGGGCGCCGGTATCCGGGTGGGTGTTGAACAGCTGCCACACGGCGCCGATGGGGTCGATCGTCGCCCCAGTGCCACTGTTAAGGGCAACGACCTCGTTGATGAACCCGTGCAGCCGTTCGATGTGCACGTTGTGGAACAGGAAGCCGTTAGCCGCATCCTCCTGCTCCGTCGTCGGAAAGCCGTTGACGGCGACGCCCAGCGGGTTCAAGAGAAACCCATAGCCGTTGCCGTCGACCAACCCGGGGGCGTTGTGGAACAGACCGTAGGCCTCGGGATGCGTAGCGGGGTCAATCATGCGTCGCTGACCGCCGGAGCGGCGGTAGACGATGTCGCCATGAACGCGGTCGATCAGCGTGGTGAGCTGTGCCAGCGCATCAGCTGCACTCAACGGTTGCCCCTGCACGGTCAGTGTTACTGCACTGCCGTTGCGAACCAGGTCCTCGAGATACGGCTTGATGAACTGGGCTGAAGAGAAGGTTCCCAGTACCGGCACACCTTTGCGGTTCTTTGCCGTAACGTTGTGCACCCGCAGGCCGCGGACGCCGTTCAAGGCTACGGCGGCCACTTCGAAGCCATCGAAGGTCAGGTTCCGAAGGGTAATCGCGCGGTTGTCGTTGCCGTGGATGCCATGGTGTGCGCTGCGGCCGAGCGTGCCGTTTTTAATCGTTACGCGCTGGGCTGCCTTGAAACCGCTGCCGAAGTCGTGGGGGCCCTGGGCGGGAATAAACGGGGCGCTGGCAAGTTCGATGAGTGAGAAAAAGCGCTGCATCAGCGCATGTTCATGGCTTTGTTCAAGTCGGTGGCCGTTGAGATCGAGCACCACGTCGTCGGCGGTAATGACGATCGCTGCGAAGAAGCCCAGACCGAAAGCGGCAGGATCGTAGCGTGCATCAAGAGGTCCACCCGGGCTGAACGCTGCGTCTCGCGCGCCGCGAAGCAGCTGGGTCGGCAGCGGCGCGGTTGCCTTGTGGGCCGGGACCCGGGAACCGATCGGCAAGCCCAAGTGGCTTGCAAGTTCCTGGGGAATCAGGCCGCGCTCGATTGCCCGCGTCAGGTGCCGGGGACTGTTGGGACGAAAGCGAATGTCTTCGGCAAGTCTGTAGGTTCCCGGTGTGTCGATGATGACCGTACCGTAGCGAAAGTCGCGCTGTCGGAGCTCCGTGACTCCGTTGCTCGCCGCGAACCCGTGTGCTGTGAGAAAAAGTAACAGCCAGCCGAGGCTGGAGCGGCTCCGAGCGAACCCCGCTGCCTGCGTGGTAATCCTGATCATGCGTGTCCTCCCCGTCGTCCGATCACGATCGCAGAACTGCGCCGCGGACCCGTACGTTTTTTGTTGCGTCGGTTGTAAGTGGTAACTCAGATGCCTCCGGGCTTGTGTCGCTGCGGCGACACAACCGCACGAGGTCTCGCTTCCCCGTTGTTCAGACCGCGGTTGACAGCGTTGCAACGGATGCACACATTCGTATGGGGGAATCGGGACGAGGGGACGCGATGAAACGAATCACGATGAGGGCGTTGCGGACGCTGCTTGGCGGTGGCCTTGCGTCAGCCTTGTTCGGCTGCGGAATGGAGGCGCCTGAACCTCCGGCACCGGCAGCAAACAGCTATCAAGAAACGCTGCAGCTCCAGCTGCTGGATGCGCAACCGGGCGACGTCATCACGATTCCCGCGGGGCGCCACGCGTTTAATCGTTCGCTGCGGCTCGGTGCCGACGGTGTAACGATCCGTGGCGCAGGTATGGATGAAACTGTGTTGAGCTTCGCCGACCAGCGCAGCGGCGCCGAAGGGCTGCTTGTCACGGGGTCAGACTTCACCATCGAAGACTTAGCGATCGAAGACACCACCGGCGATGCGCTGAAGATCAACGAAGCTCAGAACGTCGTGATCCGGCGGGTCCGTACCGAATGGACCGGTGGGCCGAAAACGGAAAACGGCGCCTACGGCCTCTATCCCGTACAAACCCGTAACGTGCTCATCGAAGACTGTGTCGCAATCGGTGCATCCGATGCGGGAATCTACGTGGGTCAGTCGGAACAGGTGGTCGTGCGCAACAACCGGGCGGAGTACAACGTGGCTGGCATCGAAATCGAAAACACGCGCCACGCGGACGTCTACGGCAACGTTGCGACCAACAACACCGGCGGCATCTTGGTGTTCAACATGCCAAATCTGCCGCAAACGGGTACGGACGTCAGGGTCTACGACAACGACGTGTTCGAAAACAACACCACTAATTTCGGTATCCCCGGGACTGCGGTCGCGAGCGTTCCGGCGGGATCCGGCGTCGTAGTCAACTCGCACGATCGGATTGAAATCTTCGCTAACCGGATTCGCAATAATCGAACGGCCAACATCATCATTTCGTCCATGTACTCCTCGGGCTGGGCCGCGGCGGAAACCGTTGCTGGTTTTGACCCGTATCCAGATCAGATTTCGATCCGCGACAACACCTTCGAGGGTGGTGGCGACTCACCGGACGGCCTCGATCTAAAGGCGCTCAAGACGTTGATGTTTGGATTGACCGGTGCCTTTCCCGACGTGATCTGGGACGGGCACGTCGCGACCGATGAGGCCGCCGCGCGTATCTGTGTCGCTGATCCTGCCGTTGAAGTACTGAATGTCGACGGACCGAACGGCAACAAGAGCCCGCGGGTCGAACGGGAACCCCACGCCTGCGCGTTGACGACGCTTGCACCGGTGACGCTCGCGGCTGCGCCCTGATGCGTTCGAGGGGCAGCCTGGCAGCGGCGTTTCTGGGCCTAGCCTTGTGTTTTGTTGTGGGTTGTTCCGGCAGCGGTACCTCAGAACCCCGCTTCTTCGCTGAGCAGAACCCGGAGTGGCTGTCGGCCTGGGGTCAGCTTTCGGTCCGCGGTGACTGGCTGGAGCTCGATCAAGCGGTTGAGCCCTATACGCTCAACACCCCGTTGTTTACCGACTACGCACTTAAGCTGAGAACGCTGTGGTTACCTGCAGGTCAGACGGCGCGAGCACAAGTGGGTGCCGTGCTTGAACTTCCCGTGGGTACGGTTATCACCAAAACCTTTTACTACCCGCGCGGAGCAACACTCGATGCGGTGCTGCGAACCGACCGCGCGCCGACTGTGCACGCGGAGCAAGGGCTGGACCTGGCGCGCTTCCGGCCCCTCGAAACCCGGCTGCTCGTTCACCGGTCCACAGGCTGGGTGCCGTTGTCTTATGTGTGGCGAGGCGACGGCAGCGACGCGCGACTGCGCCGCACCGGCGCCATGATTCCGCTCACCCTGCATACGATCAGCGCAACAGTGCCGCGAGCGGAATCCTTCGACTACATCGTGCCGAGTGAGGCCGAGTGCGCGGGATGTCACCAGCCGAACGCGACCGCGGCGCTGACCCAGCCGCTGGGTCCGAGCCCGCGGCAGCTGAATCGGGACTATCGCTTTGCGGCCGGGTCCGTGAACCAGCTTACGCGTCTCGTCGATCGCGGCTGGCTTGCTTCGGTCCCGGACGCGGTGCCGGCCTTTACCCGGTGGGATGATGATTCAGCATCCCTTGAGGCGCGGGCTCGAGCGTATCTCGACAGCAACTGCGGGCATTGCCACAACTCGGTCGGTCCAGCCGACACGTCGGGACTTCATCTGAATTTCGACAACGACAGCGCCGCACATCTCGGCTGGTGTAAGAACGCCGTTGCGGCAGGGTCAGGAACCGGGGGGCGGCGGTTTGACCTGGTTCCGGGGGACGCGGACGGGTCGATTCTTGTGTACCGGATGGCCAGTCGAGAACCGGCTGCGATGATGCCGGAACTCGGTCGCAGTCTGGCGCATGCCGAGGGGGTCGCCTTGATCCGCGCCTGGGTCGATGCGACATCCGGCGCCTGCACACCAACGCAGGGGTTCACGGCCCGCTAGAAGCGGTTCAGATAGGTGTCGTATTCGAAGGGGTGGATCACTTCGTTGAAGCGTGCCAGTTCCTGTGTCTTTGCTGCCAGCAGCAGATGGATAAACAAGGGGTCGAAGCACGCTTTCATGACCGGGCCGCGGCTGAACTGGTCCATGGCTGCCGACCAGGTGTTGGGCAGAGGTTCGCCGTCGCCTTCGTACTGGTTACCTGCGCTGGCAAGAGGCGGCGTGCGCTGCTCCGTTATTCCCATGAGCCCCGCACCGAGGAGTGCTGTTAGCGTGAGGTATGGGTTGGCGTCGGCACCGGCGACCCGGTGTTCTACGCGCCGGTTAGCGGCATCGCTGTCTGGAATACGCAGCGCCACGGTCCGGTTGTCCACGCCCCAG
>JBCCTU010000011.1:0-132471 GCA_039198065.1 Pseudomonadota bacterium
ACGCTGCTACTTGGCGTTGTCGTGCTTGGTTTGATGGAGATTCTCCTGCCATCTGCGGGAGGTGACACAGCTCAGTCGCCCTACATAAATCACGTGTACTCGCCGAGATTCGAGGTAAAGAATTACCGCCTGACTCCGGAAGCTGAAATTCTAACGGTACGGCAAGAGTACGACCGTCTCGCGCAATCCGGACACTGGCAACACTCGCCCTGGACCGGGCTCACTCTGCGGGCGTTCGATGGGCAGTTTCTAACCGTTGGAGAAGACGGGTTTCGCGTACTACCCAAGCCGACTGGTTCTGGAACAGACTATGTTGTATGGACGTTCGGTGGGTCGACCATGTTCGGCTGGGGTATGACCGATGAGATGGCGCTTCCGGCGCAGCTTCAGAATCAGCTGCAAAGGGATCATCCGCAGCTCCGCGTGATCGTTCGAGACTTTTCATCCCCTAGCTTTACCAGCGCTCAAGAACTGTCGACCTTTGTGGCAATGCTCCGCAAACAGCCCAAGCCGGATGCTGCAGTGTTTCTGGATGGCCTAAATGACCTTTCTCACTGGTGGCATTTGAATACTGACGCGCCGTTGTTTGGAGAAGTGAATCTCGCCTGGGAAGCCTGGGTTCGCAGGCTCACGGACCGAACAAGGCCCTGGTTCTCGATCAATGCGACGTTTCCCCCTTTTCGGCTGTTCTCAAAAGCCGCGCGCGGCTCGATGGACGGCTCCAGTCTTCGTACCCCCAGCACAACGGCCGCTGAAGAGGAGCGAATCGAACGAGCGACAGCCGCTTACCTGTTCAACACAGCGGTCGCGGAACAGGCGGCTCGTGTTGCCGGCGTCGATGCGCTGTTCTTCCTACAACCGTTACCGCGAGATCGAAAGAAACGGCACTACCAGCGTTTCTACGAAGCGGCCCTTGAACGTTCCGAGGTGCGGAGCCTTAAGGATCTCTCGGATGCGTTGGCAGATCTGCCGAGGGACGCGCCGAAAACCGTTGAGACGACGGGTGCTCACTATTCCGACATCGCGAATCGACACCTGGCCGAAACCCTCAGCGCGATTCTTTCTGACAAGATGCTTTCTTCATTGGCGAGTCGGTGACGTTGACCTGGCAATCGCAGTCTGCGCAAAAGTTCGGCTGCGAAAGCCTTGCTGCTCACCATTCTCGGTCTAGCCTTGCAGTAGCGATTGGAGTTTTGCTCCGCCATCTTCATACAGCCCGGAGTTACTGCAATGCCCGCTAATCCAACGGGCGATGTGTGCATTCTTGGCATATCCGCCTACTACCACGACAGCGCGGCCGCGCTTTTGGTGAATGGTCAACTCGTTGCTGCAGCCCAGGAAGAACGGTTCACCCGGAAGAAACACGACGCGTGTTTTCCGAGCTCTGCGATCACCTACTGTCTGAAAGAGGCAAAGATTGAGTTGGGCGATGTGCAGTCCGTTGTGTTTTATGACAAACCGTTGCTCAAGTTCGATCGGCTGCTCGAAACCTATCTGGCCTATGCGCCAAAGGGTTTTGGGTCCTTTCTCCGTGCTATGCCCGTGTGGCTCAAGGAGAAGCTGTTTCTCAAAACGACGCTCCGTCGTGAGCTCGGGCAGATTGCTGATTCGACCGAGATCCCCCAACTACTGTTCTCCGAGCACCATCAGGCGCATGCAGCGTCAGCTTTCTATCCTGGCCCGTTCAAAGAAGCTGCTGTCCTGTGTCTCGACGGCGTCGGGGAGTGGGCGACCACGTCGGCGTGGATGGGGCGGGGCAAGTCTTTAGAGCGGTTGTGGGAGATCGACTTTCCTCATTCGCTCGGCTTGTTGTATTCAGCTTTCACGTACTTCTGCGGTTTCAAGGTGAACTCCGGCGAATACAAGCTCATGGGGTTGGCGCCCTATGGGGAACCACGGTTTAAAGATCTGATACTCGATAACCTGCTTGATCTAAAGGACGACGGATCGTTCCGTCTCGCAATGCAGTACTTTGATTACTGCACCGGGCTCAAAATGACGAATGCTCGTTTTGCCGAGCTCTTCGGCGGGCCCAGAAGAAACGAAGAGGCTGAGCTGACGCAACGGGAAATGGATATTGCGGCGTCGATTCAGGCTGTGACAGAAGACGTCGTCCTGCGTCTCGCGAGCACGGTGCACCGGGAAACTAACGCGAAAAGGCTGTGTCTCTCGGGCGGTGTTGCCCTGAACTGTGTGGCGAATGGTCGTCTCCTGCGCGAGGGCCCCTTTGAAGACATCTGGATCCAACCCGCCGCTGGTGATGCAGGGAGCGCCGTCGGCGCGGCTTATCTGGCTTGGCACGAACACCTGGGCCGCGAGCGACCTGACCCTGCGGGCAGAGATGCGATGAAGGGCGCATACCTCGGGCCTCGCTTTGCTGGTGCGGATATAGCGGAGTCGTTGTCTGGTTTCGGCGCCGTGTTCAAGCAGCTGGAAGACGACGACCTGTTTTCGACGGTTGCACGTCTATTGGCTCAGGAGCAGGTGATTGGTTGGTTTCAAGGTCGCATGGAGTTTGGTCCCCGAGCGCTTGGTGGGCGATCGATTCTCGCGGACCCTCGGAGCGCATCGATGCAGAGTGTCATGAACCTGAAGATCAAGTACCGGGAGTCTTTCCGGCCTTTCGCCCCGTCGGTGTTGGAAGAACGTGTGAGCGAGTACTTTGAGCACGACCGCGCGAGTCCGTACATGCTTATCGTGGCCCCGGTATCTGAGGCGCAACGGATTCCTGTCGGAGATGACGCCAAGTGTCTTTCAGGCATAAACCGACTCAAGCTGAAACGTTCGACGATACCGGCGGTGACTCACGTGGATGGTACGGCACGAATCCAGACGGTAAGCGACGAGACGAATCCGCGCTACCACCGCCTACTCAAAGAGTTCGAAGCTCAAAGTGGCTGCGGTCTTCTGGTCAACACGTCGTTCAACGTTCGCGGAGAACCGATCGTTGGAACACCTGCCGATGCCTATCGCTGCTTCATGCGGACAGAGATGGATTATCTGGTTATTGAAAACTGCCTGCTGGCGAAACCGGATCAACCGCCGTTTGAGGAAAATTCGGACTGGCGGAGCGAGTTCGAGCTCGATTAAGGATGCGTACGAACTCCGAAACCGTGTCTTTAGATCGCGAAGGCCTCAGACGCTTCGGGCTAACGGTGTCTGCACTAATCGCTGCGATTTTCGGCCTGGTGCTCCCAATCGCGATTGGATTTGCATGGCCGGTCTGGCCTTGGGTGGTGGCCGGATGTTTAACGCTGTGGTCCATAACGGCACCGGATTCGCTCCGCACCCTCTATCGCATTTGGATGGCCTTCGGTGTGCACATGAGCCGAATAACCACACCGATTGTTATGGGCACCCTGTTTTTTTCCGTGTTCACTCCGGTTGCCTTGTTGTTTCGGGTGTTGCGGCGGGATGCGCTGAGCCGCGGCTTTGATCCCAGGGTTGAGAGTTACCGCAAAGAGCGGGATTCGGATGAAGAAGACTCCTTGGAGCGACCGTTCTGATGATTGAATTAATTACGGATCTTTGGCTCTTTATGAAAGCGCGGCGCAAGTTCTGGCTTGCCCCGATCGTGCTACTGATGGTGATCCTGGGTGGCCTGCTTGTGCTTGGTCAAGGTTCGGTGGTTGCCCCGTTCATCTATACTCTCTTTTAGCTTCGCAGAAGCGACGATAGGTTGCCTGTGCGCTTTCGAGTTTGCGCCCGGCTGATGGCGCAGGGCTGGGACCGTTGAGCAAGCGTCACACGGCTGAGGCATAGTCACGCTAAGGTGCTCGTTAGTGACTGCGGATTGGCAATGCTTCGAGTCGTTACGCTAAACACCTGGAAGTGCGACGGAGAGTACGGCCCACGGCTGGCGCTGATGAGTCGTGAGCTGGCGCGCCTCGATGCGGACGTGCTGTGTTTGCAAGAGTGTTTCGCGGTGTGTGCGGATGACGATGCATGCATGGATGGCGTTCACCGGATCGCGGACACCGGGAAGACCCTGGCCGAAGCCCTGGGCATGCGTTTGTTTCACGCGCCCGCGCGCGAAAAGCAGCGCACGGCTAATGGCGACCGGGTGCGTTCGACCTCAGGGCTAGTTCTGCTGCTGCGATCTCAGATGGCCGTAGGGGTGGCGGAGGTCCTGGACTTACTACTGGATCCGCGGGACGGCGACCGCATTGCTCAGTCTGTGACTGTTCGTTTGCCGGGCGCGCCGGCGCTACGGATCGTCAACCTTCATCTCACGCATTTACGTGACCGGGATGATCTCCGCCCGTTGCAGCTCGACGCCGTACTTGCGCGATGGGACCCAACCGACGTCCCCGTGCTTTTGGCCGGTGACTTCAATGCAACCTTCGATAGCGCCCCGCTAAGCGCTCTGCGGGACCGAACTGATCTTGACATCGGTCCTGTCTCTCCGGAACGCTGGCCTACGACGATGATGCTCGGCCCATCCTCTCGGGCAATTGATCATGTGCTGCTGCTGCGCGGAGCGCACGATTCGACGCTACGCATTCAGGACCGCCGTCGCGTCCTCGACTGTGCCGATTCCACTGGGTTGTTTCCGAGTGATCATGCTGGTGTGCTTGTCGAGCTGGAGATGCGGAGAAGTGTCGACGTTTAAGCGAACGCGCAGACCTAGATCTGAAGCCGTATCAGTTCAAGCGCGCTTGTCTTGCGCGAACAGGCGTCGGCGAAGCGCGTCAGAACACTTCTCCGTAATCGTCACCATGGCGATGATGAGCAAGATGTAGGCGAGCATCTCCGGATAGTTGAGCGTTGAGTTCGCAATGTGCAGCGCAAACCCGAGCCCACCGCCGCCGAACACGCCGAGGGCGACGGCACCCCCTAAGTTGATCTCGAAGAGATACAGCCCATTCGCTACGAAGCTCGGCAGCACCTGGGGCAGCACGCCGTAGCGAATCACCTGTAGGCGCGAGGCACCAGAGATCCACAAGCCGTCGGTAACCCGCGCATCGATCGACTCCACGGCATCGGCGAAGAGTTTGCCGAACATACCCGTTGAGCCGACGATCAAGGCAAGCGTTCCTGCGAACGGCCCGAAACCCACGGCGACAACGATCACCAGCATGATGGCGAAGTCAGGTGCTGCGCGCTGGGCACCCAGCAGAATGCGACATGGCGAGCGCAGCCAGGGGAACGGTGTCGTGTTGCGCGCCGATGCGAAGGCGAGCAGAAACGCGAACAGCGCGCCAATGACCGTTCCCAGAAACGCCATGGCAAAGGTTTCCCCAATGGATGTCCAGACGTCCGGCTTCTCCCACAAGAGGTGTAAGGCCGGTGGCAGCATCTCGCCCAAAAGACCCAATACGTAGTGGAAGTCCTGGAACAGCAGTAGGGGGTTTACATCCAGAACCCGAAAGGCGACGACCAGGAACGCGAGGGTGAGCGCGACGAAACCGTAGCTGAGTCGTCGCTTTCGCGAGGGCAGGGCCGTGGCCGGCTGGCTAAAGTTGATTGAACCAGCGTCGGTGCCCTGCGCCACTTCAGTCATGGGATCGACCTTCGGCAAGCAGCGTGCGTCGAAGCCTGTCGGATAGCTGTTCTGCGAGGGCGATCAGGAGCAGTAAGACCAGCACCGTTATGGTGACGTGCTGATAGTCAAGACGATTAAGCGCGTAAGACAGCTCGTAGCCAAGACCACCGGCACCAACTGCGCCGAGCAGCCCGGCCTGGCGCATGTTGATTTCGAAGCGAAACAGCCCATTTGCTACGAGCGACGGCATGAGTGCTGGAATCACCGCGTAGCGGATCACCTGCCAGCGGCTGGCCCCCGTACACTCAATGGCTTCGAGCTGTTCTGCGTCGATCTCTTCGATAGCGTCGGCAAAGAGTTTGGACAACATGCCGATGGAGCCCAGGGCGATCGCGACGATGCCCGGGAACGCGCCCAGGCCAAAAGCGCGGACGAGCAAGAGAACCAGGATGATCTCCGGCACGTTGCGCTGAAGGGTAATGTACGTCCGTGCGATGAGCCGCAGCCAGGGCGGGGCGATATTCGCAGCGCCGGCAAAGGCAACGGGGATGGCAAGCGCAACGCCAATCGGCAGTGGGACCAGTGCAAGAAGTAGGGTGACCAACGCCGGTTGCGCGAGTTCCGGGATGGCGGAGAAGTCTGGAGGAAAGAACATGCCGAGCTTCGCGATGCCTGCAGGCAGGTCCCGAAACAGCGTTTGAACGTCTACCTCCGCCTGCCAGCCAGCGAGGAAGAGCAGCAGTCCAACGAGCGCCAGCCACCGCAGGCCACGCCAGAGTTTGGCGTCGCCGTAACGAAGCTGAATTTCCGAATTGATGGCGGGGCTGAGCACCGGTTCAGGCGCTTTCG
Source organism: Pseudomonadota bacterium (assembly GCA_039198065.1). Classification (GTDB taxonomy): domain Bacteria; phylum Pseudomonadota; class Gammaproteobacteria; order Pseudomonadales; family Azotimanducaceae; genus CALHVX01. Next base: position 6,335 of record JBCCTU010000011.1, read on the forward strand.
CGCTGTTCTGCTTCGGCTGCGTCTGCCGCCGGAACGACGGCTCTGAGCTCACTCAGCTCCTCGCCGTAGATTTCCCGCAGCAGGATTGCGGACAGGGTCGGCTCGCCGTCGTAAAACACGCGGCCGTCTTTGAGGGCGACCACTCGCGTGCAGTATCGGGCGACCAGCTCCGGCTGATGAAACACTCCAAGCACCGGGCTGATCGCCGCAAGGGGCCGAAGCATTTCCATGATGGCCGTGGCGTTGCCCGGGTCCAGGCTCGAAACGGGTTCATCGGCGAGATAGAGGTCCGGTTCCTGGTGGATGGCACGCGCGATGGCGACACGCTGCATTTCGCCGCCGGAGAGAGATCCGGTAACGCGGTGAGCGAGGCGCTCGATCTTGCATTGCGCCAGCGCTTGCCAGGCGGCACGGGCTTCGTCATCGGTAAAGCCGTAACACCAGGAGCGCACCGGGTGTATGGACCCGACGCGACCAATCATTACGTTTTCTAGGACCGTGAGGCGCCGAACGAGGTTGGAGCCCTGGAATACTACGCCGATCCGTCGGCGTGCCGCCCGCAGTTCCCGACCGCGGAGACTGCTGAGCTCCCGCGTGCGCCCTGTGGCGTCGTGGAAAAGAATACTGCCGGCGGTGGCTCGCGTTAAACCAAGAATGCAGCGTAAGGAGAGGGACTTACCGGCTCCGGAGGCCCCAAGGAGGCCAACGAACTCGCCTGCTTCGACGCGAAAGCTCACGTCATCAATCAGAACCTGTCCATCGGGAAGTGTCTTTCGAAGTCCCGAAACCTCGAGGGACGCGCCGGCGGACCCGTTCATCTGCCGCCCGGCATCATGTCGAAACTCTGTACGTTGCGGGCGATGGCTCGAAGGCCGTCCCAGTCTGAATCCGAGGCTGGGTAGAAGCGTAGATCGTCGACCTTGTAGACCTTCTTCATGGCTTCGTACACGGGAAGATCGGATTCGTTCAGGGCAAGGTAAGCGTTTCGCAGGCGGTCTTTGAGTTCGGCCGGAAGGTCTGGTCGAACCATAACGGGCCCGGTGAGGATGGGCTCAGACTTCCAAAGGATCCGGATGTCGCCTTCTTTCATGTGGCCCGCCTTGAGCAGGCGTTCATAGGACTTGAAGCTCATGGCCCCGGCCTGGACCTTGCCGGACATGATCGCCATGGCCGAGTTGGTATGGCTCATCGTAAAGATCGTCCGGCCGAAGTCTGTGTCTGGATCGATCCCGGCTTGCTCAAGCCGTGCTCTAGGAATGAGGTGACCGCTCGTTGACGCAGGGTCGACGAAGGCGAAGTCGATCTCACCGGCGCGAGCTACGAGGTCTTCCAAAGTCTTGATGTTGCTTCCTGGCCAGGCCACAAGCATCGATTGATACAGGCCCGGACCGGCGTCCGTGCCGACGCTCAGGATGGCTTCGGCGCCGGCTTTTTCGTGGGCGATGAGGTAGGTGTAGGGGCCGCCGCTGCGCATGAAGTCGATCTTGGATGCGCGCAGGGCCTCGATGGTTGGCGCATAGCTCACGGCTTGAATCAGTTCGACCTCCTCACCCAGGGCTTCGGTGAGGTATGCGGCGAGATCGGAAAAGGCTTCCATGCGCCCTTCCGGGTCTTCTTCGCCCGGTATATAGGCGAGCTTCAGCGGGCGGTCCCCGGTTTTGGCAACCGACGGTGCGTCGGTCGGGCTGCAGGCAATAAGGCCGAGGGCGAGGGCACCGGTGCCGAGAGCCAGGGCTAGCCGCGGCCAACAGCGCCGCGCGATACGCGTCATGGGGTTGTCGAATCGGGTCATCGCGAACTCCTGTTTGCCGCAGGGCCGATCACATCACTACAACGCCGATGCTATGCACGGCGAATGTCGGTTCCGTGACAGCTCGGCTCGTGAATGTCAGAACGGGCGTTCTCTCTGCGGTTTGCCGCGGCTGAACTGAGCCGTCGAGCCGACAACCGGTGAATTGGTGACTGTCTTTCGCCGGGCCAGCGGTGTGGGTGCCCTCAGGCACGACCGTTCGGTGGGCTGATCTCGAGCTCGATGCGATCCGACGCCATGCGCGCTTCCCCGAACTCGATGGGCCAGCCGCGCTGATCGGCGTTGGACGATCGGGTGACGATCAGCGGCACATGCTTAGGAACGCCGAGAATGGTCCGCTCCCGCGCTGTGGGCAGACGCGAAGTCACTCGCGTGTTGCGTCGCCGATAGTCCGCGAGGCCGCACTCACGCAGCGTCTCCGTGATCGAATTGTGTTTCTTGTAACAGTCGACGAAATTGGGAAAGCGCCCGAGCGGTAGATAGTGGGACGAGATCGATACGGGGTTTTCCCCTGCAAATCCCAGACGCTCGACGTGCACGACCTGGCTGCCAGCGCGTAGGGAAAGCGCCTGCGCCAGCGACTCTGATGCGGTCTCGACCTCAAGACCCAGGAGCTCCGTGCGAGGTTCGACGCCCTGGTCAGAGAGAATGTTTGAAAAGCGTGGTCGTTCGCCTATCTCGTAGAGAATCGCGGGCAGACGCACGAAGCGTCCGCGGCCCTGACGCGTTTCGATCCCCCCCTGGGCCTCCAGGTGCTTAAAGGCTCGACGCACCGTGTGCCGATTTACGCGGAATTGGCGTGCGAGTTCAGTTTCCGTTGGCAAGCGGTCACCGGGCTCGAGAGGTTCCTCTCGGATGAGCGCTTCGATGCGTCGTGTGACGTCGAGCCAGAGTGGGTCCTGTCGAGCGGTGGCCACGGTCTGAGGTTCCGTGTCGGGCGGAATGAGTATGGGGAAAAGTCTGCGCTCGCCGTGTTGCGATCCTGTGAACCACTGCGTGCCGTCATACAAATCTGATCCTTGTTCGCCTCCGGGTCGCCATTGCGCTTTTACTCACTGCTCACGTCATGAAACGGTCATAACGCTTCGTTTGCATTCGGCTTCATCAAGCCGGGGCAACCGGCGGTTGACCTAAAGCCTTGAGTAAGGAGATTCCCATGGAGATCAGCGCGAACGCAGCGCGCAAGACCTGGTTGAGCACGTTGGCGAAGGCCGATGCTTCCAGGTTAGTTGACGCTTGGGACTCCGTTCCCGATTCGCAGCGCCCGGACTACGAGATGCTTCGCCCGGCAGAGATTGGCCTGGTCATGGTTCGTGGCCGCTCCGGGGGTGTCGGTGATCGTTTCAACCTAGGCGAGATGACGGTAACGCGCTGCGCGGTTCGTTTGGCCAGCGGGGAGACTGGCTTGGCGTGGCGCGGCGGCCGTAACAAGCGTGCGGCTGAGGTGGCCGCCATCCTCGACGGCATGCTCCAGAGCGCGGAGCTAAAAGAGACTGCCGATGCGATCGTGGCCGACCTGACCCATGAACAGGCTGAGCAGCGCGCAGAGCAAGCGCGCAAAAGCGGCGCAACGAAAGTGCAGTTCTTCACCATGACGCGCAAGCGGGACGACAAGGCATGACGCAAGCAATCGACCTGGGCGCCGTGCGTCGCGGATTCCAACATCCGGCGCTGGACGCTCAGCGCATCTATCGAAGACTGCTGACCGCCATGTCGCGGCCCGGTCAGCTTGAGGATCTTTCAGAAACACCGGAGCCGCCGGCGGGCTTTACCCGCGCAACGGCCGGTGTCGCGCTTACGCTTCTCGACTTTGAGACCCCCGTTTGGCTCGACCCGGCGCTCCGCGACGGCGAGGCAGAAGCCTGGCTGCGGTTTCACTGCAACTGTCCGTTTGTGGACGATCCGATGGCTGCGGCCTTCGCCATCGTCGTCAATACGGCTGCTATGCCTCGTCTGGATGCCTTTGATCAGGGCGATGCCCGCTATCCGGATCGCTCGACGACGATCATTGTTCAAGTGCCTTCGTTAAGCCGCGGCTCCGCCGTGACGCTTGAAGGCCCGGGAATCGATGGTTCCATTGAAGTGGCCCCCGACGGTGTGCCCGCTGATTTCTGGGAGCAGGTTGCTGCGAACGGCAGCGAGTTCCAGCTTGGCGTAGACCTGATGCTCGTCGACGACGAAGCCGTCCTTGGCCTGCCGCGCACAGCGCGCGTTGTGGCCGCACCCAACTCCGTAACTAACTGAGGAAAACGATATGGCCTATGTAGCGGTCAAAGGTGGCGAACGGGCGATCCGCAACGCGCATGAGTGGCTCGCCGCGGAGCGACGTGGTGATCCTCAGGTCGAGGAGCTGGCCACGGATCAGATTCGTGAGCAGCTCTCGCTGGCGGTCGACCGGGTGATGGGCGAAGGCTCCTGTTACGACCGAGATCTTGCGGCCCTGGCCATCAAACAAGCACGGGGTGATCTTCAGGAAGCCGTATTCATGCTGCGCGCCTATCGCACCACGCTGCCCCGGTTTGGCTACAGCGAAGCAGTTGATACGCCGGAAATGGCGGTGTATCGCCGGGTCTCGGCGGCTTTCAAGGACATTCCCGGAGGCCAGGTACTTGGCCCGACCTTCGATTACACCCACCGATTGCTCGATTTCACCCTGATGGCGAATGGCGAAGCGCCGATGCCGAAGGCGCCGGAAGACACGCCGGTCGATGCGCGTATGCCCACGATTGAGAGTGTGTTTGCGCATGAGGATCTGCTCCAGACGGAAGAGCGGACCCGAGATGATGTTGAGCCCTGTGATCTCACGCGTCAGCCCATGGAGTTTCCGGCGGGTCATGATCAGCGTCTGCAGGCGCTCGCGCGAGGGGATGAAGGATTCGTTCTTTCGCTGGCGTATTCGACGCAGCGCGGTTGGGGTGGAACGCACCCGCTGTGTGCGGAGCTGCGCATGGGCGAGGTTGCTGTGGAGTTCGTCCCCGAGGAGCTCGGCTTCGCGATCGAGCTCGGCGAAATCCTCGTTACCGAATGCCAGATGATTTCTGACGCCGCGAGCCCCACGGCCGATGAGCCGCCCCGCTTTAAGCGTGGTTACGGGTTGGTGTTTGGTCACAGTGAGCGTAAGGCCATGAGCATGGCGATCGTCGACCGCGCGCTTCGCAGCCGCCCGGTGGATGAACCCGCGACCTTCCCAGCGCACGACGAAGAATTCGTTCTCTACCACAGCGATAACGTCGAAGCGTCCGGCTTCGTGCAGCATCTGAAGCTACCGCATTACGTGGACTTCCAGGCCTCACTGCAGTTTGTGCGCAAGCTGCGCGAAGAGTTTTTCGAGCGCCGTGCAGCAAAGGAAGAGGCGCGCAGCGCTGGGGAAACAGAAGCACCGGATGCCGCCACCACGGCTGACTCAAACGAGACACAGGAACTGACCACATGAGCACGACGGGCGACAACCTCGGTGATACGGGTCCTGGTCTAGCGGACTACAACTACGCCTACCTGGACGAGCAGACCAAGCGCATGGTTCGCCGTGCAACACTCAAGGCTGTGGCGATTCCCGGCTATCAAGTTCCCTTTGGCTCGCGGGAGATGCCCGTGCCCTACGGTTGGGGTACTGGTGGTATCCAGCTTACGGCGAGTCTCTGTGGCCCCAACGACGTCTTCAAGTGCATTGACCAGGGCGCAGACGACACCACGAACGCTGTGTCCATACGTTCGTTCTTCGCCAAAGTTGCCGGCGTGGCGACGACGGAAGACACGGAACAGGCGACGATCATTCAGACCCGGCACCGCATCCCCGAGCATGTGCTTGCCGAAGACCAGATCATGGTCTTCCAGGTACCGCAGCCGGAGCCGCTCCGGGGTCTCGAGCCGCGGGAAACCGAGACGCGCTCGATGCATGCCTATGAGGAGTACGGGACTCAGTACGTCAGCCTTTATGAGAACGTGTCCAAATTCGGGCGCATCGCCGCGACGGCTGGGTATCCGGTCATGGTCGACGACCGCTACGTCATGACCCCATCGCCGATCCCCAAGTTTGACAACCCGAAGCTTGATCACTCTCCCGCGCTCATGTTGTTTGGCGCGGGCCGCGAGAAGCGAATCTACGCCATCCCGCCCTATACCAAGGTTGAGAGCCTGGGCTTCGAAGACTACCCGTTTGAGGTACAGAGCTGGAAAGAGACCTGCGCCCTGTGTGGAGCGGAAGACAGCTACATGGACGAAATCGTTCTCGACGATTCGGGACGCAAAATGTATGTCTGCTCTGACTCACACTACTGCGCGCAGCGGCGCGAAGCGGGTCACGTCGGTTGGGCTGCGAAAGACGATACGGCGAAAGAGCTATTGGAGGAAACCGCGTGAGCGCTGTCGCTGAACTTCCCGCGGATGCGGGACCGATTCTCTCCGTTAAAAAGCTCTCCAAGTTTTACGGTCAGGTCATGGGCTGTGAGGATGTCAGCTTCGATCTCCACGCCGGCGAAGTACTTGGCATTGTCGGAGAATCCGGTTCCGGAAAGACAACGGCGCTACGCTGCGTCTCCGGTCGTCTTGCACCCACCTCTGGGGAGGTGTGCTTCGACGTGGCGCGCCGGGGTTTGACGGACATCTACGGGCTAGCCGAACGGGACCGGCGCCGGCTGCAGCGCGAAGAGCTTGGCTTTGTTCATCAAAATCCCCGCGACGGCTTGCGTATGCGGGTCTCGGCGGGGGCCAACGTCGCCGAGCCACTCATGAATCTCGGTGGGCGACACTACGGGAACATGCGCCAGAAGACCTCGGATTGGCTCGAACGGGTGGAGCTCGAGCTTCAGCGCATCGACGACAACCCACGCAACTTCTCCGGTGGCATGCAGCAGCGCATCCAGATTGCGCGTAACCTGATTCACGGTCCGCGGCTCGTCTACATGGATGAGCCGACCGGAGGCTTGGACGTCTCCGTTCAAGCGCGGTTGCTTGACCTGTTGCGCGACCTCGTGCGTAGGCTCGACCTGGCCGTTATCGTTGTTACGCACGACCTCGGCGTCGCGCGGCTGCTTGCCGATCGCCTGCTCGTTATGAAGAACGGCCATGTCGTCGAGACGGGGCTAACGGATCAGGTGCTCGATGATCCTCAACACGCCTACACCCAGCTTCTTGTATCCGCCGTGCTCCAGCTATGAGGTCTCGTTATGAATTCAGCAACTGAGCAGCCATCCGTCCGGGTCGCTGGCCTCGCGAAGGCCTTTCGTTTGTACAAGGAAGGCGAGGCGCCGACGGACATACCGGTATTCGATACGCTCGATCTCGAGGTGCTTCCTGGCGAATGCGTTGTGCTGGCGGGTGCATCGGGCGTCGGCAAGTCGACGCTGATGCGCGCTATTTATGGGAACTATCTGCCGACCCAGGGGGCGGTTGAGGTGTACCACGACGGCGCTTACGTGGACATTGCGGATTGCCCGCCGCGGCGCCTGTTGGAGGTGCGGCGACACACTTTGGGGTACGTCAGTCAGTTCTTGCGCGTAATCCCGCGCATACCCACGCTGCAGCTCGTCATGGAACCGCTGCTCGAGAATGGCGTCGATGAGGCCGAAGCGGAGGAACGGGCGCGTACCATACTCGCCAAGCTGGCGCTTCCTGAGCAGCACTGGTCCTTGCCACCGGCGACTTTCTCCGGGGGTGAGCAACAGCGCGTCAATATTGCGCGCAGCTTTGTCGCTGAGCGTCCGGTTATGCTTCTCGATGAGCCCACGGCGTCCCTCGATGCCGGCAATCGCGAGACCGTGGTTGCGCTCATCCACGAAGCCCTTGAACGCGGCGCGGCGATGATTGGGATCTTCCATGATCTAGATGTGCGTGAGTCCGTCGCGACGCGCCTGTTTGACGTGGAGTCGTTTCGCCGTGCCGCCTGAAGAGGCTCTTGCCTTCCCGCCATCGCATCCGCCAATGCGTTTGGTCGGCGCGCGCGTTGTCACCACCGACGCGGTACTTGAGGGGGCATCGCTGCGTGTTGAGGACGGCGTCATCACGGACCTCGATGCGGCCCCGGTCGGACAGGACGTCGATTTTTCCGGCGATCTCCTCATTCCCGGCTTCATCGATATTCATACGGACAACCTTGAGCGACATTACATGCCGCGGCCCGGTGCCCATTGGGACGCGGTAGGTGCGGCCATTGCTCACGATGGTCAGGTTGCCGCAGCGGGGGTCACTACCGTACTCGACTCGCTCAGCCTCCACGGCTCTGCAGAAGGGCTGGATCGAGAAGCGCATCTGGCGGCCATGATCGAGGGTATCGATGTCGCCCGCTCAGAGGGCCTGCTGCGCATTGAGCATTTCCTGCATCTGCGCTGCGAAGTGAGCGATGCGAATCTCGAAACGACGCTGGCGCCGCTGCTCTCGCACCGTGCCCTTCGCATGGTATCGGTCATGGATCACACCCCGGGCCAGGGTCAGTACCACGACCTCGATGGCTTCCGGGCGCGCCTCGCGGAAGAGGGCCAGAGCGCTGAAGAAATCGAGGCGCTGCTGACGCGGATGGTAGAGATGCGCGATGGCTCCGGCGCCGAGGAACGACGTCAAGCGGTAGCGGCGCGCGCGGCGGAACTCGGAGTCGCGTTTGCGTCACACGACGATCATCGGGTAGAAGATATTGAACTTGCCGCTCGGCTCGGCTGCGGCATCGCAGAATTCCCGGTCAGCATCGAGGCCGCAGAAGCGGCGCGGGCACACGGGCTGGTGAATGCTATGGGTGCCCCTAACTTCGTCCGCGGTCGCTCGCATTCTGGCAATCTGTCGGCCCGCGATGCTGCACAGCGCGGCTTGTTGGATGCCCTGTGTTCGGACTACGTACCCATGTCGATGCTGCGCGCGGTCTTTATGCTTACGGAAGCCGAGTTTGGCTGGTCGTTACCGCAAGCGGTAGCGACGGCGACCCGGGCACCGGCACACATGGCCCAGCTCCACGATCGCGGTGAAGTGGCCGTTGGGCAAAGGGCCGACCTGCTCCGCATACGCCATCGTCCGGGCCATTGGCCAGGTGTACGCGGCGTTTGGGTTGCTGGCGAACGCGTCGCGTGAACCGCTTTGGTCGCTATGCCATCTACTACATGCCGGATCCGGCGAGCGAGCTCTGGTCTTTGGCCTCGTCCTGGCTCGGTCGCGATGCCTATACGGGTCGAGAGCTGAATCGCCTGGAGCTCCCCGCCCTGAAGAAAGCGAACCTGGACCGCCTCACGGCGAGTCCGCGCCATTACGGCTTCCACGCAACATTGAAAGCACCGTTCGAGACTGTCGGGCGAGATGTAGAAAGTCTGTTGCTGAGCTCGGTCGAGGATTTCGCCAGCCGTCGCTCACCGTTCTCCGTTCAACTTGAAGTGGCGCCGATCGGGGATTTCATGGCGTTGCGTCTCGCAGAACCTGCGGCGGCGATGACGGCGTTGCATGAGGATTGTGTGCGCGACCTCGACCGGTTGCGTACGCCGATCTCGGATTCGGACCTGGTTCGGCGCCGCAAGGCACGGTTAACGCCGGTGCAGGATGCCTACCTCGTTCGGTGGGGGTATCCCTACGTCCTCGACGAGTTTCGCTTTCATATGACTCTGACCAGCCGGATCGCATCGCGTAGTTCAAAGGAATCGATCCGCCAGGTCCTGGCTGACCTGTTTGCACCGCATACGTCGGTGCCGCACCGGATCGAAGGCATCGCTGTCTTTGGTCAGGCCGACCGGCAGGCACCATTTCGCGTCGTGGACTGGTTTGCGTTCCGGGGCGCCGAGCTAGCGGGCGCAACCACTTCGGAATCGGTCAGCCTGGCTTAGGGATGACCGATCAGAGCACTTCGCCGGCGGGCGTTCTGTGCCTCGTTGTTGGTCCTTCCGGTGCGGGCAAAGATACCCTTCTCGATGGTGCTCGTAGCCGTCTAGCCCCGACCTTCAGCTTCCCAACCCGGGTGATCACCCGGCCGATCGATGCCGGCGGTGAGGCGCACGAAGCGGTCACTGAGGCGTGTTTCGATGCGCTGGAGCGGGACGGCGCGTTCGCGCTTGCCTGGCGTGCTCATGGGCTGTGCTACGGCGTGCGAGCGTCGTCTCTTGATCACCTGCGCACCGGCGGCAACGTCGTCGTCAACGTGTCTCGTGGAATCATTGATGCTGCACGCGTCTCCTACCCGCGGGTGCACGTGTTCAGCATCCGCGTGCCCGAGGCCGAGCTTCGGCAGCGCCTGCTGTCCCGTCAGCGCGAGGATCGTGACGCCATCGAGGCCCGCATTGCCCGGGCAACGGCGTTCAGGGTAGCGGGTAAAGATGTGACCGAGATCGTCAACGATCAGGATCCGGACACCGGAATCGGCCGCTTCGTTGCAGCGCTTCGGTCCGCTACGGCAACGCCGTAGTACTTCAGCAATACGAAGGATAGCGAGAGCTCGAAAAGCCGAGCCCGCCAGGTCGGCGGGCTCGGAGGGGAAGGGCCGTCAGAGGTTGGCGCGGACGCCCACGAGGAACGAGCGACCAAAGCCTTCGACCTCATAGACGTTGTTCGTCGAGCCGTTAAACCGCCGACCAAACTCGTCGGTCAGGTTGTTGGCATCGAGGAACAGCAACCAGTTGTCTGAGATCGAGTAGCGGAACGATGCGTCCAGCGACGGACGCGTGTCCCAGAACCGGTCGAGGCGCGGCTCGCCGATGTCGACAGCGTTCAGCCACTCGGATCGGTACTGGTACGAGATCCGGGCAGATACGCCGTACTTCTCAAAGAAGATGGACGCGTTATAGGTCTCATCGGACGCACCGGAAAGCCCGGAAGAGCGGCTCGGACCGTCGTTCAGGCCCGTTTCCGGATTGAACAGCGGCGGCGTCTGGGCGTCGTCCTCGGCGTAGGTGTAGTTCAGCTGCACCCCAAAGCCATCCCAGGGCGACGGCAGGAAGCCGAACTGCTGGGAATAGGTGAACTCGAGACCACGGATCTCACCGTCGGAGCCGTTTAGCGGCCCGGAGAGGCGAACCTCGTTTTGCGGGAACCCGAAAGCACCCCCGGGCAGCTGCTGTTGTGCTTCGAAGATCGGGTCATCGATGTTCTTGGCGAACAGGCCGACAGAGAGGATGCCGCGATAGGGCAGGTAGCGTTCGACGTAGAAGTCGACGTTTTGCGAGCGGTAGGGCTCGAGATCGGGATTACCGCCGTCGATGAAGATGATGCCACCGACCTGCTCATCGGAGTCGTCGCCAAGCACGCGGTTCGGCGCGAACTGGCTGTAGCTCGGACGCAGAATCGACTCGGTGTAGGCGAAACGCACGACCAGATCTTCCATCGGCCGGTAGTTGACGTGCAGCGCCGGGAAGAAGTCGACGTAGTCGTTGTCGGCATTGACCTGGGTCAGGATGGGTTCGCCGTTAGCATCACGCGCCGCATACAGATCAGAGAGCGTAACCGGGCCGGCACCGGCTTCGAGCAGGTCGTCGATGGCGTCTTCGTTGAGCGGTTCGTTACCCGTACCTTCCATGTCGGTGAACTCGACCCGGGCGCCGACGATGACGTCGAACTTGTCCCAGCGGAAGGTGTTCATGGCGTATACGGCGGTGACCGTCTCCTGAACCTCGTAAAAGTTCTCCCACACGTTGGCCTGGGTCAGGAATACACCGTTCTCAAGCGCCGCTTCGAAGGCGACGTCTTGCTGTCGTAGGACGGCTGATTCGCTGAACTCAAACATGAGCGGCTGGGCAAAGGTCGCGCTGGACGTTCGGCCGGAGAGAATGCTGTCGTACGGGAACGCAAAGCCGAAGTCTTCAAGGTCGTCGGTTACCTCGAGGTCCGTGTCGTCAAGCGTCGCGTCGCGTTGCGAGTAACGGAAGCCGAACTTGAGATCTGAGGTGATGCCGAAGGCCGCCCAGGGGCGCTCGACGTCGAACTGGAAGTAGACTTCTTCGACCTCACCTACGGTGCGTGACTGCTCAACATTCTCAAAGTTAAAGAAGCCGACCGGCGGGCCAGCGAACTGCTGACCCAAGGCCAGATTTCCATTGGCATCAACAACGGTCTCGAAGACATCCGTAATCGGCGCGTCCGGGTCCGCGTAGTCGTAGGTGACCGAAATGCTCGGCTCCGCTGGCGTCGGATCGGTGTCGCTGGTTGGCGAGTAGTTGTTGATGTCGTATTCCCAGTAGGCGCTGTCGCCTTCGCGCTCAGACGTTGAGTTGTTGAAACCGCCAACCCACTCCACATGCCAGGTATTGAAGTCGTGCTCACCGCCAATCTGGGTGGTGGTGACGGCTTCGACGTCGGTGCGTACGTTGAAGGTGGCATCGAGTTCGACGCCGAGAACCGTGCTCCGGGTAGGGCTGGAGATCGCAGAATCAAACCCGCCGCGAGAGCCCGGGTGGCCGAACTGCGAGTCGTCCAGGTCGTATACGTGCTGGTCCCGCATTTCGAAATCCTGGAAGTCCGAGAACAGGTAGTTGACGTAGAACGTGTGGTTCTCGCTGGGGCGGAAGTCGAAACGCGCGTTCAATGACGTGTTCGAACGTTCCAGATTGTAGATGCGGTAGTCGGTCTGCTGCGGCCAGATTCGTCCATCGTCCTCGATGTCGAAGCGGTTCTCCGTGTTGTCCGTAACCTGGTCGACGCTGTAGTACGAGGCCGAAAAGAGAAAGCCGAAACGGTCCTCGCCGTCGCTGTTCTGCCCAAAGGTGTTGGATGCGGTGACCTGATACTGCTCGATTCCACCGCCGCCGAGTTCCCGGATACCGCCGGCAGCAGCCACGTCGGCGTAGAACCCTTCTTTGTCGAAGGCACCGTTGGTTTCGATGTTTACAAAGCCGCCGATAGAGTCCGCTGGGACGTCCGGCGTAACGGCTTTCTGCACTTCGATGGACTTGATGATGTGGTTGGAGATGGTATCGAACCGGGCGTTTCGTCCGCCCTGAGAGGGTGTGGGCGCAGCAACGCCGTTAAAAGCGATGTTGGTGAAGTTGGCCGGTGCGCCGCGAACGTTCACGAATCGAGCCTGGCCTTGGTCACGCTCGATGGAGATGCCGGACACGCGCCCGAGGGCGTCGGCCGCGTTCTGGTCCGGGAAGCGGCCAATGGAGTCGGCGGCGAGGATATTCTTGACGCTGTCGGCTGCGCGCTGGCGAGACAGCGCTGCGGCCTCGGAATCGGCGATGAGACGGCCCACCACGACGACTTCCTCGATCGAGTCACCGACCCCGAGGCGCCGGAGTTCGATGTTCAGATTCTGCGTTTCGGACGCGTCGAGATCGACGGTGGTAACGAAGCGTTCCCGGTCGATGTAGCTGACCTCAACAGTGTAGGTGCCGGGGGCGAGGCGTCGGAGGGTGAACTCGCCCTCGTTGCCCGTCACGGTTGAAATGTTGAGCGCGGGAATGCCGACAATGGCGCCGACCATCTTCTCACCGCGCTCCTCGGTGACGACGGTACCGGTGATGCGACCGTTGCCGCGTAAGGCTTGGTCTGGGGTTGCCGCCTGAGCGATCCCCGGGATGCCCACGGCTGAGGCCGCGGCAAGCGCGGCGATAAGCAGCAGCATGACCTGCATCCGGGTTAGATTTCGTATCTGCGCAAACATGGATGCTCTATCTCCTTTTTTCCCACGAAAATCACGACGAACCTCTCCCATGGCTCGTCGCGAAGAAGCGCATGCTCGTTGCGCAACATGACGTTCGGCTTTCAGTTCCGTGACGTTGCTGTTACCGATCTGGACATGTTCTGCGGTTGTCTGTCTCGTGCTCTAAATCACGCTTGAATTCCGACTTATCTACGCTGGCGGCGACTCCGATGCGGCCCAGCGCGGCACTGGATGCGGCGCCCGGTCGTAACACGACTGCAGTTTTCCTTCGCTACTGTCCGCGCCCGCAGATGCGATCGGAGTGCACTCATGCGTTGGATGTTCCTGCTCACCTTGTGTTTTGCGGCCCCCCTGGCGGCCCACAAGTCCGCCGACACGCCGCCCTGGCAGGCGGCTACCCGCTGGCCGGACCGCATCGTGGTTACGCTTCCCGGGGATCCGGCGTCTAGCTTCGCGGTGACCTGGCGCACCAATGCATCGGTTACCGAGACCATCGCCCAGATCGCACCGGCGACCGACGATGCCCGCTTCGATCTCGCCGCAGAAACGACCGACGCGCGCACGGAGCGCCTCGATCTCGCCCAATTCGAACAGGCCGGCGAGCACTTTCTGGTGCCCTGGAACACGGGCTTGTCACCGGTTCACTTTCATTCGGTGACCTTCGAAGGGTTAGAGCCGGACACGGTATACGCCTACCGCGTACGCGGCGACCGAGGCGCTTGGAGCGAGTGGTTTCACCTGCGCACTGCAAGCCCGACCGGGCCGGTGAAGTTCGTCTACGTCGGCGATGCGCAGAACGGCGTGCGTTCGCATTGGGCGCGGTTGATCCGCAGCGCCTTCAGCACCGCGCCGGATGCGGACTTCATTCTTCACGCCGGCGATCTCGTCAACCGCGGCTCGCGCGATTACGAATGGGCGGAGTGGTTCGAAGCCGTGGGTTTCATCCACGGCATGATCCCGGCGGTGCCGGTTGCTGGTAACCACGAGTATGCGCCACTCGGCGTCGGCGATAAGCAGACCGATCGCATCCTGTCGATTCTCTGGCGGCCGCAGTTCACGCTGCCGCTTGCGCCTGAGTTGCCCGCGGACCTACAGGAAGCTGCCTATGCCCTGCGCTATTCGAAAGACGTGCACCTGTTTGTCTTGTCGACGCAGAACTCGCAGATCGCGGAGCAGGCGGACTGGCTTGATGCGGCGCTTGCAGCGTCGGATGCCCGCTGGAAGATCGTGTCCATGCATCACCCGATCTTCTCCTCCGGTCGCGGACGCGACAGCCCGGAGCGACGGGCGCTGTTACTGCCGGTGCTGAAGCGCCACCAGGTCGATTTGGTGCTTCAGGGTCACGATCACACCTACGCGCGCGGGGCGATTGGGCAGACACCGGAGCGGCTGGGTTTCCGCGATACCGGCGGCAGTGTTGAGGTGATGTTCGTTAACTCGGTCTCGGGTCCGAAGCAGTACGAATTCATGGCCGACGGCTGGGACAAGTACGCGGAAGACGGTGTGGTGCTCGCGCGTAAGGCTGTGAACACCCAGTTTTTTCAGGTAATCGAAGTTGATGGCGAGGAGCTGCGCTATGAGGCCCGCACGGCGTTGGGCGCGCTCTACGACGATTTCGTCATGCGCAAAGACGACGAAGGTCGCAAGACCGTCGTCCGTGGCTCTGCGTCGACTCTCGATGAGCGACGCTACGACACGACCGGTGCCTACCGGGGTGCGGACGATCTCCAGTAAGTGCCCGCGGGCCCGATCCACCTTGGATCGGGCCGAACGTTCATTGAAGGTTCGTTAGCCGTAGCGCGCGATAAACGCTTCGACGTCGAGCTTGCGGAAGTCTTCTAAGGTTTCCCGGAGCTTCTCATGCGACCAGTCCCACCAGGCCATGGCTTTCAAGCCGTCTTGGATTTCTTGCGGGAATCGCTCGCGGATCGGCCGCGCCGGTACACCGCCGACGATTGTGTAGTCGGGGACGTCGTTAGCGACTACAGCGCCGGCTGCTACCACGGCGCCGGTGCCCACGGAATTGCCGGCAAGGATCGTGGCACCGTGGCCGACCCACACGTCGTGGCCAAGGGTAACGTGTGCATCCCGGCGCCACTGAAAGAACTCCTGGTCGTCGTCCTCAGCTAGTTCGTAGCTTCGCGCCCGGTAGGAGAAGTGGTGTTGTGAAGCGCGCCACATGGGGTGATTGCCCGGATTGATTCGCACGTCCCGGGCGATAGAGCAGAAGTTGCCGATGGTCGAGTAGACGATGGAAGAATCGTTAACGATGTAGCTGTAGCGACCGAACCAGACTTCGTTGAGCCCCGTGCGTGCCCCGACGCGAGTCCAGGGGCCCATGACAGAATCGCGTACCTGTCCGTCCGAGTTAACGCTGGGCGCACCGCTGGGCAGTTCCGGTGCCCGATGGTCATCGGTGTACACCTCGAAGTAGCGATAGTCTTCGGGCAGATCAAGATGAGCGAGCTGAAGCGTCATGGCACAGTCTCCGTGTGGTTTTGAGTGAACGGTTGCCGGTTTTGCCTTGGTGGGCGGAGCAGCAGAAAGGCGATCGCCCCAGCCTGGGCTGCCATACACAGGGCGAAGACGGTCGGGTAGCCGGCAGCCGCGCCGATCAGACCGCCGAGCAACGGCGCCACGGCAGCCACGGCGTGGCCGAAGGTAGTCACCGCGGCGACCCGCAGGGGTGTCGTCGCTGTGGCTCCCAGTTCGAGAACCAGCGAGCTCGACCCCATGTGGAACCCCCCGCTCGCTACGCCGAGAATCACGAACGCGGCCATGAGTCCGGCCGGTTCGAACGCGGCAATGAGAAGACCCTGGCCAAGAACCCACAGCGCCAGGCCGGCGACGATGACGCGCCCGTGGCCGTGACGATCGCCGACACTGCCCCAGATCAGGCGCGTGCAGGTGCCCGACAGTAGCCACAGTGTCGTCAGGGCACCAAGGAGTGCGCCGGTAAGTCCGGCACCAGAGGCTTCGAGGCGTTCACCGGCGTAGAGCACGTAAAACGGCAGCCCCATACGCGATACGTTGCCGAGGCCATAAGCGAAGAAAAAGGCCGCAAAGTCGGGGTCGTTGCGGACCAGCGCCCGAGCTGCGGTGACGGTACCGCGCAGATCACGCTGGGGCATGACCTCGACCGACTCGGGCTCGCGGGTGAGCGCCAGAGCCGACAAGCCGACGCTGCCAACGCAAAACGCCAAAACGAACAGCCCGACGTAGTTCTGCGGATCTTCGGCCCGGTCGCCGTGGAGCAGAACCGTTCCCGCCCAGGCGGCCATGGCAGCGGCTACGAGCCCGCCGAGCGTGTTCTGTAGACCCAAGATCACCCCGCGGCGATTCACCGGAATGACTCGAGCTCGCAGCACGTTCAAAGAGACGTTGCCGAAGCCGTTCGCAAAGCCCATGACGCCCAGGGCGGCGAGCGTAAGGGCAACAGCCCCATTGGCCGGCAGAATGCACACGGCTAAGGCGACCAAAAGAATCTGACTGCGCCCGATCAGGCCAACACCGATGCCGATCCACTTGATGTGCGTCCGGTGGCCGATGACCGCCGCCCCAAGGGTCGGGGAGAGCATGGCCCCCGCCGCCTGGATGGCGCGCGCTGCGCCGACCACGATCTCTGAGCCCGACAAAGCAAACAGAAAGGCGGGTAAGAACGTCGGTGCCATGAACAGGCGCTGGCCTGCTTGGCCAAAGAGACCGTGAAGGAGTTCCGCGATGATGTTGCGCGGCTGGGCAGAGTCGGCTGTCGCGCGAGGTGTCGAGGGGCTGGTGACGCTCACGCGACGTTCGAGATCGGATCCATCGATAAATTGAAGGCCAGGGGACGTGACGGTTTCTATCGCAGGCCTGACCGTTGAATGCTTGCGCTAGACAACCGGGTCATTGTTCCCCCTGGTCTCGCGTGGGCGGCCCATCAGTAATCAAGGCGTCATCGCGGGCTAGGAAACTTGCGAATTGCTTGCGTTGCAGAGTTCGCCGTGCGCTTGGCCAAGCTGTTCTTAATTTCCGCTGCGTTGCTAGTGACTGCCGCTAAGGATGTAGAAGCCAGCGCTGCTGTCCGCGTACTGACGCCGGCGGCGACGCTTGGTTCCGGACCATCTCGGGAAAACAGTGGTGTCGTGGCGAGCCGACGCTTCGAAGATGCGTTCTGGATGATTAACGACTCCGGTGACGAGCCGCGGGTCTACCTCGTACGGCGCGACGGCTCGGTGTACGGAGCCGAACGCGGGACCGCCACGTATCTCGCGGGATCCGAGGGCTCAACGCGCGATGGCTATGAGACGCCGGGCGTACTCGTCGGTGGCGCCATTTACGTGGATTGGGAAGATATCGCTCTCGACGCCACTTTCCGGGCAGCCGATGCCAGCGTCAACGGGCTTCGCTTGCTTGTCCTGACCTACGGGGCCGTCTGGGTCTTTGAACGCGCTTCTCTGAATGAGTCGTTTTTCTCCGGCACCGCACGACGACTCGCGATAAAGGCAGAGCAAGTTGAAGCCGCCTGTTTCATCGATGCAGCGGCTGAGCAGATTTTGATTGCGGACGAATCTGCGGCGGTGTTTTACGAACTGTCCATCGATGAGCTCGAGCCCGTCAGCGCTTCCGAGCTCAAGCGACGCCACCTGGAGCTACCTAAATGAATTCACACATTCTTACCGGTTGTCGAATCGTTACCCCGGAGTGGGATGATGAGGGCACGGTCGTCGTAGAAGACGGTGTCATTGCCGAGGTTCTCCGCGGTCGCCACTTTAGCGCCGGCGAGGATCTCGCTGGTCAATGGCTCACGCCTGGCTGTATCGACATTCACTCCGACTATCTAGAGAAGGAGCTGCGGCCGCGCCCAAGCGCTGAGTTCCCGCTGCCGCTCGCGTTTCACTTCATGGACCAACGAGCGGCAGCCTGCGGGCTGACGACGGTCATGAGTGCCGTGAGCTTCAGCGACAAAGTCGAAAATGGTCGTAGTTTTGCGTCAGCGGTTGAGCGCGCTCAGGGGCTCGACGAGCTTCGGCAAGGGGCGCTCGTACGCCACCTGCTGCACGCCCGTCTCGATCCCAATACCGATGCCGTGCTACAGCATCTCGATGAGCTCAAGGCCATCGAGTCGCTGAAGCTTACGGTCTTCAACGATTCGGTTCCCGGCCAGCGCCAGTTTCGCTACGAGGATCTCGTGCGCAAACGCATGGACAGCATGGCTAAGAGCGAACCCGAAGTACGCGCGATCCTGGACGAACAGATTGCACAACGAAGTGCCATCAATCACCGAGGACCGATCGCCGAGACGCTCGCCGGGGTACAGATCCTCGGCAGCCACGACGATACGACCGTTGCGCACGTCGATGAAGCGCACGCCTTCTCGGCGACCCTCTCCGAGATGCCGACCACCATTGAGGCCGCTCGGCGGGCTCGGGAGCTGGGGATGTGGGTGTGCATGGGCGCGCCGAACTACGTCCGCGGTGGTTCGCACTGCGGCAACCTCGCTTGTAAAGATGCCATGGCCGAAGACCTGGTCGACATCATTTGCAGTGACTATCACTTCCCAAGCATGCACGGCACCGTGGTTCGCATGATGGCGGATGGGATCAGCCCATCGCGAAGTTTCGACTACGTGGCGCTTAACCCGGCGCGCTTGCTCGGTATGGACGACGCTATCGGTAGCATTGAGGTCGGCAAGCAAGCGGATCTCGTCGCTTTCGAAGCCGAGGACGCCTACACGCGCGTTAGCCGCGTCTGGTTGGCTGGCCGCGAACGCTACCGGTCCAACCCGACTGAACGCCGTGCACCCGAAGTTCTGGTGCCGAAGGTTTCGGAGCCGGCGGCGCGGGTTGCTGCCGGCATGGCATCAGCCTAAGGGCTGGGGTCTTGGTTAAGGGTTGTCGCCGTCCGCAACTGCCGACCACTGACCTTTGTAGAAGCGCTCGATGACTGTCGGGTCATCGTCCAATCGAAACAGATACAGCCAGTCGTTGTCGATCAGCTGCCGCACGACGTCGTGTCGCGCAGCAATGTACGCAATCGCCTCGGCGGGTGCCGCGATGTAGACGGATAGCCGCAGCGGATCGTGCATCCAGCGTTCGCCGTTGTGAATGGACTGCATCGACAAGCCGATCCGAAGATCGCCAGCGTTACCCTCGAATACTCCCAGGTTTCCGCCGACGACGTTGTGCAGCACCTTATTGCCGCAGCCGTACAGCGTATTGTCGGTCACCGAGAGGTTGTACTGGGTGTTGATCCAGTTTGTGACCACCATCGGTGCCGTCATGATGAGCTCAAGCACCGGATAGCCCGCCTTTTCGTCCTCCTGCCACTGATAGTCGTGGAGAAAGCTCCGGCCTTCCAGATCGATGTCTTTGCACCGCGATCGGGGCGCGACGATGAACGCTGCGTTGTTTGCCAAGCCCCACTCAGGCCGGGTTTGAGACCAATCGCGGCTCCGTGACCGAATGGCCTTTTCGACTGATGACTCCGTGATCCCGAGTTTGCGCGCGCGCTCCTGGCGGGTCTGGGCGCTGGCGCTGTTCAGCCAACGGGTGATTGTGTCCGTACCCTGGGGCAGCTCGGTCAAGCAGTGGATGTCGTCGGTAGTGGTGTCGTGAAGTGCCGGAACGAAGTGAGTGTCGCTCGGAATCGTGATGCCGTGGGTCTCAGCCAAGGCATAGCGTACCTGGGCGTCATTGAGCACCTGCGCAAGCACACGAACGTTGATCTCACCGGTCTGACCGCAACAAGCGCCGCAGTCGAGGCCGGCTGCGTGGGGGTTGTTGCGCGTGCTGCTGCCGTGGCCGACGACCATGACGACCGGTGCGAAGGTTTGCGTCAGCGTCATTGCACCGAGCACCCCGGAAACCAACTCGGCCTGGGCGTGAGCGTCGAGCGGGCCATCAGTGGATTCAACGACGAAGCTGTCCTTCGAGCTACAGCAGGTGTTGACCGGATGCCGAGGCGGTGAGCCGGCGACGGCTTCCCGCAGGAGCTTGAACGCATAGCTCAACCCCACGGATTCCACATAGCCGAATGCTGCCGGGGCCTTCTTGCTTAGGGCCGACCATCGCGCACGGCGGTTGTGTTGCGCAGCGCGGTCATCGGCATCACTCACTGCTTCCCGTACGGACAGCGTTGGCTGGATGAGGCCAGGCATTTGTGAACGTCGGTACTCGGTTCCACTTTGCTGATAGTCGATCGGTAAACCAAAGAACCCGGCGAAGCCGAGGGTCTGTATCGATGGGTCCTGCGCTTCAAGGGCCCGGCGGTAGACTTCTGAACGTACATCAATGCAGAACACGGCCTGCAGGGCTGGGCGTTCGCCGTCGTTGCTGGGCGCAGCGGGCGTCTGGCGCAGGGCATGATGCAGACCGCTTTGGTAGGCGATCTCAGCAGCACGTTGCCAAACCATGGCGACCTGCGTTGCGCTGCGGTAGGCATCGAGGAACTCCGGAAGCCGCGCGAGCTGTTCGCGCCAGGCACGCCTCTGCGTGGCCGCCTCGTCTGGCGAGGTGGCGTGCACGTGCCGCCAAAGCGCGAGTTCCCACGCCAATCGAATGGCCAGCAGGTCGGGAAGCGAGTCGTCTGAGCCGCCGTTGAGCTGCGATTGCCAGCGTTGATAGGAGACCCAGGACGCCCATCCGTTGATGTCCAACAGCAACGCGTGGAAGTAATCGGCCTGCGGCGTCGGCGCGTCAATTGCAAGCTCCGCGACGGCGATTGCGAGCAGCTCGCCGGCGCTGTCTGGGAGTGCGGCAAACTGGCGATGCAAACCCCGCTCACCCATCATGATTTCGATGCCGCGATCGTGACGAACGGTATCGAGCCAGGCCTCGTACAGCGGTAGCGCCTGGTCAGTTGGCATCGGAGTTCCCGCAGCGTAGAAGTTGGCGCAGAACTGACTGATCTGTTGCACCACTTCGTCGTGCCAGCTGACATGACGCGTAAGGTCACGGCTGCTGTCGAGCTGATCACTGAAGTTTTGCCAGCTTGGTAGTGTGTCGGCACCGTTTAGCCAGTCCAGGGCCCGTTGTTCCGTCACCTCATCCTGACCGGCGAGTGCGGCACTCAGGTGCTGCGTTTGAATCGATTGACCGTACCGCTCCCGAAACCAGCTACGCGGCATGTGCCCGTTCGCGTGCCCGAGCAGCGCGACCTGTGCTGCGACATCGGCGTAGGGGCGGTCGCGCATTTCCCACCAGGGATTTACGGCGATGAACTGGTCCAGCGGCCAGGTCGGGGCGATGCGGCGCCCAACCTCAACGGCCAGATCATGAACGGGCTGGGTGAGATCGGGAGACGTATCGAGCGCAGGCGCGGTCATGATGAGGTTTCCTGTAGTTCGTTTGCGAATACACGCGTGCGGGTCGCACGGGGTGGGAGCTGAGCAGGCCAGATTGCCAGGGTGGCGCGGGTCGCCCACTCATCGAGATAAAAGCCCGCATAGAGGTTGCGATACAGCGCGCGACCAAGGCGGGTATTGCCTTGGTGTCGTAGCAACCAGTACAACCCGATGAGTAGGCAGACGAGGAATACGAACCAGCCGCCCTGTGCCACCGTTGGCGTTATCGAGGAAGGCGCTAGTGCGTCGAACAGTGTCTTTAGCACCGCGTAGAGCGCGACGATGCCGGCCGCGAGGCCGGCGGCCCAAGTGAGGGACCCGCCATCTTGAATCGTCGCCCGCTCCGTGAGCAGCAAAATCGGAGACATGGCCAGCAGCAACCAAAGTCCGGCATCGGGAGACGCGGCGCCAACGGCGATAAGTACACCGAGAAACACCAACACGCACAGCACGAGCAATGGAATGCTCTGCGGCTGTGGCAATCGAAGCGGCGCCATCTGCCGTTTCAGGTAGTTTTCAACCTCCGAACCTGAATCGAGGAACGCGTGCGCCTTGTAGCACGAGTGTGCAACGAGATGCAGCAGCGCCAGCCCGTATTGGCCGAGCGCACACTCAACGAGCATCAGGCCCATCTGTGCAACCGTTGACCACGCGAGCAGTACCTTAATGCTGACTCGGGTCATGGTGATCAGGGCCGCCGCGACGCTGGTGAGGCCTGCAACGATCAGCACCAGCCAGTTTGCGAGGCTCGCCTGGCTCATGAGGGGAGCCATAAGCAACAGCAGAAAACCGCCTAGGTTGATCACGCCGGCGTGGAGCAAGGCAGACACCGGTGTCGGCGCTTCAACCACCTGAATCAGCCAACCGTGCATGGGGAACTGAGCACACTTGACCATCGCCGCGCAGGCGATGAGCACAGCGGCAGTGTGTTCCAGGCGGCTCAACCCGTCGGGTCCGCCCACCGACTGCATCAGCGCATCGATAGTTAGGGTGCCGTGTTCCGAGTAGAGGAAGGCGAAGGCCACAACGAGACAGATCTCCGCCAGGCGGGCGAAGAGAAACTTTTTGTGCGCGGCGAGTGCGGCGCGCTTGCGCGCCGGATAGAACATGAGCAGCTGGTGCAGGCTTATGCTTATCCCGGCCCAGGCAACCAAGAGTACGCCCACATGGTTGGTCGTAACGACGACCATCACGCAGCCCAGGGTCAACTGAAGCCACCGTTGAAAGCGCGGTTGTCCGGCTTCGCCTTCCAGGTAGCGCGAGGCGTAGCGCGCTACGATCAAGCCAATAAAGGTAACCAGACCCTGCACGATCAGGTGCAGGGGGTCATTGAGGAACCAACCGCTTATCGGATCGGGCAACGGAACGTGTGCAAGGATCAGCACCAACGTTGCCAGGTTACACAGCTGGGTTACCCGCCAACCTGCGCGGCTCGGCAGTGCAGGCGCCACCAGCGCACAGGCCAGGTACAACAGTGGCACGGAAAGCATAATCAGGTCGGAAGCGTTGCCGCTCACAGTGCGCTCCGCAGAAACGAATGACGCGGGGATTATCCGAAGCGAGGCGATGAGTGAAAAAGTGATTATTTCGCGCTTATCGTTCTTCTCTCTATATCAAAACCCTTGGAAGCCGTGACGATGCCGTGAAGCAGTGCGCGGGATGTCCGAAAACCACGTCGAGCTTTAGTTAATCGCGTTTATCTGCCCACCGGGGCAGGGCGGCGATCATCCCTCTTGAAGGTCCTCGAGCGCGCCTGCGGCAACCTGCTGGACTGGCGCTGAACATAAGCCGCAGAATCTTCCGCGATTCACCTGCGTTGGGGAGCGCACATGTATCCAGGCAAATACGCACTCTGGCACCCGGATCGACCGGCCTTCATCATGGCGAGCACGAGTGAGGCCGTGTCCTATCGCGAGTACGAGGCACGGTCCAATCGCCTCGCCCAGCTATTGCGCCGCCAGGGACTCACCCGTGGCGATCACTACTCGATCTTTATGGAGAACAACGCCCGCTACCTCGAGTGCTGCGGCGCCGGTGAGCGTTCC
The DNA here is from genome assembly GCA_039198065.1 of Pseudomonadota bacterium. Taxonomy (GTDB): domain Bacteria; phylum Pseudomonadota; class Gammaproteobacteria; order Pseudomonadales; family Azotimanducaceae; genus CALHVX01. The sequence goes on from JBCCTU010000011.1 coordinate 30,070, forward strand.
GGGCTGTACTACACCTGCGTCAATCACTACCTGAAGGCAGATGAGCTGGCCTACATTCTTAGCAACAGCGAGTCGCAAGTGCTGGTTGTCTCTACGGGCAAGCTGGCGGTTGCGGAGCAGGCGTTGCGAGAGAGTCTTGGCGTTAAGCTCTGCCTGGTCATAGGTGCGGGAACGGGCGCGCTACCAGCGGCGATTCCCGGCGGAGCGGCGTTTCAGGATTTCGAGTCGGCGACTGCGGCCTGTCCGGACACGCCGATCGCAGACGAAGCGCTGGGTACGTCCATGCTCTACTCCTCCGGAACGACCGGACGCCCGAAGGGTATTCTCCGGCCGCTGCCGGACAACGCGCCCGCGGATCCGCTGCCGCTCTTTACCTTTCTGCTGCAGTTGTGGCGCTATCGGGAAAACATGGTGTACCTGTCCCCGGCACCCCTGTACCACTCAGCACCCCAGGCCGCCGTGGGACTCACGCTCCGGATCGGCGGCACCGTAGTAATCATGGAGCGCTTTGATCCTGTCGATTACCTGCGCTACGTCGCGCAGTACAAACCGAGCCACAGTCAGCTCGTGCCGACGATGTTTTCCCGCATGCTCAAGCTCCCAGCAGAAGTACGGGAACACGCGGACGTGTCGTCACTCGAGACAGCGATCCATGCCGCCGCGCCCTGCCCGGTAAAGGTCAAAGAGCAGATGATCGACTGGTGGGGGCCGATCATTCACGAGTACTACGGCGCTACTGAGGGACTCGGCTTTGCCGCCCTCGACAGCCACGAGTGGCTCGAGCACAAAGGCAGCGTCGGCAAGGTCATTCTTGGGCAGCTACACGTTCTCGATGAAGAGGGCAACGAGTGCCCGGAAGGTGAGCCCGGAGAGTTGTGGTTTGAGACGGCGACGGAGTTCAGCTACTTCAACAACGAAAGCAAAACGCAGGAGGCGATGTCTGCCGACGGCACCATGAGCACCGTTGGCGATGTGGGCTACATCAAGGACGGCTACCTGTACCTGACCGACCGCTCCACGTTCATGATCATCTCGGGCGGGGTGAACATCTACCCGCAGGAAACCGAAGACCTGCTGATTACGCACCCCAAGGTCGCCGACGCGGCGGTATTCGGTGTGCCGAATGAGGATCTCGGGGAAGAGGTGAAGGCCGTCGTGCAGCCCATGGACGGCGTTGCAAGCGATCAGGCGTTTGCCGATGAGCTCATGACGTTCTGTCAGGAGAATCTATCGCGGCAGAAGTGTCCTCGTTCCATCGACTTTGAGGCGGAGCTGCCGCGGCTACCGACGGGTAAGTTGTACAAGCGGTTGCTGAAGGACCGTTACTGGCAGGATCGTGGGACGGGGATCCTGTAGCGACCAACCCGATGGACTCGGATCGCTAGTCTGCGAAGTGCGCTCGACTCGCGACGAGCAACGGCTGCGGAGCCTTAGGAAGCCGACCGGTATACACGAGCTGGTAGTGTTCGCCGAAGATGATTCGATCATCCTCGTCACGCTTATCACTGCGTGTGTTGTAAACCTTAACGACGACGTCAGAGCGGCTAACCAGATCGATGAGAGTGTTAACGACTTCTTTGTGTGGATTGTTTTCGACGTCGTACGACTCGAGCTTCAAGCGATTCGGTTCGAGCTCCGTGTTTGGCGTGCCTGCGGGTTTATCTGAGCCTTTTGCTAATAGTCGAGCCGTGTCGAATATGGCCGGTAGCGCGTCGCCTTCGGCGCTTGAAAACTCCACCCAGAACCTTTGCTTCTCTGGCTTGCCATCCCAGGCGATGCCAAGTTCGTCTTCAGCGATTGCGTCCCTCGGTAGATGTAGCTTGACTTGATAGCCGGGCAGGGTGATGAAGAGTCTAAGGTCACCGTCTTTGATCGGCTCCGGGTGATCGAGGAGCCGGCGCCGGGTTCCTTCAGGTCTGAAAATGTCCCAGTACGACACCCAACCTGTTCGAAGGGGAAGGTCGCTGCTGTCGTAGACGATGAAGGTCCAATCGTTCGCGTACTTCTTCTTCGTACGTCGGAACACACTGACGGGTTGGCCCGAAGCGCCGGTTGATGTTCTCGCCAACACGCTGGCCGGCTGCGTAAGTCCGGAGTTGTACTTGTAGTAGTGTTCGTGGCCGAACTCGCGCCAGCCGTTGCCTAGTTCTACCTCGAAGTTCTTCTTCGGGTCCTTGTTCCATGGCGCCTCCGGTGAGCCGCTTGTTTTGACCGATTTCGTAAGGCCGCATCCGGTGCTGAGCAGGACGGCAGCTATCAAGATGAGCAGTGAACAGGCTGCTAGGTTTGTGTGTTTCGATACTAGAGTCACGATGAGAACATCAATGCTAGGAACAGTCAGAGTCTAGCGTGGGTCTCACGTCATCTGAACAGTTGGCCGCTTCTCGTAAGGAAACCGTAAGGCTTCTCTTTCCGGCCTCACCTCTGAGCTGTCGTTGCCTAGCCTCTGGGTACCGTATGTATTCTGCTAGTTGACAGGCTGAGTGTTGGCGTTTAATCGGTGTCGAGTTGGCAGCTGGTTTCTGAAGCCACACTTTGCGCTTACCGCCAAGGGTGTGGCTGAATCTAGCGGTTTTGTTGGCCGATGGAGTTCTTCGCTTGGATCGTAGCGCTGTGTCTGATGGCGACATGTGGAAATCCCTGTCGGCGTGTCTTCTGGCCATTCAGTCCTTTCCAACGGATCCTTTTCAGGGTCTTGCGCTGATGAATGTGCTCGCCGAAGCCCCAGAGCTTGCTCCGCTGTTACAGCCCCATTTGGAGCTGGCAGCCCAGCTGACGGTCACTGACACTGAAATCCATAGGGGTGTAATTCAGTCTGAGCCCAACTGTATTCGAATCGCGCTAGACGCCACGGGGGCGGCTCAGACAAATGAGCTACTGCTAGACCCCGAGCGTTCTGGTGAGCCTGGTCGGGTGCTCGATCTCTCGAGTAATGAAAATCTGGCGTGCGTCAGGGCGGGAGTATCGGATCTTAAGGCGGATTCTCGTTGCGATGCTTTGCTCGTTAGGCTTGTCACCAACGGGGGGTACGTACATGCCGTATTGACTGCTGCAGATGCTGATGTTCGTGGTTCGGGGTTGCCTGGGGCCGTGTACGTATTGTCTGTACCGATGCTTTCTAGCCTTGCGCAGGTAGCAACTAATCTGAAGCAAGTTGGATTGACTTCTGCTGAAGCTAGCCTGGCGGAACGCCTGGTGCTCGGCTCTTCTTTGACCGAATTGGCTCAGCACAGCGGATTGAGCGTACACACGCTGCGAACGCAGTTAAAGTCGATAAACAGAAAGCTGGGTATCAGCAGCCAGGCCCAGCTCGTAGGTGCGTCACATCAGTTGGCCTTTATTGGTCGTACCGGTACGCAGCGTTTCGATGGTCAGGGCGTGTCTTTACTCCATGAGTTACCAGACGAACGATCGCTCGAAATTGTGCGGTTCGGAGAGGCTGCTCAGCGAAACGTTATTGGATTCTCTGGCTCCCTAGAAAGCGGTCTTCTGAATCAACAACAGTTGTCCAGCACGCTCAGTGAAGGGTGGGCGTATTGGGCGTATCAGCGTCCTGGCTATGGCCGCTCTGCTGTGCATCCTCAGCCGACGATAGACCGGGTGCGTGATGATGCGGGCCATTGGCTAGCGTCGGCGGCCGTTGGTCCTTTTGTTGCCTTTGGGCGGGCCAATGGTGCGAAGTATGCGCTCGCGCTGACTGACCATCGCAACTGTATCGGTGCAGTCTTGTTGGATCCAATTGCAACTCATTCTCTCGGTGAGCAGGGCAAACTGCACCCGTTTAAGCGCTCCGTTAACGCGTTGCCAAAGTTCCCGGCATTGGGTCATGCGTTTGGGAAAATAATGGCTGCTGCATACACCGAGGAGCGTCTGCGTTGGGTACTGAAGGAGCTCTACTCAACGTCCGTTGATCGAGAAGTGATCGAAGATTCGGTACGATTCGATGCACTTGTTGAGTCCGTGCGGGTCGCGATCTGTGAAAATTGGTCCGGCATTGCCGATGAGACGCGCGTCTCGGTGACGGAACGGACGTCTCTACGTTTCGATTCTTCAGTGCCGATTGTCATGCTGTATAGCGAAGTTCTGGAGCCGGACGAAGTCGCACGGATGAAATTGGCTTTGTCTGCAGCGCGTTCTTTTGAATCTTTGCTTCTTAAAGGCTCAGGACGTTTGGTCGCCCATCGGCGTTGGGATGCGGTACTTGAGGCGTTCGCCACGGTTGAAGCCCACGCGGGTGCGTTCGGCTCCAAGTCGATGGTTTGATGCCGCTGTTCTCCTACATTCCTTTTACAAAACGGACTGGGTCATACCCCATTTGGGGGTAGGTGCGGCTTCGCTCCGCTCTTTAGCCTCAGCTGCTGTGTGGCGCAGAGCAATCAGAGTTTTCTCTCTGTGCCCCGACCGAAGGTAGGGAGAGGTCTGATGATTCCGGTAAAACGTTTTTTGGGTCCGTTTTTTATCTGTGCGCTGGCGTCCGTCGCCGAAGGTGCCATTGTATCGACTGGAGATGTGCTCGTTGTTGATCGGGGTTTTAGATCGCTACCGATTCCCCTTGGGCCTGGTGACACGAATACGGGTTCGGAGAACGGGGTGTTTGTTGCGCCTGGTGGCGAGCTGCGCGTTGACGGCGGTAGCCAGTTGAGCACGGGTCAATTCACACAAGATGCAGGCCAGGTTGTGGTTAGTGGTGCAGGTTCGCGAATAACGGTGAATCGTTCTCGCGTCGAGGCAGGCCAGTTTGGACATGATTCAGCGCCCGGTACGACCGCGGTCATGGTCATTGAAGATGGTGGCGCCGTCGTTATTGAGGATCCGGAAGGCTTATGTGTCAACCGGGGAGAGTGCTTCATTGGTCAGATCGGAAATGCGGCCGGGTCTACCGTTGCTGTAACTATTCGAGGCGAAGGTTCCATTTTGGATACCGACTTAGATACCTCGCCTCAGACAACGATCATTGGTGATACCTCCGTGTTTACCCTTGAGGAAGATGGCTTCGATTTCGGCGTGCCCGGAGGCTCGACGCAAACGCTAGTGCGCGTTTCGTCTGGCGGTACGCTGGAAACGGGGGATACGTGGGTCGCGCAAGGTCGAGAGGGTCCGGAGACCGTTATCGCAACGGTAATCGTTGAAGGCGCGGGCTCTTCTTGGAATGCCAACGCAATAGGCGTTGGCTTTCACGAGTCTGATTCAAGCGCGCCTGGCACCCTTGGATCGATCATCGTAACGGACCGTGCAACCGTCCGCACGGCGGGTGGTTTGTTTGTGGGTGCGGGTGGTTTCGTCGGCGGAGATGGAGAGATTTCAGGGGATGTCTTTAACTTTGGGGGAATTGTTGCTCCTGGTACCTCACCGGGTAACTTGACCATTGATGGTGATTTTCGAATGTCTAGTGGCGTTGTCGAGCTTGAGATCGGTGGCATCGGTGTCGGGCTCTTCGATTCGTTGTCCGTTGCGGGGCTGGTTGAGATTACCGGCGGTGAGATCTTGTTCGATTTTGTCGACGACTTCGTGCCTGATGTCGACGATCTGCTTGAGCTGATTGTTTCCGATGGTGGCGTTTCAATTGCCGATGCCGTGACATACAGCTATCGAGGGCTGGACGCAGCGTTCAATTTCTCTCTGGACGCGAGCGGTCGTTTGCTGGCGAGCGTGGCCGACGTCCCCGAACCAGCATCCTTTGGATTGTTGGCGTTTGGGATAGCTCTGCTGAGCTGGCGGTCGCGCTCGAACGTTCAGAAAAAATACGCTTTGGTCTCGGCAAAGACCTCGCGGCGCGGATGTTCTACTGCTCCAGTCGCTTGAACTCTGTACGCGAACAGGCAGATCGATCGAGTGCAGTTGGGCTGATGAGTGGTAGCTACGGTTGGACTTGAACCAACGACCCCAGCATTATGAATGCTGTGCTCTAACCAGCTGAGCTACGTAGCCACGCGGGGCGAGAATTCTCCGCAGGCGCTCCCGGCCTGTCAATCGTTGTCGGGTCCAGATTTGACCTCCACCCCAACACCGTCGGCGCATCGGCGCTCTGCTGGCGCCGGCGTCAGCCCGTAGGGCTCGACGAGTGCCCAGACGTGGCCCGGGATCATCGTTTTCATCCGTGCTGGGGCGGCGTGGCGCAGGTGCAGGACTGTTTCTATCGCCTTCATCTCCAGCCGCGACCGGGCGAACTCGAGTCCCCGGGGGCCGACCTTCGGCATCAGCCAGCCAACGATGCCGCGCAGCCAGTCCGGCATGCGTCGCAGCGGCAGACCGCCGGCAGCGCGGGCCGTGTTGGCCAGAAAGCCCTCGACGGCGCTTTTTCGATTGCCGCGGGTGCCGACGGGCTCGGTGATGAGCTCATCGCCGAGGAGGTCGATGAGAGCTTCGCCGCGTTCGTTCCGAACCAGCAGCCACTGATCACCCTCGCCTCCCATGTAGCCCACGGTGATGTCGGCGAGCGCGTTGCTGTAATCGACGCAGGTGCGGCAGGTGAGGGGGAAGAAGTCGTCCGGCAGATCCGCGATGGGCAGCTTCAGGAACGGAATCAGCCGCTCGTGGCCGTCGTCGAAGCGCAGCTCGACGTGGAAATCTGCGCGGAACTCCAGGTAATTGATGGTGTTCGGATTCGCGTCGAGGCGGGCGAGAAAATCGTGGAAGTGTTCCGTCGTGGTGTTGTCCGAGCAGGGTGTGCCGATGACGTAGAGCGCATCCAAGCCGAGTGACGCTTCCAAGCTTCGCAAGGCATACACCTGACAGGGGATGCCGATCATCGCGAGTCTTGTGTAGCCGGCTTCGGCTGCGGTTTCCAGCAGAGAGAGCGTCGGTGCGTAACCCATGCGCATGCCACGACATTGCGCGAGCTCCTCGGCGCTGGTCACGAGGACTGGCTGCGGTCGCCAGCGGTCATCGGCGTGGGGCCGCACGGTGAGCACGGCATCGACCGAACCTGTTTCAAGCAGTCGCTCGGCGATGCGGGTCGTGATGCCCGTCCACTGGGCTCCCGTTTGCGTTGTGGCGAGCCGTGCCCGGAGCATGCGGCGATAGGGCCCGAAAAATCGTTCTTCCCGCTGCGCGGGTTGGCGCGCTCGACCGTGAACCTGCTGCTCCAGACGCGGATAGTCCGGCTGGATGAACTGGCAGGCCGTACCGCAGCGGGTCGGATCCTGCATGCGAGAGACGCCGCAGTCGGTGCAGAGTTTCCGATGCGGGGGTGCCTTGACGTCGGCGGTGCTGGCGATGACAGTCATGGGCTGATTCGCTCCTTCGGCGCGTCCACTGGCTGGAGATTCACGCCCCTATGACGAACCTTAACGCGTCTGATCGCGGACTGCCCGTGGGCTACATGGAGCGGACCCGACTTTTTTATGAAGCCCAAGGCTACGATCGGGCCTATCGCTGGGCGCGGTTTGACGAGGTGCCGTTCTCACGGCTTTCGAAACCGCTCGCCGAAGTGCGCCTCATGCTCGTGACGACCGCCAGCCCGCTGCGGGCTGACGCCGGAGCCAACGCTATAGTTGACGCAGAGGCCGATGCCGCGAGCGCGGACCTTAATGACACGCTGCTGGAAAAAAAGTCGCTTCAGTTTCGAGATTCGAGCCGGGTGCCCGAGGGGCTTTATACGGACGATCTGTCCTGGGACAAGGAAGCGACCCATACACGCGACCTCGACAGCTACTTTCCCCTGCGCGCACTTCAGGAGCGCGTGCGCGAGGGCCAGCTCGGTGGCCTGACGGCGAGCTACGCCTGTGTGCCGACGGAGTACAGCCAACGCCAGACGATCGACGCGGACGCGCCGGCGACTCGTGATCGCGCCCTTGCCGAAGGAGCCGACGTCGCGCTGCTGGTTCCCTTATGACCCGTGTGCCACCAGACCGTGAGTCTGGTTGCTCGGGAGCTTGAAGCTCACGGCATCGCCACCGTCGTGTTGGGATCGGCGTTGGATACTGTCGAGTATTGCGGTGTGCCGCGGTTTGTCTTTACCGACGTGCCGCTCGGTAATCCCTGCGGTCAGCCCTACGACCGCGCCATGCAGCGTGCCAACCTGGGACTTGCGCTTGAACTCCTGGCGACGGCGACGTACCCGCGCACGACACTCTGGAGCCCTTATGCTTTTCCTGGTGGTGACCGCTGGCGTGCGAACTATGCGCGGGTCGACGACAGCAATCGAGAGTCGCTCAAGGCAGCCGGTGAAGCTCGGCGGGCGCGTCAGCACTCAGGTTCTAAGTAAGGCGGTCGCAGGCCGCAGGTCGCAGCTAGGACGTTTGGGAAAACGCCAAAAAGATAGATGCGACCAGCCAGACAGCTACCGAGGATAATCCAGCGAGGGTGCGTTCATCCGGCGGTTTAGCCAGCCAATTCCACACATCCATGACCGTTATACAGGCGCCTGCAAGGATGATCATTACGAGAGACGGAGTACTCATGAGAGCAGTCCGAATCGATAGGGAATCGGGTCCGTCGTAACTCACAACCAATAGCAACGACCATATGGTTGCAGCCAGCAAGAGTGAGCTCGCTACCCACATCATCCGCTTGCTAAATCGCTTCCTCATGCTTGATTCGCTTGGCTGAGTGATGTGTCCAGCGAAAGCAGAGCAACGAAGATGCAGCACCCTAAGACGTTTGCGCTGTGAAGCACGAGGGGCATAGGGAAGCTTCTGGTGTCTTCCCAAGTCTTGGTCCCGAGTCGAACAGCGTCGATCAGTGGAGCGACAATGAGACTTGAAGAAAACAGATCACAGGATTCTAGGTCATAGAGCGCTAACCCAGGAACGACGAAATACCACCAGGTCAGGGCGACGGAGACTCCCCACGCGATTGCTAGGAAGGTCGTCGCGATCGATAACGTCATCAGTGCCTTCCCCTGAAGCCTCGTTGAGGTCTCGGTCAGGAAAGCGTCGGCCAGAACGTGAACTGCCCGGGGAGTACGTAGATCATGCCGCCCAGCAGCGCCGTTCCGCAGACGAGGCCGACCGCAGTGAGCAGCAGGTTGTAGCGATGCAGACGCGCGAAGCGCGGGTTGTCGCCATCGTCTCGGGCCGCGTTGATGTGTGGAATGAGGCTCCAGGCGGCGAAAAACGACGAGGTCATGATCGCTGCTACACAGGTCAGCAGCAGCACGTACAGGCTCGGCAGCGCGGAGAAAGGAAACGCAAGTGCGCTGACCAACGTGGCAACAAGACCGAGCCCCATCGCGAACTTGAAGTAGTTCGGCCAGTAGGCGCGTAGCAGCCGCCCGGCATGGGTTGCCGGTAACGTGCGCTGAAACAGGACCGGCAGCAGACTGCCGCCCGCCACGAGCGCACCCCAACCCGCGGCAACGAGCGCGATAAACGTGGCGAGCAGATACGCTTCGGTGAGGTGATACATGGCCGCATTACACCCGAGTCCCAATCAACCAGGAGTCAAGTGACGCAGGCCCCGAGTTTGGCGGGCTCTGGCTGTGATGCCGTTGGTTTTTTCGCGGGAAACCGCGCGGGTGACGTGCCCTAGCGACTCGCAGAACCCGGGCTCACGCCTGCTCGTCGGCGGTGGGTTCGTGCGCTTCTTTGTCCGGTTCTTTGTTCGGTACTTTGACCGCTTCCGTGCCCCCCTCATTGGCCGGAATAGACTTTTCTCCGGCGTCGGTGGCCGTCCCTTGAAGGTACTCCCGGTCGCCGTAGGCTTCTTCGAACATTTCCCACAGGGTGATAAAGAGCGCGGCGATGAGCGGTCCAATGACAAGCCCGGTAGCTCCGAAAAGCGCCAGTCCACCCAGCGTTGCCAGCAGAATCAGGTAGTCGGGCATGCGGGTATCGCGGCCGACGAGCACGGGCCGAAGCAGGTTGTCGACCAGACCAATGACGCCAAAGCCGATCACGACCAGCGCGATGCCTTTGCCCGTGTCGCCGTTAGCGACGAGGATCGCCGCCGCCGGTCCCCAAACGAGAATGGCCCCGACGACCGGTAGCAGGGACAGGATCGCCATCAACACGCCCCAGACCACCGCCCCGTTAACCCCGAGCAGCGCAAAGGCGATGCCGCCAATGATGCCCTGGATCGCAGAGATGACGAAGGTGCCCTTGATCGTTGCCCGCACCACCTCGGCGACGCGGCCGAACAGCTGTACCTCGCGCGCGTCGCCGAGCGGCAGAATCTGAATCAGGCGCTCAATGATCGTGTGCCCGTCTTTGAGGAAGAAGAACAGCACGTACAGCATGAGCATGACGCTCACGAACAGGCGCACCGTGCTCTGCCCGACGACCAGCACGTTGCCGGCGAGCCACTGCCCGGTGCTCAGCGCCGTGTTGGTCAGCTTGGCCTGCAGTTCTTCCGGCTTGAGGCCGCGCTCTGCGGCGAATTCAAAGAGCACCGGCGCCTGCTCCTGGGCCCAGCGGACAACGGCGCCGAAGTCGATGTTGCGGCTCTCCACCGCAGCGATGAGCCGCGGGATCTCATCACTGACGACAATGCCGAGCAGTGTGATCGGTAGAACGATGGCCACGAGCACCAACGTGATGGTCAGCAGAGCAGCAACACCACCGCGTCCGCCGAGGCGTTCGGCGATCTGATCGTTCAGAGGTTCAAACACCACGGCGAAGGCGATGGCCCAGAACACGGGAATGATGAAGGCGTTCAGCAGCCCGAGGAACGCGACCGTGGTCACCACCAGCAGCGTGAAGAAAAAGACGTGTTCCATCGATCGGTCCATGACGCCTATGCTAGCGCGTTCCGTTGCTGAGGGTGTCCGCCGTGTCGCGAGCTGCTGCGCTGACCTTTGATAATCGCTTTACCCGCGCGCTGCCGGCGGATGAACGCACCGACAATGAGCGCCGCCAGGTGGCCGGTGCGAGCTTTAGCCGTGTCAAACCGCAGACCGTTTCCGCGCCGCGGGTGATTGCCGTGGCCGAGGACCTCGCAGCCGAACTCGGCATCGACGCGGCATGGCTCGCGTCCGAGGAGTTTCGGGATGTGATGGCCGGTAACCGCGTGCTGCCGGGCATGGACCCGCACGCGACGGTCTATGGCGGTCACCAGTTCGGCAACTGGGCCGGGCAGCTTGGCGACGGTCGGGCCATCAACCTCGGTGAGCTCAAGCTGCCGAGCAGCGGGCACCGGATGCTGCAACTCAAGGGTGCCGGCCCGACGCCCTTTTCCCGCATGGCCGATGGCCTTGCGGTGCTGCGCTCATCGGTGCGCGAGTTTCTGTGCAGCGAGGCCATGCATCATCTTGGGGTGCCCACCACCCGAGCGCTGTCGCTGGTGCTAACCGGTGAGTCGGTGCTGCGCGACATGCTCTACGACGGTAACGCAGCGCTCGAACCGGGGGCCGTCGTGTGCCGCGTGGCGTCGAGCTTCGTGCGCTTCGGGCACTTTGAACTGCCCACGTCGCGCGGTGATGTCGAGCTGCTGCGCCGCACAGCGGACTTCGTGATTCGCACTGAATTACCCGATCTACTAACGGCCGAGCAGATCGAGGGAGCGGCCCTTGGCGCCGAAGACTACCTGGCCTGGTATCGCGAGGTGATCCGGCGGACCGCGCTGCTCATGGTCGACTGGCAGCGCGTCGGTTTCGTGCACGGCGTGATGAACACAGACAACCTGTCCATCACCGGGCTGACGATCGACTACGGTCCGTACGGTTGGCTCGACGACTACGACCCGGACTGGACCCCGAACACCACCGATGCGTCGACGCGGCGCTATCGGTACGGGCAACAACCGGCCGTCGCGCAGTGGAATCTGGCGCAGCTCGGCAACGCGATTGCGCCGCTGATTGAGCGCGTCGAACCGCTGCAGGACGCGTTGAATCGCTACGCGCCGATCTTTACCCGTGCCTACCGCGACGCCTTTGCAGCCAAGCTTGGCGTCCCATCCGACGACGATGCGACGCCGGAGCTCATTGGCGAGCTTGAACGGACGTTGCCCGTCGTCGAAGTCGACATGACGATCTTCTTTCGGTCACTCGCCGAGGTGGGCCCGGCAAGCAGTCCCGGTTCGGCGCTGTCGATCGTTGAAGATGCGTTTTATGACACAGCGGCATTGACGGGTGAGGCGCTCGCTGCCTGGGAGTCTTGGTTCGAGCGCTACGCGGCGGCGCTCGCGCGCGGCGGGGTTGATCGCGATGCGCGTCGGCAGGCTATGAATGCCGTAAACCCCTGCTATGTGCTCCGTAACTACCTCGCGCAGCAAGCGATCGATGAGGCCGAGCAGGGCAACTACGATGAACTGCACCGGCTCCAGCGCGTGCTCGAACGCCCCTTTGAGGAGCAGGCGGGTGCGGAACGCTATGCTGAGCGACGCCCTGACTGGGCGCGTGACCGGGTGGGGTGCTCGCAGTTGTCCTGCAGCTCCTGAGCGGCTAGCCGTCGAGCGCGACCGCCGTTGAAGCGTCGTCGCGATCCTCTTCCGCAAGCGTTGTTACGGCATCGAACAGCCGTGCCTGACGGCCCACCAGATCTGCGGCCGGCACACCGCTGCGTAACTGCAATGACGGTGGCCGTGACAGGCCCAGCGTTTGCGGTGAGCCAACCGGTTCGCGGCTGCCGAGCAGTGGAATCAGGTATACGCTGACCATGAGCAACGCCGCCGGCGCGATCGCGAAGGCCCAGCGGCGCGCGCGGCTGAAATGCGTCGTCAGGCTGTAGGTGAGGTACAGCCCTAACACGAGCACGCCCGCCGTCATCACGGCATCGAGGGTGCGATAGGCGGTCAGTGACTGCAGGTTGAAGCCGATCAGCGCGACGAACTCATCGAGCAACGGGGTCAGGCCAATGAGCAGGGCGCCGATGGTCCACTGAGGACCAAACACGAACTCGCCGCGCAGCAGCCGGGCCGCGATGCCCCAGAACAGCGTCCAGCCCAGTACCTGCATACCGTAGCCGAACAGTTCCCGTACCGCCGGCTGCAGCTCGTACTCGCCGCCGAAGCCGAGGTAGTGGAACAACAGCTGAGTCGCCGCGCCCACGGTGGTGGCGGCAAGGATGACGGGAACACGACCAAGAGCCGTGCTCCAGCCCGGCGCCGTTTGTGTGGGTAGCGTCGTTGCGATGGGATGATCGCGTCGATAGACCTGTAGCGTCGTTGTGCCGATCGCCAGCGTCGCACCGGACTTTACCGCCCTGGCGTCTGCGCCAAGCGGTTTGCCGTTCAGCGTCGAGCCGTTGGTGCTCGCGCAGTCCCGAACCCAGAGCTGGTCGTCTTCGTCGTGCCAGAACTCAAGTTGCACCGCGTCCACGGCAGGATCGCGGATGATGATGTCAGCCGTGAAAGCGCGCCCCACGCGCCAAGTGCCGTCGCTGTTTGCACCGGCAACGAGGAGTTGAGCCTGGCGTCGGCCCTGGACGTCAAAGGCTAGTTCCATCCGAGCGTTGCCAGAAAGCGTTCGTGGAACGCGGCCGCAAGGTCCTGTTCGATCCCGGCGAGCGTGTAGTGGGCGCTGAAGCTGGTGTCGCTGCCGTTGTGTTCGCCAAGAAACAGAATGTCGAACAGCCCCGCTAGGCGCTTGTAGGCGCGAACGCAGTAGGTCACCCGGCGAAAGCTGTTGGTTGCGCGGTCGTTTTGCTCAAGAAAATCGGCCTCGCAGCGGTACGGTGTGACGTCTTTGTCTGTCGCCGCGTTGTCGGCGCGCAGACGCTGGCCACCAATCATGTGATGAAAACGATACGCGGGCAGCTTCAGTGACGTCGTTTCATCGAAGCTGAAGTGGATCTGGCCCGTGTTGAGTCGAGAGCCAATGAAGATCCGATTGCCGGAGTCGCAGCTCATCCGCAGGCGCCGCATCCGCGCGTCGTCGTCGCCGTCGTTGCTGCTGCCCCAGCACTGAATGTCGTTGCGGATCTCGCCAGGCACGGACCGGTCACCCAAGGCCTTGGTTGCCCAACTCTGATTCAACAGGTTGTCGATGCGATTGCGTTGCCAGGTTTTGAGCTGCGCAGCGATTTCCAGATCGAACTCTTCTGGATCCAGCGTCCGGCGCCCATTCACCAATGACCGGACCGCTGCGGCGGGTACGAGAAAACTGAGCTGGCTGCCGGCGGTTGCGACGTTGACGCCAACCACCTGCCCGTCTTCGTTTAAGCCCGGTCCGCCGCTCATGCCGGGGTTCAGCGATCCAGAAAACAGAATCTGTGGATCGTAGCTGTGCTCGACCATGCCGTTGCTCGCCCCGAACACGAGGGTGATGCCCAGGTCGTGGGGGTTGCCCACGGCGTAGATGATTTCACCCGTGGTGGGTTCGTCGGCGGCGATGTCGAAAAACTTGCCGTGATCGGGTGGCGAGCGGCGCAGCAGCGCGAGATCGTTGATCACATCAAAGTCGATGAGCGTCAGCGGGCCGGTGTTGCCGTTCTGATCCAGGTACTCGAGGTTGCGGCCCCGGGGTGAACGAACGTAGTTGGACACCACGTGATAGTTGGTAATGACCAGGCCGTCGGCACTGATCGCGAACCCCGAGCCGATCGCTGACTTGCTGCTTGCGGCGCTGGCGATGTCGCGGATCTGATAGATCAGATCGTACTGTTCGGAAAACCGCTCCGTGCCTTCGAGGGCGCGCGCCGGAACCGACGCGAGCACCAGCGTGAGGAGCCACAAGCCAAGGACCGCGTGGCGTCGGGCCGCTGGATTGCTCGTTGCAAGGCGGACGCTCGCCGCTGCGGGACTTAGGAAGCACTTCATGCTGGCACCGTACCCCAGGAGTGCTGGAATCCCGGGTGAAAATCGCCCGTTTCCCTTCGATTTGTCGTGCGGAATGGCGATTTGTCCCGCTTCCGAAACGCACTGAGACAGAGATTTTACAGATCGCGCTGCCGCAAGCCGCGCGGGAGACCTACACTGGCGTTCCTGCTGAGAGGCGTCCGCGTTGGCACTAACACCCGCCGGCTCCGGGTGCGACGGACTCAGGTAAACAGGTGGAAGGGGCGGCTATGGCAAAGTTTTTCGACTCACCGGAGATGCGCGAGACCATTCGACGAGTCATCCGCTCTCGGATGGCGCTCAAAGGTGTCGAATACCGCGAATTGGCGCGCCGGCTGGCGGAGCTTGGGGTCGTCCAGCACGAAAGTAATCTGCGCAGCAAGGTGAATAATGGCTCGCTCGGCGCACAGCTGTTCCTGTTCATTCTCATGGCGCTCGATGTCGATTCCCTCGACCTCGCGGACGTCGAACGGCTCGTACATGAGCTGCGATCGGAGCAGGGAACGCCGGCCAGTGATGCCGAAGACGAGTCTGTGTCTGCCTGAAGCCACCGCGCGCTGGCCACCCATTAAACGTGTCGGACCGGTTGATCGAATCTCCCGAATGTGGGGATATACTGGCCGCACTTGAACAGGAGGCTCCCATGGCAAACGAACCCCTCATGAGATCTGGTCAGACCAATCCGGCGGCTGGCGTTGGTGGCCTGTCGGCGGACGTGTCCAACGTTCTGCGCAACACCTACATGCTGCTGGCCATGACGCTCGGCTTTGCGTCGCTGGTGGCCTACGTCGCGATGTCTCTGCATCTGCCCCATCCGGGCTTCATCCTTACGCTGGCTGGCTTCTTTGGCTTGCTGTTCCTGGTTGAGAAGACCGCCGACAGCGCCATGGGGCTGGTGTCTATTTTTCTCTTTACCGGGTTTCTCGGCTACACGCTCGGGCCCATTCTCGACGCGTATCTGCAGTACCGCGGCAGCGGCGTAGTGGTGTCTGCCCTCGGCACGGCGTCCTTCGCCTTTGTTGGGTTGTCGGCTTTTGCCCTGATCACCCGCAAGGATTTCAGCTTCCTCTCCGGATTCCTCACCGTTGGGATCTTTGTGCTGATGGGCGCGGTTGTGTTCGCCTGGTTGTTTGAGCTGAGCGGCTGGCACACGGCGATTTCGGTGGGCTTTGTGTTGTTCTCATCGGCCGCGATCCTGTACCAGACCGGTGCGATCGTGAACGGCGGCGAGCGTAACTACATCCGCGCAACCACGACGCTGTTTGTGTCCTTCTACAACCTGTTCGTGTCGCTGCTGCAGATCTTCGGCGTCATGGGCGACGACTGATCGAGCCCGCTCCGGCGGCTACTGCGAAAGGTTGCGATACACCTTCGCCAACGCCGCCGGCAGGGTGTCCATCTCTTCGATGATGAGATACTGCTCCGCCGGACACATCTGTTTCAGGTAATCGTTGCCTGATCGATCCACGGTCAGGCAAAAGGTCCGGATCCCGGCCGCTTCCGCCTCGGCAAGCGCTTGCGCCGTGTCTTCCAAGCCATAGCGATGATCGCCGCGAGTGGGGCCGTAGTCGCAATCCTGCGGAAACCCATCGCTCAGCATGATCAACAGCTTGAGCTGATGACCACTGCGCTTGAGCTTTTCCACCGTGTGCCGAATCGCCGGCCCCATGCGCGTGCTGCGCCGTGGTTTCATGGCGGCGATGCGACGGAAGGTCCGGGCGGTGAGTGACTCGCCGAACTCTTTTCCCTGGTAAAACTCGACACAGTCGCGACCGTAGCCAGAGAACCCGTAGATGGCGTACTCGTCGCCGAGCTGCTCAAGTGCCAAGGCCATGGCGAGCATGGCTTCCCGCTGCACGTCGATGATGCGGCGGGTTTCCGGCGCAGGTGTGTCGTCGATGTCGTCGGCCCACAGCGTTGCGCCGCTGCGCGGGTCGTCCCAATCGATGGCGTCGTCGGTCGCCGTCGGGGCGGGTGCCTCGACCGGGTCGTCCGTCGACGCCGAGAGGTCCACGAGGAACGCCGCGCACAGATCCCGCCGGGCCCGATCGCGGCGGCTGTAGACCCGGTCGTCAGGGGCCAGCCCAGCCGCGCTGTCGAGACGCGCCGTCAGAACCGCGTTGAAATCGAGTTCGTCGCCGTCCGCCACGCCGCCCTGGCGTTCCAGCCCGAGCGGTTTGATCTGCGCGAGGCGGGCACGAATCTCGTTGCGGGCCTGCTGCACGCGGTTGCGCAGCGCCTGCGGGTCTGTCGTGTCGTCCGGCTCGAGCGGTTGTTCGAAGAGCGTGCACCAGGCCGGCCGGTAGCGCTGCTCGAAGGTGTCCCACTCCGGGTAGCGGAAGCTGCGGCTGCCAACCGTACTGTTGCCGAGCGCGTGGCGTAACGCGGCGCGTTCCATGTCGATGCGCCGGCTGAGCTGATCGCGTTCCCGCTCCAGCTCCCGCGACGTTTGTGCCGGGTCGAGGTGCCGGCCCTCGGGGCGGACGTTGCCGGCCAGTCCCTCGCGTTGCCCGGCTTCCGCGTCGTCCTCGAGCAGCATGTCGGGATCGAGCAGCATCCCTTCTAAGGCCATGAGCTCGTCCTGCCAGTCTTTCAGCCGCGCGTCCCGCTCCATCCAGTCGCCGCTGGCGTCGATGGCCTCGGCGAGGCTCTCGTCTGGGGCGTCCCTAGGACCGTCGAAGCCCTCGATCTCGGCGACCTCGCGCGCCAGCTGCAGGTACCAGTGATCGGTCAGCCGCAGCGTGTCGTACACCGTTGCCGTCGGCGCGTGCAGCGTGTCGATAAGTGCCGTGATTACCGGTGGCACCCGTTGCTCTTGCCCGCGCCCTTCGATGGCCTGTTCGTGACCGGCGAGGAGCGCGTCAAGCAGGGGATAAAGCAACCCGGGCGGTTCAACGCTATCGTCGATCCAGAGCGAGCCGCTGTGCTCGAGCGCCGCGGTAAGCGGTCGCCGGAGACCGGGAAAGTCGTTCAGCATGCGGGCATCGAGGCGCAGGGTTTCGAAGTTTTCGAACAGGCTCTGAAACAGGCCCGGCAAGCGGTAGTGGGCACGCAGGTGCTGCAGATCGCCGAGCCGCGGTGACAGTGCGTTTGGTGTCACATCGCCAAAGGTTGGGTGCAGGCGCTGAAAGACGGTCAGGCGAAAGTCGAAGGTGCGGTACAGCCGCTGCGCGACCTGGCGCATGGCGAGGAGTTTGTAACCCGCGAGTCCGGGTCTTGCGAGTCGCTCCGGCAGGTACAGCGTATCCGGTGCCTGGCTTGCGAAGGGACCCAGCGTCGTGTGACCGCCGAAGGATTCGCGAGTCTGGATGTGCAGGTAGTGTCCGAGCATGCCTTCAACGAACAGCGACAGCCGGTGCTCGACGTCGGCAAGCTGCGTTGGCGCTGTGGTTGTTTGCGTGGTCAGGGCAGCACGGCGTCGACGATATCGGCGACGGCTTCCTGCACCGTGCGATCGTCGGCAATGGCGCTGACGATGGCGCTGGTCGCTGCCCGGCGCGGTTCGATACCGCCACGCACGAGGTTCGCGGTATAGATCAGCAGGCGTGTGCTGACGCCTTCTTCAAAGCCGTGTTCACGCAGGTTGCGCACCTTGATGCCGATGGTGGCAAGACGCTCCGCCAGCGCCTCGTCGACACCGCTCTCGCGGGCGATGATGCGGGTCTCGAGCTCAGCGTTCGGGTAATCGAACTCGAGGCTCACGAAGCGCTGCCGGGTACTGGGTTTCAGATCCTTGAGCACGCTTTGATAGCCCGGGTTATAGGAGATGACGAGCAGAAAGTCGTCGTGCGCCTGGACCAGCTCGCCGGTTTTCTCGATCGGCAGGATGCGGCGGTGATCCGTCAGCGCGTGGATGAGGACGGTCGTGTCTTTGCGTGCCTCAACGATTTCGTCCAGATAACACAGCCCGCCGTCACGGACAGCGCGGGTGAGGGGACCATCGGACCAGCGCGTTTCGTTGCCGAGTAGCAGGTAGCGGCCAACGAGATCGGTCGCCGTCAGATCTTCGTGGCAGGCGATGGTCGTCAGCCGATCGTTGCTGCGGCCTTCGAACAGCTTCCAGGCCATGGCTTCGACGAAGCGGGTTTTACCGCAGCCTGTGGGACCTTTCAGGAGCACCGGGAGCCGCGCATCGAAAGCCGCGGTAAAGACCTCGACCTCATCACCCACGGGTTCGTAGTAAGGCGCCTCTTTCATATCAGTAAGAGCGTTCGTGACGGTCATCGTGCGGGTGTTAGGCCGGTGGGAACGGAACTTCCGAGGCCTCGAAGGCCCGTACCTCGACCCCGCCGAGATCGTGCTTGCCCATTTCGGCCTGGAAGGTCGCCATGTGCGGCATGGCAAAGTGCGCCTTGAGGGCGTCGGCGGATTCCCACTGCTCGACGATCTTGATGGTGTTCGGCTCGTTGAGCTCGCGGCAAAACGTGTACTCGTGGCATCCGGGCTCCTCCCGGCTCGCCGCTTCCATAGCGGCAATCGCTGGCGTCAGCGCATCGATGGCTTCGGCAGTGGCGGAGATTCGGGCGATGACGATCAGCATGGTGATTCCTCGACGGCGGTTCAGTGTGGGCTAAGCGTGCGATGTCGATGCCGTGACAACACCGAAGTGTTGCCGCGCGAAGGCGATACGTTCGTCAACGCTCTGAAAGAACCCGGGGCGCGATTCTATCAGCCGCAGTCTCGGCAGCAGGCCAGCGTTGTTGGCGAGCTGAATACTCAAGCCCGGTCGCGCGTTCAGCTCCAGCAGCAGCGGCCCCCGTTCACGATCGAGCACGATGTCGCAGCCGAGGTACCCAAGCCCCGTAACCTCGTAGCAGCGGCTCGCAAGGGTGAGCAGATCCATCCACTGCGGGACCTGAATGGCAGTAATCGCCGTGCCGGTGTCCGGATGATGGTCCACGGGTCGGTTGTACTGAACTGCAGCGATTCCTGCACCGTTGTCGATGTTCAAGCCTACTCCAATGGCGCCCTGGTGCAGATTCGCTTTGCCATCCGACGCCCGGGTGGCGAGCCGCAGCATGCCCATTACCGGATAGCCCTGAAAAACGATCAGGCGTATGTCGGGCACGCCTTCGTAGCTGTGCTCGGCGAGTGCCGGGTTACCCACGATGAGGGTTTCGATGATTGCGACGTCGGGTTTCCCGCCAAGGGAGTGCAGTCCGCTCAGGGTGTTGCTCAGGTGCCGTTTGATGTCGATGAGTTTCAGTTCCGCGCCGCTGCTTTTCAGGAACCGGTCGTTGGCGCGGCCGGTGACGACCAGGATGCCCTTACCGCCGCTGCCCTGGGCCGGTTTGATGACGAAGCTGTCCTGCTCAGCGAGCGTGTCTCCGATGCGCTCGATTTCCGTCTGGTTGCTGATGACGTGCAGCAGCTTCGGAGCTTCGAGCCCCGCCTGCCGCGTGATCAGTTTGGTTTTCAGCTTGTTGTCGACCAGGGGAAATTTCTCGCGCTGGTTGTAGCGCAAAATGTAGCCGCAGTTGCGCTCGTTCATGCCGAGAATACCGCGCCGGCTGAGTGCCCAAGGGCTGATCCAGCGGGGCACGTTCACGGTCGGTCCAGGTCGTCGAGTTCCGGCACGTTGTAGAACGGCGCGAAGCGCACCAGCTCAGACAGGCGGTAGCCTTTGTAGCGCCCGAGCAACAGCACCATCGCCAGCACGCACAGATGCAGCTCGGGAAAGTTGAAGGCCAGATGTTTCATCAGTGACCACTGCATGAGTCCGTAGGCAAGGATCGCTACGAGCAGACTGCCCGAACCCTGAACCAGTACTTCCCGCGGGCCTTCCTCTTCCCACAGGATGGCCATGCGCTCGATGGTCCAGGCAAGGATGATCATCGGGAAGAACGAAATCGTCAGACCGCCAATGAGCCCGAGCCGGTAGCTCAAAATACTGACGACGCTGATGATGCCGATGACGAGGATCACGAGCGTTGCAATGCGAGCAACGAGCAGCAGGTTTAAGGCCGACAGGTAGGTGCGCAGCAGCAGACCCAGGATGACGACGAGCAGCAGGCTAATGACACCGGGAGCCAGCTCCGTTTGCAGAAACGACAGAGCCAGCAGAATGGGCATGAACGTCCCGGACGTCTTTAACCCCACGACCAGCCGCATGAACACCACCACAAGGGCGCCGATGGGCAGCAGCATGATCAGTTTGAACATGCCCTGCTCGGCGACCGGCAGGCTGTAGAGCGAAAAGTTGAGGCTGTCGTTGGCGACCGCTGTCTCGAGGGCGGAGCGTACCTGGCGGATCATGGCGAAGGTGACCGTGCTGCCCTGACCGCCCGTCACTTCGAGCACAGACGGTGCATCGGTTTGCCACAGCAATCGATCGGCATCTGGTGGCAGCAGACCGCTAATCGGATCGAGCAGCACCCAGTGCTCTCCGTCCCAGAATTGCGTGTAGCGTGCCAAGCGCTCGCGGCGAATGCCGTCTTCGAGACCCAGCACAGAAACGGTTCGGGCGGGAACGTCGGCGGCGTTCAGCAGTGCCGTCATGAGCTGCGCCGGTGGGTAGCGGTCGAGGAGCAGTGCGACGTTCTGCTCGGGCGGGCGCCGCCGCAGCGTGCTCGCCAGTTGTTCGGCGAGGCTGCGGGCGTCTGCCGTCTCCGGCAGCACCCGTTGCAACACATCGCGTGCGGCCGTGGCGTAGGGATCGACCCAGTCTGGAGCCTGTGCGCCCCGAGGGGGTTGGTCGTCGACAAGGAACTCCGGATCTTCCAACAGGTTGAGCCGGTAGAAGAGAAGCTGAGTGCCGGTGGCGTTGCGCTTGCTCCAGATGGCCTGCCGCTGAGCCTTGGACTCGATGTGTACGCCGAAGCCCGAAGAGGCCGTGCTTTCTCTGAGCAGCTGGTACTTCGACTGGGTGGGTGGCAGGGTCAGGCGCACCTGGGTCAGCGGCGCGGTGGCCGTGTATTCAATGCGTGCCTCGATTTCCCAGACCTGCTGCTGTGTCCCCGGAAAGAAGGGCAGCCCGACCACACTGTTGCGGTACAGCGCGGTGCCGATACCCGCGGCAAACAGCAGCACCACGAGAAATAGAAAAGGACCGGTTCGTTCCATGAGCGGGCGTCCTTGGGCGTGCGCTCAGGGCGACGCGAGTGACAGGCGTGGCTGAACGAAGCGGCGGCCGACATCGACGACGGCAACGTTGGTGAGAAAGTTGCGTCCTAGAATCATCTGATAGTCGAGGTGCGATCGGTCGGCGAGGGTGAAGTCGAAAACGTCGTCCGTCGCGCCGATACGAAGGCGTAGGGAGACAACGGGGCGGCGTGTGCCTTCCGGATCGGCCTGCTGAATGACACGCACGTAGCGCAGGATCGGGCGTTCTACCTCGTAGGTTTGCTCTTTAATCACCCAGTCGAAACGTACCCAATCTTCACCATCGCGTTCGAACTGAGTCAGATTCTGAGCGTTTAGCGAACTGGAATCCGCGCCGGTATCCATGCGCGCAACGACGTGAACTCCTGGGGGGTCGAGAAACACTTCTTCAAGTTCACCCAGCAGGAGTCGCTCGTTTTCCACCATGACCGTCGGTTGCTCAGCGCACCGTTCGACCGAGGCGGCGGGTTCGGGACACAGGGTCTTCAGGTTGCCAGGCAGTGCGCGCAGTCGTCGATTCATACCGGCGATTTCGTCCGCTAGCGTCGCTTCGCGTTCGCCGCTGCGTTCGTCGAGTTCAGCAACGGCAGCCTGGGTTGACACGACCGCGCCGGTCAGCGTCGCCAGATCTTCCTTCAATTCGCTCATGGCGTCGGCACCGGCGTCCTGGGATTCGAGCGTTTGGCAGGCGCTGAGTCCGAGCCCAAGCAGGCCGCACAGTGCGAGGACTGTGCATGATCGGGTCGGGCGAGCGAACCGAGCCGACGGCCTGCTGAGTGAAGAAGGGGTGGGATGCATGGCGCGCAAGTCTACCGCCGACCTTCCGGTTCCTCTACGGGCAGCGATCCCGCCCAGGGTTGGCTCGCGACGTCGCGGCCACCTTGTACTTATTACTGTATAAATCTACAGTTATCGACATCGCCGTCCGATGGCAGCGGAGCCAAGGACTTTGTCCACCACCGATCGTCAATCCCAAGTTGCAGGAGCGCAGGTGTCCGACGCGGAGAACTCGGCGGCCGTCGAGGCCGCGCCTCGGCGTGCGGCCCTCAAGGGAGTGGGCGCACAGAGCCAGCCCGCGCCGCGGTTCCTCGATACACGCACGGAGTTCGATCCCGAAGTGTTGGGGACCTGGACACCGGATAAAGCCGTTGCGGTCACCTACGAGGCGGCCCGGTCGATTATTACGCGAAATCGATCACCGGATATTCCGTTCGATCGCTCCATTAACCCCTATCGTGGGTGCGAGCACGGCTGTGTGTACTGCTTTGCCCGTCCGGCGCACGCCTACGTCGACCTCTCCCCGGGAATAGACTTTGAGCGGAAACTCTTTGCCAAGCGGGGGGCCAGCGCGCTGCTGCGCAAAGCGCTCGGGGCCCGGGGCTACCAGCCGGCGACGATCGCCATCGGCACCAACACCGATCCCTATCAACCGCTGGAGAAGCGCGAAGGGATCATGCGCGAGTTGCTGCAGGTGTTTCTTGAGTTTCAGCACCCGGTCAGCATCGTCACCAAGGGAGCGTTGATACTGCGGGATCTGGATCTTTTGGCCGAGCTTGCGTCGACGGGGCTGGTCAAGGTGATGGTCAGCGTTACTACCCTGGACAGCGAGCTTAAGGCCCGCCTGGAACCCCGAACAGCAGCGCCACAGCGGCGCCTGGCAACGCTGCGGGCACTGGCAGCTGCGGGGGTACCGACCGGGGCAATGATTGCACCGGTCATTCCGTTCATTAACGACCACGAGCTCGAAGCCCTTGTTGAGCGCTGTGCCGAAGCTGGCGCAGGCGAACTCAACATGATCTTGCTGCGGCTGCCCCACGAAGTGGCGCCGTTGTTCGAAGAGTGGCTCCAGACTCACTATCCGGACCGTGCCGACCGGGTTCTCAACGCCATACGGTCCGCGCGCGGCGGCGCCCTTTACCGAGCGAACTGGGGTGAGCGGATGCGGGGCTCCGGCCCGGTCGCTGAGCTGTTGGGACAGCGGTTCCGGGCAGCGCGTCGCCGGGTGGGACTGGCAGAGAGCCTCCTGCCGCGTTTACGCACTGATCGTTTTCGAGTACCGGAGTCCGCGGCTGCCGACGTGCGCGCTGACCCTGATCCCCGGCAGGGAGAGCTGTTCTAGCTCCGCACTCGGGCATAGCTTGGGTATCGTCTCGCCACGATGCTCCGCTCACAATCTCGTCGGGTTTTATGACGCGCGTGCCGCGTCCGCTGTCTTACAATTGGGCAATGCCCCTGAACGGTAAGTCCCGTGAGCGCAGCCGAGCGACAGTTTGACTTTGTACACCGTGATCGCGCGTTCCAGATCGGTCTGACGGAAGACGGCACGCTGGAACTGCGTCTCGATGGCCTCGTACGAAAGGCACGTCCCGCGCAGACGGCGGAACCGCAGTACGTTTGGACCAACGTCGAGCTGCAATGGGAGGAGCACCATTACATCGAGGCACGGTACTGGGCGTCGACCGGTGAGCTCTCGATTACCGTCAACCGGGAACCGCTGCATCAGGTGCAGCTCTAATTCAGCATGACAACCGAACACACCAGTCCGACAGGCGCGTCGCTTGACCGCGAGCGCTTTGCTCGCGATGGCTTCATCGTTCGTCGTGGGCTTCTTCCCCCGGCCGAGGTGGAGGAACTGCGTGCGATCACGGCGGCGGCGCTCGATCCTCTGGCGGCGCCCGTCGAATACGAAGCCGACGTTGGTTATCCCGGGGCGCCGAGCGGCCGCGGCTCCCTGGGTGGCGATACACCGCGACGGCTTCTGTTCGCCTTTGGACGTGACGCCGCGTATCGCCGCTGGGCCACGGGCACTCGCGTCGCCCGGGTGCTCGAGGAAATCAGTGGTGCCAACGACTGGCAACTGTCTCAATGCCACCACAACTGTGTCATGACTAAGGCGCCCGGTTACTCGAGCGAAACCCAGTGGCATCAAGACATCCGTTACTGGTCCTTCGATCAACCCGAGCTGATTTCGGTCTGGCTTGCGCTCGGTGATGAGAACGACCGTAACGGCGCGCTGCGACTCATTCCCGGCAGCCATGCGCTCTCTATCGATCGAGGACGCCTCGATCGGGATCTCTTTTTGCGCCAGGAACTGGAAGAAAATCGGGCGCTGATCGAGCAGGCGCAGACCGTAACGCTGGCGCGGGGTGACGCGCTGTTCTTCCACTGCCGCGCCTTCCACGCCGCAGGCCGCAACCGATCGACGGAAACCAAACTCTCGTGCGTGTTCACGTACCACCGGGTGGATAACCGCCCGATTCCCGGCACGCGCTCGGCCGCCTTCGAGAGCGTCCCGGTGGCCCCGGCGCGGGCGTCATCGGAGCTCACTGCAGCGTCGACCGACTCTCCCGCAGGCGGACGCGATGGACGATGAGTTCCGCAAAGCTATGGAGGGGGTTCAGCCTCTCGACCGCCCGCGGCGCAAGGCGAGCGTCGACTCCGGCGAGTCGCTAAGCGCTGCCGCGGCAGAAGCGCGCCGGGCCGCGGCAACGGGTGCGGCCAGCGAAGCGGCGCAGAATCCACTAACCGAGGCAGAAGTCGATCCCGTAGCACCCCATGCCGTCCTTGCCTGGCGGCAGGATGGGGTCCAGACCGGCGTATTCGATCGTTTGCGCACCGGGGCCTACCCCGTTGCTGCAGAGCTCGATCTGCACGGCCGGACGGTCCGCGAGGCCCGGGGCGCCGTGTTTCATTTTTTGCGGCAGCAGCGTGCCCTCGGTCGCCGGGTCGTGCTCATTGCCCATGGCCGAGGTGAGAAGAGCCCGACCCCGGGTCGGCTGAAGAGCTTTCTTGCCCGCTGGTTGACGGACATGCCCGAGGTCATCGCGTTTCATTCAGCGATTCCGCGTCAGGGTGGAACAGGCGCTGTTTATGCGCTGCTTAAGAAAGTAAAGGGACCGGAGCAGCCGCGGGACTGCGACGAAAGCGACGCCTGAGCTTGGTGTACGGCGGCTAACTGCGGGTTTACCAACTCCGATCTTCAGATGTGCCCCTTATTCAGTTCCAGACGACCGCGGGCGATGTTTTGCAGTAGGCGATCCGTCGCTCCCTCGGCCAGGCGCAAGCTGCGCACGCGCCGGAACAGCTGTGCCAACGGGTGATCTTCAATGACCGCGCTACCGCCTACCAGTTGAATGGCTTCATCGACGATGAACGTCAGCGCGTCGACGGCGAACACCTTGCACGCCATCGCTTGGTTCACCACGTTCTCGCCTACATCGGCGAGCCGGGCGGTGCGATACAGCATGCTGCGGGCGGCGAAAGCGCGCAGGTAACACTCACCCAGCCGCAGGCGGGCAACGGGGTCGTCACCGCGCGCCGTTCCATCACGGGTTTTGCCGGCGAGGTGAGACGTCATTTCGGCGTAGACCCAGCGGCACAGGCCAACACAGGTGGCGGCGATGGCGAGGCGGGTGTCGCCGATCTGGCCTAAGGCCTTAGGCATGCCGGCCCCCGGCGCGGCGATGACATGGCTTGCGGGTACCTTCACGTCATTGAAGGTGAACGCTGCGTGGCGGCTGCCGTCGATGGACTGAAAAACCGCGCTGCGCTCGACGCCGTCGGCCGTGGTCTCGATCAGGATCAGTGCTGGCTGCTTGTCGATGTGCACTAGCACGTTTACGAAATCGGCGCTGCCGCCACCGGTCACGTAGGACTTCTGGCCAGTGACCCGATAGCTGTCACCCTCGAGGACCGCTTGGGTGAAGTGCGGGGCGTCGTCCGGTTCGGTAAACCCGAAGCCACCGCGCAGTTGGCCCTTCAGCAATGGTTCGAGAAAACGACTTCGCAGCGGCTCAACGACGCTTGCGAGCACGCCCGGCCCGGGTCCAAGAACTGCATCGGCATGCGGTGCGTTGTGGCCGCTAAGGGTGTCCCGGACCGTACACAGGGTGAGCTGGCTGGCTTCGCTGCCGCCGTGGCTTACCGGTTGCGTCAACTTGAACAAACCGATCTGCTGTGAGGCGTCAATGGCGCGCGCCCGATCCGCAGGCGCATCGGCGGTCAACGGCGCAAGCACGTCGTTTGCGAAGGACTCCGCGCTCGCCTGCCAGCGACGCGCTTCGTCGGACAGGGCTTCAGGCATGACGAATCAGCACGGCAATGGCGCTCCTGCGGTGGTATCGGACATCACAGCGTTGGGCCAATGAGCACGATGGCGATGATGCCGATGAGGACTAGCATGGTGCCGCCGGCATAGAGCACCAAGGTCTCGCGCCGGGCGTTTGTAGCGAGCAGTGCTTCCGTGCCTTCGAGGCCCCGTGCGGTGGCCGCTGTCGTGAGCCGATAGCGCGTGATGCCGTCGGGCCGCCGCGGCAGCCGAACGAATAGTTCGGGCGTCGTATCGAGCCGCTTGCTGACTTCCGCGAGGCTGATCCCCGTCATGCGTGCCAGCTGGGTCGGGTGCAGCGCCTTTTGGTCGTTCGCGAGAAAGCACTGATAAAGATCGAGGAGCCGGGCCTGCTTGCCCCGGAAGCGGAACTGAGCGGTGAGCAATTCGAACATGGCCGAAGCCTACCACGCTTGTTTACGCCGGGCGCCGCGCCCGTAGGACCGCCCGCACCGGTGCCGGCCAGCCTTCGACGGTACGCCCCGGGTTCGCCGGATCAAGAAAGTCCTTGAGCGACTGAAATCGCATCCAGTCCGTGGTGCGCTGCTCCGCGATCGTCGTTGCAGTGACGTCCATGCAGTCGATGTCGATAAAGCCCGCACGCTGCAGCCACAGCTCGACCTGAGAAATCGCGGCCACGTTCCAGACGTTGCGCATCTGTGCGTAGCGGGCTTTCTGTTTTGCCGGTTCGAGCGTGTCACCCCGGGTGACGACGAGCGTTTCGAGCACGAGTTGCCCACCGGGAGCCGTCGTCGCGAACAGTTCGCGGCAGTGCGCCTGCGGATCGCGGCGGTGATAAAGCACCCCCATGCTCAACACCCGATCGAAGCCGAGGGTTTGATGGTCACCGAGCGGTAGTTCTTCCAAGCGCAGCGGCAGCACCCAGTTCCGATGGCTCTGAGCGTAGCGATTGATCGCCGCATGCTGCATGCAGAACAGCAGCGTGGGATCGATACCGATAACCAGCGCGGCCCCGGCGTCTAACAGGCGCCAGCCGAAGTAGCCGTTGCCGCAGCCAACGTCCAGTACCCGGCAGCCGCTCCAGTCGCAGCTGTTCTCGACGCGGGCCCACTTCCAATCGGAGCGCCATTCGGTGTCGATGATGAGGCCGAAGACATCGAACGGACCTTTGCGCCAGGGCATGAGGGCGCGCAGGGCCGGTTCCACGGCGCGGTCATCGATTGGAGTTTCGGTGCTCAGGCGGACGCGCGCAGATCCGGTGAGCCGCACGGGGTGTGCCGCCGGCAACGCGTTGAGCGCCTCGAGCCAGCCGGGGAAGTCGCCGTGGTAGGCCGGCGAGAAACGGTTCAGGGATTGAAGCAGACAGGCCTCCAGCACCGATGCTGCACCGTTCCCCGTCGGAGCCGCGATCCCCGGGTGTTGCAGCACCTGCGCGAGTTGTGCGGCATCGGGCAGTCCCTGGACCGGCTCCTTGTCATGGGTCATGGGTCATGGGTCACGGGCCGGACTTCCAGGCGACGAAGCTCGCCCAGTTCAGGCACCGGAACCAGGTTCGAATCTCCGTAAACCCCTGGGCTTCGAGCCGGGCGCGATGCACCGCTTCCGCTTCAATGGGCATGACCCGCTCGAGGGCGGCGCGTTTTTGCGCCACCTCGAGTTCCGAATAGCCGTTGGCCCGTTTGAAGTCGAGATGAACCGCGTCTGCCCAGCGATCGGCGCCGTCGTCGTCGAGATGAATCTTTTCGGTCAACACCAGGCAGCCGCCGGGTGTAAGGGCGGCGTAGAGTCGGGCAAGCAGCGCCGCGCGATCCTCGACCGGCAAGAACTGCAGGAGGTAGTTGGACAGCACCGCCTGGCAGGGTTCGTAGTTGACGGACCGAACATCGGCACACAGAAAGCGTAGCCGGGGGTCTCTGACCTTGCTGCTCGCCTGGGTCACCATGGCCTCGGAGGAATCGATTCCGATAATGGAGACCGGGTGGTCCGTGGGGAGCTGGTTGAGCAGCGCCAGGCTCGACGCCCCGAGCGAAGAGCCGAGGTCGTAGACCCGGCCTTCCTTCGGCAGTGCCTGCGAAACAATCAGCGCCGCGAGCGGCAGGACGGTCTCGTAGCCGGGGACGGAGCGCCGGATCATGTCTGGGAACACACCGACGACTTCGGCATCGAAGCGAAAGTCGACAAGATCTCGGGGCGACTGAAATAACTGGTCTTTTGGCATCGTCCGGCGGCCGCCTCGGGACCCCGTAGTTCTCCGTAATCAGCGCATTACAACGCGTGTGCTAGCGTATCGCCATGGCTAAGCGGCCCACGACAACGACACGCCGAACGGAATCCGGGCGCTCCTCCCCAAGAAAACGCACAGCTGTGAACAGCGACCTGGAGCTCGATCACCCGTCGCTGTACATCAACCGGGAACTGTCGCAGCTTGAGTTTGCGCAGCGGGTCCTCGCCCAAGCTCAGGACGACGAGCTGCCGCTGCTCGAGCGACTGCGCTTCCTTTGCATTACCAGCTCGATTCTTGATGAGTTCTTCGAGATTCGGGTCGCCGGCCTTAAACAGCAGGAAAGCTACGCCGCTACGCTGCGGGGTCCGGATCAACTGTCACCGACCGAGCAGCTCGTCTTGATTGCAGACCGTGCGCACGCGTTGTCGGCGGAACTCTATACCACCTTCAACGCGCTGCTCGTGCCGCAGCTTGACCTGCAGGGCATTCGCTTGCTGTCGCGCGAGTACTGGAGCGATCGCCAGCGCCAATGGCTGCGGCGTTACTTTCGCCGTGAGCTCGCGCCGATCATCAGCCCCATCGGTCTGGATCCAGCGCATCCGTTCCCGCCGCCGCAGAACAAGGCGCTCAACTTCATCGTTACCTTGGATGGGGCCGACGTGTACGGCCGGCAGTCCGGGAAGGCCGTGGTTGCGGCGCCGCGTGCGCTGCCGCGAGTCATCGCGCTGCCGGAATCCGTCGCCAGTGATCGGCACGAGTTCGTGTTGCTGAGTTCGATTATCGAAGCCTATGTAGGCGAGCTGTTTCGCGGTATGACGATCACGGGTTGCTATCAGTTTCGACTGACCCGCAACAGCGATCTGTTCGTCGATGAGGAAGACCTAAGCGATCTCAAGCGTGCACTCGAGGGCGAGCTGTCGACGCGCCATTACGGTGAATCGGTGCGCTTGGAGGTTGCCGACGACTGTCCCGCGGAACTTGTTGGGTTTCTGCGCGCCCAGTTCAACCTGAGTGACCAGGACGTGTATGGCTGTCGCGGGCCGGTCAACTTAGCTCGGCTCGCTGCGGTGCCGGACGAGGTCGATCGCGATGATCTCAAGTTCGACGAGTACCAGCCAAGTGTTCCCGAACCGATTCAGCAGGCAGAGGACGTGTTCGAGGCCATTCGTGCCGGTGACATCCTGTTGCATCACCCGTTTCAATCGTTTGCGCCGTTCATCGACTTTCTGCGTCAGGCGGCGGTAGATCCCCAGGTGCTCTCCATACGCCAGACCCTGTACCGGACCGGGTCACAGTCCGCCGTGGTTGAGGCACTTCTGCAGGCGGCCCGCAACGGTAAAGAAGTGCTCGTCATCATTGAGCTTCGGGCGCGTTTTGATGAAGCAGCCAATATTGAGCTTGCTACCGTGCTGCAGGATGCGGGTGCGCAGGTGATGTACGGCGTCGTCGGCCTGAAAACCCACGCAAAGATGTGCATGGTGCAACGGCGCGAAGGTCGCAAATTGCAACGCTACCTGCATCTCGGCACCGGCAACTATCACCAGCGTACGGCTCGGCTCTACACCGACTACGGGTTGCTGACCTGCGACGCTGCGATCGGCGAAGACGTGCAGGCGCTGTTTCATCAGCTCATCAGCCCCGGTGAGGCACCGCGGCTCAAACGCTTGCTGCAGTCACCGCTGACCCTGCACCGCCTAATGATCGAGCACATCGACGAAGAGATCCGTCGCCAGCAGGCCGGTGAACCGGCTTGGATCAAAGCCAAAATGAACGCGCTGATCGAACCGCAGATCATCCAGGCGCTCTATCGTGCGTCGCAAGCAGGCGTGCGGGTCGATCTGGTGGTGCGGGGCATCTGCGCACTGCGTCCCGGCATCCCGGGCGTTTCTGAAACCATTCGCGTGCGCTCCATCGTCGGGCGGTTTCTTGAACACACGCGCGTGTTCGCGTTCGCTAACGGGGGGGCGATGCGCGTGTACCTCTCAAGCGCCGATTGGATGGGTCGCAACTTCTTCAATCGGGTGGAAACGGCCTTTCCCATAGACGATCAGACGATCCGCCTGCGGATTCTTGAAGAGTTCGACTTCTACCTGCAGGACAACGCCCAGGCCTGGGCGCTACGCAGCGACGGCAGCTACCGCCGAATTGCGCCCGGTAAACAACGCCGTCGCCTGGCCCAGCGGCGCTTGATGGCGCGGTTTGCTGCGGAACCAGCGTCTGCCGGCAGTTGAGACTGCGCGGGTTGCTATCCCGGACGGAGTCCGGGGCTCATGCGTAGCGGCAGTTGGCTGAAACCAAGCAGCCGTGTGCTGGGTCGGTAGGTCGGCGGCCCGCACAGCTCGAAGTGCGCGTTTCGATCTTTGAGCACGCGCAGCAGGGTCCCGATTTCTAAGCGCGCGAGGCTCGCGCCGAGACAGAAGTGAACGCCGGCACCGAACCCGAGATGGTGATTTGGCCAACGCTCGAGATCAAAGCGATCAGGTGCATCGAACACAGCACCATCGCGGTTTGCGGACGGTTCCCAGATCGTGATCTTGTCTCCGGCGCGGAGCGTCTCCCCGTACCATTCATGGTCCTCCGTGACCGTACGGCGTTTGTAGATGGATGGTGTGGCCCAACGCACGATCTCTTCAACGGCGCAACGAATGCTGGCGTCGTCCGTCGCCAGCTGGTTCCAGCAGTCCGGGTCCTGCGCAAAGTGGAACAAAGCCTGACCGATCGCACTGCGGGTTGTTTCGGCACCTGCCGGGAAGAGCAAGGCAAAGAACGCGATGAGCTCATCATCGCGGAGCGACGAACCGTCATCTTCAAACCGGGCCTGAAGGGCTGCGGAAAACACATCGTCACCGGGGTGACGGCGCCGCTCAGTGATGAGCGATTGCGCTGCTGCTTTGACCCGCTGCCGTCCGGTGCGACCGATGATGCGTCCACTACCGTCGGACAGATCCTTATCTATGGCCTCCATGAGGTCGCGGGCTACGCGGGTGTCCACGCCGAGTAAGCCGGCGATTGCCGCAAGCGGTACCGCTCCGGCGATGTGCGTCATGGCGTCGAAAGGTTGGTCAGCGGGCAGACCATCAAGGGCGGTGTTGATGACCGTCTCAAGCCGTGGCACCAGCGCGGCGAGCGCCTTCGGTGTGAAGCCTTTGCTGATCAGGCTGCGCAGGCGACGATGGGCCGGGTCGTCGGTCATGTTCAGGAGTGTGCCGACCGTTCGCTCATCGCGAAGCCCCGTGCCACCCCCCGTCCGGTGTCCCCCGGTCTGTGACGAATAGCGGGCGGGGTTGCGCAGCACCGCGGCGCAGTCGGCGTGACGGCTCAGGACCCAAAACCCTTCACCGTCCGGCGTATGCGGCGTCGCCTCGTGCCAGTACGGCGGCGCCCGCTGCCGCAGCTCGGCAAATGCCGCGTGGGGGAAGCCATGGGCAAAGCTGTTTGGATCGGTCAGATCGGGAAGGGCTGCGGCCACGGAACCGGTCAGTGGGATTCGATAATGAGGTCAAACCCGACGCTACTGAGGTACTGAGCCTCCTGCTCGAAGTCGAGGCGCGTGAGCGGATGACCGTCGAGCCACTCGCGGTCAATGTGGAGCGTGAGGGATCGTTCGTCGGCCGTCGCCGCAAGTCGCTGGGGCACATCACCACTGCGACCCCGGTGCATGACGCAGGCCTGTCGCAGCAGCACGGCCAGCCGCAGCAACCGCCGCGTTGCTGGGTTATCGGGCTGAAACTCTTCCTTCGGGAACTTTCGTCGATGGGTACGCACCAGCAGGGCCAGGCCGCGCTGTTCTACCTGGGAGAATCCGGGCAAATCCATGTTGGCGAGCAGGTACGCGCCGTGCTTGTGGAACGAGCTGTGCGCGATGCTGAGACCGATCTCGTGTAGGTCGGCGGCCCAGCCCAGCTTCCGTCGATCCGCCTCGGCGGTGAGCCCCCAGGCGTCCCCGACGTGGGCCAGCAGGGATTGCGACAGCGTCCGAACGCGCAGCGCCTGGGCACGATCGATATGAAAGCGTGAGACCAGGTCCGTGACGGACCGGTCTCGCGTATCGTGATTCGAAGTTCGCCCGAGCAGATCCTGCAGCAGTCCTTCGCGCAGTGCGCCCTGAGACGTGGTCATCAGTTCTACGCCCAGCCCTTGCACGAGCCCGGCGAGAATCGCGGCTCCGCCGGCGAATACGGGCGCCCGTTCCTGGTTGAGCCCGGGCAGCTTCAGCGCGTCGACCTTGCCAACGTCGATCAGCTTGTCAACAAGCGCGGCAAGGCCTTGAGCGCTGAATCCCGCATCCAGCTTACCGCTCGACTCGTCCAGCTGTTCAATGATCTGCGCCGCTGCCAGGATGGTGCCGGACGCGCCCACGCTGCGATCCCAGCCGGCGTTAAGGTACTGGGCCAGAACCGGCTCGAGTTCCTGCTGCGCAAAACCTATGGCGGCATCGAAGGCGCGCCGTGTCAGCTTGCCGTCGCCAAAGAAGCGTTGCGTCACGTTCACGCACCCCATATGAAGGCTGTGGGCAAGCTCCGGTTCCAGGCCTTTGCCGACGATGAGTTCCGTGCTGCCGCCACCAATGTCGATGACCAAGCGTCGTTCCCGCTGCGCGCCAAGATCGTGGGCGACGCCAAGGTAAATCAGCCGGGCTTCCTCGATGCCGGAGATGACTTCAATGGGGTGGCCGAGCGCCCGTTCCGCCGCGATGAGAAAATCGGTGCCGTTCTTAGCCCGCCGCAGGGTACTGGTCCCGACGACGCGGAGCTGTTCCCCGGGCACGCCGCCCAGTCGTTGACCGAACCGTTCGAGGCAGCCCAGGGCGCGCTCCATCACCGGCTTAGCGATGCGGCCTTTGTCGTTGAGACCGTCGGCCAGGCGCACCATTTCTTTGAGCTTATCGATGATCTGTAACCGGCCTGCT
Organism: Pseudomonadota bacterium; assembly: GCA_039198065.1. Lineage (GTDB taxonomy): Bacteria > Pseudomonadota > Gammaproteobacteria > Pseudomonadales > Azotimanducaceae > CALHVX01. The sequence goes on from JBCCTU010000011.1 coordinate 64,024, forward strand.
CGGTGGGCGGCGACGATCATATGAAAACTGTTGGAGCCGAGGTCGATTGCTGCGAACTGATCGGTCGCTGGTTTCCGCTGCGACGTCGTCGTCAGACTCGGTGCTGTTGCCGCCATAGGTCGGGCCCCACTGGGATGCGGCATTGTACGAGAAGTGATGGTGCCGCGGTCCGCCGATTGTGACCCGTTTTTGACCTGCGACCTTCGACGCGGTCAGCGTTTCAGTTCGGCATAGATCGCCGGCGGCAGAGGGCAATCAAGGGCCGCGGACACACCCTGCAGCAGTGCGCCTTCGTCGACGGTAACCAGCTCATCGGCAAGCACCGTCTCCGCTGCGGCTTTCAGCACCCGGGGCTTCGCCAATGGGGTGAGCTTGCGCAGCGTTGTCATCGCTGCAGACAAGCGGGTCAGGTTCGGGTCCGGCTGCGGTTCGAAGCGCAGTTCGAGTCCTAACGCGTCTGCCCCGGCGCGAAACGCGGCTTCTTGGGAACGCGCCTGCGGGTTGCCCCGGGTGGCAAGCGCGGTCAGCAGTTCGCTGCAGGCGTCGGCGACCTGGCTCAGGGTGCCGTATTCCCACTTCGGCGGCTCCGGCTTTTCAAAGTGGGGCCGAAGCTCTTGAACCATTAGCCGATGCAGGACCCATTCGAAGAGGGCGATCTGGCGGTCGGCCTTGATCAGCTCGGTCAGGGTCCGGAGCAGCGATCGCGCTTGCGCCTTTGACCCTTCTTTGAGCGCTGGCATGGCCGTTTGCGCCAGCGTCAAGCGATGCAGGTCGTCAATGCCGTCGAGATCCGGGAGCAGTCGCAGCGCTGCCTGCGCGGTCCGGTCCGAGTCAAGGCGCGCGATGGTCCTGATTTGCTCCTCGCGCAGTTCCGCGTCGTCACTCAGCAACATGGCGTAGAGCAGGGCGCGGGCGTCGAAGGCCTGGTGCGCGGCGTCTCGCAACTTCCGCGTCGTGCTTTCCAGTACCGCCTCGGCCATGTCCTGAGACTTCTGGCTTGGGTTGCCGACCAGCGCAGCGGAGTCGGCAACTTCGGTTTCAAGGACGTCGATCGTGGTGCTGCGGTCGATGGGGCCGTCTGCGAAACGACTGGTCGTGGCCGCCGCCGTCGCTGCGGTCGCGGATCCCACCGCGAAACCGCCGGCCGTCGTCGCGATGTAGTTGCCGTCCCATCGCGGTTGGATGGCGCGGATCCGATCGTCGAGCGGTGGGTGGGTGGCCATCAGCCCGCCGAGCCAGTGGCTGATGCCGTTGGCGAAATACATATGGCTGGCCTCGGCCGCTCCGGCGCGGGTCATGAGACTGCCGGCCGTTGCGCCACCGATTTTCTTCAGCGCATTGGCAATGCCGTCGGGGTTGCGGGTGAACTGCACCGCTGCGCCGTCGGCCAGGTACTCGCGCTGACGGCTCACGGCGCTCTTGATGAGGTTGCCGAAGAAGGTGCCACCGAAGCCGATGATCATGAGGCCGACACCGAACAGTGCCACCGGCGCACCGTTGGAGCCGCTGCGGCGGCCGCTACGATGGCCACTGCCGCTCCCGCGCAGCAGCAATCGCCCCACCAGGCCGATGAATAGAATGCCGTGCAGCAATGCGATGAGCCGCAGGTTAATCCGCGTATCGCCGTTCAGCAGGTGGCTGAACTCATGCGCAACGACGCCCTGCAACTCATCGCGGGTGAGCGCATCGATAGTCCCTTGGTTCACGCCGATCACTGCGTCGCCGCTGCCGAAGCCGGCGGCGAAGGCGTTGATGCCTGGCTCCGGGAGCAGGTACACGGGCGGCACGGAGGTGCCCGCTGCCAGCGCCATTTCCTCGACGACGTTCAGCAGCCGTCGTTCTGCTGGGTCGGTGGAATCAGCGGCTACGCGTCGGCCCCCGAGGCTTTCCGCCAGCGCCGGACCGCCACCGTTGAGCTGCGCCACTTTAAAGAGGCATGCCAGCGTGATCGTTCCGACAACGCCGAGGGTGACGATCAGCCAGGTGGTCGCATCGATGGTTGCGAGCCGGTCGACGAGCGTCACCATGCCGACGCTCGTTGGTTGCTGGACAAAGACCAGGGCGGCGCCGACGAGTACGTTAGTCAGGATCACCAGCGTGAGTACGGCAGCTCCAAAAAGCAGCACGAGGCGGCCCGTAAGCCGGCGAGCCTGGTCCTGGGCGCGATAGAAATCCACGGGCCGGTTCCGCTCTCGGTCTGCAGCAACCGGACCGGCTAGAAACTGACCTTCGGGGCGGCCTGGATCTCGGCGCTGTCTTCGAACTGCAGCAGCTGCGCGTCGCTCGGGTGCCCGAACATGCCGGCGAACACCGTCGGTGGGAAGGACTGTCGGTAGGTGTTGTATTCCATCACCTGGTCGTTGAAGGCTTGCCGTGCGAAGGCGACTCGATTCTCAGTGCTGGTCAGCTCTTCAGACAGCTGCATCATGTTCTCGTTCGCCTTGAGATCAGGGTAAGCCTCGACGACGACGTTCAGTTTGGACAGCGCGCCCTGCAGCAGACCTTCCGCGCTGGCGAGCTCCTTCATGGCATCGGCGCTGCCGAGATTGCCCTTCAGCGACTCGAGCCCGGCTAGAGCCTGATTGCGGGCGTTCACCACGGCTTCCAGCGTATCCCGCTCGTGGGACAGGTAGCCCTTTGCTGTCTCGATGAGATTGGGGATGAGGTCATAGCGACGCTTGAGCTGCACTTCGATCTGCGCAAAGGCGTTCTCGTAGCGATTCTTCAGCGCCACGAGTCGGTTGTAGATCGCCACCACGTAAAACGCGAGGCCGGCGATGATGGCGAGAAAAATCAAGAATTCCACGGTTGTCTCCTGGCTGGGGGCGTCGACGGCGACCGGTCAGTCCGGCAAGCCGAGCACCCGTTTCGCAATGACGTTGAGCTGCACCTCGCTGGTGCCGCCTTCAATCGAATTCGCTTTTGAGCGCAGCCACTGGCGTGTTGTGCCGAGTTCCCGCTCGCTGAACGCGTCGCCGCTCCAGCCGAGGGCCCGGGTACCCATGACGTCCAGCATCAGCTCGTACTTGCGCTTGTTCTGTTCCGTACCGTAGTACTTGAACATCGACGCCAGGTTGCCGTCCGAGATACCGGCCTTGGCCTCTTCCGCCGCGCGCGCCATGGTGAGTTGGAACGCCTGATCGTTGCGCATGTGTTCGGCGACCTTACTGCGCGCCTGCGAGTCCGCGATCTGCTGGTTCTGCTCGCCCAGGTACTCTTTGGCGAGATCGGAGAGCTTGCGCGCGCTGCTGCCGACCGCCGAGTTGCCACCGATCCCCGAGATCATCTGCCGCTCGTGCTGCAGCAGTCGCTTGGCAATGGTCCAGCCTTTATTTAACTCGCCCACCAGCTGCGTCTTCGGTACCCGGACGTTGTCGAAGAACGTCTGGCAGAACGGGGAGGAGCCGGAGATGAGCGTGATTGGCGCGGTGCTCACACCTTCGCTCGCCATGTCGAACAACACAAAGCTGATGCCCTGGTGTTTGGGCGCCTGCGGATCGGTGCGCACGAGGCAGAAAATCCAGTCGGCTTCGTCGGCGTAGGAGGTCCAGATTTTCGAACCGTTGACCAGGAAATAGTCGCCCTGGTCTTCGGCCTTGGTCTGCAGGCCCGCGAGGTCGGAGCCGTAGTTCGGCTCGGAGTAGCCCTGGCACCAGCGGATCTCACCGCGCGTAATGGGCGGCAGGTACTCGAGCTTCTGCTCGTGCGAGGCGAATTCGAGGAGTGCCGGCCCAAGCATCCAGATGCCGAAGCTCTGGACCGCAGGCCGGGCCTTGATGCGCGCCAGCTCCTGCTGCAACACCTTGTTTTCGTCTGCCGTCAGGCCGCCGCCGCCGTATTCCGTGGGCCAGGTCGGGCAGGTCCAGCCCCGCTCGGCCATGCGCTCAAGCCACAGCTTCGACTCCGGGTTTTTGAAGGTTTGGCCACGCCCGCCCCAGACGACCTCGTCTTCCGGCATCGGGGTGCGCATGCTGGCCGGGCAGTTGGCGTCTAGCCATGCCCGGGTGTCCTGACGAAAACTATCTAAATCGGCCATGACGTTCACATCCCATGTCTGTTCCGGCCGGATTTTACCAGACCCCGACGGCTGCTCCGTATACTTGCGCAATGACGTCTGCCGCCTTCGACAGCCCCGCATTCCGCCACGCCATGAGTCAGTTCGCGACCGGGGTTACGGTCGTTAGCGGGCTGGATGCAGACCGCCCCCTGGGTTTTGTCGCCCAGTCCTTCGTTTCCGTGTCCCTCGATCCGCCGCTTGTTGCTGTCTGTCCTGGCCTGCAAAGCCGGAGCTGGCCCCTGATCCGCACCGCGGGCCGTTACGGCGTCAGTGTGCTGGCTGCGGATCAGCGCGAGATCTGCGATCGCTTCGCCTCCGCGCGGGACAACAAATTCGAGGGCGTGGATTGGGCACCGGGCTCGGAGCTTGGGTTACCGCTGCTGACATCGGCGCTGCTGCACGTGGAGTGTGACCTTGTCGCCGAGCATCAGGCCGGCGACCACACGATTGCCGTGGGCGCGGTTCGCCACCTCGCGGTACCGCGGCCTGAGGCGGAGCCGCTGCTGTTCTTTCGCGGGGTCCTCGAACGCCACGGCGCGATCGCCGCTCCGCCTGACGCCCCCGACAACCGCGAGCCGGGTCCCTCAGCTCAGCCCGTCGATGGGGATGAGCGCGCCATGAATGTCCCGAGCGGCTGGTGACGCCAGAAAGCAGATGACACCGGCGATCGACTCCGGCCGCACCCACTGGCTGAAGTCCGCGTCCGGCATATCGGCTCGATTGCGCGGCGTGTCGATCAAGCTCGGCAGCACCGCGTTGACGTTAATGCCCTGGCTACGCAGCTCATCGGACTGCGCTTCCGTCAGCCGATGCACGACGCCTTTGGCCGCGCCATAAGCGCCCATCTGACCGGCACCGCGCAGCGCCCCACGCGCACCGACGTTGATGATTGCGCCGCCGCCACCGGCAAGCAGGGTTGGTACGGCGGCACGAGCGGTGTTGAGAATCGAGCGCGCGTTGAGCCCGAACAGAAAGTCCCAGGTGTCGTCGCCAGTTTCGTGCACCGCTTCACCCATGGCGAAGCCGCCGGCGATGTTGGCGAGCACGTTGATCGTTCCAAAGTGCTCGCGGAGCTGATCGAAAGCTGCTGAGGTGGCCGCGGCGTCGGTCAGATCGCAGCACGTAGACCAGTGGCCGTTGTTCGGTTCGATCACATCCAGCTGAGCGATACGATCGCCCTGCGCCGCGAAGGCCTCGACAACGGCCGAACCGAGCGCGCCGGCGGCGCCCGTCACGACGACTACGCGGGCGTCGCTCATGCGTCCACGAGCGCTTCGAGCGCGTCCCAATGCAGGTCACCAAACTGACCGTTCGGGTTCACCGGCTGAATGCATACGTGGGTGGCACCGGCGTCGAAGTGCGCCTTCAGCCGTGCCTTGATGTCATCGATGGAACCCCAGGCGAAGGTTGCGTCGATGAAGCGATCGCTGCCGCCGTTCTCGAAATCCTCTTCCGTGAGCCCCATACGCAGCCAGTTGTTGCGGTAGTTGGGCAGCCCGGTGTAGATCTGCGCTACCGGTCGCGCCAGAGCGCGGGCTTTACTCGGATCGGTTTCAAGGATGACTTTCTGTTCCACGCAGAGCCAGGGCTCAGGCCCGAGTTTCTCCCGTGCAAAGGCCGTGTGGTCCGGTGATACGAAGTACGGGTGCGCGCCGGCGGTGGCTTCCGCGGCAAGCTCGAGCATTTTTGGCCCCAGTGCGGCGATGACGGTCTTCGGCGTTTCCGCTGGCGGTACGGCCTGGTAGGGCGACGCCTTCATCGCTTCGAGGTACGTGCGCATGGTCTTGACCGGTGGCCCGTATTCGAGGCCGCGGACGCCTTCGACCATGGGGCGGTGGGACACGCCGAGGCCGAGGAGGAAGCGACCGCCGGACTGTTCCGCCAACGCGTTCTGCCCCGCGAGGGTCACACCGGGCTCGCGGTGATAGATGTTTGCGATGCCGGTGGCCAGGTTGAGTGTGCTCGTTTGCGACAGTAACCAGCTCGCGGCGACCATGGGGTTACGGCCGACGGTCTCGGGAATCCAGAGCGTGCCGTAGCCGAGCGCCTCGATCCGCTGCGCGGCCTCGGCAGCCACTGGCGCGGGCAAGCCATCGAAAAAGTACCAAACCCCCATTCGTCCCAGGTCCATATCACGCTCCAGCTAAACTGAGGCGGGCATACTAACGAGTCGGCCAGAGTGAGCCCAGCAACGGCGGTTGTTGACGCACCAAGAGACTCACCACGCGACCCACGACACGATTAAGGGAAATCCTTTCGGGACATGACGCCACCGAATGCAGCAGACGATGCGCAGCGCGAAGCCGGTGCTGCGGACCCAGCCGGTGATCAGCCGCCAGAGCCTGCGCAAGCCGCTCGACCGGGTATCTGGGAGCTCGCGCTGCCGTCGATCCTAGGCAATCTGTCCTATTCGCTCGTTGGCATGGTGCAGACCAAATTCGTCGGCGAGCTTGGCCCACAGGCCCTCGCCGCCGTGGGTGCCGGCCAGCGGATCTTCTTCGCCATGGCGGCCGTGTTCATGGCCGTGAGTGCCGGTACAACGGCGCTCGTTGCCCGGGCCTGGGGTGCCGAGGACTACCGCGAGGCCAGTCGGGTCACTATGGCATCGTTGGTGCTCGGGGCGCTCTTCGCCATCGCCATGTCGGGGCTGGGCATCGTACTCGCGAGACCGATGGCGGGGCTGTTCGGTCTTGATCCGGAAACGCTGGATCTGGCCGCCGAAAACATCCGCTGGATCGCCGCGTTCAACCTGGCGTTCTCGATCAACTTCATTCTAAGCGCGGCGCTCCGAGCCTCCGGCGATGCCTGGAACCCGCTGTGGATTGCCTTTGGCGTCAACCTGCTCAACCTGCCGCTGCTTTACCTCCTCGTGTTCGGTAACTTCGGTGCGCCGGCTATGGGTGTCGCCGGTGTGGGCATCTCAGCGGGGTTGTCCTTCAGCGCCGGTGCCGTCGCACTGCTGTTTCTATGGATCACCCAACGCTTCCGCGTCAAACACGTCACCGGTGGCTGGTGGCGCCGCGCGCGCTTGCGGCGCTTGCTCGACATCGGCTATCCCGCGGCGATCGAGCAGACCGTGTTTCAGGTCGGCTTCTTTATGTTCCTCATGCTCATCGGCAACTTCTATGGCACGGAAGCCTTCGCCGCCTACAACATCGGCGTCAACATGCTCGGCATCTGCATGACCGTCGGCTTTGGCTTCTCGATCGCCGGCGCGACGCTTGTGGGTCAGAACCTCGGCGCGAACGATTTCCCTGGTGCTGCGCGCAGCGGTTGGCGCGCGGCGGGGCTCGCGGTGCTGTCCATGGGTGGACTGGGACTGCTGGTTGCGGCCTTTGCTCAGGAACTCGCCGTGTACTTCATTGGCGATGAGCCGTTGACGGTCAGCTACACGGTTCAGTTCACCTACATTCTCGGCGCCATGATGCCGCTGCTGGCGATTGAGTTTGCCATCGGTGGCGCGCTCCGCGGCGCCGGCGACACGCGTTTTCCCCTCATGACAACGTTCCTCGGGTTGATCGGCATGCGTTGTGGCCTTGCTGCTCTGTTTACCTGGATGGGCTTACCCGTAGTCTGGATCTACGCCGCATTGGTCGGCGACTACCTCCTCAAGGGCGCGCTGCTCATTTGGCGGTTCTACCGCGGTAAGTGGAAAACGCTCTACAGCAACGAAGAGCTGAGCGTTGCCTGAGATTCCCGACCTCGAGGTATACGTCGATCACTTCGAACGTCGACTGGCCGGCCAGCCATTGCGCGCGCTTCGGATCGCAAATCCCTTTGTTCTTCGCACCGCGACAGTACCGCCGGACACCTTCGTGGGCCGGGCGTTCCAGCGTATGCACCGGGTGGCGAAGCAGCTCGTGTTCGACTTTGGTGATCATCATTATCTGGTTGTGCACCTTATGATCAGCGGCCGGTTTCAGTGGCGCGACGAGCAGGGTGCGCAGCGCAAACCCATACCCAAGCGTCTCGGTCTGCTCGCGCTCGATTTCGATGTCGGAACGCTGCTCATGACCGAAGCGTCGTCAAAGAAGCGGGCCTCGCTGAAGCTCTTCGTTGGCGCGGATACCCTCGCGAGCATCGATCCCGGCGGCCTGGAGGTCCTCACGGCCGACTACCCATCCTTCGCCGAGCGGCTGCGGGCAACGAACCATACGGTCAAGCGTGCGCTGACCGATCAGCGTGTGTTTGCCGGCATTGGCAACGCCTATTCGGACGAAATCCTGCATCGAGCCCGGCTGTCGCCGTTCAAAACCGTGGCTCAGTTGAGCGATGACGAAGCCGAGCGGTTGTTCGCAGCGACCGTCGGCATCCTGCGCGAGTGGACCGAGCGGCTCACGGCCGAGAACGGTGAGCGGTTCCCGAAAAAGGTCACGGCGTTTCACGATGCAATGGCCGTGCACGGTCGCTACAAGCAGCCCTGTCCCGAATGTGGTGCGCCGGTGCAGCGCATTCAGTACGCGGAGAACGAAGCGAACTACTGCGCCCGCTGCCAGACCGGCGGCAAAGTGCTCGCCGATCGCTCTCTCAGCCGCCTGCTCAAGGATAATTGGCCGACGCGCATTGAAGAGTTGGAATGAAGAGTTGGAATGAAGAGCTGGAGTGAAGCGCTGAGGTGGGGCTTTTCGGTTCAGGGTTGGCTTGCCGAGCGCAGCGCCGTCGAGGACAGATCGCTTTCGAAGTCGCGCTTACTGACACCAATACACAGGCGCCTCAGCGCCGCCGGGATGTCCAGCTGCTGCAGCGTCTTGAACTGACCATCGACCTCTCGGCCAAAGACCAGGAACTTCACTTCCTGCTCGGCGAGTTCATAGAGCGCTCGTTTAAGTCCCACGTCGCTGCCGTAGTACTTACTCATCCCAACCCGCACGATGGTGTCGGCACCGACGGCAAACACAACGCCGGGAAAGGCCTGAGCTTTTTCAATGAAGGTGGGAAGGCGCGTCAGCCAGATGGGCCCGGCGCTTCGTCGGCCCTGAAACGGTTTCAGTCGTTCACGAATCGTCGTGTAGTCCAAGGGTGGCTTGTCGACGTTTTGAATCGATAGCTCAAAGGCACCGGTCAGGCCCAGGGTTGCTTCGGCATGGCTCAGCATGTCCCGGTGCCCTGCATGCAGCGGATTAAAGGAGCCCGGCAGAAGCAGGGCCGGCGGCGGTGCGGTGGTTCCCGTTGCAAACCCGGCCGCAGCCTCGCAGTGCGCTTCGCCAAGCACAAGGTGCCGCCAGCCAACGCGTGCCCGGGTGCGGGTAATGCTTACCTCGGCAGCGGATCGGGTTCGAATGGGCAGCGAAAAGCCTTCGGCCAGCAACTGCCACAGCGCGGCGATGAGATCCTCTTCATGGCCGGCCCGGGCCTTGCGCGGCGACAGCTCAACGAGGCAGTCAATGCTTTCGACGGTTGTTTGTAGCGCCAGGTGGGCGCGATAGCGTCCTCGCTTCGGTCGATCCGTCGCGAGGCTTGCAGTGCAGGCGAGCCCGAAGCAGCGGCTTTGAGCGCGCTCACCATGCGGTGCAGACAAGTGACGCGCGCGTTGAAACGCCGCCATCGCCAGAGCCCGGGCCGTGGCCTGTGAGCAAGCCTGCTCCGGGGCGCCGCCGAGATAGCTCGCAAGAGCGCCGGTGGCGTACGGAACGGTGACTTCAAGGACGCTCTTTGACGCCCCTGGGGTCGAGAGAATTTCGCTGATCAGTCCCGAGCCGCCACCGGTGATCGCGAATACCCCCAGACGATCGGCCTGCTGCAGAGCGAGGGCGCGACGCAAGCCCATGGCCTCAGCCGGCGAGAAAGTCTTTGGTCAGAGCAACGAACTCGTCGAGCTGATCGTGGTGAACCCAGTGGCCGGCGTTTTCGATGTTCTCCACTCGCGCCTGTTGGAAGTGGCTGGCTCGACCGTCTTTCTCCGGATCGGAAGCCCAGGATTCGGTGCCGCGGATGAGCAGCGTTGGGCAGCTGATGTTGGCCCACAGACCGTAGATCTCATCGAACGGAATGCCGACTGGGGGAAAGGAGCGAACGTAGTTGTCGAATTTCCAGCTGTAGGTGCCGTCTTCGTTCTGGTTCACCCCATGGACCGTCAGGTGCCGCGCCTGCTCGGCGTTGAGGTGCGGGTTTTCACCCTGCATGCGTTGGAACGCTTCTTCGATGGAGTCGTAGCGCCGCGGGATTCGGCCAGAAATTTTACGCAGCTCGTTGATCCAGCCCCGGAGCCGTTTTTGCGTCGGTACGTTGAAGCGCTCTTTGATCATCGCCGGGGGCGGTCCCATGCCCTCGATGGCCACGATCTTCTTAACGTTCTCCGGGTACAGACCGGTGTAGGTGAGCGCGATCGAACCGCCGAGGGAGTGGGCGAGGATGGTGACGGGTGTCATCTGCGTCTGATGCAGCAACTGCGCGATGTCGTAGACGTAGTCAATCTGGTTGTAGCTGCCGCCGATCATCCACTGCGAATCGCCGTGGCCGCGGAGGTCCGGAGCAATGATGTGGTAATCCTTGCGGAAGTGCTGCGCAACCCAGTCCCAATTGCGGCAGTGGTCGCGGCCACCGTGAACCAGCAGCATCGGCGGCGCATCGCGGTTACCCCAGTCGACGTAGTGCAGTCGAAGACGTTGCGAGAAGTAGGTGTGCGAAGTCGGGCCTTCCATTCGTATCTGCGCAATACCGTGAAACGACTATTGTGCGCTTTTTGGCAGGCGATGCGCACTAACGATCGAGTGAGGTTCGATTGACCTCGATCTTGCGCAGCGCTGAGTCCGGGTAGCGGGTTGAAGGAGGGAAGAGGGGACCCGTGGGGGACTCAGCCGTCGAGCAGGCGGGTCATAGCGTTTTGAATCGTTGCCAGATCGAAGTATTCCTGCCAAACGCTGATCCGGCCGTCGCGTATGACGAACACGCCGGTTACCGGCAGTTCGAACCAGCCGGCGGAAACCCGATGACGATCAAGCCGTTGAAGAAAGACGCGGTCTTCGTTGACGGCGCTGGCTTCGATCACAAAGTCGTTTTCTTCGATCGGAGCGAAGAACGGCTCCAGGATCGCCAGTACGGCCTCCGGTCCGCTGACCGTTGTCATCGGGCCATTGGTATAGCTGATGTCGTCAGCCAGAAAAGGTTTCGCCGCGGCGTAGTCCTTGGCTTCCATGGCGCGGAGAAAAGCCAGGGCAATAGTAAGGGGGGCAGATGTCATAGCGCTGTACTCGGGTTCGTGCTCGTTGCGGTTTCGAGGCTTGCAAACCAGGCGCTCAGTCCGACGGCGAGAACCGGGAGCAGCCAGAGGTCGACGGTGGCAACGCGCGCCAGTTCCGTCGACACCGGCCCGAGGCTGCGGCTCAGCAGCAGGTACGCGAGCACGCTGATCAGCGCCATGAGCAAGGCCGGCAGTCTTAGTGGAACAACGATCGTGGCTGTCAGGCACAGGGAACCGATCACGGCAAACAGCACCGCACGGTGCTGCAGGAGCAGTAACAGGCTCGGGTCCGAGACGCCCACACCGTAGAGCTGTTCGAGTCTGTCCGCGCCCAGCGCGCCAAGCCCTGGCAGCAGGTGGACGACGCCGACGATGACCAGGCTTAGTTGCAGCAGGCTCTGGGTGACCCCCTGTGTAACCCAATGTGTGACCCCCTGTGCGACCATGTTGGCGAACCGACGTCCAAACGTTGAGGTTCAGCCTAAGCGGTGCCGTAAAGAGAAACGATTACCCGCCAGGTAATCAGCGGTTGTTTAGCACGGCATCCCGGTAGCGCTTGAGTTCGTCGCGCACCACTGGGGCAAGCAGGTATAGACCAATCAGATTGGGTATGGCTACGACGAACACGAGCGCATCGGACAGATCAATGACGGCGCTGAGATTGACGCTGGCACCTAAGATGACGAAGGCCAGAAACACGAGCTTGAACAGCGTGCCGAGAAACGGAAACCGTTCGGCCGCGTTGCCCAGCAGATAGTTGAAACTCTGGAGGCCGTAGTAGGACCAGGCGAGCATGGTCGAGAAGGCGAACAGCACAGCGACAGTGGCCAGGGGAATCGGCGTCCAGGCGTAGGTGCTTTCGAACGCCCGGGTGGTGAGCGCGATGCCGTCGATGGACCCGGTCATGCCGGGCTCGTAGACCGTGGTGACGATGATCAGGGCGGTCAGGGAACAGATGACGACGGTATCGATGAACGGCTCGAGCAGCGCGACGTAGCCTTCGGCGGCCGGGTGCGTCGTGGCGGCCGCCGAGTGGGCGATCGATGCGGAACCAAGCCCGGCTTCGTTGGAAAACACGGCCCGGCGAAAGCCGATGATCATGGCGCCGAGCAGGCCGCCAACCCCGGACTCCGGCGCAAGCGCGCTGCTGACGATCGTTGTCACCGCGCCCGGTATGCGGTCGGCGTGAGCAAACAACACGAGCGCACCGAGCACGAGGTATAGCCCGGCCATGGACGGCACCAGTCGCTCCGCGGTGCGAGCGATACTTTTGATACCGCCGAGAATGACCAGGCCCACCAGCGCTGCCAGGACGGCGCCTATGATCCAGGCGCGCCCGTCAAACGCGCCGCCGCTGATCTCGTTGATGATGGTTGCTGCCTGGTTCGACTGAAACATGTTGCCGATGCCAAGGCAGCCAATGACCATGCTAGCCGCGTAAAACGCACCCAACGCGCGTCCAACGGGGGCCATGCCGCGTTCCGCAAGCCCCTGCTTCAGGTAGTACATAGGGCCGCCGCTGACCCGGCCGTCGGCGTGCGTGACGCGGTAGCGTTGGCCTAAGGTGCACTCGGCGCACTTTGTTGCCATGCCGAGAAAGCCCGCCATCATCAGCCAGAACGCCGCTCCCGGTCCTCCGACGGTTATCGCCACGGCGACACCGCCGATGTTGCCAATGCCCACGGTTCCGGACACGGCCGTGGTGAGCGCTTGCCACTGGGAGATCTCCCCCTCGGCCCCGCTCGGCTTGGTCGTGAGCAAGCCCACCGCATGGCCAAACCCGCGCACGTTGATCAAACCGAGGTAGGCGGTGAAGAACACACCGCCGGCGACGAGCCAGAGAACGATCAGTGGAACGTCCGTACCCAGCACGGGGATGGCGAAAAAAATAAACCCGCTGACGCTATCCGCCAGCGGTCGAATCAGGGCATCTAGGTAGGCGTCGATGAGCGGTTCGCCGAGGGTAGTGAGCGATCAGTATACGGCGTTCGCCGTGCTCCTCAGCCGAGGGTGCGACCGATCAGCTCCTTCATGATCTCGTTAGTACCGCCGTAGATCTTCTGCACTCGGGCGTCGGCGTACATGCGCGAGATCTCGTACTCATCCATGTAGCCGGCACCCCCGTGAAGCTGCAGGCACTGATCGATGATTTCGCACTGCTTATCCGTGGTCCAGTACTTGGCCATGGACGCGGTAGCGGCATCGAGTTCGCCCTTCATATGACGTTCGAGGCACTGATCAACGAAGGTTCGTGCAATGAGCGCCTCGGTTTTGCACTCCGCGAGGGCGAATTTACTGTTTTGGAAATCGAGTACCCGCTGGCCGAAGGCCTTGCGCTCGCGCACGAAGTCAAGGGTCAGCTCAATGGCGCGCTCCATCAGCACCACGGCGGCCTGAGCGATGTTCAGCCGTTCCTGGGGAAGCTGGGTCATGAGTTGCACGAAGCCCTGGCCTTCCTGCGGACCGAGCCGGTTGCTCACCGGTACCCGGCAATCGTCGAAGAACAGCTCCGAGGTGTCAGCCGCCTTCTGCCCCAGCTTCTTCAGGTTCCGACCGCGCTTGAACCCGGGTGTGGTTTCAGTTTCGACCACGATCAGCGAAATGCCTTTGCCGCCGAGGTTCGGATCGGTTTTCGCAACCACGATCACCAGGTCGCACTGCTGGCCGTTCGAAATGTAGGTCTTGGAGCCGTTGATCACGTACTCGTCGCCATCTTTCAACGCCGTGGTCCGGATGGCCTGCAGGTCCGAGCCGGTGTTGGGTTCGGTCATGGCGATGGCGCCGACCATCTCGCCACTGGCCATCTTCGGCAGCCAGCGTTGCTTCTGCTCTTCGGTGCCGTAGTGCAGCAGGTAGGGCGCGACGATCGAGCTGTGGACCTGTTGTCCGAATCCGGGAACGCCGGCGCGGTGCATCTCTTCTAAGATCACGGAATCGTGGCGGTAGTCGCCACCGGCTCCGCCATACTCCGTGGGAACCTCGGCACACAGCAACCCGGCCTCGCCGGCTTTGAACCAGGCATCCCGGTCAACCATGCCTTGCTCAACCCAGCGGTTCGCGTGCGGCGCAAACTCGCTACGAAAAAAGCGTCCAGCGGCGTCCTGCAGCATGAGCAGTTCGTCGTTGAGCCACGGGGATTGGTAGTTGGAATGAAGCGCCACCGGGACGACCTCCTGCCGAGACGGAAAGCCCCCAATATAAAGGGTGAAGTTCGGTCAGGGCCAGCCGACTCGTGGGTAGGGGGCGGGTAGAGCAACGATCTGCCCGGTCCGTTCCCGCGCGCAGGTGTCAGGGTCAGACGCCGCCGCGGTGAGGACATAAAGCGTTGTCTCCGCGAGCATGCACGCGAAGGCGCCGCGGTCCGTCGCAATGCGGTGGGTCACCGTCCCGCTATGCTGAATGCGTAGGCACTCGTTGGTTGTTGGCGAGGCGACCCAGACCCCGAGCCCGGCGTCGAGGCAGATACCATCGGGAGCGGCCCCGTCTGGCAGCGATGCCCAGAGCGCGCGGTGTGCGAGGCTGCCATCGGCCGTGATCTGAAACGCCGTCAATCGGTTGGCGAAAGATTCCGCGACAATGAGCGTACTGCCATCGGGGGTGATCACCGTGCCGTTAGGAAACATGAGATCGCGGGCAACGACGTCGACGCTACCGTCAGGATCGACCCGGCAGAGTTCCGCCGTCGCCGGCTCGGCGCCGCCGTGAAGGTCAAAGCCGAAGTTGCCGACCCAGGCCCGGCCGTGCTCATCGACGACCATGTCGTTGCAGTGAAACGTCGCGTGACCGCTGAGCTCCGCATGGACCGTGCAGGACTGCCCGTCGTAGCGGAGCAGCCGGCGGGCCTCCATCTCAACCACCAGCAGATCGCCGTTGGGCAGCCAGCCGAGGCCCGAGCAGGGGGCATGCAGCTCCAGAACGGTCTCGAGAACCGCGTGCGCCGCGTCGCCATCGCTTAGTCGCCGAAGGTTCAGCCGCTGAACCCGATGTCCGTGCATGTCGCTGAAATAGAGCCAGTCCCCACGAACCCGTGGGCCTTCCCCAAAATGCAACCCGTCGAGCACCGGGACCGGCGCCGACGCGGTCGTGGAATCCGTTTCAGAATTGCCGGGATTCCCCGGATCGTCGCTGGGGGCCATCGTCGAGTCCTTTGATCCCGTCGGCTTGTGCCGGCTGCTTGTCAAACCTGGGCGGCAGGCTACCATGCGCACCGACTGGCGAGCGCGTGCTGCGACCCGGGGTGGGGCGTAAATTTGGTGTATCGATGCGTTACCTCAGGCCGTCAAGCGGTTGAGCGCAGGTCTGCGATCGGTCATAACGCGGCCCGGTAGGAGCCCACTACGGAGATGCCCAGCGAGGCAGATAGGAGACACACAGAATGAATATTTCGAAATTTGCACTGCCGGCGTTGATCGTTGCGGCGCTCAGCGGCTGTGGCGAAGACGGCAAAACGGCAGGGGATCGCGTGCGGGACGCGGGCGACGCCATCGGCAATGCCACCGATTCCGTCGTTGAAGGAACCAAGAACCTGGCGGACCAGGCTGGCGATGCCGTATCAGGCGCAGCGGCGTCTGCGAGCGACGCGGCTTCCGACGCTGCCTCTGCCGTCAGCGACGCAGCCGGTGACGCTTGGGACGGCGCGAAGGGTATGGCCGGTGACGCCGCAGACGCCGCCAAGGGTGCGGCCGGTGCCGCCGCCGATATGGTTGGTGACGCCGCCGATGGTGCTAAGTCTGCCGCGGCGGATATGGCCGATGCGACGGGTGACAAACTCAAGTCCATGGCCGACGGCGCGAGTGCGAAGGCCGAAGAAGAGATGGACGAGAAGCTGAAGAAGCTGGGTTCCAACTAAGCGGGACGCTTCCCGCACAGACGGTCGGAGCGCTTCCGACCGTCTTTTAACGGGTCTGCGTATCCCATCTGCCAAGTCCCTGCGCGAATTCGATCTGCTTTTCGCAGTCATCCAGGTCGGTTTCCACCTATAGCGCTGTTTATAGCCCTGTTTATAGCCCTGTAGTTTCGGACGACAGAACGGCCTTGCGGTTTACGCGGCTGGCCTTTTCTGATCGCCTCTTCTGTTGCCCGTGCTTTTATACAGCCGTTGGTTTAACCGCTCGTTCGCGTGTGGTTTCGACGTGCTTTTTCGGGTCCTTTTCGCCCCTTTTGTCGCCCCTTTTTTCGCGGCTTTTTCGCCTCTCTTTCGCGACTTTTTCGCCCCTTTCACGGCGTAACAAGCTCGCACACGCGGGTGTCCGGACTATTCAATGGCCGCGCGTTTGAGCTCAGCTAACTCCACAAGCTCGTTGTCACAATTGCGTCATACGCAGTCACTACGATGCGCGCCTTCGGTCAAGCGGGGTGTCGTTTTCCCTACGCTAGCGACCTTGCTCTGGGGTAGTCATGTCATCGACGGTCCGTGTTTGCCGCGCCTTTGCGGCCATGTACTCACTGCTCCTGGCATGGCCTGCTCTTGCCGCCGATGAACTCGCTTTATATGTGTTTGATCAGGGCGAGCCCGTCGAAAACGCCGCGGTTGAGTTGAACGGTGAGGCCATTGGTCGCACCCGGCGAGATGGATTCTTGGCTGGTGACCTGGCGCGTGGCGGTCAGAATACAGTCACGATCACCGGGCCAGACGGTAAAACTCAGCGGGTGCGGTTCTCCGCTCCGTCGGGTCAGCTCGTCGATCTGATCGCCGATCTCGCGCAAAGCGACGACGCCGCTGTCGTGGACGTGTACTCGCGCACGGAATCAGCCGCAGCACGGCGCGACGCACCCCTTGGAACGCTTCAGGTAACCGTCCGCCGGGGCGCGCAGCCGGTGGAGAACCAGCTGGTCGTTATCTCCGCTGGCGTTGGCGGAGTGTTGACGAATCCCACCGGCCAAGCGAGCTCCAGCGTACGGCGTGGCGTATACAGCGTCACGGTAGACGACGTGTCTCGTAACGTTCGAGTGGTCGGGGGCATCACGTCGGCCGTGACCATCACGCTGCCGAGCGATGATGGGATTGTCATAGCCGCACCTCAGGTCTCGGCGCCTGCGATCGAAGAAGTCATCGTGCTGGGTCGCTACGATCCCAGCGCCTTCGAGTCGTCGGAGCGAGATACCAACCTGATCGTCGATAAGATTGATGCGGAGCAGCTCGCCCGCTTCAGCGACTCGGATGTCGCGGCTTCCGTGGCACGCGTACCGGGCGTATCGATCCAGGACGATAAGTACGTATTCATCCGCGGCATCGGCGGTCGCTACGTTACGACGACGTTGAACAACGCAACGATGCCGTCGACGAACCCATCTAAGCGGACCGTACCGCTCGACATGTTTCCGTCCAACATCGTGCGCCAGCTGGACATCAACAAAACCTTTTTGCCGAGCATGCCCGGTGAGTCGACGGGCGGAAACCTGGTGATCAATACGAAGACTTTCCCGGACGAACGCGGTGGCAACGTCTTCGGTAGCCTCGGATTGATCACGGACCTTACTGGCGACACGGTGGCCGTGGACTCCCGGTCAGGCAACTTCGACTGGCTTGGTTGGGATGACGGTGCGCGCAAAGAGTCGATCCTCGTCTCCACCATCGGAGACATCCTCCAGGACGGCGGTTCCTTTACCGACGCCCAGGGCAACACGTTTACGCTCCAGCAGGATGTGCTGCGTGAGCTGCAGCGGTCGGCTGGCATCTTGGTCGCGGACGACTGGGACCTGGACTTCGAGCAGACCACGCCTAACGGTAGTTTCGGCGCTAACTACGGGGACCTGTTCTACTTCGGAGACAGTGCCGAGTTCGGGGTCTACGCAGCGGTAAATTACTCCAATCAGTGGTCTCAGCGGGGCAATGGTGTTCGACGCACGCAGAGCGCCAGCGGCTTGGTCGCAGACGACCGGCGCTTTGAATCCATCTCGAACAACATCGATCTGTCTGGCCTCGTCTCGCTGGGTTTGAACTTCGGTAACAACACTCTGGAGATGAACAACGTTCTGTCCCGCTCTACGGAAAGCTTCGTCGAACGCTCCGTGGGCCTTGAGGGCGATGAGTTTCGTTCTGTTTATGAGCACACCAATCAGTGGGAAGAACGACAGTTTATTTCGACCCAGTTTTTGGGCTCTCATTTTTTGAATGAAGACGGATCCTGGTTAGCGGAGTGGCAGATCTCGGCCAGCGAGGCTCGTCGTTACATGCCTGGGCGGACGGACGTGCGCTTCAACGCCGAGGCCAATCTGACCGATCCCGCCACCTTACGGGAGGCGTATCAGTTCGATCGATCCAATGGCGATCAGACCGATATCCTCAACGGCTTCTTCTTCTCAGCTGGGGGCTCGAACCGGCGCTGGGATGAGCTTACGGATCTGAATTTCGATGGATCCTTCGATTTTCAGTGGGACATATTCGATAACGGTTCCAGCTTCTCCCAGCTTCGCTTTGGTGCTCAGGCCATCTACCGAGAGCGTGACGCGGACAGCGCGACGTATGGGTTCTTCAATTCAGGGGCGGACGCCACGCTCAGCGCGTCACCGAACGCGCTGGTTTCTGACAATATCTTCGTGTGCGGCGATGGCCCAGGCACGGTCCCCTGTGAGGCGAGTGGTGATGGATCACCGCCGAGGGGTGGTGTTCAGGACAACGCCACCACGGGATTTCTCTTCCAGGTTCGCACCCAGGTTTCCGACGAGTATGAGGCTGAGCTCGAGTACAACAGCCTCTACGCAATGTACGACCACACCTTTAACAACACCTGGCAGCTGGTGCTGGGTGCGCGGTTTGAGCAGTACGACCAGGTCACCGATACCTTTGATCTAACGACCGGTAACCCCGTCCAAGGTGTTGTGGATGAGGGGAGCTTCCTCCCCTCGCTGGGCCTTACGTGGATGTATGCCGATAACCAGCAGATCCGCGCGGCGTTTTCTCGAACCGTCGCGAGGCCGGACTTTAAAGAAGCCTCAAACGCCGTCTTCTTCGACAACGAGTTCAACGTGCGCATTCGGGGTAATCCGAATCTTCGCGTTTCGGACGTAACCAACGCCGACCTGCGGTGGGAGTACTACTTCGACAGCAATCAGCAGGACAGTGTTTCCGTTGCACTGTTTTATAAGGACATGGCCGATCCCATCGAGCGTGTTGTTCAAGCTGCCTCGGGAACGGCGAGTAACTCGCGGACCTTCCAGAACGCGGAGTCTGCCGAGCTGTTCGGTATTGAAGTCGACGGCCGCAAAGAGTTCGTGCTCAGCGAGGATTACAACCAAACGGCGTTCATTGCGTTGAATGCCGCCTACATTGATTCAGAAACAGCCCTGTTGAGCGGCGAGACGCGAGCACTCCAAGGGCAGCCGGAACACACGGCCAACTTCGTTCTTGGCTACGACAACCTGTCGGCGGGCCATCAGCTGACGCTGCTTTTCAACTATACGGGCGAGTCCATCGCCGATGTGGGTGTGCTTGGTACGCCAAACATTACGTTGCAGCCCCGTGGTGAGCTGAACATTGTCTACCAATACAAGCTTTCGGAAGCCGCGGCGATAAAGCTGCAGGCACAAAACATCCTCGATGCAGAGGTCGAATATCAGCAGGGCTCGAGCCTTTTTCAGCTGTATGAAAAGGGCGTGGGATTCCAGCTTGGTTTCAATTGGAATTTCTAACCAGCAACAAACGGGGGCCCACGCGGGTTCGCTTAACCATCAGTGGGAATTGTGATGACTAGGAATGTCTTGTTTGCTCTCATAGGCGTTGGAGCACTAATCGGCTCGAGCGGATGCTCTGAAGGCGATGACGCGTCGATTACCATTAATGCGCCGACCACCACGACCACAACCACCGGCGGTGGCACTGGCGGTACGGGCGGTGGCGGTACCGGTGGTGGTGGCACCGCATGTCCGACGGGCACCACGACCGTGGCAAGCGGCGTATGCCGGCTGAGCGGCAGCATCCTGGAAGACCTGACCCTCGTTACCGGCAACGTGTACGAGCTTGACGGCCGGGTCAACGTGGGTAACGGCAACTGCCTGCTCACCGCCAGCGACACCTGCCAGAACGGCGACGCCCTGGTGAGCGTAACGCTAACGGTTCAGCCCGGCGTGTCAGTCGTTGGCCTGCCTTCCGATGACCCGTTGAGCGCGGCCGTTCTGCACATCACGCGCGGCAGCCAGATTAATGCTGTCGGTACGGCAGCGGCGCCGATCATCTTTTCCTCGGTCGACAGCGACTTTACGGGTCCTGGCGAGTGGGGCGGGATCCAGATCAGCGGCTTTGCACCGCACAACGCCTGCGATACCGATCCCTGCAACGTCGACGGCGAAGGTGAAGCCGGTTTTATTGGCGGTGATGATCCCGCCGACAACAGCGGTGAGATGCGCTACGTCGTGATTGCGGAGAATGGCGTTGCCATCAACGCAGACGGCGATGAGATCAACGCGCTGAGCTTGAACGCTGTGGGCTCTGGCACCCTGTTCGACTTCATCCAGATCCACGAGACCTCCGACGACGGCGTCGAGTTCTACGGCGGTACGGCCAACATGAAGCACCTGGTGGTTTCTAACGCGCTGGATGATTCCGTCGACTGGGATGAAGGCTATCAGGGCAATCTGCAGTACGTGCTCGTTCGCCAGAGCGCGAACGGCAGCGGTGAAGCGTTCGAGATGGATACGGAAGGCACCCTCGAATGGCTGTCGAAGCCGACGTTGGTGAACACGACAGTGATTGCCAACAAGCAGGCGCAGGACGACACCTTCATCATGCGGTTCAAGGACAGCACCGGCGGTTTCTTCCACAACGCAGTGATCACCGTCGCCGGTGACGCAGTAGGTACCTTCGATGAGTGTGCCCGGATCGTTGACGGCGCTGAAGCCAACATCAACGCGTCGCTGGTCTTCAACAACTGGGTTCAGGACTGCGCAAACGCGACGGGTACGGGCGGAACGCTGTCAAACGAAGCATCCGTCGGCAACGCCACTGTAGTTGTAGAAGACGCGGCACTTGATGGTTTCCTCGCGTCGCAAGCGGCAGCGGCGTCGGGCCTCGCTCCGATCGACTGGGCGGCGATCGAAGCAACTTTCGACACGCCGAGCATTGCTGACGGCGATCCCCAGGACTTCGACTCAAGCTTCTTCGATGCCACGACCTACAGTGGTGCGGTCAACCCCGATGGGTCCGACCCCTGGTGGGCTGGTTGGACGCTGGACTTCGGTGCCGGCAACGCCCGTCCCCCGGTCGCAGAAGGCTGTCCTATGGGTACGCAGGAGATTGAAGACGGTGTCTGCCGCTTGAGCGGTATCTACACCACCGATCTGCTCCTTACGAACAACAACACCTACGAGCTCGACGGCCGCGTGAATATCGGTAACGGCAACTGCTTGCTGATCGACAACACGACGTGTCAGAACGGCGATCCTCTGGCGAGCGTAACGCTAACGGTTCAGCCCGGCGTCTCAATTCGCGGTCTACCTTCCGATGATCCGTTGAGCGCGGCCGTTCTGCACATCACGCGCGGCAGCCAGATCAGTGCCATTGGTACGGCAGCGGCGCCGATCGTTTTCTCCTCAGTAGACAGTGGCTTTACCGGTCCTGGCGAGTGGGGCGGAATCCAGATCAGCGGCTTTGCACCGCACAACGCCTGTGACACGGTCCCCTGCAACGTGGACGGCGAAGGGGAAGCCGGCTTCATTGGTGGTGACAATGCGGCGGACAACAGTGGTGAGATGCGCTACGTCGTAATCGCGGAGAACGGCGTTGCCATCAACGCCGACGGCGATGAAATCAACGCGTTGAGCTTGAACGCCGTGGGCTCTGGGACCGTATTCGACTTTATCCAGATCCACGAGACCTCCGACGACGGCGTCGAGTTCTACGGTGGTACGGCCAACATGAAGCACCTGGTGGTTTCTAACGCGCTGGATGATTCCGTCGACTGGGATGAAGGCTATCAGGGCAACCTGCAGTACGTGCTCGTTCGCCAGAGTGCCAGCGGCAGCGGTGAAGCGTTCGAGATGGACACGGAAGGCACCCTCGAGTGGCTGTCGAAGCCGACGTTGGTCAATACGACGGTGGTCGCCAACAAGCAGGCTGCGGATGACACCTTCATCATGCGGTTCAAGGACAGCACCGGTGGTTTCTTCCACAACACGGTCGTGACCGTCGCTGATGGTGCCGTCGGCACCTTCGATGAATGCGCGCGGATTGTTGACGGTGCGGAAGCCAACATCAACACGTCGCTGGTCTTCAACAACTGGGTTCAGGACTGCGCGAACGCAACGGGCACCGGAGGATTGCTGTCCAATGAGGCGTCCGTCGGGAACGCGAGCGTTGTCGTCGAAGCTGCGGCACTCGATGCCTTGTACGCATCACAAGCGGCGGCGGCGTCGGGATTGACGCCCATCGACTGGGCTGCGATCGAAGCGTCCTTCGAGACGCCGAGCATTGCCGGTGGCGATCCTCAGGACTTTGACTCGAGCTTCTTCGACGCCACGACTTACAGTGGTGCGGTTAACCCCGATGGGTCCGATCCCTGGTGGGCAGGCTGGACCTTGGAAGGGTCCTTGTAAGACGCCGTGTTGCGTGGCGAGGCCGGATCAGCCCTGATCCGGTCTTG
Organism: Pseudomonadota bacterium; assembly: GCA_039198065.1. Taxonomy (GTDB): domain Bacteria; phylum Pseudomonadota; class Gammaproteobacteria; order Pseudomonadales; family Azotimanducaceae; genus CALHVX01. The sequence continues at coordinate 86,837 of JBCCTU010000011.1, forward strand.
CTAACCCCTGGGCTCTGTCCCCCCTGGCTAGGCCTCACCTCTTGGTGCTTAAGGAGTGGCTCATCACCGGCCTGGCGCACTTAGGCTTTCCGCTGGGCCCCTCCGCTGGCGCGCTGATCCTCAGCGCCCGGTGCTCGACTTACGATCTGTTCGCGTTTGTCGGTGTCTTGATCGCCCCCTGGTCCCGCTTTCCCTGTACCATTGGCGCCCGATTTATGACCACTAATGACTATCTGGATCGCTGATCCTGACCACTCAGAGGGGAATTCTCATGGCTATGAAAGACGTCGTTATCGTCGACAGCGTTCGCACGGGGCTCGCGAAGTCCTTCCGCGGCAGTTTCAACCTGACGCGATCCGATGACATGCTGGCGCACTGCATTGACTCGCTGCTGGATCGCAACGGCAAGGTCGCGGCAGATGAGGTCGAAGACGTCTACGTAGGTGCAGCCAGCCACGTGGGTGAGCAGGACGGTAACCTGGCGCGCCTCGCTGTGATCCTGTCGAAGCTCCCGGTGACCACCAGCGGTGTCACCATCAACCGGTTCTGCTCCTCCGGTCTCCAGACCATCGCCATGGCCGCCAATCAGATCGCTACAGGGCAGACTCAGGTCGCCATTGCTGGGGGCGTTGATTCGATTTCCATGCGCAACCGTCAGCAGCCCGCAAAGGCGGAGCTGAACAAGCGTCTAACGGAAGACAAGCCCGACATCTTTATGGCTATGGGCAACACAGCCGAGGTCGTGGCGCGCCGCTATCAGGTGACCCGCGAAGCTCAGGACGCCTACGCGCTGCAGAGCCAGCAGCGTTACGCGAAAGCCGTTGAGGTCGGTGCGGTAGCCGATGAAATCGTTCCCATGAACGCGACCATGCTGAAAGTCGACAAAGCGACCGGCGAAGAAAGCCACGTCGATGTGGTCGTCGATCGGGATGAGTGCAACCGCCCGAACACGACCCTCGAGGGCCTGGCGTCACTGAAGCCAGCGTTTGAAGACGACGGCTCCGTCACCGCCGGCAATGCGTCGCAGCTCTCCGACGGTGCGTCCATGACGCTCCTTATGAGCGCCGAGCGCGCGGCTCAGCTCGGCATTGAGCCGATCGGCATCTACCGGGGCTTTACCGTCGCGGGCTGTGAGCCCGACGAGATGGGCATCGGACCGGTGTTCGCCATTCCGCGGCTGCTTGAGAACGCGGGCCTCAAGATCGACGACATCGATCTCTGGGAGCTCAACGAAGCCTTCGCCTCGCAGTGCCTTTACTGCCGCGATGCGCTGGGCATCGACAACGAAATCTACAACGTCAACGGCGGTAGCATCAGTATCGGCCACCCCTTTGGAATGACCGGCTCGCGGATGACGGGGCTTGTGCTGCGTGAGCTTCAGCGCCGCAACAAGAAGTATGGTGTGGTGTCGATGTGCATCGGCGGCGGCATGGGCGCTGCCGGCCTCTTTGAGGCAGCCTGAGGCGAGAGGATCCGGGGCTGAGGGTTCAAGCGTTCACATCCCGCAGGTCGAAAGCGCACCCATCGATGGCGCTACCACGGGCGTTACAAGTTGAAACTTGATCGAAATGGTCAAGAAACAGCCGCCCGCGAGAATAGTGGGATGGTTCGACTTTGGCCCCTCGGTTTGGTGTCAGCGCGCCTCTTCGGCGTGCTCTGGGCACTCGTTGTCGGTGCGGCGCTTGCCGCGTCTACGACGCTTCGTGCGGCGGCCCCCGCGGTTGCGGCTCCCGTGGACCCCACGAGCACACCGCTCGGGTCCGGTCCATCGGATCCTTCCGGTAGCCCGCCGGTGCTCGCCGCAGCTCCGGTGCTGACGCTGCCCAGTGCGGAAGCGATTGCGACGCTCAGCGATCGGGAACTCACAAGCTTGAGTACGCACTGGCAGTCCCTGGATGCCGTCCAGCGGCGCGCGTTGCTGCGAACGGTGACTGCGCGAATGGCGGCCAAGCAGCAGCGCGCATCAAAACGCATCCCGCTGCAGGTCCAGCGTCGTTACGGCCACGTGGTGCGTCGCAACGGCGGCACGCTGAGTATCGAGACCCGGATTGTTCGGCGCGCTGCGCCGGTTGCTGATGCGGATCAGCCGTCATCGACAGAACCCACGTTGGCGGGACCGCCGACCGCCCCGCCCTCCGCCGATCCCGCTCAGCCGCGGGCGCCGCAGCGCGCGAGCGGGGCGCTGACCTTTGGAGTGGGCTTCGAGCAGCGCCGCCATGGCCCGAGTCGGGATGCGAATCCAAAAGCGGGCTTTGAGCGCCCGTCGCAAACGGTTTCGGACGGGGTCCTGGGCTTCGATCCACGCCGCTGATTTCCCATGAGCGGTAGCGCTTCCATTCCCGCGACACGCGAACGGTCTTGGCACACCGCAGGTCGGTTGCGTCGATGAGTGATTCGGGCGATGTGGAATCGGCGCGACTTCTCGTCGTCGATGACGATCCTGAGCTGCGTGAACTCACCTGCGCCTATCTCGAGAAGCAGGGCTTCGACGTTGCCGCAGTGGAGTCCGGTGAAGCGATGGATGCGCACCTTGCTGATCATGAAGCGGACCTCATCGTGCTCGATCTCATGTTGCCCGGGGAACACGGGCTGTCGATCGCGCGTCGCATCAAAGGCGCTCTCAATCTGCCGGTCATCATCGTTTCCGCCCAGGGCGAAGACGTGGATCGGATCGTGGGGCTTGAGATCGGTGCCGACGACTATCTGGGCAAACCGTTCAATCCGCGGGAGCTTTTAGCGCGCATCCGGGCCGTGTTGCGACGGGCGCGGGCGGTGACGCCGGAGCGCGCTGACCGTCCCATTCGGTTTGGGGCCTTCGAGCTCGATCGTTCGGCACATCGCTTGAGTCGCGGCGGAGAAACGGTATCGCTAACGACCGGCGAGTTCGATCTGCTTGCGATCCTCGTTTCGGAGCCGAACAAGGTGCTTGATCGTGACCGTATCCTCGATCGTTTGACCGGTGCTGAGCGTTCGCCGTTCGACCGCAGTATCGACGTGCGGATCACCCGACTGCGCGGCAAGATCGAGGACGACCCATCGGCCCCACGTTTTATTCGTACGGTCTGGGGAAAGGGCTACATGTTCTGTCCCGATGGTGACGGATAAGGCGCCGCGCCGGGGGCGGTTTGCCGATACGTCCCTGCTGTTGCGAACCAACCTGATTGTCGGGTTGTCCGTCGCAATTATCGCGCTCATCGCCACCGTTTCGCTGTACACCTTTGTCATCCGGCCCATTTCGCTCCGCTCGGCAGACGACGCGGCGGCGCTCGTCGTTCTGTCGGCGCAAACCTGGGTCGAGTTGCCGCCTGCCGCGCGGCCATTCTTTGAGTTAGAGATGGCCGAGAACCACGACTTGATTCTGAGTGCAGACGTTCGTGAGCTACCGGTAGCCAAGGACCTCGACGGCTTTACGGAACTGATCCGCGATCGGCTTGCGGTGCGTCTCGACGTGCCGATTGCATTCCTTGCTGCCGACGAACTCCTGTGGGCTAACGTACCCATGGCCGGGTCGATGCTGCAGATCGGCTTTGCGCCGAGCTTTCGTGCGGTGCAGCCGCTGTTTCCGGCGGTGATCATTACGGTCCTGGGGGTCGGTGTGGTCCTGCTCACGTCGCTGTCGCTGGCCCGACGGGTGACCCGCCCGCTGGTGCAGGCGGCCAAGCGGGCGGAAACCTTTCGTGGCGCCTCGGACTTTGAACCGTTGCCGGAAGAAGGGCCTCGGGAGCTCGTTTCGCTGGCGCGCAACTTCAACACCATGGCTCGGGACATCGCCAACCTGCTGGCCAATCGAACGACGCTCCTGGCCGGCATCAGCCACGATCTCCGTACACCGCTGACGCGAATGCGGTTGGCGCTGGAGCTGCTGCCGGACGATGTCGATCGCGACCTCGTCGAGCGGCTGGAGCGCAACCTCAGCGGCATGGAAGCGCTGATCAATGATGCGCTACAGCTCGCCCGGGGAACGCAGGAGAAACCTCAGCCCATTGACCTGGCCGCGTTTGTGCGCGACGTCGTCAGCCGCTACGACCGCCCGCCACCGGTTGATGGACCGACAGCCATGGAGCCAATCCGGGTCGCGCCCGGGGCGTTGCAGCGCGTCCTGACGAATCTCATCGATAACGCGGTCCAGCATGCGAACGATGTGCGGGTGGAGATCGGGGTAGGTCTGGTGGATGTTGTGGACCAGGGGCCCGGGATACCGGACGCTGAGCGGGACAACGTCTTCCAGCCGTTCTACCGCCTGGATCGCTCCCGCAGCGTGGTTACCGGCGGCAGCGGTCTCGGGCTCGCCATCGCCCGCCAGCTCTGTGAAACCCACGGCTGGCTCGTTGAACTACTCGCTGCCCCAGAGGGGGGTACCTGCGCTCGGGTTTGGCTGTTGCCTGCGGAGCTGGGTGCACGAACCCCGGCGCGTGCATGAGCTTCCAGGGGCCGATCGTCATCCCTCTGGATCTCCTAACGCTCTGAAAATATAAAGGAAATTAGATTTTCCCGGGGCCCTGCTGCGGCAAGCTCATTCCCTTGCAGCTTTCCTCCACACTTCCTCAGCCAGGCTGAAACAACCGGTTACAAAAGCCGACGCGGGAGAAATTTCGGCGTAACAGCTCGCGAAGATACTGGTCCCGTAGCTAAGGCTACAGCAGGGGCACCGCTGATGAGGGTCTCAGCGTTCGTCGAGTAGTTGGACAATTGATCATCGGAACAATTGGACCACTGGCTCAACGAGCACCGAGGTACTCCGAATCGAGGCTCAGGCGATCTCTATCCCCTTGAGGCCTCCCTGAGGTCGACTCCAACCGCCGACCGCCTCTCCAGGTCGGCGGTTTTTATTTCCTCCTCGTAAATTCCTCGCCTAAGTGGCAAGTGGCTGGCGTAAGGGCTTGATTTCAGACTGTACAACAGAAGGTCCTTAGCCTAGGCTTCGCCGGATTCGGATCAGGGGGTCCGAACCGGTTAAAGAGCCGGTGATTGTTACCTCAGCTGGCGTTGGCCCTGTGATGCGGGCGGTCAGCGACGTGATTACAGCCTGATACCCGAGCCCCAGGACCCTGCACATAGAGCGGTTCAGGAGGCACAGACGGGTGTCTGGCTGACTTAAAGGAGAGACTTGATGTCAGTGATGAGAGTCGCCGCTCGTACCTTTGCGGCTGCGATCGTGCTTTTCAGCAGCAGCGCGCTGTACGCCGATGATGAAACGTACGGCGGACCGAACGTCGGCCAGGCCTACATCGTGCCCGGCATTGGCTACCTGCAGGCGCCCGACGATTTCGGCAGTGAAGACGAAAGTGTTGGCCTGACCGGAATCATTGGTTTCCCTATGACCGATCGCTTCCTCGCGGAAGTTATGATTGGTTCCTATGAGTTTGATTTCGACCTCAACGGTCAAACGGGAACCGACGACGCCAACTCCTTCTGGTTGAACGGCCTGTGGAAGTTCATGCCGCAGCGCGGAGCTTGGCAACCCTTCGCCACCGTCGGTGTTGGCCGAACGGATTTCGAATTTGAAGGCGTGGCCGACGACATCGACGACGACCAGGCAAACCTCGGTGTCGGCGTGTTTGGCGCGTTGAGCCCGCGCTTTTCCCTGCGCGCGGATGTTCGCGGCGTCTACAGCGAAGAGGCAGGCAGTTTCTCGCCCTTCGTGTTCATGGGCTTGTCCGCCATTCTCGGGCCCGTAGATAAGGCCGCCCCCGCTGATACCGACGGTGACGGCGTGCCGGACCGAAACGACGACTGCCCCGGTACGCTTGCTGGGCGTGACGTCGGCCCCGACGGCTGCGAGCTCGACAGCGACGGTGATGGCGTCGTCGACGGTGATGACATGTGCCCCGATACACCCGCTGGCGTCGAGGTTGACAGCCGCGGTTGTCCTCCGGATGCCGACACGGACGGCGACGGTGTCGCGGATAAGGACGACGACTGCCCGAACACACCGGCCGGCGTTGAGGTAAACCGCAACGGCTGTGCCCTCGACTCCGACGGCGACGGCGTACCGAACTACAAGGACCAGTGCCCGAACTCTGAGGCTGGCGCGCTCGTTGACGAGAACGGCTGCTACGTCGTGCTCGAGGAAGATGTGACGATCGACATGTCGATCGAATTCGACACCAACTCGGCCGACATCCGCAGCTCCGAGATCCCGGAGATTCGCGACGCGGTTACGTTCCTCCGTCAGTTCCCGGCGGCCAACGCGGTCATCGAAGGACATACGGACGACACCGGGGCCGAGAGCTACAACCAGCAGCTGTCTGAGCGCCGCGCCCAGTCGGTATACAACTATCTGATCAACCAGGCCGGCATTCCCGCAGCTCGGCTGACCTACGTCGGCTACGGCGAGTCGCGACCGATCAGCAGCAACGACACCAACGAGGGCCGACAGCGCAATCGCCGTGTGTCCGCGGTGCTGTCTGCGACCCGGGAAGTACGGGCGCAGTAGTTGTCTGATTTCGTTCCCTCGCGGGAATTGCGATACTGGCCGCCTCATATGAGGCGGCCTTTTTGTTTGTGGGGGAAAAGAAATCGTGTCGATCAGCAAAACACTCTTTGGTCTCTGTATCTTTGCGCTGCTCGGTGGCTGCGAAACCATCAGCTACAGCTTCTGGGAGCAGTTCGGCTATGAGAAACGGGACTTTCTGATCAGCAACATTGAAGCGGCCCAGGAAGCTCAGGAAGCGGCCAAGGAAGAGTTCGCTGACGCCCTCGAGCAGTTCAGTAGTCTGGTTGCCGTCGAGCCGAGTGGCCTGCGCTCGATCTATGATCGCTTGAGCGATTCCTACGACGATGCCCGGAGTCGGGCAGAAGATGTGTCGGAGCGGATCGATGACGTCGAAAACGTTTCCGACGACCTGTTTCGCGAGTGGCGATCCGAACTCGGCGAGATTTCAAATCCGAACTACCGCAGCGCCAGCGAGCGCCAGCTGAAAGAGTCAGAGGCGAAGTACGCCGATTTGATTCGAGCCATGCGCCGGGCCGAGTCGCGCATGGATCCGGTGCTAACGGCCTTCAAAGACAATGTGCTGTTTCTTAAGCACAACCTGAATGCGCAGGCCATTGCGTCATTGAAAACCGAACTTGTCAGCATCGAGTCGAATGTTTCGACGCTGATTCGCGAAATGGAGACGTCGATTGCCGAGTCGCAGGCATTCATCGAAGACATGTCGCTGAGCGGCTGAGCCGCGCCAGCTAGAGCCACTATCACTGAACGCCTGAATCCAGGGGAGGGTCTATGGCAGTTGATAAGTTTCCTATTGAAGCGAGTCACATCCTGATGTTTGCGCGCTCGATCGGCGACGCCAACCCGATCTACGAAGACGCCGAGGCAGCGGCACAGACAGAGCCGGGGAAAATTATCGCGCCCCCAACCTTTGCGCAGGCCAGTGCGCAGTTCGACCCGGACTACTTTCTGCGGCCGAAAATCGGTGCGCCCTGGTTCGGGTCAGGTAAGGAACCCACCGGTGCCAAGCCGTCGAGTGGCGGCGGGGGAGGCGGTGGCGGTGGTGGGGGCGGTCTGCACGCCGAGCAGCACTTCGAATACCACCGTCATGTCTCGCCGGGGGACGTCCTCACGGCCGAAGTAAAGCCCGGCAAGACCTGGGAAAAAGAAGGCAAACGATCCGGCAAGCTGGTGTTTTCCGAGACGATTACGGAATACCGCGATCAGACCGGCGAACTGGTTATCACGGCGCGCGGTGTCGGTGTGCGCACCGAGCGACCGGTGGATCAGTAAGGGAGGTTTGGCATGGCACTTTCTCACGCGGAACTGAAAGTCGGTGACAGCTACACGGAATGTTTGGTCGAAGACCTGAAGCGGACCCAGATCGTTCAGTACGCGGGCGCATCCGGTGACTATAACCCGCTCCACACCGACGAGGTGTTCACCACCCAGGTCGCCGGCTATCCCTCGGTCTTTGCCCACGGCATGCTCACCATGGGCATGACCGGGCGCATGCTGACTAACTATGTCGGTGACGGGCGCCTTACCAAGTACGGGGTGCGCTTCACGAAGCAGGTCTGGCCTGGCGACACACTGCACGCGACGGCGACGGTCGAAAAGCTTGAAGCGGGGCTTGTAGACCTGGTGGTGGAAACCCGTAACGAGGCCGGCGATGTCGTGCTGTCGGGCTATGCGCAGGCGCGTATTGACTGAATTGCAGCGTTGCGTCGTCCTGTTGGCATCGTTGGTCCCGGCGACCGCGGTGCGTGCCGAAGTGCCGGCGTTTCCCGGCGCGATGGGCTTTGGTGCCACGGCTACTGGGGGTCGCGGCGGGCCGATTGTCAAAGTCGCGAATCTCAACGCGCGAGGTCCCGGTAGCCTGCAGGCTGCGATCGATCAGGCCGGCCCACGCATCGTTGTGTTTGAGGTGTCCGGGGTCATTTCGGCACCAGAGCTACGCATTGACCACGGGGACCTCACGATCGCTGGCCAGACCGCACCGGGTGCGGGCATTACGCTGAACGGTCGTCTCGTAGCCAACTACGGCGCTGGGGTGAGCAACCTTGTAATTCGTCACCTACGCGTACGGGCTCCGGCCTACGATGGCTCCGTAGCGGGCAATCAGTACGACGCCGTGCAGTTCTCGACGGTCAGCCGGGTAATGCTGGATCACGTCACCGTCAGCCACGGGGTCGATGAGACAGTGGATTTCTGGCGCGCTCGGGACGTAACCATTCAGAACTCGAGCATTGAGAGTTCTCAGACGAGGGGGCATCCGGAAGGGGTTCACAACTACGCGTTGATTGCTGGCCCGGACAGCACGCGCATCAGCGTGTTGCGTAACCTGTTTGCTCACCATCGCGCCCGTACTCCGGCGTTGGCCACCGGGCCTGCGGAAACGGTGAACAATCTTATCTATAACGTGCGCGATGCCTGGGTGCACCACAATCAGGCGAATGGCCCCTTCATCATCGAGGGCAACAGCTATGTGCAGGGCGGCGATGCGGAAATGAAACCCGCGCTGCTCGATGCCGGGCGCGCCAACCCATCGATTCGGTATTTCTACAGCGACAATCGTTTCGACCGCGGTAATGGGTTTGAGCCAATTGACGACCCGGTCAGCCTGAACGCGTTCGTGTGCGCCTATTTCCGCGATGGCGACTGTCGCGACTACTTCGTCAGCGAGCGGCCGGCGTTTACGATCACGCATCCGGCGCGCGTTCTACCGGCGAGCGAGGCACGGGAGCTGGTGCTCGATGAGGCCGGCGCCTGGCCTCGGGATCCCTTCAGTGAACAAGTCATTGCCGAGGTTCGAACTCGAACGGGCCGCTGGGGTAGTCCCGTAACCGCGCTGCTCGGTGATCTGGTGCCGGGGACCGCACCGCGCGACACCGATGGCGATGGACTCCCGGATGACTGGGAACGACGCGAAGGGCTCGACCCGCAGACGTTTACCGATGTGGCTGAGCTGCGTGCCGACGGCTACAGCCTGGCGGAGCACTATGTAAACGAGCAAGCGATGCGTCTGCGCGAGATCGATAGCGCTCGACCTCGATCTCGACCAAACCGCCGGTGCTGTTGCAAAAACCGGTAGCCCGGAACTGACCCCGCCGGTCTCTCCTCAGCCGCGAGCGGTCGGGTTGTTGAGCTCGCTGGTTGCAGCTTTCGGTAGGAAGCCGTGGCGGCCCGGATTACCGCCGCGTTCTTTGATCATCAACAGCGTATCGATCCGTTCGTAGAGATCGGCGATCTTTCGCTGCGCTTTGCGCTGTGCAAGTCGCGGGCTCCAGCGGCTCAAGGGCAGGAGATCGCTCGATCCGAGCCCGTCGATCACCCAGAGGTGGAGCCCCGTTGGGCGTTCTTCCACGACCAGGTTATGCAGTAGCAGCGCGCGGGACGGGATCCGGTGTTGGATCCAGTATGCGGCGAAGGTCTCAAGCGCGGTGCTGAGTGCCGGCACAACGCCGTCCTCCCAGACTCGCTGTTTGAGGGTGCGGGCAATTGTGCCGTCCGTGCAGCGCACCAGACCCACCTGGATGCCCAGGCCCAGATCGGTGTCGATCATGCCGTGGTACGCGGGGACGTGGTGGTGAAGCGCAGGCCCGATCTGCTTGATCAGCGTCTCCAACGTGCGCTGTTCGCTGCGATTCTCATCGAACGCAACCGCTGGCTTCAGCTTGCCCTTCAATCCTTTGCGTTTGCGCTTCTCCGCCAGAGAGACGTCCGGATGAGCAACCTTGACGCAGATCGACGGGTCCTGTGGGTGCACGAAACACAATCGATTGCCGCCGCTCGCGAAGGGCGTTTCCTGTGTCAACAGCAGCCGAGGCGTAGGGTCAGTCATTGTGGAGCCAGACGTAGTCCTCGCTGTATGGCACGCCCAGCCCGGTCTCGGCAATGTAGCGTGCGTAGCGCGTACTGTTGAGTTCGTCGTGGAAAAACCGTCTCGTGCGTTCCGCCCAGGTGCGGCGCATAGCGTCGTCGTTATGAAACTGGCGGACGGCGGAGATCAGTGACGCTGCATCGTTGAAGTAGACAAGCGTTTCGGCGGGAAACAGCTGCTGAAAGCCGTTGTCACCGTGCGTGAAGACGAGCAGCCCGTTGCCACCAAGCTGAGCCATCCGCGCTGACGAGTACCAGTAGTCACCTTCCTGCCGGTTGATGTTGAGCCCCATGCGGCTGTCAGCAAGTGCGCGGTCGTAGTCGAGGCCCCAGACACCGGGCTCGCCGAATGCGCCGGGGGTACGAAAGCGCAGTTCGTCGGCAACCGCGGTCCGCAGGCTGCTTACGAGAGACAGGCGGTCGGTAAAGTTCTCGCTTTTGCTGCAGAAAATCAGGTCCGTGGACTGGTTCGAACGGGTGCTGCCGTCGTAGCGTTCGATGGTTGGATCAACAGGGTTTGGCATATGGAACACCCGGCCGGCGAGCTCGGGAAACCGTTCCTTGAGCGTCGTTCGACCGGTGGAGACGATGACCGCGTCACAAACTTCGGCACGGTGTGCGATGCGTGCAGCATTACTCGGTACGAACAGCGGATCGTTGTTGCAGTGGATCATGCGCAGCTCTGGCCGCGGTACCCGCAGCGTCTGGAGCGTTGCGTTGGTGATGCTGTCGCAGTGGCCGACGATCACTAGATCCGGTTCGACTGCTTCGGCCATTTCCAGCAATCGCTGCTGCGCTCGCCGCTCACCCAGTGCCCGAATGCCAAACGGTGCTTCAAAGGCGGCGACATCCCGGTCGGAGAAGATGTGGAGATCGAAGCCCGCGCGCACCAACCCAAGATCGAGCTTGCGTGCCCAACTCACGCGCGTGGCGCCGTAGCGACGCAGCTGCTGATGAGCGATGTGCAGCACCCGAGGGGGCGAAAAGCGCGGGGCGGCGTGCTCGGGGTGCGGATCCCGGATCGATGAGTGCTCTGGCAAGGACGTCTCGGAGGTTTGGATGGCTCGCGCACCCTAGCAAAGGCCGAAAAGCGACGGCAATCACTGCCGCGTCTGCTGCGGCTTAGCGCTCTACGCCAACAAACTCGAGCAGCTGTTCGGTATCGATCACGGGTTTGTGCAGAATGTTCGTCACGCCGGCAAGCTGGGCTTCTATGGCTGTGTCGCGCACCCGGCGGCTGATCAGCAGGGCAAACTCCGTTCCTGGGGCTTCATCGATAACGGCCTCATAGACGTCCAGTCCATGCATGTCCGGCAGCTCTGCCGCGCAGAGTACGATGCCGCCGGGCAGGTGCCGAAAGTCTTCCAGGAAGGCCTCACCGCGGCTGAAGCTGTAGGCCTCGATATCCCACAGTTCAAGCAGCCCGCAGATCGAATCGCGCACCGCGGCATCGCTCTCGACGACGCGTACGGCCGGCATGGGGAGATCGACACGAAACTGGCGGACGTCGCTCATAGCGAAACGTTAACCATCGCAGCGTCACGCCGGTATCCGCAGATGTACCTAAACGGATCAAGAGCCTCCGCGTAATCCAGCCGGCTGCCCGCAAAAGATGATCTGCGGCCTGATGGCCGCACCAGGTTCGTGAGCCCGGGCGGTGCGGGGTTTCGGCACTAGTCGGTCGCCCCTTCTGCTGACTCAGCCATACGCTCGAGCTGCAAGTGCAGACGCACGAGATCCGCCAGCGACCGTGATTTGGTCTTCTGCATGACGTTGCTGCGATGAATCTCAACCGTGCGTTCACTGATGCCGAGGTCGATGGCAATCACTTTGTTCGCCTGACCTGAGGCAACCCGTTCGAAAACCTGTCGTTCGCGGGCCGTCAAACTATCGACCAGCGCCCCGGCCTCCTCGGCGCGGGCCCGGTGGGCGGCTCGCTGCTCACCGACATTCATGGCTTCCTGGATCCGGTCGAGCAGCTCCTGGTCTCGGAACGGCTTGCGGATGAAGTCCAGCGCCCCTTTACGCATGGCCTCTACCGCCATGGGGATGTCGCCGTGGCCGGTGATGAAGACAATCGGCGCGTCCTGCTTGGCGTCGAGCAGGTGTTGCTGCAGGTCGAGACCGCTCATACCCGGCATCCGGATATCCAGGATCAGGCACGCGGTCGTTGCCGGATCAAAGCGAGCCAGGAACGCGTCGGCGCTCTCATGGGTCTCGTAGCGGAGGTCGATCGTGTCCAACAGGAAGCTGATCGAGTCGCGTACGGCCTCATCGTCGTCCACCACGTGTATCAGGCGTGGGTCAGTCATCGGTTCGGTCTCCAACGGGGAGCTGAAAGAAGAAACGGCAGCCGTGGTCGGGGTTTCGCTCAAAGTCGAGCGTGCCGCCGTGCGACTCCATGATTGAGCGACAGATCGACAGGCCCATGCCCATGCCGTCGCTTTTGGTGGTGTGAAAAGCCTGGAACAGGTTCGGCGGTTCATCCGTCGGAATCCCGACACCGCTGTCGGTGACGCTGACTTCGACCGTGGTCCCATTTCGAAGGGCGGTGCGCAGAGCGACGACGTGACCGTAGCGGCAATCGACTTCGACCATTGCGTCGATGGCGTTGCGCAGCAGATTTAGCGTGACCTGTTGGATCTGCACGGGATCGCAAAACACCAGCGGCAGCTCGGGGGACAATTCGAAGTCGAGGGTTATTCCATTCAAGCGTGCGTCGCCCGCAGCCAGATGTTCCAGCCCCCGCACCATGTCGTTGATGTCGACGATCGACTTCTCGCTGCTCTCATTGCGTACGAACTGCTGGATTCGCTCGATCACAGCCCCGGCGCGCAGCGTTTGCTTGTTGAGCTTGTCGAGGGCGGAAATCAGTTTGTCCCGGTCCGGCGACGCCTGCTGCAGCATCCGGGTGCAGGCCTGGGCGTACATGGCGATGGCCGTGAGCGGCTGGTTGATCTCGTGCGCGATGCTCGCGGTCATTTCGCCCATGGTGCTGAGCCGAGACACCCGGGCCAGCCGTTCGCGCTGCTCGACCACGCTGGCCTCGGCGGCTTTCTGATCGCTCAGGTCCCGGACGACGCCGGCGAAGTAGCGGCCGCTGGAGTCGCGGACTTCACTAATGGCCAGCGACATGGGAAACACCCGGCCGTCTTTGCGCAGCGCCGGCAGTTCGCGACCGATGCCGATGATTTTGGCCTGGTTGGTGGCCAGATAGTGCTCGATGTAGCCCTGGTGGTGAGAACGGTGCGGCTCGGGCATGAGCATCGCCAGCGGCTGCCCGAGCAGCTCATCTGGCGGATAACCGAACACGTCCTCAGTGGCGCGATTGACGGACTGAATATGGCCGCTCGAGTCGATCGTGATGATGGGATCGACGGCAGCATCCAGAATCGAGAGCGCGTTGTTGGCGGACCAGCCTGTGGCCACAGATAACCCCCAGCAGTTGGTGATCTAAGACTGCCACAGCGCGTGCTCGATGTGGGGCTTGAGTGTCTCGGAAGGCTGACACCGCGGTCTTCGCTTTGTGTCACTAGGGGAAACCCGAAGGGGGGCTCGGGCAAATCCGGATATGGCCGCTGGCCGCCACTCCTTAGCATCTCATCCGGTTAAAGCAAGGACCGGAGGGCTGTTGTGCGTTACCAACGGGTGTTAGTCGCCGTGGATCTGACCGAGGAGGCCGAAGAAGTGCTCGGTGCAGCCCGCGACTTTCTCGCAAGTGCCGGTGCTGGGGTCAGCGTCGATGTGCTGACCGTCGTACGTCCGCTGGCGCGCGTCTATGGCGGGCTCGATATGGCACCGATGGCTGCTTCGGCCCTGGCCTTCGAAGACGAAGCGGTCAAACAGACGACGGGGCAGCTCAAAACCCTAGTCGCTGACTTCGGGATCGATGCCGAGCGGGCCCATGTGCGCGTCGGAAGTCCATCGATGGAGATCAAGGCCTTCGCTGCTGAGCAAGACACCCAGCTGATCATCATGGGAACCCACGGTCGCCAGGGCCTTGGGCTGCTGCTCGGCTCAACCGCTAACGCCGTACTCCACGGGGTGCCCTGTGACGTGCTAGCGATTTCAATCAAATCGATGGAGGTTTCCTGATGGCGTCGGATGCCGCAACTCTGGACACGGGGGAGGTCGGCTACGACTTCGACGTCGTCCGCCGCTTCGCGCTCATGACCGTGGTCTGGGGTGTCATCGGCATGGCCGTTGGTCTGCTGCTGGCTGCACAGCTGGTCTGGCCGGCGCTGAATTTTGATACCCCCTGGTTGAGCTTCGGTCGCCTGCGGCCGCTGCACACCAACGCGGTGATTTTTGCTTTCGGTGGCTGCGCCCTGATGGCATCAACGTTTTACATCGTCCAGCGCACCTGTCATACGCGCCTGTTTTCTAAACCGCTGACCGAATTTGTGTTCTGGGGCTGGCAGGCGGTGATCCTGTCGGCCGTCATCACGCTGCCCCTAGGCATCACCACGTCGAAGGAGTACGCGGAGCTCGAGTGGCCGATCGACATTCTGATCACCCTCGTCTGGGTGGCGTTCGGCATCGTATTTTTCGGCACCCTGGCGCAGCGCCGGGTTAAGCACATCTACGTTGCGAACTGGTTCTTCGGCGCGCTGATCATCGGTGTGGCGGTGCTGCACCTGGTTAACAGCCTTGCGATTCCTGTCGGCGCCTTCAAGAGCTACTCGGTGTTCTCCGGTTCCGTCGACGCCATGGTGCAGTGGTGGTACGGCCACAACGCCGTCGGTTTCTACCTGACGGCAGGCTTTCTCGGGATCATGTACTACTTCGTACCAAAGCAGGCCGAGCGCCCGGTGTATTCCTACCGGTTGTCCGTGGTGCACTTCTGGGCACTGATTGCGATCTACGTCTGGGCCGGTCCCCACCACCTGCACTACACGTCGTTGCCCGATTGGGCGCAGACCCTCGGCATGGTCATGAGCCTAGTGCTGCTGGCGCCTTCTTGGGGCGGCATGATCAACGGGATCATGACCCTCTCCGGCGCCTGGGACAAACTGCGGACCGATCCGATTCTCAAGTTTCTGATCGTGTCGCTGTCGTTCTACGGCATGTCGACCTTCGAAGGTCCCATGATGTCGATCAAGACCATCAACGCGCTGTCTCACAACACCGACTGGACCATCGGTCACGTGCACAGCGGCGCGTTGGGGTGGGTTGCGATGATCAGCATTGGTGCCATGTATCACCTCATCCCGGTGCTTTACGGACGCCGCCAGGGCGACATGTACAGCACACGCCTGATCAACCTGCATTTCTGGCTCTCGACCCTGGGTACGGTGATCTACATCGCATCCATGTGGGTGAACGGACTGCTGCAGGGGCTCATGTGGCGAGCAACCAACATCGACGGAACGCTGACCTACAGCTTCGTCGAGGCAGTGGAAGCGAGCTACCCCGGCTACATCGTCCGCTTCATTGGCGGAGCGATCTTCTTAAGCGGCATGTTGATCATGGCCTACAACGTCTACATGACGGCCCGCGGTCGCAGCGCTTACGAGCCTGCGGTATCGGCAACACCGCTTATTGACGATCTGGATCTGGTGCCCGCTGCGGCCAGCATCAGCGCCTCCCCTCTGCCGGTAGGAGCTAAGTAATGAACCACGAATGGATCGAAAAAAACGTCGGCTGGCTGGTGCTGTTGACGGTGCTGACGGTGAGCTTCGGCGGCATGGTGGAAATGTTGCCGCTGATCTTCAACCAGAACCAGACGGCACCGGTAGAAGGGCTTGAACCCTACAGCGCGGTCGCGCTTGAAGGCCGCGACATCTACATCCGCGAGGGGTGCGTTGGCTGCCACACGCAGATGGTGCGGACGTTGCGGGACGAGTCGGCGCGCTACGGGCACTACTCTGTTGCCGGAGAAGACGTGTACGAACATCCCTTCCTCTGGGGTTCCAAGCGTACCGGCCCGGACCTCGCGCGCGTTGGCGGGCGCTATAGCGACGACTGGCACGCGGCCCATCTGTACAACCCCCGCAGCGTCGTACCGCAGTCGAACATGCCGGCCTATCCCTGGCTGTTCGAACGCACCCTCGACGGTAAGTCGACGGCTGCGAAGATGCGCGCGCTGCGCACCGTAGGTGTGCCCTACACCGATGAGGACATCGCCGCGGCCGAGGCGAGCGTTGAGGGCGTCTACGAGTCTGAAGCGCTCATTGCGTACCTGCAGACCCAGGGCCTCGAGATGAAGACCTACGGAGGTGGCCAATGATCGGCACGCTGCTGTCGCTTGTCGGGCTTACGGCATTTGCCGTGGTGCTGACGATTTGGGTGTACGCGCCGTCGCAGCGAGACCGCTGGGACAGCGCTGCCAACGCATTGTTTGAGGAGACGGAATGATGGCTGCTGCATGGCACTGGTTTGTCGTCATCGGCACCTTGGGCAGCCTCGCTGCCATGGTCTGGCTGCTGCTGGCGAATCGCAAGGTGACGCCGAACGACGATACGGGGCACGAATGGGACGGTATCCAGGAGCTCGATAACCCATTACCCATGTGGTGGGTCTACATGTTCGTCATCTCGATCGTGTTCGCCCTCGGCTACCTGGTGTTTTTCCCGGGGCTCGGCAACTACGAGGGTCAGCTCGAATGGTCTTCTGCCGGCAAGCACGACGTCGAGGCGGATGAGTTTCATGCCCAGTTTCAACCGCTGTATGAGCAGCTGGCGGCGCGCAGCGACAGTGAGCTGGTCGCCGATCCATTGAGTCGACAAATTGGCCGGCGGCTGTTCCTCAACCATTGCTCCACCTGCCATGGCATCAACGCCGAAGGCAGCGCCGGTTTTCCGAACCTTCAAGACAGTGAGTGGCTCTACGGGGACGACTTGGCCACGATCACGCAGACGGTGCTGAACGGTCGCCAGGCGGCGATGCCAGGCTGGCAGGCAGCGCTTCAGGACGACGGCGTGCTGGCGGTGAGCCACTACGTTCGGTCGCTCAGCTCGGCCGAGCACGACGCAGGGCTTGCGGCTGCCGGCGAGGGTCACTTCAAAACGTTCTGCGTTGCGTGTCATCAGGCCGACGGGACCGGTAACCCGGCGCTGGGCGCACCGGACCTTACCAACAGCATCTGGCTCTACGGTGGGTCCCTGGCTGCGATTCAGGAAACTGTGGCTAACGGTCGCAGCGGTAAGATGCCCGCGCACGGCGATCTGTTGGGCGCGGAACGGGCGCGGATACTCGCAGCCTACGTCGTCGGGCTGGACGCCGGGGACTGATTCGTGAGCACCGGCGAGCGCATCGATCTGACGGAGATCTCTGGCTTTGGCCCGGTCGATCTCTATCAGAAGCGGGAGAAAATCATCACCCGCTCGGTCAGCGGTAAGTACCAGTACCTGCGCTGGTTTACCGGTTGGCCGCTGTTGCTCGGCTTCTTTGGTGCTCCGCACCTGTATTGGGAAGGCCGCCAGGCGATTCTGTTCGATCTCGGTGCGCGGCAGTTCCACCTGTTTGGCCTCACCTTCTGGCCCGAAGATCTGTGGATCTGCGGTGCACTGCTGATCATCGGTGCGTTCCTGCTGTTTACCGTCACGACGCTGTTCGGTCGCGTCTGGTGCGGCTTTACCTGCCCGCAGACGGTCTGGACGGCGATGTTCATGTGGATCGAACAGTACGCAGAAGGTGACCGATCGGCGCGGCAGAAGCTCGAACGCGCACCCCTTTCGTTCAACAAAGTGCGTCGACGCGGCCTCAAGCACCTGCTGTGGCTCGGGCTTGCCGCGCTCACAGGCCTTGCCTTTGTGAGCTACTTCACGCCGGTTCATCCGTTGCTGGCCTCGATGGTGTCCCTTGAACTCAGCGGTTGGCCGCTGTTCTGGATTGCCTTCTTCACCCTGGCGACCTATGGCAACGCCGGATGGCTGCGCGAGCAGGTGTGCATCTACATGTGTCCCTACGCGCGCTTCCAGTCGGCGATGTTCGATCCCGATACCCTCATCGTTGCCTACGATGCGGCCCGGGGAGATCCGCGAGGCGCGAAAAAGCGCGGCGTCAGCAAGCAAACGGGCGATTGCGTGGACTGCACGATCTGCGTTCAGGTCTGCCCAACGGGCATCGATATCCGCAACGGTCTGCAGTATCAGTGCATCAGCTGTGCCCACTGTGTCGATGCCTGCGATGAGGTGATGCGCAAGCTGAAACGGCCGCAGGGGCTGATCAGCTTTACCTCCGAGCGCGAACTGGCCGGCGGCAGTCGCCACTGGCTGCGGCCGCGCAGCGTCGGCTATGCCGCCGCCGTGGCCGCCATGGCGGTGTTCATCGTGACGTCGCTTGCGCTGCGCGATCCCCTCATGATGGAAATCGTGCGCGGCCGTGGGGCTCTGTTTCAGGTGACAGCGGACGGCGCGATCGCAAACGAGTACGTACTGAAGCTCACCAACAAGTCCGGGCAGCCGATGTGGGCACGTGTCGCCGTCGAACCGGAGGCGAATGGGGACGACATTCACCTTGATGCCGACGCCCGCTGGTACCTCTCTCCTCGGGGCTCAATCCTCGCACCGCTGCGTGTCTCGATAGCAGACGGCGAGCGAGTCGGCAGCCAGCCGCTGCGGTTCAGCGTGTGCTTCAGTCGGACCGAAGCGGGGGAAGCTTCGGATTGCGTCAGCGAAACCAATCTATTTTTTGCACCTAAGGCGGTTGCGCAGCAGTCGTTGCCAGTGTCGGGAGTCGGTTCATGAATCAATCACCTGAGGCAACGCCACAGCGTCGCCAACCTGCGGGCGGAAAGCGTTCCTCGCCTGGGCTGTCGCGGTGGTCTTCACGGTGGTTTGTGGCCGTGCTCTTCCTGCCACCGCTGATGGCCGTTGTGATGGGTGTCGTACTGATGACCCTGGCGACCCGGGTCGACACGACCCGGGTCGCTACGGAAGCGACACCGCTTTCCAAAACCAGTTGGCGAACCGAGCACAAGGAGGCCACGAAGTGAGCGCAACGACGCTAGTCGTTGATGACATGCACTGCGGGGCCTGCGTATCTAAAGTCGAACGCGCGCTCGAGGCCGCGGGCTGGATCGAGTCCGTGCTGGTCAATCCGTTCAACCGTCGCGTCTACATTACCCACGCCGACGAGCAGGACCCCATCGCACTGGTGCGCTTGGTCGAAGAGCTCGGTTTTTCGCCGCAGCTGCTCGAGCACAAGGCGGACGAAGAGCGTGCCCTGGCGGCGGCGGAATGGAAGCGCATTGGTACGGCGGGAATCTGCGCCATGCAGGGCATGATGCTGGCCCTGGCCCTCTACTTTGGCGAGTTCTGGGGCATGACCGAGGCCATGCGCGCGCTGCTTGCCTACGCCTCGATGCTGCTCACGATCCCCTTGGTCGGGTACTGCGCTCAACCCTTCTTCACCGGGGCGCTGCGGTCGCTGCGCCGCGGGGTGTCCATGGACGTGCCGATCGCGCTGGCCATAACCGTTGCCTTCGCGGTCAGTGTCCAGCACACGGTCGCTGGTGAGGGTGCACTGTACTTCGATTCCGTCGGCATGTTTGTGTTCCTGCTGTTGCTCGCGCGGCGCTACGACTCCCGCTTGCGCCGAGAGCTGTCGGCGGAGGATCGGCTGCAGCAATTGCTGCCGGATACGCTGTGGCGTCTTGACGACGGTGCGGCAACGGAGATTCCGGCGGCGGCGATGGCAGTGGGAGATGAGCTCTGGATCGGCGAAGGGAGCGTTGTGCCGACGGATGGGACATTGCTCTACGCGACAGCCATGCTTGATGAGTCGAGTCTGTCGGGGGAAGCCGACTGGGTAACCCGCAAGAAGGGCGAGACCGTGTACGCGGGGACGTTCAATCGCGGTGCGGCGTTTTGCATGCGGGCCGAACGGCTGCCGGAACAAAGCCGGGCGGCAGAGATACAGTCGCTCTCGGCACGGATCAGTCTCGATAAGGCGCCGGTGGCGCGCCTCGCCGACCGCCTGGCCACCGTGTTCGTACCGACCGTACTGTTCCTCGCGGCGGCAACCTACGGACTGCACCGCCTCGGTTGGCTTGGCAGCGATCCGGATAGCGCGCTTAGTGCGGCCCTCGCCGTACTGATCGTGTCTTGTCCCTGCGCCTTGGCGTTGGCCATTCCCGCGGCGACCGCTGCCGCGCTCATTCGCGCTCGACGCCTTGGCGTGTTGCTGGCGGACAGCAGCTTGCTCGAGCTGCTGCCGAAGGTACGCCAGGTGCTGCTCGACAAGACCGGTACCTTGCTGGCACCGGATCCGGTGCTAACGGACGTCGTGGTCTGCAGTCGCTACCGTGCGGACAGCTGCTACCGTCTCGCTGTCGCGCTGCAGCGGCATTCGAATCATCCCATCGCCCACGCATTCCGGGCGCTCGCCCTCGACACGGCGGTTACCGTGCGGAGTGGTGAGACCGCCTTCGAGGAACTGCCGACGGCGGTTCAATCGGTGAGCAGCCATGCCGGTCTGGGGCTGGTGGGGGAGATTGAAACGGGCAGCGGCGCGGTGGTTGAAACGCGCCTTGGCAGCGCGGCGCACTGTTCGGTCAAGTTCGCCGACCGACCGCAAACGGTCTACCTGTCCGTGAACGATGAACTCGTCGCCTGCTTTACCCTCAGCTATCAGCTGCGCGATGACGCGAAGCGGGCCACGCAGCGGTTGCGGCAGGACGGTTGCAGCCTGGCAGTTCTGAGCGGCGATTCCGAGGCTGCCTGTCGGCAGCTCAGCGCAGCACTCGATCTCGAAGCGATTGGGGAACTGACGCCGGAAGCTAAGCAGCAGCAACTCAAGAGCCGACGCGACGCTGCTGACGGGAGCGGGGCGGTCATGTTCGTCGGCGACGGCATCAACGATTCCCTCGCGTTTGCTGAGGCGGATATCGCCGTTGCAACACTCGAAACCACCGATTTCGTACAGGCGAACGCCGATGCGGTGCTGCTCAGCCGTCGCCTCGAATGTGTGCCGGATCTGTTTGCGTTGGCGCACCGGGTCCGCCGCGTGATGCATCAGAATCTGGCCTGGGCCTTGGGCTACAACCTGATCGCCATTCCCCTGGCGATGGCCGGATGGGTCCCACCCTGGCTGGCGGCCGTGGGTATGGCCTGCAGTTCACTCATTGTGCTGGGTAACGCCACGCGGTTACTCCGCTTCGAACCATCCGCTACGGGGTCGGTGACCTGATGGAAATTCTTGCTTTACTCGTGCCGCTCTCGCTGGTGCTCGTAAGCGCGGCTCTCTGGGCGCTGCGCTGGGCGGCGGATCACGAACAGTTCGACGATTTGGACAAACACGGTATGGATCTTTTCAGTGAAGGAGACGAATCGCTATGAGCATTCCCTTTTTGACCGCGCTCAAAGTGGCGTTTTTGCCTGGCTCGGGCTGGGTGTCCGCAGGCAAAGGTGAGCCCAACTTCTGGTCCGTGCTGTTGATGCAGACCGTTCCTATGGCGCTTGTGCCCGCTGTCTGCTGGTACATCGGTACGTCGCAGATTGGCTGGACCATCGGTGATCAAACCATGCGATTGACCGCCGAAAGCGCGCTTGCGATCTGCGTGCTCTTCTTCCTCGCCATGGTTGCCGGCGTGCTGTTCCTTGGCTTCATGGTGCGCTGGATGAGCACGTCTTACGGTCGCGAGAGCGACTACGCGACGAGCTTTGCGTTGATCAGCTATACGGCAACCCCATTCTTTCTCGGCGGCGTGATCGGTTTATTCCCAAGCCTCTGGTTCGATCTGCTCGCTGGCACGGCGATCGGCTGCTACTGCGTGTACCTGCTCTACCTGGGTGTCAGCCCGATGATGAAGGTTCGCCCGGAACGCGGTTTTCTCTACGCCAGCGCCGTGTTTGCCGTAGCGCTGGTGTCAATCGTTGGTCTGCTGACCGCGACGGCGCTGCTGTGGGAAGTGGGCCCGGCGCCGGAGTATCGATACTAATCACGACTAGTCGCTACTGACCGCTACTAACGGGGCGCGGAACGGCCTGAAAGGAAACGACCGCCGTTTACCAGCGCTCCTGGCTAGTCCGCACATCGACCTCGAAACTCCAGGCCCGCGGTGGCTGCCGATAAAGAAACTCGAAGGCGTCGGCGATGCCTTCGAGACTGATCGTTCCGGCCTCACCGAGCTTGGCCGCGTACTCGGGAAAGCCGAGTTCGATCTTGTCGCCGCCGACGGGACCATCGATCACCACGTGGCCGACATGAATGTTGTGCTCGGCGTACTCCTTAGCCATGGCCTGGGCCAGGTTGCGCAGTGCGCCTTTGCTGGCGTTAAAGGCGCCGAAGTTTTTCCGCCCGCGGAGCGATGCGCTGGCACCGGTGTAGAGCAGCGTTCCACCTCCCTCTTTCATCATCCGATTGACCGTCGCTCGGCCGAACAAAAATCCCCCGACGGGACCCAGCCTAAGACTCTGCTCAAAGTAGTCGAGGGACATGTCGCTGATCCGTCCCGGCGTGTTGTTGCCGACGTTGTAGATCGCGAGTTCCAGCGTACCGGGTACTGCATCGATCAGGGCTGCCACCGCCGATTCGTCGGTGGCATCGCATACTGCTGGGGTGCAGGTGCCTCCGTTGGTCTCGATCTCTGCGGCAACCGTTGCTAGGGACTCGGCAGTGCGACCACCCAGGACGATGTGCAGATCATGGCCCGCAAATCGCCGGGCTAGCGTTGCACCGAGGCCCTTGCTGGGCCCGACGCCGAGAACGACAGCAGCTTTCATGGCGGATTCTCCCGGTGGGTGGTGCGTTAGTCCTTGGGTCAGGCGTTGAGCGCCTCTTTGATTCGGGTACAGGCGAGCGAGAGCACCGGTTGAACGGCCTTGAAGCTGGTGCCCATGGACAGGAAGTCGTGCAGCAGCCCGGGGGCACAGTGATAGTGCGCGCGTGTTCCGGCGGCTTCGAGGGCAGCTGCGTAGGCGGCACCCTCGTCCCGCAGCGGATCGAACTCGGCGGTCAGGACGAAGGCTGGCGCTAGGCTGCCGTGGTTGTTGGCCCGCAGCGGCGAAGCGTCCGCCACGCTGCGAGCGTTGCTGTCGGCCAGATAGTGGTTCCAGAACCAGGCCATGGTTGCCGTTTCAAGCATTTTCCCGGTGCCGTTTTCACTGTAGGACGGGTAGCTGAAGTCGCAGTCGACGACCGGGTAGGCGAGAAACTGCAGCGCCAGCGCCGGACCACCGCTGTCCCGGGCACGCAGCGCAGTCACTGCGGCCAGGTTGCCGCCGGCACTCTCGCCGCCGACCGCAAGGCGACCGTTGCCGCCGAGGGCAGCCTGGTGTTCACCACACCACTGCACCGCGGCCCAGCAGTCCTCGACGGCCGCCGGAAAAGGATGCTCGGGGGCGAGGCGGTAGTCCACGGAGACCACCACGCACTTCGCTTCACGACAGATCATGCGACACACACCGTCGGCGGTCTCGAGATCGCCAATGACCCAGCCGCCGCCGTGGAAGAACACCAACACCCCGGTCGGGCCGGTGTTTCCTGGCCAGTAGATCCGCAGGGGCACGGTCGAGCCGTCGGCGCTCGTGCAGGACCGGTCTCCGATCCGGCCCACCGCGAGCTCTGCCAGTGGCGGTCGCATCATCCGGTACACCGCTCGGGCGTCCGAGGGAGCCAACTCCGTTAACGCCGGTCCGGGATTGGCCGCTAGCTGCTCCAGCAGCGCTTGATACTCGGGTGCCATTGGCATGGTGCTCTCCCCATCCTGCTTCACAAGGCTCGGTTATACTGATTACAAGAGACGGCAGCCAGCCAAGGGCGGTCGCGGGCCCTTGAAAACGCAACATCGGGCCGCACCATCAAGTGGTCAGACTAGGCAGCCAGGCCGTCATGTACGCCCAAAACCGGTCAGACTGTCCCGAACAGCAGACCACAGCACGGATCAGACGATGCAGAACCCCCGATTCCCCCAAGCCGCCGGGCTGAGCCTGGATGGCGAACCAAACCTGGCGGACGCCGCTAAGCAGTTCAACCTGGCCGAGAACTCGCTGTTCAGCAAACGTACGCTGACCCTCTATGGAGAGGTTAACCAGGAGGTCGCGCGGCGGTTGTGCGAAAAGCTGCTGGCGCTGTCTTTTGAGTCGGATGACCCGATCACGCTGTTTATCAGTTCACCGGGCGGACACGTCGAGTCTGGCGATTCGGTCTATGACATGATCCAGTTCATCAAGCCCGTCGTGCGCACCGTTGGAACCGGCTGGGTTGGAAGTATCGCGACGCACATTTATCTGGCGGCCGAGCGGGAAAACCGACTCTGTTTGCCGAACACGCGGTTCCTGATTCACCAACCGGCGGGTGGTATGGGCGGCGACGCATCGGATATTGAGATCCACGCTCGCGAGATCCTGAAGACACGGGAACGCATCAACGCGGTCATCGCCGAGCGCACCGGTCAGCCGATCGAGAGAATCACCGAAGACACGGCCCGGGACTTCTGGATGAGCCCGGAAGAGTCGATCGAATACGGCATCGTCGGCCGCATCATCCGCAGCGTCGACGAGCTCGGCTAGAAGAGCTCGGCTGGAAGAGCTCGGCTGGAAGAGCTCGGCTGATACCCCACCGATCAGCGTCGGCTGAGCAGGTCTCGGAATAGAGTCAGGTAGCTCGAGGTAATCACGGCGGCCGAATAGTTTGCCGCGTATTCCTGAGCGCCGGCTTTCGCGAGCCGTTTGCGCAGCTGCGGGTCGCCGAGCACCGCACTCAGGGCGTCGGTTAGCGGCGCGGGTTCATCAACGGGCGTAATGATCCCCGTGCGATCGTGGTCGATCGCTTCCCCGGGCCCCTGTGAATCGGTGGCCACGATCGGGCAGCCGGCAAACCAACTCTCCATGACGATACTGCCCAAGCCCTCGTGGCGCGATGGGCACACGAACGCATCCGCGGTCTTCATCAACGCCACCACATCGGTGCGCCAGCCGAGCCAACGAATGCGATCGGCGATTCCCAGCCGTCGTGCCTGGTCCTGAAGTCGATCCTGCTCCGGCCCTTCCCCAGCGATCCAAAGCGTCGCGTCGGGAACCTGAACGAATGCATCGAGTAGTGTGTCGTAGGCTTTGTTGACGTGCAGGCGACCCGCGGCCAACAGCAGCGGTCGGCCAGGATCGGTCTCAAAGCTGTTTCGGGGCACGGGCTCCACGGGCGTTTCGTCGGCGAAGTTCGGAATATGGAACACGCGATCGGTGGGGAAACCGCCATCGATCATGTGTTTGCAGATGCCTTTGCTGATGCCTATCCAGTAATCGGCATGGCGGTAGTACTTGAGGTCGTAGTAGTGGCCCAGGCGGCACACCAGCGTGTAATCCCCAACTGGAGTAAGACCGCTGGCTCGGTTCATGTACGTGAGTACCAGGTCTGGTGCCAGCCGCGTGAGCGCGCGGCGATAGCGGAGCCGATCATCGAGGCGTAGCGCCGAGCCAAAGCGGAAGGTCTGAATGGGGACCCGGCTCTGGCGAAGCTGGCTTTCCCGCGCGGCGTTCGGGCGGGTGAACGCGTGATGGGCCATGCTCCCATCGTCAGCAAGTCGACAGACCAGCCGGGTGTAGAAATTCTCTGCACCGCCTACCGGCGCTCCTGCGAGCGCGTGAACGATCGTCGCGGTGGCTGTGCTGATATCGGTCATTGCATCGAAGCGGTCGCTTTCTTTTCCGGCTCAGCGTAGTCCCTAGATGAGCTCCCAGGCCCGTCGAGCGCCGTCAAGGCCTGCCGGCGGCTACCCGCAGGCGTTGTTCGATCGTGCAGTCGCGTAGCTGCTAGTAGGTGCGAACGCACGTTCGCAGTTCAGCCGGCGGATGCGCCGACGGCAACCGGTTGCGCCGGTGGCAGCTCAATTGGGCGCTCGCCACGGTAGGTTGCGCCTAGCAGCAGGTAGATGCTCGGCAGTACGAACAGGGTAAACAGTGTTCCGATTGCCATGCCGGCGACCAGCACGATGCCGATGGAGTTGCGGGCTTCGGCTCCGGCCCCGGTGACCAGCACGAGCGGTAAGTGGCCCATGATGGTTGCACCAGCAGTCATCAGTACCGGCCGCAATCGTGTGGCGGCGGATTCGCGGATGGCATCGAATTTAGTCATACCTTCCGCCTGCAGCTGCCGGGCGAATTCGACGATGAGAATGCCGTTCTTGGCGATCAAACCGATCAGCGTGATTAACCCGATCTGGGTGTACATGTTGATCGTCGTCCAGCCAACGAAGGTAAACAACAGTGCGCCGGAGAGCGCCAGGGGCACGGAGCCGAGCAGCACCACCAGCGGATCCCGAAAGCTGTTGAACTGCACGGCCAGCGCCATGAATACGAACGCCAGCGATACCAGCAGCACACCGACGAGCGTGTTGCCTTCCTGGCGCAGCTGCCGGGATTCGCCGGCGTAGTCGATGCTGTAACCTGCGGGCAGGATGTCCGTAGCCAGGGCTTCCATGGTTGTTAGCGCCTGCTCTTTGGTCGTGCCCGGCATGACGCCGCCGCGGATGCGGAAGGCGTTTTTCTGCTGAAACTTCGACAGTACCCGCGGACCGACATTCTGCTCCAGGGTGGCTAACGCCGACAGGGGTATGAGCGTCCCGTCGGGCGTGCGAAGTTTTGTATCGAGCAACGCCTGCGGGTCCGGCCGTCCGCCGCGTTCGATCATCGGGATGACTCGATAGGCCTTACCATCCAGATCGAAACGATTGACGTAGTTGCCGGACAGCAACACGCCTAACTGACGACTGACGGCGCTCAGGTCCAGGCCGAGGTCCGCGATGCGTTCGCGATCGAGCAGGAAGCGCGCCTGGGGTAGGTCGATGAGCAGGTCAGTGTCGGCGAACAGAAACGCGCCACTGCGGCGTGCGGCGGCCAGCAGCTCCTCGGACACCGGTTGCATGGCTTCCGGATCCTGCGATGACAAGACGACGAACTCGACATCGAAACGTCCGGCGCTGGGCAAGGCCGACGGCAGGATGGGGAAAGCGGTAAGCCCCGTGACCTGAGACAGCTTGCCGAACGCCTGCGGCACCATGTCGTGCACGGACAGCTCGCGATCGCCGTAGGGTTCGAACTCCATACCACCAAAGCCGCCGTTGCCGAGCACCATCTGCCACATCTTTGTGGTACCCGGCAAGGTCTGCATCGCGGCCACGACATCCACCATGTAGCGTTCGGTGTAGTCGAGGGACGATTCTGGTGGTGCCGTAAACACCACGTTGATCGAGCTCTGATCTTCCGTTGGCGCCAGCTCCTTTTGCGAAAACAGGAAGAACGGTACCGCCAGAACACTGATGAACACGGCAACGAAAATCACCTGTCCGTTGCGGTTCAGCAAGCCATCGAGGAGACGCAGGTACCGCAGCTTGCTGGCGTCGAAGAGCGTGTTGACGCGGCGAGTAAGCGCCCCTTCACGACCGTGCGCTGGGGCCACCCAGGCAGACATGATCGGCGACAGCGTGAGAGCGACAACGCCGGAGATAACAACCGCGACCGCCAGGGTGAAGGCGAACTCTTTAAACAGCACACCGGTCAGGCCCGACAGAAAGCCGATGGGGGCGTAGACGATGGCCAGCGTTAGCGTCATCGAGACGATCGGTGCGAACAGCTGGCGCGAACTTGCGAGCGCCGCCTGACCGCGACTGAGACCCTCGCGCAGGTAGCGAGCCACATTCTCAACGACGACGATGGCGTCATCGACGACCAGGCCTACGGCCAGCACAATGGCCAGCACGGTCAGCAGGTTGAAAGAAAAGCCCATCAGCGCCATGGCCGTAACAGCGCCGAGCAGGCTTACGGGAATCGTGACCAAGGGCACCAGGGCGGTTCGGAACGACCCCATGAACGCGACCACGACGGCGCCAACGAGCAGCACCGTTTCGACTAGCGTTATGAAAATTTCCGTCAGCGCCGCCCGCATGTAGAGGGTGACGTCCGAGCCGATCTCCACCGACAGACCGGCCGGCATGCTGGCGTTGATCTCGTCCAGCACCACATACATGCGATCGGCGATGTCGATTTCGTTCGCGCCGGGCAGGGGGTAGACGCCGAGCCACACGGTGGTGTCCTGGTCAGAGCGGCCGAGATACTGCGATTCTTCCGCGCCGAGCTCTACGCGGGCGATGTCGCGCAGGCGCAGCAGCGTCCCGTCCGTTTCCCGCACCACGAGTTGTTCGAACTCATCCGCCGATTTGAGCGCCGTGTCGACCCGCAGATCGATGCGCTGGCGATCGTTGTCGGCGCTGCCGATGGTTGCGATGACGTTGTTACGCTGCAGGGCGTCGGCGACGTCGGTCGCACTCACGTTGAACATGGCCATGCGATCCGGATCCAGCCAGATCCGCATAGCGGGCGTTCGCTCGCCTCCGAGCCAGACCTGCTGGACCCCGGCAATGCTGGACAGTTGTGGTACCACGACCCGGCGCAGGTAATCGGTCGTCTCGGCGTGGCTTAAGGTGTCACTGATCGTGACCCCCAGGTACCAGCCGGCCTGCGGGCGATCGGCGCGGCGCACCGTGACCGACGGATCCTCGGCGCCGGCCGGGAGTTCAAAACGGATTCGTCCCAGCCGCGTCGACAGCTCCGCGAGCGCGTCAGCGCTGTCTTCGTTGAGCTTCAGATACACGGTGACCGTGCTCATACCGGCGGTGGTGTTCGATTCGATGAAGTCGACCCCCGGGATCGTTGCTGCAACGCGTTCCACCGGGTCGGTAATGAAGCCCTGCACGGTCTCTGCGTCCGCGCCAATGTAGGGGGTTTCGACAATCAGCGACGCGCTTTCGATCCGTGGGTACTGCAGTACCGGCATGCCGGTCGCGACCCGTACGCCGATGAGCACCAGCGCCAGCGACAGCACCACGGCAAGTACCGGTCGTTCGACGAACACGTCGGTGGGCTTCGGCACGCGGGCGACGCCGGTGAGGGACGGTCCGTCGTGGGACATGGAATCGGTCATGGCGATCGGCCTCCGATGCTCAGGCGTCTGGGGATGGGTCCTGATAGGGTCTGGATTGTACGAGCACGCCGTCGCGAAGTTTGAAGGCGCCCGTGGCCGCCAAACGCTCCCCCGGTGCAACGCCCGTGGTTATGACCAGCTCGGCGCCCAGCTGACCCCCGAGTTCGACGGAGCGCACCTGTACGCGCTCCTTTGCACCGGCGGCTTCACCGGCGTCGACAATAACGAAGACCCGAGCGCCGAAATTGTCTCGCCGCACGGCGGTCGCCGGGACGAGGGTCACGTCGAGTTGGTTACCCAGCGGTACCTCGAGTTTGAGTAGCTCGCCGGGCACCGCGTTGAGCTCTGACCGAGCGATTTCGGCGCGATACCGCCGGTTTCGCGAGCTACTGTCGACCTGCGCGTCGGCCGCGATCAGCTTTGCTGAAACGGATGGGCTGTCGTTGCCGGTCAGAACGCGGACCCGATCGGCGCTGAGTTGCCGCGCTTGCTCCTGTGGCAGGCGAAAGTCGACCCAGAGTGTTTCATCGAGCCCGACAAGGTCCAGCACCTCCGTGCCCTTTTCGAGGTACTGGCCGGGTTCCCAAACGTGCAGGCCCGCGATGGCGTCAAACGGTGCGCGGATTTGCTTCCGACGGATGATGGCTTCGATGCGGCGCACCTCGGCCTGGGCCGCATCTCGGTTCGCCAGAGCTCGATCGCGGGTATCTTCGGTGGTCGCGCCGGTGCTGATGAGCTTGCGAGCCCGGGCGAGATCGAGTTCAGCGATCCGCAGCGCAGCGTTGGCTGCAGCACGTTGTGCCCGTTCTTCGCTGAGGTCGAGTTCGAGCAGCAGGTCACCGCGTTCCACCTGCGCCCCGCTTGCCGCGTTCACCGCCGTGATGAGGCCTTCTGCCTCGGCGCGCAGGGTGACGGACCGTCGGGCGATGACTTCCCCAGTGACCTGCGTTGCCGGTTGCCACAGCGCCTGGCGAGCAACGATCGCTTCAACGGCCTCGACCGGTTCCGGGAACGACTCCCCGAAGGCAATGGCGGCCTGAATCTGGCTGTACTTCAAAAACGCAAGCCCGGCTAGCGCACCAAGGCACGCAAGGATTACGAGCAACCAGCTGCCGAAACGGCCCACGGCGTCAGCGAACGCCGCGCTCTTCGCGCAACCGGACGGTCATGAGCGAAAGGATTTCAAACAGCATTTGAGCGCCTACGTGTGCGGTGTTGGGGCTGGGGTCATACTGCGGCGCCACTTCGACAACATCGCCGCCAACGATGTTGCGGCCCGCAAGCCCGCGCAGCAGTCGTTGTACCTCACGCGGCGTCAATCCGCCGACCTCCGGGGTGCCCGTGCCCGGCGCGTAGGCGGGGTCGATCCCGTCGACATCAATGGTGATGTAGGTCGGCGCATCACCGATCACCCGGAGGGTCTGTTCAAGCACCGCGTCGATACCTTCCCGGTCGACGGTCTCGGCATGCACGACGGTCATGCCGGCGTCGTAGGAAAACTCCCACAGGTACTCGGACGAACCACGGATCCCGATCTGGATGGCACGCTCGGGATCAATGACGCCGTCTAAGACCGCGTGGCGGAACGGGCCACCGTGATGAAATTTTTCGCCCTCGAAAGGACCGCCCGTGTCGCAGTGGGCGTCGATGTGCACCATTGCCAGAGGAGTCTCGCTGCCCAGCGCCTTCAGGATTGGATAGGTGATCGAGTGATCCCCGCCAACGGCGAGCGTTCGTACACCGGCTGCTTTCAGCCGCCGGAACTCCGCTTCGATATCGAGCATGCTTTGGCTCAGGGAGTAGCGGCTGCTGAGCGGTACATCACCGATGTCGGCGATGCGCTCCTGTTTGCCTGGCGTTACCCGCAGCCCATGATTAAACGGGCCGATGCGTTCGATAGCGCGCAGCGCGCGAGGACCAAAGCGCGCGCCGCTGCGGTTGGTAACGCCAAGATCCATCGGGACCCCAATGAGTGCGATGTCGAGGTCCGCGAGATCGTCACGATGGGGCTGGTCAAGCAACGTCGGCAGGCCACCGAAGGGCATCCGCCGGCGACCGTCGTCCGAGAAGGCCGCGCTGGCCGCTTCCTGAAACACCGGGTCGATGATGGCGGTCGCACCGGCATCGCTGTACTTCCGACGGAGCGCGTCGAGGCGGCTTGAATCCATGGTGCTGGCGGGTCCTCAGGCCTTAGCGAGCGAGCAGCATACCGAACGCCAGCAGCACGGGAAGGGACAGCGCCGTTCGCAGCAGAAACACGAGAAACAGGGTGCCCATGCCGATCGGTAGTGGCGAGCGCAACAGCAGGACGCCGATCTCCGCCATGTAAACCAACTGACAGACCCCCAGTCCCGCGAGAACAAACCGCCACAGCGGATCGCCGAGCTGCGCGGCGACCAGTGTGGGCAGGAACTGGTCGAGAAAACCGATCAGCACCGCCGAGGCGATAGCGGCGGCGTCGGCGACACCGACCGCACTGAGCAGCTGCGCCAGCGGCGTGGTGAGGGTGGTAATGACCGGCGAGTGAAACAGGAGCATGGCGGCGATGGTGGCGGTGGCGAGACTGGGTCCGAGCACACCACAGGTCGTGACCGCGAAGTTGCGCGACGCCGTGACCAGGTAGTCGCGTACACCGGGTCCGGTTGCCGCGCGTCGCCGGGCGGCGGTCCAGGCGGAGGCGAGACCACCGCTTGCTTCTGCCGCGACCGGTGTCGCCGCTGAACCATCGATGTAGCGGTCCGCAATGCGCGCGAGGGGCGGAAGCCGAGCCAGCACGGCCGCGCACAGTACGGTGGTCACGAGGACCGCGAAGTACCAGCCGAAGAACAGATGATCGATCTTGGCGACCTGCGCCATGAGCAAGCTGAACGGTATGGACACGAGGGAAAAGTTGCAGGCAATGGTCGCAGCCTCTCGGGCGCTGTAGTAACCGCGCTGGTACTGCGAAATCGTGACCAGTACACCAATGCCAGCCGCCGCTGCAATGGAAGTCAGCGAGTCCACGGCGGCGCGTCCCGGCAGCCGAAACAGGGATCGGAACAGCGGTCGACACAGCGTGCCCGCGAATTCCATCAGGCCGTACTCCGTCAGTAGCGGCATCAGCAACAAGCCACCGAGATAGATCATCAGTACGTTGTGGCCGATGTCGTTAACGACCGTTATGCCGGTATCTGGTAAGCGCAGCAGCACGGGGCCGGCATCGAAGTAGACGCAGGCAACCACAGCGAAGCCGAGCAGCCGCATGGCGACCCAGGGCCAGCTGGTGCGGAACACGGCGCCGAAGAGTGAATCCGACGGCCCCTGCGGTGCGATCAGGCGTGTTGCCAGGGCACCGAGGGCCGCGATGCCGAGCAGCACCAGCAACGCTTCGTCAATGGCGTCGCCAAAGCCGCCCTTCAGCGCGTCGGTGACCAACCCGAAGACCACGGTCTGGCGGTCTTCGGTAATGACCGGACCGAGAAAGATGGCGGCCCCGAGGGCAGCGGGAATGACGAACCGCAGGCCGTGCGCCAGCGGCGGTTCGGAGTGTCGGGCTGCGGCTTGCGCCGATGCCTGCGATGAAGATGGGGAGGACAGCGCTCAACTCCTTAGCCCAGTCGACGTCGTCGCCGGACTCGTTCGTCAGGACGAACGGCGTTACATTCAAGCCCGACTGATCAAGGCGTAGGAGGACCCGTCATGGCCGACACCCCATCATACCGACACTTGGCTGTTGAGCGTCGGGGGCGCCTTGCTCTTGTCACCATCAACGCCCCACCGATCAACGTCATTACACCGGCTCTGGCCCAGGATCTGGTGACCCTGGGTAACGAGCTGGCTGCCGACCAAGCGCTTTCCGTTGTTGTGCTTAAGAGTGCGCACCCGGACTTTTTTCTTGCGCACTTCGACGTTGAGACGATTCTTTCGTTTCCGACGCATACGACCGCCGAGCGGGATCAGGAACTGAACTGGTTCCATCGCCTGTGCGAACAGCTCCGCACCCTGCCGGTCGTTACCATCGCCCAGATTGAAGGCCGGGTCGGTGGTGGTGGATCGGAGATCGCCAGCAGTTGCGATATGCGCTTTGGGGTGCCTGGAAAAAGCACCGTGTGTCAGATGGAGGTGCCGCTCGGGATACTGCCCGGCGGCTCGGGCACGCAGCGTCTGCCGCGCCTTGTTGGCCGCGGCCGGGCGCTGGAGATCATTCTCGGCGGCGACGACATCGATGCGGAAACCGCGGAACGCTGGGGCTATTACAACCGGCTGTTTCCGGCCGACGAGATCGACGCTCGGGTGCTGGCGCTGGCTGAGCGTATGGCCGCGTTCCCACCGGAGGCGCTTCGTTTGGCGAAGCAGGCGGTCAACGCGGGGGAGCCCGCGGCTGAGCCCGGGCTGCGGGAAGAGGCGTATCTGTTTCAGCGGTTGCTGCGAACCGATGCGGCGCAGGCGCGCATGCGTCGCTTCATGGCGCTCGGCGGTCAGACCGCCGAGGTTGAACTGCGGGTCGGCGCGGTCGGTGCCGAGTTGAACTCAGACGATTCGTGAATTCGCTTTGCCCCAGTACTCGTCTTTGAGCAGTCGTTTGTAGAGCTTGCCGGTCGGTAGGCGCGGCAGCTCGGCACGATAGTCGATGCTCTTCGGGCATTTATAGTGCGCCAGATGCTCCCGGGCGTAGGCCATGAGTTCATCGGTTAGCGCTGCATCCGCCGTCACGCCTTCAGCCAGCTGCACAACGGCCTTCACCTCTTCGCCCATCTCTTCATTGGGTACGCCGATCACGGCAACGTCGGCGATCTTGTCATTCATGATGAGGGCGTCTTCAATCTCCTGTGGATAGATGTTCACACCTCCGGAGATGATCATGAAGGTCGCGCGGTCTGTGAGGAACAGGAACCCGTCATCGTCGACGTAGCCGACGTCGCCTAACGCAGTCCAGTTGTCGTGCTGCGGGTGGCGGGAGCTTTTGGTTTTCTCCGAGTCCTTGTGATAGCTGAACGGCGCTACCGGCATTTCAAAGTAGACGATGCCCGGCTCGCCGTTGGGTAGCTCGGTGCCGTCCTCGTCGCAGATGTGCAGCGTGCCGAGCAGCGGTGTGCCCACCGTGCCGGGCCGCTTGAGCCAGTCCTGGGGGCCGCAGTAGCAGAACCCGTTGAGCTCGGTGCCGGCGTAGTACTCGTGCAGGATGGGACCCCACCAGTCGAACATTTGCTGTTTGATGCCCACTGGGCAGGGGGCGGCTGCGTGGATGGCCACTTTATGACTCGACAGGCTGAAGCCGCTGCGTGCGTCTGCGGGGAGCTTCAGCATGCGCGTGAACATGGTCGGCACCCATTGGCTGTGGGTTACGCCATAGTCCTGAATCGCTTGGAGGGATCCGACTTCGTCGAAGCGCTGCATCATGACAACGGTGCCACCGAGCGCTTGCGCGGCAATACTGAAGCCGATGGGCGCTGAGTGATAAAGCGGCGCCGGTGACAGATAGACCGTGTCCTCGCCGAAGCCCCAGATGGCTTTCTGCAGCCCGCCGATGCCGTTGTCTTCGTCGCTGATCTTCTTATCTAACGGCGGTCGGAAGATGCCCTTAGGTCGCCCGGTGGTGCCGGAGCTGTAGAGCATGAATTGGCCTGCAGGCTCGTCCGCCAGGTTCTCCGTGGATTGTCCCGCAATCGCTTCCTCATAGGCTTCAAAGCCGTCGACGGTCCCGTCGACCATCAGGAAGTTCGTACAGTTGGGCGCGTAGGGTGCGATGTCCTTCGCGATCTCGGCGAGCTTGGCGGAGGTCAGCAGCGCTTTTGCTTCGCAGTTGTCGACGATGTAGCCGGCCTCCTCGGCGGTCAGGTACCGGTTGACCGTGGTGATGTAGAGCCCACTGCGCAGCGCTGCCCAGCAGATTTCGAAGAATCGCAGGTTGTTCTCCATGAACAGTGCGACGTGATCGTTGGGTCGCAACCCGCGGCTGTAGAGAAGCTGTGCGAGCTGATTGGAGCGCCGGTCTAGTTCGGCCCAGCTGATCGTCGCGCCCGTCTCGGCCTGGATGACGGCCGGCTTGTCCGGTGTTTTGGTTCCCCAGTGTCCTGGATACATAGTTGCCCCCCTCTGCGTGGTATCGCGCTCGTAGATACTCCGACTGCGTTGGCCGGAAGACGCCCGCGTAGTCATAGCTCCCTCACCGTGAGGCTACCGCAAGCACAGGCGTTTGGTGTCGTTTTCTGTGGCGACCGCGCTACTCAATGTCAGCCAGCGCCCGCATGGCCTGTTCGGTGGTGAAGTAGATCCGGCCCGAGAGCGAGGTAATAAATTCCGTCTGCTGCAGTTTCGCCAGCGGCCGTGCTTTGACGTCGGCCAGGTGAGTGGTGATGCCACGTGCCCGGAGACCGTCGTTGAGCCGGTACAGCATCTCCAGCCCGCTCGAGTCGATGCGGTTGATGGCGCTGAAAACCAGCAGCAGGTGGCGGGTCCCTCGGCGGCGCTCGAGGATCTTGAGCACCTTGTTTTCGATCTGGTTGGCGTTGGCGAAGTAGAGGCTCTCGTCGATACGCACAGCGGCAACGTGCGACAGGGTCTCGACGTCGTAGCGGTTGACGGCCTTGAATTGCTCTGTGCCCGGCATGCGCCCGACTTCGGCGATGTAGGGGCGACTGGAGTCGCGCACGAGGAAGGCGATGGACAGCAGCACGCCGACAATCAGTCCGGTTTCGACGTTGTACAACAGCACGCAGCCGAGCGTGATGACCTGCGTCGCCACGTCGGAGCGATGGAACTTCCACTGCTCCTTGAGGTGCGCCAGATCAATCAGGCCAAAGACCGAAATAATGATGATCGATGCGAGCGCGGCCTGAGGTAGATAGGCGAACGCCGGGGTAAGGAACAGCAGCACGCCGACAATGACGGCCATACAGATCAGAGCGCTGATCTGAGTTTTGGCACCTGCCTGGTAGTTGACGCTCGAGCGGGTGAAGGAGCCCGCGACCGGATAGGCGCCGGTAAACGCGGCACCGACGTTGGCTGCGCCGAGAGCAATGAGTTCCTGATGACTGTTGACCCGCGTTCGCTCGCGGCTGGCCAAGGTAGCGCCAACGGAATAGCTCTCGACGTAGGCCACAAACGCGATCATCGCCGAGATCGGTGCCAGGTCGGTCCACAGCTCGAGGTCGAACGGCGGGATGGTGAGGCCGGGTAGTCCTCCCGGCACCTGACCCACAGTGCTCAGATTCTGGGTCGACTCCAGGTCCAGCAAGAAGACCGTCAGTCCGGCGAGCACAGCGGCAGCAATGGGTCCGGCTTTCGAGATCGGGTGCTCGCGCGGAAAGTCCCGATCCAACCGGCGCAGCAGCGGAATCAGGGCATAGCTGAAGAAGAACACACAGAACATGCTCGCGGCAGCGATCAGCGTCGCCGCCGGATTGATGTTCTCGAACTGCGCGATCAGATCGCCCAGCCGAATCAGGGGGGATGCGTCGGTATGGGTGAACTCGAGGCCGAAGAAGGCGTGCAGCTGGCTGAGGATAATGAGAATGGCAGCCGCGTTGACGAACCCGGTGATGACCGCGTGGCTCAGAAGGTTCACGATCCCACCCATCTGCAGCAGCCGCAGGATCCACAGAAACAGTCCCGCCTGGAGTGACAGCACCGTGGTAATGCCGAGATAGGCATCTGAATACGCCGGGGCGTAGGCGCCAACGGCGCTGGCGACCATAAGGGCGGCAACGGCGACGGGACCGACGACGAGATGCTGGGACGAGCCGAGCACCGCATAGATCATCATGGGTACAAGGCAGGCATACAGACCAGCTTCCGCCGGCAGTCCGGCGACGAAGGCGTACGCGATCGCCTGCGGTACGGTGATGATGCCGAGGATGAGGCCGGCAAGCACGTCCGGGCCTGCGTCTCGACGCTTGTAGGTCTCAACCGTACCCCAGAGGGGTAGGTAGCTGCGCCAGTTCTTAACGGTCAGATCAACGCGCACTGGCGGCCGGTTCGTCCCTGAGGGTACTGCGATGCACTATTGTAGCGAGCGTGGCGGATTCCGGGGGCGAATCTCCGCACAGCAGCGCCGATAATTGCGACAGGGGAGCGCACGCGATGATCCGAGAAGACTGGCTCAATCAACACGATGAGCCCATCGTCGACCCTGAGCTACCGATCTGCGATCCACACCACCATCTTTGGGATCACGAGCTCAGCCGCTACCTGCTCGACGAATTGCTGGCCGACGCCCACTCCGGGCATCGCGTGGTCAGCACGGTATTCGTCGAGTGCGCCAGCATGTATCGGGCGACGGGACCGGAATCGCTCCGCAGTGTCGGAGAGGTGGAATTCGTCAACGGCATCGCAGCGATGGCGGCGAGCGGAAACTACGGCGACGTCGCGGTGGCGGCCGGTATCGTCAGTTTTGCTGACCTGACGCTGGGGGCTGCGTTGGGGCCTGTGCTCGATGCACACGCGGCCGCATCGCCACGGTTCCGTGGGGTGCGCCACGCGGCGGGCTGGGATGCCAGCCCCGAGGTACGAAACTCGCACACCAATCCGCCGCAGTCGCTGTTTCTCGACGCGAGCTTTCAGGCCGGCGTTCGGATGCTGGGTGCGCGCGGCCTGACTTTCGACGCCTGGCTTTACCACTCCCAACTGCCGGAGCTGACGGTGTTGGCTCGTACCTGCCCAGACACGCAAATCGTACTGGATCACTTCGGCGGCCCGCTCGGCATCGGCCCCTACGCAGGCCGGCAGCTCGAAATCTTCGAGCGCTGGCGCCAGGACCTGGTCGAGCTGGCAAGCTGTCCGAACGTCGTTGCCAAACTGGGCGGGTTAGTCATGCCCATCAACGGCTTCGGGCTCCACAAAGCACCGCGCCCACCGAGCTCAGATCAGCTGGTTGAGTTGACTGCCCCCTACTATCGGTACGCGATCGAAATCTTTGGCAGCGAGCGCTGCATGTTTGAAAGCAACTTCCCCGTGGACAAGCAGAGCGTCAGCTACAGGGTCCTTTGGAACTCGTTTAAAAAGCTCGTTGCCGATGCCAGTGCTTCGGAGCGCCGCGCGTTGTTTCATGACACGGCGGTGCGCACCTACCGTCTAGAAACAGCCCGACCCTGAGCGTCCGGTGCGCGGTTCCGGTTAGGCAAGCGCTCCGAGATCGGCTTGGTTCAGATACTCGACGAACGGGTCCGTGGCGGCGTCCCGGTGCCACTGGTATTCGGTAAATCGAGCCACCTGCTCTGCCGCGGCGTCACCGCAGTGCGCGGCAATCACGGCAAGTGCCATGTCCGTTCCTGCGGACACCCCGGAGGAGGTTACGAAGGGGCCATCCACGACCCAGCGGGCCGCTTCGACCCAGGTTACGGCGCTGCTCTGGTTGGTTGCGAGGCTGAAGAACATTTTGTTGGAGGTGGCGCGGCGGCCGTCGAGAAGTCTGCACTTCGCGAGCAGCGCTGAGCCGGTGCAGACCGACATGACCGTCTTGGCCGTCGCCGCCTGCTTGACCAAAAACTCTGCCAGCGCTGGATTCTCGAGCTGCGGCACTGTCCCCATGCCGCCGGGAACGAGCAGCAGATCGAAGGCCGGCGCCTCGGTGAAGCCAACGCTGGCCAGGGTTTCCGGTCCCTGGTAGGAGCGCACCGGGCCGGTGTGTTCAGCAACACACACGATCTCGAACTGGCCCCGCAGCGAGCCGAACATTTCCAGCGGTCCGTAAAGATCGAGGAGTTCGAAGTCCGGGTACAGAACGGCGCCAAGGGTTTTGCGTGGTGCGGCAGACATGGACTGGCTCCTCGAGATGGGACGTGCGCGCAGTATGCGAACTCCACGGTTCTGCACAAGGCAGGGTATGGTGACCGGCGTCGAAAGATTGGTTACGCAAGAGGAACGAACCATGCCGCTGGAAATTGTCGGTGCCGGATTCGGCCGCACGGGCACGCTGTCGTTGAAGTTCGCGCTGGAAAAGCTGGGCTTTGGTCCCTGCTATCACATGATGGAGGTTCACAAGAACGAGGGTCACGAGGCGCTGTGGACCGCTGCTGCCGATGGCCAAACCATGGACTGGGCGTCGCTGTTTCAGGACTACCGTGCGGCGGTCGATTGGCCATCGTGCAACTGGTGGCGGGAACAGCTTGCGGCCTTTCCCGGGGCGCGCGTCATTCTCTCTCACCGCGATCCGGACGCCTGGTACCGCAGCGTCATGAACACGATCTATGCCCACAGCTGCGCCGGCCGGGACAGCGACGACGGACGCCGTCGTGCCGCGGCAGCAATGGCCTTCGAAGTGATCTGGGACGGCGTGTTTGACGGCCGGCTGGATGACCGCGACCACGTGATCGACTGTTTTCTGCGGCACAATCAGGCGGTCCGCGAGACAGTACCGGCCGCCCAGCTGCTCGAGTATCAACCCGGGGATGGTTGGGAACCGCTGTGCGCTTTTCTTGAGGTGCCGGTGCCAGACGAGCCCTATCCGCGCGTCAACTCCACCGCGGAGTTCAATTCACACGCCAACCGATTCGTCGAACGGCCCAGCGATTCCTGAATGGCCCGCGAGTAGCGCGTGGAGGTGTTGAATAGCCTGCCATTCGTAGCCGGCGTGAAGCGAGCGCTCCGCAGCCAACGCCTCAACACCCTGGGTGTTGAACCAACGTACGTGCATCAGCTCTGAGTCATCGATGCGGGGTATGTCGCCGCGCCACTCGGCGGCCACAACCAGGTGGCTACTCTGCTTGTAGTCGTAGGCGCCGACGGAGAGTGCATCGCTCAGCTGAATACCGAGTTCTTCATCAACTTCGCGCAGCGCCGCGCGGTGAGGATCTTCGCGCCATTCCACCGCTCCGCCCACCAGCCCCCAGCGGGGTCGGCGGCGATATCGAAAGCTGGCGTGCACTGCCAGCAGGTATTCGCGCTCCGCAGCCGGTGAAGCAGCGTCCTCTGTCGGTCGATGCAGGATGCACCGCGCGGTTTTGTAGCGTCGGCGGTTGCGCACGGCGCCTACGACTCGGTCCCATCGGCAGCAGCAGTGTCCGATTTCGGCAAGACGGCGCGTAGGAACAGATAACCGACAACGGCGGATACGAGGGAGCCCGCGAGAATACCGAGCCGCTCGTCGAAACCACGGACCGACGGCGGTTCAGGAAAGGCCAAGGAACCAATGAACAGGCTCATGGTGAAACCGATGCCGCAGAGGATCGC
This sequence comes from Pseudomonadota bacterium, assembly GCA_039198065.1. GTDB lineage: Bacteria > Pseudomonadota > Gammaproteobacteria > Pseudomonadales > Azotimanducaceae > CALHVX01. The sequence goes on from JBCCTU010000011.1 coordinate 127,161, forward strand.
GACGCCGTAGAGTTGGGCCAGCGTGACACCGGCTGGCAGGCGTGCGATGCGCAGCAACAGCGACAGCGCGGCCAGGCCAAAAACGCCGATCTGCTTGCCGAGTACCAGGGCGATGATGATTCCGAGCGAAACCGGCCCAGTTAGATCGTCGAGACCGGCACCGCGCAGATCGAGCCCGGCGTTGGCGAACGCGAATACGGGCAGCACGCCAAAGGCAACCGCTGTGTGCAGATCGTGCTCGAGGGTTTTCAACGGCGAGTAATCCGGGCGCTTAGGGTCTTTCAGCGGAATGAACTGCGCAAGCACGACGCCGGCGAGGGTTGCGTGGACACCGGACTTAAGCACCGCCAGCCACATGATCAGGCCCACCAGCAGGTACGGCGAAAACTCCGTTACCTGGCGGCGATTGAGGAACCAGAGAACCGGTATGCAGGCGGCGGCGACGGCGAGGGCCGTAATGGAAAGGTTGCTGGTGTAAAACACGGCAATGATTGCGATGGCCGAGAGGTCATCAAAGATCGCGACGCTGACAAGAAACACCTTTAGCGCCGTTGGAACGCGACTGCCGAGTGCGCCGAGCACGGCCAGCGCAAAGGCGATATCGGTGGCTGCAGGAATCGCCCAGCCTTTGAGTGCCAGCTCGTCACCGAGATTGAGCTGCCAGTAGATCAGCGCCGGTACCGCAAGTCCGCCGAGCGCTCCGAAGGCCGGCAGGGCGACGGTTCGTGGGTCACTCAGCTCGCCGTCAAGGATCTCCCGCTTAATCTCGAGGCCGACGAGCAAAAAGAACAGGGCCATCAGCCCGTCGTTGATCCAGAGCAACAACGATTTGTCGACGCCGAAGCCGCCGACCGTCACCACAACGGGCAGATCGAGCAGCGCTCGATAGTCGGCACTTAAGGGCGAGTTGGCTATGGCCATGGCGAGCGCGGCAGCGGTGATGAGCGCAAACCCGCCGGCGGCTTCGAGCTTCAGAAAGTCTTTGAGGGCGTCCAGCATGCGGTGGATCTCCGGCAAGGCGCCCCGCTATGCCAACGCGGTCAACTGTCGCCTTGTGGTCCCGGGGTCGTTGGCACCGAATCCTTTGATTCAGCCCGCGATGATTCAGACCGCGACGGTTCAGACCGCGGAGCATTAGCCGGTGATGCATCGGGCGTGCTCAATCCGTCCGGGTCGTCGCGCCGGCGGCCGTTGCCGGTTCGTGCGCCGTCAAAAACCTGGCGCATGAGATTGAGCGGATTGAGCTCGTTGAGCTGTCGAAAGCGTGAGCGGAGCATGTCCTGTTGTTCTATGTACAGCAGAATACTCTGCTCGATGTAACGCGAGATGAAGCTTCCCATGCGATCCCCGTACAGGCGGATGATCTGCTCGATAGCCCGATTTGTCAGAATCGGTTCGTGCCCCTGGGCTTCCTGTTCGGAGAGAATCTGCAGCAGTACGGAACGGGTGATGTCGGTGCCGTCTTTGGAATCCTCGACGGTGATGCTTTCACCACGAATGATTAGTTTGCGCACGTCATCGACGGTCACGTAGCGGCTGTCGGTTGTGTCGTAGAGACGGCGGTTGGGATACTTCTTGAGCTGGTGCATCAGCCTGCCGCGTAGACCGGCTGAGGATAGACATAGGGCCGCAAACCGCGGGCCCGCTCGAAACGCTCGAAGAAGCGCGGTGGTTGCGCCAGCCGATCGGTAACGGCGTGCAGCACCGCTGGCTGAATCGCCATACCGGAATGGCTGCCGAGCACCTCGATGTTGTCCGTATTCGGGCGGTCGCGCTCAATGCAGGATTGCCAGGACACGACGCCGTCGGTGCGGCTGTAAATCGCAGCACAGGGCACGGGCGGTGGTTCAGAGGGATCTTCGGTTAACAGATAGTCGCGAAGTTCTTCGGCGGAGCTCGTCGACACCCGCTCAAACAGGCTCTGCACCAGTGGGTTTGTGCCCTGGCCGTCGCCAAGGCCAAAGGGGCTGCCGAGCGTAATGACCATCCGAACCCGATCCGGGTAGCGCCGCGCAAGTTCGCGCGCCAGCACTCCGCCAAGGCTTTGGCCAACGAGCGAGATCGGCGCTCCGCCTACCGCGTCGCTTAGATCTACAAATCGCGCGGCCAGGGAATCGATCAAATCCGGTCGCCCGGTATTCCGACCGAGCTCCCAGGGATGGGCATCGTAGCCGAGTAGGTTCAGCACGCGGCGAAGCGCCCGGGTCGACAGGTCGCTGGCGAGGAAGCCCGGGAGCGTCATGACCGTGTGCCCATCGCCCCGCGGTCCGCTCAGGAGTAAGGGGAGCGCGGAGAGAAAGGATGCGGCCTCTGCGGCCACGCGGGCCGGTTCAGACGCCGAGTAAAGCCACGATGGCGGGCTTGAACGGTGTGTTTCGACATCTACTACGGTGTACACCGGAAGGAATCTCCCTCGTTTTATGGTCGTAGCTGGCCAGTAATCGTTTGTCGCGCACCCTAAGTTGAGAACGCGTCGCATCCAGCGCGAAATACTGCACTGCACAATACGTATGGTGGAGCACCGCGGTCAGGGCGTCAAATTTGCGTGACGGCGTGCGATCTGACACGCCCCGCCCCAGGGGCTGGACCTCGAAGTTAAGCGTCAGAATGCGTGATTGCCGGCCGGGTGAGACGCCGAGTTGTCATCAAGACGTAAGCCGATATCGATACATTCGCCCTTAAAAGGTGCAAAGTCGGGTCAGAACCGGTCATAATCGCGCACCGCGTTTCGGGGTTTTTGTAATTAGTGAAAATCGCGAGACGATGTGTGGGGTGACAAAACCGTGTGAAAAGCCCCAGCAGAAGCTCTCTGGCGTGGGCCGGCCGAGTGTTTTGGTTGGCTGAAGAGGATTCGCCAGCCGCTGGCGCAATGATTGCAGCGATCAAAAAGGATTGAAGAAACGGGGTTTTAAACGGCCGCACGCCCCGACGCGGGCGAATAAACCCGGCGTGGATCACCAAGTGTCGGTGGCTACTGCCACCTTTTTAAAAAAGCATCAACGAAATAAGTGGCTCTGCCCACTTCAGGAGCACAACGTGGCATCACGCCAGCAACCGCGGAAACTCAAAACGACAGACGCCGCCTTCATCATGATGGAGACCGAGCAAGCGCCCATGCATGTGGCGTCCGTGGAGCTGATGGAGCTGCCTCGCGGCGTCACACCTGACAACTTTATTGAGGGTCTGCAGACCTTCATCAGCGAACGCCTCGATCTGATTCCCTACTTGACCAACCGGCTGCAGTTTTCGCCGCTGAACTTCGATCAGCCGGTCTGGGTGCGGGACGAGGACTTTGATATCGCTCGGCACATCTACCGCGTCGATGCGCCAGCACCGGGTGGCCAAGCTGAACTCGAGGCCACCGTAGCGCGGCTCCATGAAGCGCCTATGGACCGGGCGCATCCGCTCTGGGAGTACGCCGTCATCTGCGGACTCGAGAACAATCGCGTGGCCTACTACAGCCGCATTCACCACTGCGCTATTGACGGCGTGAGTGGCAATGCGGCAACGCAGCTGTTGATGGATGAAAGTCCGGACCACAGCGCACGCGAGCTTCCGGCCCCGGCGCCGGAAAGCCACCTCGGCGATCACACGCCGGCAGAGCTGTGGCTCGCGGGGATCGAGAACCTGACGCGCAGTGCGGTCGATCTTGCGACCAATTCAATGGGTTTGTTCGAGACTGGGATCAAACTGCTTCAACGCACGCTCAATCCTGGCGCTGGGCTTGGCGCTGCACTCGAGCGCGCGCCTCGCACACGCTTTAACGCACCGGTTACCGGGGAGCGTGCCTACGCAATCGGTGAGTTGCCGCTCAAAGACGCGAAGGCGCTCGCCAAGGGCGCCAAAGTTACGGTCAACGATGTGTTCCTCGCGGTCTGTGGCGGGGCGTTGCGTCGTTATCTGCGTCGGACCGGTGAGCTGCCTAGCCGGCCGCTGCTCGCGGGTTGTCCGGTGTCGTTGCAGCCTGACCCGAGTGCGATGGATTCCAACTTTCTGACCATGATGAAAGTCAGCATGGGAACGCACATCGAAGACCCGATCCGCCGGCTCAAGCACGTCAGTGCGAGTGCCAACGCGGCCAAGTCGGTGACCGCAGACTCAGCGCTGGCGCTCGATAACCGCGTGTCCTTTGCGGGGCTGCCAGCACTGATGAATGGTGCTGCGCGGTTGAATGAATCTCTCGGCCTGACCCGCTGGGTCGAGGCGCCCGTGAACCTCATTGTCTCCAACGTCCCCGGGCCTCGTGCGCCGCTTTACAGCAACGGCGCCAAGATGCTCGCGCACTATCCGGTGTCTATCCCGGCACACGGCAACGCCGTGAATATCACCGTCCAGAGCTACGTCGACGGTATGTACTTCGCCGTTACTGGGTGCGCCCGCGCGCTGCCGGATGCCGCGGTGCTCCGCGATGACCTGCTCGCAGCGTTCGAACAGCTGTGCGCGGCGATGCGCTCAAGCGTCGTCAGTCTACCGGCTGTGGAGATACCCAAGACCGAACAACCCACGCCAAAACAGTCGGATGGGCGGTCGAGCCAAGGGTCGGCCCAGGTCGCCTGAGGCCGGACTCCTGCCTCAGGCAGCACCGCCGGCCGAGCCGGCGGAGTGCCTTCGAAAACATCAGATTCGGTCGATTTGTGTGCGGTGCACCATTTTATGTTGCAATGCACAACGAGCTGTGGAGAATAGCGTTGTGCACTGCAACATTGTGCGCTTCGGCGCGGCTAATGTTCGGTGCAGCGGCTCCGTGTCAACGGTAAAACCGACCTGGAGTCGCTCCCTTTAACAATGGCCCGAATGTAACGGACCAAACCTGAGAGGAAGCTCATGAGCATGATCGATCGTCAAATGAAGCTGGGCCGCGAGCTGGTCGAGCTGAACACGTCCACCGCCCGTCGTCTGTTCGAAGTACAGACCCAAGGCGTGCGTCAGTACTTTGAAACCAACGAAGAGTTCGCCAAGCGTCTTCCGGAAGTTCGTGACGTTACGTCGTTCATCGAGCTTCAGCGCGAATACGGCCAGACGCTGTGGAATGACGCTCAGCATAGCTTCCGCGAGAACGGTAGCGTGATCCGCGAAGCCGTTGAGCACACGGGCAAAGCCCTGCGCGCTGCCTTCACTGGCGCTGCGGACGACGCGGCAGAAGCCGTCCAGGAAGCTGCTGCCTGATCAGTCCCAAGTCGGCGTAACCCGGTTTAGCCACTGGGACACACGCTGCGGGCGGCGCCGATAGGCGCCCCCCCCCGCGGGTGTGCCCCTGGGGAAACCCGGGTTAGCCGACGTGGGGCAGATAAGGCCGCACCATCAAGGACGG
>JBCCTU010000012.1:0-78979 GCA_039198065.1 Pseudomonadota bacterium
CACTCTCCACCGCTTGTGCGGGCCCCCTACAATTCATTTGAGATTTAACCTTGCGGCCGTACTCCCCAGGCGGAGAACTTATCGCGTTAGCTGCGCCACTAAACCCTCAAGGAGCCCAACGGCTAGTTCTCATCGTTTACGGCGTGGACTACCAGGGTATCTAATCCTGTTTGCTCCCCACGCTTTCGCACCTCAGCGTCAGTATTGGTCCAGGAGGCCGCCTTCGCCACCGGTATTCCTTCCTATATCTACGCATTTCACCGCTACACAGGAAATTCTACCTCCCTCTACCATACTCGAGTCTGCCAGTTTGGAATGCAGTTCCCAGGTTGAGCCCGGGGCTTTCACATCCCACTTAACACACCGCCTACGCGCGCTTTACGCCCAGTAATTCCGATTAACGTTCGCACCCTCCGTATTACCGCGGCTGCTGGCACGGAGTTAGCCGGTGCTTCTTCTGAAGTTAACGTCAAAACTCGAGGGTATTAACCTCAAGCATTTCTTCACTTCTGAAAGTGCTTTACAACCCTAGGGCCTTCTTCACACACGCGGCATGGCTGGGTCAGGCTTTCGCCCATTGCCCAAGATTCCCTACTGCTGCCTCCCGTAGGAGTCTGGACCGTGTCTCAGTTCCAGTGTGGCTGATCGTCCTCTCAGACCAGCTATAGATCGTAGCCTTGGTAGGCCTTTACCCCACCAACTAGCTAATCTAACGCAGGCTCCTCTAATAGCGTGAGGTCCGAAGATCCCCCACTTTCCTCAACTTCCGAAGAAGAAGAGCGTATGCGGTATTAGCTCGAGTTTCCCCGAGTTGTCCCCCACTACTAGGTAGATTCCTACGCGTTACTCACCCGTCCGCCACTGTACTCACACCGAAGTGCTTTCTCGTTCGACTTGCATGTATTAAGCCTGCCGCCAACGTTCAATCTGAGCCATGATCAAACTCTTCAGTTTAAGAGTTTTGCAACTCGCCACGCTCACGCGCGTTGAGTTGCGATATTTTTGGCTCGCCGCGATCGATGCTTGCACACCGATCACTCATATTCTGACGTGTACCCACACGAATGGCTTGTCGCTTCTTCCCGTCCGCTAACCACGGCTTCCTTAGGGAGGACGACGCGGGTCAGCACAAACGAGATAGCGACTGATTCGTCGTACTATCTACAGTTCATTTTTTAAACAGCTGGCGCGAAATCCGAGGGGCAGTGTGCCCTCCGACCAAGCCATGCAGTTGCGAATGTCTTGATCGGACCGAGGTGATTCCACCTTCAACACCGAAGTTTGTCAGCGCCACCCCGGGGTGTCCGGGGCAAGGGCTGCGCATTATACAGAGGCGCCCTTGCCGCGCAAGCACCCCCAAGAAAAAAATTTAGGGGCACAAAACGGCACCAGCGAAAGGAATCGTCCACAGGAAAAACTGCTCCAAATACAGGGAAAAAGCGCTGTTTCGTTAATCACCTAGGACAGCCTCAAGAACCCCTGTAGACGGTCCTAGGACTCACCTACGATCAGGTGCCACTGTTTTTTTCCGCGCCGCAGAAGAAAAAAGCGGCCGAAGAGCGCGTCACTGAAGTGGAGCTCAGCGGATGGGTCATCGAGCCGACTGCCATTGACCATAACGCCACCGCTCTGAACGAGCTTTCGAGCGGCCCCATTTGATGCTGCAAGTCCTGCCTGAACGAGCGCCGCAAGCATCCCGATGGGCTCCCGAGGAAGCCGCGTGCTTGCCATCCCATCCCGCTCGAGAGACTCGATATCGGTTTCGGTCAATGCAGCCAACCCGCCGGAAAACAGCGCTTCGGATATCCGCTGAGCTGCGGCCAACGCCTCATCACCATGGACGAGAGCGGTCATGACTTCCGCAAGCCTTCGCTGTGCCGTTCTTTTCCCTGGTTCGGCGGCGTGCGCCGTCAGCAGCGCAGCAACCTCACTGAGGGGCAAAAAGGTGAAGTAGCGGAAAAACTGATCCAAATCCTCGTCTGCAGCGTTGAGCCAGAACTGATAGAAGGCGTACGGTGATGTTTTGGCCGCATCTAACCAAATGGCGCCGTCAGCCGACTTCCCGAACTTAGTCCCATCCGCTTTTGTTATGAGGGGCAGCGTGAGGACGTGTGCTTCCCGCTTCAGCTCGCGGCGAATGAGATCCGCGCCGGAAACCATGTTGCCCCATTGATCGCTACCACCGATCTGCATCAGGCAACTTTCGCTGCGGGCCAGCTCGAGGAAGTCCAAGGCTTGCAGAACCATGTAGCTGAACTCGGTGTAGGAGATCCCCTGCTCTTCGCGCTCTAGGCGAGTTTTAACCGAATCACGCTCCATCATCCGGTTGACGGAAAAGTGCTTGCCCACGTCTCGAAGGTAGTCGATGACGCTTAATCGCTCCGTCCAATCAATGTTGTTGACGATCTGCGCGCCATTTGCCCCATCAAAGTCAAGAAACCGGCTGACCTGGAGGCGCAGCTTCTGGACAAAATGCTCCACCAGCTCCCGTGCCTTGAGATTACGTTCTTCAGATTTACCGGACGGGTCGCCGATAAGCCCTGTCGCTCCGCCAAGCAGAAGAACAGGCCGGTGACCGGCGAGCTGTAGGCGCCGAAGCGCAAGCAGTGGCACCAGATTGCCGACATGCAGGCTGTCTGCCGACGGGTCGAAACCGCAGTAAATCGTCTGTGGCCGCGTCACGAGAAACGCCGACAACGCCTCCCGGTCCGTTGCTTGGACCACCAAGCCTCGCGCATCCAGCTCCTCTAGCAGCGGCACGTTCACCCCCCAAAATTCGCGAACGATAGTCAATGGGACCCGAGGTCCGCAAACCTGAATCTATGACACGCTTCTGACGGGCACTCGGCCACTTTTCATGCGTTGGGAACTGCCTATACTGTCGCCGTTCAATATTTTCGTTACATTCTCGCAGTAAGCGGTTGCAACGAAAGCGATTTTCTTTGCTACAAGACGCGTTCCCCTCGGTTAAGAGGTGGTCGTATGACACCGGTACACAGCGACGTGGCCGCAGAGGATTAAGTAGGAAACCAATCCCCGGCGCTCCCAGCTCAGGACGAGTGTGAGCGCCGCTACAGACAAAGATCCGCGCCTCAATCGCCACCAGGAATAGCGACGAGCCGGGTAAGGGCAGACATTTTGAAACCAGGATCGTTTCCAAGAGGCCATCTTTACCTCGCAGGTTTTCTCAGCCTGGGTCTCTGCTCGCTTGTGGTTGCGAAGTTCAACGACAATACGCCCGACCGCTTTTCTTCCGAGGCGGTTCTGGATGCTGCGCCAAGCGAAGTCGTAAGCGCCGAGGACTCGAAGGTTGTTGCTGCGATCGTCAAAGAATTGACGGAAGAATCTGAAGCGCTCGCCGTTGTAGAAACCGAGCCCGCGCCGCTCAACGAAGTAATCGTAGAAGTGAAACCTGGCGACAGTTTGTCACGACTGTTCAGTGCCCACGACATCCCGGCCCGTGACCTCGCGATGCTACTCGAGTGTGAGCCCCTTGGCCCACGGCTGAAGAGTATTTTTCCCGGGCACACGTTAACGTTTCAACTTAATGACGCGCAGACCCTCGTTGGTCTTCGTTACACACCGGGCCCATTGGCTGAAGTCGAATTCGAGCGGGTCGGTGACGGATTCATTGGCCGCGAGGTCGTTCGCGAACCGGAGCGCATCGCCACCTACCGATCGGGCACCATCGATCACAGTCTGTTTGTCGCAAGCCAACGCGCGGGGCTCGATGACGCCTTGACCATGCAGCTCGCACAGCTCTTTCAGTGGGACATTGATTTCGTTCTCGATATCCGCGCCGGTGATCGTTTTCACGTCGTCTACGAGGCACTGTATCTCGGCGACGAATTCGTTCGCAACGGAGACATCCTGGCCGCTGAGTTCATCAACCAGGACCGCTCCTACGTTGCCGTGATGTTTGAAGACGCCGAGGGTCGGCGGGACTACTTTGAGCCCAACGGTGCCAGCATGCGGAAGGCGTTTCTACGCGCGCCCGTTGAGTTTTCTCGCATCAGCTCCAACTTTAATATGCGACGCCGCCACCCCGTACTGAATCGCGTCATTCCTCATCGCGGTATTGATTACGCGGCGCCCACAGGCACGCCGATCCTTGCGGCCGGGGACGGGCGAGTGATCACAGCGGCGAGAAACAAGTACAACGGTAATTACCTATTCATCCAACACGGCGAACAGTACAAGACCAAGTATCTGCACCTGTCCGCATTCGCTCGAGGCGTTAAAGCCGGTGCCCGCGTACGACAAGGGCAGGTCATCGGCTACGTAGGCGCTACCGGCATGGTGACCGGGCCCCATCTGCACTACGAGTTCCTCGTTGACGGCGTGCACCGCAACCCGCGCACCGTGACGCTACCGAATGCAGCGCCGATAGAGTCACAGTCTCGGCCGGCATTCCAACAGCAAAGTGCTGAGCGCCTCGCCGTACTGGCCCGCTACAAGGCAGACCAAAGCAGTTCGCTGGTAGCCGCACACTGAGCCAGCGTTTTCTCGGCAGCATTACCGGGACCAGCACCGACGGGCTGGACCTGGCGCTGCTTACGGTTGCCGATGACGACAGTCCGCCAACGCTGGACGCCGGTACGACCGTCCCCCTTCCCGAGTCATTGCGCTCGAGTCTTTTGAGGCTCGCAGTCGACAACGGGTGCACACTCGACGACCTCGGTGCTGCCGATGCCGCGTTGGGAGCGTTCATCGGACACGCTTGCAAGTCCTGGCTGGCTGAACTTCGACTCCAGCCAAGCGACATCACAGCGATCGGGAGCCACGGACAGACCGTTCGCCACCGCCCGCCGGTCCCAGGCCGAGACAATCCATTCACACTGCAGATCGGTGACCCGGCTCGGATCGCGGCAACCACGGGCATCCAAACCATCGCGGACTTTCGCCGTGCCGACCTCGCCGCCGGCGGCGAGGGCGCGCCGTTCGCGCCACTCTTTCACGACACCGTGCTGCGCGCTGCCGATGAGCACCGATGGATTCTCAATCTCGGGGGCATTGCAAACTTGACGAGGCTGCATCCGGGCAAGCCCGTCCAGGGGTTCGATACGGGACCGGCCAACGCGCTCATGGATGCATGGATTCAACGGCACCACGGCCTTCCCTTCGATCATTCGGGCCAGTGGGGCGCTGGCGGTACGCGGCTGCCGAAGCTTCTCGACCGGCTCTTGAGCCACCCTTACTTCGACGAACCCGCTCCAAAGAGCACGGGCAAAGAGCAGTTCAACCTGGCCTGGCTCGACCAGCAGCTGGCTGCTGCAGATGCCAGCGCTGCCGCACCGCAGGACGTGCAGCGCACCCTAGTGGAACTGACTGCGCTAACCGTCACCGAAGCGCTGAAACGCGCTCAAACGCCGGACTGCGATCGTCTACTGCTGTGCGGTGGCGGCCGGCATAATCGGCTGTTGGTGGCACGTCTAGCGGCGCTGCTCGATGCACCGGTCGAGAGCACGGATCAGCACGGCATCGATGGGGACGCGCTCGAAGCCGGCCTGTTTGCCTGGCTTGCCCATCGTTTCGTCGCTCGCCTGCCATGCGACACGGCCGCAACCACCGGTGCTGCGACCCCGCGGCTACTGGGGGCGTTGTACCCAGCGCCGCCGGAAACGTGACGAAGACGTAGAGAGTCGGGCTTAGGGGTTAGACTGCGAAGGAGTTGCCGCAGCCACAGGTTGCGGCTGCGTTGGGGTTGGTAACGATGAACTGAGCGCCGGACAGGTCTTCGACGTAGTCGACGACGGACCCCGCGAGATAGGGATAACTGAGCGAATCAACCAGCAACGTTACGCCGTCTTGTTCAACAATCGCGTCGTCGTCCGCAGCCTCTTCATCAAACGTGAATCCGTAGGAAAAGCCGCTACAGCCGCCACCGGTCACGAATACCCGCAGCTTTAGCGCTTCACCGCCCGGTTCGCTGGCCAGAAGTCGGGCGACGCGTTGCACGGCGCTTTCACTCAGCGCGACGGCTTGGCTGGCGGGATCGAATTGGCTCGTCGCATCACTCATAGGGCGATAGTACCCAAGGTGGGGTCGAATTGCCGAAAATCTGCGCGCGCCTGAGTTAGCGCTGGAAGTCTCACCAGAGGAGCACCCGCTCCTTAGTCTGCGCGAACTTCCTGCAGGTTAGCCGATGACTTGGACGCGGACGATGCAACCTTGGCTGGGCCCGCGGCTGTCATTTTCGCTGTGTCCGGCGCGGCGCTGGCGACCTCTTCGTGCACCATCTGGCCTTCCACGGTGGCGCCCATCTGCATTTCCATGAGCCGGTAGTAGACGTTTCCCCTGACTCGCGCCTTGGCCGCAAGCTCGACCTTTGCACCAGCATGGACGTCACCCTCGACCGAGCCGTTGACGATCACGTTAGGTACGCGAATCTCGCCCGCGATGGACCCGCCCTCCGCGACGACCACGGTCGCCTGGCTCTCCGGGTCCGCGTATACGTTGCCTTCGATGCGGCCATTGACGAACAGCTGCTCTACAAAGGTAATGTCGCCCGCGAGTCGGGTCGACGGCGCAATAAGCGTGACCCCGGTGTCTGATTTCGGCTTCGCCATGGTCGTCGTCTCCCTAGCGCTGGTCGCACTGTCGCTGTCTGGTTTGTCTCGTCGCCATTTCATTGGCCCTAACTCCCATTTTTTTACCGCGTTCGCCTAGCTGACCGTCCAGGGGAATCGCCGTTCGAGCGGTTTGCCCTTTGTCGGCGTAACCCGAATCTGCACCTCCGTTGGCTCGAAGTCCGACGGCAGGCTGAATTCGCCGGTCAAGTCCTGGAAATAGCGAAAGCGATAACTCAAAGGGTACTTCTCGACTACAGCGATTTCTGTGAGCGGGAGCACCACGTCTTCAGCCGCCCCGCGGTTTCGTCCGCTGACCAGCACTTCGACTTGGCCCGCAACCCAGGTCCGCCGGCTGGCGATCTGGGTCAGCAACAAATGAAAAGATATCTGTCCATCTGTTCGACGAGTCGCTTCGAACTCGGCGATCTGAAGTCCCTTCGCCAGCCGATCCGGGGCCATCAGGCTGCGGTAGAACGTGACTTCTTCGTCTAGCTGCACGGCGCGGCCGTGTGCCGTCGCCAGATCATCTCGCACCGCCGCAAGGGTCTGGCGCTCGACGTCGTAGGCAAGCCGGGTATCAATAAGTTCCCGCTGTGCGGTGGTGAGCCGACGCTCATACACGTCGCGCATGGTTTCGAGTGCGACCAGGTAATCGGCGTCGAGTGCGTCCACCTGGCGAGCGACCCAGAAGCCAACAGCGCCAGCGCCGAGCATCAGCAGAACCACGACCCCCACGACCATGCGTCGTTGATTTGGCGACAGATGCAGTCCCTGGTCCTCGTGCTGGTAACTCGGCGTCATCGTCCTTTACCGCGTTTATGCGTCACCCCGGGGGTCAGGGTGGCGTGGGCGCGTCTGCGCCAATGTTCTACTATAGCGAGCCGCAGCCGGTACAACTGTCGGCTCGATCACTAGTTTTTCGCCGGCGTGACCTGCGACGCTCCTCGTTAACGCGGGCCCTTCCAAAGCAAGATGGACAGACCTACTGACAACCCGACGGGTACGCTTTGAGACTGCCGAGCGTTATCTCACCGGACTTCTTTCGACGCCGATTGGCGAACGTTGAAGCGCTGCCACAGCTGGCGCTGCTCGCCGGCCTGACGGGTTTACTTACCGGAGCCGTGATCCTCCTGTTTCGCTACCTGATCGAACAGGTTCTCGCGAACTGGTTCCTTGCCGGAGACTACGAAGCGTTCGAAACGCTTAACGCGCTTCAGCGGACGGGATACGCCGTTGGTGGGGCACTGCTGGTCGGGCTAGCGCTAGCCGCGCTGTCCCGGGACACACGCCGGGTGGGCGTCGTGCACGTCATGGAGCGGCTCAGTCGCCATCAGGGTTACCTACCCCTGCGCAACGCGCTGGTGCAGTTTTTGGGTGGGATCGCCGCGTTGGCCTCGGGTCAATCCGGTGGGCGGGAAGGCCCCTCCATTCACCTCGGCGCCGCCGCTGCGAGCGTTCTCGGTCAAACGTTCCGGCTGCCGAACAACAGCATCCGAACGCTGGTGGGTTGCGGCACAGCGGCCGCCATCGCGTCGTCATTTAACACCCCCATGGCCGGGGTCATCTTCGCCATGGAAGTCGTCATGATGGAATACACCATCGGTAGCTTCATTCCCGTGATCATCGCCGCGGTGACGAGCACCTTTCTCACCCACCTCGTCCTTGGCAACGAACCGGCCTTTACCATCGCACCGCTGCAGCTGATGTCACTGGCAGAAACGCCTTTTATTATCCTTGCCGGCGTGCTCATCGGCGCTGTGGCGGCCGGTTTCATTGCGCTGATTCAGATGTTCGCGAGCTTTGGCAATTGGCCAATCGTCGGCCGGATGGCGCTTGCCGGAACAATCACCGGTGCCTTGGCGCTGCACACGCCGGAAATCATGGGCGTGGGTTATGACACGGTCAGTGCGGCCATGCTGGGTCAGCTCACGCTGACGGCGCTGTTCGTGATCGCCATTGCCAAACTGGTCGCGAGTGCTGCAGCGACCGGGCTCGGCATGCCCGTGGGACTGATCGGACCGACGCTGGTCATCGGCGCGGCCCTTGGCGCGGTGATGGCCCAGGTAGGCCGCTGGTTCGACCCGGCGGTGATGTCCGGCGACGGTTTCTACGTGATGCTCGGCATGTCCGCGATGATGGCCGCGGTACTGCAGGCACCGCTCGCAGCACTGGTCTCGGTCCTTGAACTTACGGCCAATCCAAACGTCATTCTGCCGGCTATGCTCATCATCGTCGTGGCAACGATGATCACCAGCGAAGTCTTCAAGTCCGAAAGCGTATTCCTGCGGACCCTCCGCACGCTGGGCTTGGAGTATCCGCCAAGTCCCGTAACCCAGCACCTCAGCCGCGTCGGTGTGACGGCGCTTATGGAACGATCGTTTCAACGGTTACCCGCAGAGGTGAGTATCAGCGCGAGCCAGGAAGCGCTGAAGCGATCCCCGCGATGGATACTCATTGACAGCGCCGATGGCGATGTCCGCACCGTACTCGATGCATCGGATCTGCGCGCCTATCTCGATGATCTGCAAGACGACGCGTCAGCTAAGGTGTCGGACACCGAGGATGCGCCAAGCATCAACTTGCTGCGCATTCCCGGTATGCGCAAGGACATCGGCAACGTCGATTCTCGCGCCACGCTGCAGGAAGCGCTGCTCGAACTCCGTTCAAAACGGGTTGAAGCGCTGTGTGTCAAACGCTACTCCGCACCAATGATTAAGCCGATAATCGGCGTCCTTACGAAAGACCAGATCGACAGCTACCGGGAGGTCGGCTGACCATGCTCTATCTGTGGCTGAAAGCGGCCCACATTTTGGCAATCGTCGCCTGGATGGCTGGGCTGCTGTACCTGCCAAGACTGTTTGTCTATCACGCGGCCACAACCGAAACCGAGTTTCGCGCCCGCATAAATACCTGGGAAGGCCTGCTCTATCGACGCATCATGCGCCCGGCGATGATCGCGACGCTGATTCTCGGTTTCTGGCTCATGTATCTCGGCTGGCGTGGGTGGAACGCAGCCGGGATTACCGGTTGGCTCTGGGTAAAGATCACCATCGCCTTGGGACTGGTCGGCTACCATCATTACTGCGGCGCCCTCATCCGTCGCTTTGCCGACGGCAATCCACACAGTGAACGCTGGTTTCGATTCTTTAACGAGGTACCCACGCTCGGTCTAATCGTCATCCTTATCATGGTCGTCCTCAAACCCTTCTGAGTTCTGGAAAAGATTTATGCAACGCCCAACGTCAAGCCAGCTCTTTGCCCGCGCGCAAGAGGCCATTCCCGGCGGTGTCAATTCGCCGGTGCGCGCCTTTAAAGGGGTCGGCGGTGATCCGGTGTTTTTTGCCCGTGGCGAAGGGCCCTATCTGTGGGATGAAGACGGCAACCGGTACATCGACTACATCGGCTCCTGGGGCCCCATGATCATGGGGCACAGTTTTCCGCCGGTGGTAGAGGCTGTGCAGAAACAGGCAGCCGAAGCGATCGGCTTTGGTGCGCCGACCGAGCTCGAAATCGAAATCGCAGAGCTGATCAAAGCCCGGGTACCGAGCATCGAACAGATTCGCATGGTCAACTCCGGTACGGAAGCGACCATGAGCGCCATCCGCCTGGCCCGGGGTTTTACCGGCCGGGATCTGATCATCAAGTTTACGGGCTGCTACCACGGCCATTCCGACTCCTTGCTGGTACAGGCGGGCAGCGGCGTGTTGACCCTCGGGATCCCCAATTCACCGGGTGTGCCAGAAGCCATCGCGGGCAATACGCTGAGCTTGCCGTTCAACGACGCCGAAGCCGTTGCTGCCGCGTTGGAGCGTTACTCAGGCCAGGTTGCAGCCGTGATACTCGAACCCATTGCCGGCAACATGGGATGCGTGCTGCCGAGGCCCGGCTACCTCGAGCAGCTCCGAACGCTGTGTACCGATCACGGGGTAGTGCTCATCTTCGACGAAGTCATGACCGGTTTTCGCGTCAACGCCGGCAGCGCCCAAGGCCTCTACGGGGTACGCCCCGACCTGACCACGCTGGGTAAAGTGATCGGTGCCGGTCTTCCCGTCGGTGCCTTTGGTGGCCGGGCGGACATCATGGCGTGTCTGGCGCCTCTTGGCCCCGTCTACCAGGCAGGGACTCTGTCGGGTAACCCGCTGGCCATGGCAGCCGGCTTAACGCTTCTCAAACACCTGACAAGCGACGTGTACGCGCGGCTCGAGCGCCAGACGCAACGACTGGTATACGGCATGGAAGCCGCAGCTCAGGCTGCCGGAGTTCCGATCGCAACCGCACAGGTCCCGGGTATGTTCGGACTGTTTTTCAGCGAGACCCCGGTACACAGCTTCGAGGATGTTGCAGCCTGTGACACCGAGCGCTTCAAAGCACTGTTCCATCAGATGCTCGATCATGGCGTGTACCTCGCGCCCTCGGCGTTCGAAGCCGGCTTCCTGTCGGCTGCTCACGACGACGCGGCGATCGATACGACGCTGGACGCCTTTCGGGCTGCCGTCAAAGCAATCTAGACTCTCAAGTCACACCGCAACGGTCCGAGGACTGCATAAATGATCGATCTCTACGGCCTGGGTAATGCCCTGGTCGACCTTGAATTCACCGTTGATGAAGACTTTCTGACGCGTAACGCTGTCGACAAAGGACACATGACCCTCGTGGACGCCGATCGGCTCTCCGAGCTGAAGGGCTCGACACGTGCGTTGAATCCAGCACGCTTTAGCGGCGGCTCGGCCGCGAACACAGTGTTCACCACCCAGGCGCTCGGCAGCCGGTGTTACTACAGCTGCAAGGTCAGCGACGATGCGGTTGGCCAGTTCTTCCTGGACGAACTCAAAGCTACCGGGATGCTAACCAACGACAACGCCCTCACCCGATCGGAGCCGACACCGTCCGGGCAGTGCCTGATCCTGATCACACCAGACGCCCAACGGTCCATGAACACGTTCCTCGGGATGTCTCAGTCACTCGGGCCGGAGAGTCTCGACCACGACCAGCTCAAGCAGGCTCGCTATTTTTATACGGAAGGCTATCTCGTTGCGTCGGATTCGGCGTTCGAGGCGGCCAGCGAGGCTCGACGGGCAACCGAGGGCAGTGACACGGGCTACGCGCTTACGCTTTCGGATCCAAGCATGGTGACGATTTTTGGTGAGCGCCTGGAAAGCCTGATCGGCAACGGCATCGAGATTCTGTTCTGCAACGAGGAAGAGGCGCTTACCTTCACCGGTACCGATCGGGTGGATTTGGCCCGGGCGACACTGACGGACGCCGCACATCACGTGTTCATTACCCTTAGCGAGAAGGGTTGTCAGTATGCAAGCGGAGGCGAGTTCAAAGAGCTACCGGGATATCCAGTAACCGCACTCGACTCGACCGGTGCGGGAGATGCCTTTGCCGGCGCCTGTCTGCACGCACTGATTCAAGGTGCGGCGCCAGCTGACGCTGCCCGCTTCGGCAACTTTCTCGCCGCTGAGGTAGTGAGCCGCTACGGTGCGCGGCTGCGGAATCCTGGCGAGTATCCAGAGTTGCATAAGCGCTTTGGAAGCTGACTCCAGTCAGGCTCAAGCGTCCTCAAGAAACCGCGCGATTCGTACACACGCCTCGTCGAGTCGTTCGCGAGGCACTGTTGCCGCAAAGCGAACCAGCGTGTCGGTTCCGTTGGAACCAAAGTCCAAACCCGGAGCCAAGGCGACACCGGCCCGGTCCAGCAGCTGCTTGCAGAACGTCATGGCGTCCATGGCAAGGCCCAGCGGCTCAATATCGGCGACCGTATAGAAAGCACCGCGGGGCGCTACCGGCAGACCAAATCCGAGCTGCGCTAGCCCTGAACCAAGACAACGCTGCCGCTCAATCAGGGAAACCCTGCGTTGTTCGCAGAGCGCGAGCGTATCCGGCTCGAATGCAGCGAGCGCGGCCGCCTGCGCTGGCGCCGAGGGCGAAATGAAAAGGTTCTGCGCTAACCGTTCAATGGCCGGGATGAGTGGTGCCGGGGCCACCAGCCAACCCAATCGCCAACCCGTCATGCCAAAGAACTTTGAGAAACTGTTGATTGAGATGAGCCCAGGATCGAGATCAAGACCGGAGCTGAACTCCGCAGGTTCGAGCATCAGACCCTGATAGATCTCATCCAAGAGCAGCCACCCGTCGCGAGCTCGGACCACCTGGATCAGTTCCGTTAGCTGAGACCGGGACAGCACAGCCCCCGCCGGATTGCTCGGCGACGCCACGAGCAAAGCGCGGGTTCTGGCGCCCCAGGCGGCTTCGACCTCCGCCGCGCAGGGTTGCCATGCGTTCGTTACAGCCGTCGGTAGCGCCACGGGCCGCGCG
Organism: Pseudomonadota bacterium; assembly: GCA_039198065.1. GTDB lineage: Bacteria > Pseudomonadota > Gammaproteobacteria > Pseudomonadales > Azotimanducaceae > CALHVX01. The sequence goes on from JBCCTU010000012.1 coordinate 12,894, forward strand.
CCGACGCCAAGCGCAAACGTTTCGTTGCACGGGTAGCCCGGATCCGGCAGCAATACTTCGTCGCCAACGTCGCAGACGGCTGCGAGGGCCAACAGCAAGGCACCGCTGGCACCGCTGGTTACTGCAATGCGCTCAGGTTCAACCTGGACCCCAAGCCGCTGAGCATAGTCCGCCGCGATACGCGCTCTAAGCAAGTCCGTTCCAAGCGCCGCCGTGTAGCGCGTCACCCCATCATTAAGGGCGCGAACACCGGCTTCGACGATGAGCGGGGGCGTTGGAAAATCGGGCTCGCCCACCTCCAGATGAATGACGTCCCTGCCGTCGGCTTCGAGGCGCTGCGCCCGCTCGAGCATTTCGACAACGTGGAAGGTAGAAACCTGCTGTAGCCGTTGATTCATATGCACAGTTTGACAAGCCCGGGGACGACGGAGCACCCGTAGTCTTCGCAAGTTGTTTCTGGTAGCTTCCGCGCGCTTGATTTTCCGCTGCGGCCTCTCAAACAGCACCCCTTAGCGCCCGCAGCAAGCAAAAGCTCGGCAAAATCGACCGCTGCGCAGACCGATGAGAAGAACGCTGCCAAGAAGCCGGCAGCGAAACGGAAGAAACCGGCAGTAAGTGAACACAAGCCGGTACGAGCGAAAAGCGTAAGCCTGTAACAGAGAAAACCGTACACTCCACCGAGTCGAAAGCTGCGAAGTCGCGCAAGGCAAGTGCAAAGGATTCCGCTAAGCTTCCGGCTTGTATACGGTCTGAAGCCAGCAGTACGACTCAGCAGGACGCTAAACGATTGGACAGCTCACAGACACCCGTGCCCAAGCGACCGACACCAAAGGCACTTGCCACGGTGCAATCGATCACTCGAATCGCCCGGCCCGACTCGCCATTCAAAACCTATCAGCCCTACGATCCCGACGCCGACGAGGACTACATGAACGATGCGCAGCTCGCGCACTTCCGTTCAATTCTCCAGAGCTGGCGCAGAGAGCTGATAGGAGACGTCGGCCGCACCATGAACCACATGCGCGATGAGGCGGCGAACTTTCCAGACCCCGCCGATCGGGCGACGCAGGAAGAAGAGTTCTCTATTGAGCTGCGGACCCGGGACCGCGACCGCAAACTGATCAAAAAAATCGATCAGACGCTGGAACGGCTTGATCAGGAAGACTACGGCTACTGCGACACCTGCGGCATCGAGATCGGCTTGCGGCGGCTCGAAGCGCGCCCGACGGCCACGCAGTGCATTGACTGCAAGTCGCTTCAGGAAATCAAAGAACGCCAGCTCCACGGCTAGTTGATCGGCGAGTCACCAAGCAGCACGCCGGCGGAGCAGACGAGCGCCGCAACGCCTCGCGGCGGGCGCTTCGCACCCACTCCGTCGGGCCCCTTGCACTGGGGCTCGTTGTTTACCGCACTTATCTCCTACCTTTCCATTCGGGCCGTGCACGGTCACTGGTTCCTGCGCCTCGACGATCTCGACACGCCGCGGATAAAACCCGGAGCCACAGATCAGATTCTTGAAGCCCTTGAGAGCCACGGGCTCTGCTGGGATGGGCCCGTTCAGCGTCAATCGGACAACATCGACGCGTATGAAGGCGCCCTCGCTGCGCTAAAGCAAAGCAGTGCGCTGTTTTATTGCACCTGCAGCCGCCGAGAAACAGCGGGCAGGCCGTATCCTGGAACCTGTCGTCAGGAGCGCTCACCGCGGCCCGGCAGCGCCGTCAGAATCGCCGTAGATGCGCACCAGGTACACATGAGCGACCGCTTCGCCGGCCGTATCACCTGCGCACTGTCTGATGAGGGTGACTTCATTCTCCGCCGGCGGGACGGCGTCATCGCCTATCAACTTGCATCCGCCGTTGATGACGGCGATCCCAGGATAACCGACGTCGTTCGGGGCCGAGACTTGCGCACCAGTTCGGCAAAACAGCTGTTCCTGATTGATCGGCTCGAGGTGTTGGGCCTCACAGCGCCAACCTATAGCCACGTGCCGCTGTTTCTCAGTGACCGGGGAGCGAAGCTGTCGAAGTCCCTGGACGACGCGCCGATCGAGCCTGCCCAAGCCCCTCAGAATGTGTTCGCGTTGCTGCGGCTACTGGGCCTTGCGATCGACGAAGGTTATCGGGCGCCGGTTAGCGATCAGCTCGCCTACGCCATAGCCCACTGGCCCCGGGAACCGGCGCCGCCAGTTCCGTTCCTGGCCGAGGAGACGGTCGCAGGACACTGGCTTGCCAGCCGCCTGAGGGTGCCGTGAGGCCATCGTCAGCTTTTGCTACCATCGACCGATGATTCGGCTTCTTGCGACCCATTCCGTCGCCTCCTTGTTGACGCCCTACGCGTCGCGGCTCGCGGCCGCGGGTATGGCGTTGGAAATGATGCCGGAATCAGCGCCTACGCCAACAGACTACGACTGTCTGCTGACCGATCCCCGGACCTTCGAAGGGGCGCTGCGAGGCTCGGCGCCCGTAATCGTGATTGCCACCGAACCCCGCATCGCAGAGGCGGTTGCCCACATCAAAGCGGGTGCGTCCGATTATCTCGAACCACCGGCGTCGGTCGATGATCTGATCGCTGCGGTCGAGCGGGCCATGGCCGATCAACGACTACCGCTCGCTACCGCCGGTTCAGACACCCCGGCGGTGGAAATTCCCGGCGAATGCGACGCCATCAAAGACCTGCGGGCGCGAATTCACGCCGTCGCAGAAACTGACAGCCCGGTGCTGATCGTCGGCGAGGTCGGCAGCGGTAAGGAAGTCGTCGCTCGCGCACTCCACGGGCTCAGCGCGCGGCGATACACGCCGCTTCTCAACTTAAACTGCCATGCGCTGCCTCCCACACTGGTAGAGGCCGAGCTATTTGGCACTGCCCATGCCCAGGGCGCTCAGCGAGGACTCATCCTCGCGGCACAGCGCGGTACACTGCTACTCGAGGACGTCGGCGCCCTATCGACGACGGCCCAAGCGAGACTTCTCGATATCCTGAAAACCGGCAGCCTGCGGTTGCCGGGCTCGACAGAACGGATACGCGTGAACGTTCGCATCATCGCAACGGCAAATCAGACGCTAGCCGCGCTAGTCGCGGCCGGCCGTTTCAGCAGCGAACTCGAGCAGCACATCGCTGCGCTCACGCTTCATGTACCTGCCCTACGGGAGCGAGGTGATGATGTAATCCAGCTTGCGGGAGAACTGCTGCAGAAGCTGCAGCGTCGCCTGGGGCGCTCGGGACTGCGATTTTCCGACGACAGTGTCGCTAGGCTAAAGGGCTACCACTGGCCTGGAAACGTAACTGAGCTCGAAAATGCCATCGAGCGAGCCGTGCTGCTCTGCAGCGACGAAGTGATCGGCCCGACGGAGCTGGGGCTGCGGGCAACGCTCGCCAGCGCACCAGAGAAAAAGGTCAGCTCGAGCGATCAACCCCTCGACAACAGTTCCCTTGAAGAATACTTCGTCAACTTCGTGCTCGAGCATCAGGACAGCATGACGGAAACTCAGCTTGCAGAGCGACTTGGAATCTCTCGCAAAAGCCTTTGGGAACGACGCCAGCGGCTCAATATTCCACGAACGCGGACCCGTAAACGCGGGCGACGCCAGGACAGCGCGTGACCGAACCGCTTCGCATCGACGCCAGCAGTGAAGGCCTGACCCGGGAACGCATCGACTCGCGGGCGCTGGAGGTAACCGATGCGCTCGTGGCCGCAGGTTACGAGGCATACCTAGTCGGTGGCTGCGTGCGAGATCTATTGCTCGGCAAAGATCCGAAGGATTTCGACGTTGCGACCAGTGCTACTCCGCAACAGGTCCAGGACGTGCTGCCCCGCACCCGCCTCATCGGGCGGCGGTTCCAGATCGTTCACGCTCGGGTCGGACGCGAGATCATCGAAGTATCGACCTTTCGGAAGTCACCGGAGGATGACGATGGCGGCGACACGGACCTCCGCCGACACGATTCCAACGGAGTCATCCTGAGAGACAACCTCTTTGGCACCCTTGAAGAAGATGCGTTCCGGCGGGACCTCACCATCAATGCGCTGTACTACGACCCCACGAACGAACAGATCGTCGATCACGTTGGCGGCTTCGATGATCTGAAAAACGATCGGTTGCGCCTCATCGGCGTACCAAAGCTTCGGCTCACGGAGGATCCGGTCCGACTGCTGAGACTGCTGCGCTTCAAAGCGAAGCTCGGCTTTGAGATCGATCCTGAAATCGAGGATGTCATCCCCGAGGTCCAGGACCTGCTCCAGGTAGCCGCACCGGCGAGACTTTTTGATGAGATCAGCAAGCTGTTCATGAACGGTCGTGCCGCCGCGACCTGGAACCTGCTGTGCGATTACGACATCGTCAATGTCCTCTTTCCCTGCGCCCCACCTGACTCGGCGCTCATTGCCGCCGCCATGGCAAACACCGACGCACGGGTAGCGGAGGGTAAACCGGTCACACCTGGCTTCCTCTTTGCCGTGCTGCTGTGGCCGGACTTCCTGGCGCGCTGCCACGAGCTCGCTGAACCGGACAAACCGCTCGAATTCAGCAGCCGCGCGGCCGATGAAACACTCCGGCTGCAGCAACACATCATTGCCGTTCCCCGGCGATTTTCGCAGTTCGTCAAAGAAACCTGGCTCCTACAACAACGACTCATCCAGCCCAAGAGCAAGGGTATGGGCACGCTCGTCGGGCACCCGCGCTTCCGCGCCGCCTACGATTTCCTGCTCCTCAGGGCGGAAACGGAAGAAGAACACCTGAAAGAGCGCGCCGACTGGTGGACGCGCTACCAAGAGTCTGACGAAGACGCACAGGCACAGCTTCGCGGCCAGCTTGGAACGAAGCCGCGCCGCCGGCGCCGGCGACGGTCCAAGCCCGCGCAATGAGCACGACCGCCTTCGCGGATCTGCGTAACCTCGACCTCGCCGATCGGCTGAATGACGAAAAGCGCCCGGGATTTATCGTTGTCGAAGGCCCAATTGGTGTGGGCAAAACCACCCTGTGCCAGCGTCTTGCCCGCACCCTGGGCTATGGCAGCCTGCTTGAACGCCCGGCCGACAACCCCTTTCTCGATGCCTTCTACCGCGACCAGCAGGGCAACGCGCTAGCGACCCAGCTGTTCTTTCTATTGCAGCGAGCTCAGCAGCTTGCCCCCCTGAATGGCCAGGCGCTACTCGGGCTACAGATCGTGAGTGACTTCATGCTGGAAAAGGACGACCTATTCGCCCAGCTGAATCTTGCGACGCACGAGTATGAGCTCTACCGGCAGATCCACCAGTCTCTTCGCGTCGAATCCCCGACCCCAGACCTGGTGATCTATCTCCAGGCACCAACCCGAGTGTTGCTGCAGCGAGTACGACAGCGCGGTATCGCTGCGGAACAACGCATGGAGGCGGCGTATCTCGATGCCCTGACAGCGGCCTACACAGAGTTTTTCCATCACTACAACGATGCGCCCTTGCTGATCGTCAACGCAGCAGAAATTGATCTGGCGAGCAATCAGCAACACTACGAAGCCCTACTGGAACGCGCGTTCTCTATGGCGGGTACGCGACAGTTCTACAACCCACACCCGTCGTTGCTATAAGCGAACGGTTGGCCACTGGGGTGCCATGCAGGTAATCACGGAAATTCAGGCCCTCAGAGACGCGCTGACCTGGCGGCGAAGCAAGAACAGCGTAGGGCTCGTCATTACCAAAGGCAGTCTTCACCAGGGCCATACGGCCCTGATCGGTGCAAGCCTCGCAGGCAATCCCATTACGGTCGTGGCGTGCTACGCCGGTACGAATCTGTTCACCGACGCGGAAGCGGCGCAGCAGTATCCGCACAACCCGAAGGCCGACGAAGAGCTGCTGGCTGAACTCGGCGTTGACATTCTGTTCCGACCAGCAGAAGCGGACCTATACCCGGACGGCGAAACGCCTCGGACACGGGTCGATCTGCCGTTACTGGGGCCCTCGGCCGAAGACCCTGCGGGCCGCAATCACAGTATCGAGCTCGTGACGCTGGCGCTGAAGTTGTGTCAGATCGTTCAACCACAGAATCTGGTTTACGGTGAAAAACACTTTCAGCAGCTGGTTCTGACCCGGCGCATGGTGCAAGCATTCAACCTTCCACTCCAGGTGCGCTCTGTCCCAATCGTGCGCGAGCCCGACGGCCTTGCCGTTGCCACGCGCAACGAGCTGCTGAGCTCAACGGAGCGAGCCCAGGCTCCCGTGCTCTACCGCACGCTGCGCGACGTAGGCGAGGCGCTGAAGGACGGGGCGAGCCACCTCGAACGGCTGGAACAAACGGCCCGCGTCGCACTCAAGGGCGCTGGTTTTCGAACCGACTACGTCCGCATCTGCGATGCCCGCACGCTTGGACCCGTCACGGATAGCAGCCGTGCCCTTCGCATCTTGGGAGCAGCACGGCTTGGCGAAGCGCAGCTCCAAGACAACATCGCCTTTTCCCGCTGACGGGGCACAACTGGAGGCCTGGTGAGCAGACCATGAGCAACACAACGGAAGCCGGTTTCAACCACAGCGCCGCGTTGAAGGCACTAAAGACTCAAGCCGCGGCAACCACGCGGGCTGCGGACGGCGGCTGCGATCTGCGACGCCGGCAGGGCGGCATTCTGCTCGATGCACGCCGCCAGCATCTGCACCCAGCGGACCTCCAGGCACTGCTTGCTTTCGCCGACGACGCCGCGTTCGACGAACAGCGACGCCGCCTTTTCGCCGGTGAGCGCGTCAACCACACGGAAGAGCGGGCCGTTCTGCATTCCGCCCTGCGGGCCAGCGGCGACGACCTCGAGCGCTGGAGTGGTTCCAAGCCGGACCGTCAATCGGTGCGTGAGCTGGTTATGGACACCCGGCGGCGGATGCAGTGTCTGGTTGAAGACGTTCACCTGGGTCGCCGCACAGGCTACAGCGGCGCGCGCTTCACCGACATCGTGAACATAGGCATTGGCGGTTCTCATCTCGGCCCGGAGCTCATCGTCGACGCACTTGCCGATCAAGCCCTGCTGCGCACACATTTTCTCTCGAACATCGATGGTCACCGCCTCAGCGCGCTGCTGCGGTCCCTCGATCCTACTCGCACACTGTTCGTTATCGCCTCAAAGTCCTTCACCACCCTTGAAACGGCACTCAACGCTGAGGCCGCACGCAGCTGGTTTCTCGAGCGTACGGCCAACCGGGAAGCCATTGGCAACCACTTCGTCGCCGTTAGCAACAACGTCGACGCGGCACTCGAGTTCGGACTCGACGGCGCAAACGTACTCCCCATGGGCGACTGGGTCGGAGGCCGGTTTTCGCTCTGGTCCGCCGTTGGACTGAGCATCGCGCTGGCCCTGGGTTGGGACGCTTTCAGCGATCTGCTGGAGGGAGCCCGAAGCATCGATAAGCACTTTGAGTCCGCACCGGCAGCAGACAACCTGCCGCTGCTGATGGCGTTGCTCGACCTCTGGAACATTCAGGTGCGTGGCTGCACGAGCCACGCAGTGCTGAGTTACGACGAACGTCTGCGACTGCTACCCGACTTCCTGCAGCAGCTCGAAATGGAAAGCAACGGCAAGTCCATCGACGGTGACGCCGAGCCCGTAGACTATCCAACGCAGCCGGTGCTCTGGGGTGGTGTGGGTACCAACGGCCAGCATGCGTATCACCAGCAGCTGCATCAGGGCACCGGAGCCTACTGGGCAGACTTCATCGTCTGTCGGGCCGTAGACCACAACTATCCAGAGCTGCACCAGTCCCTGGCAGCAAACGCACTGGCCCAGAGTCAGGCGATGGCGGTCGGTAGGGAACACGCCGATCCTCACCGGCGGGTTTCCGGCCAGAATCCTTCAAGCCTGTGGGTGCTCGATGAGCTGAGCCCGACCACGCTGGGCCAGCTCCTCAGTCTGTTCGAGCACAAGACCTTTTGCCTTGGCATACTCTGGAACATCAACTCCTTCGATCAGTGGGGTGTCGAGCTTGGCAAGGTGCTGGCCGTGCCGATTGCAGCTGCACTGGCCGGACAGCGGGAATCCGATGCGATTGATGATTCCGTTGCGCGCAGTCAGGTCGAGTATCTGGGCCACTGATTGACGCAACGGCTCGGTTCGCAACGACCTTTAAAACGAAGCATGAATCGCCAGGGGAACCCACATGCAGGAACTCTACCCCGTCGACCCAGCCACCGCGGACCGCGCGTGGCTGGATGACGCCAGCTATCGCGCACTGTACGAACGGTCCATCAACGATCCCGAAGCTTTCTGGGGCGAGCAAGCAACGACCTTTCTTAACTGGAGTCGACCGTTCTCCGAGGTCGTGAATGCAGACCTCCGCAGCGGACAGATTCGCTGGTTCGAGGACGGACAGTTGAACGTCAGCGTTAACTGCATCGACCGTCACCTTGCCGATCGAGGCGACCAGGTAGCCATCATCTGGGAAGGCGATGAGCCGCACATCGACACGAAGATTACCTATCGGGAGCTGCACGAGGCGGTATGCAGGCTGGCGAACGGGCTCCGTGCCCGGGGCGTCAAGCGCGGCGACCGCGTGTGCATCTACATGCCCATGGTTCCGGAAGCCGCCTACGCCATGCTTGCCTGCAGTCGCATCGGTGCTGTGCACAGCGTGGTATTTGGCGGCTTCTCACCCCAGTCCCTACGCGACCGAATTCTCGATTCGGACTGCCGGGCGGTCATCACCGCGGACGAAGGCCTGCGCGGTGGCAAGCCCATACCACTGAAAGCCAATACCGATGAAGCGCTCGTCGAATGCCCCGACGTTCATTCGGTCATTACGGTACGCCGGACCGGCAACGACGTCGGCTGGCATGACGGTCGCGACGTCTGGTACCACGAGCTGGTTGCGGGACAGTCAGCGGACTGCGAACCCGAGACCATGAACGCGGAAGACCCGTTGTTCATCTTGTACACCTCGGGTTCGACCGGGCGGCCTAAGGGCGTACAACACGGCAGCGGCGGCTACCTGCTGCAGGCCGCCATGACGCACAAGTACGTGTTCGACTACCACGATGGGGACGTCTACTGGTGCACGGCCGACGTCGGCTGGATCACCGGGCACAGTTACATCATCTACGGGCCTCTGGCGAACGGCGCCACGACCTTGATGTTCGAAGGGGTGCCCACCTACCCCGATGCGTCCCGCTGCTGGCAGATCGTCGACAAACATCAGGTCAACATCTTTTATACGGCACCGACAGCCCTGCGCCAGCTGATGGCTCAGGGAGACGAATTCGTCACTCAGACCTTCCGCCGTTCGCTGCGGCTGCTGGGAAGTGTTGGCGAACCCATAAATCCAGAGGCCTGGCAGTGGTACCACCGGGTGGTCGGTGACGGTCGCTGTCCGATCGTTGACACCTGGTGGCAAACGGAAACCGGCGCCATCATGATCACACCGCTTCCGGGTGCCACGGCACTCAAGCCCGGTTCGGCAACCCGGCCCTTCTTCGGTGTACAGCCGGCGCTCATGGACGCCGAAGGCCGGCTGATCGAAGATGCGGTTGCCAGCGGCAACCTGGTCATAACCGCTAGCTGGCCAAGCCAGATACGAACGGTCTACGGAGACCACCAGCGGGTCGTCGATACCTACTACTCCACCTATCCGGGCTACTACTTCACCGGCGATGGCGCCCGCCGTGATGAAGACGGCTACTACTGGATAACCGGTCGCGTCGACGATGTGATGAACGTCTCCGGCCATCGCATCGGTACCGCCGAGGTCGAAAGCGCGTTAGTGCTGCACGAAGACGTGGCGGAGGCTGCGGTCGTCGGTTACCCGCACGACATCAAGGGCGAGGGAATCTACGCCTACGTGACGCTCATGAACGATTCAACGGCCGATGCCGACACGCTACGCGCCGAGCTGGTTGCGCTCGTGCGCAAGGAAATCGGCCCAATCGCTAAACCGGACGCAATACAGTACGCCCCGGGGTTGCCGAAAACGCGCTCGGGAAAAATCATGCGTCGAATCCTGAGAAAGATCGCCGCCGACGAGCTCGACAACCTCGGCGACACCAGCACGCTAGCCGATCCGGCCGTAGTCGACGACTTGATCAAGAATCGCCAATCGTCGCCGAGCTGATTCCATGACCGAGGGAACCAATCAGCGCATCGCCTACTACAACGGCGCCTACCTGCCAGAAGGCCAGATCCGTATTCCCTTCCGCGATCGTGGCTTTCTCCTTGGAGACGGCGTCTTCGACATGACGCGGACCTTCGGCGGACGGATCTTCCGCATACGCGAACACATCGAACGGCTGTTTCGCTCGCTGAAGACCATGCGCATCGACTGCGGGCTGTCGGTGGACGACCTGGTCGGTATCAGCGAAACGGTCCTCGAGCACAACCACCATTTCCTTGACGCTCGGTCCGACTACTGGGTGGCGCAGCGAATCTCCCGGGGAATCAACGCTGTTGGTGACGAGGGCTGGGAGGACACTGGGCCCACAGTGATCGTCGAGTGCCTGCCCCTGCCCCTCAAAGCGCGGGCGACCTACTACCGCGATGGGATTGATCTCGTGCTCTCGCCGATCCGTCGAACCCCGCCCGATGCGCTCACGCCGCGGGCGAAAACCAGCAACTACCTGAATCTGATCAGCGCCAATCACGCCGTCCCCGACGCCGGGCCGAACGCCTACACGGTGATGTTGGACCACAACGGAAATCTCTGTGAGGGTTTGGGTGCCAATCTGTTCCTGATAAAGGACGGCGTCTGCTTCACACCGCGAGAGCAGTTCGTGCTGCCCGGTGTCTCCCGCGCCGTTGCCATGGAGCTCGCGCAGACCCTAGGCATCGAGGTGCAGGAAAAAGACCTGGACCTGCACGACGCCTACAACGCCGACGAGATGTTCCTCACCTCAACCAGTTTTTGCATCGTTCCCGTTCGCTCCTTCAGCGGTGTTGAGCTCGGTGCCGGCATCCCTGGTCCCATCACCGCTCGACTGACCGACGCATACCGCACGCTTGTCGACTTTGATTTCGTTGCTCAGTACATGGAGCACCTGCCGTGAGCCGGCGCGCAGCAGCCAGCGCTCACGCGGACCCGTGAATCCAACGCGCCTCGAGCGAAAGATCGGACTGAGCGGCGCGGTCTTTCTACTCGTCGGGCACATCGTCGGGGCATCGATCTTCATTCTTCCCGGACAGCTCGCCGGCATTGCCGGCCCCGCCGTCTTTCTCGCTTACCTCGTTGCCTGCATACCGGCAGTCGTAAACTGCCTGATTGCTGCTCAGGTAGGGAGCATTCTGCCGGTCAGCGCCGGTGACTACGTATTCACTAGCATGACCCTGCATCCGCTATTGGGCTTCCTCAAGGTCTGGTCCGGCATGCTCAGCCTGGTGGTGAGCGTTCCTATCCTCGCCTTCGGCTTCGCCGACTATATGGCGTTCTTTCTGCCGGATACCCCGCGGCTTCTCATCGCCCTCGGGATCGTGCTCACCGTTGTCATCGTCAATCTGCTCGGAATCCATGCGAGCGTTCGTACGCAGATGGCCATGGTCAGTGTGTTTGTGGCCGCACTGCTCACCTTCGGTATTGGCGGGTTGTTCGCCATGGACTTCTCGCTCCTGACTCCCATGGTGCCGAACGGCGCAGACTCCGTGTTTCGTGCCGCCGTTCCGGCCTTTTACTCCTACTCCGGTTTTCTGACCTTTGTGATTATCGGAGAAGAGATCCGCAACCCGGGTCGAACCATCCCGCTCACCCTGCTGTTCACCTTCCTCATCGTTGCGAGCATCTACACGCTGATAACTCTCGTACTTCCCGGCCTCATTCCCTGGCAGCAGCTTGGTAACCTTGTGGCGCCGATGGGTACGGCAGCGCGGCTCTTCCTACCGGAGTGGTTCGCCGTCGTCATCACCGTCAGCGCCCTGCTCGCCGCGGCCACGTCGATCAACGTCATTGTGCTAACGACGTCGCGGAGCTTTTTCGCTCTGGCTCGGAACCACATTTACCCGGAACAGCTGAGCCGGCTCAATCAGCGCACCGGTGAACCGGACCTGGCTCTGGTACTCGTCGGCGCTTTGGCACTCATAGGCGTTGCGCTGCAGGGGGAAATCATTGAATACGCCGCGGTAACCGTGATCGGCATGATGCTCTACGGGCTGGTGTGGGCGATCGCCTTGTTACGGCTGCCGGCAACGTTTCCCGAGCAGTATGCGAATGCCCGGCTACAGCTCAGACCGAGCACCCTGTTACTGGTGGCCGTCGTCAAAATCGTTGTCTCGCTCGGTTTCCTGTTCGTTGGCATACGCGACAACCCCGCACCCGCAGCGCTTTATCTGGTTCTGCTCGCAGCAGGCGCTGTCTACTACGCAATCCGTCAGTCGCATCTGAAGCGGCTCGGCATCTCCCTCGACACGCTGCTGCGTCGAGACGTCGAGGCCGCCGCCAAACACTGACACACCATCCTTAGATCAAACCTGGAAGCTGCCATGACTATGAGCCCCGCGTTTCTTGCCTTGTCTGCTGCCCGTGATGCACTGGAAGCGGAATACGTTAGCCAGAATCCGAACAGCGCCGCAGCGTTCGAAGAAGCCCGGGCGAGCGGTGTGGCCGGGGGAACCAACCGTGCGTCGATTCATTACTCGCCCTTTCCCCTGACGTTCGTCAACGCTGCTGAGGCGCGGGCGGAGACGGCCGACGGTCAGTGGGTGACCGATCTGCTCGGCAACTTCACCGCCGGGCTGTTCGGGTTTTCACCGGAACCGGTACGCCGCGCGGTCAGCAATGCCATGGCCAACGGCCATACTCTGGGCGGCGCCGCCAATCGTCACGAAGCCGTCGTCGCGCGGGAGCTGACGTCGCGCTTTGCGGCCATGGAGCAAATCCGCTTCACCATGACCGGCACGGAAGCCAACAGCTACGCCATCAACACAGCACTCGCCGTCACCGGGCGCAGCAAAATCATGGTCTATGACGGCGCTTACCACGGCGCCTGGATCCACGGCGGTAAGCTTGCCGGGCCCCTTGATACGCCCTACGAGAAGATCACGGTGCCCTACGGCGACGCCGACGCCATAGCGGCGACGATCCGCCGCCACGCCGACGAGCTCGCGGCCGTGATTCTCGAACCGGTCATGGTCAACCCGACGACCTATCTGAAACGCCTCGCCCCTAAGGCGTATCTGCAGCGAATTCGCGCGGCCTGTACCGAGGCCGGTTGCGCCCTCATCTACGACGAAGTCATGACCTCACGTCTTGCTCCCGGCGGCGCCCAGCAACTCGTCGACGTGGCACCGGACATGACGACGATCGGCAAGTACTTCGGCGGTGGCTTACCCTTCGGTGCCTTCGGCGGAACGCGGGCCTGGATGGAGCGTCACGATCCCGCCCACCCACGCACCATCAACAGCGGTGGCACGTTCAACCAGAACGCGCTATCCATGGCGGCTGCGGCGGCCGTACTCAACGACCTTTGGACGCCGGAACACTGTGCTGCCCACAACCGGCGCGGCGACCACTTCCGTGATGCAATCAACGAACTCGCAGCGCAGCACGGTGCGCCGGTCCAGGCCTGTGGTAGCGGCAGCCTGATCACGTTGATCTGGCAGCGCGCAGCCGTTGTCGGCGCAATCACCGATGACACCGTTGCGCACGATCTCAACATCGCCAACCACCCGGGTACGCCGCAGGCGGCTGCCGCCTTCTGGTTCTACATGCTAACCCGGCACAGCCTGCTCGCGGGAAGCCCGCGGCTGAACTACCTCACGCTACCGACGGTTCTGGAAGACGCCGACTATAAGACCTTTCTCTCCGCGCTCAGTGACTTCCTGAACGAGTATCGAGAACCATTAGCTTTGCTCAGCGCCGAGACGTCGGAAACCGCGGCCGCATAACCGCCGCAGGCTACTTTTAAGCGCCGCAGGCGCTGTTTTATCGCCGCAGGCGCCGTTTGCGCGCTCGGATAACCGCTTCGTCGCACACCGCTACAACGTTAAGCCCAGCACCCTAGGCTAACTCCGCAATCGAGTCGGAGGACCTATGGACGTTGTGGATCTGTTTTCCCTTGACCAGTGGGTGCGACACGTCAGAGGCGGCGTACACTTTACGACCGCCCTGTTGGCGGTGCTGCTGGGCCCGTACACGCTCTTGAGACACACCAAGGGCGACAACCGGCATCGTATGCTGGGGCGCATCTGGGTCGTGCTGATGCTCGTCGTAAACGGCAGCGCCTTCACCATGTTCGGCGCCAACGGCACACCCAGCCTTTTCCACGCATTCGCGATACTCAGCCTGTGGGCTGTGATTCCCGGCTTTCTAGCCATTCGGCGTTACCGACACACCCGTAACGCCGACGATCTGACAACCCACATCATCTGCATGCACTGGGCTGTTTTTGGTCTGGTCGCGGCAGCACTGTGGCAACTCAGCACCCGCTATCTGGTGTTTGTAGACGGCCGGGATTATGGCGCCACGCTGTGGACTCTTGCGGTGCTCACCGGCCTCGGCAGCTGGTGGTTCAGCCGGTGGCTGAACGCACGCTTCGCGGCGCAGGCAGAGGGTGCCTGACCGCGAAGCGCGAGGAAAAGAACTACGCACTCGCGGCGTAGTTCTTCACTTCTTTCATGGACAGCTTGATGCGCCCACGCTGATCGACGTCGAGTACGACGACTTCGATCTCTTCGCCTTCCTTGAGGTAGTCGGTGACCTTTTCGACCCGCTCCTCGGCGATCTGCGAGATATGCAGAAGCCCATCTTTTCCAGGCAGGATGTTAACGAAGGCACCGAAGTCTACGATTCGCTCAATCTTGCCCTTGTAGATCTTGCCGATCTCAGCTTCTGCCGTGATCGACATAATCTTGTCGATCGCTGCATCCTTGCTGGCGCCATTCTCGGCGTAGATTCGGATCAGACCGTCGTCATCAATATCGATCTCAGCACCGGTTTCTTCGACGATGCTGCGGATCGTCGCACCGCCTTTACCGATAACGTCACGGATCTTGTCCGGATGCACGTTCATCGTTGTCATTACCGGCGCGTTGTCAGAGAGCTCCGGTCGCGGCTCCTGAATGACCTTGTTCATTTCACCGAGGATGTGCAGTCGTGCTTCGTTGGCCTGCTGCAGCGCCTGTTCCATGATCTCGTCGGTAATGCCCTGGATCTTGATGTCCATTTGAAGCGCGGTAACGCCTTTGGCTGTGCCTGCGACTTTGAAGTCCATATCACCGAGGTGATCCTCGTCGCCGAGGATGTCCGTCAGGACCGCATAGCGATTACCTTCTTTGACCAGACCCATAGCCACACCGGCGACCGGTGCTTTGATGGGTACACCGGCATCCATGAGCGCAAGCGAGGTGCCGCAGACGGATGCCATGGAGCTTGACCCGTTGGACTCGGTGATCTCACTGACCACGCGCAGCGTATAGGGGAACGACTCGCCATCGGGCAGTACCGCTGCAACGCCGCGGCGCGCCAGTCGGCCGTGGCCGATTTCCCGCCGCTTTGGCCCGCCCATCATGCCGGCTTCGCCGACGCTGTAGGGCGGGAAATTGTAGTGCAGCATGAAGGTATCTTTGTAACTGCCTTCGAGCGCATCGACCAGCGCTGCATCGCGGAGCGTGCCGAGCGTTGCAACGACAATCGCTTGAGTCTCGCCGCGCGTGAACAGCGCTGAGCCGTGAGTCTTTGGCAACACGCCAACCTCCACGGCGATCGGTCGAACCGTACGCAGGTCCCGCCCATCAATTCGAGGCTCGCCGTTCAGAACACGGTTGCGCACGATGTCCTTCTCAACCTTGCCAAACAGAGCAGCGACTTCACCCGCATCGTTCGCGGGTTCATCTCCGCCGGCAAGCGCTTCTATTACCTGTTTCTTAGCGTCAGCTACATGGTTTTGTCGTTCAAGCTTATCCGTCACGCGGTAGGCGTCACCCAGCGGGGTTTCGGCCTTTGCACGAACTTCTCCGAGGAGCGCTTCGTTCACCGTCGCCGGTTCCCATTCCCAACGCGGCTTGCCAGCCTCGGCGGCCAGCTCCTTGATCGTGTTGATCGCGACCTGCATTTCTTCGTGAGCAAAAAGCACGGCGCCGAGCATCTCGTCTTCCGTCAGCTCCTTGGCTTCCGACTCCACCATGAGCACGGCATCGTCTGTTCCAGCGACCATCATGCTGAGGAGAGATTCCTCGAGGGCAGCGTAGCCCGGATTCAGCAGGTACTGACCCTCCTTATAGCCAACGCGCGCGGCGGCAATGGGTCCCGCAAAGGGAATGCCAGAGATGGCTAGCGCCGCGGAGGCGCCGAGCATGGACGCAACATCTGGATCTTCGTCGCGGTCCGCAGACATGACCGTGCACACCACCTGAACTTCGTTCAGGAATCCCTTCGGGAACAGGGGGCGTAGGGGCCGGTCGATGAGCCGGGACGTCAGGGTTTCCTTCTCGGACGGACGGCCTTCGCGACGGAAGAAACCGCCGGGGATCTTGCCCGTGGAGTAGGTCTTCTCCTGGTAGTTCACGGTTAGCGGGAAAAAGCTCTGGCCTGGTCTCGCCGTTTTTGAACCAACGACCGTGCACAGCACCATCGTGCCGCCCATGGTTACCATCACCGCACCCGTCGCCTGACGCGCTATCTTGCCCGTCTCCAGCGTGACCGTCTGGTCACCAAACTGGAATTGTTTCGTCGTAACAGTCAATTTTTCTTCCTCAATATGCTTCTTTCGCTACCGGGTGCCATTCACTACCGGTTAGCGACGCAGTCCCAAACGCTTAATCAGTTCGGCGTACCGCGCGGTATCTTTGTCTTTCAGGTAATCCAGCAGCTTGCGTCGCTGGTTTACCATTCGAATCAGTCCACGGCGGGAGTGGTGATCTTTCTTATGATCACGGAAGTGCTCCTGCAGCGAGTTGATATTGTGAGTCAGCAGCGCCACCTGGACTTCCGGGGATCCGGTATCGCCTTCTTCACGGGCGTAGTCCTTGATAATTTCTGCTTTCGTATCGGCGTTTAGCGCCATGGTTTTCTCCAGTCATGCATACAAAGGGTTTCCGGTCGCACCGCGCATGCTTACAGTGCTCCGGTAGCGCGGGAGGCAGCATCGACAACGAGGCGGCGAGGTGCCACCCGACCGTCGTCAAGGATTTCTCCCACACCAATGAATTGATGGGCTGATGAGCAGGTCAGCGTTGGCTCATCAAGGCGCTCTGAACGCATGAGCCGCACCCAGCCCGCCGTCGGCGCGTGCGGAACGATCACCGCCTGCCCTTGCCGTACGTAATGCGTAAGGTCGTCATTGAGCTTGAGCTCCGGCCAGCCGGCTACGGCACTCTCGATGGGCTTGAGCAAAGACACCATCGCGGCCCTGTCTTCGCAGTGCTCGAAGGTTTCCCGGTCGACGGCGTCGACCTCATTGAACGGCCCAGCCGAGCGTCGCCGCAGCTCGGTGACGTGAGCACCACAGCCGAGCGCCGCTCCAAGATCCTCCGCAATCGAGCGTACGTAGGTGCCTTTGCTGCAGTGCAGTTCAAGCTCAATAAACCGACCGTCGAAGCCGACCAGCTCATTGCTGAACACCTCGACGCGTCGCGCTTCTCGCGGCACTTCGACCCCCTGGCGGGCAAGTTTGTAGAGCGGCTGGCCCTGGTGCTTGAGCGCCGAAAACATGGACGGCACCTGTTCGATCGGGCCCCGGAAGGCCGCTAGCGCTGCCTCGATCGTCGCGGCGTCGAGGGACGTTGGAACCTCAGTTTCACCGGTAGTCTGGCCGTCGGCATCGCCGCTGTCCGTCGTGACGCCGAGACGTATGCGCGTCCAGTAGCGTTTATCCGACTCCAGCAAAAATTGAGAAAACTTCGTCGCCTCACCGAAACACAGTGGCAATACACCGGTTGCGAGGGGATCGAGCGCGCCCGTGTGGCCCACCTTCTGCGCACCGAAGCGACGCTTCGCCCACTGCACGGCATCGTTTGACGTCATCCCCGCAGGCTTGTCGAAGACCAGAATGCCATCGATGGGTGCACCCCGACGTTTCCTAGCCATCGTGCACCTCGCTGTCGGTGCCGCCGGCCTGCGTTGGTTTTTGCGCTTCATCGGCATCAAGGGCACGTTCAATGAGAGACTCGAGGCGAGGCCCGCGGATCGCTGCGTCGTCGTGATGAAAACGCAGTCGCGGCGTTGTCCGCATGCTGTGGCGCCGAGCAAGCGTCGACCGAAAGTATCCGGCCGCTTTCGCCAGCACGGCAACAAGTGCCTGTTGGCTCTCGGCATCATCCGCACCCAGCGCGGTGACGTAAACGTCCGCGTAACTGAGATCTTTACTCACCCGTACGTCGTTCACGCTGACCAGACCCACCCGGGGGTCGCGCATATCGGAGCGGATAATCTGAGCCAACTCCTGCTGAAGGAAGTCGGCAACGCGCAGATCTCGTCCGTAGTCTTTCAAAGCCGCGCGACTCAAGAGCAACCCATGACCTAGAGCTCCCGAGCCACTTCTTTGGTCTCGAAGACTTCGATCTGATCACCGACGCGGACGTCGTTGTAGTTACGAACACCGATACCGCACTCGGTTCCGGAACGCACTTCGTTCACGTCGTCCTTGAATCGCCGGAGCGATTCGAGTTCGCCTTCATAGATCACAACGTTGTCGCGGAGAACCCGGATCGGTCGGTTTCGATACACCGTACCTTCCGTAACCATACAGCCGGCGACGAGTCCGAAGCGCGGTGAGCGGAAGACGTCGCGAACTTCGGCGATGCCAACGATCTCTTCCCGCACTTCCGGCGCCAGCATGCCCGAGAGCACCTGCTTGACGTCGTCGAGCAGCTCGTAAATCACGCTGTAGTAGCGGATATCGACGCCCTCGCGTTCGAGGAGAGACTTCGCCGCGCTGTCCGCCCGGACATTGAAACCAATCATGGCCGCGCCGTAGGTCAGCGCCATATTGATGTCGGACTCGGTAATGCCACCGACGCCGGAGCCCAGCACGTTTACCGAGACTTCGTCGTTACCGATCTCCGCAAGCGCCTGAGTGATGGCCTCGAGACTGCCGCGCACGTCGGCTTTGAGCACCAGCTTCATGACCCGAACCTCACCGTCTTTGAGGTTTGAGAACATGTTGTCGAGCTTCGCCGCTTGCTGTAGCGCTACCCGCTGCTCCTGCAGTTTGTCGCGTCGGAACTCGGCAATATCTCGGGCGCGCTTTTCGTCCGGCGCGACGGAAAACTCGTCGCCAGCTCCGGGCGTTCCGTTTAGACCGAGCAACTCGATCGGCGTAGAAGGTCCGGCGCTCTTCACCGGCTTTCCGGCGTCGTCGAGCATCGCTCGCACGCGTCCGAAGTACTCACCGGCAATAACGACGTCCGACTGCTTTAGCGTTCCGTTCTGCACCAGCAGCGTTGCTACCGGCCCACGGCCTTTATCGAGACGGGACTCCACCACAACGCCACGCCCCGGCGCCTCGGAAACCGCTTTCAGCTCCAGGATTTCCGACTGCAGCAGAATGGCTTCGAGCAGTTTATCGATGCCTTCGCCGGTGTGAGCGGAAACCTTGATGAACTGCGTATCACCGCCCCATTCTTCCGGAACAACGTCCTTTGCGGCGAGCTCGTTTGTTACCCGATCCGGGTCGGCGTTTTCGAGATCGATTTTGTTAATCGCCACAACGATCGGAACTTCCGCCGCCTTGGCGTGCTGAATCGCTTCCTCGGTCTGCGGCATCACCCCGTCGTCGGCCGCGACCACCAGAATCACGATGTCTGTCGACTTCGCGCCCCGGGCACGCATTGCGGTGAAGGCCGCGTGCCCCGGCGTATCGAGAAACGCCACGCGCCCATTCGGCGTTTCAACGCTGTAGGCGCCGATGTGCTGGGTAATGCCGCCGGCTTCTCCGCTGACAACCCGCGTCTTGCGGATATAGTCGAGCAGCGAGGTCTTGCCGTGATCAACGTGCCCCATGACGGTGACTACCGGCGATCGGCCAACCTCTTCGCCATCCGTTTCTAATGACTCGATCAGCTCCTGTTCTACCGCGTCCTCAGCGACAAGCTTGACCTTGTGGCCCATCTCTTCGACGACCAGCGTCGCCGTATCCTGATCGAGCGCCTGATTGATCGTTGCCATTACGCCCATACCCATGAGCGTTTTGATGACGTCACCGGCTTTTATGGCCATTCCGTGGGCCAGATCGCCAACGGTCATCACCTCGCGCACTTCGACTTCGCGAGCAATGAACTCCGTCGGTTTGAACTCACCGCCCTGCTGATCGAGCTGCAGCACCTTGGCCTGCTGGCGGCGACGGGGGCGGCCAGACTTGAGCGTCAGCTCGCGACGGCGGCGCCCGCCGAAGTCGTCGTCTTTATTGCGCTTATCGCGTTCTTTGCCGCGGCCTCGACCACCCTTGCCGCCTTTCTCAGCAGACTGGGCCTGGGCCTGATTGCGAGCGATCTGGTCCGGTGACTGCGATTCCTTCTCTTTCGCTTTAGCCTCGGCTTCCTTACGCGCCTTCTCTGCAGCAACTTTGGCCTCTTCGGCTTTGCGTTTCTGCTCCTCGGCGTGGCGCTCGAGCTCTTCCCGAATCGCAGCTTCTTCGCGTCGCGCCTCTTCGAGCGCACGCTTGCGCGCTTCTTCCTGCTCACGGATACGCTGCGCTTCGATCTGCGCCTGGCTCATCGGTCGCTTGCGAACCTTTGGCTTCTCGTCGGCTTTCGCCGTTGCTGCGGTTTCTGCCTCGGCGGCTGCTTTCTCTTCGCGCTCCGCTTCTTCCTGGGCTTTTGCAGCCGCCTCTTCCGCCCGAGCCGTGGCTTCTGCCGCCGCACGTTCGGCTTCTGCCGCACGCTCCGCAGCAGCCGCCTGCTCTGCTGCAAGCTGCTTCGCACGCTCGTCCATCGCGCGCTGCGCCGCTACTTCTTCAGCTGCCGCGGAGGGCGCTCCGGACGCTTCGGCTGCCGGCGTCGTCACCGGCTCAGCGGATGATTCCGCGACAGGCTCAGCAGCGGCTTCTTCCGGTGCTTCTTCACCGCGCTTGACGTAGGTGCGCTTACGGCGCACCTCGACGGTGACATTGCGCCCGGCTCGGCCGGAACCGGCCTTCAGCGTGCCAACGGACTTACGCTTCAGAGTGATTTTCTTGGGGCCACTGTCGGCGTTGCCATGACTCTTCTTAAGATGCAAAAGCAGCGTCTGCTTCTGTTCTTCAGACACAGCATCCTCGGCGGCTGAGTGTGGCAGGCCAGCATCACGCATCTGCGTGAGTAGGCGGTCGACCGGTGCGCCGACCGTTTGCGCAAGCTGCTCTACGGTTACTTCGGACATTCGGTTATTTTCCTCTACCCTCAGGCCTGCTCCGCTTCATCAGCGAACCAGGGTGCGCGGGCGGTCATAATGAGTGCCGCAGCCGCCTCTTCCGTTAGCTCCGGCGCGTACTCGAGTAAATCGGGTACCGCAAGCTCCGCCAGGTCTTCCATCGTGACCACGTCGTTGCTCGCCAGCCGCAGCGCTAGATTTTCTTCCATACCTTCCATCGCCAGCAGATCCTCTGCGGGCTTTTTATCACCAAGCATTTCTTCACTGGCGATCGCCCGCGTCAGGAGCGCGTCTTTCGCCCGGTTGCGCAGCTCGAGAACGATCTCTTCATCGAAACCTTCAATCGCCGTCATTTCATCGAGCGGTACATAGGCCACTTCATCGAGGCTTGTGAATCCTTCTTCAACCAAGACGGTGGCAACATCTTCGTCGACCGACAGCGCTTCCATGAACTCGGTAATGAAAACCGTGGCTTCCGCTTCCTGCTTCTGCTGTGCTTCTTCTACCGTCATGATGTTGAGCTTCCACCCAACCAAATCACTTGCCAGCCGAACGTTTTGACCACCACGCCCGATCGCCTGCGCCAGATTGTCTTCACTGACCGCGATTTCCATGGTGTTGGTGTCTTCGTCCAAGACGATGGACGCGACTTCCGCCGGCGCCATGGCATTGACGGTCAGCTGCGCGGGGTTGTCGTCCCAAAGCACGATGTCGATACGCTCGCCGGCAAGCTCGCCGGAGACGGCCTGCACGCGCGAACCGCGCATGCCAACACATGCACCCACAGGATCAATGCGACCATCGTTGGTGGTCACGGCGATCTTGGCGCGGGAACCCGGGTCACGTGCTGCACCGCGGATCTCGATGATGTTCTCCGACACTTCCGGTACCTCGATGCGAAACAGCTCGAGCAGCATTTCGTTCGACGTACGGCTTAACATCAGCTGTGGGCCTCGGTTTTCCGGCCGAATGTCATAAAGCATGGCTCGAAGCCGGTCGCCAACCCGAAACGTCTCGCGCGGTATGAGCGCGTCGCGGGTTAGCAGGCCTTCCGCGTTGTTACCGAGATCCACGATCACACTGTCTCGGCCGAGCTTTTTGACGGTGCCGTTAAGCATCTGTCCGACCCGCGGTTCGTACTCTTCTACGATCTGAGCGCGCTCGGCTTCCCGCACCTTCTGCACAATGACCTGCTTTGCCGTTTGAGCGGCGATCCGGCCAAACTCAACGGATTCGACGGGCTCGCGAACGAAATCACCAAGCGCGAGCGACGGATCACGCTCGTGAGCACGTTCAATGGTCGTGTGACGGTCCGGGTGATACACCTCATCGAACTCACCGGGGTTTACGATCAACCAGACACGAAAGGTCTCGTAGTCACCGGTCTCACGATCGATATCGACCTTATACTCCGCTTCTTCGTTGTCGTAACGACGCTTGGTCGCCGTTGCAAGCGCGGTCTCAATTGCTTCGAAAATGATGTCTTTCGGCACCCCTTTTTCAAGCGACACCGTCTCGGCGACCTGCAGAATTTCTTTACTCATAGCCATTGTTAAGCTCTCCCTGCACGCTTGCCCTTACCCGACTTGGGCTTAGGCTTGCCTGCGGCGATACGGCCAAAATCCGGGACCACACGCGCCCGTGCGATGGATTCGATCGGCAACACAAATTCTTCCTGCGCACCGGCGTCTTCCCGCAGCACAGCTTCGTTGTCCTCGACAGCGACAAGGACGCCCTGAATGCGCTTGCGCTTTTCCAAAGGCACGTTTAGGCGAACGTCGATCCGCTCGCCTACCGCACCCGCGTAGTGTTCAGGCTGAAACAAAATCCGGTCCATGCCAGGCGAAGACACCTCGAGGGTGAAGTGCTCAGGCATGACGTCTTCGACGTCCAAGAGGTCCGACACGGCTCGGCTGACGCGTTCGCAGTCATCAACGCTCACGCGGTCGGGGCGGTCAATGTAGATGCACAGCTTGGTGTGCTTACCCCCAGTGTGAATCTCGATGCCCCAAAGCTGGCAACCCAGTTCCGTTACTGTCGGGCTAATCAACTGTGCGATGTTTCGTTCTCTAGCGTTGACGTTCACGTTTCGTCTTTTAGCAGGGCTACTTAAACCGGGGCTGGGTTGGTGAGTGGCTCGGCATCACGGCCCGCCCTCATCGCGTCCTCGTCGGCTCGTTGTCGTTGCCTTACGCATCTCCCGGCGCTAGCGCTTTAGGCGTAAATAATCGATGTCCCAGAAACAAAAAAAGGGCGAAACGCCCAGTCCTGCCGCTCATGCCGGTGCGCGGCACCAGTCGAGCGTGAGCCATCGAAAGCCGACCAGGGCCTGAACGCACAGCGGTCCAGGCGGGGTCGGTCGCGCCGTCAACTCACGGCACGTACCCCGATGCTGCAGAACTGTTTTCCAGTTCTTTCTGCGAACCGTTCTATAACGATCACATCGACACCACTCTTCATCGCCAGCAATCTGCCAGCATCCTGTCCGACCGGCTGGTGCGGTACTCCAGTGAGCGCCTACTCGGCTTCGGTTTGAGCCAACCAGTACGCGCAGTTGAGTCGCACACGCCAGAACGGACCAATACAAAAGAGCCCCTAGAAAGGGGCCCTTCGTTGATGTGGTAGCGGGGGCAGGATTTGAACCCACGACCTTCGGGTTATGAGCCCGACGAGCTACCAGACTGCTCCACCCCGCATCAGCGAGCCGCGGATTATAGAGAAGGTCTAGGGCGGTCTGCAACACGGTGTTTCGATCAGCGCGCGGACCCACGCTCCGCCGAGTACCTCACCCAGTTTCTCTTGGAAGGTTTTGAGAGAAGCGTTTGATGGGAGGACAGCGCCGCAAAGCGTGGTTCGCCACGCGTCGAGC
This sequence comes from Pseudomonadota bacterium, assembly GCA_039198065.1. Classification (GTDB taxonomy): domain Bacteria; phylum Pseudomonadota; class Gammaproteobacteria; order Pseudomonadales; family Azotimanducaceae; genus CALHVX01. The sequence goes on from JBCCTU010000012.1 coordinate 36,968, forward strand.
GGAAGGGTCTTTACCCGTCCGGACAATCAGCCCGGACGGCAAAGGATCCAGGACCATGGATGCGGGTCGTTGAGTACAGGACTTACGTCTACGGGACTTACGTCTACAGGACTCGATAAAGATGGTGCCGAAGGCGAGACTCGAACTCGCACGAGCGTTAGCTCACTACCCCCTCAAGATAGCGTGTCTACCAGTTCCACCACTTCGGCAGCAGGACCTAAATATCCGGGACGTCGGAATCTACACCCTCGGCTTCGTTAGTCAACTCTGGCAGCGGCTCTTCTGCTGCTTCCGGCAGCACGGCCGGCGCCTCAATCGTCGGCAATCCAAGACTGTCGAGCCCTTCTGCTTTCTCCTTAGCGATGTATGCAAGACCGAAGGAAATACCGAAAAAACCGACAGCCAGCCACACTGTTAAACGCGTAATGAAAGAAGTTGAACCAGCGCTGCCAAAAACAGTGTTCGCCGAACCACTGCCGAACGCTGCGCCAACGTCGGCACCTTTTCCCTGCTGCAGCATGACCAGTGCAATCAACGCCAACGCGTCGATTACCAATAACATCACCAGGACTGTTTCCACCGTACTCATGGCTGCTCCCGCTACACCTCTTCGCTAACCTAAGGCAGCACGGACGATCGCCGCAAACGCATCTGCCTTGAGCGACGCCCCGCCGACGAGCGCGCCGTTGATGTCGGGCTGCGCCAGTAGCTCAGCCGCATTTGTCTCGTTGACGCTGCCGCCGTATAGCAGCCGCGTCGCCGCAGCGGCGGGCGATACACCGCAAAGCCACTCGCGAATCACACTGTGCATCGCTTGCGCTTCCACCGGCGATGCTGTTTTGCCGGTACCAATGGCCCAGACCGGCTCGTAGGCCACAATTGGAACCTCTGCGGTGCCCGCTCCGGAGAAGCTCGCCCGGCAGGCCTCCAGTTGCGCGAGGACGCGAGCTTCGGCTTCGCCCCGCTCACGTTCAGCCAGGGTCTCACCGACGCAAACCACCGGCGCCAAACCGGCCTGCTGTGCGGCTCGCACTTTCGCCGCTACCCGACTGTCGGACTCAGCGAACAGGGCGCGACGTTCCGAGTGGCCCACAAGTACGCTGGCGGCTCCTGCGTCGAGCAGCTGCCCTGCGGAAAGCTCCCCGGTAAAGGCTCCAGACTCGGCTTCGTGGAGATTCTGAGCGCCGGGACGAACCGCCGTGTCGGCGGCCGCAAGCGCATCGATCAGCGTCGCGGGCACATACAAGGCAACGTCAACGGACGACGGATCGTGTTGACTCGCACCAAACAGGGCCAGATATTCGGCCAACTCCCGGCGCGTGCCATTCATTTTCCAGTTGCCTGCGATATACGGCCGGTCATGATCAGAAGCATCAGTTCTCACCGGATCCGCAGGACTCTCAACCGCCATCTGAAACCGTTCCTACCCAGGGCATCTCCACCCCGCGGGCGCGCGATGGTACCGGGCACGGCAGCGGATCACAAACCGCCGCCTCGCGGCCGACGTTCCCGGTCAAGGTTTCAAGGCGCTGCCGGGGGAAACGGGCGCTGCGCCGTTTCAGACGATTGCGGCGGCTACGTCAGCAAGAGACTGAGCGACGGAGGCAATCTCTGCCTCATCCGAGCCCTCTGCCATGACCCGGATTACCGGTTCCGTACCCGACGGACGTACCAAAACCCGCCCTCGCTCACCGAGAGCGGCGGTCTGCTCATCGACGGCAGCGCGCAGCCGCGGATTGCAGGCCACGTCGGCCGGCGATCCCTTAGTGCGAACGTTCACCATGATCTGCGGAAGTTTTTCGACGTCTCGGGTGAGTTCGGTCAAGCTCTTATTCAACTCAACAACCGGCAGCAACGCCTGCAATGCCGAGACGATGGCGTCACCGGTACTGGTGAGATCCAGCGTAAGGACGTGACCGGAACTCTCGCCACCGACTTCCCAGCCGCGGCGGTGCAGCTCCTCGAGAACATACCGATCGCCCACTTTGGCACGAGCGAATTCAATGCCTTTGCGCTTAAGCGCTTGCTCGAGCCCCAGGTTCGTCATGACCGTACCCACGACCCCGCCGCGCAAACTGTCGAGTTGCTTTCGGTAGCTGGCGATCACATAGATAAGCTCGTCGCCATCAATGATGCGGCCGTTGCCATCGACCATGATGACCCGATCGCCGTCACCGTCGAACGCGATACCCACATCGGCCCGGTACTCTTTCACGCGTGCAACCAGTGATGCCGGATGGGTCGCGCCGCAGTCATCGTTAATGTTGGTGCCATCGGGTTGATTGCCGAAAGCAAACACGTCAGCACCAAGCTCTTCGAAAACGCGCGGTGCGACGTGGTAGGTCGCACCGTTGGCGCAGTCCAGGGCGATGCGTAGTCCTTTGAGCGAGAACCGCCGCGGCACGCTTGCTTTGCAGAATTCGATGTAGCGCCCTGCAGCGTCCTGCACCCTCAGGGCCTTACCGAGCTGCTCGGAATCCACACAGGTCATCGCATGTTCGAGCTGAGCCTCAATTTCGAGCTCAATTTCGTCGCCCAGTTTGTTGCCGTCGCCGTCGAAAAATTTGATGCCGTTGTCGTAGTACGGATTGTGCGAGGCGCTGATGACGATGCCTGCATCGGCCCGCAAGGTGCGCGTCAGATAAGCCACCGCCGGGGTCGGCATCGGACCGAGAAGGCTAACGCTGGCACCGGCTGATGCAAGGCCGGACTCGAGTACCGACTCGAGCATATAGCCCGAGATGCGGGTGTCTTTGCCGATCAACACATGGCCATCGCCGCGCGCGGCGAGCACCTTACCCGCGGCCCAGCCAAGGCGCAGACAGAAGTCCGGGGTTATCGGCGACGCGCCAACGCGTCCACGAATACCGTCTGTCCCAAAGTACTTTCTTGCCATCGATCAGCTTCCCGCTGTCTGTTCCCTCAGCGCCGACCAGATCGCCAGCGCGTCCGCCGTTGGCCGTACGTCGTGCACGCGAAGAATACGGGCACCCCGCTCCACAGCCATAAGCGCAGCGGCGACGGACCCGTGTTCGCGCTGATCGACGGGTTGGCCCGTAAGGGCCCCGATCATGCGCTTGCGGGAAAGCCCTACCAAACAGACCGCATCGACCGCAGCAATAAGGCGGTCAAGATGCCTGAGCAATGTCAGGTTGTGGTCTAGGGTCTTGCCAAAGCCAAATCCCGGATCGATGAGCAGCCGCTGCCGCTCGATACCTATTTTCTCACAGGCCTCGACCTGCCGATTGAGAAACAGACCTACTTCCTGGACCACATCGACGTAGCTTGGGTTGTCTTGCATGGACGCCGGCGAGCCCTGCATGTGCATGATGCAAAACGCCGCCGACGAGCCAGCAACCCGTGCCCTCATCGCAGGATCTCGGCCTCCGCCAATATCGTTGATGAGCGTTGCGCCGGCATCGATCGCGAGGTCAGCAACGCTTGCCCGGCGCGTATCGACCGACAAGATCACGGGGAGATCGGCGAGCTCCGCCAGCGCCTGGTGTATGCGGTCTGCCTCCAATGCCTCGGCAACGGGCTCAGCGCCGGGGCGCGAACTCTCGGCGCCGAGATCGAGGATCGCCGCTCCCGCAGCGACCATGGCTTCGGCACGTGCGCGTAACCGCCCAGGATTGAGCGCCTGGGCGGAGCCATCAAGCAGCTGACCGCCGTCGGAAAAGGAGTCGGTGGTGAGATTCAGTACGCCCATGATCGCGGGCGCAGCAAGGTCTAACCGATGATGGCCGGCCCAGAGTGTTGGGCCGGCATCGTTGAGCATGCGGCTCGTCAAACGGTGGTGTTCGGACCGGGACGACGCTCAGACGTCTTCGGCGGGACCACCGATCGGTCGCGACGGACGGTCATCGGACGCATCGCCTCCACCAGCACTCGGCGTAGCCGGAGGTGGCGTGTCCCCCGGTTCCCGCGGTTTCGCGCCGGCCATGATGTCGTCGATCTGATCGGTATTGATCGTCTCGTACTCCATCAGGGCTTCAGCCATCTTATGCAGCTTATCGATGTTTTCTTCGAGAATGCGTTTCGCCGTGGTGTAGCACTCGTCGATGATGCGTCGAATTTCTTCATCGATTTGCTGAGCCGTGTTCGGAGAGAACGCCTTTGGCCGTGCGCCGGCGGACATGCCGAGAAACACCTCGCCATCGTCCTCGTCGTACATGAGCGGTCCGAGCGCATCGGACAGACCCCACTTCGTGACCATATTCCGGGCCAGTTGCGTCGCCCGTTCAATGTCATTCGACGCGCCAGTGGTGACGCCGTCGGGACCGAGCGTCATCTCTTCCGCAATGCGGCCACCGAAGAGGCTTTTGATCTGGCTCATGATCGCCTCGCGGCTGAGCGAGTACCGATCTTCCTCCGGCAGGAACATCGTCACCCCGAGCGCTCGACCGCGCGGGATGATGGTCACCTTGTAGACCGGATCGTGGCTCGGCACGAGGCGTCCTACGATCGCATGCCCCGCTTCGTGGTAGGCCGTATTGAGCTTCTCTTTCTCGGACATGACCATGGATTTGCGTTCAGCGCCCATCATGATCTTGTCTTTCGCTTTCTCGAACTCGTCCATTTCCACCAGCCGCTTGCTGGCGCGCGCAGCGAAGAGTGCCGCTTCGTTCACGAGGTTTGCGAGGTCAGCGCCGGAGAATCCCGGTGTGCCCCGGGCAATGACCGCCGCGTTGACGTCATCGGAGACCGGCACTTTGCGCATGTGCACCTTGAGGATCTGCTCGCGACCACGGATGTCCGGCAGCGGCACGACCACCTGCCGATCGAAGCGGCCCGGGCGCAGCAGCGCCGGATCGAGAACGTCGGGGCGGTTGGTTGCCGCGATCACGATGATGCCGTCATTGCCTTCGAAGCCGTCCATCTCCACGAGCAGCTGGTTGAGGGTCTGCTCGCGTTCGTCGTGTCCACCACCGAGCCCGGCACCGCGATGACGGCCGACAGCGTCGATCTCGTCGATGAAGATTATGCACGGGGCCTGCTTTTTCGCCTGGTCGAACATGTCGCGCACACGGCTCGCGCCCACACCAACAAACATTTCGACGAAGTCTGATCCAGAAATGGAGAAGAACGGCACCTTCGCTTCGCCGGCGATGGCTTTGGCCAGCAGCGTCTTACCCGTACCCGGGGATCCGACCATTAGAATGCCCCGCGGAATCCGCCCACCAAGGCGCTGGAACTTGCCCGGATCGCGCAGGAACTCGACCAACTCCTGAACGTCTTCTTTGGCTTCGTCGACACCGGCAACATCGGCAAACGTCGTCTTGATTTGGTCTTCGGAGAGGAGCTTCGCCTTACTCTTGCCGAAGGCCATGGGGCCACCGCGCCCGCCGGCGCCGCCCTGCATCTGGCGCATAAACAGCATGAATACGGCAATGATGATGAGTATCGGGAAACTGGCGATCAGCAGCTGAGTCCAGATGCTGCTCTTCTCGGGTTCTTTACCGTTGATCTCGACGTCGTGGTTGTAGAGGTCGTCCAACAGCTTGGGATCGTAGGCATTCGGTCGAACCACCATAAAGGGTTCACCGGCGCTATCTACCCCGCGGATCGTGGTGTCGTAAATGTCGACCTCGCGCACCCGATCGGCGCGTACTTCACGCAGGAATTCGGTGTAGCTAAGCGTCTCGGGCTTCTGTGGCGCAGAAAAATTGTTGAATACGGTCAACAAGACGGCCGCAATGACCAACCACAACAGCAGGTTTTTTCCCATATCTGACAAAAGCTTGTCCTCAGTTGCGGTGACCTTTCGGCCACCCAAAACGTGGCGCTCGTGCGCCTTGCGAGCCGTGCTGCCAAGGACCATCTATTGCGGTCTCAGACGACATTCGCTCTCTATTCGTTCTCTATTCGTTCTCTATTCGTGGCCCAGCTTGGACCGGAACCCGCGTATTCAGACGTTCGCCGGCAGTAAAACTGATTCAGCCGCAAGGTAGGATGAATCGAAAAGATGATTTTCGGCCAATCGCACGGCCTACGATCATCACCTTACACTATTGAACTCTAGCGCAACGGCGTAAAGCTCCCTTGACTCCTGACGTGACGCCTTCGGCTTTACACGCTTGACCTTACCGAAGTCTCCGCCGAGCGCTGCCAACCACTCGTCAACCCCGGCGCCCTGGAAGAGTTTGACCAGCAGAGCACCGCCGGGTTTCAACCACCGCCGAGCGGCATGCTCTGCCAATTCGGCCAACTCCATAGCCCGGGCCTGATCCGCCGCACGGATACCACTAAAGTTGGGGGCCATATCGGAAACCACAAGGTCGGCGGCTCGACCCTCGAGCGCTGCCCCGACAGCGTCATCCACGGCAGGTTCGCCATAGGCACCCTGAACAAAACGGGTCTGCGGGCCCCGGGTCAGAGGCCGGGTGTCGCAGCACACCAGCAATCCGCCCCCGGTGCCGATGCGCTCCTCCAAATACCGAGTCCAGCCGCCTGGCGCAGCCCCGAGTTCGAGCACGCACTGCCCGGGCCGAAGGAGCTGAAATCGCTCGTCAAGCTCCGCTAGCTTGAAATGGGCCCGGGAGACCTGGCCTTCGCGTTGGGCGCGGCTGGCAAAGGGATCTTTGCGCTGCCGGCGGAGCCAGCGATCCGAAGATTTACTGCGACGTGTCATAGCTTCACCGTACCGCATCGAGACGATCGCGGCCGCCGTACAGCCCGTTCACAGGTGCGTATACTCCCGCCGCTCAAGTTTTCGAACCGCAACGAGCAACGATCAATCCATGGAAAGCCAGGCAACGATCAGCGCGGCTGAGCGCAAGCAGCTGAAACAGATCGCCCACCACCTGAAACCCGTCGTCATGCTGGGCGCCCAGGGTCTGAGCGACGGGGTGCGATTGGAACTGGAGCGTGCGCTCGCCGATCACGAACTGATAAAGATCAAACTCAGTGGTGACCGAGACCAGCGCGCAGTCCTTTCATCCACCCTAGCGAGCGACTTCCAGGCCGCCGTCATCCAACAGCTCGGCAGCACGCTGACCCTGTATCGACAAAACCCGAAAGCCGACCCCCGGCTCTCGAACCGGTTACGCTTTATGCGCTAAACCCGCGCACGGTTATTTGCGATCGATGCTGTAGATCAGATCGCCGCCGCTGGAGATCGTCGACGACTCCGTCACCAACTTCCAGTGGTCGCTGAGGAAGTACTCGAGCTTCAAACGCGAAACCGCATCCAGTAAGCCCACGCCGTAACTCACGTAGAGCGAGGGCGCGAGGTACTTACCCACAACGAACGAGGCCGTGTCGGCGCCACCGCCGGCCTCCGTTTCAATGCCGATGTCATCAACGCCGAGGGAGCCGCCGAGGCGATCGGACAAGAAGTTCCCACCACGGATTCCCAGTGCCAGTGCCGCCTGGGACAGCAACGACTGCTCCGACGAAGAGCTGTCTTCCAAGGGCCGACCAAGGACCAGGTAGGCCAGTTGATCCGACTCCGACAGGCTAGGCTCCGAGTACAGCGAGGTTCGCGGCTCGGAGAGCGGGCCCCGCGCGTTAACGCCGACCAGAATTCCCTGGCGCGGTCGGCGGAAAGCGCGCAGATCGATACCGGGTTCGCCGATGGGACTGTCGGTCCAGATCGCCCGGCCTTTCTCGATAGCCAGATTTTGACCGTAGGCTTGATAGCGACCGTCCTGAAGCGCGATCTCACCGCGTCCGATCGGTGTCTGACCGGGACGTTGCAGCACCCGCAGGGTGCCGGCGAAACCCGTGGTCAGGCCAAAACCCTCAAACCGCACCGCGTCCCCGAGAGTGACTCGGAGGTCCGCAGAAACGGGCTGTGCGAAGCCATCGTTAGCAGCTGGATCATCACGACGCACGACGCGCGCATCGGAACTGCTCGTCACGGCACTCGGTGGGAACTGGTTGAGGCGAATTGAGGCTTCGGGAATCGCCAGCGCGCCCTTGACGGCAATCGCATCGCTCCCGTACACGATCTGCAGATCCGGTGACGCAAGCAGGCGTGCCTCTGCCGTGTTTGCTAACAGCACTCGCTCACCGGTCAGCGACAGCGTCGCCTGTGGTGTAGGCGTACTCAGGTCCAGCAACCCCACCAGGCTGAGGGCACCGCCTCCGGACTCGAACCCACCGTCCAGCGTCAGCCGACGCGCATCCGCTGGCGTCTCCGGCACTACCGTCAGCGTCAGCTCGGTGAGTTCGACCGCCGGTGTCGCCAACGCCAACCGACCGTCGCGCAGGCGCAGGGCGCCGCTCAACTCCGGCTCTCCCAGAGTGCCGCCGAGCTCCGCGTTTAGCTCCAGCGTGCCGCCGGCGCGCTCAAGCTCCGGTGACAGCGCGGCAAGAAAAGCCAGCTCGTCGAGTGCTGCCGCAGCCACGCCGTCGACGGTGACCTGATCCCAGGACGGGGCGCTGAGATCCGCCGTGGCCCGTCCGTTGAGCTGCGCCGGTTCCCGCGCCGGATCGCCGAGGCGCTCATCCGCCGCGCCGTAGTCAAATACCTCAAAGGGCGCATCGAAGGTAAGCGCCGCGGTCGCGGGTTGTTCAGCATCGAGAGCGAAATCCCATCGCGGCGCTGCAAGCACTGGCCGCAGGTCCGTCGGTTGCCGTGGATCCGCGCCCAGCGCGTGGACCTGCAACTCGGCGAGCGTCAGCTGCGCTGTACCACGCATGAGCGCCTGGCCGTCGGCGGGCAGTGTCAGCAGCCCTTCACCACCGAGCCGGCCCTGGAGGCCAACGCTGGGGTCAAGAAGAGCCTTAAATTGGCCGAGTTCGAGATCGCTGATGCGGTAGGTCAGCTCAAGGCCTTGCGGTTGCTGACGCGCCGACACACACAGGCGAGCCGGAGCGCGCGCCGTCGTGGCAAGGCACAGCGTATCGAGCTCCAACCGCTCGACACCGGCCGTCGCCGTACCACCGGATTCTCGCGTCCAGCTCGGGCCAACCGCCGGGCTCAGATCGACGGCAGCAAGCTTAGCAACATAGCGCAGCGCCCCCTGCTGCCAGCGATTCGAAAGTGCGGTCAGATCCAGGGGTCCGGACTCAGGTACACCCGCAAGCCGCCCGGTTAACCTAAGGGACAGATCCGCCTCGGGAACAGACGCCGCCACGGACAGTTCGTGGGCAGCAACGGGACCGGCGAGCGAAAGAGAAAGCTCATCGACTTGTGTACCGCTACTAACAAGCTGCGCCACGGTGACATCGAGGGCCTGCGTATGCGCGCTGCGCATGGCCAGATCGGCATCCAGCACCGCACCGGTGAGCGACAAATCAGGAAGGGTTAGCCTCGGCACGCTCAGCTGACCCACGAGACGCAGCGCATCGAAGGCACCCCCGAGGGTAAACGCCCCGCGAACCTGACCATCGACCCCGAGCCCAAACTGCTCCAGGGCGTCGAAGGCGAGGTCGAGCAGCAACCCGTCAGCAGCCGCTTTCGCGAGCTCGCCCGAAATCTCCAACCGATTGTCGCCAAGACTGATCCGACTGTCCGGTTCAAGCCGCAGTACGCCCGCGTTCACTTGGCCCGCCAACGAACCACGGAGCGGCGCACCATTCACCGTGCCGCGCAGCTCAAGCGGTGCGAGGTTCGCCGACAGCGTGTCGCCGTTGGACGTGTCAGGCCAGCGTGCGTCGAGCGCTAGCGTAAGCCCGATACGCCCTGCGAGGTCTTCGACCCAGGGCTCGGGATTCAGATCGTCCAGTTCCAGCCTCAGCCGGCTGGACAGTACCTCACCCCAACCAACGGCACCGGTCGCGGACAGCCGTCCGGCATCACTCGTCACCGCCAGTCGCTCGATCTCCGCGGCCACCGCGCTACCTCGCAGCCGCACCGCCAGGTCCCCGTCGCCGTAGTCGCTGTCCCGAAGTTCGAGCGAGCCCTCCGCATTCCAGGCGTCTAGCGCGCCGCTAAGCAGCAGGCGGACATCGACGGCTCCTGCTGGCAACGTTTCATCAAGCTGGGCAGGCCGAAACCCCGCCGCGCTGAAGGTGGCCTCAACCCGGGGTTCCGCAAGCGCGTCCATAAGCTGCCCGTCGAGCAGGCTCGCGTAGGGCGTGTCCAACCGGTTGCGAAACGTCAATGCCGCAATACGGTCCTCCGTGTTGAGTGTTCCGGCCAAGGCCGGAAGGTTGCGATCACTGAAGTTGACCAGGTAGCGCAGCTCACTGGTTAGACCGGCATCGGCGAGGGCCCGCCCGCTGTCTGGCCGCAGCGCTAGCGCACCGTCAACAGATAGGGTCAGCGCGCGAGTACTGAGCAACAGAGACACGTTCTCCAGGGCCAGCAGCTGCGGATCCCAGCGGGCATCCGTCGCCGCCCGTTCAACGCGGAGCGTCGTCGCTCCCGCCGGGTCCAGCAGAACAAAGTCAACGACCCGAAGCTGCGTAAGATCTACGCGCAGCGGTAGCTCAGGAACGGTTGGCGGTGTAGTCGCTTCGGCGTCGGCATCCGGCGCCGTGCCGCCGAGCAGCTGCAGCCGCGACCCGCGCAGGCTCAGCTCGTCTACCCGCAGCACGCCGGACGCAAGCGCCGCCGGCGACCACCGCAGCCACAGGCGATCCACCGTCAGATCAACGGTTGCGTCACGGTAGCGAACGCCAGACAGCTCGAGGGGCGACCAGAGCGCGCCGTTGACGCCCGCGACGGACAGCTCCGGTAGCCACTGCTCGGCGAGCTGCAAGCTTACCCGGGCACCAAAACTGGTGCCCAAGAGCACGCAGAGCAACAGCACCACCAGCAAGGTAACCCCAATCAGCGCGAGGCCGAGGGAACGGAGCGCGGGCAGCAGCCCAGCCATTACAGGTCGCTTCCCAAAGTCAGGTGCAGCCGCACGCTGCGGTCTTCGTCGAGGGGGTGAGCGAAGTCGACACGAATCATGCCCACCGGCGAGCGATAACGAAGCCCGAGGCCAACACCCGTACTGAGATCGTCACCAAAGCGGGCAGAAGCTGCGCCATGATCAACAAAGGCGGCGATACCGACCGCGCCAATGAGAAGATAGTCGACTTCGGCACTGACCGCGGTCAACCGAACACCGCCAATGTCGTCACCGTCCGCGTTTTCCGGCGACAGCGTCTGGAAGCCGTAGCCACGCACCGTGCGATCGCCTCCGGTAAAAAAACGTTCACCGGGTGGAAGGGCGGCAAAGTCGTCGACCTCCAGGTAACCCAGCTCGCCACGCAACAACAGTCGCGAGCGCGGACTCAACGGCCGAACGTGGCGAAGGGACGCAAGGGTGCTGATGAACGCCGTATCGGAGGCAAGATCGCCGAGCGCCCCGTGAACATCGACACTGAAGCTCAAGCCACGGCGCGTAAACAGGGGGTCGTCGGCGCGCTGGTACGACAGCGCAAGGCCAGGAATCAACAGTCGCGAGTCCCGCGTGGGCTCGTTGCCAATCGAGAACCGTTCGCCGTTGTACTTAAAATAGATCTGCCGACGCAACGGACCCCAACTGTCGTCCCGAACCACTCCAACGGAAAACTGATCCGAATCCGAATCGCCAATCTCGGCTTGATCCAACCGGGCGAAGACTTTCCAACGGTCCCGGGCGACTTCTTTGAACGGAATCCGATACTCGGCAGCCAGCGTGTTCCGAATCGCCGAGGTTCGCAGGTCGGCGCTAAACTGATGACCGCGTTTGTTAAGCCGCCGCCACTCGACACCGAAGGTGGCCCGGGGCCCCGTATCCGTTCCAAACCCAAGACCTGTGGTGTAACTCTGCGACGCCTGCGGTTCGGTATGGATCACCACGGGCACTGCCTGGTCGATCGCCTTTTCCTTATCCGCCTCTACGGTGACGTTGCTGAAATAATCGGTATCGTTCAACGCCAGCTGCTGATCGATCAGACGTTTGACATCAAAGACCTCGTCCGTTTCCACCTCGACCAGTCGATCCACAAAATCGGGCGTCAGGATCTCTTGCTCAACCAGAACGGGCCCGAAGCGGTATTGCTTGCCGGTCTCAAAGGCCAGCTCAATATCGGCTGCACGGTCGTCCGGAAACACCGCAAGATCCGCGGTCTTGAATCGAGCATCGAGATAACCGAGATCGAACGCGCGGTCCGTAAGTGCTTGCTTGAAGGCGTCGTAGCTGGCGTGCAAGAGCGGGGTACCTTTCTGCAGCGGGGAGGCGGAAACGAGTGCCCTCAAGGACGCTTCGTTTACGCCATCGCCCAGCAGCGTTGCTCGTACCGAACGTAAACGCACGCGCGGCCCGGGCTCGACATTGACGGTTGCGCGCGCTGCGGCGCCATCGATCTCAAGCTCGGCCTCGGCGCTGGATTCGTAGAATCCGAAAGGTGCCAACGCCGCGTTGACCTCGGCATCGGCCTGGCGCTGCATGCGTGTCAGCTGCGCGGGTGCATAGCCGGCAACGGTTCGATCCTTCAGTGCCTGCTCAGCCGTCTCGAGCGACAGGAAGAGCGCAACGTTACCCTCGAGCTCTGCCCGCAACGGAACGTCAGCCACCGAGACCGTCGTGCGCAACTCCGTAATGTCGCCAGGTTTGGGGGGCGGCAGCGGTGTCGTAGACGCAGTTCCACTACCGAGGCAGCCGCTGAGCAGGACCGTTGCCCCAACCAGAAAGGCAATTCTTCGGACCGGGGCGCGGAACGGATAGCCGCTGATGCCGCGGCGCCGCCAGACTGGTGAGCGCTCAGAGATGCTCGACGTTATCGATTTCGTATTCTGTAGCACCATTCGGGGTGGTCACAACGGCTACATCCCCGATCTGCTTTCCGATGAGCGCGCGAGCTATGGGAGACATGACCGACAGCTTGTTGTCTTTGACGTCCGCCTCGTCTTCTCCGACGATCCGGTATCGCACAGTATCCCCGCTGTCGACGTTAAGAAGCGTGACGGTCACACCGAAGATCACCTTTTCTCCGGCGGGAATTTTCGAGACATCGATGACCTGGGCATCGGCGAGCTTGCCTTCAATCTCCTGGATTCGTCCTTCGTTGAAGCCCTGTTGCTCCCGTGCTGCGTGGTACTCAGCGTTCTCTTTCAAATCGCCATGCTCACGAGCCTCGGCGATCGCCTGCGTAATCTCGGCACGCAACGACCCTTTGCGTTGCTTTAGCTCTTCTCGGAGGGCCACTTCGCCCTCAACGGTCATTGGTATCGGCATGGTCCTGGTGGATCGTTGGTTCGGGAGGTGAGCGGGTCGGAGACTCTCAGGTCAGAGTTCCTGTAAGCACCGCACCGTCTCACCGTAGCCGCTGCGGATGGCGATCGCAAACGCATCACCACCGGTGAGTGTTGTCGTGTAGCAGACTTTGTTCTGCAACGCGAGTCGCCGGATCATGGCCGAGTCGGCAATAGACTGGCGCCCTTCGGTGGTATTCACGATCAGATCGATCTGCTCGTTCTTTAGCATGTCGACGACGTGCGGACGCCCCTCGTTGACCTTGTTGATGACGTCGGTTTCAACGCCCGATGCGCGCAGCGCCCGGGCGGTGCCAGCGGTCGCCACGAGATTGAAGCCGAGTTCCGTTAATGCGCGTCCAAGGGCTCCTACCTCTGGCCGATCCGATTCCTTTACCGACAGAAAAGCACGGCCTGTCTTTGGCAACATCACCCCGGCAGCGAGCGCCGCTTTGGCAAACGCCTCACCGAAGCTCTCGCCCACGCCCATCACCTCACCGGTGGATTTCATTTCCGGCCCGAGGATCGGGTCGACACCGGGGAACTTGACGAACGGAAACACCGACTCTTTGACGTGCATAAGCCGCGGCACGATCTCCTGCGTAAAGCCTTGCTCCGCAAGCGTCGTGCCGGCCATGCAGCGCGCGGCGACTTTGGCAAGAGAGTGACCGATGCTCTTTGAAACGAACGGCACGGTCCGCGAAGCCCGGGGATTGACCTCGAGCACGAACACGTCTTGATCCTGCACCGCCAGCTGCACGTTCATTAGGCCGATAACGCCCAATTCCAGCGCCATCTCTTTGACCTGACGCCGGATTTCGTCCTGAACAGCGGCGTCGAGGCGATACGGGGGAAGCGCGCAGGCCGAGTCACCGGAGTGGACGCCGGCCTGTTCAATGTGCTGCATGATGGCGCCGATGACGACCTGTTTGCCGTCACTCACCGCATCGACATCAACCTCCACGGCTTGGTCGAGGAAGCGGTCGAGCAGCACGGGCGAATCGTTTGATACATCGACAGCGGAGCGCAGATAGCGTCGCAGCTCGTCCTCAGTGAAGACGATCTCCATGGCGCGCCCACCGAGAACGTAGGATGGACGCACGACCAGCGGATAGCCGATCTCTCGCGCCGACACCACCCCACTCTCGACGTCCGTCACGGTCCGGTTAGCCGGCTGCCGCAGCCCCAGCTTGCTGATCAACCCCTGGAACCGTTCCCGATCCTCCGCGCGGTCAATGGCATCAGCGCTGGTGCCAATGACCGGTACGCCGGCCTCATGAAGCGCATCGACGAGCTTCAGAGGTGTTTGTCCACCGAACTGCACGATGACGCCTTTTGGCTTTTCCAGCTCAACGATCGCCAGCACATCCTCGAACGTTACCGGCTCGAAATAGAGGCGGTCAGAGGTGTCGTAGTCCGTCGACACGGTCTCCGGATTGCAGTTGACCATGATGGTTTCATAGCCGTCCTCACGCATCGCCAACGCCGCATGCACACAGCAGTAGTCGAACTCGATCCCCTGGCCAATGCGGTTCGGACCGCCGCCAAGGACAACGATTTTTTCCCGATCGCTGGTTTCGGCTTCGCACTCTTCTTCATAGGTCGAATACAGATACGCGGTCGCGCTGGGAAACTCAGCGGCACAGGTGTCGACGCGGCGGTATACGGGGCGTACCTCGTGACGCTGCCGCGCAACGCGAACGCGCGTCTCCGTCGTGCCGAGCACCGTAGCAAGGCGGGCATCGGAAAAACCCTGCTGCTTCAGTGCGTACCATTCGTCACGGCTGAGGTCATCGACGGTGCGACCATCAAGGGAGGCCTCGACCTGAATAAGGTCTTCGATCTCCGCCAAGAACCAGGGGTCAATCTGCGACCAGTCGTGCACCGTATCCAGAGACTTGCCCGCGCGAAAGGCGTCCGCCACATACCACAACCGCTCGGGCTTTGGCGTCTTCAGTTCCCGCGACAGCAGCCCATCGAGGTCATCGACGTTTGCGGGCACGATCGGGTCGAACCCGGTTTTGTCAGTCTCCAGACCTCGCAGCGCTTTCTGCAGCGACTCCTGAAACGTCCGGCCAATGGCCATGACTTCACCGACGGATTTCATCTGCGTCGTCAGCCGGGCATCGGCCTGTTCAAACTTTTCGAAGGTAAAGCGCGGAATCTTGGTGACGACGTAGTCGATGCTCGGCTCAAAGGACGCCGGCGTAAGGCCACCGGTAATGTCGTTCGCTAATTCATCGAGCGTGTACCCCACGGCAAGCTTGGCCGCGACCTTGGCAATGGGAAAGCCCGTGGCCTTGGAGGCGAGCGCCGACGATCGCGACACCCGCGGATTCATCTCGATGACCACCATGCGGCCATCGGCGGGATTGACGGCAAACTGCACATTCGAACCACCGGTTTCGACGCCGATCTCGCGCAGCACCGCAAGCGATGCGTTGCGCATGATCTGGTATTCCTTGTCCGTCAGCGTGAGTGCAGGGGCAACGGTGATGCTATCGCCCGTATGGACACCCATCGGATCCAGGTTCTCGATAGAGCAGATGATGATGCAGTTGTCGACGCGATCGCGGACCACCTCCATCTCATACTCTTTCCAACCCAGCAGCGACTCATCGATGAGCAGCTCGCTCGTCGGCGACATATCGAGCCCACGCCGGCAGATTTCTTCGAACTCTTCGTTGTTATAGGCGATCCCGCCGCCGCTGCCGCCGAGGGTGAAGGACGGCCGAATCACGCACGGGAACCCAAGCCGGCTCTGATGCTGCTTGGCTTCTTCGAGGCTGTGGGCGATGGCCGAGCGTGGCGTCTCGAGGCCAATCCGCTTCATGGCCTGGTCGAATTTTTCCCGATCCTCGGCTTTGTCGATGGCCTCCTGGCTGGCGCCGATGAGCTCCACGCCATGACGCTCGAGCACCCCTTCCCGCACCAGATCCAGCGCGCAATTGAGTGCCGTCTGGCCGCCCATGGTCGGCAGTACGGCGTCAGGCTTTTCTTTCGCGATGATTCGCTCGACAGTGCGCCACTCCACCGGCTCGACGTAGGTGGCGTCGGCCATGGCGGGATCGGTCATGATCGTCGCCGGGTTGGAATTGACCAGGATGACTCGATAGCCCTCATCGCGGAGCGCCTTGCAGGCCTGGGCCCCGGAGTAATCGAACTCACAGGCCTGGCCAATGACGATGGGGCCGGCACCAATAATCAGGATCGACTGGAGGTCGTCGCGTTTAGGCATCCTAGGTTTCCCCCTTTAATGACCGCTAACGCTAGCCGCCGTCATGAGCTCGACGAAGTGATCGAACAGATGCTGGCAATCCTGCGGTCCCGGACTCGCTTCCGGATGTCCCTGGAACCCGAAGGCCGGACAGTCCGTGCGCTCAACCCCCTGCAGCGAGCCGTCAAACAGCGAGCGGTGAGTTGCCCTGAGAACGTTCGGCAGGCTCGCTTCGTCGACGGCAAAGCCGTGGTTCTGGCTGGTGATCATGACCCGCCCGTCGCGCAGATCCTGCACCGGGTGATTCGCGCCGTGGTGGCCAAAAGGCATCTTGACCGTTTGTGCGCCACTGGCGAGCCCGAGGAGCTGATGCCCGAGGCAGATGCCGAAGATCGGCAGCCGCTCGTTCAGCAACGATCGAATGGCCTCGATGGCGTAGCCACAGGGCTCGGGATCACCGGGGCCGTTCGAAAGGAACACGCCGTCCGGTTGCAGCGCGAGCACGTCCTGCGCCGACGTCTGAGCCGGAACGATGGTGATACGGCAGCCGCGATCGATCAGCAGACGCAGGATGTTGCGCTTGATACCGAAATCGTAGGCCACCACATGAAAGCGGGCCGCTCCCGTTGACGCGGCATAGCCGCCAACGCGACGCCAGGCGCCCTCAGACCAGGACTCAACGGTGCTGCGGGTAACCTCGCGCGCGAGGTCCATGCCGGTGAGGCCGGGAAACGCCCGCGCAGCGTCGACGGCTACGGCGGGATCCACTTCGCTGTGGGGACCGCTGCCAGCGAGGAGACAGCCGGCCTGAGCGCCGTGCGTGCGGATGTGGCGCGTCAGGCGCCGCGTATCGACGCCGGTAATCGCGACCAGCCCCGCGTCCCGCAGATACTCCGGAAGAGCTCCGCTGGCGCGCCAGTTGCTAACTCGACGGCTGGCCTGGCGAACGATCAAACCCGCGGCATGAACCCGATCCGATTCCACGTCTTCTCGGTTGACGCCCGTGTTGCCGATTTGCGGCGCCGTAAGCGTCACGAGCTGGCGGGCGTAGGACGGGTCCGTAAGGATTTCCTGGTATCCCGTCATGGCGGTGTTGAAAACGACCTCGCCGACCGACTGGCCAGGCACCCCTAAAGACTGGCCGCGAAAAACGCTACCGTCTGCTAACGCTAACAACGCCGGTATCAATTCAGTTCCTGTCTGGTAGTGCAGCCGCGCTTCGCCCGCCAAGGCATCCCAGAGGGGAGATTAGGGGAAAAAGCCGGCGCCTAGATGGCACTAAGGGCCCGACCACTGGCCGCGCCCTTAGACCGGTAGACTACTGGCTCGCGGTCCGCAGTGTCCAGTAACCGGCAGAAATCAGCGCCGCTCACCGGCGAGCTGAACGGCGACGGACGACCGCATTGAGGGAAAGCCGAAAGCTTAGGGCCCGACCCATGCGATCGCGCGATCCAGAACGCCGGTCACCACCACGCAGTAGGCGGATATCACCCAGAGCAACAGCGCGCCAAGCCCAATCGGAAGGGCAAGATCGCCCCAGAATGCACCCTCGGCGGCGGGAGCGAACGCAAAGGCCAGGGCATAGACCGCGGCGATCAGCACCACGGCCAGACTCCAACGCAGCAGTCGATCGCGGATGGGCCGCACCGGTGCTGCCGGCCAGCCAAGCACGTGCTCGCGCAGCAGGCCCAACAGCCAAAGCACCAGCGCGCCCCAGGCCCAGAACCGCAGGATCACGGGAATCAGGAGCTCATCGGTGATGCGAACGCTGCCGTCCTCGCGGGTCTCCGCCGCTGCCCCTGCCTGGTCGGCTAGCCAACCGACCCCAGGAAGATCAACGATCCAGGGCGGCAGGTAGGACAACACGCCCATCACCAATCCCTCAAACTGCAGCAGCATCAGCAAGGCAAGGCCAAGCAGCGCAAATGCCCAGGCGATGACCATGGGTACGAACTGGGTCCAGCGCAGGTACTGAAGTCCCGCAACAGCAGCGGAGCGCAACAGATCGCCGACGGACCCGGCCGCCGGCTCATCAGGAGACTGCTGGCTGAAGTCATTCATATACTGTCCTCTCCCCTCCTGTACGAGTGTTTCGCCCGCGCAGGTGGCAGCCCCGCACGCGATATGAATAATCGGACTGAAGGGGCTAGAACGTCATCCAGTAGACACAACATTCCGGGGCAGCAGGCATGGTTTCGAGTCTGAGCCCCAACCAGAGCCAACGATCTGCCCCGCAGATCCTCAAGCCAGGAGTCATTATGAAACTACGAATCCACCTCGCAGCGCTCTGCAGCCTGTTTCTGCTCGCTACCGTCTGCGTTCCCGCAAGCGCCAAAACCATGGAGGAGCTGGCCGCCGAGTATGGCTTCCGCACCGATGTTTCCTACGATGGAACCCGGATCATGGAAACCAAAGACGGCAAGTTCAGCTTCAAAGAGCGCCACGCACCGAACAAATCGTCCATGGAAGTCAACATGGGAGGTATGAGCGGCACGATGATCATGCGCGAAGACCTGAACAAAGCTTACTTCCTGATGCCGGACATGGGCATGTATCGGGAAATGGACGTCAGCGAAGCGTCGCAACAGTCACCGGCAGGCCAGGACCTGAGCAAGCTCGAGGAGGTAGGTCGGGAAACGGTTAACGGCTTTTCGGCCCGCAAGTTCAAGACCCAGTTCAAGGACAGTGAAGGCAAGGGCGCGGGATTTGTCTGGATCACGGATGAAGGTGTGCCCATCAAGATGGACATGATCTACAAAAGCCGAGGCATGAAGGGCCAGCGCCTGACGATGCAGCTTGCGGATCTCAAGATTCGCCGTCAGGATCCGGCCTACTTCGAAGTGCCGTCGAACCTTCAGCCCATGAACCTGGGTGCGATGCTGGGCATGGCGCAACAGATGCAGCAGGAAACGGGCAACAGCCAGGCCAATCAGGCACCACCCTCCCGCACCGCTGCTGGCGATCGAAACAACCCAACGTTCGCCGAGGAAGTTGGGAAGGCTGCGCAGGACGAGTCCGAAAACGTCGTGATCGAAGAGACCCGCCGCTCCATTCGCGACGGTCTGCGCGGACTGTTCCGCAAAGCGACAGACTGAGTCCGCAACACCCATGGGGATTCGACTCTGTATCTGCATCGCAGCGCTGCTGGGCGCCGCCAGCAGCATGCAGGCCCTCGCGGTCGGTTGTACCGATCGCCTACCCGGCCGCATCATCGGTCGCGAAGGCACTCTCGAACCGGTGGCTACTTACGCCGACGAGCTGATCGCTGGATCGCTTGCGGCAGCGGCACCGCTGAAGGATCCGCTCGCCGCCATCTATCGGTTACAGGAGTACCTCTACTCACTGCGACACCCGGAAATCGATAAATCACGCGGGGTTTTTCGCCTGCGTTGTGCAGGTCGCAGCAAGTACGATCGGCTGCAGTCCGCCATCGACACCCGCATCGATCAGCTCACGGAGACCTACCGCAGCAACCAATGGTTCATCGGCAACGGTGACGTCAGCACGCTGCGCGACCCAGCAACGGCACGCACCCAACCCGGCTTGCTGGAGCTGTTGCTGATGACCGATCGCTACGATGATTTCGAGCGCGAGGCGACCGCCTTTCTCACCAGTGACGCCGCACTGAACGATCGCACCGCGCCTAAATTGTTCGAACGCATCGAGATCATGATCCAGCACCGGCAACGCGAGCTGGCTGGTTACCGGGAGAACTACGAAACCTTAGGCCAATCCCTCGTCGGCCTGACAACCCGGGAGTCGCAAGGGATCACTCGGCTACCAGGCCTTGCAGAACGAATCTCTGCGCTTCGCACACAGCACGTCGCGCACTGGCTCAGCAAGGAAGCCGAAAGTTTCGAGGTGGTGCGGGCAGCCGCGCCGCGCAGCACTGCCCTCTTTGATCTGGGTTTGGAGCTCGAAACCGCTCGCACGCAGCTCCGCAACGCGATGCGCGTGGCCGGTACCGAAGATGACGCACGACTTAAAGCGTTAGCCCGCGACCGCGCAAATGCGCTGCTCACGCTGGAGCGACCAGGTGACGCGGCGGAGTACTTTGAGCTGGCCGGACTACGTGAGCAAGCGGAGCAGGCTCAGGCAGACGCCCAGAACCGTGCCGAGCGGCAATCGGAGCGCCTGCAGCAGGCTGCGGAGGAGACTCTCCTGGAGCTCCAAAAAACTGACGCGGAACGCGCTGCCTTTAATCAGGAAACCGACGCCCTCGCCGATGAGCTGGGTATTGATTTAGACGACTTCTGACCCGCGCAGAGCGTTTTTTCCTTAGCTAGGCTTACAGGACCGCATCTTCCTTTAAAGCCAGGCGCCATCCGTGCATTCGGATCATCAACTCAACCTGTATCGCTACGGCTGTTTGGCCGGCGTCCTGCTGATGTCGCTCAATCACTTGATCGCCGACAGCGCCGAGCAGCGCACGGCGCTTATGGGTTGGATCGTTGCGATCGACCTCGCTGTGTGGAGCAGCGTCATCGTCGCCAGCTATATGTTGAGCCGGGTTCGCGAATCCCTCGGCGTAATCGCCGTGTTCGCCGGCTTGGGGGTAATCGGCTACTTCAGCGCCTGGCTCGTAAGCTCAGCCATGCACCGTGAGGCAATGAGCGGCAGCGTTTTGCTCGCGGGGGTCGTACTGCTCATCTTTGATAGCCGGTCACTGGTGCTGCAGTGGGCGTTGAGCTGCACCGGTCTGCTGATGCTCGGAGCGCTTGCGTCCGGTCAGTCCGCACACACCATCATCGGCTTCGTGTCCGAGTTCGGAATCGTCTTGTTAGTTACCGGTGCTATGAAGCTGCGCATCTTTGCGGCAGAGGAAGCCACAGAGGTCGAGCGCGATACCTTCACCTCGATGTTCCAGCAGTCCTCGGAAGCAAAACTGCACCTAATCGACGGCGGGCATACTGTGTACGCCGTCAACCCCGCAGCCCAGGCGCAGTTCGGCAGCCGCAACAGCCACGCGATCTGGAGCTGCATCCATCTTGCGTTGAGCGAAAACCAGATCGATTTCAACGCCGTAACGGCTGCAGCGGCTGCCCACGAGCCCTGGAACGAGGAGCTTGAACTCCAGCGCGTTGACGGCGAACCCTTCCACGCGCGCCTGTCGCTCTATTGGCTGAGCGATCATCGCGACGTAACGCTGCTGCTGCGTATCACGGACATCAGTCAGCTCGTCGAACAAAACCTCGCGCTGCGCAAAGCGAAGGATGCTGCTGAGGCCGCCAGCGAAGACCGCAGCCGCTTCCTTGCCAACATGAGTCACGAAATCCGCACGCCTATGAACGGTGTCATTGGCATGACGTCGTTGCTGAGCGCCACTCGGCTCGACGACGAGCAGCGCCACTTTGTCAACGTCATTCGGTCGAGCGGTGAGTCGCTCCTGACGATAATCAACGAGATCCTTGACTTCTCGAAGCTCGAGGCCGGTGGAATCGAGCTCGAAGAACAGGTGTTCGATCTCGAGCAGTGCCTGGCCGATGCGCTGGATACGGTCGCGACGATGGCAACGGAAAAACAGCTCGAGCTGCTTCTGGACATCGCTCCCGACGCTCAGCGCCTCATTCGCGCCGACATGCAGCGACTGCGGCAGGTTGCAGTGAATCTGCTCTCCAACGCCGTCAAATTCACCCACAGCGGTGACGTCACCTTGGCTGCCCGCATAAGCGCGACAAACGACGGTGCCGCACAGCTCGAAATCGCTGTGTCGGATACCGGCATCGGTATTCCCGAGCACACCCTCGACAAACTGTTCGATGCATTCACCCAGGCAGATGCGTCCACCACGCGAAGGTTCGGCGGCACCGGGCTCGGCCTTTCGATTTCGAAATCGCTGGTGGAACTGATGGACGGTGCCATTTCCGTGAGCAGCGAGGAAGGCGCAGGGTCAACGTTTCGATTCACAGTTCGGGTCTTCGACGAAGGGCCGACACAATCCAGCGCACCGCCACTACCCACAGAACTGCGTATCGTTGCCGTCGACGATAACTCGGCTAATCGCCAGGTGCTCGACGGCTACCTCGCCCGTCTCGGGCTCCATGCGACGCTGTTCGACTCACCGCACGCGCTGCTTGCCAGCGGTGTGATCAACAACGCCGACCTGCTGATCTCAGACCTTGCCATGCCGGACATGGACGGCCGCATGCTCATCCGCCAGATCAATACTCAGCGCCGCGACCGGTTGCCGACGATTCTGCTCACCTCCCTAGACCAGCTCTACGCCAAAGCTGATCCTGGCGTTGTGCAGCTGCGCAAACCGGTTCGTCCCCGGGAATTGCTGGCTGCCATTCACCAGTCCCTCGGGAGCTGGGACGCAGCGAACGCTGAGACGTCGACGACGGCAGCAGCCCGCGCTCCGGCAGCCCTCACGCTGAACGAAACGGTGTTGATCGTCGAGGACAACGTGGTCAACCAGAAGGTCGCGAAGCAAATGCTTAAGAAGCTCGGCATCGAAGCTGACATTGCTTCCAATGGTCGCGAGGCGATTGAGATGTTGAGCCAGGCGGCCTACCGAATCGTCTTGATGGACATGCAGATGCCAGAGATTGATGGTCTTGAGGCCACCCGACTGATCCGCGTCGACACCAACTTACCGCAGCCCCACATCATTGCCATGACGGCGAACGCCCGGGATGAAGACCGGGAAGCCTGCCTCGAAGCCGGCATGGACGACTTCGTTGCTAAACCCATGCGACTTCCGGACATTGAAACCGCGCTCCGTAGGGCCCTCGACGCACGACGAGCGGTCAGCTGAAACCGAGCAGGTCCTCCATACTGTAGAGCCCCGGCGGCTGCCGACACACGTAAGCCGCGGCGCGTAGCGCACCAATCGCAAAGTTGTCACGGCTGGTTGCGCGGTGGGTGAGCTCTAGCCGCTCGCCAGTACCGGCAAACAACACGGTATGCTCACCGACGATGTCGCCGGCTCGGACGGTGGCAAATCCAATGGTCTTATCGTCTCGCGCACCGGTCTGGCCCTGGCGACCGTAGACGGCGTCGGTATCCAGGTTCCGACCGAGCCGATCGGCAAGGATCTGCCCCAGACGCACGGCGGTCCCCGATGGCGCGTCGATTTTGTTACGGTGATGCGCCTCGAGCAGTTCGACATCCGTCGCATCGCCAATGGCGTCCGCCGCGATTCGAACAAGCTGAAACAACAGGTTTACGCCGACGCTCATGTTCGGCGCCTGAAGTACGGCCAGCCGAGTGGCTGCCTGTTCGATGCGCCGCTGCTGCTCAGAGGTGAATCCCGTAGTGCCGAGCACGACTGCCGTACCCGCCGCTTCCGCCGCCTCAAGCAACGCAATGGTCCCCGCGGGAACGGTAAAGTCGATCACGCAATCGGAGCCGGCGCAGCCAGCTGCGAGATCCGCCGTTATGGGAACGCCCAGCGACCCAACGCCGGCACAGTCTCCGGCATCCCGGCCGAGCGCTTCTGACTGCGCGTGTTCCATCGCGGCGCTGAGCTGCGCATCCCGTGCGTCGGCAAGGCGCTGGATCAGCGTTCGACCCATGCGCCCAGTGGCGCCCGTGACGGCGATGCGCATCAGGACTTGAGGCCGTCGAAGAAGTCCTTCACGCCCTTAAACCAGCTGGTCTCCTGGGGTGAGTGCTTGCCCTTGCTACTGGCAAGACTGTCTTTGAACTCTCGCAGCAGCTTTTTCTGTTTTTCGGTCAGGTTCACCGGGGTTTCGACACTGACCCGACACAACAGGTCACCAACCCCACCACCGCGAACCGGCGTGACCCCCTTTCCGCGCAGTCGGAACAGCTTGCCGCTTTGCGTTTCGGCGGGGATTTTCAACCGCACACGCCCGTCCAGGGTCGGCACTTCGAGCTCCCCGCCAAGCGCTGCGTCAGCAAAGGAAATGGGTACCTCGCAGTAGAGGTTGCGCCCGTCGCGCTCGAAGATCGGATGCTCGCGGACTTCGACCTGAACGTACAGATCTCCGGGAGGCCCCCCGGCGGGGCCAGCTTCACCTTCGCCGGTAAGACGAATGCGGTCACCGGTATCAACACCGGGCGGTATGCGCACCGACAGCGTCTTCATCTTTTCCACGCGGCCCGCGCCGCCGCAGTTGCGGCACGGATCGGTGATGATTTCCCCGGTCCCGCGACATCGCGGACAGGTCTGCTGTAACGAAAAGAACCCCTGGGCGACGCGAATCTGCCCGGTTCCACCGCAGTCGGGGCACGTGTGCTTGCTGGTGCCGGGCTTGGCGCCACTGCCATCACAGACTTCGCAGATGCCAAGCACGGGCACACGGATCTCTACCGTGTCACCCCCAACGGCCTGTTCCAAATCGAGTTCGAGGCCGTAACGCAAATCGGCGCCGCGGCGAACGCGCGAGCCGCCATTCCCGCGTCCGCCACCAAAGATGTCACCGAACACATCGCCAAAGATGTCGCTGAAGGCCGCCCCACCGGCACCAAAACCCCCAGCACCGGCCCCGGCTGCGTTCGGGTCTACCCCCGCATGGCCGAAGCGATCATAGGCTTCACGCTTTTCAGCATCCGACAGGATCTCATAGGCCTCGCTCGCTTCTTTAAACTTGGCGTCGGCCTCTTCGTCATCCGGATTGCGATCCGGATGGAACTTCATCGCCAGCCGTCGGTACGCCTTTTTGATGTCCCCGGCGTCCGCACTCTTGCTGACGCCGAGCACCTCGTAGTAGTCGCGTTTCGACATGCTGGTTTAGCACCTCACTCAATTACTGTTGGCTTTCGGGTCGTCCCGCACTTCCTCGAACTCTGCGTCGACCGTGTTGCCGTCGTCGGTACCGCCATCTTCCGATCCCGCGCCGGCCGCCGCCGTCGGGTCGATGCCTGCAGCGTCCGCAGCATCGGCGTACATCTTCTGCGCAAGCGTTGCCGACGCTTCAGACAGCGCCTGCATCTTGGCCTCGATGGCCTCTTTGTCGTCGCCCTTGAGCGCTTCTTCGAGGTCCTTGGCCGCGGCTTCGATCGCGTCTTTCTCTTCCTGCGTCGCCTTATCTCCTGCGTCGGTTACCGCCTTACGCGCACCGTGCACGAGACCGTCGGCCTGATTACGCAGGGATACCATCTCTTCGAACTTCTGGTCTTCGGCCGAATGCGCTTCGGCATCACGCACCATCTTTTCGATCTCGTCTTCCGACAGGCCGCTCGATGCCTTGATGACGATGGACTGCTCCTTGCCGGTCGCTTTGTCCTTCGCAGACACGTTGAGGATGCCGTTCGCATCGATATCGAAGCTGACCTCAATCTGCGGCATGCCGCGCGGTGCTGGCGGAATATCCGCCAGGTCAAAGCGTCCGAGCGACTTATTCTGAGCCGCTTGTTTACGCTCGCCCTGAAGCACGTGAATGGTAACCGCCGTCTGGTTGTCGTCCGCCGTCGAGAAGACCTGCTGCTTCTTCGTCGGGATCGTCGTGTTCTTTTCGATCAACGCGCTCATGACACCGCCCAGCGTCTCGATACCGAGCGACAGCGGCGTGACGTCGAGGAGCAGTACGTCTTTCACGTCCCCGGCGAGTACAGCGGCCTGAATAGCGGCACCCATGGCGACGGCCTCATCCGGGTTAACATCCCGCCGCGGCTCGGCGTTGAAGAAGCCCTTCACGCGCTCCTGCACCTGCGGCATACGGGTTTGGCCACCCACGAGGATGACGTCGTCAATCTCTGACAGCTTGACGCCGGCGTCTTCAAGGGCGATACGGCAGGGTTCGAGGGTTCGTTCCACCAGATCTTCAACCAGCGACTCGAGCTTCGCTCGGGTCAGCTTCATAACCAGGTGCTTCGGTCCACTGGCGTCTGCCGTGATGTAGGGGAGATTGACCTCCGTCTGCTGGCTGGAAGACAGCTCGATCTTGGCCTTCTCCGCCGCTTCTTTCAGACGCTGGAGCGCCAGCGGGTCGTTGTGCAGGTCAACGCCGTTTTCCTTTTTAAACTCGTCGGCGAGGTAGTCGATGACCCGTAGGTCGAAGTCTTCACCACCAAGGAACGTGTCGCCATTCGTCGACAGCACCTCGAATTGGTGCTCGCCGTCGATCTCGGCGATTTCAATAACCGACACGTCGAAGGTACCGCCCCCGAGATCGTAGACGACGACCTTGGCATCACCGCGCTTCTTGTCGAGCCCATAAGCCAATGCTGCGGCCGTCGGCTCGTTGATGATGCGCTTGACGTCGAGGCCAGCAATCTTGCCTGCATCCTTGGTTGCCTGACGCTGGGAGTCGTCGAAGTACGCGGGGACCGTGATCACTGCTTCAGTGACCTCTTCTCCGAGATACTCTTCGGCGGTCTTCTTCATCTTTTTAAGCACTTCCGCCGAGATCTGCGGCGGTGCGAGCTTGTCGCCTTTGACGCTTACCCAGGCATCGCCGTTGTCCGCCTTGACGATCTCGTAAGGGACCATCTTGATGTCTTTCTGGACTACGTCGCTGTCGAACTTACGGCCGATGAGCCGCTTGACCGCAAACAGGGTGTTGGTCGGATTCGTGACCGCCTGTCGCTTGGCACTCTGACCAACGAGGATCTCGCCATCTTCCGTGTATGCAATGATCGACGGCGTCGTTCGATCACCTTCCGAGTTCTCAATGACCTTGGCGTCCGAACCTTCCAGCACGGCGACGCAGGAATTGGTTGTACCGAGATCGATACCGATAATCTTGCCCATGGCTGTTCTCCGTCAGTGGCGCGAGCCCGGTCCAAACCGGGCGGACGCTGCAATTCGTGGCTTAAGCTCTATGTCTGTGCGTTTGCCGAAACTTCAAGCGTCCGGGGACTTGACGACAACCACGCGCGCGGCGCGTACCAGCCGTCCGTTGAGGACGTAGCCCTTCTGCATCACGTCCATAACCGTGTTGGGCTCGGCGTCTGGATTGGGAACCATGGCCATAGCTTCGTGCCGCTGGGGATCAAACGGCTCCCCGAGCGGATCGATCGCTTCGATGCCGCCCTTGGCGAGTTTGTCTAGAAACAGCTTCAGGGACAGGCTAACGCCGTCGGCGATCGCCCGGACCGCCTCCGCGTTGGCGCCCTCGGCGGACTGCTCCGCAACCTCTACCGCCTTCTCCAGGCTGTCGGTCACCGGCAAGAGCTCCCCGGCGAACTTCTCTAGGGCAAACTTGTGCGCATTCTCGACATCGCGGGTCGCTCGGCGACGGACGTTCTCCGTTTCTGCGCGCGCTCGAAGGATCTGGTCGGTCAGCTCCGTGATCTGAGCGCGCAGCTCCTCCACAACCGGGTCTGATGCTTCGCTGCCTGCCGGGGCGGTTGGATCCGTTTGTTCATCCGTCGGACCGTGATTTTTATCAGTATCGGCCAATTTCGCCGAATCCTGATCAGCCGCCTCGTCGGTGTTCTGGGTAGGGTCGCTGCTCATGCCGTGCCTCTCGCATGCGTGCGCCAGACATGGGGACAGGGTGGCCAGATTCAAGGCCTGAGGCGGAACTCCGGCAGCTTTACCCGGGAGGTGCGGTCCAGGCGCCGAGCCCCAGGGGCGGAACGATGGCTTTACAGGTCCGTGGGTCGCAGCGCCGCACTCAGCACCCGGGCCGTCAGATCCACCGCCGGAATGACCCGCTGGTAGGCCATTCGCGTTGGGCCGACCACACCAAGCACGCCGGTTACGGAGTCCGACGCCTCATAGGCCGACCCAACGAAACTCACCTTTTCGAAGAGCTCCCCACCCGCTTCCTGGCCGATGAACAGCTGGATGCCGTCGCTGTGGAGGCACTGATCGAGCAGGTGCAAGACTGCGTTCTTCTCCGTAAAGGTTTCAAACAGCCTTCGTACGCGATCCGTGGTGCTGTCGACCTCGAGCAGCG
The DNA here is from genome assembly GCA_039198065.1 of Pseudomonadota bacterium. Lineage (GTDB taxonomy): Bacteria > Pseudomonadota > Gammaproteobacteria > Pseudomonadales > Azotimanducaceae > CALHVX01. The sequence goes on from JBCCTU010000012.1 coordinate 65,118, forward strand.
CGGCCTCGCCACTGACCAGGTACTCGGTATCGCCCTCAGCCTTGTCTTCTGAGGCGGGCAGCGCTCTGCTCGCAAGGTTGAGCGCCGCCTGCATGAGCTGGTCCATGCGGTCCTTATCGGCTTTCATACTGGCAAACAGTGCCTCCCGCACCTGCGTCAACGAACGCCCGCCAAACTCACTGTTGAGCAGGTTTCCGGCAGCGCGCAGCTCGGCCTCGCTGTAGTCGCGATCGAGGCTGATGACGCGGTTCTGCACGTCGCGATCGTTGAGCACGAGAATGACGAGCGCCCGTTGGCCCGCAAGCGGCAGGAACTCGATGTGGCGCAGCACGGCCGAGTTCTGCCGCGGGAGCAATACCACGCAGGTCATCTGCGTGAGGTGCGACAGCAGCCGGGAAGCGGTGTCCGCAAGCTCTCGCGGCGAGCGATCGGGGTTCAGCTCCTGCTGCACCCGACCGGCTTCCTCGAGCGACAGGGGCTGCACCGACAGCAGCGTATCAACGAACAATCGCAGGCCGAGTTCCGTCGGCACCTTGCCTGCTGAAGTGTGCGGCGAGCGCACCAGGCCACGGGACTCCAGCTCGCTCATCACGTTGCGTACCGTAGCTGCGCTGACCTCGATGTCCGGTTCCGACGCCAGCGCCTTCGACGCAACCGGGACCCCATCCTCGATGTAGCGTTCGACGACGCGCTTGAGAAACAGCTGCGCGCGTTCGTTGAGCTGCTCGCAGGCCGGCGCCGAAGCCGCGCCGTCGTCGGCGCGAGACCGCTCGGCTGCCGCTCGTTGGCCCGAATCGTCCGGCATGGTGGTTCTCGCTGTTCTTGCTGTTCTCGCTCTTGCGTTTGGCCTCGCGCCCTCGGCGAGCTCCACGGTAACGCCCTGTCGCCCTTGTAAATAGCTGAGCGTCGGGGCAATTTCAATGCTCAACGCCTGGGGTTTGGTCATGCTCAAACAGCTTACGGTCAACAACGTTGGGCTGGTCCAGCACGTCGACCTGTCGCTGACGAATGGGCTGACGGTACTGACCGGCGAATCCGGAGCCGGAAAGTCGCTCCTGCTGGCGGCCCTCGGACTGGTCCTCGGCGATCGGGCCCAGAGTGCCGTGCTGCGCGATGGCGCCGACCGCGCCGAGGTGTGCGCGGAATTTGATCTCTCCCGACACCCGCAGCTGCGCGCAGAACTGCGCAGCCTCGATCTGGATGACGAGGATCGCTGCTTTATACGCCGCATCGTTCACCGCGAGGGACGCTCGCGGGCGTTCATCAACGACAGCCCGACTACCCAGGCCGCCCTGCAACGCTTTGCGCGGGCATTGGTGGAGATTCACGGCCAGCAGGAGAGCTATCGCTTGAGCCAGCGCGAAGTTCAACGTGACCTGCTCGATGACTTCGGCTGTAAGGCCGCGGACCGCGAGGCGGCACGGGAAGCCTATCGCCGCTGGCGCACCGCGCAAAGCAAGCTCGACGCGCTGCGAGAACAGGCGCAGACCCAGGTTGACCGGCGCGACCTGCTCGCCTATCAACTCGAAGAATTGGATGCACTGGAGCTCGAATCCAATGAGTTCCCGCAGCTTGAGACTCGCTTTCGTCGCGCGGCTCAGGCACAGGAGCTGGCCGATGCGGTCGATCGGGCCATTGCCATGCTCGATGAGGATCCGCTGTCCACGGCCCACGCAGCCCTGCGCGGCGCGCGCGACGATGCCCCGAGCCTCAAGGCAGCGCTCGACTGCCTGAGCGGTGCCCAGGATCTCGTCGAGGACGCCCGCCGGGAACTGAACAGCTATCGCCAGGAGCTCGACGTCGATCCCGCGCAAACCGCCGCGCTGGAAACCCGGCTTGGGCAGCTCCATGAAATCGCACGAAAGCACCGCGTGGCTCCGGAGCAACTCGAAACCCACGTTGAATCGCTGCGAGAAGCGTTGGAGGCAATCGGTTCGTTGAGCAGCAACGCCGATGCGACCGAGGCCGAAGCGACCACCGCCCGCGCAGCCTTCGAGCAAGCGGCCAAAGCGCTGCGGAAACAGCGCAAGGCTGCAGCAAAACGGTTCTGCGCCGCCGTATCGGAACACATACGGCAGCTCGGTATCGCCGACGGTACTCTCACGGTGCGCTGGTTCGACCATGAGGGCGAGCACGGCTACGACGGCGTCGAGTTTCTCATCGTCACGAATCCGGGCGCCGAACCTGCGCCCCTGAAGCAGGTCGCCTCCGGCGGCGAGCAGGCTCGAATCAGCCTCGCGATCGCGATCGTTGCCGCTGCCAACACGGCGCTGCCCTGCCTAATTCTGGACGAGGCCGATGTCGGCGTCGGCGGAATCACCGCGGACACGGTCGGCCGCCTGCTGCGCCAACTCGCCGATCACTGTCAGGTGCTGTGCATAACGCACGCACCGCAGGTTGCAGTGCTTGGCCATCAACACCTGCGGGTGTTCAAGGACGACCAAGGCACTCAGCTCACACCGCTGCTGGCCGACACGCGTCGGGAAGAAATCGCCCGCATGCTCGCCGGGGCGGCGGTGACGCAGGAGTCCCGGGCCTACGCCGACAGCCTCCTCGACGCCGCCAGCGGCACCTGATCCAACCGTTCGGTTGCAGCGGCGATTCAGCCCGCTACCATGCGCGCTCGATCGTAGGAAGGCGCCATGTCTGACCATCACATCGCCACGAACCGCGGGCGCACGGGCCGCCGCTCGGCAGTGCTGGCAATGCTGTGCTTGGTTTGCCTGACTGCCGGCTGCAGCTTCCCAAGGCTGTACCGAGCAACGATTCAGCAAGGCAACGTCATCACTCAGGAGATGATCGACCAGCTGAAACCCGGCATGAGCACTTCTCAGGTTGCCTTCGTCATGGGCGAGCCGGTGCTCAAAAACCCGTTTATGGCGGATCGCTGGGTCTACCTGTACCGCGTTGAGGTTCCCGGGCGCTATGAAGAGGAGCGCCGCCTCACGCTGTACTTCGAGGATGGTCTGTTGGCTTACTTTGCCGGGGACTATCTGCCGACGACCGCTATGCCCGGGGCACCTGCGCCCGCAGACGACGCGCTGCCTTCGGATCCAGCCGCAGCGGCCGATACAGCTCAAGGCGGTCGTTAGCCGCGAGCACACGATCGCCGCTCACGCATTCACCCCAAATCCCAAGCCCCAGAGCGTCGAGATCCAGTTGCTTAACCTCCGACCGGTCACGAACCTGCCGTAGCAACTGGCTCACCGTTGTGCCCGGTGCGACCTCAAGGCTGAGCTCCCACTGACGCTTGGGATCGGCGTAGGCCAGACGAACGACGATCGCGGCGCTGCTCACCGCCGGCCTTCAGCTTCACGACAAAAGGCATCGAGAATATCGTCAGCGACCCGAGCGACAAGGCCGGTAACGGCACCACTGAGCAGCTTGAGCCCGGAACTGAAGCGGTAATCAACGGCAAGATCAACGGCGCAGCCCGCATCATTCAATCGGTCGAGGCGCCACTCCCCAACCAGCTCCTCGAGCGGCCCGTCCACGAGCCGTAGCTGCACACGCTGATCTTTCCAACAGCGGTTGCGAGTCGTAAAGCGCTCCCGAAACCGGCCGCGCGCAACGGTGAGCGACGCAACGATTTCGCGTTCCGCGCCATCGTCTTGATTGGCATCAAGCGTCCGATCCGACAGCAGCGCCGCCGCCTCACAATAAGGCACAAAGCTCGGGTAACGCTCGATATCGTTGATCAACGAATACAGCCGGTCGGATCCCGCGCTGACGAGCGCACTGCGGGCGACACTCGGCATATCAGGGCAGCAGATCGAGCAGCTGTGGGAACAGGGTCACCAACAGCACGGTGAGGACCCCGAGGGGTGCTATGACACCGGCGATCAGTTTCCAGCACCCATGCGCCAGCGCCGAGTCTATTTTCAGCTGTTCGCCAATGATGCGCCGCGGAAGCTCGAGTGCTGCGAACACGCCGATGAGCACACCACCGACCGGCAACATGATGTTCTGCGACACGTGGTCAACGAAATCAAAGATGGTCCGTTCGCCCATCACGTGCAGATCGGCCCAGAGGTTGAAGGACAACACGGTGCCAATGCCGAGAAACCAGCAGATCACCCCAAGGGATATGGCGACCCGACGGCGCTTCGCGTTGTATTCCTCCACCAGGTAAGCGAGCGCCGGTTCGGTCAGCGAGATCGCCGAAGTAATGGCGGCAAAGCTCACCAGCGCAAAAAACAGGCACCCGAACAGCGCGCCAAGCGGCAGCTGACCAAAGGCCAGGGGTACGGTGACGAACATCAGACCCGGACCCTGCCCGGGTTCGAGTCCGTTGGCGAAGACGATCGGGAAAATCGCGAGCCCGGACGCCACGGCCACGAAGGTGTCGAGGGCGGCGATCGTCACAACCGTGCCGCCGATTGAAGCGTCGTCCGGAAGGTACGCACCGTACGCCATGATGGCGCCCATACCGAGGCTAAGCGTAAAAAACGCCTGGCCCAGGGCAATGAGCACGGCCTCCGGGGTAAGCGACGACCAGTTCAGCTGGAACATGAAGGCCAATCCCTGTTCGAACCCGCCGGACTGAACGCTGTAGCCGAGCAGGACGAGCAATAGCAAAAACAGCAGCGGCATAAAAAACTTGATCGCCGTCTCCAGGCCGGCGATGACGCCGCGGCCCACGATGTAGACCGTGATGACCATGAACAGCGTGTGCCAGAACAACATCTGCAGCGGGTTCGCGAGAAAGTCATCGAAGGTTGTCGCGGCGAGCTCCGGGGTAACGCCGCTGAACGTGCCGAGGGCCGTGAGCACGAAGTAGTTCAAAGCCCAGCCAGCAATGACGGCGTAGTACGACAGGATGAGGAACCCGGCTACGACCCCCATCCAGCCAATGATGGTCCAGCCCGAGCGCTTACCGGCGGCCTTGGTAAGGCTGCGCATGGTATTGATCGGCGACTCCCGACCCGCCCGCCCGAGCAGCACCTCGGCCATCATGATCGGCACGCCAACCAGCGCGACACAGGCGAGGTAGACGAGTACGAAAGCGCCCCCGCCGTTCTCTCCAGCGATGTAGGGAAACTTCCAGATGTTGCCGAGCCCGACGGCAGATCCTGCCGCGGCCAACACGAACAGCCATCGGCTGGACCACATCCCGTGGCGGGACGTTGATGCGCCTGCCATCGCAAACCCTCAGTGACGATCGCCGGATTGTTACCGATCGCCTGAGACCGGACAACTGAGCCCGACTGCGAAGATCCGTATACTGGCACCTATGAGCAAGGTGGCGATCCAAAAAACGAGCGGCGGCGGAAAAGGCGGCAGCAAGGGCAGCGGAAAAGGAAAGTCCGGCTCGGCTTCGGGCACCATTGCCACCAACAAACGCGCGCGCCACGACTACATCCTCACCGACACCACCGAAGCCGGTATCGCCCTCATGGGCTGGGAGGTTAAGAGCATCCGTGCCGGCAAGGTCCAGCTGATAGACAGCTACGTGTTCCTCCGGGACGGCGAAGCCTGGCTCCTTAACGCCAACATCACCCCCCTCACCAGCGCCTCGACTCATGTCGTCGCTGAACCGCAACGCGATCGCAAGCTGTTGCTGCACGCTCGTGAAATCGCCAAGCTCTTCAGTGCAACCCAGGCCGAAGGCTACACGTGCGTGGCGACCCGGCTGTATTGGAAGGGCAACAAGGTCAAGTGCGAGATCGCCCTGGGCAAGGGCAAGAAACAGCACGATAAACGGGCCTCGGAGCGCGACCGGGACTGGAAGCGTCAAAAGGAGCGGCTTCTCAAGCACGGCTGATCGTCAGTGCGTTGACGGCCGACGTTCGCACTGCGACTCAGGTCCGCTTCGAGACATGCGGCCAGCAGAGCCAGAACAAAGGACTAAACTTTCGGAGTAATCGCTACCTAGGGCCTTCTCCGACGCATGTCCGCCGCCGGTTCCTATGCCGCAGAACTGATCGCAGGTCTCGTCGATGGCTGCCTGATAGAAGTCGACCTGCGTAGCGGTTACGTTCACGACCCGGCGCAACGCTTGTCCGAGTTTCTCGGTGATCTGATCGATCGGAACGGCCGCCACCACAGCGCCCGCTGGCTGCTGCGCCAGCTGCACTCACCGACCATCGTGCTCGGCGCCCTAAAAGCCGCGCGGTTACTCTCGGAGCAAACGCACAAGGTCGTGCTGCGCTTCGGAGATCCGCAGGAACCGCGTCACCTGACCCTCTATCTGCGCGCAGCAGGGGACGATCGGTTCGTCGTTCACCTCCTCGAATTCACGAAGCAGCGGCAACAAGACATCTTCCGCACGGTCCTGCAAACCGCGCTGAACGAAGGCACCGCGGAACTGGTGGTGCTCGATTCAAAAATGCGCATCATCCACTGCAATCGAGCCTTGCTCGCCAACATTGGCTATGAGCAGGAGGAGCTCATTGGCAAACCGGCGTCGATCGTAGCGCGTGATCTGGCAGATCCGGCGTTTCTGAAAGAGCAACAACAGGCCTACATCCAGCGCCACGCAACGGCCCACACCTACAAGCATCGACGAAAAGACGGCAGCGAGTACGTGTTCGATTACACGGCAACGCAGGTGCGGATGTTCGGCCAGCACTGGTACGTTGCCATCGGCCAGGACATCACTGAGTCGATCCAACAGCAGGAGGCCCTGCGCGAAAGCGAAGAACGGCTGACCAACGCCGTTAGCAGCGGCCGCGTCGCCATCCTGGATTATCAGCCGCAGGAAGAAACGTTTTACATCAGTCACATTGCTTGGAGCTGGCTGGGGCTTGAGGCTCCGGAGACGGGGACGCCCATTAGCGAGGAGGTCGAGCGCTGGACAAGTAGCATCCACCCCGACGACCGAAGCCGGGCGTTCGATGCGTTCCTGACTCCGATTGCGCGGCGCTTTCCCGTTGATATCGAACTACGCAGTCGTCACTGCCTGGGCTACTACGTATGGCTCGAAATTCACGCGCAGGTGGAACGTAACGACGATGGCATTCACCGCATCAGCGGGACCGTCAGCAACGTCAGCGCGCAGCGGGAAGCCGAAGAAGCCAGAAACCGCGTTACCAAGAACCTGCAAGCTGTGCTCAGCAGCGTCAACGAGGCCATTCTGACTCTCGACGCCACGGGACAGCTGATCGAATGGAACCAGGCCGCCGAGGCGCTGACGCCGCAGAACCTCAAGGAGGTGGGCTCGGTATTCGAGCTGTTCGAAGACCCCTTACCGTTGGCGGCGCAGCCGCAGAACGTGCCGGTCCGAACCCAGCTGAGCCAACGCGAAACGGAGGACTCGGGTCACGTCGAGGTCTACATCAACGCGATCGAGCTGGATCCGGACCCAGGATTCACCATTGTGATTCACGACATCTCGACCCGAATTGCCGAAGAAAACGCGCTCCGGGCAGCGGCGGAGTCCGCAGCCGCAGCGGCCCGAAGTAAAAGCGAGTTTCTTGCGACCATGAGCCACGAGATCCGCACCCCGATGAACGGGGTACTCGGCATGGCGCAGATCCTCATGGACACACCGCTCGACGAGCAGCAGCGCGATGCCCTTCGCATCATGGTCGAATCGGGCACAGCCCTGCTCGACATCATCAACGACGTTCTCGACATGTCCCGGCTTGAAGCGGGCAAACTCGACTTCGAGCACCAGCCGTTCGATCTCAACGCAATGCTTCACGACATCGGTCAACTGCTGAGCCCGCAAGCGAAAGCAAAGTCCATTGACCTCTCGGTGCGACCGCTTCCGAACGATCAAACGTCGCGTCTCGGCGACGCCGGCCGAGTCCGGCAAATCGTGCTCAACCTGCTTGGGAACGCCATCAAATTCACTAAAGAAGGCGGCGTGTCCGTGGGCGCTGAGCTCCGCGATGGCGGCAAACGGATCGAGTTCGAGGTCCGCGACAGCGGAATCGGAATCTCCGAAGACAGCCGCGAAAGGCTGTTCGTGCCGTTCTCGCAGGTCGACTCATCCACCACCCGGCGCTTCGGCGGAACCGGCCTCGGCTTGGCGATCAGTCACGAGTTGGTGCTTCAAATGGGCGGAAAAATCTGGGTGGACAGCGAGATCGGCGTGGGCTCCACCTTCCGCTTCGATCTTCCGCTCCCGAAAGCACCCTCACGCTCTCAACGCGCCGCAAATGACGACCCCCGCGTCGGCAACGATCGTGCCCTGACCGGGAGTCGAGTGCTGGTGGTCGAGGACAATCTCGTCAATCAGCGCGTCGCAGGAAAAATCCTGGAACGGTTCGGTTGCACGGTGACCATCGCCAACGACGGTCTGGAAGCGGTCGAGCACTTTTCCCGAAACACCTTCGACCTGATTCTCATGGACTGTCAGATGCCGAATCTCGACGGGTTCGGTGCGACGCGCATGATTCGGGCTGAAGAAGAGCGCCGCGGAACGGCGCGGACACCCATCCTTGCCATGACGGCAAACGTGCTCGAGTCGGATCGGGAGTCCTGCTTAAACGCCGGTATGGACGACTTTCTGCCGAAACCGGTCGTCAAAGACAAGCTAAGGGCCACCCTCGAGCACTGGCTGCTTGCCCCCACCGACAGCGATGCAAGCGTTGCCTGACCCAATCAGCGAGAGCAGAAACAGTTAAACAGCGATGAGTGCTGCGGAAAATCCCGTGCAAGCCGCGCAGCGTCACCGAGTTCCATCTCGGCAAACTCAAATCCCGGCGTAACGGCTTCGGCGATGAGCCCGTAGCCAAACACCGCCGTGGCTTGCAGCTCGCTGCTCTTCCAGACGCCACCGGGCACCACCAGAGTGAGTTGCTCACCAGCAACCACGTTGGCGCCAAGAATGCACTCGGTCAACGTGCCCTCAGCATCAATGAGTCGGTAGTGGAGCGGATCCCCAGCCTGAAAGTAGTGAACGATGGTCGAGCGGTTGCGGTGAAAGTGCCCGACGGGCGACGTCGCCGTGAGCAGATATTGGATGCTGGTCAGCGCCGCTCGCTGGCCTTCGGCGAGGACCAGCATCGGTACGTCATCACCGCTGTAGATCCGGCGGTAGTACCCCCCCTCAACATGGGGCTCGAGACCAAGCGCGTCGATCAACACCTCAGCCGAGGGTGCCACTGTCATACGACCCGCTTGCGCAGTTCGAACTTTTGAATCTTACCGGTTACGGTTTTCGGCAGCTCCGTGAACTCGACTCGGGTCGGGCACTTGAAGTGCGCCAGCTGGTCACGACAGAAAGCGATGATGTCTTCTGGCGTCGCCTGCGCATCCGGTCGCTTTTCAATAAACGCGACCGGCGTTTCCCCCCACTTCTCATCGGGTGCTGCTACCACGGCCGCTTCCGCCACGGCCGGGTGCCGGTACAGCACCCCTTCGACCTCGATGGATGAAATGTTTTCGCCTCCGGAAATAATGATGTCTTTCGAGCGGTCCTTGAGCTCCACATGGCCGTCGGGGTGACGCACGCCGAGATCGCCGGAACGGAAATGGCCTCCGGCAAACGCGGCATCGGTTGCATCGGGATTCTTCAGGTATCCGCTCATGACGACGTTGCCCTGAAACATCACTTCGCCCATGGTTTCACCGTCCGCGGGCACCTCCTCGAGGGTCTCTGGATCACGCACGGACAACTCTTCGAGCACGACGTAGTTTACGCCCTGGCGGGCCCGTAACCGGGCCCGTTCGTCGGCGTCGAGGTCATCCCACTCCGTGCGCCACGCACAAACCGCGCAGGGTCCGTACACCTCGGTCAATCCGTAGACGTGAGTAATGGAGAACCCCACCGCGTCGGCGCGTGCCAGCACAGCTGCCGGTGGTGCGGCGCCGGCGGTCATAAATTCGATTCGTCGCCCGAGGGTCGTGCCGCGCGCTTCGGCCTCTGTAGTCGCCATGTTGAGAACGATCGGCGCACCGCACATGTGAGTGATGTCCGCGGCTTCGATGGCGTCCAGGACCGCCGGTCCTGTCGGTCCACGCAGGCACACGTTGAGGCCGGCCTTGGCGGCGACAGTCCAGGGGAAGCACCAACCGTTGCAGTGAAACAGCGGCAGGGTCCAGAGATAACGGGGGTGCAGCGGCAGCGACCACTCGAGCGTGTTACCGACCGCGTTGAGATACGCGCCGCGGTGATGGTAGACGACACCCTTGGGATTTCCGGTGGTTCCAGAGGTGTAGTTGAGCGCCAGCGCGGCACGCTCATCTATGGGCAAAATATCGTCGTCGGCCACAGCCGTTGACGCCGCCAGAAACGCTTCGTAGCCGAGGCTTGGCGGCTCGGCGAATGGCGCCCGCGGGTCCTCGATGCCGATTACCAGGGGCTCCGCCTTGGCAAGCGCGAGTGCTTCACGCGCCACTGCCTCGAGGCCGGAATCCACGAACAGCACCTCCGCCTCGCCGTGGTCAAGAATGAATGCCACGCCCTCGGCGTCGAGCCGCGTGTTAATCATGTTCAGCACACCACGGCTCATGGGGACGGCGTAGGACAGCTCCACGGCAGCTGGCAGGTTTCGACACAGCACGGCGACCGTGCTGTTGGCCGTGACCCCCTGGCGCCGCAACCCACCGGCGAGCCGAAGACAACGCGCGAAGGTTTCCCCCCAGCTTTGGATGACGCCGTCGAAGTCGATCGCCGGCATGTTTGGGTAGGCCTTCGCCGTCCGCTTAACGAGGGATACGGGGGACAGCGGCGCCTCGTTGGCCGCGACGACACCGAGTCCCTGAGCGTACTTTCCGGTCTCTTGCCCGCCCCGCAGCGAAGCTCGCGCGCGCCCTAGGTCGTCGGTGTCGTGCATGATGAAAGGCCTCCCCGCCGTTTGCCGATGCTCCCCGAATGGCTCCCCGATCCGGTTCGCTTAAGCTTACCATTCGCGCATTGCGCACCAGGGTTCGGAAACGGAGAGGAGAGCGGTTGCCATGCGAGCCCTGTATCTCATCGGCGGTTGGCTGTGCCTCGGCCTGGGGTTTCTGGGTGCCCTGTTGCCGCTCTTGCCCACCACGCCGTTCGTACTGCTGGCGGCCTACTGTTTTGCACGTTCGTCACCGACCTGGCACCGCTGGCTACTGACCCACCGCCTGTTCGGCCCGCTGATCCTCGACTGGCAGACGCATCGCGCCCTGCGGCGTGGTGCGAAGTGGTCGGCGAGCGGCGCCTGCGGGCTGGTTCTCGCGCTGTCGCTCCTGATCGGTGTACCGGCCATTGTCCTAGGCGCCCAAGTCCTGGCCTTAAGCCTCGTGCTGATCTTCCTCTGGCGGTTACCGGAGCCCCCGATGACTCGCCGAGAGCTGGCACAGGTGCTGAGCGAGACCGACGCTGCGAGCGTCGACGAGGGTGAGAGCCCTGCGCAAGAAACGCGAGGGGATGCCGAGAACCGGGATGCTTGATAGGCTCATGGAATCACGGAACGATGCAAACGCCAGAGATTGGATGCACCGGTGGTAGACCTTGATCACCGGGGCCGGCGTGGTATCGCCGTGCGCATGGCTCGGTTAAGCGACCACAATTCATGAACGCAAACAGCACGCAGGATACAACCGGTGAGCAGCTGGTCGGTACCGCGTCGCGGCAACCCTTTGCGCGCCACGACCGGACCTACTACGCCGCCACAGCGAACCGGAAGACGGCCCGGGCGGGACTGCTCGGCCGAGAGAAAGCTGACGTCTGCATCGTCGGCGGCGGTTTTACCGGCCTGTCCACCGCCCTGACCCTCGCGGAGCGCGGCGCGGACGTCGTACTGCTGGAAACCAATTCCATTGGTTTCGGCGCTTCCGGCCGCAACGGCGGCCAGGTCGTCAATGGACTCAACGCGAGCCTCCCGAAGATTGCCCGGCAGTTTGGAACGGAGGCCGCCGACTTCGTCGGTGCGCATTTGACCGCTGGCGCTGATCTCATCCGAGATCGTATTCAGCGCTACGCCATTGACTGCGATTACAAGCCCGGCAATCTGTTCGCTGCCTACACGGGTAAGCAGCTGCGCGAGCTCGAAAGTAAACAAGCACTCTGGCGTCGCCATGGTATGGATCGACACGAGTTGCTGGACCAGAGCGGCATACGCAAACACGTCGCGAGCGAGCGCTACCACGGCGGAATGATCGATCACGCCGGTGGCCACCTGCATCCCCTGAACCTCGCCCAAGGCGAAGCCGATGCGGTTGAGGCGCTCGGCGGTCGTATCTACGAACTCTCCGAAGTTGTGAAATTCAGCCGGCAGAATCGAATCTACACCGCGTTTACCCGGGAAGGCTCGGTGGAGGCGAAGCGGTTGGTGCTCTGCGGCAACGCTTACCTTGAGGGCGTCTCACCGCAGCTCGAGCCGCGGATTCTCCCAGCAACAACGCAGATGGTCGCGACGGAGCGCCTTGGGGAAGAGCGGGCCCGAGCCCTGCTGCCGACGGGTCTGTGCGTCGAAGACTGCCGCTACATCCTCGACTACTACCGACTCTCCGCCGACCACCGGCTGCTCTTTGGCGGCGGTACGGTCTACGGGGGCACGGATCCAGAAGATATCCGAGCGAAGCTGCGACCGAATCTTGAACAGGTGTTTCCTCAGCTCAACGGCGTTCGCCTGGACTACGCCTGGAGCGGTCGATTTGCCATCTCGTACTCGCGGGTACCGCAGCTCGGTCGCCTAAAGGACGGCACCTACTTTGCCCACGGCTACAGCGGTCACGGAGTCACCGGCTCGCACTTATTCGGCGAGATCCTTGCGGAGGCGATCGACGGTGATCCGAAACGCTTCGACGTCATCGCGCGCTTTCCCTACCTGCCCTTTCCTGGGGGACGTGCATTGCGCGTGCCTTACAGCATTGCCGGATCCTGGTGGTACGGCCTGCGCGACCGGCTTGGCGTCTGAGGCACCAGTGACCGCAGCGGCGCAGCTCGTCGTAGCGAGCGACATCCACGGTCTGTTCCGCGGCAAACGCCTGGCACCCGGGGTTCGCGCCGCCACCAAAGGCGATGACCTGAAAATGCCTCTCTCGGTGCTGTTCCCCGACGTCTGGGGCCGAGACCTCGAGACCACCGATCACCTCATGCGCAGCGGTGACCTCGACGGAACGCTCCAACCCATCGACCGGGCACCGCTCAGCCTGGCGCCGTGGCAGCCGGAGCTCACGTTGCAGCTTGCAACACTTTTAACCGTCGAGGGCGCACCTTATCCGGTGGATCCCAGACAAGCGCTGGCCGCCATACTCCAGCAGTACCGCGCCAAAGGGCTGAACCCCGTGTGCGCGATCGAACTCGAGTTTTACCTCTACGACCCTAATCGACAGCCCCTCGCGCCCCCGAAGCGTCCCAGCACGGGCACCCGCCTGACGGAAAACGACGTCTACGCGCTCGACGACATCGAGGCGTTCGCGCCGTTCTTCGACGTGCTCTACGCGCGCTGCGAGTCCGCGGGCATCGCGCTCGATGCGGCGATCGCCGAATACGGCCGCGGCCAGTTCGAAGTCAACCTAAAGCATGGCGACGACGCCTTGCGGGTTGCTGACGACGCGCAGATTTTCAAGTACCTGGTCCGTCGGGTCGCACAGCAGTTCGGGCTCGGCGCCACGTTCATGGCCAAGCCCCTGGGGAGCGACCTCGGCAACGGCATGCACGTCCACTGGTCGCTGCTCGATGCCGAAGGCGCGAACGTGTTCGCCGCTGATGAGCCCACGGGCTCGGCGACGCTTAAGGCCGCCGTGGCCGGAATGCTCGCGGCGCTACCGGAGTCCATGCTGATCCTCGCGCCGCATTTCAACAGCTATCGCCGCTTTACCGATGAATCGCTCGCGCCGACGCGGGTGAGCTGGGGCGTGGACAACCGGACCGTGGCGCTGCGTATTCCAGACAGCGATGCCGCTAACCGGCGCGTAGAACACCGGGTCGCCGGTGCCGACGCCAACCCATACCTCACGCTAACAGCACTCCTCGGTGCGGGGCTCATGGG
>JBCCTU010000013.1:0-47272 GCA_039198065.1 Pseudomonadota bacterium
AAAGTCCTTCACGTCTCCGCCAAACGACTCCGCACACACCTTCGTCAACGCCGCCGTCAGCGTCGTCTTTCCGTGGTCTACGTGACCAATCGTGCCTACGTTTACGTGCGGCTTTGTCCGCTCAAATTTCTCTTTGGCCATGTCCGGTTCCTTTCACCTTCTCCGTTCCGTTGTTTTTCTATTGACGCGCCATCGGCACGGTTTTACTAGAAGAGCCGTTCGAACCCACTGCGTGTGAACGCTTCAGCTAATGACGCTGTTAATGACGCTATCCGATCACTGGTGCTCACAATCGGATTTGAACCGATGACCTCTTCCTTACCAAGGAAGTGCTCTACCGACTGAGCTATGTGAGCGAAACTTTTGTTTTACGCCTTGCGAAATACTGGAGCGGGTAGCGGGAATCGAACCCGCGTCATCAGCTTGGAAGGCTGAGGTTCTACCGCTGAACTATACCCGCGCAACCTGTTGTGCCGATGCCCTCAGCGCTGCCTATAAAAGGAAGCAGCTATTTCGAATTCGTGTTCGTACATGGTGGTGGGGGTAGGATTCGAACCTACGAAGGCATAGCCGTCAGATTTACAGTCTGATCCCGTTGACCGCTTGGGTACCCCACCCGTTCCGTTTTCTACCACCCGTCCAAAGCACACCGTCATTTAGCGTCGCCCTGATCGCGGCGCGTTCGCAGCCCTTCGGCGTTGCGCATCGTGTCGCTAACCGACTGTTTATACAAGAAAAAATCTATCCGGAACGCCCGACTGCTGGCTGGTGCCGCCAGAAGGGATCGAACCCTCGACCTTCTCATTACAAGTGAGCTGCTCTACCAGCTGAGCTATGGCGGCGCGAACGGACGGCGGAGTCTATAGAATTCCGTATTCGGACGCAATTGAATCGCAGGTCTGTGCGCCAGTGCCCACCCCTGGGGACTGATCCAGTTCAGCCAACCCGGCTTGGGACAAATCGGCGAGTAAAAAGTAGGCCTGGCGGTTGCGTAGCAGCTCAAGTTGCTTCGGCTCAAAGCCGTAGCCTCTGATCTTCTGGAACTGAGCGTCGGCGAAGCGAGCCTGAGAAAAGACGCCGACGGACACCAGCACCTGTCCCTCCCGGGTGATGACGTAGGCATCAGAACCCAAGTCGACGATCTGCTGTCGCACCGCACCCGCAGCTGCACGATCAGGGAACGGACCGAGGAAAATCAAAAAATCGGATGCGCCCTGAATTCGGCGGCTTTCAATCAAGGTTTGTTCCTCGGAGTCGATCGCGCCCGCAGCAAGCAGGGCATCAAGCTGCGCCCGAGCATCGGCTTCCGCATCGTACGGCCCCCATCCCCGACATTGGAGCTCCGGCTGCGCGCCGGCATCAGGGACGACATCAGGGACGGCATCAGGGACGGCATCAGGGACGGCATCAGGGACGGCATCAGGGACGGCATCAGGGACGGCATCAGGGACGGCATCAGGGACGGCAATCGATGAGTCCTCAGCCGATGCCGCAGGGAGTTGGCGCAAAGGTCTCACCGGTTCAAGCGGCTGCAGCGACTTATCCTGGTCAGTGCCTCCAAGGAGGAGCCACAAGCCGACAGACAAATTGGCGAAAACAACCAACGAAAGGACGACTGAGAGTGAAGTCCGGCTCATCAGGTACGGGGACAGGTTTGCTTCAACCAGGCTCGCGATTCAGGGGCGGCCGAGTGTGTCACTCAGACTCCGGAGCGGCAACGTCAGTGCAGGAATCAGGAACGAATCGCTCATGTCGCTCGCAGCGATACGTCACCGGTGACCAGGCGATGCTCACGCCCATCCGCCTCGACTCGCAGGGCACCATCCGCCGCAGCGCCGAGTACCCGTACGACATAGCCCGCCGCCCCATCCGCGGCTGTGGCGTCGCCCGTGACGGTGCAGCGCCGACCGTGCAAGAGATGCAAGCGATCAAAAGT
This sequence comes from Pseudomonadota bacterium, assembly GCA_039198065.1. Lineage (GTDB taxonomy): Bacteria > Pseudomonadota > Gammaproteobacteria > Pseudomonadales > Azotimanducaceae > CALHVX01. The sequence continues at coordinate 1,937 of JBCCTU010000013.1, forward strand.
TTGCACAAAAGGCTCGAACCCGTCGGCCTCAAACCGCTCTATGAAAGCGCTGACCGCAATAGCGAGGGATGCGAGGAGCAGATTGCGGTCCGGGGGTGGACCAACGCTGTCGACAATGGACGCCACCTCACGATCAAGACCCAGACGCTGGCTCGGCCGCGGCGCTACGTTTACGCCGATGCCGACGACAACCGTGCTGACCGGCAAGTCGATTACCGGAACCGTCGCCAGTTCAATCAAGACGCCGCAGAGCTTGCCGGCGCCATAGAACACGTCGTTCGGCCATTTCACTTTGAGCCCAAGATCACCGTGCGGGTCGAGTGCGTCTACCACAGCGAGGCCGACTACCAAACTCAGTCCGCCAAGCTGCTGTGGCGAGCGCGCTAGCTGATAGGCAAGGGAAACAGCAATGCTCGCTCCGAGCGAGCCGTTCCAGCGGCGACCAAGTCGCCCTCGACCGGCAAGCTGACACTCCGTCGTGACCAGCCCAGGATGGGTTACGGAATCTTGAACACCATGGGTTCCAGCGCGGGCGATCCGGTCAAGCAGATACCGATTGGTTGAGTCGACGCTGGCCAGGACCTCGACGGTCCGGAGCCGTCGGCGCGCAAGGGGATCAAGGGCTGCCAGGATGCGCGACTCATCAAGCGGTACCAGTGCAGCGGGCCAACGAAACCGTCCGTCATCAATCGCCTCGGCACCTAACTGCGTCAGCGCGTCCCGCAGGGAGGGCGAACAGGCATCGATCGTCTGCCCGGCAACGAGCTGCGTAATCGCCGCTTCGAGCTCACTCAAGTCTTCACAGGCTTCGCGGCTGCTTCGGGCAACGCCCAGCGCCACAGCGCACTTTCCTTGAGGGGAATTACCATAAGCAGATGCTCAATCACGGCAAGGCCAGTCAGCGTTGCTAGGAGCGTTCCTGCCGTAACCTCGAACGCGCCTGTAACGTCACCGGGTCGCGCGGAAGTTAGGTGATAAGCGAACACCAATGCTCCCAGTATCACAGACACCGGAAACAGCGGATTCATGGCCCGCGCAGTCATGTAGGTTGCGAGATAGCGCATACGCTCAGGAACCAAGTCTAAATCGACGTTGGGCATGCCGAGGAACAGATTGAGCTTCGCACTCCACCGCATCAGCCAAAGCGTGCAAAAGGTCCAGGCAGCAACCGCATTATCTGCCCGCAGCAGCAGCGCGATGAGCCCAAGGCCGGTCGCCATGATCGCCAGATCGTGATAGAGCCCGACCCCGATGGCCCGCGTGAACCGCGGGAAACCGCGCAGCGCTGGCGGACATGCATCGCGCACCGGACCCGTAAACACGCCAAGCAAATGCGGCATCTCGAGCCCAGCCCAGAGCAATACGGCTGCTGAAAAGGCCACGTAGGCACCGGCCGGAGTCGCGAACGGTGCGCTAACCTCGATCGCCGCGACCGCAGCGCCCACTGCGGCGCAACTGCCAAGAACGGTAAACGGCGTCGCCGAGGGCCGCAAACGATTCAGCAAAAAGAGCACGCCCGTACCAGCCCACCAAACGATCAGTGCGACCAGTACTGCAGTCGTCGCGTTCACCAAGCGGGCGCCATGCGGACGTTCGCCGGCATATCGTGCGTTTCGACGGGGACGAGGAACAGCGAGGCGAAACAGCGCGCGGCACGCAACCGCAGCCCCAAACGTCTGACGCTTGCGGCTATACCACGGGAATGCGCCAGCTCGTCCATGCGCGTCATCGTATCGCGAAGATCCTCCAGACCCCGGCGGAAGCGCGGGTCGTCCACCCGGAGCGTAAACGGAAAGACCTGACGACTGATGGCCGACGTGATGTGGAATACCTGAAAATCATACTCCGTCGGATCAATACCTAAGGCTTCATACAGCTTGGGACGTGTGTGGTCGCGGACGTACATCGTCGCATACACAGCAATTAGGAAAAATCGGATCCACAGCTTATTCACGCCAGACAGCAGCTTCGGATCCGCACGCATAATGAGTGCGAACGCTTCGCCGTGACGGAACTCGTCGTTACACCACTGCTCGAACCAACGGAAGATGGGGTGAAAACGGCGCTCCGGATGCTTCTGCAGGTGCCGGAAAATCGTGATGTAGCGCGCGTAGCCAATCTTCTCCGATAGGTAGGTAGCGTAGTAAATAAACTTGGGCCGGAAGTAAGTCGCCTTCTTTTCTCGCTTCAAGAACCCGAGATCTACCGGTTTGCCAAAGTCTTTGAGCGAGCGATTGATGAAGCCCGCGTGTCGCGCCTCATCCCGACGCATGTAGCCCATGAGCTTCTTAATCTCTGGGTGCGTTACAGTCTTCTCGATATCCGCGTAGAGCACACAGCCCGAGTATTCAGAGGTCACCGAGGTAACGAGGAAATCGAGGAATTCTTCGTACAGTTCAGGATCAAGCTCCTGAATCTCGTCTGCAAACGTTGCATCGCGCACAAAGTGATCAACGTTACCGTCGGTATCGAATTCGCGCATCATTTCGTCCCACTCACGGCGAACCGGCTCGAGATCGATGCGCTCCAAGGCGTCCATGTCCGTTCGGTAGAAACGGGGCGTCAGCACCGTCTCCGTGTTGGCGATGACCGTTACGTCGTTGATGTTTACTGAGGCTTTGGCAGTCATGGTTCGTCTCCGTTACGCATGGAACGTGGGTCGGCTCAGGTCGACGGAACTCGCTCCAGAAGGCTTTCAAACACCGCAGCGTTGGTTTCACCAAACGCCCGCAGCGCAATTCGGGTGGAGGTCAGGGGATCGAAAAGAAACAGCTGGCCATCCGCCGTTCGGCCCAGCTGCACCGGCTCCTGCGGATCAATGCCGTGCTTACGCCGCTCAAGGAGCACACTTTTGTACACGCCGCGAGCAAACGCATCCTCACCGGCTACGAACCGATCAAGCTCTGCGCCGCTGTTCGCCTCAGAAACCTGCAGGGTTCCGTCCGTGTGTTGTTCGAACGCTAACCACGTGGCGTCTTCCATGTCCGGCGCCTGGGCCTCGGAACTGCGAAACAGTCCCGCCGCCGCTGCAATGAGCGATGCCGTCAGTAGCAGCCCAAAAAAACCGCCAATGAAGCTGACCCTTGGAACCATCCGATCTGAATTCACAGCCTACCCATTGAGCTAGTCTCCGAAACCCGAGACAACGCCCGTGTTTCTAAGTTAGATAATCAACGGCTCGATCAAGTCGGGCTTCGCATACATCAGGCCGCCGCCGTAGAACGCCATTATTTTGTCTTCTTCCAGCAACGTGACCTGTTCACCGCTGGCCGTACGTGGCGCAAGTTTGATCTGTTCGCCGAGCACGGAGGTGACCTCAACCTGCGCCAGCTTGGCCTTTGTCTTGGAAAAGTGAATGGGTACGAGGACCCGTTCACCGGAGCCTTCGAGAGCGATCTCAAGATAGCGAACCACTGCTTCGCCCTTTTCGACCCAGATATCACTCACGCTACCGGCTTGAACGCCGTCAAGCCCCACGACTTCTAGGCCACGAGGGTCCGTGTCGTTGCCTTCAACCTCATAGCCATCCAGGACCCGCATCGGAACAATTTTCGCTTCACCTTCGTGGGTAACGTCCGGATGGTCTTGGCGCTGAGACCAAGTACCTGGGCCGATGCCCGCCTCAAGACCGTGGCCAGTAGGCTCGATTGGAGCCCCGCGCCAGGTTTCTGATGGCTTGGCGTGCAGCTCTCGCGGAACCTCCGCTCGCGGAACCGGGTTCTTCGTGCCATCAGGCATGATGAATACTTTCGTTGCGGGCAGGTCTGGCCAGCCAACCGCTGGCGCTTCGCCAGGGTTGTCTGATGCCATCGGAAACCCCTCGCGCTTGCCTTCCTTTTGCAAATAGATCACGAGCGCCGCAAAAAAGATCCAGAACAGATAAAGCAAAACCTGCGTTAGATCGATGTACCCAGTGATATCGCCCATCTTCTTCCTCCAACTTATCCAGGAAACTCGCTGACGCCGAACTTCGAATCACTCACAGTTTCGCGCCCAAAGCGCACCAGCGGCGCAAGGACAACGAGTGTGAAGAACAGCAATAGAATCTCGACGTGATACACCAGGGTGTATCCCGCCGCACCATCAACTACGGCATGGCCGAACAGGTTTGCATTTGCCAGCCAGTCGCCAACGTCCTTTAGGCCGCCGCCGAGCGCCATGCCAACACCTACGGCAAAGGCTTGGACCGCCCCCCAAACGCCGATGGCAAAGCCGCGATTAGCGTCGGTCGCTACCCGCATAATCGAGTACAGGGTGCTAACGGCAAACAGTCCGGCACCAACACCTACCGCTAAAACGCCAATCAGAAAAAGCGCCAGGGAGTGAAACGGAAGGCTCAGCACGACCAACGCAAAGGCCAAGACACCTACGAGCAAGCCAACGGCACCAAGCCGGTACTCATCCGCTCCCTCACCGAGACGACGGCCAGCTACCAGAAAAGCAAGCAACGTACCGCCAGCAAAGAGCGCCGTTAGTCCCGTTGTCGCACTGACACTGAGCCCTAAGACTTCTGCACCATAGGGTTCGAGCAGCACGTCTTGCATGGTAAAGGCGAGGGTTCCGCAGCCCACCGTAAGGAACACGCGGCTCAGGTATGGCTGCTCGTTTAAAGCAGCCCAGGCTTCCATAAATGAAGTCTGCGGTCGATCTAGCCGGGTCCGGTGAGGCTGCCTCGGTTCTTGCTTCCAAAGCGCGACGATATTGATCACCACGGTGGCAACGGCGGCACCCTGAATGACCTGAATCAGTCGAAGACTCGAGAAATCCGCAAGCAGCGCACCGAAGACGAGCGCTGCCGCGATCATGCCGATCAACAACATGATGTACAGCACAGCCACAACCTGCGGTCGGCTACGCTCGGGCGCAAGGTCAGTAGCTAAGGCGAGGCCGGCAGTTTGCACGGTGTGCAGCCCGACCCCCACGAGCAAGAACGCGAGACCGGCGCCGAGATGGCCTCCAATTAACTGCGGTGCCGTGTCCGTCGTCAGGAGCAGTAGACCGAAGGGCATGATTGCCAACCCCCCGAACTGAGCCAATGTTCCAAAGAGCAGGTACGGGACCCGTCGCCAGCCGAGGTAAGAACGCAACTGGTCCGAGCGGTGACCGATCAGCGCGCGAAACGGAGCAAAGAGAACCGGGAGCGCAAGGAAAAGCGCCACCAGACTTGCAGTCACACTGAGTTCAACGATCAACACTCGATTCAGGGTACCTGCCAGCAACACCAGGGCCATGCCCGTCGACACCTGGAAGAGCGATAGTCGCAACAACCGCGCAAGCGGCAACTCCTCCGACACCGCGTCGGCGAAGGGAAGCAGAAAGGTCGGCAGCTTGAGTTGAGGGGAGGCTTCAGTCATGGCGCCTCCGCAGCGCAACGCCGTGAGACTTGTAAAAAAACGTGTCCACGCGGGCTTGATCGGTCATTGACCAGCCTGCCGGCGCTAGGTCTGACCGAACTGCCTCAGCAACGGCCTTCGGTGAATTCGGGCTGACGTCTGGCGACCGGTTGTCACGGGGAAACCATTGACCGATGGCGTGTAAAGCGGCCAGCACGGGGGTTCGCGGTACATAAGTAAAGCAAACGGCTTGCCGCGTTCGCGCCGCCAGAACGCCGAGCGCAGCGATCGCATCAGGCAGGTTGTAGTGAATAAGCGAATCCATAGCTACGGTGTAGTCAAAACGCCCGAAGTGATCACTCAGCATATCGCCGCTGTAAAACTGCAGACGATCGGCTGAAATAGCTATAGGGCGGTGTGCTTCTGCGACTTCGATGAGCTGCGGCGAAAGGTCCACACCGACGACGGTGGCACCACGGTTCGCAAGTTCCGCCGCAAGGACGCCCGTTCCGCAGCCGGCGTCAAGAATTCGAACGCCGTCAAGATTCTGCGGTAACCAACTGAGCAGACGACGTTGCATTGCCGATCGACCGGCACGAACCGATTCGCGGATTCGGCTAACTTTTTTGGACGACGTGAGCTGTCGCCAGTGATCCACTGCCGTGTCATCAAAGTACTTCGTCAGTTCCTGACGGCGGTCAGCGTAGTCACGCCCAGGCAACTTCGAAGTCGAAAGCGCGTCTGAGTTGAGGGTCACTGCATCCATACTCAATCAAACCCGAGAAAATCGAAGAGTTCGCGGTCTTTCATCGGTGTAGCGACACAGGGCTCGCCACCCGCCAGGAGCGATTCAGCTAACCGAAGGTACTCCTGCTGTACGGCAGCTAACTCCGGTGAATCCTGCATTTCGAACAGCGTTGATTTTTTAAGCCGACTTCGGCGAATGACGTCGAGATCCGGAAAGTGAGCGACCCGCTTCAGGCCCGTTTCTAAATTGAAGCCGTCAATCTGATCTGTTGCGGCACTTCGATTCGCAATGACACCGGCAATTCGCACTGGGTAGTTCTTACTCTTCGCACCAATTGCTGCTGCAATTCGGTTCATTGCAAAAATCGAGTCGAAATCGTTCGCAGCAACGATCAACGCCCGGTGTGCATGCTGAAGCGGGCTCGCAAAACCACCGCAGACCACATCGCCGAGCACGTCGAAAATAACAACATCCGTATCTTCGAGCAGATGGTGCTCTTTCAGAAGTTTCACCGTTTGCCCTACGACGTAACCACCGCAACCGGTACCGGCCGGAGGACCACCCGCTTCTACGCACATCACGCCGTTGTAGCCTTCGTAGACAAAATCGTCCGGTCGCAACTCTTCGGAATGAAACTCAACAGACTCCAGCACATCGATTACCGTGGGCACCAAAGACTTGGTCAGCGTGAAGGTCGAGTCGTGCTTGGGATCGCAGCCGATTTGCAGCACACGTTTGCCAAGCTTGGAGAACGCCACGGAGAGATTCGAAGAAGTCGTACTTTTGCCGATACCGCCCTTTCCGTAGACGGCAAACACCTGCGCGCCGTCGATCTCTAGCTCGGGATCAAGGTGCACCTGAACGCTTCCCGCCCCGTCGGCAGGGACCTGTACGGCAGGAATAATTGCGCGATCGCTCATGCGAGAGCTCCTTCAGCCACATTCTCTATACGGTCTTCGAGGTCGTCCCCGGCCTGCTGCAGCGCCGCGAGTGTTGCTTCATCGGGGGACCAGTAATTGCGCTCATGCGCCTCAAGCAGACGATTCGCCAACTTAAGCGACGCTTTCGGATTTAGCGCCGCCAGGCGCTCACGCATTTTCGGATCGAGCACGAACGTTCGCGACAGCTCCCGATAAACCCAGGGAGCGACTTGTTGCGTGGTTGCCGACCAGCCCATGGTGTTGGTCACATGCGCTTCGATCTGGTGAACCCCTTCGTAGCCATGCTCGAGTAAGCCCTCATACCAACGCGGGTTGAGCATGCGAGTTCGTGTTTCCAACGCGATTTGGTCGGCCAGCGAGCGCACCGTGCCTTCGCCCTGGGTATAGTCGCCAACAAGGGTCGGGACAGACTTTCCCCGCGCGTTCTCTACAGCGCGAGAAATACCGCCGAGGGAATCAACGTAGTGATCGAGGGTCGTCACACCAAGCTCGACGGAGTCTAAATTCTGAAAGGTAAGGTCAACGGTGCTGAGAACGGATCTCAGCAGGTCAGCCTGCGGCGCTGGCTGCCCGTCAGGGCCATAAGCAAAAGAACGCCGACTGACAAACATGTCACCAAGTTCAGACTCGGCATCCCAAATACCGGCATCGATCAACTGGTTGACGTTCGCGCCGTAGGCCGACTCTGAGTTCCCGAAGACGCGTAGCGCTGCAGTCTCTAGCGACACGCCGGTGCTCTCCATCGTTTTAAGAACCTGCGCCCGGAGTGGATTCATCGATGCCGGCTCATCAGCCGAAGCCACCAAAAGAGCAGCTTCAGCGAGCAGCCGCAGTTGGCCCGGCAGCAGGTCACGAAATATTCCAGAGACGGAGACGACCACGTCCACGCGAGGACGCCCAAGAACATCAAGGGAAATCAGTTCAGCTCCGGTCAAACGCCCGTAACCATCAAATTTCGCGCGTGTTCCCATCAGCCACAATGCTTCAGCGACGCCGACGCCTTCGTTCTTCAACGTGTCCGTCCCCCAAAGCACCATCGCGATGCGCTTCGGCGGAGGTTCGCCACTCATCATGGCGCGCGTGAGCAAAGCGTTCGCCTGCCGTTGCCCTTCCATGGTCGCAGCCAAAGATGGAAGGCGTGATGGATCAAAGCCGTGCAAATTTCGCCCCGTGGGCAACACCGCTGGATTTCTGATCAAATCACCGCCCGCGACTGGCGGGACGAACCCACCATCAAGCGCTGCCACAAGCGACTCAATTTCCTGGTTGTCGCAAAGTGCACTCCGAAGGGCGCAAAGACGCTCAATACGCGAGCGGGTAGCGGCATCTTCGCCATTTGGTCGATCGCCACGCGCGAGGGAGCGGTACCGTTCTGAGGCAAAGGGATCCGCATCTGCATGAAGGCTAAGATCCATAACCTGCAGCAGCTCGGTAAGCCGATCAAACGACGGTGCCGACCCAAGAACGTGCAGGCCATCGGGAATGTAGGTTTCCTGTAATTCACGCAACGCCAAGCGCAGTTTGTCGACCGCCTTGGCCGGGCATTGCCAATTCGACGCGCTGTCTTCCATGATCTCCAGCGACGCCGCACGTTCGCGCACCATCGTAAACAACTCAGCGGTCGCCTGATCACTGGTTGGTTCAGCGTCTCGGAGTTGATTGATTAGAGAGTCTAAGTCTTTGAACTCCTGATACAGGCCCGCTCGCGTTATAGACGGAGTCAGATAGGTAATCGTCGTCGCGGCGGAGCGTCGTTTCGCAATCGCACCTTCAGACGGATTATTGGCCGCGTAGAGATAAAGATTGGGCAACGAGCCGACAAGGCGCTCGGGCCAACAGTTATCGCTGAGCCCCACCTGTTTGCCAGGCATAAACTCAAGCGCGCCGTGGGTACCAAAATGAAGCACGGCGTGGGCCGCAAAGTCTTCCCGTAGATAGCGATAAAACGCGCTGAAAGCGTGAGTTGGAGCATGGCCCCCGGCGAACATCAATCGCATAGGGTCACCCTCCACTCCGAAGGGGGGCTGCACCGCGATCAAAACGTTTCCAATACGCGCTCCGAGAACGAAGAGAGAACGCCCGTCGGTTAATGAACGACCAGGTGCAGCTCCCCAGACTGCTTCTATCTCATCAAGCCACGTCTCACGGCGAACGTGATCTTCGACAGAAACGCGATCAGCTACTCGGGCAGGTAGTCCGGAAGTGCACCCAACGTCCTCAAGCACGGCGGCACGCAGGTCGTCGACTGAAGCGGGGACCGGTACGCTGTAGCCCTCGTCGGCGAGCCGAGTCAGCACCTTATGCAGACTTTCAAAAACTGATAGGTGCGCAGCGCTTCCGATACCCCCGGAGTTGGGCGGGAAGTCGTACAACACAACGGCAATCCTGCGCTCTTCCCGGGGCGTGTGTCGCAGCCGGATCATCTTGGCGCAACGGTCAGCGAGTCGATCCACCCGCTCAAGCTCCGGCCCGAGGTCACTCACCGCGCCTTGCTCACGCCCGCCGTAAACCGACGTGCCAATCGCGCCGTCCAATTCAGGAATCGCCACCATCATCATGGTTTCAAGGGGCAGCAAGCCCCGGCCGTTCTCGCGCCATTGCGGAAGTGATTGAAACTCAAGAGCGTGTGCCGAGAAATAAGGCACATCGAGATCAATGAGGGTCTTTGTTGCCGCTTCGCTATCGTTGTAGGCCGGCCCTCCAACTAAAGAGAACCCGGTCAGCGAGATCAGAAGATCGATTGTTGCCCCGGACTCGTTACGGAAGTACCGATCGATGGCTGGACGGGCGTCCAGACCACTCGAGAACACCGGCACAACGCACAATCCCCGGGCTTCGAGCGCACGAATCATTGCGTCATAGTGCGCTGTATTTTCAGCCAACACGTAGCTGCGCATGACAATCAAGCCCACGCGTGGTTTTGACCCGGAGTCTCGCATCAAGTCGTCTCGCTGGTCGCTTATGCGATTGCTAAGATCCGGGTGATATACGCCAACGTCCGGGTACTCGATTGGCTCAGGCACCGCGCGCTGCTCGATTGCTGCGTGCTTCGCGTAGCGTGCAGCGAGCAACGACACCAGGCTGTGGAGATTGCGCTGGGAGCCGTAAAGCCAGTAGCGCATTGATAGAAAGTAAACCCGCAGGTCTTGCGCCGTCCCAGGCACAAAGCGCAACAGATGCGGCAAACGCTTGAGCATCGCCATTTGACGCTCACCGGTACGCTGAGCGCCATTGCTGCCGTCACTGGCGGACGAACCACGAAGCCGCTTTAACCAGCTCAGGCCTTTGCCTTGGGGTTTGCTCATATCGAGCGAACCGATGCGAGTCAGCTGACAAACCTCTGGTGCCGACAACACACATACGATTGCGTCACACTGACTTCGTCGGGCTTCAAGCGCCGGTCGAATCTCACGGATGTGATCGTCAACGAACAGCATGCTGACGAAGATCAGATCGGCCTCAGCGATCGCTTCACGGCACTCCGTTAGCTGCCGCTCGCAGGCCCCCCACTGGGCCGCTGCGTGGTAGCTCAACGCTACACCAAGGTCACGCAGTAAAGTGTGGGCGGCACGTTCGACGGCAGACGCCAGATGGGTATCCAGCGTTACGATGACCGCCTTGATCGGAGCGGCCGCTTTAGCGGCTGAAGAACGCTTTGGCATCGTAGAGCGTTTCCACAGTGATTTCGCTGAATCCGTGTTCAAGGGCAAAGCGTTCAGTATTTGAACGTGCCTTGCCACGGACGAAGAACGGGATTTTTTTCAATTCAGCAAGCGCTTCGCTGTGCCAGTTCAGCGCGTGCGCTTCTGCGGTCGCAAAGCTGGACTGCGGCGCATGCACCTGTTCCTGCTCGTCAGCCGTTGCCGGTGCCTCGCGGTCGGGTTCCGCAGCACTCGCGGCATGGAGAGCCAGGTGAGATGGATCCGCGCCGTTGCGGAACTCAAAATCGTTTTGGAACATGCGTAGTAGGTGCTCCTCAAGCCCCATCATCAGCGGATGAACCCAGCTGTCGAACAGCACGTTGGCGCCCTCGAAACCCATGGTCGGCGAATATCGCGCCGGGCAGTCCTGTACGTGGAACGGCGCGGAAATCACAGCACAGGGAATACCGAGACGCTTTGCTGTATGGCGCTCCATCTGGGTGCCGAGTACGAGCTCCGGCGCCGCATCCCGAATCGCAGATTCAACGGCCAGGTAATCGTCTGTGATGAGCGCATCCAGGCCGTACTTGCGGGCCGCTTCCCGCACACTGCGCGCCTGTTCCCGGGAATAAGTGCCAAGCCCAACAACGTCAAAGGCCAGCTCCTCGCTCGCAATACGCGCCGAGGCGACGGCGTGAGTCGCGTCTCCAAAAACGAACACCCGTTTGCCGGTGAGATAGGTTGAGTCAACAGACCGCGAATACCAGGGCAAACGCGATTCGAAGGCCGGCTGAACCTGAGGAAGCTCGAGAGCCTTTGCGACAGCTTCGACGAATTCCCGAGTCGCGCCAACGCCAATCGGCACCACCCCAATACTCGGCTGGCCGAAGCGCCGCTCGAGCCACCGGCACGTCGTTTCAGCGACTTCCGGGTAGAGACAAAGATTCGCGTGCGCCGCCGGAATTCGTTCAATGTCAGAAACGCCGGCATTGAGAGGTGCGCAAACGTTGATCTGCACACCGATCTCGCTGAGCAACCTCGTAACTTCGAGAACATTGTCGCGGGATCGAAAGCCCAGCACCGATGGCCCGAGGAGATTAACTGTTGGCGTACTGCTGCGACGGACGCTGTTCGCATCTACAGAACCCAGCACCTTGCGGATCAGGTGGTAGAACGTTTCGCTCGCGCCCCAGTTTTCCTTGCGCGAGTAAGCTGGCAGTTCAAGCGGTACAACAGGAATCGGCCTTGCAGTCGAGGACACCGACGTCTGTTGCAGCATGCTTTGAGCGAGCGTCGCCGGCTGGTCCTGCAGTAACTCAGCAGTGCAGGATTCGCCAACAAACATGAGATCCGGTTTATGGCGCTCGGCAGCTTCAGCGACCGTATTCTTGACAAGCTCCGCAGTGTCGCCACCGAGATCTCTCGCCTGAAAGGTTGTGTAGGTCACCGGCGGTCGGCGGCCCTGGCGCTCGATCATCGTAAACAGCAGATCGGCGTAGGTATCCCCTTGGGGGGCATGAATGACGTAGTGCACGTCACGCATGGACGTCGCAATGCGCATACTGCCCACATGTGGAGGACCTTCATAAGTCCAAAGCGTCAGTCGCACGTTACACCTCCAGCCGTTGCTGACGGATTAGCGGTCGAGCGAACAGTTCGGCAAGGTCACCTGCCTGCTCGTAGCCATGCACGGGACTGAAAACCAGTTCGATCGACCATTTCGTGCGAAACCCCTGCGCTTCTAGGGGATTCGCGAGACCAAGCCCGCAGACCACCAGGTCCGGCCTGTCATGCAGAACTCGGTCAAGCTGACGGTCTACGTGCTGTCCTTCCGCAAGGCGGGCTTCAACCGGAAGCTGTGCGATTTCTGCGCTCTGCAATTGCCGGTCAAGAAACGGAACACCAACCTCACCGATCTGTACTCCGCATTCCCGAGACAGGAAGCGAGCAAGGGGGATTTCAAGCTGAGAATCCGGCAGAAACGTTACCCGGCGGTTCACGAGCCGCTCGCGTTGCGCGGCCAACATGGCTTTCGCCCGGGCCCGTGGTTTAGCTACAGCTCGCTCGACGTTTGTTGGCGGTAAATCAAAGGCCGCGGCAGCCGCGGAAAGCCAGGCGTCTGTTCCTTCAACGCCGAACGGGAACAAGGAGGGTACCGGCTCAGCGCCTCGCCCAACCAGCGCACGTACGGTTTCGCCGACGAAGGGTTGCGCCGCGAGTACACGCGTTCCTGGACCAACACTGGGTGCGTTTACGCTTCCGGCTCCATTAGGCAGAAACGCAACGCGCGGGACACCAATCTGCTCGAGTAAGCGACGAAATTGATCTTCGACAATATCCGGCAGAGACCCAACAACGAGCAGTTGGTCAACCGAGCTGTCCGGGAGATCGCGAACCATCGCCGTCAGGCAGGCGTCCTCTCCCTGGGTAAAGGTGGTCTCAATCCCACTGCCTGAGTAGCTGAGCACGCGCACGGACCCTTCAGCGCGGTGGTGGTAACGCTGGGTCAACCGGCTCGCGGCCAACGCAAGATCAAGTTTGATTACTTCGGAGGGACAGGATCCGACCAGAAATAAGGTCCTGATGTCGCCCCGGCGCGCTAGCAGCTCAGCGACAATTCGATCGAGCTCATCGTTGCAGTCGGCTAAACCGGCTAAATCCCGGTCATCGAGTATTGCGGTGGCGAAGCGCGGTTCGGCAAAGATCATTACGCCCGCTGCGCTCTGGAGCAAATGAGCACAGGTCCGGGAACCGACCACCAGAAAGAACGCATCCTGCATTTTGCGGTGCAGCCAGACGATGCCGGTCAGACCGCAAAACACGGAGCGGGGGCCACGCTCTCTCAGAATGTAGCGATCACAGTCAGCGACCGCATCCCGTTCCCGGCTCGGGTGCGTAAGTACGCTCATCCGTGGACTCCAGCGGCGTCCGGTGTGGACGCGCCTTGGAGGCGGGCCTGCCGAAACTTCCACAAGAACTGCCCGGCGTTAATAAGGTAAAGACCGTAAGCCGCAAGCGCGAGGGTCATCTGCAAGGCCGGCGTTCCGAAACTGCCGAGAACCGCAATGAGATACACCGTATGGGCACCAAGCACCGCCATACTGAAGACATCTTCCCAGTAAAACGCGGAAGCAAAGAGGTATTGACCAAACACCCGCTGCTCCCAGATCGCACCGGTCACCATGATCAGGTACAGAATCAGCGTCTTTGTAATCACTGAAAACGTAGCGAGTTCATAGCCTAGGCCGGTCGCTAGAAACCTCACCACAAGCGCCAAGCTGACTAAAAAAACGACAAACTGCAGCGGCGCGAGTACACCTTGAATCATGGTCCATGGAGTCGCATCGCGGCGTGCGCGCTGCTCTTCGGTATACAAGGGACGCAACGGACGAGCGGATCGGCCGACACCGATTGACCGCCCCGCAGCGACCCGAGATGTCACAGCGCAAGGCTGCTTAATTAGCCAATCCGACAATGACCGCGCCACTGATCTGGACTCCCCCGGGCCGATGCACCTTCGCCGTTTCCTCAGCTCCTCTGAGGCGCCGCCGATATGGCCGGATTCCCGACCAAGTAGCGGACAGCCGAAAGCGCGCGTTAATGGACCGTCAATATCGCGCCCGCACCGGTGGGTGTCAACTTATATTTACGGTAATATGATCCCTACAAATTGACATTCACGCGGCGTGTACTTAATTTGACCTGACGTCGGAAAGGGCGTGTACTGAGAGCCTCGCAGCTTGGACTGCATAAAAGGCGACAAGTCGGCGTGAACACTCAACGTGAACGCTGAACGTGAACAAAAATCGACCGACGCAAGACGAAGGCAAGGCGGACGTACCTCGGTCGCCGTCTAAAAGCGGAACGAGAGTTTGGTCCATGACTAGAATCGAGGGCTTTTGGACCGCGGCGGCTTGACTCAATCAGCGGTTGCGCAACCGCTGCTCAGCCTCGGTCCAGCGCTCCTTCAGGCGAGGCCTTCGTGCGAACAGGCCCAAAGGCTTGGATCTTGCTAAGCGCCGGACACGCGCGGTCGATGACGCAACTGCATGCCGGATGGGCCCGCTCCATCGTCATCCGGAAGCACCATACATCAGTCCGCAAATCCGTTGAGGGAGAGTTCCTATGAGCGGTCGGGTAAACTCAAAAAATAGCCGGTCTTCGGCGAGGGTCGGACTCAAAGACTTCTCAAGGTCCGCACGTGCGGTGAGTCCACTCATATCAGTTCTCGAACGCAGGGTCATACCCCAGCTCGCTAAAAGCCACGGCGTGCAGCCCACCGAAACCGCTGAGGTGCTGTGGGCGACTAGCCGAGCAGCAGACCCCTCACCTCTGGTCGCCGCCGACCAAACCGGCAGTCGCTTCATAAAGCCCTTAAGCGAGGCACTTCTGGGTAACGATTTACAAGCTGCGATTCAAATCGTTGCTCAGCACGCGGGCGAGCGGACCGACGGAAGCTTTATCGATAGCTGTCAGGATCTACTCACGCCAACGGCGCAACTCTTGGGCCAGCTCTGGGAAGAAGATGAAGCCGACTTCCACGCCGTAACACTGGCGACCGGATTGCTGCAAACCCTGCTGCGCTCGCTGCCTGGTTCAAAGTACAGCTGGTCGACGGGTCCAGGCGACCGCAGCCTTCATGATCAACCGAGAATCCTGCTGATCAATGCACCGAATGAACAACACGGCTTAGGCCTTTCAATGCTGGGTCGCGCATTTAGTCAGGCCGGTTGGATCGTCGAGGGAGGACCATCGATCCCTCCAGCTACCTACCTAAGCCGGATCAGCGAGCAGAACTTTGACGTAGCCGGTGTTTCCATCGCGTGCTCTCAGTGGATTGAACCATGCAAGCAACAGATTGCCGCTCTTCGACAACACAGCCTAAACACCGACGTCAAGATTATCATTGGAGGCCAACTGGCTATCCACCACCCGGAGCTGGAGCGCTGGACGGGCGCCGATGGCAGTGCGCTGGATCTACACGGCGCGCTAGCCCTAGCGCGAGCATTGATTGGCGAGCGGGCGAGCTCAGAAGCGGCTGCGGAACTCGCTTAACGTTCATGGTCATGGGTACTAGCCGGACTCTATGAGCCTTTTCGAAAAGACCATTCGTGGACGCGCCGCCGCTGCTGCACTTTCAGCAACGACAGACATCGCCCTATACACCGATGAGCATGGTGTTATCCGAGATGTGTTTGTGTCCGATGGCAACGCCGCAGGCGCAACCGCTGCAGATTGGCTCAATCAAGCTTTCAAAGACGTAGTGACGCCCGAAAGTGGGCCAAAAATTGACGCGCTCTTTGAAGACGCAACAGCGTCAGCGTCAAAGATGCACTGGCGCCAGGTAAATCACCCAACAAGCAACGGGGATTGGGCAGTAAAGTACTGCGCTATCCCAGTAGCTGGTCCAGTAGCTGGTAATGAGGGAACACTGCTCGTTGGTCGCGACCTAGGCGGTTTGGCGCGACTGCAACAACAGCTGCTTGAAGCGCAAAACACCACCGAACGGGACTACTGGCAAATCCGTCAGGCGGAGACGAAGTTTCGGGTGCTGTTCCAAACATCTCCCGAAGCAATTTTGATCGCTGACGCAAGCGATCAGAAGATCGTTGATTTAAACCCAGCGGCAGAACGGCTTCTCGGTGCGAGCCTGGAAGAAGAAAACGGCCGCGCTGCTACCGGCATTCCTGTCAAGCAGCTCTTTCACAGCTCCTGCCAAGACGACCTCGCCAATCTCCTGGTGAGAGCTTCCATTTCGGGCGAAGCAAGCGGCGACGATCTCGCCCTCGCTTCAGGAGCAGAGATCAGCCAGACGCAGATTGCTCTGCTGCGGCAGGCCGACCATGCCTTGCACATCGTGCGGCTTAGGCTCGTTCGACCGATGCCCGATCCTAGGCTTCGCCAGAAGCACCTTCAGGCGTTAGAGCATTTTGATCGGTCGCCCGACGCAATGGTAATAACCGACCGAAACGGCCAGATCATCGCGGCCAATCCGAGCTTTTCCGATCTCGCACAGATCGTCAATGTAGAGCAGGCAATCGGCGCAGCCCTATCCAATTGGCTCGGCCAGGCGCAGGTTGACTTGAACCTACTGCTCGCAAATCTGCGAAAACACGGGCGTGTTCGGCGGTTCAATACCGTGGTCGTTGGCACCCATGGGGTTGACGCCGACGTCGAGATCTCCGCGACTCGCCTGTTTTCGGAGTCCGACGAAGACGCGATATACGGCTTCGTAATCCGCGACGTAAGTCTGCGGGCCACGGCCGCCCCACACGCGGATCTCACCACCAGTCGCTCTGTTGAGGAACTAACCCAGCTCGTCGGGCGAGTACCTCTGAAGGAGCTGGTTCGGGAATCAGCCGATATCATTGAGCGCCTGAGTATCGAGGCAGCGTTGAAACTGACTGGTGATAACCGCGCAGCTGCCGCGGAGATGCTGGGCCTGAGTCGGCAGAGTCTCTACGTGAAGCTGCGGCGCTACGAACTCGGCGAGTCACGAGCCGAGGACAGCTGACCGGCCGCCGCACACCATTGACGCTGGCTGCACAGCCAAACGTACAGACTTAGTGTAAATAGAAATTGACACCTACCGGGGCGCAGCGTAGCGTTCCAGCATGGCATTTCCGTCTCCTAGCGCAGTGCTCGAGCTGCTGAAGCCGGTCACCTGGTTCGCACCGATCTGGGCTTTCTTTTGCGGCGTTGTGTCCGCCGGGTTTCTGAGCGCACCCCAGGGAGTACCAGCACCCGCACCCTGGCTCGCGGTTGCCCTCGGCGCCCTCCTTGCCGGTCCGCTTGTCTGCGGTACGAGCCAGGCCGTGAACGACTGGTTTGATCGGCATGTAGACGCCATCAATCAACCCGATAGACCGGTGCCTTCCGGTCGTATCCCCGGACGTTGGGGGCTGTGGATTGCGATTTCATGGACCGCGCTCTCGCTGGGTGTGGCCGCATCGCTTGGGCAGGCTGTGTTCGCAGCAGCGACCGTCGGACTGCTGCTGGCCTGGCTTTACAGCGCACCGCCGTTTCGTCTTAAGCGCAACGGGTGGGTCGGGAACAGCGCAGTTGCCATCTGCTACGAGGGCCTGCCCTGGCTAACCGGGGCTATGGTGGTCGCAACGGTCCTTCCCGATTGGCGAACGACCACGGTTGCGCTTTTCTACAGCCTTGGCGCGCACGGGATCATGACGTTGAACGACTTCAAGTCCGTTCGCGGTGATCGGCAGATGGGTATTGATTCTCTGCCTGTCTTGCTCGGCGAACGGCGTGCGGTTCAGCTGGCCTGCCTGACCATGCTGCTGCCACAGCTTGCAGTGATTGCACTGTTCTTCTGGTGGGGTGGCTGGCTCCACCCGATCGCGATCGCCGTGCTCACGCTGATTCAGTTGGTACTCATGCGGCGCCTGCTCGCCGAGCCAGAAGCTCGGGCAGCCTGGTACAACGCGACCGGTACAACGCTTTATGTCCTAGGAATGCTGGTCGCAGCGCACGGTCTGCGGACGCTAATACCTAACATCTGATTCATATATTAAAGGGAGCGAAAGCCTATCTCACCCGCGAAGCCGACCTCATCAATTAGGCCCGAAGCCAAGGCCTTCGGCTGGCTCGAAATCGTGCGCCTGGGGCTGGTTCAAACCAGCATAGGGGCGATCGTTGTACTGATGACGAGCACCCTCAACCGCGTCATGACCGTGGAGCTAGCGCTTCCGGCTATGCTCCCTGGCGCTCTCGTTGCACTTCACTATCTCGTTCAGCTCTCGCGGCCAGGCTTCGGACATGCGTCGGACCAACACGGGCGACGAACGCCCTGGATTCTCGGCGGAATCGCGCTTCTTGGCCTCGGCGCATTGATCGCCACGGCGAGCACCGGCGTACTTACGACGCAGACACCGATTGGCGTCGTCATCGCAACGGTCGGGTTTACCTTCATTGGGGCCGGTGTTGGCGCGGGAGGCACCTCCCTACTGGCCTTGCTTGCCGCCGAAGTCCCCGACGAGCGACGCGCAGCAGCAGGCGCGATCGTCTGGATCATGATGATCGTGGGCTTCGTACTGACAACTATCATTGCGGGACAGTTCCTCGACCCATTCAGCGTGCCACGACTCCTTACCGTGACCGCCGTCGTCGTAGGCGCCGCGCTACTTCTCGCATTGATAGCACTCATTGGCTTAGAACCGTACAGGACGGGCGTTAACGCAGAAACCCGTAACGTCCGGCCGAAGAAAGACGCAACACCGAACGCATTTCGCGACGCAGTGCGGGGAGTTTGGGATGATAGGCGGGCACGACACTTCACAGTTTTTGTTTTCGTATCCATGCTTGCCTACAGCACGCAGGACCTGATCCTCGAACCCTTTGCTGCGCTCGTGTTTGACTACTCTATCGGCGAGACGACCCGCCTAGCCGGTATTCAAAATCAGGGCGTGCTGCTCGGCATGCTGGCAATCGCAATCGCCGGAACGCGTTTCGCCGGATCACCATTAGGCTCGCTCCGCTTCTGGACCGTAGCGGGCTGTTCTGGATCTGCTCTCGCCCTTGCGGTTCTGGTCTGGGCAAGTCTCGCCGGTCCACCCTGGCCCCTTCCTGAAACCGTATTCGCACTCGGCTTCAGTAACGGCGTATTCGCCGTCGCTGCCATTGCAAGCATGATGGCGCTGGCGGGAGCCGGGCCGCATGGACAGGAGGGCGTTCGCATGGGTGTATGGGGGGCTGCTCAGGCGATCGCCTTTGCCGCTGGGGGTTTTCTCGGTACCGCTCTATACGACTCCTTTACCGCCCTTGGCTTCGAGCGAGGCTACGTCTACGCGCTGATCTTCATCACAGAAGCCGCCATATTTCTCGCCGCAGCTGGTTTGGCGACCCGCATCGAAAGCCTTTCTCCACACCATGGGGTCAGGGAAGAACTCAAAGGTAATGCAACCTGGAGACTCACATCATGACGAAGAAGGAACAATACGACGTTGT
The DNA here is from genome assembly GCA_039198065.1 of Pseudomonadota bacterium. Lineage (GTDB taxonomy): Bacteria > Pseudomonadota > Gammaproteobacteria > Pseudomonadales > Azotimanducaceae > CALHVX01. Next base: position 21,561 of record JBCCTU010000013.1, read on the forward strand.
TGTCGTTGGCGGTGGTCCCTCCGGGGCAACCGCGGCGCAGGCACTTGCCGAGGAGGGGCGACGCGTGTTGATGCTCGAGCGGGGCATGCGCATCAAACCCTGCGGTGGCGCCATCCCGCCTAAACTCATTGAAGAATTTGATATTCCGCAGAGCCAGCTCCTTGCTCATATCAAACGTGCAAGGATCGTATCGCCGAGCAAGCGATACGTTGATATGCCCATTGACGGCGGCTACGTCGGCATGGTCGACCGCAAAGACTTCGACGAATGGCTAAGGCAACGTGCCGCGAGCCGCGGCGTTGACTACCGCAAGGGTGACTTCCTGCGTTTGACGGAGGCCCACGACCGCGTATTGATCGAGTATCGGGAGCAGGGTGCCGAGCGCGGCGATGTGACGCACGTCGAAACAAAACTGGTCATCGGCGCCGACGGCGCTAACTCAATGGTGGCCAGCCAAGGACTGTACAACCAACCGCGGCTGTCTATGGTGAGCGATCGCAACGAAGTGTTGCGTTTCGTCCCCGGGGAAAACCCGATGCACCATGTCGCCGCGTACCACGAAATTGTCGCAGCACCCTCTGCCTCCTACGATCCCGAGCGCTGTGACGTTTACTACGACAGCAGGCTATCACCTGACTTCTACGCTTGGGTATTCCCTCATGGCGACACCATAAGTGTTGGCGTCGGGAGCGCCCAGAAGGGCTTCTCACTGCGTCAAGCCGTTACGGATCTGCGCAAGGCTACCGGGCTCGATGAAGTTGAAACGGTACGCCGTGAAGGGGCACCTATCCCCCTGCATCCGCTTCGCCGCTGGGATAACGGTCGCAACGTCGTAGTCGCTGGCGATGCGGCCGGGGTCGTTGCACCGGCCTCGGGCGAGGGTATTTACTACGCGATGCTTAGCGGCAAGCTCGCCGCAAGTGCCGTCGAGCAATGCCTGGCTACCGGCAATCCCGCAGCGCTCAAGATTGCAAGAAAACAATTCATGAAGCATCACGGACAAACATTCCGCATGCTCGCCATGATGCAGAAGTACTGGTACACCAAAGACGACCGCCGCGAGCGGTTCGTAAGGATTTGTCAGGACCGGGATGTGCAGCATCTCACCTGGACGGCATATATGAATAAGCGACTCGTCCGCGCCAAACCGGTCGCACATTTGCGCATATTTCTGAAAAACGTCGGGCATCTGACCGGCATTGCCTCAGCCACCTGACGCAGCACTCGACCCCTAACCACGGCCTCCTCACGCCCGACTGCTATGCTCGCGGCATGATGTCGTATTGGATCGCTGGAGGCGTCGCCGCAGTCGTCGCAATCGTCGGTGGCCTGGCCACCGATGTTGGTGATTGGTACCGAGAGCTCAACAAACCGACCTGGAACCCGCCCGACTGGTTGTTCGCTCCGGCATGGACCGCTATCTATGCCCTGGCGACCTACGCGGCCGGTAGTACCTGGAATTCCATCAGCGCGTCTGGGCAGGGCAACCCCTGGTTGTCCGTCGCACTACCCTTTCTAATCAATGCCGTCCTCAACGCCGCATGGAGCGTTTTTTTCTTCAGCCTCAAACGACCAGACTGGGCACTGATTGAAGTTGGGCTGCTCTGGCTTTCCACTGCAACGCTACCGCTGCTTGTGTACCAGGCAGCACCAACAGCAGCCTGGGCGCTTGTCCCTTATGTGCTGTGGGTAAGTTTTGCCGCGCTGCTGAACGGCGTAATCGTGCGAATGAACTGAGCGCATGCCAAAGACTCCTTTCGGAGGCGCAGCACGCGGGCTCAAGAGAGGACTATGGTTACGGGACTGAGCGACCCGAGGATAGATAGACGTATGAGCTTCGAACGCCGACCAGTCCTAAGACCCATCGGCGTTCGAGCCCGAACCGGTCAGCCGATGAGCTGATCCGGAACCATCCGAGCAAATGGCTCGCTTCCCTGCATCTGCTCCACCGTCACGCTCGCACTGGGTCCTTCGATCCAGTTGAAACGCTCTGTTGAGAGCAAGATGAAGTGGATGAGCACAGCTAGCGAAAAGAGAAACACTGCGTTTGCCACAAGGATTCTCTTTGCGTCGTATAGCATCCAGATTCGCCACATACCTAATCCCTCCTATGCGATGTAAGGAATGAATGAAGCAGCGACGGATTGCACGTTATCGAGCATCGCGTAGCCATCTACACTCGGAAACCAGGGGCGCCAAAGCCACACAAGAATGTGCGCAATGATGGCCACAATGGTGAAACCAATGAATCCCTGCATGTACGCACTATGGAATTCTTTGGCCTCATTGGCCGTAAAGCCCGAAGGGTTTGCATCAGACATGAATGCATCTCCACTGGTTAACCCGTAGGTCATTTGCCGCACTTATGTGCGACCCCCAACGATTGAGTCCCGCCGAAGCGGCTCTCAACCACCATCCACCGGCTCACGCCGGCGAATCCTTGCGCGCTAGTGAACGGGCGCCGCGAGACCTGAATCTCGCAACGCGCGCAATACCAAAGCGACTGAAACTGTGCGGTCTTCCGCTTCGGCGGCATAACGCTCGCTCAGATCACGAACGCGTTTTGCCGCTGATATGCGGACAAGAACCGGTTGCGTAGCCAAGGCGTCATCCAGCGCCTGCCGTGCGTCCTCGCTCCACTGAAACGCATCCGGCGCCCGGGTCGGGGTGGCCTCCACTGAGTCCAATTCGCGCTCGAGGGGTAGCACGTCGAACAGCGCATCAAACAGTGCGTTACAGATCTCCTGCACCACGTAGGTGGCCCCGGAATAGCCCATGTACGGCGTACCGGTATGCCTGCGGATGATCGCGCCGGGAAACGAGGCCGGCAGATAGCGCGCGCGCGACTGGTGCTGCGCGATGTACATGCGCTCGTTAAAACTGCCAAACACAATCAGCGGCGCTTTTTCCCGAATCGCATTGCTCACCGCTGCGTTATCGGGCTTCACACCGGCGCTGCGACCAAAACTGAACGCGCAAGGCAGACCGAGATCTTCACTCAAAAAGTTTGACAGGCCGCGGGCATAGGTTTCCGTCGCCACGACCCCGAAACTTGCGGTACCGAAGAAGTCCTGCGTCACGCTACGCCACAGATCCCACAGGGGCTTCAGCGTGGTGTGTTTCTCTTGTTCGATGAACGGTTCCGGATCGAGTCCGAGAAGCTCACCAAGGGATCGCAGAAACGCCGTTGTGCTGTGCAAACCGATGGGCGCCTGCAGGTAGGGTCGTTCCAGCGTTTCGCACAGCTGGCGGCCGAACTCCCGATACAGACAGACATTCACTTCGGCGTCGGCCAGCTTTGGCACATCGGCGAGGTGACTTCCGAGGGGAAAGGTCAGATTTACCTGGGCACCGATGCCTTCGATCAAACGCACCAGCTCGGCGAGATCGGACGGGCCGTTAAACATGCCGTAGCTAGGCCCAATGATGTTGACCTTCGGTCGCTCACCGTCCTTACGTTTCGCCGCCGGAATCTTCTTGCGGCCGTACTCACTCCACAACCAGCCGATGGCGCGGTCGGCACTCTGCCATTGGTCCTCGTCGATGGTGCGCGGCAGGAAGCGACGTATGTTCGTACCTTCCGGGGTAACCCCACCGCCGATCATTTCGGCGATGGACCCGGTGACGACCACGCTTGGCTCATCCGAGGCGAGCACCTCGTGTGCGCGCTTCATCGCTCCCTCGGTACCGTGCTGACCAAGCTCTTCTTCCGCGAGACCGGTGACGACAATCGGCAATTCGTGCGGCGGAAGCGCGTCGGTGTAGTGCAATACGGACGTCACCGGCAGGTTTTCACATCCCACAGGCCCATCAATGATGACCTGCAATCCCTTTACCGCAGCAAAGACGTAAACCGCACCCCAGTAGCCGCCTGCGCGATCGTGATCGAGAACCAGCATCAGACTGGATCCTCCACGGCTTGCATCTTCTTCAGCTGCTTGGCGTAACGGCGCCGAAACTCCGGTCGGTCAACGGGTGTCTCAGACCAAACTCCGCTGTTGTGGCCCGTTCCAACGGAGTCAAAGAACGACTCCATGGCTTCGAATCGAGCCCGGTTACCCATTGCCGCGTTGATAACCTGCGCAAGGGACCCCGCACCGGCGGCACCCATCAGAGGCCGAGCGGAGATGAGATTGGTGAAGTACAGCGCCGGCAGCGCCCGCTCCTTGGCCGTTTGCACAATAGGTGTCGTGCCGATCACGAGCTCGGGATCAAAGGCATTCATTGCCGCCACGTCGTCTTCAAGGGACGCACGGAACTTCACCAGCACACCCCGCTCCTCAAGCCACGCCTGATCTACGGCCGATTGAGGTGTACGAGGACATGCCGTACCGACGTAGCGCAGATCCGCGCCGCTTTCGCATAGCAGTCGCGCCACGAGGAGCTCAGAACCTTCGTAACCGGACAACGTGATACGACCCTTGATCGGCGCAGCGCCGAGCGCGCCCTGAATCGGGCCCCGTGCTGCATTCTGAGCTTTAGCAACGCGCTCCGGCGCCACAGCACAGGCTTCTCCAATTGCCGCCAGCCATTCGTGCGTGCCCTCCACGCCTACCGGCGCCGAGCCGACAATGGGCCGTCCAGCACGTTCGAACTCCCGCGTACTGGCGGTATAGAAGGGGTGCACAGCCGCAACGGCTGCGCAGTCCAGCGCCTGATACAGCTCGCGCCACTCTCGGGTGGGCACGACGGGCCCGACACTCAACCCCAGCGGTTGCAGCAGCGCGCCAATGGACATGGGATCGGCGGGAAACAGCTCGCCAAGCAGCGACAGCTGCGGTCCCGCTCCCTGCGGTGCTCGAGGCTTGGCAACAGGTCCCAAACGGGCTTCATTCTGTGCGTAGGCGAGCATCGCACCAGCGAGCACGTCCTTCGCTTCGGCATGGGTCGGAACGCCAAAGCCTGGCACATCGATCCCAATGATTCGCACCCCATCAATCTCCTTGGGCAGAAGATCGAGCGGTACGCCGGAAGCCGTCGGTACACACAGGTTTATGATTACGACGGCGTCGTAGCGCGCCGGATCAGCAAGCTTGAAGACGGCCTCGCGGATGTCTTCGAACAGCTTGCCGGTAACCAGCGTTTCCGAATCGAAAGGCACATAGCCTACGGTTCGCTTGGCGCCGTAAAAATGAGACGTGAACGTCAGTCCGTAGACGCAGCAGGCAGAACCGGACAACACGACTGCGGTTCGCCGCATCCGTAGCCCAACGCGCAGGGATCCGAAGGCCGGGCACATGCTTTGCGGCTGATCGTGGGGGCCCTTCGGGTAGTCTTCGGCAAGCCGATCGAGCAATGCGCTGTTACCACCGGCTCGCGCTGCGGCCAGCAATCGCTCCTCACCGCTATGACAGCCTACGCCGTCTGCGGGCAGCGACGCATCCTGTAGCGGTATGCGCTCGCCTTCGAAGTGGGAGTGCTGCTCTTCAGACATCGTCGTAGATGACCTCCAGCGACGGCCGATCGATTGACTCCTGGCCACACATGTCCGTCAGCGTCGCGGGTTCGAGGACCACGTCACGACCCACGTCTTCGCCGTTGAATAGATCCAGCAAGCCGTCTTGAGAGAGCGGGTTTGGTAACTGCGGGGGTGCGTCGGCCACGCCCGTCGCGAGTTCTTCGAACAACGGCCCCCAGGCACCGTCCGGACGACCAATGATTTCGTAGTTCGCGCTTTTGCGGCGGATGTCCTCGTCCGCAGGGATCGCCGCGAGCACCGGTATGCCGACGGAATCCGCGAACGCCTGGGCTTCTCCGGTGCCGTCGTCTTTGTTTACGACCATGCCGGCAACGCCCACGTTGCCACCGAGCTTACGGAAGTACTGAACCGCTGAGCACACGTTGTTCGCCACGTAGAGCGACTGGAGATCGTTCGATCCGACGACGATAACCTTCTGGCACATGTCGCGAGCGATTGGCAGGCCGAAGCCCCCACAGACAACGTCGCCTAAGAAATCGAGTAGTACGTAGTCAAAGCCCCAGTCATGGAAACCCAACTTTTCGAGCAGCTCGAAGCCGTGGATGATGCCGCGCCCGCCACAGCCGCGGCCCACTTCGGGGCCACCAAGTTCCATGGCAAACACGCCGTCGCGCTTGAAGCAGACGTCGCCAATGGCAACGGCCTCACCGGCTTCTTTTTTCCGCGCGGAGGTTTCGATGATCGTCGGGCAGGCCTTGCCGCCGAACAGCAGCGAGGTGGTATCGCTCTTCGGATCACACCCGATGAGCAGCACCTTCTTTCCCTGCTGAGCCATCATGTAAGAGAGGTTCGACAGGGTGAAGCTCTTGCCGATACCGCCTTTGCCGTAGATTGCGATGACCTGCGTTTCCCGCGTGACTTCGGTTGCCACTACCGGTTCCGGCTCCTGTGCCGCTTCGTCGCGCAAGGCAGCGACCATGTCCTCAGACAGCTTTACGGCTTGTTCCCGAACGGGGGCGTTGTCCTGTCTACGACTCATGCTTCAGCTTCCCAATCAATTGCCATCTTGAGGCAGTGCGGATCGGCAAAGGCCTGTTGGTACGCGCTGCCCGCCTGACCGACGGATTCGGTATGCGTAACCAAGCCGTCGAGCCGTAGCGCACCGCTGCTGATCAACCCTGCAACCGCCGCCATGTCTGTCGGTGAAAACTCCGCGGCAACCTGTATGCGCGCCTCCCGCATGAAGGCCGGCGGAAACGCAAAACTCAGCTCTTCGGCATAGAACCCGCCGAGCACGACTTCGCCTCGGTGCGCGAGCCGCGGCAGGACCTGATTCAGAATCTTTGGATCGCCGCTCAGGTCGATTACCGAACGCAGATCTCTGCCGTCGTCATCTGCTGGATCAAGTACTGGATAGTCGAACTGGCCGTTGCGCCGCGCTGGATTGATTTCCCAGACGCGAACGCCCGCTGCGTCGCGCGCCGCGTGCGGCAGAAGCCGCAACAGCAGCCGAGCAAGAACGCCATGGCCGACAACCAGGTCCGGCTTCGGCGCAAAGGAAAGAATGTGATGCGCGGTTGCGGCAAGGGACATCAACACCGCGTCGGTGTTAGCGACTTCCCGCGAAATAGCCACGGCTCGGTGCTCGGCACAAATCAGTTCGGCACTGGCGCCGCCAAACAACGCCTGGACGCCACTGAAGCAGGCGGAGCCCGGCACGAAAACGCGGCTCCCAACCGGCAGCTGTGCTTTAGCTCCAGCCCAAACGACTTCGCCCACCGTTTCGTAGCCCGGAACCAACGGGTAAGCGAGTCCGGGAAACGGCGGCATGCGCCCTTCATAGAGCAGCCGTTCCGTACCGGTGCTAATCCCGCTGCAAACGGTTCGAATGCGCACGTCTTCGTCCGTCGGTGCCGTGAGGTCGACGGCCCGTACGGAAACGGTGTTGGGTTCTTCAAAAACCACGGCCGCAGGACTGCGTAGTGCATCCCCCGCGCGCCGTAGCGAGTGCCCCCCAGATGTCAGCGGATACTGAGCCATGAGTGTCATCTTAAACTTACACTCACAACTGTCAATATGAACTTACAGAAATTTCTGTACGGATGCACTGACACTCAATTGGACCCGTGAACGCGGGCAATCAGCACGTCGGTCAGCAGCGGTACGGGGGTCGACGGACGTTCAACGGCATCGAATCCCGCCGCATTTAAAAGTCTCGTCAGCTCTTCCGCGCTGCGTAGCCTTCCCTGCCCCATGGCGAGGAAATACCAGTCGAAATACACGCGGTTCGCGCGCCGTGCTCCGGAACCCGCCATCGGCTCGATGATGAACAACTGCCCACCGCCCGCGAGCGCACCGCGAACCCGACGCAACAGACGCTCAACGGCGTCAGTGTCGTGGTCATGAAGAATGCGGACCAACGAGTAGCTATCGGCGGCGGGCAACGGCCCGTCGAAGAGATCTCCGGCAAGGAACGTGACGCCGTCAGTCGCCGGCGCACTCTTAACCACTGCGGGCAGATCGAGCACACAGACCTCAGCGGCCGGGTACCGAGCTTTAGCCGCCGAGGCAAAGACGCCATGACCGCCACCAAGATCCACCAGGCGCTCAGGCTCACTGCGAGGCAACACAGCAAGCGCCTGCGCGGCGATGAACGACTGCGACAGACCCATCAGTTGGGAATAGGCATCGGCTGCAACCACAGACGAGCTGTCGCCGTCGGCGTAGCTCCAATAGCGTCCGAGCGCAGCGCTCTGCGCGCCGTTGCGAAGCAACGCAACGGGATCGGCAAGATCTCGATAGACCATTTCGTGATGACGGATCATTGCCCGCACCCCGGGATTGCCCAGCACCGCCGCCCCACGGAGCCCAAGACGGAATCCCGCCGCGGTCCGCTCGAAGAGTTCGAGCGCAACCGCTGCATCGAGAAGCCGTTCCAGACGAAGCTCGGGGACGCTTGTCGACTGCGCCAGCTCAGCAAGGGAAACCGGGTGGTGCTGGATCTGCTCAAAGAGCGCCAATCGCTCGCAGGCCAGCAAGGTTTGGGTACGCGCGAAGCCGGTACACAGCTCGAACAGTTCGCGCGCTTGGCGCCGGGCAATCAGACGACTGAGCCAACCGACGGACGCCCGACTTTGCCACGCCGGATCCGCGACGCGGCTCAACAGCCAGCGCCGCAGCCTGTTCACCATGAAGTTACCGCGCTCGAGGGTCAGGCAACCCGTGCAGCCAACTCATCGGGCAGGAAAGCTGCCGCCTGAGCCGCGATGAGTTTACGCAGCACCCGATGTCCGGGGCATGCCGGCACCGCGGCAACGGCCGTACCAATCACACGCTTAAGTTCCTGCACGGCACCTTCGGGGCCCAGGGCTTCAACCGCGTTAGGGCGGTCATGCCGCTGGTCTTGACCTACCGGTTTGCCAAGCTCCTCCTCCGTCGCTAGGGCATCGCGTAGGTCGTCGGCAAGCTGGTACGCCTCGCCAAGACGCCACCCCAGGGCGCGCCAAGGTTCCGGTCGTGCTCCGGCTGCCAGGGCGCCGGCAACGGTAGATGCCGCGAACAGAGCGCCGGTTTTAGCGGCGTGGTAGCGAGCGAGCTCAACCGAACCTTCGCACTCCCAGGCCTGGCCAGCGCAGAGACCGTCCGCCATTCCAACACTGCGAGCACAAAGCCGAACGAGCGGAGCGAGCACCGCCGGCGCCGAGCTCAACTCGCAGGCCAGATGTTCGAAGGTCTGGACGATCAAGGCGTCGCCGGTGAGCAAAGCCAGCGGTTCGCCGAACGCTGCGTGGACCGATGGTTGGCCGCGGCGTACAGCCGCGTCGTCGAAACACGGCATGTCGTCGTGGACCAGCGACGCGCAATGCAGAAACTCGATCGCGACGGCTGCCGCATCGGAAGCGGCAGGCATGGGATCACCACAGGCGAGCGCAACTGAGAGCACAAGTCGCGGGCGCAGGCGGTTGCCTCCAGGAAACACCGCTGCCTCGACCGCAGCAGCCAACTTCGGCGGCGTCTCATCACCCTTGGCGCGATCCAATGCGGCTCGCAGTGCGTCTTCCACGCGCGTTCCGACGTCCAGCAGACCGAGCTCCGCCGCCGCCCGATTGATGGCATGCGGATCGGCATCGGCGTTCCCGCAGGTCTTAGCGGCCTCGCGAGCCGTCTCGATCGAGGACTCACGTGCAAGCGTCTGCTGCTCCGCGGCTTGTTCTTCCAGCTGCATCTGCGCTCCCCGTTCAGCCTGATTGCGTCGTTAGGACATCGTCTACCGCCGGCAGCCGCATTGCTCTCGGTGCCCTCGGTGCCCTCGGTGCCCGACACCCTGGCCAAACATCGCAGGTCGACCAAGTAGACTTACAAGTTAAGCGTCAGGCTAGATTTACACTTTGACGTACCATAGGCTGAGCAATCTGGGAGGTCAAACGCTGACCTTTCGCGGCGAGATCAGAGCTATGGCGCGTTTCGACCCAACGTTGGACACACCCACTACGGCCTTCCCGACGCGTTACCCAGCCGACGCCCGTCCCCTGTTTGATACACCGGTGCCGGGTAACGGCTACTGCTGGTGGTATCTCGACGGGCTGAGCGATGACGAGGATTTCGGCATCACGCTGATCGTCTTTGTCGGCTCTGTGTTTTCTCCCTACTACGCCTGGGCGCGCCGCCGCGAGGGCAATGCCAACGCAACGGACTTCGTATCGGTCAACGTCGCCCTGTACCGTCGCCGGGGTCGCGGGCGCTGGGCCATGACCGAGCGCAACGCCGCGTCGCTGGAACGCTCCAAAGACCACTACCGTCTGGGCAGCTCCGCGCTTGAGTGGCACAACGATCATCTTCGGATTCGAATCAACGAACGCTGCGCGCCCTTTGGGGACGAACTGAAGGGTGACATCACGCTGCAGCCGCTGTGCGCCACGACCGAGGGTCTGATACTGAATCCCAAGGGCGGCCACCGGTGGCAGGCTATTGCCCCCGCGGCGCGCCTGCGCGTTGATTTCAAGACGCCAGGGTGGCGTTGGGATGGCACCGGCTATCTTGATCACAACCGCGGCGACGAACCCCTGGAGGCTGGGTTCGACTACTGGACCTGGTCGCGTCAACACCGAAAGGCAGCATCGGGGACCGAGACCTTCGTTACCTATGACTTCTGGCAACGGGGTGGAGAACGCGGCTGTGCCGCGCCGCGCTTCGATACCCACGGTGGGCTTACCCTGGACCCGGCCATCGAACCGGCGAGTCGACTTGCTAATGGACTGTGGGGCGTGGCTCGCACGACGCGCATGGCGGGTGCCACGATCGCTCAGGGATTCGAAGACACACCGTTTTACACGCGCTCACTGCTGGACCATCCGGACGGACCCGCCGTGTTCGAATGTCTGGACCTTAAGCGGTTCAGCAGCCGGTGGGTGCAAACACTGCTGCCCTTTCGCATGCCCCGGTGGACCCGACCCGTCACGCCGCTACCGAGCTGACTCAGCGCCGCAGCACCCCTGAATCACCCTTGCCGGGAATCCGGCGCATCGGTGTCGCGCCGCTCATCGAGGGTCACCAGCATCGACAGGACATGCACAAAACCCTGGCTCGGACGCGTTTGATCCTCGGTACCGTTTCGGGCCGGCATCCGTACGAACAACGACTCGGCCGCACGAACCGGTGGCGCCGAAAGCGCGGCAAGATCGAGAGCCGGAGCCGCCACCGACGACAGCAGCAGCTTTAACTGCCGACGCCGAGGTACGACCGCACGCTGCGACACGCTGTCGCAATCGTTTTCCGCAACTACCCGACCAATCTCGCGATAGAGCCGCGCCGCCGCACGAATGCTGATCTGCACTCGCCAGGGTAAGCACCGAATACCCTGCTCTGCCCGTCGATACAGTTCATCGGCCCGCTCCAGCAGCTCCGCGACCACCTTGCGCACGCCTTCGGTCGCCTGCGGTGCTTGAAGAAACGCCTCCGCATCTACGCCGTGGCGCTCGAGCGACCGCCGTGGCAGATACACGCGACTAAGGCGGGCATCTTCTCCCACGTCGCGGCAGATGTTGCTGAGCTGCATGGCAATACCCAGATCGAGCGCACGGGCCAGGGGATCAGCGCGACGCTCCCCCAATACCCACGCCATCATCAGTCCGACGCTGCCGGCAACCCGGACGCCATAGCTTTCCAACTCCTCAAGGGTCTTATAGCGCCGATCCGCAAGATCCCAGGAAAAGCCTTCAAACAGCGCATCCAACGGAGCCCTAGGCAGACCGGTTAAGCGAACCAGACGAGCAAGGACCCTGTCTTCCGGAAAACCTCGAGGTTCATCGGCATAGATTGCATCCAAACGATGCTTGAGCTGCTCTAGCGATGCCGAACAGTCGCCACCACCATCAATGAGGTCATCGGCAGCCCGACAAAACGCATACAGCGCGGTTGCGGCGTCGAGGGCAGCCGCCGGCAGCAGCTTTCCAGCCAACCAAAAACTCCGCGACCCACCGGCGAGGGCACGCCGGCAGTGGGCCATGTCCTCTCGATACTGCGCATTGACCCGGTTCATCGACTCCCTCGCTACTCGTTACCCGGTGCCGCAGCCTGCGACTGCGCTGCAGCAATGCGCCGCCGAAAACGCCACAGCCCCATCCAAACAACAAAGGCGATCACGGGAATCGCGATGCCCGTGGCCAAATCTGTATCCAACGGTACCCCCTGGGACTTAACCGCGGAAGCGCCGTACTTCACTAACCCGACGAGATAGTAGGTGATCGCTGCGATGGAGAGTCCTTCGACCGTTTCCTGGAGCCTTAGCTGAAGCTCTGCCCGGCTGTTGAGCGATTCCAGTACTCCGCGGTTCTGTAGCTGCACGTCCATGTCTACCCGGGTCGCCAGTAGCCGCGTCACACTCGACGCCCGCTCATGCAGTCGGGCCAGGCGGTTCGTCACCGTGGTACAGGTCTGCATCGCCGGTGCGAGACGCCGCTCCGAAAACTCGTGAATCGTCTGCAGCCCCGGTAACCGCACCTCGCGCAGGTCTTCGACGCGTTGCTGTACGAGATCGTAGTACGCGCTAGCCGCACCAAAGCGGAACGCATGGGCCGCGGAGCGGTCAGCAAGCTCGGCTTCCAACTGCGTCAATTGGGTAAGAAGCGCTGCCTCCTGTTCATAGCTGCGCGCAACGGTGAGTTGCTGACTGAGCTCCTGAATGTAGCGCTCACGATCGGCCAGGTACGGCAGCTGTGCCTTGGCAACGGGAAAGGCGAGCAAGGCCAGCAACCAATAGGTATTGATCTCAAGTACGCGCTGCAGGTTACGGCCGGCCTGCAGCGGCGACATGCCCCGGTCCACCAGCAGACAGTAGTTGCTGCCGTCTTCCTGAATATCGAAGTCGGTGAACACGGCGGCACGGCCATCGGCGATGCTCGACGCCGCGAAGTCCTGATCGCCAAAGCGTTCCAGGGCCAACTGCAGATCGCTGGAGTCATTTAACCCTTCGACGACGTCGCAGTGAAGCTTAAGCAGCACCTCGCCAGTAAGCTCGCGAACCCAGCTGTCCGGCAGCCGCGCCAAGGCCCGCTCATCGGCGGCGTCGTCACCCGCCATCCATAACACGGTGTAGCGGGAGAACTCCGTGTGTCGCTCCCAGATCACCTCCAGATCGCTGCGAACAAACCGATAGTAGTTCGGGCGCGATTCGGGAACCGCGTCCCCAAAGCGATCGATCAGCTCGGTAAAGTGTCGCCACTCCGCATCTGCCTGCGTCGATGGCGAGACCAGCACGAGATAAGACACCCGGACCGGTGGCCGCAGCGATTGAGATGGGCGCGCGTGAATTTCCGCATTCAACGCGCGTCGCTGAGGGTGTTCGTTCAGCATGCCGTGTCAAAAGACAGCCGTCGCTCACACCAATCCAGCACCAGTCGAGCAACCGTATCGGGCTGCTCTTCCTGCGCGAGATGACCCACCTGAGTGAGCAACACGCGCTCGGCATCAGGAAACCGACGAACGAGTCGTTCCAGCTGGTGTGCGGGAACCGCACGGTCCCGGCCACCGCCAATGAGATAGGTCGGAAGCTGCACCGACGGCAGGCAGGCAGCAACATCTGGCAGATTCCACTCCGCCATCATTCTGAGCACAGAACGCACATGGGCCGGGTCTGCGAAGAGCCGTCGGTAGGCATCGACACTCTCGCCGTCGAGCTTTGAACCGATGCCCTGGAGGAGCCCTTTAACCGCAACGCGATCGCGGCCCTGGAGCGCTACGACCTCTGCAATCATGGGCGCGCCGGCAAGCACCCGCGCCAACCCGGGAAGAACAAACTGCTGCAACCCAGGAAGCGGCAGCAACGCCGGGTTCAGAGCGATAAAGCCGCGCGCCGATAAGGTCCCTGCGGCGAGCCCGCGAGCCAGCACCGCGCAGCCCGCCGAGTGACCGACAACCAGTTCCGGTTGCTCATCGATCGCCTCGAGCGCGTGATGCAGCGCCGTCGCCATGGCCAGGGGTGAATAGCGCCCCGGCTCAGGAACAGCGGACGCGCCATGGCCCGGGAGATCGGGAATCAGAAGCGTAAAGTGGTGCTTAAGGCGCTCCGCCAAGGCAAGCCAGCTGTGACTGGTGCTGGCCGTTCCGTGAACCAGCAGGGCGACCGGTCCTTTACCGAGCGATCGCATGCGGAGCTGCGGCGTGGCCCAGCCATCGAATGCCATCTCAGGCTCAGCATGTGACAGTTGAGAAACGCTCATCAGGTCACCGCCGCATGGCGTGCGCTGCGAAAGGACTGTCCGTAGTTCTGCACCGCCTGAGAAAGCGCCTCGTCATTAAGGCGAGGCAGGCGCAGGTAAGCGGCGCTGCCCAGTTCTGCGAGTTCTTCGAGGAACCGCTGTCCTCGCACCGCGCAGTCAACAACCATCCACGGAATAGCGCCCGCACCAATGAGCCGGGCACAGCGCTCGGCCTCTTCAGCTGCCTGTTGGCGTTGACCCCGGCCATCGAGGGCCACATTCGGACGACCGTCGGTAAGTAACACCAGCATCGGCACGGCGCCCGTACGCTGCACCCGCTGCGCTACGTCGAGTCCAAGGGAAAGCCCCGCCGCAAGTGGTGTTCCACCACCAGCCGGTAGCGCGGCCAGCGCGCGTTTGGCACGCACCAACGAGCGCGTAGGTGGCAAGGTGAGCTCTGCGCTGCGGCCTCGGAAAGCAACGAGCGCCACCTGATCGCGACGGACATAACATTCAGCCAGCAGCCGTTCGACGCAGCCCTTCGCTTCGGCCAGCCGCTGCATGGCTGCGGAGCCCGACGCGTCGACCACGAACAGCGTTACCATGCTCGCCCGCTGGTTGTATCGCTTAACCCGCACATCGTCGGCTTCAAATCGCACCGGTTTACCAGACTGCTGGCCGCGCACCGGCTGCCAAGGGGCCGCTGCCCGGAGGGTGGCAGGGACATCTAGCCGGCGGTCGCTGCGCAACGATCCGCTCTGCGCCGTCGCCGGAGCGCCCCGCCGGTAAGAACGGCGCCGGGGACCGGAACGTCCTGATGGCCCTTCGCCCCGCTCACGCCGGTTTCGAACGAGGCTGTCCAGCAGTCCGTTGGTTGCCGGTGCCTGAGCCGCAGCCAACAGCAGTTCGGTGAGCGCATCGGGATCAAGGCCTTCGAGTTCGTTCTCAGCACTCTCAGCCTTATCCTGATCCGGCGGCGGAGGTACGTCGGCGCCATCGTCGTTCTGCTCTTCCACGGGTGCGGTGTCTTCTGCAGGGGTAGGAAGTAGTGCTTGAGCACGGTGCGTGTACACCAACGCAACGGACTCTTCCAGGGCCTGAAGGTCAATGTGAACTTTGCCGTCTATCGCCGCGCAAAGTTTGGCCGTGCGAGCAGCAAGCTGAGGCAGACGAAGTGACCCCAAGCCAAGCTGCAACGCGGCACTACACAGAGCGTGCACCGCCGTGTCGTCGAGGACCATAGCTGCAGCGCGGGTAGAAACGACCCGCCGCTCCTCTGCGCTGGGCAGCACAAGAAGCTCACGGGTCAACTGCAACACGCTCGGTGCAATTCGGTGCAGATCAACGCTCAGGGCCAGACGCTCCTGCAACGCGCGCGACAGCGACTGCTCGTCCGGCTCTGACTCATCGAAGGCAACCACGAGAAACCGGGCGTCGGCACGATCGGACCAACCGTCGCGCTCGATGCGGTGACACCCCTCGTCCAAGGCCGCACAGAGCGCTGTGATCTGACTGTCTCGAAGCCGCTCAGCCATGCGAACCTGCAGTCGCCCCAGATGCGCAGCGGATAACAGTCCGGAACTGAATACCGGTTTACCCTGGGCCAAGGTCTCTCCCAGCGCTAACCCGCCCAACAGCTGACCATCGTCTACCTGAGGGTGAATGACACGTTCCGGTGTGGCCGGACTCTGGAAACTGCTGACCGCATCGACCCAGGCGTCGCGCACTGGCCCCGCCCAGCCGCGGACCACAACACCGCCAAGGGACGGACCACCGAGGCCAGCAACGGCTGCCACGCGCAGCGCTCGCTGCCAATCGGCAACGCCCTGATCCCAGAGGTCGTCGACGGATGCTGCGAACGCCGCGTCAGCCATCGTTCGTAGCTCCAAACACCGCCTCGAGCGCGCGTTCGACCCTGACCTCCGAGCCCGCATCATCCAACGGATCACGACGCAACCGGTGCGTTAGGGCCGCCGGCGCAACCGCTCGCAGATGCGTCGCGCTGACTTCCGCCTCGCCATCGAGGGCACAACGCGCTTTGGCGGCGCGAATCAGCGTCAACTCACCTCGCAGCCCGTCGGTTCCCAACGCGAGACAGAGTTCGGCGGCCAAGCGCAGCACCGCATCGGGCACCAGGACATCGTTGAGACGCGCCTGTGCCGCAACAATCTGTTTTCGCAGCGCTGATTGCTTGCGTTGGTAGCGCTTGGTGAAGCCGGCCGGGTCCTGATCAAACGCTTCTCGACGCTTGATGACTTCGACACGATCCTGAATATCCGTCGGTGTCGTGACATCCACACACAAACCAAAGCGGTCGAGCAGTTGTGGTCGCAGCTCGCCCTCTTCCGGATTGCCGCTGCCGACAAGCACGAACCGAGCAGGATGCCGAATCGAGAGGCCTTCCCGCTCCACGCGATTCTCGCCGGAGGCCGCTACATCGAGAAGCAAATCGACAAGGTGGTCTTCAAGGAGGTTCACTTCATCGATATACAGAAAGCCCCGATTCGCAGCGGCGAGCAAACCGGGTTCGAAGGCGCGCTCGCCAGCGCTCAGGGCTCGTTCGATGTCCAGGGCACCAACGACCCGATCTTCCGTCGCGCCAAGGGGGAGATTGATGACTGGAACCGGCTGTGGCTTCACCGCCGGGGATTCAGCATTGCTGCGGCATCGCTCACACAGGCCGGCCGTCGCCTCTGGTGCGCAGTGGTAGGCGCAGTCGACCACCATGTTGATTTTCGGCAGCAGGCTGGCAAGCGCACGAACTGCCGTTGACTTGCCGGTGCCGCGATCGCCGTAGATCAAGACCCCACCGATCAACGGATCGACGGCTGCGCACAGCAAGGCTTGGCGCATCGCGTCCTGACCTACCAGCGCCGTAAACGGATAGGGAGGCGCCACCGGTTAGCGGGACCGTTCAGCAGCCAAAGCGGTAGTACTCAATGCCCGAGTCGTCAAAGGCAGCGGCACCGCTCCCGACTCGATCGATAACGAACACACCGTCGCGACGATAAGGGCGGTCGAGCGAGCCGTCGTGTAAGGCTTCGTAGGTGGATCGATCGAGCCGTTCAACCTCTGCCATGTCCTCGGCAAACCGTACGCGACGCGCGGCCTGCTCCCAACCGGGGCTGAATCGCAAGCACATCAGTTCCGCTGCGTCGCCACTGCCATAGCCTGCGGCCAGCACTTCCATTCCAGCAAGTTGCTGCCCGTCCGCAGCGGCGCGCTCAACGCCGGCAGCCATCCAAGCCGGAAGGCTGGCCGTATAAAGGTTGCCAATTCGTCGCATGAGGTCGCAGCCTGCGCGGGTTGCCAATTGCGAAAATGTGTCACTTGAGCGAAAGCGCTGGGTAACGGCGCTCGCAACGGGAAAGCGTTCGCTTGCAAGCTGACCGTCGTCGAGCAGCTCTTCCAAATGTTGAACGTCCTGCAGTTCCCGCAGCAGTACCTGTGGATCCTGTTCTGCATCCAACGCATGACGCACAAGTTCTTGGCGATCTGCCGCACCACCCTTTGCCAGCGCCAGGAGGTACAGGTAGCACAGCCCATTGTCTGCCATGCGCTGATACGGTCGATGCAGAAAGACCATTGCAAGCCGCCGCATCCAACCTGCGGGAGAATCGGTGAGCTTTTCGAACAGATCGCGACCGGCAGTCAGCATCGCTTCGAGGTAACAGGTCGTCGAGTATTTACCATTGACCACAGGGAAATCGCGAGGCTGCGCGAAAGCGGACGGCGACTGGCCGATAAAACGAGTAAGCGGTTTACGAAAGTCAGGCCCACGATAGGCGGAAGATGAACCGCTGATTGACTCGATCGCAAACAGAGCCGCGTCGTTGTCGACGAGCATCGCCACAGCGCCCGCACCCTGAGTCGGCTCACCAGAACTGCCCCGGGCATACTCCGCAATATCTGAACAGACAACAATGGCTTTGCGACCCACACCATCGGTTTGCAGGTAACGCGCGGCACTCTTCAGCGCATACACGCCCCCGAGGCAGGCGTGTTTGAATTCGGGCACCTCACAGGCTCGGTTGAGTGGGGCGCGACCGATCGTAGGCAAGGCACGATCGAGCATCCCGCGGACCAGTACGGCACCTGCAGAATTGTCCGTACTCGACTCCGTGCCCAACGCAAGGAAACCGACTTCCGCAGGATCGATATCAAAGCGTTCAATAAGCCGAAGAACAGCGGTTGCGGCCATAGTGTAGGCGTTTTCGTTCGGCGCCCGGACGCGGAAGGCCTCGCCGACCACCGCCTGAATCTTGCTGCGACTGCCGTTGGTCCAGTCGCACCACTCGTCCAGCTGAACTTCAAAGGGTGGGACATAGCCCGCCATGCCGCTGATGCCAACCGCGGGCCGCTTAGCCGACGAGATTCCCTGATCAAGCGCCATGACGGATCCCCCTGAGATAAGGTGTGCGCCAGGGGAAGTGTAATATCAAGTTGACGTAAACTAAAGATTACACTTGAGGGCCGGTAAGGGCTCACTTGCGGTGGGCTTCGCCGAAGCTGGCTGAAATGTATCACCTGCGGCGCGGAGCGCGGGGCATTTCTAAGCCCCGGGCAGCACACCTACGCTCCAGGTCCGGTTCAGATGACCCGCTATTGCAGCAATTCAAATCGGCACGCCAAAGTTCGATCAACTTGCAAATCGTGACCTTGTCCCACCCGCGGTAACTATGAGTAATAAGTATGTCCATCAAGAGATCCAACACGGCAAAGGCCGGACCGTGCTGCTTACGCTCGGTCGGCTGCCCAAAGCGTTGGATCTCGCCCGAGGACTTTCCTCCCAAGGTGCCCAAGTCTGCGTTGCGGAACCTCACCGACGAACGCTGACCGGACTATCAAAGAGCGTTTCAAAGCGCATCGTCCTTCCAGCCCCACGATCCGATCCTGAATTGTATCGCCGCGCCTTACGCGATGCGCTTGCGGCCGAGCAGGTCGACTGGGTTGTGCCGGTATCAGAAGAAACCTTGCACGTTGTACCCACCCTGCACTCGGATCAACCAAAGGCGCCGCGGGTGTTTGGCCCAACGCCGGAAGCGCTCTTCACTTTGCACGACAAGATGCGTTTTATAGAGCTCTCTCGCAGCCTCGATTGGCCCGTGCCGGATACCGTTACCGCAGACGCTGACCGAGCCACCGAATTACTCGCCACGACCGCAACCGTACTGAAAGGCCGCTGGTCCTGCGCCGGTGACGGCCTCGAATTTCTGCCACCACAGGCCCGGTTGCCGGAAGCCAAGCGGTCCCCACACTGGGTGTTGCAGGCGTTCAAACCCGGCGACCTGATTTGTAGCCTTACGCTTTCGGTCAACGGAACGATCAGCGAGACCGTCGCCTATCGCGGACGAATCATGGCGGGCACCGTAGCCGTGTGTTTTGAACGCATCGATGAAAACGAACCGTACCGGGAGTTTTCCCGCCGTGTTGCCGCCGCAACGAACTTTACCGGGTTCCTTGCCTTCGACTTCATCGACGATGGGGCGAATCCACCCTGGCCGATCGAATGCAATCCGCGAGCGACCAGCGGACTCCACTTTTTTAACGCCGCTGATGTCGCCGGTTTGATACTGACAGAAGATCCTGAGTACCCGCTGCGACGAGCACCGCATCGGCTACTGCAGCAGTTCTATGCTGCGCTAACAGAAACCCAGGCACTGATGCTGCGTGCACCAAAGCAAGCCGCGCGCCAAGTGCCGCTGCTGTGGCGCGCTAAAGACGTGACCTTTCAATGGCGTGACCCCCTGCCGTTCTGGCTCATGACCTACGCAGCCTGGCCGATCCTGTCTCGTACGCTGACGACCGGTGAGAGTTTCGGCAGTGCTGCGACCTGGGACATTGAGTGGCAGCCGGAAGATGAAGCCGTTGTCCCCGTCACCACTGCTGCAACTATCGTTGAATCGGTGCCATCGAGGCACAGCTCAACCACCGAGAGCGAATGCCCATGAGCGAACCGCTGTATCGGCCGCCAGCGCCGAAACCTCTGGCTCCGCTGCCTTCTCTGCTCCGCGTCATGCGCGAGGGCGACGGCAATCTATTGAGCCTGGTTCCGCGGGACGCCTACCGAAAATCCGTTACACCGCTCGGCTACTCGCGCCGGAGCATCATACTGATCAACGAGCCCGATGCGATCCGCAACGTGATGACCGACCCGCTGCGGATTTATCCCAAGAACGACCTGTTCGTTGGCGCACTCGCTCCACTTGTCGGTGATTCGATTTTCACCAGCCACGGAGACCGCTGGCTTAGGCAGCGCAAGCTGATCGATCCAGCGTTCTCGCAAATGCGCTTGCAGGAGGCCTTCGTTGCCATGCGCGCGACGCTGGAAGACTATTTCGACCAGCTTGACCGGGCTGCACGGGACGGAACGCAGCTTTCCCTGGACGTTCTGATGAGTCAGCTCACCGCCGACGTCATCTGCCGAACGCTGTTCTCTGCGCCGCTGTCGTCGGACCGGGCCGCGGCCGTGTTTAACGACTTTGCGATCTTCGAACGCTCCGTAGCCAGCGTGAACCTCGGCCAACTGATCTTCGGTAAACCCTGGTCCGATGTGCGCCAGCCACAGGCAGTGCTCGATGCCTGCGAACGCATTCGCAACCGCATTCGCGAGCTACTGGCACCGCGATTTACGCCCAAGCCTGGCACCCCACCGCACAACGACATCGTGCAAGCAATCATTGATGCACGCGACGACGAATCCGGGGCAGGCTTCAGCGAAGAGGAGCTCATAGATCAGCTCGGCGTGTTTTTTCTCGCCGGACACGAAACCACGGCCAGCGGATTGACCTGGAGCTTCTTCATTCTTTCCCAGCAACCGGCCGTGGAAGAACGGCTGGTCGCGGAAACGACCGCCACCTGTGGTGCCGACGCGGTGGACTTTGCAAGCGTAAAACAGCTCAAGTATGTACGCGCCGTGTTCCGTGAGACCCTGCGCCTCTACCCGCCAATCACTTTTATCCCCCGCGTTGCAGCAGAAACAACACGCATTGCCGGCCGTCGAATCAAGCGCGGCGCCATGATCATGATTTCGCCCTGGGCGACGCACCGGAACGCCTTACTCTGGAACGATCCCGACCGCTTTGACCCGGATCGCTTCCTCGATGAGCGCGCTGCAGAACTGCGCAACAATGTGTTTCTCTCCTTTGGCCTGGGACCGAGAATCTGCGTCGGCGCGGGCTTCGCAACCATCGAAGCGACGCTCATCCTGTCGGAACTCAGCCGCCGCTACCGCTTCGTACCCGCTGCGCCGCACAGCGTGCGACCCGTTGCACGCCTGACAACGCGGCCAGCGCGCGAAATTCTCTGCACTGTGGAGCGGCGCGCATGAGCGCGCCAGTGGTGGCCGTAATCGGAGCTGGCATGGGCGGGCTTGCCGCGGCGATAGACCTCGCGGCAGCAGGCTACCGGGTAAATGTCTACGAACGCAGCGACCAGCTGGGCGGCAAGCTGCACGGCATTTCCGTAGGGGGCCATGTCATCGACAGCGGACCCACCGTGTTTACCATGCGCTGGATCTTTGATGCACTATTCGAGAACGCCAAGCGGCCACTGGAAGACTATGTGACCCTCGATCGCGCCAGCACGCTGGCGCGTCATCGCTGGCTTGATGAGAGCCAGCTGGATCTGTACGAAGAGATCGATGCGAGCGTTGCCGCAATCGAGGCGTTTTCGGATCAAGCCAATGCCGCCGCTTATCGCGGCTTCGTTCGCGACGCTGGCAAAATCTTCGACACGCTCGATCACAGCTTCATGCGCGCCTCGCGCCCGAACGCGGTGCAACTCACTCACCGCGTTGGCTGGACCCGGGTGACCGATCTACTAGCGACGAAGCCTTTCATTTCGTTGTGGAACGAACTCCACCGCCGCTTTACAGATCAGCGACTGGTTCAACTCTTTGCGCGGTACGCGACCTACTGCGGTTCCAATCCGTTTCTCGCACCGGCAACGCTGATGCTCATCGCTGAAGCGGAGCGACGCGGCGTGTGGTACGTCCGGGGAGGCATGACCTTCCTGGCTCAGGGCTTTGCACGCCTGCTCTCGGATCTGGGCGGCTCGATCCACCTCAACACACCCATTGAGGAGCTGCGCTTCAACGGCAGAAACCGAGCGGAGCTCATCAGCGGTGAGTCGCGCTTCGCCGCCGACGCCGTCGTATTCAACGGCGACTCGGAGGCGTTGGCCACCGGGCTGCTCGGACCAACGATTCAGCGCTCGACGGCTCCTCGCACGGACACGCAATTTTCTCTGTCCGCGGTCACCTTAAGCACGGTGGCGCCAATCAGTGGCATCGACCTGGCGCACCACACCGTGTTGTTCAGCAATGACTACCGGTCAGAGTTCAACACGCTCTGGGAACGCCAGGCGCTGCCTGATGAACCCACACTGTATCTCTGTTGCCCGGCGCCTGATGACTTGGAACAGGCGAAGACGGAACGTCCGGCCTTCATTCTTGCGAACGCACCAGCGCGGCACTTTGACGACGCGGCGTACGCCGAGTACCAGCGACGGATCGAATCAACGCTTAGCCGTCATGGCGTCGTCATTGACTGGTCCAAGGCCGAAATCGTACGGCAAACCCCCACGCGTTTCGAAGAGCGTTTCCCCGGTTCCCGCGGTGCCCTCTACGGCCGGCCGACCCATGGTTTCGCCGGAAGCTTTATGCGGCCCGGGGCCGGGACCCGACAACCCGGCCTCTTTCTCAGCGGTGGGAGCGTACATCCCGGTGCCGGCGTACCCATGGCGACGCAAAGCGGCCGCATCGCAGCGGCCGCCGTACGGCGCTATCTCGGTCATTGAACGACCACAAGCCGCGTCGATCTCAGCCTGCGCTCGCGGCCGGCGCAGGAACGATGTCATCAAGCACTTTCGCCGACGAGATTACGCCGGGCATACCGGCTCCCGGGTGTGTGCCCGCGCCCACGAGAAAGAGCCCCTCGATGTCTTCGGAGCGATTGTGCGGTCGAAACCAGGCCGTCTGCGTCAGAACGGGTTCAAAACTGAACCCGGCACCGGCTGCCGAAGACAATCGATCGCGGAAGTCGATGGGCGTCAGCATCCGGGACGTAACTACGGACTTCTTGAGCCCCGGCATCACGGTTTCCTCAAGATAGGCTTCGATGCGTTGGCGGTATTTCTCCGCCTGCGCTGTCCAATCCACATCGGCATCCAAATTTGGCACCGGTGACAGCACATAAAAAGCTTCGCACCCTTCCGGTGCCATCGACGGATCCGACGCTGTCGGTCGATGCAGATACAGACTGAAGTCATCAGCCAGAACCTTCTTGTTGAAGATGTCGTCGAGAAGCCCTTCGTAGCGCGGCCCCAGCAGAATCATATGGTGCGGCAGGTCGGGATATTGCTTGTTGGTACCGAAGTACCAAACGAAGAGACTCATGGAGTAGCGTGATCGGTCCAACTTTCGATCGGTCCAGCGATTGCGGTGATCCGCGGAGACGAGGCTCCGATAAGTGGTTGCCGAATCGGCATTGGACACGACGACCGTCGCATCGATCGTGTCACCGGACGCCAGCCGGACACCCTGGGCACGGCCATCGCGAACCACGATCTCTTCCACGCGCGCGTTGCAGCGTACCTCGCCACCCTGTCCTTCGATGAGCTTGACGAGACCGCTGATCAATTCTCCCGTTCCTCCCATGGCGTAGTGAACTCCATGGGTGCGCTCGAGATGTGCAATGAGCGCGTAAATCGCCGTAGCGGACTTCGGATTACCGCCGATCAGCAGCGGATGAAAGCTGAACACCTGCCGCAGTTTCGGGTGCTTGATGTAGCTCGCAACCATCGAATAGACAGAGCGATAGAACTGCGTGCTGATCAGCGCCGGCAGCGCTTTGATCATGGTCCACAGCGACTCGAAGGACACGTGCAGTAGCTCATCAAAGCCGAGCTTGTACAGCTTTGCACTGGCTTCGAGAAAACGGTCGTAGCCCTCGAGATCTTCAGCGCTGAACTTGGCGATCTGCTGACGCATGGCCTGCGGATCACCGTGGTAGTCGAAGTGCGTTCCGTCATCGAAGCGAATGCGGTAATACGGATCGAGCGATTTCAAGGTCACGTCGTCCTCGAGGCGTCGCCCTGCAAGCGCCCAGAGTTCTTCCAGGAGAAACGGCGCTGTAACAATGGTCGGGCCGGCATCGAAGGTGAAACCATCCTGGCGGTACACATAGGCCCTGCCCCCGGGCGCATCAAGCTGCTCACAGACGATGACACGATAGCCGCGCGCGCCGAGTCGCACGGCAGCCGCCAGGCCTCCAAATCCACTGCCAATTACAACGGCGGTTGGGCGTTCGGTCATGCCGTGCGATCTCCTCTCGGTGAACAGGTTTGGGGTTCAAACAGGCCAAATCTAGCGACTCCCCGCGATAGCCTAGGGATTAGACCGAATTAGATGCGTTGAAGCGCCAGTTGCCCTAGTTTACTGTCCAGCCGACGCTACGAATAGTTGTCAATTTCCGATGATGCTTTTTACCGGGCTTGTCTACGCGCACATCGTCACTGGGACCGTGGGCCTGATCACGCTCTGGGTTCCCATTCTCACTCGCAAGGGTTCGGAGGCGCACCGACGGTGGGGGGTCGTGTTCCAGCGAGCGCTGGTGGCGACTGGCGTAATCGCGGTGGGCATCAGCCTCTGCACCCTCTACGCGCCGCTGGAAACCCATCCCTTCTGGGACAACGCCGTAAAGATCCGTGCGGTGTTCGGATGGATGATGCTGTATCTGGCAACGATGACTGTGAACCTCGCGATCTACGGCAGGCTGTGTGTAATCAACCGGGGCAACCATTCAGCCAACCGAACCGGTTGGAATCTGGCGCTGCAGGCCGCGACGTTTGCGACCGCCGTCAACTGCGCCGTGCAGAGCTTCCGCATTGATATGCCGCTGCTGGCGGCGATGGCCATTGTCGGTGTCGCTGCCGGGATCTTGAACACGCGGTTCATTCTGACGGATCGACCGACCCCTACGGAGTGGCTGATCCAACACACGCGCGGGCTGGTTGGTGCAGGAATCTCGGTCTATACCGCGTTTCTCGCGTTCGGGGCTGTGAACCTGCTGCCAGCCGCCGCGTTGAATCCCATACTCTGGGCTACGCCCTGCACCCTCGGCATTGCGTACTTGCTTTATCACCAGTACCGGATCGAACGCCGGACCCTGGTACCGTCTTAGATCAGCGCAGGGGTTGCAACAGCCCTGAGTCCCCTCCACAGCCGCCTTCTACTTCCAGATAGCGAAGCATCAGCGCCATGGCGTTGCGCGCCTCATTGCCAGCCTGACGATCGACGACGAAACGGATGATGGCCGCGACGTCGAAAAACTCTCGCGGGGAGCGGCAGTAAACGGGTTCAAGGTACTCGGTCTGCTCGGCTAGGACGGCAACGAAGTCCAGCGCACCCCCGACATAGGCGTTGAGTACCGGTACGGACTCACAGGCCGCCTCGGCGGATTCACAGATGGCTACAATGTCCCGCACGGTGAGCGCGGTAGCCGATGCTGACCATCCCAGAAGAGTGGCGCCCAACACAGCAAGTTTCATCGCACGGCACATTCCACATCGCCCTGTCGCGTAGATATTGTTTTTAT
>JBCCTU010000014.1:0-9303 GCA_039198065.1 Pseudomonadota bacterium
AACTGGTTGATCAACATGGGCGATTCAGACATCGACCGGCCTTAAGTGTCGCAGCGCCCCGGCGTGGGAGAGTACGGAAAGAAGGTGTGGGCACCGACCAAGTCGGCAGAGCAGGTATTGATCTGGTAGCCCCGGCAGGAATCGAACCTGCATCTACCGCTTAGGAGGCGGTCGTTCTATCCATTGAACTACGGGGCCAAAAGCGGAGGTTGAAAAAGCGCAGATGGCGGGCACAGACGTGCACCCTACTTCGCCTCCGGAATCGCCACAACGTCATCGAAGCGGATCCAGTCACCGTTCGGTTCAGCCACCCGTCGAATTCGGCGATCGTCTGCTTCTAGAAACACTTCCGCGACGGTGCGGCCCGGCGCATCCGAGAACAGGCGCTGGCTCGCTTCGAGCGCAAGAGCGGCGAAGGTGCCTTCAATCTCCTGATACACGTACACCCGCTCGCCTTCCGCCTCGGCGCCTACCAACGTAAGCGCTAGCGGTTCCTCGTCTTTGAGCTTGAGCGCGAACGCTGACTCCAACATGAGGGCGAACGCCGCCTGCTCTTCGAGTCGATCCAGCTCGGGTTCGGCAAACCGTGCGTCACTTGCCCGCAACAGCTCCGCCGCATCGTGGCGATGCATGCGGTGCTCGACTTCAATGCGATCTGGCAACACCCGCACGGTACTCACACATTCGGGTATGCGGTGAGCGAACGTCGGGGCTGCGCTGATCCAGAGGGTCAGCGCTACGGCTGCTGTTGCTGCGCGAGCTGCTACTGCGAACAACCGCGTCGTCGCCCTACTCCGTCGCAGCCGGCGCTGTGGGCGCTGTGGGCGCGAGCGGTACCGGCTTGTCCGAACCCTCAGGCTCATCCTTCGGGGTTCTCAGCTTCGCCAGCATGTCGGCCATGAGATCTCGATCTGGATAGTCGGACTTATAGAGCGCCAGGCGTGAGCGATGCACGGTCTGCGGAAAGCGGTTGTTGCGGAAATCCGCGTCCGCGGTTTGATGCGCAACGTCCGCTTCGACGTAGGCGACCGGAGTTTCGGTGACCAGAATCTTCGTGACCGCTTGGCTGTTTCGACGCCAGATCTCCGCCGGGATCATCAGCGACTGCGTATCACCGCTTTCGAGACCAATTGTCAGCGGAATCGGAGACACCAGTCCGCCGAGGTTCTCGAAGTCAACGAACGTGTAGTAATGGTTCTCTTCGATAGCGCGCTCAAGCGTCGCCCGCTCCCAGTCTTCCAGGCCTTCCAGGAAATCGAGGTAGGCGTTGCGGTCCTTGTTGGAGACCGTGAAGCGATCGTTCTCGTTGTAGAAATCCGTGAGTCCTTTACGCCGTTCAAGACGGTACGGGAGCTTTTCTGCCTCGTTACGGATCTGCTCCAACGGCTCCGGAATCAGCGCCGCGGTTTCCTTTGCGTCTAAGGGGAACTCAACATCCGGATCACCCGTCTTCACCTGATAGCTGCGAACATCGGTGATCGCGACATCGACGTGATCGGTGGTGTAGAACCAACCGCGCCAGAACCAGTCGAGATCTGTAGCCGACGCGTCTTCCATGGTGCGGAAGAAGTCGGCCGGCGTCGGGCGCTTGAACTTCCAGCGCCGAGAGTACTCGCGGAATGCAAAGTCGAACAGATCACGACCGAGGACCGTTTCTCGCAGCACGGTCAGCGCCGCCGTCGGCTTGCTGTAGGCGTTGTTGCCAAACTGAAGGATCGAATCCGACTGGGTCATGATCGGCACCTGATAGTCGCTCGTCATGTAGCCGGTGATGTACTCCAGTGGGCTCGTGTTCGGCCGGTAAGCCGGAAAGTTCTCTTCCCACTCGAGTTCCGCCAAGTACTCGAGGAAGGAGTTAATGCCTTCGTCCATCCAGGTCCACTGACGCTCGTCGGAGTTCACGGTCATCGGGAAGTAGATGTGGCCGATCTCGTGGATGATCACGCCGATCAGTCCGTACTTGACTCGTCGCGAGTAGGTGTTGTCCGGGTACTCGACAGGAGCTTCTGCCTCATCACCCTCGGCTGTTGCTGCTGCGTCTGCGTCGTCTTCCTCGTCTTCCGGCACCTCATAGGGCTCCGGCCGGTAGCCGTTGAAGGTGATCATCGGGTACTCCATCCCCCCGGACTTCCAGGAATTCACGGACTGGGCTGTCGGGTAGGGATAGGGGAAGGAGAAGCGCGAGTAGACCTCCATGGTGTGAACCACGGCTTCCGTCGAGTACTTCGACCAGATCGGCTCGGCCTCGTTCGGGTAGAACGACATCGCCAGCACTTCGGGCACCGCCGGATCCGGCTGCTTGTGGATCATGGCGTCCCAGATGTACTTGCGCGAGCTGGACCACGCAAAGTCGCGGACATTCTCCGCCTTGAATACCCAGGTTTTGGTGCCCGAGGCTTTCTCCGCCTCGTTTGCTTTAGCCTCTTCCGGCGTGACGATGAACATCGGGTAGTCGGACTTGCGCGCCTCGGCGAGACGTTCCTGCTGCGTCTTGGTCAGCACGGCTGCCTCGTTGGTCAACACACCGGTTGCGGAAACGATGTGGTCCTCGGGCACAGTGATTGCAACCGTATAGTCGCCAAACTCGAGCGTGAACTCACCACGGCCAATGAACTGCTGATGCTGCCAGCCGGCGTAGTCGGTGTAGGCGACCAGGCGCGGGAACCACTGGGCAAGAAAGAAGATGTAGGTATCGGACTCGTCGAAGTACTCGTAGCCGCCCCGCGACCCGACCCGCGCCTCGTTAACGACATTGAACGACCAGTCGATCTTCATCGCCGTGCTCTCACCGGAGCGCAGCGGTTTCGGCAGGTCCACGCGCATCATGGTGCCGTTGATGATGTACGGCAGTGCCTTCCCGGAACCGTCGGTCACAGCCGTGACGCGGTGTCCGTAGGCGTCGTCCTCCATGGCGTGCATCCGGGCCAGCCGACCGAAGCTCAGAATGTCCTGCGATTCGGCATCGGGGAACCACACCGGATCCGGGGCGGTCTGGCTGCGCGCTTCGAGGGAGTCCGTGCGGAACCGGTTTTGATCGAGCTGCACCCAGAGGTAGCGCAGCGAATCCGGAGACTGGTTTCGGTAGCGGATCGTCTCCGAACCGGTGACCGTGCGTTTCGTTTCATCGAGCGCGACCTGAATGTCGTAGTCAGCACGCTGCTGCCAGTACGCGTTCCCCGGCGCTCCGGAGGCCGTCCGATAGCTGTTCGGGGTGGGTAGATCGACGCCGAGTTGGCGAAAGGCATCATACCGATCGTTTTTCGTCTGCCGGTTGGCGTCAGCCCAACCTGCGCCCGCTGCTGTGATCAGCAACAGCACCGCTAGATATCGCATGTGTACTCCGTGCCTGGAAAATCGCACCGTCCACGGTCCCGGAGTCAATGCTCCGCGCCATCATGGCCGGATTCGGCCTGCCCCATCGATGCGCTGACCGCGAAGTTTAAGGGATCGATGCTGAGAAGTATCTAGGAACAGCCATCGCGCAGCGGGCCGCACCCGGCGGGCGGCACCCGGTCGCGCGCATAGCCGACAGCTGAGCGGGCGTGTCTGACAGGGAGCGCAGCACGACTCCATACAAACGTCACAGGTGGGTCTTGTTACGCTAAAGCATGCGGTCAGCACCGGGTCTGGGGACCTGAAGGCCGACCGGGTGGAGAGAGAGACACAACAAGAGAACGCGTAGCGCAGCCTCGTCGGTATCCGACCATGGCCCCGCCAGGCAAGCGTTCCAGAGCTCGAAGGCAATTCGAGTTGGGGAGAGAGTCATGATCGAATTAAAAGTGAAACGCCGTCGCAGTCGCGATGGCGCTCGCGTGTCGTGGGGAGTGTTCGCCGCTACCGTGCTGACGCTGCAGGCCTGCGGTGGTGGAGGCGGTGGCGGTGGTGGAGGAGGTGGCGGCGGAAACACCCCGCCACCCCCACCGACAAACGCAGCGCCCACGCTCATCGGGAACTTGAACCCCGTTTTTCCCGAAGACGGAGCGGTGTCCTTCTTTCTCGATGTTGACGATCCGGAAGGCGATACGGTGACAATCACCATCGGCAACTCCGCGGACGGCCAGTTTTTTACGCTCAACACGGGAACGGGCGAAGTGCTCGGCACCCAAGCGTTCGACTTCGAAATGCCCCTCGATGAGAACGGCGACAACGTCTACGTTCAGACGGTGACGTTGTCCGATGGGACGAACACGGTGAACCGCACCGTGACCGTAACCATCACCAACGTCGACGAGCCTCCGGTCTGCGACACCGTGGCCGCTGTGTCAGTAAACGAAAACACCAGCGGCGTTATTGCGACGCTGTCCGGGAGCGACCCGGACGCCGGTGACGATGCTCAGGCCGTGTTCGAGAATCTGAGCAGCACGGATCTGCGCATCGACGGCTCCTTAAGCATCGATCCGATAACGGGAGAGATATCATTGATCGAGGGGCTCGATGCTGAAGCTTTCGACCCGGGCTTTCAGTTTGAGGTCGCTGCGGACTATCGAACGACGGCGCTAAGCGACCGATGCTCGGTAAAGGTGTCCCTCATCGACCTACCGAGTCGCGTGACCTCGGGCGTGCTCTTCACCGACAACCTGAAGGACGTCGCCGCACTCCCGGACCTGGACGGACGCGGCACGGGCGACTTCTGGCTCAGTGATGCGGCAGGCGCCGGAGACGGCAACCCCACCGGTGGCACCTTGGTGTTCGGCGAAGCGCTGCAAGCGGCCCTCGCAGCTACCGGCGGCGCGGAAATCGATCTCACTACCCTGCCCGCCGGCGACCGCCTCCGGATCACAGGCACCTTTGAGCTCGGCGGCGGCGCTACTGCCCGTTCCGTTGTCGCACAAGCGATTTCTGACCTGGACGGCGACGGCGCAGCGGATCTGCTCATCAACGCCGAGCAGCCGCCGAACGACGGGTTTGAACTGCTGCGACGACCATCGGCCTACGTCGTCTTCGCAAGCGCAATCGCGGCCAACACGTCCGGAATCCTCGACCTGAACAGCCTGACAGCCACCGGGGGGCTGTCCCTAACCGGTGAAGCCGACTTCAACGGCGGCGAGTTGATCATCACCGTTGGCGACCTCGACGGTGTTGCCGGTGACGAACTGGTGGTGGCTCTCCCCTCCGCGATTGGAACCGGTTCAGAAACCGGCAAACTCTTCGTCGTCGCCAACGCGGACCTCCGCGCCGCGTCCGGAAACCTTGATTGGGATCTGGCTCCGGCCACTAAGTTTTTTCAAGGTGAGCTGTCGGCCGATCCGGTACTGCCGATCGGCGGCGCGCAGTTGCTCGGAAACCTGGGCTCGGACGGCGGTGCGGAACTTGTCTTTGCCGGTAATGACTCAATCGCCGTTATCGACAGCGCTCGGCTCACCGCCTCCGGTGGAGGCACACTGCTCGACCTTGATCCCCTGCGGCTCACAACCGCAACCAACGCCCCGGCAAGTTTTGCAGCAACTGATTTCGATGCCGATGGGCAAAGCGATCTCCTGTTTACGCTGCGGACCGACGACGCGGGCTCCCAAGCCGGTGTCATCGCCGGTAGCGCCATTGCGCCGCGCCTGATGACTCCCGCGGTCACCGCACTGGACGGAACCAACTTTGCTGCCGGTGAGTTTGTCGACCTGGTCTCCGACGGCACCGGCGGATCGCCAGCGGCACCAAACGCGATCGCGGGTCTCGAAGATCTCGACGGCGACGGGCGCGGTGAGGTTGCCTTTGGTCAGTTTCAGAACAGCGCCCTTACCGCTGGACCGATCTACATCCTTCGCGGTGCGGCACTGACGGCGTTGACCACGAACGAACTAACGCTCAGCGCCTTCGACGCCACGCAAGGTACGCTTTTGAGCACGGTTCAGGGCCAGTTCGAATCGCTGTCGACGGAGCTCCTTCGAGCTCCGGACCTCGATGGTGACGGCATCCGCGAGTTCTACCTGACGTCTAACCAACGCGCGGCTACCGACCCGGCGGGACGCGCGCTGGTGATTCTCTCAACGGATGTACGTAGCGCACTGGCGGGGAACGAGGAAACAGTCGATCTGGAGCAGCTTTTCTTCAATGAAATGCCCTAGCACAAGCTAGCGTAGGAAGACCTTGGGATTCGGTGACCGTGCGGCTTAACGAGCGGCAGACACCGGGTTGTGCTCGTTAAGAAACCGAGCGATTGCCCGCAAGGTCGCTAAACGGCTGGAACTGCGCGAAAGCCAGTGATCTTCGCCCTTGAGTTTGACGAGCTGAACCTGCTTGTCCGCCCGTGATAATCGGCGTCGCATACGAACGCTTTGGCTTAACGGCACTACGGTGTCGTCGTTGCCGTGGATGAGCAAAACCGGCGCCTGAAATCGATCGGCAGCATTGGCTGGCGACACCGATTTGAGGAGCGCTTTCTTTGCCTTTGAGTCACCGATGAAGCGTTCCCAGTAAGACACGACCCAATGATCACGGCCGCGGTCTGAAACCTCGTCCCTCAACATCTGCGGGAGGTCTGAAACACCAGCCACCGCGATGACGCATCGGTAGAGATCCGGTGTAAACGCACCGCCGGCCAGAGCCGAGTAGCCGCCGTAGGACGCGCCCATGATGCATACGCGCTCCGGATCCGCGTAACCGGCTCGCACGAGCGCGTTTAGTCCATCAGACACATCATCCTGCATGAGTCGGCCCCACTCACCGTAACCTGCGCGGGTGTATTCCGCCCCGTAGCCCGAGGAGCCTCGAAAATTCGGCTGCAGCACAAGATACCCGCGACTGGCGAAGTACTGAGCCCACCAGTCAAAGGCGATACGGTCGTAGCTCTCTGGACCGCCGTGGGGAAAGACGAGCGTCGGCAGGTTCTTTCGTTCTGACTCCCCTAAGGGCCATGTCAGAATCGCTGGAATCTTGGTGCCGTCTCGCGCCGGGTAGCGGATGGCCTGAATCTCGGCGATGTAATCCGGTGTGATGCGTGGATAGCCACGCGCGAGGAGCGACAGTGCGTCGCTCGGTTTATCGTAGAGCAGAAAATCGTGGGCGCCATCGTTACCGGTGACCCGGACGATTGATCGAGACCTGTCACGAGTTTCTGATATCGGGTACAGCGAGCTGGTCGGGTAGCTGTTGAGCAGCGCCTGCATGGGTGCGTCTCGTGAATCCCCTTCAAACCGGTACTCGGGTTTCGGGCCGCTCAGTTGGACACCTACGTACTCGCCGTGCACCCCGCGCGTGAGAACGCGCTCGATCTCTCGATCTGCCTGCGAGAGAAACGGCCCAGCAATGGCACCGGTCTTAAGATCAAGATGGAAGAGCGAAGCGCCTTCTGTCGACGAGCCGGTGAACACGAGCGCCTGACCATCCGGTGTTGACCCGAGAAGTGCGATGCTCGGTATGTCCGTCTGTTGTTCGTAGATCGTACGCCAGGACTTACCGGCAGGAACTTGCACCCGGTGAACATCCTCCTCGTTGTCGAACTCTTCCCGCGCAAGTACAGCGCCGTCTTGGCGAAGGAACCAATCGATCGTGTGGCGAGTCCCTTTGCGATACGTTCGAGCCCGGCCGCTTTCCAGAGCGACCCGTAAGAGATCAAATTCCGGGTCATCCCCGGGTTGCCCAGTGAACGCCGGCATGAACACCGCATCCTGTGACGGAGTAACGCCAACAATTCGGCCCATGCCGCTCTGCGCAAAGTAAAGGTTGTCAAAGCGATGCGGCAACGCCCGCTGTTTTTTGGTCTTGAGATCGTAGGCGACGGCGTAGTCCTGTTCCCAAGCACCACGCACAGCCGCAGACTTCTTGGTCTCAGATGCTCGCAGAATCACGAACCGATCGGTCACGAAGTCAATCGAACGCGCCTTTTGTTTGCTTGAACGCACGGCTCCGACGAGTTCCTGCGTTTCAATCTCTACGACGGCAAAGAGTGTTTTGTCGTCTGCCATGCGCTGGATGTATGCGTAGTGCTTGCCATCCGGCGAGATTTCGATGTCGCGAATGGTGGGTAGTTGCCCGTAGTCTTCGATGGTGGGCGGGACTGAATCGGTCGCAAGCGCCCGGATCGAAGGACACAGAAACACGGCGAGCCACAGGGTTGTGTACGGCGCGAAGAGTGAACGGCGAGATGAAGTCATTTGGCTACCCTTCATCAGCGTGCATATGCTGTCGGGGCAACCGGTTCGATGAACGGATCTTGCGATCGCGAGGAGTGGCGGACCCGACAGGATTCGAACCTGTTTTTGGCTCTTTTTACCACTTCGCCACTCTTCCAAACTCTGCGTAATCAATAGCTTAGCGCGAGCCTCGGTGAGGCTCAAAGTGCAATTGGCCGGGAAAATTGGCCGAGCAGCGCACCGCCGGAGAGCGCGACACTGCCAGTCTCGGGGGTGCAGCTAGTGACCTGGCTTGAAGCATCCATGGCGGGGAGCGACTTTGCGCGAAACGGCCCCTCACCGATTAATTGCGCCCCGGCCCTGTTCGCGCATCCCAATCACCGAAGGGAATGGTGCTTTCAGGTCGACCTCACCCGCATGCACATGAGGGCCGAGGACGGCCAGTTTTGGCGTCGGGACGTCGATGAGCACCAACTCAGCAAACTGACAAAGAACGCCAAGCGCTACCTACGGCGTCGGACTTGCTGGGGCTGTGACCTACCGCTGGACCGTGCCGGCTGCGGAGCCTACGGAGGCGCCCCGCCGTGCAACTGGCGTGCTCGATGGAAGCGTCGCCGAAAGTGCCTGGCTGAGTACACGCCGCGCTCTACCGCCGATAAGTCTAGAGAATGCGATGCCTGAGAAAGAGGGAAATTACGCCTGCTACCGCACTACAGGTGGGCTAGGCGGCTGGTACGAGCTGGGCAACCCCTATCGGTTCTCCGACGTGCAGAAGCTTGCAGACGGTCTGCAACAGTCGCTGACCGTAGTGTCTGTCTATGCGGATGGCTGGGTTCACCCCACCCCCACCACCCAGGAAGGAACCGAAGAATGAGTGAGCCCGTCGCACAGCCATTCATGATGGTGCAAGACAATTCGTGCCATTGGTACCTGATACCCGCCGAATACCTAGAAGCCTGGGATGACTTTCTGGACATTCCAGAGGACGACGAACGGTCATGGAATGTGCCGGACTGGGCTCGTGAGATCGACGGCCCGCACCTAACAGTCTTTTACTACCCGCGCGAGATTGGGGCCACCACCCAGGAAGGGGGCGAGTGATGGGCGAATGGATCAGCGTAAAGAATCGACTACCGCCGAGTCGTGGGAAAAAGTACCTGGTCGCCCGAATAGTCGGCAACAACTTTGCCTGGGTCATATCGATCGCTTTTTTTGATCGCGCTGGCAGATGGTTCGA
>JBCCTU010000015.1:0-2430 GCA_039198065.1 Pseudomonadota bacterium
AGAAGTCGCCGACCTCATCGCCGGCACGACGGATCGCCTTGAATTCCGGATCGAGCTCGGGCTGCCGAATGGCGAGTTCATTCAGGAGCGACAGGAACAGCGCCGGCGCCGTAAGCACGCCGGTGTTCTTACTCAGGGCATCTATCAGCGCATCCGCGAAGACGGAGGTGTCCGTCGTGTTGCGGCGGGGTAAGGGCGCGTCCACTCCCGACGTCATCAACAGCCGTGCGCGGTTCGGGAGTCGCAGATCGATATACGGTTCGCTGCGCAGCATTGCGGGATCGCTGGCAAACAGGAAGGCCGGGTTGTCTGCCAGGAGACCGGCGAAGGCGGAGTCGGCGATTACGAGAATGCGCCTGGCCTTGAGTCGTGCCAGATGGCCTGTGACCTGCTCCGTAGGCACCCAGAAGGTATCGTCGGGCGGCGCCTGCGCGTTGATCGGTAACCAATAGCCGGAACTGTAGGTGGCCGAGGAGCGACGGTTGCCATGGCCCGAGTAGAAGATAAGGAGGTTGTCTTCTTCGCGTAGCACTTCGTTGAGCTGGTTCAGGGCACGCAGCATGGCGACGTCGTCGCCGTTGCTGATCACCTGCAGCGAGAACTGATAGTTGTCGGTCAGCACCTCGGCCAGCCTTCGCCCATCGGCGAGCGGGGTTTCCAGGGGACTGAGATTTTCATAGTCGGCATTGCCGATAATCAGCGCGAAGTAGCGACCGTAGTCGCGGCCCTTCGCACTGACGCTCGGAGCATCCGGCGGCATGATCGCAGCGAATCCCTGACCTGCTTTCCCCGCGACCGGGCTTGGCGTTTCGTCTTGCGCGCCGGCTTCCTCACCGCTGCTCGCGCTTTCGGTATCCGCTCGCGGTGCTTTTACTCTTCGCCTCGAGCCGGCCCTCTGCGCCGCTTCCGCTTTCGCGGCGGCCGCGGCTTTTCGTTCGGCCTCTGCCCTTCGCTGGGCTTCGGCCTGTCGTTCGGCTTCAGCCATGGCGCGCGCCCGGGCATGAGCATCAGCTTCCACTTCTGATCGCAGCACCAGTTCGTCGTCCGAGATGCCCCAGGCCCTGCGGTACCAGTTCATCGCGATGCGTTGATCACGGGGCACGCCGCGGCCTACTTCGTACAGCATGGCAAGGTTTACCTGGGCGGCCTTGTACCCCTGCTCCGCGGCCCTGCGGTACCACACCGCTGCAAGCTCTTCGTTCGGTACCGTCCCCAGGCCTCGCTCGAAAATCTCTCCAACCGCGTTCTGGGCCTCGGGATCCCCCTCTTCGGCGGCAGGCAGCCAGACCCGGAGGGCGGTTTGGTAGTCCGCGCGGTCAAAGGCGACGTACTCTCCGCCCCGGATATTGCAGTCGACAGCGGTTGTTCGCACTGGTCGCCGCGCGGTCACATAGGTTTTGTTGCCCAGGCGCCGTAGCTGTCCCGGAAGCAGGCAATCCACGATGTAGTAGTCCTGTACCTGGGCGGACGGCGGTGTTTCCGACACCGGAGGCGTGGTCGCGCAGCTGCTCACGGCGACGGTGACGATCGCGGCAATCAAGGCGGCTGGCTTGGATCGATTCACGCGTGATACTCCTACCGTTGTCGTCGGCCGGTGTCCGCATTCGAAGTTGCAGGAAACCTTAAATCTCAAGCTGGGCGGCTTTATCCAAAGCTAGCACAGATACCCTCCGGCCATCCGACCGCCCGCTAAAGCTGTGCTATGAGCCGCAAACCCCTGTGGTTTCGAAGTTGGCCGCCCTGGCTCACCGCTTCGGCGACCGAACCCCATTTAGATCGGCTGGCGCCCGGCGAAACGTCGGCCTGGATGCCCGCCGGATCCTGCCCACAGCAGCGCACGACCCATCCCCGGGAATTCCAGACACCGGCAAGCTACGGCAACTCGTTCAGCGCGTCGCTGAGCCTCTGATGCAGTCCCCGAAAAGCGCTGTCACCGGCAAAGTAAGGGTGGTCGGCGTACGCATCGAAGAAGGCGAGGAGGAATTCCTGCTCGCGCCGCGTGCCCGCGGCCTCTACTCGGGACTCCAGCTGTCCGAGGATTTCGTCGAGCCCGGCTTTGGCGTCCGGGTTACGCGGATGCAACTGCCAGCTTTCCATGAAGTACCTCAAGGCGCCGTCGAGATCACCGATGACCAGAGACTGATTCCCTTTGGTCAGCTTGTCATTGAACTCCGCCTGCACAACCGCGGGTAATTCGTCGAAAGGCACGCTGGGGCCGGTCTCCCGCTGCGCCATGTAGGCAAAGAACGCGGAAACGACGAGGAGCAGAAGCACCGCACTCACGGCGAAGCTGCGCCGGCGTCTCAACCCACGGAATACATACAGAAACTCGCCTGCCGTCGAGGTGCGATCGCGGCGGTGAAACCGCAGGGCCCTTTCGACGGCCGACCACTGGTGTCGGGTCATGGACTTCGGGCGCCTGAGTTTGAG